>CAWBYL010000006.1:0-1593828 GCA_963793025.1 uncultured Actinomycetes bacterium
TCGGTCCGAGTGGGCATCCTCGCGGATCGTCGGGTCCCGTGCACGGGACCCGACGCCGAGACCGCGTCCGTACCGCTACCGTCGGCGGCGAACCGAGGGGGACATCGTGGACATCGACGCCGCGCCGGCTGGCCGAGACCGTGGAGTACGTGGCGATCCGGCGGCTGCAGGACCGCTACGCCGACATCGTGAACCGTCGCACCTGGTCCGAGCTGCACGAGGTCATGCGCCCGCAGTGCCGGCTCACCCTCGACCTCGGCGACAAGGAGCTGGTCTACGACGGACCCGGCGCCATCGGCGACTTCATCGGCGAGCAGCTCGAGGTCTTCTCCTTCTTCGAGTTCGTCATCCTCAACACGGTGATCGAGGTCGACCTGGACGCCGGCACGGCCGGCGGGCGCATGTACATGCAGGAGCTGCGCCAGAACGTCAGCGACGGGCGCCGCACGAACGCCTTCGGCGTGTACCAGGACCGCTTCGAACAGGACCCGGACGGCCGCTGGTGGCTCGCCCGTCGGCTCTACAACTCGTACTCCCGCACCCAGGTCGACGGGCCCGAGAACGAACAGATCGTGTTCGACGTGCCCGTGCGGGCGCTCGACCAGCTCTGACCCGACGCTCCCCGAGCCGCCTACGCTCGGCCGATGATCGAGGTTCCGGCAGGACATCTGTTCCTCGGGGAGCGCACCGGCGATGACCACGAGCGCACGGGCGAGAGCATCACCGTCGAGGCGTCCGACCTCACCACCCACGGCGTGATCGTGGGCATGACCGGCTCGGGCAAGACGGGCCTCGGGGTCGACCTGCTCGAGGAGGCCCTGCTCCAGGGCATCCCGACCCTGGTCATCGACCCCAAGGGCGACCTGGGCAACCTGTTGTTGACCTTCCCGGACTTCGCGCCCGACGCCTTCGCTCCCTGGGTGGAGGGCGCTGACGCCGCCGAGGTCGCGTCGACGTGGCGGGACGGGCTGGCCGGGTGGGGCATCGACGGCGCCCGGGTCCAGGCCCTGCGCGACGCCGCCGACTTCTCCATCTACACCCCGGGCTCGTCGGCCGGCGTCGGGCTGAACGTGATCGGGGGACTCCAGCGTCCGCCCGTCGACGCCGATCCGGAGGCCGTCGTCGACGAGGTCCAGGGCTTCGTGTCCGGGCTGCTCGGCCTGGTCGGCATCGACGCCGACCCGATGGCCAGCCGCGAGCACGTGCTCCTCTCGAACCTGGTGCACAACGCGTGGGCCAACGGCACGTACCTCGACCTGGCCGGGCTCGTCGCCCAGGTGCTCACCCCGCCCATCCGCAAGCTGGGCGTCTTCGAGATCGACGAGTTCTTCCCGCCCGGCGAGCGCACCGACCTGGCCATGCGCCTCAACGGACTGCTGGCCTCGCCGACCTTCGCCGCCTGGCAGACCGGCGAGACGATCGACATCGACCGGCTGCTGCGGCCCGACGGTCGCACCGGGTGCGCCATCGTGAGCCTCTCGCACCTGGGGGACGAGGAACGCCAACTGGTCGTCACCCTTCTCCTGTCGAAGCTGGTCACCTGGATGCGACGCCAGCCCGGCACAGACCAGCTCCGGGCCCTCGTCTACTTCGACGAGGTGGCCGGGTTCGTGCCCCCCACCGCGGCCCCACCCAGCAAGGCGCCGATCCTCAACCTCCTCAAGCAGGCCCGGGCCTTCGGTGTCGGGCTCGTCCTGGCCACCCAGAACCCGGTCGACGTGGACTACAAGGCCCTGTCGAACGCCGGCACCTGGATGATCGGACGCCTCCAGACCGAGCAGGACAAGGCCCGCCTCCTCGACGGGCTGTCGGCCGCCGCCGGGGGCGTCGACATCGCCGCGGTGGGCGACACCATCGCCGCGCTCGACAAGCGGGAGTTCGTCCTGCGCGAACCCGGCAGCGCCGCCCCGGTCACCTTCACCACCCGGTGGGCCATGTCCTACCTGCGTGGTCCGCTCACCCGAGACCAGATCTCCACCCTCATGGCCGATCGCCGCTCGGCACCAGCGGCGGTCTCGTCCGACGATGCGCCCTCGTCCGACGATGCGCCCTCGTCCGCCCCTGCGGCACCGGCCACCGACGCCTCCGCGGCTCCGGTCCCGACCCCTCCCCCCTCCCCGGCGAGTGCCGGTGTTCCCCCCGCCGGCCCGGCGGCCACGGACCCCGACGTCACCCCGGTGATGCCGGCCGTCGCCGAGGGCCTCCCGGTGCGATGGCTCGACCCCGCCGCCCCCTGGGCCGCCCAGATCGGCGCCGAGCCCATGGCCACGACCTTCGAGGCGGCGATCTCGGTGGCCGTCGAGCTGCTCTTCGACGACGACAAGGCCGACCTGCGCCAGACCGAACGGTTCGAGGCGGTGCTGTACCCGCTCTCCGATCCCCCCGACATGGCCTCCCTCGTCACCGTCGACCACGACCCGCGGGACTTCCGTACCGAGGCCCCTGCCACCTCCACCTACCGCCTCCCGAACGCGCCGGTGAAGAACAAGGGCTTCGCCTCGGCGCTGTCGAAGGACCTGGTCGCCCACCTCTACGCCAACCGCACGACGACGCTTCCCGTCAACCCCGAGCTCAAGCTGTACGGCCGGCCGGGAGAGACCGACGACGCCTTCGCCGCTCGGTGCGAGGCCGCCGCCGACGACGGAGCCGACCAAGCCACTGCCGCCCTCGCCAAGAAGTTCGAGGCCCGCATCACCCGGGCCCGCACCGCGGTGGCCACGGCCGAGGACCGACTCGGCCAGGCCGAGCAGGCCCAGTCCAGCCGACGCAGCGACGAGTTCCTCTCGGGCGCCGGTGATCTGCTCGGCTCCCTCCTCGGCGGGCGCAGCGCCCGGGGGGTCTCGCGCAGCGTGGGCGCCGCCGCTCGCCGGCGAGGCCGGTCCAGCGAAGCCAGCACCAGGGTGGACTCGGCGTCGAACCGGGTCGAGGAGAAGCGCCAGGCCCTCGCCGACCTGGAGGCCGACATGGCCGACGAGCTGGGCGCCATCGCCGACGAGTGGGACGCCAAGGCCGCCGCCGTCGACACGATCGAGATCCCTCTCGAGAAGTCCGACATCCGCGTCGTCGAGCTCGCCCTCGTGTGGATCCCGGTCGCCTGAGCGCCCGACCTCCACCCATGGTTCTCATCGGTGGCAGGGGACGAGGTCCTACCGGGGTGGGGGGACCAGGTCCACGGCCCGGGCGGCCAACCAGGAGTAGAGGCGATCGCCGGTGCGCTCGAGCTCGATCCGACACGAGTTCACCAGCTTGGTGACGTGCACGTCGGGCGAGAGGACCGCCGCCGACGCCACCACGTCCCAGGACGGGAGGTCGCCGGCTCGCAGCCCGAGCAGCTCGGCGTCGGTCGGCAGAGCCGATCGACCGGCGGCCAGGTACGCCACGGCGGCGGCGTGGACCGTGCGCTCGACCAGCCGACGGCGGGTCGCCGGCACGAGACGAGCAGCGAGCGTGCGAGCCGCCTGCACTCCGGTCACCAGGTGCAGCGTCCCGAAGCTCTGGCCCCGGACGTGGGCGGCCGCCACCGCGGCGGCCAGATCATCGAGGCGGTCGTCGACCACGATCCCCTCCAGGGCCGACACCACTCGCTCGTCACGGGCCAGGGTGTCGAGATCACCGATGCCCGGGTCGCCGTCGAGCACGAGCGACCGCAGGCCGGCGAAGACCTCGATCGCCGGGCGCCGGCCGGCCGCAGGGACGGGTCCGGTGAGGGGGCGCTGGTAGTTGCCCCACTCGGTGAGGGCCACGGCCACCTGGCGATGGTGGCCGACGTCGAGGGCGTAGGCCAACCTGATCAGGGAGTGGAACCACTCACTGGCCGGGCTGTCGGCCAGTTCCACCAGGTGGTCGCCCACCACGGCGTCGATCCCGTCCTGGGCGATGGCCGCCTCCCTGGTCGCCACCTCGACGCCGTTGGTCCGCTCCACGAGCACCCCGGCCACGAACCGATCGAACACCGCTCTCATGCGCTCCGGATCAGCCCCCATCTGCTCGAGGGCGATGAGCTCCATGGAGAGGTGGTTGCTCAGCCCGTTGCTCGTCCGGGCGTCGTACCGGGCCTGCTCGTCGAGCAGCCGGCCCAGATCCGGGCCGGCCGACCCCCACCGGGCGTCCTTGGTCTCGTGCATCGTCTGTGCCATGAGCGGCACCGTAAGATCTCAAGTTCACTTGAAGTCAAGGAACTTCGGGGTTGCCCCCGTCGCCGTCCTCGCCCGTGCCGCTCCGGCCCTCGTCGGCCGGACCGGCGGCCGGAGGCACTTCGGTACCGCCCATCTGCATCATCCCGGCGGCAGTGTCGTAGCTGACCAGCCACCGACCGTCGAGGCGGACGGCGCGACCGTCCAGCGTCACCTTGGTGCCGAAGTCGACCTCGAAGGAGATGTGAGCCTCGTCGTCGCGCAGGAAGACCACGTCGACCAGCGTGAACCTCACTGGCCCGGTCACCATCGGCGGGGGTGAACGGGGCTCGTCGGTGACGTACCGGTCGAGGAGCTCGCCCCGCTCGATCCAGCGGGCCCGAGGGCTGTCGTCGTCGGGTGCCAACCCGGCCACCGCCTCGGCGATCTCGGCCCGGCTGGCCTCCTCGTCCCCCGGCGGTGGGCCCATCGGCACCATCAGCTCGGCCTTGGTGCGGTGGCGACGGGCCATCGGCATCGGACCGGTCGGCCGGGCCGGACCGAAGCCGCGGCCCCGGTCGGCCAGGGCCCGCTGCATCGCCCCCTGGTCGTCGGGGTCCAGGTCGGTGACATCGAAGCCGAGGGCCTCCAGCCTCTCCAGCGTCAGGTCCCCGGGGCCGGGCGGACGCCGGCCGGGGGGCAGCTCACAGGTGAGGAGTTCCTCCTCGACGGGCTCGCCCACCGTGATCGAGGTGTACTCGTGGACCGAGATGACGGCGCCGTCACCGTCCCGGGCCACGTAGCGCAGGGCCAGCCCGGTGGCCTCGTCGATGATCACGTCGGCCGTCACGCCCACGGCGACCCCGCCGATCACGGGACCGAACCGGGCCATGAGCCCCGCCGCCGTTCCGCTTCGCACCGCGGCCGCCGCCACCGCCGGCCGGCCGCGATGGCGGATCCGTTCCTCGAACGTCAGCCGCACCAGACCCAGGAACAGGGTGGGGTCGCCGATCCAGAAGGGCGGGTTGGGGCTGGCGTCCCCCGCCCACCGCGGTCGACCGCTGGTCGGCATCTCGACCCGGCGCACGCCGTCGTCGACGAGGACGGACGCCACCTGCCCCGAGTCGGGATCGAGCCGTTCCTGGCGGGAGCGCCCGTCGTCGGCGACCCACACGTTGGACCGGGTGTCCGACTCCTCCGCGGGCCCACCCGCACCGGCCGGCCCGACCACGGACACCACGGCGACCCCCACCTGGCCCGGTGTCCGGGTGGCCACCGCCGACCGCATGTAGGCGTGGAGGCGACCGGTGTGGATCCACTCCCGGGTGCGGCCGGCGATGGTCGTCCACTGCGGGTCGAGGACCCGTTCGGCCACGTCACCGAACCCCGCCATGGGTGAAGGCTACGACTCGTCCAGCGCGTTGTCGTCGTGGTCTGGCGCACCCCCCCGCGCCCCCGCCCCGGCCGTCGTCGCGGCTCAGCCGCGGCAGGTCGACCGGTGTGCCGGCAGCGTCGGCCGCGCTGACCGGACGACGGCCCGCCGGGGCGCCCCCCACCACCACGGCGGCGAGCACCTCGAAGGCCACGTCGATGGCGGCGGTGCCCGGCGCCTGGCGCATCGTCGCTCCGCCCTTGTCCTCGTCGAGCTGCCAGCCCCGACCGTCGAGGGCGGTGGCCACGTTGCGCAGCCGTGACGCGGACAGCTCGGCGTAGCGGGCCACGATCACGCTGCTCCCTCCGGGCTTGGCCGTCACCACCACTGGATGCCACCCGTCGGGCGCGGCGATCGTCGCCGCCGTGTCGAGCGAGGTCTCCATGACGTGGGCTCGGAGGTCCACCACCGCCTCGCTCAACAGCCCGACGGCATCGAAGTCGTCGAGGTCCAGCAGCAGGGGTTCGGGTTCATCCACACACCCAGACTGCCAGCCCCGCCTCCGCCCGGGCAGCTCGGGGGCGAGGACCGAGGCGCCCCGACCGATCGGGGCCGGGATCGTAAGGTGACCGGGTACCGCGACGAGGGGGCGACCCCCGCCGACCACGACCGCACCCGGGATGACGAAGGAATGATCCACGAGCTCGGCGTCCTCCAGGGCGGGTCGGGGCGTCACCGACCCGGGTTTCGACGGTGACCGATCCCCTCGGCCCTCCCGGGAGCACGGACGTGGCCGGCTCGTTCCCACCAGACGACCCGTCCTCGCCCCTCCGCCGCCGCCGCCGCTCCACCAGCCGGATCCAACGTCGCCTCGGGCTCTCCACGTCGACGGGACTCGTCGTCATCGCCGTGGTGTCGGCGGCCGCCGCCGCTGCGTCACCGGCGCGCCCCGTAGGACTCCGTGGCGCCGACGTGGTGTGGTGCGCGCTGCTCGGGGCCGCCGTCCCCCTCGTGGCGTCGCGGGCCCGGAGGTGGGCGGTCGTCTGGGCCGGCGGGATCGCCGCCGTCGTCGGGATCGACGGCGACACCGTCGCCAAGGCGTTGGCGGTGGTCCTCGTGGTGCTCGTCGTGCTCGTGGCCCTCTCCGACCGTCGCGACCGCCTCACCGCCGCCCTCGTGGGGGCGGTGGCCGTGCAGGCCCTGCTCCGGGGCTCCTCGTTCGGCTTCTTCGGCCTCCCGACCCTGGTGGGCATCGCCGCCCTGACCCCCCTCGTGTGGACGGGTTGGGCGCTGGCCCGTCGTCGGGAGCGTCGGCGGGCGCTGGTCGTCGTGCTCGTCCTGGCCGCCCTCGTCCTCGTGCTCTCCGCCGGTGCCGCCCTCGCCGCCGCTCAGGCGCGTGATCCCCTCCAGACCGGCGCCGATCAGGCCACGCACGGCCTCGACCTGGTCCGGGCGGGCGACACCCTCGGCGCCACCGACACGTTCCGCCTGAGCGCCGTGCAGTTCCGGGATGCGTCCGACTCGGTCGACGGGGTCCTGACGTGGGGTGCTCGCTTCCTCCCGGTGGTCGGCCAGCACGTGGAGGCGCTGCGCCAGGTCGCCTCGTCGGGTCAGGACCTGGCCGACAGCGCAGCCACGACGGCGTCGACCGCCGACTACCGCTCACTGACCGCGGACAACGGGGTCGTGGACCTGGCCCGCATCGCCGAGCTGCAGCAACCGGTCACCGAGTCAGCCGCCACCATCACCAAGGCCCTCGACGACGTGGCCGCCGTGAACTCCGGATGGCTGGTCGCCCCCGTGGGCGACGAGCTCGACCGATTCGACGACAAGCTCGCCGATGCCGGCGAGCAGGCCAGCCTGGCCGCCGACGGTCTCGCCGTAGCCCCCGAGATCCTCGGCGGCAACGGCCCCCGCCGCTACTTCGTCGCCTTCGTCAACCCGGCCGAGAGCCGGATGGGCGGCGGGTACGTCGGCGCCTATGGCGTGCTGACCGCGACCGACGGGCACCTCGAGATGGTGGAGTCCGGCGATGTCTCGGACCTGAACCGGGACGAAGGGTACGGCTTCACACCGCCCCCGGACTGGGACGAGCGCTACTCCGAGCTGATCGTCGATCGCTCCCTGGGCAACATCGCCGCCACCCCCGACTGGCCCACCAGTGCCTCCGTGGCCGGCCAGCTCTACCCCCAGGCCCCCGGGGGGGCGCCGCTGGACGGGGCCATCTCGGCCGATCCGGCCGCCCTTGCCGGGTTCCTGGAGCTCACCGGCCCCGTCACCGTTCCCGGGCTGGGCGTGACCCTCGACGCCGGCAACGTCGAGGACTTCCTGCTGCGCGACCAGTACGTCCGGTTCGATCCCGACAACCCCAACCGCAAGGAGCTGCTGGGCGACGTCGCCCAGGCCACCTTCGACGCCCTCACGTCGCGCCCGCTGCCGGGCATCGCGACCCTCACCACGATCCTCGGTCCTCTGGTCGAGGGCGGTCACCTGCGCGTCGCCGTCGACGACGGCGACGCCGAGGCGTTCCTCGACCGGATCGGCCTCTCGGGACGCTGGGCCGTCACCCCGGGCGCCGACTACCTGTCGGTGCGATCGGCGAGCGTCTACGCCAGCAAGATCGACTCCTTCCTCCACCGCGCCATCTCCGTGGACAGCAGGGTCGACCGCTCCACCGGCCAGATCCGTGAGACGGTCACCGTCGTGCTGCGCAACGACGCACCCGCCTCCGGCCTCCCCACCTACATCCTCGGCCCCGCCGGCGGCACCAACCGGAACCTGGTGACGATCTACTCGCCCCACCCCCTCACGTCGGTGACCGTCGACGGGCAGGAGGCCGGGGCTCAGTCCCAACAGGAGCTTGGCGGACCCGCCTACACCGCCACGGTCGACATCCCCCCCGGTGGCACCCGCACCGTGGTGTTCGAGCTCGTCGGCGTGGTACCGGCCTGGCCCTACCGCTTCGACGTGTTGCCGTCCCCCACCGCCAACCCGGACCATCTCACCCTTCGGATCGACGGGGCCCCCGGCCTCGGTCCGAGCCCGCAGTTCGACGGCGACCTCACCGCCCCCATCCGCCTCGGACCGGCCTGACCCGGTCAAGCTGGTGGGGGTCACGACCGATACCATCCTTGACCCAGGCCGGCGGCGCGACGACCATTGTCGAACGGCGTGGCGGAACTCCCCCTCCCGACATTCCTGCGCGAAAGGCAACTGCCCCCGATGAGAAGGTTGGTCAGACTCCTCGCCGCAGCGACGTTCGCCGTCGTGTCGATCCTCGCCCTCGCTGGTCCGGCCAGCCCCGCCGGCGCCCAGGCGACGACCACCACCACTGGTGCCTGCACGATCACCATCACCGTCGTGGTGGGTCCGGGTGGGCAGGTCACGGTCACGACCAACTGCTACCCGCCGGGCACGATCATCATCATCGTCATCATCCTCCCGAACGGCGCCCAGGTCCTCGGTGAGGCCGTCGTCGCCGCTGACGGCACGGCGACGTTCGACTTCGACGCTCCTGACCAGTGCGGCACCTATACGGTCGAGGCCTCCGACGGCGTCAGCACCCAGTCCACCCAGTTCAGCGTCGAGGGCTGTGACACCGCCGCCGCCGTGACGCCGGCCGGAGCGCTGCCCTACACCGGCGGCGATTCGCTCCCGGTGGTCCAGATCGGGGTCGCTCTGCTGGCCGCCGGCGCCCTGATCACCCTGGTGGCCCGCAAGCGCCACGCCGCCGGCGAGGCCTGATCCCCGCCGGGCGGTCGGCGAACCGCTGCCCGCGACCCTGCCGTAGCATCCCGACGTGTCATCGATCAGCCCCGATGCGGGCGCCCCTGTCGCCCTCGTCACCGGCGCCGCCCGAGGCATCGGGGCGGCCACGGCAACGCGCCTCGCGGCCCGAGGGTTCATCGTGGCCCTGGTCGACCTCCCGCTCGAGCCCGACGGTCGGGTGAACGAGATCCCCCTCCCCTACCAACCCGCGTCGGGGACCGACCTCGACGTGGCCGCCGCTGACTGCCTCGGTGCCGGCGAGCCGTGGGCCGCCGACGTACGCGATGCCGAGGCCCTCACCCTGATCGTCGACGCGGTGGTCGAGCGCCACGGCCGTCTCGACGTCGCGGTCGCCGCCGCCGGTGCCGTGGCCGGCGGCCCGCCGCTGTGGGAGACCGACGACCGCACGTGGCGATCGATGATCGACATCAACCTGACCGGCGTGTTCAACCTCGTGCGGGCCACTGTTCCCCACCTGCTGGCCGGGCCGGCGCCGGAACGGGCTCGCGTGGTCGCGGTGGCGTCGGCCGCCGCCTTCCACGGGCTTCCCCAGCTCGGTGCCTATTCCGCGGCCAAGCACGGCGTGGCCGGGCTCGTCAAGGCCCTGGCCGCCGAGCTCGGGCCCACCGGCGTCACCGCCAACGCCGTCGCCCCCGGCTCCACCGACACGGCGATGCTCGATGCCAGCGCCGCCATCTACGGCCTCACCGATCCGCAGGTGTTCGCCGATCAGACCCGCATCGGCCGGCTCATCGAGGCCGACGAGGTGGCGGCCACCATCGAGTGGCTGTGCACCGACGCCCCGTCGTCGCTCACCGGATCGATCCTCGAGGTCGACGGCGGGTTCCGGGCGTGACCGGCTACGACCGACGAGTCGTCGACGCCCTCGACGACGCCATCGTCGGTCGTCGGTCGGAGATCGAGGTGGTGGTCGCCGCGCTGGCCGCCGACCGCCACGTGCTGCTCGAAGGTCCTCCCGGGACCGGCAAGTCCACTCTCCTGCGCGCCCTGGCCCTCGCCGCTGGAGTGGAGCTCGTCTTCGTCGAGGGCAACGCCGAGCTCACGCCGGCCCGTCTCGTCGGTACGTTCGACCCGGCCCGCGTCCTGGCCGACGGGTACTCCGCCGAGGTCTTCCTCGACGGACCCCTGGTCGAGGCGGCCCGGGCGGGCGCCGTGCTCTACATCGAGGAGATCAACCGCGTCCCCGAGGAGACGCTCAACGTCGTCATCACCGCCATGAGCGAACGGGAGGTCCACGTGCCCCGGTTGGGCCGCATCGAGGCCGAGCCCGGGTTCCGCGTCGTCGCCGCCATGAACCCCTTCGACGCCATCGGCACCGCCCGCATCTCCTCTGCCGTCTACGACCGGGTGTGCCGGGTCGCCATGGGCTACCAGGACGCGGCGGAGGAGGAGCAGATCGTGGCCCGTGAGACCGGCGGGATCGGCGCCGGTGCCGTGGGTCGTCGAGCGGTGAGGGTGGTGCGGGCCACCCGCGACCACCCCGACGTCCGGGTGGGTTCCTCGGTACGGGGCGCCATCGACCTGTCCCTGCTCGCCGACCAGCTCGCCCTGCTGCGCGACGACGAGGCGACGGCCGAGGAGATCGGCCTGGACGCCGCCCTCGCCGCGCTGTCCGGTCGCATCCGCGTCCGCGAGGGCAGCGGCCGAGACCCCGAGGACGTCGTGCGCGAGCTGTGGGCCGCTCACCGAGCCGAACCCGACCCTCCTCGCGCCGACGACGCCGCGGACGACGGGACCGAACAGGACCCCGCCGCCGGCGAGGCCCACGCCGGCAGCTCGAAAAAGCCTGAGCCCCCGCACCGGGGGCTCACGGTCACGCGACGCGCTCGACGACCAGGAACGCACCGCCGAGGGTGAGGCCGTCGACGAAGCCATCGCTGAAGCCGGACGCCGCACGAGCTCTCGCCAGGCCCTCGCCCGCACTCCGGGCTTCGAGCAGGTCTCACCGACGGTCGGCCAGCTCGACGAGGCGGCGTTCGACGACGCGTTGGGCCACGATCCCGACCAGGCCCTCGCCCTGCTCGCCGAGCTGACGGGGGCCACCGACGAACGACTGCGGGAGCAGGCCCGCCGCCTGGCCGGGCGGGTGGTCGTCGACGTCGTCCGCGCCGGAGCGCCCCGGCGCTCGGGTGTGGGCCGGCTCCGCCACCAGCGCGCCGATCGGTCCTCGGGCGAGATCGACCTCGACCGGGGCCTGGAGGCGGTGGCTGCGGCCCGGGCCCAGGGGGTCGCTCCCGCGCTCGGCGACCTTCAGGCCCGGGAGTGGGCCAAGCCCGGCCTGGCCCTGTGCCTGTTGATCGATCGCAGCGGCTCGATGGGCGGGCAGCGGCTGGCCACCGCATCGGTCGCCGCCGCCGCCTGCCTGTGGCGGGCGCCGCTCGACACCAGCGTGGTGGCCTTCGCCGACGACGCCCTCGTCCTGGCCCCGCAGGGTTCGGGTCGCGGACCCGAGCGGGTCGTCGACGACCTGCTCCGGCTCCGAGGTCACGGCCCGACCGACATCGCCCTCGCCCTGCGAACGGCCCGCGCCCAGCTCGATCGCTCGACGGCGTCGCGTCGCATCACCATCTTGTTGTCCGACGCCCGACCCACCAAGGGGGGCGATCCCACCCTCGAGGCCGCCGCCCTCGACGAACTGGTCGTCGTGGCCCCCGAGGGGGACAGCGCCGAGGCGGCGGCGCTGGCCGCGTCGGTCGGAGGGCGCTGGACCGAGATCGCCGGCCCCGCCTCGGTCCCTGCCGCCCTCACCGAGGTGCTGGGGGCCTAGAACCGGCGCGCCGGCACCCGCCGGCCGGACCTCCGGCCCCTGGACGACCTCGGGGCGAGGTGCGAACCTCTCTTCATGCGCGAGCGGCGTCAGGAACGAATCGAGACCTGGTTGGCCCAGCGAGCCACCGAAGACGAGATCCTGGGCGACCCGCAGGAGCGCATCGCCGACGAGCTCCGTCGGATCCGCGTCCACCTGGGCACCCTCGTGTTCCTCGTGTTCGTGCTGACCCTCGTGGTCGTGGCCACCGTGCTCCACGGCACCTGACGGAGGCCGCCGGGTCGGGGTGCGAGCATGGGGACGTGGCGACCAGCGATCTCGGGGGACGGACGTGGCCGGAAGTCGCCGGCGCCGGCACCCGCGTGCTGGCGGTTCCCCTGGGAAGCCTCGAGCAACACGGTCCCCACCTCCCCCTCGACACCGACTCCCGCATAGCCCTGGCCCTCACCGAAGGTCTGGCCGCGGCCCGACCCGATGTGTGGGTTGCGCCCGTGGTGGCCTACGGCAGCTCTGGTGAGCACGCCGGGTTCCCGGGCACCGTCTCCATCGGCACCGACGCCCTCACCGCGGTGCTGGTGGAGCTCGGTCGATCGGCGGACGGATTCGCCGGCGTGGTGTTCGTCAACGGCCACGGAGGGAACCTCGACGCGATGAGGTCCGCCACCACGGCTCTGCGGGCCGAAAGGCGGTCGGTGCTGGCGTGGTCGCCGTCGGTTCCCGGCGGTGACGCCCACGCCGGTCGCACCGAGACCTCCATCCTCCTGGCCGTCGACCCGTCGGGCGTGCGTCTCGACCGGGCCGAGCCGGGCGCAGGGGCCCCGCTGCGCGAGCTGATCGAGCCGATGCGGCGCGGCGGCGTGGCCTCGGTCGCCCCCAACGGTGTGCTCGGCGATCCCACCGGGGCGACGGCCGCGGAGGGCCGGCAGCTGGTCGATGCTCTCGTCGCCGACCTCGTGACGGCGGTCGCCGAGTCGTTCCCGCCGTGACCGGCACCATGCCGGCCACGGCCTCGCTGGCCGGATCGACGGTCATCCCCGATGCCTCCACCGAGGTGCGCGACCACGGGCGGGTTCTGATCGGGGGCTCGCCGGTACGCGTCGTCAGGCTGACCGAGGCGGGGGCCCGGATCGTCGCCACGGTGTTGGCGGGTGAGCCCGTCCCTCCCGGCGCCGGGTCCACCGCGGTGGTGCGCCGCCTCCTGGACGGTGGGCTCGTCCATCCCGATCCGCACGGTCCCGGACCGCTCAGCGGCGCCGACGTCACCGTGGTGGTTCCCGTCCGGGGCGACCTCGGCACCGCCCTCCTCGACGCAGTGGGGGTCGTGGCCGAGGTGATCGTGGTCGACGACGCCTCGCCGACGTCTCCGAGCGTTCCGTCGGTCACTGCCGACGGAGTGCCGGTGCGCCTCGTGCGCCGCGCCGAGCAGGGCGGGCCGGGCGCGGCCCGCAACACCGGCCTGGCCGAGGTCACCACTGCGCTGGTGGCCTTCCTCGACGCCGACTGCGTTCCCGAGCCCCAGTGGCTCGAACGCCTGCTGCCGCTGTTCGCCGACGATCTGATCGCCGTGGCCGCCCCTCGGATCGTGGCGGTGGACGCACCGGAAGGGCCTCCCCGCACGAGGCTGGCCCGCTACGAACGGGTCCGCAGCGCGCTCGACCTCGGAGCCCGGCCGGCCCGGGTCCGAGCGCGGTCACGGGTCTCGTTCGTGCCCTCGGCCGCGCTGGTGGCTCGCGCCGGAGCGCTGCGCCATGTCCGGGGGTTCGACGAGGCCATGCCGGTGGGAGAGGACGTCGACCTGGTGTGGCGCCTCGACGAGGCCGGCCTGACGGTCCGCTACCAGCCCTCCTCCCGCGTGGGCCACCACCACCGCACCACGCCGTGGGCGTGGGCCCGACGGCGCTTCGACTACGGCACCTCCGCCGGCCCTCTGGCCCGGCGTCACCCGGGTGCGCTGGTACCGGTGGAGGCCTCGGCCTGGAGCATCGGGTCATGGGCTCTGCTGGCCGCCGGTCACCCGGTGGCGGCGATGGTCCCGGCCGCCACCGACACCCTCCGGTTGGTTCGCCGGCTGGGGACGCTCGATGATCCGGTCGGGGCGGCCGTCGATCTGGCCGGCCAGGGCCACCTCGGTGCCGGTCGGCTGCTGGCCCGGGCGCTCACCCGCCCCTGGTGGCCCCTCACCGCCGCGGTCGTGATGGCGGTCCCGTCCCGCCGCCTGCGTTGCGCCGTGCTGGGCGCCGTCGTTCTCCCTCCGCTGTTCGACTGGGTGCGCGCCCGCCCCGCAGTGGGGCCCGTGCCCTTCGTCGCCCTCCAGATCGCCGACGACATCGCCTACGGCACCGGGGTGTGGGTCGGGGCGCTGCAGGCGCGCACGGCCGAGCCCCTGGTTCCCGAGATCACCCGTTGGCCTCGGCCCAGCCGTTACACCGCCTGGCGCACCGAAGGGGTCAGGGCTCCGGGCGCGGCCCGTCGAGCAGATCGAGGATGAGCCCGGGCGGGAGGTGCTGCTCGGTGATGCGCACGCCCAGGTGGGTGAGGGCGTCCTCGATGGCACTGGTGAGTGCGGCCGGCGCCCCGATGGCGCCGCCCTCCCCGACGCCCCGGTAGTCGATGGCCCCCGTCGCCTCGTGGTGCACGTGGTGGACCTCGATGTGGGGGATGTCGACCGCGGTGGGCAGCAGGTAGTCCATGAAGGTGCTGGCCAGGTACTGGCCGTCGGCGTCGTAGGCCGACCGTTCGAGCAGGACGGCGCCGATCCCCTGGGCCACCCCTCCCCGCACCTGGCCGTCGACCACCGCCGGGTTGATGACGGCCCCGCAGTCCCCGACGACCGCGTAGCGCAGGATGCGCACCAGGCCGGTGTCGGGGTCGACTTCGACCGTGCAGGCGTGGGTGGCGACCGACCACGTTCCCTCGGCCGAGTCGAACGTCGCCGTCTCCTCGATCCCGGGCCGACCATCGGAATGGGCCAGGCCGGGTCGGACGTGGCTCAGGAGGCCGATCTCGGCCAGCTCGGTGCGGACCTCGGGGGCGCCGCGTGCCACCACCGCCCCGCCGGACAGCTCGAGGTCGGCCGGGTCGATCTCCATGAGCTGGGAGGCGACGTCGAGCACCCGGGCCCGCACGGCGGCGGCCGCCCCGACGACTGCCCCGCTGGCCAACGTCGCCGCCCGTGACCCCCCGGTGCCCACCAGGTTGAACGGCGTGAGCTGGGTGTCGCCGAACACCACCCGAACCCGGTCGAGGCCCACACCCAACTCGTCGGCGGCGAGCTGGGCCAACGTCGTCTCGTGGCTCTGGCCGTGGGGCATCTGGCTGGTGAACACGGTGACGGTGCCGTCGAGCTCGAGACGGGCCCGGGCCTCCTGGACCGTTCGGGGGGCGGCCATGATCCCCATCGCCCGGATCAGGCTGGGCGTCACCGGGGCCGGCTCGACCACGTTGGCCAGCCCGAACCCGATCAGGCGGCCCTCGCCTCGGGCCGCCACCTGGTCGGCCCGGAAGGCAGGCAGGTCGAACAGGGCCAGGACGTCGGCCGAGGTCCGCCGGGGGTCGAAGCCCTCGAGGGCGACGCCGGTGCAGCTCTCGCGGGGCAGCTCGTCTCGGGTGAGCAGGTTCTGCGCCCTGACGGCGACGGGCTCGATCCCCAGTTCCCGCCCGATGCGGTCGAGGAGCCGTTCGCGCGCCCAGGTCTCGACCTCCCACGGGCCTCGGTAGGGCAGGTAGGTCGCCTTGTTGGTCGCGACGACCACGGACTCGACGTCCATGTTGTCGAGGCGGTACGCCGCAGGGAGCAGGGCCCGCACGATCGAGGTGTACCCCGTGGCGGGGAAGCCGACCTGGGGGTAGGCGCCCTGGTCGAGCACCATCCGGACCCGCAGGCCCAGCAGCTCACCGGCGGGGCCGACGGCCGCCTCCATGTCGAGGCGTTCCTCGCGGGCCTGACCACCGACGGTCAGGTTCTCGACCCGGTCCTCGATCCACTTCACCGGGCGACCGAGGAGCAGGGCCGCGCCGGCCACGGCCACGTCCTCGCGGGAGAGGCCGCTCTTCTGCCCGAACGACCCTCCGATGTCGCCACAACGGACCCGCACGTGGTGGGCGGGCACGCCGAGGACGGCGGCCAGGTGGAACCGCAGGGCATGGGGCGACTGGTGGCTCGTGTGGACGTCGAGGGCACCGGTGCGGGGATCGTGGTCGACCACCAGACCCCGGCACTCCATGGGCACGTTGGCGTGGCGGTGCTGCCCGAACCGCTCCCGCACCACGAGGTGGGCGGAGGCGAAGGCGGCGTCGGTGTCGCCGTAGCGATGGGTCGACCGGTGCACCACGTTGCTGCCGTGCTCGGGGAACAGCACCGGGGCGTCGGGCGCCATGGCCTCGTCCATGTCACCCACGCCGGGGAGGGCCTCGTAGTCGACCTCGACCGCCTCGACACCGTCCTCGGCCTGGGCCCGGGAGTCGGCCAGCACCACGGCCACGGGGTCGCCGACCAGGCGCACCACCTCGCGGGCCAGAGCGGGGAACGTCGGGAGGAACAGGTCGGGCGGGCCGGCAGGCGCCAGGTCGGCCGCCACCCGGGCCAGGTCGTCACCGGTTATCACCGCGTGCACGCCGGCGACGGCCAAGGCGTCGCTGACGTCGATCCCGAGCACCCTGGCGTGGGGGAAGGGGCTGCGCACGAAGGCGGCGTGCACCATCCCCGGTATCTCCACGTCGGCCACGTAGCGGCCCCGGCCGGTGAGGATGCGCGGGTCCTCCACCCTCGTGACGCTGGTGCCGGTCAGTCGGGCCACCATCGCTCAGCCCTCGCCGGTCACGGGCGGCTCGGCGGCCCGGGTCAGGGCGGCGGCGCGGAGCACCCCGGCGACGATGCTGTCGTAGCCGGTGCACCGGCAGAGGTTGCCGCTGAGGGCCTCCCGCACGGCCGCCTCGTCGGGATCGGGTTGTTCCTCGAGGAGGGCGACGGCGCTGAGGAGCATGCCCGGGGTGCAGAACCCGCACTGGAAGGCGTGGGTCTCCAGGCATCCCTGCTGCACGGGGTGCAGCTCGTCACTGCGGGCCAGACCTTCCACGGTGACGACCCGTCGGCCCCGCGCCTGGACCGCCAGGACGAGGCAGGACCGGACCGGGTCCCCGTCGATCAGCACGGTGCACGATCCACACACGCCGTGCTCGCAGCCCAGGTGGGTCCCGGTGAGCGACAGGTCGTCGCGCAGGGCGTCGGCCAGGCTCTGCCGGACGGCCACCCGCGCCCGTCGCGCCACCCCGTTCACGACCAGCTCGACGTCGACCTCGCTCACCGGCTCGGCGATGGGGTCCGACGGCGAAGGGGTCACGTCGGCTCTCCGGTGATCGATCCACCGGCACGCACCGCGGCCCGCTCGAGGACCTGGCGACCGAGGGAGGCGGCCACGCGCCGGCGGTAGCGGGCCGATGCGTGCAGATCGTCGTGGGGGTCGAGCCGGGCGGCGGCGGCCCGGGCGGCGCTGTCGAGCGCCGAAGCCGTCGGCCGCTGGCCGGCCAGTTCGACCCCGACGTCGAGGTCGAGCACCGCGGTGCTGCCCACACCGATGAACACCACACGAGCGGCGGACAGGGCGCCCGAGTCGTCGAGATCGACGTGGGCGCCCGCACCCACGAGGGCGAAGTCGCCGTGACGACGGCTGACCTCGGCGAAGGCGGCGCCACTGCGGGCCCCCCGGACGGGTAGGCGGACCTCCTCGAGGACCTCGTCGGGGGCCAGCGCCGTCGTCAGGTAGGACACGAAGAAGTCGGCGGCGGGGACCGAGCGGCGGCCGCCGGGGCCGCGCGCCACCATCGTGGCTCCGCCCAGCAGCGCCAACGCCGGGAGCTCGGCGGCCGGGTCGTTGTGGGCCAGGCTGCCGCCCAGCGTGCCCCGGGTGCGGATGGCGGCGTGGGCGATGAGGGGCACCACCTCGGCCACCACGGGCGCGTGCTCGGCCACGTCGGGATGACGGCCGAGCGTGGCCTGGGTGACCCGGGCCCCGAGCACCAGCTCGGACCCGTCCACCTCGACACCGTCGAGGCCGGGGACGGCACCGACGTCCACGAGGACGCTCGGGCGACCCAGGCGGAGGGCGAGCACGGGGAGCAGGCTCTGGCCTCCGGCGATGATCTTGGCGTCCTCGCCCCCCTGGACCAGTCCGGCCACGACCCCCTCGACCGAGTCGGGGGCCATGTAGGCGAACGGCGGTGCCTTCACCGCGTCGGCGTCCGGTGGCGGCCGCTAGCCAACGTTCAGGAGATCGACGACGAAGACGAGGGTCTCGCCGCCCTTGATCACCCCGCCGGCACCGGCGTTGCCGTAGCCCTTGTGGGGCGGGATGGTGATGCGACGGCGGCCGCCCACCTTCATGCCGGCCACGCCTTCGTCCCATCCGGAGATGACCTGGCCCGCTCCCAGCCGGAAGGCGAAGGTGTCGTTGCGGTCCCAGGAGGCGTCGAACTGCTTGCCATCGCTCCACGCGTGGCCCACGTAGTGCACGGTGACGACGGCCCCGGCGGTGGCCTCCGGGCCGTCACCCACCTCGACGTCCTCCAGGAGGAGCTCGGCGGGCGGGTCGCCCTCGGGGATCGTCACGTCGGGCTTGGTGTCGGCCATGGCGCCAACCTACCCCCAACCTCTGCGGGGGACCTACGACGGGGCCCGGTCCTCCCGGCGCACGACGACGGCGCGCCACTCACCCTCGGCACCGGTGGCCACCAGGGCGAACCCGACGGCGGCGAAGGCGGTCAGGACGTCAGGGACCTGGCCCTCGAGCAGCCCACTCAGGACCACCGATCCCTCCGGCGCCACCGCGTCGGCGAGCGCCGAGGCCAGCACGACCAGCACACCGGCGCCGATGTTGGCCACCACGACGTCGTACCCGCCCGAGACCAGCTCGGCCGCCGGTGTGGTCGTGGCGGTGACCACCCCGGCCACCCCGTTGGCCTCGGCGTTGGTCGTGGTCGCCCGCACGGCGTCGACGTCGACGTCGACCGCCGCCACCGAGGCCGCCCCGAGCCGGGCGGCGGCGATGGCCAGGACCCCGCTGCCACAGCCCACGTCGGCCACGGTGCTCCCGGGCCCGACCAGGAGCTCGAGCTCGGCCAGGCACATCCGGGTGGTGGCGTGCGAACCGCTGCCGAAGGCCCGTCCGGGATCGATGCCCAGGGCGACGTCGTCGGGCCCGAGCCAGTCGGGTGGGGACTGCCACGCCGGCACCACCACGATCCTGCTCCCCGCCCGCCACGGACGGGCCCAGGCCCGCCACTCGTCGAGGCAGCCGTCGTCGTCGACGATCTCCACCTTCGTCGTCCAGTGCCGGTCGACCTCGCCGACCACGGACGCCAGCCGGTCGGCGGTCACGCCGGCCCGCAGCTCGACCTGCCCCTCACCCGGCCCCGGTCGCTCCTCCACGCCGGCCACCCCGCCACTCCACAGGAGGCCGGAGGCCACATCCACGTCCGTCTCGGGCACCACCACGGCCACCGTTCGCCACGCGCCCGCAGTCTCTGCGTCCGGAGGCCCGAGCTGCGTCATGCGGCGGGAGGGTAGGGCGTGCTCCCCGGCGCAGCGAACCGGTGCTAGTCGCCGTAGGTGTTGCTGAGAGCCTGCCGGCAGCCCTCGCAGACCGGGTACCGGTTGGGATCGCGCGTGGGGATGAACTTCTCGCCGCACAGCGCGGTGATCTCCTCGCCCAGCACGTAGCCCCGCATCTGGTCGTCCTTGCGGATGATGTGAGCGACCTTGCCGTCCTCCAGCTCCGGGTCGGACGGACGGGTGTCGGGGCGTTCGGTCACCTCAGTGCTGCTCACCCGCCCAGGCTAACCGCGACATGGCGGCGCGAAGCGCCGCAGTGTGGCGACGCTCGCTGGCGCTCGCGGCGTCAGCCGCCGGTGGTCGACCAGTGCCAGGGCTCGCTCGGCAGGTTGGAGAAGCCGAAGCGGCCGGCGTTGGCGGCGAGCCACACGAAGGCGTCGTCGGAGTGGTTCTGGATGAATCGTCCGTTCACGCTGAAGTCCACGGCTAGGCCCTGCTCGTGCAGCGACGAGCCCGGGCGGGCGGTGGGCGGAGAGCACTGGTCCGGCGGCATGTACCAGACGGCATCGTCGGAGGTTCCGCAGTTCTGGCGGCGCAGGGCGACCTGCACGCTGACGTCGCGATAGCCGTAGCCGCCCAGGAAGATCCCGTCGGCCTCGGCCGCCGCCATCAGCGACGAGAGCTGCGGAGCGATGCTCGTGGCCACCTTGATCTCGCCCACGGTCGCCAGGGGCGGCCGGGACACCTTGGGCGCCGAACGGGACGTGACACTGCGCACCGTCGGGGCGGCCCGGGCCACCGCGGCGGCGAGGGCCGCCTCCTCGGCGGCGATCGTGCGGCCCAGGTCGGCGTCCATCTTCCCGAGGTAGGCGGCATCGGCCAACCGTTCGTCGAGCCGGGACCTCACCCCCTCGGCGAAGGCCTGCTGCTGGGCCTTGGCATCGGTCAGCGAGGCCAGTGCCGATTCCGCGTCGGCGGCATGGCTCTCGGCGTCAGAGCGGGACCGGTCGGCCCGGTCGCGCTCCTCTTCGAGACGGTGCTGCGCCGAGCGCAGCTGATCGACGGTGTCAGCGTCGCGTCCGGCGCGCACCTCGAGGAAGGCCTGGCGGGTGGCGTCGTCCTGGGCTGACGACGCCTCGAAGCGCGTGAGCAGGTCCTCCCCGGGTGGTTCCACGTAGGCGGCGACGGCGTAGGCCGCGACCTTGGCCCGCAACACGACGAGCTCCTCGCTCGTCTGGGCCGCAGCCGCATCAGCCCGCGCCGCCTCCGCCGCCGCCGCTTCGGCCTGGGCCCGGGCGTTGGCCAGCGCCGCCTCCTGGCCCCGCACGTTGTCGTCGAGCACGGCCAGCGCCGAGGTCACGTCGGCCTGGTTCGCCTGGAGGGCGTCGACCTGCGACGCCACCTCGGCCCGCTGGGCTCGGACGGCGGCGCGCTGCTCACGGGCGCTTCCGCCCTCGGCGCCGACGGGCTGCGAGGCCCCGAGGCCGACCCCGAGGAGCGACCCGGCGGCCACCACGACCAGGGCGGTCGTGGCAACCCGTACTGATCGTGTGGGGGAACGCCTCATGGCACCTCGTGACGAAGGTCGACGAGGAAGGCCCGGCATCCGCCCGAGGGATCATGGATGGTAACCCGATGTCGGGCCCGTGAACAGGGCCGAATCGGGCGGAGGGGTCAGGAGACGGGACCAGCCGACAGGAACGAGCCCGGCCGGGCGTGGGTCGCGGCGCCGTCGGCGAACGTCAGCTCGCCGTTCACCGCAGTGGCCCGGAAGCCCCCCGGGGCCCGGGTGTAGCGCCAGGAACCACCGGGTACGTCGTCGACCCGCTCATCCGGCCTCAGATCGATCTCGTCGAGGGCGAAGACGGTGAGATCACCCGCCTGGCCCAGCGCGAGGGTCCCCCGGCCGACCAGGCCGAAGTGGGTGGCCATCTTGCCGGTCACGCTGTGGACGATCTCCTCGACCGAGCACAGCTCCGTGTCGCGCACGTAGTGCCCGAGCATCCAGGTGGCGTTGCCGGCACCGTTGAACATCTGGATGTGGGCTCCGGCGTCGCTGATGGCGGTGAGGGTGTGCGGGTCGCGCAGCAGGGTCACGTTCCAGTCGTCGCGCAGCTCGACCGGAGCGGTGCGCAGGCTCGAGCGCAACCCATGTTCGAGGAGCCAGTCCGCCAGGGCGTCGCTCGGGTGGGCACCGGAACGCTCGGCCAGCTCTCCGAGCGACGCCGCGCTCATCTCCAGTCCCCGTTCGCTGTGGTCGAGCAACAACCGGTCGGGGCTGTGGATGGGCGCCAACGTGTACGTGCAGGCGTCCCACTCGGCCCGGGCCCGGGCCCGCCAGGACGGATCAGCCAGCAGCGCCGCCTTGTCGTCCGCCGGACCGTTCACCATCTCGTGCCACGCGAGCACACCGTGCCACATGATCGACCGCTCGAAGTGGAGGTTCACGTAGGTGGGGGCGGCGGAGAAGGCGGGCCACAGGTCGACGCCCTGCTCCCGCCACGAGCGAGTCAGGGGCAGGCGGTGTTCGAACTCGGAGGCGTGCTGGGTGGTGGCCCGCAGGCCGGGGTAGTTGCCCCGTACACCGGTGCCCTCGAGCAGCCGGGCCACCCGCTCGACGTCGTCCTCCCAGAACTCGGACTGGAGGAAGCGGGGCACGAACTGGAACGTCGTGCCCGGATGACGGGCCAGCACGGCGATCACCGCCGCCAGCTCCTCGTCGTCGGCCCGGCGGCTGGGTACCTCGCGGTTGTCGCGATCGGTGTCCATGTCGGTGGTGGAGAAGCCCAGGCCGCCCACGGTGAGGGCGGCGTCGAGGACGGCGGCGATGCGGTCCCGTTCCACGGGGGTCGCCGCTCGCTCCCACGCCTCGTGGCCCATCACGAACGTCCGCAGCGCCTGGTGGCCGACGAAGGCACCCAGGTTCACCGCCGCCGGGTTGGCGACCACCGCGTCGCGGTAGTCCGCCCAGCCCTCCCAGGTCCATGGGATCGCCTGCTGGAAGGCCGGCAACGGGAGGTCCTCGATGAAGCAGAACAGCTCGACCATCGACGGGCGCATGGCCGCCGACAACGGGGCCACGGTGAGCCCGCAGTTGCCGATGACGGCGGTGGTGGTGCCGTAGCCCGGGAGCGGATCGCAGGACGGGTCCCACCACATGGCACCGTCGTAGTGGCTGTGGGACTCGATGAAGCCCGGAGCGACATAGGCCCCGACGGCATCGACCTCGACCTCACCGTCCGGCGCCAGGTCGGGTTCCACCTGGACGATGCGGCCGTCTCGAACCCGAACGTCGGCCCGCCGCGGCCGCACCCCGGTGCCGTCGACCACCGTGCCGCCCCGCACCAACAGGTCGCCCATCGTCTTCCCCCCGTGCCCGTCCCGGCGCGCGTCGCCCCGGACCCAGCTGCGACGGTACCGCCCGACCGGCGGCGGCGCCCCGGGTCAGCCGTTGTCCGGGTGCCAGACGCCCTCGGCCATGTAGTCCTCGCGGGCGAACTCGTGGACCCAGATCCGGATCGACGGCAGCGGTGCGCCGATCGAGGTGTGCACCGCCTCGGTGACCGCGGCGAGCAGGGCTTTCTTCTGCTCGGGCGTACGGCCTTCGAGCATGTTGATCTGGACGAGGGGCACGACGGCCTCCGGGAGCTGGCGGGACGGACGGTACGGTCGTAGATGATGACCGAGCCGACCGCCCCCGACCACCTGAGCACCCTGGAGGACCTCGCCGACAGGAGGCGTAGCAACCTGCGCGTCGATCCGGACCGTCCGGTGCCCCCTGAGCTGGTCGAGCGCCTCATCCGGTTGGCGGCCACCGCGCCCAACCACAAGAAGACCTTCCCGTGGCGCTTCCGGGTGCTCACCGGCGACGCCCGCTCCGCGGTCGGGGAGGCGCTGGCCAGCGATCTGATCGCCGACGGTGAGGACGTGCCCGCCAAGGTGGCCAAGGCCCGGGTCAAGTACCGACGGGCCCCGGTGGTGATCGCGGTGGCCTCGGTCGAGGGTCAACACGAGGTGATGACCGCCGAGAACCGTGACGCCGTCGCCGCCGCCATCCAGACCCTCCTCCTCGGTGCCACCGCCGCCGGCCTGGCCTCGCTGTGGTCCACGGGAGCGGCGGCCCGCTCGGGTCGGGTGGCGGCCCTGTGCGGCTTCGAGCCCACCGACACCGTGGTGGGCCTGGTGTACCTCGGCTGGCCCACCAGCACCCCCGAACCCGGGGAGCGGCCCGACCCCGACCTGGCCTGGGTGCCCAGCGACTGACGCTCGGCGTCAGCGCTTGGTGAACAGGTAGTGGGAAACGCAGAACTCGTGGCCGTCGCGCCACCCCCACAGCTCGGCGCTCACGAGCAGGAAGAGGCGCCACCGCACCCACCATCGGGTGACCTCGTCGTCGCCGTAGGTGGCGGCGAGGATCGGTTCGACGGTGGCGCGAGCGGCGTCCATCTTGGCCAACCACGACCTGAGGGTGCGCTCGTAGTGGGTGCCGTCCAGCCGCCAGTGGTCGGCCAGCACCAGGTCGTCCTGGAAGTGGGCCAGGAGGTCGTCGCTGGGCATGAGCCCACCGGTGAAGAAGTACCGACCGATCCAGTCGCTCGGATCGTCGTCGCGGAACTCGAAGGCGAGGGTTCGGTGGCTGAAGACGTGGACGAACAGCCGACCGTCGTCGACCAGCCACCGGGCCACGTTCCCCAGGAGCTGGCGGTAGTTCTTCATGTGCTCGAACATCTCGATGCTGATGACCCGGTCGAAGCGACCCTCGGGTGCGAAGTCGTTGACGTCGGCGGTCACGATCTCCACGTTGGTGAGGCCCGTCCGAGCCACCTCGCCTTCGATGAAGCGACGCTGACCGTGGGAGTTGGAGACGCCGACGATCGTCGCCGCGGGGAACCGTTCGGCCATCCAGAGCGTCAGCGACCCCCAGCCGCAGCCCAACTCGAGGATGCGCTGACCGTCGAGCAGGCCGGCTCGTCGGGCGTAGAGCTCGAGCATGGCGTCTTCGGCCGCCCCCAACGACTCCACGCCGGGGGGCCAGTACGCGCTCGAGTACTTGCGGCGCGGTCCCAGGATGGCGTCGAAGAACGCGGCGGGGAGCTCGTAGTGCTGCTCGTTGGCGGCGTCGGTGTCCACCGCGATGGGCGCCTCGCGGAGGCGTTCGACGAGACGGCGGAACCGCTCGCTGCGCTCCTCTTCGGTCCCGGCCCCTTCCTTGGCCACCCGGCGGCCGATGCGGGCCCGGATGGCGGCGGCCAGCACCGGGTCCGGGAGGATGTCGCGCTCGACCACGCTCAGGTACCAGGGATCCATGGATCGAGTCTGACCGCTTCGCGCCACCGGCGTGTCGCCCCCTAGGGTCTCGACGATGGCTCGAGACCGCAACCCGGCACACGATCGGGGGCCCCGACCCGACCGCCCCCCGGCACCGGGCCGGGCCCGGTCCCGGCGCCTCTACGCCATCGCCGCCTCCTGGCTGTTCATCGTGGTGTTCCTGGTGGGCCCCGTCCTGCTGGGCAACTACCTCTTCGTGATCCCCGCCGTCGGGTTCACCGTCGCCGCCCTGGCCACCACCCGAATGGCCCGGTCGCCGTCGTCACCCGACGCCGAGACGCTGGTGCCCGGAGCTCTGAGCGGCGCCACCCGCACCGCTCCCGTCGAGGTGCACGGCGTCTGGTCGGCGGGCGCCGCGGTCCGGGCCAGTGCCGCGGACAAGGGCGTGCTCCGGGTGGCTGACGGCCGTATCTCGTTTCTCACCGCGACGGGTGAGACGGGATTCGACACACCGGTCAAGAAGGTCGGGCTGGCCGCCGTTCCCGGGTTCTGGCGCCCCCAACTGGACCTCGACGTCAACGGCGTCACCCACACCATCCGGTTCTTCCCCATCTGGGACCTCGGCGCCACCATCGTCGGCCCGGTGGTGGCCGGCGAGTGGTACGCCCAGCTACGTGACCTGGGCGCCCGCTGATCCAGACCGGCGACCCGTGGGAGCATGGGCCGGTGACCGCCCCTCCTGTCGACCCGTCACTCCTCGACGAGGCCGTCGAGATCGCCCGGGCCGCCGGCGATCTCACCCTCGCCCACTTCGATCGCGACGACCTCGAGGTCGAGCTCAAGGGCGACGGCACACCCGTCACGGTTGCGGACCGGGGCGCGGAGCGCCTGATCCGTGCCCACCTCGCCACCCACCACCCCGACGACACCGTCCTCGGCGAGGAGGAGGACGACGTCATGGGCACGAGCGGGCTGACCTGGGTCGTCGACCCCATCGACGGAACCGCCGCCTTCACCCGGGGCGTGCCCCTGTACTCGAACCTCGTCGCCCTCCTCGACGAGCACGGTCCCGCGGTGGGCGTGATCAACCTCCCCGCCCTCGGCACCACGGTGTACGCCGGGCGGGGCCACGGATGCTTCCGGGACGGACGGCCGGTCTCGGTGAGCACCCGCGACGACCTCGCCGACTGCGTGCTGTCCACCAGCAGCTACTCGTGGTGGACCGACCCCACCCTCCTGGCCGTGAAGCACGCCGGCTTCCAGCTCCGCACGTGGGGTGACGGCTACGGGTACGCCCTCGTGGCCTGCGGCGCCATCGAAGCCATGGTCGACCCCGAGGTCTCCCTCTGGGACATCGCCCCCATGCCGGTGATCCTCGGCGAGGCCGGCGGACGGTTCACGACGACCAGCGGTGCCCCGGTCGGCCTCGACCCCGGGACGAAGGTCTCCGGTCTGGCCACCAACGGCGTGGTGCACGATCGCACGGTGGCCTGCCTCGGCGCCGTCTGAACGATGGTCGGACCCCGACGAGATCTCGCGCCGGTCTCGGGAACTGCAGACCCCCGGGCGACGACCTCACTGACGATGACCTCCGGCCACCGTTCCCTGGCGGGGACCCTGCGATGAACCGCGTCGGGCGTGCCCTGGCGGCCGTCGCCGTCCTCGTCACCTTCGTGGCCCTCACCACCGGCGTGGCCTCGGCCCACGCCACCGTGCAGTCCACCAACCCCAAAGACGGGCAGTCGCTGCCCGACGCACCGTCCCAGGTGTCGGTGACCTTCGACGAGGCGGTGTCCGTCGACGTCGGCGGGCTCAGCGTGCGCAACTCCAACGGCGTGCAGGTCCAGAGCGGGGACAGCAGCGTCGACGCATCGGGCGCGACCCTGACCGTCGGACTGCAGAGCAGCCTCCCCGACGGCACCTACGTGGCCACGTACCGGGTGCTGTCCGCGGACGGGCATCCCGTGAGTGGCTCGCTGCTGTTCGGCATCGGCGACGCCCCGGTCGATCCCAACGCCGTGAGCTCCTCGAGCTCCACCGACAGCACATGGGAGATCGTCGGGGCCATCGCCCGCTTCATCACCTACGTGAGCGCCCTCACCGCCGCCGGTCTGGCCTTCTTCCTCGCCTTCCTCCACGATCAGCGCCGCGACCGTTGGCAGCTCGTTCCGGTGGTCCGGTGGGGAACGATCCTGGCGCTGGTCGGCGTGGTGGCCACCATCGTGGCCCAGGCGGCGCTGCTCACCGGGCGCGGCCTGTCCGCCGCAACCGACACCGACGTGCTGCGCAGCGTGCTCAGCGAACGTCTCGGATGGTCCTCGGTGCTCCTTCTCGTCGGTCTCGTCGCCCTGCACCTCTCGACCGACACCGACCGCCTCCTCGTCGTCCAGGCCCTGGCCCTCTACGGGGGCCTGGCCACGACGATCTCGTTCGTCATCTGGGGTCACGCCACCGAGGCCCCTCACCGGTGGGTGGCTCTGTCCGCCGATGCCGTTCACCTGACCGCGGCCGCGGTGTGGATCGGCGGCCTCATCGGGCTGTTCCTCGTCGTGCGTCGCCGAGCCCCGGACCCCCTGCCGTCGACCCTCGGGGTGGTCCAACGGTTCTCCACCGCCGCCGCCGTCGAGCGCGGTGTCGCTCGTGCTCGCCGGGATCACCATGACCTTCATCGAGACCGACGCCCGGCTGTCGAGCCTCTGGGACACGACGTACGGGCGCCTGGTCCTCGTGAAGTCCCTGATCACCGTGGCGGTCCTGGTCGCCGCCGCCTACAACCGCTTCTCGTTGATCCCCGCCCTGTCCGTACCCCTCCCCGAAGCGGTCGGGCCCGACGGCGAACCGATCCCGATCGGGCCACAGAACGACGACGACTCCGATGACGACGGACCCGACCCCGTCGAGATCCTCGACGACGAGCAGCTCCTCGTTCGCCGCTACGAGTGGAGCCAGCTCCGACGCACCGTCGGGTGGGAGGCGGTCGCCCTCGTCGTGGTGCTCGCCTTCACCGCCGTGCTCGTCAACGTGACCCCGGCCCGCAACATCGCGGGCCCGACGTCGGTCGTCAACCTCACCCAGGAGGCCGACACCGGTTCGGTCAACCTGGTCGTGGCACCGGGCCGGGCCGGCGACAACACCATCCACATCCAATACAGCGACGACGCCGGTCGGCCGATAGATGTAGCCAACAGCATCAGCGTCGAGTTCAGCCTGCCCTCTGCCGATCTCGGCCCGATCACCCGGGAGGTCCTGAAGGCCGGGCCGGGGCACTACGTGATCGAGGGCACCGAGCTCTCCATCGCCGGCGAGTGGACCATCACCCTCTCGGCCCGCACCGGTGACTTCACCGAACAGCGCACCGACTTCCAGGTCTCGATCCCTCGATGACCCGATCCATCCAACGTTCGCCGTCCTCCAGGGAGAAACCATGAACCGCCTCGTCCGCCTGACCGTCGCCAGCGCCGGAGCCGCCCTCGCGCTGATGGCCCTGGCCGGACCGGCCGCCGCCCACACCGAAGCCGAAGCGACGGCGGCGTCCGCCGGTCGCACCGCGATCACCTTCACCTACGAACAGGAGTGCGCCGACGACGCCCCCGCCACCGGGCTGCGGGTGCAGGTCCCCGAGGGCGCGACCGACGTGCAGCCCCAGCCCGTGGAGGGATGGACCGCCACCGCCAGCGCCACCGAGGTGGACTGGCGAGCCGACGGCGCACCCACCGCCGACCAGGACAGCTTCACGGTGGAGATGGTGCTGGCCGAGCCGGCCGGCGCGACCGTCTACCTACCGGCCATCCAGCTGTGCCCGGACGGTGAGGAGATCGCCTGGATCCAGCTGCCCGGAGCCGACGGCGCCGAGCCGGAGTTCCCCGCCCCGTCGATCGTGGTCCCGGAGAACGCCACCGTGGCGACCACGCCCACCACCGCTCCCGAGACGACGACCACGGCCGGACCGACCACCACCGTGCGCATGGCCGCCGAGGCCACACCGGTGACGACCGAGGGCAGCGAGACCAACAACGGCGGGCTGGTCGTCGGCCTCATCGCCGTCGCGGTGATCGCCGGCGGGGCACTGGTGCTCTACCTCCGCCACCGCCAACCGAGGCCGAAGGCCTGACCATGAGGGTGTCGCTCCGGTCCCCCGGCGCCATCGCGGCCGCCGGCCTCGTCGTTCTGGCGAGCGTGCTCGTCGGCGGCGCCACGCCCGCCGGGGCCAGCACCTTCACCCCCACCAACTGGCGGTCCGAGGTCGTGTCGGTCACGCCGGACGACGGTGGCGCCACGGTCGAGGTCGTGGGGGGCGATGCCGCCATGCAGGTCGCAGTCGAGCCCGGCCACTCGGTCACCGTGCTCGGGTACCAGGAGGAGCCGTACCTCCGGGTCACCGACGACGGCAGCGCCGAGGTGAACGTCCGCTCCCCCGCCTACTGGCTCAACCGGTCGCGCTTCGGGAGCGGACCGGTCCCTGATTCGGCCTCGGCCGACGCCGAGCCCGACTGGCAGCCGGAGAACGGCACCCGGGTCCTGGTCTGGCACGACCACCGCATGCACGCCATGGCCGGTTCGGCCTCGTTGCGCGACTGGCGGATCGACCTGATCGTCGACGATCAGCCCGTGGTCGTGGAAGGCACGCTCGACCGCCTCCCGTCACCGTCCCCGCTTCCCGCGGCCGTCGTCGCGGTGATGGTGGCCGTCGCCGTGCTGTTCGTCGGACGGCGCCGAGCGGGGCTCACCGCGGCGATCTCCGGCGTGGGGGCCGGAGCCATCGCTCTCACCATCGCCGGCGGCCAGTGGCTGGCGACCCCGGCCGCGCTCGGTCGGGAGGTGGGGCCGCTGCTGGTGGCCGCGGCGGCGATCGTCATCGGCGTGGTGGCGGTGGTGACCTCGGGCCGGGTCCGCCTGGTCGCCACCCTGGCCTCCCTGGCCCTCGCCGCCGGCTGGACGGCCATCGAGCTCTCGGTCGTCACCGGAGCCATCGTTCCCGGTCGAGTGCCCGAGACCGCCGCCCGACTCGGTGTCGGCGCGGTGATCGGTCTGATCCTCTCGGGTGCGGGCCTGGCCGTCACGTCGGCCGGGGTCCTTCCCGCGGCCTCGACCGAGCGTCTCGCCCGCTGACCGGTCGCCGTTCAGACGGTCGAAGTCAGGAGATCGACGACAGGGCGGCGGAACCGTCGAGTCGATCCCGCCAGTCGCTGGCTCCGGCGATGGCATCGACGTAGCGGGCCTGGCGCTGGGCCCGGCGGCTACCAGACCCCTCGGCGTCCACCGCGTTCGACCCGTACTGAGCGGCCACGCCGGCCCGGAGTTGCCCGAGGGCCTCCGAACGCATCTGGCTGATCCGCGACTCGGTCACCCCGAGGAACCGGGCCAGTTCGGCGGAGGTACGGCCCTCCAGGAAGTATCCGGTGATGACCAGGCGCTGGCGCTCGGGCAGCAACGAGATGGCGTCGTGCACGTAGCCGAGCAGCTCCCGGGCCTCGAGCATCTCGTCGGGATCGACCGCCGACGCGTCCCGGAGGACCTCGACCAGGGTGAGGTCCTCCTCTCCCCCGGCATCGGACACCTCGTGCTCCAGGGCCAGGACCACGGAGCGGAACACACGGGCGTTCAGGCGAGCCAGCTCCCGGCCACTCAGACCCAGCGATTCGGCCAGCTCCGACGAAGACGGACGACGACCCAGCTGGTTGGCCAAGCCGGCTTCGGCGGCCTCGACCCGGCGGGCGACGACCCGGACCGAACGGGGAGCCCAGTCCGCGGCCCGCACGGCATCGAGGATGGCGCCGCGGATGCGACGAGAGGCGAACCGCTCGAAGGGCACGCCCCGATCGGAGTCCCACCGACGGGCGGCCTCGACCAGGCCGAGGGCCCCCGCTCGAGCCAGTTCCTCCCGATCGACGTGGCGCGGGAAGTGAACGGCGACCTGGAACACCACGTGACGGACGAGGTCGAGATTGCTCTCGACCAACTCCGCCAGCTGAGGGTCCATCGCTGCTGCCACCGAACACTCCGAGGTCGACCGCCGAGAAAGCGCGACAATGCGCAGACCCCGAAACCCCCGCCGACCGGGCCTCGGGCGGGCCGATGATATGTCGGCTGAACGAACGGCCACCATGAACCATTCGGCCCATCTTTCGCTCCCGCGAGAGCGCCCCGACCGACCCGTAGTACCTGGTCAGGCCCGGTCGGTGGGCACCAGATCGCCCTCGAACACCGCAGCCCGCACGCCCCGCCGAGCCAGTTCGGCCAGGAACGGCAAGGGCTCGACGAGCTCGGCCAGCCCGGCGGCACCGGCCCGTCGCAGCTGGCCCGCAGCGGCCCAGGAGGTGGCGACGGCGGCCACCGCGCCGGCCGCCACCGCGGGTCGATCCATGGCCCCGAGCACCAGGACGTCGTGCCCGTTCCCCTGGCTGCCCCGCAACTCGACCCGGATGGCCCCGGGACCGCCTTCGGGGTGGGTGGGCCACAGCATCGGCAGTCGAGCGGTGAGTCGGTCCCGTCGGGTCGCCGACACCCGTGCCGTGACCCGCTTCACGCCCGGGAAGGCGGGCACCAGGATGAGGGCGTCGGGCAGGGCGGCGCGGTAGCAGTCCTCGGCCCCGATGGGGTCGGGGAACCAGCACAGCTCGCGGCCGGACCCTCCGGTGCGCGACTCCCAGCCGCCGTCGCGCCAGTCGAGAGCGCCCCGACCCACGGCCCGGTGGTGCTGACGGGCGCACGCCGGTCCCCCTGTGCCCGACTTGGCCACGTGGATCTCGTCGACCCGCTCGAAACGACTGGCGCCGTGGGCGGCGAGCACGCAGGTGAGGCCGGGCGCGAAGCCGGCCCCCACGACGAGGCTCACGCCTCGCTCCCGGGCCTCGTGGTCGAGCGCCAGCAGGCGTCGGACGTCGTCGATGTCGTCGCTGGTCGACACCACATGGGTGCCGGCCCGCAGGAAGGTCGCCGCCTGGTCAGCGTGGACCCGGGCCGGGCCGGCCAACACCACGACGTCGGCCTCGAGCGGGTCGGTGAGAGCCCGCTTGTCGACCCGAGCCGTCTCCCCGAGGCTCTGGGCCACCATCTCGGCCCGCTGGGGACTGGCGTCGCGCACCACGACCTCGTCGACGTCGGTGGAGACGAGCTGGCGGGCCAGACGGGCACCGACGGCGCCGACCCCGATGATGCCGACGCGAGTCACGTCAGCCCAGCTCGGGGCCGGAGAGCTCCCGCCACCCACCGGATTGCGGTGGCGTCCCGCCCGCGCCGCGGAGTCGCACCGCAGCGGCGACCAGACCGGCCATGCCGATGGCCACGAGGGCTCGTCGAATCATCTTCATCGTGGGGCTAGCTGGAATCGAACCAGCGACCTCACCCTTATCAGGGGTGCGCTCTAACCGACTGAGCTATAGCCCCGGAAAGCCGGCTCGTCACCATACCGGCCCGCCGCCGGGCCGCGGAAACCGGACCGGTTCGGGACCCTCAGCTCACCGGGCGTTGGTTCGATCGGTCGTCCTCGGCGCTGCGGGCGGTCTCGAGCTCGACCATGGTGAACCGGAGGCCACCGACGAGCCCGGCGATCAGGTTGAACAAGATGCTGGTGACCACCGCGAACACCGCCCCCGTGACGAGCAGGACCAGGCCGATGATCACCGACCCCCGAAAGACCTGGCCTCCGTCGATGGTGAAGGAGTCCTCGGCCAGGTTGTCGGCGAGGAAGTTCTCGAAGTTGCCGATCGTGCCCGTGGAGACGGCCACCCGCCACAACAAGACGCCGGCCACGACGAGGATCAGCCACACGCACAGAGCGAAGAGCACCGACAGCTTGAGCATCGACCACGGGTCCACCCGGGTGACGACTCGTTGGACCTGACGGGCCTTCAGGCGACGGCCGCGACGCTGCTTCGGCGGCCGGGCCTCGGGAACCGGATCCCCGTCCGCGACGGTGACCGGATCCGGGGCGGGGACAGGGGCGACCACGGGCGCAACGATCCGGGTCGACGGGCGATCGGGCGCCGCATCGGCCACGTCACCGCCGCGAGGTGCAGGGTTGATCGCCATCGCAGCGAGTGTACGCAGCCCGCGGCGCCATCCCGGGGCAGGCCCGTGCAGATCCCGGTCCGATCAGCGGTTGCGCCGGGCGCGGGCGCTGGCCCGGGCATCGCCGTGACGCACCACCACCTCGACCTCCGAGCCGCGGATCACGAACGACTCAAGGGTGGAGTCGTTGTCGGCGGCCACGACCTCGGCCTCCCGCCGCCCGGAGTGGGCTCCGGCCAGGGCCGTGGCGTCGGCTGCGGTTCGGGCCTGGGCGCGGTCGTGCAGCAGGTTCCCCAGGATCACCAGACCCAGCAGGAGGGTGACCGTGACGGCGAGCACGCCCGCCATGAGGGGCACGGTCTGGCCCCGTTCGTCGTGGGCGCCCATGGCGCTCCCTTCGCCGCCGGGCGCGAGCCCGGACCGGTCGGAGGGCGGGTGCAACCCGCGAGACGGTCGCCGCGGCGACGAGAGGGAGCTGAGGTGGGTCAGGCGTCGTCGTCGACGCCGAGCACCGGAGCCACCGAGGCCACGGTCTCGTCGCCGCTGACGTTCATGACCCGCACCCCGGTGGCGTCACGGCCCTGGGAGGAGATCTCCCGCACGGCCATCCGGATGACGGTGCCGCTGCTGTTGATCACGAAGATGTCGTCGTCGATCCCGACCATGAAGGCGGCCACGACGAATCCCTTGCGGGCGGTGAGCTTGATGCCCCGCACCCCCTGGCCCCCGCGGCCCTGGGCGTTGAACTTGTCGAGCTGGGTGCGCTTGCCGTAGCCGGCGTCGGTGACGATGAGGATGGCCACGTCGTCGCGGGCCACGTCACACGAGACGACCTCGTCGTCGGGCTTCATCTTCATGCCCCGGACGCCCGCCGCGGCGCGGCCCATCGATCGGACCTCGTCCTCGGCGAAGCGGATGGTCATGCCTGCCCGCGACACCATGAAGATGTCGTCGCCCCCGTTGGTGGGGATGACCCGCACCAACTCGTCGCCGTCCTTCAGGTTGATGGCGATCAGACCGGCCCGCAACGACGAGTCGTACTCGGTGAACTTGGTCTTCTTGACCTGACCCTTCTTGGTGGCGAAGAACAAGAAGCGGTTGGTCTCGTAGTCACGCGTGTCGATGATGGCCTCGATGCGCTCCCCCGGCTGGAGGGGGAGGAGGTTCACGATGGCCGTGCCCCGGGCGGTGCGCTCCTTCATGGGGATCTCGTGGGCCTTCAGGCGGTAGACGCGACCCAGGTTCGAGAAGAACAGGAGGTAGGCGTGGGCCGTGGTGTGGATGATGTGGTTCACCCAGTCCTCGTCCTTGAGCTTGGTGCCGGCCACCCCGCGCCCGCCCCGGCCCTGCACCTTGAAGGCGTCGGAGGCGACGGTCTTGATGTAGCCCTTGGCGCTCATGGTGACGACGAGGTCCTCGTCGTCGATGAGGTCCTCGATGTCGAGGTCGCCCACGTCGTAGGTGATCTGGCTGCGGCGGGGCTCGGCGAACTTCTCCTTGACCTCGCCCATCTCCTCGCTGATCACGGCCCGCAGCTTGACCTCGTCGCCGAGGATGGCCTCGAGCTCGGCGATGGTCTGGCGCAGCTGGGCCATCTCCTCTTCGAGTTGGGAGCGACCGAGGCGGGTGAGGCGGGAGAGCGTCATGTCGAGGATGTGCTCGGCCTGCTCCTCGGAGAACTCGAAGGGCTCGGCCATCAGCGCATCACGGGCGGCGGCCTTGTCGTCGCTGGCCCGGATGGCGGCGATGATGGCGTCGATCATGTCGAGCGCCTTGAGGAGGCCCTCGACGATGTGGGCCCGTTCGTTGGCCTTGTCGAGCCGGTACTGGGAGCGGCGGCGCACGACCTCCTTCTGGTGGTCGATGTAGGCCACCAGGGCGTCACGCAGGTTCAGTGTGCGGGGGATGCCGTCGACCAGGGCGACGGTGTTGACCGAGAAGTTCGTCTGCAGTGGCGTGCGCTTGTAGAGGTTGTTGAGGATGACCAGGGCCGGAGCGTCGCGCTTGAGGCGCAGCACCAGGCGCATCTTGCCCTTGGCCGACTCGTCGTTGAGCTCGGCGATGCCGTCCAGCTCGCGGCTGTCGACCAGGTCCTTCACCTTCACGATGAACTGGTTGGGGCTCACCTGGTAGGGCAGCTCGGTGATGACGATGTAGTCCGAGCGGGCGCCCTCTTCGATCTCGGCCTTGCCCCGCAGCTTGATGGAGCCGCGACCGGTGCGGTAGGCGTCCATGATCCCCTGGCGGCCCATGATCAGCGCGCCGGTGGGGAAGTCTGGGCCCTTCACGAAGGCCATGAGGTCGTCGGGGGTGGCCTCGGGGTTGGCCAGGAGGTGGTCGACGGCGTCGATGACCTCGGCCAGGTTGTGAGGCGGGATGTTGGTGGCCATGCCGACGGCGATGCCCTGGGACCCGTTGACCAACAGGTTGGGGAACCGGGCCGGCAGCACGACGGGTTCGTCGAACTCGCCGGAGTAGTTGTCGGCGAAGTCGACCGTGTCCTCGTCGATCCCGGCGAGCATGTCGAGGGCCAGCGGGGCGAGGCGGCACTCGGTGTAGCGGGCGGCGGCGGGCGGATCGTCCAGCGAACCGAAGTTCCCCTTCGGGTGGATCAGGGGGTGGCGGAGACTGAAGGGCTGCCCCATCCGCACCAGGGCGTCGTAGATCGACGAGTCGCCGTGGGGGTGGTACTTGCCCATGACCTCACCGGTGACGCGGGCGCACTTCATGGTCGGGCGGTCGGGGTAGGCCCGCAGGACGTCCATGCCCCAGAGGATCCGGCGGTGCACCGGCTTCAGCCCGTCGCGGGCGTCGGGCAGGGCGCGCGAGACGATGACCGACATGGCGTAGTCGAGGAAGGAGCGCTCCATCTCCTCCTGGACCTCGATGGGCTCGATGCCCCCGAAGGTCGTCCCCGGGCCCTCGCCCTCGCCGTCATCGGGTGGTGTCACGTCGGTCATCGTTCGGTGTGCTTCCCTCGGGTCCGGTGCGTCCTCAGATGTCGAGGAAGCGCACGTCCTTGGCGTTGGTCTGGATGAAGTGCTTGCGCGACTCGACGTCGTCGCCCATGAGCACCGAGAAGATCTCGTCGGCGATGGCCGCCTGCTCGACCGACACCTGCAACAGGGTGCGGCGGCCGGCGTCCATGGTGGTGTCGCCCAGCTCGTCGTAGTCCATCTCCCCCAGGCCCTTCAGGCGCTGGAAGTCCTTCTTGTGCGTCGGGTGCTCGGCGAGGAAGACGGCCTTGGCGGCGTCGTCTTTGAGGTAGGTCTTCTCCTTGCCCACGACCGTGGAGTACAGCGGCGGCTGAGCGATGTACACGTGCTCCTGCTCGACGAGCTCCTTCATCTGCCGGAAGAAGAACGTGAGCAACAGGGTGCGGATGTGGGAGCCGTCGACATCGGCGTCGGCCATCAGGATGATCTTGTCGTAGCGGATCTTGGTGATGTCGAACTCCTCACCCACCCCCGCCCCGATGGCCGAGATCAGGGCCTGGACCTCGTTGTTCTTGAGCATCTTGTCGAGGCGGGCCCGCTCGACGTTGAGGATCTTGCCGCGGATGGGCAGGATCGCCTGGGTGCGTGGGTCCCGGGCGGCCACCGCCGAGCCGCCGGCGGAGTCGCCCTCGACGATGAACAGCTCGCACTCGTCGGGGTTGCGGCTCGAGCAATCCTTGAGCTTCTCGGGCATGCCCGCACCCTCGAGGGCCGACTTGCGCCGGGTGGCCTCGCGGGCGTTGCGGGCAGCCAGACGGGCCCGCGCCGCGTTGATGGCCTTCTGGACCACCTTGCGGGCCTCGGCCGGGTTCTCCTCGAACCAGTCGGCCAGACGCTCGTTGGTGGCCTTCTGGACGAGCGAGCGAATCGAGACGTTGCCGAGCTTGCCCTTGGTCTGACCCTCGAACTGCGGCTCCTGGAGCCGCACCGAGATGATGGCGGTGAGACCCTCCCGGATGTCCTCGCCGAGCAGGTTCTCCTCCTTTTCCTTGAGGAGGCCCTTGGCCCGGGCGTACTTGTTCACCACGTTGGTGAGCGCCGACCGGAAGCCCTCGACGTGCATGCCGCCCTCGATGGTGGCGATGCCGTTGGCGAAGCTGTGGAGCCCGTCGGCGTTGAAGCCGGTGTTCCACTGGAAGGCGATCTCGACCTCCTGCTCCGGCTCGATCTGCTCCAGGTAGCCCACCGACTTGAAGAGGGCCTCCTTGGAGGAGTTGAGGTGGTTCACGAAGTCCTTGATGCCACCGGCGTACCGGTAGGTGACCGGCTCGGACGACACGGCCCCGGGGCGGAGGTCCTTGAACCGGATCTCGAGGCCCTTGTTCAGGAACGCCATCATCTGGAAGCGCTCGAGGAGGGTCTGGGCCCGGAAGGTGGTGTCCTCGAACACGCTGGGGTCGGGCCAGAAGCGCACGGTGGTGCCGGTGCGGCCGCGGGGCGCTTCGCCGATCACGCCGAGCTTGGTCTTGAGCTTGCCGCCGTTCTCGAAGTCCATGAAGTGGCGCTTGCCGCCGAGGTCGATCTGGACCTCGACGCGCCGGGACAGAGCGTTGACCACCGAGATGCCGACCCCGTGGAGGCCGCCCGAGACCTTGTAGCCGCCCCCACCGAACTTTCCGCCGGCGTGGAGGACGGTGAGCACCACCTCGGCGGCGCTCTTGCCCTTCATGCGAGGGTCGTCGGTGGTGTCGACGGGGATGCCGCGTCCGTCGTCGATGACCTCGCAGCCGCCGTCCGCCAGCAACGTCACGTCGATGCGGCTGGCGTGCCCCGCCATGGCTTCGTCGACGGAGTTGTCGACGACCTCGTAGACGAGGTGGTGCAGGCCGCCGACACCGGTGGAGCCGATGTACATGCCGGGCCGCTTGCGCACGGCCTCGAGGCCCTCCAGGACGGTGATGTCCTTGGCGCTGTACTCATCTGTGGTCTGGGCCACGACGCGGTGTTCCCCTCTCGGGTGGACGAGTGTCTACGGCGATGCACCGGCCGGAGAGGGTGCGTCAGGCACCAGGATCCGAGACGGCCGAAGGCCGCCACGCGGCCTGCATCACGATGGTGTGATTCTACCAGTGATCAGCGGTGATCCGGGGCATTCCCGGCGGGCCGGGAAGGGCCCTGCGGACGCACCTTGACCTCGATCGCCGTGATGGTCGAGGGACCCAGTTCGACGGCCAATCGTTCGAGCAACGTGGCCTCCAGGAACCGCAGCTGGGTGGCCCACGCCGGGTCGTTCACGGCCACCACCAGTGACGTGCCGCGCACGGCCAATGGCCGGCTGTTGGCTCCGACGGTTTCTCCCACGAGCTCGGACCATCGGTGGAACAGCGAGGTCGTGACATCGGCCGACGGCCCGCCCAGATGGCGAACCAGACGGTCGAGGCTGTCGGCGACGCGCGCCGGGCCGACATCTCGTCGTCCCGGCAACGGCTCCCACGGCATGGGCCGAGTGTACGGACCCGGTACGACAGCGCCTAGAGGACCGAGACCGAGCCGCCCGACACGGTGAGGACACGCTCGGGATCGGCACCCGGAGGCAGCCCCGACGCGCTCGACAGCAACGTCTGGCCCGCGGGCAGGTGGTGCAGGAGCGCCGCCGACCGCTCCGGGTCGAGCTCGGAGAACACGTCGTCCAACAACAGGATCGGTGCCGACCCGGTTGCCTCGGTGACCAGGCGGTGGGCGCCCAACCGGAGGGCCAGGGCCAGCGATCGCTGCTCCCCCTGCGACGCGTGGGTCCGCGACGGCAGGCCGTCGATGGTGAGAGCGAGCTCGTCTCGATGGGGACCCACCAGGGAGACCCCCCGGCGCAGCTCGTCGCGGCGGGCCGCCTCCAGAGCGACGGCCAGGCCTGTCTCCCGCCAGGGCGCCACGTACTCGACCCCGACATGGGCGGACCGCCCGGCCACGTGGTCGTAGGCCTGGGCCAGCACCGGCTGCAACGCCGTCGCCAGCTCGACGCGGGCCCCGGCCAGCGCCTCGCCGGCCTCCACCAGCTTCGCGTCCCACACTGCCAGGGTGGACTCGATCTCGGCGGTGAGGCGGCCACCGGACTGGCGGAGCAGCGCGTTGCGTTGGCGCAGCACGCGGTCGAGGTCGCTGCGAACGACGTCGAGCTTGGGCTGGCGGGCCACCAGAGCGTCGTCGAGGTACCGCCGCCGCTCGGCCGGGCCCCCCTTGACCAGCTCGAGGTCGTCCGGCGAGAACACCGAGACCCGAAGGGCTCCCAGCAGATCACGGGCCCGGCTCAGACGCTGCTTGTTGACCTGGACCCGGCCTCGCCCCGACGGTGTGATCTCCGCCTCGATCAGCAACGAGCGACCTTCGCGTTCGCCCTCGGCCCGCACGACGGCCTGGGTCGCACCGCTGCGCACCAGAGCGTCGTTGGGAGCGCCCCGGAACGACGAGAGGGTGGCCAGGTACCCGATGGCCTCGAGCAGGTTGGTCTTGCCCTCGCCGTTGGCCCCCAGCAGCGCCGTGAGGCCAGGGGCCAGCTCCAGTTCCGCCGAGGGGTAGGACCGGAAGTCGGTGATCCAGAGCTTCTGCAGCTGCACGTAACGGCCGGAACCCGACCTCTAGGAGACCCGGACGGGCATCAACAGGTACAGGAAGTCCGGGTTCTCCACGCTACGGACCAGAGCCGGCTTCAGCGCGTCGATGGTCTCGAGCACGATCTCGTCGCCAGGGGTGACGTCGATGCCGGCGATGAGGTACTCGGGGTTGAACGCCACCGTGAGCTCGCCGCCCTCGTACTTGGCGTCGAGCTCCTCGTGGGCCTGGCCCACGTCCTGGGTGATGGCCAACAGCTCGAGGGCGTCGGGCTTGAGGACGAGGCGCACGGGTGTGGCCTCACGGGCGAGCAGACGGACTCGGCGCAACGCCTCGAGCAGGGCCTCGCGACCGACCGTGAGTCGGTTGGGGTGGGCGCTCGGGATCAGACCGCGGTAGTTCGGGAAGTCACCCTCGATGAGACGGCTGGTGACACGGACGTCACCGACCTCGAAAGCCACGTCACGCTCCCCGAGACGCAGCGTGACGGTCTCGGCCGTACCCAGGAGTCGGGACAGCTCTCGCAACGCGGTGGACGGCACGAGCACCTGCTGGCCCTCGGCCAGGACCGACGTCCCCGGCAGGTCTCGGACCGACAGCCGGTAGGAATCCGTGGCGACGAGTCGCAGCCCATCGCCCTCTGCGGCCATCAACACGCCGGTGAGGATCGGCCGGGACTCGTCGTTGCTCGCGGCGGACACCACCTGGCGCAGCGCGTCGGCCAGCTCGACCCCGTCGAGGTCCACCGACCGCTCGGCTGGTTCGGGCAGCTGCGGGAACTCCTGGGGCGGGATGGTGCGCACGGCGAACTGCGAACGGCCGGAACCGATCCTGGCCTCGTCGTCGTCGAGCTCGAAGGTCACCGCTCCTGGAGGGAGGGCCCGCACGATGTCGGAGAGCAACTTGGCCGGGACCACCCCCACGCCGTCACCGTCACCGCTCACCGCGGCGCGAACCGAGATGGTGAGATCGAGATCGCTACCGGTCACCTGCAGTTGGTCGCCGCTCAGCTCGAGCCTGAGCCCGCTCAGCACGGGCAGGGAGCTGCCCCGGCTGGTCACGGCACGCGACGCGGCGTTGAGCGCCTCGACCAACGGATCTCGTTCGCATCGGAACTTCACGCCGTCTCGCTTTCTGTTACTTCAAGAAGAACGTAGTTCTTGGTAGTAGTTGTAATAGGTGCTGTGGATTGTGGACATCCCGGCATCGTCCCAGCGTGAGACCGGTTTCTGTGTCCCCTGCCGGTCCACAGCGGTCCACAGGTTTTCACGACGGCCGGCGAGCCCAGGGGATGACCACAGGTTCGTCCACTGGTCGGGCGCGGCCCGGCGCGGTGTCGTCCACGGGGTTGTCCCTCGCGCGGACGTACGAAGATCGGGGTCATCAGCCGTTCCTGATCCTCTGCGTGAGCTCCGTCACCTGGTCGTAGATCTGGCGGCGCTCCTTCATGAGACCGCCGATCTTCTCCACCGCGTGGATGACCGTGGTGTGGTCGCGGCCCCCGAACTCCCGGGCGATGGCCGGGTAGCTCAGGTCGGTCATCTCCCGCATCACGTACATGCCGATCTGACGAGCGGTGACCAGCGGCCGCCGTCGGCTCTTGCCCCGGATCTCCTCGTCGGTGAAGACGAACATCTCGGCGGTCTTCTCGAGGATCAGCTGCGGCGTGATGGGACGGGGCTGGGTGTCGGAGAGGATGTCGCCCAGCACGCGCTCGGCCATCTCCACCGTGAGGACCTCACCGGTGAGGCTGGCGTAGGCGCAGACCCGGATGAGGGCGCCCTCGAGCTCGCGGATGTTGTTGGTGATGTTGGTGGCGATGAACTCGAGCACCTCGGGCGAGGGCGCCACCGGCTCACGCTCTGACTTCTTGCGGAGGATGGCCAGCCGGGTCTCGAGCTCGGGCGGGTTGATCTCGGTGGTGAGACCCATCTTGAACCGGCTGCGCAGGCGGTCCTCAAGGGTGGAGATGGCGTCCGGCGGACGATCCGAGGAGAGAACGATCTGGCGGTTGGCCTGGTAGAGCGACTCGAAGGTGTGGAACAGCTCCTCCTGGAGCCCCTCCTTGCCCTCGATGAACTGGATGTCGTCGAGCAGGAGCACGTCGACTTCGCGGTAGCGCTTCTTGAACTCGGCCAGGGTCGCCTGGCGGATGGCGTCGACGTACTGGTTCAAGAACTGCTCGGTGGAGACGTAGCGGACCCGGTAGGTCGCGTAGTTCTCCCCGACGTAGTTGGAGATGGCCTGGAGCAGGTGCGTCTTGCCCAGACCGGCGTCGCCGTAGATGAACAACGGGTTGTACGACCGCGCCGGCGTCTCGGCCACGCTGAGCGCGGCGGCGTGGGCGAACCGGTTCGACGTGCCCGTCACGAAGGCGTCGAAGGTGTAGCGCGGGTTGACCGGGAGCCCGAGCGGGCCGTCGCGATCGCGCCCGACGTCGGCGGGCGCGCTCGGCGTGGCTGTGGAGTCGCTGGGGATTTCCCTGTGGACATCTGTGGATTGCTCAGGTGTCGACGACCCACCGAGGGGCGCCTCGTCGGTCTGCACTTCGAGGAACAACACCACGTCGGGCTCGCCGATGTCGGCCAGGGCGCCGTCGACGAGGGTGAGGTAGCGCGACTCGACCCGCTCCTTCACCACGGAGCTGGGCACGGCCACGACCAGCTTCTCGCCGTCGAGGCGTAACGGAGTGATGACAGAAAATGTCGTGAGCCACACGGCCTCCGAGACCTGCTCCCGCAGTGCCCCGGCACATGCTGTCCACAGCTGCTCGGCTCGGTCCACCTGCACAAACGCCCCTGGTCGACGGGCCTGTTCCACAACGACGTCCACATGTGTGGAAAAGCAACCGTGGCCCACCATGGCGGCGGATCCAGACTGGCTTCGACACACGAATGACACCCCGGCTGGGCCGCTCGCATACGAGCCGTCTCAGGCGGGTGCCGGACCGTAGCACGGGTGTGATGTTGCTGCATCGGGGACGCGCCCTCTAGCGTGGCGGTCCGAGCCGGTTCCGGGCTCCTCGTCCTCGCGCGAGTGCACGGACACATCAGGACCGGTACCGATGTCGATTCAGCATCGACCGACGGCCAAGGAGGCCTGATGGTCGAGGAGGCACCAAGTGAAGCGCACGTTCCAGCCCAACAACCGACGCCGGGCCAAGCGGCACGGCTTTCGTCACCGCATGGCCACCCGCGCCGGCCGCAACGTCCTGCGGGCCCGACGGCTCAAGGGTCGCCAGCGCCTGTCGGCCTGATCTGGCGCATCCGTGATCGCCGCACCTTCGTCGAGCTCCGGCGCCACGGGCGCCGTGCTCGCCACGGCGGAGTCTCGGTGACCTTCCTTCCCGCTCCCGCCCCCTCCCTGGCCACCCCGCCGCGGGTGGCCTTCGCCGTGCCCCGCAAGGTGGGCACGGCCGTGACGCGCAACCGTGTCCGTCGAGTCATCCGGGCCCATCTCGGCTCTCTTCAGTGTCATCCCGAGACCTCGTTGGCCCCCGGTGCCTACCTCGTGGCCGTGAGCGCCTCGCAGAGCGGGGCCGACACCGGCCGCCTCGTGACCGAGGTCGACCGGTGCCTCGATCGTCTGCGGGCGGTGAAGGCGTGAGCGACGTGTGCGCTCACCCGGCGCCGCGATCCCTGCCCGCCCGCGGTCTGCACGCTCTCGTTCGCGCCTATCAATGGGCGTTCGCGGGACGGGTGTCGCCCTGTCGTTACGTTCCCAGCTGCTCCAGCTATGCCCTCGAGGCTCTCGAGGTGCACGGTTTCATACGTGGATCGTGGTTGTCGCTCCGACGCCTCGGTCGCTGCCACCCCTGGGGTGGTCATGGATGGGACCCCGTCCCCCAGCGGAAAGCCGCCCACTAAATGCAAGCGTTCTTCCAAGCGTTCGCCTCGATCCTGGCGTTCTTCTACGACCTGACGAACAACTACGCCATCGCCATCATCCTGCTGACCCTGCTGGTGATGCTGATCGTCACCCCGCTCACGCTCAAGGGCACCCGGTCGATGATGGTGATGCAGCAACTCCAGCCGGAGATGCGCAAGATCCAGACTCGGTACAAAGACGATCGTCAGAAGCTCAACGAGGAGCTGCTGAAGTTCTACAAGGAGAACAACATCAACCCGTTGGGTGGATGTCTGCCTCTCCTCGTTCAGATGCCGGTCTTCCTGGTGCTCTACCAGGTGCTCCGTGGCCTCACCCGGCGGGTGAGCGACCTCGGGGCCAACGTCGGTTGGGTCAGCGGTCAGTCGGGCCTCCCCGACTTCGTACCCACTGCGGCGCCGACCTACGAACGTGTGTTCGATCCGGCGTGGATCAACCCGTCGACCAAGATGTACCAGAACCTGTCGAGCTCCTATCAGATGGAAGCGTTCGGCATGGACCTCTCCGAGAGCGCCAGCAAAGCGCTCTCGCAGGGTGTGTTGCATGCCCTCCCCTATCTGGCGCTCATCGCCATCGTGGCTGTCACCGGTGTGGTGCAGCAGCGACAGATCCAGGGCCGCAATCCGAACGCCCAGGTCAACCCGCAACAGCAGATGATCATGAAGATCATGCCGATCTTCCTGCCGGTGATCTCGTTCGGCCTGCCCTCCGGCCTGGTCCTCTACTTCGCGGTGTCGAACCTCTACCGCATCGGCCAGCAGGCCTTCATCTCCCACAGCATCTACGGGGGCCGCGAGAACGGCATGACCTGGAAGGACATGCTCGGCTTCGGGTCGAAGCCGGCAACCCCCAAGTCGAAGTCGAAGGACAAGGCGATCTCGGCCCGGTCGAAGCCAGCCCCGAGCAAGCCCAAGTCGTCGGGCAAGGCCACGCCGGCCAAGCGAACCCCGACCAAGCCCAAGGCGTCGTCGGGCGGCGCCACCAAGGCCGGGCGCACGACGCCGGCCAAGACGAGCACGCGAGCGGCGAAGGCTGCCGAACCGGCCCCCAAGACGAGACGAGGACGGACCACCCCCTCCTCGACTCCGACACCGGCTTCGGATGGCGGCGCGGAAAGCGCCCCGCCCCCCATGCAGCCACGCGCTCGACGAAAGAAGGAGTGACACATCGTGGAGTGGGTGGAGATCACCGCGCCATCGGTAGACGAAGCCAAAGAGATGGCTCTCGACGAGCTGGGCGTCGACACCGAGGACGCCGAGTTCGAGGTCCTGGAAGAGCCCAAGCAGGGCCTCTTCGGTCGGGTGAGGGGTGAGGCCCGGGTTCGTGCCCGCATCCGCCCGACCCGTCCCCGACCCAAGGTCGAGCGCCGCGAGCGCCGCAAGCGCTCGGGTGCCAAGAAGGGCGAGACGTCGGCCGTCGAGGAGACCTCGGTCCCGGCCGACGACGACACCGCAGCAGACGACCCGGAGGCGGCGCCCTCCACCACCGGCAACCGCCCTCCCCGTCGCCGTAGCGGCGCCAAGGCCAAGCCCAGCGAACAGGGAGCACCAGCCATGTCCGACACCGACGTCGATCTCGAGGCTCACACGGCCATCGTGACCGACTTCATCCACGGTCTCGTCGACGCCTTCGGCGTCGAGGGCGAGCTCGAGGTCGAGTCCATCGACGAGGACACGAACGAGGTTCGCGTCGCGGGCAACGATCTGGGCCTCCTCGTCGGACCGAAGGGCAACACGCTCACGGCGATCCAGGAGCTCTCCCGAACGGTCGTGCACCGGCGGGTGCCGGGAACAGCCGAAGGCCGGGTGCGACTCGATGTGGCCGGGTACCGGCAGCGTCGGCGGGAGGCCCTCGAGCGCTTCACCCAGACCGTGGCCGAAGAGGTACGGGCCGCTGGGGTTCAGAAGGCTCTGGAGCCCATGAACCCGGCCGACCGCAAGGTCGTCCATGACACCGTCAACGAGATCGACGGGGTGTCCACCCTCTCCGAGGGTGAAGAGCCCCGACGCCGGGTGGTCATCATTCCGTCGTGATGGCGTTCGATTCTCAGATCCTTCGATGGCCCCGCCGCTGGCGGGGCCATCGCAGTTGTGGAGCCCGGCGATGAGCTCCCCACCGTCCGCTGGCCTGCTTGCGGTGCTGGAACGGGCGAGACGTCTCGGCGTTCTGGGACCGGGTCCGGTGATCGAGCACGTGGCGCACTCTCGAGCTGTACCTGAGGGCCCTCCACGATCTCCCGCCGATGGCGCTGGTGGCCGACCTGGGATCAGGAGGCGGGATTCCCGGCTTGGTGGTCGCCGAGATGCGTCCCGACCTGCGTCTCGTGCTGATCGATGCCACCGAGAAGCGCGTGGCCCTGCTCGACGAGGCCCGCCACGCGCTCGGCTCGTCCGACCGCATCCGCACCCTGCTGGGGCGGGCCGAGGACATCGGACGCGATCCAGAGTGGCGGGCGGCGTTCGACGCGGTCGTGGTCCGGTCGTTCGGCCCCCCGGCAGTGGTGGCCGAGTGCGGATCCCCCCTCCTTCGACCCGGGGGTCTCCTGGTGGTCAGCGAGCCCCCCGACGACAAGGGGGACCGCTGGCCTGTCGAGGGACTGGGCCTGCTGGGGATGGCACCTGCCGCTGGTCCGATCGACGGGCTTCGTGTCCTCGTCCAGCAGGCCCGTTGCCCGGAGGAGTTCCCTCGGCGGGTGGGCGTTCCCACCAAGCGCCCCCTGTTCTGAGCATCTGGATCCGCGCCTCAGCTCCCTGAGCGCTGTTCCACGTGAAACAGGCAGGGTTGTGGATCGAGGTTCGACAGTTTCCTCGGCGTGCTCCACGGGATCTCGGCTCACCTGATGTCGAGAGCGGCGGGGCGTCACCGAAGGTGGCGCTCGCCCGTGCCCGCCGTCGCGCCACGATCAGCCGCCACGCGTCGTGACGGCGATCCGCACACCGGTTGTCCGTCCACAGAGACTCCGCGCCGCCTCCCGGACGGAACGTCCAGTGAGCCGACACGGCCGATGGATGGTGTCGTCGCCCGGTGCTCACAGCGGCGCCATCGTCCGGCCGGCCTCCCCTGCCGTGTCGAGACGCCGCCCCCTGGTTCGGCTCGGTAGGGCTCGGCCTGCAACGGCTCGGCCCGGCGCCGGTCATCCGCAGACACGCTGTGGTGGTGCCGCCCCGGTTGATAGGGACAGCCCTGCACTCGTCTGTGGACGACGGCGGCCAGCTCGGCCCTCGTCGCCCTCGACCGCGTCGCCGAGCACGCCGGCGTGCTGAGAGGCTGACCGACGGGCCCTGTCGACGCCAGAGCGTGTCGCCGTCCCTCCTGGGAGTTGGCCTGGTGTCGAGCGTCCGACACTCGCATGGCGCTCATGTCGTCGTACGAGATGGAGCACGACCGGGGCCATCACACGGGCCTGGCGTCCGCCTCCCTGTCGACTCTGGACGACACGGCCACGCGCGAGGGGGCAGCTCACTGGGTGCGCCCCGACGCCATGGGTCCTCCTGCTGCCTCCGTTCGGCCTCGGCGACTGGTGGCATCCTGGGCCTCGGGACCTCTGGTGGCGTCTTTGCGTCATGCCTCCGCCGTCTCACTGCGGTGGTGTGACGACGTCGGCGAGAGACACCTCGGGCGACGTTGGTTCCGCCCAGACCTCTCGAAGGGATCGGGACCGGATCGTCGTGCAGGCCGATGAGCCGATTCCGAGACGGTCTACGGTCGTTGGCCGGGATGGAGCGCTCGTCGACTGGGCGGTGCGGCGGCACCGGTCGAGGACGCCCTATCGGCGGGCCTTGGTCCAGGAAGGAGGCGATGAGGGGCTCCAGCCATGGACGCGGGGCCTTGCGCTCGCCGCCTCACGGTGCAGGCCGGGGGGTCTCCGCAGCCGAGGTGTCCGGCTCCGGCCCAACCGGATCAGGTCCGGATCTCCTCCAGGATGGCGATGACCGTGGCGCGGGAACGGGCACCACCGCCGGGGGAGCACCTTGGTGCGGTCGACGTCCGTAACGGGCGGCCGATTGGCGATGGCCAGGGGAGCGAACACGGGCGGGAGGGTGATCGGGGTACCGTCGTTGCGCCGCAGGCAGGAGCCCGGCGGCTTCGGACAGGGGCTGCCGAATGGCGGATGACCACCCCTCATGTTTCACGTGGAACATGAGGGTCCTTGACCAGACCCCGTGAGCCGGGCAGGATGGCGATCGTCCCGTCCGAGCGTTGATGCTGGTCGGTCGACTTCCTGCGGTCGTACCCGCCTGATCCTGAGTTGGGGTGCATGGATCCAGAAGACCTCGGCTCTGGGGCTCCCGCCCCGGCGCCAGAAGACGCCGAGCCCACGGCGGCACCGCTGGACCCGACACCGGCTGGTCCCGACGACTCCGTCCGGCCTCCGTTGGGCGCCCCGGAAGGCGGATTCGGCCAGCACGCCAACGTGCTGCGGACCGCGCCGAGTGGGCCATCGACGGAGTCGGCCAGCTCCGAGTCGGATCCCGTGTCGAGCGACACGGCACCGCCCTCCCCGGAGGAGGCCGCCACCGGCGAGGTGGACTCCTCCTCCCCTGCCGATGCAGGGTCGCCTCCCAGCGGCGCCACCAGCGCGGTAGCACCGGCGCCGACGGGCGCCGCGGCTCCGCCGACGTCGCCCATCGCCCAGGGTCGGCCGCTGCCGCGGGTCATGGCCATCGCCAACCAGAAGGGTGGTGTGGGCAAGACCACGACCGCGGTCAACCTGGGTGCGTGCCTGGCCGAGCTGGGCTACCGCACACTGGTGGTCGATCTCGATCCGCAGGGCAACGCTTCGACCGGGCTCGGTGTGAACACCCGGGCCCTGGAGTCGTCGATGTACGACGTCCTGCTCAACGACACCCCGCTCGAGGACTGCATCGAAGGCGCCTCGGTCCGAAACCTGTTCGTGGCGCCGGCCAGCCTCGATCTGGCCGGCGCCGAGATCGAGCTGGTGCCGGCGTTCAGTCGAGAGATGAAGCTCCACAACGCCATCGAGGCGGTCAAGGACGACTACGACTTCATCCTGATCGACTGCCCGCCGTCGTTGGGTCTGTTGACCATCAACGCCATGGCCGCGGCCACCGAGGTGGTCGTCCCCATCCAGTGTGAGTACTACGCCCTGGAAGGCCTGAGCCAGCTGCTGCGCAACGTCGACCTGGTGCAGCGCAATCTGAACTCGGTGCTCGAGGTGAGCGCCATCATCCTGGTCATGTACGACGCCCGGACCAAGCTCTCGGATCAGGTGGCCGGGGAAGTGCGCCTGCACTTCGGCGACAAGGTCTGTCGCCAGATCGTGCCTCGCACCGTGCGCATCTCGGAGGCGCCCTCGTTCGGGCAGCCGATCATCACGTTCGATCCGAGTAGTCGGGGGGCGATCGCCTACCGGCAGTTGGCCAAGGAGGTCAGTGGTGGGACGCCGCAGCGGATTGGGTAAGGGCCTCGGAGCTCTCATTCCCGCCACCGAGCGCCTGGAGGACGCCGACGCCCAGCTCCGTGAGCTGCCGTTGTCGGAGATCCAGCCGAACCGGTTCCAACCCCGTGGGTACTTCGACGAGGAGGCGCTCGTCAGCCTGGCGTCGTCGATCCAGGCCGTCGGGGTGCTCCAACCGATCCTGGTGCGAGCCACCGGACCGGCAGCCTATGAGCTCATCGCCGGTGAACGCCGGTGGCGGGCCGCCCGTCGCGCCGGGCTCCAGACGATCCCCGCCATCGTGCGTCCGGCCGAGGATGCCGGCTCACTCGAGCAGGCGCTGGTGGAGAACCTCCATCGTGAGGATCTGGGAGCGCTCGAAGAGGCCGCCGCCTATCAGCAGTTGGTCGAGGACTTCGGACTGACCCAGGAGGAAGTCGCCCGCCAGGTGGGCAAGAGTCGGTCCGCGGTGGCCAACACGCTGCGTCTCCTGCATCTGCCCCCCAGCATCCAGAGGCTGCTGGCCGACGGCCAGATCTCCCCCGGGCATGCTCGGGCCCTGTTGGGCACTCCTGACCGTGCCTTCCAGGAGTCGCTGGCCCGAGCCATCGTGGCCGAGCACCTCACGGTCCGCGACGTCGAGGACCGGGTCCGGCTCCATCAGGGCGAACCCGATCCGGAGCAGGGCCCGACGGCGAGCTCCGCGGCCACGACCAACGCGGTGCGGCCCGCTGCCCTGCTCGAGCTCGAGGAGCTGCTCTCTGGTCACCTCGACACGAAGGTGCAGGTGTCGATGGGGGCCAAGCGGGGACGGATGGTCGTCGACTTCGCCACCATCGAGGATCTGGAACGCATCTATCGCGTGATCCTCGAGGGCCGCGAAGAATCCGACTGACCGAGTCCCAACGTCGAGCGACACCATCGCTCGACGGTTCTCCACAGGCTGTGTGCAAACCTGTGGTCAACCGTTGGAACGGTTTCTCGGCGACACGGCCGCGAAAACCCTCGACCACGGCACGGGGCGACGCTTCCCCGTCGCCCGACAGGCCGACGGGTGGGCCTGACCACGGCCGCTTCGGTCGAAAACGGCGACGAGGCCACCACCGCCAAGCGGTGATGGCCTCGTGCGGACCGGGGCCGGACCGACCGGCGTGGGTGCTACAGGAAGGCGCTGAGGTCTTCGAGGAGCTGGCCCTTGCCCTTGGCCCCGACGATGCGGGCCGCTTCCTGGCCGTCCTTGAAGACGATCATGGTGGGGATGCTCATGACCCCGAAGCGACGGGCGATGTCAGGGTTGTCGTCCACGTTCAGCTTGGCCACCTGGAGCTTGCCGGCCTGTTCTTCGGCGATCTCACCGAGGATCGGGGCGATCATCTTGCATGGACCGCACCACTCGGCCCAGAAGTCGACGATCACCGGCTCCGAGGCGGAGCCGATCTGCTCGTCGAAGGTGGAGTCGGACAGGGTTGTGATGTGCTCGGACATTGGGGAACCTCGTTCTTCGAGCGGTTTCGGGGACAGGGTCGTGCGGGCGGGAGGGCCGAGGGCGCTCCCGCCAGCAGGTCAGTGTTGGCCTTCGAGCCAGCGCTCGGCGTCGATGGCGGCCATGCAGCCGGAGCCGGCAGCGGTGATGGCCTGGCGGTAGACGTGGTCCTGCACGTCACCGCAGGCGAACACGCCCTCGACGTCGGTGAGCGACCCGTCGTGGGTCACCAGGTAGCCGTTCTCCTCGAGCTGCAGCTGGCCCTTGAACAGATCGGTGTTCGGCTTGTGGCCGATGGCGACGAACACCCCGGAGACGGGGAGGTCCCGCTCCTCGCCGGTGACGGTGTCCTGGAGGCGGATGCCCTCGACGGTCATGTCGCCGTGGACGCCCACGACGGTCGAGTTCCAGGCGAAGCGGATCTTGTCGTTGGCGAAAGCCCGGTCCTGCATGATCTTCGAGGCCCGCAGCTCGTCCCGACGGTGCACGATGGTGACCGACCGGGCGAACTTGGTCAGGAAGATGGCTTCCTCGACGGCGGAGTCGCCGCCACCGACGACAGCGATGTCGTGGTCGCGGAAGAAGAACCCGTCGCACGTGGCACAGGTTGAGAGTCCGTGCCCGAGGAGGCGAGCCTCCTCGGGGAGCCCGAGCATCAGCGACTGGGCGCCAGTCGACACGACGATGGCCTCGGCCCGGTACGTGGGCTCGGGTGCGTCGGGATCACCGACCCAGACACCGAAGGGGCGGGCGGACAGGTCGACCCGGCTCACCTTGCGGGTGAGGATCTCGGTCCCGAAGCGCTCGGCCTGCTCCCGGAAGCGGACCATGAGCTCCGGGCCCATGATGCCGTCGGGCCAACCGGGGAAGTTCTCGACCTCGGTGGTCAGCATCAGCTGGCCTCCGGGCTGATCGCTGGTCGAGGAGGGCTCACCCTCGATGAGCAGCGGCTCGAGGTTGGCTCGGGCGGTGTAGATCGCCGCAGTGAGCCCGGCGGGACCGGACCCGATGATGATGACTTTGCGGACGTCGGGGGACTGGGACATCTTCTCTCCAGAGCGGGGATGTACCCCAAGGGGTATGGGTGTGAACGCTCTAGTGAGCTTCGCTATTCCCGTCGGGTGACGGTACGTAGCGGCGCCGGAAGACGAGGGCGCCGGCCACCAGGAAGATCACTCCGAGGATGAGGTACGGCAGCCACACGGTGGAGGGCAGCGCCTCGTCGAGCAGGCGGATGGCCCCGACGAGGAAGAGCACGACCAGCATGAGGCCGAGTACGACGGCGAACAGACCGAACACCAGTCCACGCGCCACGGTACTGATCGGGCCGATGGTGCGGTCGCGCACCGAACCGACGACGTTGACGATGGCGTCGGTCGCCTGGGCCGGCCAGTCGCCGCCGAGCAGGCCACCGGCCGAATCGGCCGTGCCGCTCGGCTCCTCGACCGGTACCCACGTGCCCATCGGAGGTGGGGTGGCAGCCGGGGGGGCGACTGCGGGGGGCGGATCGGGCGGGAAGGCGGGAGGTGGGGTCACCGATGGCGGGCCGTCGGGAAGACCTGCGTTGTCGGGCGTGGCGCCGGTCGGGCTCGCCTCGTCGCCTCCGGGTGTCTCCATGGAGCCGGATCCTACCCCTGTGGCCCGCGATCGATCCCGGACGTCCGCAGACCGGTCGTCACGAGGTGATCACCAGGTCGCTCATCTCCACTCGGTTGGTGGGCCCGTCGCCCAGGTCGGTTATCCACACCAGGACCGATCGGCCCGAGGTGGAACCGAGGTCGAGCTGGGCGTCGCCCTGGATGTCCTGAGCCGCCGCCACCGGTGGTCCCCACCCCGCCAGCTCGGCGGGTGTCGACCCGCTCACGTAGATCTCCACCGCCCAGCCTCTCGTCGGTGAGGTGATCGTGATACCGGCCACGTTCTGGTCGGCGCCGAGGTCCACCACCAGCCCGACACCGGTCTTGAGGTTGCCGAACCGGCGAGTGGTGTAGGTCTCGGTCCGCCACGCCGTTCCCGGCTGGCCGTCGATGGCCAGAGCCGCCAGCGCACCGTTCTCGCCGGCGGCCCCGGTGCCCTGCGGGTCGTAGGAGCGGGCGGAGGCGACGGGGAGGAGACGGGCGGGGTCGGGTGTGGGCGCGGTGGTGGGTGTCGACGAGAACAGGTCCCGGCCCGCCTTGGTGCTGGCCACGAGCAGGGCGGCGAGCACCAACGCGGCCACCACGACCAGGGTGACGACGACGGCCGCTCCGGGCCGCCGACGCCGAGCAGGGGGGCGGGTGCCGGACCCGGGGGGAGACGGGGGAGCGCCGGGACCGACCACGGGCTCGACCGGTGTCGGCTGAGCGCCCACGACCGGAGGGCCGACGAGGCCGAGCTCGGTCGTCGACGTGATGATGGTGGCGTCACCCCACTGGTCCAGGCGGGTGGCCTGCAGGGCGGTGCGCATGTCGTCGCTGGAGGCGAAACGGTCGTCGGGATCTCGGGCGAGGGCTCGCACGATGGCCGCATCGAGGTCTGCGGGCACGCCGGCGACCAGGTCGCTGGGGGGAGACGGTGGCCGTTGGAGGCGGGCCAGGGCCAGGGCGGCCGCACTCTCGGCCCGAAACGGCGGCTCGCCGCACAGCGACTCGTAGAGCACGGCACCGAGCGCGTACACGTCGGTGCGGGCGTCGACCTTCGAACCCTCGACCTGTTCGGGAGCCAGGTACTTCACCGTTCCGAGCAGCTGGGTCGTGCGGGTCAGATCGGGTTCGTCCAGGACCTTGGCGATGCCGAAGTCGGTCACCAGCACCCGGCCGTCGTCCGACAACAAAATATTAGCCGGCTTCATGTCTCGATGGATGATCCCCGACCGGTGGGCACAGGTGAGGGCAGCCGCGACCTCGGCTCCGATGTGCACGACCTCGACGGGCTCGAGGCGGGCCCGCTCGTCGAGGAACGCCCGCAGCGTTCGCCCCCGCACCAGCTCCATGACGATGGCCTCGGTGCCGTCGTCGTCGCAGGTGTCGTAGATGGCGACGATCGACGGGTGGACGAGCCGGGCGGCGGCCACCGCCTCGGCGTGGAACCGGGCTCGCAGCTCGTCGTCGTCGGCGAGGTGGGCGTGCAGGATCTTGACGGCCACCGGACGCCCGAGGACCTGGTCGGTGGCGGACCAGACCTCGGCCATGCCCCCGCTGGCCAGGTGGCTCTCGAGTCGGTAGCGGCCCGAGAGGACCTGGCCCGACCCGACGCGGGCGCCCGGCGTCACGGCGCGGACCCGGCGCCTGAGATCACGGCTTGAGGTAGCAGATCCCGACCACGCCGGGCCCGCCGTGGGTGCCGATGACGGCTCCGATCTTGCCCAGACGGATCGAGTCGCGCGGATACCGGGAGGCGATCATGTCGAGGAACACGTCGACGTCGGGCGCTTCGCCGTGGAGCACGGAGAGCTGCTCGACGTCGCCCGCCTCGAACAGCGTGTCGCGCAGCCACTCGAGGGCTCGGCGCCGGGTCCGCTGCTTGGCCGCTTCCTCGACGGCGCCGTCGGTGATGTGGATGATCGGCTTCACCGCCAGCATCGAGCCGAGGAGGGCCTTGGCACTCCCGATGCGGCCGCCCTTCTTGAGGTTCTCGAGGGTGTCGAGGGCCCCGTAGATCTCGGTACGGGGGACCATGGCCCGCACGAGCGCCTCCACCGTGTCGGCGTCGGCCCCGTCGGCGGCGGCCCGGGCGGCGGCCAGGACCATGGTGCCCAGCCCTCCTGTGAGCGAGAGGCTGTCGATCACCCGGACGTCGAGCTCGCCGTCCAGGGCGGTGGCGGCCGCCCGGGCCGACTGCATGGTGGCCGACAGCTCGCTCGAGAGGTTGATGCACACGACGGCGTCGGCACCGGCCGCCGCCGCCGCCCGGAACTCCTGCTCGAAGCGTCCTGGAGACGGGGCCGCCGTCTCGGGGAGCAGGCCGGTGCTCGCCATCTTGGCGTAGAAGTCCTCCACGCTGAGTTGCTCGCGATCGACGAACTCCTCGGAGCCGAAGCGGATGCTGAGGGGCACCACCCCGATCTCCAGCGCGTCGGTGTCGGCCTCGGAGAGGTCGCACGAGCTGTCAGTGACGATGTGGACCCCAGTCATCGATCCCCCCTTGGTTCGGTCTCGGCCGGAGCGTACTCACCCGGCTGGGGTGCAGCCGGGTCAGCGGCGATCAGCTTCCGGGCTCGACGGGCCGTGCGGAAGTGGCGGGCCCACCACACGAGGAGGAACAGCCCGGCGCCGATCGAGAGCATCAGGCCCACCCCCGAGATGGCCGTCGATCGCACGGTGAAACGGGTCGTGGTCACCGGGAGCGAGCCGTCGGCCGACCGGATCGCCACGTCCAGAGGGAAGGCGCCGGAGGCCTTGGTGGTGACCGGCAGGTCGAGGCGGGTGGTGGTGGCCGCGTCCAGCTCCTGCTCGATCACGGCGCCTTCGGGGAAGTCGAGCTTGGCACTGCTCAACAGGATCCGGACCCGTACGGGGTAGGGGAGCCGGTTCTCCAGGTTGAGAGGCACCTTGCCCGAGCGGGACGTGAGGGTCACGACCTGCTGGGCGGGCACGACGATCTCGTCGGTGGTGGCCTCGATGCTCGTCTCGGCGGCGCCGAGGTAGGCGTTGCGGTCGGGCGGGTCGAAGGTCCGCCAGCCGGACGTGAGGATCGACTGCTCGACCTGGCTATGGCGTTCCTTGTCGTCGGGCACCAGAGAGACCAGCCCCACGAGCGAGCGGTCGGCCTGGCGCAGGTCGTCGGGATAGGTCCCGAGCGACGCCGGTGGATCCGAGAGATAGGGACGCACGAGCGTGGTGGTGTTGCCGCGGGCGGTCGTGGTGGCGGTGTCCACTCCGATGACCAGGTTGTCGAGCGTGACCGGCGCGACCATCGCCGCCCCGGGGGCCCCGCTGTCGGCACCGTCGCGACCGGTCAGGCCGGCGAGGAACGTGGCCAGCGCCTCGGGCTCGGTGCCGTCACGCACGATCAACGCGGTCCCCTGGCCCTCGCGGGGTCGGTCGAGGCGAAGGACCGCCAGCTCGGCCAGCGTCTGGTTGGCCGCGAGTACGGGGTCGCCGCCCCCGGCCAGCCGGGCGGCCAACTCCTCGTCGGCCGGCACGGCGCGCAGGAGCGTCCCGTTCGCGGTGGCCACGTCGAACAACTCGGTGAACGTGGTTCCGACCGACCGTTCACTCACCGCCTCGAGCTGGCCGGACGGGACGACGATGGACTCGACGCCCATCTGTTGCAGGGTGTCGAGCGCCGTCGGCGTCACCGACTGGTCGACGACGGCGGTGCGCCCGTCGGGTGGCGACCCGAGCGCCGCCTCGGTGGCCTGCGCTCCCGACCGGTACTGGGTGGCCACGTCGTCGGTGAGACCGCTCTGGACCCAGGCGCCGAGGTCGAGGGGTACGTAGGGGGCCCCCAGCACCTGGCGGCGACCGAGCGCGGTGGCGAGCTCCTGGACAGCCGCAGTGCCGCCGGGGTCCCGGGCGGCCAGGGAGGCCAGTGAGCCGCCGGCGGGCAGCAGCGTCAGCGGGGCTGTGCTCTCGGCGAGCACACCGATCCGCTTCTCGAGGGCGCTGGTGGTCTCGTCGGGCAGGTACGGGCTGCCGTCGAGGGCCACGCCGGGCTCGGCGGTCAGGGGCACGACGACGCCGACCGCCAGGGCCGGGGAGGCGGGGTCGGGGTCGTCGAGGCGCACCAGGTAGGTCACGAGCTCCTCCACCGTGTCACCGGCGGCGTCGACGGCCTCGACCACCACGGGGTAGACCCCCGGCGCGGTGAGAACGACCCCTCCGTCGGGGACGGGGTAGGACGGGGTGACGGGGATGGCGAGGGTGACCGAGCCGTCGATGGCGGGAGCGAGCTCGCCGAGCGGGCGAGGATCGAACCCCCGGATCGTGGAGCCGAGTTGTTCACCGCGCGTCGTGGCGTCGAAGCGCGCTCGCCCATTGACCTTGAAGTGGACGGTGAGGCCGATCCGGGTGTCGGCGGGGAGGGCGCTCACGTCGAGTCGGAGGACGAACCGCCCGGCCGGTCCGACCCAGCTCGTCTGGTCGAGGACCTTCATGACCCTCGCCTCCGCGGCCTCGGGCTCCTGAGCCGCGGCGCGGGTCGAGGACCCGCTGAGCGACCCCGCCATGATGACCACGACGATGGCGAGCAGCCCGAGAGCCAGGACGAGTCGCGCCCGGTTCACCCCGCCGGCCTGTCGTCGAGGGGCCGTTCGAGCACGGCCAGACCGGTGGGCTCGGAGCGGAAGCCGAGGTGCTCGTACAGGGCCAGCGCCCGGCTGTTGGCCTCCTGGGTGTTCACCAGCACCGACTGGCAGCCCTTGCGCACGCACCACTCCAGGGAGTCACCGATGAGGGTGGTGCCGATGCCCCGGCCGTGGTGCTCGGGGAGGACGGCCAGGCGCTGGAGGTAGCCGAGGCGGCCGCCTCGGCCGGTGACGTGGTACCCCACGATCTCCCCGTCGACGACCGCGACGCGAAACCGGGCCTGGGGCGTGGCGGTGCGGGCGTCGGCCAAACCCGCGGCGTCGAAGTGCCAGAAGCTGTCGAAGGCGGCTCCGTCCACCGCGAGCACGGTCTCGACGTCCCGGTTGCGGCCGCGCCGGAGTCCGAGGCCGGGCTGACGGGCGGGAGGCAGGTCGCGCAGGTCGTGGCCCAGGAGGTGCAGGCGTTCGTGGATGCGGAACCCGGCGGCCACGAAGGGGGCCTGCTCCGGCGCGCTCAGCGCCGGGGTGAGGACGCTGCGGTAGCCCCGCCGACGAGCTTCGTCGAGGGCGCGGGCCATGGTCGACGGAGAGGGGCTCAGGCCCGGCGTGGGGCTGAGGAGGGCGATCGTGGGATCGCCTCTCCACGTTCCGATCCGTAGCCGGTCGGCGCCGCCGGTGATGGTGTCGAGTCGTCGCATGGCGGTGGGCGCGAGCCTACGACCGATCGGTTGGTCGGACCGGGCGCTCGACCCGGCTGTTCGGGGAAGCGACGGAGGGTGGCGGGTAGGTTGACCAGGTGAGCATCCTGCTGGCCGCCCACCCCCAGTTCCTCCTGCACGACACCGGCCCCGGCCATCCGGAACGCCCGGCGCGCCTGACCGCCGTCCTCGACGGAGTGGATGCCGCCGACCTGCGCGACGCGGTGGTGCGCTTCGAGCCCGAACCGGCTTCCTGGGAGCAGATCGAGCGGGTCCACCCCGGCCGGTACCTGCTGGCCCTGGAGGAGTTCACGGCGATGGGGGGCGGCCACATCGACGGAGACACGGTCGTGTGTGAGGACTCCTTCGCCGCCCTGCTCCGGGCCGCCGGCTCCGGGATCGACGCCGTGGCCCGCCTCGACGCCGGACAGGCCGACGTGGCCTTTTGTGCCGTGCGCCCTCCCGGCCATCACGCCACGCCCCGACGGGCCATGGGCTTCTGTCTGGTCAACAACGTGGCTGTGACCGCCATGGCCCTGGCCGACAGAGGGGAGCGCGTGCTCATCGTCGACTACGACGCCCATCACGGCAACGGCACCCAGGACGTGTTCTTCCGAGACCCGCGGGTGCTGTACGTGTCGCTCCACGAGTACCCGCTCTATCCCGGTACGGGAGCGATCGAGGAGACGGGCTGGGGAGACGGGTCGGGTACCACCGTGAACCTTCCCTTCCCGGCGGGTACCACCGGCGACGTCTACCGCCGGGCCTTCGACGAGGTCGTACATCCCCTTGCGGACACCTGGGATCCCACCTGGGTCTTGATCTCGGCGGGGTTCGACGCCCACCGCCGCGATCCGCTCACCGGTTTGTCGTTGTCCGCCGGTGACTACGCGGACATGACTGCGGAGCTGGTCGGCCTGGTGCCGTCGGGTCACTGCATCGCGTTCCTCGAGGGCGGCTACGACCTCGAGGCCCTCACCCACTCGGCGGGGGCGACGCTGAGCGCACTCGTCGGCGGTGGGTACCGTCCGGAGGCCCCCACCAGCGGAGGTCCCGGCGGCCACGTCGTCGATGCCGTCGTGCGCATGCGGGCCCGCGCCGAGGGCTGAACCCGACCGGGGCCGGGCGCCGGTCCCGGTAGCCTGCGCGGCCGTGATCCCGGACCGTCTTCGTCCCGTGCTCGAGCGCTCGGCCCCGCTGGCCGAGCGCTTCGCCGCGTCCGGACACCGGATCTATCTGGTCGGCGGCGTCGTGCGCGACCTGCTCCTCGGCCGGGACATGAGCTCGGGTCGCGACATCGACCTGACCACCGATGCCCGGCCGGAGGAGACGAAGCGGCTGGTCAAGGGGTGGGCCGACTCGGTCTGGACCCAGGGTGAGCGCTTCGGCACCATCGGGTGTCGAACCGACGGCTGGGACTTCGAGATCACGACCCATCGGGCCGAGGCGTACGATCCCGACTCCCGCAAGCCGGTGGTGGAGTTCTCCGACGCCGTCGAGGCTGATCTCTCACGGCGCGACTTCACCGTGAACGCGATGGCGCTCTCGCTACCCGATCCGGTGCTCATCGATCCGTTCGGAGGCGCCGAGGACCTGGCCGCCGGTCGACTGCGCACGCCGCTGTCTCCCGAGGCGTCGTTCTCCGACGACCCGCTACGGATGCTCAGGGCCGCCCGGTTCATCGCCGGGTACGGGCTGCGCCCCGATCCGGAGCTGGTGGCCGCGGTCGAGGCCATGGCCGACCGGCTGGAGATCGTGTCGGCCGAGCGCATCCGCGACGAGTTCGACAAGCTGCTGGTCGTGGAGGACCCGAGTCCGGGACTGTGGTTCCTCGCCGACACCGGGCTGATCGACCGCTTCCTGCCCGAGTTCGCCAAGATGCGTCTCGAGCAGGACCCCATCCACCGGCACAAGGACGTGCTCAGCCACACGATCGCGGTGGTGGCCAAGACCCGCCCCGAGCGGCTCGTGCGTCTGGCGGCGCTCTACCACGACGTGGGCAAGCCCAGGACCCGGTCGATCGGCGACGGCGGTGTGTCGTTCCACCACCACGAGGTCGTCGGTGCGCGGATGACCAGGGAGCGCATGAAGGCCCTGGCCTACTCCACGGCGGATGTCGAGGCGGTCTCACGCCTGGTGTTCCTGCACCTGCGCTTCCACACCTACAAGATGGGCTGGACCGACTCCGCGGTGCGGCGGTTCGTGCGCGACGCCGACGACCTCCTGCCCGAGCTCATCGAGCTCACCCGGTGCGACTGCACGACGCGCAACGAGCGCAAGGCCCGGATGCTGTCGCGGCGCATGGACGAGCTCGAGGAGCGCATCGCCGAGCTCCAGGCGCACGAGGAGCTGGCCGCCATCCGGCCGGACCTGGACGGCCGGCGGGTCATGGAGCATCTGGGTATCCGGCCCGGGCGCGAGGTCGGCGAAGCCCTCGACTTCCTGCTCGAGCTGCGCCTGGAGGAGGGACCCCTGGGCGAGGAGGAGGCGCAACGTCGTCTCGACGCGTGGTGGGCCGAGCGGGTTGAGGGGCCCGCGACCTGACGCCGGGCGGGCTCGACCGACGCCGGTCCGGTTCGGTCAGAGGCCTTCCTTGCGGCCCCGCACGACGAGGGTGGCGGGCACGAGGGTCATGGTCTCGGACCAGAAGGCACTCGGCGGATCGGTGGGTCGAGCAGGCGGTTCGAGGATGGCGTCGACCCGGAAGTTGGCGCGTCCGAACGAGGCGAACACGTCGGCGACCGAGCGGGGGTGCACGGCGGTGCTTCCGAGGAGCCACCGCTCGCGGTCCGCGTAGGGACGGATGACGCGCGGCGGGCCCGGCTCGCGGTCATCGAGCATGAGGTAGGCGGGGTGGGGGAGCGAACAGGTGAAGGTCCCCCCCGTCCGCAATACCCGGTTCACCTGGCGCAGCACCCGGTCGAGGTCCTCGATCCGGCCCATCTCCATGATCGACAGGGCGGCGTCGACCGTGTCGGCCCGCACGAAGGCGAGCTCGGCGAGGTCACCGTGGTGCAGCTCCAGGCGGGCTTCGGCGGCGTCGGCGAGGTCTCGCGTGGACTCGAGGCGGTCGTGGTCGGACTCGACGACGATGACATGGGCCCCCTGGCCGGCGAGGACCACCGCCGTGTGGCCGCGACCACTGCCGAGCAGCAGGATCCGGCGGCCCTCGGGCGTGCCGAGGAGGCGGAGCGAGGACTCGTCGGCGATGTCAGGTCCGTACACGACGACGTCGAGCGGGAGGTCGGAGTCGCCCGGGAAGTCCGGGGGCGACGAATGGGGGACACCGGGTTCGCTCACCGTCCGAGTCTCCCGCGAGGGCGTCGGCGACCGGTGGACCGCACCCGTCCGCCGGTGGATCCGGCCGGGCAACCGTCGTTCTCGGCGCGGTGTCGCTAGCCTCGGGGCCCGTGAGCTTCGGTCCAGGATCGGTCAGGGGCGCGGTTGCCGCCGGCCCCGGCGAGATCGACTACCGCCTCGCGCGCAAGCACCTGATCTCGGAGTACCGCAAGGGTCGCCTGGCCCAGCACGAGGTGTGCGACGCCCACCCCGAGCTGGTGCGAGCGGCGAGGGAGTGTGCAGAGCCCACCAAGCTCGACTGCCCCATCTGCGAGGACGAGAAGCTCGTCCTCGTCTCCTATGTGTTCGGCCCGCGGCTTCCCAGCCACGGTCGTTGCGTAACCTCGGCGAAGGAACTGCGGGCGCTGGCCCGACGGCAGGGCGAGTTCGCCTGCTACGTGGTCGAGGTGTGTCCGGGATGCAACTGGAACCATCTGGCACGGACGTTCCTGTTGAATCCCGCCCGCTCCGCCTGAGGTAGCTCCCGAACATGCCCCCCGGAACCGCCGGCCCCGCCGGCTCCGCCGCCACGACCAGCCGGCGCGCCGCCCGTCGCGCCGAGAAGGCCCGGGCCAAGGCGGCGGGCGAGCGGCGCAGCATCGTGTGGCGCATGCGTCGGGTCCTGTTCCTCTTCGCCTTGTTGTTCGTGTTGGTGGTGGCCGGCGCCGGCTACCTGTTCACCCAGGTGCCCCTGCCCGACAAGGACCCGCCGCTCCTGCAGACCTCGTTCTTCTGCGACTCGTCGGTGGCGACGGGCTGCAACGCGGACAACTCCATGGCGCAGCTCTCGGGAGGGGTCGACCGCATCACGGTGGAGTACGACCAGCTCCCGCCGGTGCTGGTCCAGGCGGTGCTCGCCGCCGAGGACCGCACGTTCTTCGAGCACGGCGGCGTCGACCCGGCCGGCATCGTGCGGGCCCTGTGGGCGAACTTCCGCTCCGACAGCGTGCAGCAGGGTGGTTCGACGATCACCCAGCAGTACGTGAAGAACGTCTACCTGAGCCAGGAACGCACGATCACCCGCAAGATCAAGGAAGCGGCCCTGGCCGTCAAGCTCGAACGGGAGCTCCCGAAGCAGGAGATCCTGACCCGCTACCTCAACACGATCTACTTCGGGCGCGGGGCCTACGGCGTGGAGGCGGCATCGCGGGCCTACTTCGCCAAGTCCGTGGGGCAGCTCGATCTCAACGAGGCGGCCTATCTGGCCGGGCTCATCCGCGCCCCCGAGACGGCCGACGCCCAGCTCTCGCCCGACGATCCGAAGGCCGGGACCAATCGATCCACCGCGGTGCAGCGCCGCAACTCGGTGCTGAAGGCCATGGTCGAGACCGGCGACATCACCCAGGAGGTGTACGACGAGGCCAGCGTCGCTGGTTGGGACGACGTCGTCTCGCGCGAGACTCGCACGAACTACGGGACGGTGGCCCACCCGGAGTGGGGGACCGAGTACTTCGTCGAGTACGTCCGCCACTGGCTCACGACCGAGGGTGGCTTCACCGACGCCGACGTCTACGGCGGGGGGCTGCGGGTGTACACGACGCTCGACATGCAGGACCAGGGTGACGCGGTCGACGCCATCACCTCCACCCTGAACCAGCCTGACGACCCGTCCTCGGCTCTCGTCTCCATCGACGACCAGGGAGCGGTGCGGGCCATGGTGGGCGGCCTCGACTACAACGGCGACGGCCCGTTCGCCAAGGTGAACCTGGCCGTCGGGACCGACGGAGGCGGCAGCGGGCGCCAGCCCGGTTCGTCGTTCAAGCCCTTCGTGCTGGCCGAGGCCATGCGCCAGAACATCCCCCTGGCCAAGACCTACAACGCTCCGGCGAAGATCACCATCAAGCTCGACGGCGGTGAGATCTACGAACCGGCGAACTACTCCGACGCCGGCCTCGGGGTGCTGAACCTGGTCCAGGCCACCCAGAAGTCGTCGAACACGGCGTACGTGCAGCTGATGCAGGACGTCGGACCCGACAACGTCGTGGCCCTCGCCCACCAGATGGGGGTGACGGCCGAGCTGGATCCGGTCCTGTCGCTCGCCCTCGGCTCGGGCAGCGTCTCGGTGCTGGACATGGCGTCGGGGTACTCGACCCTGGCCGACAACGGCCAGCACATCCCGCCCTACGTGGTCTCAAAGGTCACCGACGCGGCGGGGAACATCCTCTACGAGAACCAGATCGAGCGCACCGAGGTGCTCACCGAGACCGAGGCCCAGGAGGTCAACTGGGCGCTCAACCAGGTGATCGAGGGTGGCACCGGTACCGGCGCCAAGATCTCCCAGCCGGCGGCGGGCAAGACGGGCACGACCGACAACTACCGCGACGCCTGGTTCAACGGCTTCACCTGCAAGCTGACCACCGCGGTGTGGGTCGGATATCCCGGCGCCGACGCGGACGGCCAGCCCCGCTTGATGGAGTCGGTGCACGGCAAGTCGGTCACGGGCGGCTCCCTCCCGGCGACCATCTGGCAGCGGTACATGACCAAGGCCACCGAAGGTCTCGAGAGCTGCCCGTTCGAGAAGCCGGATCTGTCTCCGGCCGGTGACCGGGCCCCGTCCTCGGTGGTGAGCCCGTCGACGACCCGGGCCCCGTCGACCACCTCGACGACGGCCGCCCCGGCGGCGCCGACGACGACTCGACCACCGTCGACGACGACCCCCACGACCGCTCCTCCGAGCACCACGACGCCCTCGACGTCCACTCCGACCACCACCAACCCCGCGGCCAAGCGCACCACGGGGTGAGCCGGACGTCACCCCACGGGCCCATTGCCCCTGCGTCGGCGCGCCAGTAGCGTCGGTTCCGTACCGCCGGCAGCCGAGTGGCGCTGGACGGGAAACAGGAGGCTCCGATGAGCGCACGTATGACCGTGCCTTCGGTCCGTGGCCGCAAGGTCCGCCGAGGGGATGTTCCGCTGGTGATGGTGACCGCCTACGACGCGCCGGGGGCGCGCATGGCCGACGCCGCTGGTGTCGACATGATCCTGGTGGGGGACTCCCTCGCCATGGTGGTGCTCGGCTACGACGACACCCTTCAGGTGACCGTCGACGACATGGCTCACCACACCGCGGCGGTGGCCCGGGCCAAGCCCTCCGCGCTCGTCGTGGCCGACCTCCCGTGGCTCAGCTACCACGTCTCGGTGGAGGACACGGTGCGCAACGCCGCCCAGCTGATCCGGGCCGGCGCGCAGTGCGTGAAGCTCGAGGGCGGACGGAAGCGCCTCCCGATGGTCGAGGCTCTGGTGGACGCCGAGATCCCGGTGATGGGCCACGTGGGCCTCACCCCGCAGTCGGTGAACGCCATGGGCGGGTTCAAGGTCCAGGGTCGTGAGCACGCCGCCGCTCTGGAGCTGGTGGCCGACGCCGAGGCGCTCGCCGCCACCGGCTGCTTCGCCATCGTCATCGAGGGCGTCCCCGACGAGGTCGGACGCATGGTGACCGACGCCGTCGACGTGCCCACCATCGGCATCGGCGCCGGCGCGGCATGTGACGGCCAGGTCCTCGTGTTCCACGACGTTCTCGGGATAGAGGACCGGATGCTGCCCAAGTTCGTGCGCCGCTACGCCACCCTCGGCGCCGAAGGCACCCGGGCCCTCGGTGCCTACGCCGAGGACGTCCGCAGCGGTCGCTTCCCGTCGGCCGCCGAGAGCTACCACCTGAAGTCGGCGGCGGCCGAGGCCCTCGGCCTCTACGGCAGCCCGGCTCCTCTGGGGTGAACCACCGGTGCCGGGGGCTCGGCCCGGCGGGATTGGTCGGTCCGTTCGTCGCGGCCGTCCTCCTCCTCGCCGGCTGCGCCTCCGGGGCCGCGTCCTCCTCGCTCGGAGCCTCGGTGGCGTCCACCGAGGTGGTGCTGGTCGCCCCCGTGGGCTTCGACGCGGTCACCGTCATCGTCACCATGCCCGACGGCACGACCCGCGAATGGTGTGTCTGGTCGGCGGTCGACGCCGCGCAGCGATCCCAGGGCCTGATGGGGGTCACCGACCCCGAGTTGGGCGGCCGGCCGGCCATGGTCTTCGACTTCCCGTCCGACACCAGCGGCGGCTTCTGGATGAAGGACACGCTCCTACCGCTCTCGATCGCCTGGATCGACGCCGCCGGCGCGGTGGTGTCGACGGCGGACATGGATCCGTGTCCGCCCGACACGCCGGTGTGCCCGTCGTACCCGCCGGGAGGGCCGTACCGCCTGGCCGTGGAGGTCCCCCAGGGCCGCCTCGCCGATCTCGGCCTGGTGGAGGGCGCGCGCCTCGAACTGGGGGCGGCGTGCGCGTGAGAATCCGGGGTCGCTCCGTGCCGCTCTTGGGAATCGACCCGTCCGTCCGGTAGGGTCGCCCGGTCAATTGAAGCCCTGCCCCGTGCGTACGGGGCCCCGGCGTCCCAGGGGGACGCGGGTCCGGAGGGAGGTGATGCTCGCCATGCGGGCATACGAACTCATGATCATCTTCGACAGCGATGTCGAGGACAGCACAGTCAACGAGCATCTCGCGAACGTGGGCCGCCTGGTCGAGACCGGCGGCGGCACCGTGGAGAAGACCGACCGTTGGGGTCGGCGCCGGTTCGCCTACGAGATCAACCACAAGTGGGAAGGCATCTACGTCGTCCTCGAGATCGTGACCGAAGGTCGCGACCTGAACGAGGTCGAGCGGGTGCTGCACCTCGCGGACGACGTCGTCCGCCACAAGACGATGCGCCTCCCCGACGCCGAGGCCGCCCGCCGCGGCCTCCTGGGCGAGGCCACCCCGGCTCAGGCCGGGTAGCGCCAAGGAGAACAGTCTCATGGCACCAGGAAACAGCGTCACGGTCGTCGGCAACGCCACCCGCGACCCCGAACTGCGGTTCACCTCGAGCGGTCAGGCGGTGGCCACCTTCGGCCTCGCCGTGAACCGTCGGTGGCAGAACCGCCAGACCAACGAATGGGAAGAGGCCGTCTCGTTCTTCGACGTCACCTGCTGGCAGCAGATGGCCGAGAACGTGGCCGAATCCGTCACCAAGGGCAGCCGCGTGGTGGTCACCGGCCGCCTCGATCAGCGGTCCTGGGAGACCCAGGACGGCGACAAGCGGTCGAAGATCGAGATCGTCGCCGACGAGATCGGTCCGAGCCTGCGCTACGCCACCGCCCAGGTGGTCCGCAACGAGCGCCGCGACGGTTTCGACGGCGGCGGTAGTGGCGGCGGCGGTGGCGGCGGCGGGAACAGCGCGCCGAGCGCCCCGCGCCCCGCGCAGAACCAGGCTCCGGCCGGGTACGACATGGATGAGGAGCCCTTCTGATGGCCAAGGCAGCACCCAAGCGCGGCAAGAACAAGGACAACGCGCGCCGTAGCAAGAAGAAGATCAGCATCCTCAAGCAGGAGAAGGTCGAGTACGTCGACTACAAGGACGTCAACCTCCTGCGTCGCTTCATGTCCGATCGGGCCAAGATCCGGGCCCGTCGGGTCACCGGCAACGACTCCCAGCAGCAGAAGGAGATCGCCCGGGCCATCAAGAACGCCCGGGAGATGGCACTGCTGCCCTACGCCAACCGGGTCACGACCCAGCGTGGCGGCGGCCGGGACCGTGGCGATCGCGGTGACCGTGGAGATCGCGGTGACCGTGGAGATCGTGGTGATCGCGGGCCCCGTCCCGAGAGCACCGACGCGCCCACCGCCGACGCCGCAGTGACCGAGGCCCCGGTGACCGAGGCTGTCGTCGAGGCCACGCCCGAGGTCGCAGAGGTGACGGAATGAAGCTGCTCCTGCGCTCCGACGTCGACGGTGTCGGCAAGCGGGGCGACATCGTCGACGTGGCCGACGGATTCGGCCGCAACTACCTCGTCCCCAAGGGTTTCGCCATCGCCGCCTCCAAGGGCGTCGAGACGCAGGCCACGGCCATGCGCCGCTCACGCGACGTCAAGGACGCGGCCGAGCGGGCCGCTGGTGAAGAGGTGGCCAAGACGCTGGTGCCGGCGGTCATCTCGCTGTCGTCGCGTGCCAGTGGCGAAGGCAAGCTCTTCGGGTCGGTCTCGGTGACCGAGGTGATCGAAGCGGTGCGGGCCCAGACCGGCATCGAGCTCGAGCGCCGTCACATCCACATGGACGAGCCGATCAAGACCGTGGGAACCCACAGCGTCGTCGCCCGGCTCCATTCCGACGTCGAGTTCCAGATCACCGTCGAGGTCTCGGCGGCCTGATCCTGCTCTGACACGTCGACGGAGGGTCGGTGCGCCGACCCTCCGTCGGCGTTTTCCCTGCGTGTGACGGTTGTCACGGTCCGTGACGGTGTCGGTGGTCGCTCGGTGACGCGGCGCAGTCGCTTGTCCACAGTTCGTCCCCAGGCAGCCTGTCCGACCCCCCGCGTACCCTCCTCCCATGGCACACATGGGCAGCCGGGTTCGAGGTCACTCCACAGTCAGACTCAGTTGTCCACACGCTGTCCACAGGGTCTTCCCCCGAAAAAACCGGGGTTGTCCTTCTACCGATTCACAGGGCGCGCGAGGGAGGCTCATCGGGCCATGAGCTTCCCCGACGACGACCCGCGCCCATCCCGCCCCAATCCGGCGACCAGGGTCCCACCCCACAACCTGCAGGCCGAGGAGTCCCTCCTCGGGGCGATGCTGCTCTCCAAGGACGCCATCGCCGTGGCCTCGGAGATCCTCGAGCCCGACAACTTCTACAAGCCGGCGCACGGGCACATCTTCGAGGCGATCACGTCGCTCTCCTCGGCCGGCGAGCCGGCCGACCCCGTCACCGTGGCCGAGGAGCTCCGCCGGGCCGGCCTGCTCGACGCCGTCGGCGGTCCCGCCACCCTCGTCACCCTGCAGGCGGCCACGCCCGCCATCTCCAACGCCTCCCGCTATGCCCGCATCGTCGAGGAGCACGCGCTGTTGCGCCGGCTCATCGGAGTGGCGGGTGAGATCGCGGAGATGAGCTACGGCCTCCCCGAGGACATCACCAAGACGGTCGACCAGGCCGAGTCGCTGGTGTTCGAGGTCGCCCAACGTCGGGTCACCGACACCATGGCGCCCATCCACGACCTGTTGAACGACAACCTCGACCGCCTCGAGAGCCTCTATGACAAGGGCGACGCCATCACCGGTCTGCCCACCGGCTTCGTCGACCTCGACGAGCTGCTCTCGGGCTTCCAGCCCAACGCCCTGTACGTCGTGGGCGCCCGCCCCTCGATGGGCAAGACGGCGCTCGCCCTCGGCATCGCGTCCAATGCCGCCATCGAGGCCCAGCGCCCGGTGCTGATCTTCTCGTTGGAGATGGGCCAGCTCGAGCTCACCCAGCGCATGTTGTGCTCCGAGGCCAGGGTCGACTCGAAGCGGGTGCGCAACGGCAACCTCACCGAGTCCGACTGGGGCAAGATCGCCCACGCCACCGGGCGTCTGGCCGAGGCGCCGGTGTGGATCGACGACAACCCCAACCTCACCATCATGGAGATCCGGTCCAAGGCCCGGCGGCTGCGGAGCCGCCTGGGTGATCTCGGCCTCGTGGTGGTCGACTACCTCCAGCTGATGACGGGGCGCTCCAACGCCGAGAACCGCCAGGTCGAGGTGTCGGAGATCTCGCGTGGTCTCAAGATCCTGGCCCGCGAGCTCGAGTGCCCGGTGCTGGCCCTCTCCCAGCTCTCCCGTCAGCTCGAGATGCGGGCCGACAAGCGGCCGATGCTCGCCGACCTGCGTGAGTCGGGAAGCATCGAACAAGATGCCGACGTCGTGATGTTCATCTACCGCGACGACGTCTACAACCCGGACTCACCCGACCGGGGCACGGCCGAGGTGTTGGTGAGCAAGCACCGAAACGGTCCCACCGGCATGGTGCGGCTGGCCTTCCTCGACCACTACACCAAGTTCGCCAGCATGGCGAAGGGCACCTAGGCGCCTGTCGCTCACCGGCTCGACGAGGTGCCGACCTCCACCGGGGGTGGGGTGAGCGGGCGAGGGCGGTAGCGCGCCGCCACGGCGATGGTGGTGGCCCCGACGGCCATGGCCATGCCGTTGGTGACGATGAGGGCGAGGTCGCCGAGAGCGATGCCGTACCCGAGCCACAGGGCGAAGCCCACGAGGAGCACGCGCAGGTGGCCGAGCGAGACTCCGGCGGAGGAGCCGACCCGCACCATGGCGCGGATCTGGAGGAGGGGGCTGATCGACATGATCACGCCCCACGAGCCCGCGAGCAGAGCGAGCAACGAAACGGTTGACATGGAAACTTCCTGAGCGACTGAACGGAAACGGACGGGGGACCGTTCAGCGGTGCGGGAAGTCGCGACGGTGGATGTCGTCTCCGAACAACGGCATCCTCCACACGAGCGTGACCACGAGACCGACCCTAGCGGTCGAGGAGCGGCCTGCCGCGCGGCTCGCACGGGTCGGGTGTCACCCCGTGCCCGATCCTCCGGGTCGGGGTCACCGGGACGTCCCGGGCGGGGTCCACGACGGGTCCCGGCCGGCGAGGCCGACGAGGCGGTCGAGCGCCGGAGCATCGGGAGGGACAGGGACAGGTGGGCCGAAGGGCCCGTCGACGGTGGCCGGTGGGGCACCGGGGACGGGGGCGAGGAAGGTCTCCAACGCCTCGAGGGCGCCGGGATCGACGGAGTACGAGCGACCCAGGGCCACGGCGAGGTCCCATCCGTGCACGACGACCTCGTTCAGCCCGACCAATCCGGCGATCTCCCCCGGGAGATCGATGCCGCCGACTTTGGTGGCCCCGGTCCAGGCCTCGGGGTCCTGCCACGCATCGGCGAGCGCGGTCAGGGCCAGGTCGACCTGGTCGCGCCACCCGTCGTCGAGCTGGGACGCGTCGCCGGACGCGGCGGCGGATCCGCCCAGCTCGTCCTTCACGGCAGCCGCCGCGAAGGCCATGCTCAACCCGCCCACGTGGTCGATGATCGCCCCGACGGAGTACCGGGGGCAGGGTGTCGGGGCGTCGAGCTCGGCGTCGGCGACCCCGCGGACCAGCCCGGCCAGGCGGCGGGTGGCCGGTCCGAACTCGGCGGCGATCGCCGGTAGGTGGTCTGGTGGGGGTGGGGGTGTCCACGATGAGATGCTCCGATCGGTCACTTCTTTGGACCCGTGAGGGGAGCAGAACTCATCGCGGCGCGCCGGCCGACCGTCGGTGCCGGGTCAGCCGACGTCACGGCGTCGGAAGGTGATCATGCCGGCCAGCATCAGGCCTCCGCTCACGACCAGCAGGATCATCAGCGGGAGGACGCGAGCCCCCGTGGCCGGTACCTGCGGCGTGTGTTGGAACGGCGAGAGGTCCACCACCCACCCCGGTAGGTCGAGCAGCGTGCCGAACATGGCGATCACCAGGGCGCCGGCCAGCAGCGCCCACGCGGCGGCGACGAATCGAGGCGCGGCACCGAACAGCGCGCTGGCCACCCCCACGAGCACCCACGTCGCCGGTACGTAGGCGACGGCGGCGGCGGTCAGTCGGGGCACCTGGCCGGGGTCACCGATGACGATCCCGTAGATCGCCCCGGTGGCGAACCCGCCGGAGACGAGGATCAGGGCACTGCCGCCGAGGACGACGACGAGGTGGCTGCCCATCCACTGCGTCCGCGACGTCGGGGTGGCGAGCAGGGGCTCGGCCCGGCCGCCGGTCTCCTCGGAGCGCAGGCGCAGCGTCATCTGGACCGAGGCCGCCCCGGTGGCGATGGCGAGGACCAGGAGCGACGTGGCGAGGTAGGCGTCGGTGAGGCTGGCGCCTCCGGCGGCGGCGAGCATGTCGGCCATCGTCTGGTTGTCAGCGACGAAGTCCTCGATGCTGTTGGCGATCGAGCCGTAGGCGAGGCCGACGAGGGCGACGGCCACGGCCCACCAGAAGACGGACCCGCGCTGCAGACGTAGGGCCAGGCCGCGGGGACGCCCGAGGGCGGCCGAGGCGTGGGCCGGGCCCGCGCGCGGGGCGATGAGGCCGCTGCCGAAGTCGCGGTGGGATCGGAGCAACGTGGCCGCTCCGGCCAGTGCGGCGGTGAGGACGACGCCGACGAGCAGGGGCCACCACACCTCGCCGGCGTAGGGCCTCGACTTCTGGACGAGCCCGATGGGCGAGAACCACGAGAGGGTGCCCGACCCCACGTCGCCGACGGCCCGCAGGGCGTAGGAAGCGCCGAGGACCGCTCCGGCCAGGCCCGAGGCGGTGCGCGAGCTCTCGGTGATCTGCGTCGTGACCGACTCGACGCCGACGAACATCAACCCGACGATGGTGAACGACAGCCCGAGGGCGATCGATCCCGCCACCGGCAGGCCGAGGGCCACGAGCGAAGAGGTGGTGAGCACGCCCACGACCACGTCCATGGCGCTGACGACGATGAGCCCGGCGGCCAGAGCGGCATGGCGCCCCACCGCCATCGAGCCGATGAGCTCCATTCGGCCGCTCTCCTCCTCGGAGCGGGTGAGGCGACCGACCATGAGCAACGACATGAGAGCCACCACGGTGAGCCCGAAGGCCCCTACCTGGAAGGCGATCTGGCCGCCGAGGGTGTCGAGGGCCTGGGCGGGGCCGTTGAACGCCAGCGCCGCGGGGTTGTCGGTCGCCGCGGCGGCGGCCTGATCGAGGTCGGCCTGGGTGGGATAGAGCCCCTTCGTGCTGGCCGCAGTCACCACGACGAGGGCGACGATGGCGGTGATCCAGATGGCGATCCGGATCCGGTCGCGGCGCAGGGCGAAGCGGGCGAGTGCCCACGTGCCCGTGAGGGAGCTCACTCCCCGGTTCCGTCGTGGGCGAGGTCCTCGGCCAACTCGTCGTCGTAGTGCCTGAGGAACAGCTCCTCGAGCGTGGGGGGCGTGCTGACCAGGCTGACCAGGCCCGCGGCGGAGAGGCGCTCCACCACCGCGTCGAGCTGATCGGCCTCGGTCTCGAGGTGGATGCGGTCCTCGCTGCTCTCGACGACGGTCACGCCGCCGAGGCGGTCCAGCCCGTCGACGCGCCGGTGGGTGTCGGCCACGATCGTCGTGCGGCGGAGGCGTCGGAGCTCGGCGAGGGTCCCGGTCTGCACCGTCCGCCCCGACCGGATGATGCTGACCGAGTCACAGAGCGCCTCGACCTCGGCGAGGATGTGGCTCGACAGCAGCACGGTGCGGCCCTCGCCCTTCACCTCGCGGATCGTCTCCTGGAAGACGGCCTCCATGAGCGGGTCGAGCCCGGAGGTGGGCTCGTCGAGGAGGAGCAGCTGGGCCGACGACGCCAGCGCGGCCACCAGGGCGACCTTCTGGCGATTTCCCTTCGAGTAGGTGCGTGAGCGCTTCGTGGGGTCGAGCTCGAAACGTTCGAACAGGTCGTCGCGGCGCCGTTGGTCCAGGTCGCCGCGGAGGCGTCCGAAGAGGTCGACGATCTCCCCGCCGGTGAGCTTGGGCCACAGGCTCACGTCACCGGGCACGTAGGCGATGTGGCGGTGGATGGTCACCGCGTCACGCCACGGATCGCCACCCAACATCACGACCGAGCCGGCGTCGGCCCGCAACAGGCCGAGCAGCACGCGGATGGTCGTGGTCTTGCCCGAGCCGTTCGGCCCCAGGAAGCCGTGGACCTCGCCGGTCGCCACCCGCAGGTCGAGACCGTCGAGGGCTCGCACCGGCCCGAACGTCTTCACCAGGCCGTCGACCTCGATCGCTGCACCAGTCACCATGCCCGCGACGCTAGGGGTGAACCCCCGGAGCCGTCTCGAGATCCTGCTTCAGCGGGTCGGTGGCCGCCGTCAGCTGTCGAGGAGAGCCGGATCGAGGTCGGTGTCCGGGTCGAGGAGGGGTGTGGCCCCGTCGAGCGGGGGCCGGTCACTGCGGTGCAACAGGAACGGGGTGATGCAGACGCCGGCGATGCCGAGGACCATGGCGGCGATGTAGACGACCGTGCCGTCGACACCGAGGTGGCTGGCCGGCAGGAAGCCGAGGATGAAGGTGAAGACCGATCCGACCACGCCGATGCCGACGACCACGACGAGACCGACACGGCCACCGGGGATGCGGAACGGCCTCGGCGTGTCGGGTTGGGAGCGGCGGAGCTTGATCACTGCGGCGTACATGAGCAGGTACATCACGAGGAAGGTCTGGGCGACCAGCGCCGTGAGCATCCAGTAGTAGGTGTTGATGCTGTCGACGAACAGGAGCAGGAGGCTCAGCATCGACCCGATGAGGGCCTGCAGGACCAGCACCGACAAGGGGGCGCCCCGCCGGTTGGTGCGAGCCCACCACGGTGCCAGACCGCCCTCGGCGGCCACGCGTTGCATGCCCATGGCGGGTCCGATGGCCCACGAGACCAGCGAGCCGATGACCCCGACGAGCACGAGCAGGCCCACCGGTCGGATCGCCCAGCCGATGCCCAGGTCGTCGAAGAAGACGGTGAGGGCCTGCATGACCCCGCCGCTCAGGCTGATGTCCTTCCTGGGCACCACGACGGCGATGGCCAGGCTCCCGAGGATCGACAGCCCGGCGACCACCACACCGGCTACGCCCACTGCCAGTGGGTAGACCTTCTTCTGGTCCCGCGTCTGGCGGGCGTAGTACCCACCGATCTCCATGCCGGCGAAGGCCACCACGATGCCGGCGATGTACACGAGGCTCGAGAGCCCTTCCCACTCGGGCACCACTTCACCGGGCGACCAGGGGATCTGCGACGGGCGGTCCGAGGCCAGCCACCACAGGCCCAGGGCGATGACGATGACGGTGGGTACGGCGGTGCCGACCACCACCAGCCGACCGATCCAGTGGGCGACCCGGCTGGCGCCGGCCATGGCGGCGATCGTCGTCCCCCAGAAGATCCCGAGCATGGTGACCACCAGGAACGTCTTGTTGGTCGACAGCGACGGATCCACCACGTAGGCGGCGGTGGTGGCCAGGAAGAGCAGCACGGTCGGGAACCAGGCCAGGTTCTCGGACCAGTCGCACCACACGGCGAGGAAGCCCCACTTCGATCCGTAGGCCTCGCGGACCCATGCGTAGATGCCGCCCTCCTCGGGCCAGGCCGTGGCCAGCTCGGCGGAGGTGAAGGCCACCGGGATGAGATAGGTCACCACCGCGAGCAGGTAGAAGAAGATGCACGCCCACCCGAAGGTGGCCGTGCTGGGCAGGTTGCGGATGCTGTCCATGGCCGACAACAAGATGAGGGCGAGCCCGATGACCCCGAGGGTGCGGGGCGCCTGGGAACGGGCGCTCACCGGATTGGCGACCTCGACCGCCCCTCGGTTCCGGCCGAGCCGGGGGGCGATGCTCACGCCGAGGCCGAACCGACGCCGGCGGCGACCGGCTCCTGCTCGTCGACCGGGTGGGCCTCCGGTGGCCCGAGGAGGCGTCCGACCACCGGAACCTCGAACACGGATTCGGCGCGGGCGATGGCCACACCGGCCCGGGCCCGTTCCACCTTGGCGTCGGTGACGACGTAGCGGGGCCGCCACTCGGGGTCGTACTTGTCGTTGAACTTCCAGAGCGACTCGATCTGCATCGACTCGCTGAAGTGGTGCAGCGTGCGCTGCTCGACGCGCCGCCAGGGGCCGTCGCCCATCTCGCCGGCCAGCACGGCGCGCATCACCGCGAAGTTGAGGCACAGCCCGCGCTGGCCCTGGTCGCGCATCCACTGGATCGTCTCGATGACGACGAAGTCGGTGAGTCCGTTCGGAGCGTCGGGATCCGCGGTGCGGCGCATCAGGTCGAGGGACCACCCGCCGATGTGGTGGGCGGGGACGTACTGGTTGAAGGCGACGGGCCGGTTCTCCGGATCGAGGCAGACGGCCAGGAGCAGGCCGGTGTCGCGGGGATCGAAGATCCGGCTCAGCGTCATGGAGAACCCACGCTCGGCCTCGCCCTGGCGGGTCTCGGTCATGAGCTCGAGCAGTGCCGCCTGCATGGCCGGGTCGATGGTGGTCGGATCCAGCATCTCGACCCGGAACCCGGCCTTGCGGACCCGGTTGTAGGTACCGCGCAGCGACTTCATGGCCCCGCCCTCGAGGGTGAACGAGGTGCAGTCGACGACGGCTTCGTCGCCCATGTAGATCTCGTGCATGCCGAGGGCGTGGTAGATCGGCAACCACGATGCGCTGGCGGCCAGCACCGAGACGTCCCAGCCGTTGCGGTCGGCCAGGTCGAGGGCGTCGGTCATGAGGGCCGCTCGCTCCTCGGGAGGGCAGATCGGGTCGGGTGAGATGAGCATCGTGCGGTCGAGCACGGTGTAGGCCACCAGACCGTGGTCGCTGAGGAACAGCTCCTTGTCGTCGCGCAGGGCGAAGTAGTCGAGGGTGTCGCCCCCGAAGTTCGCCACGATCTCGCGGGCGGCCATGACGGTCTCGGCCCGCTCGGGACCGCTCAGGGGCCGCCAGCGCCCGGGGCGGGCGGCCATGATGCCGGCGAGCACGAGCAGTCCGGCGACGAGGGCGATGCTGTTGCGGGCCAGTTGGTGGTCGCGGTCGAGGGAGGCGACCAGCACGGCGGAGAGGGCGACGGCGCCGAGGGCCAGGGCCAGGCCCCACTGCAGCCAGCGGCTGCGTCCGGCGGGCATGACCCGGAACTGAGACCGCTTGGCCAACAGCCAGAACAACACGCCGAGGCTTATGACCGCCTCGGGGATGTGGGTGGTGTGCACGAGCATCGAGACCACGCTCACGCCCAGCACCACCAGGGCGGCCACGTAGGCCGGGCGGTACCCCCGGCGTAACGGGAGCGAGAGGCCGATCAGCGCCAGCCCGGCGAGGATTCCGATCACCCCGCCCGCGTGGTGGGCCTGGAAGGGCAGCAGCTTCTCGGCCCGCTCGAGGTCCTGGAAGAGGGCGGGCAGGAAGGCGCCGATGATGTCGACCACTCCGGCCAGGATCATCACGGTCGCGGTGATGGTGCGGACCCGGCGCCGGTCGCGCCAGGCGCCGAGGCGCTGGTCGTCGAGGGGCCAGACCGGTCCGGCGGGGAGCGAGGCGACCCGGCTCGGCGCCGTCGGGACGTCGTCGCCCTTCTTGGCCACGAGGCGTTCCATGCGCGACGGGCTGGGGACGGGAATCTCGCCGAGCACGAGGTCGACGGTCAACGTGTCGAGGGCCCGCAGCTCCACGCGTGAGCACCGCAGCACGGAGAAGAACGGCTCGGGCATGCCGAACCGGGCCGGAGCGGCCCCCACCGACTCGACGCCACAACCGCTGTTGGCGTAGAAGCCGCCGGCCACGACGGAGAGCTCGGGCTCGTGGGTGTGGCCGGTGATGAGGCCCGCGTAGCCGGCGGTGATGAGCTCGGCCGCGTGCTCGCGCTGGACGGAGTTGTGGCCTTCGAGCTCGGTCTGACCGCTGATCGCCGTGGTGGTGATGGCGTGATGGACCCGCAGCATGGTGATCGCGGCGGCGAGGGCCACCACCAGGGCCACCCCGACGGCGGCGGCGCCGAGGCCGATGAGCCAGCCCTCGGTGTGGAGGCGCAGGAGCCGACTGATGCCGGGAAGGAAGGCGGCGAGGCGCAACAGGATGGCGGCGAGGAAGGGCACGAGGAGCCACCAGGCCCGCCAGGCGATCTTCCGGTAGAGGAGACGGGCGGCCAGCATGGCCGTCACCTCGGTCGGATCGTCGAGCCAGCGCAGGCCGTCGAGCAGGCCGCCGGGCCGGTCGGCCCGGGCCAGCTGCGGGAGGACTTCGCGCACCACGTGGTGGCCGAGCGGGGTGTCGATGGGGGAGCGCGGGTCGATGAAGCGGTTGTAGGGGTCGTCCTGGTTGCCGTGCACCACCCGGACCTTCTCGGGTCCCGACTCGGTCTGCAGGACGAGGTCGAGGGCGAGGGCGACGTCGGTGGCGCCCGTGGCGGTGACGACGGCCTGGACCACGTCGCGGTCCCAGGCGATCTGGCCGTCGTGGTTGCCCGACAGCACCACGAGGTGGCGGCCGTCGGCACCGTCGACCCAGGTGCGCAGGGCGGTGCAGAACTCGGCGTGGGTCTCGAGGATGGGCCCGATGTGGGGGTCGTCGCCGGCGAGGAGCTCGAAGCCGTCGCCGGCGATCACCACCGCGCCGCCGCCTTCCCACGAACCGAGGACCTCGACGAGGGCTCCGGTGGCCGCCGACGCGGCGTCGGTCATGGTCCCCCCGAGGTGGAGGTCGGAGACGACCACGACCCGGCCGTTGCGGGCGATCTCGATCTGGACCTCGTCGGGCACCAGGTGGTGCTGGGCGACCGGCCGCTTGTCGAGCGACTCGTCGATCGCCTCCAGCGTGGCCCGGGTGGAGTGGCGCGGCCCGCGTTCGGGACGCAGGATCGGGAACAGGATCACGTCGCGGATGGCGGCGGCACCGGCCACCAACATCACCAGTCGGTCGACGCCGATCCCGATGCCCCCGGTGGGGGGCAGCCCCAGCTCGAGAGCGGCGAGGAACTCCATGTCGGCGGGATGGGCCTCGACGTCGCCGTGGGCGACCAGCTCGGCCTCGTGCTCGAAGCGCTGGCGCTGCTCCACGGCGTCGTTGAGCTCGCTGTAGCCGTTGGCCAGCTCCCGCCCGCCGATCAGCAGCTCGAAGCGGTCGGCCAGGTAGGGGTCGTCGGGGCTGCGGCGGGCGAGGGGGGAGACCTCGGTGGGGTAGCCCCACACGAACATCGGCCCGATGAGGGTGGACTCGACGAGCTTGTCGTAGACCTCGAAGATCAGCTTCCCGCTGCCCCAGTCCTCCTCCCACTCGATGCCGTGGGCGTCGAGCACGGGTCGGACCTCGTCCAGCTCCATGGAGGGGTGCAGCCGCTGGCCGACGGCCTCCTCGATGAGGTCGAGGAGCGAACGCCGGGGCCAGCCGGGGGAGAGGTCGATCGGGATGTCGCCCTGGTGGAAGTCGAGGCGCCCGGCGGCGGCCTGGGCCGACGTGACGATGAGCCGTTCGGTGAGGTCCATGCCGTCGTGGCAGTCGGCGAGGGCCATGTAGGCCTCCATCGCCGTGAACTCCGGGCTGTGACGGGTGTCGATGCCCTCGTTGCGGAAGTCACGGCCGAGCTCGAAGACCTTCTCGTAGCCGCCCACCACGAGTCGCTTCAGGTACAGCTCGGGGGCGATGCGCAGGGACAGGTCGATGTCGAGGGCGTTGGAGTGGGTCCGGAAGGGTCGGGCGATGGCCCCGCCCGCCTGGGCCTGCAGGATCGGGGTCTCGACCTCCACGAAGCCTTCGGACTGCAGCTGGGCCCGCAGGGCGGCCACCAGGGCGATCCGGATGTCGAAGACCTTCTTGGTGGCGGGGTTGGTGACGAGATCGAGCTCGCGGTGCCGGGCCCGCACGTCGGGGTCGGTGATGGACTGGTGGGCGTCGAGCGGGTGCAGCGACTTGGTGAGGATCCACAGCTGGGTGACCTCGATGCTGAGCTCGCCGCGCCGGGTGGTGACGACCTCGCCCTCGGCGCCGACCCAGTCGCCGGTGTCGAGGGCCTCGAGCACGGTGGCCGCCTCCGGGACGAGCTGGTCGCGTTCGAAGAAGAGCTGGATGTCGCCGCTCTCGTCGTGGAGGGTGGCGAAGCTCAAGAAGCCCTGGGCCCGGATCGAGCCCAGGCGTCCGGCCACCCGGACGGTGGTCCCGGTGTGGGAGTCCGGGGCCAGGTCGGGGTGAGCGGTGTGGAGCTCGCCGGCCGTCGCGGTGCGGTCGAACTTGTACGGGTGGACGTCGATGCCGGCGTCGGTCAGGGCCTGGATCTTGGCCAGGCGTTCCGCCCGGGGGCCCGTCTCGGTCGTCGCATCGGGGCCCTGGGCGGCCTCGTCTCCTGCGACGGGTTGGTCACCGTCGGTCGTGTGGTCATCGCCTGCCATGTTCCCCACCTCGGTGGCCGATCCGATCTCAGAGGCTGCCACGCCGAGTGTCGGTGGTGGCGGTCCCTGGAGGTGGGACCCACAAGGTCAATCGGCGCGCTCGACCTCGGCCTTGATCCGCTCGAGGGTCGTTCGCATCCCGTTGCGGTTCGTGCGGCCGCGCGCCCACCCGAGCAACGCCCAGTAGACGCGTAGCCCGAGCGTGGATGTCAGGGTGAACGATTCGGTCACATCGGTGCCCTCACCGGACGGCTCGAGCACGTATCCCCACACGTTGAGCGGCTTGTCGGCCGCGCCGACCGCGAAGGCGAACTCACGACCGGGCTGGCAGGCGGTCACGGTGCACGTGGTCCAGTACGTGGGACCTCGGCCGTTGCGCTTGACGTGTCCTCGGAACGTGGCGCCGACCTCCGGCCCCGAGGCTCCGTCGAGCCATTCCGCCTCGAAGGTCTCCGGGCTGTAGCTGCCGATGCGGGTCACATCGCTCACCAGCTCCCAGATCTCCTGGGCGGGTGCGTTCATGTGGACCGTGACGGCGTCGTGCATGTCGGGATCCTACGGGTGCCCCTCGGGTGGAAGGAGGCTCAGGTCCCGATGGCGGTGGACGCCGCGGTCCGCAGGTCGGTGCACACGGCGGGCGGGTCGGGTGATGGCCAGGCTGCCTGCGTCATGAGGATCGTGGTGAGGCCGGTGACCGGGTCGGAGCGCCACCCGGTGCCCAGACCGCCGTCCCATCCGTAGGTGCCGACCGACGCCGCCACGTCCGTCGGCCGGGTGGTGACGGTGACGCCGAATCCCCAGCCGTGATGGGTGAACCAGCCGTCGACCAGCGCCGCCTCTGCCTTCTGGGCGGGGGTGAGCTGGTCGGCCGTCATGGCCCGCACCGCCGCCGGTCCGATCAGGCGCGTTCCGTCGTGGCATCCGCCGGCGAGCAGCATGCGGGCGAAGGCCAGGTAGTCGTCGGCGGTGGACACCAGTCCGGCCCCACCGGAGGGGAACGCCGGTGGGTGGCTCCACTGACCCTTGACCGGGTCGGCGGCGACCAGCGTGCCGTCAGGCAGTGTCTGGTAGGCGGGCACCAGTCGGTGGAGGGACGCCTCGGGGACGTCGAACCCGGTGTCGACCATGCCCAGAGGATCGAGGACGTGGTCGCGGAGGAAGGACTCGAACGGCTGCCCGGAGGCCCGGGCGATCAGCACCCCGAGCACGTCGGAACCGGTGTGGTACATCCACCGCTCGCCCGGGTGGGCGAGCAGGGGAAGGGTGCCCAGTCGGGCCATCCACTCGTCGGGCGGAGGAACGTGGGCGGGGGAGGGCGGCCCCTGGCCCAGTTCGAGGTCGGCCATGGCATCGGCCAGCGGGACGGCGCCCGGGGCGGCCATGACGATCCCCAGTCCCATGGTGAAGGTGAGCAGGTCCCGCACGGTGATGGGTCGAGACGCCGGGACCGTCCAGTTGAGCGGCGCCTCGGCGTGCTCGAGGACCTGCCGGTCGGCCAGCTCGGGGAGGAGGCGGTCCACCGGCTCGTCGAGCCGGATCTCGCACTCCTCGACGAGCACCAGCGCCGCCACTGCGGTGATCGGCTTGGTCATCGACGAGATCCGGAAGATGCTGTCGCGACGGACTGGATCGGTGCCGTCGACCGCAGCGGTGCCCTCGACCACGGCGTGCACGTCGTCGTCCCGGGCGACCAGCGCCACCAGACCGGGAACGGTGCCGTGGGCGACGTGGCGGTGCATGACCCGGTCGACTCGGTCGAGACCCTCCGCGATGAGTCCCGATCCCCGGTGCGGTCTCATCTCCATGGCCTGCTCCTTGTCACCGACGTCCGAACTGATGGTGGTTGAGACCTCGGTTCGGCCTCCGACTCATCGGCGGCGGGGTCCGCTGTCGCAGGGCACCGGTACCCTCGCACCCAGCAGTCGACGCACTCTCGGCACGCGATCGGAGACCAGCCTCGTGGACACCCCAGCCGCCGCATCCACCGTCGTCAACGACGAGCACTCGGGCGCCTACGCCGAGCTCGACGCCTATCGCTCCGAGCTCACCGCCTACTGCTACCGAATGCTCGGTTCCCCCTTCGAGGCCGAGGACGCCGTGCAGGAGGCCCTCACCCGGGCGTGGCGCAGCTTCGACCGCTTCGAGGGGCGTTCCTCGGTGCGGTCGTGGCTCTACCGCATCGCCACCAACGTCTGCTTCGATTCGCTCAACGGTCGGCAACGTCGGGCGCTGCCGATGGATCTCAGCCCGGCGGCGCGCTTCGACGCGCCCATCGGCGCGGCTCTGCCCGAGGCCACCTGGATCCTGCCGGTGCCCGACGGGCGGGTGGTGCCCACCGGTGCCGACCCGGGCGAGCAGGCGGCGATCCGCCAGTCGGTGCGCCTGGCTCTCATCGCCGCCCTGCAGCACCTCCCTCCGCGCCAACGCGCCGTGTTGGTGCTGCGTGAGGTGCTGCGGTGGGAGGCCAGCGAGGTCGCCGCGCTGCTCGACACGACGGTGGCCTCGGTCAACAGCGCCCTGCAACGGGCGCGGGCCACGTTGGCCGAGCGCGACCTCGACGAGGGCACCAGCCTCGACACCGCCCACGAGCTCGATCCGGACCGCCGGTCCCTGCTCGATCGCTACGAGGACGCCTTCCTCCGCTACGACGTCGAGGGTCTCGTCTCGTTGCTGCGGGAGGACGCCACGCTCACCATGCCGCCGTTCGACTTCTGGTTGCAGGGAGCGGGGGAGGCCGGTCGCTTCTGGAGCTCTCCGGGCCCCTCCGGGTGCCGCGACTCCCGTCTCGTCCCCGTCGAGGTCAACGGCTCTCCCGGCTACGCCCAGTACAAGCCCGACCCCGCGCTCGGTGGCCACACGGCGTGGGCCATCCAGGTGCTCGAGCTCGACGGCGATCGCATCGCCCGCATCGACTACTTCCTCGACACCCCCACGGTCTTCCCGCTGTTCGGTCTTCCCCTGCGCTACGAGGGCTGACGGCCTCGCCCCGGTAGGGTCCGGCCATGCCGAGCGACCTGGCCATGAAAGCCATGAACGGCGCCCATCGGGCCGTGCTCTGGGTCTCTCGGGGTCGTCTCGGCTGGACCGCCGGGGGCATGCCCGTGTTGGAGCTCACCACCGTCGGCCGGCGGACCGGGGAGCGTCGATCGGTGATGCTCACCTCGCCCATCCAGCTCGACGGTGACGTCCCCGTCGTGGTGGCGTCGCGTGGCGGGGACGACTCGCACCCCGCCTGGTTCCTCAACCTTCGCGACCAACCGCAGGTCGAGGTGGCGTGGAAGGGTGCTCCCGCCGGAGCCCGCGTGGCCCGGATCCCCGAGGATGAGGAACGGGGCGAGCTGTGGGCGGCCATCGTCGCGAAGCACGCCCACTACGGGGGCTACCAGCGCAAGACCGATCGCCAGATCCCCCTGGTCGTGCTCGAACCGGAGCCGGCATCGAGATGAGCCTCGGCCCTCGGTTGGCGCTGCCCGGGTGACCAGGCCGCCGGAATGGTCCGACGTCCTCGGTGGTTGTGATCCAGGTGACCGACGACGCGACGGGCTCCGGATCCGACAACGACTGGTGGCGCAGCCTGGTCGCCGGTGCCCCCGCCCGCACGGCCAAGCTGGCGGTGACTCGGGCCGACGGGAGTCCGCACGTCGCTCCGGTGTGGGCTGACCTCGACGGCGACCAGATCGTCTTCATGACATCGGCGGAGACCATCAAGGGGAAGTCGATCCTGCGCGACGGTCGGGTGTGCCTGTGCTGGGACGACGACCGTCCGCCCTTCGACTTCGTGATCATCCGGGGCACGGCCGCGACGTCCACCGACCCTGACGACCTCCGCTACTGGGGCACGCGGATCGCCGGTCGCTACATGGGCCCGGAGCACGCCGATGCCTACGGGGAGCGCAACGCGGTCCCGCCGGAGATGGTCGTTCGGGTGACGCCGACGAGGGTCGTGGCCGAGCGGGCCATCAGCGACTTCTGACTCGTCTCGGCCGCTCTCGTCGCCCGTCGAAGGGGGCGTCGGCGTTGTTCGGGGCTACGGTGCGAAGCGGCGGAGGGGACCACATGGGTCCTCCCGCGACAGAGAGAAGAGATTTGTGACTACAGGTACCGTGAAGTTCTTCAACACCGAGAAGGGCTTCGGCTTCATCTCCCGCGATGGTGGGGACGACGTGTTCGTTCACTACTCCAACATCGCCGGCAGCGGCTACAAGAACCTCGAAGAGGGCCAGAGCGTCGAGTTCGACATCGCTCCGGGTCGCAAGGGCGACCAGGCCGAGAACGTCCGCGTTCTCTAGATCCCTCTTTCGATCGGAGGCCCCGTTCGGCTCGCCGGACGGGGCCTTCGTCGTTTTGGATCAGGTCGCACGGTCCCCTCGACAGGCGAGGCCTGACCGGTCGCGACGCGGGTTGCGCTCGTTAGCCTCCTCCGCGTGAGTGCCCCGAACGATCCGACCGCCCTTCCGCAGGGCGGCTGGATTCGTCGGTTGAGCCCCTTCCTGGTACCTCACCGGCGCAACGTGACCATCGCCCTCGGCGCTTCGGTGGTGGGCCAGGGGTTGTCGGCGCTCACTCCGGTGTTCGCCGCGGTGATCATCGACAACGGCATCAGCACCCACCGGCAGGCGATCTGGCCCTGGCTCGTCGCCCTGGTCGCGGCGGGCATCGGATCGTTCGTGGCCGCGTACCTACGGCGGTGGGTCGGCGGCCGGGTGAGCCTCGACGTCCAGTTCGATCTGCGCAACGCCATCTACGAGCGGCTGCAACGCCTCGACTTCGCCGGCCACGACCAGCTCCACACCGGCCAGTTGGTGTCGCGGGCCTCGACCGACCTCGGTCTCGTGCAGTCTCTCCTCGCCTTCCTGCCGATCATGTTGGGCAACCTCGTCCTGCTGGTCGTCGCCCTGATCGTGATGGTGATCCTGTCCCCGGCGCTCACCCTGGTGGTGGTGGCGACGCTGCCCATCCTGCTGGTCGTCTCGCTGCGCTTGCGCAGCCGGGTGTTCCCGGCCACGTGGGACGCCCAGCAGCGAGCCGGCGAGGTGGCCGGCGTGGTCGACGAGAGCGTCTCCGGCGTGCGGGTGGTGAAGGGCTTCGGCCAGGAGGACCGGGAGCTCGATCACCTGGCCGACGTGGCCGGTGGCCTCTACTCCTCGCGGGCCCGGCTGGTGAAGCTCCAGGCCAAGTTCACCTCGACCATGCAGGCCGTGCCGACCCTGGCCCAGGTCGTGGTGCTCGGACTCGGCGGCTGGCTGGCCATCGAGGGCCACCTCACCCTCGGCGCCTTCCTCGCCTTCTCGTCCTACCTCGTCCAGCTGGTGGCGCCGGTGCGCATGCTGGCCGGGTTGTTCTCGGTCGGCCAACAGGCACGAGCCGGCGCCGAGCGCATCCTCGACGTCCTCGACGCCAACGCACTGGTGGTCGACGCGCCCGATGCCGTCGAGCTGGCGGCCACCGGGGGGGCGGTGCGCTTCGAGGGGGTGCGCTTCGGCTACACGCTGAGCGAGCCGGTGCTCGACGGCTTCGACCTGACCGTCGCTCCCGGTGAGGTGGTGGCCCTCGTGGGCACGAGCGGTTCGGGCAAGTCGACCGTCACCGCCCTGCTCCCCCGCTTCTACGACGTGTCCGAGGGCCGGGTCACGGTCGACGGCCACGACGTCCGCGATGTCACCCTCGAGTCGTTGCGCCGCCAGGTCGGGGTGGTGTTCGAGGACGCGTTCCTGTTCTCGGACTCGGTGCGGGCCAACATCGCCTACGGGCGACCCGACGCCGACGAGGACGAGGTCCGGGCGGCGGCGGCGGCGGCCGGGGCCGACGCCTTCGTGAGTGCCCTCCCCGAGGGCTACGACACCGTGGTCGGCGAGCGGGGGGTGACCTTGTCGGGTGGTCAGCGCCAACGCCTGGCCCTGGCCCGGGCCATCCTCACCGACCCCCGCATCCTCGTCCTCGACGACGCCACCTCGGCCGTCGACTCCGCCACCGAAGAGGCGATCCACGAGACGCTGCGGGCGCTCATGGCCGACCGCACCACGATCCTGATCGCCCACCGGCGGTCGACGCTGCGCCTGGCCCAGCGGATCGTCGTGCTCGACCACGGCCGGGTCGTGGCCGAGGGGACCCACGAGGAGCTCCTGGTGGCCAGCGCGGTCTACCGCGACCTGTTCGCCGATCCCCAGGACACCGCCCTCGACGGTGACGGCGATCTCGACGGCGAGGGGTTCGGACCGGGCGACGGTGCTGCCCAGCAGGCCCGTGAACTGGTCGGTGCCGGGGTGGTGGCCGAGGGCCCGTCGGAGGCGATCACCGCGTCGGCCTGGCCCACGCGCGACGGCGACGGGACCCCGGTGGCCTCGGTGTCGCTCGACGCCGGCCCCCGCATCGGCCCTCCCGGCGGCGGCGGCACGTTGGGCATGGCTCTCACCGCCACCCCGAAGATGCTCGCCGCCCTGGAGACGCTCCCGCCGGCCGACGACGCCCCGCAGGTGGACGTGGGGGCGGCGGCGGGCGCCGAGCACGGCCCCTTCCGGATCCGCACCTTCGTCCGGCCCTGGCTGTGGTGGCTCGGCCTCGGCCTCAGCCTCGTCGCTCTCGACACCTTCTTGACCCTGCTGGGCCCGGCCTTCGTCCGGCGGGCCATCGACCAGGGCGTCACACCGGGCGACACCGGGGCGTTGTGGACAGCGGTCGGGCTGTTCGCGGTGGCGGGCCTGGCCGACTGGGGGGTGGTGTGGGCCTACACCGCGGTCACCGGGCGCACCGCGGAGCGGATGCTCTACGCCCTGCGGGTCAAGATCTTCGCCCACCTCCAGCGGCTGTCGCTCGACTACTACGACGCCGAGCTCGACGGTCGGATCATGACCCGCATGACCACCGACGTGGAGGCCCTGTCCCAGCTGGTCCAGACCGGTCTCATCAACGGTCTCGTGGGGGTGTTCACCTGCGTCGGGGTCTTCGTGTTCCTGGTGGTCCTGTCACCGCCGCTCGCCCTGGTGACGGCCTCGGTCATCCCGCCGCTGGTGATCGCCACCTGGTGGTACCGACGGCGCTCGGCGGTGGCCTATGCCCAGGCCCGCGACGCCATCGCCGACGTGAACGCCAACCTGCAGGAGAGCCTGTCGGGGGTGCGGGTGACGCAGGCCTACGTTCGCGAGGGCCGCAACATCTCGGGCTTCCAGTCCGTGAACCAGCGCTACCTCGGCCACCGCCTCGACGCTCAGCGCCTGGTCGCCATCTACTTCCCGTTCGTGCTGTTGCTCTCCGACCTGGCGGCGGCGGTCGTCCTCGGCGCCGGCGCGGTGTTCGAGTCCCGGGGCGTCGTCACCGCCGGTGTGGTGATCGCCTTCCTGCTCTACCTCAACCAGTTCTTCTCGCCCATCCAGCAGCTCTCGCAGGTGCTCGACACGTGGCAGCAGGCCACGGCGTCGATCGTGAAGATCGAGGAGCTGCTCGACACCCCCGAGAGCACGCCCCGGCCGGCCGAGCCCACCGCCGTCGGCCGCCTGCGCGGCGCAGTGCGCCTGGAGGGGGTGCACTTCGCCTACGGGACCGCCCTCGGTGAGGCCCTGACCGGCATCGATCTCGAGATCGCACCGGGTGAGACGGTCGCCCTGGTCGGGGAGACGGGTGCGGGCAAGTCCACCATCGTGAAGCTCGTGGCCCGCTTCTACGACCCCACCTCGGGCCGGGTGCTGGTCGACGGCATCGATCTACGGGACATCGATCTCGACGGCTTCCGCCACCAGCTCGGCATCGTGCCCCAGGAGGCGTTCCTGTTCACGGGCACGGTGCGCGACAACATCGCGTACGGCCGACCCGAGGCCACCGAGGCCCAGGTCGAGGCGGCGGCGCGCGCCGTCGGCGCCCACGAGTTCGTGGCCTCGCTGCCGCTCGGGTATCGCACTCCGGTGAGCGAACGGGGTCGGTCCCTGTCGTCGGGCCAGCGCCAGCTGATCGCCCTGGCCCGGGCCCGCCTCGTCGATCCCGCCATCCTCCTGCTCGACGAGGCCACGTCACAGCTCGACCTGGCCAGCGAGGCCCGGGTGCAGCGGGCCATGGACGCCGCCGCCTCGGGCCGCACGACCATCCTCGTGGCTCATCGACTGCCCACCGCCCGCCAGGCCGACCGCATCGTCGTCATCGACGACGGGGGGATCGCCGAGCAGGGCTCCCACGACCAGCTCATCGAGCGGCGAGGGCGCTACCACCAGCTGTGGCAGGCGTTCGCCTCCTCCACCGAGGAACCCGTCGCCTCCTGACCCTGCCCGCAGGAGCGGTTCTCGTCGAGAAGAGCCGAGAGCGCCGGCCGAGCTCGGGTGCGGTCAGGTCAGAGAGGTCTCGGGCGGGCCTCCGGGCCACGCCGGTATGACCCGTTGCAGGTGGCTGCGGGCGAGGAACGCCTCTTCCAGCTCGGTCGGCAGTCCGGCGTAGGGCGACGTCTGGGTGGCGTGGGCGGCCATCGCCCGTCGGAGCCGCTCGATCTGGTCGTCGGTGGCGAGGACCGTGGTCGCGTCCTCGTCGGGCCGACCCATCTCCAGGTCGAGGTACACGCTGTCGGGGTCGAGGCTGGCCATGTGCTCGGCCCACCGACCCATCAGGGAGCGGGTCAGGAACCAGTGGTAGAGCCGGATGTCGGGATGGGTGTCGAGGTTGGCGCCCACGGCCAGGGTCGTGGCCTCACCGATGCGGGCGTGGTCGCGGTGGCCGTCGCTGCCCGTCGGGTCCATGGTGACCACCACGTCGGGGTTCACCTCGTCGACCAGGACGGCGATGGCCGCGGCCACGTCGCCGACCGGGAGGGCACAGAGTGACCCGGGTGGGGGGTCGCCGTCCCAGTCGGAGTCACCGAAGCCCAGGACCACGGTCCGCTCGACGCCGAGGATCGCTCCGGCGTCGGCCAGCTCGGCCGTACGGCGCGCCCCGAGCGTCGCCGCCGGGCCCTCGCTGTGGTCCTCGCCCTTCTCGCCGGCGGTGGCCGAGCACACCACGATGCGGGCACCCGCCGCGGCGGCGTGGGCGATGGCGCCCCCGCAGCCGAACGTCTCGTCGTCGGGGTGGGCGACGACGACGAGCAGCGTCGGCCGCCCGTCGGGCTCGCCCGGGGCGCGTGGATCGGTGCTGGTGTCCTGGGGCATCGCCCCATGATGGGACAGCGGCGCTCAGCCTGCTTCGGAGTGGGTCACCGGGTCCTCGCCCATCCACTCGCGCAGGGTGTTCTTGAGCTTCGTCTGCTGGATGAACAGGTCGTGTTCGGCCGGGACCGGCGTGGCCGCCTGCGGGCTCTTGAAGTAGAAGCTCAGCCACTCCTGCACGCCCGACTGCCCGGCCCGGGCGGCCAGGTCCATGAACAGGGCCAGATCGAGGACGATGGGGGCGGCGAGGATGGAGTCGCGGCAGAGGAAGTCGATCTTCAGCTGCATCGGGTAGCCCATCCACCCGAAGATGTCGATGTTGTCCCAGCCCTCCTTGTTGTCGCCGCGGGGCGGGTAGTAGTTGATCCGCACCACGTGGTCGACGTTGCCGTAGAGGTCGGGATAGACGTCGGGCTGCAGGATCGAGTCGATCACGCCGAGCTTCGAGACCTCCTTGGTCTTGAAGTTGTCGGGATCGTCGAGCACCTCGCCGTCGCGGTTGCCGAGGATGTTGGTGGAGTACCAACCCCGGAGCCCGAGCATGCGGGCCTTCAGGCCGGGAGCGAGGAGCGTCTTCATCCAGGTCTGGCCGGTCTTGAAGTCCTTGCCGGCGATGGGCACGCCTTCGCGAGCGGCCAGCTCGCGCATGCAGGGCAGGTCGACCGAGAGGTTGGGGGCGCCGTTGGCGAAGGGGACCTTGGAGATGAGGGCGGCGTAGGCGTAGATCTGGCTGGGGGAGATGTTGGCGTCGCCCGCCTTCAGGCCGGCCTCGAACGACTTGATGGTGGCGTGCACCTCGGACGCCTCCTGGTACGCCTCGGTCGAGCCGCACCAGACCATGACGAGGCGGTCGCAGTCGTTCTCGCTCCGGAAGCTCTCGATGTCGGCGATCAGCGCCTCGGCCTGCTCCCACTTGTCGGTGGTCGTCTTCACACGGGTGCCGTCCAGGCGCTTGACCCAGGTCTGGTCGAACACCGCGTCCATGGCCACGACCCCCTCGAGCTCACCCGAGATGGGGTTGAGGTCCTTGTCGTCGAGCACGCCACAGGTGCGGGCGGCCTCGAGGGCGTTGGGGCTGATCGGATCCCATCCGCCGAACACCAGGTCACCGAGGTCGGCGAGGGGCACGAACTCGTTGATCTTGGGGTTGCGGTCGTCTTCGCGCTTGCCCAGGCGGATGTGGGCGAGCTGGGTGAGTGAGCCCACCGGCACGGCCTGCCCGGCCCGGGTGGCCAGCACCCCGGCGATGAAGGTGGAGGCCACGGCGCCCATGCCGGGGGTGAGGACCCCGAGGCGGCCGGTGGCCGGTGCGATGTTCATTGCGTCGGTCATGTCGCCAGGCTAGGTGAAGCTTCACGGTTCGTTCGTTCGCTTCAGAGATACTGAACAGTAGGGTGGCGGCGTGCCGGACCCGCGCACGGCCGAGCCGCCGCTCCCCAACCCGACCATCCCGCAGCTGGCGTACCTGGTCGCCGTGGCCGACTCGGCCACGTTCTCGGCCGCCGCCACCTCCGCAGGGGTGTCGACCTCTGCACTGTCCCAGGGGCTCGCCGAGCTGGAGCGCCGCCTGGGAGTCCCGCTCTTCGAGAGGGTCGGACGGCGCCAGGTGCTGCGGCCCGAGGCCGCCGAGGTCCTGGCCTACGCCCGTCGGGTGGTGGCCGACACCCGTGATCTGGCCCGGTGGGCGGCCGACGCCAAGGCCGGGCGGACCGGGGGACTGCGGGTGGGGATGATCGACGCCGCCGCGGTGAACCACTTCCCGACCGAGTTGCGGGCCTTCCGTCGGGCCCACCCCGACGTCGACCTGCACCTGGCGGTGGCCCCGTCGGGGGAGCTGCTCGACCAGCTCGCCCGTGGCGACCTGGACCTGGCCGTGGTGGTCGAGCCGCCGCGGCCCGTCACCGGGCTCGACGTCGTGCCGCTGTTGCAGGAGCCGCTCGTGGTGGTTCCCCCCGAGGGCGGCGAGGTCGGCGAGCCGGGGGAGTGGGGGCCGTGGGTGCTGTTCCCCCGGGGCTCGCACACCCGGGCCACCATCGAGCGCGAACTGCGCGCCCTCGGCGCACCGGTCGAGGTGGTCGCCGAATCCCACCAGCCCGAGGTGCTGCGGGAGATGGCCCGCCTCGGGGTGGGGTGGACCGTGCTCCCCGCCGCTCAGACCACGGCCGGTCGGGGCCGAACGGCGGCCCGCGGGATCGGGCCGGTGCTGACGTCTCGCCGACTCGTGCTGGCCCGTCGCTCAGGTCGACTCAGCCACCCCGCCGCCGACCAGATGGTCCAGCGCCTGTCCGACCGGGCCTGAGACGTGTTCGTCATCGGTGGGTGTCATCCGCCGGTACCGGGCTCGTCGCGAGGGGCCGAGGGAGCGAACAGCTCCAGCTCGTGCGCATCGGCCGGCAGGCTGTCCGGGAACAAGATCTCGTCGAGGGCGGCGCCCGCGACCGGTCGGAGTCGTCGGGCCACGTCGATCGCCTCCTCGGTGGAGATCGGCGCCCCGTAGGTCAGGGCGTACTGGAATCCCCCCTCGACCCACGTCAGGTAGCGCATGCGACGTCCGTCCGGGGTTGCCTCGAAGTCGACCACGGTCGCGGTGGTGCCCCGGATGCTGACTGCCGCGCCCTCGGGGGGCGTCCGGTCCGAGATGTCCGCGCTCGACCCGAGCGCCAGCTGCCCCCAGCCGCCGGCCGGTGACCACAGGGAGACCGAGGCGCTCTGGAACCCGACGGCATCGGCGTAGGAGAACCGCTGCATCACGGAGAGACTCGTGGCGTCCGGCGCCAGCGCGAGGATCAGTCCGTCGGGGACCAGCTCGCGGATCCGGTCCCTCCAGAACCGCTGAGAGACGGGCTCGAGGGCACGGAACAATGCCACGGCCCGCTCGATACCGGCGTCGGAGTTGGAGGGCACGTAGATCGTCGCGCTCGAGTCTTCGCTCGGTCGCCAGCGCAGCACGGCGCGATCGCCGACCAGTCGATCGACGGTGACCTCGGTGCCGTCGATGCTCGTCTCGTACGCGTAGTTCAGGGTGGACGACGTGGCTCCGTAGAGGCCTTCCGGGTCCAGGTGGTACGCGGTGACGGCCAGACTCATCGACTCGTCGGCGCTGTCATTCTCGTCGACGGTCAGTTGGTAGGAGGCGCCACCCCAGCCGGCGATCTTCCACGTGTAGGCCCCTGCGGGGGCGAGCAATGGAAGGTCGGGAGCCGGAGAGGTCGGCGGGGACAGGCCACTGTCGGAGTCGACGTAGCGGGAGCTGCCGGAGTCGGAGCCGCGGAGCGAGAGGCCGGCGACGAGCACGACCAACACGACGGCCAGCGCGCCCCCCACGACGGCCACGCGGCGGGTGCGCCGGCGCTGGTGGACCCGGAACCGGATGCGGTCCCGGCCGTCGGCCGGGGCGTCGAACGTGCCCGCTCGTGTGCGGAGCTGGTCGTGGAGTCGTCGCTCGAACGGATCGAGCTCGTCGAGGTCGGGCCCGGTCATGGCTCCACCACCTCTCGCAGTTGGGCGAGTGCCCGGCTCACCATGGACTTCACCGTTCCGGGGGCGATGCCGAGGGTGGTGGCGATGTCGGCCTCGCTCAGACCCTCGTAGTAGCGCAGCACGAGCGCCGCCCGGCGCTTGAGGGGCAGCTGAGCCAGCGCGTCGAGCAGCTCGCGGGCGCCGAGGTCCTCGTAGGTGGCGCCGGCCGGCGGGCGACGTTCGCGTTCCAGCCGTCGCCGCCGCTGCTGGTCACGACATCGGTTGACCACGCAGGTGCGGAGGTAGGCGCCGTGGTCGTCGACCTTCGCCCACCGCTCGTAGACCTTGGCGAAGGCGTCGTGGACGGCCTCCTCCGCCGCGTCGATGGAGTCGAGGAGCAGGTAGGCCACCCGGAGCATGGGCTCGTACTCGCGGCGGTACAGGGCGTCGAACGACGTCTCGTCGCTGGTCCCTCTCACCACCACCGCTCCCACCGGATCACGCCGTCCTCACACCCCCAACGACGTACGAGGGCCCAGTCTGGTTCCCGCCGTCACCGGGCGGGGCGGTCACCAGCGGGATCGCATCAGCGTCCGTTCGTCCGCCGGGGCGGTCACGGGAGGGGCAGACGGGTCCAGAAGGCGTCGGGGAGCGATGCCGGTACGGCGGTCGGGAACAGGGCGGTCCTCCAGGTGGAATCGTCGAGCACCGTGAGGCGGTCCGCCATCGCGTTGGCCTGTTCGGCCGAGACGACCGCGCTGAAGAACAGACGGTGCTCGAACCCGTCCTCGACCCACACGAGCACACGGTGGGCGCCGCCGCCGCTGTCGGGCTGCTCGGCGAGCACGGCGTCGTGGTCCCGCACCCGGACCTCGGCGCCCGACGGCAACCCCGCCGTGGGATCGACCACCACGGTCGTGCGCAGCTGGTAGGCGGCGGTGGGCGCCTCGGGGACGACGAGGGCGCTGAAGACCGAGGCCAGGTCGACCGACTGGACCAGGGTCGTCCCGGCATCCCCGGCCACGCCCAGCCGTTGACCGCCCGTGGTCGAGCGATCGCCGTTGCCCATGATGCGGTCCACGAGTCCGGCCCAGTCCTCGGGGCTCTGCACGCGGAGGCTGTCGGCGACCTGTCGGAGCCGGGCGGCGACCGTGGCGGGATCGAGGGGGCTCTGCTGGCCCTGCAGCGTGGCGATCCACCCCTCACCGACGTCGAACCGCAGCGTGGTCAGACCGTCGGACTCCCCGGTGAGAGCGGCCCCGTCACCCACGGTCGAGGGCACCCACGACCCGGGCATGTCGGCCAGTCCGTCGCGGGTCACCCGGACCGAGATCAGCCACGTCGGGGTCCCGGCGCCCTCCTGGGGAACCGCGTAGGAGAGCGAGCGGCCCGGTGTCCAGGTCAGCCTGGTCACCGCACTGCCGTCGCTCGGCGCCAGCAGCAGGGGCCGGGTGGCGGGCAGGAGGAGGGGACGGTGGTCGTAGACGACCGCGGTCGACGGCCCGTCGGCGCCGCCGACGACGACTGCCGTCCCGACCGCGATCACGGCGACCACACCCACGCCGGCCACGGCGAGACGACGTCGGGGCGACCAGCGCGGTCGTGGACGCCGGGCCCGCCGGACCTGGTCGTCCGCCACCAGGTCGATCACCACGATGTCGTCCACCAGACCAGTGTCGACCCCTCGTTCGGTCGGGGCCGAGCCCGGGAACGAGAACAGCCGCCGCCTCGACCAGATGGCCTCGGCGACGGCTGCGCTCGGCAAGTCACGCGGTGCGGCGGACCGCACCAGCACGTGAGCCCTCGTGGACCCGGTCCGGGTGGCTCGGCGACCGGTCCGAGAGTCGTGGGACCTCAGTCCTTGTGCAGGGCGTCCTTGACCTTGTCCGACACGCTGTCCACGGCGTCTTTGACCTTGCCCGAGGCCTTGTCGGCCTTGCCTTCGTTCTTCAGGTCGTCGTTGTCGGTGAGGTCGCCAGCGGCCTCCTTGACTCGGCCCTTCGTCTCGTCCATGTTCGCCATCGCGAACTCCTCTCGTTCGGGGTCTGGAGCGCATCTACCCATGGGCTGCGGTCTCCAGACACGTCGGGCCGCGTCGCGTGGGGGCCAGGCGCTGGCCGGAGGAGCGGGGCCCCGGGCGGTACCGTCCCGTTGTGACCGAGCACGGCGGGGAGGCACTGGACGACGACGAGTCCGACGGCGACTCCACGAGGGAGACCTCGGCGGTGGCGGTCGACGATGGCCCCGACACCGTCCGCGTGGTCGTCTCGGTGGCCGTCCTCGCCGCCATCGTGGTGCTGGTCGGGGCCATCGGGTGGTGGGGGCCGGACGGGTCCGACTCTGCCACCTCCGCTGATCCGGTCGACTCCTTCGTGGCCGCGTTCACCCGCTCGCTCAACGCCACCTACAAGCTCGAGGGGGAGTTCGTGCGCACCACCGAGGACGGGCGGTCGCTCTCCTCGGGCCTGCTCGTCGTCCAGCGTCCTCCGGACCGGGTCCAGCGGTCGCTGGGCAGCACGGCGGGCACGATCAACGACCGCAGCGTGAACTGCGGCGTCCCCACCGGCGGCGGGGCCTACACCTGCGCCGAGGGTGGGGTCGTCGCCGGCTTCGACCAGCGTCGGGCCCGGCAGCTGACGGCCATCGACGACTACGTGCGGGGCGACGACCCGGTGTACTCGGTGACCGACGACGGCGACGGCTGCTTCGGGTTGGTGCGGCGCCGTGCCGACGTCGACGCCACCTACGGCACCGAGTCCCAGCTGTGCTTCGATGCGTCCACCGGCGCCTTGCAGCGACTTCAGGTCCGCCACGACGGGGGGACCACCGACGTCCTCCTGGGCATCGTTCTCACCGGCGAGGTGAGCGATGCCGACTTCGACCTCGACGCCGACGCCACCTACGATCCCCAGGTCCCGGATGACTCGGGGACGCCTGTTCCCACGACCTCCTAGGAGCGTCCCGTGATCTTCGGGGCCGACGGCGACAACGGCGTGAACCCCCTGGGCGACAACCTCCTGCCGCTGATCCTGATCGCCCTGGGTGGGGCTCTCGCCATCGGCACCATCGTGGCGCTGGTCCGCCCTCCCAAGAACCCGAAGACCGGCGATCTGGCCCGCCCGCCGTTGGTTCGCAGCATCGTGATGATCGTCCTGGGTGGCGTGGCCGCCATCTGGGGCCTGGCTTCGATCCTGACCTGAGCGCGACCGCTCGACTCGTCCCACCCCCGACATCGCACCCGGAAGCACCGTGGAACCCATCGCCCCGCCCGCCGTCCTCACGCTGCAGTGCGCCGACCGCCCCGGCATCGTCGCCGCTGTGGCCAACCTGATCGCCGAAGCCGGTGGGAACATCGCCAACGCCGATCAGCACACCGACCGGGAGTCGAGCGTCTTCCTACAGCGCATCGAGATCGACGGTGCCATCGACTGGGCCCGGTTCGACCAGGGCCTTGCCGTCCTCGTCGATCGATTCGCCATGGAGTGGTCCCAGCACCGACCAGGCGTCCGGGCGCGGGTGGTCGTGGCCTGCTCCGGCGAGCTCTACTGCGCCGCCGACCTGTTGAACCGGGTCGAGCTCGGTGAGCTGGACGCCGAGGTGGTCGCGGTGGTGTCGGACAAGGAGGCGGCGGCGCCGTTGGCGGCCCGTCACGCCGTGCCGTTCGTCCATGTCGGCGGCGGACTGGGCGGCGCCGATCGGGCGGCGCAGGAGGCGGCCTTCGCCTCCGCCCTCACCGAGATGGCTCCCGACCTCGTGGTCCTGGCCCGCTACATGCGGATCCTCCCCGAGGCCATCACCGAGGCGTGGACCGGACGGATGATCAACATCCACCACTCCTTCCTGCCCGCCTTCCCCGGGGCCCGCCCGTACCACCGGGCTCACCAGCGGGGGGTCAAGCTGATCGGTGCCACCGCCCACTACGTCACCGCCGAGCTCGACGCCGGCCCGATCATCGCCCAGGGAGTGGCCACCGTGACCCATCGCGACGAGGTGGCCGACCTCGTGCGCAAGGGCCGAGACGTGGAACGCAAGACCCTGGCCGACGCGGTGCGCCTGCACCTCGAGCACCGGGTCCTGGTCTGGGACAACCGCACCTGCGTCTTCGCCTGACCCCGATCCCCGACCCCCAACCCCCAACCCTCGCCCCCCAAACCGGAAACCATGCGCTTCTCGCGTGCTGGAGCACGCGGTTTGCGCATCGTTTCGCATCTGCTGGGAAACCATGCGCTTCTCGCGTGCTGGAGCACGCGGTTTGCGCATCGTTTCGTTCGGGTGATGGGGGTTTCGTTCGGGTGATGGGGGTTTCGTTCGGGTGATGAGAGGGGAGGGGCTCAGGGGTCGGCGAGGGGGGTGCCGTCGGGGTCGCGGGCGGCGAGCGTGCGTAGGAGGGTGAGGAGCTCGTCGCGGTCGCCGGCCGGCCCGAAGAACTCTCGGTCGAGGCGGTCGACCTCGGTGAGGGCCCGCGCCGCCAGCTGGCGACCGGCCCGGGTCACGGTGAGGCGCTTGATCCGGGCGTCGTCGAGATCCGGCCTCCGCACGATGAGCCCGTCGGCCGCGAGGGAGCGCAGGACCTGCGACGTCATCATGGCGTCGGTGCCGGCATGGTCGGCCAGCTCCCGTTGGCTGGGTGGCCCCGTTCGGTCCTGGAGGAACCAGACGCTGGCCAACAACACGAACTGCACGTGGGTCAGGCCGAGCGGCTTGAGCGCGGCGGTGACGAGGCGCTGCCAGCGCAGCGTGGCGTGCCACAGCACGAAGCCGGGCTTGTCCCAGGCCGAGGGGTCGGGATGGGCCGTGGGGGTGGCGCCGGTGAGCGGGGTCGGCCCGGTCAGCGGGAACACCTCCGACTATGATCTGTGCGCATATGGTCCCCTCGATGCCGAACCGGGGTGGCCGGGACGGATCCGTCGTGATGCTAGAGGAGGTCGTCCTCAGCGTGAACGGGGCGCCCCTGGCGTTGGCGGCCGAGGCCGGTGAGAGCCTCCTGCGGGCGCTGCGCGACCTCGGGGCGCACCGAGGTCACCGGGGCGTGCGAACAAGGTGAGTGCGGGTCGTGCTCGGTCCTGCTCGACGGGCGGCTGGTGGCGTCCTGCCTGGTGGCCGCCGTCGTGTGCGGGGGGGCGGAGGTGCGCACCGCACCGGCGGTGCTCGGCACCGACCTGGCCGACGCCCTCGCTCGGCACGGAGCCGTGCAGTGCGGCTTCTGCACCCCGGGGATCGTGGTGGCCGCCGAGGCAGCCCTGGCCGGGGCTGCCGTGGCCGGCACCGTCCTCGACCGCGATGCGGCCACCGAGGCGTTGGCCGGCAACCTCTGTCGGTGCACGGGCTACGAGGGCATCCTCACCGCAGTGGTCGAGGTGGCCATGACCCGGTCGGCCTCGAGCTTCCGGTGACCACCGTCGTCCGACCGCCGCCCGCCCCCGGTCCGTCGACCGTCGGACGTTCGGTGGCTCGCCCCGACGTGCCCCCGAAGATCGACGGATCCTTCGCCTTCAGCAACGACCTCTCGGCGCCGGGCATGCTCTTCGGGGCGACGGTCCGCAGCCCGCACCCGGCGGCCGAGATCGAGGCGGTCGACCTCGGGCCGGCGCTGGCTCTCGACGGAGTGCTCGACGCCTTCACGATCGACGCCGTGCCCGGGGTGAGGTTGGTGGGCCACATCGACGCCGACCAGCCGGTGCTGGCCGATGGCGTCGTCCGCTACCAGGGTGAGCCGGTGGCCTTCGTGGTGGCGACCAGCCAGATGCTGGCCTGGCGAGCGGCCGACGCGGTGGCTGTTCGCTACCGGCCGCTCGAACCGGTGGTCGACCCTGCGCTCGCCCTCGCCCCCGGCATCCGTGTGATCCACCCCGACGGGAACCTGTTCCGTCGCCTGGTCGTCCGGCGAGGAGCGATCGACCGCGCTCCGGTGGAGGTCGTGGGGTCCTGGGAGACCGGTCGTCAGGACCAGGCCTTCCTCGGGCCCGAGAGCGCCCTGGCCGTTCCCGACGCCGACGGCGGGGTGACGGTGCACCTCGCCACCCAGGACCTCCACACCGACCGCCGTCAGATCGCCGCCGCCCTGGGGCTACGAGAGGACGCGGTGCGGCTGGAGCTGGCCGGGGTGGGCGGTGCGTTCGGCGGCCGTGAGGACATCACCTGCCAGATCCACCTGGCGCTGGCCGCCCTGCGCCGGGGCCGACCGGTGAAGACGACCTACCGCCGCGACGAGTCCTTCCTCGCCCATCCCCAGCGCCATCCCGCTCGCCTCGACTACCGCCTCGGAGCGAACGGCGACGGGACGTTGCGCTACGTGCACGCCCGCCTGCTCCTCGACGGCGGGGCCTACGCCTCGACCTCGCGGCCCGTCCTGGGCAGCGCCTGCTACTTCGCCGCCGGGCCCTATCGGGTGCCCGCCGTCGACGTCGTCGGGGAGGTGGTGCGGACCAACAACCCGGTGGCCGGAGCCATGCGCGGCTTCGGCGCGGTCCAGGCCTGCTTCGGCATCGAGTCGACGATGGATCTCCTCGCCGCCCGACTGGACATGGATCCGGTCGAGCTCCGCCGCCGCAACGTGCTGCGTCCCGGAGACGTGCTGGCCACGTCGGGGCAGCCCTTCGACGCCTCGGTCGACCTGCTGGAGCTGCTCGACCGGTGCGTCGCTCTGCCCTCCGCCTCCGTCGATGGCGGAGCCGACCCCGGGCGGGGAGACGTCGGGGCCCTACCTCCGGCCGGGGGGCACCGGGCGGACGTCGAGGGGGGAGGGGGTGCGACGGGGGACCGGCGTCGCCCTCGGCATCAAGAACCACCTCTACGGCGAGGGCGTGCCGGAGTGGGCGGCGGCCACGGTTCGCCTCGGGGCCGGGGGGGCGGAGATCGTCACCGCCGCCACGGAGGTGGGCCAGGGGATCGACTCTGTCCTCGTCCAGGTGGCGACCGACGCCCTCGGTGGGGTGCCGACCCGCCTGGGTGCGGTGACGAGTGCGGCCGGCTACGCGGGGTCGTCCTCGGCCAGCCGCCAGACGTGGATGGCCACTGGTGCCGTGCTCGCGGCCTGCGCCCGGATCGGCGAGCAGGTGGCGAGGACCGCGGCCGAGCGGTTCGCGGTCCCGGCCGGGTCCGTCGTGCTCGCCGACGGCGGGGTTCAGGTCGGGGATCGTCGGTACGGCCTGGCCGAGGTACTGGGCGACGCGGTGCTCGAAGCCGAGGGGCGCTACGACGCACCGGCCACCCGGGCCGGCGACGCCGACGGGGGCCAGGGAGACGTGCACGTCTCGTGGATGGTGGTGGCTCATCGCGCGGTGGTCGACGTCGACGTGGAGCTGGGTCTGGCCAAGGTGGTGCAGGTCGCCACCGCGCAGGACGTCGGCACGGCGGTCAACCCGCGGGAGATCCGCGGTCAGATCACCGGAGGGATCGCCCAGGGGATCGGGCTGGCCCTCACCGAGCACCTCGACGCCCCGGGCGGCATGGCCGCCAACAACTCCTTCACCGACTACCTGATCCCGACGGCGGCCGACGTCCCCGAGGTGGTCGTGGACCTGATGGAGGGGGCCGACCCGCTCGGGCCCCTCGGTGTGCGAGGGGCCGGGGAACCGCCGTCGCTGTCGTCCACCGCCGCGGTGGCGGCGGCGCTCCGGTCGGCCAGCGGTCGGGAGGTCTCCCGGGTGCCGGCGCGGCCTCAGGACCTGGTGGCCGACGGCGTCGCGGTCACCAGCTCCGGGCCCACTGCTCGTCGGGAGTGACCCCGGTGGTCTCGGCGGCCAGGGCGGCCAGGACCCGGCGGTACTCGAGGGTCATGCGGTCCGACTTCGTGTGGACCTCGGTGGTGATCTCGAGCGGGAACTCGGGACGGACACCTTCGAGCAGCTCCCGATCCTCGGACTGCACCTGACGGTCGACGTCGATGATCCCCTGCCACCGCTCCGGCGGCGGATCGTCGTTGCGGGCGATGAACTGGCAGAACTTGGTCGTGGCGTCGTCGACGGGGGTGCAGGTCTTGAACAGCACGTGCTCGAGTCCGTTCTCCTCGTAGCGCAGGAGACCGCGGAAGACGAAGGGCTGGACGAGCTCGGCGTGGGTGGTGCGGGAGGTGACGTCGGAGGTGATGCCGGTGTTGAGCTTCTGCTGGTCGTTGATGGCCGAGGTGAGCGTCACCGAGAACGAGAGGTGGGCGCCGCGGCGCTCCACGTCGAACTCCGAGAGCTGGGGGGCGGCCGACGATCCCACCGAGTTGCGGTGCACCCAGGCCACGTGGCTCACGTCCAGCGCGTTGTCGATCATGCGGGGGGCGCTGGCCGACCACGTCTCGAACATCTCGTGGATCACGACGAAACCGGGGTCGTCGGCCTCGGCGAGGACGGGGATCGGTTCGCGGGGCACGCCCACGCAGACCCAGACCAGGTCGTACTTCTCGTCGGCGAGGATCGACTGGACGTGGGCCCGGGGCGGCACCGGGACGCCCGGTCCGTTGGCGGGGATCTCCACGCAGGTCCCGTCGCCGTCGAAGTGCCAGCCGTGGTACGGGCACACCAGGCAGCCGTCCTCGATCCAGCCCTGCGAGAGGCGGGCGCTGCGGTGGGGACACTCGTCCACCGCGGCGTGCACGGGCGCGTCGGGCTCCGGCCGCCAGGCCACGTAGTCGTCGCCCAGGACGCGGAAGGGGTAGGGCTCGGTGCCGACCTCGCCGCGGTAGGCGATCGGGTACCAGTACTCCCGGAAGGCGGGGACCTCGCTGACCAGCACGGTGGACTCCTGGGTCTCGACTCGACCAAATACTATGCGCGCAGAGTGATTTGGGCGAGAGGTGCCCGCCGGAGGGTACGACGGGCCGAGAGGCGATCGAGGCGCGGGCGCCGGCGCTCACGTGGTCGAATGGCAGCTCGCGATCGTGGGGGGAAGTCATGGGGAGCACGACGGGACCGGACGCGGACTGGATTCCGCCGCTCGCCGGGGTGAGGGTCGTGGAGCTCAGCACCGGTATCGCCGGCGGCTACGCCGGGAAGCTGTTCGTGGACGCCGGCGCCGACGTGGTCAAGGTCGAACCGAGGACCGGGGACCCGCTCCGGACCTGGTCCGCCACGGGGGCCGACCTCGGTGCACTCGACGGTCCGTTGTTCGCTCACCTGACGGCGGGCAAGCGCTCGGTCGTCGGTACCCCTGCCGATGCCGAGGTCCAGGCCCTTCTCGCCGACGCCGACGTCGTGATCGAGAGCGGTCAGGTCGACCCTGAGGCGCTGCTGGCCGACGACCCCCAGCTGGTCGTGGTGTCGCTCACCCCCTTCGGGCGCACGGGGCCCTACGCCGGACGCCCCGCCACCGAGTTCACCGTGCAGGCCGAGTGCGGTTCCATCGCCGGCCGGGGCGCCCCTGACCGCCCCCCGGTGCAGGCCGGCGGGCGCGTGGCGGAATGGGCCGCCGGCCTCTACGGCGCGGCGGCCGGTCTGGCCACCGTGCTCGGCGCCCGCACGGGAGGTCCCGGGGCGGTGCTCGACGTCTCGTGGATCGAGTCGATGACGCTCTCGACCAACCTCTTCGCCGATCCGATGTGGGGCCTGATGAAGGCCTTCATGGGGATCGACCCACCCGGTCCGGCCCGCACGGTCGAGACCCCCTCCATCTACCGCTCGGCCGACGGCTGGATCGGGTTCAACACCAACGGACCCCAGCACGCCGAGGCCTTCCTGCGCCTGATCGAACGAGAGGACCTCATCGAGGAGGGCTACGTCGCCGCCGGCACGCGCAGCGCCGACCGCCACCGGTTCGACGCCTGGGTCCAGGACTGGACAGGTCGCCACACCAGCGCCGACATCCTCGATCGGGCGGCCGAGCTGCGGGTGCCCACGGCCCGCGTCAACGACGCCGCCACCGTGTTGGAGGAGGAGCAGCTGGTCGCCCGTGAGTTCTACGGACCCGACGCCGCCGGGCGCTTCCTCGGCCCCCGGCCGCACTACCTCATCGACGGGGTGCGCCCGCCGGCCGGCCGGGTCGTGCCGGCGCTGGGTGAGCACACCGGGTCCATCGAGGCGCACACCCGCACCCGGGACGAGGGCGGGCCCGTCCGCTCCCGCCCCCTGGAGGGGTTGAAGGTCCTCGACATCACCTTCTGGTGGGCGGGACCGGCCAACACCCAGATTCTCGCCGCGCTGGGGGCCGACGTGATCCACGTCGAGTCGATCGCCCATCCCGACCCCATGCGCTACGCGGCGGCGGTGATGTTCCTCGACCGCGACCGGTGGTGGGAGCTGAGCTCGTTCTACCTGTGCATCAACACCAACAAGCGAGGCATCACCCTGGACCTCGGCTCGGCCGAGGGCGTCGCCCTGGCCGAGGAGCTCGTTGGTTGGGCCGACGTGGTCGTCGAGAACTACACGCCCCGGGTGATGCCCAAGTTCGGGCTGGGGTGGGACCGGATCCACGAGCTCAACCCGAGGGCGATCATGGTGCGCCAACCCGCCTTCGGCCTCGACGGTCCGTGGACCGACCGCCTGGGGTTCGCCCAGAACATGGAGCAGATGGCGGGCATGGCGTACCTCACCGGTCACGCCGACCAGGCCCCGCTCGTCCCTCGTGGGCCGTGCGACCCGCTCGGCGGCGCCCACGGAGCGATCGCCACCCTCGTGGCCCTGGCCCGGCGGGACCACACCGGCGAAGGGATGCTGGTCGAGGTGCCCCTCATCGAAGGTGCCCTGAACCTGACCGCCGAGCCGGTGGTGGAGTACACCGCCCACGGCGAGATCATGAGCCGGGACGGCAACCGTTCGGCTCACGCCGCCCCCCAGGGCCTCTACGCCTGTGCCGGCGAGGAGCAGTGGTTGGCCCTCTCGGTGGGAGAGGACGCCCAGTGGCCGGCACTGGCGGCCGTCCTGTCCGACCCCGCGCTGGCCGACGACCCCGAGCTCGGCGACCTGGCCGGGCGTCGGCGCCACCACGACCGTCTCGACGAGGCGATCGCCGCCTGGGCCGCTGGTCGACCGCTCGAGGAGGCGGTGGCCACCCTGCTGGCCGCCGGCGTTCCCGCCGCCGCCCTGTCCGATCCCCGCAACGTGCACACGAACCCTCACCTGGCCGCCCGGGGTTTCAGCGAGGAGGTGCCCCACGTCGTCGTCGGCTCGTTGCCCCTGTTCGGCATGCCGTTCCGCATGTCGGGTCGCGACCGCTGGATCGAGCAGCCGGCCCCGGTCGTGGGCGAGCACAACCGCGAGGTCCTGGGTGGGCTCCTCGGCCTCGACGACGCGAGGCTGGATGCCCTGGCCGAAGCGGGCGTCATCGGCGACCGCCCCGCCGGCACCTGAGTCGACCGCGCCGATGCCAGACTCCGATGCCGGAATGGTCCGAGACGATGGGGGTCGACATGGGTGAGTTCGACGGGCAGGTCGCGCTGGTCACGGGGGCGGCATCGGGGATCGGGCGGGCCTCGGCCCGCTTGTTCGCCGAGGCCGGCGCCAAGGTGGTGGTGGCCGACATCGACCTCCCCGGTGCCGAAGAGACGGTCGAACTGATCGCCGAGGCGGGCGGCGAGGCGATGGCCGTGTGGGTCGACGTGGCCGACGCCGCCGCCGTGCAGGCCATGGTCGCCGCCGCCCTCGACCGCTTCGGGCGCCTCGACATCGCCCACAACAACGCCGGGATCATGGGGGCCGGCGCCGACATCGCCGAGATGGACGACGACGTGTGGCGGCGGGGGATCGACGTCATGCTCACCGGTGTGTTCCTGTGCATGAAGCACGAGATCCCCCACATGCTCGGTGGTGGCCGCATCGTGAACACCTCCTCCGGCGCCGGCCTGATCGGCTTTCCCGGTCAGGCCAACTATGTCGCCGCCAAACACGGCGTGATCGGTCTCACCCGCGCCGCCGCGCTCGAGTACATCACCAAGGGCGTCCGCATCAACGCGATCTGTCCTGGGACGGCCCACTCCCGGATGGTGGACGAGTGGATGGACGGCAGCGCCGAGGCCGAGGCCGAGGTCGCCGCCCTCCACCCGATCGGTCGCATCGCCGAGCCCGAGGAGATCGCCCGTGCGGCCCTGTGGCTGGCCTCGGAGGCATCGTCGTTCGTCGTGGGCGTCGCCCTCCCCGTCGACGGTGGCTACACCGTCCCCTGATCGGGTGGGGGAGGAACGGCGCGGGTTGCACGGCAGTGAGGCGCACGTAGGGTGGAAGGGCACGAGCCGACGACCTCCGGAGGAACGGCCGTGAACGATCTGCTCACCGAAACCCATCCGACGGCGCGCATCCGCCGTCCCGACCTGGTCCCGGCCGTCGTCATCGCCGTCGTGCTGGCCGTGGTCTTCGTGGTCGTGGCCATGGCCATCCGACCCCACCCGACCCAGCAGCTCACCGTCACCAGTGAGATCGACTGGCAGTCGACGGTGCGGGTCCGGCCCTCGGGTGGAGGCGGATGGACCGATCTGGGCGTCGTCGACCGTGGGGAGAGCGTCGTCTACCTCGAGGTACCCGATCAGGGCGCGTCGTGGGAGTTCGAGTTCACCTACGCCGGTGAGACCGCCGATCTCGTCGTCACGCGCGACGCCATGTCCGCCGACGGGTGGGTGGTGAAGGTCCCCGCCGATCTCGGAGACCAGCTGGCCGAGGCCGGCGTCGTCCGCACCCCCAGCTCGACCACGCCCTGAACGAGGCCGGGTCGAGCTGACCCGGCTCCACCGCCCGGTGGCCCGCGGAGGCCGGTGGAGGCCCGCCCGGCGTTCGTCTCTCCAGCACTACGATCCTGCGGTCACCGGGTACGAGGGGGAGTGGGCATGGCGATGTTCGGGGTGCGTTTCGATCTGAGGATGCCGTCCACGGCACCGGGCACGCGAGCGGCGCGCTACCAGGCCGCCATCGAGATGGCCGCGTGGGCGGACCGGCTCGGGGGCCTCCAGGTCATCTTGTCGGAGCACCACGGATCGCCGGACGGCTACCTGCCGTCGCCACTGCCCCTCGTCGCCGCCATGGCGGCGCGGACCACCACGATCCGTTTCAACCTGGCCGCCATGATCACGTCGTTCCACGATCCGCTGCGTCTGGCCGAGGACATCGCCGTCGTCGATCTGATCAGCGGTGGACGTCTGGATCTCGTGTTGGCCAACGGGTACGTGACGTCGGAGTTCGCCATGTTCGACGCCCCGCTCTCGGGCCGGGCCAAGCGCACGACGGAGACGGTGCGCACCCTGAAGCAGGCGTGGACGGGTGAGCCCTTCGAGTACCGGGGGCGCACGGTGCAGGTGACCCCGACCCCCGCGCAGCCCGGAGGACCGGCGATCTCCCTCGGAGGCTCGACGGAGGGCGCCGCCCGGCGAGCGGCCCGCATCGCCGACGGCTTCATGCCCTCCACGCCCGAGATCTGGGATTTCTACGCCGACGAGTGCCAGGTGCAGGGCAAGCCCGATCCCGGACCCCACATGGGCGGCGACACCAACGTCGTGCACCTGGCCAGCGACGTGGACGCCGGCTGGGCCGAACTGGCGCCCTACGCCATGCACGAGGTGAACGCCTACGGAGCCTGGCAGGAGGATGCCGGCCTGGGTGCCGCCGGGGGCTACGTGACCTTCGAGGACCCCGACGAGCTTCGGGCGTCGGGTCGCTATCGCGTGATCACCCCCGACGAGATGGTCGCCGAGCTCCAGGCCGCTGGTCCCTTCGCCTTCGCCTTGTTCCATCCGCTCGTCGGTGGGCTCCCTCCCGAGGCCGGGTGGCGCTGCCTGGAGCTCTTCGAGCACGAAGTCCTGCCGAAGCTGTGAGCGCGGCCGAGGGTCCACTCCGAGTCGAACGACGCGCCGGGGTGGTCAACGTCACCATCGCCCACCCGCCCTCCAACGTGCTCGACGGTGACCTCCTGTTCGCCGTGGTGGGCCTGCTCGACCAGCTGGAGACCGATCCGGAGGTCCGGATCGTGGTGTTCCGGAGCGCCGACCCGGACTTCTTCGTGATGCACGCCGACGTCACCATGCTGGTCGGGCTCCCCGACCGCCCCCATGAGACGGTCACCGAGCCCAACGTCGCCGCCGCCTCGTTCGCCCGGTTCGCGTCGGCCCCGTTCCTGTCGGTCGGCGTGCTCGAGGGTGCCGCCCGTGGCGGCGGGGCGGAGCTGTTCGCCGCCCTGGACCTGCGGGTGGCCACGCCGTCCGCTCTGCTGGGCCAGCCCGAGGTGGCCATGGGCATCCTCCCGGGCGCCGGTGGTACGGCGCGCCTTCCCCACCTGCTCGGTCGCGGACGGGCCCTGGAGGTCGTGTTGAGCGGTCGTGACCTCGGCGCCGAGGAAGCGCATCGGTGGGGCTGGATCGACGTGGTCCTCGATCCCGCCGAGGTCGATCAGTGGCTCGCCACGCTCACCGACCGGGTCGGGCGGATGCCGGCGGCGTCGGTGGCGGCGGTCAAGGACGTGGTGGCCACGAGCCTGCGAGAGGGACTGGAGGCGGCCCTGGTCGTCGAGTCCGACCACCTCGACCGCCTGATGGCTTCCGGGGCGCATCGTGACCGGATGACCCGCTACCTCGACGCCGGCGGTCAGACCCGTGACGGCGAGAAGGGTGACACCGCGGCCCTGATCGAGGTCCTGCTGGCCGAGCCCTCGGACTGACGGCGAAGGGATCGCCGGCGCGTCAGTCGTCTTGTTCGGCGGCCATCGCCCGCAGCTTCACCACGGTGCGCCAGTTGCGCACGGTCATCACGTAGGGAGGCTTGACCCGTCCGAGCGCCACGGGGAGCTTGGCCCGGCCCATGCCGTTGGCCAGGTGGAGGTAGACGTGGTGGTCGACGATCCTCATGCGCTCGGGCTCGAAGGGTGCGTCGTCGAACGCCTTCAGGCCGGCCGACGGCGCCGCCCCGAGGAAGCCGACGTGCAGCTCGGAGGTGTCGGCGTCGGTGAAGGGGTTGTCGTCCACCACCGCGTCGATCTGGGCGGGCGTGCGCAGGACGACGTCGACGTCGACCCCGAGGAACTCCTCGAGGCGGGTCGAGAGCTCCCTGACCAGGGCCGCTCCTCGTCGGCGGTGGTGGAACACGACGTTGCCGCTCTGGATGTAGGTGCTCACCTCGGTGCCGCCGGCGTCCTCGACGATCCGCCGCAGCTCGGCCATGGGCAGCTTGCGGGCACCGCCGACGTTGACCCCGCGCAACAACGCGATGTGGGTGCTCATCGCCGTCCTCCACTGCGTCGCCCATCGGGAGCGGCCAGCATGGCATCGATGACGGCACCGGAGGGTCATTCGATGCTCGTCAGCAGGTAACCAAGTGGAAACCTGCGTGGGGCACGGTGAATGCCGGCTCCAGCCCTGCCGCGGCCGCACCTTCTCGAAGGGATGCCCATGGATCCCGATCCCCAAGACATCAGCTCCAACCTGATCTCGCCGCTCAAACCGCACGTCATCGTCCTGTTCGGGGCCACCGGTGACCTCTCTCGCCGCAAGCTCCTGCCGGGGCTGTTCCATCTGGCTCAGGCCGGGCTCCTGCCCCGGTGCCGGGTCCTCGGTGTGTCGCTCGACGACCTCGACGACGACGGCTTCCGGGCGTTCGCCCGCCAGGCCCTCGAGGAGTTCGCCCGTCGTCCGCTCACCGACGAGGCCTGGCAGACCTATGCCGACTCGCTCGCCTACGTCAGCCAGGCCGAAGGCGCCGACGGACTGGGCAAGGCGGTCCAGGCCCTGGAGAAGGACCTGGGTGGCTCGCCGAGGCGACTCCACTACCTGAGCGTGCCCCCCGCGGCGGCGAGCGAGGTGCTGCGCATGCTCGACGAAGCGGATCTGCGCGACCGCAGCCGCATCGTCATGGAGAAGCCCTTCGGTACCGATCTGGCCAGCTCGATGGCCCTCAACGAGACGCTCCACGAGACGTTCGAGGAGCACCAGATCTTCCGTATAGACCACTTCCTCGGCAAGGAGGCGGCGCTCAACATCCTGGCCTTCCGGTTCGCCAACGGCCTGTTCGAGCCGATCTGGAACCGCGGCCACATCGACCACATCCAGATCGACGTGCCCGAGGCCCTGACGATCGGCCACCGGATCGGCTTCTACGAGAAGACCGGTGCCTACCGCGACATGGTGGTCACCCATCTCTTCCAGATCCTCGCCTTCATGGCCATGGAGCCGCCCACAGCCCTCGAGCCCAAGGCGATCAGCGAGGAGAAGAACAAGGTCTTCCGGTCGATGAAGGCGATCCAGCCTTCCGACGTGGTGCGAGGCCAGTACTCGGGCTACCTCGAGGAGCCGGGAGTCGCGGTTCACTCCGACACCGAGACCTTCGTGGCCCTGCGCTGCGAGATCGACAACTGGCGGTGGGCCGGGGTCCCCTTCTACCTGCGCACCGGCAAGCGCATGGCCGAAGGGGCCCGCATCATCTCCATCGCCTTCCGGGAGCCGCCCAAGAGCATGTTCCCGGCCGGTTCCGGGGTGGGGGCCCACGGTCCTGACCACCTCACCTTCGACCTGGCTGACATGTCCAAGCTGTCCTTGTCGTTCTACGGGAAGCGCCCCGGTCCGGGACTCACGCTCGACAAGCAGAGCCTCCAGTTCTCCCTCCACGAGACCGGTCGGGTGGTCGACGTGCTCGAGGCCTACGAGCGGCTGATCCACGACGCCATGAGCGGCGACCACACCCTCTTCACCACCGCCGAGGGCATCGAGCGGACGTGGGAGGTCTCCGAGCCCCTGATCGACAACCCACCACCGGTGCGTCCCTACGCCCCGGGGTCGTGGGGGCCCAACGCCATCCACCAGCTGATCGCCCCGTCGGCGTGGCGCCTCCCGTTCGAGCGGGCCTGGCGCACGAAGTAGCGACGCCGCCCGGGCTCGGCGATCCACCCGAGGCCGTCGAGCGGCAGGGCACTAGCGTCGGGCCCATGATGCGCTTCAACCACATGGAGATGACCTTCGCCCCGGGCACCCTCACCCAGGAGTTCCGCGACGATGTCGACGCCTTCTACGGCGGGCTCTTCGGCTGGAAGTGCATCGACACCGAGATCCTCGGGCAGTCCGCCCACCTGCTGATGCTCGACGAACGGGCCACGCAGTTCATCCTGTTGGCCGAGAGCCCCAAGCCCATGGCGGCCCCCGGCTATGACCATCTCGGACTCCTGCAGGACAGCCGTGAGGACGTCGACTCGCTGCTCGAGAAGATCCGCACGGCGCGGGCGGCCGACGACCGGATCCAGCTGAAGGAGTACCCGGACCTCGAGACGGGGCCGACGACGGTGCACGCGTTCTACGTGCGCCATCTCCTGCCCATCTGGTTCGACGTCCAGGTCATCGAGTACGCCGAGAACCCGCCCGCGGCGACCTGGACCTACGGGTCCTGAGCGGCGACGTGTCGGGTCGGTCGCCGGTTCAGCCGCCGGCGTTGGCCCGCAGCACAGCGGCGTCGAACGAGCTCAGCGGCTCCTTGACGGCGCGGTAGGCGAGACCGGAGGGCGGCAGCGAGACCTGCAGGGTCGGGTTCTGGTACGGGCCGATGTCGGTGAACAGGGGCGGGGATCCACCCCATCCGATCAGCGACGAGCCGCTCGTCGGATCCCGGCGCACGCTGCCCAGACCGAAGGCGTTGAGACCGTCGGTGCGGGAGTACTGCCACACGAGGCGGGCGGTGCCGGCCACCGGATCGATCAGGTAGTCGACTCCCCGGGACGCCTGGGGCTTGCCCGACTGGTTGTCGAACATCGTCAGGTGGCCGTCGGGGGAGAGCCGGGCGTCGTGCTGGCGGGCGGGCCCGTTGAGCGGGTCGTTCAGGATGGTGAGGTCCGTGGTCGCTCCGCTCGTCGGGGCGGTGCCGCCGAGCTTCCAGAGGATGGTGCCGTCGTCGGGCTGGCCCGGGTTGCGACGCACCCGGAAGACCGCGTCCAGATGCCGGGCCGACACGATGACGTCACCGGTGGCGGCGTCGATGTCGACCGAGTTGATGTGCAGCAGGTCGGTCACGTGCCCGGCCGGGATGTCGTACTCGACCTGGAGCCCATCGAGCTGCACGATGGTCTCGCTGAGCCCGATGTGGTCCTCGCTGTGCCACTCCCAGGCCACCGTGCCGTTCGGTCGGATCTCCTGCAACCAGCCGTCGACCACCATCTCGTTGGCGCCGTGCCCGCCGCCGGGGAGGCTCGTGAGGTCGACCCCGCTGCGGACGTGGTACGAGATCAGCATCATGTTGCCGTTGGCCAGCGGCCACATGTCGTGGTGGTCGGTGTCGGCGCCGACGGTCGACCAGTTCTTCACCAGGGAGCCGTCGAGAGCGTGCTCCTCGTAGGCTCCGCCGGCGGTGCTACCGAAGGCGGTGCCGAGCTGCTTGACCCAGGCCAGGTTGCCGTTGGGCAGTCGCTTCACGTCGAGGACGTTGGTCGGCGTCTTCTCGTACCAGATCACCGCACCGTGGTCGTCGAGGATGACCGCGTAGGTGGCCCCGACGGGGGCGTTGAAGCCGGTCGAGGTGAGGTACCAGCCCGGGGCGGGGTCGTCGGGACGAGCCACGGCCAGCACCGGGAAGTCGTGGGGGAGGCAGCGGACGAAGTACTGCTCGCTCGAGGCGTCGGCCTTGGTCACGGTGATGGTGACGAGGTCGTCCTCGGCCACGGTGACCTGACCGGCCCCGTTGGCGCCGCTGACGGCCACCGTGGCTCCGGGCACGGCCCGGGGCGAGACGGTCCAGGCGTTGCTGCCGGCGTTGCAGATGACGCCGTAGTCGTGACCGTCCTGGGTGAAGGCGGGATGGAGCGCACCGCCGGAGACGGTGAGGCCCTGCAGGGCGCCGGGAGCACCGAAGGAGGCCTCGACGTCGATCACCACGTGGGTCTGGATCACGCTGGACACACAGATCAGGCCGTTGGTGCCGAGGGCGGAGACGGCGACGTTCGTGGCGGTGACGCCGGGCGTGACGTTGACCGACGACGTGGCCGGCACGGGAGCGCCGCACGGGTAGACGGTGATCCAACCGGCGGCGGCCGCGTCGGTGGCGACCACGTCGAGCACGGCGGCGGCCCCGACGGGGAGGGTGCCCTGGACGGTGGGGTCGAAGGAGCGGACCTGGCCGGGGCCGATGGGGCCGACCCATCCGCCGGTGCCGTCCCGCGAGTCGACCACGCGGGTGCCGGTGAGGGGGATGGCGCGGGTCCCGTCACCGCCGGAGAACCAGCCGACCACGTCGACGATGATGTCGACCGTGGCCGAGGTGTACACGCAGAGGTTTCCGCCGCCGAGGCCGACGAAGGCCTGGTTGGCCCGGGTGTCGTTGGCTTCGTAGTTGCCGGTCGAGGCGAGGGGGACGGCGGTTCCGCACGGGAAGGCGGTTATCCAGCCCGCACCCTGGGTGCCGGTCACGGTGAGGTTCACGACTGCGCCGGTGGCTCCGGCGGGCACCGGCCCGACGTTGGCCACGGGGACGGTCAGGACGGTGGCGGCACCCACCGGACCGCTGCCGCCGTTGGCGGTGCGGGTGTCGATGGTGCGCAGGGGCTGAATCCCGTGGAAGGACTCGCCGCCCGGCCCGAACCAGCCGGTGACGTCGACCACGAGCTGGGTGGCCAGGGCGGTGTAGAGGCAGGCGCGGCCGGTGCCGTCGACCGGGAGCACCACGGCGTTGGGGGTGGCCTGACCGGTTCGGGGGTTGAGGTTGGAGGCCAGGGGCCGGGGTGAACCGCACGGGTACACCGTCACGTAGCCGTTGGGTCCGTCGGCATCGACGGCGACCACGTCGAGGGCGGCGCCCGTCGCCTGGGACGGGATGACCCCACTGAGGTCGACCACGGCCGTGCACCCGGCCTGCACCTTGCCGATGGTGACCCGGGTGTCGAGGACGCGCTCGGGGGTGAGGGCGTGGAAACCCCCGGACGGGGTTCCCTCCGGCGCATCGCCCACGGGGCTGGGAGTGCACAGCGCGCTGGGCGCAGCGATGCCGCCTTCCGCGGCGCTGGCCGGCGGTGGCGGGGTGACGACGAGACCGACTGCGGCCAGCGAGGCGACCGCGAGGAGGGCCGCGCCCAGTGCCTTGAGCTTGAGCATGGCGGGTCACCCTAATTGCCGCGAGGCGTCAGAAGGGAACGGGGGGAAGGGCCCGGGGCGATCGGTAGGTGGGCTCAAGGCCCCGGCTCCGGGTCCCGATGAGAAGGGGTGACCTCCTCCGTGGTCGACAGGCCCACCCCGACGCCCGCGGACCCGCCGCGCCGCCGCCGCCGCCGGATCTGGCTCGTCCTCGGCATCATCGCCGGCGTGTTGGTCGCCGTGGTCGTGGCCGGCGTGATCTGGTTCCTGGTGGGACGCGACGAGGCCAAACCTCGGTCCGAGGCCGACGTCCTGAAGGACTTCCGAGCGGGAAGCGAGACGGCCGGCACGACCACCGAGGGCCTGCCGGCGGTGGGTGTCTACGCCGCCACCGCCACCGGCGACGAGTCCGTGGGGATCGCCGGGCTCGACGAGGGCCTCGGTCCGGATGCGCCGGTGACGGTCACCCACGGCGACGAGGGCTGCTTCACCTACCGGGTCGATCTGAACACCCACCACTGGCGCTCCTGGACATACTGCGCCACGCCGACGGCCACCTTCGCGCTGACCGCCAGCGAGAGCTCGACGTTGCGGAAGTTCCCGGGTCTCGACTTCGGGAGCCTCAACAGCTACACGTGCGACCAGCCGTTGCCGGCCATCTGGGTCGATCAGACGGTGGGCGAGACCCGCGAGGGCTCCTGTTCCGGTACCTCGGACACGATCAGCGGTGTCACGACCGACGCCGGGAAGGTCGAGGTCATCGAGTTCACGACCGTCACCGTCGGGGGCACCGAGGTGCCCGTTGTCCACATCCGCACGTCCGACGAGTTCGGAGGCGCCCAGTCCGGGACGGAGCAAGCCGATCTGTGGCTCTCGGTCGAGAACGGCCTACCCGTGCGGGTCAGCTTCGACACCCGGACGAAGAGCGACACCCCGGTCGGTACCGCCGACTACGTGGACCAGGGCCGGGTGGACCTGACGAACCTGGTCCCCACCACCTGACGGGTCGGTTTCCCACCGGTGGACCTGCCCGCTCAGCCGACACTGGCTCCGAAGGCCTCATAGGGGATCCCGGCCGTCTCCGCCGCCGCCCGGCCGGAGCGGTCCTGGAACTCGCTGATGCCACCGGCCTCCCAGGGGCCCACCGAGCCGGCGGCGAGCGCCTTTGCGCTCTTGGGGGTGAGGCCGAAGCGGTCGCGCAGCGCGGCCACGCCCTGGTCGGCGATCGCGAACCAGTCCAGCTCGAGGAAGTCGACGCTGCCGTGGACCCTCGCGCCCCTCAACATCGCATCGGCCACCCGCACCGCGACACCCTCGCGGGACAGCTGCCCGGGGAAGGACTCGAACAAGCCGGCGCCACTGGCCAGGTAGCCGGTCTCGAAGAGCGAGACGACCATGGCCAGGAGGCTGAAGGCTCGGGGATCGTCGTTGGCCCGGGCGATGAAGGCGAAGACCTCGAGCTCGCTCTCGACCGTCGTCCCGAAGTCGGCCAGGACGTGCACCCAGTCGTGCTGGGCCAACAGCGGGGGCGCCGACCCCGGCTGACCGGGGTAGGCGAACCCCCTGGCCCGGTAGAACTCCGTGATGGCCCGCCCGATCGTCCCCTCCGGAAGGTCCTCGAGGGCTCGCCACCGATCGGCCAGGGCAACGTCGTGCACCGACTCCGCCCAGGCCGAGGCGAGCGGCGTCGAGGTGTGCAGCGCAGCTGAGCGATCGGGCGCCCAGTCGGCGGTGTAGCCGTTGCGGGCGAAGTCGAACGAGGCGAGGCCGAGACTGCCCTCGGCGAAGCGGTTGGCCACGCCGAGCATGGAGTCGCTGATCCCGAGCTCGTCGGCGTATCGGCTGATCTGCGCCGTGACCTCGGGCGGGATCGGGCGCAGCACCAGGGCGCCCAGCAGCATCATCTGCAGGATGCGACTGCGGAAGGCCTCGTTGCGGCGAGCGAGGGCTTCGGCGAAGGCCTCGGGGCCCAGCGGTTCGGCATCGAGGGTGGCGGCATGGTCGGTGAGGGCCTCGAACGTGGCCGTCATGAGCACACCCTGCAGAGCCGTGAGCCCGCCGGGCGGGGTGATGGCGGCCACGACCCCTCGGCTCAGGACGAGGACCTCTTCGGCGCCGGGTCGGGAGAGGTCGACTCGGTCGTCGGTGGGGAACGGGACGGGCACGTCACACCTCGATCAGGGCGGGCCGCCGGCCGGTCACGGTGGACGGTCGGTTGGCCGAACGGCGAGTGGCGCCAGTGTGCTGAGCCCGACGTCCGGTTCCACCCGAACCTCGCCATCGCGGCCGACTCAGAGCAGGAACGTGAACATCGGCGAGCCCGGGGGAACCCGTTCGATCGTGAGTCGACTGGCGTCCATCCGGGCCACGAGGCCGTCGATGTCGGCCGCCTCCTCGAGCTCGATGCCCACCAGCGCCGGCCCGGTCTCACGGTTGTTCTTCTTCACGTACTCGAACAGCACGATGTCGTCGCCGGGGCCGAGGACCTGGTCGAGGAAGTGGCGCAGGGCGCCAGGCTCCTGGGGGAAGGTCACGAGGAAGTAGTGGCGAAGGCCCTCGTACAGCAGGGAACGTTCGACCACTTCGCCGTAGCGGCTGACGTCGTTGTTGCCCCCCGAGACGATGCAGACGACGGGCCCCTCGGGTGGGCGCGCCAGCGGGAGCCGGAGGGCGGCGCTGGCCAGCGCACCGGCGGGCTCGGCGATGATCCCCTCGGCCTGGTAGAGCGCGAGCATCTCGGAGCACACGGCCCCTTCGGGCACGGAGACGACCTCGTCGAGGAGATCCCGCACGATGGGGAAGGTCACGTCACCGACCCGACCCACGGCGGCGCCGTCCACGAACGTGTCGACGTCGGTCAGGGCCACCGGACCTCCGGCGGACAGGGCCGCCTTCATGCTGGCCGCGCCAGCGGGCTCGACCCCGACGATTCGGGTCGAAGGGCAGTGCGCCCGGAGCCAGAGGGCGACGCCGGCGGCCAGCCCCCCACCGCCCACCGGCACGAAGACCGTGTCGAGCGGCCCCGGGGCCTGGGCCGCCAACTCGACGGCGATGGTGCCCTGCCCGGCGATGGTGCGGGGGTCGTCGAAGGGGTGGACGTAGACGGCGCCGGTGAGGGCGCTGTCGGCGTGGGCGGCGGCGCTGGCCTCGTCGTAGGAGCTGCCGGCGATCACCGGCTCGATCCACCGGCCGCCGAGCGCTTCGATGCGTTGCCGCTTCTGGCGGGGCGTGTTGGCCGGCAGGAAGACCCGCCCCCGGATGCCGAGACGGTGACAGGCGTAGGCGACGCCCTGGCCGTGGTTGCCGGCGCTGGCGCACACGACGCCCCGGGACCGCTCGCTCTCGTCGAGCGTGGAGATGAGGTTGAACGCCCCTCGCACCTTGTACGAGCGGCACACCTGGATGTCTTCGCGCTTGAGCAGGACCGGGAACCCCATCGCCGCGCCGAGCCGCTCGCTCGGCTCGAGCGGGGTGCGGCGGGCCACGTCGGCGAGGCGCTCGGCGGCCTCGTCGACGGCGAGGGCGTCGAGCTCGATCGTCACCCGCCGAAGGCTAGAGGCCGCACCGCCCCCCACCTCACGAAACGGCCCCCGCTCACACCCGCCGCCCTCCCCCTTCGCGAAACGATGCGCCGGTCGCGTGCTCTGGCACGCGCGGAGCGCATCGTTTCGGGTGGGGAGGCGGTTCGGGGTGGAGGGGTCTGGGTGGGGGGTTTCGGTGGGGGGTTTCGGTGGGGGAGAGCCGGGGTGGTCCGGTCAGATCGCCTCGGACCGACGCACGGCGGTGGCCAGGTCCTGGCGGGCGCGAGCGACGCGGGAGCGCACGGTACCGATGGGGCAGCCGATGGACTCGGCCGCCTCCTCGTAGGAGAGACCGAGGACCTGGGTGAGCACGAACGCCTCGCGTCGGTCGGCGGTGAGGTCGGCGAGGAAGGCGTGGGTGGTGTCGTGCGGGTCCGCGCTGGTGGCCTCCTCGCGGGCGAGGGGGGTCACCCGATCGATGAGGCGGCGCTGGCGGGTGCGGCGGCGCACGTCGTCGGCGCACACGTTGCGGGCCACGGCGAGGAGCCAGGAACGGACCGGGGCGTCACCCCGGTACGAGTCCAGCGACTTGAGGGCCCGGAGGTAGGTCTCCTGAACGAGGTCCTCCTCGGATCCGTCCGAGCCCAGGGCGACGCAGAGCCGCCAGACGTCGGGCTGGGTGCGCCTGACCAGCTCGCTGGTGGCGCGGTCGTCGCCTTCGGCGGCCGCGTCCAGCAATGGTCGAAGAGAGTCCCGCTCAGACATCCGCCTCATCCTTCCCCGCCGATTCGTTCCGCAACGAATCCCGATCCGCTCCGCCACGAATCTCCGGGAACCATACGACATGTCGTGACGACCTGCACTCGTGGCCTGTAGCGAGTGGATGACGGCAGTGTCGGCCGATGCCGACGGCGAGGACCCGGGCGTCGACCGCCGGCTCCTCGACGCCCACCTCGCCAGCTGTGCCGGTTGCCGGGCCTATCGGGCCGAGCTGGCCGGGGTCCGTCGCCGCACCCTCGTGGCGTCCGCTCCCGAGATGCCCGACCTCTCCCGCCGCGTGACCCGCCTCAACGCCGCCGCCGACCGGGCCAGTCGGTGGGGCCTCCTGCGGGCCCTGCTCGCCCTCGTGGCCCTCGAGGTCTTCGTGCTGGCCCTGCCCGACCTCGTCCTCGGCGAGGGCGCCTCGAGCTCGGCCCACGTCGCCCACGCGGCGCGCCACCTCGGCTCGTTCAGCATCGCCTACGCCGTCGCCCTGGCGCTGGTGGTCATCCGGCCGGCGCGCGCTCGGGCCATCCTCCCCGTGACGATGGTCCTGGCCGGCGCCCTCGTCGTGACCGCCGTCGCCGACGTGGTGCAGGGCCGGGTGCCCCTGGTGGGTGAGGTCTCCCACGTCCCGGAGGTGCTCAGCGTGGGCCTGGTGTGGATGTTGGCCCGGCCCGCAGACGAGCGCCGACTGGCCTTCTGGCGGCGGGAGCGCAAGGCCTCGAACCCCCGGCTCCAGGCCCTCGACGAAGGAGACGACCAATGAGGACGGTGGACCGCCGTCGGCCCTTGCGTCGTCGGGCCGTGGGGCTGATCCTCGCGGTTGTGGCGCTGGCGGCGGCCACGAGCTGCGGCGGATCCGAGCCCAGCATCTCCGGGATCGAGCGTCCGGACCCCCTGGACGTGTCCGGGGTGACGCTGCCCGAGGTCACCGCCGCGGGTACCGAGACGCCGTTCACCTTCCGGGCCGAGCCGGGACAGCTCCTGGTGGCCTACTTCGGCTACACCCACTGCCCCGACCTGTGCCCCACCACGCTGTCCGACCTGGGCCTGGCCCTCGAGTCGATGGGCTCCGACGCCGACCGTGTCGCCGTGGCCTTCGCCACCGTCGACCCGGCCCGTGACACCCCCGACGTCATCGTTCCGTACCTGGCGTCGTTCATCTCGGGCGGTCACGCCCTCCGCAGCGACGACCCGAACGTGTTGGACGCGGCCAAGGAGCCCTTCGGGGCCAACTGGGCCGTCACCACTGCTGCCGACGGCACGGTCGAGGTGCAGCACACCGCAGTGACCTACGTGATCGACCCCGACGGGCGGGTGGTCGACGAATGGACCTTCGGCACCACGTCGGACGTGATGGCGAGCGACCTCGGGGTCCTGCTCGACCGACTCGACAAGGAGACAACCTCATGAGGTACGTGAAGAACGCCAGCGCCATCGGGGCCGTCGTGGTGGCGCTGGCCCTCGGGCTGGCCGCGTGTGGCAGCTCGTCGAGCAGCTCGTCGACCACCGAGGCCACCGACGGCGTGTCGGTCACCGACGTCTGGAGTCGGGCCACGGCCGAGGGGGCCACGACGGGCGTCGTCTACCTCACCCTCGAGAGCCCGGTCGATGACGACCTGGTGTCGGCGTCGGTGCCCGAGTCGGTGGCGGCGGTGGCCCAGCTGCACGAGACCACGTCGGGCGACTCCGCCATGTCCGGTTCCGACGACACGTCGATGGAGATGGAGTCGGAGATGGGCGACGACACCGCCGGCACCATGGCGGGCGGGATGATGGGCATGCGGGAGGTCACGTCGATCCCGGTCCCGGCAGGCGAAACCGTGACCCTCGAGCCCGGCGGCTACCACATCATGTTGATGGACCTGGCCGCACCCCTGGAGGACGGCCAGACCTTCGAGGTCACGCTCACCTTCGACACGGCTCCGGTCCAGACCGTCACGGCGACGGTCCGGAGCTGATCGGGCACCGCCGTGGAGGCGCGAGAGCCGGTCGACCGCCCGACAGCGGTCCGACAGCGCATCGCCACGGTTGCCGTGGTGGTCGGTCTGGCGTTGACGGCGGGCGCCCTGGCCTTCGTGGCGACCAGACCGAGCCCCGACGGTGAGCGCCACGACTACGTCGTGCCCGCGGGTGCGGCGGCCGAGGCGGCGGCCGGACGTCCTGTCGAGATCCTGCCGGCCGAGCTGGACATCGACATCGGCGACCACCTCGTCATCCGCAACGACGACAGCGTGACCCAGTTCGTCGGTCCCTTCAGCGTGCGGGCCGGCGAGACCATCGACCACACCTTCGACGAACCGGGCTCGTACCAGGGGCAGTGCACGCTGCACCCGAGCGGCGCCATCACCATCAATGTCGGCTGACTCGACCACCGTGCGACGGCTGCTGGCGTCCCTGGCGCTGGTTCTCGGCGCCGCGGTACTCGGCGCCTGCGCGCAGGGAGGCGGAGCGGCGAGCGCCGACTCGCTGCCCCTCACTCCCCTCGACGGAGGATCGACGACCAACCTGGCCACCTTCGAGGGCACACCCACGATCGTGAACATGTGGGCGAGCTGGTGCGCGCCCTGCCTCGTGGAGATGCCGATGCTCGAGCAGGCCAGCCAGGACCTCGGCGACCGGGTGGACGTCGTCGGTGTGAGCCGGGGCGATCGGGACGAGCTGAAGAAGGTGGCCGACCGGACCGGCGTCACCTATCCGCTGCTCGTCGACGACGGCCGGATGACCGCTGCTCTCGGCATCACCGGAATGCCCGTGACGCTCTTCTACGACGCGTCCGGCGAGCTCGTCGAGCGCCACGACGGTGTGCTCGACCAGTCGGACCTCGACGCCGCCGTCGCGGCGCTGCTCGACGGGGAGGACCCACCCGGGTGAGCTCGTGCGCGGCGAGCGTCAGCCGCGGACGTTCATCCCGGCCGCCCGGTAGATCGCGTCGATGACGTCCATGGTGGCAACCGAGTCGCTCGGTGGGGTCAGCACCGGCCCGCCGTCGAGCACGGCGGACACGAAGGCTTCGAGCTGGTGGTCGTAGGTGGTGGACTTGGCGAAGTGCTCCCGGTGGCGCTGGCCGTCGATCGTGACGGTGAACCGTGAGAACAGCGACGGCTGCGTCGGGTTCATGACCTTCAGCTCTCCTCGGGTTCCCTGGACCCGGAAACCCAGGCGCAGCGGGATGGCGCCGTAGAGCGACACCGTGGTGCGGCCGACCGCACCCGAGGGGAAGGCGAGCTCGGCTCGCATCCAGCGGTCGATCCCCGCCGGTCGCTGCTTGGCGCGGGCACTGAGGACGGTGGGCTCCTCGCCGGCGAGCGTGCGCACCTGGTGGGTGGTGTAGGCGCCCAGGTCCATCGCCGCTCCGCCCGCCAGCTCGGGCTTGAAGCGGATGTCGCCGGGCTTGAACAACGGCACCTGCATCCAGGCGTCGACGCGCTGGAGCTCCCCCAGGTCGCCGCCCCGAACGACCTCCACGGCCCGGGCCATGAGGGGGTGGTAGCGGTAGTGGTACGCCTCCATCACCACGAGGCCGGTGCGGTCGGCCACCTCGGCCACGCGGCGGGCCTCGGCCGCGTTGGCGGTGAAGGGCTTCTCGCACAGCACGTGCTTGCCTGCCTCGAGGGCGGCGATCGTCCACTCGGCGTGCAGGGAGTTGGGCAGGGGGTTGTAGATGGCGTCGACGTCGGGGTCGGCGATCAGCTCGGCGTAGGAGTCGAGCACCCTGGGGATCTCGTGGGACGCGGCGAAGGCCCGGGCGCGGTTGCCGTCGCGAGCGGCGACGGCGACGACCTCGGCCCGGGCCTGGTCGCGGGCGGGCTTCACCGAGCGCGGCGGGGGTGATGGCGGCGGCGCCGAGCGTGCCGATACGGAGGACGGAGCGGGGTTCGACCACCCCGGCACCCTAGGACCCGGCCCGGCCTACCATCCTCCGCAGGGGGGCCGGCCAGGCCCGCCGAGGGGGTGTCGCATGGCGATTCCGGGGTTGAAGGGCGTATCGCACGTCTCGATCAACGTGGCCGACATGGAGCGGTCGAAGGCCTGGTACCGGGACGTGCTCGGATGGGAGGAGATCTTCGACGAGCACATGGTGGGCGAGTCCTTCGACCGGATCACCGGCGTGCCGGGATCCGAGGGGCGGGCCTGCGGGGGTCGCCTCGGTGATCTGCGGATCGAGCTGATGTCGTTCAACTACACACCGGCGGTGGTCCCGCCTCCCGGGCTCGGGCTCCAGGTGCTGTCACTCGAGGTGGCTGACGCCGACCGGGCCCACGCCGAGATGGTCGAACGGGGTGTCCGGTGCCGGTCGGCGCCCGTCGACCTGCACGGCACCCGGATGTTCTTCATCGCCGACCCCGACGGTCAGGGCATCGAGATGGTGGAGTACATCGCCGGTGGTCCGGCGTGGGGCGGACTGTACGTCTGACCCGCCATCGCCCGAGCACCCCGCAGTAGCGTCGAGGCGTGCCCGACACGACCGACGACGACGCCCGTGAGTCTCCCGACTTCAGCGGGATGCGGGCCCTGTTCATCAACTGCACGCTGAAGCGGTCGCCGGAGGTGTCCAACACCCAGGCCCTCGTCGACGCGTCGTCGGCCATCATGGCCAAGCACGGGGTCGCCACCGAGACCGTGCGCCTGGTCGACCACGACGTCGCCAGCGGCGTGTGGCCCGACATGACCGAGCACGGCTGGGCCACCGACGAGTGGCCGACGATCCAGGAGAAGGTGTGGGCGTCGGACATCCTCGTGATCGCCGGCCCGATCTGGCTGGGCGACAACAGCTCGGTGACCAAGCGCTGCATCGAGCGGCTGTACGCGTCGTCGGGTGATCTCAACGACCGGGGCCAGTGGAAGTACTACGGCCGGGTCGGGGGATGCCTGATCACCGGGAACGAGGACGGGATCAAGCACTGCGCCTCGAACGTGCTCTACAGCCTCCAGCACATCGGGTACTCCATCCCTCCCCAGGCCGACGCCGGGTGGATCGGTGAAGCGGGGCCCGGGCCCTCCTACCTCGACCCGGGCTCGGGTGGTCCGGAGAACGAGTTCACGGCGAGGAACACCACGTTCATGACGTGGAACCTCATGCACCTCGCGGCCATGCTGCGGGCCAACGGCGGCATCCCCGCCTACGGGAACCAACGCACCGCGTGGGACGACGGCCAGCGGTTCGACTGGGACAACCCCGAGTACCGGCGGTCCTGATCTCGTCGGGTCCGGTCGGCGTGCACCCTTCGCCGCCAGGTCCTGCCGAGGGCGCCGACGGGACCAGCGCCCGCCCCTGAGCCCGCTCGGTCGAGCCGTGTAGCTTCGGGCCGATCGACCAGGGGGAGTTTCCGCGATGTCCGATGTGAACGCCAACAAGCAGGTCGTCCAGCAGTTCTGGGACGCGCTCGCGATCCGCGACTGGGACGCCATGAAGGGCCTGTTGACCGACGACGCCCACTACACCGACGTGGGCACGCCCGGCCCCGGTGGTACCGGCCCCGACGGCGTGGTGAACCGGGTGAAGATCGGCCTGGAGCCGCTCTCGGGCTACGAGCACCTCGACGGCACCAACATGATCGGCGAGGGCGACCTGGTCATGACCGAGCACACCGAGCGCTGGCACTTCCACACCGGCGAGGTCATCGACCACTCGTTCGTGTCCGTCACCCAGCTGCGGGACGGCAAGATCGTGCGTTGGCACGACTACTCGAACATCCCGAACATCACCGACAACGCCCCGGCCTGGTGGCTGGAGCACATCATCACCGCCTCCACCCAGGGCTGAGACCAACCCACTCGGCCCCGCCCTCCCACCCACCCCCCAGGTGGCTCCATTCGTAACGGAAACCGTTACGTATGGAGCCACCTGGGCTGGGGAGGCGAGGGGTGCGGGGGTGGGGTGTGGGAAGGTGCGGGGGTGACCACCACGACTCCGCTCCCGGTGCCGTCCGGAGCCGCAGCGGCCGTGGTCCGGGGCCGACTCCGACTCGATCGGCCGCTCGACCTGGCGGGCACGGTGGGCGGCCTCCGGCGGGGGCCGGGTGATCCCGCCACCCGCGTGAGTGCGGGCGAGCTGTGGTGGGCCACCCGCTCACCGATCGGGCCGGCCACTCTGCACCTCACCCTCGACGCGGCCGCCGGTGAGGTGGCCGTCGAGGCCTGGGGCGAAGGAGCGGCGTGGGTCGTCGACCAGGTGCCCGACCTGATCGGGGAGGGCGACGACCATCGGGCGTTCGAGGCGCTGCTCGCGGGTCTCGACGTCCCCGGTGCCGAGCTGGTGCGCCAGGCCCATCGGCGCAACCCCGGTCTGCGCCGGTCTCGCTCCGGAGCGGTGTTCGAGGCGCTGGTGCCGACGATCCTCGAGCAGAAGGTGGTCGGGGCCGACGCCCGGGCGAGCTATCGAGGCCTGGTCCAGCGCCACGGCACCCCCGCGCCGGGTCCGGTCGGGTCGGACCTGCTGCTCCCGCCCAGCGGGACCGAGCTGGCCGCCCTGCCCTACTGGTGCTTCCACCCACTCGGGGTCGAGCGGCGTCGGGCCGACACCATCCGGCGGGTCGCCCAGGTCCGGCACCGCCTGGTGGCTGGAGCCCCGAGGGACGACTCCGAGCTCTGCCGGCGGCTCCTCACCCTGCCCGGCGTCGGTCCGTGGACGGTGGCTGAGGTGTCGCGGGTCGCGCTGGGCGACGCCGACGCGGTGAGCGTGGGTGACTACCACCTGCCCCACCAGATCGCCTACGCCTTCATCGGCGAGGCCCGCAGCGACGACGAGACGATGCTGGAGCTCCTCGAACCCTTCCGACCTCATCGCGGTCGGGCCGCGCTGTTGGCGCTACGGGCGGGCCCCGCCCGTCCTCGTCGTGGGCCTCGCCTGTCGCGGAGTCGCGTCCGTTCCCTCTGACCCCCAGGTGGCTCCATACGTAACGGATTCCGTTACGTATGGAGCCGCCTGGAGGGCGGGTGGGGTTGGGGGCGTTGGTCGAGGCTCAGCTGCTGGGGGCGGCGCCCGGGTCGGAGACCGCCGTCACCTCGCGGAGCCACACCGGCGAGGACAGCACGGCGAGGATCGAACCGGCCGCCTGCTCCACGGTCATCGGGTCGCCGGGGCCGTTGTCGTGCACGTAGCCGAGGTCGTTCCACTGCGACGACAACTCGATGAGCAGGTCCCGGTCCCAGCTGTCGGTCACCCCGGTGCCCAGGGCCGAACCGACCCGCACGGTGCAGACGCACAGGTCGGGGTGCTCGGCGTGCCACGCCCTGGCCAACGTCTCGAGGGCGGCCTTGCTCGCCGCGTACACCCCCATGCCCGGGAGCGGACGGTCGACCGAGGACGCCGACACCATCACCAGCCGGCCCCTGGACGCCACGAGGTGGTCCAGCGCCGCCCGGGCCACGTGCGCGGCACCGACGACGTTGGTGGCCAACGTGTCCGCCCACGTGGCGCCGTCGGCGTCACGCAACCGCACCAACACGTCGATGGCGGTGGCGTAGACCACGGCGTCGAGGCCACCGAAGACTTCCACGGTGTCGGTCACGACCTGGGCACACGAGGACTCGTCGCGCACGTCGCACACCAACCCGATAGAGCCGTTCCCGGCCTCGGCCGCCGCGGACTCGAGGAGTGGGCCCCGCCGGGCGGCGAACGCCACCCGGGCCCCCTCGCCGGCGGCCTGGATCCCGAGCGACCGTCCGATCCCCGATGACGCCCCGACGATCAGGAGTCGGTGTCCCTCGAGCATGGTTCCCATCGATTCCCCCTTGACGACGACGGTGCCGAGTGTCCTCGGCGGTGCCGAGCGCTGGCAAACCGGACTAGCCGTCGGCCTGGCCGCCGAGGTTCCACGGCCCCCACTCGACCTCCTCGCCCTCGACGGCGAGGCGGACGGGCACGGGTGTTCCGCTCCTCGCTCGGAGCATCCGGTCGAGGTCGTCGTCGGTCCGGCCCGGCGCATGGTGGAAGAGCAGCACCTCACCGACCGCGCCCTCGACGCCGAGGGCGATGGCCTCGGACCACGTCGAGTGGCCGTAGCGCGCCGCGGTCGCCTGCTCGTCGTCGCTGAACTGAGCGTCGTGGATCATGAGGTCGGTACCCCGGACCAGGTCGACGACCGCCGCCCGGGCTTCGGCCGTGGCCGCGGGCCGGTGGTCCGGCAGGTAGGCGAAGCTGGCGCCTCCCTCTTCGACCCGGTAGGCGAAGGTCCGTCCACCCTTGTGGGGTATGCCCAGGGCCCGGACGGTGAAGCCGCTGAGGACGTGGGTGCCCTCGTCGATCGTCTCGAACGACCACGATCCGCCGAGCTCGTCGGGGGCGATGGGGAAGTGGGGCGGCGACATGGCCCGACCCATCAGGTCGAGGGCCGACTCGCCCGTGCCGGCATCGGGCATCACCAGCCGGACCCGGGCGCCGTCGCGGTCCGCGGCGGCGAAGAAGGGGAGTCCCTGCGTGTGGTCCCAGTGCAGGTGCGTGAGGGCGATCGTCCCCCGGAAGGCCTGACCGTCGAGAAGGTCGGTCACCTTCCGGATTCCGGTGCCGGCGTCGAGCAGGAGCGTCGGGCGTTCGGACTCAGCCGGCGTCACGGCCACGCTCGACGTGTGCCCACCGGTGCGGACGAACTCGGCACCCGGGGCCGGTGTGGAGCCTCGAACACCACAGAGGTGGACCTTCACCCGGCCCCGGTCAGCGGTCCGCCCGGGGTCGGAGCGTCCTCACGTCGGTGGCCGGCCTCGACGTCGGCCAGGCGGGCCGGGTCGAGTTGGTCGGGCCGCACCACCGCCACCTTGGCCTTGGTGAGGGCGCGCAGGGTCGAGGTGCGGGTGCCGCCGCCCAGAGCGGCCCGCTCACCGAGGATGGCTCCGGGCCCGACCTCGGCGATCGCCTCACCGTCCACCTCGACGGACAGCACTCCGTTGAGGAGGAGGAAGACGTCGTCGTCCTCGCCGCCCTGCTCGGTGAGCAGCGCCCCCGCCTTGAGGGCACGCGTCGCCGGCTTCTCACCGCCGTGCATGATGCGATCGGCCAGGTCTCGCTCGAGCGCGGTCTCGACCGTGGTCACCAGCGCCGGTGTGTCCTGGTCTCCCCACGGTGTGTGCTTGCCGAAGGCGTGACGCCACCAGTCCTTGAAGTCGGCCAGCCCCGCCTTGGCCGCCAGCCGGCGGTCGGGTCCGTACACCCAGTGCCGAGGAAAGGTGCTGGCACCCAGCAGCTCGAAGTCCGAGCGGCCGTCGGTGTGGATCGTGAGGCTGAGGGTCGACCAGACCGTCGGGGCCTCGAACTTCACGAACGGCGCGCGGTTCACCCGGCGAGGCGCCGGAACCGCGGTGTGACCGCCGACGGTCTGCACGAAGCGCGCCGACGTGGGACCGATCTCCGGTGGCTGCTGGATGTCGGGAAAGGCGATGGCGGCGAAGGTGGAGCCCCGCCCGCCGAGGCGGACGGTCGTGGCCCCCATGACGATCCCCCCGCAGTAGCCGGCGTCGACGATGCGTCCGTCCTCGACGTCCACCCAGGCCGAGAGGTCGTTGGCGAAGCGGAAGCTGTCGCTCTCCTTCAGCGCGTCCAGATCGTCGATGACGTCCGGTGGCGGCGGGTCGTAGTGCGTGAACCCGGACGCGAAGATCGCCTTGTTGAGGCCGGTCACCGCCTCGGAGGGGATCCACGACAGGCTCGTCACGCTCGCTTCTCGGCGCATGGTCGATCCTCCTCATCGGCTCGCTCGACCCGATGGCCGGGCTCTGTTCGGACCGTACCGAGCCGGGCTCCCACCGCCGAGGGCGCCATCCGGTGGCTCGTGGGGGGTGCTGGCACCCGTGAGTCCGGGGTCCTGGCGCCCTTCCGCCGGCCGGCCCGATGGACGCAAATGGAACCCGTGGAGCGGATCACGGTCTTCCTGGCCGACGACAACCTCATCGTTCGAGAGGGCGTGCGCGCCCTGCTCGGGATCGAGGACGACCTCGAGGTCGTGGGGGTGGCCGCCGACTACGACGAGCTCGTCGCCGGTGCCGACGCGATCGGCACCACAGGTCGTCGTCACCGACATCCGGATGCCGCCCAACTTCCAGAACGAGGGCATCGAAGCGGCGAAGGTCGTCCGCAAGCTCCACCCCGGCACCGGGGTGGTGATCCTCTCGCAGTACGACGAACCCGAGTACGCCATCTCCCTGCTGGCCGAGGGCGCCGCCGGCTACGCCTACCTGCTGAAGGATCGGGTGAGTGACGGCAACCGGTTGGCCCGGGCCATCCGGGAGGTGGCCACCGGCGGATCGATGCTCGATCCCGAGATCGTCGCCGCGCTGGTCTCGCCGGTTCGTGACGACGGTGACCTCTCGGCGGAGGAGGACCTCCTCCTCGAACAGGTGGCGGCCGGCCGGCCGGTGAAGGCGATCGCCTCCACGATGCAGACCACCCCCGAGGCGGTGAACGACGCCATCGAGGAGCTGTTCCTCACGCTCGCCCACGGGGCCAGCGCCGGTCGGGAGAGTGCGCTGCGCCGCCTGCGCCTGTTGCAGAAGGCGATCCTCGACCGTGAGGAGCAGGGTGAGACGCTGAGCCGCCTGCTCCCCGGCGGTCTGGCCGAGAAGCTGCGCAGCGATCGTGGGGCGATCGACCGGACCGAGCGGCTGACCGTGACCGTGCTGATGTCGGACGTCCGGGGCTACACGGGCATCGCCGAGGTGACCGATCCGACGGTGCTGGCCCGCCAGCTGAACAACCACCGGGCCGAGATGAACGCGGCGATCCTGGACGAGGGCGGCACGGTCATGCAGTACGTGGGTGACGCGGTGATGGCGGTGTTCGGGGCGCCGTTCCCCCAAGCCGACCACGCGACCCGGGCGGTGGCGGCGGCGTGTGCGATGCACCGCCGCCAGGGCCTGCTCGACGAGAAGTGGGCCACCGAGGACCTGTCGTCGTTCGGGCTCGGCATCGGTCTGTCCACGGGCGACGTCGCCGCCGCCATGCTGGGCAGCGACGAGCGCCTCGAGTACACGCTGGTGGGCGACACGGTGAACCTGGCCCAGCGGCTCCAGGACCTCGCCCGGCCCTCGGGCGTGACCGTCCTGAGCGGGGCGACGCTCGCCGCGCTCCATCCGCCTCCGGAGTGTGAGGCGCTACCTCTGCAGCAGGTGAAGGGTCGCGAGTCCCCCGTGCTGGCGTACCGTTTGCCGACCGAGCGAAAGGCTGGTCCATGACTGACACCGAGCAGGTGCTCACGGTCCGGGGTCTGCGCAAGACCTTCGAGGCCGAGCTGGCCCCCGTTCGTGCCGTCCGGGGTGTCGACCTGCAGGCCCGGCGGGGCGAGTTCCTCGCCATCATGGGGCCGTCGGGCTGCGGGAAGTCGACGCTGCTGAACCTCGTCGCCGGCCTCGACGTGGCCGACGAGGGCGATCATCACGATCGACGGCCAGGCAATCACCGGCCTCTCCGAGGACGGCCTGGCGCGGATGCGCCGGATCGGCACATCGGCGTGGTCTTCCAGTTCTTCAACCTGCTCGAGGGCATGACCGCCCTGGAGAACGTCGTGCTGCCGGCGGTGATCGCCGGCTCGAAGCGGCGCGCCGCCGAGACCCGCGCCCGGGATCTGCTCGATCTGCTCGGCCTCGGCGACAAGACCTCGGAGATGCCGGCGGTGCTCTCCGGTGGTCAGCGGCAACGGTTGGCCATCGCCCGGGCGCTGGCCAACGAGCCCACGCTGCTGCTCGCCGACGAACCGACCGGTGCGCTCGACAGCGAGGGGGGGCGGGAGGTGCTCGAGCTGTTCCGACGACTCCACGTCGACGGTCAGACGATCTTGATGGTGACCCACAGCGACGAGGTGGCCGCCGGCGCGGACCGGATCGTCCAGATGCGCGATGGTCGCATCGAGGGTGAGGCCGCTCCCGCCGATCCCGATCGGGTCGCCGTCTCGGCTGAGCCCGTCAGCCCGATCTGATCGACGTCGGAGATGGCCGCGTTCGGCTCTGCCTCCGCAGCCGGCTCCGCACCAGTGGGCGCGGCGCTCTGGGTCTGGTGGTGCTCGTGGGGCTGGCCGGCGGGCTCTCGCTCGGGGCTCTCGGCATCGCCCGGCGAACCGATCGGGCTTTCGATCGGATGGTCGAGCGGACGAGCGCACCCGATCTCATGGTCAACCCCGACCAGGAGCCCTACACCGACGAGCGCTACCAGCAGATCAAGGCGCTACCGGGGGTCGAGCAGGCCGGGGTCGCAGTGAGCGCGGCCATCGTGCCGTGGGGTTCGACCGGGCTGCGGGACATGTCGACGTATCCCGGAGCGTTGGCGAGCGTGGACGGCTTCGGGTACGACGTGGCTCGCCCTGTCGTCGACGTGGGGCGGATGCCCGATCCCGCCGACGCCGACGAGGTCTACCTCGATCGCAGCTCCGCCGATCGCCTCGACCTCGGCGTCGGCGACGTCCTCGATGTCGGGGTGCTCGACGGTGGGGTCTTCGGACAGCCGCTGACCCTCGCCACGCTCGACACCCAGCCGCAGTGGGAGCGTCTCGGAGGCGTGGCCGACGGTTCCACTGGCTCCGAGGCGAGGTTGACCGTCGTCGGCATCGGGGTGGCGGCCGACTCCATGGTGCTCGACGAGGGACTGGCCCCGCCGGGGATCCTGGTGACCCCGGCGTTCTGGGCGGCTCACGATCAACCGACCTTCGGATGGTGGGGAACGATGGTGCGGCTGCGCCCCGAGGCGGACCCCGAGGCCTTCAAGGCCGAGGTGGAGTCGATGTTCGCCGACAGCGGCGGCGTCGTGTTCCAGTCGATGGAGGCCAACCGGTCCAAGGTCGAGCGGGCGGTCCGCCCACAGGTCGTGGCCCTGGAGGTCTTCGCGGCCTTGATGGCGGCGGTCGGGCTGTTGCTGATCGCCCAGGCGATGTCACGACGCCTCCAGCTCGATGCCGTCGACAACCCGACCCTCGACGCCCTGGGCCGGTCCCGGGTCGACCGGTTCCTCGTGAACGTGGCGACGGTGACCGCCGTCGCCCTGGCCGGGGCGGTCGCGAGCGTGGTCGTCGCCGTCGCCCTCTCACCGGTCGGCCCGCTCGGCGTGGCGCGCTCGGCTGACCCCCACGCCGGGATCCTCGTCGACGGCGCCCTGCTCGGTTCTCGGCGCCTCGGCTCTGGTGCTCGTCGTGGTTCTCGTCTGTCTCTACCCGGCGTGGCGTCACGCCTCGGCCCGGGAATCCGGGCGACCCGCTCCCCGGTCGAGCCTGGGGGCCGCCCTTCTGGGATCCGGTCTGCCGGTGAGCGCCGTCACGGGCATCCGGTTCGCCATCGAACCTGGTCGAGGGCGAACCGCGGTGCCGGTCCGATCCACGCTGCTCGGAGCCGTCACGGCGGTGGCCGTGGTCGCGGGGGCGCTCACGTTCTCCAGCAGCCTGAACCACCTGCTCGACACCCCCCGCCTCTACGGGTCGGACTGGGACGCTGTCGTCACGGGTGACACCAGCGCGGCCGACGACAGCGGAGCCGCCCTCCTCGAGCCCACGGCCGCCGCGTTGGCGGCGTCCTCCCAGGTCGAGGGCTACGCCGCCGCGGGGTCGGGCGCAGTGACACTGTCCGGAGCGGAGGTCCCCGCGGTCGGGTTCGCCCAAGGTGACCGACCCGTGCAGCTCACCTTGGTGGAAGGTCGGGCGCCGGCCACGTCGGACGAGGTCGTGCTCGGCTCGGCGACCATGCGGGACCTCGATCTGACCGTGGGCGACAGTGTCGTCGTTGACGGCACCCCCCTGGAGGGCGGCGAGACCGGGCCGCCCTCCACCCTCGCCGTCGTCGGTCGGGCGGTGTTGCCCGGAATCGCCCAGTACTCCGGTTCGGACAAGCTGTCATTCGGACGTGGCGCCATCTTCACGGCCGACGGCTTGCAAGCCCACTCGCCGGTCAGCAACACGGTTGGCTTCGTGGTGAAGCTGGCCCCCGACGCCAGCCCTTCCTCGCTCGAGGACGAGCTCGCGAGCTCTGTCGTGATCCCCGGGGACGTCGAGTGGTACCTGACGGCGACGCCGACGAGCCGACCGTCTGACATCGTGAGCCTCGATCGCCTTCGCTCGACCCCGGTCGTCCTGTCGGGCCTGCTCGTGGTGCTGGTCGCGGGGACGGTGGCCAACGCGCTGTTGGCGGCCATACGCCGCCGCCGACGCGACCTCGCGGTCCTCGAGGTGTTCGGGGCCACCCGTCGTCAGGTGATGGCCACGGTGGCGTGGCAGGCCTCCACCATCGCGGTCGTCGGCATCCTGGTCGGCCTGCCCGTGGGCGTCGTCGCCGGCCGGTGGATCTGGAATGCCCTCGCCTCCTCGATGGACACCATCGCCCCGCCGGTCGCCCCCACCATCGCCCTCTTCGGCACGGCCGTCGTCGTACTGGCGCTCACCAATCTGGTCAGCGTGGTCCCCGGCCTGCGCGCCGCCCGCATGCGCCCCGCCCACGCCTTGAGATCGGAGTAGGACGTGTCCACGGTGATCGAACGAAGCACATCCCGCGAGGAGACGTCGTCGCTGTCGTACCGTTCGTCGCGTTCGGCGGGACCGGTGGCGGTCGTCGGCGTGCTGGCGCTGGTGGCCGTCGCACTGGCGGTGTGGGCCACAGTCGAGGGATCGGGTGGACGGTGGATCGTCGTCGCCGTCGCCGTGGGGGGCTGGGCCGGTTGCGGGTTCGTGGTCGTGCTCCGGCGAGGGACTCTTCCCCTCGGGCCGCTGATGGCTCTCGTCGCGGTCACGGGCGGCGTGGCCGTCGCCGGTTCGGCCGCCTTCGGCGCTCATGGTCGCGAGGCATCGGCTGGGGTGCGCCTCGTCGGCGACGCTCTGCTCGTGGCCGTGCTGTTCCACGTGGCGATGTCGGTTCCTTCCGGCCGTCTGGTGACGCCGTGGCGCCGGGTCCTGGTCGGTGCCGGCTATGTCGCCGCCGTCGCGCTGGTGGCGATCCGGTGGAACGACCGCGGCGATGTTCCGGTCGGTGCGTTGGTCGTGCTGGGCGCGGCGTTCGCCGCGATCGCGGCGGCCAACTTCGTGGTCTCGTGCCGGGCCGCCGGTCGAACCGAGCGAGCCGCCCTCCAGTGGATGGGTTGGGGTGTTGTCACCACCGTCGCGGTGACACTGTTCGCGTGGGGGCTCGACGCCCTCGTGGGGTGGCCCGGCCAAACGGCCCTCATCGCCCTGGCCGCGTCGGTGCTCGTGCCGCTGGCCTTCGTCGCGTCCACCTTCGATTCGATGCTGGCGCTCGTCGACCGACTCCTGGTGCACACCTTCGTGACGGTCGGGCTCGTCGCCCTGGTCGGCCTCGTCTACTTCTTCGTGGTCGTGGGTCTGGGTCGGGTCCCCGACGAGAGCGAGCGTTCGGTCCTCGGGCTCTCCATGGTCGCCGCCGGACTGGCGGCCGTGCTCGCCCTCCCGGCCCGCCGTCGGTTGGAGCAGCTGGCGAACCAGCGTGTGTACGGCGAACGGCGCGCCCCGGACGACGCATTGAAGGCCTTCGCCACCCGCATGTCACGCGTGGTGCCCATGGACGAGCTGCTCCTGCAGCTGGCGGAGTCGTTGCGCAAGACGATGGCGCTCACCGCCGCCGAGATCTGGACCGGCGCCGACGGCAGCTACGAGCGGGTGGCGTCCGTCCCCGACCGTGGTGAGGCCCGGCTGTCGCTCAGCGGCGAGGAGCTCACGGTGGTGGCTCGGGCTCACGTGTCGGGCAACGCGTGGGTCCAGGTGTGGATGCCGTCGCTGCTCGTGGGTCGTCGGGACGAGCGCGCTGCGGGTCGCCTCCATCGCCCATCTCGGTGAGCTGCTGGGCTTGTTCGTGCTGGAGCGTCCGAGCGACGCCGGGACCTACACCGAGGAGGAGGACCAGGTCCTCATCGACCTCGCTCGCCAGGTCGGTCTCGCTCTCCACAACGTGCGACTCGACTCGGCCCTGCAGGCATCGCTGGACGAGCTGAAGGAGCGGAACGACGAGCTGCAGGCCTCGCGGCTGCGCATCGTCAGCGCCGCCGACGAGTCCCGGCGTCGGATCGAGCGGAACCTGCACGACGGCGCCCAGCAGCATCTCGTCGCCATGGCCGTGAAGCTGGGCCTGGCCCGCCAGCTCGTGGGTGCCGACCAGGCCACCGCGGAGTCGATCCTCGAGGAGCTGCGGACCGACGTGCAGACGACGCTGTCGGAGCTGCGGGAGCTGGCCCACGGCATCTATCCGCCCCTGCTCAGGGATCGCGGGCTGGCCGAAGCCCTCCGGACCGCGGCCAACCGAGCCGTGCTGCCCGTGGACGTCCGGGCCGACGACGTGGGCCGCTACCCCGGGGAGATGGAGGCGGCGGTCTACTTCTGTTGCCTCGAGGCGATGCAGAACGCGGGGAAGTACGCAGGGCCCGACGCCCGCATCACCGTGGCGGTGGCCGCCGACACTGATCGGCTGAGTTTTGCGGTGACCGATGACGGTCCGGGCTTCCAGCCCGGGGTGGGCCTGGACGGACACGGCTTCGTGAACATGCGAGATCGCCTCGGTGCTCTCGGGGGCGAGCTCACGATCGAGTCGGCGCCGGGCCGTACGTGCATCATGGGTCGGATGCCGATCCAGCACGCAGGGCCGGAGTGACCACCTCGCGATCCGGTGGCGGCCCGAACCGGGAGGCGGTCGTGGTCGGCTCCGGGCCCAACGGGTTGGTTGCCGCCGTCACGCTGGCGCGCGCCGGGTGGTCGGTCACCGTGCTCGAGGCCGAAGGGTCAGCCGGCGGCGGCACCCGATCGGCGGAGCTGACCCTCCCGGGCTTCGTGCACGACGTCTGCTCTGCCGTGCACCCGCTCGGTGTGGGCTCTCCGGCCCTGCGCGACCTCCCCCTTGCCGAGCACGGACTCCGGTGGCTGCAGCCCGACGCGCCCCTCGCCCACCCCCTCGGCGGTGAGCGGGTCGCCGTCCTCGAACGATCCATCGCCGCCACCGCCCGCCGGTTCGAAGGGTCCGACGAGCGGGCGTACCGACGTCTGATGGAGCCACTGGAGCGCTCGGGATCGGCGCTGGTCGACTCGTTGTTGTCCCCGCTCTCGTTCCCACCCGGCGCCCCGTTGGCGTTGGCCCGCTACGGCTTGAGCGGCATCCGATCGGCGAACGGGCTGGCTCGGTCGCGGTTCGACCACGACGAGGCCCGGGCCCTGATGGCGGGGCTGGCCGGCCACTCGATGCTGTCGCTGCGGGCCCCGATCACGGCGGGCTACGGCCTGATGCTCGGTCTCCTCGGCCACCTGGTCGGGTGGCCGGTCGCGAAGGGCGGGTCGCAGGCGATCGCCGACGCGCTGGTGTCCTTGCTGGAGGCCCATGGGGGCACGGTCGAGCTCGATCGACGAGTCTCGAGCCTGGCTGAGCTGCCGCCACGAGCGGTCGTGCTCCTCGACGTGACGCCACGACAGGTGATCTCGCTCGCCGGCGACCAACTCCCCGACTCCTACCGCCGGCGACTGCAGCGGTTCCGGTACGGCCCCGGGGTCTTCAAGATCGACTGGGCCCTCGACGGACCGATCCCGTGGAGCGCCCCCGGGTGTTCGCGCGCCGCGACCGTCCACGTCGGGGGAACGCTCGAGGAGGTCGCCCTCGCCGAGTCCGAGGTGGCGGCCGGCCGCCACCCGGCGCGCCCGTTCGTCCTGCTGGCCCAGGCGAGCGTGGTCGACCCGTCCCGGGCACCGGCCGGGGCCCACACCGGGTGGGCCTACTGCCATGTGCCTCACGGCTCGAGCGTCGACATGACGACCGCCATCGAGAGCCAGGTCGAACGGTTCGCCCCCGGTTTCCGAGACCTCGTCAAGGAGCGCCACGTGATGGGGCCGGCGGCCATGGAAGCACACGACGCCAACTACATCGGAGGCGACATCAACGGCGGCGTCGCCGACTTCCGGCAGTTCGTGGCCCGCCCGGTCCTGTCCCGGCGGCCCTGGGCCACTCCCGTCGACGGGGTCTACCTGTGCTCGTCGTCCACGCCTCCCGGTGGGGGAGTGCACGGAATGTGCGGGTGGCACGCAGCGCGGTGCGTACTCCGCGACGAGCGGGTCAGCTGACCGGTCGGTGCTCGTCCCAGACGTCACGCACGAGTGAGGGGCTGAAGTCCTCCTTGTGCACGTAGGCGACGGCCCCGCACGTGCGAGCGTCCGAGGGAAGGTCCGCCGCGGTGTAGGTCGAGAGGAGCACGACCACGGTGTCGGGGCGGTCCGAGAGGATCTGCCGGGTGGCTTCGATCCCGTTCACCCCGGGCAGGTTGATGTCCATGAGGACCAGGTCCGGGTGGAGCGACGACGCGGCCCGAACCGCGTCCTCGCCGGACTCGGCCTCGCCGACGACGGCGAAGCCAGGGGCCAGCGTCACGACGGTGCGGGCCACGTTCCGGAACGGCGCCTGGTCGTCCACGATCAGGACCGATGCATCCGTGGGTTCGCTGTCGATGTCGGTCTCCTTCTCCATCGCGGCCGTGCGCACCACGACATGGTCCCACTCGGGATCGTCTGCGCCCAGGGTGGGCGCCCCCTCGTCGATGGGGGTGCTAGCGCCCCGTCACGAGCTCTCCCCGGCGTCGGCCAGGTAGAGCAGCACCGCCTTCACGCGGCGGTGGGCATCGGGGGTCTCGCTGAGCCCGATCTTGGCGAACAACGAGTTGATGTGCTTCTCCACCGCCCGTTCGGAGAGGAACAGCGACGACGCGACCGCGGCGTTGTTCTTGCCCTGGGCGATCTGGTCGAGGACCTCGCGCTCCCGCGGGGTCAAGAAGCGCAGCGGTGACTCCTTGCCCCGATCGCGAGTGGCGACCAGGGCCTCCACCACCTTGGGGTCGACCACCGAACCACCGTCGGCGACCTCGCGCACGGCGGCCACGAGCTGCTCGGGCTCGGACACCCGTTCCTTGAGCAGGTAGGCCCGGCGCTCGCTGCCACCCTCGAGCAGCTCGAGGGCGTAGGCCGGCTCGGCGTACTGCGAGAGGACGACGACGCCGATCGCGGGGTGAGACCGCCGGAGGGCGCTGGCGGCCCGGATGCCTTCGTCGGTGCCGGTCGGGGGCATCCGGATGTCGGTGAGCACCACATCGGGCTGGTGTTCGTCGACGGCGGCCAGCAGCTGGTCGTAGTCACCGCAGAGCGCCACCACGTCGATCGAATCCTGGGCCTCGAGGAGGCGGGCGATCCCCTCGCGTACGAGCAGCGAGTCCTCGGCGACGACCACGCGGATGCCCATCGAGGTCGAACAGTAGCGGCCGGGCTGACCTCGATCGTTTCGCAAACCGGCACGCCGGCGCGACGGGTGGCGTCGCCGAGAAATCTCCGGCGGTGTGTCGATGCCGGCGTTCGCCGTTCGTCTCTACCGTGACATCCACCCCGAGGAGGCACACGAATGAAGTACATGCTGATGATCCACCAGGGCACCACCCCCACACCGCTCGACCCCGACGCCTGGGCCACGCTCTCCGAGGACGAGCAGCAGCAGATCTACGCCGACTACAAGCGTCTGAACGAGACGCCCGGCGTCACGCCCGGCAACGGTCTGCAACCGCCGGAGACGGCGACCACCGTGCGGGTCGAGGACGGACGCGTGGTGACCACCGACGGACCCTTCGTGGCCACCAAGGAGGCGCTCAACGGCTACCTCACCTTCGAGGCGCCCGACCTCGACGCCGCCATCGCCCTGGCCGCTCAGATCCCCGCCGCCCGCCTCGGCGGGGCCATCGAGGTTCGGCCCATCATGGAGTGGTGAGACCCCTCGATCAGGTCTTCCGCGACGACTGGGGAGCAGTCGTCGCCGCGCTGGTCGGCTTCCTCGGCGACATCGACCTCGCCGAGGAGGCCGCCCAGGACGCCTTCGCCGTCGCCGCCGAACGGTGGCGCCGTGACGGCGACCCGCGCCACCCGAGGGCGTGGCTGATCACCACGGCCAAGCGCCGGGCCATCGACCGGATCCGGCGCGACGCCACGTACGCCTCGAAGCTGGAGCTGTTGCGGATGGACGAAGCAGGGCCGGACCCGTCAGCGGCGACTCCCATTCCCGACGAGCGCCTCGAGCTGATCTTCACGTGCTGCCATCCCGCACTGGGCGTGGAGGCGCAGGTGGCGCTCACCCTGCGGACCCTGGGCGGTCTCACCACCGACGAGATCGCGCGCGCCTTCCTCGTCCCCGAGGCGACCATGGCCCAACGACTGGTCCGGGCCAAGCGCAAGATCCGCGCCGCCGCCATCCCCTTCAAGGTCCCACCCGCCGACCTCCTGCCCGAGCGGCTCGCCGCCGTGTTGGCGGTGCTGTACCTGATCTTCAACGAGGGCTACGGGGGCCGCGGTGACCTGGCGGCCGAGGCGCTGTGGCTCGGCCGGGCGATGGCCGAGTTGATGCCTGACCAACCGGAGGTGCTGGGGCTGCTGGCCATGATGTTGTTCCACGACTCCCGTCGGGACGCCCGTTTCCGCGACGGCGAGTTGGTCCTGCTCGCCGATCAGGATCGGACGAGGTGGGACGCCGCTCAGATCGCCGAGGGCCGCGAGCGACTCGCCGACGCGCTGGCCCTCGACGGACACGGCCCCTATGTCGTGCAGGCGGCCATCGCGTCGAGCCACGCCGACGATCCGTGTGACTGGCGGTATGTCGCCGTCCTGTACGGCGAGCTGGCCCTGCTCACCGATTCGCCGGTGGTCCAGCTGAACCGGGCGGTCGCGGTGGCCGAGGCCGAGGGTCCGGAGGAGGGGCTGCGCATCGTCGATCGGCTCGACCTCCCCCGCTACCCGCACCTGCACGCCACGCGGGGAGAGCTGCTGCGCCGATCCGGACGCATCGACGAAGCGCTGGACGCCTACCAGCGAGCCCTCGAGCTGGTGCACGATCCCGCGGAACGGCGCCTGTTCGAGCGGCGGCGGGCCGAGCTGGAAGCGCTCGCACCCCCGCCCGTCTGAGTCGAGGCCCTGCTGCGTGACCGTCCCCGCTAGACATGGGAGTCGGGTGGCCGGGGGGCCGGTCGAGGGGATCGTGGGGGATGGCGATGGGCACGGACCGTGAGGATGCCGGTGAGCGACCGCCGCAGGAGGGGCTGATCGAGCTCGACGGCGGAATCGACGGCGTCGACCCCGAGGTCACTCGGCACTGGTTGTCGGCCAACGTCGAGGAGCTGGACGCCCCGATCGAGCTGCGGCTCATCGCCGCCGGGGGATCGAACCTGACCTACCTCGTGCGGGGGGCGCACGACGTCGCGTGCGTGCTGCGTCGACCACCGGTCGGCCGGCTGCAGGCCTCCGCCCACGACGTGCTCCGGGAGATGCGGATCATGAAGGGGTTGGCCGGGACCGCCGTGCCCGTGCCCCGGATCCTGGCCGCCAGCGAAGACCCGACGGTGGTCGGCGCCCCGTTCTACGTGATGGCGTACGAGGAGGGATGGATCATCCGGGACCGCTCCATCGCCGAGGCCCTCGGGGCCGCTCGGTGTGAGGTGGTCGCGCGCGAGTTGTTCACCACGCTGGCGGACCTCCATCTCCTGGATCCGGCCAGCTGCGGCCTCGACACCCTCAGCCGTCCCACCGACTACATCCATCGCCAGCTCCGGCGGTGGCACCGCCAGTACGAGACGATCCGAGACGGCGAACCCCATCCGCTCTACCTCGACCTCCACGACCGGCTGGCCGCTGCGGCGCCGGCCGATCTCCCGCGTCCGTCGGGCTACCTCGTCCACGGCGACTACCACATCGACAACGCCGTGTTCACCGACGAGGGCCGGGTGAAGGCCGTGATCGACTGGGAGCTCTCGACCCTCGGACATCCCATCGCCGATCTGGCGTGGGCGCTGATGTTCTGGTCCGAGAACGCCGGAGAGCCGATGGAGTCCGCCGGTGGGGCCACCCTCGCCGCCGGCTTCCTCTCCCGCTCCGACGTCACAGCCCTCTACGCCGAGCGCACCGGTTTCGACCTCGCCGACCTCCCCTACTTCATGGCGCTGGCGTACTGGCGAATCGGGTGTCTGATGGAGGGGAGCGCGGCCCGGTCACGAGCGGGCAGCGGCGGCGGTCTCCAGCAGGCCGCCCGTTCCGGCGGCGCTCACGATGCTGGATCCGAGACCGATCGGCGGATCGGAGCGGTGTTCGCCGCGGCCGCCGAGCACGCCGCCGAGGCCGGCATCTAGCGCGAGCGGCTGTCTGGTCGACGGAGGGCTCGGGGCTCGGATGTCTCCAGGGTCGCCCCCGAGGCGACGCCCCGAGATGTCCTAGCCTGGGCCGCCCGGCGGGCCGGGGGGCGCCGCCCGAGTGCGCCAGGCGTCGAGCCGGGGGCCGCTGACCGACGAACCGACGCTCAGGCCGGTGTCGGTGCCCCGGGAGCACCGAACTGCTGATGACCACGGGGCCAGCCCCCCGGTGCTCCCCCGCCGGGGGGGCATCCGCGTCTCCCGGCCGGAAAGGTGGTCTCGCCTCAGCCCGGTTCGTCGGTGGGATGGACCCGGTCCAACAGCCGACGGGCCGAGCGCACCACGGCCTCGTCGACCATCCGGCCCCGCTCGTCGACATACACCCCGTCGCCCGCCGCCTCGGCCCGCTGGGCCTGGCCGAGCAGGGTCTCGGCGGCGTCGATCTCCTCGGCGGTCGGCGTGAGCACCTCGTTGATCACCGCGACCTGGGCGGGGTGCACCGCCTGGCGAGCCCAGAAGCCGAGGTCGCGCAGCGTCTCGGTGGAGTGGCGGAGCCCGTCGAGGTCGCCGACGTCCACGTAGACCGGTCCGACCGGCGACTCGAGCTGGTGGGCGGCCGAGGCGACCACCGCGGCGAGGCGGATCGGTTCGAACAGGCGGCCGTCGACGGTGGGACGCACCCCGAGGTCGGCGGCCAGGTCGACCTCACCCATGGCCAGTCGGGTGATCCGGGGGTGGCCGGCGATCGTCGGCAGCCCCAACACGGCGGTCGCCGACTCCACCAGGCCGACGACAGGGAGATCGTCGAGCAGCGGGGCCAGCCGGTCGAGCGCGTCGGGAGTGGCCTTGGGTACGACGACGCCGGTGAGGGCCGCGCCGGCAGCGAGGGCCTGCAGGTCCTCCGCCCCCCGGGGGCCGGTGTTGATCCGCACCCAGATCTGGACGGGGCCGGGATCGAGGGCGGCGAGCGCCTCCTCGACGTGGCCGCGAGCGGCGTCCTTGTGGCGCACCGCCACGGCGTCCTCCAGGTCGAGGATCACCGCGTCGGCACCGCTGGCCACGGCCTTGGGAAACCGCTCGGGGCGGTCGCCGGGGACGTAGAGGTAGGTCCGAGGGCTCACGGTGCGGGCGACGGGTGGGCCGTGCCGGCGGTGGCGACGAACGAGTCGACCCCGTCGTTGCGCACCACCCGCACCTCGGTGTCGGCGCCCGACGGAGCGCCCACCAACGTGAACGGAAGGTCGACGAAGAGCGGGGCGTTGGCCCTGAACCGGAAGCGGGTCACGGGCTGACCGGCGTGACGCCCCGCCGCGGCGGCCACGACCATGGCGGTGAGGGGGCCGTGGACGACGAGTGCGGGGTAGCCCTCCGTCGCCGTTGCGTAGGGCTGGTCGTAGTGGATCCGATGGCTGTTGAAGGTGACGGCGGAGAAGCGGAACAGGGTGACCGGGTCGACGGTGACGGTGTCGGCCCACTCACCCTCGGCCGGCTCGGGGCGATCCCGACCCTCGGGGAGCGAGATCGGACCGCCCGGTTCCCGGTAGACCAGCGTCTGGCTCTCCTCCACGACGTCGTTCCCGCCTTGGCGGTAGATGTGCTCGACCTCCACGATCAGCAGCGAACCGGAGCGACCCTCGGACGCCTTGGTCGATGCGATGCGCGAGCGGCGGTGCACCGGCTCCCCGACGACCAGTGCCGCGTTGGCCTCCACCCGGCCCGATGCCCACATGCGCCGGGGGAAGCGAGCGGCCAACGTGCCCGTCCCGTGAGGGTGGCCGTCGGGACCGAGACCAGTCGTGGCCACTCGGGGGTTGAAGTGGGCCCAGTGCCACAGCAGCGGGAGTGGGTCCCCTGCCTCCACCGGTGGCTCGTGGTCGAGGGTGGCGGCCACCAGCGACGTCTGCTCGACCGACAGCGGCGAGGTCGTCTCGGCGTCGAAGCCGACGTCGGCCAGGTCCACGTCGGGAGCGGTCATCGCCGGTTCCCGCCCGACGGTGGTCCGGCCACGATGCCGTCGTCGTGGAGCCGGCCGATCTCGAGGTCGCTGAGCCCGAGGAGGTCGCCGAGGATCTCGTCGGTGTGCTCACCGAGGGCGGGGGCGGGGCGGGCGCCCCCCCGGTCGAGGCTGGCGAAGGTGAGCGGCGTGCCCGCTGCCCGCACCGTTCCCACGCCGGGCTGGTCGATGTCGCTGAACATGGGGTTCTCGTCGGGGGACACCCGCCAGTCGTCGTCGAGGAGCTGACGGAACGTCTGGTACGGCCCCCAGCACACGCCGAGCTCGTCGAAGCGCTTGGCCACCTCCTCCAGCGACCGAGGGGTGATCCAGCGACTGATGAGCGCGGCGAGGGCGTCGCGCGCCTCGAAGCGGTCGCCTTCCTGGGAGAGGTCGACCTCGAAGGCCCGTTCGAGGGCCGGGAGGTGCTCGCCGATCTCGGTGGCCTCGACCAGGGAGCGCCACTGGCGATAGCTGATGGCGACGACCATCACCCGGCGACCGTCGGCGGTGGCGAAGTCACGACCGAAGGCCCCGTACATGTCGTTGCCGATGGGAGGCCGCTCCTGGCCGAGCACCTTGGCCTGGGCGAGGTAGCCCAGGTTGGAGACCATGGCGAAGGCGACGTCGGTGAGCGAGATGGTGACCAGGTCGCCGCTGCCGCTGCGCGTCCGACGGCGCTCGGCGGCCAGCACCGCCAGGGCCGCGTGCAGGCCGGTCGCCATGTCCCACGCCGGCAGCACGTGGTTGGTCGGCAGAGACGCCCCGACCGGGCCGGTGGCGAAGGCGAAGCCCGACGAGGGGTTGACGGTGTAGTCCACCGCGGTGGTGCCGTCGGGGTTCCCCAGGATGTTGACGTAGATGAGGTCCTCCCGACGGCGGCGGAGCTGTTCGTCGGAGAGCCATCCGGCGGCGGGGAAGTTGGAGAGGAAGATGCCGCAGTCCGGCCCCGGGGCGGCGATCACGGCGGTGACGATCTCCTGGCCCTCGGGCCGGCGCACGTCGACCGCGAGCGATCGCTTGTCGCGGTTCATGCTGGCCCAGAACAGGCTGGTGCCGTCCGGGGTGCACGGCCAGCGGTGGTAGTCGATGCCGCCCCCGACGTTGTCGAAGCGGATCACGTCGGCCCCGAGCTGAGCGAGGGTCATGCCCCCGAGTGGGGCGGCGACGAAGGCCGAGCCCTCGACGACGCGAAGGCCGTCGAGGGGCCTGGCGTCACCGAACAGGGCGGCGGAAGGGGCGATGGCGGCATCCGGTCGCCCGGCGGTGGCCCGGGGCTCGTTGGTGTCCGTACGGGGTTCCTCGGGTGGCATCGTCGGCTTCCTCCTCGACCGTCGTGTCCACCCTCGCACGCCGATCCGGGTGCGCGACGGACGCCGGGCCTCACGCTGTGGTCGACACGTCCCGGTCGAGCTCGATCACCAGGTGACGTATCCCGGTGTGGCGGTTGCTCCGGGTCCACTCGACCGCCTGCACGACGCGGACGGCGTCGAACCGGGGGAGCAGCTCCTCGAACAGGACGCGGATCTCCAGTCGGGCGAGGTGGGCGCCCAGGCAGTAGTGCAGGCCGTGGCCGAAGCCGACGTGGGGGTTCGGGGAGCGGGTGATGTCGAACTCACCGGCCCGAGCGAAGACCGTCTCGTCCCGGTTGGCCGAGCCCTCCCACACGACGACCTTGTCACCGGGTGCGATCCGTTCCCCCCGCAGCTCGGTCTCGATCGTGGCCGTTCGCCGCTTGGCCGGCGACGGGGTCGTCCAGCGGACCGTCTCCTCGATCGTGGTGGGCAGCAGTGACGGGTCGGAGCGCAGCAGGTCGAACTGGTCGGGCCGCTCGGCCAGGGCGAGCAGGCCGCCGGCGACCGCGTTGCGCGTCGTCTCGGCCCCGGCGCTGAAGAGGAGGGAGAAGAACATGTAGAGCTCGCCGTCGGTGAGCTGGGCCGGCTCGGCGTCGTCCAGGGTGGCGTGGACCACGATCGACAACATGTCGTGACCGGGGTGGGACCGCTTCTCGGCGATGAGCTCCTCGCCGTAGGCCCGCATGCGGGCCCCGGCCTCGGCGGCGTCGACGTCGGGCTCGAACGACCTGCGGTCCCCCCGGAAGTCGAAGCCCGGTTCCACGGCCTCGAACAGCCAGTGGCGCTCGGACTCCGGTATGCCCATCAGGAGGCAGATCATCTGCATCGGTAGCTCGGCGGCCACCTGGCGGAGGAAGTCGAAGGGCACGCCGTCGTCGATCTCGTCGAGCAGCCGCCGGGCCCGCTGGCGCAGGTCCTCCTCGACCCGCCGGATCATCTTGGGCGTGAGTCCCGAGCTGACCAGCCGTCGGATCCGGGCGTGGCGAGGGTCGTCCATCATGTTCAGGACGAGGCCGGCCACCGGCAGGTCCTGGATGAGGGTGCCGCCGTAGGGCCGGTCCCCGCCCCGCTCGGAGGAGTAGGTGACGGGATCGCGCAGCACGGCCAGTGTCTCGGCGTGGGTGGCCACCGACCAGAAGCCCTCGCCGTCGGGGGTGTGCTCGGTCGGGGGATGCCACCAGACCGGGGCCTCTCGGCGGTGGACGGCGAACAGGTGGTGGGGGAAGCCGTCGGCGAAGTTGTCGAGATCGGTGAGGTCGAGGCCTCTCATCGGATCGGTCACGGCCACCCTCCCCCTGGTGAGCAGACCGGCATCTTGGTTCCCGCTGGCGTCCGCCGCCACCCGCCGGGTCGGGAGGTGGAACGCTGGAGCCCGTGTCGAGGGCCCTCGTGAACATCGAGTCGTTGCGCCGGGCCGCTCGCCGGCGCCTCCCCCGGATGGTCTTCGACTACGTCGACGGCGGGGCCCGTGACGAGCTCACCATGGCCGCGAACCGTGCCGCCTTCGACCGCGTGACCCTCCGGCCCCGGATGGCGGCGGGCGTGGGGATCCCCGACCTGAAGGTGCAGGTGGCGGGCGCGGCGCTGGACCTGCCCGTCGTGCTGGCCCCGTGCGGAGGTCTGCGGGCGGTGCATCCCGACGGCGACCGCGGCGCGGCCCGGGCCGCCCAGGCGGCGGGGACGGTGTTCACGCTGAGCACGGCGTCGGGGATGACGATCGAGGAGGTGGCCCGGGACGCGCCCGGGCCCCGGTGGTTCCAGCTCTACTTCCTCGGCGGACGGGCCGGGGCCGAGGTGCTGATCGATCGGGCCCGGACGCAGGGCTACGGCGCCCTGGTCGTCACCCTCGACACCAACGTCACCGGAGTGCGTGAGCGCGACGTCCGCAACGGCATGACGGCCGGCCCGTACGTGGACGCCCGCAACATCATCCGCTTCGCCCCTTCGGTGGTCGTGCGGCCGCGATGGCTGGCGGCGTTCGTCCGCGACGGGATGAAGGTCGAGGTGGCCAACGCCGCCGCCCTCGGTCCCGGTGGCTCGCCGGTCCCGGCGGCGGAGGCCTCGGCCCGGATGTTCGCCGAGGCGCCCTCATGGGCCGACCTCACCTGGATCCGCGAGCAGTGGCCGGGCCCGCTGCTGGTGAAGGGGCTGCTCACCGGGGGTGACGCCGTCCGGGCGGCCGATCTCGGCGCCGACGGCGTGATCGTCTCCAACCACGGGGGGCGCCAACTCGACGGGGCCCCGGCCACCCTCGGCGTTCTCCCGGAGGTCGTGGCCGCCGTGGGTGATCGGGTCGACGTCCTCCTCGACAGCGGGGTCCGCCGGGGCAGCGACGTGGTGAAGGCCCTGGCCCTCGGCGCCCGGGCGGTGATGATCGGACGGCCCTACGTGTACGGCCTGGCCCACGGGGGCGAGCGCGGCGTGGGTGCCGCGCTGGCCATCCTTCGCGACGAGATGGTGAACACCATGCAGCTCATGGGCTGCGCTGCGGTGGGTGCACTGGATCCGAGCTGGGTCGAGGCACCTCTACACGGGTAGCGAGGATCGGGCGGGAACGCCGCCGGCCTGCCACGATGAGCCGAGCGCCAACCAGGGGAGCCTTCCGATGACGGCAGTGCAGCAGGTACCGGTCTCGACCATCGACGGCGAGGAGACCACCCTCGCCGAGCACGACGGCAAGGTGCTCCTGGTCGTCAACGTGGCCTCGAAGTGCGGTTTCACCCCTCAGTACGAGGGCCTCGAGGCGTTGTACGGCGGGACCAAGGATCGCGGCTTCGAGGTGCTGGGGTTCCCGGCCAACGACTTCGGTGCCCAGGAGCCGGGCACCGACGAGGAGATCGTCGAGTTCTGCTCGACGACCTACTCGGTGACCTTTCCGATGTACTCGAAGATGACCGTGGTCGGGGAGGACAAGCACCCCCTGTACGCCGAGCTCACCTCGGCCGTGCCCCGGGCCGAAGGCGATCCCGACGCCTTCCGAGAGGTGCTGCGAGGTCACGGAATGGCGCCCAACGACGATCCCGAGGTGCTCTGGAACTTCGAGAAGTTCCTGATCGCCCGGGACGGCACGGTCGTGCGCCGTTTCGCCTCGGGCATCGCCCCGGACGACCCCACCCTCGTCGAGGCCATCGAGACCGAGCTCAACCGGTAGGCGTCTCCCGCCGGCGTCGGTAGCGTCGGGCCATGCCTTTGGACGGAGAGTACGAGCCGAGCCCGCAGCAGTGGGTCCGGGACCAGGTTCGCGACTACGAGGCGTCGGGCGGCGCGGAGGCCAACACCCTCCTCGACACCGGCATGCCGATCATCATCGTCACCACACGCGGGAACAAGAGCGGCAAGCTCCGCAAGACCGCCCTGATGCGGGTGGAGCACGACGGCGAGTACGCCCTCGTCGCCTCGCTGGGCGGTGCTCCGAAGCACCCCGTCTGGTACTTCAACCTCCTGGCCGATCCGGCCGCCCTCGAGATCCAGGACGGCCCGGAGCCCTTCGACGCTGTCGCGCCGCGAGGTCCACGGCGACGAGAAGGCCGAATGGTGGGAGCGGTCCGTCGCCGCCTACCCGGCCTACGCCGACTACCAGGCCGCCACCGAGCGCGAGATACCGGTCTTCGTCGCTCGTCCCGCCTGACCCGGCGGCCCCATCGGTCGTGACCGGCGCCCACCCGACGGTGCCCGCCGAGGCCGACTGGATCACCCGGATGCGCATGGGCGCGTTGGGTCTGTGGGGCCGCGGCTCGGACTCACCGGGAGCGGTGGTGAGCCGTCTCGTGGCCCTGCAGGCCCAGGAGCACCATTACGCCCGTTGGTCGGTCGCCCAGCGGGTCGGCAGGGCGATCACCGCCGACATCGTCGACGACGCCTACGACGACGGCGCCGTGCTGCGGACCCACGTGCTGCGGCCCACCTGGCACTACGTGGCGCCCGGTGACCTGCGCTGGCTCCTGCGGCTCACCGGGCCCCGGGTGATCGCCCGCAGCGCCCGCCGTCATGCCGAGCTCGAGCTCGATGACGCCGATCTGGCCCGGGCTGACGGCGTGCTCGCCGCCGCCGTGGCCGACGGGCCCCGCACCCGCCACGAGCTCGGCCATGCCCTCGACCGGGCGGGCATCGCTCCCGGGGGCCAGCGCCTTCCCCACCTGCTCATGCACGCCGAGCTCATGGCGGTGATCTGCAGCGGCCCGAGGCGAGAGGGTCGCCACACCTACGTGGCCTTCGACGATCGGGTGCCCGGCGATCAGGGCCCGGACGGCGACGAGGCGCTGGCCGAGCTGGCCACGCGTTACGTCGCCACTCGGGGACCCGTCACCGTTCGGGATTTCGTGTGGTGGTCCGGTCTCGACACGGTCACGGCTCGACGGGCCTTCGCCCTGGCGTCGGACGAACTCACCTCGAGGACCGTCGACGAACGGGTCTACTGGTTCTCAGCGGAGGCGCGTCCGGTTCGGCGACACAAACCCAGGGTCGATCTCGTGCAGTGCTACGACGAGGCGATCATCTCCTACCGGGAGAGCCGTGACGTGCTGCACGCCGGGCCGGCGTCGTTCCCCGTCCCCGGCGCCGTCGACGGCTTCACCCACGTCTTGTTGCTGGACGGGTTCCTTCTCGGTCACTGGCGGGCGCCCACACGCGGCACTGACGTCGAGGTCGAGACCCGCCCTGATGTCGACCTCACCCCCGACCAGGACCGGGCCCTCTCCCGGGCCGTCGACCGGTATCGACGGTTCCGGGCGGCGGCGTGAACGCCGACCACGGCTCTCAGTACCGGTCGAGCAGAAGCGCCACTTCGCCTTCTGGTCCGAGGTCTTCGAGTCGGCCGGGGGACGACCACCGCGTTCGAGTCGGCAGGCGCGGAGACCGGTACCGTCAGGACCGTCATGCGACTCGGAATCAGCATCACCAGCGGCTATCCGGGCGCCGCTCCCGCAGCGGTGGTGGGCAACGTGATCGCTCGGGCCCGAGCGGCGGCCGGGGCCGGGCTCGACTTGCTCTGCCTGGGCGACCACCACGCCACGGGCCCCGATCGGCCTTACGCCCAGAACGTGCCCATGATCGGTCGGCTCTCGGCCGAGTGGCCGGCCGATCGGCCCATCGGGCTGTTGCTCCTGCTTCCGTTGTGGAACCCGGTGCTGGCGGCCGAGCAGGTCGGCACCCTGGCGGCCATGAGCGACGTGCCCTTCGTGGTCCAGACCGGGATCGGTGGAGGGGCGGAGGCCTTTGCCGCCATGGGCGCCGATCTCGCTCGACGAGGGGCGCGCACCGACGAGTCGATCAGAGTGATCAAGGGGCTCCTGGCCGGCGAGCGGGTGAGCAGCGAGATGCTGGGCGTGACCGGCGCGGCCGTGGCGCCGTGCCCGCCCCACGGGGTGGAGTGGTGGATCGGGGCCGGCGCCGGGGACCGTCCCCTCGATCGGGCGGCCCGGGAGGGTGACGCTTGGTACGCGTCCCCCGGTCTCGGCGCCGAGGACGTGGCTCGCTATCGCGACCGGTGCGAGGTCCACGGAACGACGCCGAGGGTCGTGTTGCGGGTCGACGTGTTGGTCGCCGACGACGACGACGAGGCGGTACGGCGGGGCCGCCAGATCCTGGCCGACGGCTATCGCGGGATGAGCGAGGACGTGGTGGCCTTCGGCGGGGTCGACCGGGTGGCCGAGCGCCTCGCCGCCCTGGCGGCGGTCGGCGCGGACGACCTCGTGGTCCGCACGATGGCCGTCGACCAGGCCTCGGCCGTGCGGTCGATCGAGCTGTTGGGCGAGGTCCGCCGCCGGTTGTCGGCGACCTGACACCGAGCCCGACCGTCGCTCAGGCGGTGGATGGGCCCGCCGTATCGGCCGTCACCAGCGAGGGCCCGACCGAACGACGGTCAGCGATCCACCCGGCCACGAGACCGACACCCAGACAGCAGAGGACGTCGACAGGTGCTCGCAGTCGGGGCGCGGCGATGAGGATCAGGCTGGTGGCCGCGAAGTAGAGGACGATCCCGAGGCAGAGCAGGACGATCGGCTGACGCCAGCGCAGGAGGAGGCCGAGGAGGCCGGCCACGGTGACCAGGTAGAACGCGGGCAGAGTCACCTGTCGGAAGTCCCAGTTGCGTCCGTCGAAGAGCTCGGCGTTGCGGTTGAGCGACGGGTCGATCTCCAGGTAGGCGCGTAGGTTCCGCGAGGCGACGGTGAGCAGCATCCCGGGGTGCTTCCGAAGGTTGGTGATGCCGATGTCCTGGAGGTTCCGCTGCCAGTCGACCTCGGTCTCCTGGGTGATCTGCACCGGCTCGAAGTAGGGGTCGTACACCGGGTCCACCCAGGCGTTGCGCTCCTGGGCGGGAGGTGAGTACATGGCGGCCCAGTTGAACCCGTTCGAGGTCACGAGCACGGGCGAACCGAGCTGCACCCAGTTGCGGACCACCCAGGGCGAGACGACGAGCGCGGTGATGGCCAGGAAGCCGGCGGATCGACGCCAGCCGAGCTGCCAGAGGGCCCAGAGCGCAACGACGACGACGAGGTACTGGGCGCTCGGGCGCGAGAGCACCAGCAGGCCGCACAGGATCGCCGCGACCCACCACGACCGGTACGAGAGGGCCAGCAGCATGCCCAGCATCAGCGCCAGGGACAGGGGCTCGGTGAGCAGCGTCGTGTCGTTGGCGAGCAGCGGCGGGTAGATCGCGGCCACCCCTCCGGCGACCCAGCCGGCGGTCGCCCCGCCCAGGCGGCGGGCGAGCAGCACGACGAGCACGACCACCCCCACTCCGATCACCAGGTTGAGCACACGCCCGACCACGATCCCGGTGCCGAAGACCTTGAAGGTCCCGGCGAGCAGCAGCGGGTAGAGCGGGGGGCGGAAGGCCGTGGTGTGCAGGTGGAACTGCGGGAAGATCGTCGAGAAGCCACGGCCGTCGGTGAGGTTGACGGCGATCTCCCGGTACTGGCCGGCGTCGTTGTCCGGGACGTAGTTCGGGGTGACCAGGACCCAGTAGGTCACGCGGACGAGCACTGCGGCGGCGGCCAACGAGACGGGTTGCCACCACCACTCCCGCCACCCGCGTGAAGCCACGGCGTGCTCACCCGGCACCGGGTCGTCGATGACCACCACTGCGGCGACGGTACACGGGGCCCACGGGCCGAGCCGATCGAGGTCATCCGGCGGCACGGCGGAACCCCGGGCCTCCGGTGGCGGCGACCACCGCCCCCGGGCGGCGTACCGTCGTCGCCATGACACCGGAGGAGACCGGCGGGCTCGTTCACCTTTGCTTCGCGGCGGGGCGGCGACCATGACCCGGACCGCGAAGACCGGCACCCTGCCGCCGTCGGCCGACAGCCACGACCTCATCCGGGTGCGTGGTGCGCGTGTCAACAACCTCAAGGACATCAGCGTCGAGCTCCCGAAGCGCCGGTTGACGGTGTTCACCGGCGTGTCCGGTTCGGGCAAGAGCTCGCTGGTGTTCGGGACCATCGCCGCCGAGTCCCAGCGGCTCATCAACGAGACCTACAGCGCCTTCGTGCAGGGCTTCATGCCGACGCTGGGCCGACCCGACGTGGACGTCATGGACGGGCTGACCACGGCGATCATCGTCGACCAGGAGCGGATGGGATCCAACGCGCGCTCCACGGTGGGCACGGCCACCGACGCCAACGCCATGCTGCGGATCCTGTACAGCCGTCTCGGGACGCCCCCCATCGGCTCGCCCAGTGCGTTCTCGTTCAACACCGCGACGGTGAGCGGAGCCGGCTCGATCAGGAAGGGCGACGGGAAGGCCGAACGGCGCACGTTCGAGCGGGTCGGCGGTATGTGCCCGCGGTGCGAAGGCGTCGGATCGGTGTCCGACTTCGACCTGTCACAGCTCTACGACGACACGAAGTCCCTCAACGAGGGTGCGCTGACGATTCCCGGCTACAGCATGGAGGGCTGGTACGGACGGATCTTCCGCGGCTGCGGCTTCTTCGATCCGGACAAGCCGATCCGGAGGTTCACCAACAAGGAGCTCCAGGCCCTGCTCCACCAGGAGCCGACCAGGATCAAGGTCGAGGGGATCAACCTCACCTACGAGGGCCTGATCCCGAAGATCCAGAAGTCGATGCTCTCGAAGGACGTCGACTCGCTGCAGCCCCACATCCGCGCCTTCGTGGATCGGGTCGTGACCTTCACCGTCTGCCCCGAATGCGAAGGCACGCGTCTGAGTGCGACGGCCCGCTCGTCGAAGATCCAGGGGATCGACATCGGCGCGGCGTGCGCCATGCAGATCAGCGACCTGGCCGGGTGGGTCCGGAGCCTGGACGAGGTCTCGGTGGCACCGTTGGTCGAGTCGCTCGGTGCCACGCTCGAGTCGTTCGTGGACATCGGTCTCGGCTACCTCTCACTCGAGCGACCGTCGGGCACGTTGTCGGGCGGTGAGGCGCAGCGGGTGAAGATGATCCGCCAGCTCGGATCGTCGCTGACCGACGTCACCTACGTCTTCGACGAGCCCACCGTCGGGCTGCACCCCCACGACATCCAGCGCATGAACGAGCTGCTGCTGCAGCTGCGTGACAAGGGCAACACCGTGCTGGTCGTGGAGCACAAGCCGGAGATGATCGAGATCGCCGACCACGTCGTCGACCTCGGGCCGCGTGCGGGTGCGGACGGCGGCGAGGTCGTCTTCGAGGGCACCGTCGCCGGCCTACGGGCCAGCGCCACCCTCACCGGACAGCACTTCGACGATCGGGCCGCCCTCAAGGAGTCGGTGCGGCCGCCGGCGGGTGCGATGGAGGTCCGCGGCGCCGACACCCACAACCTGCAGAACGTCGACGTCGACATCCCCCTCGGTGTGCTGGTCGTGCTCACCGGTGTGGCCGGCTCCGGGAAGAGCTCCTTGGTGGGGGGCTCGATCGCCGGTCGCGACGGGGTGGTGGCGATCGACCAGACCGCGATACGGGGCTCCCGCCGGAGCAACCCGGCCACCTACAGCGGGTTGCTCGATCCGATCCGGAAGGCGTTCGCCAAGGCCAACGGGGTCAAGCCCGCCCTGTTCAGCGCCAACTCCGAGGGCGCCTGCCCGACCTGCAACGGAGCCGGTGTCATCTACACCGACCTGGCGATGATGGCGGGGGTGGCCACCACCTGCGAGGAGTGCGACGGCAGGCGTTACGACGCGTCGGTGCTCGAGTACCGACTCGGCGGCCATGACATCAGCGAGGTGCTGTCCATGTCGGTGGCCGAGGCGGAGGAGTTCTTCGCCGGCGGGGAGGCGGCCACGCCGGCGGCCCACAAGGTCCTCGTCCGACTGTCCGACGTCGGGCTCGGCTACCTCACCATCGGCCAACCCCTCCCCTCCTTGTCGGGTGGCGAGCGCCAGCGGTTGAAGCTGGCCACGCAGATGGCCGAGAAGGGCGGCGTGTACGTGCTCGACGAGCCGACGTCGGGCCTGCACCTGGCCGACGTCGACCAGCTCCTCGGCCTTCTCGACCGGTTGGTCGACGCCGGGAAGTCGGTCGTCGTCATCGAGCACCACCAGGCGGTGATGGCCCACGCCGACTGGATCATCGACCTCGGTCCGGGCGCTGGCCACGACGGTGGCCGGGTCGTGTTCGAGGGCACCCCGGCGGACCTGGTGGCCGCCGGATCCACCCTGACGGGCCGCCACCTCGCCGCCTACGTCGGCGCCTGACCCGTCGTTCGTGACCCTGACCGGAGGTCAGGTCAGCGATGCCGTGGTGCCGCCGATGCTGGCCTCCAGGGCGGCGGCGATGGCCTCGCGGCGGCGGGCCTCCGGCGTCGGGGCGGGGCGCGTGTCACCGTGGGAGGGCGAGGCGGAGGGCATGGTGACGGGACGGCGGGCCGAGGCGGCCACGGGGATCTCGTCACCTCGGTCGTCGGTGTGGGTGAAGTACATGTGGGCGATGCGGTTGATCATCTCCGGGTGCAGCTCGAGGGGGAGGTCCTCGAAGGTGCAGATCGAGATGAGGATCTTGCAGACGGCACCCGGGAGGTAGGGCCGAAGGTCCCCGTCACCGAGCTCGCGGCTCGTACGCCGCAGGTGGGCGGAGGCATCCGGGGTCATCCGGATCTGGTTGCGCTCGCACACGCGCCGCAGGATCTCGTCGAAGGCGTCGTCCTCGATCGACGGGATCAGCACCTTCGACTGGATGCGACGGAAGAAGGCCTCGTCCCCCAGCGTCTCGGGCTGGAGGTTCGTGGAGAACACGATCTTGGCGTCGAACGGGATGTCGAACTTCGTGCCGTGGTCCAGCATCAGGTGGTCGCGCTGGCGGTCGAGAGGAACGATCCAGCGGTTGAGCAGGGCCTCGGGGCTCAGGTGGGCCTGGCGCCCGAAGTCGTCGATCACGAGGATCCCGTTGTTGGCCTGCATCTGCACGGGCGCCACGTAGGTGCCGCTGTCGCGCTGGTACTTGAGGTCGAGCATCTCGGGGCCCAGCTCGCCGCCGACCATGAGGCACGGCCGGTGGCAGAGGACCCACCGGCGGTCGATGCCGGGCGGTTGCTCGTCGGCCGGGCGATGGACGACGGGGTCGAACACGTTGATGATCTGACCGTCGACCTCGACGGCGTGGGGGACGAGGACGAGATCGCCGTAGATGCGCAGGAGCCGTTCCGCGATGGACGACTTCCCGGTGCCGGGCGGCCCGTAGAGGAACATCGCCCCACCGGCGATGGCGGCGGGCCCGAGCTCGGCGAGGAGGTTGTCGCTGATCACCAGGTCGGAGAAGGCCGCTTTCAGCGCCGCCAGGTTGATGTGGGGGTTGGCGTGCTGGCGGCGAATCACGTCGGTGTAGGACGCCAGGGTCACGGGGACGGGCCCGACGTAGCGCGAGATCTGCATGCGGTCGTTGGCCTGTTGGCGGCCCTTCTCGGTGGGCGCCAACCGGTAGTCGCGGCCGTCGATGCCCTGCACCTCGAGGAAGTGCAGGTCACGCAGGTCCTCCACGATCTTGGTCATCAGGCTCGGGCTCAGGGCGAGCTTGCTGCTCAACCGGGTGGTGGACGTGCGGCCCATGGCCACGGCCTGGCGAAGGACGATGTCGTGGATCAACGCCTCGGGGACGCCCAGGTCGTCCACGCTGCGGGGGATCGCGATGTCGATGTTCGCCGCCGGTTTCCAGTCCATCAGCTGTCCTGCTCCTCCGTGGTACGACGCAAGTCCCAGGTATCGGCACCCGAGGGCCCTTCGTTGAGCGCAAGCCCTCGGATCGCCGTCGGCCGCGTTTCGCTGCGTCCGCGAGCCGTCCGTCAGGGAGACGACGGGGTGGTGCTGGCGATCACGGCGGTGACGGACACGGCCAGGCACGTCAAGGCGGTGAGCGTGGCGAGGATGTCGAGCGCTGGGTGGCGGGCACCGCCATGGCGTCCGGCCAACCTCCGCAGGGCGGCGCCGAGGCCGGTGAGGGCACCGATGACCAGCGAGAGCCCGACGGCGGCGCCAGCGGCCGCCGCGTTCCCGCTGCTGGTCGCCACTGCGCCCACGCTCGACGCCCCCGCCACTGCGGCGAGGAAGGTGAGGCCACCACCGCCGAACGAACCCCACGGTGGGTGTCCGTCGGCCCAGGGGGACGCGGTCAGGGCTGCGAATCGGACCTCGGTGCGGAGACGTCCCGCGGCCTCCGCGAGATGGATCTCGCCGTCGTGGGCCGAGCAGGCAGCCCGCAGGAAGCCGTGGCCGGTGACCGCCAGCCCGGTCGACGGCTCCCGGCAGCAGGGGCTCTCGCACCGGTCGGGAAACGTGAGCGAGAGGATCCGCTGGTGGCCGGCCCGAAGGCCCCGTTCGGCCTCGATGACCATGCCGGAGAGCTCGACCTCGGCCAGCGCCCACCCGCTCGATCGGGTGCCGACGGCGCGGTCGAGGAGCTTCCGGTCTGACACCGACCAGAATCCGCACCGACATCCAGGGGCGGGAGCGCGATGGTTCTCCCGTAGGCAGACTGCGTCACAGTCGGGTCCGAACAGGACGGGGTGGGACCCGGCCTGGCACCGGTCTGGGCGGGCGTGGTCGATGATGCTCGCCACCCAGATCCGGTCGTCGTCGGCGCGTACCGCTCGGGCCCAACGCCATCCCCGTAGTGGTTCGGTCCGGTAGCTGACGGGAAGCGGGCCGTCGATCGCAGTGGCCATCGCGATCTGCCCTCACTCAGCGGGCACGGGCTCGGGCGTGGTCGTCGGTGCGTCGTGGGTCGCGGCCCCTGTGGGTCGACCCTGAGTGGGTGCGGTCAAAGGCTCGGGCGTGTCGGGCACCGTCGGTGCGGGCTCGACGATGTGGATCCTGCGGTCTTCTCCGATGTGGGCCATGGGATCTCCTCTCGTCCAGCAGCTACCCGGAGAAGGGCCGAGCCAGTCCACCGATCGATCCGCCCTGGGTGCCACCGGCTCCTGCTGATCGACCGACACGCCTGCTCTGTTCGAGCGAGCGGGAAGCGGATGGTCCGACCCGCGCGGGTACGTTCAGGCATGACCTACGAAGAGTTCGTCTCCGACGTCGTCATGTGGGTCGAAGCGACTGGCGCGGCGATCATGGTGCTCGGCGGCCTCGGGGCCCTGCTCGGCGCAGCCGTCGCCGTGGCCCGGCCCCAGTCCAGGGCGGGCGCCTACAACCAGCTCCGTCGGAACCTGGGGCGGGCGATCCTGCTCGGCCTCGAGGTCCTGATCATCGGCGACATCGTGCGCACCATCATCGTCGACCCGACCATCGAGAGCGTGGCGGTGCTGGGTCTGATCGTGGTCATCAGGATCGTCCTGAGCTTCTCCCTGGAGATCGAGATGGAGGGCACCTGGCCCTGGAGCCGGTGGCGGAGCGAAAAGGCATCCTCCTGATGGATGGCCTCCGAGCTGGTCGCGCGGGCGCAGTGACCTCACCGGCTGATCGAGCCCGCAGGGGAAGGTCACCGACGGACGCGGGTAGGGAGACCAGGAGCCGTCCCAGCCCTTTGGAGCCGACCATGACCATCCCACCCATCGAGACGTTCGATCCGCAGCACGAGCTCCATCACGACGATGACGGGCCCGTTCACGAACCTGCGCCCGACCCGCAGAGCCGGATCGACTCAGACCACCTTCGGCGTCTTGCCGAGATCGTCACCACGGTGGACGAGCGTCCCCGTCAGTCTTCGCACGCGCCCTTCGACGGGCACGTGATCGGGGAGGTCCCGGCCTGCGACGCCGACGACGTGGACGCCGCCGTGCGGCGGGCGCGGGCGGCCCAGCCGGCATGGGCGGGCCGGTCGCTCGAGGAACGTCGCCAGGTGCTGTTGCGGTTCCACGACCTGGTGCTGCTCCATCAGGACCGACTGCTCGACCTGACCCAGATGGAGACGGGCAAGGCGAGGTTGTCTGCCTTCGAGGAGCTGGCGGACGTGGCCATGACGGCGCGCTACTACGCCAACACCGCGGCCCGCCACCTCCGGCCCCGACGCCGTCAGGGGGCGTTGCCAGGGCTCACTCGCACCACGGAGATGCACCACCCCAAGGGCGTGGTCGGCGTCATCAGCCCATGGAACTACCCGTTGACGCTGGCGGTGAGCGATGCCGTGGCCGCCTTGATGGCCGGCAACGCCGTCGTGCTCAAGCCCGACTCCGACACACCGTTCACGGCGCTGGCCGCCGTCGAACTGCTCCACGAGGCGGGCGTGCCTCACGACGTCTTCGGTGTCGTCACCGGGCCCGGATCGACCCTCGGTCCGCCGATGATCGAGCGGGTCGACTACCTGATGTTCACCGGTTCCACCGCCACCGGGCGCGTCATCGCCGAGCAGTGCGGGCGCCAGCTCGTCGGCTTCTCCGCCGAGCTCGGTGGCAAGAACCCCATGCTGGTGCTGGCCGACGCCGACGTCGACGCCACCGTCGAGGGGGCGGTGCGCGCCTGCTTCTCCAACACCGGCCAGCTGTGCATCAGCATCGAGCGCATGTACGTGGAGAGCGCCGTGTACGACCGCTTCGTTCCCGCCCTCGTCGAACGGGTCAGGTCGATGACCATCGGCGCCGGTCTCGACTGGGACCACGAGATGGGCTCGCTGGTGAGCCAGCAGCAGCTCGACACCGTGAGCGCCCACGTCGAGGACGCGGTGGGCAAGGGCGCGCGAGTGCTGACCGGTGGACGGGCCCGTCCCGATCTCGGTCCGCTGTTCTACGAGCCGACGCTGCTCGAGGACGTCACCGATGACATGGAACTGGCCCGCAACGAGACGTTCGGGCCGGTGGTGGCCATCGAGCGGGTCCGCGACGCCGAAGAGGGCGTGGCTCGGGCCAACGACACCTGCTACGGGCTGAACGCCAGCATCTGGACCAACGGACGGCGCGGAGAGATTCTGGCTCGTCGCATCCAGGCCGGAACGGTGAACGTCAACGAGGGGTACGCCGCCACGTGGGCGTCGCTCGATGCGCCGATGGGCGGGATGAAGGAGTCAGGGATGGGACGGCGCCACGGCCGCGAGGGCATCACCAAGTACACCGAACCCCAGACGATCTCCCGCCAACGTCTCCTGCCCATCGGGCCCATGCCCGGCATGCCGGTGGCGGCCTACGCCAAGATGATGACCGTGGGCCTGGCCACCCTTCGGCGCCTCCCCCTTCGACGTTGACCCGCCGGCGCTCCGGCCTCGAGCAGTTCCGGATGCCGGCCCGACACGGATCGGACGGCCTCACCGAACCCGGCCGGTCGGGCTCGGTGAGGCCCCCTGGTCGGCGGCGTGCCCCACTCAGGTGACGGCGGTCGCTTCCAGCTCCACCGCCATACCGGGAATCGCCAGGCGGCTGACGCCGACCAGGCTGCTGGCGGGCCGACACCCGCCGGCCGCGAGGCGACCGGCGAAGGTGCCGTAGGCGGCGAAGAAGCCGTCCATGTCGGTGGTGAAGATGGTCAGGCGCACGACGTCGCCGAGGGCGAGGCCGGCGGCGGCGAGGACGCTTTCGACGTTGTCCATGGCGACGTCGATCTGTCCGGAGATGTCGTCGGCGCAGCACAGGTTGCCGTCGGCGTCGACCGGACCCTGTCCGGCGATCAGGAGCAGGCGGGACGGTGCTCGCAGGTCGACGGCCTGGGAGTACCCGAAGCCCTCCTGCCAGCGCCAGGGGTTGACATCGCGGCGCTGGAAGGCTTCGGAGACGGTGTCGGGAGTGGTTTGGGTGGACATGGTCGGTTCTCCTTGACTGGATTCGGTTCGGGTGGTGGTGCGTGTCTTCAGCCGTCGAGGCGTCGGGTGAGCTGGTCGAAGTCGTGGCGGTCGAGCACCGAGGCGGCGAGGCCGAGCACGCCCTGGAACGCCTCGGGCGGCGCCCCCGCCCTCATGCCGGACAGCATCTCGACGCGGTCGTCGAGGTTCATGGCCGGGAGCATGACGGCCAGGCTGGTGATCATGTCCTCGGGCGGCATGGTCTGGACGATCTGCTCGTGGATGCCCACGACCGCCTCGATGCCGATGGCCAACTCGAGCGCCGGCATCACGATCCGTTCCTCCATGTCCTGGTGGGCGAGGTAGGCGCTGGCGAACGAAGCCAGGTCGAGGTAGGTCAGGTGAACGAGCCTCCGTCGGTCCACGGGGGCTTCCGTCGCGCTCCGGGCCCGGTCGGCGATGGTGGTGATCCGGTGATCGAGCATCTCGTGGTCGGCCAGGATCACGGAGGCGTGGTCGGGCAGATGGGTCTGCAAGGCGGGGTCGATGGAGGTGTCCTCGTGGTGGGCGTGCAGCGCCAACAGGTCGACCACGGAGTCGATGTGGTCGACGAGGGCGACGACCGCGCACTGGTCACCCGGATCGACGGACCCGGCGGTGGCGGTCACCGCGAAGAGCTCGGCGCGGATGCCCTTGTGGACGTCTCGGTACAGGTCGAACAGCACGGCGGGTGGGGCGAAGCTGACCGGGTTGGCGGCGTACGGGTGGGTGACGGTCATGAGACTGCTCCTCACTGGGTCGGCGGCTGACGGGTTCGGGCCGCTCGTGTCGTCATCATCGACACTGTCGAGAGACCTCGTTCCTCAGTCCGTCGTAAGATCACCGGCAGAGTTTCTTAAGCAGCTGGGCGGCGCCGATGTTCACGGCCGAACAGGTCGACTTCCTGCAATCCGGGTGTGGATTGATCGTCGGATCGGGGGACGCCGACAACGCTCCCCGAGCGAGCCGGGCGTGGGGTCTGGAGGTCGGTGAGGACTCGTCGGTGCGGGTCCTCCTCGACGCCGGCGAGGCGTCGCTGCTCGACAACCTGCAGGCCACCGGTCGGCTCTCGATCACGGGCGGCAACGTGCTCACCCTGCGCATGATCCAACTGAAGGGCCGCGTCGTGGCCGTACGGCCGGCATCGGCCGCCGACCGCGACGTCTCACAGCGCTACCGGGACCTCTTCTTCGAGTCGGTGAAGGTCGTCGACTCGATCCCGAGGCACCTCATGGAGCGGCTGGTGCCGACCGACATGGTGGTGGTCCACCTGGTCGTCGACGAGTTCTTCGACCAGACCCCGGGGCCATCGGCGGGCCGCCTCCTCGGACGGAGCGAAGGATGACCGAGGTGTCGGTCTCCTCCATCGAGGCGTGCTTCTCGGGCGTGGTGCCGGCGGTGATCGCCACGACTGCACCGGACGGCACGCCGAACGTGACCTACCTGACCCGGGTGCACCCCGTGGACGACGAACGCGTCGCCCTCTCCAACCAGTTCTTCTCGAAGACCGCGGCAAACCTGGCCCAGAACCCCCGGGCGTCGCTGCTCGTGGTGGAACCGGCGACCCACCAGGAGTACCGGCTGACCATGGTCTACGAGCGCACCGAGCGCCGCGGACCGGTGTTCGAGCGTCTGCGGGCCGATGTCGACGCGGTTGCGGCCATCACCGGTATGCAGGACGTCTTCCGCCTGCGCGCTGCTGACATCTACCGGGTCCTCGACATCGAGATGCTCGAACCCAACCCCGAGGTACCGGCGCCCGAGGCGGCAGCGGCGCGGGCACCTGACGCGGTGGACATCGGCGAGATGTCCCGCCGCATGGCACGCTGCCAGGATCTCGACACGCTCGTCTCGGTCACCATCGCCGGTCTCGTCGAGGTGCTCCGGTACGACCACGTGCACCTGCTACTCCTGGACGAGACGCAACGAAGGCTCTACACGGTGGCCAGCGGCGGCTACGACGCCGAGAGCGTCGGTTCCGAGGTGGCCGTCGGCGCCGGAGTCGTGGGCATGGCCGCCGAGCTCGGGGCCGCGGTGCGGGTGGGGAACCTCGGCCAGATGGCCAAGTACGCGGAGACGATCCGGCGGGAGTGGATCGAAGAGGGGGGCGACGACCGGGGGTCGGTGGTGCCGATGCCCGGTCTGCCCGGGGCCCAGAGCCGGATGGCGGTCCCGGCCGTGGCGCTGGGCCAGGTGCTCGGCGTTCTCGTGGCCGAGAGCACCACGCCGGTGGCCTTCGGTCGCGAGGACGAAGCGGCGCTCGTGGTGGTCGCATCGCTGTTCGCCGGGACCTACGAGGCGCTCGGTGCCGAGGAGCGGGCGGCCGACGCCACGGTGGCCCGGCCCGACTCGGGGTGGCCGGTGCCGGCGACAGCTCCCTCCGGTCGTACCAACGTCAGGTTCTACGCCGTCGACGGCAGCACGTTCGTGGACGACGAGTATCTGATCAAGGGGGTGGCCGGACGCATCCTCTGGTCGCTCCTCGGCCAGCACGCCGCCACCGGTCGGGTCGAGTTCACCAACCGTGAGCTGCGCCTCGACCCGAGCCTCCAGATGCCGGGGTTCAAGGACAACCTCGAGAGCCGGCTCGTGCTGCTGGCCCGGCGCCTCGATGAACGTGAGGCTCCCGTTCGCCTGGCCAAGACCGGGCGCGGACGGTTTCGGATGGACCTGGCCACCACGGTCACGCTGGAGGCGGCCGGACCGGCGACGCCCGACTGACGGGCCCACTCCGCGTCGGTCGTTCGTCGTGAGAGGGCGCGCCCAACCCGTTCATCCACTCCGGGTCTGGTTCGGCCGCGTCGCCCCTCCGATGCGTACGCTCGGCGTCGGGCGACCCCGGGGAGGGCATCGATGGTCACGGAGCCAGGCGCGGACGGCGGCCGCGAGAGCGATGACACGGCCGAGACGCCGCCCGGTGCTCCGGGTCCGATGGTCGGCATCCGAGTGGTCGACGTGGGCGTCTTCGTGGCTGGTCCGTCGGTGGGTGCTGTCCTCGCCGACTGGGGTGCCGATGTGCTCAAGGTCGAGCCGCCCTTCGGTGATCCCTTCCGGCACATGGTCAGCATCGGACCGCAGGGCGTGAACCCTCCGTTCGAGCTCGACAACCGGGGGAAGCGGTCCATCGGGCTCGACCTCTCCTCCGAGGCCGGACGGGAGGTTCTCGAACGGGCTCTCGCCGACGCCGACGTGTTCCTCACCAACCTGCGGATGGGCACCCTCGAGGCTCTGGGGCTCGATCCGGCGTCCCTCGTCGGGCGGTTCCCCCGTCTGGTCGTCGCCACGATGAACGGCTTCGGCGATCGCGGCCCCGATCGCGACCGGCCGAGCTACGACATGGGTGGCTTCTGGGCCCGGTCCGGTCTGGCCGCGATGCACACCGTGGACGGCGACGCCCCGCCGATCCTGCGCGGCGCCACCGGTGATCATCACTCGGCGATGTCGTTGACGGCGGGGGTGTGTGCGGCGCTGTTCGCCCGGAGCAGCACTGGTCGGGGCGGCCACGTGGGCACCTCGCTGCTGCGCAACGGGCTGTGGGGCCTGGGTCAGGACGCCACCACCGCGCTCCGGGTCGGCGTGGCCATGCCGAGCGGTGGCGGTCGGACCGCCTGCGCCAATCCCGTCTACAACCCCTACCGGACCGCCGACGGTCGCTGGCTCTGGCTGCTCGGGCTCCAGCCCGAACGGCACTGGCCGCTCGTCGCCGTGGCCCTCGACCGTCCCGAGTGGCTGGGTGACGAGCGCTTCACCGAGGTCGCTGGCCGCCGCGAGAACGCGGCCGACCTCGTCGCCCTGATGGATGAGGTGTTCGCCACCCGCACGCTGGCCGAGTGGACTCCGATCCTCGAGGATGCCGGGGTGTGGTGGGAGCCGGTGCTCACCCTCCCCGAGGTGCTGGCGCACCCCCAGACCTCGGCCAGCGGGGCGATCGGCGAGGTGCCCGGTGTGGGGGCCCCGATGCCGGCCATCGCTGCGCCGGTCGACTTCGACGCCCGCACACCGATGACGTCGGTCCCTGTGCCGACCTATGGGCAGCACACCATCGAGGTGCTGGCCGAGCTCGGCTACTCCGATGAGGAGGTGGCGGCCCTGCGGGAGGCCGGCTCCGCCTTCTGAGCGGGTCGCAGGGCCGTATCCGCAGACGCGATCTTGTTCCTGCACCACGGCGCTGTCGGTCGCCCGTCGCCGGGCCATCCTGCGCCGGTTCAGGCGGTAGGCCGGCCCTCGTTCCAGCCGACGGGGAGGTCGGCGACCACCTGGACCTTCTCCGGGTCGAAGCTCAGGAAGCCGGCGATGAGCGCGCTCTCGGCGAGGGGGTCGTCGTAGCTCCAGGCGACGTCGTCGATCGCCGTGTCGCCGACGACCGCCGCCCAGTAGGTGGCTACGCCCTTGTAGTTGCACCAGCTGATGGTGTCGGTTCGGCGCAGCAGATCCGTCCGCACGTGGACCGGGTCGACGTACAGACAGGGATCGAGGGTCGTCTCGAACACGATGACCGTGTCCTCGGTGTCGACCAGTTCGATGCCGGCCGCCTCGACCCGCAGACGGCGTGTGGTCGGGCGGCAGTCCGCGCGGTGGTACGGGTTCGGTGGATACGAGGAGACGATGCGGCGTCCTTCCTCGTACCACTCGTCGACGGCCTCCCAGGGGACGCAGACGAAGCCGGGGGCGTCGGGTTCGGCCGTGCGGGGGAGGGTCTCGTCGACCTCGTCGGGGGGGAAGGCATAGGCCAGGAAGTGCTTCGGTCGGTGCACGAGGAGGGCTCGCTCGGTGTCGATCACGACCCGTCCGCCGACGATGGCTCTGATGCGCCGGGGGTGAGGCTCCACGTAGGTGAGGTGGTCGGGAACCGGAGACGAGAACCAACCGGCGCGACCCGGTCCGCCGAGGGGCCCGCGAGGGGTGGCCAGCGACATCAGCGCTTCCTGTCGGGCGTGGTTCGGGCCCTTGGCATGACCGCGTCGAGCCACCGAGTCGCCAGGGCGAACGCCCCCACCGTGTCGACCCGATTGCTGCCTGGCTGCATGAGCACGTCGGTGATCCCTTCGAAGGCCCCACCGTGCCATGGACGGAACGAGGCTGCATGATGATCAACGTGAGTGACAGCACGATCCGTCCCTGTCCGACGCGGGCGCGCGCGTCATGGGGGGACCTCGTGCTGGCGGAGTCGGATCGGGCGCTGAGGGTCGACAGTCCCGGTCGGACCCCGACGCTCTGGTTCCCCTGGGAGGACGTCCGTGTCGCCGCCCTCCACACCGGCGGGACGAAGCGATGGGACGACGGGACCGTCGAGAGCTTCGACGTCGACGGTCCTGCACCCGGCCCCTCCGACGCCGTCACCTGGGTCGACCGGCCGCAGGGGCCCCGAGACGGGATCGGGGTGGTCCGTCGGTTGGTCACGCCACCGCTCGGCCTCGAGTCTCTCCAGGGCCACGCCACCATCGACCCCGGTCGCGCCGTCGTCGAGCTCGTCGACACCGACGATCCACGCGCCGTGAGCATCACTCGCTTCCCGAACTGGGGCGACGCCGCCGACCTGATGGCGATCCTCGACAGTCGCGCCGTGGTACACGACGTCACCCGCCCCGTCGTCGAGGGCAGCCAGCTCCTCGGCCAGGCGGTGGTGGCGGCCATGCGCTCCGTACCTGGTCGGCGGGTGGTGTCCGCCCACATGGTGTTCCTGCGGGCCGCCAGTGCGAACGAACCCCTCGACATCGAGCTCGACGAGCTCACGAGTGGGCGTACCTTCTCGGCCCTGGCCGCCCGCATCACCCAGGGTGATCGCCTGATCGCCAGCGGCACGCTGTTGGTCGGCGTTCCTGGCCCCGACGTCGTGCGCCACTCTGCTGACGCCGCCGGCGTGTCCGGGCCCTACGACGCCGTGGCCTACGACATGGGCGTGACCGGTCGCGACCTGCGGGTCGTCGACGCCGCCTACACCGACGATCCCGCGGCCCCCGTGGGGGCCCCCTCCATCGACACCTGGGTCCGCTTCCGAGAGGTGCCCGCCGATGGCGCCGTCCACGCCGGGCTGCTGACGCAGTTCACCGGTCACATGAGCATCGCCGCCGCGCTCCGCCCTCACGCAGGGGTCGGTCAGATCGAGGCCCATCGCACCATCTCGACCGCGATCAACGCCATCGCCATCTCGTTCCACGCCGACGTCCACATGGACGAGTGGGTCCTCTACCGGCACCTCGCCACCGTCGTGGCCGACGGCATGGCGCATTCGGAGTGTCGGGTCCACGACCTCGCCGGCGCGCTCGTGGCCTCGTTCACCGTCGACGCCATGCTCCGGCCGCTCGACCGCTCGAAGCCGGACGCGGCCACGGCGTTGTAGCTCGGTCGCTACTGGCTGAACCCGACCAGGTCGCGGAGTCGGGCCAGGGCGCGGGCCACCGCACCGGGCTCACCCTGGGCGTGGTGGCGCACGATGGTCGGGGTGGAGGCGGGCAGGTGCGCCCGGACGGTCGTGCTCACGCCCCAGACGTCGAGGACCTTCGAGCGCAGCTCCGCCAGCTCGGTCCCGCGGCTCGGGGTGAGGACGTAGACCTCCTCGTGGCGCTGGGAGAGATCTCTGATGTCACCGAGAGGGATCCGTGTCTCGATGAACGCTCTGGTGCCGGGAGGTCGCGGCGGCGAAGGTGCGGCGCGCTCGGCCAGCGACTGGATCACCTCATGGGGGTTCACGACGGGTGGAAGGCCGGTCATGAGCAGCTCGGTGCCGCTGGGATCCGGATCGAGACGAGCAGTGAGCGTCAGCGTGACGGCTTGACCGGCGTGGAGGGCGTCGACGTCGCCCTCCACCGCACAGCCCGCCGGGAACGCCGGTGGCCCGACCAGGTCGACGAGTTCGGCATCGGTCACCGACGGCGACGACGCGGCGAGCGCGACGGCGTCGAGGACCCGTGTCGGTTCGAACGCGGGTCGAGTCCCGTCGACGTGGATGTTCCCGTTGATGAACCCCATCGGGAGACTCGACGCCGGTCCGTCGGTGGCGAGCAGCTGGCCCACCTCGGAGAGCGACATCTCGACATAGCGCGCAGAGGCGGGCGGGTCGACCCGGCTGCCGAGGTTCCCCCGGGGCTGGTAGGGGCGGATCCAACACAACGAACCCTGTGTGCTCAGCGAGAGGTGTTCATACGCGAGACGAGGGGGGACGCCCTGTGCGTCGAGGTCGGCGAGCAACGCCGCGCCTCGCACCGGCTGACCGCCCGAGCCGGCCTCCAACCGTCGGAGCGTGTCGATGATCGTGCGGTCGACCAGCCCGATCCCGGTGGCCCCGTCAAACATCGGCGGGCTCCTTGAACTGCCGCTCGAGGCGGAGGACGTCGGCGGGTGACGCCACCGGGACCGGCTCTCCGAGCACGGACACGCTGGTGGCGGCTGCTCGCAGGGACCGGTACTCCTCGCGGCCTCGCTGGGTGAGCACGTCGATCGGACCGAACGAGGTCGGCACCGTCACCAGATCACATCGGACGAGACGGGCGCCGGTCGGCCACGTCCGTGGCGGAGCGCCGAGCAGCTCGCGACAGCCGAGCAGTCGCTCGAGGTTGGCGGGGTCGGGCGCCGGGACGATGTCGAGGTCCTTCAACGGAGAGGACCGATCACCGTGGAGCCATCGAGCCGCCCCGCCGACCACCACCAGGTGGACGCCACGGGACACCAGCACCGCAGTCGCATCCACCAAGCCCGCCACGACGTGAGCCTACGCAGCCGCTGTGCGAGGAGGACGAGCCGGTCGACCACGTGACCTCCGCCCGGGTTCGCCGCGATGGCGGCCGTGGTCGCGGTGGGCCGGGGATCGGTCACCGCCTCGCACTCCCCGGGGTGGCCGGAGATCGGGTGTGTACTCTGCGGTCGTCAACGCGGGGGCGTCGGTACGACGAGGTCCGCGGTCAGCACGCGAACAGGGGGGCCTGTGGGGGAACAGCTGCGATCGATCGAGGCCTTCGACGGATTCGTCCGGACATTGAGCGAGGCGCGGGATCGCTACGTGCTCGCCGAGCGGCGACGCCTCGACGACACCGAGGTCCTCGAGGGGCTCCAGTACCTGCTCCAGATCGTCTCGGAGGTCTCCGAGCTGATCGTCGAGGGCGACCGCGAGCGGCCGAGGTTCTCGCCGATCGTCAGCCCGGCGCGCAAGCTGCAGGGCGACAACCCGGACTCGCTCTACCAGCAGGCGCTCATCCGAGGCGACCGCAGCTATCGCATCCGCGGCCGGAAGCAGGAGCAGGACTACATCTCGTTCACGGTCCACGGGCCCGCATCCGATGGCGGGCTCGCCGGCGCCGTTCAGAACGACGTCAACGACCGCGAGCTCGACATGGATGCCGACGGTCGCTTCGAGCTCGTGTTGTCGGCATCGGGTTCTCACCGTGAGGGTGTTCAGCTGCAGCCGGACGCGCACATCGTGATCGTCCGGAACTACTACCAACGTGAGCTCTCCGCCCACAACGACCCCTCGATGTTCGTCGAGCTGTCGATCGAGCCGCTCGACGATCCGGGTCCGGCGCCGCTCATCGACGACGAGACGCTGGCGACCCGTCTCGACCAGTCGACGGCGCTCCTCGTCTCGGTCACGGAGAACATGCGGGTCTTCCATGAGCCGGCCACGGCGCCGTTCGTGTCCTCGGTGCCGAACTCCGTCGGTCCGCCGTGGAGCTTCCGATCGGCCGAGATCGACACCCCGGGCGCAGTGGACATCTATTACTCGTCGGGTTCGTTCCAGCTCGAGCCCGGGGAGGCGCTGGTGATGGACGCCGTCATCCCGCCGGGCCCGTTCACCAACGTGATGCTCTGGAACGTCCACATGCAGACGCTCGACTACCGCACGAGGCAGTCGTCGCTCAACGCCGCGCAGATGGACCTCGACGCCGACGGCCGGTGTCGGATCATCGTCAGTGCGGAGGACCCCGGTGTCCCCAACTGGCTCGACACCGGCGGCCACGCCCGCGGCACGATCTTCTGGCGGTTCCTGCTGCCGGAGGACGAGCCCGCCCATCCGCAGTGCACTGTCGTACCCGTGGCGTCACTTCGCAGCTAGAAGCGGAGGCGACCGCTGAGGCCATCGGAAACGGTACGACGTCTTCGTACCTCCCACCCTCGCGTGCCGCAACGGTTCCTTCGCGATGCGGGGCTGTGTCAGGTTGAGGTCACGGAGCCATTCCCGGACCGCCAAGACGACGAAGGCCCAGGAGCCGCAAACACCGGCTGACCTGGGCCTTCACCTCGAGAGCGGGTGACGAGAATCGAACTCGCGTTCTCAGCTTGGGAACCTGAGGGTTCGGGGTTCGCTGACCTGGGGGTTCGCTCGAAAGCCCTGGTCAGAGCGTTCGGTTGGTGCCGCCCAGTACCGTTCCGTGACCCCCAATGCCGCTCCGTAAGGTCACGCCAAGGTCACGCCGCCCATGCTGGGTGTTCTCAGTTCTGGCGCTGAGAACACTCGAATCGCTCACGATCGCAGCTCGCCGACGAAGTCCCCGATGATGTCGTTGACGTCATCGGGGTGGACCGGGGTGGGGGTGACGCCGGCCATCTGTCGCGCCGCTCGCGCCACGTTGCTGAGGATCTCGCTCTCGGCGATGTCGGCGACGATTCGTGCCAGTTCGGTCGGGCCTTCTCGAAGCTGGTCGCTGAGCGCGCCCCTCGGGTTGTAGAGCTCGACGAGTCGGAGCAGGTCGAGCAGGTCGGCGGCGTGTTTGGTGGCGCGCCGCCGAGTCGTCGGATAGCCGATGGCGTGGCTCTTGCACGCGACGAGGCCGGCGGTGGTGGCGACGCTGACCTCGAGCACGTCGGAGGACGCGGTGACCAGCCGGGTCCGCTGTCCGGTCTCGTAGGCCCAGCGATGCCCAGAGAGGAACAGTCGGTCGCGGTCCTCGAGCCCGTTGAGGTCGTCGTCGGTCAGCGAAGCGGTGGCGATGAAGTCGACCTTCACGTCGGTGATCACCGTGAGCTGGCGCGTGGGGTCGTGGGCGGCGGCCAGAACCTCCTCCGCCGTCGGACTCGCGTCGTTGGTGACCAGGTCGATGTCAACGGTCGCTCGGTGGGCCGAGCCCATGGCGCTGGTCCGCATGGTCACGGCCAGCCCGCCGATGAGCACCACCGGGGGAAGTCCGCCGGTGGCGAGGACGGCCCGGATCGCTTCGAGCAGCCGGGTGCTCTGGTCGGGCAGCCCGATGATGGGCGGGTCACCAGACACGGTGGATTCCGGGGTGGTCGGGGTTCCATCCGTCGAGGATCTCTCGGCCGCGCCCGGGGTCTTGGGCCAGCTGGAGGGCGAGGAAGAGGGGATGCACCGTGGGCATGAAGCCCGGCTCGATCGTGTGGGGGCACCGAAGCCGGTTCCGGCAGGCGAGCGGCGTCGGCGCCACCGCGATCACCGCCTCGGCGCTGTCCCACGAGCTCGCATTGAGGGCTCGCGTCGCCCGCCGGGCGTCGGCGTCGGTCGGCACCCAGATCCACGGACGGGACCCGGCCACGAAAAGTGGCGCACCCCAGGCGAGCGCGGCATCGTCGCCGCCCAGGCCAAAGCCCGGCGCCTCCAGATCCTCGAGGTTGGCCCCCAATCTGTCGGCATCGGCCCGGGTCGGGACCGAGGCGACCGGCGCGACGCTGGTCGGTCCCCAGGCGTCGGCGAGGGCATTGAACAGGTCAGGGACCTCGGGCTCGCCGTCTGGGCGAATGAGCCCGGCCTCCCGCAGCAGCTTGGCCGCTTCGCCGACTGCACCGTGCGACATCTCGGCCTGGTGGGCGACGGCTCGTATGGAGGGCCGAGCGGCAGGGTCGAGCAGGACCGCGGCGGCGTAGCTGATCCCAGCCCGGCCCCTGATGGGACCGTCCGATCGAGGCGACGCCAGACCGCCGCCGCCGCCGGAGCGGGTCAGGTTCGGGTCGAACGTCGCCTGGTCGAAGTGGATGGCACCGGAGGCGTCCGGGTGGTTGAGCTGCAGCTCGCCCCGTCGGTCGAGCCAGCTCCATCCGAAGTTCCGGCTGGCGGCGTTCTCCCGAGCGAGCAGACCCTTGGCCTCACTCGACAGCTGATTGGCTACCACGATCTTCGAACCCCGGGCTTCGGTCGCGACAAGCTCTTGAGCGTCTCTGAGCGAGACGGCGGTACGTGCGATCACCTTCGCCGGCCACTTCCGGATCCCGACCATCACTGACACTTGGTCGCTGGCGCTGCGGGTGATGCTCACGCCGGAGGCACCGTCGGCGATAGCAGCCAGCTCCTCGATGGCGACATCGACCTGGCGATCTGGGGTCTCACGGAGCCGTGGCATGTACAGATCATATAATGTCCGGTGTCCGGTAGCTACCGGACACCGGACGGCACCGAGCGGGATGATCTGGACACGATCCGCGGATACGAAACGTCGTCGGCCTCCTACCGCTACTGGGTGCCCGTCTTGAGCTCAAGTACTGGGCGGGCTCCGAAGGGGCGAGATGCTCGGCATGCGACGACGAGACCTCGATCTCGGCGCCGGCATCGTGTGCGTCGACCAACAGCGGCAGCTCAGCCGCAACGGCACCCACCTCGTCGGCCCACCCAAGACCGACGCTGGACGCCGAGCAGTTTCGATCCCGGCCAGCCTCATCGACGATCTGCGTAGACACGTCGACCACTTCGCCCAGCCGGGCGACGATGGCTACGTCTTCACCGGCATCAAGGGAGGGCCCCTCGCACCCCATGTCCTCCAGAAGGCCTGGGCCGAAGCCCGAGCCGAACTAGGGCTCGACGAGGTCCACCTCCACGACCTCCGCCACCTCGCCGGCACGCTCGCAGCAGGGACTGGCGCCGGAACGAAGGAGCTCATGCACCGCCTCGGCCACTCCAGCCATGAGGCTGCCCTTCGCTACCAACACGCGACCAGAGAGCGGGATATCGCGATTGCGAGTGGCATCGACGGCGTCGTTCGCGCGGCGGGCTGTGAGCGTCCAGACTCGCGGGACGCCCCTGACGACCGGATCTAGGGTCTCCGGGTGGCCGGTGAGAATCGCGAGACGCTGACGGCAGCGATTCTTGATGCGCCCATCGGAGTGTCGCTCTTGGCGCTGCTCGAGCACGGCGCCGCCGGCCGGCAGAACTGGCTGACGCTTCCGTCTGGCGCTGAATCAAAGCGGATCAACGAAGCAGTTGGTTTCGTGGAGACGCTCGAGTACCCGGGAGGCCGAACGCGGTCAGGAGGAAGTCGCACGAGAGGATCGGGACGAGGACGTCGGCGTCGAGGGCCGCAACGAGTCGCGGCATCGGTCGTAGAGACCCAGCTCCTCGGCTTCCCGAGTCATCTCGTCGAGGGCTGCTCGGCGCTTCGCCGCCGAGGCCTCCCGGTAGGCGAGCACGTCACCGAGGGAGAGGCGCCGGTGGGTGCCCACCATCCGGGCGGGCAGCTTGCCGGCCTCGATGAGACGCACGACGGTGGGCCTCGACACACCGAGAACCCCTGCAGCCTGTTCCGTTGTTAGGTCTTCGGGAGAGCGGAGCACCAACGCTCGCTCGCCGTCGGCGGCTGCTTCGAGGACCTCGGCCAGGGCCTCGAGCACCGACTGGGGAAGGTCGTGCACCGTGCCGTCGTCGGTGGTGATGCGTGGATGGCTCCCGAGTGCGTGGAGCACCTCGCGTGCTTGGTCCCGGTCCTTCTCGGTGACGGCGCTCATTCCCGGCAGTGTGGATCCTCAAACGAAATATTCGAACACCACTCGCGGAGGTGGTGAGCCTCGTTCCTGTTGTGCCGATCGCCAGACCGGTAGCCGGACTCGGTGAACGCTGAGACTCCAGATCGCCGACGACGGATCGCTTCGTCCGCTGCGTTCAGCTGAGGTCGGTCGGTCGGGACGACGTCGATGTCCTTCCCTGCGAGAGTGAGTCCACTCGCCGGGGTCCAGTTGTCTGGCCATTCGTCGTAGGTCAGCCCGCGTTACAACACCGGCCGGCGCTCGGCGAAAGCTCAACTTCGAGTTGCGCAGAACGACGATGGCGCTGTCCGTCACGGCAATGGTCCACCAGTCAGTTGCAAGGCTGAGGACCAGGACCAGACCCACCGCCAACCAGACGACCGCTAGCCACCAAGGCGCACTCACGACTCGAAGAAGGATGGCGGGACCGATGACGGCTGCGAACCACCATGCTGTCCCGGTCGTCACGCGCCCACTGAAGACGTAGCGGACCAACTCGTCCGGCCGCAGTAGGCACTGAGCCCGTGCGGCCAAGGCCGCATGTCGCCGCGACATCTGGGGAGCGTCCGCCGGTTCCATCGCATCATTCTGGCGGTCGACGACCACCTCGTCGACGGCGAAGCGCAAGAGCCACGACCCGGATCTTCCCCGGAGTCATCTCTACGCCCAGGGATCAATCGAGGCATCTCAGATTCGTACGCGAGAAGTCGACTCCTCGATGGCTTAGTCCTGCATGGAGCGACAGACGAGTGCATTGGCGTGGTCGGGAACGTCCCGGTGATGCGTTGTACGACGTTGAAGGCGGCCGGCGGGCGGGTGGAGGGCCTGCTCGCCTACTACGCCGGTCTGGCCGAGGATCGGGCCCGGCCGTGTCGCAGACGCTCGGGGTCCGGTGGACTACTACCTGGACCCGGACGAGCCGGCGGGCCGATGGTGGGGGAGCGGACGTGCACGCGCTCGGCCTCGCGGTGAGGTCGACGGCGAGGAGCTGCGGGCGCTGCTCGAGGGCCGCCACCCGGGCACGGGGCGAAGCTCGGTCGCCGGTTCGGTGACGTCGTCGGCCCGTGGGTTCGACGCCACGTTCTCGGCCCCGAAGTCGGTGTCGGTCCTGTGGGCGCTCACCCCTGATCGCTTGGGTCCGAGCTGAGGTGCTCGCCGCTCACGACACGGCGGTCGACGCTGCGCTGGGCTGGTTCGAGACACACGGCGCGGTGACCGCCGTGGCACCGACGGCGTCCACCAGGTCGACACCCACGGGATCGTCGCGGCGCTGTTCCGTCAGCACACCTCCCGGACGGTCGACCCGCAGCTGCACACCCACGCCGTGATCGCGGCGAAGGTCCAGGACCCGACCGGCGAAGTGGTTGTCGCTCGACGCCCGGTTCTTGAAGGGTCAGCAGCGCACGATCGGATGGATCTACGACGCGCGCTCCGGGCCGAGCTCACGACCCGCCTCGGCGTCGCCTGGGTGCGGGACGAGAAGCAGGACCGACCGGTCGACCTCGACCGTGCATCCCCGAGCGAGTCTGCGCACCGTGTTCTCCGAACGCAGCGCCCAGGTCAACGCCAAGCTCGACAGAGCTGATCGATCGGTGGCGCCAGGAGCACGACGGCGAGGACCCCGACCAGCGCACGATCGCCGAGCTGGAACGCCGAGCGGTCGTGGCGTCCCGCCCGGCCAAGACCCACGGGATCGACGGGGCGACACTCCACGACGAGTGGGCCGACCAGGCCCGAGCGGCCGGCTTCGACCCGAGCGGCCTCACCGCCGACCACCTCGCCAGTCCGTCGACACGACCGGCACGTCACCGAGCGACGAAGCGCTGATCGCCGAGGCCCTGCGCCGCGCTCAGGCCGAGTCGGCGGCTTGGCTGCGAGCCGACGTCGCCCGCCACCTCGTCGAACCTCGTGCCCGCCGACGCTGGTCGGTCAGCCGCGCGACGTCGTCGCCGAGATCGACCGCCTCTCCAACCTGCGCCGATCGCACGCTGTATCGCCGCTCGGCCCCGACCAGAACGGACCGACCCGACGAGACGGCCGCCCCATCAGCGAGCCCGTCACCGACCGCCTGTTCACCACCAGCTCAGGTCCTCGACCAGGAGATCCGCCTTCAGAGCTGGGCCGAGGCCTCCACCCGACCGTCTGACCGGCGCCTCGACCCGCAGTCCGCCGCGGTCGAGGCGATCACCGGTCACGCTCCGCTGGTCGTGGTCGTCGGCCCCGCCGGCACCGGCAAGACCACCACCACCGCCCAGGCCGTCCAGGCGCTCCGGGGCCCAGCAGCGGCCGGTCGTCGGGCTCGCACCATCGGGCAAGGCCGCCGACGTCCTCGCCACCGAAGCCGGCTGTCCCGACCGACACCCTCGCCGGATTCCTCACCCGACACCGCACCGGACACCAGCCGCTGGCCCGCCGGGACAACGGTCATCCTCGACGAAGCCGGCATGACCGCCACCGACGACCTCGCTCGCCTCGTCGACCTCGTTCGCCAGCATCGCTGGCGCCTCGTCGCCGTCGGCGACCCGGCCCAGCTCCCCGCCGTCGGCCGAGGCGGCGTGTTCGCCCACTGGTGCAACACCATCCCCCACATCGAACTCGCCACCCCCCGCCGGTTCCGACCAACCCTGGGAAGCCGAAGCCAGCCTCGCTCCTGCGCGCCGGCGACCCGGCCGCCGTCGAGCTGTACGCCGAGCAACGGTCGACTCCGCACCGCCCACCCCGCGCTGCTCGCGCATCGACGTCGCTCGATCTCACCGACGCCATACCGACGCCGGCCGCACCGTCGCCATCACCACCAACACCGCCGAGACCGCTCGAGCGATCAACCTCGCCATCCAACGCTCCACCAGCACCCGCCGTCGAGCCCGAGCGTTCAGCTCGCCGACGGGACCGACCGCCCGGGTCGGCGACCAGATCGCCACCCGCCGCAACGACCCGACCTTGCGCACCGACCGAGACGAGCAGGTCCGGAACCGCCACACCTGGACCGTCACCGCCGTCGACGCCGACGGAGCGCTCACCGTCGCCCACCCCGAGCGGGGCGACCGTCGAGCTCCCCGCCGACTACGTGCCGCCCACGTCGAGCTCGGCTGGGCCGTCACCGGCTACGGCAACCAAGGCGACACCGTCGACGCCGGCCATCGCCGTCCTCGAACCCGGCACCACCCGCAGCCACGCCTACGTCGCCATGACCCGAGGCCGCAGACACCAACATCGCCATGCATCCCCGACCCCACCGGCACCACCGACCCCGCCCAGGCCCTCGCCGACATGATCAGCCGCACCCCCGACCACGACTCCGCCCTCGCCACCCGAACCCGACTCCACGAAGAGGCCGACATCCCCGAGCCGCCGCTCCAGCCGAACGGCCCGATCGACACCGACCAGGCAGCGAACGCAGATGACATCCAGCGACGACTCGATGCCCTCCAACGACGACGGGAGCGGGCCTTCTCTTGCGCTTGTAGGTAGTGAGAAGCGGCTGTCGAGGCGGCATAGTTGTCAGTCGACCTGGCGCGTTCGTTGCCGTCACGCCTTGTCCGGCGCGCAGACCGGGCCTCTCCCACCGCAGCTCAGCGCTGCCTCCACTACGGAGAAGCCCATGGCCCGCCAGCGACGAGCCGGCGGCGGCGTCGACCGCCTCCCCTCCGGGCGCTACCGCGTCCGCATCATCACCCCCGACGGACGCCGAGTCAGCCTCGGCACCCACCCCAGCAAGCGCGCCGCCGAGGCCGCCTACGCCCGCTCGGTCACCGAACAGGCCGACGGCAAGAACCTCGCTCCCAGAGCGAAGAGCACGACGTTCGCGGAGTACGCATCGACGTGGCTCGATTCCCGGCTCACCAGCCGAGGTGAACCGCTCCGCCCTCGCACCCGAGAGCTCTATGAGAACGAACTCGAGCTGCACATCCTTCCCACCTTCGGCGCCGTCGCGCTCACGCGGATCGCGACGGGCAACGTCCGCAGCTGGTCCGCTTCGATGCGGGGACCCGAGGGCCCCGGGACAAGCACCGCCGCGAAGTGCTACCGGCTGCTCCGCACGATCATGGGTACCGCCGTCGAGGACGGACTCGTGATCACGAACCCCTGCACGATCAAGGGTGCCGGCGTCGAACCGAGCTCCGAGCGGCCGATCATCACCGTCGCTCAGGCCTTCGAGCTGGCCGACCTCGTCGGACCTCGCTTCCGATCGGTCGTGCTGCTCGCGGCATTCGTAGGACTTCGAAGGGGTGAGATGCTCGGCATGCGACGACGAGACCTCGATCTCGGCGCCGGCATCGTGTGCGTCGACCAACAGCGCCAGCTCAGCCGCAACGGCACCCACCTCGTCGGCCCACCCAAGACCGACGCTGGGCGACGAGTCGTCTCGATCCCAGCCAGCCTCATCGACGATCTGCGTGCACACGTCGACCGCTTTGCTCAGCCGGGCGATGATGGCTACGTCTTCACCGGCATCAAGGGAGGACCCCTCGCGCCTCATGTCCTTCAGAAGGCCTGGGCCGGAGCCCGAGCCGAACTAGGGCTCGACGAGGTCCATCTCCATGACCTCCGCCACCTCGCCGGCACGCTCGCAGCAGGGACTGGCGTCGGAACGAAGGAGCTCATGCACCGCCTCGGCCACTCCAGCGCACAGGCGGCGCTCAGGTATCAGCACGCCACCCGCCAACGTGACGTGGCAATCGCCAGTGCGCTCGACACGATCATCCGGAAGCGGACGAAGAGGACGCTGTGAATCACTTCATCACAGGGCGGTGAGTGAGCCATGCTTCTGGCGGAATGCCTGAGCCTTCACCAGATCCCGATTCTCGAACTCGCTTTGCGTTGCGACGCTCAGTTCGTGCGGACTCGCCGGACGAGGTCCGCGCGCTCCTCGATACTGGTTTCGACCCGAACGATCCCCCGAGCCAGGTCTCGACGCTCGCCCTCGCCGCCGAGCAAGGATCGCAAGACCTCGTCGACCTCCTGATCTCTCACGGAGCTGACCCAGCCTGGACCTCACGCGAGGGCTGGAGTGCCGCAACCTTCGCCGATGCGAACGACTTCGCAGGTCTCGCCGAGCACCTCGTGGCGCTCGGGGCGCCGGCTGAGACTCGACTCGCTCACGGCTACTCGCCGCTTCACCGCGCTGCCCGACGCGGCGACTTCGCCCAGGGGCTCCTCGACCAGGAGGCTGGCACCCAAGGACTCGACGCCCTCGATGCTGCGGGGGATACGCCGCTCGTTCTCGCTGTCCGCTGGCGTAACGAAGACGCTGCCCAGGCGCTGCTCAACGCGGGAGCGAACCCCAACGCCTCCAACGAGGGCTGGTCGGTTCTCGCCGACGCCGCCTACCAGGACTCAAGCCCGAACGATCCGACCCACTTCGTCGATCGGTTGCTGAAGGCGGGCGGGAATCCGAACCCACCGGGCTACCCACCGCTCTTCTGCACGGTGAACCAGGAGTGGTGGAGCGGGCCAGTGCTTCAACTGCTGACCTCCGCAGGCGCGAACATCGAGGCGGTGGCGGGGCCGGAGGCTGAGACCGTCCTCCATCGGATCGCCTGGATCGCTGACGCAGGCATGGTGGACTTTGCTCTTGATGCGGGAGCGGCGATCGAGGCTCGAGACGGCGAAGGCAGGACCCCTCTGCTCGCAGCTGCCGCTGGGTCGAACGTCGAGACCTTCCTCCGCCTAGCTGAGCGGGGCGCTGACCTCGATGCTCGGGACGCGAGCTCCCGCTCCGTCGATCAGGTCCTCGACAACACGGCGGAGGCCGACGAGATCCGAGCATTCGTCGAGAGGATCCGGGCGACGGCCTCCGGAGCCGGAGAGCGCGAGCCGTAGGGTCACGCCAAGGTCACGTTGTCCGATCAGGAGGCCTGAACGAAAGAAGGCCCAGGCGCCGGAACAGCGGCTGACCTGGGCCTTCGTGGTGGAGCGGGTGACGAGAATCGAACTCGCGTTCTCAGCTTGGGAAGCTGATGTTCTGCCTCTGAACTACACCCGCAGGGACCTGCGTCGAACGGGATCCTAGGCCACCCGCACGAGAGCATTCCTCTCGGCCCGGGCGGCCACCCGCGTCACGATTGCGGCTGCCAGAGCTGGACCGGGTTGCCCTCCGGGTCGTGCAGGCTGGCGAAGCGGCCGTCGGGGTACTCCTCGGGATCCACGCTCACCGGGATGCCCGCCTCCAGGAGCTGGGTGACCATGGCGTCGAGGTCACGTACCCGGAAGTTGATGCCCCAACCCGACGAGCCGAGGTGAGGGCTGTCCCGGTGCTCGGGTCCGAAGGCGGCGAAGACCGTGGGCCCGGCGGCCTGGTGCCACACCGGATCGCCGTACTCCTCGCCGGGGGCAGTCACCCCCAGGTGCTCGGCGTACCAGAGCCCGAGACGGCCGGCGTCCTGCGCGGAGAAGAACACGCCGCCGATTCCTTCGACTCGTTCCATAGCGCAATCGTCGCACGGTGGCGCGAGCCGGGGCGGGGATCGGCGCACTTCGCGGGCTCGTCCTAGAGTCGCCGGGTCAGGCACCGATCCAGGGGGATTCACCAATGACCATGAGCCTGCAGGACATCTCGGACCGCCTCGAGATCCAGGACCTGCTCGTGAGCTACAGCTACGCCATCGACGGTCGGGACTTCGATGCCCTCGACGATGTCTTCACATCCGATGCGTTCATCGACTACACCGCCATGGGCGGCAGCGCGGGGAACCTCGAAGAGACGAAGAAGTTCCTCACCGAGGCCATGCCCGCGTTCTCGTCGTTCCAGCACATGGTGTCCACCTCGAAGGTCGAGATCGACGGCGACACCGCCCACGCCAAGACGATCTGCCACAACCCGATGGTGATGCCGATCGGCGACGACAAGGTGCAGGTCTTCTACTGCGGCCTCTGGTACGTGGACGACCTCGTCCGCACCGACGCCGGATGGCGCATCACCCGCCGCGTCGAGGAGAAGTCCTACGTCCACAACATGCCCGGCGCCGGCGACTCCTGACTCGCCCCCCGCACCCCAAAGGTGGCTCCATCCGTAACGGTTTCCGGTACGTACGGAGCCACCTTGGGGTGAGGGGGAGGGGGCGGTCGGGGTGGGACCGATGGCGAGGAGTGATTCGCGACGCAAGCGTTGCGGAATGGATGCGGCGGTGGTTCACTACCTCCGCGACGCCAGCGTCTCGAATCTCATGAGAGGTCAGCCCCATGAACACCCTCAGCCAGCGGGTCCAGGAGAAGGCGTACGAGCGACGGTGGCTCATCCTCGTCGTGCTGTGCTTCAGCCTGCTCGTCATCGTCCTCGACAACTCGATCCTCAACGTGGCCCTGCCCACGATCCAGAAGGATCTGGGCGCCTCCTCGAGCGATCTCCAGTGGATCGTCGACTCCTACACCCTCGTCTTCGCCGGCCTGTTGCTCACCGCCGGCAGCCTGGGTGACCGCTACGGCCGTCGCGGGGCCCTGCAGCTCGGGCTGATCCTCTTCGGGATCGGCTCGGTGGCCTCTGCGCTGGTCACGTCGTCGGGCGCCCTGATCGGCACCCGGGCGTTCATGGGCATCGGCGGCGCTTTCATCATGCCCGCCACCTTGTCGATCATCACCAACACCTTCCCGGCCCACGAGCGGGGCCGGGCCATCGGTGCCTGGGCCGGCGTGGCCGGGCTCGGCGCCGCCCTCGGACCGCTCACCGGCGGCTTCCTGGTCGAGCACTTCTACTGGGGTTCGGTGTTCCTGGTGAACATCCCGATCGTGATCGTCGGCGTGGTCGCCGGCGTGTTCCTCATCCCCACCTCGCGAGACACCAGCTCCCCCCGGCTCGACCCGTTCGGTGCGCTGTTGTCCATCGTCGGTCTGACCGGCGTGCTCTACGCCATCATCGAGGCGCCGTCGCACGGCTGGGGGAGCGCCCACATCCTCGTGCCCGGCGCCATCGGCATCGCCCTGCTCGGCCTGTTCGTGTGGTGGGAGCGCCGCATCGACCACCCGATGCTCGACGTCACCTTCTTCAAGAAGCCCCGGTTCACGGCAGCGAGCGGCTCGATCACCCTGGTCTTCTTCGCCATGTTCGGCTCGCTGTTCCTCCTCACCCAGTACTTCCAGTACGTGCTCGGCTACACGCCGTTGCAGACCGGTGTGCGGATGCTGCCCTTCGCCGCCGGCATGATGGTGATGGCCCCGCTCAGCGCGCGGATCGTCGAGCGCATCGGCACCAAGTTCACCGTGGCCATCGGTCTCGGCTGCGTCACCGCCGGGTTGCTGTCGATGGTCCAGCTCCAGGTCGACACCCCCTACGGCAACATCGTGTGGCGGTTGATCCTGGTGTCGTCGGGTATGGGCCTCACGATGGCCCCGGCCACCGAATCGGTGATGGGCTCGCTGCCCCTCGCCAAGGCGGGGGTGGGGTCGGCGGTCAACGACACCACCCGCCAGGTCGGCGGCGCCCTCGGCGTTGCGGTCATCGGCTCGGTCCTGGCCACCACCTATGGCAGCCGGATCAGTGACTTCTTCGCCGGGACCCAGGTGCCCCAGGCCGCGGTCGACGCCTCCCAGAACACGATCGGCGCCGTTCCCGACGTGGCCAACCAGCTGAGGGCCAGTGGGTTCGGCGGCATCGCCGACCAGTTGGTGTCCACCGCCAACGCCGCGTTCGTCGACGCCGTGCACTGGGGCGTCGCGGTCGCCGCCTTCGCCACCGCCATCGGTGTCGTGGTCGCCCTGGTCTTCCTGCCGGCCCGGGCCCGGGCCGAGGACGATCTCGAGCAGAGCAACGAGTACCGGGCCGAGCACGCCGGCGAGTTCACCGTCCCCGACGACCGGCCCGAACCGGCACCGAGCCCGCGCCTCGACCCGACTCCGATCTCCGGGATGGTCGAACCCCAGGGCGAGTTCTGACATGGCGCTCTCTCCCGACGAGACCTGCACCGCCCTCGGTCGTCCTCGCAGCACCGAGGCCGACGAGGCCATCGCCCACGCCGCCCTCACCCTCCTGGGCGAGACCGGGTTCGAGGGCGTCACGGTCGAGGCGGTGGCGGCGCGCGCCGGTGTGGCCAAGTCGACGGTGTACCGGCGCTACCCGGGCAAGCCGGAACTGCTCGTCGAGGTGATCCGCCAGGCGTCGTGCGCACCCATGGTCGTGCCTGACACCGGCACCGTCGAGGGCGACCTCGTCGCCATCGCCGAGCACCTCCGCCAGTCGTTCACCCGCACCGACCTCGGCCGGGCGCTGCCCGCCGTGGTGGCCGCTGCCGCCCGTCATCCCGAGGTGGCCTCCGCCCACCGCACCTACGTGTCGGCGCGACGGTCGGTCGTCATCGATGCCATCGAACGGGGCATCGAGCGAGGGGAGATCGACCCCGCCGTCGACCCCGAGCTGCTCATCGACATGATCGTCGGACCACTCTTCCACCGCGCGTTCGTGAGCCGCCGCCCCATCGACAACGCATTGGTGGTCGAACTCGTGAGCAGAGCCCTCCGGGGGGCTGCTCCCCGGCCGAGGTGAGCAGCTCCGGTCCGGGACTAGCCTGCCCGCCGTGATCCTCTCCGACCGCACCATTCGCGAGGAACTGGCCGCCGGACGCATCGTCATCGATCCGCTCGACGAGGCCTGCATCCAGCCCTCGTCCGTCGACCTGCACATCGACCGGTACTTCCGGGTCTTCCGCAACCACACGATGGGCCACATCGACGTGAAGGAGAACCTCGAGGACCTCACCGAGCTGGTCGAGATCGGCGCCGAGGACACGTTCATGTTGCACCCGGGGGAGTTCGTCCTGGGTTCGACCAGCGAGCGCATCGCCCTCCCCGACGACCTCGTCGCTCGCCTCGAGGGCAAGTCCAGCCTCGGCCGGCTGGGACTGCTGATCCACTCCACCGCCGGGTTCGTCGACGCCGGCTGGGACGGCCAGCTCACCCTCGAGCTGTCCAACGTGGCCACGCTGCCGATCACGTTGTACCCGGGCATGAAGATCGGCCAGATCTCCTTCCTGCGCATGAGCACGCCGGCCGACAACCCCTACGGGTCGGCCGCAGTGGGCTCCAAGTACCAGGGCCAGGTCGGCCCCCGCCCGAGCCGCTACTGGGAGAACTTCACCTAGCGGTCGCCCGATCGGTCAGGACAGCTTGGCGAACGACTCGGCCAGCGCCGTCTCGCCGGCGACGAGCAGGGTGTCGCCGGAGCCGAGACGGGTCTCGGGGGTGGCGTAGGTGAAGGTGCCGCCGGCCGGCTTGATGCACACGACGGTGACCCCGTAGCGACTGCGGAACGACACCTCGGTGAGGGTCTTGCCGACCAGTTCGCTCGGCGCTCCCGTCTCGACCAGGGCGAAGCCGGGATCCAGCTCGAGGTACTCGATGATCCGCCCGGTCACCAGGTGGGCGACCCGTTCGCCCATCTCCCGTTCGGGGGAGACCACGTGGTGGGCCCCCACTCGTTCGAGGATGCTGGCGTGGGCGTCGCTGATCGCCTTGGCCCATATGTTCGGTATCTCCAGGTCGGCCAGGGCGGCGACGGTGAGGACGCTCGCCTCCACACCCGTGCCGATGCCCACGACCGCACAGCGGAACTCGGCGGCGCCGAGCTGGGCCAGCGCGGCGGGATCGGTGGCGTCGGCCTCGACGGTCTGGGTGAGGGCCCGGCTGTAGCGCTGGACGAGGGCCGGATCCGTGTCCACCCCGAGGACCTCGTGGCCGAGGTCCATGAGGCTGGTGGCCAGAGCGGCACCGAAGCGTCCGAGGCCGATGATCAGCACGGGGTCCTCGTTGTCGATGGTCCCTGCGGCGGACGAGGCGCGGCGGAGGCGGCGGGGATTTCGTGAGTCAGCCAACGATTGGCCTTTCCTGGGGGAGTCGGTAGAGGCGGCCGTGTTCGCGGAGCACCAGGGCGGCGAACAGCGTGATGGGACCGACCCGACCGAGGAACATCAGGACGATCAGGACGAACTGGGCAGCCGCGTTGAGGTCGGCGGTGACACCGGTGGACAGTCCGACGGTGGAGAAGGCCGAGATCACCTCGAACAGCGCGGACGACAGGCTGAGGTCGCCCAGGACCACGATGGCCAAGGTGGCCGTGGTTATGGCTCCGACGGACAACAGCACGAGGGTCACGGCCTGGCGCTGGGCCACCGTCGGGATCCGTCGGCCGAAGGCGTTCACGTCGGGCTCGCCTCGCACCTCGGCCCAGGCCACGAAGCCGAGCAGCCCGAAGGTGGTGACCTTGATCCCGCCGGCGGTGGACGCCGATCCACCACCGATGTACATCAACACGTCGGTGATGAGCAGGGTCCCTTCCCGCATCTGGCCGTAGTCGAGGGTGTTGAAGCCTGCGGTGCGGGGGCTGACGGACTGGAACCAGCTGGCCAGCATCCGTTCGTGGTTGTCCAGGCCGCCCAACGTCGCCGGGTTGGTCCACTCGCTGGCCGCGACCAGCACCGTTCCGGCCACGATGAGTATGGCCGTGGTGCCCAACGTGATCTTCGTGTGCATCGACCACCGGGCGGGTCGGGTCAGTGCTCCCCGCAGCTCGGTCCACACCGGGAAGCCGATGCCGCCGGCGATCACCGCCAACCCGATGACGAGGCACAACCACCAGTCGCCGACGAAGGCCACCAGGCTGTCGCTGAACAGCGAGAAGCCGGCGTTGTTGAACGCCGAGACGGCGTGGAAGAGGCCCTGATAGGCGGCCTCGCCGAGGCCGACGCCTTCGTCGGTGGCGAAGCGCCACGTGAGGATGACGGTCGTGATGGCTTCGATCACCAGGCTCACGAGGGCGACGCCGGCCACGACCCGACGGACCTCGCCCGGGTTGAGGGTGTTGGTCTCGGTCTGGGCCACTTGGCGATGACGCAGACCGAAGCGACGGGAAAGGACGAGGGCGACCAGCGACGACAGCGTCATGATCCCGAACCCGCCGAGCTGGATGAGGATCAGGATGACCGTCTGGCCGAACCGTGACCAGTGCTCGGCGGTGTCGGCCACGACCAGGCCGGTGACCGACACGGCCGAGGTGGCGGTGAACAGCGCCTCCAGTGGGTCGGTGCTCTGCCCCTCGGCCGTGGAGAACGGCACCAGGAGAAGGGCCGTGCCGAACGCGATCGCCGCACCGAAGGCGGCGACGATCATTCGGAACGGCGAGCGCCGGCGGGGCCGGAGGAGGCGTGCGACGACGAGCCCCTCAGGTGGCGCCGGGGGTCGAGAGCCCGATCTGGCGTTGGCGGTGGTCGTGGCGGTCGTCGTCGGGACGGGCCACCACGGCAGTGGCCTCGGCCACGTAGTCCTCGGCCCGGAACGGGTGGAGGATGAACCCGTCGGTTCCGCTGATCCACGCCGCCCCGCGACCGGCGGGGTCCTGGCTGCAGATGAGCACCCGTGTCGACCTCATGCCCCCGGTGTCCCTGATCGTGGTCAGCGTCTTCAGGTTGCTCGTCGGCACCGACAGGTCGATCACGACGAGGGCGAAGGGAGGGTTCGCGTCCTGCAGCTCGGTCAGCCCCGAGGCCGCGGAGAGGGCGAGCTCCGGCGTCCAGCCCGCGTGGTCGAACAGGCGGGCCAGGAGCTCACCGAGGTCCGGATCGTCGACGACGACCAGGACCCGTTGGCCTTCAGTCGTCGATGACTCCGACACCTATCTCTGCACCCTCCCGCTCGCCCCGCTCGATCGCCTCGAGCACGTGCATCGAGATGTCGGCGACCTGGACCTGGTCCTCCTCGACGCCCTCGCCCTTCACCCCGTCGTCGATCATGATGTAGCAGAAGGGGCAGGCGACGGCGATCTTGGTGGCGCCCGTGGCCAGCAGCTCCTGGGAGCGCTCCACGTTCACCTGCTTGCCGGTGTGCTCTTCCATCCACATGCGGGCGCCGCCCGCGCCGCAGCACATGCCCTTGGTGCCGTTGCGGCCGGCTTCGACGACCTCGATGCCGCCGAGGGACCCGATGACCTTGCGGGGAGCGAGGTAGACGTCGTTGTGGCGGCCGAGGTAGCACGAGTCGTGGTAGACGACCCGCTCCTCGAGCTTGGCGTTGGAGAGGTCGAGCTTGCCCTGGTCGAGGAGCCACTCCAGGAACTGGCTGTGGTGGACGACCTCGTAGTGGCCGCCGAGCTGCGGGTACTCGTTGGCCAGCGTGTTGAAGCAGTGGGGGCACTGGGTGATGATCTTCTTCACGCCCATGCCGTTGAGCGTCTCGACGTTCTGCATGGCCAGCATCTGGAAGATGTACTCGTTGCCCGAACGGCGAGCGGGATCGCCGGTGCAGTTCTCCGACGGGCCGAGGATGGCGAAGGAGACGCCGGCCCGCTGCAGCAGCTGGGCCATGGCCTGGGTGACCTTCTTGTTCTTGTCGTCGAAGGACCCGGCACAGCCGACCCAGTACAGGTACTCGGCCTCGAGCGGGCTGGTGCCGTCGATGATCTCGATGCCCTCGAGCTTGTCGGCCCAGTCGCCCCGCTCGGACTGGCTCATTCCCCACGGGTTGCCCGAGTTCTCCATCGACCGGTACGCGTTGCCCAGCTCGGTGGGGAAGTTGGACTCCATGAGCGACAGGTAGCGGCGCATGTCGAGGATCTTGTCGAGGATCTCGATGTTGACCGGGCAGTTCTCGTCGCACGCCTTGCAGGACGTGCAGGCCCAGATCTCCTCGGGGGTGATCCGCTCGAACAGCGAGTTGGCGCTGATGGTGATCTCGGCGTCGAGGCCGATCGGGGGCGAGACCTGCGGAGCGCCGGTGGCCGCCATGACCTCGCCGGTCTTCAGCACGATCTCGCGGGGGTCGAGGGGCTTGCCCGTGCTCGACGCCGGGCAGACGGCGGTGCAGCGACCGCACATGGTGCAGGCGTCGGTGTCGAGCAGCTGCTTCCAGGTGAAGTCCTCGATGGTGGAGGCGCCGAAGCTCTCGAGCTCGGTCTCCATCAGGTTGGGCATGGGCTTCATGGCGCCCTTGGGCCGCTCCCTGTCCTTCAGGTACATGTTCAGCGGCGACGTGAACATGTGGCGCAGCATCGTGACCGGGAGGATGGCGAGGAAGGCGAAGAACGTCAGCACGTGGGCGATCCACATGGCCTGGTGCCAGCCGGCGAGGTGGCTGCTGCCGTCGACGAGCAGGGCCAGCGGGTATCCGACGAACGACCACTTCTCGAACGCCGGCGTGCCCTCCTCGGCGATCCGCACTGCTTCGGTGGCGAAGCCGGTGACGGCGATGGCGAAGAAGACACCCAGGATCACCGCGTGCTCGGGCTTGGTCTTGATCCGGATGCGGTAGGGGCGCTGGATGTAGCGCCGCACGATCGCCCACATGACGCCGACGAACAGGGCGAGGCCGGCGGCGTCTCCGACGAAGGAGTAGGCCTGGTACACCTGCCCGTTGAGGAACTTCCAGCTCTCCGGCACCTGGTGGTTGATCTCGAGCACCGTGGTGACGGCGAGCAGCACCAGGAAGCTGAAGTAGATGAGGGAGTGCATGATGCCCGCCGCCGGATCGCGCAGCAGGGTCTGCATGTACACGCCGGCCCGGAAGTCGGCCAGGCGACGCTTGACGTTCTTGGCGGTGGTCGCCCGGTTGTCGGGCTTGCCCCGGGTCCAGTTCTTGACCCGATAGGAGAACAGGACGGCGCCGTACACCAGCAGCACGGGTGTGATGACGTAGAACACGATCTTGAGGGCATCGGGGATGCCCCCGAACACCTCCCGGGTGACCGGGGAGTCGTCGTGTTGCTGGAAGACCGAGGCGGCGATGCCCGAGAGGGCGGTCACCGTGGCGAAGGCGATCCCGATCAGGAGGACGAGCTGCGGGCCCTTGAGGCGCTTGCGATCCATACGAGGGCCCAAGCTACTCGCGTGCCCTCCATCGGGACCCAACTGGCCGGGACCCTCCGCGGCGGGGCCTGCGGGAGCCCGCCGTCACGCCTACTTGAAGGCGATCTCCTCGATCTCGACCATGCGAGCGGCGAGGTTGTGCAGCACGCGCACGGCGAGACCGGGGACCTCGTCGAGGAGGCCGGCGAACTCGCGCTGGCTGATGACCAGGAGCTCGAGCTCGCTGTCGGCCACCACGGTCGCGGTGCGGGCGGCGCCGGTGAGCGGGGCCAGCTCACCCACCACCGCACCTTCGCCGAGGGTGGCGAGGGTCTCGCCCTTCCGGGTCACCGTCGCGGTGCCGGAGATGAGGATGAAGCACTCGTGGCCGGGTTCGCCTTCGCGGACGAGGACCTTGCCCGGTGACACCGTCATCTCGATCGACGCGGCGGCCACCTGTTGCAGCTGCTTCTTCGTGCAGTCGGCGAAGAGGGGTACCTGAGCGAGGTGGTCCAGCCATGCGTCTCGTGCCATGTCCGCAGCATACGGAGCTGAAGGCCTGCGCGCCCGGGATCCTGGCGGGCGCGTCCGACTTCTCTTCACCTTCGCGAAACAGTCGAGAAACAGCCGCTCCCTACTTTCAGGCCGGTGGACGTCGTGCTGTTGCGTTGGCCCTCTGAACAAGACCGTCGTGACGCCCTGGCCCGCCAGGGCCTGCCACGGGTTCTCCTCGTCGAGGGAGGTGAGCCGGCTCCCACGGTCGCCGACTGCCTGGAGGACTGGATCCGCCTACCGGCCGACGACGCCGACATCGACGCCCGCTGCCAGGCGGTGGCCGACCGGGCGGTGTCCCATCTCCCCGCCCGCCCCGAGCTCGACCCCGACGGGGTGCTGCGGTCGGGCCACGACTGGGTCTCCCTGCCGCCGGTCGAGGCCCGCCTCATGGGCGCGCTGCTGGATCGCTTCGGCGCCGTCGTCAGCCGCGATCAGCTGGCCCGGGCCGGCTGGCCGAAGGGTGCGCCGGGGCGCAACGCCCTCGACGTGCACATGCTGCGGGTCCGTCGTCGCATCGCCCCGCTGTCGCTGGTGATCAAGACCGTCCGGTCGCGGGGCTACCTGCTCGAGACCGAGCCGGTCGTCGACCACGCCCGCCCGGCCTGATCGTCGGGTACGTCCTCCGGGCCTGATCCGTAGGTCCGTCCCACCTGTCCGGCCCGATGTCGGCGGGCCCTCTCAGCCGGCCTGGCGGGCGACGGCTTCGGCCGCGGCCTTCGCCGCCTCGGGGTCGCCGAGGTAGCGGTCGCCGAGGGGCTTGTCCTCGACGGGCTGGAAGTCGTCGCCGAGCTCGTAGAGCATCGGGACGCCGGTGGGCAGGTTGACCTCGGCGATGTCGGAGTCGGAGATGCCGTCGAGGTGCTTGATGAGCGCACGGAGGCTGTTGCCGTGGGCCACGACCAGGGTGGTGTGGCCGGCCTGGAGGTCGGGGACGATGCCGTCGTACCAGTAGGGCAGCATCCGGGCCACGACGTCTTTGAGGCACTCCGATGCGGGGAGCACGTCGGGCGGCAGGTCCGAGTAGCGGGGATCGTTGGCCGGGTGGCGAGGGTCGTCGAGCGCCAGCGGTTCGGGCGGCACGTCGTAGCTGCGGCGCCACTCGAACACCTGCTCCTTGCCGAACTTCTCGGTCGCTTCCTTCTTGTCCTGGCCCTGGAGGGCGCCGTAGTGGCGTTCGTTGAGCCGCCACGACCGCCGCACCGGGATCCAGAGCCGGCCCATCTCGTCGAGGGCGAGGTTGGCGGTGCGGATGGCCCTGACCTGCAGGGAGGTGTGCAACACGTCGGGCTCGACACCGGCGGAGGCCAGGGCCTGACCGGCGGCCACCGCTTCGGCCCGGCCCTGGTCGGTCAGGTCGGCGTCGTACCAGCCGGTGAACAGGTTCTCGAGGTTCCAGGTGCTCTGGCCGTGGCGGACCAGCACGAGCGTCGACGTCATGCGACCCAGTGTGGCGCAGCGGCCCCCCTCCGTCCCAACCTCTCGAACTGGTGGGCGGCGCGGTCGAACGACAGGATTGGGAGGAATTCGGGGGCCGCGATGGAAATCGCGTGGGCGGGAATGCAAAGCTGGACAGAGAAGTTGTTAGCATCACACTCAACTTTCCTGGCTTCGGCCAGTCAGACCGCTGCAGGACCCCCCAACCCCCGAAACAGGAGCATCTGCCATGCCCAAGGCCGTCGGTATCGATCTCGGTACCACCAACTCGGTCGTCGCCGTCCTCGAGGCCGGCGACCCCGTCGTCATCCCCAACGCCGAAGGTGCCCGCACCACGCCCTCGGTCGTCGCCTTCGCCAAGAACGGCGAGGTCCTGGTGGGCGAGGTGGCCAAGCGCCAGTCGATCACCAACCCCGACCGCACCATCCGGTCCGTCAAGCGCCACATGGGCACCGACTGGACGATCGACATCGACGGCAAGGGCTACACCTCGCAGGAGATCTCGGCCCGCACGCTGATGAAGCTCAAGCGCGACGCCGAGGCCTACCTCGGCGACACCGTCACCCAGGCGGTCATCACCGTTCCCGCCTACTTCGACGACGCCCAGCGCACCGCCACCAAGGAAGCCGGCCAGATCGCCGGCCTCGAGGTGCTGCGCATCATCAACGAGCCCACCGCGGCGGCCCTGGCCTACGGGCTCGACAAGGAGGGCACCGACCAGACGATCCTCGTGTTCGACCTGGGCGGCGGCACCTTCGACGTCTCGGTCCTCGAGATCGGCGACGGCGTGTTCGAGGTCAAGTCCACCCACGGTGACACCCACCTGGGCGGCGACGACTGGGACCAGCGCGTCATGGACTGGCTCGTCGAGTCGTTCAAGTCCGCTCACGGCGTCGACCTCTCCAAGGACAACATGGCCGTGCAGCGCCTCAAGGAGGCCGCGGAGAAGGCCAAGATCGAGCTGTCCCAGGTGCAGTCGACCCAGATCAACCTGCCCTTCATCACCGCCACCCCCGACGGCCCGCTCCACCTCGACGAGCAGCTCACCCGGGCCAAGTTCCAGGAGCTGACCGCCGACCTCCTCGACCGGTGCCGGGTGCCGTTCGAGCAGGCCATCAAGGACGCCGGGCTCACCAAGGGCGACATCGAGCACGTCGTGCTCGTGGGTGGCTCCACCCGCATGCCGGCGGTGGTCGAGCTGGTGAAGGAGATGACGGGCAACGATCCTCACCAGGGCGTGAACCCCGACGAGGTCGTGGCCGTGGGCGCGGCCGTGCAGGCCGGTGTGCTCAAGGGCGAGGTGAAGGACATCCTGCTCCTCGACGTCACCCCGCTGTCGCTCGGCATCGAGACCAAGGGCAGCGTCATGACCCGCCTCATCGAGCGCAACACCACCATCCCGACCCGCCGCACCGAGGTCTTCACCACGGCCGAGGACAGCCAGCCCTCCGTGGAGATCCACGTGCTGCAGGGCGAGCGGGAGATGGCCCAGTACAACAAGACGCTCGGCAAGTTCCAGCTCGTCGACCTGCCGCCCGCTCCTCGCGGCGTGCCCCAGATCGAGGTCACCTTCGACATCGACGCCAACGGCATCGTGCACGTGTCGGCCAAGGACCGGGCCACCAACAAGGAGCAGTCGATGACCATCACCGGTCAGTCGTCGCTCTCCAAGGACGCCATCGACCAGATGGTGAAGGACGCCGAGGCCCACGCCGAGGAGGACCGCCAGCGCCGTGAGGAGGCCGACGTCCGCAACTCGGCCGACACGCTCGTCTACCAGACCGAGAAGCTCCTGAAGGACCAGGGCGACAAGATCTCCGAGGACGAGAAGGCCAACGTCGAGTCCAAGCTGGCCGACCTCAAGACGGCGGTCGCCGGCACCGACCTCGAGGCCATCAAGACGAACACCGAGGCCCTGATGACGGCCAGCCAGGAGTTCACCCAGAAGCTGTACGAGCAGGCTGCGGCCAGCGAGTCAGCCGCGGGTGGCGCGGCCGGAGGCGGCTCGGGTTCGTCCTCGGCTCCGAACGACGACGAGGTCGTGGACGCCGAGATCGTCGACGACGAAGGCGAGGGCCAGTAGTCGTGGCCCCCGACGACGACGCGACCGCCGGGGAGGACCCGGCGGTCGAGTCGACCGACGACGAGCTGCTCGAAGCGGCCGCCGTCGCCGAGCAGGACGAGGACGACGGCGTGTTCGACGCCCTCGACCTCGACCCGGCGGTGATCGCCGGCGAGCGCGACGAGTACCGCAACACCCTCATGCGGGTGAAGGCGGAGTTCGACAACTACAAGAAGCGGGCAGCCCGGGAGGAGATCGAGGTGCGCGAGCGCGCCGCCGAGGCCCTCGCCGACAAGCTGCTGGTGGTGCTCGACGCCTGCGACGCGGCCATCGGCCACGGCGCCGAGGACGTCGGGCCCATCGCCAAGATGCTGGCCGACGTCCTCGAGCGCGAGGGCCTCGTCCGGCTGGTCCCCGAGGGCCAGCCGTTCGATCCCAACCAGCACGACGCAGTGATGCACGAGCCCGGTGACGGGGGCGAGGCCCTCGTGGTCGAGACCCTTCGCACGGGCTACCAGTGGAAGGGCCGGGTCATCCGTCCGGCCATGGTGAAGGTCAGGGGTTAGTGGCACCTCAGCGCGAGTGGTTCGAGAAGGACTACTACAAGGTCCTCGGCGTGTCGGAGACGGCGACGCCGAAGGAGATCACCAGCGCGTACCGCAAGCTCGCTCGCGAGCTGCACCCTGACGCCAACCCCGGCGACGACTCCGCCGAGGAGCGCTTCAAGGAGGTCTCGGCCGCCTACGACGTGGTCGGCGACGAGACCAAGCGCAAGGAGTACGACGAGGTTCGCACCCTCGGTCCCATGGGCGGCGCCGGTTTCGGCGGCCCTGGGCCCGGTGGGGGCGGCGGCTTCGGCGGCGCTCCGGGCGGTTTCAACTTCGAGGGCGGCGACATCTCCGACCTGCTCGGCGGCCTCTTCGGAGGCGGCCGGCGCGGGCGCGGCGGCGCCCCCCGGGGAACCGGACCGCAACGGGGCAACGACCTCGAGGCCGAGCTCCACCTCCCGTTCCGCGAGGCGGTGTCGGGGGCCACAACGACGTTGCACCTCACGAGTGACATGCCCTGCGCCACGTGCCACGGCTCGGGGGCCCGCCCGGGCAGTGCACCGACGGCGTGCCCCCGCTGCGGGGGACGAGGCGTGCTCGACGAGAACCAGGGCATGTTCTCCTTCTCCAGCCCGTGCCCCAGCTGTGCCGGCACCGGCTCGGTCGTCACCGATCCGTGTCCGACCTGTCGGGGTTCGGGGGTCGAGCGCCGGCCGCGCGAGGTCAAGGTCCGCATCCCCGCGGGCGTCGACGACGGCCAGCGCATCCGGCTCAAGGGCCGGGGTGGTGTGGGCCGCAACGGCGGGCCCGCCGGTGATCTGTTCGTGGTGGTCCACGTCGACGCCGATCCGGTCTTCGGGCGGGACGGCCGCAACCTCACCATCGCCGTGCCCGTCACCTTCGCCGAGGCGGCGTTGGGCGCTCGCATCACCGTGCCCACACTGGACGGCAGCAGCGTCACCCTCAAGCTCCCGGAGGGCACCCCCTCGGGCAAGGTCCTGCGGGTCAAGGGTCGCGGCGTCGAGGCCAAGAAGGGCACGGGCGACCTGCTCGTCACCGTCCAGGTCGCGGTGCCCACCGAGCTCACCGAGGAGCAGCGGGCGGCGGTGGAGGCTCTCGCGGCCACTCTGCCCACCTCGCCCCGACAGCACCTGGGAGTCTGATCGATGGCTGACCCGCTCGATCCCCGTTCCGCTCACCTCCGAGCCGTGTACGTCATCTCGGTGGCGGCCGAGTTGGCCGGCGTGCATCCGCAGACCCTGCGCATCTACGAGCGCAAGGGTCTGGTGGAGCCGGCGCGGACGCAGGGCGGGAGCCGGCGCTACAGCCAGGCCGACATCAACCACCTCCATCGCATCCAGTCCCTCACCGACGAAGGCCTGAACCTCGCCGGGGTCAAGCGGGTGCTGGAGCTCGAGACCCGCATCGAAGCCCTCGAGGCGGAGCTGGCCCAGGTCCAGGCCGAGGCCGCCGACGCGTTGGCCGAGGCCCATCGCTCGTACCGGCGTGACCTCGTCCCGGTCCGCCAGGCCGTCACCCGCTTCGACGACGCCGCCACCGTCATCCGCCGTCTCACCGACCGCACCTGAGCCTCCCGCCCACCTGCCTCACGCGGGGGCGGCGGCAGGGTTTGGACCAGGGAATTCCCGAAGTTCGGGAATCAAAGTTGACAATGTGATTGTTAAGTTTGGTGACGGGCTCCGACCGGGGCCCGGGTACGAACGCACAGGGAGCTGCATCCGTTCCATGGCACTCGATCCGAACCGCTGGACCCTCAAGACCCAGGAGGCGGTGAACCTCGCCATCGCGGCCGCCCGCTCGGCCAGCAACCCCGAGGTCACCCCTGATCACCTCCTCCTCGCCCTGCTCGGTCAGGAGGAAGGCGTCGTGCTGCCCATCCTCCAGAAGGTCGGCGTGGCGCCGGCCCAGCTGCGCAACCGCGCCGACGAGGCGGTGGCGGCCCTGCCCAAGGCCTACGGCGGTGAGTCCCGGGTCGGGCGCGACCTGACGGCGTTGATCGACCGGGCCGACGAGGCCCGCCGGGAGCTCCACGACGAGTACCTCTCCACCGAGCACCTCCTGCTCGCGCTGGCCGACACCGTGGGCGTGACCCACGACGACCTGCTCGCCGCGTTGGCCGAGGTGCGGGGCAGCCACCGCGTCACCAGCCAGAACCCCGAGGACCAGTACCAGGCGCTCGAGAAGTACGGCCGGGACCTCACCGAGGCGGCCCGGTCGGGCAAGATCGATCCGGTCATCGGGCGTGACGACGAGATCCGCCGCGTCATCCAGGTGCTGTCCCGCCGCACCAAGAACAACCCGGTGCTCATCGGTGAGCCCGGCGTGGGCAAGACCGCCATCGTCGAGGGCCTGGCCCGACGCATCGTCGAGGGCGACGTGCCCGAGAGCCTGAAGAACAAGCGCCTCATCTCCCTCGACCTGTCGTCGATGGTGGCCGGGGCCAAGTACCGGGGGGAGTTCGAGGAGCGGCTCAAGGCCGTCCTCAAGGAGATCACCGACTCCGGTGGCGAGGTCATCACCTTCATCGACGAGATGCACACCGTGGTCGGGGCGGGCGCCGCCGAAGGCTCGATGGACGCCGGCAACATGCTCAAGCCCATGCTCGCCCGCGGTCAGCTCCGCATGATCGGCGCCACGACCCTCGACGAGTTCCGCAAGCACATCGAGAAGGATCCGGCGCTCGAGCGTCGCTTCCAGCAGGTCTTCGTCGACCAGCCGTCGGTGGAGGACACCATCGCCATCCTCCGTGGCCTCAAGGAGCGCTACGAGGTCCATCACGGCGTCCGCATCCAGGACGCCGCCCTGGTTGCCGCCGCCGTCCTCTCCGATCGCTACCTGACCGGGCGCTTCCTCCCCGACAAGGCCATCGACCTGATGGACGAGTCGGCGTCGAAGCTGCGCATCGAGATCGACTCCATGCCGACCGAGATCGACGTGGTCGAACGCCGTATCCGCCAGCTGGAGATCGAGCGGGTGGCGCTGGCCAAGGAGACCGACTCGGCCTCCGAGGAGCGCCTGGCCTCGCTCGACGAGGAGCTGGCCAACCAGCGCGAGCGCATCGCCGGCATGAAGGCGCACTGGCAGGCCGAGAAGGACGCCATCGACCGCATCCGGGCGCTCAAGGAGCAGCTCGAGAACAAGCGCCTCGAGCTCGAGCGCGAGGACGACCTCGAGAAGGCGGCCGAGATCCGCTACGGCCAGCTGCCCGAGGTGGAGCGCCAGGTGGCCGAGGCGTCCAAGGCCCTCGACGAGCTGCAGACCGCCCAGAAGATGTTGAAGGAGGAGGTCGACGAGGAGGACATCGCCAGCGTCGTGAGCAAGTGGACGGGCGTGCCCGTCAGCCGGCTCATGGAAGGCGAGATGGCCAAGCTGGTGCGCCTCGAGGAGGTGCTGCACGAGCGGGTCATCGGTCAGGACGACGCCGTCGTCGCCGTGGCCAACGCCATCCGCCGCAGCCGCGCCGGACTCTCGGACCCGAACCGTCCGATCGGGTCGTTCCTCTTCCTCGGGCCGACGGGTGTCGGCAAGACCGAGCTGGCCCGCTCCCTGGCCGACTTCCTGTTCGACGACGAGCGGGCCATGGTCCGCATCGACATGAGCGAGTACATGGAGAAGCACTCGGTCAGCCGCCTCATCGGCGCTCCTCCGGGCTACGTCGGCTACGACGAGGGTGGCCAACTCACCGAGGCGGTGCGCCGCCGGCCCTACGCGGTGATCCTGCTCGACGAGATCGAGAAGGCCCATCCCGACGTGTTCAACGTGCTGCTCCAACTGCTGGACGACGGCCGTCTCACCGACGGGCAGGGCCGTACCGTGGACTTCACCAACGTGGTGCTGATCATGACGTCGAACCTCCCGGGTGATCCTCGCGAGTTCTTCAAGCCCGAGTTCATCAACCGGATCGACGACATCGTCCGGTTCCGCCAGCTCACCGAGGGCGATCTCGAGCAGATCGTCGACATCCAGCTCGAGGGGCTCGTCCATCGCCTGGCTCAGCGGCGCATCGCGTTGGAGGTCACCCCCGAGGCTCGGGAGGCGCTGGCCGCCAGCGGGTACGACCCCGCCTACGGGGCCCGACCGCTGAAGCGGGTCATCCAGCGTGAGATCGCCGACCAGCTGGCCATGGCGCTGCTCGAGGGGACCTATGCCGAAGGCGACACCGTGGTCGTCGACGCCGGCCCCGACGGTGGTGTCGTCCTGCACTGACGGCGGGTGGGTCGTTCGACTCATAGGGGGCGAGATGGGCCGTTCCGCCCATGCTTTCCGGCCGGAGTACCTCGTAGAGTCATCTCACTGCCACGGAAAGTGGTGATGGGGAGCTTTGATCCGCCGGTTGACTGGTCGCTTGGACCGGCGGGGAGCGAGAGCGAAACCGGCCCCGGATCGAAGGTGCGAGGTAGCTCGTGCCGCATTCGAACTGGAGCTGTCGATGTCCTCCCGCCCGTCGTGCCGTCGCTTCCTGGCCGCGTCGGCCGCCCTCGTCCTGTTGGTGGTCGGTAGTGCTGTCCTGGCGTCGACGGCGGGCGCCGCCGGCTCGGGTCCGTCCCGGCAGGTCGCCGTCCTCCCGGCTGTCGGCCTGCACAACGCCACCGCCGGCGCCGACACCGACTGTCCGGCCGGTGGGGCGGCGTACTGGCACTTCGTGTTCGCGCCGAACAACGCAGCGACGGCCTTCGTGACCATCGTGTTGAACCTCGACGGAGACTTCGTGGAGTTCTCCGGTGCGCAGATCGTGAAGAACGGAACGCAGAGCGACAACGTCTTCGTGGCCGTGCCCGCCGGGCACACGCTCGAGTCGATCTCGCTCACCGGCTCCTACGCCACCTACACGGGGTCGGCTCCGAACAAGTTCAACCTCAGCCACATCTGCCTCGGGCGGGTTCCGACCACGACGGTCACCACCGAGGCCACCACGACGACCACCGAGAAGTGGACCACGACGACCACCGAGGACCCGACGACGACGGTCACCACCGAGGATCCGACCACCACCGTCACGACCGAGGCCTCGACGACGACGACGGAGGAGCCGACCACGACGACCACCGAGTGGCCGACGACGACGGTGACCACGCAACCGGCCGAGGTGGACGACACCACCGTGACCACCGAGGATCCGACGTCCACCACCCAGGCCCCGACCACGGTCACGACGGCGGCGCCGGTCGCCACCGACGGTCCCACCACCTCCACCACCGACGACCCGCCCACCGACCTCGAGCCGGCGTCCACGGCGGCCCCCGCGGCCGACGTGGCCCCCGCCGTGGCCCAGGCGGTGACGCCGGTGGGCGCGCTGCCCTACACCGGCTCGGAGACGATCCGGATGGCTCTGGCCGGAGCGGCCGTCCTCGCCGGCGGGATCCTCCTCGTCACCCTGGCCCGGCGCCGCCAGAGCTGAGCCCCTCCGAAGGGTCTGCACCGGCAGGGTCCCCGAGGCCAAGAGCGCTCGGCGCCGCCCGGCGACCAGGTATCTTCGACGTCAGCGTCGCGGGGTCAGCCCGTGCGAGGGAAGGCTTCGATGCGAAACCAGCAGCGGCGGAACCGACGTAGGACCGGTGTGGTCGGGGCGACCGTCCTGCTCGCCTGCGGCTGGATGGCCGTGTTGGCGGGCACGGCGTCGGCGGCGCCCGGGGTGCCGTCGGTGTCCCACACCGTCGCCTGTGCGGTGGGCGGAGGCCACGTCGAGGTCACCGTCGCCAACGACGGCGAGTCCGGCGACGATCCCCTGCAGGTCGAGATCCACGACCGCGACCCCGACATCATCGCCTGGGAGGGCCAGGTGCTTCCGGGGGCCAGCCACACCGAGGGCTTCGACGGCGTCGAGGACGGGGTGTCCACCTACCTCGTCGTGGTCGACGACGAGAGCACCCAGGTGATCGTCCCCGTCGACTGCTCGGACCCTTCGCTCGGCTCCGTGGCCGTCGACTGTGCGACGGCGTCGGCCACCCTGCAGCTGGCCAACGCCGGCACCAACCCGTCGGTGATCACCGTCCTGGCCGACGGCGAGCCCGTGGACACCGTAACGGTCGGCCCCGGAGGCTCCGCTCAGGTGGTGGTGCCCCTGGTCGTGGGCCACGCCACCACGGTGGTCGTCGTGGGTGACGGCGAGCAGGTCGCGAGCCGTGAGCTCGCCCTCGACTGCGTCACCGCCACCACCCCGACCACCTCGGTCGCGGTCCTCGGTGCCGGGCAGACGGGGAACGCCGCCGGGGCGGTCTCGCCCGCCGGCGAGCTGCCCTACACGGGCACGGACTCTCTCCCCGCCAGCCTGCTCGGCGCCAGCCTGGTCGTGGGCGGCGGCCTGCTCGCCCTGGCCGCTCGGCGTCGGCGGACCTGACCCCGCCGGGGACCCTTCCCCGATCGCCAGGGGCCGGCCCGGCTCGATCCGACTAGTGTCAACCGGTTCCTCCGGGCCGTGGCCGGGCGCGACCGGCGCCCCCCGTTCGACCCGGATGCTGTGCGAACAAGGAGTCAGCCGTGCCAGCCACCGTCGTCGTCGGAACCCAGTGGGGAGACGAGGGGAAGGGCAAGTTCACCGACCTCGTGGCCAAGGAGATGCACCTCGTGGTGCGCTACCAGGGCGGCCACAACGCGGGCCACACGATCGTGGTCGACGGTGAGAGCTTCGCCCTTCAGCTGGTTCCGAGCGGCATCCTCTACGACCACATCACGCCGGTCATCGGCAACGGCGTGGTGGTCGATCCGCGGGTGCTGCTCGCCGAGCTCGACGTCCTGGCCGCCAAGGGCGTGGACACCAGCCGACTGCGCGTCAGCGGCAACGCCCATCTGATCCTCCCGTACCACCAGGAGCTCGACAAGCTCACCGAGCGCCATCTCGGGAAGAACAAGGTGGGCACGACCAAGCGGGGCATCGGTCCGGCGTACGCCGACAAGGCAGCGAGGGTCGGCCTCCGGGTCCAGGACCTCCTCGACCCCAAGATCTTCCGGGAGAAGCTCGACGGCGTGCTCCGGGAGAAGAACGCGATCCTGGCCAAGGTCTTCAACCAGCTCCCGCTCGACGGTGACGAGATCGCCGACGTGTACCTGGGCGAGTGCGCCGACCGGTTGGCCCCGATGATCGCCGACACGGTGAACCTGGTGCACGACGCCCTCGACGCCGGCCAGCAGGTCCTGCTGGAAGGGGCGCAGGCCACCTTCCTCGACCTCGACCACGGCACCTATCCCTTCGTGACCTCCTCGAACCCGGTGGCCGGCGGCGCCTGCACCGGCGCCGGGGTCGGTCCCCGGTACATCGATCGGGTCATCGGGATCGCCAAGGCCTACGTCACCCGCGTCGGCGCCGGGCCCTTCCCCACCGAGCTGGACGACGAGATCGGTGACCTCCTCGTCGACCGGGGCCACGAGTACGGCACCAACACGGGTCGCCGGCGGCGCACGGGTTGGTTCGACGCGGTGATGCTGCGTCACGCCGTACGTCTCAACTCCCTCTCCGAGTTGGCGCTCACCAAGCTCGACGTGCTCGACACGTTCGACACGGTGAAGGTGTGCGTGGCCTACGAGCTCGACGGCGAGCGCTTCCAGCACCTCCCGTACCATCAGTCGGTGCTGCACAAGGCCAAGCCGATCTACGAAGAGATGCCCGGCTGGAACACCGACCTCACCGCCGTCACCCGGCGGGACCAGCTTCCCCGTCAGGCGCTCGACTACGTCGCCTTCCTCGGCGAGCAGGTCGGCGTCCCGATCAGCCTGGTCGGGGTCGGGCCCGGTCGTGACCAGTTCCTCCACTTCGACGCCTGACGGCGACGCGACGGCCGATCGAGGACAGAGGCTCTGATGAAGGTGTGCGTCGTTGGTTCGGGCGGCCGCGAGCACGCGCTCGCGGTCGTGCTCGGCCGCCACCACGAGGTGGTGGTCACCCCCGGCAACCCCGGCATTCCCGGCTCGGTCGCCCGCCCGCCCACCGAGGTGGAGGCCGACCTCTACGTCATCGGGCCGGAAGCCCCGCTCGTCGACGGTCTGGCCGACGACCTGCGGGCCCTCGGCCTCCGGGTCTTCGGCCCCGGGGCCGACGGGGCCCGCCTCGAGGGCTCCAAGGCGTGGATGAAGCAGGTCCTGGTCGAGGCCGGGGTGCCGACCGCCCGGTACGGGTCGTTCTCCACGGTCGACCCCGCCTTCGCCTTCCTCGACGAGCTGGACGGGCTGTACGTCGTCAAGACCGACGGTCTGGCCGCCGGGAAGGGCGTCGTCGTGACGACCGACCTCGACGAGGCGCGGTCCGCGGTGCGCGAGTACCTGTCGGGGGAGGCGTTCGGGGACGCCGGCCGGACCCTCGTCATCGAAGAGGGCCTCACCGGCCCCGAGCTCTCGGTGCTGGCGATCTGCGACGGCACCCGGGCGGTGGCCCTGGCGCCGGCTCAGGACTTCAAGCGGATCGCCGACGGCGACCTCGGGCCCAACACCGGCGGCATGGGCGCCTACTCGCCGGTACCGACGGCGGGCGCCGACGTGGTGGCCATGGTGATGGACGAGGCGGTTGCCCCCACCCTTGCCGCGCTACGGGAGCGGGGCATCGATTATCGCGGTGTCCTCTACGCCGGACTGATGCTCACCCCGGCAGGTCCCAAGGTCCTCGAGTACAACGTCCGCTTCGGCGACCCCGAGACCCAGGTCGTGCTGCCCCGGCTCACCAGCGACCTGGGCGAGCTCCTCGCCGCCGCCGCCGACGGCGACCTGGGGGAGAGCCCCACCTTCGACGATGGCGCCGCGGTGACCGTCGTGTGCGCGTCGGAGGGCTATCCCCGATCGCCCCGAATCGGCGATCGGATCGTCGGAATGGCCGAGGCGCAGGCGCTCGACGGGGTGAGCGTCTTCTGCGCCGGCGTGGGCGCCGACGCCGACGGCGCGCTCGTCACCGCCGGCGGACGGGTGCTCGCCGTCACGGGTCAGGGCCCCGACCTGGCCTCGGCGCGGGGCGCGCCGACGACGCCGTGGGCCACATCACGTGGCCCGGCATGCATCACCGCAACGACATCGCGTCGGGCGCGGTGGACGACCTCGAGGCGACGACGCGCCCCTGAACGTCGCCGTCGGGGCGCCGGGCGAGCGACGACGGACCGGTGCCGAGCGCCTTACAGTCGGCGGCATGCAACTGGGATCTCGGACGGACGTGAGCGTCGGCGTGGTGATGGGCTCCACCTCGGACTGGTCGACCATGCACGCCGCGGTCGATGTCCTCGAGGAGTTCGGGGTCCCGCACGAGGTGGGGGTGGTGTCGGCCCACCGGACCCCGGACCTCCTGTTCGAGTACGCCGAGGGCGCCGCCGCCCGCGGGCTGCGCGCCGTGATCGCCGGAGCGGGCGGGGCTGCGCACCTACCGGGGATGCTCGCGGCCAAGACCACGGTGCCGGTGCTCGGCGTTCCCGTCCGATCGTCGGCGCTCTCCGGCGTCGACTCGCTGTGCTCGATCGTGCAGATGCCCCGTGGGGTTCCCGTGGCGACCTTCGCCATCGGAGAGGCCGGCGCCGCCAACGCCGCGCTGTTCGCGGTCGCCATGCTCGGCCCCACCGACGACGACCTGCGTGACCAGCTGGTGGCGTTCAGGGCGCGGCAGTCGGCCGCGGTGCTGGAGAGTCGCCTGCCTCCGGACTGAGCTGGCCGCTCAGCAGGGCGAAGGCCTCGTCGGCTCTGTGGTGCAGGCCCGAGACCGATTCGCCGACGAGCGTGAAGTGACCCATCTTCCGACCGGGACGCGGCGTCGTCTTGCCGTAGAGGTGGAGGGCGAGCTCCGGCATCGTCAACAGCTGCGACCACGCGGGCTCCCTCTCGCCGTCGGCGGTGAACCAGAGGTCGCCGAGCAGGTTGACCATCACCGCGTCACCGTGCGCGACGGGCGTGACGAGCGGGAGCCCGCACAGGGTTCGGACCTGGCAGTCGAACTGGTCGAGCGCGTAGGCGTCCAGGGTCAGGTGGCCGCTGTTGTGGGGTCGGGGCGCGATCTCGTTGACGAGGAGGTCCCCGTCGACCACGAAGAGCTCCACCGCCAGCACACCGACGTAGGACAACGCCTCGGCCACGCCGGCGGCGATCGTCCGGGCCCGGGCGGACAGCGGGGGATCGACGTCGCCCAGCGAGGCCCGGGCGAGGATGCCGTCGACGTGGACGGTCTGCACCGCGGCGAAGGTCTCGATGGTGCCGTGGGCGTCCCGGGCGAGCACGACGGCCATCTCACCGGCCAGCGGTACGAGCTTCTCGAGGACGCACGGCCTCGCCCCCAGCGACTCGTACGCCTCACGGGCCTCGGAGCGGTCCCGGACCCGCACCTGGCCCTTCCCGTCGTAGCCGTCCCGCGCCGTCTTCAGCACGGCGGGGAACAGCGTGGTCGGGAGCTCGGCGAAGGCGGAGAGGTCGTCGATCGCGACGTACGGGGCGGTGTCGAAGCCGTGGTCGTTCAGGAACCCCTTCTCGCGCGCTCGGTCCTGGCTGATGGCGACCGCCTCGGGGTGGGGCCGCACCCGGGTGCCCTGCTGGAGGTGGGCGAGGCTCTCGGTGGGCACGTTCTCGAACTCGGTGGTGACCGCCGCGCACCCGCCCGAAAGCTCGTCGAGGGCACCGTGGTCGTCGTAGGCGGCGGCGAGGTGGCGGTCGGCGACCCGGCCCGCCGGGCTGTCGGGGTCCGGGTCGAGGACCCAGACGGGGTAGCCGAGGTCCTGGGCGGCGCGCACGAAGAACCGTCCGAGCTGCCCGCCGCCCATCACGCCGAGGGTCGCGGGTGGGAGGATCTCGCGGGCGCCGTCATCCATGCGATCCAGACTCGCGCACGGGGCGTGGCCCGGCGTCCGGCGCTAGATGCCCTCGGCCATCAGCTAGAACGGCACCGACTTGTCGCGGCGACCGAACAGCCCTCGCAGGCGGGTCGGGGCCGGTGATGGCGAAGGGGCGGGCCGCTGGGGTTCGTCGGCGTCCTCGAAGGTCGGATAGGTCCCGTCGACGGCGAGGGCGTCGCCGTCCTCGCCGGGGAGGCTCCAATCGATCTCGACCGCCGTCGACCCCTTCTCCGCGAGGTCGGGACGACCCATGTCGACGGCCTCCTTCTCCCGCTTGCGCAGCTCCTTCTTCGACACGGCGGGAACCCGGGCCGCGGTCGAGCGCACCCCCGAGCGCCCGAGGGCGCACGGGATGCAGAACGGTGGCTGGCGCTCACCGAAGGAGTAGATGAGGCACTCACCGCAGAACGGAAGCCCGCAGTGGCGACAGCAGTCGATGGCCGCCTCGAACTGGTGCTTGACGCACTGCTCGTCGGGAGGGCTCCGTCGATGCTTGCGGGATTGAGCCATGTGGGTGGAAACCGATCGCGGAGAGTCGCCTGACCTCATACTCGTCGGCCGATCTCGCCTCGTGCTTTACCCTGGCTCCGGTTCGGCCGCCCCTTTCGCCCCCCTCCCGGCGCTCGGCGCCGCCCAATACCAGGAGATCCGATGTCCCAGACCGTGCCGAACGTCCTCGCCGCCCGCTACGCCAGCGATGACATGAGTCACACGTGGTCTCCCGAACACAAGGTCGTGCTCGAGCGCCAGCTCTGGCTGGCCGTGCTCGAGGCCCAGGCCGACCTGGGAATCGACGTTCCCGACGGGGTGATCGAGGCCTACCGCTCGGTCGTCGACGACGTCGATCTGGACTCCATCGACGCCCGGGAACGGATCACCCGCCACGACGTGAAGGCCCGCATCGACGAGTTCTCGGCGTTGGCCGGCCACGAGCAGATCCACAAGGGCATGACCTCGCGCGACCTCACCGAGAACGTGGAGCAGCTCCAGGTGCGCCAGGCGCTGGTGCTGGTCCGGGGCCGCATGCTGGCGGCGCTCGCCCTGCTCGCCCAGCGGGCGGCCGAGAACGCCACGCTGGTGATGACGGGCCGCACCCACAACGTGCCCGCCCAGGCCACCACCCTGGGCAAGCGCTTCGCCAACGCCGGCGAGGAGCTGCTCCAGGCGCTGCACCGCGTCGACGATCTCCTCGCCCGCTACCCGCTGCGGGGCATCAAGGGGCCGGTCGGTACCCAGCAGGACATGCTCGACCTCCTCGACGGCGACGTCGACCGGCTCGACGAGCTGGAGCGGCGGGTGGCGGCGCACCTCGGGTTCGAGGCCACGCTGTCGAGCGTGGGTCAGGTGTACCCGCGGTCGCTCGACCTCGACGTGGTGTCGGCCCTGGTGCAGGCGGCGGCCGGACCGGCGGACCTGGCCACTCACCATCCGCCTGATGGCCGGCCAGGAGCTGGCCACCGAGGGCTTCCGGCCCGGGCAGGTGGGCTCCTCGGCCATGCCCCACAAGATGAACAGCCGCAGCTGCGAGCGCATCGGCGGGCTCCTCGTGGTGCTGCGGGGCCATCTCACGATGGTGGCGGCGCTGGCCGGCGACCAGTGGAACGAGGGCGACGTGAGTTGCTCGGTGGTGCGCCGGGTCGCCCTGCCCGACGCCTTCTTCGCCCTCGACGGCCTGTTCGAGACCTTCCTCACCGTGCTCGACGACTTCGGCGCGTACCCGGCCGTCATCGAGCGCGAGCTCGACCGCTACCTCCCGTTCCTCGCCACCACCAAGGTGCTGATGGCCGCGGTGCGCCACGGGGTGGGCCGCGAGCAGGCCCACGAGGCGATCAAGGAGAGCGCCGTGGCCGCCGCCCTGCGCCTGCGCGAGGACGGCGCCGGAAGGCAACGACCTCATCGAACGGCTGGCCGCCGACGAGCGCCTGGGCCTGGGTCCCGACGAGCTGGCCGGCGTCCTGGCCGAGCCGCTCGACTTCGTGGGCACCGCACCCGAGCAGGTCACCGCCTTCGTCGCCGCCGTGGAGGCCCTGGTCGCCGCCGATCCCGAGGCCGCTGCGTACCGCCCCGGCGACATCCTCTGACGGCGCCGGCCGCCGGTGCCGTGGGCCGCCGGGGGTACGGTCCGGACGACACCTGCACGGGCGCCCACCGGGCGCCGCCGACGCCGCTGGAGATCGACCTGTGAGCACCGACGAACTGCCGCACCTGTACTCCGGCAAGGTCCGCGACATCTACGACGCCGGCGATGGCCGCCTGCTCATGGTGACCTCGGATCGCCTGTCCGCCTTCGACGTGGTGATGGCCGAGCCGATCCCCGACAAGGGCCGGGTGCTCACCGCCATGTCGGCGTTCTGGTTCGAGCAGCTCGACGGCGTCGTCGGCAACCACCTGCTCTCCACCCGGCTCGACGACCTGCCCGAGGGAGCCCGGCGCCCGGAGTGGGCAGGCCGGGTGATGCTGTGCACGCAAGGCCGAGATGCTGCCGATCGAGTGCATCGTGCGGGGCTACATCGCGGGGTCGGCGTGGAAGGAGTACCGCGGCGTCGGGCACGATGCACGGCGCCGCCCTCCCCGCCGATCTCCTGGAGGCGTCGCCGCTCCCGGAGCCGGTGTTCACCCCGTCGACCAAGGCCGACTCGGGCCACGACGTGAACATCTCGTTCGACGCCGCCGTCGACCTCATCGGTGCGGAGATGGCCGACCAAGGCCCGCGACGTCTCCCTCGAGCTCTACTCCCGCGGGGCGGCGTGGGCGGCCGAGCGCGGCATCATCATCGCCGACACCAAGTTCGAGCTCGGCCTGGTCGACGGCGAGCTCGTCCTGGCCGACGAGGTGCTCACCCCCGACTCGTCGCGCTTCTGGCCGGTCGACGAGTGGATGCCGGGCGCCACGCCCCCGTCGTTCGACAAGCAGCCGGTGCGCGACTTCCTCGAGACGCTCGACTGGGACAAGCAGCCCCCGCCGCCCCCGCTGCCCGACGAGGTGGTGGCCGCCACCAGCACCCGCTACGTCGAGGCCTACGAGCGCATCACCGGCCGCTCCTTCGCCGCCTGGAACGGTTGAGCGTCGCCCGGTCCGCCTTCCGCCGTGGGCGCGGGCGGTCCGGCGGGGGGTCGGCCTATGGGATGATCGGGCCATGAACTTCTCGGTGCACGTCGAGGTCCGCCTGCGTCCGGGGATCGCCGATCCGCAGGGGTCCACGATCGAACGGGCGCTGCCCACCCTGGGGTTCGACGGCGTGGAGGGGGTCCGGGTGGGCAAGAGCATCCGCTTCACCGTGTCCGCGGCCGACGACGAGGGCACCGCCCGGGCCGAGGTCGAGGACCTCTGCCGGCGTTTCCTCACCAATCCGGTGATCGAGGACGCCGTGGTCGAGCTCGAGGTCCTCGACGCCGCCGGGTCGGCTTCGTGAGCCGCCGGGTCGGCGTCGTCCTGTTTCCCGGCTCGAACTGTGAGCAGGACATGCTCGAGGCCGTCGCCCTCGTGGGCGGCCAGCCCGAGGTGTTGTGGCACGGCGACGCAACGACCAACGGCGTCGACGCCGTGGTCGTGCCCGGGGGCTTCGCCCATGGCGACTACCTGCGTCCGGGAGCGATCGCCCGCTTCTCCCCGGTCATGGAGGCCGTGGCCGAGCACGCCGCCGCCGGCGGGCCTGTCGTCGGGATATGCAACGGCTTCCAGGTGCTCACCGAGGCGGGGTTGTTGCCGGGCGCGCTGCAGAAGAACCGCGGGTTGAAGTTCCTGTGCGCCACGGTGCCGGTTCGGGTCGAGACGACCGAATCGGCGTTGACCTCCGAGGCCGAGGCGGGCGCCGTCCTGCGGCTGCCGATCAACCATTTCGAGGGTAACTACACGTGTGACCCGACGCACGCTCGACGAGTTGCGCGACGGCGGGCGGGTGGTGCTGCGCTATGTCGAGAACCCGAACGGATCGATCGACGACATCGCCGGCATCTGCAACGAGAGCCGCAATGTCGTCGGTCTGATGCCCCATCCCGAGCGGGCGTCGAGCGTGCTGTTGGGCAGCGCTGACGGACTCCCGCTGTTGGCGTCGCTCGTCGCCTGATCCCGGGCCCGGCGGGCCCGGGCCGGATCAGCTCTTGGCCCGGCTGATGCCGGCGGCCTTCAGGGTGGCGGCGGACACGCCGGCCTCGCGCCACGCCTCGTACGAGATGCCCTTGCGCTCGGCGTAGGGCTTGGCCACGGACACGAACTCGCTCTCCAGGCCCGACATGTCCACGTTGTCGTCCATGCCCGCCAGTTCGGCCTGGAGGTCGATGCGGCGCTGGACGAGTTCGAGGCGGCGGAGGGGATCGGCAGAGGTCAGTTCGTCTTCGGTCCGGGCCAGGTCACGCTGCACCGATTCGCTGGTGCGCTTACGGCCCCGTCGTGGCTTGTTCGAGCTCCAGTGCTTCGAGGTACCGGCGCACCGCCCTTCCCTGGTTTCGACCCTCGGCCAGAGCAGCCTTGTGCTCGTCGGTCATGCCGCTCTTGGTGCTCTTTGACGTTGCCATGCTCATCATGTCAGCACACTGTGAGCCACATTCACAATCGCGGGATACCTCATATGGAGAGAACTGAGGCCCGATCATTTGGTCCATATCGAGCATCGCCCTTTCTCATCCTCGGGCCCTCGGCGTGGTCGCGGTGTGGTTCGCGCCGGAAATGCAGGTTGGTGCCAAGCGGTAGCGTCAGGGAGATGGAGGATGGCATCCACCGATCACTGGGCCTCACCGACGACGAGTTCGGGGCCATCAACCGGCATCCTCGGGCGAGAGCCGAACCACCTCGAGCTGGCCATGTACGCGGTGATGTGGTCGGAGCACTGCTCCTACAAGTCCTCGCGGGTGCACCTCGGCCGCCTGCCCACCGAGGCGCCGTGGGTGCTCGTGGGGCCCGGCGAGAACGCCGGCGTCGTCGACGTGGGCGACGGCATCGCCGCCGCCATCCGCATCGAGAGCCACAACCACCCGTCGGCCATCGAGCCCTACCAGGGGGCGGCCACCGGCGTGGGCGGCATCCTGCGCGACATCTTCACCATGGGCGCTCGGCCCATCGCCCTCATGGACCCGCTGCGGTTCGGGCCCCTCGACGACCCCCGGAGCCGGTGGATCGCCGAGGGCGTGGTGAGCGGGGTGTCGGGTTACGGCAACTCTGTCGGTGTGCCCACCGTCGGCGGCGAGACCGTCTTCGACGAGACCTACAAGGGCAACCCCCTGGTGAACGTGCTGTGCCTCGGTCTGCTGCCCACCGACCGTCTGGTGCTGGGGCAGGCCACCGGCGTGGGCAACCTGGCCGTGCTCCTCGGCTCGACGACCGGTCGAGACGGCATCGGCGGGGTGAGCGTCCTCGCTTCGGCCGGCTTCTCCGACGAGGAGTCCGACGCCGAGAAGCGTCCGAGCGTCCAGGTCGGCGACCCCTTCGAGGAGAAGCGCCTCATCGAGGCGTGCCTCGAGCTGCTCGACGCCAAGCTGGTGGTCGGCATCCAGGACCTCGGCGGCGCCGGTCTGGCCTGCGCCACCAGCGAGACGGCCAGCCGGGGCGGCATGGGCATGGACGTCGACGTCACCATGATCCCCCGCCGAGAGCAGGGCATGGAGCCGTTCGAGGTCATGACCTCCGAGAGCCAGGAGCGGATGCTCGCCATCGTCGAGCCCGAGGACCTCGACCGCGTGCTGGCGATCTGCGAACGCTGGGAGGTCCGCTCGACGGTCATCGGCCGGGTCACCCCCGGGCCCGCCACCGGCGACGCCGACGGTGGTCGCCTGCGCATCCTCGACGGCTGGGACGGCGACGTGCTCTGCGACATCCCCGCCGCCTCCCTCCACGAGGACGCACCCCTGTACCGCCGTCCGTGCGTGGCCCCGTCGTCGTTCGACGAGTCGACGCGGGTGTCGGCGGTGGACAGCGGCCCCGAAGCGGAGAGCGTCGATGCCGGCGCCGAGCTGCTCGAGCTGTTGGGCGACACCCGGTGGGTCTGGTCGCAATACGACCATCAGCTCTTCCTGAACACGGTCGAGGGTCCCGGTGGCGACGCCGCCGTGCTGCGCCTGAAGCACCCCGCGACCGGTGTCGACACCGGCCGGGGACTCGCCCTCACCACCGACGGCAACCATCGCTGGTGTGCCGTCGACCCGCGGCAGGGCACCGCCCTCACCGTGGCCGAGTCGCTCATGAACCTGGCGTGCGTGGGCGCCCGCCCGCTGGCCGTCGTCAACTGCCTGAACTTCGGCAACCCCGAGCACCCCGAGGTCATGTGGCAGCTCTCGGAGGCCATCGACGGCATGGCCGCCGCCTGCCGGGCCTTCGACGTCCCCGTCATCGGCGGCAACGTGAGCCTCTACAACGAGTCGTTCGGGGCCGACATCGACCCCACCCCGGTGGTGGGCATGCTCGGCCTGGTCGACGCCCTCGACCGTCGCCCGCCCGGTGTCGGGCTGGTCGATGGCGGCCGGCTGATGCTCATCGGCGTGACCCAGGCCGAGACCTCCGGATCGCGGTGGGCTCGGGCCCAGGGCCAGCGCGGCGGTCAGCTCCCCGGCCTCGACACCGCCCATCACCTCGCGGTCGCCGACGTCGTCCGCCGCCTGGTCGCCGGCGGTCTGCTGGCCGGGGCCCACGACGTCTCCGGTGGTGGTCTCGGCCTGGCTCTGGCCGAGATGGCGGTGCGCTCGGGCCTCGGCGTCACCGTGGCCCGTGTGCCCGACGCGAAGGAGCTCTTCTCCGAGAGCCCGTCGCGCGTCGTGGTGTGCGTGGCCCCTGATCTGGTGACCGCGGTGGAGAACGCCTGCGCCGACGCCGGGGTGCCGGTGAGTCGCATCGGGGTGGCCGGCGGCGCCCGCATCTCGGTCAAGGGATTGCTCGACGTGGCCCTCGCCGACGCTCTCGCCGCCTGGAACGACCGACTGCCTGTCGCCCTCGGCGCGGGCACCGCGCAGGACTGAAGTCACCGTTGGGTCGGCACGGCCAGCCGGGTCGCACGGGTAGCATGGCGGAGTGATCGAGCCGGGCCCGAGCGGGAACGACGACCCCTCACTCGCCGGCGCCGCTGTGGCCGATGCGGGCGCCGACGACGACACCCCGAAAGAGGCGTGTGGCGTCTTCGGGGTGTTCGCCCCGGAACAGCCGGTGTCGCACCTGACCTATCTCGGGCTGTACGCCCTGCAGCACCGAGGTCAGGAATCGGCGGGCATGGCGGTCAGCGACGGCCAGAACGTGACCGTCGTGAAGGACATGGGCCTGGTGTCCAACGCCTTCGACGACCGCACCCTGGCCGCTCTCACCGGGCACCTCGCCATCGGCCACACCCGGTACTCCACGACGGGATCGAGCACCTGGCGCAACGCCCAGCCGGTGTACCGCGACGTCGGCGCCCACACCGTGGCCCTGGCCCACAACGGCAACCTCGTCAACACCGAGGAGCTGGCCGACGACGCCGGGATGCTCCCCGGGACGTTCACCTCCGACAGCGACGTCATGACCGAGCTGATCAGCCGGGAGCTGGGCAAGAGCCCCGAGGAGAGCCACGACCGCCGGGCCCTCGAGCGGGCCATGCTCGAGGTGCTGCCCCGGCTCAAGGGCGCGTTCTCGGTGGTGGCCATGGACGAGGGCCACGTCATCGGCGTGCGCGACCCCAACGGCTTCCGCCCGCTGTGCCTGGGCAAGCTCCCCCACGGCTGGGTCCTCGCCTCGGAGAGCCCGGCCCTCGACGTGGTGGGTGCTCACCTGGTGCGCGAGCTCGAGCCCGGCGAGATGATCGTCATCGACGCCAGCGGGTACCGGTCGGTGCGGGCCTTCGACACCGACCGCGTCGAGCCCACCCTCTGCCTGTTCGAGTTCGTGTACTTCGCCCGACCCGACACCCGCCTCTACGGCCAGAGCGTCCACCAGGCCCGGGTGCGCATGGGGGAGCGGTTGGCCGAACAGGCGCCGGCCGACGCCGACCTCGTCATGGGCGTGCCCGAGTCGGGTCTCCCGGCGGCCGAGGGCTTCGCTCGCCGCAGTGGCCTTCCCTACGCCCAGGGGCTGGTGAAGAACCGCTACATCGGGCGGACCTTCATCGCCCCCAACCAGGAGATGCGGGCCCTCGGTGTGCGCATGAAGCTCAACCCGCTGCGCGACACCATCGCCGGCAACCGGCTCCTCGTCGTCGACGACTCGATCGTCCGGGGCACCACCACGAGGGCCATGGTCTCGATGCTGCGGGAGGCGGGGGCCACCGAGGTCCACATGCGCATCTCGTCGCCGCCCTACAAGTGGCCCTGCTTCTACGGCATGGACACGGGGAGCCGGGGCGAGCTGTTGGCCGCCAACATGAGCGTCGACGAGATCCGTGAGTACCTCAACGTCGACTCGCTGGCCTACCTCACCCTCGATCGGCTGCTCGACGCCACCGGCGCCGTGGGCGCCGGCTTCTGCGACGCCTGCCTCACCGGCCAGTACCCGGTCGAGGTTCCGGTGACGCTCGGCAAGGACGTCCTCGAGGGCCCGTCGACGCCGCCGCGTGAGGACTCACGCTTCGTCGGCCTCCTCGACGGTCAGGCCCAGCTGCCGGTCATGGACGCGCTGAACGCCGGCGGTTCGATCGACCTCACCGATGGCTGACGGCGACGCCACCACCGGACCGGCGGGCGAGACCTATGCCGGGGCCGGGGTCAGCATCGACGCCGGGGAGCTGGCCGTCAGCCGCATCAAGGACAAGGTGCGCTCCACCTTCCGGCCCGAGGTCATCGGTGAGATCGGCGGGTTCGGTGGGCTGTTCGCCCTCGACCCCACCCGGTACCGCCAGCCCGTGCTGGTGTCGTCCACCGACGGCGTGGGCACCAAGGCGCTCATCGCCCAGGCCGCCGGCGCCTTCACCACCATCGGCGTCGATCTGGTGGCCATGTGCGTCGACGACCTGGTGTGCCAGGGCGCGGAGCCGCTGTTCTTCCTGGACTACATCGCGGTGGGCCGCCTCGACCCCGACCACATCGAGCAGCTCGTCGAGGGTGTGGCCGAGGGCTGCCGTCAGGCCGGGTGCGCGCTGATCGGCGGGGAGATGGCCGAGCATCCCGGGGCCATGGAGCCGGGCGAGTTCGACCTGGTGGGGTTCGCCGTCGGTGTGGCCGAGCGCGACGAGCTGATCACCGGCGCCACCGTCGAGGTCGGCGACGTGTTGATCGGTCTCCCGTCGCCCAACCTGCGCTCCAACGGGTACTCGCTGGCCCGTCGCGTCCTGCTCGAGCGGGCCGGCCTGCCGCTCGACGGGCCCGCCTTCGACGGGGCCCACCACTCGCTGGCCGAGGAGCTGCTGGCCCCGTCGGTGATCTACTCGCCGGCCATCGGTGCGCTGCGGCGGTCGGTCGACCTGCGGGCGGTGGCCCACATCACCGGCGGCGGCATCCCCGGCAACCTCAACCGGGTGCTGCCGGAGGGCACGGCGGCCGAGGTGGAGCGCCGGTCGTGGGAGGTTCCCCGGATCTTCTCCGAGATCCAGCGCCTCGGTGACGTCGCCCCCGAGGAGATGGACAAGGTGTTCAACATGGGCCTGGGGATGATCGTGGTGGTGCCCGCGTCCGACGCCTTCAAGGCACTCGACGTCCTGCGCACCCGGGGCCACCGCGCCGTCGAGGTCGGCCACGTGGTGGCCGGCACCGGCACCGTCACCCTCGTCTGACCCGCCCCCACCGCACCGCGCGTTGGTGGTTCACCTGGTGTCGGTGGGCTCACGGGGGGAGCCAGCGGGGAGGTAGGTTCGGCGCGGTGAGCGCACCTGGGGCCAAACAGCAGCTGATCGACCACCTGCTGGCCCACTCGGTCCGCACCGGGGACTTCACGCTGAAGTCCGGTCGCAGGAGCACGTGGTTCATCGACTCGAAGCAGACGGCGTGTCGGCCCGAGGGGATCCTGCTGGTCGCCGACGTCGCCCTCGACGTCATCCCCCCCGACGCCACCGCCATCGGGGGACTGACCGTCGGCGCCGACCCGGTCGCCTACGGCGTCGCCGCCGTGGCCGCCACCCGGGGCCGCGACCTGCGCTCGTTCACCATCCGCAAGGAGGCCAAGGACCACGGGGTCGCCGGGCGCCTGGCCGGTGCGCTGGAACCGGGGGACAAGGTGGTGATCACCGAGGACACCGTCACGCGGGGAACGTCGTCGATGGAGGCGCTGCGTGTGGCTCGCGAGCTGGGCGCCGAGCCCGTCATGGTGATGGTCCTCGTCGACCGCGGTGGCACCTGTGAGGCCATGGCCGCGGCCGAAGGAGTGGCCTTCCGGGCCCTGGTGACCGCCCCCGAGCTGGGGTTCGACTTCGAAGGGGCCTGAGCCTCCGATGGCGTGAGTGTCACCGCCGGCTGAACGGACTGTGAGTGCGTCCGGAACGAGCGGTACCGTTTGCGTTCCTATGGCCGACACACCCACCGCCGCTTTCAGCATCCGCCTGCACGTCCGTCTCGACAACGCCCCTGGTGCTCTCGGCCGACTGGCCACCGCCATCGGATCGGTGGGCGGGAACATCTGGTCCCTCGAGGGTTTCGAGGCCAAGCGGTCGACGCTCGACGAGGACGTCGTCGTCAACTGCACCAGTGAGGCCCACCAGCGGCGGGTCGTCGAAGCCGTGCAGGACGTGGACGGCATCGAGCTGGTCAGCTGGGAGGACCGCACCTTCGCCATGCACGCCGGCGGCAAGATCGAGACCCTCAGCCGGGTGCCGGTCGGGGACCGCGACGACCTGTCGATGGCGTACACGCCGGGCGTGGCCCGAGTGTGCAAGGCCATCGAGGCCGAGCCCCTGCTGGCCCACGACCTCACCATCCGCAAGAACACGGTGGCCATCGTGAGCGACGGCACCGCCGTGCTCGGGCTCGGCGACATCGGCCCCCTGGGCGCCATGCCCGTGATGGAGGGCAAGGCTCTGCTCTTCAAGGAGTTCGGTGGCGTCGACGGCTTCCCGATCTGCCTCGACACCAAGGACCCCGAGGAGATCATCGAGACGGTCGCCCGGATCGCCCCCTCCTTCGGTGGCATCAACCTCGAGGACATCGCCGCCCCGGTGTGCTTCGAGGTCGAGGAGCGCCTGAAGGCGATGCTCGACATCCCCGTCTTCCACGACGACCAGCACGGCACCGCGGTGGTGACGCTGGCCGCGTTGGAGAACGCGCTGAAGATCGTGGACAAGAAGATGGCCGACCTCACGGTGGTCATCGCCGGGGTCGGTGCCGCCGGTGTGGCCATCGCCAAGATCCTGATGGAGGCCGGCGTGCCCAACGTGATCGGCGCCGACCGCAAGGGCGCCGTCTACAACGGTCGGGCCGAGCTGAACGTGGCCAAGCAGTGGTTCGCCGAGAACACCAACCCCGACGGGCTCCAGGGTGAGCTCGGGGCGTTGATGCGAGGCAGCGACCTGTTCATCGGCGTGAGCGGGCCGAACCTCATCACCCGCGACGAGGTGCTGACGATGGCCCCCGATCCGATCGTGTTCGCCATGGCCAACCCCGATCCGGAGATCAGGCCCGAGGAAGCGGCCGGCGCGGTCGCCGTGATGGCCACCGGGCGCAGCGACTTCCCCAACCAGATCAACAACGTGCTGTGCTTCCCGGGCATCTTCCGTGGGGCGCTCGACGCCGGCGCCACCTCCATCACCGAGAACATGAAGCTGGCCGCGGCCGGGGCCATCGCCTCCGCCGTCTCCGACGCCGACCTCGCTCCCGACCACATCATCCCGTCGGTGTTCGACAAGCGCATCGCCCCGCTGGTGGCCGTCGCCGCCGCCGAGGCGGCGGTGCGCGACGGCGTCGTCCGCGCCCGGTGACACGGGCAGGCACCGACCGGCGCGTCGAGGCCATCACCTTCGACTTCTGGGACACCCTGATCCGGTCGGACACCGCGGTGTTCCGCCTGGCCCGTCGGATCGCCGTGGCCGAGACCCTCGCTCGCCACGGTCTCCCGGCCGAGCACGACGCCATCGAGGCCGCCTTCGACGAGGCGTGGAAGCGGTTCGACAGCTCGTGGGCCCTGAACGAGCAGTTCACCGGCCACCACGCCGCCGAGTCGGTGCTCGACATCCTCGGCCACGACCCGTCGGCCGAGGTGCGCAAGCAGGTGATCGAGGCCTATCTGGGGTCGGGCGAGAACGTGCAGACGGAGCTCGCCCCCAACGTGGCCGAGACCATCGGCCGCCTCAAGGACGCCGGGCTGCGGGTCGGGATCATCTGTGATGTGGGCCTCACGCCGTCCACCACGCTGCGGGCCATCCTCGACCGCCACGGTGTCCTGTCGGCCTTCGACCACTGGTCGTTCTCCGACGAGGTCGGCGTGTACAAGCCCGCCGCCGAGATCTTCCACCACGCCCTCGACGGCCTCGGCGGCATCGAGCCTTCGCGGGCGGCCCACATCGGGGACCTGCGGCGCACCGACGTCGCCGGCGCCCGCGGCATGGGCATCTTGTCGCTGCGCTACGCCGGGCTGTCCGACGACGACGACCCAGCCCACGGCGAGGAGGCCGACGTGGTCGTCCACGACCACGCCGAGCTACCCGCTCTCCTCGGCCTGTAGCTCCGTCCGACGCGGGCGCTCTCGTCGCCCGCCGGAGCGACGTCGGTGTGCAACAGTGGCCGCCGCACGTCAGCTATCCGAGGGGGACTCGTGCCGATCGATCCGCAGGCCAAGGCCATCATCGACTACCTGAGTGACGCCGGCATCACGTTCGACGACACGTCACCGGAGAAGCTGAGGGCCGTCGTCAACGGTGCCGTGCCCAGCCCGATCGAGCTGCACAGCGTCACCGACCGACCCATCCTCGGACCGGGCGGCGACATCCCGATCCGCATCTACCGGCCCTCTGCCGCCGATGGCTTGCCGGTGGTCACCTTCTTCCACGGTGGTGGTTGGGTCTTCGGCAACCTCGACTCCCACGACCACCTCTGCCGGGTGCTGGCCTCGAAGGCCGAGTGCGTGGTGGTGGCGGTCGACTACCGCTTGGCCCCCGAGGCCCCGTTCCCGGCTGCGGTCGATGACGCCTGGGCCGCGCTCGAGTGGGTGGTGGCCAACGCCGACGAGCTCGGCGTCGACGCCAACCGGGTGGCGGTGGTCGGCGACAGCGCCGGCGGCAACCTGTCGGCCATCGTCTCGGTGATGGCCCGCGACTCCGAGCACATCGAGCTCGTGCACCAGGCCCTCGTCTACCCGGTCACCGACGCCACCTGCGACCGGCCGTCCATGACCGACAACGCCGAGGGGTACTTCCTCACCCGTACCGGGATGGAGTGGTTGCACGGCCAGTACGCCGGCGACGGCGTCGATCCCGAGGACCCGATGCTGTCGCCGATCTTCGCCGACCTCGCCGGGGTGGCTCCGGCCACGGTCATCACCGCCGAGTACGACCCGCTGCGTGACCAGGGCGAAGCGTTCGCCGTGGCGCTGGGCGACGCCGGCGTCGAGGTCGACTACGCCTGCTTCGACGGGATGTTCCACGGGTTCTTCTCCATGGACCTCATGATCGAGCGGGCCAGCGAGGCCCAGGACCAGGTGGCCGAGGCCCTGCGCCAAGCCTTCGCCACCGCCTGAACCGGGCGGCCCGCGGGATCCGGCGCGCGTCGATCAGGGTTTCTCGTGAACCGGTCACTCCGTGACCGGGATCGGGGTCGAGTATCGGGGGCAGGAACCAGCCCCCGACAAGGAGGACCCCCGATGCTCCCCCGCTCTTCGTATCCCGCCGGTGTGCCCTGTTGGCTCGACCTCGTCGCTCCCGATCCCGACAAGGCCATGCGGTTCTACGCCGACCTCTTCGGCTGGACCTACGAGGTCCGCACGCCACCCCAGGCGCCGTCGACGTACGCCTACGCACGCCGCGACGGCCTGGTGGCCGCTGGTCTGGGAGGCCCGCCCGCCGGCGCCGACCCCGCAGGGTGGACCACCTACGTGCGGGTCGATTCCGCCGATGCCACGGCGGCCGCAGTTGAGGCCAATGGCGGCACCGTGGTCGCCGCGCCCGTGGACATCCCCCGGTCCGGACGAGTCGCCCAGTGCCTCGATCCCCAGGGCGCGCCGATCGGGATATGGCAGCCGAGCGAGCTCCACGGGGTCGAGCTGGTCAACGCCCCTGGCGCCTGGAACTTCAGCGAGCTGCACACGCCCGACCCCGAGGGTGCCGTCCGCTTCTACGGTGCCGTGTTCGGCTGGGTCTGTGACCGCCTGTCGATGGGGCCCGACTCGGAATCCTGGCTGTGGCGGGTCGCGGGCTACGGCGATCACCTGGCCGCCAGCGACCCTGAGATGAAGGCGCACCTGGAGGCCATGCAAGCCCCTGACGGCTTCACCGACGGGGTGGCGTGGTTGGAGCCCTTCACCGCCGCCGCCGGCGAGGACGCCACCGCCCGCTGGACGGTGACCTTCGCCGTGGCCGACGCCGACGCGGCCGTCGGCCGGGCCCTCGAGCTCGGAGCCGACGTCGTCACCCCGCTGTTCGACACCGAGTACACGCGAGCCTCGATGGTCCGCGACCCGCAGGGGGCGGCGTTCACCCTGAGCGAGTATCGCCCACCGTCGGGCTGACCCGTGCCCGTGGTCGGTGACCGCCCGATCGATCTCGCGACCCTCCTACGCTGGTGGCGATGGTGACCATCGAGGACGTCGAGGCGATGATCGCGTTGCTGCCCGAGGTCACGGTCGGGGCCCGGTACGGGAACCGGACGTGGCTCGTCGGCGGCAAGGGCTTCGCCTGGGAGCGGCCCTTCAGCAAGGCCGACATCCGGCGCTTCGGCGACGAGACGCCACCGACCGGCCCGATCCTCGCCCTCTCGGTCGAGGACCTCGGTGACAAGGAGGCGGTGCTGGCCGCCCGGCACCGTGGCGTGTTCACCATCGAGCACTTCAACGGCTTCCCCGCCGTGCTCGTCCAGCTCGACAAGGTCGCCCCCGGCGTCCTGCGGGAGGCGATCACCGACGCCTGGTTGGTGCACGCGCCCCCGGCGGTGGCCGAGGAGTTCCTCGCTGCCGAGCGGGCCGCCCGCCGCCACTGAGGCCGCGGTTCCCGAGGCGGCCCACCCTGCCCACCGGTACGGTCTCGCCATGTCGCCGTCGCCCAGCCTCCCCGTAAGTCCCGTGCCGCCGGTGGCGTCGACCTCGCTCCCGTGGGACGCCGAGATGGCCGACCCCGTGGCCGAGATCGCCCGAGCCCGCGAGGTCCACGGCGACACGTTCGTGGTCGACGGCCCCGACCGACCCACCCTGTTCCTCTTCTCGCCCGAAGGGGTGCGCAGCTTCTACGAGCTGGCCGAGGCCGACGCCAGCAAGGGGGTGGCCGACTGGATGATGCTCATCCGCAAGCTGCCCGAGGAGCTGTTCGACGGGCGCCGGACGTTCCCCCACGAGCTGTTCGGGCGCGACGACACCCGCAACTACCTGGCCCACCTCGATGCTGCGATCGACGTGGCCTTCGCCGAGATGGGTGACGAGGGCACCATCGACGTGTTCGCCTTCACCCGGCGCCTCGGTCACCGCATGGGCCTGGCCAGCTGGGCCGGCGAGGAGCCCTCCACCGCCGCCCGGTTCGACCAGCTCGTCGACGCCCTCGACGAGCTCGACGGCTCCGATGCCTTCGTCCATCCCGAGGCCATGCGGCTCGTGGCCGACGGCGGCAAGCAGGCCGAGCGGGCCGCCATGCTCGTGGTGGAGGACCTGCTCGCCTCCACCGTCGACGCCCGTGATGCCATGGCCCCCGGGGACCGGCCCGACGACCTCTTCGCCCGGATCATGGACCGGTGGCAGGACGAGCCCGAGCCCGCCCGCCACGTGGGCATCGCCCGAGACGTGATCCTCGTCCACCTCGGCTCCATGTCGAACCTGTTCGCCGCCTCGGGCTGGATGATCGCCCAGCTGGCGCTGCACCCGGACCTGCTGGCGCGGGTGCGCGACGGGGATGCCGGGCTGGCCGAGCGGTGCGCGCTGGAGTCCACCCGCATCGGCCAACGCTCGATCATGTTGCGGGCGGTGCTCGCTCCCTGCACGGTGCGGGACGAGGAGCGCTCCTACGCCGTGGCGCCGGGCGCCCAGATCGCCACGTTGCTGCCGCTGACGAACACCACATCGGCCCCCGACCTGGCCGCCTACGACCCGGAGCGTTGGGCCCGGCGCCGACTGAAGGACGATCCCGACCTGGCGGCTCGCGAGCTGGTGACCACGTTCGGTCACGGGGAGCACACCTGCCCGGCCCAGCCCTTCTCCCTCGCCGCCATGTGCCGGGCCACCCAGCGCCTGGTGCAGACCTACGAGGTCGATCCCGAGTTCACCGCCGTCGTCCCCCTGGCCGTGCAGATCGGCGGGGTGGCCCGCAGCCAGGAACCGTGTCGGCTGCGCTACCGGCGCAGGGGCTGACCGCGCCCGGCCGCCGCCGCATCACCGGGCACGCCGGTCAGCGTTTGCCCTTCGACCCGTTCAGGGCCACCGCGGCGAGCACGAGCTCCTTGAACGCGGCCTCGTCGATCTCGTCACCCTCGTGGAAGTCGATGGCCCGTCGCGTGTTCCCCTCGAGGCTGGAGTTGAACAGACCGGCGGGATCGTCCAGCGAGGCGCCCTTGAAGAACGTCGCCTTCACCGCCGCCTTGTACGTCTCGCCGGTGCAGATGATCCCGTTGTGTTCCCACGTCGGGACACCTCGCCACTTCCACTCCTCGACGACCTCCGGATCAGCTTCTTTCACCAGGGCTCGGAGCCGGCCGAGCATCTCGCCCCGCCAGTCGCCGAGCTCCTCGATGCGAGCGTCGATCAACTGAGACGGAGAGCTGCTGTCCTGCGGTTCGGTCTTGGCCATTCCTGCTCCTTCGCCGGCATGCGTCGAGCCGCCCTCCCGAGGCGGTTCGGGACGGACCGTGAACGTTGCGATCCTACGGCGGGCGCGAGCGGCGGTCAGGTGGCGAGTGGATGGGCGCTCGCCGCGGCGATCCGACTCGTGGTCACCCGGTGACGGTCAGGTCCGTCCTCATGCCGTTGGCGTAGTGGCCCTCGAGGTTGCAGATGAGCACGTAGTGACCGGGCGTCATGTCGTCGACGGTGAAGATCCTGGTGGTGCCGGGCTCGAAGTCGGGGTCGCCCGTCTCCCCGATGTTGTCGTCCTCGCTCACCTTGTTGGCTCCCGTCGCCACCGGCACCGGAGGGTCACCGGCGTCGGTGAGGGGGAGCTCGTCGGCGGGCGTGTCGGTCTGCAGCACCAGCATCTCGTGGACCATGGTGCCGCCGTTGAGGACCTTGAAGGTGACGTCACCGGCGGGAACGGTGGGCTCGGTGTCGACGTGCCATTGCCCCACTTCGACGACGAGAGTCGAGGAGTGGCTGGCGGAGGCGTCTGATCCCGTGGAGGCCACGATCACGGCGATGGCCACGATCCCGACCAGGACCACCACGGTGAGGGCTCCGAAGATGGGAAGGAACGTCGGAACGGATCGTCTGGCACCTGGCTCGTTCATGAGGCCGCCTCGGTGGATCGTGCCCGCCGGTCGGCTTCCCCTTCGCCGCCGTCGAGCTGGGTAGACGTCTCACCTTACGGTCTGGTCGCCTCGGATGACCCGAAAACCGTCGGAGTGGCGCCGCAGCCGTCTGGCGGCCCTGGGCAGCCCGGACAGGGGCGGAGTGCCACAGTGGTTCATGACCCTGACCACGGCGGTGCTGGCATGAGCAGCGCGGACCTCGAGGGAGATCTGTACTCGTACCTGCGGGGGGTGCGGGAGACCCTCGTGTGGAAGCGGGACGGGCTCGGTGAGTACGACATCCGCCGGCCGTTGACCCCGACTGGCACGAACCTGCTCGGCCTGGTCAAGCACAGCGCCGTCACCGAGGTGCGGTACTTCGGAGAGGTGTTCGGCCGTCCCCACCACTGACACGAGGTGGTGGCGTGAGCACCATGACCGGGTGGAAGCGGCCGCCCGCCTCGCCGCCGACAGCTGACCAGCGCCGGCCTCCACGACGCTCGGCTGCCACCTCCTCGTGCCCGTCACGGCCAGCGCAGTGGCGAACTCGTGGGTCGGTCAGCGGTCCCGCTTCGTACGCTGCCCGACGTGACCACCAGGCGAGCGCCCGACATCCGCGCGACCCTGCGCGTCCATCTGAAGGAACGAATGGTCGCCCGCGATGCGGCGGGGGTGCGAGCGCTGCGGGTGGCGATCGCCGCCATCGAGAACGCGGAGGCACAACCCATCGACACGCTCCCGGAGCTCCCGGTCGGGGCAGCTGCGTCGTCGGAGGTCTCCCGCCGCATCGTCACCGACGACGAAGCCCGCACTCTCGTCGCCGCCGAGATCGACGATCTGCTCACATCGGCCCGCCTCTACGAGTCGCTCGGCGAATCCGACAGGTCGACCGAGCTCGACCACCAGGTCGCAGTCCTCCGGACAGTCCTCGACTGACCCATCGCGGTCCGGGCGACCTACCACAAGTGACGGTGGCGGGGTGCCTGCGCACGGCTCTGCTGTCGCACGTGGTCAGTAGGTTCGGGTGACGGACGAGAAGGGGTGCCGGGTGCGCACGTGACCGCCGTCGACGTCGCTCGGGTGTCGATCGGCTCCGGTGTCTTCGCCCAGCCGCGGCTGACCGCTTCCGCCGGGCTCGGCACGACTCCGAGTACTTCGACCCCGATCGCCCAGTGGAGAAGACCGAGGACGATGCCGGGTGGGCCATGGAGAATGCATTGGAACCGTCGAGGCGTGGAGCGTCTGCTCTCCTTCGGTAGTCCTTGCAGGACCTTGAAGAACTCTCACCCCACCCCAGGTGGGTCCTCGAGGTAGTTGGCCGCAAGACGCAGGAGCTCGGGGCTGTCCCGCATTTTCCCGATCGCCGAGTTGCAATGCAAGCACAGGAGACCCCGTACCTGGCCGGTCACGTGGTTGTGGTCGACGTGTAGCCGGCCACCTCCGTCGCGACTTCGGGGGTGGGGCTTGGGCGGCGCTCCGCAGATCGCACAGCCGCCGCCCTGTCGCTCGGCGATGCGGGCGATCTCAGTTGGTGAGAGCCCATACTTCGCGGCCACCCTCGCCCGGTCGTACTCCCGCCGTTGCAACAGCTGCTCCTCGGTCGGCGGTGGAGCCTTGGCGTTCCGCTCGTTGTTCTCCGCTCGACAGCAGGGCTTGCACCTCGACTGCGTGAAGTGGCGGCCGGGATTCCGTGCGTCTCGGTAGAAGTCGCTCACCGGAAGGATCCGGCGACACCTCGAGCACAGCGCTTCGTTCCGGCCTACGCCGAGCGATCCCGAGTCAGATTCCGTCACCCCGGGATCCTCTGCCGGGGGTGTGACAGTCAGTCGGCACGGTCAGGGACCACCAGTGAGACCGTCGCCGCAACGGGCCAGTGAACCGAGCGCGAAAAGAGCGCGACACGGTCCCAGAAGTGGTCCTGAAAACGCACGAAACCCCTGCTGAGCAGGGGTTTCGCAAGTGGTCGGGACCGGCGTCGATCCGGTGACCTATCGCTTTTCAGGCGACCGCTCTGCCAACTGAGCTACCCGACCGTGCATCGGCGATGCCGACGCGTTCCCTCCGAAGAGGGCCCACCTCCCCGTGAGGGGGCGGCGGTGGCGGTCCCGACGGGATTTGAACCCGCGACCTCCGGCTTGACAGGCCGGCGTGCACTCCAAACTGCACCACGGGACCAGAACTGCGTACCCCCAACGGGATTCGAACCCGTGTTACCTGCGTGAAAGGCAGGCGTCCTAGGCCACTGGACGATGGGGGCTCTCTTGCCGTGAGGGCTCGGTCACCATAGCAGCAGGCCCTGACCCGTCCGCCAATGGAGAGGGGTCTACCGTGTCGCCATCGAAACGACGCCCTCCGCTCCGCTCCCGGCGCCACCGAGCCCGGGTGACGGCCCCTCCGAGGGTGCCGATCCCGCCGCCCCGCGCCTCCCGATGCGCGATCGGCTCATCGCCGTGGTCGTGGTCGCCGTGCTGCTGCTCGCCATCGTCGGTGCCGCGGTGTATCGCACGACCCGCTCCGACGGCGGCTCCACCGACACGGCCCAGGGGCCGAGCGGGTCGACCTCGTCCACCGCCCCCATCCCCGACCAGTGGCCGGTCGAGATCCAGCCGCTGGCCGAGTTCGTGGAGAAGACGAGGGGCGCCCCGTTCGACCATCCCGTGCCCATCGTCTACCTCGACGACGCGGCGTACACCGAAGCCGCCACCGGGCAGGCCAACGACCTCACCGACGAGGACCGCCAGGACATCCGGGTCGCCGAAGGCGAGCTGAAGGCCCTCGGGCTGATCGGGGGCGACGTCGACCTGCTCGAGTCGCAGCTCCAACTGGTCGGGGAGGGCACCCTCGCCTTCTACGACCAGGACACCGACCAGATCACCGTGCTCGGCACCGGCCCTCTCGACGTCGCCCACCGCGTCACCCTGGTGCACGAGCTCACCCACGCCTGGCAGGACCAGCAGGCCGACCTCAGCCGCATGGACGACATGGAGAGCCCCGAGTCGAACACCTTCCAGGCCGTGGTCGAAGGCGACGCCACCCACGTCGAGGACCAGTACGTCGAGTCGCTGTCCAGCTCCGAGCAGGACGACTACTACTCCCAGGCCGCCGACGCCTCCGACAGCGTCGACCTGGGCGGCGTCCCCGATTCACTCCTTGCCTTCTTCGCCGCCCCCTACGCGCTGGGCGGACCCTTCGCCGCCGTGCTCGACGCCAACGGCGGGAACACCGAGCTCGACCTCGCCCTGGAGATCCCCCCGCCGGCCGACGCCGACCTGATCGACCCCACCCGCTACATCCAGGGTGTCGAGCCCATCGACGTGGTCGAGCCCAGCGTGCCCGACGGCGCCGAACGCGTCGACGGCGGCGACTTCGGTGCCGTGTCCTGGTTCTTCACCCTCTCCGAGCGCATCGATCCCCGCCAGGCCCTCGCCGTGGTCGACGGCTGGGGCGGCGACAACTCCGTCACCTACCGCCAGGACGACCGGATCTGCATCGCCGCCGCCTACCGGGGCACGACCCCGACGACGACGGCCGAGGCCGCCACCGCCCTCGACGCCTGGGTCGCTGGTTCCCCCGGGCTCCAGGCCACGACCGAGATGGTCGACCAGGCCGTCGTCCTGCGCTCGTGCGAGCCGGCCAACGGCGAGCCGGTGGCCGCCCCCGCCGGCCAGTCCCGGGTGTCGCTGCAGTACCCGGCGCTGCGGCTCACCCTCGTGGCCCAGGTGCTCGACCAGGGCGCCCCCCTCGACCAGGCCGTGTGCTTCGGCAACCACGTCGTCGACAACCTCACGCCCGACGAGATGGCCAACCAGGACTCGATGAGCAGCGACGAGGCGACCCGTCGCGGCACCGAAGCGTCGCTGGCCTGCTTCAACTGACGCCGTCGCGGCCGTCGAAGCCGAGGGCGAACGGCACTAGTCGGCCTCGCCGAGGGTGCGGCTCAGCGCGTCGATGACGGCGTCCTGGAGGCTGCCGAGGAACTCGTACACCGCCCAGGCGGGAACGCGGGGGTCGTCCAGATCCATGTCCGGGGGACCGTCCTCGCTCACGTCGAGGACGGTGCCGAGCACCAGGCGGGCGGCGTTGAGGCCCACCATCCACTGGTCGAGCGTCTGGCGATCGAGCTCGGTGTCCTCGGCGGTGGCCACGACCCGCTCCAGCACCTCGCGTCGCGACCGCAGGAGGTCGCCGTGGACCATCTCCCGGTACTGGGCGTCGATGGCCTGGTCGGTGGCGTGACCGGCCGGGAACAGGCGCCGCAGCGCCGGGTTCTCCTCCTCGTCGAGCACCTCGATGAGGTCCTCGCACACAGCCTTCACGACCGAGCGCTCGTCGGCGCCGAGGTTCACGACGAACCGGTCGGGGCCCTTGACCTGGATGGTGCGCCGGAAGGGGAAGACCACGTCAGTCCTGCTGCATGGTGGCCCACAGGCCGTGCTCGTGGAGCCGGAACACGTCGAGCTCGGCCTTCTCCTTGGTGCCGGTCGACACCACCGCCCGACCCTTGTGGTGCACGTCGAGCATGAGGGACTCGGCCTTCTCCAGGCTGTAGCCGAACAGCTTCTGGAGCACGAGGGTGACGTAGCTCATGAGGTTGATCGGGTCGTTCCACACCAGGACCACCCACGGACGCTCGATGTCGACCTCGACGTCCTCGTCGAGGTCCGGTTCCTCGAGCTCGACGCCGGTCTCGCTCGCGACGATGCCCACGCCGACGGCGGTCACGCCGCCAGCTCCCGTTCGCGGGCCGGCACCTCCGTCGGGTGGGCGGTGAACGACAGGTCGAGCTCGAGCACCGTGATCCACACGAGGGTGCTGCCGAACACGTGGAGCATCACCAGCCCGGGCGGCACGCCGGTGAAGTACTGGGTGTAGCCGATCGCCCCCTGCAGCACGATCACCCCGACCAGGATCTTCGACCACCGGTCGACGATGGCCGGGGCCCCCGTGCGCCGGAGCTCGAACAGGGTCCACACCGACAGCAGGAGGAACACCCACATGGCGCCGCTGTGGATCCGGACGACCTCGGTGATCTCGAACGACAACCGTTCGACGTCGGCGTCACCGCCGTGGGGCCCGGTGCCGGTGACGACCGTTCCGCTCAGCACGACCACGGCGGCGGCGGTGACCAACGCCCACCCCAGTCGGCGGATGCGCAGCGGCACCAGCGGGAGGCCTCGCGACCCGTCGTGACCGGCGCGCCGGTGCAGGACCACGGCGTTCCATATCAACAACATGGAGAGCACGAAGTGCCCCATGACGATGGGCGGGGTCAGGTCGGTCCGCACCGCGATGCCGCCGAGCACGGCCTTGCCCATCACGCCCGCCACCAGGCCGAGGGACCACCAGGTCAGGTCACGCCGGCGGGGCACCCGGGCGAAGGAGCCGAGCACGGCGAGGATCACCGCCACCGACACCAGGCCGGTGAAGAGCCGGTTCACGAACTCGATGCGGGCATGGGTGTCGCCCATGTCGGCGACGAGGCGGTTCTGCTCGCACGTCGGCCAGTCCGAGCAGCCCAGCCCGGAGCCGGTGAGGCGGACGGCTGCTCCGGTGACGACGATGACGACCAGGACCAGCAGGGCAAAGAGCGTGATGCGCTGGTAGGCCCGAGGGGAGAGGCGAGGCAGCCGCACGAGGTGGATGGTACGGGAGGGCCCTCCCCACACCCAATCGCCGCCCGCCACATCGGTGGGCCCGCACGCGATTGTCGGGCGCCGCGGGCCGGGCTCTACCATCCCAGGCGATGAAGACCGTTGCGCGCCCGCCCTCACGGCGCGTGTCCGGGGCTACGTGGCCCTCACCAAGCCCCGCATCATCGAGCTGCTGCTGGTCACCACCGTGCCGACGATGGTGGTCGCCGAACAGGGGTTGCCGTCGGTCTGGCTGATGGTCGCCACCGTGGTCGGCGGCACCTTCGCCGCCGGCGGGGCCAACGCCATCAACATGTACGTCGACCGCGACATCGACGCCATCATGGAGCGGACCCGGAACCGGCCCCTCGTCACCGGCGTCATCGAGCCCCGCAACGCCCTGATCTTCGCCATCGGCCTCGAGATCGTGGCCTTCGTCTGGCTGTGGGCGTTCGTCAACCTGCTCAGCGCCGTGCTGGCCGTGGCCGCCTGCCTGTTCTACGTGTTCGTCTACACGCTGTGGCTGAAGCGCACCTCCAACGAGCAACATCGTCATCGGCGGCGCCGCCGGGGCCGTGCCGGTGCTCATCGGCTGGTCCGCCGTGACCAACTCGCTCGGCTGGGCGCCGGTCGTGCTCTTCGCCATCATCTTCTACTGGACGCCGCCGCACTTCTGGGCCCTGGCCATCCGGTACAAGGACGACTACGCCGCGGCCGACGTGCCCATGCTCCCCTCGGTGGTGTCGCTGCACACCACCGCCGTGCGCATCCTCGTCTACACCGTGTTGCTGTGGCCCTCACCCTCGTGTTCGCCCCGGTGGCCGACATGGGGTCGATCTACTGGGCCGCGGCCGTGGTCCTCGGAGCGGTGTTCACGGCCATGGCCGTGCGGCTCCTGCGGGATCCGACCGCCCAACGGGCCATGCGACTGTTCACCTGGTCGATCACCTACATCACGCTGCTGTTCGGGGCGATGGCCCTCGACCAGCTCGTGCGGTCTGGTCTGTGACGGCTGCGCCCTTTACCCCGGTTTTCGATCGGTTCCGTGGCCGTGTGTAGAGTCCATCGCCGTACTGGCGTGCTCCGGAACGCCAGCTCTCCGTGGTCCAGTCCGGCCTGTGCCGGCCCGAGTGCGGTCGCTCGAACGAGGTCCCAACTGACATGGCGCTAACCGACACGAGACCCGAGTCCGAGACCGAGGTCGAGACGCCGTCCAGCACGGCCGTTCCGCTCCCCGTCTCCCTCCTCGGATCCGGTGACCACAAGGCCATCGGCCTCGTGTACGTGGGCGCCGCCCTCCTGTGGGGAGCAGCCTTCTGGGTCCTCACCGCCCTCGCCGGAGCGCACACCCTCGGCGACGGCAACTTCCTCACGAACGACGGCGCCACCACCATGTTCCAGCTCGGCCGCCTCGGCCTGGTGCTGATGGTGATGATCCCGCTCATGCTCGGGCTGGCCACCTACATCGTCCCCCTCCAGGTGGGCGCCAACACAGTGGCCTTCCCCCGGGCGGCATCGGCCGCGCTGTGGACCTGGTTCCTCTCGGGCGGCGTGCTCGTCGTGGCCAGCGCCATCGACGGCGGCATCGGCGGCACCCGGGCCGAAGCCGTCGACCTCGGGCTCCTCGCGCTCATCGGGCTCGTGGCCTCACTCCTGCTCGGTTCGGTCTGCGTCGTCACCACGGCCATCGCCCTGCGCACCCCGGGCATGAGCCTCGACCGCGTGCCCTTCTTCACCTGGGCCTCCCTCGTGGGCACGTCGATCTGGCTGCTCACCCTCCCGGCCCTGCTGGCCAACGTGGTGCTCATCTACGTCGACCTCCACTACGGCCGCCCCAGCGACTTCGGCGTGGCCGGCAGCCAGTGGGCCCAGATCTCCTGGCTGGTGGGCCAGCCCCAGGTGTACACGTTCATGATCCCCGGTCTCGGGATCATCTCCGACGTGGTCGCCACCCTCGTCGGCGTCCGCCAGCCCAACCGGGGTGTCCTGCTCACCGCCATCGGCGCCTTCGGCGTGCTCAGCATCGGCTCGTTCGCCCAGCCCTACTTCTACCCGGACGCTCCCGACGAGCTGCTCTTCGCCGCCATGTCGGTGCTGATCCTCGTGGTCGTGCTGGCCCTGGTGGCCGGGTGGGCCGCCACCATGCTCGCCGGCAAGCCGTCGACCAAGAGCCCGCTCGGCCTGGCAGTGGTGTCGATGCTGCTGCTCCTGCTCGGCGCCGCCGCCGGTGTCCTGTACGTCATCACCCCGCTCGAACTGCGGGAGACCACCATCTACACCGCCGGCCAGTTCGCCCTCGTCGCCGCTGCCGTCCTGGCCGCCGGTGTGGCCGGGCTCATGTACTGGGCGCCGAAGATGACCGGCCGCGCGCCGGCCGAGGGCCTGGGCAAGCTCAACGTGCTGGTGCTCCTCGGCGGCGGCGTCCTCGCCGGCCTCCCGCTCATCGTGCTCGGCTTCGCCACCAAGTACGACGGGCTGGCCGACGCCGCCGACACCCTCAACGGCATCTCCGTGGCCGGGGACGCCCTCCTCGCCCTCGGCGCCGTCATCACCCTGTTCGCCCTGCTCAGCACCGCCCGCGGCGCCCGTGTCGAGGACGACGCCTGGGGCACCGGTCAGACCCTCGAGTGGTCGTGTCCGTCACCGCCGCCCACCGGCAACTTCGGCGAACTGCCCGTCATCGTCTCCGCCGAGCCGTTGCTCGACGCCTCTGAGCCCTCCGAGGAGGCCTGATGGCCGCCGCCACCCACGCCCTGCCGACGGGTCCGCCGCTGCAGCGCCCCCGTGTCCTCATGGTCGGCACGGCGTTCGCCGCCGCCGGCACCGTCATGGTGTTCGTCACCCTGATCGGCATCTACCTCACCCAGCGGGCCGACATCATCGCCGCCGGCGACACGTGGCTCCCCAAGGGCGTGACCATCCCGCTGCAGCAGCCGAACACGATGCTGTTCACGCTGGCCATGTCCGTCGTCACCATGCAGTGGGCCGTGTCCGCCATCGCCCGTGACGACCGGGTGAACGCCTACCTGGCCTTCGGGGTCACGCTGGTGTTCGGGGCCTCGGTCCTCATCATGACCTCGTACCTCTACGGGCTCATGAGCCTCGACATCGACGGCAGCTCCCAGGCCGTCCTCATCTACACGATCACCGGTGCCCACCTCCTCATGGTGGTGGTGGCCATGGTGTTCGTGGCCCTCATGGCCTTCCGGGCCCTGGCCGGGCAGTACACGTCCCGGCAACACGACGGCATCTCGGCTGCTGCCCTCTTCTGGCACACGATGGTCGCCGTCTACTTCGTCATCTGGCTCTCCATCTACGTCACCAAGTAGGCCACCATGCTCCGCTCGCGCATGTTCACCACGGCGTTCCGGTTCTTCGCCGGGTTGGCCGGCTTCTCGCTCGTGGCCGCCATCGTCGTCGCCTTCACCAGCCAGACCCAGACGCCCGTGGACCGCGTCATCGGGCCTCTGAGCCTCGGCTGGAAGGGCGGGGTGGGGGATCACCTCGCCTACGCCATGTTCGTGGGCCTGTTCGCCATGTCCGCCGGCCTGGCCGGCGTGCTCATCGCCTTCCGGGACGCCGACCCCGAGGCTGAGGCGCAGGTCGTCCACGCCGAGAGCGTGCCCCTGACGCGGGCGCCGGTCGGCGACAACTTCCTCCCTGCCATGAGCGGCTTCGCCGTGGTGCTGGCCATGGTCGGGCTGGCCACCTCCGAGGGCGTGCTCATCTTCGCCGGCCTCGGTCTGCTGGTCTGCGTGGCCTTCGTGTGGACGCTGCGCAACTGGGCCGAGCGGGCCACCGGTGACCCCACCGTGAACGCCGAGCTCTACCACCGCTTCATCGATCCGCTGCGGACGCCGATCGTCGCCGCCGTGTCCATCGCCGTCGTGGTGATCGGCCTGTCCCGCCTGCTCCTCGCCGTCTCCAAGACCGGATCGGTCATCATCTTCGGGGCCATCGCCCTCGTCTTCTTCCTGGTGGCCACGCTGCTCGCCCTCAAGCCCGGTTCCGGGCGGTCGGTGGCCACCGTCCTGGTGGTGATCGGCGCCATCGCCGTCATCGGTGCGGGCATCGCCGGCATCGTCGTCGGCGAGCGCGACATCGAGCACCACGAGACCGACACCACCGAAGGATCGACGGAGTCCTCCGCGCCGGCCCCGGCGCCCGCGGTCGTCGTCGTCGAGCCGGCCGCCCAGGCATGACCGTGGCCCCGCTCGCGCCCGCTCGACGTCACCCCGTCGGATCCGCCGCGCGAATGGCGCGCCTCGTCGGCGGTGGGGGACACTGCACAGACCTCGAACCCCTTCGCAGCAAGCTCGTCGATGTCGCCTCGCCGGCGTCGGCACGACCGGCCGGAGGCGGCTTCCCCGCCGCCTCCCGAGGAGAGTAAATGCCCCGCCGTTCCGTCGTTGTGCGCATCTTCCAAGTGGTGTCGCTCGTCGGCGTCACCGTCTTGTTCGCCGTGCTCATCGTCAACGCCTTCATGAACGGGGGCAAACCCCTCACCACGCTCGAGCCCGACGGCCCGAGCGCGCAGAGCATCCAGAACCTGGTGCTCCCGGTGTTCGCCGTCGCCGGCGTCGTGTTCGTCGGCGTGATGGGCGCCGTGATCTTCATCAGCTGGAAGTTCCGGGAGCGTCCCGACTCCGACCCCGACGAGTTCCCCGAGCAGGTCCACGGTCGGACCGTGCTCGAGATCGGCTGGACGATCCTCCCCGCCCTGATCCTCGCCGCCGTCGCCGTCGGCACCGTGATCACCATCATCGACCTCAACAAGAAGGAGCCGGACTCCATCAGCGTGGAGGTCACCGGTCAGCAGTGGTGGTGGCAGTTCAAGTACGACGTCGACAACGACGGCAACTTCGACGGCCCCAACGACATCACCACCGCCAGTGAGCTGGTCATCCCCGCCGGGCGGCCCATCGCTCTCACCATCGCCTCCAACGACGTCATCCACTCGTTCTGGATCCCCGGGCTCAACGGCAAGAAGGACGCCGTCCCCGGCATCACCAGCCCGCTGAAGCTCCAGGCCGACAACCCCGGCATCTTCCGGGGCCAGTGCACCGAGTTCTGCGGTCTCTCCCACGCCAACATGCGGATGCTCGTCCGGTCGATCAGCACCGACGACTACGCGGCGTGGGTCACGAACCAGCAGAAGGACCACGCCGAGGACCCCACCGATCCGGTGGCCGCCGAGGGCAAGAAGCTCTGGGTCACGTACTGCTCGCAGTGCCACCTCATCGACGGCGTCAACAACGCCGACCTCGAGAAGACGCCCCCGCCGCTCGTGTCGGGCGTGGCCCCGGACCTCACCCACCTCATGACCCGCGGCACCTTCGCCGGGTCGATCTTCAACCTGTACGCCACCGTGCAGTCCGCCGACCCGGGCAACACGCCCGAGTCGCCGGTCGTCGACGATCCGACCGACCGGGCCGCGGCCGGTGATCCCGGCGAAGCGCTGCTCGGCGGTCCGGTGAACACCGACAACCTCAACCGGGTCACCCTCGAGGCTTGGCTGCGCAACGCCCCCGCCCTGAAGCCCGCCTACGCCCAGGGCGGTCGGGGCATGCCCAACCTGGGTCTCACCGAGGACCAGATCGACCTGCTCGTCGCCTACCTCGAGACCCTGAACTAGGCCCCGCCCCCCATGACCCCCTTCCTCGTCGCCCTCGCCTTTCCCGGAGCACTTCATGGCAGTCACTGAAGCCGGCCCGCTCGCCCTGCCCTCGGGCGACGGCCCCACCGACTACCGGCCGGCCGGCGTCTTCACGCGGCCCAAGGGCGGCCCCGGCTGGCGGTCGTGGCTCACCACGGTCGACCACAAGAAGATCGGCGTCATGTACGGGGCCACCGCCCTGGTGTTCCTGCTCATCGGCGGGTTCGAGGCGCTGCTGATCCGCATCCAGCTGTGGTCCCCCCGGGGCACGCTGCTCAGCGCCGACGCCTACAACCAGGTCTTCACCATGCACGGCACCACCATGGTGTTCCTCGTGGTGATGCCCATCGGCGCCGCCTTCGCCAACTACCTGATGCCGCTGCAGATCGGCGCCCGCGACGTCGCCTTCCCCCGGATCAACGCCTTCAGCTTCTGGATGTACCTGTTCGGTGGCGTGTTCCTGAACACCAGCTGGATCCTCGGCGGCGGCGCCGACGGCGGCTGGTTCAACTACGCCCCCAACAACGGCGTGATCTTCTCCCCGAGCCACGGCATCGACTTCTGGAACCTCGGCCTCATCATCACCGGCATCGCCTCGCTGACCGGCGCCGTCAACCTCATCGTCACGGTGCTCAACATGCGGGCCCCGGGCATGAGCCTCATGAAGATGCCGGTCTTCACCTGGATGACCCTCGTCACCCAGTTCCTGCTGCTCTTCGCCATCCCGGTCCTCACCGCCGCCCAGATCCTGTTGATGACCGACCGGTTGTTCGGCGCCAACTTCTTCAACGTGGCCAAGGGCGCCAACCCGTTGCTGTGGGAGCACCTGTTCTGGATCTTCGGGCATCCGGAGGTCTATCTGATGATCCTCCCGGCGTTCGGGCTGGTCTCGGAGATGTTGCCCACCTTCGCCCGCAAGCCGATCTTCGGCTACCCGTTCATCGTGTTCTCCGGCGTGGCCATCGGCTTCATGGGCTGGGGCGTGTGGGCCCACCACATGTTCGTGTCGGGCATCGGCCCGATCTCGGTCACCACCTTCTCGCTCACCACGATGTTCATCGCCGTGCCCACGGGCGTGAAGATCCTCAACTGGACCGCCACCATGTGGGGCGGCAAGTTGCGCTTCACCACGCCGATGCTGTTCTCCATCGGCCTGGTCACGATGTTCACCATCGGTGGCCTCTCCGGCGTCACCCACTCGGTGGCCCCCGCCGACACCCAGCAGACCGACACCTACTACATCGTCGCCCACTTCCACTACGTGCTCTTCGGCGGCGCCTTCTTCGGCTTCATGGGTGGCTTCTACTTCTACTGGCCGAAGGTCTTCGGCTACATGCTGAACGAAAAGATCGGCAAGTCGAACTTCTGGCTGATGCTGCTCGGCTTCAACCTCACCTTCGCCCCCATGCACATCCTCGGCCTGCAGGGCATGAGCCGACGGATCTACACCTACGACGCCGGCTACGGCTTCGAGCTGTGGAACAAGGTGGCCACCATCGGTGCGTTCACCCTGGCCAGCAGCGTGGCGCTGTTCATCTTCAACATCTTCTACAGCAAGAGGAAGGCCAAGTCGCTGCCTCCTCCCGGCGCCGACCCGTGGGACGCCCGCACCATCGAGTGGATGATCTCCTCGCCCCCGCCGGCCTACAACTTCGATCCGGTGCCCACCATCACCCGCGTCGACGACTTCTGGTACCGCAAGTACGGCGAGACCAAGGACGGCAAGCTCGTGCGCATCGCCGCCACCGAGGACGTCGTGCAGAAGCCCCACGACGGCAAGGGCGTCCATCTCCCGTCGCCGTCGTACTGGCCGATCGTCTCGGCCTTCGGCATGCCGATCGTCGCCTACGGGCTCATCTTCAACCTCTGGCTGTGCCTGGTCGGCGGAATCGTCGTCGTCGGCAGCCTCTTCGCCTGGGTGCTCGAGCCGCCCGACGACCCCGATGCGGCCCACGAGGACCACGGCCCCGACGTCCACGCGTCGGGCGACGGGGAGACCACCCCCGACGACGCCGAACGAGCCGAACAGGACACCGCCGTGATCGAGTCGGAGAAGGAGGCGGAGACCGTTGGCTGAGACCGTCATGGCCCACGAGTCGATCGCCGAGGCCGAGAAGCACCAGGCCAGCGCCCACATCGAGCACGACACCAACACCGGCATCTCCAACACCAAGTTGGCGATGTGGCTGTTCCTGGCGTCGGAGTGCCTCCTCTTCGGCGGCATCATCACCACCTACCTGCTCTACAAGCACCCCCTCGAGGGCCCGACGCCGAGCGAGATCTACGACATCCCGTTCACGTCCACCTCGTCGTTCGTGCTGCTGATGAGCTCGCTCACCATGGTGCTGGCCGTGTCTGCCATCGAGCGGGGCGACCACCACCGCATGCGGGTCTGGCTCGGCGCCACCGCCCTGCTGGGCGCCACCTTCCTCGCCGGGCAGGTCTACGAGTTCACCGTGTTCGTGCGGGAGGGCCTCGGCTACACCACCAGCCGGTTCAGCTCCGCCTTCTACACGCTCACCGGCTTCCACGGCGTGCACGTCACCGTCGGCATCATCATGTTGATGACGCTGGTGCTGCTCTCGCTGCGGGGCAAGCTGCCCGAGCACCGGTCCGAGACCGTTGAGATCGTCGGCCTCTACTGGCACTTCGTCGACGTGGTCTGGATCTTCATCTTCGCCGTCGTCTACCTGATCCCGTAGGAGCATCCGATGGCCCTGACCTCTCACGACGAGATCCCCACCGCCGTCCTCGACGGTGCGGTACGGGAGTACTCGCGCGACAAGATCTACGTGCTCACGGCGCTGTTCCTCGGCGCCATCACGGTCGTCGAGATCTGCACCTACGCGTTCCCGGACTTCCCCGCCTGGTCCGGCAACCTCGTGGTCGTCGTGCTCCTGGTGCTGATGCTGGTGAAGTTCTTCACCGTCGCCTACATCTTCATGCACCTGCGCTTCGACAAACCCATCCTCTCCTGGTTCTTCTACGGCGGGTTCATCCTGGCCATCGCCGTGTACGTGGCTGCCCTGTCGATGTTCCGGATCTGGTGGCCGGACTCCCACGGCTGAGCGGTTGATCCCGCCCTCGGGCGGAAGGTGAAGGTGCGATCTTGATGTTGGCGAGCGCGATGCCCTCGTTCACCCCCCATTGGGAGGTGTGGGGGCTCATGCTCGCCATCGTCGGCGGCGGGTTGTACGTGGCCCGGGTCATCGGGCCCACGGTGCTGGAGCCGGGCGAGGTCGTGATCAGCCGGCGCCAGGCGACGGCGTTCTGGTCGGCAGTCATCACCATGACCGCCGTCACGGTCTGGCCTCTCCACGACATCGCTGAGGAGCGCCTCTACTCGGCGCACATGTTCCAGCACTTCGTGCTGACCCTCATCGTCCCGCCGCTGTTCCTGCTCTCCTGCCCTCGGTGGCTGGCCCAGCTGATCGTCCGTTCCGACGGTCGCGTGTGGCGTGCCCTCTCGAGCCTGGCCCGGCCGATCTGGGCCTGGCTCATCTTCAACGTGCTCAACCTGGCCAGCCACATCCCCTGGGTGGTGAACACCGCGGTGGCCGACGGGCCCTTCCACTACGGGCTGCACCTGGTGCTGTTCTCCACCGCCCTGCTCATGTGGGTGCCGATCTGCGGGCCGTGGCCCGAGCTGCGCCTCTCCCTGCCCGGCCAGATGGTCTACCTGTTCGCCCAGTCGATCCTGCCCACTGTGCCAGCGGCGTGGCTGTGGCTCTCGAGCAGCGTGGTCTACTCGGTCTACGACCAGCCCATCCGGCTGTGGGGGATCAGTGCCCTCGACGACCAGATCGCCGCGGGGATGATCATGAAGGTGCTCGAGGCGGCCTACGTGTGGACGATCATCGCCATCATGTTCTTCAGGTGGGCCGCCCGCCACCAGGAGGCCGAGCGCCAGGGGCTGTTCCTCTCCGAACGCGAGATCATGGAGTGGGAAGAGGGCGGGAAGGGCGGGCTCGGGGGATCCCCGATCGCCGATCCCGACGTCGTCGCGCCCACCCCGCCTCGCCGCTGACCCCCCGGCGGGGCGCTCACTCCCAGCGGAAGAAGCGGATGGCGGCCACGGGCAGGGCCACGGCCCACACCGCCAGCACGACCCATGACGCGCCGGCTGCCGGCGCCCCGTCGCGAAGCGTGGCCTGCATCACCTGGCTGAGCGCCCCGGCCGGCGTCGCCTTGCCGATGGCGGCGATGGCGCCCGGCATGTCGGCGAAGGGGATGATCATCCCGCCGAGGAGCAGCAACACCAGGTAGAGCCCGTTGGTGACGGCGAGGTTCAGGGTGCCCCGGAGCGTGCCGGCCAGCAGCAGGCCGAGCCCGGCGAAGGCGGCGGTGCCGAGGACGATGGCCACCGGAGCGAGCGCCGGTTGCCCACCCGGGCTCCACCCGAGGAGCAGGGCGGCGGCCACCAGCACCACCACCTGGACGACCTCGAGGACGAGGACCATGGCGATCTTGGCGGCGACCCACCGCGTGCGGCCGAGCGGCGTGGCCCCGAGGCGCTTCAGCACGCCGTACTGGCGCTCGAAGCCCGTGCCGATGCCGAGGCTGACCATGGCGCTCGACATCACGGCGAGGGCGAGGATGCCGGGGGCGAGGAAGTCGACGCCGTCGTCGACCCCGTCGGGGAGGGGGAGGACGTCGACCAGCGAGAAGAACACCAGCAAGAGCAGGGGGATGCCGATGCTCACCAGCAGCTGCTCGCCCTGGCGCAGGCTGAGAGCCAGCTCGGCCCGGGTCTGGCCGACGAACGCCTTCACCGGCGTGACCGCCGGCGTCGACCCCGGGCCCGGCGCGCTCCCGGCCTCGGCCTCGTCGGGCGAGGCGACCTCGGCCGCGGTCTGGGTGAGGCGGAGGAACACGTCCTCGAGCGTCTGGCGACCGGCTCGGAGGTCGGCCAGGGGCAGGTCGTGCTCGGCCAGCCAGGCGGTGAGGCGGGCCACGGCGGCCGGGGTGGGCGCGGCCCCGACCCGGTACTCGCCCGGGCTCTCCTCGGTCACCGGGGCATCGAGCCACGTCGCCAGCGCGGCCACGTCGAGACCGGAGGGGGCCCCGAAGCGGACCTCGTCGGTCTGCCCGGCGCTCATGAGCTCGGTCGGGGTGCCGTCGGCGAGCAACCGGCCGTGGTCGATGATGACGACGCGGTCGGCCAGCTGCTCGGCCTCGTCGAGATCGTGGGTGGTGAGCACGACGGCCACGCCCTCCTCGCGCAGTTCGGCCACGATCTGGCGGATCAGCTGCCGACCCGAGGGGTCGATGCCGGCGGTGGGCTCGTCGAGGAAGGCCACCTCGGGCCGACCGACGAGAGCGAGGGCCAGCGAGAGGCGCTGCTGCTCGCCGCCGGACAGCTGGCGCCACGTCGAGCGGCGGCGATCGGCCAGGCCCACCCGCTCGAGCAGCTCGTCGGGATCGGCGGGGTCGTCGTAGTAGCTGGCGAACAGCCGGAGGACCTCGGGCGGCCGGATCGCGGTGTAGACGCCGCCGGACTGCAGCATCACCCCGATGTGCGGCACGAGGGCGGCGTGGTCGGCTCCGGGGTCGAGGCCGAGGACCCGAACCCTCCCGCGGTCGGGCGCCGGTAGCCCTCGAGGGTCTCCACCGTCGACGTCTTGCCGGCGCCGTTGGGGCCCAGCAGCGCGGTGATCCGGCCGCGGCTCGGCCCGGAACGACAGGTCGTCCACGGCCACGTGGTCGCCGTAGCGGACCACCAGGTCGTCGACCTCGACCGCCGGCGCGCCGTCGGACGGGGCGGGGAAATGCACGAGCGGACGCTATCGGGCCGACGGCTACGGTTCAGATCGTGATCGACGTCCGCCGGGTCCGTACCGACTTCGAGGCCGTGCGCGCCTCGCTCGCCCGCCGTGGTGACGGCACCGACGAGGTCGAGGAGCTCCATCGCCTCGACGCCCGTCTGCGCGACGTGGCCGCCGAGCGTGACTCGCTGCGGGCCGAGATCAACGCCGTGTCCAAGGAGGTCGGTCAGCTCCGCCGCGACGGCGACATGGCCGGCGCCGAGGTGCGCCAGGCCGCCAGCCGGGAGCTGGGCGACCGGGAGAAGGCCCTCGCCGCCGAGGCCGATGCCCTGGGCGAGCCCGTGCACGACCTCCTCCTGCGGATCCCCAACCTCCCGTCGCCCGATGCCCCCGACGGCGCCGGGCCCGACGACAACCCCGTCGTGCGCGTGGTCGGGCCGGGGGACGATCCGACCGCTTGGCATCCCCACCAGCGGGTACCGCACTGGGAGACCGGGGCCGAGCTCGGCATCCTCGACCTCGAGCGGGGCGTGAAGATCTCCGGCTCGATGTTCACCATGCTGCGCAAGCAGGGGGCCACCCTCGGTCGGGCCCTGTGCCAGGCCGCCCTCGACCGCAACGCCGACGCCTTCGAAGAGGTGCGCCCGCCCAGCCTGGTCCTGTCCTCGACCCTCACCGCCACCGGGCAGCTGCCCAAGTTCGCCGACGACGCCTACCACCTCGAGCGGGACGACCTCTGGTGCATCCCCACCGCCGAGGTGCCGCTCACGTCCATCGCCAAGGACGAGATCCTCGACGAGGCCGACCTGCCCATGCGGCTGATGGCCTACTCGCCCTGCTTCCGGCGCGAGGCGGGCTCGGCCGGGCGTGACACCCGCGGGCTGCTGCGGGTCCACGAGTTCGACAAGGTCGAGCTCCTCGCCTACACCACGCCCGACCAGGCTCCGGCCATGCTCGACGAGATCCTCGCCCGAGCCGAAGGCCTCATCGCCGACCTGGGCCTCGCCTACCGGGTGCTCGACATCTGCACCGGCGACCTGGGCCAGTCCCACCACCGGTCCTTCGACATCGAGGTCTACGCGCCCGGTGTCGACCAGTGGCTCGAGGTCTCGTCGGTGTCGTGGTTCAGCGACTACCAGGCCCGACGGGCCAACATCCGCTATCGGCCGGCCGACGTGAAGGGCACCGAGCACATCCACACCCTCAACGGCTCGGCCCTGGCCGTGCCCCGGGTGTGGGCCGCGGTGGTGGAGACCCATCGTCAGGCCGACGGCTCGGTGCAGATCCCCAAGGTGTTGTTGCCCTACTTCCGCGGCGCCACGGAGATCCGCTGACCCGTGCGGCTCCCGCTCCGCCCGTTCGCCGTCGCCGTGGGCGGGATGCTCGGGAGTTGGGTCCGCTGGGGGCTCTCGGCTCGGTTCCCCGTCCACGGCGGCACCTTCCCGGTCACGACCCTCGTCGTCAACGTTCTCGGCGCCTGCCTGCTCGGGGTGGTCCTCGTCCTCCTCCTCGACGGCCCGAGACCGCACACGCACTGGCACGCCCTGCTGGGCACGGGCGCGTTGGGGGCCTTCACCACCTTCTCCACCTTCATGGTCGAGACCGTGGAGCTGGTGCGCGTCGGGCACGCCGTGGTGGCGGTGACGTACCTGGTGCTCAGCACCGCGCTGGGGCTGGTCGGTGTCCTGGCCACGATGGCCGCCACCCGCCGCATGGTGCCGTGGGGCACCGCCTCGTGAACGGCCTCGTGGTGGTGGGCGTGGCCGGAGCGGTGGGCGCCGTGAGCCGCCACCTCCTCGACCTCGGTCTGCGCCGTCGCTTCCCGGAGGGCCCGTCGGTGGGCATCCTCGTCGCCAACATCGTCGGCTCGTTCGTGCTCGGCTGGTTCACCGGCTTCGCCGTCAGCCACACCGTGGACCCCGACGTCCGCCTCGCGGTGGCCGTCGGCTTCTGCGGCGGGCTCACCACCTTCTCCACCTTCGTGGCCCAGCTGGCCGAGGAGATCGAGGGCGGGCGGCGCACCGTGGCCCTGCGGTGGGCGGCGGTGATGCTCGTCACCGGCCTGGTGGCGGCCGGGGTGGGCGTCGCCATCGGTCGCAGCTCGTGAGCGGCCCGACCTGGCATCGACGGTCACCGGCGGCTGGACTGGGGCGATGAGCGAACCGTCCGCCCTCGACGAGGCCCGCCGCGCCTTCCAGGAAAGCGGGTTGCGGCGCCGCCACCTGGCCGAGGACCCGCTGGTGCAGTTCCAGCGTTGGTACGACGACGTGCTCGCGGCCGGGGTCCACGAACCCCAGACCGTGGTCGTGTCCACCGTGGGCGAGGACGATCAGCCCTCGTCGCGCCACGTGCTGTTGAAGGGGCTCGACCACGGCTTCGTGTTCTTCACCAACTACGACAGCCAGAAGGGCCACGAGCTGGCGGCCCGGCCGAGAGCGTCGCTGTGCTTCCCTTGGGGGGTGCTCGGGCGCCAGGTTCGAGTGGCCGGCCCGGTGGAGCGGGTCACGCCCGAGGAGTCCGACGCCTACTTCGCCACCCGGCCCCGAGGCAGCCAGATCGGGGCGTTGGCGTCCGACCAGAGCGAGGTGATCGCCGACCGGGAGGCCCTGGAGGCTCGCTTCGCGGCCACCGAGGCCCGCTACGACGGAGTCGACGTGCCCCGCCCGGCGCACTGGGGCGGGTATCGGGTGCTCCCGACCACGATCGAGTTCTGGCAGGGCCAGCCTTCCCGCCTCCACGACCGCTTCCGCTACACCGCCGACCCCACCACCCCCACCGGCTGGCGCATCGACCGCCTCAATCCCTGACCCCCGAACGAGGGCCTACGGCGACGCCGGCGCGGTCTTTCGGCTGCGGAGCCGCCAGGCGGAGCAGCGGTGAGATGGAGGGCCTACGGCGAAGCCGGCGCAGCTCCGCTGCGCAAACCTCACGGCAGGAGCTTCATGACCTCGGCGGCGACGAGGCGGAGGTGGTCGAGGTCGTCGAGGTCGAGGACCTGGAGGTAGAAGCGCTCGGCGCCGGCCTCGGCGTAGGTGGCGATGGTGTCGAGCACCTCGGCCGGCGTGCCGGCGGCCCCGTTCTCCCGGAGCTCGTCGGCGGCGCGGCCGATGTTGCCGGCCCGGCGCTCGACGGCGCCGTCGTTCTCACCGCAGCACAGCACCAGGGCGGCGGAGTAGATCATCGAGTCCGGGTCCCGGTCCCGGTCCTCGCAGGCCCGGCGGACGCGGGCGCACTGGGCCGAGAAGGTGTCGACGGGGGAGAACGGGACGTTGAACTCGTGGGCGTACTGGGCAGCCAGACGCGGCGTCCGGGTGGGGCCGTGGCCGCCGATGATGATGGGCGGCCCGCCGGCCTGGAGGGGCTTGGGCAGCGCCGGCGAGCCGACCAGCCCGTAGTTGTCCCCCTCGAAGGTGTACTGGGAGTCGGCCGGCGTGTGCCACATGCCGGTGATGATCTCGAGCTGCTCCTCCAGGCGGTCGAAGCGCTCCTTCACCCCGGGGAAGGGGATGCCGTAGGCGGTGTGCTCGTCGTCGTACCAACCGGCTCCCAACCCGAGCTCGACCCGTCCACCGCTCATGTCGTCGACCTGGGCGACGGCCACGGCGAGGGGTCCGGGAAGACGGAACGTGGCCGACGTGACGAGCGTGCCGAGCCGGATGGTGAGCGTCTCGCGGGCGATGGCTCCGAGGGTCACCCAGGTGTCGGTCGGCCCCGGCAGACCGCTCACCTCCCCCATCTTCAGGTAGTGGTCCGAACGGAAGAAGGCGTCGAAGCCGAGCTCCTCGGCCAGTTGGGCCACGGTGAGCTGTTGGAGGTAGCTGGCGCCCTGCTGGGGCTCGACGAAGATGCGCAGATCCATGGGCCGAGGTTACCGGCGCGAAAGTCAGGCCTTCCCGGCGGAGGCCTCGGACTCTCGAGTGGAGATCTTCTCGGCGCGCTGCCCCTCGGACCCGTCGACCGGCCGGCCTGACGCCGAGCTCCGGCGGGCGAGAGCCACGAGGACGGAGAAGGCGATGACCAGGGCGAGCAGCAGCCCCACCCGGGTGGGACCCACCTCGGTGATCCAGGTGCTGACCCGGCTGTTGAGGTCGAAGGCCCACTGGGCCACGCCGCCGCCGGTGGTGTCTCCGTCGAACACCCGCAGCTCGTACCAGCCGTAGTAGGCGACGTAGGCGCCGGCCAGGAGCAGCAGGGCCCCCGACACCCGGTTCACGTAGGGCAGGACGCGCCGCATGTTCGCGGACCAGGCCCTGGCGGGCGAGGGCGATGGCCAGGGTGAGCACCATGAGCACCAGCCCCATGCCGAGGGCGTAGGCGACGAAGGCGCCGATCCCGACGACGACGCTCTCGTTGTCGAGCGTGGTCGACACCGCGGCATAGAACAACGAGATCGTGCAGCTGAGCGAGACGAAGGCGTAGGAGATGCCGAAGAGGAACACCGAGGTGAGCTCGCGGGAGTCGGTGCCGCGGGTGATCTTGGGCAGCCGCACGGTGATCGACCGACCGGCCAGCATCAACACGCCCAGGGCGACGAGCACCAGGCCCAGGGCGATGGTCACCCACGGCAAGCGGTCCTTGATCGAGTTGAGGACGGGCTCCAAGGCCAGGCCCAGCACCCCGAACACGACCACGAAGCCGGCGGTCATGGCCGCGCCCACGCTCAGGGCCCGCAGGACGTTGCGCCCCGGATCGCTCTCGTCGGGGTGAGCGACGCCCTCCAGGCCGAGGAAGTACGAGAGGTAGGCCGGGAGCATGGCGAAGCCGCACGGGTTGAAGGTGGCGACCATCCCGACGCCGAAGGCGTAGACGATGGACGGGTTCACCGGGTCAGCTCCCGGTGTTGTCGTCGACGAGGGCCTGCAGATCCGCCTCGCTGAGGGCTCCGACGTGCCAGGCGACGATGGTGCCGTCGGCGCCGACCACGAGGGTCTGCGGGAGGTTCAGCCCACCGAGAGCCCGGGCGATGGACCCGTTGGCGTCGCGACCCACCGGGTAGGTCACGCCGGTCCGTTCGATCATGCGGGCCCCGGCGTCGGCTGCTTCGGCCACCTGGAGCCCGAGGACGTCGACCCGACCGGCGTTGGTCTCGGCGAACTGCTGGATCGCCGGCATCTCCTGCACGCACGGACCGCACGACGCGGCCCAGAAGTTCACGACGAGGGGGCGGCCGTCGGGACGCAGCGGGGACGTTCCTCCGGCGAAGGTCGTGTACACGAGGGCGGGCAGGGCCTGGCCCGTGGGGTTGCTGCTGCCGTCGAGGCTGCCGATGGGCTCGGTGCCGTTGGGATCGAGCTTCACGATGCCGTCGGCCGTGTCGCCGTCGGACACGAAGGCCATCACCGTGGCCACCGCCAACACCACGGTGGCCAGTGCCGCCGCCCACAGGAGGCCGCGGTTCACCCGCCGGGGGGCGGGCGCCGGCGGCTGGTCGTCAGGTGGGAGCTGGGTGGTGGCCATGGGGAGTCCAGGGACGGCGAACGCCTCGACGGTAGCCCTGGCGTCAGCCGACTCCCAACCGCGTCGGCGAACGGCGGCGGCCGGACGCCGACCCCGACGGGGCAACCCATCGGCGGCCGTCGGAGACGACCGCCCCCGGTCTCCCCGCCCACCCTTCCAGCGGGTGGGGCCGGCTCGGGGGCGGCGGCCCCACCCGGGATCGCGGGTGGGTCGGGGAGAGGGACGGCCTCACCTGGCTCAGGCTGAGCGCAGGTGGACCTGGAGGTGGACCGGCACCGGGATGTCCGGGAGCTGGTCCTCCGGTCGGGGCTGCTTGGGGGGGCGGCCCCGACGGCGCTTGGTGGCCAGGATCTTCCCGTTCAGGAACATCTGGCCACCCCACACGCCCCACGGCTCGTGGCGGTCGATGGCGCCTTCCAGGCACTCCACGATCACCGGGCAGGTGGCGCAGATGGCCTTGGCCGCCGCGATGTCCTGGAGCTCCTCGGAGAAGAAGACGCCGGTGAGCGAGCCCTGGAGGTCGTTGCAGGCCGCAGCTGCTCGGACGGCGGGTGAGATGTCGTCGATCGCCTCGGCGAGCATCGGATTTCCCTTTCGGTGGGTGGGTGGAGGTGGTAGGTGGACGGGACGGGTGAGGAGGGTGGTGGGGCGAACGCAGAAAGGCCGCCGGGGGAACCCGGCGGCCTCGTGGAGCGTTCTGCGCAGCGGTTGCTACGTCAGGCTCGGCGGGCGCCGGGAGGGGTGCTTGTGCTCGAAACCGAGGAAGGCATCCATACCCGGGGCGTACCAGTTGGTACGGGTGTTCACGGAGGAGGCCACAGCGGCGCGCGCACAGTTGCCCGAGCGGGCAATGGCGATGGAGGCGCAGGTGGACGTGAACATGGGTGTCACCCAACCACGCGCGCCGGTCGTGAGTCAACGCATTAATCGATGATCTCGACCACCGGCGCTAGCGTCGCCGCCGATGGCCCCCGACCGCGCTGACTCCCGGCGTCCCAACGCCGGTGTGGCCCTGCTGCCGGTGCCCCTCCGAGGCCGGGTGTTCCGCCGCACCCGGCCGGTGCGCCTGGGCGACGTCGATCCTGCTTCCCGCCTCCGCCTCGACGCCCTGGTGCGCTACCTGCAGGACGTGAGCAGCGACGACACCGACGACGCCGGTCTGGTCGACGCAGAGGGCTGGGTGGTGCGGCGGACGGTGATCGAGCAGCGGACGTCGGCCCGACTGGGCGAGCAGGTCGAGCTGGCCACCTTCTGCTCGGGGTGGGGGAGCCGTTGGGCCGAGCGCCGGGTGTCGATAACCGGTGATGTCGGGGCGCTGATCGATGCGGTGACCGTGTGGGTCCACCTCGACGCGGCGACCGGCCGCCCGCTACCCCTGCCGACCCAGTTCCACGACCTCTACGACGAGGCGGCGGCCGGTCGGGTGGTCAATGCCCGCCAGATCCACGACCCGGTCGAAACCGACGCCGCGGGAGTTCGCCGGTTCCCGTGGCCGCTGCGGGCCACCGACCTCGACGTGCTCGACCACGCCAACAACTCGATGGCCTGGGCCGTGGTCGAACAGCTCCGGGTCGTGCTCCTCCGCGACGCCGGTGCCGGGCGGGGCGACGGCGCCGATCTCTTCGCCGCGCCGTTCCGAGCCGAGGTCGAGTTCCGCCAGGCCGTCGACCGGGCGACGGTCGACGCCGGCCGCTCGCTGTCGGTGCACTACGTCGTGGGCGACGCCGTCGTGGCCGCCGCCGTGCGCTCCCCCGACGAGCAGACGGTGCACATCACGGTCCGTCTGACACCCCTGCCCGACGGGCCGGCCTAACGACCGGGGGCCACGACCCGTCCGTAGAAGACCGGCGCCCCCGTCGACCGGTCGCGCACGAGCACGAGGAAGGGCCGGTCGACGACCACGGACCGCACGGGGCTGCTCGTGGCGGTGACCGGCGGGGCCCGTCCGACGTCGACCCCCGAGACGGTGGTGGACGTCGCCCCGGCCGGGGCCGTGGTCGAGGTCGAGGTGGCCGTCGTCGTGGTGGTGGTCGGATCGGGCCCGGTGCCCACCGCTTCGGTGCCCTGCTCGTCCGCGGCCAGGAACGTCTGGTGCGGCACGCCGGTCAGCGAGAGGTGCTCGGCGCTGATGCCGGAGAAGTCGGCCCGGTCGGGATCGAGGGCGAGTTCGAGTCCGAGGGCCCGCAGGGCGCGGTCGAGGTCGACGGTGGTGGTGAAGCCGAACTTGGGCAGCGAGAGGTCGACGAGCGACGGAGTGAGCGACTCGACCAAGGCCGTCAGTCCCGCCCCGTCCAGGCCCTCCTCGACCGCCCGGAACCGACCGCTGTCGGGCAGGACCACCGTGAGCCAGAGGTCCCGGCCGAGATAGGGGAGGTCGACGGCCTCCCAGCCGTCGCCACGGCCGTAGCGGACCTCGTCGAGGTCGGCGTTGCGCATCATCGACACGGTGGTGGTGCGACCGTCGATCTGGTGGAACGGGGCCAGACGGGTGTCGACCTCGGCGAACGGCGTCAGCCACGGCGCCTTGAGGTAGGCGCCCGACGCAGCCAGCAGTCGGGTGGACCCACCGATGTCGCCTCGGCGGAGCAGTTGCTCGAGGTGGCCGTTGGTGGCGTCGGAGAGCCAGGTGTTGACCGCCCGCCGGGCCGTCTCGGAGTCGGACCGGAAGTCGGTCGTCCTCGTCTCGACCCCCCAGGTCGTGGCCAGCCGATCGAGCCAGGGTTGCTCGATCTCGGTGCCCTTCTGCAGCCAGAGCGTCTGGGCCAGCTCCACGGAGATCTTGCCCGCCCGCCCGGAGGCGTCCTCCTCCTCGCCCGAACGTCCGGTGAGGATCTGGTCGAGTGACGCCAGGCCCACGTCGGTGGGCAGACCCGTGGGCCCGGTGACGGGGAGCAGCCGTTCGAGCTCGGCGGCGGTGTCGTTGCGCGCGCCCGCCTGGGCCTGGGCCAGACCGGACGCCACGGGGAGGGGGGCGATGGCGGCATCGGCGTCGGGATCGTCAGCGGCGAGGCGGTGCTCGAGCTCGACGGCCAGGTCGGTGAGGGTCACGGCGGCCGCCGTGGCGGCGCGGTCCTGGGTGTCGATGCGCTCGCCTCGACCCTTGACCGCGGTGCCGGTGGTGCCGGCGCAGGCACTGACCAGGACGGTCACGGTCGCCACGAGGAGCACGACGACCGCCCTCGTCGCTGGCGAGGACCGGTGGGGGACGCGGGTCACCATGGCCGGGACGACGAGACGTCAGGCCCCGGCGGCGTCGAGCGCGGCCGTGGCCGCGGCGAGCATCCGTGCCGAGCACCCGGCCATGGCCACCGGCGGGGCGAGGTCGTCGGCCAGGAGATCGGCGATCTCCCGGAAGGCGGTGGCCGCCGGCCCGGTGTCGAGCGAGATGGGCCGACCGGTGTCGCCACCGGTCGAGACCGCCGGTTCGAGGGGGATGGAGCCGAGCAGCGGGATGTCGGCCTCGGCGGCCAGGGCCGCTCCACCACCGGTGCCGAACACGGCGTGCTCCTCGCCGTGCTCGCAGCGGAAAGCGCTCATGTTCTCGATCACCCCGAGCACGTGCATGTGGCTCTTGCGGGCCATGGTGACCGCTCGCGACGCCACTCGCTGGGCGGCGACCGCCGGAGTGGTGACGACGATCATCTCGGCCTGGGGGAGCATGCGGGCGAGCCCCATCTGCACGTCGCCGGTGCCCGGCGGCAGGTCGACGACCACGTAGTCGAGGTCGTCGGCCCAGGCGACGTCCTCGAGGAAGTGCTGCACGGCCCGGTTCAGGATGAGTCCTCGCCACATGAGGGCGTCGGTCTCGTCGTCGACGAGCAGACCCATCGACACGACGTCGAGGCGCCCGGGACCGATCGGCATCGACTGGGGAATGATCTGGCGCCGGTCGTCGTCGCCGACCTCGGCGGCCAGGCGCCCCTCGATGCCCAGCATGCGGGGGATGGAGAATCCCCAGATGTCGGCGTCGATGACGCCCACGGCGAAGCCCCGCTGGGCCAGGGCGGCGGCCAGGTTGGCGGTGACCGACGACTTGCCCACGCCGCCCTTGCCCGACGCCACCGCCAGCACCCGGGCCGAGGTGGGGATCGTGTTGGGGCCGGCCGCCTTGCGGGCCTCGAGGCGGGCGATGCCCATGGCGCTGGCCCGCTCCTCGGCGGTCATCTCGGTCCAGTCGATGGACGCCCCGGTGACGCCCGGCAGCCCCTCGACCCGGTTGAGGATCTCGCGCTGGAGCTGGGCCCGCAGTGGGCACCCGGCGGTGGTGAGGGCGAGGGTGACGGTGACGTGGCCGTCGGGGGAGACCTGGGCCCCCCGGGCCATGCCCAGCTCGACGATGTCGGCCCCGAGCTCCGGGTCGATGACGCCACGCAGGGCGGCCAGCACATCGGCGGAGGTGGGAAGAACGGTCACGGGAAGGATTCTAACGGCGTGAGCCGTGTAAACTCCGTCTGTGGCCACAACCCCCGATCCAGCCCCTCCTGGGGGCTTGTCGCGGCTCGACCTCCTGAAGGCGCTGGGCGACAACACCCGGTACGCCATCTACCTCGAGTTGGCCCGGTCGCCGCTGCCGCTGGCCACCGCCGAGGTGGCCGAGGCCCTCGACCTCCACGTCAACACCGTGCGACCCCACCTCGAGCGCATGCGCGACGTCGGGCTCCTGCAGGTCGACACCGAGACCCGCGGCACCGTCGGCCGTCCCCAGCATCGATGGTCGCTCAGCCCCGACGCGCCGTCGCTCGGGCTGGAGCCGGCGTCGTGGCCGATGATGGCGCGCACGCTGCTCGACGCCGCCGCCCGGGGCGGTCTCGATCCCGACGATCTGGTCGACGCCGGGCGTCGGCAGGGCATGGCCGACGCCGCCCAGTGGGACGAGGGCACCGAGTGCCTCGATGCCTTCGTGGTGGAGCAGGCCAAGCTCGGGTTCGACCCCACCACGCTGGAGGAACCGGAGCGGGCCACCGTCGCCTTCGCCCACTGCCCGTTCCGCGAACTGGCCGAGGAGCACCCCCAGCTGGTGTGCGCCCTGCACAGCGGTCTCGTCGACGGGTTCGTCAGCGCCTGGGAGGGCTGCGGTGTCGACCGGTTCCACGCCCTCGTCGACCGCTCGCCCTGCCAGGTCGAGCTCACCGTCCGATGATCGGTCCTCGCCCGTCACGGGCTGCCGTTCTGACCTGCTCACCCGCTACCCTTCCCATCCACCGCTGTTCCACGGAGGACGCCACGTGATCACCCTCACCGACACCGCATCGCTCAAGGTCAAGGAGCTCATCTCCCAAGAGGGCCAGGACGGCCTGATGCTCCGCGTCGCCGTCCGCCCGGGTGGATGCAGCGGCTTCAGCTACGAGATGTTCTTCGACACCGAGAAGGACACCGAGGACCTCGTCGACGAGACCGCCGGCGTGCCCGTCGTGGTCGATCCCTCGAGCGCCCAGCTCCTCAGTGGCGCCACGCTCGACTACAAGGACGGCCTCCAGGGTGCGGGGTTCGCCATCGACAACCCCAACGCCCAGAAGACCTGCGGCTGCGGCCAGTCCTTCAGCTGAGACCGGACCGCACGACGGGCTCACCCCTCACGGGGCGAGCCCCTGCGGTCGACCGAGCCCGACAGTGAGCAGGCGCGCCTGGTGAGCGCGCCTGTTTCGCGTCCGGGCCTCAGTGGCCGGCGCCGAGGCGTCCGCTCAGGCTGTGCCACTTGGCGCTCGGCTCGTTCATGCCCACGATCTCCACGTGCTTGCCCTTGTCGTGGTACTTCGTGGTGATGGCGTCGAGGGCGGCCACGGTGGACGAGTCGTAGATCTGCGCCTCGGAGAGGTCGATGATCACGTTGGGGGGATCGCCGGCGTAGTCGAACTGGTACACGAGGTCGTTGCTCGACGCGAAGAACAGCACCCCACGGACCGCGTAGACGCGGGTGTCCTCGTCGGGGTGGGCGATGTCGACGACCTCGGTGAAGTGGGCGACCCGGCGGGCGAAGAACACCATGGCCACGATCACCCCGAGGATGACGCCGTAGGCCAGGTTCTCGGTGGTCACGGTCACGATCACCGTGGTGGCCATGATGGCGGTTGCGCTCACCGGCATCTGGCGCAGCGTCCGGGGGTTCACGCTGTGCCAGTCCATGGTCCCCACCGAGACCATGATCATCACGGCGACGAGGGCGGCCATGGGGATGCGACCGACCACGCCACCGAGGCCGACGACGAGGATCAGCAGGAACACGCCGGCGAGAAAGGTGGAGATCCGGGTCCGGGCGCCCGAGACCTTCACGTTGATCATCGTCTGCCCGATCATGGCGCAGCCGCCCATCCCACCGAAGAAGCCGGTGACGATGTTGGCCACGCCCTGGCCCCATCCCTCACGCGTCTTGTCGGAGTGGGAGTCGGTGATGTCGTCGACCAGCTTGGCGGTCATCAGCGACTCGAGGAGCCCGACCAACGCCATGGCGAAGGCGTACGGGGCGATGATCTTGAGGGTCTCGAGTGTCCACGGGACCGACGGCAGACCGAGGGTCGGCAGGCTCTTCGGGAGCTCGCCCTGGTCGCCGACGGTCGGCAGGTCGAGGCCGAAGGCGACAGCGGCGAGGGTGAGGAACACGATCACGACGAGCGGCCCGGGGATCACCGTCGTCAACCGGGGCAGGAAGACCAGCACGGCGATGCCGATCGCGACCAACGGGTAGACGAGCCACGGGACGCCGATCAGCTCGGGCACCTGGGCGAGGAAGATGAGGATGGCCAGCGCGTTGACGAACCCGACCATCACGCTGCGAGGGATGAAGCGCATCAGCTTGGCTGCGCCGAGCAGGCTCAACACGACCTGGATGACCCCGCCGAGCAGCACGGTGACGATCAGGTAGTCGAGCCCGTACTCCTTGGCGACCGGGGCGATCACCAGCGCGATGGAGGCGGTGGCGGCCGAGATCATGGCCCGGCGCCCGCCCACGACGGCGATGGTGACGGCCATGGTGAACGAGGCGAACAGCCCGACCCGCGGGTCGACGCCGGCGAGGATCGAGAAGGAGATGGCCTCCGGGATCAGGGCCAGGGCGACGGCGAGGCCAGCCAGCACCTCCCGACGGAGGAGGCGGGGTGAGCGCAGCGCGTTGAGGACGAGCGAGTCGTCGTGCGGCCGCGCCGGTGCCGGCACAGGGCTGTCGAGGGGCATGGTGTCCTTCGGCGGGGGGGAGGAGTCGACGGACGCCGCCTGGCGTCGAGGACCGACGATCGGGCGGTGGCCCGGACCCACGGTCAGGTCGAAGCCGGAGATCCTACCGCGAGGCCGTCTGTCTCAGCAGATGGAGCCGAGCGCGACGGAGTGTCGGAATCGTCCGCGCCGGACCCTCGCCCGTCTCGAGATGCGGTCAGGCGACGGCGGTCTGCAGGGCCTGGCGCAGCTCGCCCCGGTCGAAGATGTTGTCGAGACGGGAGGAGATCAGGCCGTTGGGGTGGGCGACGAACAGACTCGGCTCGAACGACAGCCCAAAGGCGTCGACCACGGGGGCCAGCCCGTTCGTGGCCGGGGTGCTCCCACCGTTCGGGTCCTGGTAGACCTCGGCGTGGACGAAGCGGACGTCAGGGAACGCGGCCATCTGCTCGAGCACGAGGTCGAGCACGGGCCCGCACACCCCCGTCTGGCAGTACTGAGGGGTGCTGATCATGAGCGCCACCGGGGCGCCGTCGGCGAGGACGTCGGCCAGGCTGCGCTCGTGGAGCGGGCACGCCGGTACTCGGGTGCAGATCGGGTCGATGCCCCGGGCGTCGGCGGTCGTCGGGGTGTCGACCGACGCCATCGGGGTGCCGGGCTGGAGGATCGACACCGTGGCCGGATCCTGCACGGCGAAGGCCTGGCTCACCGTGCGCCCGTCGAGCTCGCCGCTGACCGTCCACGTGCCGGGCTGGTCGAAGGTGGTGGTGAGCGGGTAGTAGCCGATGGGGACGCCGTCGGTGTGGCGGTCGAGCACGACGGGCTCGACCTCGGCGCCACCTTCGCGCGTGACCTGCAGGCTCAGCGTCTCGGGACCGTCGGTGGTGGGCGGCCCGTCGGGCGAGGTGATGGTGAAGGCCATCCGCTGAGGTGTCTGCGACACGAGGTAGTCGCCGCTGTAGTTGAACAGCCCGACGAGCTGACGACCGCCGAGGTCGTCGGAGAGCGACAGCTGGTCGACGGTGCTCACCTTCGAGCTCGACCCGCAGGCGGACAGCAGGCCGGGGAAGCCGACGGCGACCGCACCGAGCCCGCCGAGGGCTCCCGCCCGGCGCAGGAACGTGCGTCGGTCGAGCGGGCGGAGGTCGGGGGGTTCGAGGCTCATCGGTGCCCGAACCTATCCTGCGCCCGGTGTCCGTCCACCCCGCCCCCCAGCCCGAGCCTCAGGCCGTCTCCCTCGTCGTCGACGGTCGGGCGGTCGAGGTGCCCGACGACGGCTCCTCGCTGCTGGTGGCCCTGCGTGACCACCTCGGCGTCACCTCGCCCAAGGACGGATGCAGCCCCCAGGGCCAGTGCGGGTGCTGCACGGTGCTCGTCGACGGCGCCCCCCGGGTGTCGTGCGTGACCCCGGTGCGGCGGATGGCCGGCCGGTTCATCACCACTGTCGACGGCCTGGCCGAGGACGACCGTCGTCGCTGGGCCGACGCCTTCTGCGCGACGGGCGCCAGCCAGTGCGGTTTCTGCACGCCGGGCATCGTGTGCCGGTTCGAGGGCCTGCGGGCCAAGGGCACCGCCGCGGACGACCACGCCGCGGTCGACCGGGCGTTGGCCGCCCACCTCTGTCGCTGCACCGGCTGGCAGACCATCGTCGAGGCGTGGGCCGTCGGCGTGTCCGGTGCCTCGTCGACCGCCGCCGCGCTCGGTGCCGACCGCGACCTCGGGGCCGCGTCCCGCCGGGCCGGGCTCGAGGGCGGCGTTCCTCAACGCGTCGCCCCCGACGTGGTGCTCGGCGGCGGGGGGTTCGCCGACGACACCGCCCCGCGGGGGGCCCTGGTGGCGGTGCCCGACGGCGCCGGAGGGTGGGCGGTCGGTGAGACGCTCGCCGAGGCCCGCCAGGCGGCGGGCAAGGTGCAGGGACGCCACGGCACCGTCGAGGCCGAGCCGCCGATCGACGTTCCCCCCGGCGAGTGGGTCCGCACCCTGCGGACGAGCTGGGTGGAACCGGCCTACCTGGAGACCGACGCGTCGTGGTGCGAGCCCGGCGGCGAACCGGCCGGCCCCCTCGCCAACGGAGGCGCGTTCGGCGGGAAGACGGACTCACCGGCCCCGGGCGCGGCCCGGGAGCTGGCCGACCTCCACGGCCGCCCGGTGCGCGTCCTGTTGTCTCGCGAGGACACCGTGCAGACCGGTGCCAAGCGCCCCCCTGTCGCCGCCGGTGTCCGGGCCGACGGCACCGGCGTCCTCCGGGTGGCGCGCACCCCGGGAGTGGCGGCCGCGATCGCTCCGGTGGCTCCGGGCCTGGTCGTGGAGGAGGTCGAGGTCGCCGGCCCGCCGACCTCGGTGGCCATCCGTGGCGCCGGGTGGGTCGAGGCCGCGGTGCTGATGGCGTCGCTGGCCGACGCCTCGAGTACGCCGGATGTCCACGCGGCACGCATCGAGTCACCGTCGGGCGCGGTGGCGGGGGCCGTCGTGGCCCTCGACGGATCGGTCCACGTCGAGGTGTGGTGCGGGCAGATCCTCGACGAGGTCGTGCTGCGGTCCTACGTGATCGGCGCCGCCCACATGGCCATCGGCTGGGTGACGAGCGAGGGCCTCGCGGTGGACGGGGACGGACGGGTGAGCGATCTCACCATCCGCTCCTTCGGGATCCTGCGGGCCGCCGACATGCCTCGGATCGAGGTCACCCTGCACCCCGAGGACCGTGACCCGGTGAACGGATCCGACGCCGCCTTCGCCGCCGTGGCCGCGGCGACGTGGGCGGCTCAGGGATACCAACGGAGCTGGCCGACGGGCCGCCCGCTGGGCGCCCCGACCTGAGTCTCTGTGCCACAGTGGATCGATGAGCACGCCCGTCGGTCCCTACTCGCCGATCGTTCGAGCGGGCGATCTGCTCGTGGTGTCCGGTCAGCTCGGCCTGCTCGACGGCGAGATGGTGGCGGGCGGGGTGGCGGCCGAGACCAGCCAGGCCGTGGTCAACATCGGTGCCCTCCTCGAGTCGGAGGGCGCCGCGCTCACCGATGTCATCAAGACCACGGTCTTCCTGCGCCACATGCGTGACTTCCCGATCATGAACGAGGCCTACGTCGCCGGGTTCGGGGACCACCGCCCGGCCCGGAGCGCCTTCGCCGTGGCCGAGCTCCCGATGGTCGCCCTGGTCGAGATCGAGGCCTGGGCCCACGCCCCAGCCGACCGGTAGGGTTGTCCCGTGCCCGGAGCGATCATCATCGTCGTCGTGTTGCTGGTGGTCATCCCCGTCGGCTTCCTCGTCACCATGTCACTCGTCGCCGCCGTCCTCGGCTGGACGGTCAAGGCCGAGGTCGACGACGCCTACGAGGGCACCGAGGAGCTGGCCCTCGAGAGTTGAGGGCACGGGGCCGGTCGCCGCTCGTTCGGTGGTCGGCTGTCGATCTGCGCGAATCCATCGACTTGCCTGGCGATTCCCGCTAGCGTCTCGCCACGTTGATAGGCGCAGGGAAGGTGTTCCGACCCCGCAGTTACAGAAAGGGGTGTCGGAGTGGCCTCCGGTACCGTCAAGTGGTTCAACGCCGAGAAGGGTTACGGCTTCATCTCTCGTGAGGGTGGCCCCGACGTGTTCGTGCACTACAGCGCGATCCAGGGTTCGGGCTATCGCTCTCTCGAAGAGGGTCAGGCTGTCGAGTTCGAGGTGACCAGCGGCCCGAAGGGCGATCAGGCTCAGGACGTTCGTCCGATCTGAACCTCCCTCAACACGAACGAAGCAACACCAAGCACGCGTGACGGGCCGCCCTCGGGGTGGCCCGTCGCCGTTCCGGGACCGACCGTCGGCGAACCGGCTCAGAGGCTCCAGCGGGACTGGCCGAAGCGGTAGCCGACGCTGCGCACGGTCTGGATCAGGTTGGCGTGCTGTTCGCCGAGCTTGGCCCGCAGCCGGCGGATGTGGACGTCGACGGTGCGAGCGCCGCCGTAGTACTCGTAGCCCCACACCCGGCTGAGCAGCGTCTCGCGGGTGAACACCTTTCCGGGGTGCGACGACAGGAACTTGAGCAGCTCGTACTCCATGTAGGTGAGGTCGAGCGGCTTGCCGGAGATGGCGGCCTGGTAGGTCTCGAGGTTGAGGACCAGCTCGCCGTACTCGATGAGCTCGGGTCGGGTGCCCCGCCCGGTGCGCCAGAACAGGTGCTTGAGACGGGCCTCGAGCTCTCGTGGGTGAAACGGCGCCAGACAGAAGTCGTCGAACAGGTCGTCGCGCAGCTCGAGGTCGCTGAGCTGGGTGCCGCTGACCAACAACAGCACCGGCTCGAGCGGCGCGTCACGCTTGCGCAGGGCCCGGCACAGGGCGAAGGCCCGCTCGGCTTCGACGTGGGCGCACACGATGGCCCCGGCCCATCCGTCGTCGGGCTCCAGCCGGGACGCGCTGGCCTCGTCGGTCGCCGCCTTCCAGGGGTAGCCGGCCAGGTCGAGGGCCTGGGCCAGCTCCGGTGGGACAGGGTCAGGGAAGAGGAGTATCGGTTCCATCACCGTTCACCAGGTGGGCAGGTACCGGTCGAGTTCGAACTGGGTGACCTGGGACTTGTAGTCGAACCACTCGGCTCTCTTGTTGCGGAGGAACCACTCGAAGATGTGCTCACCCAGGGCCTCGGCCACCAGCTCGGAGGTCTCCATGACCTCGAGGGCGTCGGAGAGCGACTGGGGGAGGGGTCGGATGCCTTCGGCCGCTCGTTCCTCGGCGGTCATGGCGAACACGTTGCCGGTGGTCTCGGGGGGCAGCTCGTAGCCCTCCTCGATGCCCTTGAGGCCGGCGGCGAGCATCACCGAGTAGGCGAGGTACGGGTTGCAGGCCGGATCCGGTGCCCGGTACTCGATGCGGGTGGAGGACTGCTTGCCCCGCTTGGTGACCGGCACCCGCACGAGGGCCGACTCGTTGTTGCGGGCCCAGGTGACGTACACCGGGGCCTCGTAGCCGGCGATGAGGCGCTTGTAGGAGTTCACGAGCTGGTTGGTGACCGCGGTGATCTCGTGGGAGTGGTGCAGCAGGCCGGCGATGAAGCCCCGTCCGACCTTGGACATGCCGTACTGGTCGCCGGGCTCGTGGAAGGCGTTCTCGTCGCCCTCGAACAGCGACATGTGGGTGTGCATCCCGGAGCCCTGGACACCGGCGAGGGGCTTGGGCATGAAGGTGGCGTAGGCGCCCTGCTCCATGGCGATCTCCTTCACGACCAGCCGGAAGGTCATGACGTTGTCGGCCATGGTGAGGGCGTCGGTGTAGCGCAGGTCGATCTCGTGCTGGCTGGGAGCGTCCTCGTGGAACGAGTACTCGACGGGGATGCCCATGGCCTCGAGCACCAGGAGCGTGCGCTTGCGCAGGTCGCTGGCCACGTCGGCGGTGGTGAGGTCGAAGTAGGACCCGGTGTCGAGCGGCTGGAGCGGCTTCGTGGTGTCGCCGTCGGCGAAGTAGAAGAACTCCATCTGCGGAGCGACCATGAACGAAAAGCCCCGGTCGTGGGCCTTGTCGAGGTTCCGCTTCAGCACCTGGCGGGGGTCGCCCTCGAACGGCGAGCCGTCCGGGCTCTGGATGTCGCAGAACATCCGGGCCGAGATGTCGGAGCTGTTGCCCCACGGGAGCAGCTCGAAGGTGTTCGGGTCGGGCTTGGCCAGAGCGTCGCTCTCCTGCACCCGGCTGAAGCCGTCGATGGCCGAGCCGTCGAAGTGCATGCCCTCCTCGAAGGCGTTCTCGAGCTCGGCGGGGGAGATGGCGACGGACTTCAACTTCCCCAGCACATCGGTGAACCAGAGTCGGATGAGGCGGACGCCGCGCTCCTCCACCGTGCGCAGTACGTAGTCCTGCTGACGTTCCATGGCGCAGATCCTCGCACACGGAGAGCGGGATTCCTCCAGAGGCCCATCTGGCGGCTTCCCGCTTCATCATCCGTTCACATATGGGCAACAGGAGGGAAAAGGAGCGCTGCGAGGCTCCGCTCGGCTCTCACCCAAAGGCCTGATCTGCGCCCGGGGTTAGTGTCCATGTCTGATCAGCGGCCCACCCACTCGCCGCACCCCCACAGGAGGAACCGTGCAGGAACGCACCCCGGAAGAAGTTCTCGCCCTGGTGAAGGACGAAGGCTGCGAGTTCGTCGACCTTCGCTTCTCGGACCTGCCGGGCGTCATGCAGCACGTCACCATCCCGGCCCACGTCCTCAGCGAGGACCACTTCAGCGACGGCCACGGCTTCGACGGTTCGTCCGTGCGTGGGTTCCAGGAGATCCAGGAATCCGACATGGTCCTGATCACCGATCCGAACACCGCCTACATGGATCCGTTCATGAAGCGCAAGACGATGGTGATCCACTGCTACGTCGCCGACCCCGTCACCGGCGAGAGCTACAGCCGTGACCCGCGCTACGTCGCCCAGAAGGCCGAGAGCTACCTCAAGTCGACCGGCATCGCCGACACCGCCTACTTCGGCCCCGAGGCCGAGTTCTTCGTGTTCGACGACGTCCGCTTCGACACCAAGCCCAACGGCTCGTTCTACGAGGTCAACTCGATCGAGGGCGTGTGGAACACCGGCGCCGAGGAGCCGGGCGGCAACCTCTCCTACAAGCCCCGGACCAAGCAGGGCTACTTCCCCGTCCCGCCCATGGACCACTACCAGGACCTGCGCTCGGACATGTCGGTGGCTCTGCACGACGTGGGCATCGAGACCGAGCTCCACCACCACGAGGTGGCGTCGGGCGGCCAGGGCGAGATCGGCATCAAGTTCAACACGCTGCTGCTCATGGCCGACCAGCTGATGACCTTCAAGTACATCCTCAAGGGCGTCGCCTGGCAGGCCGGCAAGTCGCTGACCTTCATGCCCAAGCCGATCTTCGAGGACAACGGCTCGGGCATGCACACCCACCAGTCGCTCTGGAACGGCGGCGAGCCGCTCTTCTTCGACGAGGCCGGCTACGCCGGGCTGTCCGACACCGCCCGGTGGTACATCGGTGGCCTGTTGCACCACGCCCACGCCGTCATCGCCTTCACCAACCCCACCACCAACAGCTTCAAGCGGCTGGTGCCGGGCTACGAGGCGCCGGTCAACCTCGTCTACAGCCAGCGGAACCGTTCGGCCTCGTGCCGCATCCCGCTCGCCTCGCAGAGCCCCAAGGCCAAGCGCGTCGAGTTCCGGTGCCCCGACTCCACGTCCAACCCGTACCTCGCCTTCTCGGCGATGATGATGGCCGGGCTCGACGGCATCCAGAACCGCATCGAACCGCCGGCGCCGGTCGACAAGGACCTCTACGACCTCCCGCCCGAGGAACTGGCCCTGGTCCCGCAGGTGCCCGCCACCCTCGAAGCCGCCCTCGACGCCCTCGAGGCCGACAACGACTTCCTGAAGGCCGGCGGGGTGTTCACCGACGACCTCCTCGAGACGTGGGTCGAGTACAAGCGCAAGAACGAGATCGACGCGATCCGGCTCCGCCCGCATCCGTACGAGTTCTCGATGTACTACGACATTTGAGCCAGCCGATCGGGTCCGTCTGGGGCCCGCCCGACCCGACGTACCGACGCCCGGCCCGCTCCTGGGGTCGGGCGTCGCCGTCGGAGCGAGCACCTCGATCGGTGCGGGAATCCGCTAGTTCGGTGACCTCGTGGGCGACCACGTCATGCTCGAGGACCCCGTCGTCGTCGAAGGCACTCGAGCGCTCCACCTCCGGTACGCCGTGCGCCGCTGACCGGCGCCGCGGTGTGCGCGGAGTCCTGCCGGGACAGCCTGTGGCCGAGCCGGGATGGATCTCCTCCCGATCGATACGATCGGCTCGTGCTCGACAGCCGCCCCCTGATGGCCTTCGTCCCTGTCGGTGACCTCGGCGCGGCGCGCTCGTTCTACGCCGACATCCTCGGACTGGGTGTCACCGAGGAGACCCCGTACGCCGTCGTGCTCGACGCGGCGGGAACCATGCTTCGCCTGACCCAGGTCGACGATCTCCGACCGCAACCGTTCACCATCGCCGGCTGGCAGGTGCCGGACCTGGAGTCGGTGATCGAGGTCCTGGGGGACCGAGGGGTCGTGTTCATCCGCTACGACGGGCTGGAGCAGGATGCGAACGGGATCTGGTCGACGCCCGGAGGGGACCAGGTCGCCTGGTTCACGGACCCTGACGGCAACACCCTCTCGCTCACCCGCTTCGCCCCGTAGGCGGCATCCCCGCGGCGACGGCGTCGCTCGGGTCGGTCGACGGCGTTGCTCAGGGTGGGTGGGGAAGGGCCTCAGCGTCCGGGAGGCTCTGGCAGGCTCGGTCCATGGGCTTCCCCGATGAACCTCGTGCCTTCGACACCATGCTCGGCGTCCCGTCCAACCGGGACGCCTGGCAGGGCACCTTCGGTTCGCTGGTGCGGGACCGGGGCAGCCAGGACCTGAAGCACCCCGCCGGCTACATGTTCAACGACCTCCCCGAGGTCGACGCCGCCCTCGACTACGACCAGTTCATGATCCGGGAGATGGATCGCTGGGGTGTGCAGAGCGGACTGGTGCCGGTGGGGTTCGGCGCCGCCGACCTCGGGCGCGACGCCATCGCCAAGCACCCGGGCCGCTTCCACGGAAGTTTCGCCGTCGATCCGAACGACGGCACGGCGGGCGTGGCGGACCTCTCGCGTGCGGTCCGCGATCTCGGCGCCGTCGCCGCCGCCTGCTTCCCGTCGGGAACCAGCCCACAGGTGGCCATCAACGACGCGTCGATGTACCCCCTCTACGCCGCCTGCGTCGAGCTCGACGTCCCCCTGTTCGTCAACACCGGGGTGCCCGGGCCCCGCTTCCCCATGGCGACCCAGCACGTCGCCCACGTCGACGAGGTCTGCTACGACTTCCCCGACCTGGTCCTGGTGAGCCGCCACGGCGGTGAGCCGTGGACCGAGCTCATGGTCAAGCTGATGCTCAAGTGGCCGGGCCTCCACTACTCGACCTCCGCCTTCGCACCGAAGCACTACCCGCAGGCGATCATCGACTACGCCAACTCGCGCGGCGGCGACAAGGTCATGTACGCGGGCTACTTCCCGATGGGGCTGTCCCTCGAGCGGATCTTCACGGAGATGCCCCGGGTCGCGTTGAAGGACGATCGGTGGGAGGGCTTCCTCCGGGGAAACGCCCGCCGGGTGCTCAAGCTGGACGGCTGAGGCGAGCCCTCGTCGTCGTTCGCTCAGATGCCGTCGAGCGCGGCCACGATGGCATCGACGGTCATTCGCTGGCTGTAGTCGGCCTCGACATGGCGGGCCACGACGGTGGCGTCGGGAGCGATCACGAAGGTGGCGGGCACCGGCAGGTGCCAGCTCCCGTCGGCGTTCTGGTCGGGGAGGACCAGACCGAGCCCGGTGTAGAGCTCGATCACGTCGTCGCTCAGGCGGAACCGCACCCCGTAGTCGGTGGCCACCTGCTGATCGAGGTCGCTGAGCACGTCGAAGTCGAGATCGAGGTCGTCGGCGAAGGGTCCCGAGCGCTCGGGGCCCTGGGGGCTCACCGCGAGGAGGGCGGCGCCCCGTTCGCGGATCCGATCGAGTTGGGCCTGGACCTCCCGCAGGTGGACCTGGCAGAGGGGGCACCACGACCCCCGGTAGAAGACCAGGACCACGGGCCCGTCGGCCAGGCGGTCGGACAACGACACCGCCTCGCCCCGAGCGTCGGTCAGGGTGAAGTCCGGTGCGGTGGCGCCGACCTCGAGACCGGACGCGGTGCCGGTGCGATAGAGCTCGGCGATCATCGCCCCGATGGTCTCGCGACCGGCCGGACTGATCCCCCGTCGGGGCGGATCCTGTGACGGCGGTTGCTCCTGCATCGATGCGTCGCCCACGGTTTCCTCTCGGTCCGGAATGGGTCGAACCTAACCCGCACCCGCTCGGGGCGCTCCGCACCGGCCCTAGCCTCGGTACGTGGACGGACCGGTGCGAGCGGCGTTGGCGGAGCAGTTGGGGACACCGGTGGTCGAGGCCACGCCGGTGCGAGGCGGCGACGTGGCCGAGGCGTCGAAGGTGGTCCTCGCCGACGGCCGGGTGGTCTTCGCCAAGACCCACCGCGATCCGCCACCGGGCTTCTTCGTGACCGAGGCCCGGGGGCTGGCCTGGCTCCGGGCCGCCGCCGCCCTACCGGTGCCCGAGGTGCTGGCCGTGAGCGACGAGCCCGCCTTCCTCGCCCTCGAGTGGATCGAGGAGGGTCCCCCGGACCCGTCGGGCGAGGCCGAGTTCGGGCGGGCCCTGGCCGCCCTGCACCGCGCCGGCGCTCCCTGCTTCGGTCGGGAGGACGGCCGGACCACGGGCTCGAGGGCCCTGCCCAACGATCCGGCGCCGACCTGGTCGATGTTCTACGGCGAACGACGATTGCTCCCGTTGGCGGCCATGGCCGAGTCGGCGGGCGCCCTCGAACCGGCGACGGTGACGGGACTGCGGAGCATCGCCGGTCGACTCGACGAGCTGGCCGGTCCAGCGGAGCCCCCCGCCCGCCTCCACGGGGACCTCTGGGGAGGCAACCGCGTCCTCGACCGGTCCGGTGTGAGCTGGCTCATCGATCCGGCGTGCTTCGGAGGCCACCGGGAGTTCGACCTGGCCATGATGCGGCTGTTCGGAGGCTTCGGTGCTGATGCCTACCGGGGCTACGAGGAGGTCGCGCCCCTCGCCGCCGGGTGGGAGGACCGAGTCGCCCTCAACCAGCTCGCGCCTCTCGTGGTGCACACGGTGAAGTTCGGCGGCGGCTATCGACAGGCCGCCAGCGCCGCGGTGGCGCGCTACGTGTGAGAGTCAGGCCTCGAGGGTCCAGGGGCCGTTGCCCCCGATGCGTTCGACGTCCACGGCCACGGTGACCGCGGTCGACGATCGGCCCAGGTTGAGCGGGTGTTCGGCCACGCCCACGTAGATGCGACACAGCTCGTCGCACAAGGAGGCGTCGACCGGTCCGGGGAGGATGTGCGCCTCGCCGTAGACCAGGAGGTGTTGCTGGGTGCCGGCCCGGTTGCGGGCCTCGTCCTCGATCGAGAGCACCACGCGTGGGTCTCGGCGGATGTTGCGGATCTTGGCGGTGGCCCCCTCGGCGTTGAACAGCACCTGGTCGTCGCGGATGCCGCACCAGACCACGCTCACCTGGGGTGAGCCGTCGGGGCTCCGGGTGACGACGTGGGCGAGGGCGTCGGATCCGAGCAGGGCCTCGGCCGGGGCCGGGATGGACTGCAGCACGGTCATGGGTTCGACCTCCTGTCGAGGCCAAGTGTGCGCCACTCGCGGGGATTCGGCCAGGGGTGTGGCCTCCTGCGGGTTTCGCTCGGCTTTCGGCCCCGGGGTGTTTGGTGGCCCTCGACGTCGTCGCCGACCCGACGACCCAGGCTCCCCCGAGACCCGAGGAAACGCCCGATGCCGTCCGTGTTCGACCAGGACCAGTACCCGTCCACACCCCCGACCGCGCCCAACGCGCCGGTATCGCCGGTCGCACCCACCCAGGAGACTCCGGTCGCCAGCTCGCCTCCGCCGCCGCCTCCACCGCCGCCCCCCGCTCCACCGGCGCCGGTGATGGCTGCGAGTCCGCCAGCGTGGGTCGCGGCGCCGCCGGCGATGCCCCCGTCGGGCCCGCCGCCCCCCACCCCGCCCACCTACCCGTACGGCTACGGCGCGGCCCCGACCCCTCCGTCGGGAACCCCCTCTGGGGCGTCGACCGCGAAGCGTTCTCGGACTCCTCTCCTCGCCGGCGCTCTCGTGGTCGTGGCCCTGCTCCTCGGCGGGGCCCTCGGCGGGGTGGCCTCCCGCACGCTGTTCACCTCGACGCCGTCGGCCGCCCCGGTGCGCTCCACACCGGGCGCCACCGTCCCGAGCACGACGCCGACGCCCACCGTGCCCGGCACCGACCCGTCATCGGGCTCCTCCGGCTCGTCGAGCGGATCCGGAACGGGCTCGGGCACCGAGCTGTCGAGCTGGGCCGAGGTGTCCTCGGCGGTGAACCCCGGAGTCGTCAACATCGAGACCCGCCTGCCCTCCGGCATCGGTGCCGGCACCGGCATGATCCTCACCGACACCGGTGAGGTCCTCACCAACAACCACGTGGTCGAAGGGGCGACGCAGATCGTCGTCACCGTCACCTCCACCCGTCAGTCCTACTCGGCGACCATCGTCGGGACCGACCCGTCCGAGGACGTGGCCGTCATCCAGATGAACGGGGCCACCGGTCTCACCACCATCCCGATCGGCGACTCCGACTCGGTGCGGGTGGGCGACGAGGTCGCGGCCATCGGGAACGCCGGCGGCCAGGGCGGAGACCCGATCCTGGCCAGCGGACAGGTGACCGCGCTGCACCAGCAGATCACCGCCTCCGACCGGGACGGCAGCAACGCCGAGACCCTGCAGGACCTCATCCAGGTTGCCGCCGAGGTCGTCCCCGGTGACTCCGGAGGGCCGCTGGCCAACACCAAGGGCCAGGTCATCGGCATGGACACCGCCGCCTCGGTGGGCGCCGGAGCGGGCGGCGGCGCCCGGTTCCGGGCCACCAGCAACGTCGGCTTCGCCATCCCGATCAACCACGCCCTGGAGGTCGCCGGTCGGTTGGTGGCCGAAGGTGGCGGCGACTCCAGCACCGCCAACGGGAGCACGTCGGCCTCGGGCGGATTCCTCGGGGTCCAGGTCCAGCAGGCCATCTCCGGCGGCGCCGAGGTCATCGGCGTCGAGAGCGGCAGCCCGGCCGAGTCGGCCGGGCTGGCGGCCGGAGATCTGATCAGTGCGGTCGACGGCACGACCGTCGAGATGCCGTCGGATCTGGTCACCGCGCTGGGCGAGCACGAGGCGGGCGACACCGTGGTGCTCACCGTCACCGGCACCGATGGGCGGAGCGGACAGATCAAGGTCACATTGGCCTCACGCTGAGCACTGCGGAGTCCAACTGATCCCGGCTCGGCGTCGGGGGGAGAGGCGCCGAGTCGGACCCCGTCCCACTGGGTCCGCACCGACCGAGGCACTAGGTTCTCGCCGTGAGCGAGCGCCTCGACGATGCCGGTCGACTGGCCGCGCTGGCGGCGTGCGGGTCGGCCGACGGGGTGGCCCGACCCCACCTCGACCGGATCACCGAGCTGGTCGTCGAGCTGCTCGGCGTACCGGTGAGCCTGGTGTCGCTCGTCGACGACGAGCAGCAGCGCTTCGTTTCGGCGGTGGGTCTCCAGGGAGCGGTCGCCGAGACCCGACAGACGCCGCTCAGCCACTCGTTCTGCCAGTACGTCGTCATGTCCGACGAGCGGTTGGTCGTGAGCGACGCCCGCGTCCACCCGGTGCTGAAGAGCAACGGCGCGGTCAGCGACCTCGGGGTGGTGGCCTACTGCGGGGTTCCCATCCGGTCGGGGTCGGGCCACACGCTGGGGGCTCTCGTGGCCATCGACGACCGGCCCCGGCAGTGGAGCGATGACCACATCGGCATGCTCACCGCCTTCGCCGAGGCGGTCAGCGCCGAGCTCGAGACCGACTCCCGGTACCGCGGGCTGGCCCGCGACCTGCACCGCCGACTGCTCCCCGACGAGCTGGGCACCGCCGCGGAGTGGGAGGTCGAGGCGATCTACCGACCGTTGGAGGCGGAGGTCGGGCTGGGCGGCGACTTCTACGACGCCATCGTGACCGAGGACGGATCCCTCACCCTCGTCATCGGCGACATCGTGGGCCACGACGTGGGGGCGGCGATCGCCATGGGCCAGCTGCGGGCCGCCACCACCGCGCTCACCCATGCCGGGAACAGCCTCTCGGAGATCGTCACCACCCTCGACCTCTCGGTCCGGTCGATGCCCAACCTCTTCTGCAGCGCCTGGGTCGGAGTCCGGAGGGGCGCGGGGGACGACCACGTCGAGTACCTGGCGGCCGGGGCCATCCCGCCCCTGCTGGTCGACGCCTCGGGGGAGGCCCGCTACCTCACCGACGCGTCGACGCCGCCCATCGGGGTGAGATGCGAGCGGCGGGAAGGCACCGCGCCCGTCGGGCCCGGCGACGTGCTCGTGTTGTGCTCCGACGGGATGATGGAAGGAGGCCACGGTGGGCTCGACGCCGGACTGGCCCGGTTGAGCGACGTGGCCCGCTCGCAGCGACGCGCCCCGGTCACCGAGATCGTCGAGGCCCTGCTCGCCGATCGCCTCGCCTCGGGGCCGCCGACCGACGACATGGCCGCCCTGGTCTGTCGTCTGCGCTGAGGCGCAGACGTCACCAGAGATCGTCGAGGTGGGTCGAGGTGCCGGGCACGGTCGGCACGAACGGCGCGGCCAGGAGCACGTCGAGGTCGGACGTGTCGGGCCAGCCGCCCGAGAGGTCGTCCACGAAGCCGATGTGGACCTGCACCCGGCGGTCGGGGTCGCCCATCACGGCGCCGGGCATGGCGGGGAGGGGGTCGGGCAGGGAGATGGGCCGGAAGGAGACGACCTGGCTCACCGGTCCGCCGACCAGCTGGTCGGCGACGGGCACGTCCTCGTCGGCCCACACCGCGATCAGGCCTTCGTAGCGATGGTGCAGGGCCAGCTCGGCGGGCACCGGATCGGCGTCGCGAGCGGTCACCCCGACCAGGTCGTAGTACGAGGTGGATACGTGATGGCGGCGCGGGTCCATGCGCCCGGCGGCGGCCATGCGGGCCGCAACCGGGAAGCCCCAGTCGGTGTGGGCCGAGAGTTGATCCTGCTCGATCCAGTAGAGGGTGAGGAACGAGCCGTCGTCCACCGGCTGGGCCACGGGGGACTCGGCCGGGTGCCGTCGTTGTTTGAGGTCGCGGGTGGCGACGAAGCGGGCACCGGCGAACGCCCCCGGGCCGGCGAGGACGCCGGTCAGGAAGTGGTCTCGCTCGTACCAGCGGTTGTAGTCCTCGACGGTGTCCCGATCGGGTTCCATCAGGGTGATCAGGGCGTGGCCCAACTCCATACCGGTCATGGGCCCATCTTGGTCGGCTGCGGTGCTCGTATCATCCGCTTCATGCCACCGGACGCGTCGGAGACCCGACGCAAGCTCCTCGATGCCGCCACCCGGGCCTTCGCGGACCACGGTGTGTTCAACGCCTCGCTGATCGAGATCACCCGCCAGGCCGGCCAGCGCAACCGGGGGGCGCTGCACTACCACTTCGGTTCCCGCGAGGGCGTGCTGACGGCGGTGCTGGGCGAGCACGCCGACTTCCTGGCCCAGCACGAGGCGGAGGTGCTCGAGCGGGCCCGTCTCACCCCTGACGACGACCTGGAAGCCGCCGTCGAAGCGGTCGTGCGTCCGGCGGCCGAGCTGGCCGAGCGCGACTGGCGGGGCCGGTGCTACCTCACGATCCTGGCCGAGTTGATCGTCGAGGACCCCGCCCGCCGCAGCCCGGACGTGGCCGCGGCCCTGCAGCGCACCGGCGGCTACGAGGTCTACGACCTCATCACCAGCCGCATGCCCCGGCTGCCCGACCCGGTTCGTGACGAGCGCCTGGCCCTCGTCACCAGCTTCATCCTGCGTGCCGTGGCCGACCGGGCCCGGGCCGTCGATCGCCACGGACGCCCCCAGCTCGAGTACGAGGACTTCGTGGGCAACCTCGTGGCCATGGTGGCGGCCTCGCTGGCCTCGCCGGACCGCAGCAGTCGGGGCGCCGAGCGAGCGCTAGGCTCGAAAAGTTGACTGATTTGGTCAGGTTGATCTAAAGAGGTCTGATTATTCCAGGGGATCGTCCTGCCTCGTGCCGAGGCGGGCGACCGACGAAGGGGCATGTGCGATGAGCACCACCACCGCCACGACGAGGACGCTGACCCACCTCCAGCGCCTCGAGGCCGAGAGCATCCAGATCATGCGGGAGTCGGTGGCCGAGAGCGAGCGGCCGGTGATGCTCTACTCCATCGGCAAGGACAGCACCGTCATGCTGCGCCTGGCCATGAAGGCCTTCTACCCCTCGCTGCCACCCTTCCCGCTGATGCACGTGGACACGACCTGGAAGTTCCAGGAGATGTACGCCTTCCGGGACAACGCCGTCGCCGAGCTCGGCCTCGACCTGATCGTGCACCAGAACGAGGAGTGCGTCCGCCTCGGCATCAACCCCTTCGACCACGGCTCGGCCATGCACACCGACATGTGGAAGACGGAGGGCCTCAAGCAGGCCCTCGACAAGCACCGCTTCGACCTGGCCTTCGGAGGGGCCCGGCGCGACGAGGAGAAGTCCCGGGCCAAGGAGCGGGTCTTCTCCCTGCGCTCGGCGCAGCACCGGTGGGATCCCAAGAAGCAGCGTCCCGAGCTGTGGCACCTCTACAACGCCCGCAAGGCCCCCGGCGAGACGCTGCGGGTGTTCCCGTTGTCGAACTGGACCGAGCTCGACATCTGGCAGTACATCCACCTCGAGCAGATACCGATCGTCCCGCTCTACCTCGCTGCTCCCCGCCCGGTGGTGGAGCGCGACGGCACCTTGATCATGGTCGACGACGACCGTTTCCCCCTCCGGGAGGGCGAGACGCCCGAGATCCGATCCGTGCGCTTCCGCACCCTCGGGTGCTATCCGCTGACCGGGGCCGTCGAGAGCGGCGCCGACACCCTCACCGAGGTCATCCAGGAGATGCTGCTCACGTCCACGTCCGAGCGCCAGGGCCGGGTCATCGACCACGACTCGAGCGGGTCCATGGAGAAGAAGAAGCAGGAGGGGTACTTCTGATGAGCAACGACGAGCTCATCGCCGCCGACATCGACGAGTACCTCCTGCGCCACCAGCACAAGTCGCTGCTGCGCCTCATCACGTGCGGCAGCGTCGACGACGGCAAGAGCACCCTCATCGGCCGCCTGCTGTATGACTCCAAGCTCGTCTTCGAGGATCACCTCGAAGCGCTGGCCGTGGACTCCAGCAAGGTCGGCACCCAGGGCACCGGGCTCGACTTCGCCCTGCTGGTCGACGGCCTGGCCGCCGAGCGCGAGCAGGGCATCACCATCGACGTGGCCTACCGCTTCTTCTCCACCGAGAAGCGCAAGTTCATCGTGGCCGACACCCCCGGCCACGAGCAGTACACGCGCAACATGGTCACCGGCGCCTCCACCGCCGAGCTGGCCGTCATCCTCATCGACGCCCGCAAGGGCGTGCTCACCCAGACCCGGCGCCACAGCTTCCTGGTGAGCCTCCTCGGCATCCGCCACGTGGTGTTGGCCATCAACAAGCTCGACCTCGTCGACTTCTCCCAGGAGGTGTTCGACCAGATCGACCGCGACTACCGGACCTTCGCCGCCGAGATCGGCCTCGAGGGCATCGTGACCATCCCTCTGTCGGCCCTCAACGGCGACAACATCACCTCCCGCAGCCCCAACACGCCCTGGTACTCCGGTCCCAGCCTGTTGGAGCACCTCGAGGACGTCGACGTCGAGATCGAGAGCACCGAGAAGCCCTTCCGCCTGCCCGTGCAGTGGGTGAACCGGCCCAACCTCGACTTCCGCGGCTACTCCGGATTCATCTCCGGGGGCACGGTGAGCGTCGGTGACGCCGTGCGGATCATGCCGTCGGGCGTCGAGTCCACCGTGTCGCGGATCGTCACCTACGACGGCGACCTCGACGAGGCCGTCGCCGGAGAGTCGGTCACCCTCGAGCTGGCCGACGAGGTCGACGCCAGCCGGGGTGACGTCATCGCCACGGCGGCGGCACCACCACGCGTCGCCGACCAGTTCGAGGCTCACGTCGTGTGGATGGGCGACGACGCGCTGCTCCCGGGGCGCAGCTACCTCGTCAAGATCGGCACCACCACCACGGGGGCGGTGTTCGACGAGCCGAAGTACCGGGTGGACGTCAACTCGCTCGAGCAACTGGCGGCCCGGACGCTGAACCTCAACGAGATCGGGGTCTGCACGCTGCGTCTGGACCGACCCATCCCCTACGACGCCTACGTCGAGGACCGGGACATGGGCGGCTTCATCGTCGTCGACCGTCTCACCAACGCCACGGTGGGGGCCGGGCTGTTGCACTTCGGGCTGCGCCGGTCCGACAACGTGCAGTGGCAGGAGATCGAGGTCGATGCCGAGGCCCGCAGCGCCCTGAAGGGCCAGTCGCCGCGCGTCGTGTGGTTCACCGGCATCTCCGGAGCCGGCAAGTCCACCATCGCCAACCTGGTGGAGCGCAAGCTCCACGCCCAGGGTCGTCACACCTATCTCCTCGACGGTGACAACGTGCGGCTCGGCCTCAACCGGGACCTCGGCTTCACCACGGCTGACCGGATCGAGAACGTCCGGCGGGTCACCGAGGTCGCGGCGCTGATGGCCGACGCCGGGTTGATCGTGCTCATCTCGTTCATCTCACCCCACCAGGCCGAACGTGACGCCGCTCGCGAGCGCATCGGGGCCGACACCTACGTCGAGGTCTTCGTCGACACCGAGCTGGCGGTGGCCGAGGAGCGGGACCGCAAGGGCCTCTACGCCAAGGCCCGGGCCGGTGACATCCCCAACTTCACCGGCGTGGACGCCACCTACGAGCGGCCCGAGAACCCGGACGTGCACATCCGCACGTCCGAGGTCAGCGCCGAGGAGGCCGCCGACCAGGTCGTGGCTCTCATCGAGCAGTAGGTCGGCCGGGGTCCGCCGCCGTCGATTGACATAAAGAGGGGTGTTCAGTACGGTCCTCCCCGACGTCGGCGGTCGCCGACGGGGAGCGGCCGGGGGGTCGATGTGAGAGCACGGCAGGTTCACCACGCTCGGACGACGGACGCATCCGCGGCGCGGGTCGCCAGGGGCGCCGCCTCCGGCTCCGAGGTGACGGCGTGAGCGACTCCCCTCTCGTCGCGCCCGACACCGCCATGGCCCAGGCCGTCGAGCAGACCGGCCTCGACGACTTCGGCCCCGACGACTTCCGCGAAGGCCTGGCCGTCTACTGCGACTCGGTCTCCAACGAGGCCCAGCTCAACGCCGTCGGCGCTGCGGCCATCCCCGGAACCGTGGTGGGCGCGCTGGTCAATCGCCTCCAGGTGATCGACTGGGCGGCCCGCCATCCCGAAGTCGCCGACGAGCGGATCGAGGCGCCGTTCGTGGTCGTCGGTCTGTTCCGGGCCGGCACGACCTTCCTCAGCTACCTCCTGGAGAAGGACGAGCGCCACCGCCCGCTCTTCGGGTGGGAGGCCGGGGCCAGCGTCCCCCCTCCGGACCCGACCACCGTCGCGACCGATCCCCGCATCGCCGCCACGGTCGCCGGTCGGGCCATGCTCGACGAGCTCAACCCGCGCATCCGCGTGGTGCAGAACGAGGAGCCCGACGGGCCGACCGAGTGCATCTCGGTGCTGAACCAGGACTTCAAGTCGCTCACCTGGGAGGCGGTCACCAACGTGCCCGCGTACGGCTCCTGGCTCCACGGGACCGATCACCGGTCGGCCTACGACTATCACCACCTCGTGCTGCAGATCCTGCAGAGCGGTGGGGTGCGGGGCCGATGGTCGCTGAAGAGCCCGCACCATGCCATCCACCTCGACTGCCTCCACGCCGTCTACCCCGACGCCCGGATCGTGGTGATGCACCGCGACCCGGTGGTGCTGTGCGCGTCGGTGTGCAGCCTGATCTCCACCCTGACCAGCACCTTCACCGACGCTGACCACACCGCGTACATCGCCGAGCACTGGACCGACATGCTCACCGCGTCGATCGACGGCATCAACGGCTTCCGCGACGCCCACCCCGAGGTCCAGATCGTCGACGTGCAGTACGCCGAGCTCGTCGGTGACCCGCTCGCCACCATGGGTCGGGTGTACGGCGCGTTCGGGGACGAGCTGCGAGGCCAGGCCTACGACGCCATGCGGGCCCACGTGGAGTCGCACCCGAAGGGCCGGTTCGGACGCCACGGCTACGACCTCGGTGCCTTCGGCCTCGACGGTGCCGCGCTGGCGGAGCGGTTCCGGCCCTACGTCGAGCGCTACGGCGTCCCGCTGGAGTCGTTGGGCTCCTAGCCGGCGCCGTCGCCGTCGCCGTCGCCGTCGCCGCGTCGTCGCCGTCACCGTCGTCGCACCCTCCGGAGCCCGGCCCATCCGTGGCTCCCGCAGCACCGAGACGTTCGTGGCCCGCCGGCCACACCGAACCCAGGGGAACCACCATGAGAGAGACATCCGAGACCACGCGCCCGGGAGGCCGGGCTCGCCATCGAGCCCGCCCCCGCCGAGCGTCGGCGTTGCTCGTCGCCGCCGGCCTGGCTCTGGTCCTGCTGGCCGGAGCGTGCTCGTCGGGTCGTAGCGCCGACGGCGGGAGCACCGACACCACCACCGGTGGAGGTGGTGCGACGACCGAGACGTTCGGCACGCTCGACTCGCCCTGTGGCCCGGGTGACGCCAGCGGCGCCACCGCCCAAGGGGTGACCGACACCCAGATCAGCATCGGGTACGGCGACGACGCCGGCTACCAGCCTGCGCCGGGGCTGAGCCATCAGATGTCCGACGCCATGAAGGCGATGATCTCGTGGTGCAACGACCAGGGCGGCATCAACGGTCGCAAGGTCGTGGGGAACTACCACGACGCGGCCGTCACCGAGGTCACCAACGCCATGACCGACGCCTGCGAGTCGGACTTCATGCTCGTGGGTGAGGGTTGGGTGCTCGACTCCGGCCAGGAGACCCTCCGCCTGGGCTGCGGGCTCCCCGCCATCCCCGGCTACGCCGTGAGCCCGCAGTTCGCCAACGCCCCGCTGATGTACCAGGCGGTGCCCAACCCCGCCGACTTCGTGAACGTCGAGGTCGCGGCGGCGTTCCAGAAGATGTTCCCGACCGAGATAACCAAGACGGCGGTCATCTACGCCGAGTACCCGCCCACCCGCGACACCAAGGACAAGGCGCTGCAGTCGTTCCCGAAGTTCGGCTTCACCTTCCTCGACTGTCCCCAGGTCTACGGCATCGCCGGAGAGTCCGACTGGAAGCCACTGGCTCAGGCCCTGAAGGACTGCGGCGCCGAGGTCGTGTACTTCGTGGGCTCGCCGTACCCGAACTTCGAGAACTTCCTCGACGCCGCCAACCAGGTCGACTTCCACCCGATCTACATCACCGACGCCAACATGTACGACCTCTCCTTCGCGGCGTGGAACGTCAACGGCTACGCCGACCAGGTCTACAGCCGCCAGACCTTCCTCCCCTTGGAGGAGGCCGACCAGGCCGAGGCCATCAGCCAGTTCGTCGACATCGTCGGGTCGACCGGCGCCGAGGCCAACCAGCTGGGTGAGCAGTCCACCTCGTCGTTCCTGCTCTGGGCCACGGCGGCCAAGGCGTGCGGCTCCGAGCTCACGCGGGAGTGCGTGTTGGCCGAGGTGGCCAAGATCGAGAGCTGGACGGGTGGCGGACTCCACGCCGAGACCGACCCATCGACCAACATGCCGACCGACTGCGGTCTCGTGCTCAAGCTGGACGGCACCGCCTTCGTCCGGGCCTACCCCGACGGCGCGGGCACGTTCGACTGCGACCCGTCGTACGTGGTCGCCCTGAGCGGGCCGGTCGTCGACCAGGCCAACCTCGACGCCAACCGCGTGGCCCAGCTGCAGTGACCTGACGCCCGGTCAGCCGAGCAGGCGGGCCAGGGCCGGACCGGCGGTCTCCCACCAGTGCGCGAGCACGGGTGGGAGGTCGCCGAGCTCCTGTTCCTCGAGGTACAGACCCCGAGTGGGCAGGATCGCCCCGAGCTCGACCAGCACCGGCCGGAGGTGGACCTCGACGGCCAACGCGTGACCGGCGCCGGCCCCCACCATCACGGGGACGACGGTGACGCCGGCCAGCTGGTCGGCGGCGATCTGGTCGAGGAACAGCTTGAGCAGCCCGGTGTAGGTGGCCTTGTAGGTCGGGGAGGCCACCACCACCATGTCGGCCGCCGTCACGGCCGAGACCGCGGCACCGACCGCCGCGTCACCCCAGCCGAGGAGCCCGGCACCGAGGTCGGGCAGCTCGATGGTCATCACATCGGGATCGACGCCCAGCCCGTGGGCGACGAAGGCGGCGACCTCGGCCGCGGCGGCCGACGTCCGCGAGCGGGCCTTCGGGTTTCCCACCACCACGACCAGTCGTTCGAGGGTCATCGACCGGTCCGGTCCCGGGCAGAGGCGTTGGCGGCGCCCGGCATCAGAACTCGAGCAGGTTGTCGCGGAAGTGCTCGAAGGTGTAGCCGGTGCGGGTGAGGCCGCGGCGCTGCAGGGCGGGCACCAACCCGTCGGTGATCTCGCTCACGTAGCGCCGGTTGAGTCGGCCGTCGGGACAGGTGAGGAGGAAGCCGTCACCGCCCACCTCGTCCATGACCTCGCCCATCCGGGCGGCGACGGTGTCGGGAGACCCCACGAGCGGGATGGTACCCACCAACCCCACCCCGATGAGCTCCCGGAGCGTCTTGTTCGACCCTCGTTGCATGAAGGCCTCGAGCGTGCCTCGTTCGCCGTTGGTGGTGAGGTCGTCGGGCAGAGGCTCGTCGAGGTCGAAGCGGGAGAAGTCGACCTCGGTGATGGCGGCCATCTCGGTGAGCACCCACTCGACGTAGAGCGGGTCCGACGTCCAGCGGTCGGCCTTGGCCAGGGCCAGGTCGTCGGTGTCGTCGACGACGGGAGACACCAGGAAGAGCACCTTGCAGTCGTCGGGCTTGCGGCCGTGGTCTCGGACGCGGTCACGGATGTCGTTGCGGTAGGCCTTCATCTGGGCCACGTCGTTGCCCACGGCGATGATCGTGTCGGCGTACTTCGAGGCGAAGGCCCGTCCCTTGGGCGAGGCGCCGGCCTGGCAGAGCACGGGGCGGCCCTGGGGTGGGCTGATCGTGTTCAGCGGACCCCGGGCCGAGTAGAAGCGGCCCTGGAAGTCGACGGTGTGGACCTTGGTGTGATCGACGTACACACCGGTCTCGCGGTCGGCCACCACCGCGTCGGGCTCCCACGAGGCCCACAACTGGATGACCAGGTCGAGGTACTCGTCGGCCATGTCGTAGCGGAGGTCGTGCTCGTAGAGCTTCTCCAGCCCGAAGTTCTGGGCGGCCCGGTCCTCGGCCGAGGTCACGATGTTCCACCCCATGCGTCCCCGGGCGATGTGGTCGATGGTGGCGGCCAGGCGGGCCAGGAGGAACGGCGGGTAGAAGCTCGTCGACATGGTCGGCACCACCCCGAGCCGGGTGGTGTTGTACGCCATGAGGGTCGCCAGGGGGACGGGATCGTGCTTGGGGGCGATCCCCTGCTTCAGGTCGTGCTCCATGGAGCCGCCGTAGGCGTCGGAGACCATCAACTTGTCCTCGAGGATCACGTAGTCGAACCCGACCCGCTCGAGGTCCTTGGCCATCTCCACGTAGAAGTCGCCGGCCCAGGGCATGCCGCCCGAGCCCCACGGCCCGGCCCAGTCGTCGGCGACGAAGTTGAGGAACCAGGCGAGATGGAACATGTCGGTGGCCACGACGGCACCTCCCGGGAGCGGCGAGTGCTCCGAGCGGACCAGAGACGTGTTTCAGCCTCGACTCCCGAGACCGAACATCAGGTCACACCGACCTGATGGTCATCTTTCCCCAAACGATGCGCAAACCGCGTGCTGGGGCACGCGGTTTGCGCATCGTTTGGGGAGAATGGGCCCGGTCAGATGGTGTAGCCCAACGCCGCCACCACGGCCTGCCCGAGGGCCTCGTCGCCGGAGATCTGGATCGGTCGGTCGTCGGCCGTGATCCGGCCACCGGCCAGGCGGGTGAACGTCCCGACCGGCATCGTCAGCGTGGTCGTGGCCGGACCGTCGAGCGAATCGACGAGGCGGGCCCGGTCCTCCACGGCGACGTGGACGGTGCGGCCGGCGGGGCCGGTGAGCACGAACGAGACCGTGGCGCCCACGGGCGCCCCCGCCCGCTTGCCCACGACGTAGGGGATGGCCGTCGAGATCTCGTCGAGGGACTGCTCGACGGCGACGCCGTGTTCGTGACCGGGACGTCCCACGGCGTCGCGGATGTCCTGTTCGTGCATCCAGCAGTCGAACACCCTGATCCTCATGAAGCGGCCGTGGCTGTCCGGGCCGGCGGGGGTGAAGCCGTCGGCATCCCAACTCTGCTGGTCCATGGTCCGCAACGTGGCCAGGCGCTGCTCGGTGAGCTCGACCAGCCGGGCCCGCAGCTCGTCCGGGGGCGCCTCGGCGAGGGCGAGGACCCAACGTTCGTTGAACTCCCCGATGTCGTTGCGCACGTGCGGGAGGGCCCCGATCTCGCCCTCGACCTCGGGCGTCGCCGCTCCGGTGAGCATGGCTTCGGTACCGATCACGTGGGCCACGTTGGCCCGCACGTCCCATCCCGGCAGCGGGGTCGGTGCATCCCACTCGGCGTCGTCGAGCTCGTCGAGGAGCGCACTGAGGGCGGCGAACTCGCCGGCCAGGGCGGCCACGACCTCGTCCTTCGGTAGGTGCGTCGTCATGATCGTCGTCCCCCCTCGTCCCTGTCGGACCCTAGTGCCGTCGCCGAGAATCATCCGCGGGCGGATCGTTCGTCGGCCCGGTCCCGCTGCGACCGGGCCACACCGATACCGTGGCCGGATGCCAGACCACCACCGCGCCGGCTGAAGCGGTGAACAGCGATGTGGTGGTGGCCGTGGCCGCCGTGTTGGCGGTGGGCGTCGCCGCCCAGTGGCTCGGCTGGCGCCTGCGCGTCCCGGCCATCGTCTTCCTCCTCGCCGCCGGGCTGGTGGCCGGCCCGCTGACCGGCCTGTTGCAGCCCGACGAGCTCTTCGGCGACCTGCTCTTCCCGTTCGTCAACCTGGCCGTGGCCGTCATCCTCTTCGAGGGGGCCATGGGCCTCGGTGTGTCTCGTGTGCGTGACGCAGGGCGCACGGTGTGGCTCCTGCTCACCCTCGGCGCCGCGGTCACCGTGGGTCTGGGCGCGGTCGTCGCCCGCCAGATCCTCGACGTGCCCTGGTCGCTGGCCTGGTTGCTGGCCTCGGTCCTGGTGGTCACCGGTCCGACCGTCATCGGTCCGCTGGTGCGGGCGCTCGGCCTCAAGGGTCGGCTCGCGTCCATCCTCGAGGCCGAGGGCACGCTCATCGATCCGCTGGGGGCGATCCTCAGCGTCCTCGTCTTCCAGGCCTTCTACGAGAACGAACCGGGCGGCAGCCTCCCGCTCGAGATGCTGGCCACCCTCGGACTCGGGGTGGCGATCGGCGCAGTCGGGGCCTGGCTCCTGACCCTGGCCCTGGCTCGCTTCATCGTCCCCGACGAGCTCCACAACGTGTTCACCCTCGCGGTCGTGATCGCCGTGTTCGCGGCCGCCGACCACCTCCAGCCCGAGGCCGGCCTGGTCGCGGTCACGGTGATGGGCTTCGTGGTGGCCAGCCAGCAACGGGTCGAGGTCCGCCACGTCCTCGAGTTCAACGAGACCCTGCGCATCTTGTTCATCTCGAGCCTGTTCGTGCTGCTGGGGGCCCGGATCGCGTCGGACACCCTGCGCCAGATCGAGTGGCGGAACCTCGCCTTCCTGGCCCTGCTCGTCGTGGTGGTGCGGCCCCTCTCGGTCGCGTTGTCCACGCTGGGATCCGGGCTGAGGCGGGCCGAGAAGCTGTTCATGGCGGCCACCGCCCCGAGGGGGATCGTGGCCGCTGCTGTCGCCTCCATCTTCTCCCTGCGCCTGGCCGAGCAGGAGCAACCGGGCTCCCAGGTGCTGGTCTCGGCCACGTTCACGGTGATCGCCGGCACCGTGCTGCTGTCGGGCCTCGGGGCCCGCCCGCTCGCTCGCCGGCTGGGTCTCATCAACGAGACCATCGCCCCGGTGGTGATCCTCGGCACCAACCAGGTGGCCGTGGGTCTGGCCGAGGCCTTCGGTCGTCGGGACATGCCCGTGCGCCTCATCAGCCTCGACCGTCGCGAGGTGTCCTCGGCCCGGCTGTCGGGCCTGGTGGCGGTGCGGGGCTCGGTTCTCGACGAGCGGGTGTGGCACCAGATCGACGCCGACGGTGCCGCCACCTTCGTCGCCCTCACCGGGAACGACGAGGCCAACGCCATCGCCTGTCGGCGGGCGGCGCCGTTGGTGGGGAGGCGGAACGTGTTCCGCATCGCCTCGGACCGCAAGGAGCACGCGCCCCTGCGTTCCTCGCACCTCACCCCCGGTCGCCTCCTCATCGGCGACGAGGTCACCTTCCACCAGCTCGAGGAGCGGATGGAAGCGGGGTGGTTCTTCCGGGCCACCCGGCTCACCGAGGCCTACGGCGTCGAGGACTATCGCGCCGACCAGTCCGAGCAGGCGCTGGTGTTCGCCGCCGTGCGGTCCGAGCACGTTGACTTCGCGGCCGCCGCCCAACCGCTGTCGCTCCGCGTCGGCGACGTCGTCATCGCCCTCGTCCCGCTGGCCGAGGGTGAGCAACCGGACGAGCCGGAGAGCGGGTCGGCCCCGCCCCCCGGCTGAGCCGGGCTACTCGAGGCCGTACTTGGGCATCGCCCCCGAGAAGGCGTGCTCGTACAGGCCGTAGCCGGTGTGGCCCTCGTAGGTGAAGCGGGCGGCGTGGTCGACCACGGCGTAGGCACCGAGGGTGGCGATCTCGGGGACCTCGTAGATCTTCCCCTGCACGACCGTCTCGGGCCCGTGGTACATCCCGTGGTTCCACACGTCGGGCTCGAGGCCGTAGCCGGTGCCGAGGGCGATGTAGTTCGGGATCAGTGACTCGACCTCGACCTCGATGCCGGCATCGGGGAACGAGACGGTCGAGTGGTCGAGCAGGCGCGGCACCTCGCTCGAGAAGTGGTGGTCGTGCTCGGTGCGGCCCAGCTGCTCGACGCGCCCGTCGAGCCACACCCGCTCGGCCTGCTCGAGGCTGCGGCTGCCGTCGGCCCCTTCGGAGCAGATGTAGAAGATCGAGTGGTCCTCGAACCGCATGGGGAAGTAGCTCCACATGCCGCCGGGCCGGTGGGTGTCCCGGTAGATGCCCTTGGGCTCGGATTCACCGATCGGGCGCACGCCCCACGACCGGTCCCGCGACCCCCACGTGGTCGAGGGGTCGATGTTCAGCTCCTGGCCGGCCACCACGAGGGTGCCGCTCCACGAGCCCATCTGGGCCAGGCGCTGGGTGTCGAAGGTGACTCGGGCTCCGTTGCGGATGAACTGGTTGGGCTCGGGGATCGCGGGCCCGAACCCCTCCCAGGTGAGGTCGGCGGCGACGGTGTGCTCGGAGGGCTCACACACGAAGCGCAGCCGCTTCAGGGGCTCGATCACCTCGACCTGGAGCGGACCGACGCGCATGTCGGCCCGGTCGCCGAGCGGACGCGACGCCCGCACGACGTGCTGTTGCTCGCCGTGGCGGACGGTGATGAAGGCGTCGGTGGTGCCGAGGTTGGGGTACTGGCCGAGCCCGAAGACGGCCATGAACTCGCCGTTGGTGTCGAGGGCGTTGAAGTAGTAGCGGTCGTAGAAGTTGCGGTCGCTGGTCGCAACGTGGGCGATCCAGTCGGGCGACTGGTGGACGGGATAGTCGTCCCACGACGTCACGGTCATCAGATGTTTCCTCCCCTAGGTGGTCCGGCCATCGTTCCAGCTTCCGGACCACCCTGCTGACGGATCGTCAGATCCAGCCGGATCGCCGGGCCCCGGAGCTCGTCGCTGGGCCGGTCCCTCACGCCCATGTCACGAAACGATGCGCTGTCGCGCGCGCTCTGGCACGCGGTGGGCGCATCAGAACGGGGTGTGGGGGGCGGGGGACCGGGATCAGGTGGTCTCGACCGCTTCCGTCTGGCCGAAGGTGAGGATCTTGGTGAGGCCGATGCCCATCACGATCAACACGATGCCGATCCACTCCGGAGTGCCGCTCGCGGAGAGCGAGACGATGCCGATCACCGTCAGCCACGGGGACAGCGTGGCGATGAACTGGCCGACGGTCGGAACCGAATCGATCCGGCCCTCCCGCAGGGCGTCGAGTCGGTTCGGGTACCAGATGGTGAACTGGGCGGCGATGATCAGCGGGAAGGTCTGGATGATCCATCCCGTCCAGATGTTGTTCGGGTTGTCGAGCACGGCGTCGCCGTACAGTCCCGACGCCGCTTCGATGAAGAAGGCCACGGCCCAGACCCAGGCGATCAGGTAGTTCACCCGCAGGAACTCCGGCGTTGACCAGAACTCCTCGGGCGTCGTCTCCTTGGCATAGGGAAGGGTGAAGGGCACCCGCAGCAGGATCGAGCCCACCACGATCACGAGCAGGGCGATGTTGGCGACCTCGCCGCCCCACAGCTCCAGCCACGTCCGGGTGCCGTCGGACGCGAACGCGATGACGACGGCCAGGACCCCGAAGTACACGACGTCGGAGTACTCGAGCACCTTCGGGAGCCCGCCGCGCAGCCAGTTCAGCGACAGGATCACCACCGCCAGCCCGAAGGCCGCCCCGGCGGACACCTCCAGGCGCCCTTCGCCCTCGATCACCGAGTAGAGGATCCACGGGGAGAGACCGACGAGAGGGTTGCCGAGGATCGTGTCGAGCAGGTTCTGGGCGCCGTCCGTGGGTCGCGCCGCGCCGTTCGTCGCCATTTGTCGGACAGTAGGTCCGTCGCCGGCCCCGTCCGAGGATGTCCCCCGGGCGCGGAGGGGCCCGACCCTCTGGTGGCAGAGAGCCGGGCCCGGGGATCCGCCCGTGGGCCGCCGGTCAGTGGCGGCGAGAGAAGGGACCGGTGATGGCGAAGGTGATCCCGGGCTCCTGGATGTTGGCGAAGAGGGTCCTGCGGTCCGGCGAGAACACGCAGCCGGTGAACTCGCTGTCATCGCGGGCGTTGCGGGCGAACGCACTGGCCTCTCCGTCGTCGTCCACGCAGAGCAGGTACTGGATCCCGCTGCCGTCCTCGGCGAGGATCAGCCCGCCGTAGGGAGAGACACAGATGTTGTCGGGGCTGTCACCCGGAAGGTCGGTGTCGTCGATGGGGAGGAACACCTCCAGGCGCAGCGTCTGGTGGCCCGGGTGGTACGACCACACCTGGCCGGCGTGCACGCCCTCCCGGAACGAGCACACGATGTAGGCCCGGTTGTCCCCCCAGAAGGTCCCCTCGAACTTGCGGGCCCGGGTGACCTCGGTGTCGGCGAACTGCTTGCGGGTCGAGAGCGTGGCGGCGAGGGGGTCCGGCACCGGCACCCAGTCGACCCGCAGGGTCGTGCCCGGGTCGGAGAAGGTGGCCAGGTCGGGCACGTGGATTCCGTACACCGAGCACGACATCGCGGTGAGGGCCCCGCCGTCGTGGAGGGCGCCGTAGGCGCGGGACGTGTCGTTGGGCTCGTAGCGGTAGACGAGGCCGTAGGGACCCGAGGCGTCCTCGGTGAGGTAGCAGGCGCCGGTGCGGGGGTCGACGGCGACGGCTTCGTGGGGGAAGCGTCCCATCCCGGTGATGGGCTCGGGGACGGTGTTGGCGGGGTTGTCCGGGTCGACCTCGAAGACGAAGCCGTGGTCCTTGGTCTGCCCGGAGACGCCCGCCTTGGACTCGTCCTCCTCACACGTGAGCCACGTGTTCCAGGGCGTGATTCCGCCGGCACAGTTGCTGGCCGTGCCGGCCAGGCTCACCAGCTCTGACACCACGTGGTCGTGCTTGTCGAGCAACACCGTGGTGGTGCCACCCGGCGCAACCGGGTCGTAGGTGATGGACGGATCGCCGACCACCGGGGTGGCGGCGGGGAAGGCCGAGCCGTACTCGGAGTTGCGCACGAGGTACGTGCCCTTGTGGCGTGCGGGGAAGGTGCCGGTGCCGTCGAAGCGGCCGGGGACCACCCCGGGACCGCCGGTGAGGGGCATGCCCTCCTGGGAGACGATCGAGTACCTGAAGCCCGCCGGCAGATCGAGGAGACCGGCGGGGTCGGTCCGCAGCTCGCCGTAGCCGGTGTCGCGGCCCCGGCCGGGCCGCCCCTCCTTGCCCTGCGTGTGGGCCGAGGCCAGGGGGGCGCCGAAGACGCCGGCCAGGTTCCCCACGGCGATCACCCCGGCGCCCGCCGCCCCTCGGGTCAGCAGTTCACGTCGACTCAGTGCCACGTTCGTTCTTCCTCTCGTTCGAGTGTTCGGGGCCAATGGTCGGCGGCGCACCTGTCGCCCGGACGGCCCCGAGGCGAACTCGCCCTGACCATCGGGTGACGTTCGCTCGCGTCGGCGCCGATGGTCCCGCTCGGCGCGACGGCTGCCGCGCTGGGCAGTGTCACCGGCCGCCGGGAGAAGCGATTGACAGCCGGTGGCGGGGGACCAAGAGTCGGTCCATGACCGATTCCGTGAAAGCCGATGCCTGGGTCGCCACCGCCCTGGGCGACCCGACGCGAGTCCTCGAACGCCAGACCGTCGAGGTTCCGGCACCGGGGCCCAACGAGGTGCGGGTGGAGGTGTCGACCTTCTGCGTGAACTTCAACGACACCGACATCGTCCGGGGCCGGTGGTCCGTCGTGCCCCTCCAACCCCCGTTCACCCCGGGCATGGAGGCGATGGGTGTGGTGGAGAGCGCCGGGCCCGGCGCCGAGCACCTGGTCGGTCGCCGCATCGTCGGCATCCCGGTCGGCGCCCACGGCGGCTTCGCCACGTTCTCTCTCGTCGACGCCACCAGCGCCATGCTCATCCCGGACTGGTTGAGCGACGAGGAGGGCGCCGCCCTGCACTATCCGTTCCACCTCAGCTGGTTCAGCCTGGTGGAGCGGGCCCGACTGGAGCCCGGCGAATCGCTGCTCGTGCACGCCGGGGCCGGCGGCGTGGGCTCGGCGGCCATCCAGGTGGGCAAGGCCCTGGGGGCCCGGGTGATCGCCACCGCCGGTGGACCCGAGAAGGTCGACTTCTGTCGGTCCCTCGGTGCCGACGTGGTCATCGACTACCGCGCCGGCGGGTTCGCCGACGCGGTGATGGACGCGACCTTCGGGGCCGGCGTCGACGTGGCCCTCGACTCCGTCGGCGGATCGGTGACCCCCGAGACCTTCCGATGCATGGGCATGCACGGCCGGCACCTGTTGGTGGGCTACGCCGAGGACATCACCAACGACGGTGCCCTCATCAGCCCGCAGCCGGCGATCTACGGGAACTTCTCGTTGTGCGGCGTGTGCCTGGCCTACGCCGCCGATCCGCTGGCCACCCGCATGACCATGGGCCTCAACTGGCCGTCACGTACGGAGGGGGTCGAGGCGCACCGCCGCATCCTCGAGCTCATGCAGGCCGGCGAGGTGCACACCGTCGTCACCTCCACCGTCTCCTTCGACGAGCTCCCGGAGGCCATGGAGCGCCAGGAGCGCCGGGAGACCATGGGGCGCACCGTCGTCTCGCTGCCCTGATCCGACCTGGAAGAGTGGAGCGTCGAGCCGGCGCCGGGGGGTCAGGGTGAAGTTCGGGATCTTCTTCGAGATGTCAACGCCCCGACCCTTCGGGCCCGGGGTCGAGCGGGCCGTGTTCCACAACGCGCTGGCCCAGGCCCGCCTGGCCGACGAGCTGGGCTTCGACCACGTGTGGGCGGTGGAGCACCACTTCCTCGAGGAGTACTCGCACTCCTCGGCCCCCGAGGTCGTGCTCGCCGCGGTGGCGGCCCAGACCCAGAGGATCCGGATCGGGCACGGCGCGGTTGTGTGCGTGCCGGAGATGAACCATCCGGCCCGAGTCGCCGAGCGGTGCGCCACCCTCGACATCATCTCCGACGGTCGCTTGGAGGTCGGCACGGCCCGGAGCTCCACGTGGACCGAGCTCGGCGGCTTCGGTGTCGATCCTGACGACACCAAGAAGACCTGGGACGAGTTCGTCCGGGTGCTGCCCCACATGTGGGCCGACGAGCACTTCTCCCACGACGGACTGAGCTTCTCGATGCCCGAACGCAACGTGCTGCCCAAGCCGCTCCAGAAGCCCCATCCTCCGATGTGGGTGACCGTGACCAGCCCCGGGACCGAGCTCGACGCCGCCGAACGAGGGCTGGGATGCCTCGGCGTGGCGTCGGCGAGCTACGCCGAGCAGGAGCGCCGGACCAACGAGTACTTCCGGCGGATCGAGAGCTGTGATCCGGTCGGGAAGGTCGTCACCCGCCAGGTGAGCACGCTGAACTTCCTCTACTGCCACGAGGACCCGGCGGTGGCGGCGGCCACCGGGATGGGCATGGTCGGCACCTTCGGTCTGGCCAACTCGCACCTCATGTGGACCCGTGAGGCCTATCCGACGAGGGCCTACCAGTCGCTCGGGAACCTGGCCCCCAAGGCCGATCCGTCCCGGTCGGGAGGGCCGGGTGACGCCTACGGCATCCCCGAGGGCATCTGCGTGGGTGACCCCGACATCATCGTCGCCGCCCTGAAGCGCTGGGAGTCGATCGGACTCACCGGCATCAACTTCCTGGTCAACGGGCTGGAGACGATCCCTCAGGACGACGTGCTGGCGTCGATGCGGCTCTTCGCCACCGAGGTCATGCCCCACTTCGCCGAGGGTCCGAGCTCGTGCTGACGGGCACCGCTCCGCTCGACGAGCTGGGGGCGGACCGGGCGACGCTGCGCTCGTTCGCCACCGAGGCGGTCGTCCTCCCCGGGGTGGAGGTCCTCCAGATGGCCGCTGAGATCCGCATCGCCGGGCGGCAGCGGTCGCTGCCCGCGGGTCTGCACCCCACGAACCCGCCCAGCGTGGTCGTCCAGGTGTGGCGGTGCCCGGACAGCCCCTGGGGACCGTTCGCCATGGCCCAGGGCCGGGTCGCCTGTCGTAGCGGCCTGCGGCCTCGTGGGCTGGTGCAGGGGTGCGTCGTCGACAACGCCGAGGCGGCGGACGCGCTGCGCGAGCGCTGGGGCTTTCCCGCGGTGGTGGGGGAGGTCGTGCTCCGGCGTCACTACGACGAGGTCACCGCCACGGTGGGCCGGGCCGGGGCCACCGTCGCCACCTTGTCGGGACTCGACCCCGACCCTCTCGGCCCCGGTGACGTCGCCTACACGACGAGCGTGGCGCTGGCCGAGACCCCTCGGGGTCCGCGCCTGGTGCAGATCGACGTCGACGTGCTCCCGTCCCGGGCCGAGCGCCTGACCCCTCGACTCGACCGCTTCGTGGCCGAGGGCTGGATGCACCCGAGCGTGGAGCCCTACCACCCGGTGTCGGCGTCGATCGCGGTGGCCGAGGTGACGATCCGGCGTCTGCGGTTCGTGAGCCGACCCGAGGAGCTGGCCTTCACCGCCACGGAGTCGGTGGCCGACGCCTGACGGTCACGGCGTCCCTGGGCCCACCGCCTCGAGCTGGCGTTCGAGCTCGGCGATGCGCTCGTGCAGCGGTTCGACCGCGGCTCGCACCTCCTCGGCGGTGAACCGCGGGGTGATCTGCTTGGGACAGTTCCAGGAGAAGGCGACCACCTCGACGGTCACGGCACCGTCGATCCTCCACGACGGGCCACCCAGAGCCTCGATGAGCTCCGGATCCGGTTCCGGGTGGTAGGTGGCCCGGCCGAAGAGCTTCAGACGGGTGCGGCGGGGGTAGTCGACGAAGATCATGGCGACGCGTCCGTCGGCGGTGATGTTGCCGGTACCGACGTACTGGCGGTTTCCGTGCCGCTCGAGCCAACCGATGGTGGTCGGGCCCATGACGGTGACGAACCCGGGCTCGCCGCCACGATGCTGCACGTAGGGCCAGCCGTCGCTGCTCACGCTGGCCAGGTAGAAGCTGTCTCTCGACGAGATGTGCTGGGTCTCGCCGGGTCCGAGGCGGGTGGGCCCGTCGTCTGGATCCGAGGTCCCGGTGTACAGCCCCGCCGAGCCCTTGCGGGCCTGCAGGTCGAGGACGGGAGGGGTGAAGGCGATGTCGAAGTAGTCGGTCACGAGAGCCACCGGTTCGAGGGTCGAGGGATCTGGGTCAGTCGAGGAGGCGGGAGGGGAGAGAGGTGACGGCGCGCGCGAACGCCGACCGATCAGCGCCGGTGCGGGCCACGATCAGCCCGCCCTCCAGCGCAGAGATGGCGTCGGTGGCGCGGATGCGAGCAGCCGCGGGCGTCGCCCCGCCCTCGATGGCGAGGGCGGTGAACACGTCGATCCAGGTCCGCATCGTCTGGGCGACGCGATCGCGGACCGCTTCGGGGGTGCCCGTGGTCGACATCGTCTCCAACAGGCACGAGAGCGCCCCGTCGGCGTAGAACACGCCGAGGCGTCGACCGATGTGACGGACCCGCTCCTCGAGCGGTCGATCGTGGTGGGCGGGGGCCAGGACCACCTCGGCGAAGCGGCGGGCCACGGCGTCGACCACGGCCAGGGCCATGTCCTGCTTCCCGCCGGGGAAGCGGTGGTAGAGGCTGGCGCGGCGGAGGCCGGTGGCGTCCTGGAGGGCGCTGAGGGTCACGCCCTCGTAGCCGTCGGCGCGGAACCGATCCACGAGCGAGGCGAGGAGTTGGTCGTCGGGCACCACCTTGGCCGGCATCCCGCTACTTTACCGAACGATCGGTCAAACGAAACCCCTGCGGGCGGGAAGTGTCCGGATCGCCGGCCTCGCGTACGCTTGGCCCCGATCGTCTGTCGACTGCGATGCCGAGCGTCGTGACCGCAAAGGGGCCAACCGATGTCCGAGGACCTGATCAGCGACCTGGGCTACCAGCCCTTCGACGCCGACAACCACTACTACGAGGCCGAGGACGCCTTCACCCGGCACCTCGATCCGAAGCTGGGATCACGAGTCATCGAGTGGTGCCAGATCGGCAAGCGCCGGTACCACGTCATCGGCGGCAAGGTCAGCCGGGCGGTCGTGAACCCCACCTTCGACCCGGTCTCCCCCGCCGGGGCCATGGCCGAGTACTTCCGGGGCAACCCGTCGGGCCGTACCCCAATGGAGTACCTGGGTCGACCTGAGCCCATCCGGGCCTGCTATCGGGACCGTGACGCCCGCCTGGCCACCATGGACGAGCACGGGCTGCAGAAGATCTGGCTCTTCCCCACCCTCGGCATGATCTACGAGGATCCCCTCAAGCACGATCCCGAGGCCGTGACCCTGATGTTCACCGCCTTCAACCGGTGGCTCCAGGAGGACTGGGGGTTCTCGTACCAGGACCGCATCTTCGCCGGGCCCTACATCAGCCTGGCCGACGTCGACTGGGCCGTCAGGGAGCTCGAGTGGGCCCTCGACAACGACGCCCGCACCGTCGTGTTGCGCCCTGCCGCGGTCCACACCCGTGACGGCGTGCTGCCGCCCGCCGATCCGGCGTTCGACCCCTTCTGGGCCCGGGTCAACGAGTCGGGCGTCACGGTGATCGTCCACGCCGGCGACACCGGCTACTCGCTGCAGGGCTATGCCCCCGAGGCCGGTTTCTCGGCCAGTTTCAGCGGCGCCTTCCGCCCCAACCTCGGCGCCCTGCACATCGGCATCGAGCGGGCCATCTACGACTTCCTCGGCTCGATCATGGTCGACAAGATCTTCGAGCGGTTCCCCAACATCCGGTTGGCGTCGGTCGAGAACGGCTCGGGCTTCCTCGGCGACCTGTTCAAGAAGATGCGGGGCGCGTCGAACAAGATGCCCGGCTACTTCGCCACCGATCCGGTCGAGCTGTTCCGCCAGAACGTGTGGATCAACCCGTTCTGGGAGGACGACGTGCGCGAGACGGTCGACCACATGGGCTCGGACCGGGTCATCTTCGGCTCGGACTGGCCCCACATCGAGGGCATGGAGCACCCGCTCGACTACCTCAGCGAGCTCAAGGTGTTCAGCGACGAGGACAAGAAGCGCATCATCCTCGACAACGTCTCCGAGCTGAACGTCCGTCGCCCGGCCTGACTCGATAGGGGGCCTGGCCCCCCGGTCAGCTGCCGGCGTCGTCGGCGCGCTCGTCGTGGACGGCATCCACGTCGCTCGGCCGGGCCAGCTCCTCTTCGGGGTGGTTCTCGACCGGCATGGGGATGTCGGCCCCGGCCTCACCGTGGGCTCGCTGGACGGCGATCTTGGCGTCGTCCTCGTCGAGCGCGCCGTCGGTCTCGTCGACCAGGCTGTGGGCTTCGGCGTCGCGATCACCGGTCGCGGCGTGCAGGCGTTGGCGCAGGCTCGGGCGGCCCTCGTCGTTCTCGTGCTGTTCGTCGGCCATGCCCCCAGCTTCGGCCCGTGCCGCCTCGAGTGCCAAACCATGGACGGGGTCATCGCCCCCGGGCCGCGGCGGGGTCAGGGCGCCTGGCGTCCGCCGGGGGGGTCCTCGATCCCGTAGAGGCGGGCCGCGTTGTCCCACAGGAACTTGCGCCGGACCTCCTCGGAGGCATCTCCCAGGCCGGCCTCGATCTTGTCGCCGATGTTGCCGTAGAGGCAGGTGGGGTGGGGGAAGTCGGTCTCGAACAACACGTTGTCCACGGGGATCTCCTCGAGGAGGCGACGGGGCGCGACCGTCTCGAACCAGTAGCAGGCGTAGATCTGCCGGGCGAAGTACTCCGACGGCAGGAGCTCCCACTCGCTGGTGCGGTCCTTGCGGCCTTCGAGGTAGGCGTGGTCGACCGCCTCCATCACGAACGGGATCCATCCGATGCCGCTCTCGACGGAGACGAACCGCAGTCGCGGGAAGCGGGGGAGCACTCCGCTGGTGAGCAGGTCGGCGACCTGGAGACCGTTCTTCAAGAAGAGCTCGGTCGAGGTGTAGGCGTAGGTGGCGGCCGTGCCGTGGGCGGCGATGCGGTCGGCCGAGAACGACGATGCGGTGTCGCCGCTCCCCAGGTGGAGGTGGATGGCCAGGCCGGCGTCCTGGGCGGCGGCCCAGAAGCGGTCCCAGTGCGGATCGCCGAGGTGGGGGAGCCCGAACCGGGCCGGCTCGCCGGTGAAGAGGATGCCGCGGTGTCCGGTGCCGGCGCTGCGCTCGATCTCGGCGACGGCGGCGTCGACGTCCCAGAACGGCGTGGTCATGACCGTGATCAGGCGGTCGGGGTCCGCTGACGCCCAATCCCGGAGGAAGTCGTTGTAGGCGGCGACGCAGACCAGCTTGAGCTCGTCGTCGGGGATGGAGAGGAAGCGCTGGCTGCCGAAGCCGGCAACGTTGGGGTAGAGCACCTGGGCCCAGATGCCGGCCTCGTCGAGGTAGCGGAGACGGGCGTCGGCGTCGTAGGACGCCGGATGGCAGTCCTCGTAGGTCGGTGGACCGGACGGGAAGGGCTCGCCCCAACCGGCCATGGCCGTGGACCCGACGTTGTAGAACGGAGTTCCGTCGAGGACCCACGAGTCCTTGCCGTCGGGCTGGCGCACGACATGGGGAACCCGGTCGAGGTAGCGGGCCGGGACGCGGGCGGTCCAGACGTCGGGCGGCTCGGTGAGGTGGGCGTCGGCGTCGATGATGAGCTGGGTCACGGGCCCACCCCGGCGCCGACGTCCTTGACCACGCCGAGGGTGTGGGTCGCGGCCAGGTTGTCGGTGAGGTAGTCGGGCGCCTCACCCGTCTCGATGAACCAGCCCGTCGGGCACATCGTGAGGATCTCCACGAACGAGAAGCCGGCCCCGCTGAGCTGGGTCTCGAAGGCCCGCTGGATCATGCGCCGCGTGCGCGACACGTTGCCGGCGGTGTTGACCGCCCCGCGGGCGACGTAGGCGACCCCTTCGAGCTCGGCCAGCATGTTCGACAGCCTGATCGGGTACCCGTCCTTGGCTCCGTCCCGGCCGTCGAGGGTGTTCTTGGTGCGTTGGCCGATCACGGTGGTGGCCGTGATGTGGCCTCCGGTCTCACCGAACACGCCGTTGTTCAACATGAAGCAGGTGACGGGTTCGCCGCGTGCGGCGGTGTGGATCACCTCCTGGAGGCCCTCGTTCACCATGTCGCCGTCGCCCTGGATGGTGAACACCACGGCGTTGGGCTTGGCCCGTTTGGCCCCGGCGGCCAGCGACGGAGCGCGACCGTGGAGGGCCTGGAGGACCTCGCAGTCCAGGTTGTTGGAGTATGCCGTGTAGCAACCGATGCCGAACGTGGCGATGCTGCGTTGCACCACGTCGAGCTCTTCGATGATCTCGAGGATGGAGCGCATGGCGATGGGCTCGCCACAGCCCGGGCACAGGTGGTGTTCGCCGACGTCGATGAGGCTGGGGGTGAAGTCGTCGACCAGCCGGGCGTTCTCGGGGGGCTCGTCGGTCGGGAGGACCCGCAGGCCTTCGACGGTGCGGAGCTTCGTCATGTCAGCCGTCGCCTTTCAGTAGGAGTTCGATCCGGTCCCGCAGGTACTCGACGTCGTAGTCGGGGGCGATGCCGAAGCCGGACGAGTCGAGGGAGAGGCGGCCGATGAACGACACCGGCACCCGACCCTCGATGGCCAGACGGACGTCGTCGACCATCTGACCGCCGTTGTTCTCGTACACGGCCGCCCTCGTGGCCCCCTCGACGGCTCGGCGCACCGCCTCGGAGGGGAACGGGAACAAGCTGATCGGCCGCACGTAGCCCACCTTGTGTCCGTCGGCCCGCATCTGCTGGACGGTGTAGCGGATGTACTTGCCGGCGGTGCCGAAGGCGATGACGACGAGCTCGGCGTCGTCGCAGAAGCCGACGTCGACCAGGGGCTCGAAGTCGGCGACCATGGCGGCCTGCCTGTCCGCCGCACGGGTGTAGTAGTCGGCCAGGTCGTAGCCGACGTCGTCGCGCTGCTTGGTGTCGCCGAGGGGCGAGACCACGCGGGCCCGTCCGCTGCCGCTGGTGCTGCCGTCGAGGGACCAGTCGTCCTCGGGGAGCTCGCCGAAGTCGATCGTCTCGATGGCCACCGACTGGTAGGTGTGGGCGATGTAGTAGTCGCCGAAGAACATCACCGGATTGCGGTACTTGTCGGCGAGGTGGAAGGCCCGCTGGATGAGCTCGGTCGCCTCGCCCACGTCCATGGCGGCCAGGACGATGGTGCGGTAGTCGCCGTGGCCGCCACCGCGGGTGGCCTGGAAGTAGTCGCCCTGGGCCCGGGCCATGTTGATGACGACCAACGGGAGGCGGGCCATGCAGGCCTCGGCGATCGACTCCTGCATGAGCGACAGGCCCTGGCCGGTGGAGCCGGTGGCCGAACGGGTGCCGGTGGCGGCCGCACCCCACGCCATCCCGATGGCCTCCAGCTCGCTCTCGGCGTTGACCGACACCCCGTCGACCTCGGGGAGGCGCTTGGCCATCTGCTCCAGGATCTCGGTGAACGGGGTCATCGGATAGCCGGTGAAGAAACGGCACCCGGCGGCGATCATCGCCTGGGCGATGGCCTCGGACCCTTCCATCAGGTCGCCGCTCACGAGGCGCCCTCCTCGTCCTCGACCGTCATGGTGATGGGGTCGTTGTACTTGTAGACCTGGAAGACGAAGTCGGGGCAGATCTGGGCACACGCCCGACAACCCGTGCACCCCGGCAGGAGCAGCGGGAAGCGGTAGCCCCGGCTGTTGACGGTGTGGGTGGTCATCACCAACACGTCGGGCGGGCAGGCGTCGATGCAGAGGTCGCAGCCCTTGCACGCCTCGGTGTCGATGACGACATGGCCGCGGACGGTCACGGTCTCGGCGCTCACGAGCTCACCCCCGCGGTGGTCGGCCAGGCCGGCTCGGTGGTCTCGGCCACGGAGTCGTAGCCGAGGCGGAGGGCCTGTTGGTTGAGGGGCACGTGCTTGGCCCGGTAGGGCGGAAGGCACAGGGGCACGGCGGCCTCGAGGGCGTCCAGGCTGACGAGCCCGGTGACCTTGCACAGCGCCCCGGTCATCACGACGCTGGCCGTCATGATGTTGCCGAGGTCGATGGCCAGGTCGGCGGCCGCGACCTCGATCACGTCGACGCCCTCGCTCTCGATCGTGCCCTCGAACACCGAGGAGTTCACGAGGACCACGCTCCCCGGCCGCAACCGGGTCTGCACGAAGCCCCAGAACTCGTGGTGCATGACGACCGAGGCCCAGGCGCTGGGAACCGTGGGCGGGGCGTTGATGGCCTGGTCGGCGACGACGATGGTGGCGTCGGTGTTGCCCCCTCGCATCATCCCGCCGTAGCTGCCGAACATCATCACCTCGCGGCCGTCGATGATGGCGGCGCGAGCCACCAGCTGGGCGGCGAGCTGCACCCCCTGGCCGCCGATGCCCGTGAGCAGGAGCTCTCTCTCCATCGGTCCTCCGAGGTCGTCAGGTCGTCGTCGATCGGTGGGTCGAGCCCGTCGCCGTCACCGCGAGGTGGCGTCCCAGGTCGTCTCGGTCACCCCTCGTTCGCGCAGATCGACCTTCCGTACCCTACGTGTGGTCTGGTTGCGGGGCAGGTCCTCGAAGGTCTCGACGTAGCGGGGGAGCATGAACTTCGGGAGGCGCTGCTCGGCCCAGGCATGGAACGCGGCGGCGTCGAAGCCCTGGCGATCGGTGACCACCAGAGCGGCGAACACCTCGTCGTCCCCGTGCTCGGTCCTGACCCCGACGGCGGCGGCCTCGATGACGTCGGGGTGGTCGTTGAGGACCGCTTCCACCTCGAACGACGAGATGTTCTCGCCTCGCCGGCGGATGGAGTCGCGCAGCCGGTCGACGAAGGTGAACCACCCGTCGTCGACCCGGAAGGCGTCGCCGGTGTGGAACCAACCGTTGCGCCACGCCTCGACGGTGGCCTCCGGCATCCGGTGGTAGCCGAGCATCATCGACCACGGCTCGGGCGAGCGGACGATCATCTCGCCGACCACGCCGGGAGCGACGGGCTCGTCGTCCTCGTCGACGATCCGCACCTCGTTGAAGGGCCACGAGGTGCGGACCCGACCGCAGTTGGTGTGGGGTCCGTGGTCCCAGCCGGTGGCGACCGGGCAGCCGGCCTCGGTCTGTCCGTAGCAGGTGGCGACCCGGACGCCGAAACGCGCTTCGAACGCCTCCATGTCGGGGATCATGGGACCGATGATCACCCCCCGCAGCGGGTTGTCGGCGTCGTCGGAGGCGGTCGGGGCCGACCACACCAGCGACGTCAGCGGACCGACGAGCGCGGCGACCGTGCAGCCGGTGGCCCGCACGTCCTCCCAGAAGTGGGTGACGCTGAACTTCTCCCGGAAGACGTAGGTGCCGCCGCGCGCCATCGTGTTGGTGAAACCCGACCGGCCGCTGTTGTGGAACATCGGCAGGGCGCAGTAGAGGCCCTCGCCCGGCTCCAGGGCATCGTCGGGGATCCACGACCAGATCGAGTAGATGAGGCCCCAGGGGGCGATGACGGCCTTGGACGGACCGGTGGTGCCCGAGGTGAACAACAAGGCGGCGACGTCGCGGCCCGCCGGTCCGGGGAGGTCGGGGCCGGGCTCGGCGCCGTCGAGGAAGTCGGACCCGTCGATGACCCGGAACGGGAGCCGGGCGGCGGTCTCGGCGTCGGCTCCGTCGATCACGATCACCGTCTCGAGCTGGGGGAGCTCGGACGCCACCTCGACCAATCGGTCGAGTAGCGACCGGTCGACCACCAGGACGGTCGAGTCCGAGAAGTCGAGGGTGTAGCTGAGCATCGCGCCCCGGTGGGCGGTGTTCACCGGGACCTCGACGGCCCGCAACCAGGCCAGACCGAGCAGGGCCAGGATCGCTTCGACGCGTCCGGGCACGAGGGTGGCCACATGGGTGCCGACCTCGACCCCGACGCGGCTGAAGGCGGTGGCCCACCGTCGCGCCTGGTCGTCGAGCTCGGCGTAGGTGAGTCGCCGGCCCCCGATCTCGACCACGGCGGCGGTGTCGGGCATGGTCGCCGCCCACCGGGCCACGGCGTGGGGCGGCAGGACGTTGGGGTCGAGCACGGTGAGTCGGTCCTCAGGTCTGCGAGACGGCGCGCGACGCGTTGGTCGCCCGGGCGGGGCCGATCACGCCCGGGTCGGCGGATCGGCAGGGGTGAACCGGAAGAGGCGCTCGGCGTTGGCGCGCAGCAGCTTGGTCTGGGTCGCTTCGGGGAGTCCCTCCATCACCTTGCGGGCAGTGCCGATGCAGTCGGGCCAGGTGGTGTCGGAATGGGGGTAGTCGGTCTCGACCATCACGTTGTCCTCGCCGATGATGTCGAGGTTCCGCAACCCCGAGGTCTCGTCGATGAAGCACCCGTAGATGTGGTCACGGAAGGTCTGGCGGACGTCGAGCGTGGCCAGGTCGGCCTGGAGCAGGGAGTCCTGCTTCGTGCCGTAGAAGTCGGTCTTGGTGTCGGCCGCCGCCCAGTGCCGTTGCTTGTCGAGCACCTGCTCGGCCCGCTCGATGAAGTAGGGCATCCAGCCGATGTTGCCCTCCGACAGGGCGATCTTGAGGTTGGGCATCCGTTCGAAGTAGTCGCTGAACAGCCAGGCGAGCATGGTGCCGGCGGCCCGGACCGCGCCGAACGTGAGGTTGGCCAGCAACGGGGCGTCCTCGGAGATGGTGGCCATGGTCGACGACGAGCCGACGTGCATGCACACGATGGTCTCGGTCTCCTGGCAGGCCGCCATGACCGGGTCCCAGTAGCGGTCAGGGTCGTGGATGGTCGGCAACCCGAGCGGGGCCGGGTTCTCCGAGAAGCAGATCCCGCGTGCCCCGAGGGCGGCGGTGCGCTCGATCTCGCGGGCGGCGGCCTGCGGGTCCCAGAGGGGGATGAGCACGAGCGGGATGAAGCGGCCCGGCACCGTGCCGCACCACTCCTCGAGCATCCAGTCGTTGTAGGCCTTCAGGCAGACCATGGCCAGGTCCTTGTCCTGGGCCTCCCAGAAGATCTGACCGCAGAACCGGGGGAACGAGGGGAAGCAGGCCGAGGCGATGATGCCGGCCCGGTCCATGTCGGCCACCCGGGCCACCGGGTCGTAGGCGCCCGGCCGCATCTCGGAGAAGGGCACGGGGTCGGGGGAGAACTCCTCCTTGCGCCGCCCGGCGGTGACGGACAGCCCCGACGTGGGGACCACCTTGCCGTCGTAGTGCCAGGCGTCGCCTTCGTCGGTGGCGACCATCCGAGGAGCGTCGTCGCGGTACTTGGCCGGCACGCGGTCGACCCACACGTGGGGTGGCTCGATGACGTGGTCGTCGACCGATACCAACCAGTCGTCGGCGATGGGGTGCTGGTCGCTCATGGTTCCTCCAACGGGCTGGTTGGGCGCAACGGAGTGGTCGGTGGGTCAGGGCGCGAGGTCGAGGCCGAACAGCGCGATGGCGTTGCCCCGGGCCAGGCGGTGGATCTGGGCGTCGTCGAGATGGCCGAACTGCTCGGCGGCGGCCTGGCGGGAGTGGGGCCAGGTGCCGTCCTGGTGGGGGTAGTCCGTCTCGAACATCACGTTGGTGGGGCCCACCCGGTCGAGCAGCTCGACGCCCACGGTGTCCTTGAAGAAGCAGCTGTGGACGTTGCGGTAGTAGTAGCTCGAGGGCGGTTCCGGGCAGTGGAGCTGGCTCCCGCTCCAACCCCGATGGGTCTCCCAGACGTCGTCGATGCGCTCGAGCAGGTACGGGATCCAGCCGATCTGGCACTCGGCGTACATCAGCTTGAGGTTCGGGCACCTCACCAGAACACCGGAGAACAGGAAGTCGGTCATGCTCGCGATGCTGTTGCCGAAGATGATCGTGCTGGCGACGGCGTCGGGGGCGTCGGGCGAGGTCTGGGGGGTCTTGGTCCCCGAGCCGATGTGCATGCACACGACCGTGGCCGTCTCCGAGCACGCCTCGAAGAACGGGTCCCACGCTCCGGAGTGGATGCTGGGCAGCCCCAGGTAGGTGGGGAGCTCGCTGAAGGCCACCGCCCGCACGCCCCGGGCGGCGTTGCGGCGCACCTCGGCGGCGGCGAGGTGCGGGTCCCACAGCGGCACCAGGCACAGCGGGATCAGCCGCCCACCGGAGGAGCCGCACCACTCGTCGACCATCCAGTCGTTGTAGGCCTGCACGCACAGCAGGGCGAGCTCCCGGTCCTGGCCGCGGAGGAAGAGCTGCCCACAGAACCGGGGGTAGTTGGGGAAGCAGAGCTGGGCCTCGACGTGGTTCAGGTCCATGTCGGCCAGGCGCGCTTCGGTCTGCCAGCAGCCTGGTCGCATGTCGTCGAAGGTGATGCCGTCGAGGGAGATGTCGTCGGCCGGGTAGCCGGCGGCGGCGATGAGCCGCTTCACCGAGTAGTAGTGGTCCTCGTAGTGCCACCAGGCCACCGGCGGGCCCTCGGTGCCGGGCTGCTCGATGTAGCCGCCCCCATCGAGGATGGGGGTGCCCGCCGGCAGGTACTCGATGCGCGGCCCGACGTCGCGGTACTTCGGGGGGAGACGGTCGACCCACACGCCCGCAGGCTCGACCACGTGGGCGTCGACGTCGACGATCAGCGGTATGCGGGCCTCGGACTGCTCCAGTGCCGACGGGCCGTCATCGAGAAGCGTCACCGCAGTCCTCCCCTGGGTCGCAGTGTGGCGCGTGTCGACCAGGGACGCGCCGCGTCTGGCCATCATAGCCATGTTGGGGATCTGAGGGCGATCGAACCTCAGTCCGCGCCGGCCGGGGGGCGTTGGGCGAGCAGGCGCCGGAAGACCTCCGACTCACGGGTGCGGGCGTCGTCGACCGGGCCTCGCGTCAGGCGGAGTAGGCGCTTGGTCTCCACCAGGGCCTCGACGGGGTGAGCGGCGATCTCCGCCGCCAGCTCGTGCGCTCGACCGGCGAGGTCGTCGTCGGGGAGGACCTCGAGGACGAAGCCACGGGCCCGGGCCTCGTCGGCCCCCAGCCAACCCCCGGTGAACAAGGCGCGGGCGGTGGCCTGCCAGCCGAGGCGAGCGGGCAGGAGCTGGCTGCTCCCGGCCTCGGGGGTGAGTCCCATGCCCACGAACGGAGCGCGGAACCGGGCCCGTTCGCCGGCCAGGACGATGTCGGCGTAGCAGAGCATGGTGAAGCCGGCCCCCACCGCCGCCCCGTTGACGGCTGCGACCAGGGGCTTCGGGAACCGGTCGAGGGCGGTGACGAACGAGTGGAACGGCCTCCCCGCGTCCTCGCCCGGTCGGAAGTCGGTGAGGTCCGCTCCGGCGCAGAACACGTCCCCCGCCGCAGCCAGGAGGACAACCGCCACGGCGTCGTCGTCGGCCAGCTGGTCGAGGGCTTCGGCCCCGGCCGACCACATGGCGGCGGTGAAGGAGTTCTTCGACCGGGGGCGGTCGATCACCAGCGCGGCGTAGCCCTGCTCCTCGTGGCGCTCGACCCGGAGGCCCTCGACCATCAGTCGCCGGCGCCGAACTTGGGCGCCCGCTTCTCGATGAACGAGCGCACGGCCTCGCGGTGGTCCGCGGTGCCGAAGGTGATGGCCTCCATGGCCAGCGAGGCGTCGATGAGGCGGTTCACGCGGTCGACGAGCTCGGCGTTGGCCAGGCGCTTGTTGAACTGGATGGCGACCTGGGGGCCGGCGGCCAGGCGCTCGGCCAGGGCCTGGGCCTTCTCACGGAGCTCGGCCCGTGGGTACACGTGGTTCACCAGGCCGAGGGCCAGGGCCTCCTCGGCTCCCATCCGATCGCCGGTGAGGAGGAACTCCTTGCCCCGGTTGAGACCCATCAGCATCGGCCACAGGATGGCCCCGCCGTCACCGGCGACCAGGCCGGCGTTGACGTGGGGATCGGCCAGCCGAGCCTCGGCGGCCATGAGCGGGATGTCGCAGAACAGGGCCATCGTGGCTCCGAGCCCGATGGCGTCGCCGTTGATGGCGGAGATGATCGGTTGGGGGACGGCGAGCTGGGCCCGCACCAGCGCCGTGGACCCGAGCATGAGCTCGGGGAAGCCGTCCTCGTAGTGGCCCATGTTGTCGTCCATGCCGCCGAAGTCGGCCCCCACGCAGAACGCCTTGTCGCCTGCTCCGGTGAGCACGACCACCCGCACCTCACGGTCGTCGGCGATCGACCGGAACAGCGGCGTCAGCTCGTCGTGCATCTCCGGGGAGATGGCGTTGCGGCGGTCCGGGCGGTCGAGGGTGGCCCACAGGATCCCCGCGTCGTGCAGTTCGGTGCTGATGTAGGTGAGGCCGTAGCGGTCTCCTGAAGCCATGGTCAGTCCATTCCGAGGTAGACGTTCTTGGTCCGTACGAACTCGAGCAGGCCCTCGCGGCCGCCCTCCTTGCCGTGCCCGCTGGCCCCGAAGCCCCCGAAGGGCGCCGACGCCGGCAGGGCGGCGAAGCTGTTGAGCGACACGTAGCCCGCCTCGAGCTTGGCGGCCACCCGGTGGGCGCGTCGCAGATCCTTGGTGTGGACGTAGCCGGCGAGGCCGTAGGGCGTGTCATTGGCCAGCGCGAGGGCCTCTTCCTCGTCGCGGAACGTCAGCACCGACAGCACCGGCCCGAAGACCTCGTTCTGGGCGATGTAGGAGCTGGGAGGCCACCCGATCGATGATCGTCGGCGACACGAAGAACCCGGCGGCGAGGTCCTCGGCCGGGGGTCCGCCGAGCACCACCTGGCCCGACGCGTCGCCGGTGGCCTGGTCGATCATGGCGAGGATGCGGTCGCGGTGGGCCTCGCTCACCACCGGACCGACCACGGTCGTCGGGTCGAGCGGATCGCCGACGGGCAGGGATCGGGCGGTGGCCACGGCCAACGCGACGACCTCGTCGTGGACGTCCTCGTGGACGATCAGGCGGGTGGGGAACACGCAGCCCTGCCCGGCCATGCCCATGCACACGGCGCCGGAGAACCGGCTCGCCGCCTCCAGGTCCGCGTCGGGGAAGACGATGTTGCCCGACTTGCCCCCCAGCTCCAGCACCACGGGGGTGAGGTTCTCGACGGCGGCGGCCAGGATCCGTCGCGCCGTCGCGATGCCGCCGGTGAACGAGAGCTTGTCGACGCCGGGATGTTCGCACAGGGCCTGGCCGGCCTCGGCTCCGCCGCTGATCACGTTGACGACACCGTCGGGGATGCCGGCCTGCTGGGCCAGCTCGCCGAAGCGCAGCACCGAGAACGGCGCCAGCTCCATGGACTTCACCACGACGGCGTTGCCGGCGGCGAGGGCGGCCCCGGCCTTGCGGGAGATGGAGGAGATCCCGCCGTTCCAGGTGGAGATCATGCCGATCACGCCCCACGGCTCGACCACCGTGTAGTCGAAGGCGTTCTCGGGGAAGATCGGGATCACCGAACCCTCGAGCTTGTCCGCGTAGCCGGCGTAGTAGGCGAGGTAGTCGGCAGCGCGCCGGGGCAGCCCGCCGGCCACGGCCGAGGGCACACCGGCCTCGAGGCTGAGCATCGAGGCGATCCGCTCGCCGTCCTCGCGGCACCAGCAGGGCGAGCCGCGTGAGGGCGTCACGGCGCTCGTCGGGGCGCAGGGCCTGCCAGCGGGCCAGACCGACCCGCGCCGAGCGGACGGCGTCGTCGACCTCCTGGCGGCCGGCCAGCACCACCTCGGCCTGCACCTGCCCGGTGGTCGGGTTGACGTGGTCGTAGGTGCCGCCGCTGGCCCGGTCGAGGTGCGCGCCGTCGATGAGGAGCGCGCCTCCGGACAGGACCTCCTCGGCCAGGCGAGCGTGCGCGTCGGTGCTGATCATGGTGGTTCCCCCTCGGTCAGATGAGCGTGGGCAGGCGCTCCATCGGCCGTTCGATGACGACCGGGCGATCGTCGGCCAGACCTTCCCTGATGGCGCCTTCCAGGGCGTCGTCGGTCTCGACGCGGACGCCGACGGCCCCGAAGGACTCGGCGAACTTCACGAAGTCGGGGTTGACCAACTCGGTGCCGATGATGCGGCCGCCGAAGTTGTCCATCTGGTCCTTGTTGGTGTTGCCGTAGGCGGAGTCGTTGAACACCACGGTGACCACGTTGATGCCGTGCTGGACAGCGGTGGCCAGCTCCGTGGCGCAGAAGAGGAAGCCGCCGTCGCCGTTCACCGAGACGACGGGCAGATCGGGCTGGGCCACCTTGGCGCCGAGGGCGGTGGGAAAGCAGTACCCCAGCGTGCCCATGTACGAGCTGGTCAGGTAGGTGCGGGGGGCGTACACCGGGTACGCCATGTGGCACATGTAGCCCACGGTGGTGGTGCCGGCGGCGAGGATGCCGTCTTCGGGGATGGCCTTGCGCAGGGCCTTGACCATCCCCGCCTGGGGGCCGACGGCGTCGAGCTGGGCGTCGACCGACGCTCTCGCGGCTCGGTACTCGTCGCCGCGGTCGGCGTTCTTCACGCCCCGGCGGTCGAGGGCCTCGGCCAGCGCGATCGAGGGCGACGCGGGCGTCGCCCTCGACCGAGACCGCCGGCGTCTCGTGCTTGCCCATCTCGTCGGGGTCGACGTCGATGTGGACGAGCTTCTGGCCGGGGGAGAGGCGCAGGCCCTGGCAGCGGGTACCCACGGCGAGCACGACGTCGGCCCCTTCGATGAGGGGACGCAGACGGCGGTTCACCCACGCCGTGCCCACGAACAGGGGGCCCCGTTCGTCGTAGCCGCCTTTGCCCTCCCGCGTGCTCACGACTGCGGCCTGGAGCATCTCGGCCACCAGGGTCATCTCGTTCGAGGCGTCGCTCAGCACGACCCCGCCCCCGGTCACGACCAGGGGGTTGGCCGCCATGGCCAACAGGTCGGCGGCAGCGTCGACCGTCGCCGGGTCGGGTTCATGGAGGACCACGGGCTCCGGCGTGACGATGTCGGCGTCGGTCAAGGCCACGAACACCTCGGGCGGCACCTCCACCTCGACGGGCCGGGTACGGCCGTCGAACATGGTGGCGAAGGCGTGGCGGATGGCGCCGGGGATCTCGTCGGCGTCGAGCACCCGGCGGGCCGACTTGGTGATGGGGCGCACGATGTCGAGCTGGTCGTCGATCTCGTGGGTGAGGCTGAGCCCCTGGCCGAGGCCGTGCTGCTCGATCTGGCCGGCCAGCAACATGACCGGCGACGAGGTGGCCCACGCGGTGGCCAGGCCGGCGCCGGCGTTGTAGACACCGGGGCCGGGCACCACCAGAGCCAGGCCGGCCCGTCCCGCGGTGCGGGCGTAGCCGTCGGCCATGTAGGTGGTGGCCTGTTCGTGGCGGGTGGTGATGTAGCGGAGACCGGGCTCGTCGTGGATCGCGTCGAGAAGGTGCATCAGCTGGATCCCCGGGATCCCGAAGACCACCTCGATCCCCTCGGCCCGCAGCTGCGCGACGAGGAGCTGGCTTCCCTTGCGACTCACGTACGCCCTCCCTGTAGCCTTCCTCATCATCCTAGCCATGATGGAGAGAGCAGGAGACTTGGGGTCAGTAGGAGCGTTGGACCACCGAGGCCGTGATGCGGCGGGCGTCGTCGACCTCGGTGACGTAGGACTGGGTGGCCTCGAGGTGGGCCTGGGCCAGGGCACCGACCCGTGGATCACCGCGTTCGATGGCGGCGACGATCCGCTCGTGCTCCTTGATGGCCGCCTTGTACACGGTGGCCGAGGGGTTCTCCACCGTGTCGTCGGAGTAGATCGCTCCGGCATGGCCGGCCCAGATCTGTTCGAGGGCGCCCACGACCTGGCGGAGCGTCTCGTTGCCGCACAGCTCGACGATGGTGCCGTGGAAGCGGTCGACGATCGACAGCGTGGCCAGACGGTCGCCGATGCTGGCCCGCTGCTCGTCGACCAGCGCCCGCAGCGTAGGGACCACGACCGCGCCCCGATCGGGACGGGCCGCGCACATCACCGCGCACAGCGGCTCGAGGTGGGTCAGGGCCTCGCCCACGTCGCCGAGCTCGGTGGCCGACGACTGGAGCACGAGGCTCAGCATGTAGGCCACCCGGTCACTGGTGGGCAGGTGAACGTCGGCGCCGCCGACGTTTCCCCTCCGCACGGTGATCAGGCCCTCGGTCTCGAGGATGCGCATGGCCTCACGGGCCGCCGGTGGGCCCACGTCGAACTGCTCCACGAGGTCCTCGAGCCGCGGGACCACCGTGATCTCGCCGCTCAGGATCGAGTCGCGGAGGCTGGCCGCCACCACCTCGGCCATCCGCGGCAGGCGTTGCCGGCGACGCCCGTCCTGGCCCATCGCCCGCAGCGGCGGCTCCATCGGAAGGGACATCGGCCGAGCATAGGTGAGGTGTCGCCGAGGGACGGATGGCCCCGATCGCCGCTGACGAGGGAGACGACATGACAGGGCCGCAGACCGGAGATCACCGTCCGTTGGAGGGCACGAGGGTGCTCGCCGTCGAGCAGATGATCGCCGCACCGTGGGCCACACAGATGCTCGGCCGCCTCGGCGCCGACGTGATCAAGGTCGAGCACCCGACCCGAGGCGAGTCGGGGCGGGCGTCGCAGCCGTCGGTCCTCGATCCCGACGGCCGCTCCGTGGGCGCCACCTTCCTGCGCACCAACCTCAACAAGCGCAGCGTCGGGATCGACCTGGCCGACGGGGCCGAGCTCATCCTCGACCTGGCCGAGCACTGCGACGTGTTCGTGCAGAACTTCAAGGCCGGGGCCCTCGACCGCCTCGGCCTCGGGTACACCGACGTGGCTGCCCGCAACCCCCGGATCGTCTACGCCTCGGTCTCGGGCTTCGGCACGACCCGTCCGTCGCCCTACCAGGAGTGGCCGGCCTACGCCGCCGTGGCCGAGGCCATGTCGGGCATCTACGACTGGAGCCGGGCCCCGGGCGCCCGCCCCGTGGTGAACCCGGTCGGCGGTCTGGGCGACATCGGCTCGGCCATGTTCGCGGTGATCGGCGTCCTGGCCGCCCTGTTGCAACGAGCGGAGACGGGGCGGGGCCAGCACGTCGACGTGGCCATGTTCGACGCCATGGTGGCCATCGCCGACGTGGTGCCGTCGATGTGGTCCCTCGGCGCTCGCGAGCGCGCTCCGGGCGCCATCCTCACCACGTTCTCGGCCTCCGACGGCGATGTCGTGCTCCAGGTCAGCCGGGAGCACCAGTTCGCCCGGCTGGCCGACCTGGTCGGGTGCCCGGGGTGGCTGGAGGACACGCGGTTCGCGACCCGCCAGGGTTGGGTCGACCACCTCGACACGGTCATCCGGCCCGCCGTCGAGGGGTGGATGGCCACCGGGACCAAGCTCGAGGTCTGCCAGGCGCTGGCCGACGCCGGCATCCCCGCCGGGCCCTGCAACACGGCCGAGGACGTCCTCGCCGACCCCCACCTGCAGGCCCACTCGATGCTGTTGGAGTTCGAGCGGGAGGGCGGCGCCCCCTACGTGGTGCCGGGCAACCCGATCGAGCTCTCCGACATGCCCGTGGTGGAGGACCGGCGCGGCCCCTGGCTGGGAGAGCACACCGACGCGGTGCTCGAGGACGTGCTGGGCCTGGCGCCCGACGCCATCGACGACCTCCGCTCCCGCGGCATCATCGCCTGACCCTGCCCACCCCCCACCTTCCCGCCCGACCCTCCCAAACGATGCGCATCTCGCGTGCTCTGGCACGCGGGGAGCGCATCGTTTGCGCCGGGTGAGGAAACGATGCGCATCTCGCGTGCTCTGGCACGCGGGGATCGCATCGTTTGGGGAGGGGTCTGTGGTCGGGGGGGGTCTGTGGTCGGGGGGGTCTGTGGTCGGGGGGTGTGGTCTGTGGTTGGGGGGGGTCTGTGGTCGGGGGGTTTGCGGTCGAGTGGGGGTCGGGTGGGGAGAGGGGTGTCAGGAGAGGGGGGAGCAGCCGAGCTCGGTGGCGATGCCGTCGATCTCCTCGACCAGGGCGGGGGGCAGGGGGATCCCGTCGCGCTCGGCGTTCGATGCGGCGGTGGTGCTCGAGCTCGCCGGGGACGAGGATCCGCTCCACGCCGTCGGCCCGTTCGGACTCGTGGACGTCGCGGATGAGCTGGTCGGTGCGCTGACGGAACTGGTCCAGGCCCCCGAACCGGTCCGGGTCGACGGCGATGAAGCAGAAGCCCTTGGCCACCCGGTCGCGACCGTGCACGTCGGAGCCGGTGTTCTCGGTGCGTCCGAACGAGCTGCCCGCCAGCACGCCGCCGAGCAGCTCGACGAGCAGCCCGAGGCCGTAGCCCTTGTGCCCACCGAACCACTGGAGGTGCCAGACCGAGGCGGCCTCCGTGTCGGTCGTGGGTCGACCGGCCTCGTCGTTGGCCCAGCCCTCGGGAAGGCTGGGGTCGCCCCGCTTCTTGGCCAGCAGCACCTTGTTGCCGGCCACGGCGGTGGTGGCGATGTCGTAGACGATCGTGGGCTCCTCGCCGGTGGGGACGGCGTAGGAGAGCGGGTTGGTCGAGAACATCTGGCTGATCCCGCCGTAGGGCGGCACGATGGTCGGGCCGTTCTGGAAGCAGAAGCACAGCACGCCGCGCTCGGCCGCCCGGCGGGTGTAGGAGCCGAGCGAGCCGAGGTGCGTCGCCTCCCGTACGCACACCGCGGCCAGCCCGTGGTCCCCGGCCCGTTCGACGACCTCGTCGACGGCGCGCAGCCCGGCCACCTGGCCCAGCCCGAGGCCCGCGTCGAGCCAGACGGTGCTGCCGGAGTCGTCGACCACGGTGATGTCGGCGACCGGCCGGATCTGCCCACTGCGGAGGCGGCGCACGTACATGGCGAGGAGGTGGGCGCCGTGGCTGTCGACCCCGGAGAGGTCGGCTTCGACGAGCAGCTCGGCGGTGGCGGCGGCCGCCGGTGGGGGAACGGTGAGAGCCACGAGCACGTCGGTGACGACAGACCGCAGGCGGGCGGCGGGGATCAGGTCCGCCATCTCAGCGGGGAGTGTCGCCGGCGATGGTGATCCGGTGCAGGACCCGTTCGGCGCCTGCTGTGTCGGCGACGACCGAGTGCTGGGTGCAGCGGTTGTCCCAGATGATCATGTCGCCGTGCTGCCAGCGGTGCCGGTAGGTGTTCTCCGGTCGACCGATGACCTGGTAGAGGTACGAAAGCAGCGGGGCGCTCTCCTCGGCGGTCCAGCCCTCGAAGTTCGACACGTAGTTGTCGTTCACGAAGATGGACCGGGCTCCCGTCTCGGGGTGGGTGCGCACGACCGGGTGCACGGCGGTGACGGCGGCGGCGTCGAGGCCGGCATCGGCCGACCGCTCGGTTCCGTGGTGGACGGCCTGGAGGCCGTCGAGGGTGGACCGCATGGCCGGCGAGAGCGACTCGTAGGCGCCCGAGGCGCTGGCGAACATGGTGTCGCCGCCGACCGGAGGCAGGACGCGGGCGAGCAGGATGGTGACGGCCGGGGGCTGCTTCATGTGGGTGGTGTCGGCGTGCCAGGTCTGGGTGATGGGGTTGGGGTCGTAGATCTTCATGATCCCCGGGTGTCCCTCGATCGACGGGATGTACGGATGGATCGAGATCTCGCCCCATCGGGTCGCGAACTCCAGCTGGTCCTCCGGCCGCATGGCGGCCTGCCCTCGGATGCAGATCACCCCGCTCTCGAGGAACGTCTCGTGGACGACCTTCCAGTCCTCGTCGGAGATGGGAGCGGTGAGATCCAAGCCCCGGATGTCCGAGCCCAGCGCGGTGGCCAGGCGGTGAACCTCGATCGGCGACGCCATATTTGCCATCATAGCCATGATGGAGTCAGTCAGGGAGCTGGAAGGAGTCACGATCGGACTCCTGGGGTTGACGCCCCGTGCGGAACGGGCACAACGGCGAGTCGACGAGCAGGAAGCGCTCCCAGTCGACCACCTGGTCGGCGGTGGCCGATCGCCATGCCGCCACGTTCTCGTCGGTCCGCTGGACCGCTTCGAACGCCGCCCACTCGTCCCAGGTGGGTATGGCCCACAAGAGCAGGACCTCGCTGTCGTTGCGCATCGCGGTGGCCCAGGCGCCGGCCAGCTCCCATCCGAAGCGGCCGTGCGTGTCGACTCCGTGGTGCCGCACGGCGTCGAGGTACGCCCACGCCGTTCCCGGTCGGACCTGCACCACCTCGTGGGCGTAGGTCTCACCCTTCACCCCGTCGGCGCAGAGCTCGTCGATGGTGCGGGTCCAGGGTGCGGGCACCAGCACCCGGTCGACACCGGACCGTCGGAACTGGGCGGCCTTGGCCCACCACGCGGCGAGCGACGGATCCTGCAGGGAGGCGTGGTTGAACTCGTGGCGGAACGAGGAGGCCAGCCCGGGGTAGCCGTCCTCCTCCCACAGGTTCACGACTTCCGGCCAACGACGGGTCGTGCCCACGGTTCCCCACACGCCGTAGCAGCTCTGGTCGCGCTCGGCCTGGGCGATGGGCGACCAGTTGGCGGTCATGTGGTGCATGTAGTTCGCCCGGTTGTGGCCGATGATGTCGATGAACTCGTGGATGTAGACCTTGTCGTTCGCCATCCCCTCTCTCTACATCATGGCCAGGAAAGGACCAAGGGTCGATGATCGACTTCCGCTTCTCGGCCGAGGCCGAGAACCTGCGCAGCGAGGTCGTCGCCTTCGTGGCCGAGGTCGTCACCCCTCGTCTCCATGAGCATCGCGACGCTCTCGATCTCACCGGTGTCGACGAGGAGTTCGAGCGGTGGGTCCACCGGGAGGCCGGGCAGCGGGGCTGGCTCGGGCTGCCCCCGGAGCTCCAGGCGGTGTTCAACTTCGAGGTGGCTCGGGCCGACGCCCCCGTCGTCGACACCGCGTTCACGCTCCTCGGGGCGGCGGTGGCCCGCTTCGGCAACCACCGCCACCGCAGCCGAGGTGCTGCCCCGGATCCTCGACGGGTCGCTCACCGGCTGTGTCGCCTACACGGAGCCGTCGGGTGGCTCCGACCTGAGCCGGGTCCGCGCCCTGGCCCTCCGCTCCGAGACGGGCTGGGTGCTCGACGGGGTGAAGAGCCTCGTCACCGGGGCCCACAAAGCCGACCTGTGCTGCACCGCGGTGCGCACCACGGCCGAAGGGTCGGCTCGCACCAGCCTCTCGATGTTCCTGGTCGACATGGCCACGCCAGGAGTGGAGGTCGTGCGCCGAGCGACGATGAACGGCTGGACCCTCGACGAGATCCACTTCCACGAGGTCGCGCTGACCGAGGCAGACCTCCTGGGCGAGGAGGGCCAGGGGTGGCGTCACATGGCTGAGTCCCTGGCCGCCGAGCGCTCCGGGCTGTTCTGGCTGGGTTTCGCCCGTCACGTCCTCGATCTCCTCGTCGATCACGTCCTCGCCGGCAGGTCCGACGGCGCGCCCCTGGCCGACGATCCGCTCGTCCTCGATCAGGTCGGCGCCCTGGAGGCCGAGTACGCGGCGGCCGATCGCCTCGCCCGGCGGACCTTGTGGACGGCGGCGCAGGGAGACACCGATCCATCGCTCCCGGCCATGGCCAAGGTGGTCAGCACCGAGCTCCTCCAGCGGATCGCCCAGGCCGCCACCGAGATCACCGGTGAGGCCGGTCTGGTGTGGAGTCCGCTGTTCGCCGGAGACGGCCTGCCCGGCGCCGCCGCCGGCGGGCGCTTCGCGTGGGAGTACCTGGAGCGAGTGCACGGGACGATCAGCGTGGGGGCCAACGAGCTCCAGCGGGATCTGATCGCCACGGCCGGGCTCGGACTGCCCCGGAGGTCGCGCTGATGGACCTCCGGATCACCGACCGCCAGCGCGATCTGGCCGCCGCGACCCGTGATCTCCTGGCCGCCGGCGGCGGTCGCACCCCCGACCGACGGGAGCGTCACCGAGCTGGCGGTGGTGGCCCGGGAGCTCGGCCGCCGAGGGGAACCGACGTCGTTCCACTCCGAGCTCCTGGCCGCCTGGTTGGGCCACGAAGGCCCCGGGCGGGCGACGGTCGGCTTCCACGTCGACGACGGTGTGGCCGACTTCGTGGCCCACGCCCGGGGGGCCGACGTCGCTCTGCTCCGAACCGCCCCCGACGCCGTCGCCACCCTCGACCTGCGCGCGCCGACGGTGGTGCTGCACGGCCAGCCAGGCCTGGACGACCCCGATCAGTGCCGGATCGTCTTCGCCCCCGACGTGCTCGGTCCCTCGCAGCGCCGTGACGTCGACGGGCCCCGGGCCCGGGCCGCGGTGGTGCTGGCGGCCGATGCGGTGGGGGCCGCCGAGGCGGCGCTCGACGCCGTCGTCGCCCGTGTCTCCGAGCGGGAGGTGTGGGGCGCCCCGTTGGGCGTGCTGCAGGCGGTCCAACACCGGTGTGCCGACATGGCGATCGACGTGACCCTCGCCGCCGACGCGGTCTTCGACGCGGCGGCCGTCATCGATCGGGGTGCCTCCCCCGTCGAGGTCCTGCTGGCCGCCGCCCAGGCCAAGGTCACCGCCGTGGAACGAGCCCGCCGCGTGACCGCCGGGGCCCACCAGCTGGCGGGGGGTCAGGGCATCCTGGTCGATGCTCCGTTCCACCGCTGGTACCGGCGGGTGAAGGCGGCCGAGCCCGTCCTCGGGACGAGCCGGCACCATCGGGCGGTGCTCGCCCGCCACGCCCTGGCCCGCCGCCGCTCGTAGCGGTCGGTCCCCGCCATAGCGGGCGACCTGGCAGGGTGGGACCACAGTTCGACCGGGTGGGGGACCGTCCCGGCGCCCGGGCGGATGAGGAGGATCGTGTGACCTACACGGCGATGGTGATGCCCGCGGCCGGCGCGCCGCTCGAAGCCGTCGAGCGAGACGTGCCCCGTCCGGAGGCCGGTGAGGCCGTGGTGCGGATGCGGGCCACCAGCCTCAACTTCCACGACCACGTGAACCTCCTCGGGCTGATCCGTGGGCCGTGGCCCCGGGTACCCATGACCGACGGCGTCGGTGAGGTCGTGGCGGTGGGCGACGGTGTGGCCGACGTGGCGGTGGGCGACCGCGTGGTGATCGCCTTCTTCCCCCGGTGGCGGCAGGGCCCCCCGACGGTCGGGGCGAAACGGGACTGCCCCGGCGACACCTACGACGGTTGTCTGCAGCAGTTCCACCGGGGTCCGGCCGCCGGCATGGTGAAGGTTCCCGACTATCTCTCCGACCTCGAGGCGGCGACGTTGCCGTGTGCCGCGGTGACGGCGTGGACGTCGCTGCAGGGCGGCGGCGTGAAGGCAGGGGACGTCGTCGTCGTGGAGGGAACCGGCGGGGTCTCGATGTTCGTGGTGCAGCTGGCCAAGCTGAGCGGAGCCACCGTGGTGCTCACGTCCTCGTCCGACGCCAAGCTGGCCGTGGGCGCGGACCTCGGCGCCGATCACCTGGTGAACTACCGCACCACCCCCGACTGGGCCCGGGAGGTGATGGCCCTCACGGACCGCCGCGGAGCCGACATCGTCGTCGACGTCGGCGGCCCCGACACGGTCGCCCAGGCCGTGCGGTCCGTGCGGGTCGGCGGCTACGTGGCGATCGTCGGGGTGCTGACCGGAGCGGGTGTGGCCGAAGTGCCGGTCGCGACGGTCATGGGTCGCAACATCCGTCTGGAGGGCATCACGGTGGGCAGCGTGGCCGACCACGTCGAGCTGTGCCGGGCCCTGGAGCAGGCCGAGATCCACCCGCACATCAGCCACACCTTCGCGTGGGACCAGATGGACGAGGCTGTGCGGGTCCTGGCCGCCCAGGAGCACGTGGGCAAGATCGCCATCGGGATCCCGTGACGGCGACGGTCGGTCGTGGGCCGAGCTACCCGAGGGAGGGGTTGGGATCGGGCGGAGCGGTCCGGAGCGTCGTCGGCCCGGAGTCGTCTCCTCCGGCGGAAGCGTCGAGCGCACCGCTGCGGATCCGCTGGAACACGTAGGAGGTGAACAGCAGGAAGCCGCACGCCAGAGCGAGCTCGGGGTACTCCTGGAGGCGCTTGACCTGGCGCCACTCCACGTCGTCGCCGAAGAGCCTGCTCGTCACCACGTCGACGTAGTCGACCCACGCGTAGTACACGGTCACCGCGAGGAACCACGGGGCGAGCAGGGCGGGGGGCGCGAACAGCCAGGACCGCTGGCGCAGGGCGGGGAGGCGGGGGACGAGCCTTCGCGCTCCGACCGCGCCGACGAGCCCCACCAGGATGTAGACGCCTTCGAGTGAGCGCCGCCCGAGGAGGTTGTGGAGGTTGGCCTCGTTCTGCGTGTTGACTTCGACCAGCGCGGAGGGCCCGTCGAAGTCGAAGATCCGCTGTCCCCAGCTGACCTCCTCCCCGGCGACGAAGATGAACCCGAGGACGAGCAGGAGGTAGAGCCCGGCTTCCAGGCGCAGTCGTTCGCGGTTGAGCCGCACGGCGATGACGGCGGCGAGGACCACGCAGCCGACGTAGCCGGCGCAGGTCAGCCACTCGACGAGGTGGTCCTCGTCGCTGAACCACCAGTAGGCCCGGCGGGACGCGAACCACAGGATCGACGGGAGCAGCAGCAGGGCGACGGGGACCACCCAGTGGTAGGCGGGGCCTCGCCGCACGGCGCGCCAGATCGAGTCGTCGGCCGGCGGCGGGAGGTTCTTCACCCGGGTGAATATCGCAGGTGAGCCGACTACCTGTCATGCCTCCTTTCCCGCAGGGCCTTCCTCCGTTCACGGTTGGTTCACCTCCCCCGGCCGAGGTAGCCGGCGGAGAACGGCCGGCGCGACTCTGAGATGATGGGTGCTCGTCGTGGGAGGGGGGCGCAATGGGAGCGCATGCCGGTCGGTCGAGCGCAGCATCGCCGAAGGGGGTCGCGTCGTGACCGCCGACGAGCCGGTCGTCATCGAGGTGGCGCTGACGACCAACCCCAACCGCAACCCGAACACCGGTCGCAGCCCTGCCGAGGTCGTCGAACAGGGCCTCGCCTGCATCGACGCCGGCGCGTCGATCGTTCACATGCACCTCCCCGATCTGGACGTCTCGGCGGATGAGGCGACCCGGCAGTACCTCGAGTGCTTCACGCCCTGGCTCGAGCACGATCCCGACGTGTTGGTGCTCCCCACCAACGGCTTCGGCGCCACGATGGCCGATCGCTTCGGCCACCAGTGGCGACTCAACGACGCCGGCGTGCTGCGGCTGGCCTTCGTCGATCCCGGCGCCACCATCTTCGGTTGGCCCGGACCCGATGGCGCGCCGGCCCCGGAGGGGTATCTCTACTCGTTCAACTACGACGCCATGACCTATGCCATCGACGAGGGCGGCCGGCGGGGCATGGGGATGCACTTCGCCTGCTTCGAGCCGGGGTGGCTGCGCAACGTGATCGCCTACTGGCGCGCCGGGCGCCTCTCGCCCGGTTCGTTCGTGAAGTTCTACTTCGGGGGCGACTACGGCGTCCTCGCCCGGGGCCGGGGCGTCACCTTCGGGCTCCCACCGACCCGGACGGGTCTGGCGGCCTACCGCGAGATCCTCGAGATCGAGGGCTGTCCCCTCCCGTGGTTCTCGGCGCTGATGGGTGGGGACCTCCTCGACACTCCGGTGGCGAGGGCCACGGTCGAGCAGGGCGGCCACCTCCGGGTCGGCCTCGAGGACCACGCCGGCGAGGACGACCCGACGAACCTCGAGCTGGTCGAGGCCGCGGTCCGCCTCTGTGCGGAGGTCGGTCGTCCCGTCGCCACCCCGGCCCAGACCATCGACAGCCTCGGCCTCCCGTCGTTGACGGTCGGATCGAACCCAAGGAGCCAGTGATGACCACTCGACTGATCTCGTCGGATTCCCACGTGAACGTCCAGCACGACCAGGTCAAGGAGCACCTGGCCCCCCGCTTCCACGCAGGCCTACGACGCCGCGTTGATGCAGGCGATGACCGAGATGCTGGGCGGAAACGCGGCGAAGGCGAACATGTCGGGCCTGGCCCACGTGCATCCGGCCCACGGGCGTCCGGGGTACGCCGACCCGGTCGAGCGGCTGGCCGACATGGACATCGACGGAGTCGACATCGAGGTCCTCTACTGCGAGGTCAGCGCCTACCGGTACCTGTACCTCATGCGGGAGGGTTCCCACGAGGCCACCCGTGCCTTCAACGACACGCTGCTCGAGTTCGCCTCGGTCGATCCTCGACGTCTGGTGGTCACCGCCCAGGTACCGATCCACGACATCGACTTCGCCGTCGAGGAGGTGCAGCGGGTGGCCGCCGCCGGTTGCAAGTCGCTTGCAGCTGCCGGTCTTCCCGGCCGAGGTGGGCCAACCCGACTACCACGACGGACGCTACGACCGGCTCTGGTCGGTGATCGCCGAGACCGGCCTGCCGGTGTGCAACCACATCGGGCTGAACACGGCCCTGAACCAGCTGGCCGACCGGGATCCCACGCCCCGCCTGGCGTGGACGATGACGTGCATGCCGCTCTCGGCGTGCGAGGCGCTGGGCATGTGGCTGCTCACCGGGCCGCTGGTGCGCCATCCGGACCTGAAGGTGGTGTTCGTCGAGCCCGGCCTCGGGTGGGTGGCCTACTACCTGCACTTCCTCGACGACATGGTCCTGCGCCAGGGCTACGAGTTCCCGGACCTCGAGGGCGAGCTGCCGAGCTTCTACTACCACCGCAACATGGCGATGACCTTCATCGACGAGCCCGATCCCATCCAGCACCTCATGCACCGCCTGGGCGTGCAGAACGTCATGTGGTCGAGCGACTACCCCCACCCGGTGTCGTCGTGGCCCAAGTCGCAGATGACCGTCGACGATCTGTTCGACGGGATCGACGACGCCGATCGCCACGCCATCGTGTGCGGCAACGCCGAACGCATCTGGGGTCTCTGACCGGCCCGGCCGACACCTCGGGGGCGGGCGCCGGCGTCGAACTCACCGCGCCCGAGGTTGTCGTCTAGCGGGTGCATGGTATAGTTTGCACTCCCGCCCCCAGGACCCAGGAGCTACACAGATGTCCCTCACCATCACCAGTGTCAGCCGATCGACGCAGGACCGCATGCTCGCCGCCATCGAGGCGTCGCAGGCCACCACCACCCGAGCCTTCGGCACCGTCACCGGCGTCGTGGCCAAGGCCATGCCCGAGCGGCTCCCGAGCCTCAGCTCCGTGCCCGGCGCCTCGCTGCTGCCTTCCCCGCACGAGACCGTGGAGCTCACCTGGGGCTTCGCCGAGCAGCTCGTCGAGCGTCAGCGCAGCTTCGTCGACGGCCTCGTGGACGCCTCCTCCCCGGCCCCCGCGCCGGAGCCCAAGTCCAAGAGCTGAGGCCCCGCTCCTCCGGAGCGACCCGGGCCCGGTCGGCGGGAGCACCGCCCCCGCCCCCGTACCATTCGGCCATGGCCCCGCCTGACGAACCCCCTGACGAAGGCGCCGAGGATCTCGGCGCCTTCGGCGCGTTCCTGCGCAGCCAGCGCCAGCTCTCGAACCTCTCGCTGCGCCAGGCCGCCCGGCTGGCCAAGATCTCCAACCCGTACCTGAGCCAGATCGAGCGTGGACTGCACCGGCCCTCGGTGGCGGTCATCCGCTCGTTGGCCGACGCCCTCGACCTGTCGGTCGAGACACTGCTCGCCCACGCCGCCGGGCTGGCGACCGAGAAGACGGCGGATTCGTCGACGGCCACGGAGAAGGCGATCCGCACCGACCCCAGGCTGAGCGACGAGCAGAAGAAGGCGTTGTTGTCCGTCTACCGGACGATGGCCGAGGCCGACGATCCCGGCGTCCACCTGACGGGTCAGGTGGAGGGGAGGCCCACCGGGGTCTCGCACCACTCCTCGAGGTTGCGGTGCAGGTTGATCACGCGGCACTCCTCGGCCGACAGGGCGAGGTGGGTCAGGCCGGGCTGGTGCAGTCCGCGCTGCGCCGTCTTCATGATCCCGACGTCCTGGTTCATCACGAACCCGAGGTCGGTGTCGGCGTCGATCTCGGCGGTGAAGGGCTCGGCGGGAGGCGCTCCGGGTGCCACCCGTCGGAACGACATCATCACGAACTGGCAGTCATCGGGGGTGAGCCCCGGGCGGGACGACAGCACCGAGATCATGTCGGGCATGGCCAGGACGGTCGCGTTGGGGAACAGGTTGTACTGCGACATCGCGGTGAGGCGGACGTTGTCGTACATCGAGATGTCGACCCCCTGCTCGGCGTAGTGCGAGACCAGCCCGGCGGCGATCACGTCCTGCACCGACTGGCCGTCGGGGATCTCGGGCATGGGCGTGCCCGGGTCCACCCCGAGGCGCTGGCCCATGTTGTTCATCCACGTGTCCCAGACCGTCTCGGGGGCCACGTTCCGGCCCAGCCGGGGGGAGGGAACGCCGTAGTTCTGGTACGAGACGCCATGGCGGTGCCACAGCTTCTGGGGGGCGTCGACGTCGTCGACGTGGCCCAACATCTCGCGGTGGATCCCCTGGATGTGGTACGTCTCGCTGAACCCCTCGGCCACGACCTTCCAGTTGGCGGGCATGGGCGACACCACCAGGGCCTGGCAGCGGTAGTCCTCGATCGGGCACCACGAGAGGTCGTCGGGGATGCCCTCGAGCCACTCGGCGAGGGGCATGGCGTCCATGTCGAGGTTGACGAAGACCATGGGGCCCCAGGTGTCCACCCGGGCGGGGATCAGGGCGAACTCGTCGTTGTCGATCCGGCCGAAGCCCTTGCGGTTGGGGACCTGGCTGAGGCGGCCCTCTGTCGTCCACGCCCACCGGTGGTACGGGCAGCGCAGCTCGTCGAGCCCCGACCCGCTGCCCTGGCAGATCGAGTTGCCCCGGTGGCGACAGGCGTTCTGAAAGGCGCGCAGCTCGCCGTCCTGACCGCGCACGACGAGGATGGAGAGCCACCCGGCGCGGTATTCGTAGAAGTCCCCGGGCCCGGCCACGTGGTCGAGCGAGCAGGCGATCTGCCAGACCTTGGGCCACACCCGCTCGGTCTCGAGGGCCATCCACTCTGGTGAGGTGTAGCGGTCGGTCGGGACCATCGTGGGCCCGTTGCGGGCGAGGCCCGAAGCGGTGATGGCGAGCCCTTCGAGCTCGTCGGCGTCGGTGTCGTCGAGAAGTGTCATGAGGACCTCACGAGGGTGCCGGGGCGGGCCCCGGTGTCGGTGTCGTTGTGGCGGGTGGTGGTCCCGGCCACGATGGTCGCAACGTAGCCGCTGCTCTCCTGGACGAGTCGGGGTGCCCCGCTCGGCAGGTCGTGGCGGAACTCGGGGGCGTGCAGTCGGAGCCGGTCGAGATCGATCACGTTGATGTCGGCTCGCAGGCCGGGCAGCAGCGCGCCGCGATCGGTCATGCCGTAGAGCTCGGCGTTGTTCCTGGTCATCTTGTGGATCACGGTCTCGATCGGGATCCGGGCGCCCCGGGAGCGGTCGCGCACCCAGTGGGTGAGCATCCAGGTGGGGGTGCTGGCGTCGCAGATGACGCTCACGTGGGCGCCGCCGTCGCCGATGCCGAGCACCGTGGCCGGGTGCAGGAGCATCTCGCGGACGGGCTCGAGGTCGAAGTTGCTGTAGCCGAGCAGTGGCCGCATCAACAGGTTGCGACCCTCGTGGTCGAGGAGTCGGTCGTAGAGGAGGGCGAAGGGGTCGACGCCCGAGCGCTCGGCCATCGCCGCGAGGGAGGTGGACGGGTCGGGCTCGTACTCGGGCGGGTCGCCGAGGTCGAAGATGCGGTCGAGGCCCATCCCCACGTAGCTCGGCATGGGGACGAGATCGTCCTCGCCGAGGATGGCGGCCCGGATAGCGGGGTCCTGCATGCGGGCGACCCGCTCGTCGATGGGCAGGTCCGCGATGGCCAGGTAGCTGGGTCGGGTGCGGAAGGGGTGGAAGCTCTGGAGTCCCAGCATCATGCCGATCGGCCGGCCAGTGACCTGGGGGCGCAGCGGGATGCCGTCGTCGTGGGCTTCCCCGGCCACCTCCAGCAGACGCTTCCAGTCGTCGGGCGCGACGTCGTGCTGCACGAACCCGTAGGTGATCGGTCGGCCGGTGGTGCCCGCCAGCTTGCGCATCCACGCCACCTCGCGGTCCGGGGCCGACATGTCCTCGCCCTGGATGCCGGCCGGCGCCAGCTCGAACACTCCCCGCCCGACGGCGGCGAGGGCCTCCCCCAGTGCGAAGAGCTCGTCTTCGGCGGCGAAGGTGCCAGGCACCGGCTCGCCGTCGACCGCCTTGTGCAGGATCGTGCGCGACGTGGACACGCCGACCGCGCCGGCCTCCACCGCCTCGCGGACGATGGCCCCCATCCGGGCGATGTCATCGGGCGTGGCCGGCTCGTTGGCGGCGCCGCGGTCGCCCATGACGTAGGCCCGGATGGCCCCGTGGGGAGCCAGGGCGGCGACGTCGAGCGCCATCGGTGTCGTGTCGAGAGCGTCCAGGTACTCGGGGAACGTCTCCCAGGCCCACTTGATGCCGTCGTGCAGAGCGGTGCCGGGGATGTCCTCGACGCCTTCCATCAGACCGATGAGCCACGACCGCTTGTCGGGGTGCACGGGGGCGAACCCGACTCCGCAGTTCCCGAGCACGAGTGTGGTCACTCCGTGCCACCCGGTGGGGGAGAGCGTGGGGTCCCAGGTGACCTGACCGTCGTAGTGGGTGTGGATGTCGACGAACCCGGGGGTCACGACCATGCCCGAGGCGTCGAGCTCCTCGGCGCCGGTGGAGTCGACCGGACCCACCTCGACGATGCGACCACCACTGACGGCCACGTCGGCCTGGCGGGGCGCGGCGCCGGTGCCGTCGACCACCAGGCCACCCCGAACGACGAGCTCGTGCACGACAGATCCCCCTACGTCGCTTCGCGACCGCACGACCGCGACCGCGAGATACATGCCTCAGGGTAGGTCAACGGCTCGGCCGGACCCACGTCGAGGATCGGGGGTCAGGCGTCGTCGGGGCCGGGAACCGTATCGGGCGTGGCCCGGTCGACGATGCGCTGGGCGATGATCCGCAGCTTCACGTTCTCGCGCTGCGAGGCGGACACCAGAAGCTCGAAGGCGTCGTCGGCCGAGCAGTGTTGGGTGGCCATGAGGAGGCCCTTGGCCTGCTCGATGACCGCCCGGTGCTCGATCGACTCCTGGAGGCGGAGGCTCAGGGAATGGGCGTCCCAGTAGGCCTGGGCGTTGGCCAGCACCACCGCGGCGTGGCCGGCGAACTCGGTGGCGACGCGCTCGGCGTCAGCGGAGAAGCCGTTCTCCTGCTTGCAGTAGAGGTTCATGGCCCCGAGGGCCTCGTCCGAGGCCAGCATCGGGACCGACAGGGTGCTGCGGATCCCGTGAGCGGCGGCGGTCTCCCGGAACGCGGCGAAGGGGCCCTCGGCCAGGGTGGAGTCGATCCTGAACACCCGACCCGTCTGGAACGCCTTCACGCAGGGTCCGTCACCGGTCTCGTACTGGGCCTGGTCGATCTCCGGAGCCGCGACGTCGGTGAACACGGCCGTACGCTTGCGCCCGTCCACGAGAATGGTCATGCCGACCATCTGGGCCGGAGGGATGGCATCGGACGCCAGCTCGCAGATCCGGTGGAGTGTGTCCTGGACGGTGCGGTCGCCGACGAAGAACTGGGACAGCACGGCAAGGCTCTCGTGGAGCGGTGATTCTGGCAACGCCGACGGCTTCCCATGAGCGGGGGCCGGTCACGTCCCTGTGCCAATCAAAGATGCGGGCCGACTCCCGATCGCTCAACCCTAGCCCTCGGCCTGCAGAACCATTCCGGGCGAGGTGCGGCGCGGTGGCGGCCGGCGGGGGTAGGAGACCTTCGTGGTCCGATCGGGCGCCGTGGATCGTATGTGCTCTGGAGGGGCCGCGTTCGCGGTCGCCGGACTCGGCTCGAGGTCAGATGATGGAGGAGAAGCGGTGGTGATCACGTCGTGTTCGAGCTACGGGCGCATAGGTGCTGGCCAGCCCGCGGAGTTCGTCGCCGCCGTCGACGGCGCCGCCGGGGCCGGGACCTTCGCCTGGATCGACGTGGCCGACCCGGTCCCGGAGGACTTCGAGCGGGTCGCGGCCGAGTTCGCCCTGCACGACCTGGCGATCGAGGACGCGGTGGAGGCGGGGCAACGACCGAAGGTGGATCGCTACGGCCACACGCTGGTGGCCGTGTTCCGACCCGGTCGCCGGGACGACTCCGGCGCGATCGTCTACGACGAGCTGTTCGTCGCCATCGGTGACCAGTTCGTGCTCACGGTGAGCCACGGGCCGCTCGAGGGCCTGCTGGGTCGGGCCAAACGGCGGATGTGCGAGGCGACGAAGATCCCCAACCGACCCGATGCCGCCCTCTACGCCATCGCCGATGTCGTCGTCGACCAGTACGTCGACCTCCTCGATGTCGATGAGCAGGCCATCGAGGCGGCCGAGGCGGCGGTGTTCACCGACCGACCGCCCGAAAAGGTGGGCCAGGACCTGTTCCGACTCAAGCGCGACGTCCTTCGTCTCCGGCAGGCGGCGGAACCCCTGGTGACCCCGATCGAGGAGCTCGTCGTCCAGCGTCGGGGGCCTGTCGGCGAGGAGGTTCGCCATCACCTGCGCGACGTCTCCGACCATCTCCAGTCGGTCGTGGGGCGGTTGGAGGTCCACCGCGAGCTCCTCACCGACGCCTTCGCGATGAACGTGGCCCGGTGCGCCGGCGCCGGGCGCTGATCCGTCTGCTGGCGGTACGGTCGGGTCGTGGGTGGGGCCGAGGAGCGTGAGACCCGGGACGGGGTGGCGCTGAGCAACCTGGACGCGTCGCTGTTCGACGGAGCGGACGCCACCAAGCGGGACCTCGTCGACTACCTGGACGGCGTGCGGGACCGGATCCTGCCGGTGCTGGAGGGCCGACCGCTCTCGGTGATGCGCGTGCACCGTGGTCGGGAGGCCTTCATGCAGAAGAACCTGCCCTCCTCGGCGCCCGACTGGATCCGCACCGTCGACGTGTGGGCCGAGGCCTCGCGTCGCGACGTCGCCTACGCCCTGTGCGACGACCGTCGCACCCTCGTGTGGTTCGCCAACCAGCGGGCGGTGGAATACCACCCGGCGTTGGTCCGGGCCGATCGGCTCGACCACGTCACCCACCTCGTGCTCGACCTCGATCCGCCTGAGGGGTCGGGCTTCGAGGCGGTCGTGCGGGTCGCCGCTGCAGTCCGGGAGGTGCTGGCCGATGTCGGCCTCGACGGGGCGGTCAAGACGAGCGGAGCCAAGGGGATCCACGTGTTCGTGCCCGTCGTCGAGGGCACGGGAGCCGGAGACCTCGCCGCCGCCGCTCGCGCCCTGGCCGAGCGGACCGCTGCTCGGGCGCCCCACGACGCCACCACCGCGTACGTGAAGGCCGACCGGGGAGGCAAGGTGTTCGTCGACTCGACGCGGGTGGGCGGCGCCACCGTGGTGGCGGCCTACAGCCCGCGCCTGAGGCCGGGAACGCCCGTCTCGTTCCCGGTGTCGTGGGCCGACCTCGACGCCATCTCACCGGCCGACTTCACGGTCCACAACGCCCTGGACCAGTTGGGGACCAGCGACCCCTGGGCCGAGCAGATGCCGAGCCCTCAGGTGCTCCCGGCCGAGGTCGTCGCTCAGGGCCACGAGATCCCGATCGCCCGGGTCCAGGCCATGCACGAGGGGCGACGCCGGGCCCGCCCCGACGCCAAGCCCTCCCGCTGAACACGAGCGGCGCGAGGATGGCCCGATGGACGACATCACCGGAACCCAGCTCCTCGCCCCCGAGCTCACGGACATGCTCGGGATGTTCTCCCTGCCCGACATCACCGACCCCGACATCCTCGCCGCGACCCGATCGTCGATGGCCGAGATGGCCAAGCCCCTCGGGTCGACCGACGCCGTGGAGCGCTCGGACCACATGGTGACGGGGGAGCACCCCGTGCCCGTGCGCGTCCATCGCCCCCGAGGCGTCGCCGGCCCGCTCCCGTGCGTCTTCGCCATCCACGGCGGAGGACTGGTCCTCGGCAGTCACACCATGGATGACGCCACGTTCGAGGCGTGGTGCCCCGAGCTCGGGGTCATGGGGGTGTCGGTCGACTACCGCCTGGCTCCCGAGTTCCCCTACCCGACACCGCTCGACGACTGCGAAGCGGCGCTGCGCTGGACGTTCGAGAACGCCGGCGAGCTGGGTGTCGACCCGGAGCGGGTCGGCCTGTTCGGGATCAGCGCCGGGGCCGGTCTGGCCGCCGGCCTGGCCATCCGTTGGCGGGGCCTCGGCGGTTCGCCCCTCGCCTTCCAGCTCCTCGAGACGCCCATGCTCGACGACCGCCAGCAGACGGGTTCGAGTCGCACCGAGGAGCTGCTGATCTGGTCGAAGCTGTCCAACACCTTCGGCTGGCGGTCGTACCTGGGTGACCTCTACGGCGCAGACGTGCCCGCCGAGGCCGCCCCCGCTCGCGTCGAGGAGGTGGCCGGTCTCCCGTCGACGTTCATCTCGGTGGGCACCGCCGACGGCTTCCGCGACGAGGCGATCGACTACGCGCAGCGGCTGGCGGCGGGGGGCGTGCCCACCGAGCTGCACATGTACCCGGGGGCTCCCCACGGCTTCCAGGCCTTCACTGCCTGGCCCGTCGCCCAGCAGGCGGTGCGCGACCGGCGCGAGTGGCTGAGGTCGATGGTGGCCTGACTCAGGCCACGACGCCGGAGGCCCTGAGCTCCTCCACCCGGTCGCTGAGCCCGAGCTCGGCCAGCACCTCGTCGGTGTGCTGGCCCAGCGCCGGGGAGGGGCCGCCGAGGGCGGCGGGGGTGCCGGCGAACTGGGTGGGGTGGCGAGGCAGCCGGGTCCGGCCGACCACCGGGTGGTCGAACTCCTCGAACATGGCGACGGCGACGGCATGGGGGTCGTCGACGATCTCGGCGGCGGAGAGGACCATGGCGAACGGGGCGCCCTCGCGCTCGAGGCGGGCGGTGGCTTCCTCCTGGGTCAGGTTGGCGGCCATGGCGTAGCACATGTCCATCACCGGCTCGAGCACGTCGCGGTGCTTGCGCCGTTCGCCCACGGTCTTGATGCGCGGATCGTCCCAACCCTCGACGTCGAGGGCTTTGCACATGGCGGCGAAGTCGCCGTCGGTGGTGGGTACGACGATGCCCCAGCCGTCGAGGAAGCGCATGGGCTGGAAGCCGGCGTTGAAGCTCGACGGCATCGATCCGTCGGAGTCGAGCAGTACCTCGTTGCCGGCCGATTCGGCCCAGAGGAACGACACGCAGGCGTCGGCCATGGCCAGCTCCAGGTGTTGACCGCCCCGTCCCGTGGCCCGGGCGAACAGGGCCGCGGTGATGGCCTGGCTGGCGAACAGGGCGCTCACCTTGTCGGCCGCGTTCTGGCGCAGGAAGGTGGGGGGACCACCCATGGGGTCGGCCTGGTTGGCGGCGAAGCCGGCGTAGGCCTGCATGGCGGTGTCGTAGGCCCGTCGGTCGCGGTAGGGGCCGTCGGGTCCGTAGCCGGAGATGGAGGCGTAGACGACCTCGGGGTTGACGGCCCGCACCGCCTCGTAGCCGAGACCGAGGCGGTCGATGACCCCCGGGCGGAAGTTCTGGACCACCACGTCGGCCTCGGCGGCCAGCTTGGTCACGATGGCCAGGCCCTCGTCGCTCCCCAGGTCGACGGCGATGCAACGCTTGCCGCGGTTGCAGGCCAGGTAGAAGGCGCTCATTCCGTTCACCGCCACGCCGACCCACCGGGCGATGTCGCCGATGCCGGGGCGCTCGACCTTGACCACGTCGGCCCCCTGGTCGGCCAGCAGCGTGGCCGCGTAGGGCCCGGTAAGGGCGATCGACAGATCGAGCACCTTGACCCCGGCCAGGGGTCCCGACGCGATCCGCTCCTTCGCATCGGATGACTCGCGGTCGTTGGCGCTCCCGATCTGTCCCATCGATGCCTCCCCCGGCCCGCACGGTGCCGGCGCCGACAGCAGGAGCCGGATCGACCGTGACGAGGCCGAACGATACCGATCGGAGGGCCCGGCCACAAGATTTGGTTGATCCGACGACCGCGTGGGCGGACGGTGGGTAGGGACCGCCCAGCAACCAGATGGGTGGCCGGTGAGGAGAGGAGGAGAGCGATGAAGGTGGAGCTGAACGTGACGATCCGCGGCGAGGAACGGGTGCTGGTCTGGGAGGACGGAGTGCTCACGGGGGATGACGAGGTCAGGGCCCGCATGTCCGCACCGGCGGATGCAGCGAGGAAGACGACCGAGGACCTGGTGGAGGTCATCAACGAGATCGAGGCGGTCACCGCTCAGCACGTGACGTTCTCGATGGTCGAGGCGGCCGAGGAGCCGGTCTCGTCCCTGCCCGTCCCGGGTAGGGCCCGTCCATGAGCGACTACGGAGAGACAGGGGCCCAACCGGTGGAGGACGCGGCTGTCGCCGACCCGCCGACGGTCGAGGAGGTGGCCGAGGAACAACGCCGCCGCTTCCCGGACCAGGCTGATTCAGTGGTCCACGGCGATCCGGCGACGGCCTCCGGTGACCCCGAGGGCGACTAGACGGACGACCGGAGCGGGCGGAAGAAGCCCCGTACCTCGTCGGTGAAGAGGTCGGGTACCTCCATGGCGGCGAAGTGCCCGCCACGCGATGGCTCCGACCAGTGCACCACCCGGTAGGACGCCTCGACCCATGCCCGGGGCATCCGGTTGATCTCGCCGGCGAAGTTGGCGATTCCCGTCGGCACGTCGATGAAGCCCGAGGGCAGCGAGCGGCGACCCGCCCGCCGGGTCTCCTCGTAGAGGCGGGTGGAGGATGTGGCCGTGGCCGTGGCCCAGTAGGCCGTCACGTTGGTCAGGAGCTGGTCCTTGGTGAACGACCGCTCGACGTCGCCGTCGCAGTCGCTCCAGGCCCGGAACTTCTCGACGATCCACGCGGCCAGGCCGGCGGGGGAGTCTTCCAACCCGTAGCCCAGGGTCTGGGGGCGGGTGCCCTGGATCTCCTGGTAGCCGGATTCGGTGCGGCGCCACTGTTGGATGGCGGCGAGGTTGCCCTGGTCCTCGTCGGAGAGCGGGGTCGGGTCGCCGGCGGGCGGGCGGGCCACGACGAAGTTGAGGTGCAGCCCGACCACGTGGTCAGGGGCCAGGTCGGCCACGTTGGCCGTCACCACGGAACCCCAGTCGCCGCCTTGGGCGCCGTAGCGGTCGTACCCCAGCCCGGCCATGATCTCGACGAAGGCCTCGGCGATGTGTCGCGGGTGCCAGCCCCTCTGGTGGGTGGGGCCGGAGAAGGGGTAACCGGGCAGGGAGGGGGCGACGACGTGGAAGGCGTCGTTGCGATCGCCGCCGTGAGCCGCCGGATCGCTGAGGGGGCCGATGACGTCGAGGAACTCGACGACCGAACCCGGCCAACCGTGGACGAGGAGCAGCGGCAGCGCGTCGGGCTCGGGTGATCGGGCGTGGATCAGGTGGATGGACTGCCCGTCGACCATGGTCGTGCACTGCTCGAAGGCGTTGATGCGAGCTTCCTGGGCACGCCAGTCGAAGTCGTCGACCCAGTACCCGACGAGCTCCCGGAGGTAGTCGAGGTCGGTACCCGACTCCCACCCCGCACCGTCGAGGGCGTTGGGGTACCGGGTGCGCCCGAGCCGGTCGCGGAGGTCGGCCAGAACCTCGTCGGGCACGTCGACACGGAAGGGCTCGAAGGTCACCACCTCCGGATCGTACCGACGGCCGGGGATCGAGTCGGGGCCGACGTCGCCGTCGGAGACGCTCCCGTCGGCGTCGCGGACCTGTGCCTAGCCTGGCCCGATGATGGAATTCCACCTCTTCCTGCCCCAGATGCGGTTGTCCTTCGCTCAGCTCGTGGACCGAGCCCAGGCGGCGGAGGCGGCCGGCTTCACCGGACTGACCGGGATGGACCACCTGGCCCCGCCTCGAGCCGAGCACCAGCCGATGTACGAGGCCATGGTCACCAACACGTGGATCGCCGCCCACACCGAGCGGATCAGGATCGGCTCCCTTGTCCTGTGCGACGCCTTCCGACACCCGGCCGTGCTCGCCCGCGAGGCGGTGTCCATCGACCACGCGTCGGGGGGCCGCTACGAGCTGGGCATCGGTTGGGGTTCGGTGCCCGACGAGCTCGGGACCTTCGGCGTCGGATCGACCGAGGCCCGTCAGCGCGTCGGGCGGCTGAAGGAGACACTCGAGGTGATCCGGGCCCTGTGGACCGGCGAGTCCGTCGACTACGACGGCGAGTTCCACCACCTCCATGGCGCCCTCCAGCAGCCAACACCGCTGAGCCACATCCCCATCGTGATCGGCGGGGTCGGTCCCAAGACCCTGGCTCTCGTGCGGGAGCACGCCGACTGGTGGAACGTCGACCTCAGGCAGGTGGGAAGAGTCGCCGAGCTGCGGCCCCAGGTCGGCGACGCGCGTGTGTCCATCCAGCAGATGGTCGCCTTCGTGCCCGAGGAGTCCCAGCGGGCCACGATCACCGAGCTCGCGACGAAGCGCTTCGGGGCATCCTCACCCGTCATCGGGACCGCCTCGGAGCTGGTCGACCACTACGGCCGGTTGGCCGAGGACGGGGTCGAACGGGTCTACGCCTGGTTCTGCGACTTCGCCCCGCCCGAGACGCTGGCTGCTTTCGGGGCAGAGGTGATCGAGCCTCTCGGGGCGGCCGCTCGTCCCTAGGTCTGCCCGCTGCGGGCTGTCTCGGTGAGCCGGGCCGGGCGGCTCCCGATCGGCCACGCCGCACTAGGGTGCGGCCCCGAACGAGAGCGTTCGCCACCGGTCCCGCCGAGCGACGACCGGGCCGGGCGGTGGGCGCCGTGAGGGGACGGGAACGCATGTCGAACCAGATCTGGATCAGCGGTGAGGGCACCGGAACGATCACCGAGGCGCTGTTGGGGCGGCTGGAGTCGGATCCCGACGGCCAGTATCTCGACGTCGGGGGCGACACCGTCACGGCGGGCGAGGTGTACGAGACGGCCTGTCGGTTGGCCAACGCGCTGATCGCCCTGGGGGTGAGCCCCGGGGATCGGGTGGCGACGCTCGTGGGCAACTCCATCGAGGCGACTCTGGCGTGGTGGGGGATCATCTGGGCCGGCGCGGTGGCCGTTCCGATCAACACCGCCTACAAGGGCCACTACCTGCGCCACCAGCTCCAGGACTCTGGTGCTCGGGTGCTGATCGCCGCCGACGACCTGGTCGACCGCCTTCCGCCGATCTCGGCCGAGCTCTCCGAGCTGACCACCGTGGTCGTGATCGGATCGGAGGCGACGCCCGTCCCCGGGGCCACGTCGGAGACCTGGGCGAGCGTCCTTCGGGCCGACGACGCCGACCCGAAGCTCACGATCCGTCCGGCCGACCTGGCCACCTTCGTCTACACCGGCGGAACGACGGGCCCGTCGAAGGGGTGCATGCTCAGCCACAACTACCACCTGGCGCTGGCGACCCAGATCGGCGTGTGCTGGGGTCGTACGGCGGCCGACGTGGTGTGGACCCCGCTCCCGCTCTTCCACTTCAACGCCATCGTCACCGCAGTGGTCGGCCCGCTCGTGTACGGGGGGCGGGCCGCGATCTACAAGAAGTTCTCGGTGTCGAACTTCTGGCCGGAGATGAACCGGGTCGGTGCGACCGTCACGTCCACTCTCGGCACCATGGCCTACCTGCTGGCCCACGACGAAGACCGTCCGGAGATGCCCCGTTCCGGGGCCCCCGAGGCCAACACCTCGCTGCGCATGCTGGCCGCGGCACCGATGCCGACCGAGGTCGACGACGTCATCCGCAGCCGTTTCGGGGTGGACACCTTCTCCGGGGCCTACGGGGTGACCGAGGCCAGCCTGATCTCGTGGCAGCCCGCGGGCGTCCGCAACAAGCCCAACGCCGCCGGGGTGATCAACGAGGACTACTTCGACGTCCGCATCTTCGACGACGACGACAACGAGCTGCCCCGCGGCACCGACGGCGAGATCGTGATCCGACCCAAGCGGCCCGAGGTGATGTTCGAGGGCTATTGGGGTCGACCCGAGGCCACCGTGGAGACCAGCCGGAACTGGTGGTACCACACCGGCGACATCGGCCGGATCGACGCCGAGGACTTCCTCTACTTCGTCGACCGCAAGGCCGACTACCTCCGGCGCCGGGGGGAGAACATCTCCAGCTTCGAGGTGGAGAGCATCCTCATGGCCCATGGCGGGCTGGCCGACGTCGCCGTCCACGCCGTGTTCAGCGAGCTCACCGAGGACGACCTCAAGATCACCGCCACCCGGACGGCCGACTCCGCGCTGACCGAGGAGGAGCTGTTCCGCTGGAGCATCGACCAGCTCCCGTACTTCGCCCTGCCCCGCTACATCGAGTTCCGCGACGAGCTCCCCCGCTCGCCGGTCGGGCGCGTGCTCAAGCGAGAGCTGCGCGACGAAGGTGTCACGGACGCCACCTGGGACGTCGAGGCCTCGGGGATCACCTACGAGAAGCGCTGAGCCGGCCCGCTCGTCTCCCCGAGCGGATCAGCTGGTGTGGTCGCGCAGCCAGGCGTCGAGCGGTCGGGCGGCCCGCAGGCAGGTGACGACGCGGTCCTTGGCCTTCCTGGTGCCGAGCCAGGCCCCCACCGGCCACGCCCGGGACATGACGATGCCCTTCTGGCGGAGCAGGTCGATGCGCGGGTGGTCCTTCGGATAGCCCCGGGGAGCCGTCTTGAGGACCTGGAAGGCGCCGACCTCGTAGCCGCCCTCGCGCAGGTCGGCCACGATCGACTCGAGCTGCGCTCCCGAGGCGTCGTCGTCGACGGCGGCCCGGTACCGCCCCAGTTGCTCGGGGTCAGGCATGTACAGGCCGTGCCCGACGAACAGGCCGTCGGCCGAGAACGAGACGTACCCGCCCGGTAGGTGCGCGGCGCACTCGAGCTTGTACGGCGTCTTGTCCTTGCTGAAGCGCACGTCGCGATAGGGCCGGAAGATGCGTCCGGCGCCGAACTCGTCCGCCAGCTCGGAGATGAGCTGGTCCATGGGTTCCTTGACGCACGTGTCGTAGACGTCGCGGTTGTCCTGCCAGTAGGCCTTGGTGTTGTCGGCCTCGAGGCCCTCGTAGAACTCGACGCCCTCGACCGGCCAGCCCGTGAAGGTCATCGGTCAGCCTCGCGTCCGCCGCCCCCGAGGCTCAGCTGAGCTCGAGGTCGTCCCACTCGATGTTGGTGCACAGCCGGTGGAACTCCGGCCCGTACCACGGAGCGTTGACCTGGAGACGGCCGTTCTCGTTCACGTAGTAGTTCTTGTCGGGCGCGCCCTCGTCCTGGAGCAGCAACAGCGGAGCGGCCTCGGCATCGAGCGCCTTGTTGTAGCGCTCGTACGCCTCCCGGGTGACCTCGACCTTGGACTTGCCCTCTTCGATCATGCGGGTGATCAGCTGCCCGATGTAGGCGGACCAGACGACGTACCAGATCGGAAGGCCGGTGCCCCCGGACAGAGGCTGGGAGTTGGGCCCGTAGAGCATGAACATGTTCGGGTAGTTCGGCACCATCATCGACAGGTAGGCGCGCGGTCCGTCCTCGGCCGCCCAGTAGTCGTGGATGCTCGTGCCGTCGACGCCCTTGTAGTCGGCGGGCCACAGGTACTTCTGGACCTCGAAGCCGGTGGCGGTGACGAGGATGTCGATCTCGAGCTCGGTGCCGTCCTCGAGCACGATCCCCTTCGGGGACAGCTTGGCGATGCCGTCGGTGATCAGCTCGACGTTGTCGCGGGTGAGCGACTTGTACCAGCCGTTGTCGACGACCGGGCGCCGCGAGAACGGGGCGTAGTCCGGGATGAGCTTGTCGATCAGGTCCTGGTCGCCGTTCGTCTGCACCTTGATGTACTCGGTGAGGTCGGCCCGGAGCTGATCGTTCATGGCGTTGACCTTGCCGCCGTTGGCGATCCACTCCTCGTCGAGCTGGATGAAGCCGTGGGTTCCGAAGAGGGCGGCGATGGCCATGTAGCGCCACCAGTTCCAATACCCCGGGAAGTTGTCGAGCAGCCAGCGCACCTCGGTCTCGATCGGCGCGCCGTAGTTGGCCCGCGGGCTGATCCACTGCGGCGTGCGCTGGATGACGTAGACCTGCTCCGCTTCGGCGGCGATCGGGGCCACGAGCTGGACGCCGGTGGAGCCGTTGCCGATGACGGCGACGCGCTTGCCGGCCACGTCGGTGTCGGCCGGCCACCGGGAGGGATGGAGGATCTCGCCCGGGAAGTCGTCCTGGCCCTCGAAGTGGGGGATCCGGGCGTTGGCGAAGGTGCCCTGCGCTCCGACCACCACGTTGGCCTCGAGCGTGTGGTGACCGTCGGGCCCGTCGATCCCGAGGACCCACACGTTGCGGTCGTCGTCCCAGTCGGCCGTCTTGAGGTCGCTCTCGAACAGGGTGTTGTCGTGGACGCCGTACTTCTTGGAGACGCGGGCGAGGTACTCGCGGACCTCCTTGCCCCGACCGAAGTACTCGCTCCAGCGGTACTCCTTTTCGAAGGCGAACTCGTAGGTGATGGAGAGCGTGTCGACCCGGATGTCGGGGTAGCGGTTGATGCTCCAGACCCCACCGGGCTCGGGGCGGCGCTCGACGACGGTGTAGGGGACACCGAGCAGCTCGCACTGCACGGCCATGGCCAGACCACTGAACCCGCTGCCGATCACGGCCACTCGGAAGCCCTCGGGGATCTCGGGCTTGTCGCCGGGCCAGGAGGTGGTCAACGGGAAGGGCTTGAAGGCGGGGAGCTCGCGACGGGCGTCGAAGTCGAGGTCGTCCATCTCCTCCTTGGTCGCCATGTTCATGAGCGTCCGCAACTCGTCGACCGGGGGCTCCTCGGGCATCGACGTCGAGTGGTTCTCGACGAGCCAGTCGGTGGCCTTGTCGATGAGCAGCTCGCGCTGGTCCTCGTCGAGCTTCATGGCCACCGGCAGGGCGGCGATCTCGGGATCCTTGGTGTGCTGGTAGAGCGCGACGCGCACGGCGTTCAGGTCGGCGAGGCCGACTCCGCGTCGGATGAACGCCCGGTCGACGCTGTCAGGGGTGGGTGTTGCGGGCATCAGGCCTCCGGCGGCTCTTGTGACGGTCCATCAGGTTTGCACGCACCACGTTCTCGCCCAGACGGGCGATCGAGTCAAATGCGTCCGAGAAGGTGAATCCTGGATCTTCTCACGATGTGCCGGTCGACACCGAGCGAACCACCCGGGACCGGGTCGTGTCGGGTGTGATGAGCGTCCCCGCCCACCCCGGGCGCGTCTGGCGGACCGGGGGCGGGGCTGGAAGGGTGACGCCGTGGAAGAGCTGGCGCTGTTCGTGCGCGACGGGGACGGGTTCGTGGGCACCGAGCTCATCCAGGGGGGTTGGCACCCCGGGGAGGCCAACGGCGGAGCCGTGCTCACCCTGCTCGGCCACTGCCTGGAGGACGTCCCCTCCCTGGTGGGCATGACCCTGAGCCGGTTCACGGCTGACCTCGTGCGCCCGGTGCCGCTCGGCCGTCCCGTGCACGTCGTCTCCACGATCCTGCGGGAGGGCAAGAAGATCCAACTCGTCGAACAGCGGGTGATGGTCGGCGACGTCGTCCACGTCCGGGCGACGGCGTTGCGACTGCGCGACGCCGACATCACGGGGAGCCCGGTGCCGCCCAGCACCACCGAGGCCCGCCCCGGAGACGGCCTCGTCCGCCCTGACGGCTCGATCATCTACCAGCGAGCGGAGGCGAACCTGCCCGGGTTCCTCCGGGCCATCGACATGCGCCGGGCGCCCATGACCGACGGCTCGGGGTTCGGTAGCTGGGTGCGGCTGATCGCACCGGTGGTGGCGGGGGAGGAGATCCGCCCGACGTCGCGGCTGGTGCTCGGGTTCGACTTCGCCAACCTGATCGGCATCGACGTGAACCCGGAACCGGTGACGATGATCAACCCCGACGTGACCGGCCACGTCCTGCGCCCGCCGACGGGGGAGTGGATCGCCATCACCGGTGACACCCGCTTCAACCCGGCCATGGGGCGGGGCCTCTCGACGGCGGAGCTCAGCGACGACGACGGCGTGTTCGCCGTCGTCTCCCTCTCCCAGCTGCTGCAGAACCGCTGAGCGGGTCCGGCGCGCCGTCGGGGTGAAGCGGTCGGGCCGATTGGGGGAGACTCCCCGGACCGCAGGGGCGGGCAGATCGACAGTGGAGGCGAGCACCATGGCCGGACCGAGCGTGATCCTCGAACGGGACGGCGACGTGGCCGTCGTCTCCTTCAACCGACCGGAGAAGCTCAACGCCTGGTCGTGGGGTCCTACCAACGAGCTGTGCGCCATCGCCGACGAGCTCCGTTTCGACACCTCGGTTCGGGCGGTCCTGCTGCGGGGTGAGGGGCGGGCGTTCTGCGCCGGCGAGGACCTGAAACCCGACACCGACGACGTCGAGGAGCGCCACCCCGGTCGCTCGGCGGCCGAACGGACGATGGTCGCCTACGAGCGGGCCAAGCTGTGCTTCGAGCGGTGGGCGGCGGTGGACCAGCTCCCCCAGCCGGTGGTCGTGGCCATCCAGGGCTACTGCCTGGGGGCCGGCCTGGAGCTGGCCATGCTCGCCGACATCCGCATCGCCGCCACCGACGCCGTCTTCGCCCTGCCCCAGGTCACCCTGGGCATCCAGATCGTGGGCGGGGCCGACCTGCGCATGGTGAGTGAGCTGGGCGCGGCCCGCACCAAGATGCTGGCCATGACGGGCCGGCGCTTCGGGCCGGTCGAAGCCGAGCGATGGGGTCTGGTCCAGCAGGTCGTCGAGCCCGAGGACCTGCAGTCGGTCGCCCGTGCGCTGGCCGACGAGATCGCGGCCAACGCCCCGCTCGCGGTGCAGGGCGTCAAGCGGGCGGTGAACTTCCTGAACTTCCAGGGGTTCGCCGAGGCGTCGAGGTACGAGGCGCTGGCGTCCTCGGTGCTGTGGTCGTCGGACGACGTCTACGAGGGCTTCGCCGCCAAGGCCCGCAAGGAACAGGCGACGTTCGAGGGCAAGTAGGCGGTCGCCCGGGGCGTCACCGGGTGGTGACGGTGACCGTGTCCCTCCCCGAGCGCAGGGTGATCCCCGGGGTCGCGCCCGTGGGTCGGCCGGCCAGGACGGTGGTGGTGCCGGCGACCATCACCCGCTCGATCCCCACCGGGTCCGACGTGAGCCGCGACGACCCGCCGGGGAGGTCACCGACCAAGCGGGCGGGCCCGGTGTCGATCGTCGCCGGATCGAACAGGACGATGTCGGCGTGGGCGCCGGGCTCCAGGCGGCCCCGGCCCTCGAGCCCGAACAGGCGGGCAGGGGCGTCGGTGAGCATGTGGACCGCGGCCTCGAGGGACACCAGCTTCCGGCCTCGCAGGCAGTCGCCGAGGAAGCGCCCCGGGTAGGAGCCGCCGCACATGCGGTCGAGGTGGGCACCGGCGTCGCTCCCGCCGATCAGCACATCGGGGTCCTGCCAGAGCTGTCGCCGCAGCTCCCAGTGGGCGTCGTCGTCGTCGGTGGCCGACGGCCACAGCACCGTGCGCAGATCGTCGGCCAGGACGATGTCGACGAGGCAGTCGAACGGTTCGACGCCACGCTCCTCGGCGATGTCGCCGACCCGCCGACCCTGGAGAGGCTCGTTGTCCGGGTGGAAGGTGTCCCCGATCCGGTAGTCGGCGAAGTTCACCAGGCGGGCGAACATGCCGAGATCGCCGGCCGTCCCGGCGAGGAGTGAGGCCCGGACCGCGGGATCGCGAAGGGCCACCATGCGCTCGTCGATCGGGAGGGCGAGCACCTCGCCCCAGCCGGGCAGCAGGTTGAGGGCGCAGTAGGTGCCGAAGCTCATGTTCATGGGCACGATCACCGGCATGGTGAGGGCCACGACCCGCCCGCCACGGTCGCGGGCCCGCCGCGACGGGAGCATCTGGGCATCGATCCGGCCGGGTTCGGCGGCGTCGACGACGAGGACGTTCCAGTTCAGCGGACGGTTGGCCGCCACCGAGAGCGAGGCGATCATCTCGGCCTCCTCGGCTCCGAAGCCGTTGCTCCCGCCGGTGAAGATGCCCGCCACCGAGGTCCCCGGAAAGCGACCGACCACCTCGCACAGGGCGAGCAGTTCGGCCTCGTCGGCTCCGCGCGACGGCACCGGCCTGCCGTCGGCGTCGCTGTGGAAGGTCGAGACGTCGATGGAGAACCCGAGGGCGCCCTGGGCGAGCGCGGCGCCGAGCCGTTCCCGCAGGCGGTCGAGCTCGGCCTCGTCGGCGCGCTGGTCGTTGGCCCGCTCGCCGAGCTCCAGGCGCCGCAGGGTGGAGTGGCCGACGAGGAAGCCGGCGTTGACGGCGAGGCCACCCTCGAGCTCGTCGAGGTAGCTGCCGAAGTCGGACCAGCCCCAGTCCGAACCGAGGGTCAGGGCCTCGATGGGCATCCCCTCCACCTTGGCCAGCAGCCCCCGGACGTAGTCGAGGTGCTCGCTCTCGATGGGCGCCAGCCCGAAGCTGCAGTTGCCGCCGATCACCGTCGTGACGCCGTGCTCCCCCGAGGGTGACGCCGTCGGGTCCCAGAGGAGCTGGGCGTCGTAGTGGGTGTGGGGGTCGATGAAGCCGGGGCAGGCGACGAGCCCGTGAGCGTCGACAACCTCGTGTGCCGGCTCGTCGACCGTGCCCACGGCCACGATGCGGCCGTCGCGTATCCCGATGGCGCCGACGAACCCGTCGCCCCCCGACCCGTCCACGACGGTCGCTCCGGTGATGAGTGTGTCCAGCATGGTCTCCCCCTTCAGCCGTGCGCCCACCCTAGAGAAGGAGCGTCGATGGTCATGGAGCGTGCTCGCGCACGAGGTACACCTGGTTGCCGAAGTGGGAGGCCACGGCGCTGGTGGCCAGCACGATGCCGTGCTCGGCGCCGACGGCGACGGCGTGGCGGAGGTCCTTGGCGAACAGGTCCGACGCCGTGGTCATGTTGGCATCCATGGTCGGGCTCGGTATCCCCCCGACGCCGGGACTCGTAGATGTCGAGCCACACCGCCGACTGCTCCGAGAGCGTGCCCGTCTGGGCCGTGAGCTCGGCCACCAGCCCGTCGCGCACGCCTGCGGCCCGGGCCAGCTCCACGGCCTCCAGGGTCGCCATGCGGCTCACGTAGACCATGACGTTGTGGGCCAGCTTCAGCGCCGCACCGCTGCCGAGCGGGACCGGTGTCGATGACCCGGGCGAAGCGTTCGAGGCTGGGCCGGGCCCGCTCCCGGACGTCGTCGTCGCCTCCGGCCAGGACGAACATGGTTCCGTCGGCAACGCTCTTGGCCCCCTGACCGGCCATGGGGACCTCGAGCAGATCGACACCGGCGGACGCGGCGGGCCCGGCCAGCGCGGCCACCGTGTGGGGGGAGATGGTCGACAGCACGGCGATGATCGAGCCGGCGCGGGCCGTCGCCAGCAGTCCTTCGGGTCCGGCGACCACGTCGAGGCACTGCTCGTCGGTCTGCACGCAGACGAGCACGACGTCGCACCGGGAGGCCAGGTCGCGTGCCGAGGTCGCCACTGCGGCGCCCTGGCCGGCCAGGGCGTCGACCCGCTCGGGCACGACGTCGAACACGACAGGGGGATCGCCCGTGACCAGCAGGCGCTCGCCGATCGACGCGCCGATGAAACCGAGACCGATGAGTCCGATGGTGTCCGTCATCGGCTCATCCTCGCCCACCCGGGCCGCCTCGGGAGGTGGTAGCCATGGCCGAGTGGAGGGCACGGGTGGGGACGACACGCTGGAGCACCGGATCCAGCGCGCCCTCGACGGCCTGCTCCGGGCCCTCGAGCTCGAGCCGTCGGGAACCGACCGCTTCCGGGTGCGGGCCGAGCCGGGCCGCTTCGACCGGATCTTCGGGGGCCAGCTGGTGGCTCAGGCCCTGTTGGCCGCCAGCGCGACGGTGACGGAGAAGGCGCCGCAGTCGTTGCACGCCTATTTCGCCTCGGCCGGGGTCCCCGGTGAGCCGGTCGACCTGCTGGTCGATCGCGTGCGCGACGGTCGTTCCTTCGCCACCCGACGGGTCACCGTGGCCCAGGGCGAGAGGCCCCTCCTCGTGGCCATCGCCTCGTTCCACGCCAATCCTCCCGGGGGTGCCGAGTTCGCCGATCCCTCGCCGGGGGCCCTCCCGCCTCTGGAGGTGCCGAGGCTGCAGGACTGGGTCGCCGAGGATCCCGACGAGGGCCCCGAGCACGGACGCATCTGGGTCGACCGCCCGCCACCGGTCGAGCTGCGCATCGGCGAGGCCCCGACCTTCCTCGGCGGACCGGGCCGGGCCGGCGCCCGCTCGCACTGGATGCGGGTGCCCCGAGACGTCGGTGACGATCCGCTGTTGCACACGGCCCTGCTCGCCTACGCCAGCGACTATCTGCTGCTCGACATGGTCTTCCGTTCGTATCCGCCCGGCATGGCGCCCGACGGTTTCACCGGATCCAGCCTCGACCACGCCTTGTGGTTCCACCGCCCTGTCCGCTTCGACGAGTGGCACCTCCACACCCAGGAGACGATGGCCATCTCCGGGGACCGGGGCCTGGTCAGGGGCGCGATCCACGACTCCGGTGGTCAGCTGGTGGCCACGGCCATGCAGGAGGTCCTGGCCCGTCCCCTTCGACCTCGCGACTGACGGGCCGGCGAGCCCGAAAGGTGATCCCGATGACGTCCGACCCGCAGCACCTCTTCCAGCAGCCGTGGCCCGAGGGGGAGTTCCGGCTGTTCCAGCTCGGCTTCGTCGTCGAGGACATGGTGGCGGCGGCCGAGCGGTGGGTCCGGGTGTTCGGCGTCGGTCCGTTCCACGTGCTCCCCCGCATGGAGGTGGCGGCCACGTACCGGGGGGTCGACTCCGCGGTCGACATGCAGGTCGGGGTGGCCCAGTGCGGTCCCGTCCAGATCGAGCTCATCCGGCAGTACTGCGACCGCCCGAGCATCTACCTCGACCTGTTCGCCGACGGGGAGTCGGGCCTCCACCAGCTCTGCACCGTGACCCCGGAGTACGAGGCCAAGAAGGCGCACTACGAGGCGCTCGGCTACGAGCTGGCCAGCGAGATCGGTGGGGTCCAGCGGGTGGCGTTCTACGACACCGTCGCCGATTTCGGGTTCATGACCGAGGTGGTCGAGGAGGCTCCTGGCTTCCTCGACCAGGTGGCCGCCATCGCCGACACCTGCGCCCACTGGGACGGCACGGATCCCGTGCGCCTGCTCACCCGGGACGGGTACCGCACGCCGACCTGACCGCGCTCGGCCTGACCGCGCCGCCACCGGCCCCTGCCGTCAGCCGGAACGGAGGTGCTGGTCGAAGAGGGCGAGCATCCGGGCCCACGCATCGGCGGCCGCGGCCTCGTCGAAGGTCTCCGAGCCGTCGCGCATGAACCCGTGCTCGGCGCCCGGGTACACGACGGTCTCGGGGTGAGCGGCGCGGATCCGTTCGATCGCCTCCATCGGGACCCACTCGTCGTTGTCGCCGAAGCACAACAGGGTGGGGCACCTCGGGAGCGGCCAGCTCCCGCTCGATGCCGGCACCGTAGAAGCCGACGGCGGCGGAGAAGGTGGAGCTGGTGGTGGCCATGTGCCAGGTCCAGCGGCCGCCCATGCAGAATCCCGTGATGCCCAGCCGGGTGGCCCCGAACGACCGCAGGGTGAGGGCCGCCAACTCGATGTCGGCCGACGTCTGCTCGTCGTCGAGCGAGCCCATCATGGTGGCGATGTCGGCGCCGCCGGGTCCGCCGGTGCGGTGGAAGAGGTCGGGGGCGATGGCGGCGATGCCGACGGCGGCGAACCGCTCACAGACCCGCAGGAGCTGCGGGCTCATCCCGTTTCCCTCGTGGATGACGACGACTCCGGGCCACGGCGCCTCGGTGGCGGGAAGGGCGAGGAAGAACGGCTGGGCGATCTCGGTCATGGGCCATGCTCGCGCCACCTGCTGGCGACGAGGCGGGCCGGACCGGCGCCTCTCGTCAGCCTCGGTCGACGGCCACCATCGCCCGATCGGCCGCCGATCGGCGGATGGCGTCCATCACCTGCATGAGGGCGACGCCGTCGGCGAAGGTGGCGGGGGCCGGGTCGGCGGGGGTCTCCCGGCCCTCGATGAGGGCACGGAACGTGTCGGCCATGCGCGTCCACGGACCGAAGTCGAGGCCCGTCGAGTGCAGGAAGTCGTAGGCGGTGTGCATCAGGTCGACGGGGGGCGGTGACGGCGGAGCCACCTCGAGGTCGGCCGGGATCTCCACCAGGCGGGTGCCGGTCGCGTCGGCCACGTTCACGGCGTCGCCTTCGGACCACGCCGTCCCGGTCGATCCGGCGATGCGGACGATCGAGGTGATGGGACCCCAGTCCCCGGCCGACCCCTGGAGGATCCCGTCGACGCCCGAGGCGGTGACGAAGCGCACCGAGTAGGTGTCCTCGGCCGTCCAGTGGTGCTCGGACAACAGCGGGAGGGCGGCCTGCACGGCGACGATCTCGCCCAACATCTCCCGGATCTGGTCGATCACGTGGGAGCCGTGGGCGCCGAGCCATCCGCCGCCCTGGGCGGCGTCGCCCCACCAGTCGGGTACCTCACTGCCGGCGTCGGCCAGCAGAGGGATGTGGAGCAGGAAGGTGGCGAGCTTCGGGGTGCCGATCTGGCCGCTCGTGACCGTGCGCCGCAGCAGCGCCTGTCCCGGACCCCAACGGAACTCGGCGCCGAGGAGGTGGACCACCCCGGCGGCCTCGGCGGCGGCGAGCATGGCCTCGGCCTCGGCGGTGTCGCGGGCGAACGGCTTCTCGCACAGCACGTGCTTCCCCGCCCCGACGGCCTCGAGCACGATGTCGTGGTGGGTGTGGGGCGGCGTGGCCACGCTGACGGCGTCGACGCCGTCGACGGCGAGGGCCTCGGCCAGGTCCACGAACCCGTCGACCCCGAAGCGGGCGGCGCGGTCCGCCGTCTTCTCCGGGTTGCGTCCGACGAGCCCCTTGAGTCTCGAAGCCGGCGGCCCGCAGCGCGGGGATGTGGGTGAGGCAGCCGAATCCGGTCCCCACGACGACCACGCCAGGTGTCGGTGCGTCAGTCGTCATCGGGTTGCTCCTCGAGGGTGGGCGGGGACGGCGAAGAAGCCGGTCAGCATCGAGAGCATCGTGTACTGGCCGACCACCATCGGGATCTCGACCAGGGCGGCCCGGTCGTAGTGGGCCTCGAGGGCGGCGTAGGTGGCGGCGCTGACGGCGCCGTCGCGGTGGAGCTCGTCGGTGGCGGCGAGCAGGGCCCGGTCCCGATCGGTCCACGAGGGGTGATCGGGGCCCGGTCCTGACGGCCTCGATCTCTGCGGGGGCCAGTCCGGCGGCGAGGGCGAAGCCCGAGTGCTCGACCCACTCGAACTCGGATCGGCACAGATGCGACGCCCGGAGGGCGAGGATCTCGTGGTCGCGCTCGGGCAGCGTTCCCGACCGGGCCAGGGCCGCCGCCCACCCGAGGAACGGGGCGAGCAGGTGCGCCGAGTGGGCGAGCAGCTCGATGGTGGCGGGCGGGCTGCCGTTCATCGCGGTGAGGGCGAGCAGACCGCTCGCCTCTCCGGACAGCGCGTCCGGATCCGGCGGGGGGAGCCGTTGGCTCATCGGTTCGGCCTCCGCCGACGTCGCTGCTCCCCCGAACGACCCACCCGGGCGAAGGTAGCACCGGGCCCGGAACGGTCCGCGGCCGCCATCGCCGTCAGGCGGGGTCGGCCTCCACCAACTGCACGTCCAGCTCGAGCTTGACGACGTCGCCGAGCAGCCCGCCGCCGACCATGCCGAAGTCGAGCCCGTAGTCGCTCCGTCTGATCTGGCCGGTCGCCTCGAACCCGGCGTGGCGGCTCCCGTCACCGGGGAACGTCTCGACGCCGCCGAACTCGACAGTCGAGGACGAGGGGCTGGGTGACGGCGCCGATGGTGAGGTCGCCGACGAGGGTGCGGTCGTCGTCGGTGCCTGGAGCTCGGTGGCTCGGAACGTCATCGTCGGGCGAGTCGCCACGTCGAGGAGATCGGGAGACCGGACGTGGGCGTCGCGGTCGGCGTTGCCGGTGTCGATCGACTCGAGGGCGACGGTGACGACGAGCGAGCTGTCGGCGGCCCCGGTTCCCACGAACAGCTCGACGGTGTAGTCGCGGAAGAGCCCTCGCACCTTGGACACGCCGAGGTGGCGGATGGCGAACCCGATCCGGGAGTGGTTCGGGTCGAGCGCCCAACGGCCCGGGGTGAGGGGGAATGGAGCGATGTCGGTCGTGTCGGCGGGGGACGGGGTGGGGGCGTGGGTGGTCATGGCGACCACCGTGCGCTCTTCGTGCTGCGGCGAGAAGGCCGCCTCCCGCCTGGTCGGGCCGAGCCTGGTCCCGACAGAGCGCCCTCGGTGAGGCTGCTGCTCGACCGCCTCGATCCGACTCCGGCGGCGGTGGTCGACCGTACCGGCGAAGTGCTCGCCCACTCCGCGGGCTGGGCCCGGCTCTTCGAGCGGTCCGGCGTGTTCGAGAGCCCGCCGCCCAACCTGGTTCGGTTCCTGTTCGCGGACCGTCGGGCCTACGAGTGGTTCCCGGACTGGGACGACGTCGCCGACCAGGTCGCCACCGAGATGCGGGCGGACAACCGCAGCGACGACCCCAACCTGCTCCGGTTCCTCGAGGGCCTCGGGCCCGACGGAGCCGAGGCGTTGGGGGGCCGGCTGGCCGCCGGGCCGAGCGTCCCTCGTCGTCGTGGGGTCGTGCGGCTGGTGCATCCCGAGGCGGGCGAGCTGCGCCTGGCCCACGAGTCGATGGAGGTCCCCGACGCCGAGCAGCGGGTGGTGGTGCACCTGCCCTACGACGAGGCCACGGCCCGTGCCCTCGACGAGCTGATCGTCGGGCGGTCCGGGATCCTGCGCGCCGTTCCCGGCTGACGTCTCGGGGGGGGGCTCCGCCGTCGGTGGCGGCGGTCAGTCCTCGAAGGCCGGCGGACGGCCCTCCTTGCGGGCCCGCACCCCCTCCTCGAAGTTCTGGGTGGTGAGCCTCACGAAGAGCTGGGTGTGGGTCTCCATCTCGATGGCCGCCCGGAGGCTCCCCATCTCGAGCCCGGCCCACATGGCCCGCTTGGTGAGAGCGGTGCCCTGGGTGCTCCAGCCGTTGATCTGGTCCGCCAGGTCGAGGGCCTCGGTCAGGAGGTCCTCGTCGGGGACGACCCGCGAGACCAGACCGATGGCGGCGGCCTCGTGGGCGTCGATGTCGCGACCCGAGAGCATGAACTCGAAGGCGCGTGACGAGCCGATGGCCCGAGGGAGCAGGAAGCTGAGGCCGAGCTCGGTGGCGGTGAGGCCGTTGTTGATGCCGGCGGCGCGGAAGTAGGCGGACTGGCCGGCGATCCGTATGTCGGCTCCCAACGTGAGGCACATCCCGCCGCCGATGGCGGCGCCGTTGATCGCACAGATCACCGGCTGCTGCATCCGCTGCATGGTGGGTACGAGGTCGGCCAGCAGCGACATCGACTTGGTGGCGATGCGGGTGAGGGTCAGCCCGTCGATGTTGGGCGGCGGCCCTCCGTCGTTGCTGGTGTCGGCCCCTGAGCAGAAGCCGCGGCCGGCGCCGGTGAGCACGACACAGGTCGTCTCGTTGTCCTGGCCGACCTCCTCCAGAGCGGCACGGAACGGGACCATCAGCTCGAAGGCCATGGAGTTCATGCGCTCGGGCCGGTTGAGCGTGATGACCGTGGTGTGCGGACGCGGCTGGTCGATGAGAACGAGGTCCCTGGACGATGTCATGGCGCGACGTGGTCTCCCGGCCGGCTCAGAGACCGGCGGCGGCGGCGAAGGTCCGCAGCTCGCGGGCGAGATCCGGGCCGCTCGGTGCGTAGATGATCTCGGTCGTGCCCGCCGCCTCGGCCGCGGCGATCTTGGCCTGGATGCCCTCGGCCTCCTCGACCCACCCCATGCCCACGATGCCGTCACCGGCGGCGTCGACCAGGATGCGGTCGAGGTCGGTGACGGTGGTGGCGTGGCCCTCGTGCACCTCGAGGTGCCGCTCGCCCTCGGGCCGCCGCCTCTCGAGCTCGGCCCGCCACTCGGCCCCGCCGGGGAACCCGTCGACGAACTCCGGGCCGGCCTCCCAGGCACCGTGGCCCATGATGGCGTACCAGGGCCCGGCCGACAGCTTGACCCGCTCGGATGTGAGCGCCTCGCCCGGGTCGAGCACGGTGCCGACGACGAGCTGGGCGCACCAGTCGAAGCCGGGGAGCCCGAAGCCGACAGTCATGATGCCGTCGGCGACCTCGTGGGTCAGGGCCTGGCCCTTGGGCCCGAGGGCACTCAACAAGATGGGCACGTCGATGGGGCGGGGCGGCACGAACTGGGGCAGCTGGCACATCTGCACCGCCTCACCGTCGACCTGCACCACGTCGCCGTCGAGCAGACCACGTAGCTGGCGCAGGAACTCGCCGGTGGCGGCGAGGGTGAGTGCGTTCTTGCCGAGCGTCCACCGGGCGGTGGCGCCGGTGCCGAAACCCACGGCCAGGCGACCGGGGGCCATGCCCTCGATGGTGGCGATGGCCGACGCCGTGGCGATCACGCTGCGCAGGCTGGGGACCAGCACCGCGGTGCCCAGGCCGATGCGGTCGGTGTGGTCGGCGATGCGGGCCATGGTGATCCAGATGTCGGCGTAGATCGCCGGGGAGTCGTAGAGCCACGCCCGGTCGTAGCCGAGCTCCTCGGCCAGTTGGGCCTGCTCGACCGAATCGAGCGACGGGACGATCCCACAGGAGATCTTCATGCGGCTTCTCGCGAACGGGGCGACGGGCTGTCAGACATGGTCGCCAATATGTCACCTGATCGACAACGGGGCCACGACCGGCCAACCTGGCCGCAGGAGCAGGGGGAACCGATCACCGACCAGGAGGTCCGATGGGGCGTCTCGTCTTGACCAACGCCAATGTCCTCGACGGCGAGCATCCGGCGGCCGCCGGCCGCACGGTCGTGATCGCCGGTGACCGCATAGGGGCGGTCCAGGAGGATCCCGTCGGGGACCTCGGGTCCGACGACGTGGTCGTCGACCTGGCCGGGCGCACCGTGATGCCGGGCATGGCCACGTGCCACTTCCACTCGACGTACCACGAGCTCGGGTCGACGCCGCTGCCGTACGGGAGCGAGGAACCTCCGGCCTACATGGCGCTGCAGTCGCACGAGAACATGATGAAGGCCCTGCGCTGCGGCTACACGACGGTCGTCGGCGCCGGTGCCGGCCAGGACGTCGAGCCCGGCGTGAGCCTGGCCATCGAGCGGGGCCTGGTGCCCGGGCCCCGTGTGGTGCCGTGCGGTCGCGAGCTGAGCACGACGGCGCACAGCAACGACGTCGTGCCCTGGTACTGGGACATGCCGGGCAGCGGTGCCGTGCGCATCTGCGACGGGCCCGACGACTTCCGCCGGGGCGTGCGCGAGCAGGTGAAGCGCGGTGCGGAGATCATCAAGCTGTTCGTCACGGGCGGTCACGGGACGACCTCTCCCAAGGCCCGCATGGAGATGACCCGGGACGAGTTGGCCGCCGCCATCGACGCCGCCCACGAGAAGGGGGTGCTCATCCGCGGCCACCTGGCCAACAAGCCGGCCATCATGATGGCGCTGGAGCTGGGCATCGACGTGGTGGACCACTGCGACGAGATGGACGACGAGGTCATCACCGCCTGCGTCGAGACCGGGGCCTTCGTCGTGCCCAGCATCTACTTCCCGAAGGTCTTCGCCGACTTCTTCCCGGACAGCAAGGCCGAGCTGGCCCACATGTACGACGTGCTCCCCAAGGCGGAGGCGGCCGGCGTGCGCCTTCTCCTCGGTGACGACTACGGCGCGGTGAACTTCCCCCACGGTTCCTACGGCGGGCGAGCTGCGGACCTACGTCGAGGACGCCGGCATCGCTCCGCTCTCGGTGCTGCGGTGGGCGACGGTCAACGGCGCCGCCCTCACCGGCCGCAGCGACGACCTCGGGACGGTCGCCGCCGGCAAGCTGGCCGACCTCCTGGTCGTCGACGGCGATCCGTCGGTCGACATCGGTGTCCTGGCCGACCAGGAACCCGTTGCGGTGATCAAGGGCGGCCAGGTCCTGGCCGGCGCCCTGCCCGCCTGAGCGGGATGGCGACGGGCGACGGGTGGCGCCCGTTCTTCGACGAGCTGCGGGACGCCTTCGAGGGCTTCGCCGCCCATCTCGACGGGGATCTGCACGTCACCGCCCACGGTCGTGGGTGCAAGGCGTGGTTCGGGGCCGACACCCGTGAGCACTACGAAGCGCAGCTCGTGCGGTTGGACGGTGACGTCGTCCTCGAGATCGGCTTCCATGCCGAGCATCGGGACCGGGAGGCCAACCGCCGGGTGCTGGCCGGGCTCGACGCCGCCGTCGACTGGCGTCAGGCCCTCGGCTCGGAGGCGGTGGAGGGGGACTTCCTCGGCAACACGGTGTGGCAACGCATCTCGGAGGTGTGGCCGATCCCGCCGCCGGAGCCGGAGGTGGCGATCGAGGCCGCCGCCCGGCTGGCGGACTACGTGTCGATCCTCGAGCTGCCCCGGCGGGCCGGCGGCGGCTGAACAGGCTCGGCCGGACATACTCGTGGCCATGCAGATCGGGGTCACCCTCCACGCCACCGACCGCACCATGGCCGTCCACGACCTGGCCCGGGCGGCGGAGGAGCGGGGGTTCCACTCGCTCTACGTGCCCGAGCACACCCACATCCCGGTGAGCCGGGAGACCCCACCTCCGACGGGTGGTGAGGAGCTCGAGGAGAAGTACCTGCGCACGCCGGACCCGATCGTCTCGTTGGCCGCCGCCGCATCGGTCACCTCCCGGATCCTTCTCGGTACCGCGGTCACCCTCCCCGCCCAGCACGATCCGATCGCGTGGGCCAAGGCGGTGGCCACGCTCGATCACGTGTCAGGCGGTCGGGTGGTGCTCGGCGTCGGGTACGGCTGGAACAAGGAGGAGATGGCCGACCACGGAGTGGCCTACGCCGACCGGCGCGACGTCGTCCGCGAGCACATGCTCCTCGCCCAGTCCCTGTGGCGAGACGAGGTGGCGTCGTTCGAGGGGGAGCACGTGGCCCTGCCACCGAGCTGGTCATGGCCCAAGCCCGTCCAGCGGCCGCGCGTGCGGACGCTCATCGGGGGCGGAGCGGGGCCCAAGCTGTTCGCCGAGATCGCGGCGTGGGCGGACGGGTGGATCCCCTTCGGCGGCACCGGCCTCAAGGATCAGCTGCCCCGGCTGCGGGACGCCGTCGCCGCTGCCGGTCGCCATCCGGACTCCCTGCACATCGTGCCCATGGGGGTCCTGCCCACCGAGCCCAAGCTGGCCTTCTTCGAGTCGCTGGGGGTGACCGAGACGGTGCTGCAGCTCCCGGTCGCCGCCGACGCCGAGATCCTGGCCACTCTCGACCACTACGCCACGTTCCTCTGACGCCCGCCCGGCGTCACCGGTCGAGAGGCGGCGGTTCGGCCTCGTGGGTCGGTCGGGAGGGCAGGAACACAGCGGCGAAGGCCGCGCCGGCGAACAGGACGCCGGCGGCGACGAGGCAACCGGCGTGGAACCCGTCGAAGAACGACGTCCTGGCCGGCGTCAGCAGCGGACCGCCGTCGGCGCCGAGGTGCTGGGCGGCCACGAGGGCGGCGCCGATCGAGTCGTGGGCCGCGCGCTCGGGCCGGTACGGGAACGACGGCGAGGCCCGCGTCGATGCCGGATCGGTAGATCGAGGCGAAGACACTGCCGATCACCGCGACGCCGAGGGTGCCGCCGAGCTCGCGGGTGGCGTCGTTGACCGCCGAACCGACACCCGCCTTCTCCTTGGGGACGACGCCCATGATCGCCTCGGTCGCCGGCGCGGTGGTGAAGCCCAGCCCGATGCCGGCGAGGACCATCTGCGCCGGCGATCTCGAGGTAGGGCGTGGCCGTGCTGGCGATGGAGACCCAGGCGAACGAGGCGCCCACCATGGACGAGCCCGCCGGCGACGACGACCTTGTTGCCGACGCTCACCGCGAGGCGAACCCCGAGGAGCGAGCCGACGGCGATGCACAGCGCGACCGGAAGGATCCGCAGGCCGGTGCTCAGCGGCGCATAGTCCTTGAGGAACTGGAAGTACTGGGTGATGAGGAAGACGAAGCCGGCCAGCGCGAAGAAGGCGACCGTGACCGAACCGCTCGCCGCCGAGAAGCGCAGGTTGCCGAAGAGCGAGAGGTCGAACATCGGGTGCGATCTGGCGGCGCTCCCACCACACGAAGACGCCACGGCGACCGCCGCGGTGAGCGAACCCGGCGATGGTCGGCGCCGGCGGTCCACCCTCGATCGGGGGCCTCGATGATCGTGAACACGAGCGCGCCGATGCCGACGGTGGACAGCACGAGCCCGACGACGTCGAGCGGCGGGGTCGACGGGTCGCGCGACGTCGGCACGAACCGGATGGCCGCGACCAGCGTCAGCGCGGCGACCGGGGCCATGACCACGAAGACGCTGCCCCACCAGAAGTGCTCGAGCAGGAAGCCACCCGTGACCGGTCCGAACGCCACGCCGAGCCCGGTCATCGCACCCCACACGCCAATGGCCTTCGCCCGCTCGGTCGCGCTCGGTGTACAGGTTCGAGATGATCGAGAGGGTGGCGGGGAAGATGAGCGCGGCTCCGACCCCCATGCCGGCGCGGACGACCAGCAGCGCACGCGAGGACGCCGACCAGCCCGCCGACCGAGGTCGCCGCCCGAAGACGGCGAGGCCCGCGACCAGGGCGCCCTTGCGCCCGTAGCGGTCACCGAGGCTGCCGGCGGCGAGCACGAACGCGGCAAAGGTCAGGTTGTAGGCATCGACGACCCACTGGAGGTCGCTCGTCGTCGCGCCGAGCTGGCGCACGAGCGAGGGCAGGGCGATGTTCACGATCGTCGAGTCGACGTTGATGATGAACACGGCGGCGCACAGGACTGCGAGCGCCGCGCCGCGGTGGGTCGACGCGTCGGGGGACGCGACGGCTCGCGATGTTGCTGGCTCATGCGAGCGCCGCCAGACCATCGGTGGTGAGCAGGTAGGAGGGACGGAGCCGTGTCGGCGGCGGAGAGCTCGATCACGGCGTCCGCGACCTGCTCGGCGGTGAGCGTCGGCCGAGCTGATCGAGGTACGTGGCGCGATCGAGGCCGCTGTACTCGGCGTAGGCGTCGACGAAGGTCGAGCCGAGGCCGGTGGCGGGGGTGAGCTTCGGGCAGGAGCGCGACGAAGCGGATGCCGAGGAGTCCGTTCGGATTCCGCGCCGGCGTATGCGCTGATGAACGGATCGTCGCCTTGGCTCCGGCGTAGCCGCCGCTGAGGGGTGAGCCCATCCGCGCCGCGCCACTCGACATGCTGATCGACCGACGAACCGGGGTCGAGCGGGCGGTCGCAGCGCTGCGCTGATGAACTCGAAGACGTGGCGGACGTCGATGTTCCAGTTCGCGCTGAAGGTCTCCCAGGTCTGGTCCTGGATGCGTGCGCGGCTGCGGCGTGGCACCGGCGTTGAGGACGAGCGAGCTGGGCCGGTGCTCGGCGATGAGGCGAACGGCGAGGTCGGGGTCGGTGACGTCGGCGACGACTGGCTTGAACGACGGGCCGAGTTCGCGTGCACGTCCTCCAGCGCGGCCCGCTCGCGGGCGACGCCGATGACGTGGGCGCCGCTGGTCGCGAGGGCGAGGCGATCGCCGGCCGAAGCCGCGGCTGGCGCCGGTCACGACGGCGGTGGTGCGGTGAGTGGGGCGGTGGACATGGGGGTGCTCCGAGGCGGGCTGCCGGGGTCGAGGGTCACCGCGTTGAAACCCGCCGGTCCGCACGCATTCGCCGATGAATCCGCGCGGCTCGTTGGTGTTGTTACCTTCGTGACGACCAGCCGAGAGGAGACGTCAGCCGCATGGACGAGACGATGCTGGACCGTGCTCGAGCCGGTGACGGCGGGGCGTTCGGGAAGCTCGTCGAGCCCCACCGCCGTGAGCTGTTGGTGCACTGCTACCGCACGCTCGGCTCGGTTCAGGATGCCGAAGACGTACTCCAGGAGGTTCTGATGTCGGCGTGGCGTGCCCTCGATCGCTTCGACGGGCGGTCGCTGCGGGCCTGGCTGTACCGCATCGCGACGAACCGGTGCCTGAACCACCTGCGTGACGCTCGCGGCGCCCGCAGCGCGCATCGACCTTCCTGGCGCTGCGCCTCGGCCTCGTCCGGGATCGCCGGCCGACGATCCGTGGTGGCTGGAGCCATACCCCGATGTATTGTTCGAGACGTCGACGCTGGGCCCCGAGGCGCGCTACGACGCCCGGGAGTCGGTCGCCCTGTCCTTCGTCGCCGGGCTGCAGCACCTCCCCGCTCAGCAGCGGGCTGTGCTCGTGCTCCGCGACGTCCTCGGATTCCCCGCTGCGGAGGCCGCGGAGATCCTGGGCACGACCGCGGCGGCGGTGAACTGCGCGCTCGTCCGGGCGCGTGACGGCTTCCGCCCGGATCGGACTCCTGAGCTCGTGCCCCTTCCTCGATCACCGGAGGAAGCGGCGGTCGTGGACCGCTTCGTCGAGGCCTTCCAGCGGCGGACGTCGAGGCCTGGTGGCGGTGCTCACGCGAGGACGTCCGCCTGTCGATGCCACCCGAGCCGATCGAGTGCACGGTCCCGGGCGGTCGTCGCGTACCTCCGCGGAGCGTGGGTTCTGGGGCCCACAGGTGACGCCTCGTTCCCACTCGGGCCAACGATCAGCCCGCGTTCGGCTACTACCGCCCGGATCCGAGTGCGCTCTGGCCCGGGCGGACGGCCTGATCGTGCTCACCGTCTCCGTCGACCGGATCTCGACGCTGACCCGCTTCGGCGACAGAGGCGTCCTGGCCCGTTTCGGACTCCCGCGCACGCTCATGGCCGATCCCCCCGGCTGACCAGCTCCAACCGTCAATGTGATTGACGAGTTGGGAGAGGGTGACTACGTTATCGTCAACCACATTGACGAAAGGGAGCCCGATGACCGTTCTGCCTGCACCCCCCGGACCGACCCATGACCTCGGGAGCACGCGGTTCACGTCGCTCGCCACGCCGAGCCGAGGCAGCACCGAGACGGCGGTGTGGATCGTCGAGATCGATCCGGGCACCCCCGCCACCCCCCACTCGCTCACCCGGGAGGAGGTGTTCGTCGTCCTCGACGGAACCGCGGAGGTCGCCATCGGCGACGACCGGGCGGTGGCCCGGGCGGGCGACGCCTTCGTCGTTCCCGTCGCCGAGCGGTTCGAGGTCGTCGGCGTCGGGGACGTCCCTCTGCGGATGCTGTGCTGTCTGCCCGTCGGTGGACAGGCCCGCACGGGCGAGGCCACGTTCACGCCCCCGTGGGCCGAGTGAGCGCCAGCCCGAACGTCCCGCTCGCCCGGCTGATGGGGATGGCGTTCCGGCAGCTCGTCGACGATCTCCACGGGGCCCTGCGAGCCAGGGGGTGGACCGACGTGCGCGAGTCCTACGGGTTCGTCCTCCTGGCCATACGGGACCAGCAGACCACCACCGGTGAGCTGGCCGGCCTGCTCGGCGTCTCCAAGCAGGCGACCTCCAAGTTGCTCGAGGCCATGGAAGCGGGAGGTTTCGTGACTCGGCGCCCGGCGAGTGACGACGGTCGGATGAAGGTCGTGACCATCGCGACGCGGGGCCGGGAGCTGCTCGTCGAGGTGGAGGCGATCTATGCCGAGCTGGAGGCCGGGTGGGCCGACGTGATCGGCGAGGTGGCCCTCGACCAGACCCGCAGCCGCATCGAGCGAGTGGTCCGCTCCCGCCACGACGGCACCCTCCCGTCCCTGCGTCCGACCTAGACGGCCCCGCCGTGCCCGCCGACGGGCGCGACGACCGTACGGTCGGGGCATGCATCTGATCCTCGTCCGCCACGGTGAGGCCCACGCCGGCTTCCACGGCGTCATCGCCGGCCGCCAGGGCTGTGAGGGCCTCACCGATCACGGCCGCCGCCAGGCGGCGGCGCTCCGGGAGCACCTGGCCGGCTCGGGTCGGGTTCGTGCCGATGTCCTGTTGGCCAGCGTGCTGCCCCGGGCCATCGAGACGGCGGAGATCATCGCGCCGGGCCTCGGCTTGGAGATCGGTGGCCGGGACTGCGACTTCTGCGAGGTCCACACCGGTGACGCCGACGGCTGGCCTGGACGGAGTACGCCGACCGCTACGGCTCGTTCGACATGGAGGCCGAACCCGACCGCGTGTTCGCCCCCGCGGGCGAGAGCTGGAACAGCTTCCACGAGCGGGTGCGCCGGACGCTGGAGCGGGTGGCCCGGGACCACGGCGACCAGACCGTCGTGGTGGTGTGCCACGCCGGGGTGATCCAGGCCTCCGTGCGGGTCCTCTTCGGCGTTCCCCACCCAGGGACGGGCGCCCAGCTGCGCCCCACCAACACCGGCCTCACGGAGTGGCACCACGACCCGTCGACGGGTCGGTGGACCCTGCACTCGTTCAACGAAGCGGACCACCTGCTCGGGCTGGTGCGGCCGGACTGAGCACGTCGTCGCCCGGATGGGCTGGCGCCGCGGTGGGCGGGTAGGTGGGCGGGATGACCAACGCCGAGGACTACTCAGTGCAGACGGCACGGCGGGCGGCCGACCGTGACGAGTTGGGCGACTGGGTGGCCGCCTTCCTGGCCAGCCCCGGGAGCGACAACGGGGATCTGGCCGAGCTGCTGGCCGAGAAGCCCCGCTGGTGGATCGGTCCGGTGGAGCTCCGGATCAGCGAGCTCTACCGGTTGGCCGGACCTCCGGACGACCACGTGCTGTGTCCCATGGAGGACGACGAGTGGGGCGAGGGAGTCGAGGACCTGTCGCAGAAGATCGACGATGGTCTGGAGCCTCCGCCGCTCGTCGTCTCCTACCGCGACCAGCAGCTGGTGGTGGAGGACGGCAACCACCGCATCGAGGCCCTGCGTCGGACCGGTGCCCGGCGGGCGTGGGCGGTCGTCAACTTCGAGGACCCCGACGCGAGAGATCGCTTCCTCGAGGGGGACGCCCCCTGACGGCACCCGCCCGACGAGATGGCCCCTGGGTCAGGCGGTCGGCGACCGATGCGAGCTGTTCCGGGCGGCGAGCGGCGAGTGCCAGGTCGACGCCCTCCCGGGCGAAGCCGAGGGCGATGCTGCGGCCCATGCCGGGGCCGATGCCGGTGACGACAGCTCCGGGCCCGAACACGTACCGTTCATATCATCTAGATGTTTCACTCTCCAGTGGAACCGAGGGGGGGGGGTACAGCGATGGGGGCCACGATGGGGTGACGGCTCGAGGACATGTTCGTGCGCGGCGGGTCCGGTCGGGCCGACGACCTCGACTCGACAGAAGGGGTGTCGGGGCGTGGACGCCGATGACCCCCACGGCGTCCGCGATCGGCGGCCGTCAGCTGATCGACGAGGGTGGGGCCATGGTGGAGTCGGGCGAGCGCCAGTCCGTCGAGACGAAGCGGTGCTCGATGAGCCACTCGTCGCCGACGGGCACGAACGAATCCCGGTAGCGCCCGTAGTGGTCGAGACCGATCTCGGTCACGACCGTGAAGTACGAGCCGACCCGCGCCCGCTCCGGGCTCAACTCGAGGAACCGCACGTTGGTCAGGTTGTGGCGCACGATCCGCTTCGTGCCCGCCGGCGCGTCGGTGGGCACCGGTCGGGCACCGGGGGAGACCCCTCCGAGGAACTCGAGGATGGCCTCGCGACCTCGCCTGGGTTCCTCGCCTCGAACCTCGAGGGCCCCGTCGGGGCAGAATGCACCGAGCAGCTCGTCGAGGCGGAAGGCGTCGCCCGACCAGTTGTACCGGGCCAGCGAGTCCCGGATGCGTTCCCGAGCAACGAGCTCCCAGATCTCCATGGGCGGACACTACGACGCCGCCCCGTCACCGTTCACCGACTCCAGGAGGCCCACCCGTGAAGTTCATGGTCGAGTACCCGATCCGCTCGGACGACGACGGCTCATGGCTGCGTCCCGAGAACATGGCCGAGTTCGCGCGAGTGGCGGAGGCGGCAGGAGTCGACGCCATCGCCCTCACCGACCACCCCGCGCCCTCGAAGAAGTGGCTCGACAACGGCGGTCACGAGACGCTCGATCCGTTCGCCGGCCTGTCGTTCTTCGCCGCAGTGACCTCACGCATCCGGTTGATGACGTACCTGACGGTCGTGCCCTACCGGAACCCGCTGCTGACGGCCAAGAGCATGACGTCGGTCGACGTCCTCTCCGGGGGCCGGGCGACCTTCGTCCTCGGCACCGGCTACCTGCGCTCGGAGTTCGGGGCGCTGGGCGTGGAGTTCGAGGACCGCAACGACTTGTTCGACGAGGCCGCCGAGGTGCTCGTCGGCATCTGGTCGAGCGACGACTTCGCCTACGAAGGCCAGCACTTCACCGCCCGGGGCCAGGTCATCGCCCCGGGACCGGTGCAGAGTCCCCACCCGCCGCTGTGGCTCGGGGGCAACTCGGCCAAGACCCGTGAGCGGGTCGCCACCTGGGGCCAGGGTTGGGCGCCCATGAAGGCCAACTCCGCCTTCGCCTCGGTCACCCGCACCGCCGCGCTGGACGACGACGCCGCGCTGAGCTCCGCCATCGCCGATCTGGGCCGGCGTCTGGAGGCGCACGGACGGTCGTTGGCCGACATCGACGTGGTGGCGTGGAGCGATCCGTGGGACGCGGGGAGCGTCGAGGCCTACGTCGACCACCTCGGGTCGCTCGCTGACCTGGGCGCCACGTGGACCACGCTCGACGTCCACGCCCCGTCGTTCGGGGCGGCCATCGACCGCCTGACGGCGTTCGGTGAACTACGGCGCCAGTTGGCGTGAGACCGGGGATCGAGTCTCCTACGGCCCACGAAAAACTTGACAGCTGTTAAGGGAAAGATTTAGATCCTTTCCCATGGCATCGGTCACGCAGCGGTCACCGCACCCGAACGTGCTCGTCGATCGTGAGGGCCACGTCGTGACCGTCACCATCGACCGGCCCGAGTCGAAGAACGGCTGCACCGGGGACATGTGGGTGGCCATCGGCGCCATCTTCCAGGACATCCGCTACTCAGGGGCCCGCGCCGTCGTGCTCACCGGGGCCAACGGGGAGTTCTGCAGTGGAGCCGACCTGAGCGGTGCCGGTGACGTGGGCGCCGCGGGCCCGTCGGGGAGCATGCTCGACGGCATGCGGGTGCTGGCCGACGTGGTTCTCAGCGTCCACAGCTGCCCCATCCCCGTGATGGCCCAGGTCGACGGCCTCTGCGTGGGTGCGGGACTCGGCCTCGCCCTGGCCGCCGACCTCACGTGGTGCTCCGACCGGGCCCGGTTCTCGGCCATCTTCGCCCGCCGGGGGATAAGCCTCGACTTCGGCACGTCGTGGCTCCTGCGCCAACGCCTGCCCGTCCACAAGGCCAAGGAGCTGGCCCTCACGGCCAAGATCGTCACTGGACCCGAGGCCTTCGCTCTCGGGTTGGTGAACGCCGTGGTGCCCGCCTCCGAGCTGGCGGGGGCCGTCGCCGAGGTGGTCGACGGCATCGCCGGTGGCCCGCCGGTGGCCCTCTCGCTGACCAAGCGCGAGCTCGACAACGCCTCGTCGTCGTCGCTCGCCCACGCCCTCGAGGTGGAGGCCACCGCGCAGAGCGTGAACGTGCAGACCGACGACATGCGGGAGGCCTTGATGGCGTACGTCGAGCGCCGGCCGCCGAACTTCACGGGACGGTGACGCAGGTGGAACTGGACTACGACGGATCCGAAGGTTGGGACGGCGCGCTCGCCGATCTCGAGAAGCGCCGAGCCCAATCTCGCGCCATGGGTGGCGAGGAGCGTCTGGCCAAGCACCGGGCGGCGGGGAAGCTCGATGCCCGTTCGCGTGTCGACCACCTGCTCGACCCGGGGTCGTTCCTCGAGCTCGGCACCCTCGTCGGCGGCGCCGAGGACCCGGCCGACGCCATCGTGATGGGTTCGGGGCGCATCGACGGTCGCCCGGTGATGGTCGCGGCCGAGGACTTCACCGTGAAGGCGGGCACGATCAGCTCGGCGGCCAACGCCAAGCGGTACCGGGTGGCCGACCTCGCCGTCACCGACCGGGTGCCCTGCGTCATGATGCTGGAGGGCGCCGGGTTCCGCGCCGACGGCAAGAGCAGCACCCGAACGCCCACCGACCTGATCGCCCAGGCTCGCTGCTCGGGTCGGGTTCCCCTGGTGACCGCCGTGCTGGGGGCGTCGGCCGGTCACGGTGCACTGGTGGCTCCCATCTCGGACTTCGCGCTGATGAGCAGGAACGCTTCGGTCTTCACCGCCGGGCCTCCGGTCGTCCTGGAGTCGCTCGGCGAGCAGATCTCCAAGGAGGACCTGGGAGGACCAGCGGTGGCCACCGCCAGCGGCCTGATCCACAACGTCGGTGACGATGACGTGGCCACCCTCGACCTCATCCGGGCCTACCTCCGGTACTTCCCGGCATCGGCCTGGGACTACCCGGCCCATCAGGAGGGTGGCGACGACGGCCCTCGCCTGCTGCCCGAGGTCCTCGACCTCGTTCCCCGCAACGGCCGGAAGGTCTACGACATGCGACGGGTCGTCGACGTCGTCTTCGACGAGGACTCCACGTTCGAGATCCAGCCGGACTTCGGCCACTCGGTGCTCACGGTGCTGGCCCGCCTCGGTGGCCATCCGGTCGCGGTGGTGGCCAACCAGCCCCTCGTGATGGCCGGATCAGTCGGTGCCGACGGCGCTGACAAGGCGGCCCGCTTCATGCAGGTGGCCGACTCGTTCCACCTGCCCATCGTGTTCCTCTCCGACAACCCCGGCGTCATGCCCGGCAGCGCGTCGGAGCAACAGGGCATCCTCCGGGCCGGGGCCCGCATGTACGCGGCTCAGGCCATGGCGACCTCACCGAAGTTCACGGTCACGCTGCGCAAGGCGTACGGCTTCGGCTCGATGGTCATGGGCATGATCCCCTTCGACGGCCAGTCGGGGGTGTTCACCTGGCCCGGCGTGACCGCCGGGGCCATGGGCGCCGCCGCCATGAGCCGCTCCCGTGGCTCCGACGTCGACGAGGCGGAGATGCTGCGAGCCATGGAGCTGGAGGCGTCGTACCGCTCGGCTCACTCCTTCGGAGGCGACGAGCTCATCGACCCGCGCGACACCCGCAACGTCCTGCTGCAGTCCCTCGAGCGGGCGCTGTACCGACGACAAGGGATGCCCGAACCGGTGGCCCGCATCGGGATCAACCCCTAGGCCAGGCGAGGACCACTCTGATGACCGTCGACCTCCTGCCCGACCCGGGGGACGAGCAGCAGATGCTGCTCGACACGTCCGCCCGCCTCATGGACACCGCCATGGACCTCGCCGCCGTGCGTCGGCGCGTCGACGGGTCCGAGGTGGACGGCGCCGGCTACGCCCGAGCGGCGGCGGAGCTCGGCTGGTGGGGGTTCCTCGCCGCCGAGGCGCAGGGCGGTGGCAGTGCCTCCGGGAACGGTGTGCTCGACGCCTCGCTCATCGCCGCCGAGCGAGGGGCCCGGCTCCAACCGCTCCCTTTCGTGGGTCACAGCGTCGTGGTCCACTGCCTCTCCCGGGTCGCGAGCCGGGACCATGACGCCGCTCTCGCCGACCTCGTGGCCGGGGCCTCGTCGGCCACCTGGATCTCCGGTGCCCACCCCGATGGTGATCCCGCAGCCGGGCTGGCGTTGGTCCCGCAGGGATCCGGTCATCGCCTCGACGGTGTCGCCGAGGTGGTGCCCGACGGGCCCGAGTGCGCGTGGTTCCTCGTCACCGCCGACGGGCCGTCGGGGCCGGCCCAGGTGCTGGTGGCCGCCGACGGACCGGGTGTGCACGTCCGGACGATCGAGGGCTTCGACGCCACCCGGCGCTGGGCGACGGTCACCTTCGACGCCGTCCCGATCGACGGCGGGGCGCAGGTCGCGGCCCCCGGGCTCGACACCGCAGTGCTGATCGGCGAGCAGGTCGCCATCGCGGCGGTGCTGGCCGCAGCCGAGACGGTCGGCGCCATGCACGCCGAGTTCGCCATGGCCCTCGCCTACGCCAAGGACCGGATCGCCTTCGGTCGGCCCATCGGCTCGTTCCAGGCGATCAAGCACCTGTTGGCCGACACCAGCCTCCTGCTCGAGATGAGCAAGGGCCTGGTCGCCGGCGCCGCCCGGGCCGTCGGCGCCGGCGCCCCTGACGGGTTCGAGTTGGCCCATGCGGCCAAGGCCTTCGTGGGCGAACGGGGGGTCGAGCTCACCCAGAGCTGCTTCCAGGTGTTCGGGGGCATCGGGTACACGTGGGAGCACGACCACCACCTGTTCATGCGTCGAGTCGCGGCCGACGCGGCGTGCTTCGGCTCGCCGACCTGGCACCGTCGCCAGCTGGGCCGATCGGTCGGTGCGGCATGAGCGAGGACATCGACGTCTTCCGGGCCCGGGCCCGAGGGTGGATGGAGGCCAACCTGGCGCCGAGGAGCGCGACCACCCGTCGGCGCTCGCCGCTCGGTGGGGATGACATCCCCGCCGACTGTCCTCCTCGAGCAGCGCGCCCTGCAGCGCCGGCTCCACGACGCCGGGCTGGCCGGCATCACCTGGCCCGAGGAGTACGGCGGCGCCGGACTGGGCCCTGAGCACCAACGAGCCTTCGACGAGGAGGCCCAACCCTTCGTGCTGCCCGATCTCGGCGTGGCCGGAGGCACCACCTTCGCGGTGTGCGCTCCGACGATGCTGGCCCACGCCACCCCGGAGTTCCTCACCCGCCACGTCCCGCGCATCCTCGACGGCGACGAGCTCGTCGTGCAGTTCTTCTCCGACCCCGAGGCCGGCTCCGACCTGGCCGGCGTGCGCACCCAGGCCGTACGCGACGGCGATCGCTGGATCCTGAACGGGTCGAAGATCTGGAGCAGCGGCGCCCACTACGCCGACTACGGGCTCTGCCTGGCCCGCACCGACTGGGACGTGCCCAAGCACAAGGGCCTCACGTGGTTCATGGTCCCCACCGACGCCCCGGGCATCACCATCCAGCGCATCAAGCAGATCAACGGCAGTGCCGAGTTCTGCCAGGAGTACTTCGACGACGTCGAGCTCACCGACGACGACATCGTGGGGGCGGTCAACGGCGGGTGGGCGGTGGCGCACACCATGCTCATGTTCGAGCGGGGAGGGGGGCTGGCCCAGGGTGGCCGGGCCGAGGGGCCGACCGGCGTCGCCCCGGACCTGGTCGAGCTGGCCCAGGCCGCGGGCCGTCTCGAGGACCCACTGGCCATCGACCTGATCGCCCGGGCCCACGTCGACGACCTGGCCCGCCGGGCGCTGTTGGAGCGCATCGGTGCGGTGATGCGAACGGACCCCGCTCGGGCCGCCGACTTCGCCTCCTACGCCAAGCTCGCCTCGGGCACCTTCGACCCTCGGCGGGCCACCATGGCCATGGAGATCGCCGGATCCCGAGCCGTCGCCTGGGAGGCCCCGAGGTCGGCCGGCGCGGCGGCCTCCACCGGTCTGCTCAACAGCCGGTTCATGGCCATCGCCGGCGGCACCAACGAGATGCAGCGCAACGGCATCGGCGAGCGGGTGCTGGGTCTTCCTCGCGAGCCGGCCTTCGACACCCAGAAGCCGTTCCGTGAGGTGCTGCGCGACGCCCGCAACTGGTCGGGTCGCGTGGGCTGAACCATGCGACGACCGTGCACGAATGGACCGCAGGTGGCCTCAGCTCGGTCCAGGACCCGGGCGCCAACCAGGTCAACGACTGCCAGCTCGTGATGCGCCTCGAAGCAGAGGAGTGGGTGCAGTGGCAGCCCACCGAGGAGGGAACGTTCCTCTGCGATCCGGCCTACGCCGTCACCGTGGACCCGGCGCCCGACTCGGTCGCGACCCTCGCCCTCGACGCCGACGGAGTCGCCCGCAAGAACTCGGGGGGCTGACGGCGGTGGCCCCTAGGGAAGCAGGTCGACGAGGGGTCGGGGGCGGGCACGCTCTCGGCCACGCAGACCGCGACCCGGCGTCGGCTCCTCGACGCGGCCCGGGAGCTGGCGACCGAGGGCGGGTACGACGCGGTGAACATGCGGGCGGTGGCCCACCAGGCCGGGGTCTCGCCCCCGACGGCGTACCAGTACTTCGCCTCGCGCGACCACGTGCTGGTCGACGTCCTCACTGACCTGGCCGGCGCCACGACGGCGGTCGTCACCGCCCGTCCCAGCCGTCGACGGGATCCGGTCGAGCGCACCGTCGCCACCCTGCGCCGGGTGGTGCAGCGCATGGAGGAGGAGCCGGAGCTGTTCGTCGCCCTCATCCGGGCCTACATCTCCGGAGCGCCGGAGGTCCGCCACGCCAGCACGGCGATGCAGTCGTCGATGCGGGACTGGATCGACAGCGCTCTGGGGACGACCCCCGTGTCCGACCGGGAGACGGTGGTCTCGCTCCTCGAGGCCGTGCTGTTGACCGGCCTGGTGAGCCTCGTCGTCGGCGGCCGGGCCCCGGCCGAGATCGGGGACGACCTCGAGCGGGCGGTGCGTCTGCTGGTGAGGCCGGTGACCGGTCTGCGATCGCTCTAGAGGTTTGGCTGGGCGCAACTACGCTGGCCCTCGACGGGCCGCAACGGGTGGGTCGTTCGAGAGTCTTTCGTCACGGGGGTGGCCATGGGGACGACGACGGTGTCGACGTTCTGTCGGATCTGCGAGCCCCTCTGCCCGCTGGTGGCCGAGGTCGACGATGCCGGCGCGGTCGTGGCCCTGCGCCCCGATCGGGACCATCCGGTCTCGGGCGGCTTCGCGTGCCACAAGGGCACGGGATTCCTCGAGGTCCACGACGACCCGAACCGCCTCGACCACCCGCTGCGCCGGACCAACCCGACATCGGAGCCAGAGGGCCGCTACGAGCGGGTCTCGTGGGACGACGCCCTCGGTGAGATCGGCGAGCGCCTGCGCACGCTGCGGGCCGAGCACGGTCCCGAGGCGGTCGGCTGCTACTGGGGGAACCCGCTCGCCTACACGTCATCGGGCATCCCGGTCGTGTACTCGTTCTGGGGGAAGATGGAGTCGACCCGACTGTTCGGCGGCCTGACCCAGGACCTCTCCAACAAGTTCGCGGCCATGGACGCCATGTTCGGGGTCGAGTCCACGTTCCCCATCCCCGACCTCTATCGCACCGACTACTTCCTCTGCCTGGGGAGCGACCCGAGCGGCAGCCACCTGACCGCGGCGTCGGTGCCCAACGCCATCGAGGCCATCCGAGGCATCGGTGAGCGGGGCGGCGGCGTCACCTTCGTGAACCCCCGGCGGGTGCGGGCGGTGGAGCTCGGCCTCGGCGACCACCTGGCCATCCGGCCCGACACGGACGTGTACCTGCTCGCCGCCATGCTCACCGAGATCGACCGGATGGGCGGGTGGGACGAGGACGTCCTCGCCCGCCACGGACGCAACGTCGACGGTCTGCGCGCCTTCCTCGAGCCCTACGACGCCGACTCCGTCGCCGACGTCACCGGTCTCGACCCCGATGCCGTGCGCCGCACGGCGCAGGCCTTCTCGGATGCTCCGACGGCCATCGCCCACATGGGCACCGGTGGGAACATGGGGCGGCAGGGCACGCTCGTCTACTGGCTCCTGCAGTCGCTCAACCTCGTCACCGGGAACCTGGGTCGGCCCGGTGGTGGTCTGCTCCGCGGTCCGCGGTCCGATCGAGCACTTCGACGAGCTCCCCGAACGCTTCTTCGACTCGCCGGTGGGGCCGGTGCGCCACGTCTGGGGCCATGTGCCCGGCAACCTCCTGGCCGACTACATCACCGCGCCGACCGAGCCGCTGAGGGCCCTCGTCGTCGTCGGCGGCAACCCGATCATGGCGATCCCCGGCGAAGAGCGGTTGCGCGAGGCCTTCCCTCACCTCGAGCTGGTCGTGACCATGGATCTCTACCGGAGCGCCACCGCTGAGCTGTCGGACTTCGTGCTCCCGGTCAGCGACTGGCTCGAGCGCGCCGACTACCGCAGCGGCGGTGTCGCCACCGTGCCGAGCGCCCAGTACTCCGACGCCGTGGTGGAGCCGGCGGCCGAGCGCCAGGAGGAGTGGTGGATCCTGGCCCGGATCGAACAAGAGCTCGGCCTGCCTTCTGCGCTCGACGGTGACGGGGTCGACTTCCCGGGCGCGATCCACGACTTCATGGCTGGTGAGGCGGGCACCAGCGTCGAGGAGCTCCGCACCCTGGCGTCCAACACCAAGGTGCTGCCGCCGGTGGTGTCGTCCTCCATCGACGAGGCCGTGGCCTACACCGACGGCCGGGTGGACCTCTGCCCGCCGTCGTTCGCCCCGCTGCTCGACCGGGCCGCCGAGATCTTCGCCGAGCTGCGGGTCGAGCCCGCCGACCAGCTGAAGTTGATCCAGTGGCGGAACCGCCGCCAGCACAACACCTGGGGGCGTCGGATGATGCCCCGCCTCCGAGAGGGCGACAACGCCCGCAACCCGCTCTACGTGAACCCCGACGACGCCGCCGCTCGCGGCCTGGGTGAGGGCGACATGGTGACGGTGCGCTCCGCATGGGGGGCCGTCGTCACGGCGGTGGGTTTCGACGCCGCCCTTCGTCCCGGTGTGGTGGCCCTCAGCCACGGCTACGGGGAACGGTCGACCGACGACGCCCCCGACATCGAGGTCGGTGTGAACGTGAACCGGCTGCTCCCGTCGGGTCCGGGGAGCTACGAGCACTACTCCAGCATGGCCTTCATGGTCGGCGTCCCCGTCGAGGTCACACCGGTGTGAGCGCGACGCAGCCGGGCCCGCTCCGGTGCGAGCCCGGCTGCCTCGTGCGATGGGTCAGGCGGCCGGGTCAGTCCGGGATGGGTGAGGTACCGAAGGCGGTGTAGGGCAGAACCGGATTGCCGTCAGCGTCGAAGGAGACCCGGAGGGCACCTCGGGTGCACACTGCCGGGGTCGGCGGGGCGGCCTTGCCGTTGCACCGGAAACCCGAGTCCGACTCCGGTGATCAGGGGCTGCTCGGGGGCGGCCTTCACCGTGGTCCGAATGGTGTCGGAGGTGATGTCGTCGCCGCTGATGCCTTCGAGGGCCTGACGGGCCGAGATGGTCGTGATGAACGTCGTCAGACCTTCGGTCGAGTCGCCGAATCCCGGGTTGTACTTGGCCAGGATGGCGTTCCAGAGCTCGATCCCCGGGTTCGAGGCGTCACCGAGCGGCGTGGGCGAGGCCATGATGACGCCCTCCATGTTGGCGCCGACCGCCTCCTTGACCGCATCGGTGCCACACCCGTTGAGGATGGTGACGGGCCCGTCGAAGCCGTTGGTCTTGAGTCCGTTGATGGCGCCGATGCACAGGCCGGGGTCACCGACGATGTGCACGACGGTGTCCCCGCCGCTCACGATGTCGTTGATCTGCTGGGAGATGTCGGGAGCGCCGAGGGGCACCTTGATCTCGTTCAGCGTGATCCCGGCGTCCTCGAACTGCATGGCTCCGAAAGTGCCGGGATCGTAGAAGCCGGTGGCGGCGGGCACGTCGACGACGAGCACGCTCACGTTGTCGATGTCGTTCTCCTTGGCCACGTCGATGGGCAGGGCGCTCAGACCGGCGGTGAGGCTGGCGATCATGAACGAGCTCTGGGTGTCCTCGGTGATGGCCTTGTCGGTCACGCCGTAGACGAACAGCGGGATGTCGTTGGCGGCCATGACCGTGTGCACGGCGAGCGACTGCTGGTTCTCGGGCATGATCGTCATGACCACGCTCTCCTGGACCAGCTCGTTGGCACATTCGGTGGCCTTGCCCGGATCACCCTGGCTCTCGCAGGTGACCAGATCGATCGGCCGACCGCCCAGGCCACCCATGTAGTCGTTGATGTAGTCGACCGTGGCCTGGCCGGCGGGAACGTGCATCGTGTTGTCGATCGACGGCGTGCGGCCGTCGGCGACGAAGCCGACCTTGACCGGCTCGCCGGTCGCCGGGTTGGGGGTTCCGAGCACGTCGGCCGACACGGTGCTGTCGGTGGTGCCCGATGCATCGCCATCGGAGCTGCAGCCGGCCACGAGGACCAGGGCGACGGCGGCGGCGAGGGCCATGCCTCGGAGCCGCCACGGACGTCGCCGGGAACGGTCGAGTGGTCTGTTGGTGTCCATGGTCCCCCCATGTAGGTGTGGTGATGGTCCGTCGGCGAGGAGCCGGCGGAACTGGCGCGTCCGGCGTGTCGAGGACACGTCCGGGCACTCCCCCTGATGGCGGGCCACCCGCTGGTGCCCCGATCCGCACATGCTAGATGTGTAGAGGTATAGAGGTATAGATGTTTCGCTCTCACCTGGCAAGCCAAGGACGCGACGGGGCGCTCCGGGCTCGTCGCCACGGGGACGCTGACCTGGCGGTCAGTCGTGGTGGAGGAGGTCGACCACGGTGGAGGCGCTCTGGCCGAGCATCACCTTGCTCACCACGGTCATGTGGGTCCGCCAGAACGCCTCGGCGGCCACGCCGTCGCCGGTCTCGATGAGGTTGAGGAGCCGGTGCTGGGAGCGGATCCCCCGCCGTCGGGTGGCCATCGAGACGGTGGAGTCGTCGGCCTTGCTCACCGCGGTCACGGCCCGGGTGACGATCTCGTTGAGCATCTCGGCCACGATCGTGAGGGTCTGGTTGCCTCCCAGGGCGACGAGGTGCATGTGGAACCGGGCGTTGGCCGCACCGAACGCCTCCGGGTCCTCGAGGCAGTCCTCTTCGTCCTTCACCAGGGCACGTAGCTCGGCCACGATGGCGCGCCGCCGTCGCGAGGTGGCGATGGCCTTGGCCGAGAGCGGTTCGAGCTGGGCCCGGGCCTCGTAGACATCGGAGAGCTCCACGTTGCGGGCCTGGAGGACCATGGCGGCGGTCCTCGCCGTCATCCGCTCGTCCGGGTGCTGGACCACCACGCCGCCGTGGACTCCGCGCACCACGACGATGAGCCCTTCGGTCTCCAGGATTCGCAGCGCCTCGCGCAGCGACGGGCGGGAGACCCCGAAACGCTGGACGAGATCGGGTTCGTGCCCGAGCGACTCGCCGTCGGCGAGATCGCCGGCGAGGATCAGCGTGCGCAGCTCGTCGGCGATCTGCTGCGGCTTCTCCCTCGGGGCCTTGCCCTTCTGCTTCCCCTTCTTCTGGGCAACCACGAACCACTCTCCTGGCCGGGGTCGACCGTCGCGCCCGAGCGGGGACTTTAGCTGGTGCCTGTCGCGTCGAAGCCGGCCCCGATGCCGGGCTCCGATCGTGCGCACAGGGCGCTGACCGACAGCGTCAGCTCACCACGACACGGTGATCTGCTCGGGTTCGTCGGCCACGTTGGCCCGAACGGTCTTCTTGTCGATCTTGCCCGTCGCCGTCTCCGGGAGGGAGTCGGCGAGGACGAGAGCTTCCGGGATCTTGAAGCCGGCGAGACGCTCGACGAGCGAACCGGCGGAGCTCGTCGAGGTCGACCTCCATGCCGTCGCGGGTCACCACGACGGCACAGACCCGCTCGCCCATGGCCTGCTCCTCGACCCCGACGACGGCCACCGAGGCGACTGCCGGGTGCTCGTAGAGCGCCGCTTCGACCTCGGCGCAGTACACGTTCTCGCCGCCGCGGATCACCACGTCCTTGAGCCGGTCGACGACGTACAGATAGCCGCTCGTCGTCGACGTAGCCGAGGTCCCCGCTGTGGAACCAGCCGTCGACGAAGGCGTCCTCGTTCGCCTCCGGGTTGTTCCAGTACCCCTTCACCACCTGGGGGGAGCGGAAGCAGATCTCTCCGACCACGTCGGTGGCGACCTCCACGCCGTCGGGGTCGACGATCTTCAGGTCGGCGGTCAGGTTCGGCCGCCCGACGCTCGTCGGGTGAGCGAGGAACTCGGTGCCGACGTTGGTCACCACCGCAGACGTGGTCTCGCGTGAGCCCGTAGCCGTTGAGCAGTTGGATGCCGGCGCCGAACTCGTCGACCGCCCGCAACGGGAGGTCGGGAGGTACCGCGGCTCCACCCATGGGGAAGCCCTGGATCGCCAGGCCCAGGCCGCCCACCCCCTTGCGGTCGAGCACCTGGCGGACCATGGTCGGTACTCCGCCGAACTGGGTGATGTTCTCCTCTCGGGCCAGGCGGAGCGACTCCTCGAGCTCCCACTTGTGCATGAAGACGAGCTTGGCCCCGCCCATGGGCGAGGAGAAGATCGCCGTCATCCCGCCGATGTGGAACAGCGGCCCGACCGACAGCGAGGCCGGTTGGCGGGCCGGGGCGGGCGGTCGGCCGCTGATGAGGGCCTCGCGTGCGTTGCCGAAGGCCATGTTCCAGACGTTGGCCATCATCCCTCGGTTGGTGAGCAGCGCACCCTTGGGGTGGCCCGTGGTGCCCGAGGTGAAGAGCATGGCGATGATGTCGTCGCGACCGAGGCGGACGATGCGGTCCGCCTCGATCGTGGCCCCCCCGACGAGGTCCTCGAAGGCGACGTCGCCGGCCGCACCCCTCACGCCGATCACGGTGACGCCCTCGGGACGCCCGTGATCGAGGAGGCGGTCGACCCGCTCGTGGTCGAGCACCACGACTCGGGCCCCGGCGTTGTCGATGGCGTAGGCGAGCTCGGCCCCCACCCACCACGAGTTCATGGGGGTGACGATGGCTCCGCACAGGGCGGCCGCCCAGACGGCGACGGGATACTCGGGCAGGTTCCGCATGCAGATGGCGACACGATCGCCGGCCCGCACGCCGAAGGTGTCCTGCAGCTCCCGGGCCATGCTCAGCGCCCGTTGCCTCACCTGCCCGAAGGTGTCGCGCTCGTCCTGGTAGACGACGTGCACGAGATCGGCGTGGTTGGTCCCCATGTCGAACACGTCGAGGACGGTCTTGGGGGCCCGGACGAAGTCGCGGCAGCGGCACACCGTCGATCACGACCGGCTCCACCTCGAACATCGCGCCCGGCCCGATGAGCGGCTGCAGGCGAGGGTCGTCGCGGTACACCGCGGCCGGCCGGGTCCCCGTCGGCGAATCGGTGCTCATCGGAGCCTCCCGCCGGTCGCCGGGGCGCACGGGGCCGCCATCTCGGGCTGGTGGTGCTGCATCGCGTCGGACCTCCTCGGATGTGACGGGGATCATACCCGATACATCTAGAGGATTCGCTGGCCGGCGGACCCCTGGGTGCGCCGGGCGGTGGCGAAGAGGCAGACCTTCCCGGTGGCGTCGTCGCGGAGGCGCACCGTGCAGACGTCGCCGCTCGGGGCGACCGTGGCCACGGCGACGGCCGGCCCGTGCATGACCGGTCTGAGGTAGCGGACGGTGAGGGAGGCGAGGGGCGTGGTCGCGTCCATGGCCGAGCACGCCGCCTCCTCCAGCGCCACGGCCGCCAGCCCGCCCTGGATGGCTCCCACGGCATTGAGGCCGTCCGGTCGCCGGGGCATCTCGGCTGTTCCCGGAGCGACGACCCGACAGCCGATCCGGTCGGCCAGCGGGGTGGTGAGGCGCCGGCTGGCCAGGTCGGGGAACGGGAACCCGTCCGGGAAGACGTGGGTCGGATCGGGGGCGGGTACGAAGGCGGCGACGGCGAGGGCGACCGGATCCCCGTCGGCCTCGTCGTGGAATGCGCACTCGGTCACGACGATCGACCGACCGGCCCGCACGAGGGTGGCCTCGGCCGTCACGGTGGTTCCGGCCGCCGCGGGCCGGACGAGCTGCACCTCGAGGTCGAGGGTCAGGGGGATCCTCGGCTCCATGGCCAGTCCGGCCACGGCGCCGGTGAGCACGTCGGCCCACGTCAGCACCACCGACGTGCGGAGCGAGCCGCGTGCCCGGCATGCACAGCTCGGGCACGACCAGCGCTCGCCCGTGCACCTCGTCGTCGGCCGGTCGGACGTCGAGGCCGAGCTCGGCGACGACGTGCTCCTGCTCGGCCCAGTCGTCGCTCCCGTCGCCACCCACCGGCCGAATGGTGACACAGACAGTCAGATGCTTTGTATTCGAAAGCCTCACTACCGATAGAGTCAGGCCGGCAGGGGGCCCGGTTGCCACGGACAGACGCGCCGGACTCGTGGGGGCCGCCACGACGAGGAGCGAAGGTCACATCCAGGCGCGTGCACGGGGCCGCGCCACGCGAAGGGAGGCCCGATGAAGGCCGAAGACATGATCCTGGTGAGCGTCGACGACCACCTGGTGGAGCCGCCTCACCTGTTCGAGGGGCGGGTGCCGGCCAAGTACGCCGATCTCGCGCCCAAGGTGGTCCACACCGACGACGGCGCCGACGTGTGGGTGTTCAACGACCAGGTCATCCCGAACGTGGGCCTGAACGCGGTGGCGGGGCGGCCCCGCGAGGAGTACGGGATCGAACCGACGGCGTTCGAGGAGATGCGTCGCGGTTGTTGGGACGTCGACGAGCGCATCGAGGACATGAACGCCGGCGGGATCCTCGCCGCCATGAACTTCCCGTCGTTCCCGGGGTTCGCCGGTCGGCTCTTCGCCGCCGCCGACGACAAGGACCTGGCCCTGAGCGTGCTGCAGGCCTACAACGACTGGCACGTCGAGGACTGGGCCGGGGCCCACCCCGGCCGGTTCATCCCCATGGCCCTGCCCGTGCTGTGGGACCCGGATCTGGCGGCGGCCGAGGTGCACCGCATGGCCGCCAAGGGCGTCCACTCGCTCACCTTCTCGGAGAACCCGGCGGCCCTGGGCTACCCGAGCTACCACGAGGACTACTGGGACCCGTTGTGGAACGCCCTGGTCGACACCGACACCGTCTTGTCGGTTCACCTGGGTTCGTCGGGACGCCTGGCGGTCACCGCGCCCAACGCCCCGGTCGACGTGATGATCACCCTGCAGCCGATGAACATCTGCCAGGCCGCCGCGGACATCTTGTGGTCTCGTGTGATCAAGGAGTTCCCGGCGTTGCGGATCGCGCTGTCCGAGGGCGGAACCGGGTGGATCCCGTACTTCATCGACCGCCTCGACCGCACCTATGACATGCACCGGGCCTGGACCGGACAGGACTTCGGTGACCAACTGCCGAGCGAGGTGTTCCGGGAGCGGTTCCTGACGTGCTTCATCGCCGACCCGATCGGGGTGAAGCTGCGCCACGACATCGGGATGGACAACATCGCGTGGGAGTCCGACTACCCGCACTCGGACTCGTCGTGGCCCGAGGCGCCCGAGGAGCTCGAGGCGGTGATGGCCGGTGTCCCCGACGACGAGGTCAACAAGATCACCTTCGAGAACGCCTGCCGTTGGTACTCGTTCGACCCGTTCCAGCACCGGTCCCGGGCCCAGTGCACGGTGAGCGCGTTGCGGGCCGAGTCGCCCGACCAGGACGTGGCCATCCGCAGCTACGACCAGGGCCGCTTCGAGAAGCAGGTCGGTGTGAGCTCGCTCGACGTCGCCCGCCGGGCCACCGCGTGAGCCAGTCGATGCGGGTCGTGGTCGTCGGTGCGTCGAGTGGCATCGGTCGCTCGATCGGGATGGGTCTGGCCGCGAAGGGAGCCCAGGTCGCGTTCCTGGCCCGTCGGCGCTCGCGCCTGGAGGAGGCCGCCGCCGAGGCCGGGAACGGAGCGGTGGCCATCGTCTGTGACGTGACGGACGAGGCGTCGTGCACCCAGGCCATCGACGACGCGGCCACCGCGCTCGGAGGCATCGACGGGCTCGTCTACGCCACGGCCATCGGGCAGCTGGGCCCGTTGGAAGAGGTCGACGCGGCCACGTGGGGGGCGCTGTTCGCCACCAACGTCACCGGCGCCGCGCTCGGTGACGGCGGCGGCCCTGCCGCACCTGGCGGCGGCCGACGGCTGCGGCATCTACCTGTCGTCGATCAGCGCCTCGCTGACTCCGTCGTGGCCCCTCATCGGGGCCTACGTCACGACCAAGGCGGCCCTCGACAAGTTGGTCGAGGCGTGGAGGATCGAGCACCCCGAGGTCGGGTTCACCCGCTTCACCATGGGCGACTGCATCGGCGGTGACGGGCACTCGACGACCGAGCTGCTCGCCAACGCCGCCCCCGAGCGGATCGGTGAGGCGGTCACCGAGTGGGGCGCCCGCAAGTACTTCACCGGGAACTTCATCGACGTCGACCATCTCGTCGCCATGGTCGGCCACGTCATCGACTGTGGCAGCAGCAGTGTGATCCCGGCCCTGTCGATCATCGCCCGGGTCCCCGCCGGTTCGGACGGCCCCGATTTCAGCGCCCTGGCCGCCCTCGAGGAGCGCGGTACCTGACCGACCCGAGGGCTCGCCCTCGGTCGCGCCCGCAGGCACGGCGGTACCCTCGGCCATCGGGCACGAGGTCGTCGACGGGCCACCACGAAAGGAACTGCAGATGTTGTTCGATCATGTGGAGTACGAGGTCGAGGGTCAGGTCGGTGTGATCACGCTGAACCGGCCGGAGGCGGCCAACGCGCAGAGCCAGAAGGTGTTGATCGAGTTGGATCAGGCGTGGCGCGCCGCCGACGAGGACACCCGGGTGAAGGTGATCGTGTTGAAGTCGAACGGGAAGCATTTCTCGGCGGGTCATGACATGTCGTCGACCAAGAGTGGGGACATGTCGGATCTGGGTGAGGTCGATGATCCGTTCCTGACGCCGGAGGGTCATTACGACTGGGAGACCCGGCATTACCTGCACTACGCGAAGTCCTGGCGGGAGGTGCCGAAGCCGTCGATCGCGGCGGTGCAGGGCAAGTGCATCGCGGCGGGGCTGATGTTGTGTTGGCCGTGTGATCTGATCGTGGCGGCGGACAACGCGGAGTTCTCGGATCCGGTGTTGATGATGGGGATCTGTGGGGTGGAGCTGCACGCGCACACGTGGGAGTTCGGGCCGCGCAAGGCCAAGGAGTTGTTGTTCACCGGTGGGTCGATCACTGCGGAGGAGGCCCGGGAGTTGGGGATGGTGAACAAGGTGGTGCCGCTGGAGGATCTGGTGTCGGCCACGATGGAGATGGCTGACCGGATCGCTCAGCAGGACGCTTTCGCTCTGCGGATGGCCAAGCGGGCGGTGAACCACACCTTGGACGTGCAGGGTTACACGACGGCCATCGACTCGATCTTCGACATGCATCACTTCGGGCACACCCGGGCCCGTGTGGTCACGGGCGGGATGCCGTCCATCGCCGGTCTCGACACCATGAAGCAGAAGCAGCGCTGAGCTGAGGCTCAGCCGGCCAGGACCTGGTCCCGGATCTGCTGCTTGAGAAGCTTGCCCATCGAGTTGCGCTCCAGGGTGGGGACGATCACGACCTGCTCCGGGCACTTGTACCTGGCCAACCCGAGGGCGATGCAGTGCGCCGCCAGCGCCGCGAGTTCGGGGCGGGCGTCGTCGCGGGCCACCACCACGGCGCACACCCGCTCGCCGGTGCGGGGGTCGGGCACGCCGATGACGGCCACGTCCTCGATGTCGGGGTGCTGCAGCAGCGTGTCCTCGATCTCGAGGGCCGAGATGTTCTCGGCGTTGCGGATGATGATGTCCTTGAGGCGACCGGTGATGTACACGTTGCCGGCGTCGTCGATCTCGCCGAGGTCACCGGTGCGGAACCAGCCGTCGTCGTCGAAGCCGGGCCCGTCGAGCGACGGATCGAGGTAGCCACCGAACATCTGCGGGCCCTTGAGGCGGATCTCGCCGTCGACGATCCGGGCCCTGACGCCGGGGGAGGGACGACCGACGGACCGGAGCAGGACGTCGGCGGGGTCGTCGGGGGAGGTGGCGGTGGCGATCGGGAACTCCGTGAGCCCGTAGGCGCCGAGCACCCCGGGCACCCCGAAGGTCTCCATCAGCTCCCGGACGATCTCCGGTGGGGTCGGGGCTCCGCCCGCGGTGAAGATCCGGACGGCGGGAAAGAGCGGGTCGGATCCGTGGCGGCGTTGGGCGTCGATGTAGGCCCGGAAGAACGGTTGCGCCGACCCGAGGATCGTGGGTCGGAACGCGGCCATGCGCTCCGGGGTCGTGGTGGGGTCCCAGGCGTCGAACAGGACGAGCCTGAGCCCGGCCTGCAGGGAGACGGTGAGCATGTTGACGCCACCGATGTGGGTCACCGGCCAGGCGACCGGGTACACGTCGTCGGCACCGAACCCGGACCACTCGATGAGTCCGGACGCGGCGGCGACGAGCGACGAGTCCGTGTGCTGCACGCCCTTCGGATCCGACGTCGTGCCCGACGAGAAGTACACCCAGTCGTTGTCGTGCGTGGGCGCCGGCGCCAAGGTGGACGGGTCGGCCCCGGGTAGCCGCAGCTCGGGGCCGGGGTGGGGAACGAAGTCGGTGGCGAGCACCTCGAGCCCGAGCGCCCGTCCCATCTCCGCGTAGGCGAAGCCGTTCCAGGTCTGCGGGGCGATGTAGAGCGACGGCCCGACCTGGCTGGTGATGATCCCCACCTCGCGGTCGCGCAGCGCGGTGATGATCGGGTTCTGGGTGGCGCCCAGGCGGGCCAACGCAGCCATAAGCACGTAGGCCTCTATCGACGTCGGCAGCTGCCAGGACACGGTCGCGCCCGGTCCGACGGGCAGGGCGGCGGCCACGCTCTCGGCCGCGTCCCGGAACTGCGTCGTCGTCAGCGAGCGGCCGTGGTCGTCGGCCAGGATGACCCGGTCGGGCTCGTCCTCGGCGGCCTGACCGACCAGGTTCCAGAACGTCAACGGATCACGACCCCCCGTGCGATGACCAGGCCTTCCCTGGCGACCCGCACGGTATCGGCTCGGTCGTGACGGGATGCGACCGCGTCATCGAGCGGCGAACCAGGCGGCGATCTGGGCCCGATTGGCGAGGCCGAGCTTGGTGAGGATGTGTTGCACGTGGTTCTGGGCGGTGCGCTCGGACAGGTAGAGGCGTTCGGCGATGGCTCGGTTGGTGAGGCCGTCGGCCACGAGGCCCGCAACCTCGAGCTCGCGTGGGGAGAGCGGGCTCGGCCCTGGTCCGTCCATCGGGCGGCGGTTGGTGAGACCGTCGATGGCATCGACGAACGGCGTCATCCCGAGGACCATCGCCGTGGGTCGGGCCGCCGAGAGAAACATCGCCGCGCGTTGACGATCTCCGGGGTCGTCCCTCGCGGTCAGGGCCCGGGCCAGCTCGACGGTCGCGTGGACGGCGAAGGCGACGGCGCCGATCTCGGTGCACGTGCGACGGGCGTCCTCGAGATCGGTCACCGCCTCGTCGAGCGAGCCGAGGGCCGCTCGACCGACGCCGGTCCACAGACTCACCGGGCCGGTGTAGGTCAACCCTCCGGCGCCGGCGGCGACGTGGGCATCCTCGTGGTCGGCCAACCGATCCACGAGAGTCAGGACGTCGTCGAGGCGGTTCAGGTTCACTGCGGCGCTCAGGCGAAGAGCCAGCAGGAACAGCGACAGGAACGGCGGTGGGGACCACGCGCCGACCGGGGCCATGCGGTCGTAGAGGAGCCGGGCCCGCTCGACGTCGCCGACGCCGAGCAGCGCGGTCAACGGCCCGAGCAGGGGGAGGTCGCCGAGGAACGGCGGCGCCAGGGAGAGGTCGAGCTCGTCCCAGGCCGATCGGGCGGACTCGTCGAACCCGGCGTGCATGGCCACCGCCATCCGGAAGCCGGCCAGCATGGCCTGAGCCGCGAGAGGGTCCTCGAGACGGGCGAACAGATCACAAGAGCGCTGGCCGAGGGCGAGGGCGTCGACGAAACGGCCCGTGGCCTGAGCGAGCAGGGCCTCGATGCGCACGAGGTGCCATCGCGACATCGGCAGGCCGACCGCCTCGACCCGGCGGCGCAACTCGACCACCTCGGCGATGGCCTCGGGGAGGCGGCCCAACTCGACGAGGGCGTCTATCCGCCAGATCGGTTCCCACTGCCGCACCGACGCCCGGTTCAGGGCCCGTCCGGCATCGCCGATCACCGCCGCGAGGTGCAGGCGCTCCTCCGCTCCATCGGGGCCGGCGAGGGCCATCTGCCGGGCTCGGGCCGCCGCCACCAGGGCGAGCGGGTCGCCGCAGGCCTGGGCCGCCCGGAGTGACTCCTCGCTGAGCTCCGACAGCTGCGAAGGGTCGAGGTAGAAGGCGCACACCGCGAGCTGGCCGAGCAGGCGCGCCCGGGTCGCCCGGTCCAGGTCATCGTGGCCCAGAGCTTCGACGGCGAGGTCTTGCAGGACGGCCAACGCCGGGCCGCCTCGTCCGTCGATGACCAGCGCCGCTTCGGCGAGCAGGTCCCCCCGGCCGAGGGGCCGGACCGCTTCGGCGGCGCGTTGGCACCGTTCCACCGACTCCGTGATGTCGTCGCAGTTGAGGCGGGCCGCGGCGGCACCGAGGAGGAACCGGTGACGGTCCGTCGGATCGGCGTCGGGACCGGCCAGCTCCACCGCCTGCTCGAAGAGACGGGCCGTCTCCTCCCATGCCATGCGTCGGTTGGCAGCCTGCGCCACGCGTTCGCACCACTCGGCCGCCACCGCACGGTGGCCGAGCACCGCCGCCGCCTGCCAGTGGCGAGCCAAATCGGCGACGACCTCGTCGCCCGAGCCGTGGAAGGCCTCCAGCGCCACCGCCACGTCCAGGTTGATCTCGGCCAGCTCGGTCGAGCCGAGCGTCGCCTCGACCCCGTCTCGGATCAGCACGTGGAGGAACCGGAACCGACCTGGCTCCTCGGTGGTCTCCACGAAGCCGGATCCCACCGCTTCGTCCAGTGCGTCGAGACACGCTCGGGCCGGCCAGCCCAGAGCCGTGGCCACCAGGCCGGCGTGGAACTCCCGCCCGACCACGGCGGCGACCCGCAGCACGGACACGCACTGGTCCGAGCGCTCGAGCAACCGGGCTCGTACGCCGTCCACGACCGTGGCCGGAACGCGGTCCGGATCGCCACCGGCGCGCAGATGTCGGGTCAACTCACCGACGAAGAGCGGGTTGCCGCCCGAGGCCTGGAGGACCCGGTCGACCATCGCCGCGCCGACGTCGTCCCCGAGCATCGCGGCGACGCCGCTGCGCCCGAAGGCCTCGAGCCGCAGTCGCCGGCTCCCGGGCACACGAGCCAACCGAGCCAGCATCCGGGCCACAGCCGGCGACTGGTCGGCCACCAGATCGCGTCGGGTGACGAGCAGGCAAAGCGGGGCGCTCGTGGTCCACTCCGTCACGTGCCCGAGCAGTTGCACCGACGACTCGTCCGCCCGGTGGAAGTCCTCGAGCACGACGAGCAGGCCGCCGTCGCGACGAGCGACGGCCTCCAGGTGCTCGGTGATGGCGTCGAAGCGGGCGTAGCGGTCACCCTCCGGGTCGGTCCAGTCGACCGGATCCACCAGCTCGCCGGCGCCCGTCTCGGCCAGGACCTGCCGCCACGGTCGGAACGGCGGTGGGTCGGGCGCCTCCGTGGTCCGACCCCAGGCCACCCGCATCTGCAGGTCGGTTGCCGCTTCGCCGGCGGCCGTGGCGAGGCTGGTCTTCCCGATGCCCGCCACTCCCGAGACGAGCACGACGCGGGGCGATCCCGCGACCGACTCGGCGATCCACTGGCGAACGGTTGCCAGCTCACGGTCTCGCCCTACCAGGTCGGTCGGCACACCCCAGACGGTACCGAGCGGATGCCGACGCAGAGCGGTGAGTAGCGAGATGAGTAGTTCGGCGGATGCCGCCCGACGGTCGGTCCGTCACGGTGGGCTCATGACCTACCTCACGACCACCCTCATCCCCCACGGCACCATGGATGGCTACCAGGCCATCAGCGACGCGCTGCCGGACAGCCGGCCCGACGGCATGATCGCCCGCTACGTCGGCATGTCCGACGGCGGACTCGCCATCACGGTCGTCTGGTCCTCCAAGGCCCATTCCGACCGCTTCGAGACCGAGGTGCTCGGTCCGACGATCCGGCGGGTGATGGGCCCGCCGTCGGGGGAGCCGGATGCCACCTTCATCTCCTACGAAGCGGTCGACGTCGTCTTCGGGGCGAGCCAGACCGTCTGATCAGGCGGCGACGAAGTCGTGGACGTCGTCGAGGGGCCTCTGACCGTCAGGCGGGGGCATCGTTCTGGCGGACGTCACGGAACGGTACGCCCTTGTCGACCTCGGGCTCCTTGGGCAGGCCGAGCACCCGCTCGCCGATGATGGTGCGCTGGATCTCGCTCGTCCCGCCGGCGATCGCCATCGAGGGCGCCTGGACGAAGGCGTGCACGGCCTCGGCCGCCGGTGCGTCGTCGGGGAGCCAGGCGGCCCCGCCGGGACCCCGCAGGTGCAGGTGGGCGGTCGCCGCCCGGCGCACGAGGTCGGATCCGGCCAGCTTGGCGATCGACCCGGCCGGGCCGGGCTCGCGTCCGCTGTCGACCGCGCTGCGCACGCGCAGGGCCACGTAGCGCTGGAGCTCCTCCCGGGCGTGCAGATCGGCGAGCACCTGCCGGTCACCTCCGAGGGAGCGGGCCGCCTCGAACACCACCGTCGTGCTCCCGCTCACCAGGGAGTTGGCCGAGGCGCCCAGCGAGACCCGCTCGTTCATCAACATCGAGATGGTGACCGCCCACCCCTGCCCGGTCTCACCGATGACGCTGTCCGCCGGCACGCGTGCCTCGTCGAAGAACACCTCGTTGAACCCCGAGTCCCCGGTGGCCTGCACCAGAGGGCGGATGGTGACGCCGGAGGTGTCCATCGGGACGACGAACATGGTGAGGCCGCGGTGCTTGGGGAGCTCCGGGTGGGTGCGGGCGATGCACATGCCGAACGGCGAACGCTCGGCCGACGACGTCCACACCTTCTGACCCGTGAGCACCCACTCGTCGCCGTCGGGCACCGCCCGCAGCTGGGCGGCGGCGACGTCGCTGCCGGCGTTGGGCTCGCTGAACAGCTGGCACCAGATCTCCTCGCCCCGCAGCATGGGGCCGACGTGGCGCCGCTTCTGCTCCTCCGTGCCGTGCTGGAGCAGCACGGGCACGCACATGCCGATGGTGATGGTGAAGACCCCGGTGGGAAGGGTGAGCCCGTCCGCCTCGGTGGCCAGCACCTCCTGGTGCTCGCCCGAGAGTCCCTGCCCGCCGTAGTCCTCGGGCACGGTCACGCCGGCCAGCCCCGCGTCGTAGAGCTTGCGTTGGAAGGCGATGCCGGTCGCCCAGGTGTCACCGAGGTCCTCGACGGGCGTGTCGAGGAACGTCCGGCACCGCGTCCGGAACTCCTCCAGTCCGATCACGGGCGACGGGCCTCGAGGGCGGACCGGAACTCAGGCGAGGCCGAGCACGCGGCCTGGTCGACGGCCTCCGCCTCCAACGCCTCGGCCATCGACTGATCGACGGCGCGCCGCAGCGACCGTTTGATGGTGGTGACCGACAGCGGGCTCCGCGCGGCGAGCTGGCCGGCCCACGAGCGGGCTGCCGCGTCGAGCTCGTCGAGCTCGACCACCCGGTTCACGAGCCCGATCCGAGCCGCCTCCTCGGCGTCGACCCACTCGCCGAGCAGGGCCAGCTCGTTGGCCTTCTGGGCGCCGACCCGCCGGGGGAGGAGCCAGCTGGCCCCGCAGTCGAGGGCCAGTCCGTGGCGGACGAAGAGCAGCGAGAACCGGGCCCGAGTGCTGGCCAGGACGAGGTCGCACCCGAGCACGAGGCTGACGCCGGCGCCCACGGCGGCCCCGTCGACCACGGCGAGGACAGGCTTGGGGCAGTCGTGCAGGGCCTGCGCCGTCTGCCCGTACCGGCGCATCACCGTGGCGGTGTCGTCGTGGCTCGGGTGGGCCGGGTTCAGATCCCCACCGGCGCAGAACACGCCGCCGGCGCCGGTGAGCACCACCACCCGGTCGTCGGCGCGCTCGCCGACCTCCACCAACAGGGCCCGGAGCGCCTCGAACAGCTCGGCGTCGAGGGCGTTGCGGCGCTCGGGGCGGTTCAGGGTGGCCTTCACCACGCCGCCGGCCCGCTCGACGAGCAGCACCGCCATCAGATCCGTCGCTCCCGGCCGACCCAGTAGCGGTCACGCACGGTACGACGGGCCAGCTTGCCTGTCTCGGTCCGAGGGAGGGCGCCGTCGAAGTCGACACCACGGGGCACCTGGTAGCCGGCCAGCGCGGACCGGCAGTGGTCGAGGAGGTTCGCCTCTGTCTCCGGTCCGGGCGTGACGCCGTCGACGACCTGCACAACGGCGCGCACCGACTCTCCCCACTCGGCGTCGGGGGCCCCCACGACGCAGCAGTCGGCGACGGCGGGGTGGGCGAGCAGGACCGCCTCGATCTGGGCCGGATACACGTTGACGCCACCGCTGATGATCACGTCGGCCCGCCGGTCGCAGAGGAAGAGGAAGCCGTCCTCGTCGAGGTAGCCGATGTCGCCGAGGGTGAACCAGTCGTCGCTGACGGCCTCGGCCGTCTTGTCGGGGTCGTCCTTGTACTCGAAGGCCTGCCCGTCGTGGAACCAGATCTGGCCCTCGACGCCGACGCCGAGAGGGAGGCCGGCATCGTCGCGGATCTCCAGCCCGAGGCCGGCCCGGGGCCGCCCGACCGAGCCCGGGTGGGCCAGCCAGTCGGTGGAGTCGATGCTCACACCGCCCCCCTCGGTTCCGCCGTAGAACTCGAAGAGCACCGGCCCGAGCCACTCGATCATGGCCCGCTTGGTGTCGGGCGCGACCGGGGCCGACCCGTGGACGACCATCTTCAGCGACGACAGGTCGTAGCGCCGCCGGGTCGCCTCGGGGAGACGGAGCAGACGGACGAACTGCGTGGGCACCATGAACGTCGAGGTGATCTGGTGCTCCTCGATCGTCTGGAGCACGACCTCGGGATCGAAGCGGTCGAGCAGGACCAGGTCGGCGCCGAGCAGGGCGGCGCCGTCGGCATAGGTGAGTGGCCCCGAGTGGTACAGCGGCGTGCACACGAGGTGGGACCGGTCGGCGCCGTCGCCGAGGCACGCCCTCAGCATCATCATCCCGCCCGCGCCCATACGCCCGGGCGGAGGTCCTTCGGGCGGCTCGCGCCGGACACCCTTCGGTCGCCCGGTCGTGCCCGACGTGTAGAGCATCGTCGAGCCGACGACGGGTGCCTCGAGCTCGTCGCCCGAGAGGGCTTCGACGTCGGTCCAGTCCCGGAAGCCGGCCACCGCGCCGCCGACCGCGAAGCGACGCTCGGGGGCCACGACCTCGGCGGCCGCCTCGGCCAGGTGGGCGTAGCGCGCCTCGGCGACGAGGACGTCGGCCTCGCAGTTCTCGGTCACGTAGGCGACCTCGTCGGGCGACCATCGCCACGACATCGGCGTGAACTGGCGGCCCGACCACGTGGCCCCGCGGTAGGCGGCGAGGTACTCGGGCACGTTGCCGGTGAGCACGGCCACCGCACCGCGCCGCGAGACGCCGATGGTGTCGAGCATCCGCGCGAACCGATTGCCGGCGGCGGTGATGTCCGTGCTGCTGACCACTCCCCCCACGGCCCTCACCCTAGGACGCCTTCGTTCCATGCGGGCCGGGACACGTCGGCCGATCGAGGCGCCGGGCCGGGGCGGATCGGTCGAGCGGTGCGAGATCCTCGGGCCGGACACCGAGTGGTCCTGGTCCACGAAGAGGAGCTATCTTCAGCGGATTTCTTGTTGCAGAAATGGGTGCTAGCAAGTAGACTCGAACATATGTACACAGCTGAGCGGGGTGAGCACACTGTCATCGCCTCACAACCCGGTGGGGTGGCTTCTCGGCTCCTCGACCACGTGTCAGCCATGGACGACGACACCCTCACCACCCGGGCCCGGGAACTGGCCGGGGAGATCTCCGCGGCTGAAGCCAACCTCGCCGCGGTGCTGGCCGAGATCGAACGCCGCCACATCCACTCGGCGTGGGAATGCGCCACCATCGAACGCTTCGCCGCCTGGCACTGCCAACTCAAACCCTCCCGCACCAAAGGTCTGGCCGTCCTCGGCCGGGCCTTGGGAGAACTTCCGGTGGTGGCCGAAGCGGTCACCGACGGCACCCTGAGCTTCGACAAGGCCACCACCATCGCCCGCGTCGCCGCCCCCGACACCGAAGGCGCCCTCGTGCAGATGGCCCTGCACGCCACCGTGGCCCAGACCCAACGCATCTGCGGAGCGTGGCGCAAAGTCGAACACCAAGACGACCCCGACGGGATCGACAGCGACGACGGGGATGATCGGCGCCCGACGGTGGTGGTGATCCGCGACGACGACGGCATCGAGATCTGCGCCCGCTTCGATCACGTCCACGGCGAGCTCGTCCTCGCCGGGATCGACCACGCCACCAAAACCGTCCGCACCCAACGACAAAGCGCCGTTCCCGCTGATCCGGCCGCCGGCACCGACCCCACCGCGATCCCCGCCTGCCCCGAAGACCGGCCCGCCGAACAACTCACCCGCGCCGAATGGCGCGCCCAAGGCCTGCTGCGGATCGTCGAGCACACCGACACCGACACGCCCGGCACCGTCCACGCCTCCGGGTTCGACACCACCGTCGTCGTCCACGTCGGCATCGACACCCTCCACGGCCCCGACATGGACCCGGTCCCGACTGCGAGCGCCGGCCACACCGTGCCGGACAGACCGACCGATATCCCGGGCCGATCAACCCGGCCGCGGCGTGACGAGATGGCCGAACTCGAACCCGCCGGGATCCGCATCCGCCGCGACATCGCCCGCTGGCTGGCCTGCGACGCCGGCATCCTCACCGTCATCGAAGACCCCCACGGCAACCCCCTGCACCTCGGCCGACGCCGCAACCCCATCCCCCCAGCCTTGCGCCGCGCCGTCATGGCCCGCCACCGCACCTGCACCTGGCCCGGCTGCTGCGCCACCGCCGTGCAACTCCACCACATCCACCACCGCGCCCACGGCGGCCACGACGACATCGAAGCCCTCGCCCCCCAATGCCCCACCCACCACCGCACCATCCACACCCGCCACATCACCGTCACCGTCGACCCCGACGGCACCTTCCACCACTGGCGACCCGACCACACCGAAATCCACGCCAACCCCAACGTCGGACCACCCGACACCAACGCGGTCGACGCCCCCCACGTCCTCACCCAACGACGACTCCACTACGGCGCCGACCCCACCGAAACCAGCCGCATGCCCCGCTGGACCGGCGACCCCCTCGACCTCAGCGCCGCCATCGACGCCCTCACCACCCGCCGCAACGCCGCCCTCCGTCGCACCCAACCCACCACACCACCCGCCACCCGCCACGACGGACCCCCACCCCACCCCAACTGACGGGGCCGGTGGCTGGCGGGCTGGGGCACTGGTCAAGGCAGCCTCTCGTCGGGACGGTCCATCCGAGTGAGGAGGTCGTCGACGAAGTCGTCCATCTCGGCGTGGCCCGTGGTCAGCCCGAGGGACGACTCGATGGCCATCACCTGGGTGATGCCGGTCATGGCCAGCAGGACCACGATCGGCGGGCAGGTGTCGGGCGAGATGCCTCGCTCGTCGAGGATGGCGCTGATCGTCTGGAGCTGCATCTCCCGAAAGCGGTTGGCGTAGGCGGCGATCTCGTCCCGGATCTCCTTGCGATGGTTCGCCAGCGCCGCGAACTCGATGTTGAACGCCGCGCCCCGCAGGTCGGATCCGAACTTCCAGACCGTGCGGAGCGAGCGATGGACCTCGACCGCCCGGGTGAAGCGCTCGATGCCCTCGTCGGCTCGCCGCCGGAAGACCTCGAGGAACAGGTCGTCCATGGCGCGGAAGTAGTAGTGGACCAACTGCGGCTTCACGCCGGCCTCGGCGGCGACCCGCCTCGAGGTCACCGCGGCGTACCCGTCACGCAGGAGCAGGCGCTCGGCGGCGTCGACCAGCAGCGCGCGCGTCGCCGAGTCCTCGGCTCCCAGGCGTCTCGCGCTCGTCATGTCCGGAGCTTGCCACGTGCCGGGACGCAGTGCTAAGCACTCGCTCAGCATTGCTGGGCAGCTGCACAGCATCGGGGCGGGGAGAGACGACGTGCAGGGTGTGGCCGGAGAGATCACCGACAGCCAGGTGGGTCCGTGAGCGGGCGGGTGGCGGTGGTGACGGGTGCGGCGTCGGGGATCGGGCGGGGCGTGGCCGAGCGCTTCGCGTCCGAGGGTCACCCGGTGGCTCTTCTCGACCGCTCCGGTGACGGCGCCGAGACCGTCGCACGAGACCTGCGGCAGGCGGGGGCGACCGCCGTCGCGCTCGAGGTCGACGTCGCCGACTGGACGGCGGTGGCCGAGGCGTTCGGCGCCGTGCGGGCCGAGCTCGGCCCGGTCGAGATCCTGGTGACCTCGGCGGGCATCGAGTCCTTCGACGCCGCGGTGGACATCACCCCGGAGACGTGGGACCGCATCCTGGCGGTCAACCTGACCGGCACCTTCACCTGCGTCCAGGCCGCCCTCCCCGACATGGTCGCCGCCGGATGGGGCCGGATCGTCACCATCTCCTCGTCGAGCGCCCAGTCCGGGGCGCCCCACATGGCCCACTACTCGGCATCCAAGGGCGGAGTGATCGGGCTCACCAAGGCCCTGGCCCGGGAGCTGGCCGGCAACGGCATCACCGTGAACACCATCCCGCCCTCGCTGGTGGACACGCCGATGGCTCGAGACGCCGAGGCGCGAGGATTGGTGAGCGTCGACGCCATGGCGGCGATGGTGCCGGTGAAGCGGGCGGGGACGCCCGACGACATCGCCGCCGCCTGCTCGTTCCTGTGCTCCGACGGGGGCAGCTACATCACCGGACAGGTCATCGGAGTCAACGGTGGCATGTACATCTGAGGTGCGATCGGGCACCGGCCTGGAGGAATCGTGACGACCGACTACGACAACGTGGACTTCTTCTCCGACGAGTCGCTCGTCGAGGACCCGTACCCCTACTTCGAGCACCTGCGCTCCCAGTGCCCGGTCGCCCCACTGCCCCATCACGGGGTGCTGGCCGTCTCCGGGTACGAAGAGGCGACCGACGTCTACCGCGACGTCGAGACCTTCTCCTCGTGCAACTCGGTGATCGGCCCCTTCGCCGTCTTCCCCGTCCCGTTGGAGGGCGACGACGTGAGCGAGATCATCGACAACAACCGCGACCAGCTCCCGTTGAACGAGCACATGGTGACCATGGACCCGCCCGACCACACCCGGGAGCGGGCCCTGCTCATGCGGCTCATCACCCCGAAGCGCCTCAAGCAGAACGAGGAGTTCATGTGGCGCCTGGCCGACCGGCAGCTCGACGAGTTCCTGCCCGACGGTCGCTGCGAGTTCATCAGCCGCTACTCACAGCCCTTCGCCATGCTCGCCGTCGCCGATCTCCTCGGGGTGCCCGAGGCCGATCACCAGTCGTTCCGGGACGGGTTCGGACTCAGCCAGTCGCCCGGCGCGCTGGGCGAGGAGTCGGGCCCCGACAACAACGCTCTCGGCTGGCTCGACGACTACTTCGCGTCCTACATCGAGGACCGCCGTCGGACTCCCCGCCACGACGTCCTCACCGATCTCGCTCTGGCCACGTACCCCGACGGGTCGACCCCTGACGTGGTCCACGTCGTTCGCACCGCGACGTTCCTGTTCGCCGCCGGACAGGAGACGACGGCTCGCCTCCTCGCCAGCGGCCTGCGCCACCTGGCCGAGAACCCAGAGCTCCAGGACGAGCTGCGGGAGAACCGCGAGCGCATCCCCGACTTCATCGAGGAGACGTTGCGGGTCGAGAGCCCGGTGAAGGCCGACTTCCGGATGGCACGACGGACCACCACCGTCGGCGGAGTCGAGATCGCGGCGGGAACGCCGGTGATGCTGCTCAACGGCGCCGCCAACCGGGATCCCGCTCGCTTCGAGTGCCCGGACGAGTTCCGCCTGGACCGCACCAACGGGCGCGAGCACATCGCCTTCGGGCGCGGACCCCACGCCTGCCCCGGGGGGCCGCTGGCCCGGGCCGAGGGGCGCATCAGCCTCGAACGGATCCTCGACCGCACCCGTGACATCCGCCTCGACGAGGCGCACCACGGCCCCGCCGGTGACCGTCGGTTCGACTACGAGCCCACCTGGGTCCTGCGCGGGCTCACCGGCCTGCACCTCGAGTTCACCCCCGTCGATGCCTAGTCGGCGGCCGGCGAGGAGGCTCCGATGATGCACATCGTCGTCGACTACGACCTCTGCGAGAGCAACGCCCTGTGCGTCGGGGCCGCGCCCGAGGTGTTCGTGGTGACCGACGACGACGTCCTCGAGGTCCTCGACGACCGCCCCGACGAGGCCTTGCGAGCGAAGCTCGAACTGGCCGTGCGCGTCTGTCCCAAGCAGGCGATCACCATCGTGGCGACACCGGGCGACTCCGCCGGCGACTGACGGGTGCGACGCCGGAGACGCCTCGCGGCGGTGGTTGTTAGGCTGGTTCTCCTGTGAAGCGATGACCATTATCAGCTGATGGTCCACGGGGGGCGCCCGACGGGGCGTCGCGGAGGAGCAGGCGATGGACTACGACATGGGCGCGGATGTCGCCGCTGTCCGCACGCAGCTGCGGGAGCTCGTGGCGACCGACGTGCCCCTCGGCTATCTCGGTGCCTTCACCGACGATCCGGCCGATCTCGAGATCGCCCAGACCTTCTGTCGTCGGCTGGCCGAGCGCGGCCTGCTCTGCCTGGCGTGGCCCGAGGAGTACGGGGGACGGGGCGCCTCGATCTGGGAGCAGACCGCCGTGCGCGAGGAGATGTGGGCCCTCCACGAGCCACGCGGCGCGCAGTACATGGGCGTGAACTGGGTGGGGCCGACGATCATGCGCCACGGGACGCCGGAGCAGCAGCGCCTGCATCTGCCGCCGATCGCCGGCGGATCGGTGATCTGGTGCCAGGGGTTCAGCGAACCCGACGCCGGTTCCGATCTCGCCTCGCTGACGACGAGCGCCCGGCCCGACGGCGACGACTGGGTCGTCACCGGTCAGAAGATCTGGACCTCCTACGCCACCATGGCCGAGTGGTGCTTCCTCCTGGCCCGCACCGCCAAGGAGGACAAGAAGCAGCAGGGCCTCACCGTCTTCCTCGTCCCCATGGCCAGCGCCGGCATCGAGGTGCGACCCATCGACTGCATGATGGGGCCGCACCACCTCAACGAGGTGTTCTTCGACGAGGTGCGGGTGCCGCACGCCAACGTGCTCGGACCCGTGGGGGAGGGATGGCGCATCGTGCAGGAGGTGCTGGCCTTCGAGCGGGTGGGCATCGCCCGCTACGCCCGCTGCGAGCGGCTGCTCCAGTGGGCCCCGGTCGCCACGGCGGACGAGTGGGACGAGCTCCCCGAGGAGCTGCGCAGCCGCTGGGCCCGGATGCTCGTCCACTGCCGGCGGGCCCGCCTGCTCGCCTACCGGGTGGTGGCCACCCAGGAGTCGGGCCAGGTTCGACCGGGTGACGCCGCCGCCTATCGCATCGCCGTCACCCGGCTCGACCAGGAGAGCGCCGAGGTGCTCAACGACATCGCCGCGTGGGCGGGCGCCGGCGGTGACGAGCTCGACCGGTTCCGCCGGGCGGTGGAGGATCACGCTCGCTACTCAGTGGCGGCCACGGTGTCCTCGGGCAGCATCGAGATGCAGCGGATCCTCCTGGGTCGAACCCTGCTGGCCGCGTCGATGAGGATCGAGCTGTCCGACGAGGCCCTCGAGTACGGCGCTCTCGTCAGCCGAGCCGTCGAGGGGGCCGGCGGTGACACGCTGGCCGCCGCCGCGGAGGCCGATCCCTCGTGTCGTCGGGACCTGGTGTGGCCGGTGCTGGCCGAGCTCGGCGCGTGGGACCTCGATCCGATGGCCAGCGCCGACGAAGCCGAAGCGGCCGCCGCCCTCTGCCGGGCCTCTGGGCGCTGGGCGCTGCCGTATCCGGTCGCCGCCCACGTCGGGCGGCCCGCCGCCGTCGACGCCGAGGGCGCGTTCGTGGTGGCGGGCCCCCGGGCCGCGGCCCCCCTCGACGGCCTGACCGGCGAGTGGGCGGCGCTTTCCCTCGACGGGCAGGTCGGCGTGGCCCGACCCCGGCCGGCGGTGCTCCCGCCCCGGAAGTCGGCCTTCGTGGTCGACGTCGATCTCGTGCCGGCTGACGGGCGGGTGTCGGGTGCGGAGATCGCCCTCGCCGTCCTCCTGCCCTGCTGGACGCTGCTGGGCATGCTCGACCGGGCCATGGAGATGACCCGGGCCTACGTGCTCGACCGGCACCAGTTCGGTCAGCCCCTCTCCCGGTTCCAGAGCGTCCAGTTCCAGCTGACCGACGCCGAGGTCGAGCGGGTCGGGGTCGAGGAGCTGGCCAAGTACGCCCTCTGGAGCATCGAGGACCGCCGTCCCGAGGCCGTCGACGACGCCCTGGCCGCCCGCCTGGCCGCCGTCGAAGCGGCGGAGATCGTGTTCCGCATCTGCCACCAGCTCCACGGTGCCATCGGCTTCTGCGACGAGACCCCGCTGTCGTGGTTCTCCCGGTACAGCCAGCCGTTGCGCCGGCTCCCCCTCGGGCCGCTCGGCGACTCGGGTCGAGCTCACCCGCCGTCTGGGCGAGCGTCGGGCTCGTCGGTCTCTACTCCCCGGGCGAGGCGCGTCGATGACCGCTCACTACGACCTCCCCGACGAGCTGCAGGTCGAGATCGACGGGCCGCTCCGAACAGTGGTGCTGAACCGTCCCGACGCCCTCAACGCCGTGAACCGCTCACTCCACCGAGCCCTGGCCGAGGTGTGGCGTCAGATCGCCGCCGACCCCGACGCCCGGGTCGTGATCCTCACCGGTGCGGGTCGGGCCTTCAGCGCCGGCGGCGACCTCGACTGGATCTCCTCCTTCCTCGACGATCCCGCCGCCCGCGACGAGAGCCTTCGTGAGGGGGCGGAGATCATCGACGAGCTGCTCCGGTTCCCGCTCCCGATCGTCGACCGCCGTCAACGGGCCCGCCGTCGGGCTGGCCTTCAGCATCGCCATCCTCAGCGACGTCGTCCTCGTCGCCGACGACGCGTACCTGGCCGACCCCCACGTCTCGGTGGGGCTGGTCGCCGGGGACGGCGGCGCCGCCTTCTGGCCGCTGCTGGGACCGAGCCTCCGACTGCGGGAGTACCTCTACACCGGGGATCGGATCGCACCGGAGGTCGCCGTCGAGCTGGGCCTGGCCACCCGGGTCGTCCCCGCCGACGAGCTGATGGACGAGGCCCGCCGGGTGGCCGGGCGCATCGCCCGCCAGCCCGAGTCGGCGCGTGCAGGGCACGAAGCGGGTGCTGAACATGCACCTGGCCCAGGCCCTGAGCGGGGCGGTGCCGGCCGGTTTCGTCGCCGAGTTGGCGTCGATGCAGAGCGACGACCACCGCCAGCGCCTCCAGGCCCTCCGGGACCGGGCCCGCCGGCCGTGACATCGTCGGCCGATCTGGGAGAGTTCCGGGCCTCGGTGCGCGACTGGTGCCGCGAACACGTGCCCGAGGGCTGGCGGGCCGCCCAGACCGGCGTCGGGGACGAGGAGTTCGTGGGCTTCCAGAAGGCCTGGTTCGCCGAGCTCCGCGGCGCCGGCTACGCCGTCCCGCACTGGCCCGCCGAGTGGGGCGGCGGCATGTCGACCGCCGAGCAGGTCGTGCTCTACCAGGAGCTCGCCGCCGCCGACGCGCCCCGCCTGGTGCTGGCCTTCGTGTCGGTCCACCACGCGGCGTCGACCCTGCTGTCCGCCGGCACCGACGAGCAGCGTCGCCGGCACCTACCGGCCATCCTCGACGGCGAGATCTGGTGCCAGGGCTTCTCCGAGCCCGAAGCCGGCTCCGACCTCGCCAGCCCTGAAGGCCACCGCCCGCCGCGAAGGCGACGTCTACGTCGTCAACGGCCAGAAGGTGTGGGCCAGCGGCGCTCTGCACTCGGACTGGTGTCTCCTGCTCGCCCGCACCGACCGCGAGGCGCCCAAGCGCAAGGGCATCTCCTACTTCCTGATGGACATGCGGTCCCCGGGGCTCGACGTGCGCCCCATCCGCCAGGCGACGGGCGAGTCGCACTTCTGCGAGATCTTCCTGGACGACGTGGTCGTTCCCGTCTCGGGCCTGGTGGGGGCCGAGAACGCGGGCTGGCAGGTCGCCCAGGAGACGCTGGGGGCGGAACGGGGCATGACGATGCTGGAGTTGTCCGAGCGCCTCGGCCACGCCGGGTTCGGCTGGCTCGTCGATGCCTGCCGCACCCCGCAGCGCGACGGTCGCCGGCCCGTCGACGACCCTGTCGTGCAGGACCGTCTGGCCGCCCTCGAGACCGAGGTCTCGGCCCTGCGGGGGATGTGTCGGGACCTGGTCGAGCGCCACGAGCGAGGGGCCGTGGGCCCCGCCGACGCCTCGATCGTCAAGCTCTACTACAGCGAGGTCCTGCAGCGGCTCACGGACTTCGGCGCCGAGGTGGTCGGGCTGCCGGCCCACACCGTCCTGCAGAAGCCGATCTCGAGCGGGTGGGAGTCGGGGGCGTGGGTGCTCGACTTCATCAGCTCGTGGGAGTGGACCATCCCCGGCGGGGCGAGCGAGATCCAGCGCACCATCATCGGTGAGCGAGGGCTGGGACTGCCGCGCGAGCCGGCGGTGCCGGGATGAGCACCGATCTCTCCGAGCTCCACGACGACCTGCGGGCGGTGGCGCGCGACCTGTTGGCCCGGTCCGGTCCGACCGTCGGGGACGACGGCACGGCGAACGAGGTCGACTGGGGCCTGGTCGTGCAGTCCGGGTGGTCGGGCCTCGAGGTCTCCGAGGCGCTCGACGGTTCCGGTGCCACCTTCGCCGAGGTCGGCGTGATCCTGGAGGAGCTGGGTCGGGCCGGCGCGGCGTCGCCGTTCCTCGGCACCGTGGTCCTCGGCGTCGGCGCCCTCGAACGGGTGGAGCCCGGCGAGGGGCGCGACCGCCTGCTCCGAGGCATCGCCGACGGCGGGGCGCGGGTGGGGGTGGCCCTGGTCGACGGAGCTCGGGACGAGGTCGCACCACCACCGCCGTTCCGTCTGGAGCAGACGGCCGACGGTCTGCGCCTGCACGGCCGCGCCGACTTCGTCCCCGACGCTCCGGAGGCGAGCGACCTCCTGCTCCTCGCCGTCGGCCCGGCCAGGCGGCCGGTGTTCGTGCCCGTCGCCTCGGCCTCGCCCGGCATCGTCGTGGTCGAGCAGCCGGTCCTCGACCCGACCCGTCGGTTCGCGTCCGTGTCCGCCGACGGCGTCGCCGTGGAGGACGACGCGGTGATGGAGCTGACGGGCGACGCCGAGGGCGCGGCGAGCCACCTCTTCGATCGAGCAGCGCTGGCCGTGGCCCACGACGCCCTCGGGGTCAGTCGGGCCATGCTCGACGCCACCGTGGACTACGTGAAGGACCGTCGCCAGTTCGACCGACCCATCGGGTCCTTCCAGGCGGTCAAGCACGCCTGCGCCGACATGCTCGTGCAGGTCGTGGTGGTGGAGGAGCTGGTGCGGTCGGCCACCGAGGCGCTGGTGTCGGGGCGTCCCGACACCGGCGTGCCGGTGTCGATGGCCAAGGCCCACTCGTCGGACGCCGCCGTGCAGATCGCCGGCAAGGCCATGCAGCTGCACGGCGGCATCGGGTACACGTGGGAGAGCGGCATCCATCTGTTCCTGAAGCGGGCGGCTCTCGACCGGTCGCTCTTCGGTTCGCCCGCCGCCCACCGTCGGCGCGTCGGTGCCCGCCACACCGTCTCCACCTCGTGAGCGACCGCGCCGCGGTCGTCAGGGCCGGTCGAGGCTGACGAAGGTGGCCGAGCGACGGTGGAACCGCCACTGGTCGCCGTCGCGGTGCAGGACGTCGTCGTAGCGGCCGACGAGCTGGATCGCCCATCCGGCCTTCCCGGCCAGGATGAGCACGACGTCGCTGACGGCGGTGGCTTCGTCGGCGCCTCGGGCGGTGACGAGGGTGTTGAGGACGAGGTGGCGTTGGGGTCGCCTCGGCTCCACCCGTGCGTAGGCGGCGCGCAGCGCGTCGTGGCCCTCGTGGGTGCCGAGTCCGGGGATGGCGCAGGCGCCGTCGGGGCAGAAGGTGGCGACCACGTCGTCGGTGCGGCCGTCGTCGAGGGCCTGGGTGTAGGCGGCGATGGTGGCGCGGACGCCTTCGGCGACCGAGGCGAAGCCCGGGTCGGTGCTCACCGCGTCGGGGCCGGTCGGGCCGGTGGTTCGAACCCCAGGTCGACGATCGGTCGATCGAAGGGGTACACGTTGACGGCCTGGACGGCCCGCAGCAGCTGGTCGTGGGGGAGCCCGGCCAGGAAGCCGTCGATCGTGCGCTGGAAGTTCGAGATCTGACCCTCCAGCTCGCCGGAGAGGCGCATGTAGTCGAACCCCCGGGCGTGGAGGCCCTGCTGTTGCCGGGGGATGTTGGAGAAGTCCTGGGCGGGGATCGGGGGCCAGCGGGGGTCGTCGTGGCTCCACGGTTCCGGCGGTCGGGGCGCCTCTCGTTGCTCGCCCTCGGGGTACCGGGTGAGGGACCAGATCTCCATCAGGGTCTCCTCCGGTCCGAGGGGTCGGAAGCGGTAGGCGGAGGCGCTGCTGTACATCGGCAGCACGAAGGTGTTCGGGAACCCCTGGAAGAACTCCAGGTTCACGCCGCGGGCGGTGAGCTCGTCGAGGTCGGGCATGTCGGCGCCCCGCTCGCGGTGCCACCGGGTGACCGCCTGGTTGAGGGTGCGGTTCCAGGTCGCCCGCGCCTCCTCCGCCTCGGCGGGGAGCTCGAGGTCCGCCAGCCCTTCGGCGATGCGCACGTCGTTGGCGTGGACCATCCCGGCCATGCCCTCGTTCATCGCCCGCAGATAGCGCAGGTCGGCCTCGATGAACTCGACCGGGTCGAACTCCTCGCCCGAGCGCTTCCCGTAACGGGTGGGGATGACGAGCTGAGGGTGGGCCTGGGCGACGTGGTACGCCTCGACGAAGGCTTCGATAGCCAGCTTCCAGTTGGCGGGGAGGCGGCACGAATACCACCACTCGGTGCCCAACGACTCGACCTTCCACGCGTCGAGGGACGTGGCGAAGGGCTCCAGGCTCGGGCGCAGCGTCGGGGCGTCGGGGTCGAGGTTGATCCAGGCGAACCCACCCCACGTCTCACACCGCACGGGGGTGAGGTCGAGGTCGCCGGCGACGAGGTTGTGCTCGGAGAAGCTGCGGCGGCGGGGGACGCCGACGTTGGTCCCGTCGCGTCCGTAGCGCCACCCGTGGAACGGGCAGGTGAACCCGCTCTCGCAGGACCCGTGTCCGGCGGCGATGCGCACGCCGCGGTGGCGGCAGGCGTTCTGGAAGGCGGTGACGCCCATGTCCTCGGTGCGCACGACGATGACCGACTGGTCGAGGATTTCGTACTCGGCGAAGTCGTCGGGGTCGGGGGATCTCCTCGAGCCGGCAGGCCATCTGCCACACCCGGGGCCAGAACCGCTCGGCCTCGAGGGCGAAGAACTCGGGGTCGTAGTAGCGCTCCTTGGGGACGCGGTCGGGGACCTCCACGGCGTGCGGCACGGGCAGAACCCGCCCCGTCTGGTCCACGATCGCCACTCGACGCCCCCTTCGGCTCCCGGATCGAGATCGAACTTATACTAACCGGTCGGTACAATCTCGCCCTGTCCGCGGCCGGGGGCCACGCCGCCACGCCACATGACGATCGACCAGCCATGACCACCACCTCCGATCCCTCGCTCGACGTCGAGGTCCTCGTCGTCGGCGCCGGCGTGACCGGCATCTACCAGCTCCATCGGGCGTTGGAGGCCGGCTTCTCGGCCCGGCTCGTGGAGGCCGGCCACGGCGTCGGCGGCACCTGGTACTGGAACCGCTATCCGGGGGCACGGTTCGACTCGGAGAGCTACACCTACGGCTACCTCTTCTCCGAGGAGCTCTTCGCCGAGTGGGAGTGGCAGGAGCACTTCGCCCCCCAGCCCGAGACGGAGCGCTACCTCAACCACGTCGTCGACCGCTTCGACCTCCGGGGCCACATGCGGTTCGACTCCCCGGTCACCTCGGCGGTGTTCGACGAGCGCTCGGCCTCGTGGCTGGTGACGCTGGGCGAGGGCGCCGAGGTGCGGGCGCGGTTCCTGATCGCGGCGACCGGGGTCCTCTCGGTCCCGTACGTCCCGGAGGTGCCCGGCCAGGACCGCTACCGGGGCGAGGCCCACCACACCGGACGGTGGCCGGCCGAGCCCGTCGACTTCAGCGGCAAGCGCGTCGCCGTCGTCGGCACCTCCTCGAGCGGGGTCCAGGTCGTGCCCACGATCCTCGACGACGTCGCCCGTCTCACCGTGTTCCAGCGGTCGGCCAACTGGTGCACGCCGCTCAACAACTCGCCCATCACCCCGGCCGAGCAGACCCGGCTGCGCGACGAGTTCGACGACCTGTGCCAGGTGTTGAACACGTCGATCTCGGGATTCGCCCACCCGGTGAACGAACGGTGCGCGTTCGACGACTCGGCCGCCGAGCGCCGGGCGTTCTACGAGACGATGTGGGCCAGCCCGGGCTTCATGAAGCTCACCAGCAACTACGCCGACCTCTTGTTCAACGAGGCGGCCAACGACGAGTGGTGCGCTTTCATCGCCGAGAAGATCCGCGGCCTCGTCGACGACCCCGACACGGCCGAGCGCCTGATCCCCAGGGACCACCGCTTCGGCGAGAAGCGGCCGCCCTTCGTCACCGGCTACTTCGAGGCGTTCAACGACCCCAAGGTGTCCCTCGTCGACCTGCGCGAGACGCCCATGGTGGGGCTCACCGAGACCGGCATCGAGACCACCGACGGCGTGCGGGAGTTCGACGTCATCGTGTGGGCGACCGGCTTCGACTTCGGCACCGGCGCCCTCTCCCGCATGGGGATCAGAGGTCGAGGGGGGCTCGAGCTCACCGAGCACTGGGCTGACGGCCCCACGACCTTCCTGGGCCTGCAGACCCGCGGGTTCCCGAACTTCTTCTTCCCCGGCGGACCCCACGCCGCGGCGGGCAACAACCCCCGCTACAACGGCGACCAGGTGGACTTCCTCACCGAGATCCTGGTCGTGGCGAGGGACCGCGGCTGCGACGTGATCGAGGTGACGGAGACGTCGGAGCAGCGCTGGACGCGCATGGTCGACAAGGGCGCGGCCCGCACCACGTTCGGCACCATCGGCCAGTACGTGGGCGGCAACATCCCGGGCAAGCCCCGGCGCTACCTGCTCAACACCGGCGGTCGCCCCAAGCTGTTCGAGATCATGGCTGACGTGCGGGCCCACGACTTCGACGCCTTCGAACTGTCGCGATCGGCCGACACGGCCCGTACGAGCTGACCGGCCGGCGGCGCCACGGCCCGGCGATCCTCCGCCGACGGGCGCGGAACGGCCATGATGAGGCCCCGTGGCCGATGGTGGGAGGTGCCCGTCGAGCGCGCACCCGGTCGCGGCGGCTGATCGCGGACGCCCCGAGGCCCCGGACAACGGCCTGCGCTTCGCGGTGGCGGTGGCCGCCCTCGGGGTCGTCTACGGCGACCTGGGCACGAGCGGGCTCTACGCCCTCCAGGAGGCCTTCGACTCCCGCACCCACACCCTCGGCGTGGACCAGGGCAACGTCCTCGGCGTCCTCTCGCTGATCTTCTGGTCGCTGGTGATCGTCGTGAGCGTCAAGTACCTGATGTTGGTGATGCGGGCCGACAACCACGGCGAAGGCGGCATCCTCGCCCTCACCGCTCTCGTCATCCCGCCCGGCGAGAAGGCCAAGGGATCGCTGCGGTTCTTGATCCTGCTCGGGCTGTTCGGCACCGCCCTGCTCTACGGCGACGGCATGATCACCCCGGCCATGTCGGTGTTGTCGGCCGTTCAGGGCATCGAGGTGGCGGCCCCCGCTCTCGATCGCCTGGTGGTGCCGCTGGCCATCGTGATCCTGGTGGGCCTGTTCGCCGTCCAACGTCGGGGGAGCGGGTCGCTCGGCCGGTTCTTCGGGCCGATCATGATCGTCTGGTTCGTGGTGATCGCCGGCCTCGGTGCCGTCCAGATCGTGCACCACCCCGTCGTGTTGAAGGCGGCCTCCCCTCAGTACGCCGTCGCCTTCTTCGCCGACAACGGCTTCGCCGGATTCCTCGTCGTGGGTGCCGTGTTCCTGGTGCTCACCGGGGCCGAGGCCCTCTACGCCGACATGGGCCACTTCGGTCGCCGGGCCATCCGCACCGGGTGGTTCGCTCTGGTGCTGCCGTCGCTGTTGCTCAACTACTTCGGCCAGGGCGCCCTGGTTCTGGGGGACCCGAGCAAGGTGGCCAACCCCTTCTTCGGCCTGGTGCCGCGCTGGGGGGTCGTTCCGTTGATCGTGCTGGCCACCCTGGCCACCATCATCGCCTCCCAGGCCCTCATCACCGGGGTGTTCTCGCTCACCACCCAGGCCGTCCAGCTCGGCTACCTGCCCCGGCTGCGGATCACCCACACCTCGGCCGCCACCGTCGGCCAGGTCTACGTGCCCCTCGTGAACTGGATGCTGATGGTGGCCTGCATCGCCCTGATCGTGGTGTTCCGGACCTCGCAGAACCTGGCCAGCGCCTACGGGGTCGCCGTGGTCACCACCATGGTCGTGACCACCCTCATCTTCTTCCGCGTGTCCCAGCACCGCCTGGGCTGGACGCGGCGCAAGGCGGTGCTGGTCTGCGGACCGCTGCTGATGATCGACCTCGGTTTCTTCGCCGCCAACATCCCCAAGATCCCCCACGGCGGCTGGCTGCCCCTCCTCGTCGGCACGCTGGTCCTGATCCTGCTCACCACCTGGCGCAACGGGCGTGAGCAGATCGCCGCCTTCCACCGGGCCGAGTGGGGTCGGCTGGGGGAGCTGCGCGCCGCCCTCGATGCTGCGGCCCCCTCGGTCACCCGGGTGCCGGGGACGGCGGTCTACTTCACGCCCCACCGCGGCCAGGTCCCCGGCGCGCTCACGCTCAACACGACGGTGAACGAGGTAATGCACGAACGGGTCGTGCTGGTCACCGTGAGCACCGAGGGCGTGCCGAGGGTAGAGCCGGCGGATCGAGCCGAGATCACCACCGAGGCGTCCGGCATCGTCGAGGTGACGCTGCGGTACGGCTTCATGGAACGGCCCGACGTCCCCGCCGCGCTGGTCCGCGACGCCGGCGGACTCGACCTCGACCTCGACTCGGCGGCGCTGCACTACTTCGTCGACGAAGAGGAGGTGGTCGTCGGCCAGCGTCCGTGGTGGAGCCGGTGGCGCACCTACCTGTTCGCTCTCATGCTCCGCAACGTCTCGAACACGGCCGACTACTTCCGGCTGCCGTCGGCGCAGACCACGGTGCTCGGCAGCCGCATCGACCTCTGAGCGAGGGGATGGGCGTCACACCGTGGCCACCGGCGTGAGGGGTGAGCCCACGATGCCGGGCAGGCGCAGCGGGGGCGCCGTGAGCAGGAAGCGGCTGCGGTCGTGGGCCCGCAGCCAGGCGGCCAGCTCGTGGAGGTACCACAGCTCGCCCAACGGGACGCCGAGCTCGAACAGGCACAGGTGGTGGATGGGCAGGAACGAGTGACGTTCCGGGTGGCGGTCCTTGCCCAGCATGCCCTCGACGGCGTAGTTGTCGGCGACGAGCGCCGAGATCTGTGAGTCGGCTATCCACTCCAGGAGAGCCGAGTCCCGCGAGTCGAGCCAGCTGCAGCTCGAGAAGATCTCTCTCGGATCCGGGTCGCCGCCCCACTCGAGGACCTTGGTGGCGAAACCCGTGTGCAGCAACAACATGTCACCGGGCTCCACCACGACCCCGTCGGCGGCCATCACCTCCAGGAGGGTGTCGAGGCGCACCCCTCGGTACTCGCGGCCGAGGTGGTGCTCGAGGTCGACGAGCACCCCGCGACCCTGCACCCCGTGGAACGCCATGTGCTCGAGGCCCAGGTGGCGGGCGAAGCAGCGATGGCCGACGCCGTCGGCGCCGGCATCGTCGGTCGGGCCGACGAGGTCCGTCCCGGCCCGGTAGCCGTTGTAGTAGACGGCCTCCTCCACGCCGTCGCCGTCGGCGTCGAACTCGGCGCCGACGTGGGCGAGCGAGTCCCATTGGGTCGAGTACTGCAGCGAGAGGGTGACGACGTCGTCGGCCCACACGTCGACGTACTTGGGGTCGCCGAAGTCGGGCATCTCGCTCATGTGGACGTTGTAGAAGGTGGCGGCGTTGCCATCCATGTCCTCGGTGGGCGCCAGCACCGGCGGGTGGCGGCGCTGGTTGAGGAGGGTCCCGCCGGGGAGGTCGAGGGGGAGGCTGAGGCAGAAGCTGATGCCCGCCTCGACCTCGCGTACGCCCTGGAGGACCTTCTCGGGCGTGATCAGGTTGACGCGTCCGAGCTCGTCGTCGTCGCCCCAGTCGCCCCAGGTCGAACCTTCCGGACGTTGCGTCCACCGCTTGGCCACGGCTTCTCCCTCCCCGTCGGGCCCGGTGATCCCGGGCCGGCAACGGGCATTGTATGTACCGACCGGTTGGTCTATCTTTTTCGGAGAAGGGCATTCTCATTTCGGGGGTTGGAGGCGCACCGATGACGCACAAGGATTTCGTGGTGTCGGCCGACGGGCACCTCCTCGAACCCACCGATCTGTTCACCACCCGCCTGCCCGCCCACCTGCGCGACATGGCGGTGTGGGAGGAGGAGTTCGAGATCGAGCCCTTCGTGGAGGGCGGGGCCCGGGTGTTCCGCAAACTGCACACGCCCGGGTTCGAGGGTTGGACGGTGTCGCGGTACCGCCAGACGCACGGGCGCACGCCCGAGGGCGACCCCGAGATCATCCTCGAGGACATGGACGCCGACGGTGTCGACGCCCAGGTGCTGCACCCCAACCTCTCCCAGTTCGGCCTCTACACCGATGACCACGAGATGTCGATCGCCCACGCCCGGGTCTACAACGACTACGTGATGGAGCGCTTCACCCCGTACTTCGGTCGTCTGGCTCCCACCGCGCCCATCCCTCTCACCGACATCGACGACGCCGTGGCCGAGATCGAGCGGGTCGCCGCCGGCGGCTTCCGGGCCGTGCTGCTGCCCGCCACCGCGCCCCGGCCCTACTACCTGCGCGACTACGACCCGGTGTGGGCCGCCGTGCAGGCCAGCGGCATGAGCGTGTTCGTGCACACCCAGACGGGCGGGATCAAGATCAAGGACCCCGAGGCGCTCACCCTCAAGGTCATGTTGGAGAACGCCCAGCAGGTGAACCAGCCCATGACCGAGAAGGCGGCGGCCAAGCGGATGGTCACCCAGGCGGTGATGCAGCCGATCGTCCCCCAGCAGCTCATCTGCCAACTGATCGGGGGCGGGGTGCCCGAGCGCTTCCCCGACCTGCACTTCTCGCTCATCGAGTTCAACGCCTACTGGCTGTCGTCCCTGGTGGGTTCGATGGACAAGTGCTGGATCACCGGGATCGGCCAGGACGCCGACTGGTGGATCGGGGTCTGGGACGACGACCGCCCCGACGACGACCAGCCCGGCATGGCCCAGCTCTTCCGCCTCAACGAGAAGTGGCCGTACCCCCTGATGCCGAGCGAGTACGTGAAGCGCCAGTTCCACGTCTCGTTCCAGGACGACCCGGTGGCCGTCGCCTGTCGCAACATCACCGGCCTGTCGACCGTCGTGTGGGGCAACGACTACCCCCACGCCGAGGGCACCTTCCGAGGCAGCCAGGAGCTGCTCCGTTCGCTCATGGCCGGTGTCCCCGACGAGGAGCGCAAGGCCATGGTCGGCGGCACGCTGGGCGACCTGTTGGGGTTCGCCCCGGTGTCGGCCTGAACGAGCTCCGCTTCGACGGGCGCGTCGCCGTCGTCACCGGCGCCGGGCGCGGCATCGGGCGGGCCTACGCGCACCTGCTCGCCGAGCGCGGCGCACGTGTCGTGGTCAACGACCTGGGTGGCTCCATCACCGGCGAGGGCGCCGACACCGAGCCGGCCAACGACGTCGCCGCCGAGATCGTGGCCGCCGGCGGAACCGCCGTGGCCGACACCAACGACATCGCCACGCCCGAGGGGGCGAGCGGGCTGATCGCCACCGCCGTCGAGCGCCTCGGGAGCATCGACGTGCTCGTCAACAACGCCGGCATCATGCGCTGGGCCCGCTTCCCCGACGTGAGCGACGGCGACTTCGAGCGCCACCTGGCCGTCCACGTGGTCGGCTCGTTCCTCACCGCTCGCGCCGCCTGGCCCCACATGGTCGAGCGGGGCTACGGCCGCATCGTCATGACCGCCTCGGCCGGCCTGTTCGGGTTGCCGGCCAACACGTCCTACGCCGCGGCCAAGGGCGGGGTCGTGGGCCTCACCCGGAGCCTGAACACCGCCGGACGCCGACACGGGATCACGGTCAACGTCATCGCCCCGGCGGCGATGACGCGCATGGCGGGCTCGTCCTCCGACGACGACATGGGCATGCCCGCTCACCTGGTGGCGCCGATGGTGGCGTACCTGGCTCACGAGGACTGCCCGGTCAGCGGTGAGATCTACGCCGCCGGTGCCGGCCGCTTCGCCCGGGTGTTCATCGCCTCCACGCCCGGGTACCTCCACACCGGGTCTGATCCGACGGTCGAGGACGTGGCCACCCACTGGGCGACGATCAACGACGAGACCGGCTACTACCTCCCGGCCGACCTGACCGACTGGTCGAACACCTTCACCGCCCACCTCCCCCCACCCGCCACCCCCTGACCAAGCTGGCTCCGTTCGTAACGGTTTCCGTTACGAACGGAGCCAGGTTGAGGGGTGAGGGGCTAGTCGTCGAGGAGGTCGGGCTCGTCGTCGACGATGGCGTCGTAGAGCGGTTGGAACTGCAGCCAGCCGGTGCGGTGGCTGCCGACCTGGGCGGCGGCGGTGGTGGCGTGCTCCGGGTCGATGAGCACCGGCGTGCCCGCCGCCTCGGCGAGGAGCTGGGCCTGACAGGTGCGGTCCATGGTGATGAACCACCACGCCGCCTCGTCGACCGTCCGGCCCACGGTGAGCAGGCCGTGGTTGGCCAGGATGGCGGCCTTGTGGGCCCCGAGGCGGTGGGCGATGCGCTTGCCCTCCTCGACGTCGAGGACGGCGCCGGTGTAGTCGTCGAACAGGGCGTGGTCCTCGTAGAACGCGCAGGCGTCCTGGGTGATGGGGTCGAGGGGGCGCCGCAGGGCGGACCATGCCTTGCCGTGCACCGAGTGGGAGTGGGCGGCGGCGACGACCTCGGGGCGGGCGGCGTGGATCTGGGAGTGGATGGCGAAGGCGGCGGCGTTCACCGGCCACGTACCGTCGACGACCTCGCCGTGGTGGTTCACCAACAGGAGGTCCTTCACCCGGATCTTGCGGAAGTTCATGCCCAGCGGATTGACCCAGAAGTGGTCCGTGAGCTCCGGGTCCCGAGCCGTGATGTGGCCCGCGGTGCCCTCGCTGAACCCGAAGAGGCCGAAGAGGCGGAACGCGGCGGCCAGGCGTTGCTTGCGGTGGCGCCGCTCGGCCTCGTGCGAGTCGAACTTCGGGAAGGTGTGCGGGGCTCGGTCCGACGCCATGGCGCGATCGTAACGACGTTGTACCGTTCGGTCCAATATGATCGGGCGATGGACTTCTCGCTCACCGAGCTCGAACGCGACCTGGTCGAGCTGTGCCGTGACTTCGCCCAGAAGGAGATCGCGGTCCGGGCACCCCGAGCGTGGGACGAGGAGCGCTGCGCCACCGACCTCCTGCGGGAGATGGGCCAGCTCGGGCTGCTCGGCATGCTGGTGCCCGAGGAGTGGGGCGGGATCGGCATGTCCACCGTCGGGTTCGTGGCCGCCATGGAGCAGATCGGCGTGGCCGACCAGTCCCTCGCCGCCGCCTGGCAGGCCCACGTCACCATCGGCTCGCTGCCGCTGCTGCTCTTCGGTGACGACGCCCAGCGCGATCGGTGGTTGCGCCCGCTCGCCGAGGGTCGGGTGCTCGGCGCCTTCGGCCTCACCGAGCCCGACGCCGGCTCCGACGCCCGGGGGATCTCCACCCGGGCCGAGCGCAAGGACGGCGGCTGGCTGATCAACGGGCGCAAGACCTTCATCTCCAACGCCGGGACCGACATGTCGTTCGGCGTGACGCTGCTGGCCCGCACCGAGCCGGCCGAGGGGGGGAAGCCCCGCTACGCCACCCTCGTCGTGGAGAAGGACACGCCGGGCTTCACCATGGGTCCGAAGATGCGGGGCATCGGATGGAAGGGCCTCGACACCCGACCGCTGTACTTCGACGACGTCTGGGTTCCCGACGAACACCTGGTGGGCGATCCCGACCTGGGCCTCGGCCAGTTCCTGCGCACCCTCGAGGTGGGGCGGATCTCCATCGCCGCCCTCTCGCTCAGCCTCACCCAGGCCGTGCTCGACCTCGCGCTCGACTACGCCCGCGAGCGGGTCCAGTTCGGCCAGCCCATCTCGAGCTTCCAGGCCGTGCAGTTCAAGCTGGCCGACATCGCCACCGAGCTGGAGGCGGCTCGCTGGCTCACCTACCGCGCCGCGTACCTGCGCGACGCCGGGGAGCCGTTCCAGAAGGAAGCGGCCATGGCCAAGATGAAGGCCAGCCGAGTCGCGGTGGCGGCGGCCTCGGAGGCCGTGCAGATACACGGCGGGGTCGGCTACATGCTCGAGACGCCGGTGGCGCGGTTCTACTGCGACGCCAAGGTCCTGGAGATCGGTGAAGGCACGAACGAGATCCAGCACACGGTCATCGCCCGTGCGCTGGGCTGTTGAACACGGGGAGACACGTACATGGGAAAGCTCGAGGGGCAGGTCGCCTTCATCACCGGCGCGGCGCGCGGCCAGGGTCGCGCCCACGCCGTCCGCCTGGCTGCGGAGGGAGCCGACGTCATCGCCGTCGACATCTGCGCGCAGCTGGAGTCGGTCGTCTACGCGATGGCGTCGGCCGAGGACCTGGACGAGACGATTCGTCTGGTGCAGGCCCTCGGAGGCCGCATCGTGGCCCACGTCGTCGACGTCCGCGACGTGCAGGCGCTGCAGAAGGCGTTCGACGACGGCGTGGCCGAGCTCGGTCCCGCCACCATCGTGGTGGCCAACGCCGGCATCGGCCCCAGCGGCTTCGCCACGGCCGAGCAGCAATGGGACGAGGTCATCGACGTCAACCTCAAGGGCGTCTGGAACACCGGCCGCGTCGCCATCCCGTCGATGATCGAGAACGGCCGCGGCGGGGCCATCGTGCTCACCAGCTCGACCGGCGGACTGACCGGTGCCCCGTCCGACGCCCCGGGCATGCTCGGCTACACCGCGGCCAAGCACGGCGTGATCGGACTGATGCGCTCCTGGGCCAACTTCCTGGCGCCGCACAACATCCGCGTCAACAGCGTGGCCCCCACCACCGTGCGCACGCCCATGGCCAACGACGGCGACGTGTCGATGATCGTGCAGCACGTACCGGAGTTGGTGAACTCCCTCACCAACGCCCTGCCGGTAGAGGCGGTCGACGCCGAGGACGTGGCCAACGCCGTCGCCTGGCTCGTCTCCGACGAAGCCCGCTACGTGACAGGAACGACGGTTCCAGTGGACGCCGGCAACGTCAACCGCCGCTGACCTGACGCGAGCCGCTCACACCGCAGCCAACCGGCGGACGGCGGCGACGATGTCGTGACGGTCGGGGAGCCACGCCCGTTCGAGGGTGGGGGCGTAGGGCGCCGGGGTGGGCGCCGCACCGAGGCGTTCCACGGGCGCGTCGAGGGTCCAGAACCCCTCGCACGCGGCGCGGGCGGCGATCTCGGCGCCGATGCCGAACGGGACCACCGCCTCGTGGGCGATCAGCAGCCGGCTCGTCCGGGCCACCGAGGTGAGGACGGTGTCCATGTCGAGCGGGGCCACGGTCCGCAGGTCGATCACCTCGACCGAGATGCCCTCGACGGCCAGCTCGTCGGCCGCGGCCACCGCCTCGTGGACCATGCGCGACACCGACACCACCGTCACGTCGGTCCCGGAGCGCACCACCGAGGCCGAGCCGATGGGCACGACGTGGTCGGGCTCGGGTTGGGGGCCCTTCATCCCGTAGAGCAGGCGGTTCTCGATGAACACGACGGGGTTCGGGTCCTGGATGGCGGCCCGGAGCAGGCCGTAGGTGTCGGCCGGCGTCGACGGCATGACCACGGTCAGCCCGGGGACATGGGCCAACAGCGCCTCGAGGCTCTGTGAGTGCTGGCTCCCCGAGGAGCGTCCGGCGCCGAACTGCGTGCGCACGGTCAGCGCCATCCGCGCCGCCCCGCCGGTCATGAACGGCAGCTTGGCCGCCTGGTTGAGCAGCTGGTCGAAGCAGACCCCGAGGAAGTCGAGGTACATCACCTCGACCACCGGACGCATGCCGGCCATGGCCGCACCGACTCCGAGCCCCACGATGGCCGACTCGGAGATGGGCGTGTCCCGGACACGGTCGCCGAACCGCTCGTGCAACCCCCGGGTGAGGCCGAAGACGTTCCCGCCCTCGGCCACGTCGATGCCGGCGACGAAGACCCGCTCGTCGGACGCCAGCTCTGTTTCGAGGGCCAGGCGGACGGCGTCCATGGTGCGGAACACGGGGGCGTCGACGGGCGGGGGGGTGGGTTCGGGCCGGGCGGGACGGGCCCGCGCCACGAAGTCGGTGAGCGTGGACGGATCGGGGTCGACCATGTGGCGGGCCGACTCGACGGCGGCGTGGAGCTCTTCGGCGACCGACGCCTCCAGCGTCTTCAGGTCGTCGTCGCCGAGCCCGGAGGCGCGGAGTCGTCCCTCGTGCACGACCAGCGGATCGCGGCCCTGCCAGTCCCGGAGCTCGTCGGGTGAGCGGTAGCGCTCGGGGTCGCCCTCGTAGTGGCCGTGCCAGCGGTAGGTGGTGGCCTCGACGAGGACCGGTCGGCCGCCCGCTCGTATCGCGGCGACGACCTCCGCCATCGCCGCGGCGGTCGCCACCACGTCGTTGCCGTCGACCGCCACGTGGTCGACCCCGTACCCGGCGGCCCGCTGGGCCAGCGTCGAGGCGTGTTGCGACGCCGTGGCCGAGAACTCGGCGTAGCCGTTGTTCTCGCAGAAGAAGATGGCCGGCAGCTCCCACACCGCGGCCAGGTTCACCGCCTCGTGGAACGCACCCTGGGCGGGGGCGCCGTCACCGAAGAAGGCCACGGCCACGCTGCCGTCGCCCCGCAGCTGGGCGGCCGCCGCGGCCCCGACGGCGATGGGTACCCCGGCGGCCACGATCCCGTTGGCCCCGAAGATCCCGAGGTCGGGGTCGGCGATGTGCATCGAACCGCCCCGGCCGCGGTTGGTGCCCTCGTCCTTGCCCATCAGCTCGGCGAACATCCCGAGGGGGTCGAGGCCCTTGGCCAGGCAGTGGCCGTGCCCCCGATGGGTGGAGGTGATGACGTCGGCCGGGCCGAGAGGCCAACACGCGCCCACGGCCGCCGCCTCCTGCCCGATGGAGAGGTGCACGAACCCGGGCACCTCGCCGTCGCGGTAGAGCGACGCGACGCGCTGCTCGAAACCTCTGATGACCAGCATGCGCCGGTGCATCTCGAGCAGCTCGGTCGGGGCGAGCTCTGGTTCGGCGGATCGTCCGGGGGTCACGACGATGTACTGTACTGGTCGGTACAAAAGAGGGACCGTTGGAATGACCCAGCCGATCGACATCCCCGACACGTTCGCCGAGCCCAGCTCGGTGGCGGGGAAACGAGTGGTGATCACCGGCGCCAGTCGGGGCCTCGGATCGGTCCTGGCCCACGCCTTCTCCCGCTCCGGTGCCCGGGTCACCCTCGTGTCACGTACCGAGAAGGACCTGAAGGCGGTGGCCGCGGACCTTCCCGGACCGGCCATCGCCCTCAGCGGTGACGTCACCGACGAGGACTTCAACGAGGCCGTGGCCGATGCCACCGTGGCCGAGTGGGGCGGTCTCGACGTGTGGATCGCCAACGCCGGCATCTCGCCGGTCGTCGCCGGCCCCCGTCAGACCGATCCGACGATCTGGCGGAAGGTGCTCGACGTGAACCTGACCGGAGCCTTCCTCGGGGCTCGGGCCGCGTCCCGGGTCATGGGGGAGGGCGGGCGGCTCATCTTCACCGGCTCGGTGCTGGGAGAGCGTCCCAAGGAAGGGCTCACCGCCTACAGCGCGTCGAAGGCCGGGCTGGTCGGGATGGCCAAGGGCCTGGCCCTCGACCTGGCCCCGGCCGGCATCACCGTCAACGTGGTCGCGCCTGGCTGGTTCGAATCACCGCTGGCCGAGGGTTGGCGCCGTGACCCCGAGCTCTCGGCTCGGATCACCGACCACACCGCCCAGAAGCGTTGGGGCGCCTCGGACGACCTGGCCGGGGCCTACCGTTTCCTGGCCTCCGACGCCTCGGCCTACGTCACCGGCACCGTCCTGAACGTCGACGGGGGGTACCTGCTCGTATGACCGAGACCGTGAGCGAGACCGAGCCGCGTCGCCGGGTCATCGCCATCCTGGGGGCGGGCGGCGCGCTGGGTGCTGCCCTCTCGGCGCGGCTGGCCGGCGAGCCCGACACCGATCTCGTGCTCAGCGACCTCAGCGAGGCGTCGCTCGGTGCGACGCTCGCGGGGCTGGGCGACCCTCCCGCCTCGGTGGCGACGGCGCTCGCCGATGTGAGCGACTTCGACCAGGTGGAGGCGGTGGTGGCCGTGGCCGTCGAGCGCTTCGGTCGTCTCGACGTGTTGATCAGCAACGCCGGGGTGCTCTCACCCAACGGGCGCATCCACAACCTGGCCACCGAGGACTGGGAGCGGGCGTTCCGCGTGAACGTGCTCGGCGCGGTCAACGGGATCCGGGCCGCGGTGGCGCCGATGCGGAGCCAGAAGTCGGGGTCGATCGTTTTGACGGCGTCGGTCTCGGGTCTCACCGCCTGGTCCCACGCCGCGCCTTACTGCGCCACCAAGGCGGCGGTGATCCACCTGGCCAAGGTCGGTGCCGTCGAGTACGCCCGGGACGGGATACGGGTGAACTGCGTCTGCCCCGGCACCTTCCGGTCGGCGATCCACGAGGGGCTCCCGCCGGAGGCGCTCGACACCATCGAGGCCCGTCACCCGTTGGGCCTGGGCGCGGCCACCGACCTGGTCGGGGCCTACTCCTACCTGGCCGGCCCCGACTCGCGATGGACGACGGGCTCGGCGCTGGTGGTCGACGGGGGCTACTCGGCGCCCTGATCGGGGCCGAGGATGCCTCGGGTGAAGATGTCGGCGAAGGGTTGGGCGACGTCACTCGTCGAGAGGTCCTTGCCCGGCTTCAGCCACAGGTAGGTGTAGTTGTGCATGCCGAGCCAGGCCCGGGCGGTGAGCCACGGATCGACCTCGCGGAAGTCGCCCGACTCCACGCCGGCCCGGATGACGTCCTCGACCCGGCGTTCGTACTCGCGGCGTCGGGTGCGGAACTGGGCGGCCCGCTCGCCGGTCAGCGCCGGGAACTCGTGCAGGAACACCCAGCAGTGATCGGGGTAGCGGCCGATCACGTCGAGCAGCTCAGCCCCGAGGGCGGACAGCCGCTCCGGGGGCGTTGCGTCGGCATCGGCGACACGGTCGGCGCCGCGCATGACCTCGTCCATCACCCGGTCGTGGATGGAGGCCAGCAGCTCCTCCTTGGACCCGATGTAGTGGTAGAGGGCGCCCTTGCCCAGCTCGTTGGCCTCGCACAGCTCGTTGATGCCGGTGGCGTGGTATCCGTTGGCGGCGAACAGTCGGGCCGAGGTGTCGATGATGGCCTCGCGACGTGCCGCCCACTTCTGGTTGCGTCGAGAGGTGTCGGTGGTCTCCGCTCGAGGCATGGGCCGACGCTAGCGGGCGCAGGCCCGGGCGCGTACGAATAGACTGACTGGTCGGTACAAGAATTCCGGGACGGTCGGAGGGCAGGTTCGCTCGTGGCGTTGGAGCACGGCAGGCAGAGCGACGTCAACTGGTTCGCCGTCCTCGCGCACCACGCGAGCCGGTCACCCGACAAGGCCATGACCGTCTTCGAAGGCGAGACGACGACCTACGGGGAGATGGCGGCCCGGGCCTCTGCGCTGGCGGACGGTCTGCACGAGCGGGGCGTCGGTCGCGGCGACGTCGTCGGCCTGTTGTCCTACAACTGCCCCGAGTTCCTCGAGACCCTGTTCGCGGCCAACCACCTCGGTGCCGTCGCCATGCCGATCAACTGGCGCCTGGCCGCCCCCGAGGTGCGCTTCATCCTCGACCACTCCGAGGCCCGGGCTCTGGTGTGCGACGAGGCGCTGGTGCCCCTGGCCGACGATGCGACCAAGGGACTGGAGGCCACGTTGGTGCGGGCGGCGGTCACCTCGTCGGCCCCCGAGGGCTGGGTCGCCCTCGCCGACCTGCGCAACCACGACTCCTCTCGCGCCGCGGAGACCGCCTCGGCCGAGGACGTGCATCGCCTGATGTACACGTCGGGCACCACCGGACGGCCCAAGGGCGTCATGCTCACGCACGGCAACCTGGCCTGGAAGAACCTCGCCCACATCGTCGAGTTCGGCTTCACCGGCGACGACGTGGGGTTGGCCTGCGGGCCGCTCTACCACGTGGGCGCGCTCGACCTCACCACGACGTCGTTGGTGGCCATGGGGGCCACGATGATCCTGCACCGGGGCTTCGACGCCGCCGCCGTGGTCGACGAGCTCGAGCGCTCACGGGTGACCACGGTGTGGCTGGCCCCGGCCATGGTCAACGCCATCATGGCTCTGCCCGACGTCGAGCGACGAGACCTCTCCTCGGTGCGGGTGATCATCAGCGGCGGCGAGAAGATGCCCGTCCCGCTCATCGAACGGGTCCATCGGGCCTTCCCGTCGGCATGGTTCGCCGACGCCTACGGGCTGACCGAGACGGTGTCGGGCGACACCTTCCTCGACCGGGACAGCATCATCACCAAGCTCGGCAGCGTGGGCCGCCCCTGCCTCCATCTCGAGCTCGACATCTGGGACGAGCACGGTGCCTCGGTGCCGCCGGGGGAGCGGGGCGAGATCGTCCTGCGGGGTCCGAAGGTCTTCACCGGGTACTGGCGCGACCCGGAGGCCACCGCCACCGCCTTCGCCGGGGGCTGGTTCCACACCGGTGACGTCGGAGTCCGCGACGAGGACGGCTACCTCTACATCGTCGACCGCCTCAAGGACATGATCGTCTCGGGCGGCGAGAACATCGCCGGCTCCGAGATCGAGCGGGTGCTCTACGAGCACGACGCCGTGCGCGAGGCCGCCGTGGTGGGTCGCCCCGACGAGCGGTGGGGCGAGGTGCCCATCGCCTTCGTCGCCCTGCGCCAGGGCTCCTCGGTCACGACCGACGAGCTGCTCCGGCACTGCGGCGCCCAGCTGGCCCGCTTCAAGATCCCCAAGGACATCACCATCGTCGACGAGCTGCCCCGCAACCCGTCGGGCAAGGTGCTCAAGCGCGAGCTCAGGGAGGACACGTGATGGAGACCATCGCCACGGCGGAGCTGACCGACAGCGTGGGAGTGGAGGTGCAGGGGGTCGACGTGGATCGGCTCCTCGACGACGAGCACGTGCCCGAGTGGGTGCTCGACACCCTCTCCGCCCACGGCGTGCTCGTGTTCCGTGACCTCCATCTCGACGACGCCTCCCAGGTCGCGTTCAGCAAGCGCCTCGGTCCGGTCGAGGCCCTCGGCGAGGGTGAGCTGCCCGAGATCTTCCTGGTGACGCTGGACCCGGCCAGGAACAGCGCGGCGGCCTACCTGCGGGGCACCTTCGACTGGCACATCGACGGCCTCACCGACGACACCCCGATCAAGGCCACGCTGCTCAGCGCCCACGGCGTGGCCGACTCCGGCGGCGAGACCGAGTTCGCCAGCACCTACGCGGCCTACGACGCGCTGAGCGACGAGGAGAAGGAGCGCTACCAGTCGGTCCGGGTGATCCATTCCATCGAGGCGGCCCAGCGGCTCCTCGAGCCCGACCCCTCCGCGGAGCAGCTGGCCATGTGGCGGTCACGGCCGCAGAAGGAGCAGCCCTTGATCTGGCGCCACCACGACGGTCGCCGGTCCGTGGTGCTGGGGCCGACCGCGGACCATGTGGTGGGCATGGACCCGGAAGCCGGACGGGCCCTCATCGCCGACATCCTCGAGCGGTCGACCGCCCCCGATCGCGTCTACCGCCACGAGTGGCGGGTCGGCGACCTCGTGATCTGGGACAACCGGGGCCTGCTCCACCGGGCCCTGCCCTACGACCCGACATCGGCGCGCGACATGCATCGCACGACGCTCACGGGCGACGAGCAGATCCAGTAGTGGCACCCGACACCGTGGCCCGTGTGCTCGATCGGGCGCTGGCCGTCGACCCCGAACGCGAGGCGCTGGTCACCCGCTCGCGTCGGCTCACCTACGCCGAGCTCGACGCCGAGGCCGATCGGGCCGCCCGCGCCCTGGTCGAGCTCGGCATCGGCCCCGGCGACCGGGTCGCGGCGTCGCTGCCCAACGAGGCCGACGTGGTCGTGGCCTTTCACGGCGCGATGCGCCTCGGTGCCGTCTGGGTGGGGGTGAACCGGGCGCTCGCCCCTCCGGAGAAGCGCTGGCAGCTGGCCGACTGCGGAGCGTCGCTCCTCTTGAGCGACGAACCCCTCGATGCCACCCCCATCCCCGTCCTCGACAGCGCCGGGTGGCGGGCGGCGGTCGCCGCCGCCACCGACGGTCCGGTCGGGGTCACCGTCGACCCGTACGGTCCGGCCGGGATCGCCTACACGAGCGGAACCACCGGCCGCCCCAAGGGCGCGGTGCACAGCCAGCACAACCTGCTCGTGCCGGGGGCGGTGCTGGTCGAATCGCGGGGCTACGGCCCCGACCTGCGCAAGGGCGACTGCTTCCCCTTCACCATCCTCAACATGGCGGTGCTCACCACATTGCTGGTCGCCCGGGCCGGCGGCACGTCGATCGTCATGGACCGCATCGACGCCGTGGGAGTGGCCGAGTGGATCCGCGCCGAGCGGGTCACCACCTTCAACGGTCCGCCCGCGTTGCTCTACACCCTGGCCCACTCCGACGAGGTTTCCCCCGCCGACCTCGACACCCTCGACGAGGTCTGGACGGGAGGCGCTGACTGCCCCGAGGCGATCCGGTCGGCCTTCGAGGCCAGGTTCGGCCTACCCGTGCTGGCCACCTACGGGCTGACCGAGGCGCCCACGGTGGTGGCCATCGACACCCGCCGGGATACCGACCACGTCCCGGGGGCGTCGGGCCACCCGCTGCCCCATCTCGCCGTGCGCGTCGCCGGTGCCGACGGCACCTCCCTCCCCCCGGGGGAGGTCGGTGAGATCCGCATCGGTCCCGCCGACGACCGCTACCGGACGATGCTCGGCTACTGGGAGCGCCCCGAGGCCACGGCCGAGGCGCTGGCCGGCGGTGAGCTCCACACCGGCGACCTCGGCCTGATCGACGACGCAGGACGGCTGCACGTGCGTGACCGCACGAGCCTGGTGATCCTCCGTGGCGGGGCCAACGTCTACCCCGCCGAGGTCGAGCGGGTCATGATCGAGCACCCGGCGGTGGCCTCCGCCGCCGTGTTCGGCCGCCCCGACGAGCGCCTCGGCGAACGGGTCGCTGCTCTCATCGAGCCCGCACCCGGCGTCACCGTCGACCTGGACGAGCTGCGGGCCTTCCTGGTCGCCAACCTGGCCCGCTACAAGGTGCCGGACGCGATGGCGGTCGTCACCGCCCTCCCGCGCAACGCCATGGGCAAGGTCGTGCGCACCGAGCTGGCGCCGCTGCTCGCCGAGGCCTCGGCCGGGTGAGGCCGCCGGCAGGCGGCCTAGCGGCCTCTCCAGACGGGGTCCCGCTTCTCGAGGAAGGCCCGGGGCCCTTCCCCGAAGTCGTCGGTCGTGGCCATGTCCTGCAGCCCCTGCTTCGACAGTCGCCACGCCTCGTCGGGGCCCTCGTCGATGGCGGCGAGCAGGACCCGACGCGAGCTCTGCACGGCGAGAGGGGCGCCGGCCCCGACCCGCTCGGCCAGGGCCATGGCGGCATCGACCACGTCGTCGGCGTCGACCGCGGCGTTCACCAGTCCGAAGCGCACGGCCGTGGCCGTGTCGATCGGCTCCCCGGTGAGGACCATCTCCATGGCCAGGTTGCGGGGGATGGCGATGGGCAGCCGGACGAGGCCGCCGGCCCCGGCGATCAGCGCCCGCCGGACCTCGGGCAGCCCGAAGCGGGCGTCGTGGGCGGCGACCACCAGGTCACAGGCCAGCACCAGCTCGAAGCCGCCGGCCAGGGCGGCGCCCACCACGGCGGCGATCAGGGGCTTGCGGCGCTCCCGCTCCACCAGGCCCCCGAAGCCGCCGCGCGCCGTCTTGATGACCTCCAGGCCTTCTTCCTCGATGGCTCGGAGGTCGGCGCCGGCGCAGAAGGAGGGAGGTGTCCCGGTGAGGATGCCGACCCAGAGCGAGTCGTCGTCCTCCAGGCGGTCGATCGCCTCCTCGATGCCGTGCGCGGTGGGCCCGTCGACGGCGTTGCGGGCGGCGGGGCGATCGATGGTGATCAGCGCGGTGTGCCCTCGGACCTCGAATCCGACGCGAGAGGCGGTCACGACGAGGCTTCGCTCACTTCGGACCAGCTGTCGCCGGGAACCTCGACGTGGATGATCTCGGGGGCGGCGGCGAGCCAACGGGGCATGGCCTCTGACGCCGCGGCGAAGTGGGCCGACTGGACATGGGCCTCGCCGGCCTCGGCGTCGCGGAACATCTCGATGAGCACCCACAGGTTCGGATCGTCGGCACTGCGGTACCAGTCGAACGAGATGCAGCCGGGCTCGGCCCGAGACGCCGTGGTGAACTCGCCCACCAGGGACGCGAAGTCGTCGGCGTACTTGGCCCGCACGGGCTGCTTGACCACGATCAGGATCATTGGACTCCCTTGGCTCCGCCCTCGCGGGTGCGGGGACGAGTGGACGCACGACCGCCGGAACATCCGGATCGATCGAGGGGATGGATGCGATGAGCGGGCCTGAGCGGAACGGCACCGAGGGCGCCCGACGGGCGCTGGTGACCGGTGGCAGCAGCGGGATCGGCCTGGCCGTCGGCCGCCTGCTGGTGGGGACGGGCTACGCCGTCACCCTCAACGCCCGGCGGGCGGGTCCGTTGGCCGACGCCGCCTCGTCCATCGGGGCCCGCTCCGTGGCCGGCGACTGTGCCGTCGAGGAGCAGGCGCAGGCCGATCGTCGACGCCGCCGGTCCCGTCGATCTGTCTGGTGCACGCCGCGGGGATGATGGACGGCACCTTCGTGCGCAAGGAGTCGGTGGACGCCTTCGACGCGGTGCTGGCGGCGAACCTGCGCTCGTCGTTCCTGATGGCCCGTGCGGTCCTGCCCACGATGGCCGCGGGCGGCCGCATCGTCTTCCTCTCGTCGTCGTCGGCCCACCAGCCCCAGCCCGGCAAGGCCGCCTACTCGGCGTCGAAGGCCGGGCTGAACGCCTTCGCCTCGGCCCTGGCCCTGGAGGTCGAGCGCGACGGCATCGCCGTGCACACGGTCACCCCGGCGCCCGTGGCCACCCCGATGCTCGACGACGTGCACTTCCCGATGCACGCCCTCGACGCCGAGCAGGTCGCCCGAGCCGTGGTGTGGCTCGAGTCGCTCGACCCGTCGGTCGTGCTGCCCGAGCTCGAGCTGCGGGCCGTCACCGTGGGCCCCTACGCGGCCGACCTCTTCGTGCCCGAAGCCGCCCGCCGACGCGGCCGCACCGAGCTCGGCTGAGCGGTCAGGCACCTGACCGCGCCTGTTCGGTGAGGCGCTGGGCCACGGCGGCCAGCTGGCGCCGATCGGGCTTCTGGCTCGTGAGGTGCGGAACGTCGCCGGCATCGACGGCGAAGACGTGGAGGGGCACCTTGTACGACGAGAGCTGGGTCCGCAGATGGCCCCGCAGCTCGTCGGGGTTCACGCCGTCGGCCACGACGAGGGCGACGACGTCCTGGCCCCGGTCGGGGTGATCGACGCCGAACACGAAGGCGCTGGTGACCTGGTCGTGGGCGAGGAGCGCCTTCTCGACCTCGGCCGGGGCCACGTTGGCTCCCTTGGTCTTGATGAGGTCGGACTGGCGGCCGGTGAAGAAGAACCAGCCGTCACGGAAGCAACCGCGATCACCGGTGTGGTACCAGCCGTCGTCGTCGAAGACGTCGGCCCGCTCCTGCTTGTGGAGACCGAGCATGAGGCTGTACCCGCGGACCAGCACCTCCCCCTCCTCCCCCTCGGCCACGTCGGCGCCGTGGCTGTCGACGACCCGGTGGGACACGCCGGGGACCTCGTGGCCGAAGGTGCCCCGGTACTCCTCGGTGGTGCCGTGGAGGTCGTCGTCGAGCGTCCAGAACGTGTGGGGGCCGCCGGTCTCGGACATGCCCAGCGAGGTGACGGACAGGCCGGGATCGGCCGGACGACGCTCGGGGGCCCGACCCTCCCAGAAGGTGCCGAGCCGGAGGGCGGACAGGTCGGTGGCCGGGTAGTCGGGGTGGGCGCACAGGGTGGCCCCGATCGTCGGCCACGCGCTCACGCAGGTCACCCGGTGCTCGTCGAGGAGGCGGAGGGCGACGCCGGCGTCCATCCGGGGTTGGGTCACGAAGGCTCCCCCGACCGACAGCGCCCGCAGGAGGGTGAAGGCGAAGCCGCCCACCCAGCACAGGGGCATCGGGGTCCAGATCCGGTCGGTCGGACCGATGCCGGACAACGCCGCCAGGTTCCGGGCGTGGCGGAGCAACGGCCCCTGCCCGTGGACGACGCCCTTGGGCTCACCCGTCGAACCCGACGTGTAGGTGATGAGCATCGGGTCGGCGGGGACCACGTCGTCCTCGATGGCGCGGACGATGGTGGCGAGGTGCGGATCGGGTGGGTCGTCGAGTCGGGCTCCGATCCCGGAGTGGGCCCAGGTGACGGCGCTGTCGTCCCAGAACCCGACGTGGCGCAGCTGGGGCAGCCCGGTCAGGAGGAGGGGCGACCCAGCGATGCTGTCGGCCAGTCCCGGCGCCACGGCGAGGAGGCTCGCCGCGTAGTCGTGCGGCGGGAACGTCGGCGTGGCGATCAACAGCTGCACGTCGGCGTGGCGCAGAACGGTGGCCAGCTCCGGGGGTGTGGAGAAGGTGTTGACCGGGGTGGAGACGGCACCGATCCGCGTGATGGCGGCCCACGCCACCACCCAACGGGCGCTGTTGGGCAACAAGGTGGCGACCCGGCTGCCCTTGCCGACCCCGAGAGCCACCAGGCGGGCGGCGAGGGCCGCCGATCGCCGTTCGAGGTCGGCGTAGGTCAGCTGCTCGTCGGGGGTGGCCACGGCCAGGGCGTCGGGGTGGTGGGCCACGGCGTGGCGCAACAGGCCGGCGACGGTGGCCTGGTGATCCGGTTCGGTCCGGCGGTTCGATCCGCTCCACTCAGCGCCGGCCGCCGGGCCCGGCTGAGGCGTGCTCCCCGACACCGGCGTCAGGCCGACGTGTCGATGACCACTCGACCGCGGGTCTGCCCGGCGAGGATCTGCTCGGCCAGCGCCGGCACCTCGGTCATGGGTCGCACCGTCGTGAGCGAGTCGAGCAGGTCGGTCGGAAGGTCGGTGCCGAGGCGGGCCCATGCCTCGTTGCGGACGGTGGCCGGGCACGACACCGAGTCGATGCCGAGGAGGGAGACGTTGCGCAGGATGAACGGCAGGACCGTGGTGGGGAGGTCGTTGCCGCCGGCCAGGCCGCAGGCGGCGACGGCACCGCGGTAGCGGGTCTGGGCCAGCACGGTGGCGAGGGTCTGGCTGCCGACGGTGTCGACGCCGCCCCGCCAGCGTTCCTTGTCGAGAGGGCGACCGGCGGTGGCCAACGTGTCGCGCTCGACGATCTCGGTGGCGCCGAGGGAGCGCAGGTAGTCGTGGGTCTCGGTCCGACCGGTGGATGCGGCGACGGCGTGGCCGAGTCCGGCGAGCACGGCGACGGCCACGCTGCCCACGCCGCCTCCCGCGCCGGTGACGATGACCGGGCCGTCGCCCGGCACGACGCCGGCGCCTTCGATGGCCAGCACGCACAGCATGGCGGTGAGTCCGGCGGTGCCGACCGCCATCGTCTGCAGGAGCGTGAGGCCGTCGGGCTTCGCCGTGAGCCACTCCGCCCGCACCCGTTGGCGCTGCGTGTAGCCACCGGAATGGGTCTCGGAGAGGCCCCAGCCGGTCACCACCACCTCGTCTCCGGGCTTCCAGTCGGGGGAGTCCGAGGCCTCGACGACCCCGGCCAGGTCGATGCCGGCGACCATCGGGTGCGACCGCATGATCTTGCCCTTGCCGGTGACGGCCAGACCGTCCTTGTAGTTGAGCGACGAGTAGGCCACGGCGACGGTGACGTCACCTTCGCCCAGGTCGGCGTCGCTGAGCTCGACGAGCGAGGCCGGTCCCGGCTCGGGAGCGGCGATGGCGCGAACGGTGGTCATGGGGGATCTCCTGGGGAGTCGGTGAACGGTCGGGGAAGGGCGCGGCTACTCGACGGGGAGCTTCACGTCGACGGTGGCGGTGGCCATGGTGGCGCCGGTCTGGTTGGTCAGCTCGACCTCGACGATGGCGAGGCTCTGGCGCTTCTCCACCCGGGTGTCGACCACCTCGCCGTGCAGGAAGGTGGCGTCGCCGGTGAAGGCGGGGTTGCGGTACTGGGCGATCGAGTGCACGATCTCGCCCCACTCGCCGGCCCACGCGGCCACGTAGTCGAGGACCCACGCGCCCATCGACGCGCCGTAGCCGTAGCCGCGGGCCATGCCCACGTGTTGGGCCCAGCGAGGCTGGAGGTGCCCGCGCGACGGGCCGTAGTAGGCGCCGTCGGTCAGCTCGGGGTTGGTCCGCTCCATGCGCTTGTCGCCCTCGTGGCCGGCCATCTCCTTGGTGTACCCGAGCTCGAGGGCGCTCACCGTGGTGGGTCCGGTCTTCATCCCGCCCCACGTGTTCATGGGGAAGGCCCGCCACTCGGTGGCGAAGCTGGCCAGGCTGTGGGGGCCGAGGACGTGCTCGGCCAGGCGGTCACCGACCGAGACGCTGGAGAACAGGCGCTTGTCGTGGCGCAGCTGCTGGATCTGCTCGATGAAGGCCTGCTTGCGGTCCTCGAGCTCGGCCAGCTCGGCGTCGGTCCACTCCGGGTCGCTGGCCTCGTCGAACCGCTTCTTCTCCTTGGCCTCCCGCACCGGGTAGCGGATGGCCGTCGAACGCTGCTGGGCGATGCGCTCGCCCCGCTGGTTGATGTAGAGCGTGTCGCCCCGCTGGAAGCAGGTGGGGCCGGCGAAGCTGGTCTGGGTGACCTTGTAGTCGTACGGCATCCGGTGGCAGACCAGGTGGTCGCCGGGGACGATGCGAGGGCCGAAGAACCACCACTCGTCGCCGCCGAAGATGAGGTGCGAGTCCGGGGATGCGCCCCACCTGAGCGGGCGAGCACCCGTGGCTCGTGTCGGTGGCGACGGTGAACGACTGAGGAGCGACCAGCCCGCCGAAGCGGCTGTCGGCGGCCCAGCGCTCGTCGTAGTGCAGCGGGTTCGGGTAGTGCATGGCCTGGGCCCAGCGCCGGATGTCGCTCGCGGCGACGTCGTCGTTGAGCTCGCCCGGCCGCATGGGCACGCCCATGTGCCGGTCGAGGTCGGACGTGTCGAGCTCGGGCTGATCGGACATCAGGTTTCCTCCGTGGCCGCGTGGGCGATGGTGGTGGATGCGTCGTCGCGCCGGCGGATCGCCATGGCGATGAGCTCGTCGTCGCGGACCTTGGTGTCGCTGCCCGTCGTGGGCAGCTCGCCGGGCGCGAAGAACAGGACGATGCGAGGGACCTTGTAGCGGGCGACCCGCGCGCGCGAGGAACGCCTCGAGCTCGTCGGCTGTCGGCGTCGGCCCCCTCGGCGGGCTCGACGCAGAGCGTCACGATCTCGCCGAGGCGCTCGTCGGGCAGCCCGACGACTCGGGCCCGACGCACGGCGGGGCACGCTCGCAGGGCGACCTCCAGCTCGGCGGGCGACACGTTGGCGCCGGCGGTCTTGATCATCTCGGTCCGCCGGCCCGTCCAGTGGAGGGCACCGTCGGCGTCGACGTAGCCGACGTCGCCGGTGTGGAAGAAGCCGTCGGCGTCGAGGCACTCCTCGCGGGTCTGGCCCACGTAGCGGTCCATGAGGGTGGGCCCGGCGACGACGAGCTCGCCGTCCTGGTCGGGGCCGAGCACCGCACCGGTGTCGGGGTCCACGACCCGCATGCGCACGCCGGGGAGGAGCCGACCGGTGCTGGCCTTCATCTCGCTCCTGGGTGGTGTCCCACCGGTGGCTGGCCACGATGGCGCACGTCTCCGACATGCCGTAGCCGATGGGCATCGTCCAGCTGGTGTCGCCGTGGACGCTCGGATGGCGGGTGAAGACGGACTTGCCGTACACCTCCCGCAACGCCGAGAGGTCGGTGGAGTCCCAGTCGGGGTGCTCGGACAGGGCCCGGGCCTGGTGCGGGAGCGTGTAGGGCTCGGTGACGCGCTCGCGCTCGAGCAGCCGTAGCGCGTCGCCGGCGTCGAAGGTCTCCTGGAGCACGAAGCAGCCGCCGCCGGCCAGGGTGGCCCCCATGGCGGTGGTGAACCCGGCGGTCCAGAACAGCGGGAGCGGCGCCCAGACCGCGCGAGTCGGGCGTGCGCCGGAACACGTCGGCCTGCAACCAGAACTGGAGGGTCGGCGCCCGGTGGATGTGCAACATGCCCTTGGGCGTGCTGGTCGTGCCCGAGCTGAACTGGATCGAGCCCGGGGTCGCCCGGGACCGATGGTCGACGGCGCGGGCCGCGACCGTCGCCGGCGTGGTCGGCGGCCGTCGGCGAGCAGCGCGGTCCCAGCTCGGGTCGCCGACCGCCGCGCTCCACCCGAGGAACGGGCAGGTCGGCGTCGGCCGACCAGCGGCGGCGACGTCGTCGGCGAGGTCGGGCGCCGAGCAGCCGGGTCTGGGTGAGCACGCCGGCCACCGCCGAGCGGGCCGAGCAGGCACGCGGAGCTCGGCGGCGGTGGAGAACGTCGAGAGGGGCACGGCCACGCCACCGGCGAGGGCGATGCCGAAGACGGCGGCGACGGCCTCGGGACGGTTGCCCATGAGGACGGCCGACCCGGGTGCGAGTGCCCGACCCCGCGCGCCATCAGGCCGGCGGCGATGGCCGTGCGCCTCGTGTCCGGAGCTCGCCGTAGGTCCATCGCACGGTCGTCGCCGTCGCGGAGCGGGTCGTCGAAGACCAGCGCCTCGCGTTCGGCGTGGGTCGCCGCCACCTCGCCGAGGAAGCCGCCCAGCGTCAGCGCGCCCACGCCGGCGACGCTCGTGATCGGGGGACCGACGAACGTGATGCTGTCCATCGTCAAGGTGACCCCCCGGTCGGCACGATCATCGGATATTGGAACGATCGGTACATAGTATGCGAACCGGCGGGGGTGGGGCTCAGCGGAACCGCGGGATGATCTTCTCCCCCCACTGGCGGATGGTCTCCATGCAGACCTCCTGGGGGACGGTGCCCATCTGGATCATGCACTGCACCTCGTCGACGCCCATCTCCGCGAACTTCTCGACGAACTCGGCGGCGTAGTCGGCGGTGCCGTAGGCGTGGTTCACGTTGTAGGTGCCGGTGGAGTTCGGGGTGACCGGGATGTTGGCCTCGTGCAGCTTGGCCACGACGAGCTCGGCCTCCCGGGCCATGGCCGCGACGTTGTCGTCGCCGTCGGTGTCCTCGTTCGGGGGCGGGGCGCCGGCGTACCAGTGGGAGATCGCCTCGGCGAAGAACCGTTGGCCGCGCGCGCCGATGGCGAAGGCCTCGTCCCCGTCGTCGAGCACGATCGTCGGGAGCAGGGCCGAGAAGAAGTCGTTCTGCACGGTGGAGACGAACCGCTCACCGGTCCGCTCGGCGCAGGTCCGCGGTAGAGGTCGTGGTACTCGGCTACCTCGTCGACTCCGGCGAACCCGAGCACCAGGGCGCCGACGCCGTACTCGGCGGCGAGCTTCACCGTCGCCTTCTTGCTGCAGGCCATGTACAGGGGAGGGTGGGGGGTCTGCACCGGTCGGGGCAGGATCGGATGGGGGGCGATCTTCAGCTCGCCGTCCCAGCTGAACTCCTCCTCCTCGCCACATGGGCGAGATCATCTTCAGGGACTCCTCGACCTCGAGGTAGGTCCGCTCGGGGTCCACGCCGCACAGCGACATCTCCTGCAGCGTGGCCCCTCGTCCGGCGCCGAGGTCGAGCCGACCCGCCGGAGAGAGCGTCGAGCATCGCCGCCCGCTCGGCCACCCGCACCGGATGGTTGTAGTTGAACGGCATCAGCACCACGCCGTGCCCGACGCGGATGCGGGAGGTCTTGGCCGCCACCCAGGTCAGGAAGATCTCGGGCGCGCTCATGTGGGCGTACCACTTGAGCGAGTGGTGCTCCGGGGCCCACACGCGGTCGAACCCCATCTCCTCGGCGAACACCGCCTGCTCGACGCTGTCGTGGATCAACTGGTGCTCGCGCTCGACCGTCGGATCGGCGAGCTGGACCTCGAATCCCATCGCGAACTGCATGACGCCCCCCAAGGCACTCGGGAGCTACGAGTGCTACCGCCCGGCGACGAGGACGTCAACGTGAGGGTCCCCTGCGTACTCTCTGCCCCTGACCACCACCCCAGGGGGACCGACATGGCCGCACTCTCGGCGATCCGCTTCGACATGCGCCTGGCGCCGTTCGCCACCGTGACCCAGGCCGACCTGTACCGCGAGGCCGTGGCCATGTCGCGTTGGGCCGACGAGCACGACTTCGCCGCGGTGACGATCTCGGAGCACCACGGCGTCGACTTCATCTCCGCGCCCACCGGGCTGGCCGGCGTGCTGCTGGGCGCCACTCGCACGGCCAGGGTGACCGTGAACGCCCTGCTCGTCCCCCTCCACGACCCGATCCGTCTGGCCGAGACGGTGGCCACGCTCGATCTGGCGAGCGGGGGTCGGTTCACCTTCGTCGCCGGACTCGGCTACAAGACCGAGGAGTTCGAGATGGCGGGGGTGGACCGGCGCCGACGAGGGGCCATCGTCGAGGAGTACCTGCAGGTGATGCTCCAGGCGTGGTCGGGTGAGCCCTTCGAGTGGCAGGGCCGCACCGTCGTCGTGACGCCCACGCCCATCAGCCCGCCCGAGATGCTCATGTGGGCCGGTGGTTCCGTACGGGTCTCGGCCGAACGGGCGGCCCGGCTGCGCCTCCCGTTCTTCACCATGTCCACCGACCCCGCGCTCGCCGACATCTACCGCGACGAGTGCGAGAAGGTCGGGTACACGACCGGGTTCTTCATGTACCCGAACGGTCCGTCGTTCACCTGGGTGGCCGAGGACCCCGACAAGGCCTGGGCCGAGCTGGCGCCCTACGCGCTCTACGACGCCACGTCGTACAGCTCCTGGCAGTCCGGCGCCCACGACAACGCCGTCGCGCTCGACGCCGGCAGCGTCGACGACCTCAAGGCGTCGGGCATGTGGCAGGTGGTCACCCCGGACGAGTGCGTCGAGCTGGCCCGCCGCAACGGCTCGGTGGCCCTGCACCCGCTCATGGGCGGCGTGGCCCCCGAGCTCGGCTGGGAGAGCCTGCAGCTCTACGTCGACAAGGTCCAACCCCGGCTCTGACGTCCCGGACCGGTCAGCTCCTTGTGTCCCCCGTCACACTTTGGGAGGGTGGACCTCGTTGGACATCCCGAACGAGAGCGAGACGTCATGGCCGATCACACGTTTGCGATCACCCACCTGGTGGGGACCTCGTCGGAGGGCATCGACGACGCCATCCAGAACGGGATCCGAACGGCCGGGAAGACCCTGCACAACCTCGACTGGTTCGAGGTGACCGAGATACGTGGCCGCCTGGACCACTCCAGCGAGGTGCAGGAGTACCAGGTGACGATGAAGGTCGGGTTCCGCTACGACGAATGACCCGACGCACCGTGGTCGTCCGCCGTGGCAGGGTTTCCCTCAACTGATCGGCGGGATTCGGGCACCACTCGCCCGTGACCGCTCCCAGCCGAGTCCGTGCCTGTGTCGACCAGGGAGCCCGCCGTGTTCATGATGCGTTTCGACATGAGAGCACCCGACACCGGCGCTCCGACGAGCGACCTGTACCCCGCCGCCATCGAGATGGCGGCGTGGGCCGAGACCCGGGGCGGCGTGGCTGCGGTGCTGTGCGAGCACCACGCCGCGGAGGACGGCTACCTGCCCTCGCCGACGGTCCTGGCCAGCGCCATGGCGGCACGGACCACGACCCTGCACATCTCCGTCGCCGTGGTGCTGCTCCCGCTCTACGACCCGGTGCGCCTGGCCGAGGAGATGGCCGTGCTCGACATCATCAGCGGTGGACGGGTCAGCTACGTGGCGGCCATCGGCTACCGCCCGGCCGAGTACGAGATGTACGACGTGGACTTCCATCGCCGAGGCCGGATCGCCGACGAGAAGCTCGAGATCCTGTTGAAGGCCAAGACCGGTGAGCCGTTCGACCACGACGGGCGTCGCATCCACGTCACCCCCTCGCCGGTCACGCCCGGCGGCCCGATGGTTGCTTGGGGAGGGGGCAGTCCCGCCGCCGCCCGCCGGGCGGGGCGCAACGGCCTCGGCTTCATGGCCCAGAAGGGCGATCCGGCGCTCGGCGTGGCCTACGAGGAGGCGGCGCGAGCGGCCGGGCACGAGCCCGGCATGTGCATGTTGCCCGACCCCGAATCGGCGTCGACGATGTTCGTGGCCGATGACCTCGACAAGGCCTGGGCGGAGCTGGGGCCGTACCTGATGCACGACGTCCGCAGCTATGCGGCCTGGAACGAAGGCAACTCGGACACGGCGAGCCTGTCGTTCGCAGCCAGCGCCGAGGAGCTCCGGGCCGAAGATCGCAGCCACCGCATCATCACCGTCGACGAGGCCGTCGCCACGGTGCAGGCCGGGGTCGTGCTCCAGTTGCACCCGCTCATCGGCGGACTCCCGCCGGAGATCGCGTGGCGCTACCTGGAGACGGTCGCCGACGTCGTGATGCCCGCCGCTCGGGCCTGAATCTCTCGGAGAAGGAGCCACTCATGCAGATGGACGACATGATCCTGGTCAGCATCGACGACCACATGATCGAGCCCCCCGACATGTTCGAGAACCACGTGCCCGCCAAGTGGGCCGACAAGGTGCCGAAGGTGGTGCGCAGCGAGGCCGGAATCGACGAGTGGGTGTTCCAAGGTGAGAAGACGTCGACGCCGTTCGGCATGGCCGCCACGGTCGGCTGGCCCAAGGAGGAGTGGGGCTTCAACCCCGGCACCTACTCGGAGCTGCGCCCCGGGTGCTTCGACGTCCACCAGCGTGTCGCCGACATGGACGTCAACGGCATTTGGGCGTCGATGAACTTCCCGACCATGGCGGGGTTCAACGCCCGGACCTTCACCGAGTCGAAGGACAAGGAGATCGCCCTGGTGATGCTCCGCGCCTACAACGACTGGGCCATCGACGAGTGGTGCGGCGCCTACCCCGAGCGGTTCATCCCGCTCGGCATGGTCCCGATGTGGGACATCGACCTCGCCGTGCAGGAGGTCCACCGGCTCGGGGCCAAGGGGTGTCGTTCGATCAGCTTCCTCGAGACACCCCACGTCCAGGGGTTCCCGAGCTTCCTCTCGGGCTACTGGGACCCGATGTTCGCCGCCATCTGTGACGAGAACATGGTCCTGTCGCTGCACATCGGTGCCGGGTTCGACGTCATCCAGCGACCGGTCGAGGCACCCGTGGACCACCTCATGGTGCTGGCCTGCCAGATCAGTGCCATCACCGCCCAGGACCTCCTGTTCGGTCCCACGCTGCGTCGGTTCCCCGACCTGAGGGTCGCCCTCTCGGAGGGAGGCATCGGTTGGATCCCCTTCTACCTGGATCGGATCGACCGCCACTTCCAGAACCAGAGCTGGCTCCACGGCCGCGACGACTTCGGCGGCAAGCTTCCGTCCGAGGTGTTCCGCGAGCACATCCTCGCCTGCTTCATCACCGACCCCTCCGGCCTGCTCCTGCGCGATCGGATCGGTCTGGAGATCATCGCCTGGGAGTGCGATTACCCCCACACCGACACCACCTGGCCACAGTCGCCCGAGTTCGCCTGGGGCGAGTTCCAGGATGCGGGGTGCAGCGATGCGGAGATTGGCGTGATGACGTGGGAGAACTCCTGTCGCTTCTTCGACTGGGACCCCTTCGCCAAGACCCCGAAGGAGCAGACCACGGTGGGGGCGTTGCGGGCCCGAGCCACCGACGTCGACGTCTCCCGGAAGCCGCGGGCCGAATGGCGCAAGCAGAACGAGGCGGCCGGCATCGGCGTGCTCTGACCCGCCGCACGGCGCCTGCCCCGCCCTGACCGTCGCCGGCCCGGCTGGCCCGGTCAGTTGGGGTGGGGTGGAGGCCCGTCGTATCGAGGCGCGGGTGGTGTGGTGGTGGGTCGGGTGCGGCGCAGGGCCTGGTCGCGTCGGGAGACGAGGGCGTCGAGGGCGAGTCCGAGGTCGAGGGGGTCGCCGATCCAGCGAGGCATGCGGGCGGTCTCGTCGGGGTCGGCGCCGAGGTCCAGTCGTCGTCGGGCGAGGACGTGGGGGGCACGGGTGGCTTCGGTGTCGGGCGGCGGTCCGGGTGGTACGGCACGGATCTCGGTGCCGTCGGGGCGCCAGTGGTGGAAGGTGCCGTCTCGGTCGACGGTGACGGTGATCCGGTCGAGGTGGGTGGTGCGGTGGTGGGTGGGGCACTGGGGCGCGAGGGCTTCGATGTCGTCGTGGCCGCCGTGGGCGCGGTGGTGGATGTGGTGGAGTTGCACGGCGGTGGCGCAGCAGCCGGGCCAGGTGCAGGTGCGGTGGCGGGCCATGACAGCGCGGCGCAAGGTGGTGGGGATGGGGTTGCGGCGTCGGCCGAGGTGGAGGGGGTTGCCGTCTCGGTCGTCGATGACGGTGAGGATCCCGGCGTCGCAGGCCAGCCAGCGGGCGATGTCGCGGCGGATGCGTATCCCGGCCGGTTCCAGTTCGGCCATCCCGTCGCGCTCGGGCCGGTGCGACTGCTCCCAACCGGGTTCGTCGGTTGGTCGTCCGGGCGCCGGGGTCGGGTGACTGGTGTCGCCGCTCGGTGTGCTGGCCTCGTTCCTCCCGTCGGCGTCGGTGGGAGCGGGAAGGTCGGGGCCGTAGAGGGTGTCGATGCCGACGTGGACGACGACGGTCGTGTCGAAGCCGGTGCCCCGCAGGCTGCCGTCGCTGGTGCCGGTATCGAGCGCTCCTCGTTCGAGGAGGCGCAAGAGTCCTTCGGCTCGCCATTCGTTCCGGGTGAGCTTCTCGGCGGCCTGGTCCTCGACCCCGGCGGGCCGTCCGGTGGGATCGTTGGCGTCACTCTCGCGAGCGGATGCTGCGTGCTTGCGTGCGGCGCGGACCTCGGCCGCAGCGGTGTCGATCCCGGCCAGGACCATCTCGCCGCGCACGTGGTCGAACCGAACTGTGAGCTCCACCGCCTCCTCGTCGCGGACCACGATCACCGTCGGCCTCGCATCCACGACGTTCTCGCCCTGGGCGTCAGCGTCGGGAGGTCGTTGGTCCTCGACGTGGCGCCACTTGCCGCAGATCCGTTGGGTCTGGGCGACGGTGGCGTGCACCCCCATCTGCACGAGGGCCCCCTCGGTCGAAGGGGACGCGACCCGGGCGATCGGCTTGGCCTTGTCGAAGCTCAACGTGCCGTCGGCGACCGCTTCGGCCACCACCGGGAGCTCCGAGAGGGAACGACCCACGGCGAGCAGGCCCCGGGCGGTGGAGGGGTTGATCTGGCAGTGCCACGTGGCGAAGCGCTCCACGGTGGTGCACTCCCAGCGCGAGTGGATCTGGCGTCGTTCGATCTCGGCCAGCACCGCGGCGAGGTTGGCTTCGGCCGCGGAGATCTCCCCGGCCAGTTCCCGGGCCCGGGTGGTGAGGGTGTCGTCGTCCATGGCTGACACGTGGTCGAGGAGCCGAGAAGCCACCCCACCGGGTTGTGAGGCGATGACGGTGTGCTCACCCCGCTCAGCCGTGTACATGTGTTCGAGTATAGTGGTCGGTTGCCCGGAGGACAACAGGAAATGTCGAACTCTCGAACGAATCCAGGACGGCGGTCACCTGGGCCCGGCTGTTCGCCATCGTCGAACGTCCGGCCCTCGGTGACGGTGTCTGCTTACGGGCCCTCGGCGCCGTTCCACAGCAGATGCACGGGACCGACGGAAGCGGTGGCTGCCCGTTTCCCCAGCCGCGGGCGTTGCCCGATAGCCGTTCCCCCCGCTCCGCCAGTCAAAACGTACCGCGACCAGGGGGTCTTGCCGCAAACGACGGAATCGTGCTGAAGATGACTCCCGCTCTTCGCCGACGGGGGCAGAGCTGAGCACCAGGAGGTCGCGGATGGCTGGAGATCCTTCGAGCGAGCATGCGGTGGTGATCGCCGGTGGCGGTCCGACGGGCTTGATGCTGGCCGCCGAGCTGGCGTTGGCCGGCACCGACGTGGTCGTCGTCGAACGGCGCGCCACCCAGGAGCTCGACGGCTCGCGCGCCGGCGGACTGCACGCCCGCACCATCGAAGTGCTCGATCAGCGCGGCGTGGCCGAGCGGTTCGTCTCCGAGGGCCAGCGGCACCCCGCCGTCGGCTTCTCCTACATCCCGCTCGACATCAGCGACTTCCCGACGCGCCACAACTACGTGCTGGCGCTCTGGCAGCGCGACACCGAACGGATCCTCGCCGCTTGGGTCGACGAGCTCGGCGTGCCGGTGCTCCACAGCCGAGAGGTCGTCGGTCTCTCGGCCGACGACGGGGGCGTCGACGTCGAGCTGTCCGATGGCACGGTGCTGGGGGCGGCCTACCTCGTCGGGTGCGACGGCGGCCGCAGCCGGGTGCGGAAGCTCGCCGGCATCGACTTCCCGGGACTCGACGCCACGACCAGCTGGATCATCGGCGAGGTCGAGATGAGCGACGAGCCGGTGATCGGCACCCGGCGCGAGGGCGGGGGGATCGGTCCCGTCAACCGGACCGAAGGTGGCGGACCGTTCTCTGTCGTGCTGCGGGAGCCGGAGGTCGAGCACGACGGCGATCCGACGCTGGACGACCTCCGCGGCGCGCTCGTCGCCGCCTACGGCACCGACTTCGGGACGCACAGTCCGACGCGGATCTCCCGCTTCACCGACATGTCGCGACAGGCGGCGACGTATCGCGCCGGCCGCGTGCTGCTCGCCGGAGATGCTGCGCACGTGCACCCACCCCAGGGTGGGCAGGGCCTCAACCTCGGCGTGCAGGACGCGGTGAACCTCGGCTGGAAGCTCGCCCAGGTGGCCAACGGGATGTCACCCGACGGCCTGCTCGACACCTACCACGACGAGCGCCATCCGATCGGGGCGCGTGTCCTGCGCAACACCAGCGCCCAGGTCGCGCTGTCGACGCCCGATGACCGGCACACCGCCCTGCACGAGACGATGGCCGAACTGCTCGCCCTGGACGCCCCGCGCCGGCACACGGCGGGGATGCTGACCGGCCTCGACGTCCACTACGACCTCGGTGACGGTCACCCTCTCCTCGGACGCCGGATGCCCGACCTCGACCTCGACACGACGGAAGGACCGACGCGCGTCTACGACCTCCTGCACCACGCCCGGCCGGTGTTGCTCGACTTCGGCGGGCCGAGCGCCTTCGACGTCGGTCCGTGGGCGCATCGCGTCCGGTCGGTCGACGCCACCTACGAGGGTGCCTGGGAGCTGCCGGTGATCGGCGAGGTCGACGCGCCGGCCGCCGTGGTGATCCGCCCCGACGGCCACGTCGCCTGGACCGGAGCGCTGACCGACCCCGACCTGCCGAGCGTCCTGTCGACGTGGTTCGGGGCGGGCGTACCGGCGTCGCGGTGAGCCAGCACGGGCCCGGCCGCCGACCGAGCCTCCGTCCCCGGGTCTGCTACACACGACGTCGACACACACCGAGAGCGGGGCGGTGGTCAGCGGGTGAGATCCGTTCGGGGAAGTCACGGGCGCGGGGCGCTGATGACGATGGGCGGTGTCGCCGCCTTCGTCGTCGGGAGCATCGTCCGACCTGACGCGACGCTGGGGCTGGCGGTCCTGGGCGCGCTGTTCGTCCTCCTCGAGCGGATCTTCCCGCTCCGACGCCAGAAGGTGCTCCGGCCCGGGTTCGCCACCGACTGCGTGCACTTCGTGTTCGACGAGGTCCTGGCAGCCCTCGTGCTCGCGGCCGCACTGGCGATCCTCGTCCCACCCCTTCGGGTCGTCGTGTCCGACGTGGTGCGGCACGGCATCGCCCTGCAACCGCGTGCCCTCGTCGTCGTCGAGGGGCTCGTGTTCGCCGAGATCGCCGGCTACTGGGGGCACCGGGCGACCCACGAGATCGGGGTCCTGTGGCGCTTCCACCGGCTGCACCACACGATCGAGACGATGGACTGGCTCGCCCCCAACCGTCGCCATCCGGTGGACATGGCCATCGCCCGGGCCTCGGTGGCCATTCCCATGATCGTGCTCGGCTTCGGCGTACCGACCATCGCCGCCCACTTCATCATCAAGCGCTTCCAGGGCCTGCTCGTGCACGCCAACGTCCGCCTGAACGCCGGACCGCTCACGTGGCTCATCGCCTCCCCCGAGTTCCACCACTGGCACCACGCCGACCATCCCGAGGCGGTCAACAAGAACTACGCGGGGCAGCTACCCCTGGTCGACTGGCTGTTCGGATCGCTCCACCTGCCGCGGCCCACCTGGCCGACCCGGTACGGGTGTGGCGTCCGGGCGCCGGCCGGCTACCTCGCGCAGCTGGCCTGGCCCTTCCAACGCTCCACGACGGTCGCCCCGACCGGGGCGGCGGGCGACGACCCGTCGAGCCCGGTGGTGACCTCGTCGGCTCCCGACGACGGCAACTCGGCCCGATCCGGCCTTCGGAGCGCGCTCGGGCAGGGGTGAGGCGACCTGCCGTAGGTTCTGGTGCTGGCTGCCGACCGGCTCGACCAACGAGGAGCAGGGCGTCATGGGACCTGAACCAGTCGGACCGCACCCGGCGTGGGTGGTCGGGGGTGCCAGCGGCATCGGTGCCGCGGTGGTGTCCCGGTTCCGGGCCGAGGGCGTCGAGACGACGGTGCTCGATCGGCAGAGCTCGAACGCCTCCGACGTGTTCATCGACCTGAGCGACCGCGAGGGCGTCGATGTCGTCCTGCGGGCCCTCGCCGAGCGGACGGGTTGGCCCGATCGACTCGTCATCACCGCCGGCGTCGCGTCGTGGATGCCGCTCGCCGACCTGGACCTCGACGTCTGGGACCAGGCCCTGGCGGTCAACCTCACCGGCGCAGCCCTGGTGCTGCGCGCCGTCCTCCCGGCCATGGTGGCGAGGGGGTCGGGTCGGGTCGTGCTGCTCGCCTCGGGCACGGCCGTGCGCCCCGGTGTGGGAACGGCGGCCTACGCAGCGTCCAAGGCCGGGCTCATAGCACTGGGCAAGGTCGCCGCCCTGGAGGCGGCCCCGCACGGGCCCACCGTGAACGTGGTGGCGCCCGGGATCACCGACACCCCGATGACCCAGGCGTCGTTCGGTGGTCGGGCGGAGATGGAGGTGGCGGCCACGGCGTCGCCCCTGGCCAACCCTCAGGGAGTCGTGCTCGAACCGGAGGAGATCGCCAGCGCGATCGCCTACCTGTGCGCCGAGGAGAGCGGGCGCATCACCGGCCAGGTCGTGCACGTCAACGCCGGCAGCGTGATGAACGGCTGATGATCGACCCGAGCGGAGGATCCGACCGATGAGCCGTCTCGAGGACTGGGGCCTCACCCCCGCCGACGACATGTTCCACCCGCGCACCGACGATCCCTGGTGGACCGAGACCGTGTGGTTCGCATGGATGGTGCCCGAGCGCAACCTGCTCGGCTACTTCTACCCGGTCTTCCGGCCCAACCACGGGGTGCAGTTCGGTGGGGTGCTCGTCGTCGACGGCACCGGCGAGCTGCCGTGGGAGCTCCCCGTGTTCGCTTGGGACTGGCACCAGTCCATCCCCGACGGTCTCGACCTTCGCGACGCGGTGCTGGACAACGGCATGCGCCTCCGGTGCGTCGAGCCGGGCACGACCTACGAGCTCGGCTTCGACCACCCGGACCTCACCCTCGACCTGCGCTACGAGGCGCTCATGCGACCGCTGGTCTCCAAGGGCACGCCGCCGTTCACCGTGGCCGGGCACATCGACCAGCCCGGTCGGGTGACCGGCACGATGACGTTGCACGGCGAGGCCATCGCCGTCGACTGCTACGCCATGCGCGACCGGGCGTGGGGGCCACGCCGCGACGGCCGCCAACCGAAGATCGGCTACGCCTACGCCACGGCCTCGGCGACCAGCGCGTTCCTCGCCATCACCATCGATCGGGGCGAGGGCGACCTGGTCTCGACCGGTTACCTGATGCGCGACGACACCTGGTCACAGCTGGCCTCGGGGTCGCGAGCCGTGGCGCGCGACGACCGAGGCCGTCCGGTGCGGATCACCATCGACGCCACCGACGCCCTGGGTCGCACGGTCACCGCGACCGGCGAGGTGATGAGCCGGCAGGTCTTCACCGCCTACCCGTCGATGTTCTGCTGGAACAGCCTGCTGCGTTGGGAGCTCGACGGACAGGTGTGCTTCGGCGAGGACCAGGACGTCTGGAGTCCACGCCGCTGGCGCCGGTTCAACCAGACGCTCACCGCCCCACCCGCCGACGAGAAGGAGCCGACGCCGTGAAGTTCGGGATCGCCCTGGCCCACACCCACATCTCGATCTGGGACGACGCCACCCGGGCGGCCGAGGACCACGGGTTCGAGTCGGCGTGGCTCCCGGACCACCTCGCGTTCCCCCTCGACATAGCGGGCACGCCCTACGCCGACGGCGGCAAGGCGCCCGTGGAACCGGGCACCCCGTTGTTCGACGCCCCCGCGTACCTCGCCTACCTCGCCGGGAGGACCACGACGATCCGGTTGGGCACGTTCGTCTACCTGCTCGCCCTGCGCCACCCGCTGATCACGGCGCGGGCCTTCGCCACCGCCGACCAGCTGTCGAACGGACGCATCTCGGTCGGGGTCGGCGCCGGATGGCTGGAATCGGAGTGGATCGCCGCCGGACTGGACCCGATCACGCGCGGCCCGCGGCTCGACGAGGCGATGGCCGTCACCCGTCGCCTCTGGTCCGAGGACCCGGTCGCCCACGACGGCTGGTTCTGGTCGTGGGCGCCGCTGGGGTTCGAGCCGAAGCCGGTCCAACCCGGTGGACCACCGCTCCTGGTCGGGGGCGAGTCGATGCGGGCCCTGCGGCGGGCGGCCACCCTGGGCGACGGGTGGATGTCGATGCCGCACGAGTCGCTGGCCTCGGCGGCGGCCCAGGTCAGCCGGCTGGAGCAGCTGCGCCGAGGCGCCGGGAGGGCGGACGACCCCTTCGAGATCACGATCTGCATCCTCGACCCCCCGCCGCTCGAGGAGATCGCCGCCTGGTCGGCGGCCGGCGTCGATCGGTTGATCGTGAAGCCCTGGGGCCGCACCCGCGACACCCTGGAGGACATGGCCGCCTTCGCGGCCCGCTACGCGGACGTGATGGAGCGGTGACCGCCCGGCCACCCCACCGACGAGGCGAGGGGCGCCCATGTTGAGCGGAGAGAAGGTCCTGATCACCGGGCCCGCCGGCCGGATCGCCTTCGGACTGGCCCGTTCGCTGGTGGCCGACAACGAGGTGTGGGGGATCGCCCGCTTCTCCGATCCCTGGACGCGCGACAAGGTCGAGGAGCTGGGGGTGACCACGCGCACGCTCGACCTCGCCGACGGGGACTTCGCCGACCTGCCCACCGACTTCACCTATCTCCTGCACCTCGCCGCCGACTTCAGCGCCGACGACTACGACCGGGCCCTGCGGGTGAACGCCGAGGCCACCGGTCTGGTGCTCGAGCACTGCCGACGGGCGAAGGCGGCGCTGGTCATGTCCACCGTCACCACCTACAAGCCCCACCCCGATCCTTGGCACACGTTCCGGGAGGACGACCCGCTCGGCGACGCCATGGCCCCGCCGTCGGCGCCCTACTCGGTGTCCAAGATCGCCCAGGAAGGCGTCGCCCGCTTCTGCGCCCGGTCCTTCGAGCTGCCCGTCACCATCGCCGCGCATGTGCGCCGCCTACGGCGACCAGGGCGGACTCCCGCTGTGGCATCTGGAGGCGGTGGCCTCGGGCCAGCCCGTCCGCACCCGGTGGGATCCGATGCCCTACAGCCCGATCCACGACGACGACATCTGCGCCCAGCTGGAGGCGATGCTCGACGCCGCCACCGTGCCGGCCACGATCCTGAACTGGGGTGGCGACGAGCCGGCCAGCGTCCAGGAGTGGACGGCCTACTTCGGTGAGCTGCTGGCGGTGGACGTCGACGTGGTGGTCGAGGAGATCCCCGGGGCTTCGCACGGCTCGGTCGCCGACCACTCGCGCCGGAGCGCCGTGACCGGGCCGTGCCGGGTCGGTTGGCGGGAGGGGTTCCGCCGGGTGGCGGAGCAGATGTACCCCGACCGGGTGCGGCCCCTCCCTCCCGTCGGCTGAACGGACGGGCCGCCCGACCCTATGGTCCATGTCCGAACGTCGAGGCGCGTCGGTGCGCTCGGCCCCGTCCCGGGAGGCGCCCGTGCCCAGGTCCTTGTCCCACGTCGTCGTCCTCACCCACGACCTCGACGAGGTCGTGCGCTTCTGCGGCGAGGTGGCCGGGATCCCGGCTGTCACCCGCTATCCCATCCCCGCTGCCGACCTGGAGATGCTCTTCGGTTGGGCCGGCCTGCACGATCCGGTGTCGGCCGCCTTCGTCGGTGAGGGGCCCGGCGGCCTCGACCTGGTCGAGGTGCCCGAGAGCCTGCGCGACGACGTGCGCGGCGGGAATGCGGCTGCTGGCCGTGGCCAACCGCGACGTGGACGCCGCCACCACGACGGCGGCCGCCGCCGGGTTCACGACCCGAGGTCCGTTCACCGTCACCAGCGCCACCGGAGCGCCGATGAAGCTGGTCGAGATCGCCGCCGGGGACGTGTCGTTCGAGTTGGTCCAGTTCGGCTGACCTCAGCTCGAAGCGCTCAGGTCGCAGTCGCTCAGCTCGGAGCTGACTGCTGTCTGCAGGTCGTCGTAGGCCGTGGTGATCTGCTGGATGTCGTCGCCCACGGCGTTCACGACGTCGCGGATCGACTGGCCCCCGCTCGTGGCGTCCGAGAGGGTCGTGCCCAGAGCCGAGATGGCGCTGTCGAGAGCGTCGAGCTGGGAGCCGAACTGCTCGTCGCCGCTCTTCTTGGCGGCGTCGAAGGCGTCGGTGATGGAGTTCGTCTGCTGCTCGAGCCCGTCCAGGCCGGTGGAGACGACGTCGACGTTGCTGAGGCCGCGGACGTCGGTCGAGAGCTGCTGGAGGTCCGAACAGGTGGAGGTGGTCGAGCTGCTGTCGGACGAGCATCCGGTGAAGGCCACCAGGGCGACGATCGCTCCCGCGGACAGGGTCAGCTTCATGCTGGTGAGGGTCAACGGTCGCTCCGGTTCGTCGGGCTCGCACGCGAGCAGGTCGAACACGAGGGTAGGTGGGCGACCGTCGCCTCAGGCGCCAGGCGGTAGGGGGACGAAGGGTCGCTCGTTGACGGTGGGTCCGTGCACGACCAGGGCCGTGGAGACCGGGACCTCGCGCCAGGCCCCCGGGAGGGCGACGAGGGGCTCGGACACGACCAGGCGAGCGTCTTCGGACAGGTTGGCCAGGCGCTCGCTCTCGGGATGCAGGAGTCGGACGCCCTCGACGTCCTCGCTCACGTACAGGCTGTTCACCACCGGCCCGCTGGCATAGCGGACGGCGAATATCCGCTCACCGTCGGAGAGCCCGACCGTCATCTGCAGAGGTTCGTGAACCCCGGCTTCGGCCGCTACCGCCTCGACGAAGCCGGCCATCGTCTGCAGCGCCCCGATGGGGTCGTCCTCCAGGCCGAAGGTGAGGGCCAGGAAGAACAGAAGCTCGGAGTCGGTCGTCCCCAACACGTGGGGGAACAGGTCCGGCCGCACGGCCATCAGGAGCGTGCGGCGCAGCCGCATGTGGTCGGCGACGTAGCCGTTGTGGACGAACAGCCACCGGCCGAAGCGGAAGGGGTGGCAGTTCGTGGTCTGCACCGGGGTGCCGGTGCCTGCCCGGACATGGGCGAGGAAGAGAGGGGTCTCCACCTCGTGGGCCAGCTCGCTCAGCGTCTCGTTGGCCCACGCCGGGGTGGTGCTGCGGAACAGGGTGGGCACGTCCCGGCGTCCGTACCACCCGAGGCCGGTTCCGTCGCCGTTGGGGACGTCCATCCCGGGGGCGTGGGACCGGCTCTGCTCGATGAGCGATCGCTCCGGGTCGTAGAGGAACACCCGCGGCTCGACCGGGTCCCCGCTGTAGGCAAGCCAACGGCACATGGGCATCCCGCCTCGGTCGACGACGGGGGCCATCCTGGCAGTTCAGGCATGGGCCGTCCCTGGTTCTTGCCCAAGTCTTGACATGATCCAGAAAAGTCGTACGGTGGCTGCATGACGCCGGCCACCACCGACGACCGGGCCGCCCTGCTCCGTGAACGAGGGGTGCGGGTGACGGCCCAACGCCTGGCGGTGCTGCGGGCGGTGTCCGCTCGTCCCCACAGCACCGCCGACGATCTGGTGGACGTCGTCCGGACCCAGATCGGCACCGTCTCGCGCCAGGCGGTGTACGACGCCCTCGGAACCCTCGCCGACCACGGGCTCATCCGGCGCATCCAGACCCCGGGTTCGCCGGCCCGCTACGAGGACAGGGTGGGCGACAACCACCACCACCTCATCTGCCGCGTCTGCGGCCGCACGGTCGATGTCGACTGCGCCGTCGGGGACACGCCGTGCCTGACCGCGGCCGACGACTCGGGCTTCGAGATCGACGAGGCCGAGGTCATCTACTGGGGTCGGTGCCCCGACTGCGCCGCGAACCCGTCGGCCACCGGCCCCTGAGGCTGATCCACCCGGCCGGCCACGACCGGACCACCAGCACGACCAGACCAACGAGAGCGACCAGAGCAACGGAGGATCACATGTCCGATCACGGCAGTGAGAGCGAGAACCCGGTCATCCCCGCCCCCACCCCGGAGCGGGGCCGACCGCGGTCCAACCAGGACTGGTGGCCCAACCAGCTCGACCTCAGCGTGCTGCGTCAGAACGAACGTCGGCCCGGCGCCATGGGGGACGACTTCGACTACGCCGCCGCGTTCGCGTCCCTCGACGTCGACGCCCTCAAGCGTGACGTCATGGAGGTCATGACGAACTCCCAGGACTGGTGGCCGGCCGACTACGGCCACTACGGGCCGCTGTTCATCCGCATGGCGTGGCACGCCGCGGGTACCTACCGGATCGCCGACGGTCGGGGCGGCGGAGGCGGCGGGATGCAGCGGTTCGCGCCGCTCAACAGCTGGCCCGACAACGCCAACCTCGACAAGGCCCGACGCCTCCTGTGGCCCGTCAAGCAGAAGTACGGCGAGAACGTCTCGTGGGCCGACCTGATCGTCTTCACCGGCAACTGCGCTCTCGAGTCGATGGGGTTCGAGACCTTCGGCTTCGGCTTCGGGCGTCCCGACGTCTTCGAGCCCGACGAGGTCTTCTGGGGCCCGGAGGACACCTGGCTCGGTGACGAGCGCTACAGCGGGGACCGCGAGCTCTCCGGTCCGCTCGGTGCCGTGCAGATGGGTCTCATCTACGTGAACCCCGAGGGACCCAACGGCAACCCCGACCCGGTCGCCGCGGCGCGCGACATCCGGGAGACCTTCGCCCGCATGGCCATGGACGACGAGGAGACGGTCGCCCTCATCGCCGGCGGCCACACCTTCGGCAAGTGCCACGGCGCCGTGGGCGAGGAGTACGTCGGCCCGGAACCCGAGGGGTGCCCGATGGAGGCGCAGGGCCTCGGCTGGAAGAACTCCTACGGCACCGGCGCGGGCGACGACACCCTCACCAGCGGTCTCGAGGGAGCCTGGACCAAGGCTCCGACCACCTGGGACAACGGCTACTTCGAGAACGTCTTCGACTACGAGTGGGAGCTCACGGAGAGCCCGGCGGGGGCCAAGCAGTGGACCCCCAAGAACCCCGAGGCCCGGGACACGGTTCCCGACGCCCACGACCCGTCGAAGCGGCATGCCCCGATGATGCTGACGACGGACCTGGCCATGAAGGCCGATCCGATCTACGAGCCCATCTCCCGGCGCTTCCACGAGAACCCCGACCAGCTGGCCGAGGCCTTCGCCAAGGCCTGGTACAAGCTGTTGCACCGCGACATGGGACCGGTCTCGCGCTACCTCGGCCCCTGGGTCCCGGAGGCCCAGCTGTGGCAGGACCCGGTCCCCGAGGTCGACCACGAGCTGGTGACCGACGACGACGTCGCCGCCCTCAAGGCGACGGTGCTCGACTCGGGTCTCACGATCCAGCAGCTCGTCGTCACGGCGTGGGCGTCGGCTTCCTCGTTCCGCGGCACCGACAAGCGGGGCGGGGCCAACGGAGCCCGCATCCGGCTGGCGCCCCAGAAGGACTGGGACGTCAACGACCCGGCGGCGCTGGACGGCGTGCTGTCGACGCTCGAGCAGGTGCAGTCCGACTTCAACGCCTCGGCGGGCGGTGCGAAGAGGATCTCGCTGGCCGACCTGATCGTCCTGGGTGGGTGCGCGGCCGTCGAGAAGGCGGCCCACGACGCCGGCCACGACATCACCGTGCCGTTCACGCCGGGACGCACCGATGCCTCCCAGGAGCAGACCGACGTCGAGACCTTCGGTGTGCTCGAGCCCACCGCCGACGGCTTCCGCAACTACCTGCGGGCCGGGGAGAAGCTGCCGGGTGAGACCCTGCTCCTGGACCGGGCCAACCTGCTGACACTGACGGCCGCGGAGATGACCGCCCTCGTCGGAGGTATGCGGGCGCTCGGCGCCAACGCCGGCGGCTCCGAGCTCGGTGTCCTCACCGACCGGCCCGGCATGCTCACCAACGACTTCTTCGTCAACCTGCTCGACATGGGGACGGAGTGGGCCACGTCGACCTCGGAGGAGAACGTCTACGAAGGTCGCCGCCGCGGCACCGATGAGGTGGTGTGGACCGGTACCGCCGCCGACCTGGTGTTCGGTTCGAACTCCCAGCTGCGGGCCATCGCCGAGGTGTACGGCGCCGACGACGGCGAGGACCGGTTCGTGGGGGCCTTCGTCGCCGCCTGGGACAAGGTCATGAACCTGGACCGATTCGACATCGCCTGACGAGCATCGACGGGTCGCGGTGGCCGGAGGGAACCCTCCGGCCCCCGGACCCCTCCTCACACCCTTCTGATGCGCTGGGCGCGTGCTGGGGCACGCGAGATGCGCATCGTTTTGCCGGAATCACGATCAGGGCCGGAGGTCTACCTGCTGGATGGCGATCAGGCCCGGAGCTGGACCCGTCGCAGCAGTTGGGCGTTGAGGGCCACGACGATGGTGGAGGCGCTCATGAGCAGCGCGCCCACCGCCGGTCCGAGGGAGACGCCGGCCCAGGCCAGGGCCCCGGCGGCGAGAGGAATGGCGATCACGTTGTAGCCGGCGGCCCATCCCAGGTTCTGGAGCATCTTGCGGTAGGTCGCCCGGGAGAGCCGGATGACGGCGGTGACGTCGCGGGGGTCGTCGGAGGCGAGCACCACGCCGGCCGACTCGATGGCGACGTCGGTGCCGGCGCCGATGGCCAGGCCCACGTCGGCGCGAGCGAGGGCGGGGGCGTCGTTGACCCCGTCGCCGACCATGGCCACGTGGCGACCTCCCTCCTGGAGCCGGCTCACCTGGGAGTCCTTGTCCTCGGGCAGGACCTCGGCGAACACCTCGTCGATGCCGAGCTGGGCGGCGACGCTGTCGGCGACCTGGCGGGCGTCGCCGGTGATCATGGCCACCCGGACGCCGAGGCGGTGGAGGTCGGTCACCGCCTGAGCCGCCTCCGGGCGGATCTGGTCCTCGAGGGCGAGGGCGCCGGCCACCTCACCGTCGACCAGCACGTAGAGCACCGACGCCCCCCGTCCCCGCCAGTCGTCGAGGGTGGCGACCAGGGCCTCGGGCTCGGTCGCGCCGGACTCCCGCAGGAGGGTCGGGCCGCCGACTGCCACCTCGACCCCCTCCACGGTGGCCTGCACCCCGCGACCGGTGGCGGCCCGGAAGCCCTCGGCGTCGGGCAGGGGTCCACGTTCGGCGGCGGCGGCGACGATCGCCCGGGCCAGCGGGTGCTCCGAATCGGACTCGACCGCCCCGGCCAACGCCAGCAACCCGTCCTCGTCGCGCCCCGGAGCGGCGGCGACGCCGGTGACGACGTGGGTCCCGGAGGTGAGGGTGCCGGTCTTGTCGAAGAGCACGACGTCGATCGTGCGCATCCGCTCGAGGGCCAGGCGGTCCTTCACGAGGATGCCCTGGCGGGCCGAGATGGCCGTCGAGAGGCTGATGACGAGGGGGATGGCCAGGCCCAGGGCGTGGGGGCAGGCGATCACGAGGACGGTGACCATCCGCACGACGGCGTCGTCGGTGTTGCCCAGCGCCGCCCACACGACGAAGGTGATCACGCCGGCGGCGGTGGCGACGTAGAAGAGGGCGGCGGCGAAGCGGTCGGCCAGGGCCTGAGCCCGGGTGCTGCTGGTCTGCGCCTCCTGCACGAGCCGTCGGATCCCGGCCAGCGCGGTGTCGTCGCCGACGGCCGTGACCCGCACCCGGATGCTCGAGTCGGTCGACACCGTCCCGGCCACCACCCGGTCGCCTTCGCCTCGGGCCACGGGACGTGACTCGCCGGTGACCATCGACTCGTCGACCTCGGCGGCGCCGTCGACGATCTGGCCATCGGCCGGAACCCGGGCACCGGGGCGGACGAGCACGACGTCATCGACCCGCAACGAGTCCAGGGCGACGGTCTCCACGCCGTCGTCGGTGACTCGTTCGGCGTCGTCGGGGAGCAGGTCGGCGAGGGCCTCGAGGGCCCCCTGGGCCTGGCCGATGGCCTTCATCTCCTGCCAGTGCCCGAGCAACATGATGGTGATCAGGGCGGCGAGCTCCCACCAGAACTCGAGGTCGAACCACCCGAGGGACGAGGCCACCGAAGCGACGAAGGCGACGGTGATGGCCATGGCGATCAGCAGCATCATCCCCGGCTGGCGCCGCTGGATCTCCCGGTACGCGCCCTGGAGGAACGGCGCCCCGCCGTAGACGAAGATCACCGTGCCCAGCACGGGAGCGATCCAGTTCGAACCCGAGAACTCGGGGGCGGTGTAGCCGAACCACTCCTGGACCATGTCGGCCCAGAACACGACGGGCACGGTGAGGGCCAGGCTCAGCCAGAACTTGCGGCGGAAGATCTCCGGGTCGTGCCCGGCGTGGGTGCTGTGGTCGGCGTGGTCGATCGATGGCTCCGATCAGCCCAGCCCGAAGAGGCGCCGGGCGTTGAGGGCCAGGATCGCCGCCTTGTCGTCATCGCTGAGCGACGACTCCCGGATCTGGCCGAGGAGGTGGCTGATGCGGCGACCCACGGGGTACGAGTACAGGTCCGTGCCGAACACCACCCGGTCGGCGCCGAAGCGGACGGCGAACTCCTCGGCGAAGTCGAAGTTGTAGCTGAGGCTGGTGTCGAACACGATGTTGGGTGCCACCTCGGCGATGAAGAAGCACTCCCGGGTGGCCTCGAAGGAACCGAAGGCGTCGAGGGCCAGCACCGGCGTGTCCGGGATGCTGCGGGCCAGGACCGCCAGCTTCCAGAGCGCCTCCTCCGGAGTCTCGTTCATCGCGTGGATCACGGGGACCAGGCCGATCTCGGCCATGCGGGCGCAGTACGCCAACACCCATTGGCTGTCGAGCGACACTCCCTGGAACCGAGTGTGGAAGCTCATGCCGACCAGGCCCAGCTCGTGCTTGGCCCGTTCGAGCTCGGCCAGGCTGGCCTCACCGTCGCGGGGCTCGACGATGCCGACGGCGCCTGGGAAGCGATCGGGCGTGCGGTCGCGGTACCGGGCGATGGCGTCGTTCTCCGCCCGGGTGTCGGCGATGCCGTTCACCCGGTGGTACCCGTGACCGGGGATCACGATCGCCTGTTGGACGTTCGACGCGTCCATGATCTCGATCCGGGACGCCAGCTCGATCCGTTCGAACTCGGCCTCGGTGACCCCCTGGGTCGAGTCGACCTCACCCCCGAGGGCCCGAAAGGCGTTCCCGACGTGGTGGTGCACGTCGAGGATCTCGAACTGACCGTCCACGTCTGACCCCCCGGCCCGGACGCCCGAGAGCCTCCCGGGCGGCGACAGCGATGTGACCGGGGCAGTCGACCATGCACGGGATGCAGTCGCAAACGAACCCCGTCGATGGTGGCAGTGTTGACCTCTGTGGCCACCGAGGTGAAGCGCAGCGGGATCACTCCGGAGATGGTGCTCGACACGGCGATGGCCATCGTCGAGAGCGAGGGCGTCGACGCCCTCACCATGCGGCGACTGGCCACCGACCTGGGAGTGCGAACCCCCACGGTGTACTGGCACGTCGGCAGCCGTCAGGAGATCTTCGACAAGTTGATCGAGCGCATCGCCGAGGACTTCGCTCGCATCGAGCCGAAGGGCGCCACCCCGGCGGAGCGCATCACCTCGGTGTGCATGGCCCTCATCGGCGAGGTCCGCCGTCGCCCCCACGTCATCGCCGTGTCGCGGACGGCCGGTCGGGGCGAGGCGATCTTCACCCGCTCGCAGCAGACCATCGCCCGAGAGGTCGAGGCGAGCGGCCTGCGCGGCCACGAGGCGGCCTTCGCCATCCGCACGGTCCTGTTCCAGCTCGGCGGCTTCATCATGTTGGACCACGGCGCCGCCCATGACAGCAGCCTCCACGGCGTCGACCGGTGGGAGCTCGACGCCCCCGAGGTGCGCGCCGACCTCGAGCGGTCCGTGGATTTCGACGAGGTGTTCCGCTACAGCCTCGACGCCGTGCTGGCCAAGCTGATGACGTAGTCCCTCGGCCCTGACACGGCCGAGCCCACCGGCCGGCATGTTCCCGCCTCTCTGTGACGGTGTCATGGTAAGAAGAGCCGAGGGGTCGGGGTGGTTCTGCCCCGGTGCCGTACGGGGGTGCCATGAACGACAAGTACGTCATCGTCTCGTCCGACTGCCATGCAGGGCCGCCGGCCGACCACTACCGCGAGTACATGGATCCGCAGTACCGCGACACCTACGACGAGTTCCTCGCCGGGCTGGCGGCCCTGAGCGAGCTCCCCGGCAGCATGACCAACGCCCAGAAGGCGTTCCGGGAGAAGTTCCTCGCCAAGACGGGCGACGGCGGCAACCGGGCGTCGTGGGACCCGGTGGCGCGCGAGCGGGAGCTCGACAACGACGGCGTGGCCGGCGAGGTCATCTTCCCCGACGCCGACGTGCTCGGCATCGGCGGCGTCACCTCGTCGCCGTTCGGCGTGGGTCTGGGCGCGTCGGGCCGGGACGAACCCGAGCTCGCCATGGCCGGGGCCCGGGCTCACAACCGCTGGCTGGCCGACCTGTGCAACGAGAGTCCTCAGAGACGGGCGGGCGTCGCCACCGTTCCCGTGATCCACGATGTCGCCGCCGGGGTGGCCGAGATCGAGCGGGCCCACGACGCCGGGGTCTGGGGCGGCGTGATGATCCCGTCGCAGTGGGCCCCGTACCCCTCCTACAACGATCCGATCTACGACCCGGTGTGGGCGACCTGCCAGGAGCGGGGGCTGGCGGTGACCGTGCACTCGGGCGGGTCGCCGCGCGACATCAGCCAGGGTGCCGGGGCCCTGCCCATCAGCTCGTCCGAGGCGTGGTTCTTCGCCGCCCGCCCGATGTGGTCGCTCATCTGGGGCGGGGTCTTCGAGCGGTTCCCCGACCTCATGTTCGCCGTCACCGAGGACGGAGCCTGGTGGGCCCCGGACCTCCTGGCCCGCATGGACTCGCAGTGGGAGGGCTTCCACGCCACCCTCAAGTTCGGTCGGGCCTACCGCGATGCCATCCCGGAGAAGCCCAGCGCCTACTTCCGGCGGAACTGCTTCCTCGGGGCCAACATGAACGACTTCGAGCTGGAGATGCGCCACGAGATCGGCGTCGACCAGATCGCATGGGGCAACGACTTCCCTCACCCCGAGGGCACCTGGCCCCACACACGCGACTGGTTCCGCATCAAGTTCCACGACTGCACCGAGGACGAGACGCGCCGGATGGTCGGGCTGAACACCCTGCGCTGCTACCGCAACTTCGATGCCGCCGCCCTCACCGAGGTGGCCGCCCGGATCGGTCCCACCCCGGCCGAGGTCCACGACCAACCGGTCCCGCCCGATCCCGACCTGGCGTCGGTCTGACCAGGAGCACCCGTGGTTTCCATCCTCTCGCAGTACTGCATCAACGTGGCCGACATGGAGCGGGCGATCTCGTTCTGGAACGGCGTGTGCGGCCTCCCGGTGGTCAGTCGCACCGACATCCCCGGAGCCCGCGAGGTGATCATCCAGTCACCGCACGGCGGTGGCCGGATGCAGCTCGCCGAGCACGAGGACAACGCCGGTCGGCCGATCGACATGGGCACCGCCATGTGGAAGCTCTACGTCAACACCGACGACTGCCAGGCCCTCTACGACAAGGCCATGGCCGCCGGCTGCGAGTCGGTGATGGAGCCGACGCACCTCGATCGCTGGCCGGTGACGATGGCCTACGTGAAGGACTACGACGGCTACCTCGTGGAGTTCGTCGAGTTCGACCAGTCGCCGCCCGAGGGCGTACCCGATCCGAAGGCCTTCACCGACTGAGCGTCACCAGGGCTTGACCGACTCGCCGGCGAAGGCGATCGACCGGGAATCGGCGGGGGGCCGCTCGAGGGGGACGTCGACCTCCTCGACCGTCGGCCCGACCCTGGCCGCCACCGGCGCCAGCACGTCCAGGTCGAACCCGTAGGCGCCCACGGCGTTGAGTCCGACCATCCGAGCCACCTCGTCGGTGGGCACCCCGGCGAAGCTGTTGCGCAACGCCTCGGTGGTGTACGGGTAGGTCCCCTCGATGTGGGGGTAGTCCTGGCCCCACATGATGCGGTCGACGCCGATCTCGTGGCGCAGCGGCGTCTCGCACGGCCGGAAGAAGCTGGCCCCGGCGTAGCAGTTGCGCTCCCAGTAATGGCTGGGCTTCTCGGGAACCTGCTCGACGAGCTCGGCACCGAAGTGCGACTCGGCGGTGCTCGGGTCGTGGAAGCGGGCGTACTGGTGGTCGAGCATCTCCAGCGCGCCCGGAACCCAACCGCATGACTGCTCGGTGAGGACGAGACGGAGCCCGGGGTACTTGGCGAAGGCCCCACCGAGGACCATGTGCCAGAACACCCGATGGGAGAACCACCCGAGCTCGACCATGAACACGGCCATCGACGCCACGTACGGCCCGGGGGCCGGACCGGCGGAACCGGTGTGGTTGTTGACCGGCATGCCGAGGTCCTGACAGGCCGCCCAGATCGGGTCGTAGTCCGGTGCGAACAGGGGCGGCAGACCCGAGTCCGGGGGAACGCCGGGCAGCAGCACGCCCCCGAACAGCCCGTTGTCCGCCGCCCACTCGATCTCGGCGACGGCGTCGTCGACGTCGTTCAGGAACACCTGGGCCATGCCCGCCCGTCGTCCCGGCGCATCGGCGCAGAAGTCGACCATCCACCGGTTGTGGGCTCGCAGGCCGGCCCACCGCAGCTCGTACTGGTCCGGCGTCGGGGGCCGCAGCAGGAGGTTGGCCGACGGGAAGAAGGGCGGGATGGTGTTGGGGAACAACACCTCGGCGACCACGCCGTCGTGCTCGAGCTCCCGGAGCCGGGCCGTGCTGTCCCAGTTGCGGTAGGCGGTCTCGGCCCGAAGGTCCGCCCACGGGTTGACGAAGCTCTTCGCCCACTCGTCGAACGGGTCGAGGTACCTCGCCTCCAGGTAGTCGCGGTAATCCTCGATCTCGGCGCCGGCATGGCCGTCGGACGAGACGACGACATAGCGGTCACCGGCGAGCTGGGTCATGGTCCCCTCCTGGAATCGACGACGCGGCGCTGATCCGGCGCTCCCCCCGGGCGGCCGCCGCCTCTATGGCACTGTCACAGGATTGTCGGTCGATGTAAAGCGGTGCGGGAGCCGGTCGCGGTTGCGGGCGCGAGACGGGGTGTGACACCGTCACACCGACACAGGTTCGGCATGGGCCGGACGGGATCCGGGGGGACACATGAAGGACTTCGTCGACAAGGTCGCGGTCGTGACCGGCAGCGGTGGCGGCATCGGACGGGCGCTGGTGGAGCGCTTCACCGACGAGGGGATGAAGGCGGTCGTCGCCGACATCGACCAGAAGCTGGTCGACCAGACGGCGAGTGAGCTGCGGGACCAGGGTCGAGACGTCATCGGCATCGTCACCGACGTGACCGACCCGGCGTCGCTCGAGAGGCTGAGGGACGAGGCGCTCGAGGCCTTCGGTCGGGTCGACGTGCTGTGCAACAACGCGGCGGTGGGCTCGGCATCGGAGGGCCACTGCTGGGAGCACCACGTCAACGACTGGCGCTGGTCGTTCGACGTCAACGTGCTCGGCGTCATCAACGGGTGCAATGCCTTCGTCCCGACCATGCTGGCCCAGGACTCCGAAGGGGCCGTCGTCAACACCACGTCGGGCAACGGCGGGTTCACCCCGCTGATCCACTCGGCGGCCTACGCCACCACCAAAGCAGCCGTCACCTGCTTCACCGAGTGCCTCTGGGGCCAGCTCCGGGAGATGGACGCCAAGATCACCGCCCACCTGCTGTACCCGTCGACGAAGACGCCGGGGATGCTCAACACCGGCATCTGGCAGCCGGGCCGCAACCGCCAGGCCCGCTACGACCGTCCCGGCGCGCCTCCCGCGGACACCGGGCGCGACGGGCTGACCCCCTTCCTCGAGCGGGCCAAGGCGGCGGGCCAGGAGGTCGTCTTCGCCCCGCTCTCGGAGGTCGCCGACCTCTGCTTCGAGGGCATCCGTGACGATGTGTTCTGGATGTCCCAGCCGGGTTCGGCCACATCGGTCCTCGACCGGGCCCGTTCGCAGGCCGATCGCTCGCTGCCGACCTACCTGGTCCAGGGTCTCAACCTCATGACCGGCTCGAAGGCCGGCGCCGACCAGTAGGCGAGGTCGGGGTCGAGGGCGGCCACCGAGTCAGCCGTCGAGTCCGAGCTGGTCATGACATTGACGTCGATATCGAGAACATGCCAGCCTCCAGGCAATGGCACAGGACGCGCAGGCTGACGGCGAGCAGGGTCCGGATCTGCTGGTCGAGGAGGACGGTCCAGTGCGGATCGTCGTGCTGAACCGGCCCGGCTCGTTCAACGCGGCCAACGAGTCGCTGCACCACCGCCTGGCCGAGGTCTGGACCGAGCTCGATGCCGATCCCGAGGTCGGCGCCGTCGTGTTGACCGGGAACGGCAAGGCCTTCTCGGGCGGTGGCGACCTCCAGCTCCTCGACCGGATGGTGTCGGACACCGCGCTGCGCCGATCGATCATGGAGGAGGCGAAGGTCATCGTGGGGTCCATGACCTCGGTGCGGGTGCCGATCGTGGCCGCGGTGAACGGCCCGGCCGTGGGTCTCGGCTGCAGCCTGGCGTCCATGAGCGACATCGTGCTGATCGAGGAGCACGCCTACTTCGCCGACCCTCATGTGGCCCTGGGTCTGGTGGCGGCCGACGGAGGCGCCCTCACCTGGCCTCTCCTGACCAGCCTGTTGCGAGCCAAGGAGCACTTGTTGCTGGGCGACCGCGTGCCCGCGGCCGATGCCGTGGCCTTGGGCCTGGCCAACCGCGTCGTACCCACCGGGGAGGCGAAGCGCGAGGCTGTCCTCCTCGCTCATCGCCTCGCCGCGCTTCCGCCGCAGTCGGTTCGCGAGACGAAGGCCCTGCTGAACCGGGCGGTGCGGAGCGCCGTCGAGTCCGTGCTCGCCGACGCGGTGGCGGCCGAGACCGCCTCGTTCGACGAGCCCGCCTTCCGCGCCAACCTGGCCGGGATGCTCGACCGGAGCCGACGATCCTGATCGACGTCCCCGGCCAACCGGAGCGCGTCGGGTCGCCTCACGGGTGAGACTCGGGCGACCGGCACCGCGTCGACGGCCCACCGCCTCGGCGACCCAACCAGATGCCATCGAGATGACGAGCAAGAGGAGCAGACATGGAACTGACGACGAGCGCGGCGATCGTGACCGGCGGGGCCGGGGGACTCGGGGCGGCGACGGTTCGTCGACTGGTCGAGCTCGGGGTCGGGGTCACCATCTTCGACCGTGACACCGACCGCGCCGGTGACCTCGCCGCCGAGCTGGGCGACCGGGCCGTCGCCGTCGGGGGCGACGTGAACGACGACGACGACGTGGCCGCCGCCATCGCCGCCGCGGGAACCCTCGGGACCCTCTCCATCGTCGTGAACGTCGCCGGTGGAGGCCTGGCCGGAGCCGGCCGCACCGTGGCCCGGGACGGTACCCCCCACGACAAGGAGGCCTTCGTGGGCACGATGGCCATGAACGCCTTCGGCACGTTCAACGTGACCCGTCTGGCCGCCGCCGCCATGGCGGCCAACGAACCCGACGAGGACGGTCAGCGCGGTGTCGTCGTGAACACGGGATCTTTGGCGGGGCTCGAAGGGCAGACGGGGCAGCTCGCCTACGGTTCGGCCAAGGCCGCCATCCTGGGCATGACCCTGCCCATGGCTCGCGACCTCGCTCCCATCGGGGTGCGGGTCTGCGCCATCGCGCCGGGGACCATGGGAACGCCGATGATGCTGGGTGCTCCGGATCGGATCAAGGACGGACTGGTGGCCAGCATCGTCTTCCCGAAGCGGATGGGACGTCCCGAGGAGTTCGCCCTGCTGGTGGAGTCGATCGTGCGCAACGCCTACCTCAACGGTGAGAACATCCGTCTGGACGGAGCCCTGCGCTTTCCTCCGAAGTGAGCTGACCCGGCGGTGGTGCTCGGGCCCGCCGCCGGGTTCAGGCGTCGGCGGCCATCGCCTGCATCAGCCCGCCGTCGACGAGGACGTCGATTCCGTTCACGAACGAGGCCGAGTCGGACAGCAGGTACGCCACCACGGATGCGACCTCGTCGGCCTGGCCCAGGCGGTCCATCGGGACCTGTTCGAGCATGCCCCGCATGGCCTCCTGGTGCTCGAGCTCTCGGCGGCCCATCGGGGTGTCGATCAGCCCGGGGGCGAGAGAGTTGACCCGACCGCCGCGACGCCCCCACGACACCGCGGCCCGACCCGCGGCCCGGATCACTCCGACCTTGGCCACCCCGTACGCCAACCCGGTGTCGGAGAACTCGCGGGCGGCCCGGTCGAGGAAGTCCGGCGCCATCGGGTTCCGGATGAGGTCTTCCTGCTCGGCTTTCACGTAGGGAGCCAGCTGGTACGCGGCCAACGACGAGAAGCACACCGCCGCCGATCCGGGAACCACGAGGTCCTCGAAGGCGTCGAGGACCAACTGCGTGCCGACGAGGTCGACCTCGAAGATCCGCCGGGCGTCACCCATGGTGGGGGAGATGCCGGCGGCGTGAGCGAGCGCCCGGAACGGCCCGAGATCGGCGACGGCCGACGCGAGATCCTTCACCGAGGAGGGATCGGACACGTCGCAGGCGATGCCGACGGTGCCGGCGATCTCGGGCGCGGCCAGGTCGACGGTGACCACGACGTCAGCCAGGTCCCGCAGCGTCTCCACGCAGGCCCGGCCCATGCCACTTCCCGCTCCGGTGATGACTGCAGTCGTCATGTCCGACCTCATCTCGTGTATGCCGGTGAGGACATCGAAGCCGGCGCCCGACCGCGATATCGAATTCGACGTCGACCTCAGTGGCCGCCTACCGTGCACACAGTGTGACTCGTCTGCCATCTCCTCGGCGTGGGGCCGGGGAGCGGAGCCATGCGAGGAGGGGGAACGATGACGGCGATCCTCGACGGCGTGCGGATCCTGGAGGTCGCGGAGCACACCTTCGTCCCCGCGTCCTCGGCCCTGCTGGCGGACTGGGGCGCCGAGGTCATCAAGATCGAGCACGTCGAACGAGGCGACGCCATGCGGGGCCTGGAGGCCACGGGGACGGCCACGACCCTCGGCGACGTCCATGCCCTGATGGAGCACTCGAATCGCGGCAAGAAGAGCCTGGCTCTCGACCTGACCTCCGACGAGGGACGGGCGATCCTCGACCAGTTGGTGGCCACCGCCGACGTCTTCCTCACGAACAAGCTGCCGCGGGTGCGGGCCCGCTTGCGCATCGAGCTGGACGAGGTCCGGGCGGTGAACCCGAACATCATCTACGTCCGGGGCAGCGGGCAGGGCGAGCGCGGGCCCGACGCGGACAAGGGCTCCTACGACTTCTTGGCCTTCTACGCCCGGGCCGGGGTGGCGATGGGCATCATGCGGCCCGAGTACGACCTCGTCCCGCCGGCGCCCGGGCCCGGATTCGGTGACTCGCTCGGAGGCATGACCATCGCCGGCGGGATCATGGGGGCGCTGTACCACCGCGAGCGCACGGGTGTGGCCACCACCGTCGACGTCTCGCTACTGGCCACGGGCCTGTGGGCCATGGGTCAGGCGATGGCCATGTCGCTGTTGACCGACGAGCCGTGGCGACCCGAGCCGGGCACCCAGGTCAGCTCGAACCCCCTCGTCGGTAGCTACGCCACCAGTGACGGGCGCTTCATCGCGCTGTGCTGCCTCCAGGCCGGCGAGTACTGGCGACCGATGGTTGAGATCCTCGACCGGCCCGAACTGGCCGACGACCCACGGTTCGCGGACCACGAGTCCCTCATGGCCAACACCGCCGACGCCGTCGAGATCCTCACCGAGGCGTTCCTCGACGGCTCGGTCGCCGAGTGGCGCGTCCGCCTCGAACCGTTCGTCGGCCAGTGGGCGGTCGTGCAGCACACCCTCGAGGCGGCCGCCGACCCCCAGTCCGTCGCCAACGGCTACATCCAGGACTGCGACACGGCCGGCGGAACCACGTTCCAGCTGGTCGCCGCTCCCGTCCAGTACGACGGTGAGGCGGCGGTGCCGGGCCGGGCCCCGGCCTTCAACGAGCACGGCGACGCCATCCTCTCGGACCTCGGTCTGGACTGGGACACGATCGTCGACCTGAAGGTGCGTGGCATCGTCGCCTGAACCCTCCGACCGGCGGCGACCTCGGTCGGACGCCCTCTCCGGAACCCTGCCCGGTGCACGAGCTCGGGTGACCCGAGGAAGGAAGAACCATGTTGTTCGATCATGTGGAGTACGAGGTCGAGGGTCAGGTCGGTGTGATCACGCTGAACCGGCCGGAGGCGGCCAACGCGCAGAGCCAGAAGGTGTTGATCGAGTTGGATCAGGCGTGGCGTGCCGCCGACGAGGACACCCGGGTGAAGGTGATCGTGTTGAAGTCGAACGGGAAGCATTTCTCGGCGGGTCATGACATGTCGTCGACCAAGAGTGGGGACATGTCGGATCTGGGTGAGGTCGATGATCCGTTCCTGACGCCGGAGGGTCATTACGACTGGGAGACCCGGCATTACCTGCACTACGCCAAGTCGTGGCGGGAGGTGCCGAAGCCGTCGATCGCGGCGGTGCAGGGCAAGTGCATCGCGGCGGGGCTGATGTTGTGTTGGCCGTGTGATCTGATCGTGGCGGCGGACAACGCGGAGTTCTCGGATCCGGTGTTGATGATGGGGATCTGTGGGGTGGAGCTGCACGCGGACACGTGGGAGTTCGGGCCGCGCAAGGCCAAGGAGTTGTTGTTCACCGGTGGGTCGATCACTGCGGAGGAGGCCCGGGAGTTGGGGATGGTGAACAAGGTGGTGCCGCTGGAGGATCTGGTGTCGGCCACGATGGAGATGGCTGACCGGATCGCTCAGCAGGACGCTTTTGCTCTGCGGATGGCCAAGCGGGCGGTGAACCACACCTTGGACGTGCAGGGTTACACGACGGCCATCGACTCGATCTTCGACATGCATCACTTCGGGCACACCCGGGCCCGTGTGGTCACGGGCGGGATGCCGTCCATCGCCGGTCTCGACACCATGAAGCAGAAGCAGCGCTGAACGGAGACCGCGACGATGCCTGACACCCCGATGAAGCGAGAGGAGGCGCTGGCCGCGCTCACCGGCCCCGGGGCGCCGTTCGAGCGCGTCCCGGCCGAGATCGACGGGGTGACGGTGAGCGTGTACGCCAACGCACCGGCCTCGCTGCTGGGGGTGCTCGAGAGCAGCAGGAGCTACGGCACCCGCGATCACCTCGTCTACGAAGACGAGCGCTACACGTTCGAGGAGCTCCTGGAGATCGTCGCCGGGCTCGCCCGATGGCTGGCCGAGGAGGGTGGCGTCACCCAGGGCGACCGGGTGATCATCGGCATGCGCAACTATCCCCAGTTCGCCATGGCCTTCTGGGCGACGCTCGCCGTCGGCGCCGTGGTGGTGCCGGTCAACGCGTGGTGGACCGCCCCGGAGCTGCGCTACGCCCTGGACGACAGCGGGGCCCGGTTCGCGGTGCTCGACGGCGAGCGCTACGAGCGGATGTCGGCAGACCTCGACGAGATGGGCGTGCCGTCACTCGTGGTGCGGCCGGAGGGCGACCTCGGCGGGGCCGCCTCCTCGTGGGACGACGTGTTCGGTCGACTCGACCGGTCCGCCCCGATGCCCGAGGTCGACATCGACCCCGACGACCCGGCCACCATCATCTACACCTCGGGGACCACCGGGCGTCCGAAGGGCGCCCTGGGCACGCACCGCAACCACGTCACCAACTACCTCAACACCGCCATGACGGGCGCGATCCAGAGGATGACCGCTCCTCCGGGGTCGTCCGGCGCCGAACCACTGCCGCCCTCGGCGCTGCAGACCTATCCCTTCTTCCACATCGGCGGCCTCAGCATCCTGTATCTGTGGACCGGATTCGGTACCAAGTTGGTCCTCCAGTACAAGTGGGACGTCGACGAGGCCCTCGACCTGATCGAGCGCGAACAGGTCACCAGCCTGGCCGCCGTTCCGACGCTGCTCCGCCAGGTCCTCGACCATCCCGACCTCGACCAGCGCGACCTGTCCTCGCTCACGTCGATCGCCAGTGGCGGCACCCCGGTACCTCCGGACGTGGTCCGCCAGATCGAGGAGCAGTTCGGCGCCACGGTGGTCCCGGGGAACGGGTACGGCCTCACCGAGACCAGTTCAGGCGTCACCAGCAACCGGGGCGACGACTACATCGCCCGACCGTCGAGCGTCGGGCGGTTGGTGCCGGGAACCGAGCTGCGGATCGTCGATCCGGGTACCGACGTCGACGTGGTCCCGGGAGAGGTCGGGGAGATCTGGTTCAAGGGTCCGACCATCGTCCGCGGCTACTGGAACAAGCCCGAGGCGACGGCCGAGGCCTTCACCGACGGCTGGTTCCACAGCGGTGACCTGGGCTACCTGGACGACGAAGGGTTCCTCTACGTCGTCGATCGCCTCAAGGACGTCGTGATCCGGGGCGGGGAGAACGTGTACTGCGCCGAGGTCGAGGCCGTGCTCTTCGATCACCCCGCAGTGGCCGACGCCGCCGTCGTGGGGGCCCCGCACCGGGAGCTGGGCGAACAGGTCGCCGCCGTCATCCTGGTGAAGGAGGGCGCGACCGTGACCGCCGAGGAGCTCCAGACCCACGTCGGTGGCCGACTGGCTCGCTTCAAGGTTCCGGAGGTCGTGGTGTTCCGTTCCGATCCCATGCCCCGGACCGCCACCGGGAAGGTGCTGAAGCGCGACCTCCGGGACGAACTGGTGCGCACGACCTGACCGGGGGCGCCGGTGCTCATGCTCCGCTGCCCCGCCACTTTTGAATTCGGTATCGAGTTCGGTAACCTGCGCCGGTGGATGTGCGGTTCTCCGCCGAGCAGGTGGCCCTCAGAGACTCCGTTGCCCAGGTGGTGTCGCGGCTCGGGCCGAAGGCCGTCGGGCAGCTCGACGACGGCGAGCGGACGACCAAGCTCGATGCCGCCGTCGACGCGTCCGGATGGCGGGAGATGCGCACCGCCGACCGGGACGGCGCGCCGTGGGCGTCGGGCGTCGAGGCGGCGATCGTGGCCGAGGAGCTGGCCCGGGGCGTCGCCGATGCCGCCTTCGTCGGGCCGACGCTGGCCGCCGAGCTCCGGCGGCTGCTCGGGGCCGAGCCGGCGACCGCGAGCGAGACCGTCGCCTTGTCGGCCGACGTCGAGGAGCTGGGCGCGGACTTGGCCGTCGACGCTGGCGGTGCCGCCGCCGTGCTGGCCGTGATGGACGGGGTGATCGTGCAGGCGGAGGTCGGCCCGACCTTCCCCGAGACCGACCTCACCCGCCCCACGCGTGCGGTGGGGGCGCCCGTTCGGACCTTGGGTCCGCTGGGCCCCGAGGGCCTGACCCGGTGGATGGCGTTGGGCCTGGCCCTGAGCGCGGCGGACCTGGTGGGGACGATGCGGGGTGCCGTCGACCTGGCCACCGACTACGCCAAGCAACGCCGCCAGTACGGTGCACCGATCGGCTCGTTCCAGGCGGTCCAGCACCTCCTGGCCGACGCCCACACCCTCGCCGAGGGGTCGCGGAGCGTCATGGTGCACGCCGCCTGGGCGGTCGACTCCCTCCCACCTGCTGATGCGATGGCGGCGGCCGCCGGAGCCAAGGCCTACTGCGCTCGCGCCGCGCTCACCGTGGGCGAGACCGCCATCCAGGTCCACGGTGGGATCGGCAACACCTGGGAGTGCATGGCCCACGTCTTCCTCCGCCGCGCCCTGGTCTCGCGAGACGTCCTGGGCGGCGTCGGGCCCTGTCTCGACAAGGTGCTCGCGCATCACGGGATCGGGGGCGGCGATGGACTTCGGTGACTCGCCCGAGGAGGCGGAGTTCCGGCGGCGGCTGCGCACCTGGCTGGCCGACAACGACCCCGGGCTACCCGCCTCGTCCACCGACGACGCCTACTGGGCGGGGCAGGCGGCCTGGCACCAGGCGCTGTACGACGCCGGCTTCTTCGGCCTCTCCTGGCCCACCGACGTGGGCGGGAAGGGCCTCCCCAGCGTCTATGACGTGATCCTCGACGAGGAGCTGGCGTCCGCCGGCACGCCACCCCGCCCGGGCCTCGGCTACCTCGTGCAGGGTCTCCTCGCGCACGGGGATGCCGACATCCGCCGGCGCTTCCTCCCCGGGTTGGTGAACGGTCGGGAGCGCTGGTGTCAGGGTTTCAGCGAGCCCGACGCCGGCTCCGACCTGGCCGCCTTGCGCACCCGGGCCGACCGCGACGGTGACGAGTACGTCGTCCACGGCCACAAGGTGTGGACGAGCTACTCCGACGACGCCGACTGGTGCATCGTCCTGGCCCGTACCGACCCCGAGGTGCCGAAGCACAAGGGCCTCTCCGCCTTCGTCGTCCCCATGGACCAGCCCGGGATCGAACGGCTGCCGCTGCGGATGATCAACGGCATCACCAAGGAGTTCGGTGAGGTCGTGTTCGAAGGGGCCCGCGTGCCGGCCGCCAACATGGTGGGCGCGCCGGGGGAGGGCTGGCGGTTCGCCATGACCGTCGTCAGCCACGAGCGGGAGCCCGGCGAGCTCGGGTACGTCGCCCGGTACCGCAAGACGGTCGAGCAGCTGACGCGCCGGGTCGAGGCCGATCCCGCCGGCCACGACACCGAGCAGGTCCGTGATCTGGCCTGGGCCATCGTCGAGACCGACATGCTCCGCCACCACGTCAGTCGGCGTCTGTCGGAGCGGCTGGCGGGCGTCACCCACGGTCCGGAGGGCTCCGTCGACAAGCTCTTGATGACCTGGGCCGAGGACGCCGTCGGCCACGCCGCCCTGAGCGTGGGTGGTGCTGGCCACGACGGGGGCGACGGCACGTGGTTGAGCACGTACCTGTACAGCCGGGCCCAGAGCGTCATGGGGGGTACGTCGCAGATCCAGCGGAACCTGGTCGCCCGCCGCATCCTCGGTCTACCGACGTGACCGTCGAGGACGACCTGGCGATCCGGCTCCTGTCCGCTTCGGGCCGCGGAGCGCTCCTAGGCCGAGGTGGTGCGGCGAGAGGAGGCCGCCGCCGGCCGTGGCGCTCGCGATCGTGGGGCCTTCGCCCCGGCGGACCTGGCCGTCGTCGACGGGGCCTTCTTCGTGGTGGCCTTCTTGGCGGCGGGCTTCTTCGCAGCGGGCTTCGTCGCGGATGACGCCTTCGTGGCGGGCTTCTTCGGAGTTGGGGCCTCGGCCTCTGGCGCCATTCCGAGGGCATTGGCCCACAGCATCGTGAGCTGGTCCACGGCCTCGTCGAAGTCGTACTCGCGGTAGCCCTGCACCAGCCACAGCTCGGCGAACCGGGCGATCATGGCGCCGAGGGCGTCGGCCGCCATGGCCGGGTCGAGCCGGGAGTCGGCCAGGTCTTCGTCCTGGAGCTGGTGGATGGACCGCTCGGCCCGTTCGACGAAGTGCTTCATGGTGGCCATGCGCGCCGCGTTCACGTGGTCGTCGTAGCGGGAGACCTGCTCGATGACCCCCATGAGCGCGGCCTCGTCCCGGTAGCGCTGGAGGTAGCGGAGGTTCGAGCGACGGATCCGTCCGATCGTCGTCTGCTCTTCGTGGTCGTCCGGGTGCTCGGGCGGCGCGGTGAGCCGCTCCTCCTGGGTCTCGGCGACCTCCCGGAAGATCTGCTCCTTCGAATCGAAGTAGTGGTAGAAGGTGCCGGGGGCGAGGCCGGCGGTCTCGGCGATGTCGACGATGCGGGCTTCGAGGAAGCCGTCTCGCTCGAACACCTGCTTCGCCGCGTCGATCAGGCGGCCACGGGTGCGCACGCCCTTTCGCGACCGGGGGACGGAGCGCGCCCCCTCTTTGTCTGCTCTGGCCTCTGCAGCAGCCTTCGCCACCTCGGTCGTCCTTTCCTCGTCGGGTGAACATACCGACCTCGACACGGTACCGGCGGGCTCGAGGGCGCCGATCGGGCAAGTGTATCGAAACTGAATTCGGCGTCGACTCTTGCGTTCCCGGGCCCCTGGAGACCGGTCGGGAGGACGCCGGGCGGACCGGCGGAGCGATCTGGATATATCGACGATCGCTAGGCTCCGCCCATGACCGCCCTTCCGGCCCTGTTGCGCACGTTCCAGCTCGAGCCCGCCGGCGAGAGTCGCTATCGCGCCCCCAACGCACCCGAGGGCCCGGGCATCGTCTTCGGAGGCCAGCTCATCGCCCAGGCGATCGTGGCTGCGGCTCTGGACCATCCGGGGAAGCGGGTGAAGACGGTGCACACGGTCTTCGCCCGCGCCGCCTCCTTCGAGCCGGACCTCGACATCGAGGTGGAGGTGATGCACGGCGGGCGGGCCTTCGGATCCAGCACCGTCACGGTCAGCCAGGAGGGCAAGTTGCGCACCCGGTCGGTGGTGTTGTTGACCGCCGACGAGGACGACTTCATCCACCACGAGGCGCCCATGCCCGACATCGACGAGCCACCGGCCGGGTCGAGCGGCGGGGCCGACGACTGGGAGTTCCAGATCGTCGGTGGGGTCGACATCGAGGATCCCGAACTGGTCGGACCGGCCGAGCTCGACGTGTGGACCCGCTTCGCCGGCGCCCCCGACGACGATCCGGTGGTCGCCCAGGCGCTGGTCGCCTACACGACTGACCCGTTCCTCATCGCCACCGCGATGCGACCTCACGAGGGTGTCGGTCAGGCCCTGGCCCATGTCACCCTCTCCACCGGCGTCGTGAGCCACACGCTGACCTTCCACGAACCTGTCCATGCCCATCGCTGGTTGCTGTTGTCCCACGAGAGCCCGTATGCCGGTCACGGGCGCAGCTACGGCCGGGCCCACATCTTCCAGGACGGACGCCTGGTGGGCTCGTTCGTGCAGGACGCCATGCTCCGGCCTCTCCCTGACGGGCGAGCGGCCGGGCACCTCTGACGCGGTCGACTCGCCCTCGGTCGAGCCCCGCCAGGACCGCCTGGCGGGGCTCGACGGAGTCTGACCGAACCGGTCGGCGTCGGACCACTGGTACGTGTCGATGAGGGTGGACGGGTCGAGGGTCACCCTTCACGAGGTAGCTGGGATCGCAGGCCAGCTCGCCCTTCTCGGTGGGGGACACGCGCTCGTAGGTGCCGTTCGAGACCGTCATCAACACCATGCAGTCGGAGAAGCCCCCTTCGGCGGCTTGGGTCCCATCCAGCCGTTGGCGTCGAACTCCCCGAAGTTGTCGAGCGCATCGATCACGCTGGCCCGGGTGATCGCGTTGGGTCCGGCGGCCTCCACGATGCGGTCGACCGCCTGCCGGGACGCGAGACCGGCGGGGCTACGGCCGTCCGGCGTGAGCGTGGTCGACCGCGACACGCGCCAGAGCCGACCGGTGCCGAGCGGTGCGTCGGGTCCCGGCATGGTGCGGGCGGTGGCGACGAAGAGGGTGCGGCCGTCGGCGCCACCCAGAGCGCAGGCGAAGGCGCGGTCGGGCATCGTGATCGTGTCGAGGACATCCCCGCCTTCGGCGACGCGCACCACCTCGTTCCCGGCGGCGTCGGCGAACCAGATGGCGCCGTCCGCATCGAGCGTGCAGCCGTCGGGCGCGCGGGCACCCACGTCGGCCCAGATCCGGCCGACACCGAGGGCTCCGTCGGGGTGGATGGGAAACGCCCGGAAGCGGTGGGCGAGGGACTCGCCGATGACCAGCGTCCTGCCGTCGGGCGTGATCACCGAGCCGTTGGGGAACTCGAGGTCGGCCGGGCCGCCGCGGACCCGACCGTCCGATCCGACGATGGCGAGCTGAGCGGCGGCGGGGGGCTCGCCGGCGAGGAGGTCGGAGCCGAAGTTGCCGACGTAGGCGGTGCCGTCGGCGGCCACGACCATGTCGTTGGCGGCGGCGACGGCCACTCCGGACAGGTCCGCGTGCACGAGGACCTCGCCGTCGGGCTCCCGGCGCACGATCTGGCGGGCGTGCATCGACACCACCAGCAGCCGCCCGTCGGGCAGCCAGCCCAGGCCGCTGGGCCGGTCGTCGAGTTCGGCCTCCACACGGAGGTCGCCCCCGTCCTGGTCGATCGACGAGACCCGGTGGTTCAAGAAGTCGGAGAACCAGAGACGCTCCTCGTGCCAGCGCAGCCCCTCGCCGAACCCGAGGTCGTCGATGAGTGGGGCGATCTCGCGGGTGCTCACGGGTGTGCTCCTGGCGACGCCCCGATGGCGGCTGGCACGTCGAGGTCTTCGACGGCGGCGACGGCCCGTTGGAGGAACACGGCGGAGAACTCCTGGGCACTCGGGCTCGCTCCGTCGGGCACAGCCAGCGCCTGGCAGCTGGCGGGCACGGTGTAGGCGGCGTGGATCCGGTGACGGTTCCAGGCGTCGTCCCAGGTGAGCTCGCGACCCCCGAGGGATCGGCGGACCTCGAGGTAGTGGCGCAACAGGTCGGTCTCGTGGGCTCGGCGGACGTCGGTGTCGAGGGCGAGGCACAGGAAGTAGGAGGCGTCACGCATCGGGTCGCCGAGCGAGACGATTCCCCAATCGAGGAACCCGACGCGTCCGTGGTCGTCGAACAGGTTCCCCGGGTGGGCGTCGCCCTGGATGACGGTGAGCGGCGCGTCCCACCACAGGGCCTGGAGCTCGGCCACGTGGTCGATCCAGTGCTCGGCCACGGCGACATAGGCGTCGTTGAGCCGGTCCCGGGAGTCGTCGATCCCGCGACGCAGCAGGATCTGGCCGATGTTGGGGGCCGCCGGCTGGTCGGGGTCGGGGGTCCGCACCGGCGGGGCGGTGATCCACGAGACCTCGTCACCGGTGCGGCGGGCGGGATCCTCGTACCGGACGTGCATGGCCGCCAGGTCCGCCAGAGCGCCGGCGGCGGCGTCAGGGGCGACACCCTGGGAGTTGTAGGGCTTGCATCCGGTGGCGGCCAGGTCCTCGATGACGATGGCGAAGCCGCCGTCGTCCTCGACGAGAGCGGCGTGGGGCACGGGTACCCGCAGGCTCACCACCGGCGCCAGCCGCTCGTAGAAGCGAGCCTCGAGGGCGCCCATGCGGGCCGATCCGAGGGCCTCGGCCTTCTTCGCGTTCCGCGGTGGGAGCTTCACGAACACCCGGTCCGGCGCTCCGGCAGGGTCGTCGTAGGTGAGCGAGACGCGGACGTGGGCGTTCGTCCACTCGTCGACCCTGGTGATCTCGGCTCCGGTGACGTTGACGCCCGGGTACCGCTCCGGGAGGACGGTCTGGAACCACGAGACGTCGAGGTCGTCGGGGGTCAGCACGGACCGAAGCCCAGTCGAGAGTGAGGACGTGAGCGGAACATCGGACCGACCCTACCAACGAGACAAATCCGACGTCGATATCGAAAATGGCGCGGCGCGGGTTCGCTCTCCGCGGGATGCTCAGAGGGTGACGATCACTCGGCCGACGGTGCGGCGGTCGGCCAGCGCGTCGATGCCCCGGGGCAGCTCCGCGAACGGAACCTCCTCACCGATGACCGCCTTCACCCGACCGGCGCGGTAGCGCTCCAGCACCTCGGACTGGATGTGGGCACCGACGTCGCTGGGCACCACGTTCCAGCCCATGGCCCCCTTGAGCATCCCGACCATGTCGGGACTCTGGTAGCTGAGCATCACCCCGCACAGCCGGGCGTTGGTGAGCATGAACGTGCGGGGGACGATGAAGGGCTCGTCGGCCACGACCTTGTTCGAGGCGAAGCCCATCATCACGTACCGCCCGTTGTAGGAGAGGCTCTTCAGCGAGGACTCCCAGACCGCCTCGCCCACGTTGTCGAAGATGACGTCGACGCCCTTTCCGCCGGTCTCGGCCAGCACGACCTCGGCGAAGTCCCCGATCGTGTAGTCGATCGTCACGTCGGCGCCGAGCTCGCGGCACAGCTTCAGCTTGTCCTCGCTGCCGGCGGTGGCGATCACGGTGGCGCCCACGTCCTTGGCCAACTGGATCGCCGCCGATCCCGAGCCACCGGCGGCGGCGTGGATGAGCACCGTCTCGCCCGCCTTCAGCTCGGCCCGGTCGAACAGACCGAGCCAGGCGAGGTGGAACGGGAAGAAGAGGGCGGCGGCGTCGGGCATGGGCACGTCGGAGGGGATGTCGAAGGCGGCCACCGCCGGGCAGATGGCCAGCTCGGCGTAGCCGCCGATGGCCATCTTCGTGGTGGCCGAGACGCGCCGCCCCACGAAGGACTCGGCCCCCGCGCCGGCGGCCTCGACGGTGCCCATGACCTCCATGCCCGGGCTGTAGGGCAGCTCCGGGCGGACCATCATGTTGCCGCCGTTGATGCGTTCGAGGTCGTTGAGGTTGAGCGGGATGCCCTCGACCCTGACGAGAAGCTCGCCGGCCTCGGGCTCGGGCACCGGCACCTCGTCGAGCTGGAGCACCTCGAGCGGTTGCCCGTAGGTGTGCACCCTCCAGGCGCGCATGGTCGTTCCGTCGGACTCGGTCATCGGTGGTTCCCCCATCGTCGTGCCGGGCCCCGAGCCCGGCGGTTCACTTCGTCGGAGCCGCGCCGCGCACCCCGTCGACCAGTCGGTCGATCGAGTACTCGAACAGGTCGGCCAGGTCAGGGCTGGTGAAGAAGGGCAGCACGTCGTCGAACTGGGCCCGGTCCTCGGGATCGAGCGCCGTCAGCGATCCGTGGATGGCCGCTGCCTCGGCGCTGGCGTCGCGCAGGTGGGGCGAGCGGTCGAGGTCGAGCACGATGGCGCCGAGGACGGTCTGAGGCACCCAGCGCAGCCCGGCGGCCAGGGCCGACCCCTCGAGGCCGGCGCGGCGCAGGATGCGGGCCAGCACCGCCACCTCGGCGAGGAGCGCAGGCTGGAACGTGCCCCGCTCCGTCATCTCCAACAGGAGGGGCCGGTAGGTCTGGACGTGGTCGCGCAGGGAGCGGCACCAGGCCCGCAGCTGGGAGTCCCACGTCCCGCCCCGCGTCGCCGGCGCGTCCCATTCCCGCAACGCCTGGGAGGCGGCCAGGGCGATCAGCTCGTCGCGGTTGCGCACGTGGGTGTACAGCGACATCGGTCGGGTTCCCAACGCCTCGGCGACCCGCTCCATGGTGATGGACGCCTCGGGTTCGGCTCGTACCAGGGCCAGCGTGGCGTCGACGATCTGGGCCTGGGACAGCGTGCCCCGAGAGACGCGGGCGCGCGGTGACCGCGACTTCGCGGAAGGGGCGGCGCTCATCGACCCGTTCTAGCAAGCCTCATACCGTACGGCAATCGCCATGAGCCGTCGGGCCCGTCGCTGGCGTCGGAGCCTTCCGGTTGACACCACTACCGTATGGGCTACGTTACGAGCGTTGCGGAGCTGACGCTCCGGCCCGAACCGAGCAGGGGGACCCATGGACGACACCGACGAGCTGACCACCGAGGCCATCCTCGAGGAGGCGAGCCGGCGCACGGGCGGCCTGACCGACCTGGGGGAGGGGCCGTACCTCGACGGATTGGGACGGGTCCTGGAGTCGCTGCGCACCGAAGCCGACCTCAACGAGCTCGGCCACGTCATCGCCCGGGAACGGATGCTCCTGCACACCGTGAACCGGCTCGGCTACGTCGACGACCGGAAGTCGGATCCGGCCATCGCCACCCAGGAGATCGTCAAGCCCGTGTTCATCATCGGCATGCCCCGCACCGGCACGACGATCCTGCACGACATCCTCGCTCAGGACCCGGACAGCCGGGCTCCACTGACGTGGGAGACCATGTTCCCGTCCCCGCCGCCCCGGGCCGAGACGTTCAAGACCGACCCGCGCATCGCCCTCGCCGCCGCCACCTTCCCGGCCCAGGACGAGCAGATCCCCGAGTTCAAGGCCATTCACCCGATGGGCGCCGAGCTCTCCCAGGAGTGCGTGACGATGATGGGTGAGGCCATGTGCACGCCCCTGTTCCACAACCAGTTCCGGGTGCCGAGCTACGAGGACTGGGTCGACGACGAGGCCGACTTCTCCCACGTCTACGCCTTCCACCACAAGCAGCTCCAGCACTTCCAGGCCCACAACGCGCGGGATCGGTGGGTCCTGAAGACGGGGGCCCACCTGTGGGGGCTGCCCCACCTCCTCGAGACCTACCCCGACGCTCGGATCGTGTTCACCCACCGCGACCCGGTGAAGTCGATGACGTCCTACGCCAGCCTCACCACGCTCGTGCGGGGCGTGGGCAGCGACTCGGTCGATCCCGACGAGGTCGCCGCCGACTGGACGCCTCGCCTGCAGAAGAAGCTGCTCAACGCGATCCGCGTGCGAGAGGAGAAGGAGTACCCCGACGCGCTGTTCCTCGACGTCTTGTTCACCGACTTCGTACGGGACCAGTTCTCCGTCGTCGAGGGCATCTACGACGCCTTCGACCTGCCCATGACCGACGAGGGGGCGAAGGCCATGCAGGCCTTCATCGAGGACAACCCGCCCGGGAAGCACGGCGTGCACGCCTACACCCCCGAGGAGTACGGCCTGGTACCCGAGCAGATCCGCGCCGACTTCGCCGAGTACATCAGGTACTTCGACCTACCCCCGGAGTGAGCCGGGAACCGATCATCCTCGAGCGGTGTAGGCAGGGGGTGAGAGGCGCGGAGCCGGGTGACGGCGCAGAGGGGTGGATCTGTCCGACGACGAGGAGGGCCTGATCGCCGCGGTGAAGGCCGGCGACGCGGACGCGTACGGCGAGCTCGTGCGCCGGCATCAGCGCGCCGCGCTGCGGGTGGCGGCGGTGGCCGGGGCCGACGCCGAGGACGCGGCCCAGGAGGGCTTCGTGAAGGCCTACCGGGCCATCGACAGCTTTCGGGACGGGGAGCCCTTCCGGCCGTGGCTGCTGCGGATCGTGGCCAACACCGCCCGGAACCGTCGGCGCAGCTCGGGACGTCAGCACGCGCTGGCCCTGCGGGCCGAACCCCGCCCGAGCGACTCGGACCCGTCGCCGGCGGACCTGGTCGACGCCCGAGACGAGCAGCGACGGCTGGTGGCGGCCATGAACCGCCTCACCCCTCAGGACCGACTGATCCTCGCCTACCGGTGGTTCGAGGACATGTCCGAGGCGGAGATGGCGGTGGCGCTCGGCTGTCGTCCGGGAACGGTGAAGTCGCGGCTGTCCCGGGCCATGGAGCGGTTGCGGTCGGAGCTCGGGGAGGGGAAGCCGGCGTGAACGACGACACCGACCTCGGGGCCCGGTTGGCCGGGCTCGTCGGCGACCTGGACCTCCCGTCCGTCGATCTGCGCGACGCGGTTCTCGCCGACGTCTCCACGCACCGTCCAACGAGCCACCGCACCCGTCGCCTGGTCCTCGTGGCCGCTGCCGTGGCGGCCATAGCCATCGGCGTGACGCTGTCGTTCGGCTCGTCACGAGAGGCGGTGGCCAGCTGGCTGGGAATCGGATCGACCAGCGTCCGTCTGGTTCCGGATGACGAGCTCCCGGCGGGGGGGCCGCGCTCGTGGGGGCCCGAGGTCCCCGTGCCTTCGGGCGGCTCCCCGGTGCCGAGTCTGGGGGAGCCCGACGCGGTGTTCCGTGACGACCGAGGGGTCACGACCTTCGCATGGCAGGCCGGCGACGACCTGCCGGCGATGGGCGACACGGGCTGGGGAGCAGCCCTCAGCGTCGGTCTCCGGGGTGGGAGCGCGGGCGACATCAAGCTGCTGGCCCAGGACGAACGGGTGGAGTTCGTCGATGTGGGGGGCTCGACGGGGCTCTGGATCCCCGGGGACCACATCGTGGTCGTCCCGGGCCAACCGCCGGCCATCGCCCACCGGGTGCTGCTGTGGGTGCTCGACGGAACCGAGTACCGACTCGAGACGGAGCTGACCGAGGCTTCCGCGTCGGAACTGGCGGCGGAGGTGGACGGAACCGCCGGCGGCTGAGCGGTGTAGTTCCCTGTGTCGACTCGACCGGGAGGCGCTGTGCAGACCACGACGACGGCCCCGAGCCTCATGCTCCACCGAGCGTCGGGTGTACCCCGACGGGTTCTGGCGGCGGTCCTGCTCGCCGCTGCGCTGGTCGTGGCCGGTGCCGGACCGGCGGTGGCCAAGGGTCCGATGCCCACCGCCCCGGATCCGGTCGGCCCGCTCGTGGCCGGCGGGCAGGGCGTGATCGAGGTCCGTGCCGACTGGCCCGGGGGGATCGCCCCCGACAACCTCGGACCGGAGTTCTACGAGCAGCGCTGGTGGAGTCTCCTCGCCGTCACCGGCACCGCCACGTCGCCCGCCGATCTCGCCGCCGCCGCCGTCCTCGAGGTCACCCACCAGGGGCTCGGCCGCTACACCGCCCCGTTCACGCCGTCGGTCCCCGGTCAGTGGAGCCTGGTGATCGCCTACCGCGATGAGGGCGACGGTTGGAGGGCCACCGAGACCAGCACGGTGGCGGTAGCGGAACCGGCGGCCGGGGACCCGGCGCGGGCGACGCTGATCGGTGTCGGACTCGTCCTCGCGGTCGTCGTTGTCGGGGCCGGCGCGTTCACCCGGACACGACGGGCCCGATCGAGGCGGTCCGGCTGAGATGGGGACGGCTCGATCGGTCGCCATGCTCGTCGCCACGGCGGTCGCCGTCGTCGCCCTCGGCTCGGGTTGCGACTCGGGCTCCGGGGCGACCCCACCGGCGCGCTGCGAGCAGACGGCTCCCGGTCCCGACGGGCGCTACGGCGAGCGGCCGCTACGTGTCGCACTGCCCCTCGCTTCGACCATCGGGTCGAGCGCCGTGACCGGTGGTCACTGGGTCAAGATCGCGTGGGAGCGGAGCGAGGTGGGCATGCTCGAGCTCGAGGCCCGGCGCCTGGACGGGTCCGGGACGGCGACTGCAGAGATCCGGCCCGAGGGCTATCCCGAGACCGGAATGTTGCCGACCGGGATCCTGTTCAGCGAACCGGGCTGCTGGGAGCTGCACGGCGCACTACGCCGACGCCGCATCTCACCCTCACCCTCGACGTCGAGCCCGAGACCCCCACCTAGGCCGACCGACCATCAGTCGACCTGGGCCTCCGGCGGGGCCACCGGTCAGTCCGGCGGTTGGGTGAGCGACCCGAGCCCCGCTCGATTCAGGAGCTCCAACACCCGTCGGGTGTCCTCGCCCCGGAGGTGGGCCAGTCCGAGCACGAGCGCCGTGATCCCCGCCCGCGCCCGGGACTCCCGGTCACCGCGGATCTCGCCGGCCAGTGCGCTCATCAGCGGTAGTTCGGCCGGGTCGTCGGCAGCCACCTGGTGCACCTCGTCGTAGGCGCTGTGCCCGCTGCGCTCCTCCGATCGCGCTTCGCGGATGGCGGTGACGGCCATGCCGATGGCGCAGGCGCTCACGAGCTCGAACGCGCCGAGCGCCTCGGTCACGGTGAAGTCCTGCCGCACCAGGCCGGCCAGCATCGTCTCGGTACCCCGCGCGATGACCGCCGGGCTGATGGCTCCGTCGAGGTACTGCTCGAGCAGGACGGGGTCGGCCATGAACGCCGCCCGGTTGTAGACGGCCCACTCGAGGAGCCACACGCTCCAGTGCTGGCCGGTGTCGACCGGCAGGGCGAGCTGGGTGGCCGACCGGTCGGCGGCCAGGCGCATCAGGTCGTCCTTGCCGTCGATGTGGTGGTAGAGGGCGGCGACGGTCACCTCCAGGTGGTCGGCGACGGCCCGCAAGGTCAGGTCGGCGAGACCGATCTCGAGGGCGGCGTCGGCGATCTGGGCGCGGCTGATGCGCGGCGGCCGGCCCAGGCGGCGCACCTGGTCATCGGGTTCCGGCCCATCGCTCTCGACCCGGGGGACGTCGCCGCTCATGGGCCCACCCTACGCAGCGCCGCTCTCGGCGGGGGAGGGAGAGCGCTTGACGAGGTCCACCGTCCGTGGCAATTTTCTATCCGGTATAGGAAAGTCACTGCGCAACGATCGAGGGGGTCGGGTCGTGGAGCTGGCAGGACGGGTGGCGGTGGTCACCGGAGGGGCCGGGGGCATCGGGGCCGCCCTGTGCCGGGCCTTCGTCGGCGAGGGCATGAAGGTGGTCGTCGCCGACGTCAGCGCCGATCGGGTCGACGATGCCGTCGCCGCCCTGGACGGCGGAGAGGTCCTCGGCGTCGTCACCGACGTCTCCCGCCCGGAGTCGGTCGAGGAGCTGGCGAAGGCCACATGGGAGCGGTTCGGCGCGTGCCACCTGCTGTGCAACAACGCCGGTGTCGGCGCCCCGTCGGCCAACGTGTGGGAGACCACCGTGAACGACTGGCGCTGGGTGCACGGCGTGAACGTGATGGGGGTGGTGCACGGCATCCTCGCCTTCGTGCCCCGCATGATCGCGTCGGGCGAGCCCGGCCACGTGATGAACACCTCCTCGGGCGACGGCGGCGTCGAGCCTCTCCCCGCCGCGTCGGTCTACGCGTCGAGCAAAGCCGCGGTCTCGACCCTCACCGAGTGCCTGGCCCAGCAGCTGCGGTCCGAGGGCACTGCCCTGCGGGCCTCGATCTTCTATCCGTCGGGCGGGCTCCTGCGCACCGGCCTCTGGGAGTCCGACCGCACCCGACCGGCCGAGCTGGCTCGCGAGAAGCCCCGACCCACCGAGGCCATGACCGTCGCCAAGCTCGAGGCCATGGCCGAGACCAAGGGCTTCGTGCTTCCCTGGCAGGACCTCGACGAGTTGGCCCAGGTGGTGGTGGCCGGGCTGAAGGACGACGACGAGTTCATCCACATGATCGGCCGGGAGTCGATGGCACCGACCCTCCACGGCCGAGCCGATGTCCTGGCCGCCGGCCGACTGCCCCGACACGAGCCGGGCCCGCTCGGCTGACCCGCTGTCCCCTACACGACGAGGTTCTGGAGATGGACGACCGCTACCTGCTCGTCTCGGCCGACGGACATGCCGGACCGCCCGCCTCGGTCTACCGCGGCTACCTGGACCCGGGCTACCGCGAGCGCTTCGACGCCCACCAGGCCGAGATCGAGGCCCTTCGCGCGTTGACCAACACCACCGACGCCGCCTTCGCGGCCAGGTTCGAGGAGGAGAGCGGCGACGGCGGCCTGCGCGCCGCCTACGACTCCGACGTCCGGATCGCCCAGTTGGAGGCCGAGGGAGTCGTTGCCGAGGTGCTGTTCCCGGATGCCGACGTGCTCGGCACCGGTCGGGTGGCCTCGTCCCCGTTCGGTTCGGGCCTGGCCAGCGGGCGCGACAACGAGCCCGAGCTGGTGCTGGCCGGCGCCCGGGCCCACAACCGCTGGCTGGCCGACTTCTGTGGTGCCGCGCCCGGCCGTCGGGTCGGCGTGGCCGTCGTGCCCATCACCGTCGACGTGGATCTCGCCGTGGCCGAGATCCGGGCCGTGCACGGCCGCGGGCTGCGGGCCGTCATGATCCCCACACGCTGGTTCGACGCTCCCGCCTACCACGACCCGGTCTACGAGCCGGTGTGGGCGACCCTCGCCGAGCTGGGCATGGTGTTGCACACTCACTCCGGCGCCGGTCCCGCCGACTACGACGTGGGTCCCGGCTTCCTCGCCATCTACGCCACCGAGGCCTACTGGTGGGCCGCCCGACCCCTCTGGGTGCTGCTGTGGTCGGGCGTGTTCGAGCGCCATCCCACGTTGCGGTACTCGATCGCCGAGAACGGGGCGTGGTGGGTCCCCGACCTGATCCGCAAGATGGACGAGAAGTACCACGGCGGCCACAACACCAAGAAGATGGGGAACGCCTTCCGCGAACAGCTGTCGATGCCCCCCAGCGCCTACCTCGACCGCAACGTCGCCCTGGGGGTGTCCACCCCCCAGTTCGAGGACATCGACCGCCGCCACCAGATCGGAGTGGGCAACTTCTTGTGGGGGAACGACTTCCCCCATCCGGAGGGCACGTTCCCCTACACGCGCGAGCGGGTGCGGCTGGCGTTCGGTGACGTCCCCGTCGACGAGGCCCGGCGCATGCTGGGCCTGAACGCGGTGGACTTCTACGGTCTCGACGCCGCGTCCTTCGCGCCGGTGGTGGCCCGCATCGGCCCTCTCGTATCGGAGATCCACGGCGACGTCCCCCTCCAGGCGATCCCGCTGGAGACGGCGTCGTGAGCGACGTCGAGCGGGTGGAGGGGATCTTCGGGGCCGCTCTGACGACCCGCCCGCCTGGCTCCGTCGGCGAGATGCCCGTCGGGTTCCCGATGCCGCGGGACCCCGAGCTGCTGGCCGACCCGGGGCGCCGCGTACGCGTCACCCGCCGCCCGGGCCGGCGGTTCCCCTTCCCGGTGCCCAACGGCTGGTTCGCGGTGGCCGAGAGCGCCGACCTCGCCGTCGGTGGCGTGCTGGCTCTCTACTACTTCGGTCGGGACCTCGTCGTCTTCCGGGGTGACGACGGCCAGGCCCACGTCCTCGACGCCCACTGCCCTCACCTCGGCGCCCACCTGGCCGTCGGGGGCCGGGTCGACGGTGAGTGCCTGCGCTGCCCCTTCCACGGGTGGCTGTTCGAGGGGGATGAGGGCCGCTGCGTCGAGATCCCCTACGCCGAGGGCGGTCGCATCCCGGCCAAGGCCCGGGCCCGGGCCTACCCGGTGGTGGAGCGCAACGGCCTGGTGTGGGCCTGGCACCACGCCGCCGGCGGGGGCCCCTTCTACGAGGTGCCGGTGGTGCCCGAGCTCGACCACCCCGACTGGCTCGCTCCGGTGCTCCAGGAGTTCGAGGTGGCGGTGGCCTGCGAGGACATGGCCGAGAACAACGTCGACTACGCCCACTTCCGGTTCGTGCACGGCACCGACGCCATCCCCGAGACCGACTTCGTCGTGGACGGCACCTACAAGCGCACCGTCAGCAACGAGGGGGCCTTCGTGCGTGAGGGCTTCGGGCTCGGCCTCGGCGTCCTGCGGATCGACGGCTTCACCACGTTCCTGTCCTCGACGACCCCGATCGACGAGGAGCACGTGCACGTCCGCTGGCTGTTCACGGCCCCGCGGGCCAACGGTGAGGCGGCGGCGGCCGAGGCGGCGGAGCTGCTCGGGGGCGGGGTCAGCCAGGACATCGCCATCTGGGAGAACAAGCTCTACCGCAGCCAGCCGGTGCTGACGAAGGGCGAGCGCCCGATCCTCGAGCAGCGGCAGTGGGCGCGGCAGTTCTACACCGACGAGGTTCGGGCCGACGTGCCCGGTGACCCACCCCGCTGACGGCGACGCCTACCGATCGGTCTTGCTGGTCATCCTGGAGGCGGTCAGCTTCACGCCTTCGATGATGCTCTCGTAGCCGGTGCACCGACAGATGTTGCCGGAGAGGGCCTCGCGGATCTCGGCCTCGTCGATCGTCGGGTCGTCCGCCAGCAGCTCGACCGTCGTCATCACGAACCCAGGCGTGCAGAAGCCGCACTGGAAGGCGTGGCAGTCGTAGAAGCCCTGTTGGACGGGGTGGAACTGGTCGCCGTCGGCCAGACCCTCGATGGTGGTTACGTCCTTGCCCTGGGCCTGCACGGCCAGCATCAGGCACGACCGCACCGCCAGCCCGTCGAGCAGCACCGTGCACGCCCCGCACACGCCGTGCTCACAGCCGAGGTGGGTGCCGGTCAGCTCGAGCTTCTCGCGCAGGAAGTCGGCGAGGGTCATGCGCGCCTCGGTCGGGGCGTGGCGAGACTCGCCGTTGACCGTCATCTCGATCTCGATGGTCATGATCGGTTCCCCTCTGCGGTGCGGTGGGCTCGGCCCGTGGCCTCCACGAGCGCCCGGCGCACGATCACGCCGGCGAGGTGGCGCCGGTAGTCGGACGAGCCGTGGATGTCGGCGCCTGGTTCGAGGTCGCGAACGGCGTCGGCCGCGGCCGACGCGAACACCTCGGTCGTGGGCTCGGCGCCGACGAGGGCGGCCTCCACCTCGGTGGCCCGTACCGGTCGCTCGCCCACGCCGAAGAGGCAGACGCGTGCCTCTCCGATCGTCCGGTCGGCGGCGAGCGCGACCATGGCGACGACCCCGACGAGGGCGAAGTCGCCGTGGCGGCGGGCCACCTCCTGTACGGACCATCCGGCGGCCGCGGTGGCGGTCGGGATGTCGATGCGCACCAGGCAGTCCTCGGCCTCGAGCACGGTCGTGTAGTGGCCGACGAAGAAGTTCTCGGCGGTCACGGTCCGCTCGCCGCCCGGCCCTCGCACCACCATCGATGCGTGGGTGGCGACGGCCACGGCGGGGAGCTCTGCGGAGGCGTCGGCGTGGGCGAGGCTCCCCCCGACCGTGCCCCGGTTGCGGATGGCGAGGTGGCCGATCAGCGGCAGCGCCAAGGCCAGCGCCGGCGCGTTCGGGGTCACGAGCGGCGAGCGCTCGACGTCGCGTTCGCGCGTGGTGGCCCCGATCGACAGCACGCCGTCGCCGAGGGAGACCCCGGCCAGGGCCGTCAGGTCGGCAACGTCGATGAGCTGGGCGGGTCGGGCCAGACGCATCGAGAGCATGGGCACCAGGCTCTGGCCGCCGGCGATGATCTTGCTCTCGTCGCCGTACTCGGCGAGCAGGCTCAACACCTCCTCGAGCGTCTCGGGCGCGTGGTACTCGAGGGTCGCGGGCTTCACGCCGGTCCTCCGGTCAGCTCGACGATCCGGGCAGGGGGCAGGTGCTGCTCGAGGAGGCGGACGCCGAAGGGTGCGAGGGCGTCCTCGACCGCGTTCACGATGGTGGCCGGAGCGACGATCATGCCCCCCTCGCCCACGCCCCGGAAGTTGACGTCGGGGTCGGTCAGCACGGCCTCCACGTGGTGGATCTCGATCCTCGGCACCAGGGCGCTGGTGGGCAGGAGGTAGTCCATGAACGAGGCGGCGAGGTACTGGCCGTCGGCGCCGTAGGCGGCGTGCTCGAGCAGCACGGCGCCGATGGCCTGGGCGACGCCGCCACGGATCTGGCCCTCGACGATGGCCGGGTTGACGGCCAGACCGCAGTCCTCGATCACGACGTAGCGCTCGATCTCGATCAGGCCGGTCTCCACGTCGACCTCGACGATGCAGGCGTGGGTCCCGCCCGACCAGCCTGACTGGCCGCCGTCGAAGACCTGGGTGACCGACAGGTCGCGGTCGGAGTCGTCGGGCAGACGCCCGGGCTCCTCGGCCACGACGCGGGCCAGTTCGGCCAGGGGCATCGACGCGGTCGGTGTGCCCTTCACCGAGATCACGCTGTCGCGGATCTCGAGGTCGGCGGGGTTGGCTTCCATGAGCTCGGCGGCCAGGTTCACGATCTTGTCCCGCAGGGCCCGCGACCCGTGGAGCACGGCACCGTTGGCCATGGTGCCGGCGCGGCTGCCTCCGGTGCCGATCAGGGCGACAGGGGTGATGTCGGTGTCCCCCCAGCGGATCTCGACGTCCTCCATCCGTACGCCGAGCTCGTCGGCGGTGACCTGGGTGAGGGTCGTCTGGTGGCCTTGGCCGTGGGGCTGCTGACGGGTGACGACCACGACGTGGCCGTCGTCGGCCAGCGAGACGTGGGTCGTCTCGTCGCCCATGGGATCGCCGATGTCGGAGGGGGCCTTGGGCCCCGGCGCCCCCTCGAGGTAGGAGGCCATCCCGATCCCGAGGTGGCGACCCTCGTCGCGAGCGGCCTGCTGGCGGGCCCGGAAGGAACCCCATCCGATGGCCTCCACCGCCTGCTCGACCGTCTCGCGGGTGGTGATCCCGACGAAGGGCTTGCCGTTGAGCATGGCGAGGGGCGGTTCGTCGCGAACCACGTAGTTGCGCCGTCGGATCTCGGCCCCGTCCACGCCGACCTCGGTGGCGACGATGTCGAGTATCCGCTCGCGCACGAAGTCGCCGGTGGCCCACGGGCCCCGGTAGGCCACGTAGGTGGCCTTGTTGGAGAAGACCAGGGTCGAGGTGGACGAGATGCCCTCGATGCGCAGGGGCCCCTGGAAGAAGGCCATGATGGCGAAGGCCATCATGGTGCCGGGGAACGGGTCGGCCAGGTAGGCGCCCACGTTGCATCGGATGTCGAGCTTGGCCCCGAGGATCACGCCGTCGTCGGTGATGGCCACCTCGACGTCGGCCATCTCCTCACGGGCCTGGCCGCCCGTGGCGAGGTGCTCGAGCCGGTCCTCGATCCACTTCACCGGTCGGCCCAGGTCTATTGATGCCGCGGCGATCGCCGCGTCCTCGCGGGTGATGCCGTTCTTGAGGCCGAACCCGCCGCCGACGTCGGCGGCCAGCACCCGGATCTTCTCCATGGGGACGCCGATCTGGGCGGGCAGGACCAGGCGGTACATGTGCGGTGACTGGGTGGAGGCGTGCAGCGTGAGGTGCTCGGCGGCCGTGTCGTAGTCGGCGATGAGGGCCCGGCACTCCATGGGCACCGGCTGGTGGCGGTGGACGGAGATCGAGGCGGTGAGCGTCCGGTCGGCCTTGGCGAAGGCGGCGTCGACGTCGCCGAGGGGCATCTCGGACTTCAGGTGGATGTTGTCCCCCACCTCCTCCCAGATCGGCTCCTTGTCCGGGTCGAGGGCGTCCTCGTAGGTGACGACCGGGTCGAGCGGGTCGATGTCCTCGACGATCAGCTCGAGGGCATCCTCGGCGATGTAGCGACTCTCGGCGACGACCATGGCGATCGGGTCGCCCACGTGGCGCACCTTGTCCGTGGCCAGTGCGTAGAACGACGGGGATTGCATGCCCGGGACGAGCGTCATGCCGGTGGTCGAGCCGGGGGTGACCGGTTGGGTGAGGCGGGCCATGTCCTCGCCGGTGTAGACGGCCACCACGCCGGGCAGCTCGCGTGCCTCGCTCACGTCGACGGAGTTGATCCGTCCGTGTGGGAGGTAGCTGCGGAGGAAGGCGGCGTGGAGCATGCCGGGGAGCACGACGTCGTCGACGTAGAGGCCCTTCCCGGTGAGGATCCTCGGGTCCTCGACCCGCCTGACGCTCGTTCCGATCGACCGCGCTCCGACCTGTTCCATCGACGCACCCCCAGGTCGACAGCGAGCCGTCCTCGTGACGGCCGGCCGTCAGTCAAGCACGGACGTGGCCGGCTCGCGGCGCTGTCGTGGTCGCGGCCCGGGCCGGTTCACTCGGTGGTCGACGACAGATCCAGCTCGGGGAGCGACTGGTGGCAGAGCGCCCCGCCGTCGATGGTGAGCTCGATGCCGGTCACGTACTTCGACTCGTCGGAGACGAGGTAGACGACGCCGGCGGCGATGTCGGCCGGCTCGCCGAACCGGGGGACCATGATGTTCTCCTGGAACGCCGCCCGGCGACCGGGGTCGCTCAGGATGTGGCGCATCGTCTCGGTGCCGGTGTCGATGAAGCCCACGATGATCGTGTTGGCCCGGATGTCCTCCTTGCCGTAGTCGACGGCGAGCTGTCGGGTCATGGCGTTGATGGCGCCTTTGGACGCGTGGTAGGCGGGCCGCTCCGGTAGTGCCGACTTGGATGACGTGGCCGAGATGTTCACGATCGACCCGCCACCGGACCGGCGCATCTCGGGCACCGCGTACTTGCACGCCCAGTACGTGCCGTACAGGGCGATCCGGATGATGTTGTCGAACGTCTCGTTGTCGACCGTGTCGATGTGGCTGTCCCGACCGCTGCCGGCGTCGTCGGAGATGGCGCTGCTCACGAGGGTCGTGAGTGATCCGAAGCGATCGACCGTCGCCGCGACCGCGCCGGCGACCTCGCCCTCCACCCCGCTGTCGGCCTGCAGGTAGAGGGCCTGTCCGCCGTCGGCGGCCACCTCCGCCTCGACGTCGTGGCCGAGGTCGGCGGAGCGACCGGTGAAGCCCACAGCGGCCCCTTCGGCGGCGAGCATCTCCACGATGCCTCGCCCGATTCCCCGAGTGCCTCCGGTGACGAGCGCGACCTTCCCGTCGAGCCGCATCGGTCGCGTCCCCTCTCCGACGACCGACGGTCGCCCCCGGCCGGCCACCTTGTCAGCGGCCGCGTCGGGGGGCAAGCGATCGCCATCCTCCGTGCGACGCCCCGACCATCGTTTCGGCGCGCCCACCGTGGCCTCCGGGGCGGCGGTCCCGTGCCATCCCCGACCGTCCGGCTCCATCTTCTGATAATGAGAAGATGGAGCCGAGGGGGCCGGTCATGGTGAGCCGAGCATCGATGGAGATCGCAGAGCTCCCGGTCGTCGGGTTCTCCGACCCCGAGATCTGGCAGGACCTCCACACGCCACTGGCCGAGGTGATGGCGACCAGCCCGATGGCTCGTTCGCAGGACGGGCAGGTGTACGTCCTGCGTCACGCCGACACCGATGCCGCCCTCAAGAACCCGGCCTTCGTCGCCCCCGACCTGTTCGAGATGGCGGGAGCAGGAACCGGTCCGGTGGCCGACTGGTGGCGGCAGGTGATGTTCTCGCAGAACCCCCCTGAGCACACCCGGCTGCGCTCCCTGGTGAGTCGCGTCTTCACCCCGAGAGCCGTCGAACGTCTGCGACCCACCATCAGGGACCGGGCCACGGAGATCCTCGGGCCCGCGATCGAGGTCGGCCGGCTCGACGTGCAGGGCGATCTCGGCCACCGACTGCCCCTCGCCGTGATCTCCGACATCCTGGCCGTGCCCGAGGCCGACCGGGCGATGTTCGGTGTCTGGACCAAGACGCTCGGCCTCGCCTTCGGCTCGATCGCCGACACCGAGGTCCGAGTGGCGGTCGAGGCGGCGCTCGTGGATCTCGGCGAGTACGTCGGTGCCCTCATCGAGGATCGTCGAGCCCGGCCGGGGGAGGACCTGCTCTCGGCCCTCATCAACGTGCACGAGGACGGCGATCGCCTGAGCGGTGACGAGCTCGTGGCCCTGGTCGAGAACCTCCTCTTCGCCGGGCACGACACCTCGCGGGGCGCGCTCGCCTCGATGATGGTGTTGCTCGCCCGCCACCCTGACCAGTACGCAGAGGTGGTCGCCGATCCCGACCTCGGTCGTGGCGCGGTGGAGGAGGTGCTGCGGTACGAGCCGATCAGCTTCGGGACGGCCCGTCTGGCCTCCGACGAGATCGAGGTTGCCGGAGTGCACGTCCCCGCCGGCACGCCTCTGTCGCTCTGCCTGGTGTCGGCCGCTCGTGACCCTCGCCGCTACCCCAACCCCGACGAGTTCGACGTGCGACGGGACGAGGGCCTGGCCCCGTCGTTCGGAGCCGGCATCCACTACTGCGTCGGTGCCGCACTGGCCCGGGCCGAGATGGAGGAGGCGTTGAGCGTTCTCACCGCCCGGGTCTCGGCGCTCGAGCTCGTCGGTCCCGCCCGCTGGGTGCCCTTCGCCAACATCCGCTGCTTCGAACCGCCGGTGACCGTCGCCCTGACCGCACCGACCTGAGCTCACTCGTGGCCGGGCGCTGCTTGCCCCGGCCCCATCGCACTGCAACCATCACCCAGATCCAGCGCCGGGGGGCAAACCGTGGAAACCAAGATCGACATCTACGATCCGGACCTCTACGTGGAGGGGCCGATCCACGAGATCTTCGCCGACCTCCGCCGGACCGAACCGGTGTACTGGCAGGAGATGCCCGACGAGCCGGGGTACTGGGCCGTCCTGCGTCACGCCGACCTGTGTGCCGTGGCCAAGGACCCGGCGATCTTCTCCGCCGAGGAGAAGGGTGTGGTGCTGGAGGACCCCGAGCCGGAGCAGCTCGCCCAGAGCCGCAACATGATGTTGATGATGGACCCGCCGCGGCACTCCGATCATCGCCGACCGTTGGTGAGCAGCTTCAAGGCGCGGGCCATCGGTGAGCTCGAGGGCCGGGTCCGAACCCTCTGCCGCTCCATTCTCGAGCAGGTCCCCGAGTCCGGAGAGGTCGAGTTCGTCCACGACGTGGCCGCCATGCTGCCCAACCAGGTCGTCGGTGAGCTGATGGGACTCCCGCCCGAGGACGCCCACCGGATCCGCCGGTGGGCCGAGGAGTCCACCAGCGCCCAGGACCCCGAGCTGGCCTCGACCTACCAGAGCGCCGACGGCATGACCCAGATGGCCGTGTACGCCATCGAGCTCGCCGCCCGTCGCCGCCAGGAGCCCCCTCGCGAGGACCTGATGTCGCTCATCCTGGCCGGTGACTTCGGTGGCGGGCCGATGACCGACCTCGAGTTCGGAAGCTTCTTCGTGCAGCTGGTGACGGCCGGCAACGACACGACCAAGACGATGCTCTCGTCGGGCCTGCTCGCCCTGCTCGAGCACCCGGACCAGCTGGCGGAGCTCCGTGGGGACTTCTCGCTCATGCCCGACGCCGTCGAGGAGATCCTCCGGTACGCCAACCCGCTCCACTACTTCCGGCGCACCGCGCTTCGCGACACCGTGATCGGCGGCCAGGCCATCGCCGCCGGCGACAAGATCGCGATGATGTACACGTCGGCCAACCGCGACGAGGCCGTCTTCGATCGCCCGCAGGAGTTCGACATCCACCGCTCACCGAACCCGCATCTCTCGTTCGGCATCGCCTCGCACTTCTGTCTGGGCGTGCACCTGGCCCGTCTCGAGGGCCGGGTCTTCTTCGAGGAGCTGCTGACCCGGTTCCCGACGATCACCCTGACCGGACCCGCCCGTCGCATCCGTTCGAACCTGAACAACGGCCTGAAGACGCTTCCCGTCCGTCTCGATCGCTGAGGGCCTGCTCGACGCCGCCGGCGACGCTCGGGCCGGCCGGCGAAGTGTTCGCTCGCGGTTCACGTCGTCGTCGGCGGGGGATCATCTCGTCGCCTCTAGCATCCTGCGGATGAGCAGTGCCATCGCCGACCTCAGGGTGGAGGCCGACCGCGCCGGGGGCGTGGTGGTCCAGTGGGCCGTCGAAGGCCCCCCGACCGAAGTCGACGTGGCCGTCGGATCGTCCCCCGACGGGGTGGACCATGCCCATGCCGCGTCGGTGCCCGGCGGAGAGACATCGATCACCCTCCGCGGGCTCGGTCCTGGCCGCCACTTCGTGTCGGTCGCTCCCCACGATGGTGGATCGGCGTTGATCGCCTCCGACCGGCGGGTCGGCTTCGAGGGTGTCAGCAACTTCCGTGACCTCGGTGGCTACCGCACCAACTCGGGCGGGTCGACGCGATGGGGAATGGTGTTCCGGGCCGACGCGCTGTTCGGACTCACCGAGGGCGACCTCGACGCCTATCGAGGTCTGGGCCTGCAGGTGGTGTTCGATCTGCGGGGTGACCGGGAGCAGGCCGAGCAACCGAACCCGGTCGAGTCCCGTTCGGTACCGCTCGTGTTCCGGCGCCCGGCCCAGCCGGGAACCGACGCCGAGGTGGTGCTCCGGGCGAGCTCCATCGAGGAGGGGGAGCTGGTGCTGGCCGAGCTCTACCTCGGCCACCTGGCCCACGGCGCCGCCCGCATCGGCGAGATCTTCACGGCCATGGCCGGTCCCGAGGGGCTTCCCGCCGTGTTCCACTGCCATGCCGGGAAGGACCGCACGGGCATCGTGGCCGCTCTCCTCCTGGAGCTGTTGGGGGTCGACCGCTCGACCATCCTCGACGACTACGAGCTGACCGCCCGCTACCGCCTCCGCACCCACCAGGAGGGCACCTTCCAGCGTCTGGTCGACAACGGGATGGCTCCCGACGCCGCGGCGGGGGTCCTCACCACCCCCCGCTGGGCGATGGGCGACGCGATGGTGGCCCTCGACCAGGAGTACGGAGGCGTGGATGCGTTCCTCCTCGGCCCGGGGGGAATGGAACCAGCCGACCTCGAGATCCTCCGCCGGGCCCTGGTGTCGATCTGAGGTGAGCGATCGATCCGAGACCTCGGCGTCGGTGGACTTCGCGGCACGGGGGAACTCGCGCTGGATCGTCCTGCGCGGTCCGTGGGGCCGGCGGATCGATCGGGCGCTGGTTCGCTACGTGGGCGTCTCGGCCATCACCTGGCAGTACGCCCGAGCCGGGGGGGTCAAGTACCGGTCCACGCTGCTGTTGACCACCATCGGACGGCGGACGGGAGCCCTGCGGCCACGCGCCCTCCCGTATCACCGCGACGGTGACCACTACGTCGTGATCGGCTCCAACGGGGGCGGACCCACTGACCCCGACTGGGTGGCCAACGTGAGGGACGACCCGACGGCGTGGATCCACGTGCGGCGGCGGTCGGTGCCGGTGCGGGCCCACGTGGCCGAAGGCGCCGAGCGGGACCGCCTGTTCGCCCTCATCGGCGAGACCGGGGACTCACTGGCTCGTTACCAACAGCGCGCCTCGACGTTCGGACGCGCCGTGCCCCTCGTCGTGCTCGTGCCCCGCTGAGAGCGGCTCGCTCAGCCCCGCAGGTCGACCCGTTCACCGCCGTGGGCCCCCGACGCTCGGATGGCGTCGACGATGCGTTGCACGGCGAGGGCGTCGGCGAACGTCGGTGTCGGCGGTGCGTCGGGCGGGATCGGCACCCCGTCGATGAGGTCCCGGAACCGCTCGGCCAGCCGGGTGTAGGACGGGAGCTCGATGGGGGTGAACACCTCTTTGGGGTCGTCGCTCGGCGGTGGAGGGTCGGGCACCTCGAGGTCCTCGGGCACGGGGACGGTCCGGGCCGGGGCGTCGTCGGCCAGCCACACGTCGTCGTCGTCGATCCAGGCGCTGCCGCTGGATCCCACCACCCGGCACGTACGAGCGGGTGTTCCCGGCGCGGCCGAGCACTGCTGGACGAGCCCGACGGCGCCGGACGAGAAGTGCAGCATCGCGGTGTAGGCATCTTCGACGTCGCCCGGGCGGTCGGTGGCGATGACCTGCACCGAGGCGCTGACCGCAGCCACCTCTCCGAACCAGGTGCGGAAGCGGTCGATGTAGTGGAAGGCGGAGGCGTTGATGATCCCGCCGCCCCGGTCGGCGTCGAGCCACCAGTCCGCGTTGAACGCGGTGGGCAGGCCGTGGGCGACGAGGGCGCTGTGGGAGACGAAGGTGGCGAGACTGGGCGTGCCGATGGCCCCGTGGTGCACGAGGCGGTTCATCAGGGCCTCGACGGGGGTCCACCGGAACTCGGTACCGGCGAGGGCCACGGTCCCGGCTTCCTCGGCGGCGGCCACCATGTGCTCGGCGTGGGCGGTGCGCAGGGCGAAGGGCTTCTCGCAGATCACGTGGGCCCCGGCCCGCAGGGCGGTCAGGACGGGCTCGACATGGGAGTCCGGCGGGGTCGAGACGGTCACGGCGCGAGGCCCGTCACCGAGGGCGGCGAGGGCCTCGGACAGGTCGGTGGTGGCCAACGGGACGCCGAGCTGACCGGCTCGTGCGGTGGTGCGGGCGGGGTCCTGGCCGACGAGGGCGACGACGTCGAAGCCCGCGGCTCGCAGCGCGGGGACGTGCACCCGGCCGCCGAAGGAGGTGCCGACCACCGCGACGGGGATGGCGCCTCGGGTGATCCCGGGGTCGCGGGGCGAGATGCTCATGGGTGCGAACCTAGACCTTCGTCTCGCGTCGTCGATCCGTGGGCCATCGGGCCAGGACCGGAGGAGCAACCCGCATGACCACCGACAGCTACGAGACGACGACGTCGGCGGACTTCCCCGTCGCCGTGTTCGTCACCTTCCTCGTGATCTTCGGGATCCTCTGGCTGGCCCTCGTGATCCCCACCATCGTGGGCCTGTGGAAGGTCTTCGAGAAGGCCGGCAAGCCCGGTTGGGGTGCGGTCGTGCCCTTCTACAACTACTGGCTCATCATCGAGATCGTCGGTCGCCCGGAGTGGTGGCTCGTGTTGTTGTTCGTTCCGTACGCCAGCCTGGTCGTCCTGGTCATCTTGATGATCGACCTGGCCAAGAGCTTCGGCCGGACCACCGGTTTCGGTGTGGGCCTCGCCCTTCTGAGCCCGGTGTTCATGCCGCTGCTGGGGTTCGGGAGCGACACCTACGGCGGGCCGTCGGTTCCACCGCCACTCTCGGTCACCCCCGCGGGGTGGTACGCAGACCCGTGGCGCCAGGCGCCGTGGCGCTACTGGGACGGCCGGGCCTGGACGCCTCACACCGCCTGAGAGCCGGTCCGTGCGGCTTGCCGGTCCATCTCCGATCGAGAGCACCGGCCGGTCCGCTTCGGGCACGATGGTCGAGCACGACCATCGACCGAGTTCTCAGGAAGAAGGCCAACGATGACGACCACGACGCGCGCCGCAGTGCTCTGGGAGGTCGGAAGCGACTGGAAGATCGAGGACGTCGAGCTCGACGTTCCGAAGGCGAACGACGTCCTGGTGCGCATGGAGGCCGCCGGGCTCTGCCACTCCGACGACCACGCCCGCACCGGTGATCTGCCGTTGCCCCTGCCCCTGATCGGTGGCCACGAGGGGGCCGGCGTCGTGGAGGCGGTCGGCCCGGGCGTCACCCGGCTGGCGGTCGGCGACCATGTCGCGGTGTCGTTCATCCCGGCCTGTGGCCACTGCCGGTGGTGTTCCACCGGCCGCCAGTACCTGTGCGACTCCGGGGCGAAGCTCTTCGACATGGGCATGATGAGCGACGGTCGCAACGCCCACCACGTCGTCGAGGACGGCGGGGGCGCGTTCCGGTCAACCGGTACGCCCAGGTCGGCACGTTCTCCGAGCACATCCTCGTCAACGAGGACTCCCTCGTGAAGGTCGCCGACGACCTCCCCGCCGACGTGGTGGCCCTGGTCTCGTGCGGAGTCGCCACCGGCTTCGGTTCGGCCACCGAGCGAGCGGGCACCAAGCCCGGTGACAACGTCGCCGTCATCGGCGTCGGTGGTATCGGCATCAACGCCGTGCAGGGAGCACGGATCGCCGGGGCGCAGCGGGTGATCGCCATCGACCCGGTCGAGTTCAAGCGCGAACAGGCTCAGGCCTTCGGCGCCACCCACGTCTTCGAGTCGATCGAGGCCGCCGCCCCGGCCCTCGCCGAGCTGACCCAGGGGGTGATGTGCGAGCGGGTGATCCTGTCGGCCGGCGTCGTGCACGGCGACATGATCGACCCGGCACTCGGCCTCACCGCCAAGGGGGGCACCCTCGTCGTCACCGGTCTGGCGCCCGCCACCGAGACCGACGCCACTCTGAACCTCATGATGCTGTCGATGATGAACAAGGAGATCAAGGGCACGATCTTCGGGTCGACCAACCCTCGCGACGAGATACCCCTGCTGCTGGAGCTCTACCGCCAGGGCGTGCTCCACCTCGACGAGCTGATCACCCGCCGCTATTCGCTCGACCAGGTGAACCAGGGGTACGCCGACATGTTGAGCGGGGTGAACGTCCGGGGCGTCATCGAGTTCTGACCGACCCTGATGGGGTGGACCATGGGCGACCGAAATAGATCGTGATACGATCTGAATCGTGGCAACGTGCAAGGACTGGTTGGGGCGATGCATCGTCGACGTCCGCGGCGGGCTCACCGGGCCCGTGGTGGTCGTCGGGCTGCTCGGCGGAGTCGTGGGCGCGGCCTACGTGGAGGTTCTCCACCTCCTGACCGACCGGCTCGGGCCCGAGGGCCATGGTGGTCTCCTGCAACTGGCCATCCTCGTCGTGGTCGGCGTGGTCGTGGCGGTGATCACCCGCGTCGGGGGCGAGACCGGCGATGTCGAGCTCATGGTCGACAACATCCACGTGCTCGGCGGCGCCGAGGACGTGAAGCGCGTCCGGCCGCTGATCCCTGCGTCGCTGCTCTGCGTCGCCTCCGGCGCAGGGATGGGGCCGGAGGCTCCGCTCGTCCAGAGCACCGGCACCATGGGCACCTGGTGGGGACAGCGATGGGGCCGGTCTCGCACCGACGTGCGCGTCCTCACCATCACCGGCATGGCGGCCGGGTTCACCGTGCTCTTCGGAGCGCCGCTCGGGGCCGCGGTGTTCGCCCTCGAGATCCTCCACCGACGAGGCCTTCAGTACTACGAGGCCCTCGTCCCTGCCGTGGTGGGCTCACTGTGCGGGTACAGCGTGTACCTCCTGCTCTCCGGCCTGGAGATCGAACCCGTCTGGCCCTTCCCCTCTGTCGACGCGCTGGCCCCGAGCGCCCTGGCCGTCGCCGTCGCCCTCGGGGTGATCGGCGGGGGCGCCGCCGTCGTGTTCGCCCTCGGAGCCCGCTACCTGCGCCAGCTGTTCGGGTTGCTCCCGGTGTCGAGCGCGCTACGTCGCCGGCGGCGCGGTGCTGGGGGTGCTCGGCATCTGGTCGCCGTACGCGCTCACGTTCGGCGAGGAGCAGCTCACCGGGCTGCTCGAGCACCAGCTGCTCGTGGGTGCGCTCGTCGTGGCCCTGGTGGCCAAGCTCGCCGGGACCCTCGTGACCCTTGCCGCCGGGTGGAAGGGAGGCTTCATCATCCCGCTGTTCTTCATGGGTGCGGTCGGGGGTCAGCTCCTCGCCCACGCGTTGCCCGGGGTCGACCCGTCGGTGCTCATGGCCTCGTTGATGGTGGCGCTGTGCGTCGGGGTGACCAAGACACCGCTCGGGACCACGCTGGTGGTCACGGAGATGGCCGGGCTGGTGCTGTTGCCGGTGACCCTGATCGCGGCGATCGTGGCGCTCGCCGTCAGCAGCCCGCTCGGCATCATCGACACCCAGCGCTCGCGGGACGGCCACGAGGAGGTGCGCAGATGACACGGCGACCGCTCGAGGACGCCGACTACCGGAACCTGGCCCGGTTCCGATACGCGCTGCGGCGGTTCCTGCGCTTCTCGGAGGAGGCCGCTCGCGGTGCGGGGGTCACGCCCAGCCAGCACCAGTTGCTGTTGGCGGTGCGAGGCTGGGACGGCGGGTCGGCCCCGTCCACCAGCGAGCTGGCGGAGCGACTCCAGCTTCGGCTCCACTCCACCGTCGAGCTGGTCGCTCGTGCCGAGGGAGCGGGGTTGGTCTCCTCGGGCAACGACGGCGGCGATGCCCGTCGCCGCCTGGTGAGGATCACGGACCAGGGCGAGGCGGTGCTCGCCACCCTGTCGCAGCAGCATGTCGACGAGCTCCGCCGCTTCCGCACCGAGATGACCGACCTGTTGCGCGAGCTCGACTGATGGCCAGCCGGGGAGGCCCCGTGTCCCACGAACGCGACGCCGATGAGGACGTGGGCGGCGACCCCGCGTGCTGGGCTCACCTGTTCGTCGACGACGACGAGGAAGCCGCCGCCGACCCACCACCGGACGCGACCCCTGAGCGATCGGGCGACCGGCCACGATGACCCGCACCGGTCGGTCCGCAAGGGCGCGGCTACCCGGGGGGCTCGGTGAGCGATCGTTGGCGGGTGAGGAAGGCGCGCTCCGCGGGGTTGGTGGTCAGCTCGAGGGCCCGGTCGTAGGCCTCGCCGGCCTCGTCGAGACGGCCGGCGCGGAGGAGCAGGTCGGCCCGGGAGGCGTGGTAGGGCTGGTATTCGGCGAGACGGTCGGTGTCCTGCGCCTCGAGGTCGGTGAGGCCAGCCACGGCACCGTGGAGCTCGCCGAGGGCGATGGCCCGATTCAGTCCGACGACGGGGTTCGGTCGGCGAGCGTAGAGCTGGTCGTAGAGGGCGACGATCTGCGTCCAGTCGGTCGTCGCGTGGCTCGCGGCGTCGGCGTGGACGGCGGCGATGGCCGCCTGGTACTGGTAGGGCCCGGGTTGGTCGCGACGGAGACAGGCCCGGACGAGGCGGTGGCCGCGTTCGACGAGGTCGCGGTCCCACAGTCGCCGGTCCTGGTCGGCGAGGCGGATCATCGTCCCGTCGGGGGCGGTCCGGGCCGGCCGTCGAGCGTCGGTGAGCAGCATGAGTGCGAGCAGACCGACGGCCTCGGGCTCGTCGGGCATGAGGTCGACGAGGACCTGGCCGAGGCGGATGGCCTCGCTGGAGAGGTCGACCCGGGTGAGCCCTTCCCCGGCGGTAGCGGTGTGCCCTTCGGTGAAGACGAGGAAGATGGCGGCCAGGACGGGGGGGATGCGGTCGGGTAGTTCGGCCGCACGCGGGATGCGGTAGGGAGCGTTGTTGTCACGCAGCTTCCGCTTGGCCCGGACGATGCGTTGCGCCATGGTCGCCTCGGGCGTGACGAAGGAGCGGGCGATCTCGGGGGTCTCGAGGCCGCCGAGCAGGCGAAGGGTGAGGGCGACCTGAGCGTCGGGTGACAGCGCCGGATGGCAGCAGAGGAACATCAGGCGCAACTGGTCGTCGGGCACGACGTCGACGAAGCCGTCGAGCTCGTCGAGATCGGGGTTTCGGTCGGGGTCCATGGTCGTCTCGTGCAGGTGGTGGGCCGCCCGGTGCCTGGCGTCGCGGGAGGACTCGCGGCGGAGACGGTCGATGGCCCGGTTGCGGGCGGTGGTCGTGATCCACGCGCCGGGATTCGGAGGGGTGCCTTCCGCCGGCCACCGTTCGGCCGCGATGGCGAACGCCTCCGCGACCGCATCCTCGGCGACGTCGACGTCACCGAGGATGCGGATCAGGGTGGCCACGCAGCGTCCCGACTCCCGCCGGAACACGGAGGTGAGCTCGTCACTCACCCTGGAAGGGGCGGAGCTCGACCGGACCTCCGCACGCGAGGGCGGCCTTGCGGCCCCACTCGAGCGCGGCGTCGAGGTCGGGGGCCTCGAGGACCCAGAAGCCGCCCATCTGCTCCTTGGTCTCGGCGTAGGGCCCGTCGGTCACGGACACGTCCCCGTCGTTCGCTCGGAGGACCGTCGCCGAGGAGGCGGGATGGAGGCCTCCGCCGAAGACCCAGACCCCGGCCGACGTGACCTCCTCGTTGAAGGCGCCGACCTGGGCGACCTGGCGCTGGGCCTCGTCGCTCGTGAAGTCGAGCTCGTAGTCGGCGTCGTGCCAGACGGAGAGCAGGTACTGGGTCATCGGGGATCTCGCTTTCGTGGAGGTGCTGCGGAGTCGGGTGGTGGTGACGGTTGGTGGCGGCTGTCGCGTGGATCAGCGGGCACTGCGAGAGGGAGCCAGTCGCACGGCGAGCGCCGGGATGATGATGGCCGCCGCGATCACGTGGGTGGCGACGAGCACGAGCCTGGTGCCGACAGGGGCGTCGATCAGCAGATCGGGAACGATCGACAGCGCGGTGAGCGCCACGGTCGTGCGGACGAAGGTGGAGCGGGGCCGCTGAGCCCGGCGTGAGATCCCCTTGCCCAGGACGACGCCGAGCATGGCGCCGATCAGCACGAACTGGGCGAACCCGGCGACGGGGATCTGATCTCCGGCGATGGCGACGTCCTCGCCGGCCGCACGGGCGAGGAGGACGACGGCGCTGGTCACCGCGGCGGCGACTGCTCCCGAGACGAGCCCGGCGGCCCAGAGCCCGGGGCGGGTGGTCGCCGGGTCGGCGGCGGAGTGGTCGATCGTGGTGGGCACGGTGACGGTCATTGAGAACCCCTCTCTGGCGAGGTCGCCGTGTGCGACCTTGTGTACCCACGACGAACGGCCGCCACCCAATCGACATCCCTCGCCGATCTTTTTCTGCGGCCTTCCGTCTTTCGCGCCTTTTCGGGCCAGCCGTTCAGCGCACGAGGGCCTCGATGGCGTCGACGGTCTCGAGGTCGTCGAGCGATGCCATCGCCATGCGGCGGAAGCTCCCCGAGAAGACCTGTCGTTCGGGAGCGTTGTAGGGAGGGGTGAGACCGAGGAACGAGGCGAGCACGTTGTAGCCCGCCAGCACCCGATGGGCGGCCCACGCCTCGTCGTAGGCGATGGGGGCCCCGCCGAGGGCGCGGCGGGCGTCGAGGTAGTGCTTCAGCAGCTCGCCCTGCATCCGTCTGCGGTCGTCGATGTCCACTCCCATCGTGAGGAAGTAGCTCACGTCCTTCAGGGGTGACCCGATCGTGGTCATGCCCCAGTCCAGGAAGCCGATCCGGTCGCCGTCGAGGAACAGGTTGCCGATGTGCGGGTCACCGTGGACGAGGGTCTCGGGGCCCTCGGCCCAGGCGCGGTCGAGCTCGACATGGTGGTCGAGGTAGAGCCGACCGACCGTCACGTAGTCCTCGGACAGCTGGTCGGCGTGGTCGTCGAGCACCTCGCGGAGCTTGGCGAGCATCGGGCCCCGGTCGGGCGCCGGCGCCGGCGCCGCCCACTGCGAGAGGTCGCGTCGGGCGGCGGGATCCTCGAAGGCGACGTGCAGCTCGGCGAGCTCCTCCAACGCCCGGCCCGCCAACTCGCCGGGCACCGCCCACGTGCCGTCGGAGATGCGTATCCCGTCCGTTGCGAGGTCTTCGAGCAGGAGCAGGTACGACCCGTCGTCCCCGGTCGTCGCGACGTAGGCGTCGGGCACCCGCATCGAGATGGCCGGGGCCACGTGCGTGTAGAAGTTCGCTTCGCGCGCTCCCATGGCCGCCGCCCCGATCGCCTGTCGGTGCGAGGCGTCCGGCGGTGGGAGCTTCGCGAAGATGCTCGAGGGCGCTCCCGCCGCATTCGTGAGGTCGAGGCCGAGCCGGAGGTGCAGGTTGGTGGACGACGACCGCCCGAGCTCGCGGACCCCCGAGACCTCGACGCCGGGATACCGACCACCGAGGGCGGTGGTCATCCAGGCCGGTGTGAGCTCCGACGCGTCGGCCGGCAAGCTTGATGGCATCGACTTCCCCCCGTTGCACGATGGCGACCGATGAGATCCTGCCGCAGTGACAGTCTGATCGGATATGGCTGAGCTGTTCGCAACCGGGCTCCAGATGGGTGAGTCCCCCCGTTGGCACGACGGTCGGTTCTGGATGTGTGACTGGGTCGCCGGGGAGGTGCTGGCCTTCGCCGCCGACGGCACCCGAGAGGTGATGGCGCGGATCGACGGTCTGCCGTTCTCCATCGACTGGTTGCCCGATGGCCGCCTGGTCGCCACCACGACCGACGGTGTGGTGGCCGGGCCGGATCTGGAGCCCTACGGCGCCCCTGGTCAGCCGTTCAACGAGATCGTCGTCGACGGGGCCGGCCGGTCGTGGGTCGACATGCCGGGCTCCATGCCGTGGGAGGAGTCGAAGCCGGGGGTGGTCGCGGTGGTGCTGCCCGACGGCACCAGCCGCCAGGTCGCCGACGACGTGTGGTTCCCGAACGGCATGGTGGTCCTCGGTGACGACACCCTCGTCCTCGCCGAATCCCACGCCGACCGGCTGACGGCCTGGACCATCACGGACTCGGGTGACCTCGTCGATCGCCGGGTGTGGGCCGACCTCGGCCCCGGATCGGCGCCCGACGGGATCTGTGCCGACGCCGACGGGGCGATCTGGTACGCCAGCGTCCCTGGGCAACGGTGCACCCGGGTGGCCGCCGGCGGCGAGGTGCTGCAGTCGATCGATGCCGACCGGGGTTGCTTCGCCTGCATGCTCGGCGGTGACGACGGTCGCGACCTCTACATCGTGGCCAACCGCTATGGCCCCGAGGGTGCGTCCGACGGTGTCGTGCTCGTCGAGCGGGTCGCCGTCCCCCACGCCGGACGGCCCTGATCCAGGCCGGCGCCGGCAATGCCGGTCAGGACCCGACGCCCGCCGGCGCGATGCGGACGGGGATCCCGGACTGACGCACCATGCCGGTGAGCGGATCACAGTCGCGAGCGCCGGTGAGCAGCCGCCCGACGTGAGCCTCGCCGGGCCAGCCGTGGGGGACCGACACGACACCCCGCCGGAGGCTCGGGTCCAGGCGGGCGACGCCGCGCATGGTGCCGTCGTCGGTGAAGACCACGACCGGCTCGCCGTCGGCGATGCCGATCGTCTCGGCATCCTCGGGGTTGACGAACACGCCCGGCTCGTCCCTTCGTGCGCTCGAGCCGGCGTCGCGTAGGAGCGAGTTCATGTGGCGGGGCTGGCGACGGGGGATGAGGACCAACCCGTGCTCGGGGACCTCGTCGAGGAGAGCCTCGTACTGCTCGACGAGATCGGGCGGGGCCACCCGCCAGCGCCCGTCGGGCAACGAGGCCTCGACCCACCCGAAGGTCGACGTCTCGTCGACGACGAGGCGTTCGTCGCGGAGCACCTCGAACGGCCCCCGGGCTCGGGCGGCGAGGCGGGCGAGCAGCTCGTCCTCGGCCACGGTCTCCGGGTCGACGTCGTCGGGCAGCACGTCGATGCCGAGGCGCTGCCCGAGGGCGTGGAAGACCTGCCACGCGTGCCGGTGCCCGGCGGCGGGAGCGACCACGGCGGGCGTGTACCGGGAGCCCACCTCGGCCAGGAACTGGTCGAGGAAGTAGGGGACGTCGGCTCGTTCGAGCGGGTCGGTGCAGCCGAAGGCGTGCGTCGCCCGATCGACCGTCTCGGTGCGGACGACGTCCAGAACGGCCATCACGTCGAGCGAGGCCACGGCGGCGGCGAGGCGCTCGGGGTCGGGGAAAGAGCTGAGCGGATTGCCGCCGTACACGATCAGAGCGTGGACCTCGCCCTGCTCGATCTGGTCGACGAGGGCGGCGCTCGGGTACTCGCCCATGCGGGACGGGAGGTCGGGGCGACTCGGCGGCGGGGAGTCACCGACGGCGACCTCGGGCGCCGGTCGCACCGTGCGCCGATCGTGGCAGCCGATGAAGCCGGGGTTGAACCACATGCCCCCGGGCCGGTCGTAGGAGCCCTTGACCACGTGGAGGGCCCAGGTGAGCCACTCGGTCACGTTGGCCGCGGCGCCCATGGAGATGCCGGTACCCGTCTGGGCGGCGACGCGCTCGTGGCGACGGACGGCGGCCAGCAGGTCGTCGATGTCCTCGCCGCGGAGACCGGTGCGTTCCACGGTCACCTCGCGATCGACCGGCGCGACCGCAGCCCGGAGCCGATCGACGCCCGCCGCCCGCTCGTCGAGGTACGCCGCGTCGGCCCCGGTGACCAGCAGCTCGCGCACCAGGTAGGCGAGCAGCACCCAGTCCGAGCCCGGTCGCGGCTGGAGGTGGCGGGTCGCCATCCTCGCCGTCTCCGTGGCACGGGGATCGATCACCCACACCTCTCGGTCCCCGGCGGAGAGCTCCCGCAGTCGGGTCACCGGATCGGGGAAGGCGTTGAAGTGCCCGTGGCTCACGACCGGGTTGACACCGATGAAGATCGAGAGCGTCGCTCGTTCGCGATCGACGGCGGGAAGGAGGTCGGAACGGCCGGCCATCAGCTCGGCGACGAGCGGCTTGCTCGGCGAGTCGAGGGTGACGGCGGAATAGCGGTTGCGGCTGCCCAGGCCCTGACTGAACCGGGCTGCGTACCGGGATCCGAGCGAGTCGAAGGTCGACGCGGTGGCCATGTACACGGCCACTGCGTCGTCGCCGTGCTCCTCCCGGACTCCGGCGAGCCGCGCCGCCAGGTCGTCGAGGCCCACGTCCCAGTCCACCGGGGCCAGGGTCCCGTGCTGATCGCGCATCAGGGCGCCGTCGATGCGGTTCCGGTGATGGTGGAGCGCGCCCACCGACCGACCCTTCGGGCAGGCGTACCCCCGGGACACGGGGTCGTCGACGTCGCCGCGCGCGGAGACGACCTTCCCCTCGTCGGTCGCCACGATCAGCGCGCAGGCGGCGCTGCAGATCCGACAGAACGTGCGGTGTTCCGTGACCACATCTCCCCCTCGATCACTCGGTGTTCGCCGAGTCGACTCAGTCGAACGTCTCCGAATGCACCTTCAGTCCGCCGCCCTCCAGAGCCGCGGTGACCGCGTCCACCATGCCGCCGTTCCCGCAGGCGTAGGCCCGAGTCGAGGGTCCCGCGACGGTGGGCAACATCTTCACGGCGAGAGCGTCGACCCGGCCGGTCGCGCCCGTCCAACTCCGGTTGCGCGGATCGTCGGGTCGGCTGACCGTCGGTATGTACCGCACCCGCGCGTCGCCGGCGGCCAGAGCGGTGAGCTCGTCCCGGTAGGGGAGGTGCCCGGCGTAGCTCGCCCCGTGGAGGACGAGGAACGAATCGGAGAGGCCCCGGTGGAGCGCGTCGCGGATCATGCTCCGGAACGGGGCGATGCCCGTTCCGGTGGCGACCATCAGGTGGACGGCGCCGGACCGGTCGAGCACGAAGCTTCCCTTGGCCCGGTCGTCGACGTCGAGCACGGCCCCGGGACCGAGGGCGAGCAGCCGGGGGGTGAGGCGTCCGCCGGGGATTCCCTCGACGCACACCTCCAGATAGGGGTCGTGGGGCGCCGAGGCGATGGTGAGCTTCGCCTGGCGCACACCGGTCAGACCGAGCCGTATGTACTGGCCGGCGGTGAACGACAGCCCCACCGGCTTCCCGATCCGGAGGATCCCGACGGCGGTGCCGACACGCTCGAGCTCGATCAGTCGGGCCGGTGGCCCCGTCATGGTCGAGCGGTCGTCGACTCCCGTCGCCGGCGTGGCCGCAGGGGCCGGGGCCGGCGCGCCACCCTGCGTCTCCGCAGTGGCACCGTCGGCCGCCGGCGCCGCCGTTCCCAGCCGCCCTCGGAGTGAGTCGCCCGTGCGGGCGAGCCGCCGTCGGTCGACGAGGGCGAGCAGGGCCGACAGCTCGCCGTCGGCGGCACCGGAGGGCGGGGCCGGGTCCGGGGAACGGCGGCGGGTCGTCGACGGCGGAACCACTCCGATCGGGTGCGCGGACGACGAGGCCATGAGGAGATCGTCGCGCGGTGCCGCCGCCGACACCCGACCAGCGCGATCAGGCCCGGTCGGACGTCGACCTCCGATTCGACTAGGTGTCGGCGCCCTCGTACTTGAACGACACCTTCACCCGGGCGCGATAGGCGGTCACCGCGCCTGCGTCGAGCACCAGGTCGAGCTCGGCCACCTCCGCGATGCGGAGGTCGCGGAAGGTCTCACCGGCCCGCTCGATCGCCGCCGACGCAGCCCGTTCCCAGCTCTCGGTGCTGGTGCCGACCAACTCCACGACCTTGTACACGCTCTCGGCCATAGGGCCCCCTCGTTCGCGGTGTGAAGTCACTGTGTGCCCACCGTCACACCATGTCAACGGACGCGGGCCGGAGCTCGTGGTGGCCCCGCCGAGGTCGTGGCGCCGATCGAGTTGGCGCCTCTTCGTCCGGTGCGGTCAGATGGCCATCGGGCCGCACGTGGGTCCGTCGGGTGCGTCGGGGCGTCGAGGAGGGAGAGGGATGAGCCTGAGTGATCGGTGCGCGGTCGTCGGCATCGGCAACACCGCCTACACCCGGGGCACCTCGCGCACGACGCTCGAGTTGCACCTCGAGGCGTCCCTGCTGGCCCTGGCCGACGCCGGGCTGACCACCTCCGACGTCGATGCGGTGCTGCCCAGCGCCGTCGCCGGGCGCCACGCCGAGGAGTTCGTCATGAACCTCGGTCTCCGCGACCTGCGCTACAGCTCGACCGTGCACATGGGTGGCGCCAGCCTGATCGCCTCCATCCAGAACGCCTGCCTGGCCGTCACCTCCGGTCTGGCCTCTTGCGTCCTGCTCCCGGCCGGACGTCGGGGCTATTCGGGGGAGCGGGTCTCGACCGGACAGTCGGTGCCCGAGGGGGTGATGGACTCCACCACCGAGTTCGAGCGCCCGTTCGGCAACACCGTCGCCGTCCAGTGGTTCGCCCAGGCCGCCATGCGCCACATGTTTGAGCACGGGACGACGAGCGAGCAGCTCGGGCTGGTCGCCGTCAACAGCCGAGCCAACGCCAACCTGAACCCACAGGCCCTGATGCACGGGCGGCCGATGACGCTGGCCGATCACCAGTCGTCACGGATGATCTCGTCGCCCCTCCGCCTGCTCGACTGCTCCCTCGAGTCCGACGGGGCGGGGGCCATCGTCATCACCAGCGTCGAACGGGCCCGCGACCTCGACGTGGATCCGATCCTCATCGGGGGCGTGGCCGAGGCCCACTCCTATCCGTCGACGTCGCTCACCCAGAAGGTGGACATGGCCCGGGTGGCCACCCTGGCCGAGGCGTCGACCCGAGCGTTCGCCGAGGCCGGCATCACGCCCGCTGACCTCGACTGCCTCCAGGTGCACGAGGGATTCACCTGGTACGTGCTCGCCGCGTTGGAGGCGATCGGTGTCGTCGGGCCCGGTGAGGGCGGACCGTTCGTCGAGGCCGGCCACATCGCGCTGGGCGCCGCCCTGCCCGTGAACACGCACGGGGGCTCGCTGTCCGAAGGGCACGTCTCCGGTGTGAACCACGTGATCGAGGCCGTTCGCCAGCTACGGGGGACCGTCGAACCCGAACGGCAGGTCGCCGGCTGTGAGCACGTCGGTGTGGTGATCGAGGGGAACTTCTTCGAGGGCTCGGCCCTGGTGCTACGGCGATGACCGAACTCGATGACCTCGTGCCCGAGCGGCCCCGGCCGACCACGAGCGACCTGACGGCAGGCTTCTGGGCGGCCGCTCGCGACCACCGACTGGTGGTGCAGAAGTGCGACAGCTGCCATGCCCGGCGCCACTACCCGCAGCCGCTGTGCCCCGAGTGCCACTCCGACGCGTTCACGTGGAGTCGCCTCTCGGGCCGCGGCACGATCCACACCTTCACGGTCACCCACCAGGCGTTCCATCCGGCGTGGGCCGGACGGGTGCCGTTCGTGGTCGCCACCATCGACCTGGAGGAAGGCCTGCGGATGGTGAGTGACCTGCCGCCGGATGACACCGAGCGCGTCGCCATCGGCCTTCCGGTCGAGTGTTGGTTCGAGGACCACGAGCTCGACGACGGAACAAGGTTCACCTTCCCCCGATTCCGCCTGGTCCCCTGACCCGTGGGCGCCAGTTCTGCCACTGGTCCCGCTCTGGTCCCAGATCGGAGGGCTCTCCGCCCTCGGCGGTGAGAGGGCACCGATACGCTGAGCCACGAGGTGCGCAGGCGAGCAGGCGGGGAGTGAGCGATGACGACGAGCGACGACCGGGCCGCCCTCGCCGCCGACGCCGGATCCCTGGAGCTCCGGGCCCGGCCGGACCTGGCGGTCCTGAGCCCTTTCGAGCTCCGGTCGCATCTGGCCGCGTTGGCCCACGACCATCCGGCTGTCCTCGACGCCGGTCGCGGGAACCCCAACTGGATCGCCACCAGCCCTCGCGAGGCGTTCTTCGCCCTCGGCGGGTTCGCTCTCGACGAAGCCTGCGAGCCCGGGCACGAGCCGGGGCTGGCCGACTTCATCGAGCCGAAGGGCATCGCCGACCGACTCGAACGTTGGCTCGACGCCAACCGCGAGCGGCGGGGGGTCGAGACCCTGCGGCGTTGCGTGGGGGTGGGGCTCGACCGCGGGTTCGAGCCCGACGCCTGGGTCTACGAGCTGGTCGATGGCATCATCGGCGACCGCTATCCCACCCCCGACCGCATCGCTCCCCACGTGGAGCAGGTCGTGAGCCGCTACCTGGTCCGTGAGCTCTGCGACCACGGCGAGCTCGACCGCCCGTTGCACCTGTTCGCCACCGAGGGGGGCTCGGCGGCGATGTGCTACCTGTTCGACTCGCTCAACCTGAACGGAGTCCTGCCCACCGGAGCCAAGGTGGCCATCATGGTGCCGGCGTTCACGCCGTACCTCGAGATCCCCCACCTGCCCCGCTTCGGGTTCGAGATCGTCGAGGTGGTGGCGGACGGGCTCGACGCGAACGGCGCCCACACCTGGCAGTTCAGCGAGGCCGAGCTCCAGAAGCTCGCCGACCCCGACGTGGCCGCGCTGTTCGTCATCAACCCGTCGAACCCACCCTCGGTGATGCTCGACGACGACACCCTGGACCGGCTCGTCGCCATCGTCGCCGAGCACAACCCGAACCTCGTCATCGTCTCCGACGACGTCTATGCCACCTTCGTCGACGGCTTCCGGTCGATCCTCGGGGCCCTGCCCACGAACACGATCCTCGTCTACTCGTTCTCCAAGCTCTTCGGTGCCACCGGGTGGAGGCTCGGGGTGGTCGGGATGGGCGACGACCACGTCGTCGACGACATCATCGCCGGGCACGCCGCCGGGCTGCGCTCCGCGCTGCGCGAGCGGTACCAGTCGATCACCGACGACGTCGGCGACCTGCGCTTCCTCGACCGCATGGTCGCCGACTCGCGGCTCGTCGCGCTCAACCACACCGCCGGCCTGTCGGGCCCGCAGCAGGTGCAGATGGCGCTGTTCGCGGCCACCGAGCTGGCCGACGAGCTCGACAGCTACGAGGACCGCTGCCGGGACATGCTGGCGGGCCGGCTCGAATGCCTCTACCGGGCTCTCGGCGTCGACCTCGACCCCGACGAGTACCGGGCCGGCTACTACGTGGAGCTGGATCTGGCGTGGTGGTCCCGTCGCCGCTACGGCGACGAGTTCGCCGACCGCCTCACCGTCGAGGCCGACTCGGTCGGGATCGTCTGCGATCTCGCCGCCCACGCCGGAGTGGTGCTCCTCGACGGGGGTGGCTTCTCCGGACCGGCCCTGTCGGTGCGCATCTCCCTCGCCAACCTCCGGGATGTGGACTACACCGAGATCGGTAGGCGCGTCGTCGATCGGTTCGACGAGTACCACCTGGTCTGGTTCGAACCGCCGGTCCCGGAAGGCGACGAGGTGGCGCCGGTCTACGATCCGTCGCACACCCCTGTCGCCGAGGAGACGCTGTGAGCACGACGCCCGAGCCCGCCGTCACGCCTGCCACCGAGGCCCTCACGCCGCCTGAGCCGGTCACGGCCGTCGCGCCCGAGGCGGCCGACGAGAAGATGCCCATCACGCCCGAGCGCACCGCCGAGCTCGACCAGGTCGCCGCCGCCTACATGGCCCGGATCACCTCGCTCGACGTCGCCTCGCCGGAGTTCGCGGCGGCCACCGACGAGCTCCGGGCGATCGGCGACGCCGAGATGCGCGAGAGCGCCCAGGCCTCCAACCGGCTCCTCGACACACCGGTTCGAGCCCTCGAGGGTGACGCCGCCACCGCCAAGGTGGCGGGCACCCTGACCGAGCTGCGCCGCACCGTCGAGGATCTCGACCCCGCCCAGGCCACGGGGGTCAAGAAGCTCCTCGGTCTGATCCCGTTCGGCGACAAGCTGCGTGACTACTTCCACAAGTACGAGTCGGCGCAGAGCCACCTCGACGCCATCGTGAACGCCCTCTACGACGGCAAGGACGAGCTGCTGGCCGACAACGTGGCCCTCGAGAACGAGCGGCGGAACCTGTGGGAGTCGATGGCCCGCCTTCGCGAGTTCGCCTACATCGCCGGGGCCCTCGACGCCGCCGTCGAGGCCGAGATCGCCAGGGTGCAGACCTCCGACCCGGAGCGGGCGGCCAAGCTGCGCGACCAGGTCCTGTTCTACGTGCGCCAGAAGCACACCGACCTGTTGACCCAGCTGGCGGTGTCGATCCAGGGCTACCTGGCCATCGACCTGGTGAAGCGGAACAACGTCGAGCTCATCAAGGGAGTCGATCGGGCCACGACCACCACCCTCTCGGCGCTGCGCACCGCCGTCGTCGTCGCTCAGGCCCTGACCCACCAGAAGCTCGTGCTCGACCAGATCAGCGCGCTCAACACCACCACCGAGAACATGATCGCCGGCACCTCCAAGATGCTGAAGGAGCAGGGCGCCGAGATCCACGCCCAGGCCTCGAGCGAGATGATCTCCATCGAGACCCTCCAGGCGGCCTTCGCCGACGTGTACGCGGCGATGGACGCCGTCGACACCTACAAGGCCCAGGCCCTCGACTCCATGGGTCAGACCGTCTCGGCCCTCGAGACCGAGGTGGCCGCGGCCCGGAAGTACCTCGACCGTTCGGGCGCCCCCGAGCAGTGATCATCGCCGGCATCGTCGCCGCGGTGGTGGCGATCGGCGCCGCGGGCGGGGCAGTGGCCACCGCCCGCCGGCGGAGGACCCCCGCACCGGCCCCTCCACGGCCTGATCTCGGTGGGAGCCTCCACGACCTGGCCGAGCGCGTGCGCCCCGACGTCCCGTCCGCCGTCGTCGCCCGGGTTTCGCGGATCGCCGACCTCGTCGACGAGATCGAGCCCCGACTCGACGCCATGGGCCTCGCCGACGTGGATGCCCACTCCGTCACCCGGACCGCGACCACCTATGTGCCGGAGGCGCTGGAGGCCTACATGCGCCTGCCCCGCAGCTTCGCCGACACCCGCAAGATCCAGGGTTCGAAGACGGCCCTGGCGGTGCTGTGCGATCAGCTCGACCTACTCGGCGCCAAGATGGACGACGTCTACGACGCCGTGCACCGGCGCGACGCCCAGGCCCTCATCGCCCACGGCCAGTTCCTCCAGGCCCGCTTCGCCAACGGTTCGGGCGTCCTCGATGCGGGAACCGGATGAGCGGCAACGCCGTCGCCGGCCTGATCGACGCCGTGGCCGCCGCCGGGGGCACATCCCCGGCGCTGGCCGAGCTGTGCGCGGCGGTCGCCATCGGCAACGAGGGGCCGGCGGACGTGGAGTGGCGCCAGGTGTTCGACACGGAGCGGCGCACCCTGGCCCAGGCTGCCGCGGCCGCCGATCCGGCGTCGTTGGCCTCCGCCGACGAGGGATGGCGACGGGCCGCTCGGCCGTGCGTGTACGCCGCCGCTCAGCTCGGCACCCCGACCCTCGACGGCCTCCTCAACGCCGGCCGCCTGGCCGGGCGCCTGGCCGCCGGCGACCCACCGACGGGCACCGACCCCCTGACCGACGTGCTCGGCCAGTTGTCGGCCACCACTGATGCCTTGCGCCAGGCCGGCTCGCCGCCGCCTCCTCCCCGCGATGCGTCGGCGGACCTCTCGGTTGCTCCGACCGGGCCCGGGGCGGCCGCCACGGCCCAGGCGGCGTCACCGACCGCTGAGGTCGAGCCGGCACCTGAGCCGCGCCCCCTCGAGGAGTTGCTGGCCGAGCTCGACGAGCTCGTGGGGTTGGCCGAGGTGAAGGCCGAGGTCCACGCCCAGGCGCAGCTGCTGCGCGTCGCCGGCCTGCGCCGCGACGCCGGGCTGCGCACCGGCGACATCACCCGGCACCTCGTCTTCGTGGGCAACCCGGGCACGGGCAAGACCACCGTCGCCCGCCTCCTCGCCGAGATCTACCGGGCGACCGGCGTCCTCCCGCAGGGCCACCTCGTCGAGGTCGACCGGTCCGAGCTGGTGGCCGGCTACGTCGGTCAGACCGCCATCAAGACCGCTCAGGTCATCGATTCGGCGGTGGGCGGTGTGCTCTTCGTCGACGAGGCCTACGCCCTCGCCGACGACGACTTCGGTTCCGAGGCGATCGAGACGATGGTGAAGGGAATGGAGGACCATCGTGAGACCCTGGTCGTGGTGGTGGCCGGCTACCCCGGGCCGATGGAGAACTTCGTGGCCGCCAACCCGGGCCTGCGCAGTCGGTTCCGCAAGACGATCACCTTCGCCGACTACGGCGTCGACGAGCTCGTCGACATCTTCGACCGGATGGCCGTGAAGGCCGACTACTCGCCGACCGACGCCTGCCGTGAGCACCTGCGGGAGCTGGCCCGCGCCGAGGAGCAGAGTGAGAGCTTCGGCAACGCCCGGTGGGTCCGCAGCCGCCTGGAGGCGGCGATGGTCAACGCCGCCTGGCGCCTGCGGGGTGTCGACGAACCGACGCTCGACCAGCTGAGAAGGCTGGAGCCCGACGACCTCGTCGATCGACCGCCGGCGGAGCATCCCGACGAGCTCGCCGCCTCCGTCCCAACCGGTCCGAACTCACCGGCTTCGCCGGTGGAGGCCTCCGTGGAGCACCCATGACCGCCGTTGCCGAGCCCCGCCAGGGCGGCGGACCGGGTGGACCCGCCGATCTCCCTCCCGCCCCTGTCCCACCCCGGGCGACCTCGACGCCGGTGGCGTTGTGGCGGGTCGGCGTGCTGTGCGCCGTGGTGGCCCTGCTCGCCGGCATCCTCGTGGCCGTCGCCGCCTTCGACCGGGCCGCCCGACTCGACGACGCCGCGGCCAAGACCCGCCAGCTCGTCACCCTCACCGACGCCCGCAGCCAGGTGGCGGCGGCCGACGCGGCCGCCACCGCCGCCTTCTTGAAGGGCGGTATCGAGGACGCGGAGGGCCGCAACGCCTACCTCACCGCGCTCGACGGCGCCAGCGTCAGCGTGAACCAGGCTGCGGCCAGCGGCATCGGTGACACCGACGCCCTGGCCGCGGTGGCCGAGGCGATCGGGTCGTACCGCGGCACGGTGGAGTACGCCCGGGCCCTCAACCGCCAGGGTCTCCCCATCGGTGCCGCCTACCTGCGTGACGCCGGCACCACCCTCGCCGACGACGTCGTCGCCACCCTCGACGCCGAGATCGCCGCGGTGAGCGGGTCCATCCGCACCAACGCCTCGCCCCTCACGGTCGCCGTCACCGTCGTGGTGCTCCTCGCCTTCGTCGCCGGGGTCGCGCTCACCTTCGTCGTGCTGTCGCAGCGCACCCGCCGCTACGTGAACCCCGGCGTGGCACTCGGCGCCGGCATCGTCGCCGTGGTCGTGGTGGCGTGGCTGGTGGTCACGGTGGCCGTCACCTCCTCGGTGAACGACGCCGTGCGGGGTCCCCTGCGCGACACCGTCCAGCTCGCCCAGGTCCGGACGCTCGCCTTCGACGCCCGCAGCGCCGAGAACCTGAACCTCATCGCCCGCGGCTCGGACCCGAGCTACGCCGCCCGTCGTGACGCCGACCTCGACGACGCCCGCCGCCGCCTCGTCGTCGTCGGATCCGAGGGCTCGACGGTGCAGCGTGCGCTGGCCGACTTCGAGGCCCAGCTCGTCGCCGCCGACACTGCCGACGCAGAGGGGAACTACGAAGAAGCGGTCCGGATCGCCACCCAGGCCGACGACGGCGTGGGCCCGGCCTTCGCCGACTTCGACCGGGTGAGCGCCACCGTCGTCGCCGATCGGGCCGATGCCGCCGTCGACGGCCTCACCAGCGGTCGACCGGCATTGATCTGGGTCGGGGTGGCGTCGTTGCTGGCCGGTGTGGGCGGAGCGGCCCTGGCCTGGTGGGGCGTGTCCCAACGCCGGAGGGAGTACCAGTGAGAAGGGGCAGACTCGTCACCTCGATCGTCGCCGCCCTCGTCCTCATCGTGGCGGCGGGGGCCTGCTCGGCGGATCCGTCAGGTGACGACGTCGCCGGTCGGCCGACCACCTCGACCACCACGCCGGCGGCGACAGGAACCCCACCCGACTGCGGCAACCCCCGTGACTCCTACGCCCCGCCACCCACCCGGCCCTCGCCCGGGGCCATGCCCGCCGGCTCCAAGATGGCCGAGATCCAGGATCGTGGTCGCCTCATCGTGGGGGTCAGCGCCGACACCCTGCTGTTCGGGTTCCGGAACCCGCTCACCGGCCAGCTCGAGGGCTTCGACATCGACATGGCCCGCCAGGTCGCGGCGGCCATCTTCGGTGCGACGGCGAACCCCGACGAGCACATCGAGTACCGGGTCATGGCCTACTCGGGACGCATCCCGGCCCTCACCGCCCAGGACGTGGACATGGTGGCCGACGTGATGACGATCAACTGCCCCCGTTGGGCCCAGATCGCGTTCTCCAGCGAGTACTTCACCGCCGGACAGAAGGTGATGGTCGCCAAGGACAGCGGCTACCAGTCCATCGAGGACCTGGCCGGGAAGAAGGCCTGCGCGGCCACCACGTCCACCAGCGAGAAGAAGCTCCTGGAGTACCCCGACGTGGAGGCGGTGATCGTTCCCCAGGTCTCCGACTGCATGGTGTTGTTCCAGTCCGGACAGATCGAAGGGATCGTCGGCGACGACACGGTGCTGGCCGGGTTCGTGGCCCAGGACCCCTACGCCGTCGTGGTGGGGCCGGCCCTCAGCGACGAGCCCTACGGCCTCGGGTTCAACCTGGACGACATCGACTTCGTGCGCTTCGCCAACTCGGTGCTGGCCGACGTCCGCGCCGACGGCACCTGGGCCCGGCTCTACGTCGACAACGGGATCGGGACGACCGCCCCCGCGCCGCCCGACGCACGCTACGGGCGGGGCTGAGCGATGTCGGGTGAGGGCGCGGTCATCGGCGGTGTCACCGATCGGCGGCCCCTCGGCGCCTTCCCGCCGGCGCCCGGCTCGCTGCTCGCGCCCCCCGGGCCGGCGGCGACGAACCAGTGGCTGAACGAAGCCCGTCGCTGGTCGGTCACCGCCCTGCAGGTCGTCGACCGCCTCGACGCCGACGCCGCCGCGGCCACCTCACCCGACGCCTTCTCGGCCGACGTCGTCCTGGCCGTCACCCTGGCCCGGACCGTCACCGAACGACTCGACGCCGTCGCCGACGCCCTCGGGCAGGGGGCGGTGAGCGACCTCGGCGAGCTCTGTCACGGACGGGCCCCCGTCGGGCCCAACCTCACGGGCGCGTCCGGCGGCTTCGACATGGGAGAAGCGGCCGGGCTCCTGCTCGCCGTCGTCGCGCGCCTCACCGCCGCAGTGGCGGCCGACGCCGTGGTGGCTTCGGGGGAGGCAGGCACGCTCGGCACCCTGCGCGACCGCATCGCTCAGCTCGGTCGGGTGGCGGGCGCCACCGGTATCGTCGTCGACGCGTCGGGTTGGGAGCAGGAGCTCGACGACGCCATCGCCACGCAGGACCCGGAGAGCATCCGCCACGTGGTCACCGAGGTTGCCCGACGGGTGTCGATGTTCGAGGTCGCGGTGGCCCGGGTCGCCGACGACCAGGACCGAGCCCGCTCGGCCTCCGCCGCCGCCGTCGAGGTCCGGACCCGGGCCGACGTCCTCCGAGCCGAGGTCGTCACCCTGGCCGAGGAGGTGCGGACCAAGATCTCGGATCCGCCCCGCCTCGGTGTCCCCGACCCGGCCGCGCTCGGGCCCGTCCCCACCCTGCCCGCCACCGCCGACCCGGCGGGGTGGGCCGAGCTCGCCTCGTCGCTCGAGGCCCACGTCACCCGGGCCCGCCGGGTGGTGGCCGGGCTCGAGACGGCAGAGGTCCGCTTCCGTAGCGCCCTCGACGCCCGCAACGCCCTGCGGGGTCTGCTCGGCGCCTCCCGCGACCGTCAGCTGACCCGCGCCACCAGCGCCGATCTCGACTCCGTGTATCGCGCCGCCCACGACGCGGTGTGGATCGCCCCGTGCGACCTCGACGAGGCCCGCGTCCTCGTCGACACCTACGTCGGCGCCGTCCGAGCGGCCACGCCGCCAGGCACTGCGGCCGCCACTGCACCGTTCCGGGCCCGTCCCGGGGAAGGAGCCACCCGACCATGACGTGCACCGAGCCCGGCTGCACCGGCACGATCGACGGCGGCTACTGCAACCTCTGCGGAGCCCCCGCCCCCGACGGCAGCGCCGCCGCCCCACCGGCCGCCGGTGATCTCTCCGGGCGGGGCCTCGGGAGCTCGGTCGGTTCCGCCCCGGCGTCGTCGGCCACGGCGTCGGCCCGCCTCGGCTCGACGCCCCTCGGCTCGGCTCGGGCCCGGGCCGGGTCACGACCCACCCACCGCATCGGTTCGGGTTCGTCGGCCACGAGCCGGCTGGGCGCCGGGCTGACCCACGTCGATCCGGCTCCGGTCGACGACCCCCGCGACGCGGTGATGGTGGACCCGAGCGTGGGCGAGTCCAAGCGGTTCTGCGCGAACTGCGGCAAGCCCGTCGGCCGAGGCCGTGACGGCGAACCCGGTCGCTCGGACGGCTTCTGCCCATCGTGTGGCACCGCCTACTCCTTCACCCCGAAGTTGAAGCCAGGCGACGTCGTGGGCGGCCAGTACGTCGTCGTCGGGCCCATCGCCCACGGTGGTCTGGGCTGGATCTACCTCGCCACCGATCGCAACGTCAGCGACCGCTACGTCGTGTTGAAGGGCCTGCTCAACACCGGCGATCGCGAGGCCTACGAGGCGGCGGTGGCCGAACGGCAGTTCCTCGCCCAGGTCTCGCACCCGCTCATCGTCGAGATCTACAACTTCGCCGAGAACGACGGCGAGGGTTACACGGTCATGGAGTACGTGGGTGGGCGCAGCCTCAAGCAGCTGCTCAAGACCCGCACCCAGGCCGCGGGCCGCTACGACCCGTTCCCGGCGTCCACCGCGATCGCCTTCGTCCTCGAGGTCCTCCCGGCGTTCTCCTACCTGCACTCCACCGGCCTGATCTACTGCGACTTCAAGCCTGACAACCTCATCCAGACCGGTGACGGCGTGAAGCTGATCGATCTGGGCGGCGTGCGCCGAGCCGACGACGACGACAGCGCCATCTACGGCACGATCGGCTACCAGGCGCCCGAGGTGCCCGTCGAGGGTCCGTCGGTGGCCGGGGACATCTACACCATCGGCCGGACCCTGATGGTGTGCGCCACCGAGTTCCGGGGGTACCAGGACACCTACGTCACGTCGCTGCCCGACGTGGCGAGCAGTCCGCTCTTCCAGCGCTACGACTCCCTGCGCCGCTTCATCGCCAAGGCCTGCGCCCCCGACCCCGCCGATCGGTTCGTGAGCGCCGACCAGGTGCGCGACCAGCTCCTCGGTGTGCTGCGTCAGGTCGTGGCCGTCGACGCCGGCACCACCGTGGCCCGCACCGCGGCCACCACCACGCTCTTCCTCGCCCCCGGGCTCGGCACCCTCACGCCGCTGTTCGGCCTGGCCGAGCTGATCCTCGACCCGTCGGATCCGGGTGCTGCCTGGGTGGGCCAGCTGTCGGTCCCCGACCCGATCGAGCGGCGGCGGCTCATCGAGGAGAAGGTGGCCGAGGGCAGCCTGGCGTCGTCGGCCGAGCTCTACCTCGCCCTGGCCCGGGTGTGCTGCAGCACCGACGATCCGGCGGCGGCCCACCTCGCCGCGGAACAGGTGCTCTCCATCGATCCCTGGGACTGGCGGGCCCTGTGGATGCACGGCCTGGCCTCCCTGGTGGAGAACGACCCCCAGGCGGCCATGGTGTCGTTCAACACCGTCGCCGACCAGATCCCCGGCGAGAGCGCCCCCCGCTTCGCTCTCGCCCTCGCCGCCGAAGGGGGCGCCAACGCGGCCATGGCCGCCGAGCTCTACGCCTCGTGCGCCGCCTCCGACGCGGACTATGCCGCTCCCGCGCTCACCGCTCTGGCTCGCGTGCGCACCCAGGAGCGCGATCTCGACGGCGCGCTGGCCGCCCTCGCCCTCGTGCCCACCACCTCGGCGAGCTACTCCAGCGCCGCGGGCAACGCCGTCGAGCTGTTCGTTCTCCGGGCCGCCCCTGACGACTTCGCGGCGGCGGCCGCCGCCACCAGCCGCGTCCCCGACGTGCGCACCCGCACGCGTCTGGAGGCGCTGGTGCTCACCCAGGTGATCGAGGCTCGGGAGGCGGGCAAACCGGTCGCCGGCCGGGTCTTCGGAGCCGCTCCTGACGACGAGGACGCCGTCCGCACCGCCGCCGAGGACGCCTGGCGGCGGTTGGCCCAGCTCTGCTCGGACACAGGTGACCGCTGGCGCTGCATCGACGCCGCCAACGCCGTGCGACCCCGGACGCTCGTGTGAGCGCGGAGACCACCGACCCGCCCGCCACCCCCGCGGTCTGTGCCCGGTGCGGCGCGACCCTCGTCGAGGGCTTCGCCTTCTGCGAGAGCTGCGGGGCGCCCACCGGCGCGGCCGCAGGGGTGACCGACGAGGCCGCGGGTGTCGATGGCGAGGAGGAGCTGAGTGCCCGCACCACTCTGTTCGTCCTGCCCGAGGACGAACCCACCGGTTCGGTCGACGTCGTGATCGACACGGAGGAGCTCACCACCCGCTGCTCCTGCGGTGGCCACTTCGAGCAGGGCTGGTGCGACACCTGTGGCGCCCCTCGCCCCGATGAGCGCGACCACGTGGTCGTGGCCGTGTCGGCCACCCTGGCCTGCGTGTCGGATCGCGGTGTCGTGCACCACCGAAACGAGGACGCCGGCACCGTCGTCGACATGGGAGGGCCGGTGGGGCTGGTCGTGGCCGACGGCGTCTCCAGCGCGGAGGGCTCTCAGGCGGCGTCGGCCAGTGCCGTCGAGGCCACCGCCGTCGCCCTCGCCTCCTACGCTGAACACGACCGACCCGACGAGGACTGGATCGCCGTGCTCCTCCAGGCCCGGACCGATGCCGCCCGGGCGGCCTCCTCGCCCGAGGTTCGCGGCGCCGGCGACGCGCCGTCGTGCACCTGGGTGGCCGCCGTGGCCGACGGCACCGGGGTGTGGGTCGCCTGGGTCGGTGACTCGCGGGCCTATCTCGTCGACGACAGTGGCCACGGCCTCCGCCTCACCTCGGACCACTCCTGGGCGGCCGAGGCCATCGCCGCCGGTGCCGACCACGACGCGGCCATGGCCGACTCCCGGGCCCACATGATCACCGCCTGGCTGGGCAGCGACGCCCCCGAGCTGCCCGATGCCACCGCCCACTCCCCGGTCGAGGCGTCGGGCTGGCTGCTCGTGGTCTCCGACGGGCTCTGGAACTACTGCGACGACGCCGACGACCTCGCCGCTCTCGTCGACCGCCTCGGCGGCCCCTCCCTCACGGCCACCGCTCTGGCCGAGGCCCTGGTCGGGTTCGCCAACGCCGCCGGTGGGGCCGACAACGTGACGATCTCCGCCGCCCGGCTCAGCGGGCCCCCGACCACCACTGAGCCACCATCCGATGCGCCGCTCCCGAGTGGCGACCCGACCGAACGAGGAGCGTGACGTGGCCACCTTCACCAGCAGCACCTTCCAGAACGAGTTCCTGGCCGAGGGGACAGACGAGGTGCAGGCCGTCGTCGAGGTCACCTGCTCCGACGCCGGAAAGGCCGGCGCCGACGGCGCGGTGGGCGAGATCATCATGATCGACGCCTCGGGCTCGATGGAGGGCGACCGCATCGCCGCCGCCCGCCTGGCCGCCCAGGCCGCCATCCGGGAGATCCCCGACGGTACGTGGTTCGCCGTGATCGCCGGCACGAACGAGGCCCGCCTCGCCTACGGCAACACCCAGGGAGGGTGGGAGCGGGCCCTGGTGCAGATGAACGCCGGCACGCGCCAGGAGGCGTGCACCGCGGTGGAGGGCCTCTGGGCGAGCGGCGGCACCGCCATCGGCAAGTGGCTCAACGCCGCGGCCTACGTGTTCGTGAACTCCGCGACCGTGCAGCGCCACGGTCTGTTGCTCACCGACGGCAAGAACGGCGAGTCCGAGGCCGAGCTGGCGGCCGGTCTGGCCGCCGCCACCGGGGTGTTCCAGTGCGACTGCCGTGGCGTGGGCGCGGACTGGAAGGTGCCGGAGCTGCGTCGGATCGCCGAGGCGCTGCTCGGGTCGGTCGAGCTCATCGCCGACCCCAGGGACATGGCCGCCGACTTCGCGTCGGTCATGAAGGCGGCTGCTGCCCGCGGCGTGGCCGACGCCGCCCTTCGGGTGTGGGTGCCCATGGGGGGCGACGTCCGCTTCGTCCGTCAGGTCGCCCCGACCGTGGAGGACCTCACCGCCCGGGGCGTCGTCGTCGATCAGGTCAACCGCGACTATCCCACCGGTGCCTGGGGGGACGAGACCCGGGAGTACCACATCGGGGTCGCCGTGCCCGTCCAGCCGCTGGGTACGACCCGAGCGGTGGCCCGGGCGAAGATGGTCGTCGGTGGCCAACCCGTCTCCGACGCCGTGATCACCGCCACCTGGAGTGACGACGCCACCCTCACGACGAGGATCGCGCCGGAGATCGCCCACTACACCGGGCAGACGGCCCTGGCCGCCGCCATCCAGGAGGGCCTGGCCGCTCGTGCCGCCGGCGACGACGACGCCGCGACCGTCAAGCTGGGCGAGGCGGTGCGCCTGGCCGCCGACACCGGCAACGAGGACGCCACCAACCGCCTCCGCAAGGTCGTCGACGTCGACGACGGCGGCACGGTGCGATTGAAGAAGAAGGTCGACGAGCTCGACGCCATGGACCTCGACACCTCCTCCACCAAGACCACACGGGTGAAGAAGTGAGCGTCACGTGCCCGGACGGGCACACGTCGAACGCCACCGACTTCTGTGACGTGTGCGGCGCGCCCATCGGCGCCGCGGCACCCCCCGGCGGGGCCACGGGTCCCGACCCGGGACCGTCCTCGGCTCCGGCCGAGGCTGATCCGGCCGGCACCGCCGCCCCCGCTGCCGCCCCGGACGGGGGAGGGTCCACCACCTTCTGCCCGAACTGCGGCGCGTCGGTGAGTGTCGACGCCTTGTTCTGCGAGGGCTGTGGCCGCGACATGGTCACCGGACAGCTGCCGGCGCCGACGCCGCCCCCCGGCGCCGACGCCGGTGAACCACCGGTGCCGGTCAAGGCCAGCACCGGCTGGGTGGCCGAGGTGTGGGTCGACGAGGACTGGTTCGCCGCTCGGGGCGAGGGTCGTTGTCCCACCGTCGGCGCGCCGGGCACCCACCCCGTCGAGGACGGCTCGCTCATCGGTCGGCGCTCGAAGTCGAGGGGCATCTTCCCCGACGTCGACTGCTCGGCCGACGGGTCGGTGTCGGGTCGGCAGGCCACGCTCGGGTTCGACGGCACCCGCTGGACCGTCACCGACCTCGGCTCGACCAACGGCACCTTCGTGGCCGATGCCACCGGTCCGATCCCGACCGAGCCCATCGAGCCCAACCAGCCCGTCGAGCTCGACTCGGGCGACCGGATCCTCATCGGCGCCCACACCCGGATCGTGATCCGCCCGGAGTGACGGGGGCCGCCGGGCCGGTGCCGGCGGGGCCGTCGAGAGGCCGGCCGGGTAGGAGTTCGAGGTGGGTTCCGACGATGCCGTGCACCCGAGCGACCGACGAGGCCCGCCTCGGGACGAGGCCCTTCGGCCTCGCCGGCGGGTGGGGATCATCATGGCGGTCGTCGGCGCAACGATGGCGGCGGTGGCGATCGCCGGTGCGGGCGGAGCCGGAGCGCTCTTCTTCGTCGTGTGGTTGCTCGTCTGGGCCGTGCCGTTGGGCCTGGTCGGCTACCGGTGGTGGATGGGTCGTCGTTTCGACCCGAGCGCCGACGAACCGGATCCCTCGCCCGGGGCCGGGTGGTTCGCCGCCGCCCGGGTCGACGACGACGGGCTCGTCCTGCCCGGCATCCCGCCGCGCCACGCCTGCGACCTCACCCTGGGCCCCGAGGGCATCGTCGTCACCGCCGGATGGACGAGCGCAACCCTGACGTGGGGACACCACCGTCCTCTGCCCGGCGTGCCGGTCATCCGATCGGCCACGGAGCGGGCCGCGGCCGGCACCGGCTGGTGGTTGACGACGTGGGCGAGCGGGAACAGCGGTCCGGCCGGGGTGGCGGTGGCCGTGAGCGGCGATGACGTGGAGCACACCGCTCGGGTCCGGGAGCTCCGCTCCTCCTGGCGCAACCGCTGGACGCGTCTCGATGCCAAGGACGTGGCGATACCACTGGTCGTGGCGTCGATGCTCGACCCCCGCATCGACGCCGAGCGCGGCATCGTGACGGTGCTGTGCCAGGTGCTGGCCGGCCGCCCCGAGCTGAGGGCTCGCCTGGCCGAACGAGGGCGGACCGAACGCCTCCTCGCCGACATCCGCCGCCGCCCGCTTCCCGCGGTCTCCGACGTCGATCCGATCACCCGCCGCCCGCTCGAGGTCGTGCTCTCGCTGAGGCGTCTGGGCTACACGCACGTCCTCGACGGGCGGCCCCTCCCCGACGAGGTGCTGCCGCCGTTGGACGAGGTGGTCAGCCGGGTCCTGGCCGACCTCCGCCGCAACCCGTTCTCCCGCGACCTGGGCATCGGCGAGCGTCAGGTGAGCGCGGCGGTCCGCCAGCGCTACCTCGTCGAACCTTGGCCCTTCGGCGCCCTGATGAACCCGGCGAGCGAGCTCCCCCGCCCCCCGGGGTGAGCTCGCCCCACGACGATCGACGCCGTCGTCGTCGAGGTGCCCAGAGCTGTGACACCGGGCCTCTGCTAAGGATGGGCCATGACGACGTGCGCAGCCGCAGTCCTCAGAGGGATCGGCGAGCCTCTCGTCCTCGAGACGATCACGGTCGATCCACCCCGGGACGGTGAGGTCATCGTCGAGATGACCGCGGTCGGCATCTGCGGCTCCGATCGCTATGTCGTCGAGGGCCACTACCCGGTCGTGCCGCCGGCGGTGTGCGGCCACGAGGGCGCGGGCGTCGTGGTCGACGTGGGTCCCGGCGTCACCGGCTTCGCCGTCGGCGATCACGTCGTGCAGACCTTCATCGGACCGTGCGGTGACTGTCGGCGGTGTCGCCGCGGTCTGCGCACCTTCTGCGCGACGGCCATGCACCCTTCGGGTCTGCTGCGCGACGGCACCCACCGCATGGCCGACATGGCCGGACAGCCGATCGGCACGTACCTCGGGCTGGGCAGCTTCTCCCGGGTGACGGTCACCCCTGCCCGCCATCTCGTCCGCGTCCCGTCGGACGTGCCCGCCGAGGTCGCCGCCCTGGTGTCGTGCGGGGTGGCCACCGGGGTGGGGGCGGCCGTGAACGTGGCCGGGGTCGAGCCGGGTGACTCGGTCCTCGTCATCGGGCTCGGCGGTGTCGGAGCCGCCGCGGTGATGGGTGCGGTGATGGCCGGCGCCGCCCGGGTGATCGTGTCGGAGGTGAACCCCGACAAGCTGGCCATGGCCGGCGCGTACGGCGCCACCGACGTCATCGATGCCACCGTCGTCGACGTCACCGAGGCGGTCCTCGAGCTGACGAGCGGGGAGGGGGTCGACGCCGTGCTGCTCACCCCCGACCGGGTGCGGCCCGAGCACTACGTCACCGCGGTGGCCAGCGCCGGGCCCGGCGGCGTCATCGTTCACGTGGGGGGCACCGCCGAGGGCATGGACCACATCCCGGTGTCGCCCAACGCGCTGTTGTCGCAGCAGAAGTCGATCGTGGGCACCGTGATCGGCGGACCGGATCCGGCGCGCGACGTGCTGCGGTGGATCGACATGTACCGCGCCGGTCGCCTCCCGATCGAGAAGCTGATCACCACGCGGTACACCCTCGATCAGATCAACGACGGCTTCGAGGATCTGATCGCCGGCCACAACATCCGCGGCGTCATCATCATGTGACGAGCCGTGGGCGAGGGAGCAGGTCTACGCCGTCTCGGCGTTGGCGACGGCCCCGGTGATGGGTGACAGGCCGGTTCCGACGCTGTCGAGGTCGACGTGGATGCGGCCATCGCGCACGTCCGAGCGGCCGAACAGGCCGTCCCAGAGCGGGGCGAGCTCGCACCAGCTGGCGGCGGGGGAGGTGGCCAGCACCTGGGCCGCCACGTGGGGGTAGCAGTGGCTGGCCAGCCCCACCCCGTAGGCCTCGCACAACGTCGCCGCCGCCAGGTAGTCGGTGATCCCGCCGATGCGTTCGAGATCGAGGACCATGTGGGCGATCACCCCGAGGTCGAGGTGCTGCTTGAGGTGCTCGATGCCGTACATGTGCTCGCCCACGCCGACGTCCATGGGGGCCTCGGACGCGAAGGCGGCCAGCCCGGGCAGGTCCTCGTAGCTCACGGGGTCCTCGAACCACAGGGGCTCGAGCGGCGCCAGCTTCTCGGCCAGCTTGGCGACCGTGCGCCAGTCGTAGGCCTGGGCGGCGTCCACGATCACGCCGCCCTCGGGGCCGAGGGCGTCCTTGACCGCCGCCACCCGCTCGTACTCGAAGCCGAAGTCGTGGCTGTTCACCCAGATCTTGGCGAAGGGCGTGCCGAAGTCCTCGGCCACGGAGACCGCGATCTCGGCGCACTCGGCGGGCGGGATGCCGGCCCACAGGCCCGAGGCGGTGAAGGTCGGGATCGACGGCGAGTGGCAGCCGAAGATGCCCATCAGGTTCGTCGACCGGGTCCGGCACAGCAGGTCCCATGCCGCCATGTCGAGCACCGACGCGGCCAGTCGGGCGAGGCCCCGCAGGCCGAGGAAGTTCACCTTCTTGACGAGCAGGTGGTCGTGGATGGCCCGGACGTCGTCGGCCGCCTCGCCGACGTAGGCGTCGCCGAACCCGAGCAGGAGCTGCTCGACGGCGGCGGCGCTGTAGGGGTCGAACACGTAGCCGTAGGAGATGCCGGTCAGACCCGAGTCGTCGTCCATCTCGACGAGCACGTTGTGGACGCTCGAGATGGAGAAGCGCGGCGCCACGATGGCGACCGGCGCCGGATCGAGCACCTGCACGCGCACGTCGGTGATCATCAGCTCCCCCTCCGGTCGCCCGAGTCTCGGGCGCTGCCGTTTCGACTCTAGGCTGCCGCTGTGGCAACGGTCACAGTGGGGGAGCGGGCACCGGGATGACCGACGCAGCGGCGGTGGGGTCTCCGGTTCGCCGGCGCGAGGACGACGCGATCCTGCGGGGAGCCCAGCGCTTCGCCGCCGACATCGACGTGCCCGGCGTGTTGACCATGACCTTCGTCCGGGCCACCGAGGCCCATGCCGTCCTCGACGGCATCGACCGGTCCGAGGCCCTCGCTCTCGACGGTGTCCACGCCGTGCTCGTCGCCGCCGACCTCGGTCTGCGGCCCCAGCTCCCGACCTTCGCCGAGCCGATGTTCGACGAGGCGTTCCGCCGCCCGCCGCTCGCGACCGACCGCATCCGCTTCGCCGGGGAGATCCTGGCGGTGGTCGTGGCCGACGACGCGGCCGTCGCCGCCGACGCCGCGGGGCTGGTGGTGATCGAGACGACACCGTTGCCGGTGGTGGTCGAGGAGCTCGCCGCCGTCGCGCCCGAGGCCGAGCTGCTCTTCCCCGCCGTGGGCACCAACATCGCCCTGGCGGCCGAGTTCGAGGGGGGTGAGCGGCACGACCAGGACGGGCTCACCGAGGTCCGCACCCGCACGCTCAGCCAGCGGATCGCGCCGTGCCCGTTGGAGCCGTTGGCCATCGTCGTCGAGCCCGACGGTGATCGCCTCACCGTCCGGCCCTCGACCCAGGGTCCGCACGGGTTGCGCGACCACCTCGCCACCACCCTCGGCCTGCGGGCGGACGACGTCCGGGTCATCGCCCCGGCCACCGGCGGCGGGTTCGGCGCCAAGACGGTGTGGGAGGTGGAGTACGTCCTCGCCTGCGCCACCGCCCTGCGCCTCCAGCGGCCGGTGCGGTACCTCCAGGACCGTTCCGAGAACCTCCTCACGTCCCACGCCCGGGGCCAGCACCAGGATGTACGCCTTCTGGTCGACGAGGCGGGCCGCATCCACAGCCTGCAGGTGGAGGTCACGGCCGAGGCCGGGGCCTACCCGGGCATCGCCGCGGTCCTCCCCATGACCACCCGATCGATGGCCACCGGCGTCTACGCCATCCCCCACGTGCGTTGGAACTTCACGTCGGTCGTCACCAACACCAGCCCGGTGGGTGCCTTCCGGGGGGCCGGGAGACCGGAGGCGACGTCGCTGATCGAACGGGCCATCGACCACGCCGCCCTGACCCTCGGGCTGGACGCGGCGGAGATCCGTCGCCGGAACCTCATTGCCGAGGACGCCTTTCCCTGCAGCACGGTGACGGGCAGCACCTACGACAGCGGAGCGTACGGGCGGAGCCTCGAGCTCCTGCTCGACGCCTCGGGCTACGCCGCTCTGCGCCAGCAGCAGGTCGTCCGTCGTCGCCAGGGCGACGCGATGCTGCTCGGGCTCGGGTTGTGCACCTACGTGGAGGTCACCGCCCCCGTGGGTGGGGCCGAGCTCGGTGAGGCCGTCATCACCCCCGAGGGACGCATCGAGGTCAGGGTCGGTACCTCGTCGCACGGCCAGGGCCACGAGACGACGTTCGCCCAGATCGCCGCCGACGCGCTCGGCGTCCCGATGGGCCTGATCGACGTCGTGCAGGGCGACACCGGCCTCGTCTCCCGGGGGGGCGGAACCCAGGGGTCCCGCTCGGTGCAGCTCGGCGGCAGCGCCGTCGCCGTCGCGGCGGCGAGATGCTTCGACCAGATCCGCTCGCTGGTCGCCCATCGCCTCGAAGCGCGCCCCGACGACGTCGTGGCCCTCGGCGACGGAGGGTTCGGCATCGTCGGGATGGCGGTGCCGATGGCCGACCTCGCCCAGATCCACGAGTGGTCCCGGGCCGACGACCGTCCCGCCGACGTCGCTCTCGGCTGTTCGGCGGAGTCCGACTTCGCCCAGCAGGGCGGCACCTACCCCTTCGGAGCCCACCTCGCCGTGGTCGAGGTCGACCGGGAGACCGGACGGGTCCAGCTGGTGGCCCACCACGCCGTCGACGACGCCGGCACGATCGTCAACCCCCTGCTCGCCACCGGCCAGGCCCACGGCGGCATCGCCGCGGGAGCCGGCCAGGCCCTCAACGAGGACGTGCGCTACGACGAGCACGGCAACGCCACGACGGCGTCGCTGGCCAGCTACGGGTTCCTGTCCGCCGCCGACCTGCCGAGCTTCCACACCATCGCGATGGCCACGCCCTCGCCCCGCAACCCGCTCGGCGCCAAGGGCATCGGCGAGTCGGGCACGATCGGTTCGATCGTCTCGGTCCAGAACGCGGTGGTGGACGCTCTCTCCCACCTCGGTGTGCGCCACGTCGACATGCCATGCACCCCCGAACGGGTCTGGAGCGCCGTCAACGCGGCCCGCGCCACCGCCTCGGAGGCGCCCACCGCTGGCGCCCGGCCGACCGCACGGCACTACGTTGGCGACGCGTCGCCCCGATCGCGGGTGACGGGGGGACGAACGGGCCGGAGGATCTCACCGTGGCCATAGTCAGCTTCGACGTTTTCGAGCTCGAGCCGCTGGAGACGTCGATCCAGGCGCCTCGGTTCGACGTGGGCAGCGTCCACAACGTGGCGGTGGAGCTCGTCGACGACACGGGCGTGTCGGGACTGGCCTACGCCTACGTGTTCGACCCGCACTCGGCCAAGGCGGTGGCCGAGGCCATCGAGGTCTTCGCCCCCTCCTACGTGGGCACCGACGCCCGGGACCTCCGGAAGGTGCGTTCGAAGCTCCTGTCGAGCTCGCTCAACTTCCTGGGTGTGCGCGGTCTGATGCGGCTGGGAGCCTCCGCCCTCGACATGGCGGCGTGGGACCTCCTCTGCCGCCAGCACGAGACGAACCTCGGTGGTCTCCTCGGGTCAGAGCGCTCCGAGCAGCCGGCCCTCACCGCCGCCGGGCTCTGGTCGGGTCTCAGCCCCGAGGACTGTGCCCGGATCGCGGTCGAGGTGGCCGAGGAGTTCCACACCACCAACCTCAAGATGTGGCTGGGGAGCAAGGACCTCGGTTTCGAGGCGGCGCGCGTCGCCGCGGTCCGCGAAGCCGTGCCCGGCGCCGCCATCGTCGTCGACGCCGCCCAGGCCTATGACTGGCGCACCGCGGTCCGCCTGGCTCACCGGATGGCCGACAGCGACGTGCTGTGGTTCGAAGACCCGGTGGAGTACGAGGACCTCGACGGGATGAAGCGGTTCGCCGACTCGGTGCCGATGCCGATGGGCACGGGCGAGCACGTCTACGGCCTCGACCAGCTGAAGCACCTCCTCGACCTCGGGGCCACCCAGTACGTGAACCTCGATCTGGAGCGGATCGGTGGCATCACCGACTTCCTCGCCGCCGGCGCGTTGTGCGAGGCCTACCGCGTGGAGATCGTGACCCACTGCTATCCCCAGGTCTCGGCTCAGGTGCTGGCCACGACCCGTACCGGCAGCTACTGCGAGGTCGCCCCGCTCTGGGACGGCTACTTCGGTCGGCTCGCGGTGAACGACGGCATGGTGCAGGTGGACGACAAGACCGTGGGGATCGGCCTCGGCGACCCCGCCGAGCGCCGTCGGTGAACGGGCCCGGCCGGCGACGGCGAGAGGAGACCCGACGATGATCAATCCCGAGGACATGGGTGACGAGGGGTTCACCGTCGGCGGCAAGAACGCCGGAACCGTCACGATGCTCCCTGATCCCGAGCGGCAGGAGCGGGCGTACACGTTCATATCGGTGGACGACCACATCGTCGAGCCCCCCGACCTGTTCGAGGGGCGCATGCCCGCCGCCCTCATCGATCGGGCGCCTCGAGTCGTCGAGACCGACAGCGGGGCGCAGCTCTGGGAGTTCGAAGGCCAGCACTTCCCGAACATCGGGTTCAACGCCGTGGTCGGTCGGCCGGTGATCGAGGCGTCGTTCGAGCCGACCCGGTTCGAGCACATGCGGCGAGGGGCCTGGGACGTCCACGCCCGCATCGCCGACATGGACCTCGACGGGGTCTACGCCTCGCTGAACTTCCCATCGGCGCTGCTGGGTTTCTCCGGTCAGCGCCTCCAGATGGCCACGAAGGATCCCGACCTGGCGTTGGCGGTCGTGCGGGCCAACAACCGCTGGCACATCGAGGAGTGGGCGGGCGCCTACCCCGACCGGTTGATCCCGTGCCAGGTGCCCTACTACCTCGAGCCCGAGATCGGGGCCGAGGAGATCCGTCGCAACGCCGCGCTCGGCTTCAAGGCGGTGTCGTTCACCGAGGCCCCGGACAAGCTCGGCCTCCCCTCGCTGCACACCGGGCACTGGGATCCGATCATGCAGGCCTGTGAGGAGACCGAGACGGCGGTGTGCCTGCACATCGGTTCGTCGTCGAGCCTCCCGATGACCTCCCCCGATGCCCCGGCCGACGCCATCGGCGTCCTGGCCTTCGGGTTCGCCATGTTCTCGGCGGTCGACTGGCTGTACTCGTTGATCCCCGTGCGCTTCCCGAACATCAAGATCGTGATGTCCGAGGGCGGGATCGCGTGGGTGCCGGGTCTGATCGACCGGCTCGACCACATCCTCAACTACCACGCCATCTACGGCACGTGGGACGACATCGAGCCCAGCCCGGCCGAGGTGTTCATGCGCAACTTCTGGCACTGCGCCCTCGACGACCCGACGACGATGCGACTCCGCGACCGCATCGGTGTCGATCACATCCTGATGGAGGCGGACTACCCCCACCTCGATGCCAGCTGGCCCCACACCCAGAAGGTGCTCGGTGAGCAGGTGAAGACGCTCAGCCCCGACGAGGTGCGCAAGGTGACGTGGGCGAACGCCTCGAAGCTGTTCCGCCACGACGTCCCCGACGCCGTCATCGCCGATCCGGATGCCTTCTGATGGGGCGGCTGGACGGCAAGGTCGCGCTGATCACCGGGGCGGCGCGCGGTCAGGGCGCCGAGCACGCGGCCCGCTTCGTGGAGGAGGGGGCGAAGGTCGTCGTCGCCGACGTGCTCGACGACCTCGGGATCGAGGTCGCCGCCGCCCTGATGTCCGACGCGCGCTACGTGCACCTCGACGTCACCGACGAGCACAGCTGGTCGGCAGCCATCGACGAGACGCTCACCACCTTCGGCCGGCTGGACGTGCTCGTGAACAACGCGGGGATCCTGCGGGTGGCGCCACTGGTCGACACGACGGTCGAGGACTACATGTCCGTGGTGGCGGTGAACCAGCTGGGCTGCTTCCTCGGGATGCGCAGCGTCGTCGCCCCGATGATCGCCACCGGCGGAGGGTCGATCATCAACGTGTCCTCGGTCGCCGGCCTGCAGGGGCTCCCCGGCGTGATGGGCTACGTGGCGAGCAAGTCGGCCATCAGGGGGATGACCAAGGCGGCCGCCGTCGAGCTGGGCCACAGCGGCATCCGGGTCAACTCGGTGCACCCGGGCACGATCGACACCCCGATGGTGGGCGGCGAGGAGTTCGCCGACGTCGATGCCGACGCCATCTACGCCTCGCTGCCCGTGCCCCGCATCGGTCAGCCCTCGGACATCTCGCCGCTCATGGTGTACCTGGCCTCCGACGAGAGCGGCTACTGCACGGGCAGCGAGTTCGTGATCGACGGCGGCCAGGTCGCCGGTCCGCCCATCGCCGGAATCGTGGACACCGACCAGTGAGCTACGAGTTCTTCGCCGACGAGACCCGGGACGACCCCTTTCCGCTCTTCGACCGGCTGCGTGACGCCGATCCCGTCTACGAGACGGACTTCGGCTACTGGTACGTCTCCCGTTACGACGACGTCGTCGCCCTGCTGCGCGACACCCGCCTCACCTCCGGGCGCGGGGTGCCCGACTCGCTCGGCGTCGTCGACGGGCCCCTGCGGTCCATCATGGACGGCTGGATGATGGCGCTCGACGGTCCGCCGCACCGCCGCTGTCGGGCGCTGATCAGCCGGGCCTTCACCCCCCGTGCCGTCGACGCCATGCGCCCGGCCGTCACCGCTGCGGCCGACCGACTGGTCGACGCCATCGAGGCGACCGGCGGGGGTGATCTCGTCGAACGGGTCGCCTTTCCGCTCCCGATGGAGGTCACCCGCATCCTCTTCGGGGTCGACGCCGACACGTGGGACGCCGAGGTGACGTCGTTGTTCGACCCGGCCCGCCGCTCGGGTGAGGGTTGGGTCGCCGACATGGAACGGCTCACCGAGTTCCTCACCGGTTTCGTCCCCCGATGGGGCGGCGGCGGCACCGAGCTGTTCACGGCGCTGAAGTCACCCGACGACGAGGGCCGGGTGTTGAGCGAGCACGAGCAGGTCGCCAACGCCGTCCTGCTCATCACCGCGGGCTTCGAGACGACGATGAGCCTCATCGCCAACACCGTGCGGACGCTGTTGCTGCATCCTGACCAGCTCGCCCTGCTCCGGGCCGACTGGTCCCTGATCGGTGGCGCGGTCGACGAGGTCCTGCGCTTCGAGCCGCCGGCTCTGTGGACGAGCCGCTACGCCACCGAGGACGTCGCGGTCGCCGGCGCGGTCATCCCTGCCGGCTCCAACGTCCTCTTCTCCTCGGTGGCCGCCAACCGGGATCCGGCCCGGTACGAGTCGCCCGACCGGTTCGACATCACCCGGGTCGACAGCCGCCCGGTGACCTTCGGCGGCGGTGTTCACAGCTGTATCGGGGCCACGCTGGCCCGTGTCGAGACCGAGGTCATGGTCGAGGCGCTGTTGCGCCGGCTGCCCACCCTGCGTCTGGTGGAGCCGGTCACCTCGACGTTCCAGGCCGAGAACCCGAGCGTTCGGCGACCGGAGTCGCTGATGGTCGATCTCGGGGGCTGACCAGCTCGGTCGAGGAATCCGCCGGTCCCGAGGTCGGTTCGGCCCGCGGTTCGCCGCGCTCGGACCGTCGTCGACGGAAACCACTCGCTCGGCGCCCGTCAGCCCGCTAGAACGGCTCTCTCGGCCGCGGTCCGTTCGCCCGGCCGACGGTTCGCGCCAGACGGGCCCCTGACGCGCCACACCCCCCTTTCGCACCGATGAGTGCGTGCTGTCCCAGGAGTCGTACGAACCATGACCGAAACCAGCCCCGCCGTGGAAGCCCACGGCCTCGTCAAGCGCTTCGGTGAGACCGAGGCCCTCAGCGGAGTCGACCTCTCCGTGGGTCGCGGGACCGTGCTCGGCCTGCTCGGGCCCAACGGGGCGGGCAAGACGACCACCGTGCGCATCCTCACCACGCTCCTGCGTCCCGACGGCGGGCGGGCCACCATCGACGGGATCGACGTCGCCGCCAATCCGCGAGCCGTGCGCGCCCGCATCGGGCTCACCGGCCAGTACGCCGCGGTCGACGAACGGCTCACCGGGTTCGAGAACCTCGAGCACGTCGGCCGCCTGTTCCACCTGCGGGCCCGGGAGGCTCGGCGCCGGGCCCAGGAGCTGCTCGAGCAGTTCGGTCTGGCCGACGCCCGTGACCGTCCGGTCAAGACCTACTCGGGAGGCATGCGCCGCCGTCTCGACATCGGCGCCAGCCTGATCTCGCGCCCGTCCGTGCTCTTCCTCGACGAGCCCACCACCGGCCTGGACCCTCGAAGTCGCATCGGGATGTGGGAGGTCATCGACGAGCTGGTCGCCGACGGCACCACCACCGTGCTCACCACCCAGTACCTCGACGAAGCGGAGCGGCTGGCCAACGACATCGTCGTCATCGACCACGGCCGGGTGATCGCCAAGGGGAGCGCCGACTCGTTGAAGCAGCAGTTCGGCGGCGCCCGATTGGAGGTCACGGTGGGCGACCCCGCCGACCTGCCTCGCGCCGCGCAGCTGCTCGAGGGCCGATGCATCGGATCGGGGACGATCGATCAGGAGCGCCGCACGGTGACCATCGCCGTCAACGACACCGATCGCGTCGTGCCCGACGTGGTGCGGGTGCTGGACGACGGCGGGGTCGACGTGCTCGACGTCGTGGTGCGCCGTCCCACCCTCGACGACGCCTTCATGCAGCTCACCGGCCGTCCGGCCGAGGAGGCGGAGTCGATCGACATCGAGACCGAGAGCGATCCGACAGGAGCGAACCGATGACCATCGACACGACGACCGCGCCTCCGGGCGCTCGTGCCGGCGGGGATGCAACCACCCACGATGTTCCGCACGGCCTCGTCTGGGCGTGGCGCGACAGCTGGACCGAGGCCCTGCGGCACCTCCGCATCGTCCCGCGGAACCCCGACCTGCTGATCTTCGCCACCATCCAGCCGATCATGTTCGTGCTGTTGTTCAACTACGTCTTCGGCGGCGCCATCGGCGCCATCCCGGGCTACAGCGACTACACCCAGTACCTGCTGCCCGGGGTCTTCGCCCAGACCGTGCTGTTCGGCTCGGCCTTCACGGGCATCGGGATCGCCGAGGACATGACCAAGGGAATCATCGACCGGCTCCGGTCGCTGCCCATGTTCCAGCCGGCGGTCCTGATCGGTCGAACGGTCTCCGACCTCGTCCGCAACCTGTTCACCTTCATGGTCATGCTGGTCGTCGGCCTGCTCATCGGTTTCCGCTTCGAGGGCGGTCTGCCCGCCGCGGTCGGGGCGACCCTGCTGCTGCTCGGTTTCAGCTACGCCTTCTCGTGGGTGCAGGCCTGGATCGGCCTGTCGGTGAACTCGGTCGAGGCCGCCAACTCTGCGGGGTTCATCTGGATGTTCCCGCTGACCTTCGTCTCGTCGGCCTTCGTGAGCACCGAGACCATGCCGAGCTGGCTGCAGACGATCGCCGACGCCAACCCGTTCACCCAGCTCACCAACGCCGCCCGGGCCCTCTACAACGGAGCCGATCCCGGCTCGGCCCTGTGGATCTCGATCGCCTGGGCGATCGGCATCACGGCCGTGTTCGCCACGCTGGCATCCCGCAAGTACAGCCACTCGACCAGTCGGTGAGCTCTTGTCGGCCGGCCTGCTGGGCTGCGCCGCCCGAGCCGTAGGCTCCGACCGTGAGGACCGTCGTCATCTGGGTGCTCGCGATGGTCTGGGTCGTGGGCCTCGTCGCTCTGTCGAGTTGGATCTGGTTGCGCTCACGGCGGGCCGGGCTCGACGCGAAACGGGCGGCGGATCGTCGTCGGGCGGAGCGTGATCGTCGACGACCCGAACGCGACCTGGAACGGGTGGTGCGGGAAGCGACGCTGGCCGGGGCGGTCGTGGTGGTGGACCGACGGGGGTCGAACCCGACCAGGGTCAGATGGTCGGACGGGAGCGTGTGGTTCTTCTTCCCGGACGAGGAGCGGCTCCTCGACGCCAGAAGGAGGGGAATGGTCCCGCCCGGACCGACCCACCTGGGGGAGCCGCCGGCCATCGGCTCGACGCGGACGGCCCCGACCTCCGACTAGCCGTCGCTGCCGTGCGAGCCGATCGTGGCGTCGACCTCGATCCCGTCAGCCGATCACTCCGCTGTCCTTGAGCTCGATGATGCGGTCCCAGTCGTGGCCCAGCTCGAGCAGGATCGTCTCGGTGTGCTCGCCGTGCTCAGGGGCTCGACGCATCGGCGGTCCGTCGCCGTCGAACTGCACCGGTACCGCCGGCAGCCGGTACGACGTGCCGTCGTCCAGGTCGACCTGGCCCACGTAGTGGTTGGCGATGACCTGAGGATCGTCGGGGAGCTCCTCGACGGCCTGCACGGGTGCCCACGGCCCGTCGATCGCGGCCAGGACCGCCTTCCACTCGGCGAGGGTGCGAGCGGCGAACTCGGCATCGAGCTCGGCCACGCAGGCGGCAGTGTTGTCCCGGCGAGCGGCGAGGTCGACGAAGCGCGGGTCGTCGACGAGGTCGGCGCGGCCGATGACCCGACAGAACTCGGGCCAGTACCGGTCGGACTCCAGGAAGACGAGCTGGATGTGGCGGCCGTCCTTCGTCCGGTACGTACCGACGACGGGGTTGGGCTGCGGTCCCCGGCCCGGCACACGCGCCACCTGGCCGCCGTTGAGGGTGGCGAGCAGGTCCGATGACAACGTCCACATCGCTGTGGCGAGGAGGGACACGTCGACGACCGAGCCCTGCCCGGTGCGGCCGCGCTTGAGCAGGGCGGCGGCGATTCCGAAGGCCAGCCCCATCGCGCCGTTGCGATCGCCCATGGCGCCGCGCTGGGCGATCGGGTAGTCACGCTCGGGGGGCGTGAGGACGTGGGCCAGACCCCCTCGGGCGAAGAACGCCGATGCGTCGTAGCCGGCCTGGTCGGCGTCGGGTCCGCGCACGCCGAAGCCGTTGCCCCGGGCGTAGACGAGCGTCGGGTACCGCTCCCGAACGGTCTCGGCATCGAGCCCCAGGCGGTCGAGCGCCCCCGGGCGCAGGCTGGTGAGCAACACGTCCGCCGTGGCCAGGAGCTGGTGGAGCAGGGCGAGGCCGGCCTCGGTCTGCAGGTCGACAGCCATGGAACGCTTGCCCCGGTTGGCGAGGGCCACGGACAGGTTCACGCCCCCTCGGTCGGTTCCGATCCCCTGGGTGGCCAGCGCCCGGTAGGGGTCCCCGTCGATCTTCTCGATCCGGATGACGTCCGCGCCCCAATCGGCCAGCAGGGCGCCGGCGACCGGCACGAACACCCACTGGGCGAGTTCCACAACCCGGATCCCGGAGAACGCTTCGTTGTCCATGGCGCTCTCTCTAGCAGCATGTGACCCTCGTCTGGAGGGGGACCCCGACGCGACGACGAGGACGTCGGCCGGTCTCGTCAGATCACGCCGTCGGCTCGCAGGGCTGCGATCGATGCGTCGTCGAAGCCCCGCTGGCGGAGCACGTCGTCGGTGTGCTCACCCAGCCGGGGCGGACGGCGCAGGGCGAACGACGAGTCGTCGTTGAGGGCTCCCCCGAGGCGGATCGGGCTGGTGGGCACGGCGGCTCCGCCGTCGGGCAGCGCGGCGATGCCGTGACGGTGGCGCGTGTGGGGGTCATCGACCACGTCGGCGAAGCGACGGACCGGACCGACCCCGCCGGCCGCCCCGGGGCGGGCGAGCCAGACCTCCATGGGCTGGGTGGCGAACGCGGCGGCGACCAGCGGCATCGCGGCCTCGTCGTCGACCCCGATGCGGTAGGACGCGAGCTCGGGCAGGTCGAGGGCCTCGATGAGCGCGGCCCAGGAACGGGGTTCGCTGGCGGTGCAGGTGACCCATCGGTCGTCAGCGCACCGGTAGTTGCTCCGGCAGGCCAGCGATCCCCAGGTGGTGTGGTCGCCGTTGGCGGCCGAGGTGAGCTGTTCGGTGGCCATCCAGGTGGCGGCGTCGGCGATGCTGATGTCGATGCGGGTTCCGGCACCGGTCCGGCTGCGGCCGACGATGGCGGCGAGGATGGCGTTGGCGGCCAGGCTCCCGGCCATGGGGAGAGCGACCGGGAGCGACGGCACCGGCGGGGCGTCGTCGACGGTGAGGGCGTCGAGCACGCCGGAGTGACCCAGGTAGGAGAGGTCGTGTCCGGACTCCTGGGCGTTGGGCCCGTCGGGCCCGAAACCGGTGATGGAACACCACACCAGGTCGGCGTTGGCCGTCCGGACGTCCTCGTACCCCAGCCCGTTGCGATCGAGGGAACCCGGCCGGGCCGACTCGACGAGGACGTCGGCGTCGCCGGCCAGTGCCAGCAGCACGTCACGGGCACCGGGCTGCTTGAGATCGAGGGTGATCGACCGCTTCCCGCGGTTGAGGCCGAGGTGTCCCGGTGCGTCGTCACCGGCGGGCGCCATGCGGAGTCCGTCCCCCGAGCGGGGCCCCTCGACCTTGATCACGTCGGCGCCCAGGTCGGCCAGCAGGGCGGTGCAGTAGGCACCGGGGTACAGGCGCGAGAGGTCGAGGACGGTGACGTGCTCGAGGGGGGCGGGCGGAGTGGTCGGTCGGTCCATGGTGGTCACGTCCTCACCTCGGTGTCGCGGTCACAGAGCGGACGAGTAGCCGCCGTTGAGCGGGATGGTCTGGGCGGTGATCCACTCGCTGAGGTCGCTGGCGAGGAACGTCACCAGGTTGGCCACGTCGGCGGGAAGGCCCCGGCGGCGAACGGGGTACCGCTTCACCAGATAGGCGAACTGCTGCTCCTGCTCGGCGTCGTTCTCCGTCGGGTTCATGGTGCCGAGGGCGATCGAGTTCACCGTCACGCCGTCCTGGCCGACCTCCCGGGCGATGCTGCGCATGAGGCCCGCCGCTCCGGCCTTGGCCGCCGAGTACGCCGCCATGTACGGCTCCCCGACCCGGGCCGTGTCGGACACGATCGTGATCACCCGCCCGAAGCCCGCGTCGATCATCGCCGGGAGCACGGCCCGGGTCACGTACATGACCCCGAACAGGTTCACGGCGAGGAAGCCCGTCCACGCCTCGGGATCCTCCTCCGCGAACCTGCGCATGTTCTCGAACCCGTGGGTGTCGACCTTCCCGGCGTTGCCCGCGTTGTTGACGGCGATGTCGATCGGGCCGAGCCGGCCGACGGCGTCCTGGACGGCGTCGTAGTCGGTCACGTCGAACGGGGCCGGCCGCGCCTTCGCTCCGTCCCGGCCGATCTCGTCGACCACCGAGGCGACGCGATCGGCGTCGAGGTCGTTGACGGCCACGTCGGCGCCGGCGGCGGCCAGGGTGCGGGCGATGCCGCGTCCGATGCCCTGCCCGGCACCGGTCACGAGCGCTCGTCGGCCGGTCAGGTCGAGCTGTACAACCACGATCATTGCCTCTTCTCGGGTTCAAGGGTCGGGTCGGCCGGCCTCACGGCCCGGACGTCGACGGCTTCCGGAGCACCGTAGGTCGGAACCTCCGACGCGGGAGCGTCTGGTCGGTGGCGTCGAATCGCCGACGAGGGTTGCCCAAATCTGTCTTCGGGGTGATGATCGACGCCGAGGCAGGCTGTTCCACCGCCTCCGTCCCAAGGGGGTTCCGGGATGTCATTTCAACGGATCGCCGGCATAGCCGGTCTCGTCTTTGTCGCGTTGATGGTCGTGAACGGTGTGCTGCTCGGAGATCAGCCGGTCGCCGATGACGGCATCGGCGCGGTCCGCAGCTACGTGAGCAGCGACGAATCCATGCACAAGACAGGGATCTTCATCGGGATGTTGATCCTGCCCTTCGCCGTGCTCTTCTTCGCCGGGCTCGTCGCCCGGCTGCGCGAGAGCGACCTGGCCCACGCCGAGGGCTGGGGCACCGTCACACTGCTCGGGGCGGTCCTCATGGGGGCCACCGCCGGTCTCGGCGGCGTCCTCTCCGCCACCGCCGTCTTCCGGGGCGGTGAGGGGCTCGACGACGCCACGCTGCGTGCCCTGTGGGACGGCCAGCTCGTGGCCTTCGCGTCGATGGGCATCGCCCTCACCATCCTGGCGGTGGGCGTGGCGGTCCCGGTGCTCGAACGTGGGCTCTGGCCCATGTGGTTCGGACTGCTCAGCCTCGTGGTCGCCGTGCTCGGGGTCGTGACGTTGATCGGCACCATCTCCGACACCAACTCCGCCTACATGTACATCGGGGGCATCTCGATGGCCGTGTGGACGCTGGTGGCGAGCATCCTCCTGGTCGCCAACGTGCCGGCCACGGCCCCGTCCACCGACCGGGTGCGGACGCCGTCCTCGCCGGCCATGACCGCCTGAGCGCAGGCGGGGATCGCCCACGCTCCGAGGTGGACCGAGTCGTCGCCGGCGGCGGCTCGGAGGATTCCACTGGGTGAGAACCGGCCGGCGACCGGGCCGAGCACTGCCCGTACAGTTCCTCTCGGGGGCCATCGTCACCCGGCCGATTCACGTCCGGGCTGACAGTCGTGGTCCGTGAGGAGCGAGATCGTGGGAAGCGACGTGTTGATCAGGATCGACGAGGCGGGTGAGTACCTCCGCGATCGATCCGAGACCGCCGAGGAGCTCGGCCGTCTTCCCGACGACGTCGCCCGACGTCTCAAGGAGACGGGGCTGGTCCGCCTGCTCCAGCCCGCGGACTTCGGCGGCTACGAAGCCGACCCCCGGGACTTCTTCAGCGCGGTGATGGATGTCGGCAACTGGTGCCCGGCCGCCGGCTGGGTCGCCGGTGTGGTGGGCGTCCATCCGTGGGAGCTGGCCCTCAACGATGCGCGCCTGCAGGAGGAGGTGTGGGGGAACGATCCCGACACCTGGGTGGCTTCGCCCTATGCGCCGAGCGGTACGGCCACGCCCGTCGACGGCGGGTACACGGTCAGCGGCCGTTGGAACTTCTCGTCGGGGACCGACCTCTGCAGCTGGGTGGTCCTCGGCGCCGTGCAGATCGACGGCGAGTCCGGGGCCCCCACGGGGATGTTGCACGTGATGCTGCCCCGGCCCGACTACGAGATCGTCGCCGACTCGTGGAACGTCATGGGCCTCGAAGGCACCGGCAGCAAGGACGTCCTCATCCAGGACGCGTTCGTACCCGCCTATCGCGCGGTCGACGTCATGAAGGTGATGAACGGTCGGGCCGCGGCGGAGGCGGGTCGTACCCAGCCGCTCTACCGGATGCCGTGGTCGGCGATCTTCCCGAACGCCGTCTCGGCCGGGCTCATCGGGATCGCCCAGGGCGTGCTGCGCTGCGCGCTCGAGTACCAGCAGGGTCGGGTCAGTGCGGTGGGCGTGGCCCAGGTCTCGGACCCCCACACCCGGGCCATCCTCGGGGAGGCGGCCGCCGACATCCGAGGGGCCCGCACCCAACTGCTCTACAACATCGGCGAGATGTACGAGGCCATCAGCGCCGGCCACGAGGTGACGTTGGAGCAGCGGGTCGCCACCCGTCGGGACCAGGTCCGGGTGGCGTGGCGGGCGGCCCATGCCGCCGACCAGGCGTACTCCTGCTGTGGCGGGAACGCCATCCGCCTCGACAAGCCGCTGCAACGGTTCTGGCGTGGCCTCCACGCCGGGCTCAACCACGCGATCTTCGTTCCGGGCCCCGTCTACGACGATGCCGCGGGGATGCTGATGGGCCAGTCGCCCTCGGGACCCGCCGCCATGATGTTCTGAGGACCGTGACAACAGAGTTCGCCGGACAGGTTCCTGTGCGGCCCGCTGGAGGAGCCCGATGACCGCGACGACGACCGAGTTCACCGCCGAGGGGACGAGCCGGACGCTCACCACCCCCAACGGAGAGCTGCACTACCACGAGGCCGGCGACGGCCCGCCCCTCGTCCTCCTGCACGGCTCCGGGCCCGGCGTGAGCGGGTGGACGAACTTCAGCGGCAACCTGGCGGTGTTCGCCCAGCACTTCCGGACGCTCGTGCTCGATCTGCCCGGCTTCGGGAAGAGCTATTCGACCGACGAGAGCCCGGTGCTGCACGCGCCGACGGCGGTCCTGGCCTTCCTCGACGGTCTGGGCGTGGACCGGAGCGCGATCATCGGCAACTCGCTGGGCGGCGGCATCGCCGCTCAGGTCGCCGCCGCTCATCCGGACCGGGTCTCCCGGCTCGTCGCCCTCGGCGGCGTCGGCGTGCCGTTCTTCAGCCCCATCCCGTCGGAGGGCATCACCCGGCTGGTCGAGTTCGTCGAGGACCCGACGCGCGAACGGCTGGTGCAGTGGATGACGTCGATGGTGTTCGACCCCGCCGTTCTCACCGACGACTTCGTGGAGACCCGCTGGCAGGCGGCGAGCGACCCCGAGGCGCTGGCCCTCATCCGCAAGATCTACAACGCCGACATGCTGAGCTTCCTCCGCCCGATGATGCTGGGGAACCCGGCGGCGTTCGGGATGCTGAGCCAGATCAAGGCCCCCACGCTGTTGACCTGGGGCCGCGACGACCGCGTGACCCCCCTCGACGGGGCCATCGCACCGATGCGGTTGATTCCGCGCTGCGAGCTGCACGTGTTCCCCGACTGCGGCCACTGGTCGATGATCGAGCGCAAGGCGGAGTTCGAGAGCGTCGTCCTCTCCTATCTCCTCCGCGACGCCGCCTGAGCGGCGGACGGGTCGCCATGAGCAACGACGGGGAGTCCGAGTCGGTGGCGACGGCCGCCGTCGACCCTGACCGCATGGCGGCCATCCAAACCGCCGCCGACCGGCTGGTCGAGGCGGCTCGGACGGGCGAGCCCTGCGCCCCGGTGCGGGAGATCCACCCGGCGGGCGGCCTCGACGACGGCTACGCGGTCCAGCAGCTCGTCCATGCCCGGACCTCGGTTGGGCGGAGGCGGGTGGGACGCAAGATCGGCCTGACCTCCCGGGCCGTGCAGCAGCAGATGCATGTCGACACGCCGGACTTCGGGGTGCTGTTCGCCGACATGGCCTTCGGCGACTCCGAGCCGATACCCCACGGGCGTCTGCTCCAGCCCCGGGTCGAGGCCGAGGTGGCGTTCGTGCTGGGTGACGACCTTCCGGCGCGCGACGTGACGACCACCGAGGTGCTGCACGCCACCGAGTTCGTCGTCGCCGCCATCGAGGTGGTGGACAGCAGGATCGCCGACTGGGACATCTCGATCTTCGACACGGTGGCCGACAACGCCTCGTCGGGCGTGTTCGTCACTGGGGCCGCGCCCCGCTCGCTCCTCGCCATCGACGACCTGCGCTCGAGCGAGATGACCCTCACCGCCGGCGGGGCGGTGCTGAGCTCGGGCACGGGCGCGGCCTGCCTGGGCCACCCGGTCAACGCCGTCGTGTGGCTGGCCAACGTGGTGGCGGCGCGAGGTGATCCGCTGAGGGCCGGCGAGATCGTCCTCTCGGGCAGCCTCGGCCCGCTCGTGCCGGCCCAGGCGGGCGAGACCTACGAGGCCCACATCAGTGGGCTCGGGTCGGTCAGAGCGGTGTTCGCCGATGCCTCGTAGGTGTGTCCTTCTCCTGTCCGAACCGGTCTCGGTCCCACTCTCCGGCATGGCCGCGTGCGCGCGCGACGCTCCCGTCACGAGGATCGCCCCGTGAAGAATCGACTGACCGCGGCCGTCGTCGGCTCGGGGAACATCGGAACCGACCTCGTCCACAAGCTGCTGCGGTCCGACGTCCTCGAGCCCCGCTACCTCGTCGGGATCGACCCGGAGAGCGAGGGGCTGCGTCGAGCCGGGGACCTGGGGCTCGAGACCTCGGCCGAGGGCGTGGACTGGCTGATGGCGCGACACGAGCTCCCCGACATCGTCTTCGAGGCGACCTCGGCCTACGTCCACCGCGAGAACGCCCCCAGGTATCGCGAGGCCGGCATCCGGGCCATCGACCTGACCCCGGCGGCGTGCGGTCCGTACGTGATCCCACCGGTGAACCTCACCGAGCACATCGGGCAGCCGAACCTCAACATGGTGACCTGCGGAGGGCAGGCGACGATCCCGATGGTGTACGCGGTGTCGCGGGTGACCCGGGTGGCCTATGCCGAGGTCGTCGCCACGGTGGCATCCCGGTCGGCGGGACCCGGTACCCGCAACAACATCGACGAGTTCACCCGCACCACCTCCTCGGCGGTCGAGGTGCTGGGCGGCGCCGAGCGGGGCAAGGCCATCATCATCCTGAACCCGGCCGAACCGCCGTTGATCATGCAGGACACGATCTTCTGCTCGCTCGAAGCCGATGCCGACGAAGCCGCCGTCGGCGCCTCCATCGACGAGATCGTGAGCGAGGTCCAGCAGTACGTCCCGGGCTACCGGCTCCGGCTCCCGCCCCAGGTCGAGCGGAGCGTCACCCCCGACGGACGGGGGCGGGTGGCGATCTTCATCGAGGTCGAGGGGGCCGGCGACTTCCTCCCTCCGTATGCCGGCAACCTCGACATCATGACGGCGGCGGCCGCGAGGGTCGGCAACGAGATCGCCCGCACCGCACTGCTCCAGGAGCACTGAGATGGCCTACTCCGAATCCCTCGACGTGCGCATCACCGACTCGTCGTTGCGTGACGGCTCCCACGCCAAGGAGCACCAGTTCACCGAGGCCGACGTGAGCAGCATCGTCGCCGGGCTGGCCACCGCCGGCGTGCCGGTGATCGAGGTCAGCCACGGTGACGGTCTGTCCGGATCGTCGTACAACTACGGCTTCTCCGCCGTCGACGAGCGCCTGCTCATGGCCGCCGCCGTCGAGGCGGCGGCCGGTCGCTCCTCGATCGCCGCGCTCATGCTCCCGGGCGTGGGGACCTTCGACGACATCAAGGCGTGTCGCGACCTGGGCGTGTCGGTGGTCCGCATCGCCACCCACTGCACCGAGGCCGACATCGCCAACCAGCACTTCGCCATCGCCCGCGAGGTCGGCCTGGAGACCGTCGGCTTCTTGATGATGGCGCACAGCCAGCCCCCCGAGCTGCTGGCTCGCCAGGCGCGGACCATGGCCGACGCCGGGTGTCAGTGCGTCTACGTCGTGGACTCCGCCGGGGCCATGATCCTCGACGACGTGAGCGATCGGGTGGCCGCCTTGGTCGCCGAGTTGGGCGCCGACGCGCAGGTGGGGTTCCACGGCCACCAGAACCTCTCGCTGGGCGTGGCCAACACGGTGCTGGCCATCCGCACCGGCGCCGTGCAGGTGGACTCGTGCACCCGGTCTTTCGGCGCCGGCTCGGGCAACACGCCGACCGAGGCCCTCGCCGCGGTGCTCGATCGGCTGGGCGTGCGGTCGGGCGTCGATCCGTTGACCATGTTCGACGTCGCCGAGGAGGTGGTGCGGCCGGTGATGGACCGTGAGTGCGTCCTCGACCGCATGAGCCTGATCATGGGCTACGCCGGCGTGTACTCGAGCTTCCTCCGCCACGCCTACCGCTCGGCCGAGCGCTACGACGTCTCGGGCGCGGAGATCCTGTTGCGGTGCGGTGAGCGGAAGCTGATCGGCGGCCAGGAGGACCAGATCATCGACATCGCCGTCGAGCTGGCGGCGGAGAAGCAGGGGAGCGGAGCGGCGTCGTGATCGTGGTCGGCCCGGCGGCGGGTGTGGGAGTCTGGTCGGCAAACCGCGCCGGCTGGCCTCCCAGCGAGCGGTCGATCTGGGGGTTGTGATGATGTCAACGGAGGTCCTGGGAGCACTCGACTCCGTGTCCGATCCGGTGGAGTCGTCCCTGGACGGTGGCGGTAGCTCCGGTCGGTCGGTGCTGGGTCGCGTCGACAGCATCGTGGGCGCCTTCGACGATGCCGACGGATCGCTCACCCTGCACGAGCTGACCCACCGCACCGGGCTGCCGAAGTCCACCGTCCACCGGATGGTCGAGCAGCTCTGCCGCATCGGATGGCTGGAACGAGAGGTGTCCGGGTACCGCATCGGCATGCGCCTGTTCGAGATCGGCGGTCTGGCGTCGCGGCACAGCCGGCTGTCGGACATGGCCTTCCCGCACCTGCACGCCCTGTCGGTCACCACCGGGCTGGCCGTGCAGCTGGCGATCCTCGAGGGTGTCGACGTGTTGTACCTCGAGCGGATCCCGATGTCGGACTTCGGGCTGCCGACCCGCCAGGGCGGGCGCCAGCCGGCGTACTGCACCGGTCTGGGCAAGGCCATGCTCGCCTTCGACGCCGAGGCCGCCGAGGAGGTCCTCGAGCAGGACCTTCCCCGACGAACGCCCCGCACCATCACCTCACCCCGGGAGCTGAGGCTCGAGCTCGACCGCATCGCGGCGACGGGCCTGGCCTTCGACCACCAGGAGTCCTACGAGGGCCTGGCCTGTGTGGCCGCGCCCCTGCGGGGCGCCGGTCGAGCCATCGGAGCCGTGTCGGTCACGGGCCCGGTCGCCCGGATCGATCTCCACGCCGTCGCTCCTCACCTGCTCAGCGCGGCCCAGGCGATCTGGACGGACCGGTTCCGCCGGACGTAGGGCGGCGGCTGATGTCGGTTCCATCCAGTGGCATCGTGCCCGGGACCTGACCGTGTCGGGCTCGTAGCGTTCGAGCCCACACGAACGGGGGAGGGGTGGGGCAGGTCATGACGAACGGTGACGCCGGCTTCGGCGGAACAGTCGGCCGCACGGTCTCCGAGTCGACGCCGTGGTGGCCGGCGGCGACGCGACCACCAGCGGGCAGCCCCAACATCGTCCTCGTCCTGCTCGACGACATGGGCTTCAGCGACATCGGACCGTACGGGTCGGAGATCCCGACGCCGACGCTCGACCGCCTCGCCGCCGACGGCATCCGGTTCGCCAACTACCACACCTCGCCCCTGTGCTCGCCGTCCCGCGCCGCCATCCAGACCGGCCTGAACCCCCATCGGGCCGGGTTCGGCGGGGTGGCGAACTTCGATCCCGGGTTCCCGGGCTGGACCATGGAGATCAGTCCGACCATCGAGACGCTGCCCGAGCGGCTGCGGGGCGCCGGGTACGCGACCTACGCCGTGGGGAAGTGGCACCTGACGAGGGACAGCGCCATGCACGCCGGGGCGCCCCGTGGCTCGTGGCCCGTCCAGCGCGGGTTCGAGCGGTTCTACGGGGTGCTCGAGGGATGGACGAACCTGCACCACCCCCACGCCCTGGTCCGTGACAACTCGCCGGTCGAGATCGACGCCTACCCCGAGGGCTACTACTTCACCGACGACATCACCGACGAGGCGATCACCTACCTGAAGTCGCTCCGCGCCCACGACTCGACCCGTCCGTTCTTCCTGTACCTGGCCCACGGCGCGGTGCACGGCCCGCTCCACGCCAAGGCGTCCGACCTCGCTCGCCACCGGGGCCACTACGAGTCCGGGTGGGACCACGTCCGCGAGCAGCGCTTCTCCCGTCAGGTCGAACTGGGCCTGTTCCCGCCGGGCACGCCGATGTCGCCTCGCAACCACGAGGTCGGGCACGACGTGCGGGCCTGGGTCGATCACCCCGACGAGGAGCGGGCGGTGTTCGCCCGCTACATGGAGGTCTACGCGGCGATGATCGACAACGTCGATCAGAACCTGGCCCGGCTGCTCCAGACCATCGAGGACCTGGGCGACGCCGAGAACACCGTGGTGATCTTCACCTCGGACAACGGCGCCACCGAGGAGGGGGGCGCGAACGGTTCGCGGAGCTACTTCAAGCAGTTCGGCGGCCTCGGGGCGATGACCGGCTGGAACCTGGACGTGCCTCGCGACCCCGACCTCATCGGTGGACCCCAGACCCTGGTGCACTACCCACGCGGGTGGGGGATGGCGTCGAACACTCCGTTCCGTCTCTACAAGTCGTCCACCCACGCCGGGGGCGTCCGCGTCCCGTTCATCGTCTCCTGGCCGGGGGGCCTGCCCGCTGCCGACCGGGGGACCATCCGCCACCAGTACCAGTACGTCACCGACATCTTCCCCACCATCATCGAGCTGGCCGGGCTGGCGGCAGGCGACGACCGCGACGGCTCGAGCTTCGCCGGTGGCGTGACCGGAGGGGTGACGACGAGCACGCACCGGGAGCAGTACTCCGAGTGCTTCGGGAACCGCAGCTTCTACCGGGACGGGTGGAAGCTGGTGGCCCTCCACCCCCGCGGCGCTCCCTACGACGATGCCGAGTGGGAGCTCTACGACATCGGCGCCGACCCGACCGAGACGGCCGATCTCGCGGCGTCGCGCCCCGAGAAGGTCCAGGAGCTGGCCGAGGCCTGGGAGAAGGCGGCGTGGGAGAACCTGGTGTTCCCGCTCGACGACGGCACCGGCCTGCTCCAGCTGCTGCGCCGCCCCGACGACGCCGCGTTCCACCAAGAGGTCCGGCTCCTGCCCGGAACGCCCACCCTCGAGCGGTACCGCTCGCAGAAGCTCATCGCCTTCCGGGACTTCGCCGTCGACGTCGAGCTCGACCACCGGGAGGGCGACGCCGGCGTCCTGGTGGCCCACGGCGACCAGGGTGGGGGCTACTCGTTGTACGTCGAGGACGGCCTGCTCCGCCTCGGCTACAACCACTACGGCGAGATGCACTTCCTCGACGCCGGCCGCCCGGCCGCCGGTGCGCACACGATCACCCTCCAGGCCCGGGCCGGGAAGGCTTTCACCTGGGACTTCGCCGTCAGCATCGACGGCGTCGTGACCGCCGAGATGCCGGGCACCCCGATGTTGTTGGGCTTCGCTCCCTTCCAGGGCATCGACGTGGGCATCGACCGACGTTCGCCCGTGGTCTGGAGCGTCTTCGAGGACCACGGTCCGTTCCCGTACTCGGGCCGACTCGTCGCCGTCACCTACCGGCCCGGCCCCGCCGCGCCCTACGACCCGCAGCGCCTGGTCGAGGCCCTGCAGGCCGCGGGGCGCAGCGGCCAGTAGAGATCGGGTCGCTCAGCGGGCCCGCCCGCCGTGGACCGGACGCAGATCCCGGTGACCGGAACCACTCCGGCGGGCGACGGGGCGTCCTGGGCCACACTGACCTCAGCCCGACTGGGTGGGGACGGCGCGTCGACGCACGGGCCTGGACATCACGGGAGCTCTCGATGGAAATCCGTTCGCTGGGGTACCTCCGGTTGGAGACGACAGACGTTGACGCCTGGGATCGCTTCCTCGGCGAGGGCCTCGACATGGACGTGGTGCGCGACGACGCCGGAGCGGTTCGGGCCCGGATGGACGATCGCGTCGCCCGGCTGGTCGTGGCCCCGGCGCAGGCCGACCGCCTCGACGCCGTGGGTTGGGAGGTCGCCAGCCGCCGGCAGCTCGCCGCTCTGACCTCCCGACTGGAGCAGGCCGGTGTCCCGGTCAAGGAGGCCAGCGCCACCGAGCTCGCCGACCGACGGGTCGAGGAGATGGTCCACGTCTCGGACCCGGGAGGCACCGAGTTGGAGCTCTACGTCGGGCCGGCGCTCGACCATCGTCCTCTCGCGCCTCGGGCCGGCACCCGCTTCGTCACCGACGGTCTCGGCCTCGGCCACGTCGTGCTGCCCGCCCCGGAGATGGACGAGTCGATGGAGTTCTACGAGGGCCTGCTCGGCTTCCAACATCGCGATTCGATGAGCATCCCGGGGGCAGCCTTCCCCGATCGCGACCCGGCCAAGGGCGACGCCTGGATCCGCTTCCTCGGGTGCAACGCCCGCCATCACAGCCTGGCGCTGTTCGAGAGTCCGATCCCGAGCGGCATCGTGCACTTCATGGTGGAGGTGGCCGACCTCGACCAGGTGGGCCGGGGTCTCGATCGCTGCCGCGCCCTCGAGGTTCCGCTGTCCGCCTCCCTCGGGCGCCACACCAACGATCACATGGTGTCGTTCTACGTGAAGACCCCGGGCGGGTTCGACGTGGAGTACGGGACGGCCGGCCGGCTCGTGGACTCCGACACGTGGGTCGCCACCGAGATCACCGAGGTCAGCTTCTGGGGGCACAGCTTCCAGCCCGGCGCCTGACGCGCCGGCAGCTACCCGGGGCGACGGTCGTTGCGTCCGAGGACGCTCACTGTCGGCCCATGGCCGAACGACCCTCGGCCTCGCCGACGTCGGATTCCAGGTGGCGGGTGGCGCTGACCAGCTGGATGTCGACGGCGTGCAGCGCCCCCTCGAACGGGAACGGGCCGTGGTAGCGGTCGCTGACCGGCATGCCGTGGTCGAAGCCCACGCTGCTGCCGGTGCTCGAGATCACCCGCATGGCGAAGGGGATCTCGCCGTCTCCGACCGGGTCCTCGTCGACGACGAGCGTGGCGGTGGCCCCGTTGCCGGTGCGGCGGAAGCGAACCCCGAGAGTGCAGGATCCCGCGGGGAGGGTGACCTCGGACTCGACCACGGTGTGGTCCCCGAAGGCGTTGTAGTCGAAGACCAGTCGGTCGTCCTGGACGAACAGTGCGAGGCCGGCGTTGCCGTTGCCGAGGGCGTAGAGCACGCCACCCGCTCCGGGCGCCCGATCGACGCGCGCGTCGAGGTCCCAGCTGCGGCCTCCGATGGCCGCCGAGGTCTGTCCCGGCAGGTACGACATCGGCGGACGGTACCGGTAGTGGCGATCGGGCCGATGGGGGGTGTGCTCGGCGAACCGCGAGCCCATGAGGGCGACCATGCGGTCGTCGAGGGGGAGCACGCCATGGGTCTCGGCCTCCTTCCACCAGCGCTCGACGAGGGCGGTGAGGCGCTCGGGTTGCTCGGCGCTGAGGTCGTGGCACTCCGAAGGGTCGGCGATGAGGTCGTAGAGCTCCCACACGTCGTCATCGAACGCGGTGCCCTCGTCGTGGCGGGTGACTGCCTTCCAGCCATCGACGTACATCCCCCGGTGCCCCATCATCTCGAAGTACTGCACGCTGTGCCGGCTGGGCTCCGGTGCCGATCCGGAGGCGAACGTGTAGGTCATCGACGTGCCGGCGAGGGGCAGTTGGGGCACGCCCCGATAGGTGTCGGGCGCCTCGACGCCGACCAGCTCGTAGATGGTGGGAGCGATGTCGGTGACGTAGTGGAACTGGTGCCGGATCCCACCGACGTCGTCGATCCCCTCGGGCCAGTGCACGATGCACGGCACGTGGCAGCCGCCCTCGTGGGTGTTCGACTTGTACCACTTGAACGGGGTGTTGCCGGCCTGGGCCCAACCCCACGGGTAGTTGGAGTGGCTCCTCGGACCGCCGACGTCGTCGAGGTGCTCCATCGCCTCCTCGGGCGTCTCGAAGAGGAAGTTGTAGAACTTCATCTCGTGCAGCACCCCGAAGGGGCCGCCCTCGCGACTGGCCCCGTTGTCGGAGAGCAGCACGATGACGGTGTCGTCCAGCAGGTCCATCCGCTCGAGCCCGTCCACCAGCCGCCCGATCTGGTCGTCGGTGTGCTCGAGGAAGGCGCCGAAGGCCTCCTGCAGCCGCGCCGCCAGCCGGCGTTGCGCCTCGGGCATCTCGTCCCACGGGTCGACCCCGGGGTTGCGGGGCGCCAGGTCGGTGCCGGGAGGGATCACCCCCAGCTCCTGCTGGCGGGCGAACCAGCGGTCGCGCACGGAGTCCCAGCCCTCGTCGTAGCGCCCCCGGTGCCGTTCGAGGTACTCGGCCGGGGCCTGGTGCGGAGCGTGGGTTGCGCCGAGGGCGAGATAGGTGAAGAACGGTCGGTCCGGACGGATCGACACCGAGTCGTTCACGAACTCGAGGGTCTTGTCGACCAGGTCCTCGGTGAGGTGGTAGCCCTCCTCCGGGGTCCGGGGCGGCTCGACCTGGTGGTTGTCGTAGGTCAGGTCCGGCGTGAACTGGTCGGTCTCACCGTCGAGGAAGCCGTAGAAGCGGTCGAAGCCTCGTTGCAGGGGCCAGTTGTCGTAGGGCCCGGCGGCGGAGGCCTCGTCCATCGGGCAGAGATGCCACTTGCCGACCATGAAGGTGGCGTAGCCCTCGCCGCGGAGCACCTCGGCCATGGTGGTGGCCTGGTCGGTGATGCGGCCCCGCATGTGCGGGAAGCCGGTGTTGAAGTTGGAGATCGCGCGCATGCCGACGGTGTGGTGGTTCCGGCCGGTGAGGAGCGAGGCCCGGGTGGGGGAGCACAGGGGAGTGACGTGGAAGTTGCTGTAGCGGATCCCCCCGGCGGCCAACCGGTCGATGTTCGGGGTGGGGAGGTCGGACCCGTAGCAGCCGAAGTGGGAGAACCCGAGGTCGTCGAACAGGATCACGATGACGTTGGGGGCCTCGTCGCCGGGGTGAGGGGGTTCGGGCCACCAGGGTTCGGAGTCGGCGATCGTGGGGCCGATCCGGCCGCCGAACCCGGCGTTGCGGTCGGCGGCGCTCACGAGCGGTGCCGATTCGGATCCGTCGGCGGGCCGGCCGTTGTCAGCCCCGCGCCCGTGCGCCCCAACTCGACCACGACCTCACCCCGTCCTCGCTCGACGTCACTGCTCCCCGCTCCCGCCGGGACCGCTCGGAGCGGTCGGCCTGAAGCAGACGCATCCTGCCCGCCGCCCGGCGCGAAGCAAAGGTCGCGTTCCACCAAGCGGGACCCGAACCGGCGCCGGTCCGCCCCGACACGAAGAGAGGATCGCCATGACCGTCGCGACCAGCGAGGATGGGGCGGTGGACCAGCCCGAGACAGCGGTGCCGATCGATCCCGTGGCCTTCCCCACCCTCGACGGCGGTCAGCTCGACCGCGTCCGGGCCTACGCCGAGTGCGAGGAGTTCGAGGCGGGTGACCTCCTGTTCGAGGAGGGACAGTCCGAGTACGACCTGCTCGTGGTGCTGGCGGGGGAGGTCGCGGTTCTGCAGCGGGACGAGGTCACCGAGCACCTGATCGTGCGGCACGGCCCCGGCCGGTTCATCGGGGAGCTCGGGATGCTCACCGGGCAGCGCACCACGCTGGCGGCACGGGCCCTGGTCCCCACGTCGGTGCTGCGGGTGCCCCTCGAGCGGCTCCGCACCATGATGGGCGCCGAGTCGGACCTGTCCGACCTGATCTTCTCGGCGTTCGTGGCCCGCCGGGAGCTGCTGCGGGCCGGGGACGGGGCGTCGGCTCTGCGCCTGCTCGGGTCGCGGTACTCGGCTCGCTCGTTGGAGCTGCGCAGCTTCGCCCGGCGCGAGCGGCTGGCCTACACGTGGATCGACCTCGACGGTCCCGACGTCGGTGACATCGACGTGCTCATGGCCAGCATCGGGGTCCGACGCGCCGACGTGCCGGTGGTCGTCACCCCGAACGCCGTGCTCCGCAATCCAACCGTCAGCGAGCTGGCCGCCCACCTGGGCCTGGCCTTCCGGCCCGTCGAGGGCCGGGTCTACGACGTCGTCGTGGTGGGGGCGGGACCGGGCGGGCTGGCGGCGGCGGTGTACGGCGCCTCCGAAGGCCTCGACACCCTGGTGATCGACGCGCTGGGTCCCGGTGGACAGGCGGGGACCACGTCACGGATCGAGAACTTCTTCGGCTTCCCGGCGGGGGTGTCGGGCAGCGAACTGGTGGAGCGGGGCGCGCTGCAGGCCACCCGTCTCGGCGCCCAGATCAACACTTCGGGCCGGATCGTCCGGCTCTCGCCGTCGAGCGTCGGGTTCGAGCTGACGCTGGAGGGCGGGAGCACCATCGACGCCCGGGCGGTCGTCGTGGCCGTCGGGGTCCAGTACCGCAAGCTGGCCCTGGACGGCCTCGCTCGGTTCGAGGGCGCCGGCGTCTTCTATGCCGCGACCGAGCTCGAGGTGCAGATGTGCTCGCCTGATCCCGTGGTCGTGGTCGGCGGCGGGAACTCCGCCGGTCAGGCCGCGGTCTATCTCGCCCAGCGCGGGTCGTCGGTGACGATCGTGGTGCGGGGCGAGGGGCTGGCCGCATCCATGTCGCGCTACCTCATCGACCGCATCGACGCCTCACCGCTCATCGAGGTCCGGCCCCGCACCGAGGTCGTCGAGCTCCATGGCGACCGCCATCTGACGGCGGTGACCCTGCGCACCACCGGGCCCGACGGGGTGGCGGTCGATGCCCCCGAGCGCTGCTCGGGGATGTTCTCCTTCATCGGCGCCGTTCCCTTCACCGAGTGGCTCCAGGGCTGTTGCGAGCTCGACGAGCGGGGCTTCGTCCTCACCGACCGGGACGTCACCGTGGCCAGCCCGTCGGGCGGAGAGCTGCTGCCCTACGAGACGTCCATGCCCGGCGTGTTCGCGGTGGGGGATGTCCGCCACGGATCGATGAAGCGGGTCGCCGCCGCCGTCGGCGAGGGCTCCAGCGCCATCCGCGCCGTGCACGAGCACCTGGCTCGCGTCCTCCGCTGAGGGTGCTCGGGCCCCCACCGATCGGGGTGTCCGACCGGCGCGACCCTCGACCCGAGGTCGGGCGTCCTTGCATTCGTGGGAACGCAAGCCGCCCGACCCCGCGTCGAGGGTCCGGCCGGGTTCCGAGCCGAGGATCAGGCTGCGGCCCACATCTTGTTGAGCTGCGACTGGTAGTAGACGACCGAGAAGCCGCCGAGGATGCCGAGCACGACGCCCAGGATTCCCGAGCAGCGCTCGGCCACGCCGGACTTGACCTGGGCCTGCTCGATGCGACCACCGGTGTTGAAGAGCGACACCAGGTTGGCGATCGGGACGAGGGCGGCGAGCAGGGCGATACCGGGCTCGACCTCGATCGAGGTGTCGTAGGCCTTCAGCTCCGAGTTCACCGTGTAGTACCAGTACAGGTAGTAGATGCCGAAGGTGATGATCGAGAGGCCCCAGACGCCCCACGGGTGGCGGGTCTTGCCCAGCGCGGCGCCGCTCGACGCGCGGGGGGTCGGCGCCGACGACTCGGGGCCCCCGGCGTCGGGGACGGAGATGGGTTCGGTGGTCATGGGACTGCTCCTTGGTCACGCCCGCCGAGTCGCCGCGATCTGCGGTGGACCTGGACGTCGTGGCCAAGGTGTCGTCCCGTCCTGCCCGCAACTGAAGCGTCCGGTTCAGCGGTGCGAACTGGACCGACGACAGCGTCAGTCGAGTTCCCGTTCGGTCAGCTGGTAGGTCAGCAAGGCGAGGCCGTGCCCGATGGTGGTGGACGCGACCAGGCGCATGAGAGTGGGGTGCGTCGGCTCGAAGAACCGCTCGCCCGCCCCGAGCACGACGGGGAAGACCACGAGCCGCACCTCGTCGATCAGATCTCGGGCCATCAACGCCCGCCCGAGCTGATGGCTCGCGGGGATGACGATCTCACCGTCCAGGTGCGCCTTGAGCTGTGAGACCGCCGTGACCACGTCGCCGGCCAACACGGTGGTGTTGCCCCAGTCCGGGTCCACGAGGGTTGAGGACACGACGTACTTGGGCATGGTGTTCAGCCTGTCCGCCAGCTCGCCCGTGCGGGGCTTCCATCGTTCGGCGAAGAACTCGTAGCTCCGACGGCCCAGGAGCCAGGCCTCGGCGCCCAGCGCCTCCTTCCGTGCGACCTCGTTCCACGCAGCGAGGTCCGGACCGCCGTACTCGACGAACCAACCGCCGAGCTCGAACCCCTCCTTGCCGTCCGGGTCCTGGACCACCCCGTCGAGGGTGATGTTCTGTGGTCCGCTCATCACGAGCCTTGCCATGTCGGTCTCCTCATCGTGTCGTTGATCGAATCCACGCATGAAGGCGTCTCGACGACGCGAAACTGGGCGGCGGGCCGCCGCCCAGTTCGCCCGCTGGCTGGCGTCTACTCACCATGGACGCCGTGAGGACCCGATGGAGAGGTGGTGTGAGCGTGGAGACAGCGGAGCTGCTCTCCCTCGCCCGCGCCGGCGACGATGACGCCTTCCGGGCGCTGACCGGGCCACACCGTCGGGAGCTCCAGGTCCACTGCTATCGCATGCTCGGATCGCTCCACGAGGCCGAGGACGCGGTTCAGGACACGCTCCTGGCCGCCTGGCGCGGCCTCGGTGGATACGAGGAACGGGCGTCGTTGCGGACCTGGCTGTATCGAATCGCCACCCACCGGTGCCTGGACATCCGTCGCTCGGCTCGGCGCCGACCCGCTGCGGCGTGGGACGTGCCCGGAGTCGACCTGCTCGAGCCGACCCGGGTCAACGAGGTGGTGTGGCTCGAGCCCTGTCCCGATGCCTACCTCGAGCGGGGAGAACAACACCTGCTCGGTCCCGAGGCCCGCTTCGAACAGACCGAATCCATCTCCCTGGCCTTCATGACCGCCCTCCAGCACCTGCCGCCGCGCCAGGTCGCCGTGCTCGTGTTGCGCGACGTCCTCGGGTTCCGCGCCCGTGAGGTGGCCGAGATGCTCGACTCGAGCGTCGACTCGGTCACCAGCGCCCTCAAGCGGGCCCGGGCCGGCCTTCGGGACGGGTTGGCACCCACCGACGGACGTCCACCCGCCCCGGTCGCCGGCTCGCCCGCGGAGCAGGCTCTCGTGGCGAAGTTCGCGCGCGCCTGGGAAGCGGCCGATCCCGACGCCGTGGCGGCCCTGCTGACCGATGATGCCTTCATCTCCATGCCGCCGATGCCCTTCGGCTACGACGGTCGGGATCTCGTGGGCCGATTCTTCGCGGCGCTGTTCGACGCCGGACGCCGGTTCGAGCTGGTGCCCACCAGAGCCAACGGCCAGCCGGCGTTCGGTGCCTATCTCCGCTCACCGGTCGGCCGCTCGGCGGGAGCCGGCGTGTACGTGGTCACCATCAGCGGCGACCGAATCTGTGCCTTGACGCGGTTCGAGCGCACCCTGCTCTCACCGTTCGGTTTGCCGGAGGCGCTCCCGGCCCGAGACCGAGGTCGGGCGGCCGGCCCGGCCGGAGCGTAGGACGCCCCGATCAGATCGTGATGGGTACCGCGCTGTAGCCCCGGACGGTGCTGGTGTGCACCCGGGTCGCGGCAGTGCGTTCGGCATCCCACTCCGGGAAGCGCTTCAGGGTCTCCTCGAGCCCGATGCGGCTCTCGAGGCGGGCCAGGGCGGCGCCGATGCAGAAGTGGATGCCGTACCCGAAGGTGAGGTGGTGGGGGATCGAGCGGCGCACGTCGAAGCGGTCGGGGTCGGGGAAGGCCCGCTCGTCACGTCCCGCGCTCCCGGTCAGCATCAGCACCTTCGACCCCGCCGGGATCGTGGTGTCGTGCATCCGCACGTCCCTGGTCGTCCAGCGGCCGTTCACCGGCGAGGGCGGCTCGAAGCGCAGCAGCTCCTCGACGGCGTTGGCGATCAGGTCGGGCTCGGCGGCCAGGGCCGCCCGCTGATCGGGGTGCTCGGCGAGCACGAGGGCGGTGTTCCCGAGGAGCTTGGCCACGGTCTCGGTGCCGGCGACGTACAGGAGCATGCCGAAGCGCACGACCTCGTCGTCGGTGAGGGCCCGGGTGGCGCCGTCGTCCTCGGTCAGCTCGGCGGCGACGAGGGCGCTCATGAGGTCGTCGCGCGGCTCCTCGCGACGCTTGTTCATCAGGTCGACGAGGTAGCTGATCACCGCCATGCCGGCGTCCATGGACACCTGGTTGCGCATCCCGACGTCGGGTTCGATGTGGAAGATCCGCTCGACGTTGAGGCGCTGCTCCTCCTGGTCCTCCGGGGGCACGCCGACCAACGACGAGATGACCCGGGACGGGAGCTGGGCGCCGAAGTCGTTCACGTAGTCGAACCCGCCGGAGCCGACGTGGGGATCGAGCAGATCGGCGCAGATCTGCCGGATCTGGCCCTCGATGGCCGAGATCCGGCGGGGCGTGAACGCCCGCGACACGAGCGATCGCAGCTTCGTGTGGTCCGGGGGGTCCATGTTGATCATCTGGTGGCTGCGGTCGAGCTCGGGGCCGAGGCTCTCGAGCACGGTCGAGTGCGCGGAGCTGAACGTCGACGGGTTCTTGCTGGCCGCCTCGACGTCGTCGAACCGACTGATCGCCCAGAAGTCCAGCCGGTCGTTGCGATACACGGGCGCTTCGTCGCGCAACCGCTTCCAGACCGGGTACGGGTCGTCATCGATGTCGACGTCGTAGGGATCCCAGTAGTGGTCGCTGGTCTCGCTGGCTGTGCCCGTGTGCATGTCGTGAACCCCCCCCGGCCCCCCGTGAGGTGGGCCCGGCAATTGTCTCACGTGGATCCGGTCCAGCATCTGGGCTCCCGGGCGCGCAGCTCTCGCCTCGGCTCCCGTGGCCCGCAGCCTCGACAAGGTTTGCGTCAGTGCCGAGCGGCCTCGACCCTGGAGTACGTTGAATCCGGTGGGGGATGCGCCGGCAGCCCGGCATCGAGGGGGAAGTCGTGGGGATCAAGCTGTTCGCGTTCGGTCGTCGTCGGGAAGGCATGACGGCCGACGAGTTCCACACGTACTGGCGTGACGTGCACGCCCGGAAACTGGCCGACGAACCGACGTTGCGACGCCACGTCCGGCGCTTCGAGCTCAACCATCGGCTGCCCGAGGACTACGCGCGGGATGCCTACCGGCCCGAGGGCACCGGGCCCGGCTGGGACGGCGTGGCCGTCCTGTGGTTCGACTCCATGGCGGACTTCGAGGCCATGCAGGCCGAGCCGGCCCATGCCGCCGTCGCCGAAGACGGCCGAAGTTCCGGGAGGACGAGCAGCTCGTCGTGTTCACCCACGACCCCGAGGTGATCGTCGAGAAGGGCCAGCGTCAGGACGTCGGGGCCAAGATGGTCTGCATCCTCGGCCGCAATCCCGCCCTCGATCTGGCGACCTTCCACGACCACTGGCTGCACCACCACGGTGGCCTGTTCCAGCAGATTCCCGAGCTGAACGAGCCGCTGCTGGCCTACGACCAGAATCACGGCCTCGAGCTCGACGGGGCGGTGTTCGACGGCGTCACCGAGCAGTGGTTCACGTCGTTCGCCACGTTCCTCACCTCACTCGAGGTCGAGGCGGTGGAGCGAGAGGTCAACCCGGACGTGGCCTACTTCCTCGATCCGAACAGCATCGAGTTCGTCATGGCCGGACCGCCCACGGTCGTCATCGACGACGCCTGACCACCCCCGAGCTGGCTCCGTTCGTAACGGAAACCGTTACGAACGGAGCCAGCTCGGGGGGAGGGGCTGGTCAGCCGGGCCTGGGGACTGCAGGAGGTCCTAGGGCTGTGGCTCGCCGACCTGCGGATAGCCCGGGTACTCGGCGTCCAGCGTCAACGTGAGCGTGAGGACCTCACCGTCGTACGACGTCTTCGTGACCAGACCGGAGCGACGGAGGAGCTCGATCATCGGTCGGTTCTCGTTGAGCGTGTCGGCCACGAGCTGATCCACGCCGATCGACCGGGCGCACTCGACCAAGCGGGTGAGCAGGAGCGTTCCGGCTCCTCGGTTCTGCCACCTGTCGCCCACCACGAACGCGATCTCCGCACTTCGGGTTCCGGGCTCTCGGTCGAGCCGACCCACCGCGAGGATCTCGTCGTCGACGGTCATGACGAAGGCCTCGCGGTCGCGGTGATCGACCGTGGTGAACCGCCTCAGCTCGTCTGATGACAGGTGTGGGTGAAAGCCGAAGAACCGGCGACGGCTGGTGCGCTCGCTGAGGGTCTCGTGGAAGGCGAGGAGCCGAGGCTCGTCGGACGGCTCGATCGGGCGCATCAACACCGCTGTTCCGCCCTTCAGTCGTGCGCCTCTGACCTGGCTGGCTCCGTTCTTCCCGTCGGCCGGGCCGGAGCCGCGGGACCCGGGTGCGCTCATGGCAACTCTTCTCGTCGATGGCGGTGTCGCCCGGACGGCGGCACCGCTGGGCCCCGTCTAGACCAGTGCAGGGAAGCGCTTCACGATGTCCATCTGGCCCCAACGGTGGCCGAACCCGACCGTGTCGCCGGCGTGGACCAGTGCCAATCCGACGAGCACCATGGCGTAGATCAGGTGGTCGTCGAGGAACGGGTTGGTAGCGATCGGCAGGCTGGCCGCCCACATGAACACCAGAAGCGACCCTCCCGAGACCGCCGCGATACGCATGCCGATGCCGAGAGCCAGGGCGAGCCCGATCGCCAACAGGGCGATCATGAACAGCCAGTCGGCCCAGGTGGCACCGGAGAGGCGATGGAACACCCCGGCGAACGGGCCGGTGACGCCCTTGAGGTACCCGGTGGTGGGAGAGCCACCGTTCAGCCAGGACTTCGCCGACGTGGTGCTCTTGCCGAGCCCGAAAACCTTGTCGACGAAGGCCCACAGGAAGACGAAGCTGATGCTGATGCGGGTCAGTGCCCATACGTAGCGGGCGGCCCGCTGCTCGTCGAAGGGATGGTTCGCTTCTGACGGCGGGGTTGGCGCGGTGTCTTCGGTCGGCCGGTCACCGCTCGACACGCGAGACCTTGTGGGATTCGGATCGTGGGCCCCGGCGTCGGTACTGAGGCCTTCGGTCACGCTCATTGGTTCCCTGGTTTCGTTCGACGCGCTCGAAGCGCGACACGACGCCCCGGAAGATCCGGGCGCCGCGAGTTGCCCCCGTCCGACGGGCTGAGGCCCGGCGGGGGGGGGGGGTCATCGCTGCCGGTCGCTCGGAACCTGCATCGCCAAGTCCGGATGGGCCTCCGCGAGAGAGGAGGGGGGCTTCTCCGAGCGACCCCTGCAACGTGGAGGGTAGTCCGGCTGCTGCTTACTAGCAATGGATTACAGGAATCACGTTACAATGATCGGGGTGCCGAGCGAGTGGGGCTTCTTGACGAACCATGCCCGGGCCCTGTTGTTCATCGCCCACGATCCCGAGGCGCGCCTGATCGACGTGGCCAACGCCATCGGCGTCACCGAGCGAACCGCGTTCGGCATCGTGGGGGACCTCACCGCCGCCGGCTACGTGATCAAGGAGAAGGACGGCCGCCGCAACCGCTACCACGTGCAGGAGAACGTCCCGCTCCACGACGCCATCAGTCGCGAGCGCACCGTCGGGGAGGTGCTGGACCTCCTCGGCCACCCCACGGCCCGGCCGACCGAGAAGGTGGTGTCGAGAAGACCCGGTCAGCCCTGAGGTCAACCGTTCGAAACCCGTGCGGCCGTCGGCCCGTTGTCGACACCAGCTTTGGATGAGGGGCTGGTCAGCCGGGGGTGGCCCGACCGAGTCGGCGCAGGTGCCGGTAGTGCGAACCGACCGCGGCGCGCAGGGTGCGCTGCACGTGGTGGGGGATCTGGTGGCTCGCGCACACGGACCGAACCACGACGGCGATCTCGGGGTAGGCGGTGTGGGGCACGCGGGGGAACAGGTGGTGCTCGGTCTGGTAGTTGAGCCCGCCGATGTACCAGGTGACCAGACGGGCGACCGGGCCCCGACCATGGCAGAAGTCGACCGTCGAACGGACCTGCCACTCGTGCCACGAGCACGTGCGGCGTTCGTCGCTCGTGCTGAACTCGGCCTGCTCGACGGCGTGGGCGAGCTGGAAGACGACGCCGAGCAGCAGTCCGGAGACGGCCAGGGTCAGGGCGATCCCGAGCACGACGATCCACCACGGGTGCAGAAGCATCGGAACCACGACCATGGCGACCACGAACGCGGTCTTGGTGGTCAGCATCACGGTGTAGTCACCGACGGAGGGACGCTTGCCGTTTCGGTCGCCTCGGATCGACTGCGACGCGATGCCGATCAGGTCGGCGACGATGATGGCCACGGCGGTGAAGCAGTAGAGGGCCCACAGGTAGAGGTGCTGGCAACGGTGCCACCGGCGACGCGCCTGTTGCGGCGCGAGGCGCGCCCAGGGGGCGAGTTCGATGTCGTCGTCCCGGCCCACGACGTTGGTGGCGCTGTGATGCACGTTGACGTGGCCCTTGATCCACTGGCGGGAGCTGGCGCCCAGCGCGTACATCGACCAGCCGACGGCGCGGTTGGACGCGCTGAGCCGCTTGGTGCCACCGGTGCGGAACAGGGCGTTGTGGTTGGCGTCGTGCTGGACGTTGAAGCCGACTGCGGCCATCGATACGGCGAGAGAGGTGCAGGCGAGAATCCCGAGCCACCACGACCCGGCGAGCAGCACCATGAGGTAGGAGCCGACGTACCAGCCACCGACGATGAGGGCCTTGCGTTGGAGGCGGCGGTGCGCTCGATGCAACGTCGGTCCGTCGAGGCGCTGCTCCACGGCCGCGTTGACGTCACTGGCGAAGTGATGACGGTCGACGGTCTCCAGGGTGGCGCCAGCGGGCAAGCCGGTCAGAGCGGCCTCGCCGTGCTCGTCGGCCGGCCGAGCAGGGCCACCCGACACGACGCACACAACCACATCTCGGGAAGGGTCCCCGGCTCCGTCGTGGGCTCCATCTCGAAGACCTGTCGGCAGCGCCCACACTGCTGGGAGGACCCAGCCGCGGCCGCGCCGCTCGTCGGTGCGTTGGGGTTCGCGGTCGGAAGATCGGCCACAGGGGTCTCCTCTGTACGTGCATCCTCAGTAGAGGCGTCGCAGAGGCGACCGATACGTCGATCGAGGCCGAAGCGTCCCCGCCAAGTCGGGTGAACGCCCAGCCTACGGCTCCATGCCCCCGGTTCCGCCGCCCCCACCTCGCCGAGTTGGCTCCGTTCGTAACGGAATCCGTTACGAACCGAGCCAACTTGGGGGTGGGGGACGGTTGGGGTCAGTCGGGGCGGGCGAAACGGCCGTGCGGGGCGCGGCGCACCCTTCCGTCGCGGATCTCCACCCCCTCGGAGCGCAACAGCGCCGACTGTCGGCGCTCGTTGCCGGGAACCAGGCGACCGACGGCGTTGACGACTCGCCACCAGGGCACGTCGGCGTCGGTCGTGGCCAGCAGCCGCCCGACCAGACGAGACTGGCGAGGGCAGCCGGCGTCGGAGGCGACGTCGCCGTAGGAGACGACTTCCCCCGGTCCGAGCGAGTGGAGCACAGCGAGGATCCGCTCGAGTCGCTCGTCGGGTGGTGGAGGGCGATCGTCGCGGCTGCTCACGATCCGAGATCGTGGCAGAGCGGTCCTGGCGAGATGGGATCCACCGGGCCTCACGTCGTTCGCGACGGGGCAGATGTCACCGGTCGTGCAGCGCCGGTCGGTGGGAGAGGCCGAGACATGACCTACGCCGACCGGGAGGTGACGCGGAGGTGGAACGGGGGATTCCCAAGCGGCGGCTGATGTGTTAGAGCTGCTCGTGCGGTGGGACGCGTCGAAGGCTTGGACGCGCTTGTTCCCTCGGGCGGTACGCCGCCCTCGACGTGGTCTTCGTCGCCCGGGTGCGGCGTCCACCGCATACCAAGAAGGAGAATGCTGATGGGAAGTTCACCGTCTCGGCGTCGTGGCGCGCAGCTCGGGCTGCTGGCCACTGTGACCTCCGTAGCGCTCGTTGCTGCGTTGGGTCTCGGCTTGTCCCCTGCGGCCGCGGCCAAGCCCGGCGCCTACGTCTGCAGCGGCGGGCTGATTCCGGCTGGCACCTACACGAGCCTCACGGTCACGGGAACGTGCCTGTTCGGCGGCGACGTGTCCATCTACGGGAACGTGCGGGTCGCCGACGGCGCCGTGCTCAACGATCACGCCTTCTCCTTCGCCGACCATGTGCTCATCACCGGGAACGTGACCGTCGGCAAGGGGGCAGTGCTCGGTCTGGGCACCTACAACCCCGTGGCGGTCCACGACACGACAGTGAACGGGAACGTCGTGGCCAACCAACCGCTCACGCTGTACCTGACGTTCACCACGGTGCACGGCAACGTGGTCTCGAACGGCGGCGGGTCATCCACGGAGTTCCGCAACTTCCCGACGAAGGACAATGTCATCGACGGGAACCTGATCATGCAGGGGTGGCAGGGCGGCTGGATCGGCGCCATCCGCGATCGCGTCGGTGGCAATGTCATCGTCTCCAAGAACGCGAGCGTGGTGGTCGAGACACCCGCGGGCTGTGACCCCGAGGACCCGATGAACCCGTGCACCGGCTCCGGTCCGGGCGAGGACCTCGATTCGACGGAGCTGCAGACCAACGTCATCGGCGGGAACCTGATCTGTCACGGCAACCTGCCCGCCGCGCAGGTCAATGCCGCGGACGGCGGCGAGCCGAACCAGGTCGGGGGGAAGGCGATAGGTGAGTGTGCCGGCCTCACCGAGTCCTGATTCGGAAGCATCGGCTCGATGGGGCGGTTGGTGGGACAGAGCAACCTGCTCTCCGCCAGTGGCTGACGACCGGATCTGCCGGTCCGAGACCCGCAGCCCACCCCGAATGGTGAACCGGTCTCCGGCGCCCGTGCGCCGGAGACCGGGTGACCGGGTGACCGGGTGACCGGCATCCTCAGTCGCGCGCGCTGGTGTCGCCGAAGAACCCGATGGCGGTTCGGAGGCGACCGTCGGCGGCGACGGTGACGACGTCGATGCCGGCGACGGCGACCGTGCCGTCCGGGCCGGTCACCGCCCAGCCGAAGCGGGCGTGGTCGTGGTGGGCGTCGATGGCGGTGGTCCGGCTCAGCGAGTGGCCCGGCATCTGGTCCTGGAGGCCGCCGATGGCGGCGCTGATGGCCTCGGGACCGTGCGCGTCGATCAGCGGATCGGCGAGATGTCCGTCGTCGGTCCAGAGGGACCGGGAGAGCTCGGTCCTCTTTGTCGCGTCCTGTTCGTTGAAGCTCTGAACGTAGCGCTCGATGGCGATGTCCACGTCCGGGACGGTGTCGGTGGTGGTCTGGGTGGCAGTGGTGGTGTCCATGGGGCCCATCGTGGGGACCGGTTCGACCGGAGACGATTACCTGAGAGGTAGTCGTGTCGCGCCCGTCGGCTCCGTAGCGTTCGTGGCATGACGACGATGGTGGACCCGACGCCCCGGCTCGGCGAGCTGCTCAAGGCGTGGAGGTCGAGGCGGCGGGTGAGCCAGCTCGACCTGGCCTCCCTGGCGGGGGTCTCGTCACGTCACCTGTCGTTCGTGGAGACGGGCCGCTCGAAGCCGAGCCGCGAGATGGTCCTGCACCTGGCCGAGCACCTCGACGTGCCCCTGCGCGACCGCAACGAGCTGCTCGCCGCCGCCGGATTCGCCCCGCTGTACCGCCAGTCATCGCTCGACGCGCCGGAGCTCGCCAGCGTCCGCCAGGCGATCGAGGTGATCCTCACGAACCACGAGCCGTTCCCGGCGCTGGTGATCGACGGCGCCTGGGAGCTCCTCGAGGCGAACGGCGGTGTCGCCGGGTTCCTGGCTCTGGTCTCGGCCGAGCTCCTCGAGCCGCCGATGAACGTCATCCGGGCCAGCCTGCACCCGCTCGGTCTCTCGCGATTCATCGTGAACTTCGACGAGTACGCGGCGCACGTGGTCGAGCGCCTTCGCCGTCAGCTGGCGGCGACCTCGGATCCGGCGCTGCGCGCCCTGCTGGACGAGGTGTCGGCCTATCCCGACGTCGAGCGAGCGATCGGGGGAACGGTCGCCCTTCCGCCTCCGGCCGCGGTGCTGCCCATGCACTTCCGGCTCGACGACGGCACGGAGCTGCGGTTCTTCTCCACGATGACGGTCTTCGGGTCGCCGCTCGACGTGACGATCGCCGAGCTGGCCATCGAGAGCTTCTTCCCCGCCGACGAGGCCACGGCCGCCCTGTTTCGCTGAGATCGTCGGTGGTGTGGCGAGGCTGCCGGAGCTGCTCGTCGACCGCGATGTCAATGTCAGCGTGGCGTACGGGAGAATGAAGACCATGGAGGTTCCACAAGAAGGACTGGCCGGTCTCGAGGGCTTGCCGCGGATGTTCCCGAGAGATCTCCGTCGGTTCCTGATGGTCTACGAGTTCGCCATCGCCGAGGTCACGACGAAGATCGAGATCCTGCGGTCGGAGTACACCCACCTCCACGATCACAACCCGATCGAGCACGTCACCACTCGTCTCAAGGATCCGCAGGCGATCGTGGCCAAGGCGAGGCGCCGGGGTTGTGGACTCGGCTTCGACGAGGTCCGTGGCCAGATTCGCGACATCGCCGGCGTCCGGGTGATCTGCAGCTTCGTATCCGACGTCTACACGCTCTTCGACGCCTTCTGTGACCAGGACGACATCGAGGTGATCGAGGTCGAGGACTACATCCGGTCACCGAAACCGAACGGCTACCAGAGCCTCCACGCCATCGTCCAGGTGCCGGTGTTCCTTTCGGGAGGGGCTGAGCGGGTGTGCGTCGAGATGCAGTTCCGCACCATCGCCATGGACTTCTGGGCGACCCTCGAGCACAAGATCTATTACAGATACGACCGCCGGGTTCCAGATGAGTTGCTCGAAGAGCTCAAGGATGCGGCCGACCTGGCGACGGTCCTCGACCAGCGCATGGAACGGCTCCACCAGGAAGTCCTGGCGCTCGAGGACTAGCGGATCGTGACCGTCGGCGGCGGCATGTTCCGGCCATCGTCCTCGGCGACGGTGATCGCCCCGGTGCAAGAGGTCACGGTCGCAACACCTCGTGGGACGTGTGGGAGGCGGGGTCGAGTGGAACCCAGCGCAGTTCGCCCAGGTATCGGTGGGTGGCGTCGCCGTCGTCGTCGAGGGCGTACAGCGCGATCCAGCCGTTGTCGCACAGCGCCCTCAGGTGCTCGTGCTGTCGGATCACCTCGGTGATGGCCTCGCAGGGCGCGGCCACCAGCACCTGGAGGCGGAGCGGATCGTGCTGGAGACGCTCCCCGTCGTGGACGGACTGCCATGGGAGGCCGGTGCGGAGGTCGCCCCCGTTGCCCTCGAGAACCCCGAGACGGCCGACGACGTTGTGCAGGGTCTTGTCGCCGGACCCGAAACGCTCGTTGTCGACGGTCGACGCGTAGTACTGCAGGCTGATCCAGCTGGCGACGATGACCGGTGCGGTGAGGATCGTCTCCAGCACGCCGTAGCCGTCGTCGCCGTGCCGGTCGTAGCTGTGCAGGAACGCCCGACCGCCAAGGTCGACGCCGCGGGTTACGGACCGGGGTGCGGCGACGAAGGCCCGGCACCCTGCAAGCCCCCACTCGGGGCGGACCTGGGCCCAATCGGTGGCCCGCCGCTGCAACGCGGCGTCGAGGGCCTCCCCTTCCCCTTCGTCCCGCAGCCCGAGTCGGGCGGCTCGCTCGGCCCGGGCGCGGCACCCCGCTTCGGCGAGGTGGGCGCGCAGCTCGGCGATCCGGGCGGTGTGGCTCCCTGGCGCCGACTCGAGGTCGAAGACGTGGACCTCGTCGGTGGTGGTGTCGTGGAGAGCGGGCACGAACCAGGTGTCGTCGGGGATGTCGATACCTCGGCGGCGGAGGCCGGCCCGCACGAGCGGGTCGTTGAACAGCGCGGCGGCGATACGGGCGTTCACCTCGCCGGCGTGACCTCCACACGCGCCGCAGTCCAGGCCGGTGCCGTAGGGGTTGTTGGTGGTGGACGAGCCGTGGCCGGCGAGCACGACGATGGGCGCGAAGCCGTCGCGCAGGGACATGGCGCTCAGCGCACCTGCGGCCATGGCCACGCGATCGTCGATCGGGATGCCGTCGAGGCTCGGTCCCGCCGCCGCCGCGACCCCGGATGGCAGGCCTTCGGTCTCGGGCCGCCGAGTCGGCCGGGTGAGTCCGCGACCGTCGGTGACGAGCTTCGGCAGGTAGGCCAGCCCAACTGGACCAACGAAGCTGAAGCACGAGATGGCCCCCATCTTGAACGACTTCCAGGCCCTCCCGACGTGGTGATCGAGGCGTCGGGACTCGGCGGCCTGTTCGGTGGCGGCGGCTTCAGGAAGCACCTCGGGCACGGTGTGGGCCGGGGTGAGCAGGACCGGACACTGCGGCACCGGATCCTCGTGGGCCAGGGGCAGGTGAGCCAGTGGCAGCCCGAAGAACCCGGCGAACCCGAGGGTGGCGACGGCGCCGTCGACCGCCTCGAGGTGTCGCCGGAAGACCTCGCTGCGCACGTCGATGCAGAACACCGCCTGCACCTCTGGACGCGGGGCCGGGCCACTGGCCGGGCGCGGCTCGGCGAGCTTGACCAGGAAGCGTCGCTGGGCCGCCCGGTCGTGGGCGTCCTGGAGCACCAGGCGGAGCTCGAGGGACTCGTCAACCGCGGTCGGCTCGGTCAGGAGGCCGAGGCGGTCGCGCGCTCGATCCCACGCCGCGACCAGGACCGGGTCGGCCGTCGCCCGATGTACTCCCAGCTCCCAGGCGAGGAGCACGGCTGCGAACTGCTCGGGGGCGTCGTCGGTGTCCCCGACGAGGGAGGCGTCCCATGCGAGTCGGCGAGCGTAGGCGGCCCATCCGCCGACCCGGAGCAGGAGGGCGTGTACGAACGGCACGACGGCGTCGCCGGTGAGCCCGAGGGCCTCGAGGACTTCTGCGGCGGCGTCGAGCGGGTCGTCGGGGAGCGTCCGCACCGTCGACCGGAAGCCCTTCAGTCCCATGATCTCGGGTGTCCGGTCGAGCGAGGCCTCGGCCTTCCAGGACGCGAACAGCCCCTGGGCGGGGTCGGTCGAGCGCCAGAGGGCCTGGCCGCGGTCGAAGTGCGCCGCCGCCCACGCCGAGACTCTGTCGGTGCGCAGGCGGGCCCAGTCTCGGCCAGTGGCGACCGACGCCAGGTCCACGTACGTACGGATCCCCGGCTCGGTGATCTCCGAGGTGGCCTCTGCGCGATTCAACAGCTCCTCGATGCTCGTGGCGGTGAGGCCATGGGCGGCAAGGGCGGCGTGAAGGTCCTGGCGCTCGATCCGTCCGTCGGAGATGGCCTCGGCGTACTGGGCTGCGGTCAGGGTGGTCCTTGCCCCCGCCAGGAGCGCGAGCACCCGAGCGGCGTCGTCGAAGCTGTGGTCGGCGAGTCCGAGGTACGGGTTCACCGCCACGAAGCTCTCGAGCGGCCACAGAGGGGCGATCCGCCCGGTGGCCTCCGTGAGGGCGGACTGCCACCTGGTCGCGCGGCAGGCGGGGCGGGGCGTGCGGGGTCAGTTCCACGAAGGCTCCAAGGTCCTGGTCGTCGGGGCGACGCCCGAGTCGGGGTCGCGAGGATTGGTGGCGCGGGAGGCTGGCTGCGCCGGCGTCTTGAGAGCCCCGATCAGGCGGTCGTAGACGGCGTTGGCGTAGAGGCCGTTGCGGAGGTGGACAGCGATCGCCGATCGACGGCGTCCGACGGCCCGGGCTGGTTCCACGATCTGAAGCAGCACGACGGCAGCGAAGACGGCGAGCACCACCCCGATCAGCACGAGCTGAACCCAGGCGCGAGCGGTGAGCTCTGGCACCGCGTCCCCCAGCACGTGGTGGGCGCCGGCCTCGAGGGCGAAGAACGAGATCGTGACTCCGGCGGCCAGCGTCCCGGCCCTGACGACGCCGGCGGCGCTGCCGGCCGAGTCGAGGGTGGGAGCGATCAACTGCGTGGTGCCCAACACGAGGATGGCCCCGACGGCGACGAGCACCGGCTCACCGAGCAGGTCGATGCCGAGGACCACTGCCAAGGGGAGGTAGAGGAGCAGGGCGAGGGCCGCGCTGGCGGCGATCCGGGACGGACTCCCCAGGCGGTCGGGCAGTCGGACGCTCGAGGCCCGCTGGTCTTCGATGACGCTGCCGGAGGCGAGGAAGGCATGGGCTTTGTAGAAGGAGTGGGCGACCAGGTGCAGCAGGGCGGCTGGGTAGAGGCCCATCCCGCAGATCATCAACATGAATCCCATGTGGGCCGCACTGGAGTAGGCGAGCGCTACCTTCACCGATGGTTGGGTGAGGAGTACGACCGAGGCGAAGACGGCGGTCGTGCCTCCGATGATCAGCAGTGCGGTGGTGGCCGAGCGGCTGCCATCGAGCACGTACGCCATCCTCAGAGCCAGGAAGGGCCCGGCGTTGAGGATTCCCGCGTGCAGCAACGCCGAGACCGGGGTCGGGGTCTCCATGACCTCGATCAGCCATCCATGGGTGGGAAACTGCGCTGACTTGAGCGCTGCGGCCAAGGTGAGGCAGACCGCAGCGAGACCGAAGCCCGTGACCGCCCAGGTCGTCTCCACCTTCGATGCTGCCTCGAAGATCCCCCCCAGGTCACCCGTACCGGCGGTCCGGTAGAGCACCAGGGCAGCCGAGAGGAAGAGAACATCGCCGACCCGGGCGATGATGAACTTCTTGCGGGCGGCCACGACAGCCCGAGGCCGGTCGGCGTGGAACACCAACAGCCGATGCAGAGCCAGGCTCGTCAGTACCCATGCCCCGACCAGCACGACGATGTTGCCGGCCACAACCATCACCTCGACCGCCGCGATGGTCGCCGCCAGACGTCCGAGGAACTCTCCCTGGCGTTCATCTCCGTCGAGGTAGGTGCGGCTGTAGCGGAAGATCACCGCCGCGAGGGCGGCGATCATCGTGAGCATGATGGCGCTGAGGGCGTCGAGCCGCACGGACAGCCCGAGCCCTTCGGTGCCGAGGGTGGGGCTGGTCTCGGGGCCCGCGAGCGCAGTGACCGCGATGGCTCCGAGCCCGAGGACGATGCCGGCGAAGGAAGCGCCGGTGCCGAGGCGGGTCACGGCGACAGGCCGCCGGCCTCGGCGACGTGTCGCTACGAGGGCGACGAGCCCGAACAGGGCCGCAGGGAGGAGGACGAAGTACGCGCTGAACGTCGTCATGACGGGGGCCCCGGGACCGGGTCGGCAAAGATCATGCGGTGAGTAATACACGAATACAAGAACGCAAATCAAGCTACACGTCAACGAACCCGCGAAAACTAAGAACTGAATCGCAACACACGAACATGGGCTCGTATATGGTCTGACCATGGCCACGAACCAAGAGGCACCACGACAAGGAGTAGCCCGATGATCGACTCCACCCGCTCACCGATGGTCCGTTGCGACGACATCCTCGCTGCCCTCCGAGCTCGAGGATTCACCTGTGAGATCGTCGCTGATCACGCCGTGGCCACCCGCGACGCCACTCGCCTCGTGGTGCCTGCAGCCGGCCGCACCGTGCCCGAGATGTTCGCCCGACGCCTCGAACACGCCTTGCGGCCGCTGCTGGGCCAGGGTTGGCTCCAGCCCGATCCCGCCTCGCGATCAGAGCGCACCGACGGGCCGGGCGCGGTCAGGGTTCGGGCCTTCGACGCCATCGTCGACCAGTGCCCGACGAGCGGGCAGTGGTGCGCTTTCCTGCCCGAGATGCTCAGCGTGATGGGCACCGGGGCCACCCGGGACGATGCTCTGCGCGATCTCAAGTCGGCAGCCGCACTGTGGTGTGACCTGCCCGCGGAGAACGTGCTGCTTCTCACCCCCGACCTGCTGTGACCGACCGCAGCGGGCTGCTCGCCTCAACGTATGATGCTCGTTTCAGGAGTTCGACTGCGCAAAGACAGGTTGGCGTCATGGCAGACGACATCGGGCGAACGTCGTGGACCTTCCTCACCAATCACGGGCACGTGCTCGGGTGCCTGGCTGAGCAACCTGACATCCGAGCGCGGGACGTGGCCCTCAAGGTCGGCATCACCGAGCGGGCTGCTCAGGCCATCATCGCCGACCTCGTCGCCGGGGGGTACGTGACGCGTTTCAAGGAGGGCCGACGGAATCGGTACGTCGTCCACCCCGAGATCCCTCTCCGGCACCCACTCGAGGAGGACCGCACGGTCGGCGATCTGCTGACCAGCATCGGCAAGCTGCGCCGCCCCGGTCGTCGCGCCTCCAGCGGCTGAGGGACGAGGCCCTCGTCTGAACGGTGCCCTCGATCGGACTCGTTCTCGCGCCTTCGGGACACCTGTGCGTAGCCCGAGTTCCGTTCGCGCACCGCCGTGGATGAGCATTTGAGTGCGGCGGATCGTCAGGCGCGAATGGCCGAGGGGTCCCAGTTGGACTCGAAGGCGATCCCGGTCAACCAGGTCTCGACCAGCTTCGAGTTCTCGACGCGGAACATCTGAACCCAGTCCCACTGCTTCCCGTCGACCTCCCACGATCCGATCGCCGCGACGCGATCGTCCTCGGCGACGAGGCGATAGCGCCCATTGGTGATCACGACGGACTCACACACCGAGCGGACGACCTGCTGGTACTCCTCGGCGGTCACCTGGCTGGTGCCGCTCGTCTCGTGGCGGGTGTAGATGGGGCCCGCCAGCTCGGTGACGAGCTGCCACTTCTGCGGAAACCACATGTCGTCGTACCAACGGGCCAGTACCTGGCGGCTGTCCTCGCTCGTGGTCATCGGTGTCTCCTCGGGGTGCGGACGGAGTCCTGCTCGGCGCGGCCGGTGGTCGCGCGACCCCGGTGCTCGATCAACTATGGCGCGCTCACCCGAGAGACAAGCCATCATTCGGGCTGACGAAGGGGGCCCCATGCAGCCGACCAACGACCTCGACGAGGTGCTCAGCACCACCCGGGCCATCCGCAAGCGACTCGACCTCGATCGACCCGTGGATCGTGAGGTGGTGCTCGAGTGCCTCCGGCTCGCGGTGCAGGCCCCCACAGGCAGCAACGCCCAGACCTGGCGGTGGCTGGTCGTCACCGACCCGGGCCTGCGGCGCCAGCTGGCCGACCTCTACAACGAGGGCGGCCTGGACTACCTCACCAAGGCCGCCGAGGACGCCATGGACCCCCAGACCAAGCGGGTCTACGAGAGCGCGTTGCACCTCACCGAGATCCTGGCTCAGGTGCCGGTGCTGGTGATTCCGTGCATCGAGCGCCGCATGGACGGCCAGCCCACCGTGGCGGTGGCGTCCGCCTATGGATCGATTCTCCCGGCCGCATGGAGCTTCCTCCTCGCCCTCCGCTCCCGTGGCCTGGGCTCCGTGTGGACGACGCTGCACCTCTGGAAGGAGAAGGAGGCGGCCGAGCTGCTGGGCATCCCCGACACCATCACCCAGGTCGCCATGTTCCCCGTCGCCCACATCACCGGTGACACCCTCGGGCCGGCTGAGCGGCCACCGGTCGAGGGCATCACCTACTGGGACCGTTGGGGCGCCACCGAGGAACCCGTTGCCGGGTGACCGAGACCGGATCGGAGCCGCGATGAGTGACGGGCCGCCGGGTCGTCCGCTCGACGGGCTCCGCGTGCTCGATCTCTCGCGCGTCATCTCCGGGCCGCTGTGTGGTCGGATGCTGGCCGATCTCGGCGCGGAGGTGGTGAAGGTGGAGCCGCCGGGCGGGGACGTCACCCGTCTGGTGCCACCTCACGTGGACGGGGTCTCTGCCTACTTCGCCCAGGCCAACGCCGGGAAGCGCGCCATCGGCGTCGATCTGTCGGCCCCGGGCGGGGATGAGTTGGTCGCTCGGCTCGCCGCTGGTGCCGACGTGCTGATCGAGAACTTCCGGGCCGGTGTGCTCGGCCGTCATGGGCTCGGACCCGAGACGTTGCTCGCCGCCAACCCCCGCCTCGTGTACTGCTCGGTCACGGGCTGGGGGCAGGAGGGTCCGTGGCGGGACCGACGCTCGTACGCCCCGCTGGCCCACGCCGAGGTCGGAGCGCTCGAGCTCACGGCGCGTCGTCGGGGGCGGGACCGTCCTGAGTCGGAGGTCAACCAGCACGCCGACGTGTACACCGCCCTGATGGCCGCCAACGCCGTGCTGGCCGCCCTGGTTCAGCGCGGGATCACCGGACGGGGTCAGCACCTCGACGTCACCCTGGGCGAAGCCGCCACCTACACCAACGAGTGGACCGCCGCCGAGCTGCAACCGCCGGGGGCCGGTTTCGGCGGTTTCGACACCTGGAACCACCGGGCCTATCGGTTGGGTGACGGCTCCTTCGTCGCCATCCTCGGCAACCCGGTCGACGCCGCCGAGCGGTGGGCCGCAACCCTCGGGGGTGACGACGCCGTGGCCCGGCTCCGGTCCGACCCGCGTCTCGCCACCCGTGCCGCCCGAGCGGCCGACGTGCCTGCCGTCGTGGCCTTCCTCGACGAGCTGACCAGTCGCTACCAGAGCATCGACGCCCTCGAGAGTGCCGCTCCGGATCTCCTGGTCGCCCAGGTGCGCTCGGTCGCCGAGCTGGCCGAGACTGACTGGGCTGAGCAGCGCGGCCTGTTCGCCGAGGTGCAGCCCGGTCTACGGGTGCCGGCGGCGCCGTGGCGATCGTCGGGGGCCGAGATCGGGGCCGGCCCCCTGGTCAGCGGCCTCGGTGCCGACAACCGGGCGGCTCTGGCCGACTGGGGCGTCTCCGAAGACGAGATCGACGCGCTTCGGGCGTCGGGCGCGCTGCACGCCGCCGCGCCGGAGGGTTGAGAGCCGGTGGAGGTCGAACCGCTCTGCCGGAACCTGCTCGGCGAGCGGGAGGCGTTGCTCGAGATGCTGGCCCCGCTCGACCCGGGAGCCTGGCGTACGCCCACCCCGGCCCCGGGCTGGACCATCCTCGACCAGGTCGCCCATCTCGCCGCCGGTGACGACCAGGCCCGCCGCGCCCTGACCGACCCCGAGGGCTTCACCACGCTCCGCGACGAGGTGATGGCACGGCCCGAGCGACCGGTCGCCCAGGCCGTCGGTGAGCAGGACGCCCCGGCCGGGGTGGAGGCCGAGGCCTGGTTGCGCCGATCGGGCGCCGCGTTCGCCGAGGCCGCCCGTGCCGCCGACCCGGCCCGGCGGATCCCGTGGTTCGGCCCCGACATGTCGCTCGCCTCGGCGGTCACCGCCCGCATCATGGAGACCTGGGCGCACGGCCGTGACGTGGCCGATGCCCTCGGCGTCTCGCCCGTGCCCTCACCCTCCCTCCGTCACGTCGCCGACCTCGGGTGGCGCACGATCGGCTTCAGCTTCGTGGCCAACGGTCGCCCGGCGCCGACCGTGCCGGTGCGAGTCGAGCTCGATGGTGGGTTCGCTCGCGGTCCGAGCGACGCCGCCGACGTCGTGCGGGGCCCCCTGCTCGACTTCTGCCTGGTCGTCACCCGCCGTCGTCACCCGGCCGACACCGCTCTGGTGGCCGAGGGTCCGGTGGCGGCCGAGTGGCTGTCGATCGCCCAGTGCTACGCCGGTCCACCGGGTCCGGGTCCTGGCCGGGAGGCCGACGGCAGGGCTCATGTCCCGGAGTCCCGACGCACGTGACACGCTGCATCGAGCGGTCCCGCTTGTGCGCTGCACAGTGGTTCGTCCACCGAATCGAGGTCTGAGTTCATCGACCTGGCCAACTCGAAGGTGTTCCTCACCGTCGAGCACGAGATCTCTGGACCAACGGCGTCTCAGCGGTGCCGGGCGAGGCGCTCACCGGCAGAGGAAGAACGGCACTGCCCCGAGTGCGCCGTTGCCAGGCGAGACCAATAGCGGTATGGATGACACGTGCCAGTGGTGTCCGTTGGAAGGCTCGTGTCGGTCAACGTCGGTCTTCCGAAGGAGATCGCGTGGCGGGGGCAGACGGTCGTCACCGGAATCTGGAAGACGGCGGTCGAGGGCGCGCGGACCGTCCGGCGTCTGAACGTGGACGGTGACGGGCAGGGTGACCTGAACGGGCACGGAGGCGTGCACCGGGCCGTCTACGTCTACCAGCTCGGCTCGTATCGCTACTGGGAGGACCATCTGGCCCGGGACGACTTCCGCTTCGGCCAGTTCGGCGAGAACTTCACGGTCGAGGGGCTCGGGGACGACGAGGTCTGCATCGGAGACCAGTACCGGATCGGTTCGGCCCTCTTCGAGGTGTCCCAGCCGAGGGTCACGTGCTACCGGCTCGGGATCCGGATGGACGAGCCCCGCATGCCGGCATCCCTTGTCGCCCACGGCCGCCCGGGCTTCTACCTTCGGGTGCTCGAGGAGGGCGACGTCCGGGCCGGCGACGACATCGTGAAGGTCGTGACGGGGAGCGAGGCGATGACGGTCGCCGATGTCAACGCGCTGCTCTACATCGGCGGCCATCACGATGTGGAACAGCTCCGGCGGGCGCTGCGCATCCCTCCGCTCAGCCCAGGATGGCAGGAGTCGTTTCGGGCACTCCTCGAGGATCGGCTCGACGCCTCCTCCGGAGGGGGGAACCCAGGACTGACGGCGCAAGGTCCGCCGCCCGGGTGGCGAGGCTTTCGCACGCTACGGGTCGCGGCGAAGCGGACGGAGAGCGTCGACGTGGTGTCCCTGGAGCTGGAGCCCGGCGACGGTCGGCCACTGGCCCGGGCGCAACCCGGCCAGTTCATCACGCTCAAGCTCAGCACCGCCCAGGACTCCCCGCCGCTCGTGCGCAGCTACTCGCTGACCGGTTCCCCGAGCGATGCCAACTACAGGATCGGGGTGAAGGTCAATCCCGGCGGTCCTGCCGGCGCCTACATCCAAAGTGACATCAGCGTCGGCGATCGGTTGGAGGTCGGGGCCCCACGAGGATCGTTCATCCTCGACGACAGCGAGCTGCCGGTCCTTCTCGTCAGCGCCGGCATCGGTGTGACACCGATGCTGGCGATGCTGCATGCGTTGCACGATCGCCGTTCGACTCGGCAGATCTGGTGGCTTCACGGCGCGCGGAACGGATCGGAGCACGCGTTCGCCGACGAGTCGAGAACGCTCGTGGACGGGCTCGTGAACGCACGACGCGGCATCTGGTACAGCCGACCCAACCCGACCGACAGGCCGGCGCGGGACTACGACGCGGATGGTCGAATCACTCCGGAGGCCCTCCGAGCAGCGGGCGTCCCGGAGAACGGCGTCTACTACCTGTGCGGGCCGAGTGTGTTCATGGAGGCGTTGCGTGAGGGCCTCATCGCACGAGGGATCTCCGCGGGGCGAGTGCACACGGAGGCGTTCGGTGCCGAGGAGTCGATCAGGCCCGGAATCGTCGCCGCGCCGATGCGGCCACCGCACCAACCGGCGGGTGAACCGGGATCCGGACCACGCATCTCGTTCGTGCGTACAGGCCTCGACGTCCGCTGGGGCGAAGGGTGGTCGAGCATTCTCGAGTTGGCCGAGGCCTGTGATGTCTCGGTGCGATGGTCGTGTCGTTCGGGCGTGTGCCACACGTGCGAGACCGGCCTCCTCGACGGAACGGTGAGCTACGGCCCCGAGCCCCTCGAGGAGCCAGCTGCGGGCAACGTCCTCGTGTGCTGCTCGCGGCCCGCGACCGATCTCGTCATCGACCTCTGATTGACCGAGCCGCGATACTCGCGTCGTTGGGTTGTGACGTGTGGTTGACCCGCTGCATCGACTTCTCACGAGGGATCGTCTTCGAGTCGGCGCCGAGAGGAGCAAGCCGTGAGCGATGAACTCCCCCAGCCTCGCCTGACCCAGGTGTACCGGCTGGAGGCGACCCTGGCCGACGCGCTCGATCTCGGCCAGACAGAGTGTGGGCATCGGCGCATCGTGCCTCTGGCCGGCGGGACCTTCACCGGTTCCGCGATCAGCGGACGGCTTGTTCCGGGAGGGAGCGCTGACTGGCAGATCGTCGAGCCGGACGGAACCGCCCTCGGAGACATCCGGTACACGTTGGAGACCGTCGGCGGCGATCTGCTGTACGTCCAGTCGCGGAGTGTCCGCCACGGCAGCGCCGAGGTGCTCGCCCGCCTCGGCCGGGGGGAGCACGTCGACGCCAGCGAGTACGTGTTCCGAGCGTCGACGCGCATCGAGACCGCCGTGCCGGAGCTGGCCTGGTTCAACCGCGGTGTGTTCGTGAGCGTCGGCGGCCGCCAAGCGACCGGCGTGGTCTACGAGACCTATCTGGTCGAGTGAGGTCATGATGCCGTGGTTTCCGGAGTTCGTCGCTGCCGCCGAGTTGGCACGTCGAGAGGTCCGCCTGGCGGGTCGGGGCGACCCGGTCACGCAGTACCTCGCGGCGCTCAGCGCTGGCGACGCACGAGCGCTCGAGACGGTGTGGCCCGGTCAGGTCGTCATCTACGACCCGCGCGCCGGCGAGGTCCGAGGTCACCGCCAGGTGCGGCGATTCATCAAGCGAAATCAGGCCTTCCTGGCGGATCGGCACCTCCGAACCGAGATCGTGGCGTCTACCCGCGTTGGTGGGCGAGCGGTCGTGGAGCTGCTCGCCCATCTGGTTCGCGACGAGGAGGAGGTGGCGTGGCCGGTAGCGGTGGTCGCCGAGTCTCCCGACGACGTCTCGGTCGTGTTCCGCACTTACTGCAGCCAATGGCCGGTCGACGGCCAGCGCCACCTCCGAACTCCGATCCTCGAGCCCGGGCTCGCCGAACCAGGCGACGTGGTCGGCCGGTATGAGGCCGCGCTCGATGCCGGTGACGCCGACGCAATCGTGTCCACCTTCGCGACCGATGGGTACTTCCGCGAACCCATCGGACTGCACCGACTCCACCGTGGCCCAGCAGAGCTGCGCGAGTTGTTCTCCCGCTGGTTCAGCGAAGGCGGCGGCATCCGCCTCCAGAACTGTGCGGTGACCGACGACGGTGTGCGGTGCGCGCTGGAGTACAACTGCATCCGTTGGGGGAGCCACGATCTGCCGGCCCAAGCGGGAATTGCAGTGTTCGAGCGTGATCGAGACGGGCTGCTGGCCGCGGCTCGCGCCTACGACGATGTCGAAGCGCCCGTGGGCCGGTCAGCGATCTGATGAGCGAGACGGCGATAGGCGACCACGCCTTGCTCTCGGATCGACACAGTGCGGCCCTCGTGAGCCTGGGCGGCTCGATCGAGTGGTTGTGCTTCCCGCGTTTCGACAGCCCGTCGGTGTTCGCTCGTCTGCTGGGTGACTCGGCGGGTCACTGGTCCGTGCGGGCGTCGGGGGACTGCTCGGTGACTCGCCGCTATGCGGATCGCACCATGGTGTTGGAGACCACCTCACGAACCGTCGGGGGGACGCTGGTGGTGGTCGACCTGTTGGCCATGGGCGCAGGGAACCGGGGGCACGAGCTCGGCAAGAACGCGCCGCACGTCCTCTTGCGGCAGGCGACGTGCAGCGAAGGGGAGGTCGAGGTGGAACTCGAGTACCGCCCTCGACCCGACTACGGACGAAGTGTTCCTCCGCTCGAGGTGCTCGATGGGGGAGTGGCCACAACGGGTGGGGCTGACACCCTGGTGCTGTCGTGTCCGGTGCCGGTGGTGGTGGACGGGCCATCCGTCTCGGCCCGTTTCGTCCTTCGTGAGGGAGAACGGGTTGGCTTCGCCCTCCATCTCACGGCGCGGTCCACGTCGGGGTCGGTGCCGCTGTGGAGCCAGTCCGAGATCGCGTCGCGGCTCGACGACACGATCGCGGCGTGGCGGTCGTGGTCCGAGCTGCACCAGGCATACGTCGGTCCGTGGCGCGATCTCGTCCACCACAGCGGACGCGTGCTCCAGGCGCTTTCGTTCCAACCCACCGGTGCGATCTGTGCGGCGGCCACCACCTCGCTGCCGGAGGTCGTGGGTGGGACCAGGAACTGGGACTATCGCTTCGCCTGGGTTCGAGATGCCTCGTTCACCATCGAGGCGCTCTGGGTCGCGGCCTGCCCCGACGAGGCGAACGAGTTCTTCGACTCCATGTCGACCTTCGCCGCCGACTCGCTGGCGGAGTCCGGTGAACTGCAGATCATGTTCGGAGTTGGCGGTGAGAAGGACCTGACCGAGCGAGAGCTCCACCATCTCGAAGGCTGGCGGCACTCCGCTCCTGTGCGCGTCGGTAACGGGGCCTGGCGCCAACGACAGCTCGATGTCTACGGAGAGCTGCTGAGTGCGGTGCATCGGCTCTCGGACCGACTCTTCGACCCGGCCCGTCGAGTGGGGCCCTCGGCCACCTCGGGCCGGTGGATGACGCCGCCGGAGCTCGCGCCGGCCACTCGAATTTTCCTGATCGATCTGGTCGACACCGCCGCCCGTCGTTGGCGTGAGAAGGATCATGGCATCTGGGAGGTCCGGGGCGAGCCCCGTCATTTCCTGTACTCCAAGCTGATGTGCTGGGTCGCCCTCGAGCGAGGAAGAGCCCTGGCCGGCCAGCTCGGTGCGTCCGACCGGGTGGAGAGCTGGTCACACACGCAGGAGCAGATTCGCGAGGCGATCCTGATCGACGGCTGGAGCGACCAGGCGAAGGCCTTCACGCAATCCTTCGGGTCCGTTGATCTGGACGCCTCCAGTCTGATGCTGCCCCTCGTCGGGTTCCTTCCTCCTGACGACCCGCGAGTGCTGTCCACGATCGAGGCCACCGAAGCGCGGCTGACGGACGAGCGCGGGTTGGTCTACCGCTACCGGGCGGTCGACGGACTCGATGGTCGGGAGGGAGCGTTCCTCCTGTGCACGTTCTGGTTGTCTCAGGCCCTGGCGATCGCCGGCCGCCCCGACCGCGCTCGCGTCGTGTTCGAACGGGCCGCCGCGTTTGTGAACGATGTCGGCCTCCTGTCGGAAGAGGTCGATTCGATGAGCGGCGAGCTGCTCGGAAACTTCCCCCAGGCCTTCAGCCACATAGGGCTGGTCAACGCGGCCTGGGCGATCTCCGAGAGCGAGGCGTCGCGCTAGGTGGCGGGGAGCCGGCGTTCGCTCACCGGCGGGAGATCAGCTGCTGGACCGCTCGCCCCATCTCCGGAACACTGTCACGCCGAACGCGTCCCACGCCTCCCACGCCTTGCTCAGCCGTGGCGTGCGCCGGTCGGTGGACGTGCCGCCGGGGGCGATGTCGCAAAACGCAGGGCGCCCGTCGGGTTGCTCAGTGCGAGACGAGCTGCTGGCCGCCGTCGATGTCATAGGTGGCTCCGGTGAGCGCCGTGTTGGTCATGAGGTGCAGGGCAAGGGCGGCGACGTCGGCCGGACCGACCACCCGCTGGATGGGCAGCGTGATGCGGAGCTCGTCGCGTCGTGCCTCGAGCTCGTCGCCGAGGAGCGATGCCGACAGGGCGGTGTCGACGAAACCGGCAGCGATGAGGTTCACGCGGATCGGTGCCGACTCGAGCGCGAGGTTCCGGATGAGCGCAGGCTGCGCGGCGGTGAGCGCCGCGATCAACGAAAGACCTGGCCCGTTGCTGCGGCCCCCGGTACCGCTCATGAAGGTGAGCGTGCCCCCGGCGCGCACCTTGTTGGCGGAGTTCTGAGCCACGACGATCGGCAGCAACATGTGGGCTTCGACGTCGCGGCGAGCCGCGCCGAGGTCGAGCGCCGCGAGGGGGGCGTAGTAGGGCCCGGGACCGGTGACGAGCACGTGGTCGATCGGTCCGGGTAGGTCGTCGAAGAACGTCCCGAGCCGTTCGAAGTCGGTCGCGTCGAAGGCCGCGTGGCGGCTCGCGCCCACCTCGGTCGCGGCACGCTCGAGCCGCCCCTGATCGCGACCGGTGACGATCACCTCAGCTGCTTCGGCCCGGGCCATTCGGGCCGTCTCGAGCCCGATGCCTGAGCTCCCACCTATCACCACCACCGTCTGCCCGACCAGCACCGGCGGCCGCGTGGTCGCCGGTGCTCGGAGGTCATTCATCGGCCGCCTCGTCCCATGCCAGACGGTCCCTTTCCTCGGCGAGCTGCCGGGAGTGGAAATCGAGCCAGGCCGCCTCTCTGTCCTCGTAGACGGCCTCGCCCTTGGCGACGAGCTCGTCGTAGGCGTGGTTGAAGTCCGCCTCGGACATCACCGTGGGTGAGTTGTGCCGGCTCAGGTACCAGATCGTGGTGATCGCGAACGCGAAGACGGCCAGGATCGCGACGATCATGAGCACCACTGGCGTCACCTCCTCGAGGCGATCTCGAGGCGGAGTGCGTTGAGTGCATCCGCGTAGATCTCGGAGAAGGTCGGGAATGGCTGGATCGTGTCGCGCAGCACATCGAGCGGCACTCGAGCGCGGATGGCCAACGTCGCCTGCTGGAGCCATTCGCCGGCTTCGGGCCCCAGTGCGTACACGCCCGTCAATCGCTCACCGTCGCTGAGCAGGGTCAGGAACCCGTTCGAATCGGCGTAGTCGCGTGTGTAGGTAGCGGTCCTGGCCACGCCCGAAACCGGCGCGCTGGCAGTGAAGGGCGCCTCGGGCGCTCCGACCGACGCAGCCTGCGGATCGGTGAAGACGACCCGCGGGAGAGCGTCATAGTTGGCCTCGCGCCGCTCACCCAGGATGTTGGCTGCCACGATGTCGCCCTGGTACTTGCCGGTGGTCGTCAACGGCCAGATGCCGGTGACGTCGCCGATCGCCCAGAGTCCTCCGCCGGCGCTCAGGCGCGAATCGACGGGGATCCCGTGCGGGTCAGCGGTGATGCCGACGGTCTCGAGTCCGATCCCTTCGACGCGCGGGCGGCGGCCCGTCGCGATGAGCAGCCGGTCCCCCCGCAGCTCGCGACCGTCGTCGAGGTCGACGACGTAGTCGTCGCCGTCACGCCGGGCCCTGACGGCGCGCACGCCGAGCACCAGCTCGATGCCGTCGCGGCGGAGGACGTCTCCGAGTGCGTCTCCCAGTGGGCCGGGCTCGTTGGAGAGCACCCGCTCCGCCATGTCAGCGAGAACCACCTCGGCGCCGAGGCGGCGGACCGCCTGGGCCATCTCGACGCCGACCGGGCCGCCGCCCAGGACCACCAACCGGCGCGGCAGGGCGGTCATGGCGGTCACCTCGCGGTTCGTCCACACGCCCTCGAGCTCCCGGAGCCCGTCGACGGGAGGCACGACTGGCTCCGAGCCGGTGGCCACGACGACGTGCTGAGCCGTGTGCACGACGCCGCTGACGCTTACCGCCCCCGGTCCGGCGAGCCGGCCGTTGCCGCGGAGAAGGTCGATGCCCCGGTCGGTCAGCCACTTCTCGGCACTGGCGTCCGTGTGGTTCGAGACCATGAAGTCGCGCCAGGCGAATGCCGCCGCCACGTCGACCAGTGCGTGTCCCGCCGCCTCGTTCGCCTCGCGCACCGCTTCACCCGGGCGCAGCAGCGTCTTCGACGGGATGCACGCCCAGTAGGAGCACTCGCCGCCCACGAGCTCCCGTTCGACGACGGCGACGCGCAGATTCCCCTCCGCCAGCGCACCGGCGCAATGTTCGCCTGGGGCGCCGGCGCCGAGGACGATGACGTCGTAGCCGGTCACCTCGGAAGGACGTCGCCGGTGGCCTCGGCCACCATGTAGGCGGCGTACCACTCGGGCCACTTCTCATCGGCCTGGCCCGTGCGTGCTTCATGCTCACCGTGCGCAGCCGCGGCGCGTTCGAGCGCGGCGGTGAGATCGGCGACGGAGCTGAACGTTGTCGTCGTCGGATCCACGCGACCCGGTAGGCGGTCCGTGATCTCCTGGAGCTGCCAGAGGTTCCCGTCCGGATCGGTGAACTCCGCGAACGACGCGTAGGTTCGTCGCTGGGGATCGGGACCGTTCGCCCGAAGGTCGAGCTGCCACCGGTTGTAGCCACCGCTCGAGTCGTGGAACACCTCGCTCGTGTCGGTCCCCTCACGAGCGAGCTCGTCGTGCGCCGCCTCGATGTCAGAGACGACGAGGAGGTTCTGGGCGGCCCCGGGGGCAGCCGAAGTCAGACCCGTGCCGAACTGGACCGAGCAGCCCGACCCCGGTGGCGTGAGCTGCACGATCCGGAAGTCGCCACCGCCGAGGTCTGCGTCGAGTCGCCAACCGAGACTCTCGTAGAACGACTTGGCCCGGTCGACGTCGGACACCGGGATGGTCACCGACTCGAGCTTCAGATCGATTTTGGCGACGCCATCGCCCGCGGTAGCGGCCTTACGTGCCTCGGCGGTGCTCATCGAGTCCCTCCCGCGCAGACGATGGTTCAGCCTCAGGAAAGTCGCGCTTCGCGGGCTGTCAGTCAACCCCGGAACTGCTCCTCCGGTTGACGTCGGGCGCCGTCGGCCCGGCCCCGGTCACGACGACGATCCGCGATCGGCCGGGCCTCTCGGTGGCGTCACCTTCTGGGACCATGGGGGCAACCGAGGAACCCGTGGCCCGGTGACCCAAGGAATCGAGGTCTGATGGTCAAGCTCGTGTACTGCGTCCGACGCAAGCCGGAGATGTCCCTCGAGGAGTTCCACGACCGGTGGTTGAACGTTCACGGCCCACTGGTGAGGTCCCTGCGTGAGCAGGTCCCCTCCATGACCCGTTACGTGCAGAGCCACCTCATCCCGGGCGAGCCGAGCGAAGCGGTGCGGGCGTCACGGGGCGCGGGTGAGCCCTACGACGGCATCACCGAGGTCTGGATTGACGTCGACGCCGAGGCCGCGGAGGGCTCGGCCGAGGCCGGACGCCGCCTCCTCGAGGACGAGATGGAGTTCATCGACCTGGCCAACTCGAAGGTGTTCCTCACCGTCGAGCACGAGATCTTCTGAACCAACGGCGACTCAGCGGGTGCCGTAGGAGGAGGCGGCCGAGCGGCTGGGCATCCCCGACAACGTCACTCAAGTCGCCATGTTCCCCGTCGCCCACATCTCGGCGAGACCCTCGCCCCGGAGCGACGGAGGAACCCGCGACCAAGCCGCCGGGACGCGCTCGCGTGCTGCTGGCTGCTGGCTGCTAGTCCCCCTGGTAGCGCTCCTCCTTCCATGGGTCACCGTGGTCGTGGTAGCCGTTGGCCTCCCAGAAGCCCGGTTCGTCGTGATCGAGGATCTGGAGCCCGGCGATCCACTTGGCGCTCTTCCAGAAGTAGAGGTGAGGGACGAGGAGGCGAGCCGGACCACCGTGGTCAGCCGAGAGTGGTTCCCCGTCGACTTCCCACGCGACCCACGCCTTTCCGTCCGTCAGGTCTTCGATCGGTAGGTTCGTCGTGTACCCGGTGTGGCTGACCGCCATGGCGTGGGTGGCTCCGGACGACGTGGTGACGACGTCGAGCAGGGTGTCGATCGAGACGCCGGTGAACGTCATCCCGAACTTCGACCAGGCGGTGACGCAGTGGATGTCCCCGGTGTAGGTGGACGACGGAAGGTCGTGGATCTCGTCCCAGGTCCAACTGGTCGGTTCCTCGACGAGCCCGTCGATGGTGAACGACCATTCAGCGGTGGGGAGGGTGGGCGTGACCTCGGCGGACAACACGGGCCAGGTGTCGCCGGCGTCGTACTGGCCCGGCGGGAGCCGCGAGTCGCGGGTACTCGGGTTCCGGGCGGCGAAGCCTCGAGTGATCTTGGCCATTGGTGCTTCCCTTTCTTTCAGGTCAGTGGGCCTCGCCGCTGACAGGAACCTTCGTCGGGGCCTGAGCGACGTCGAGAACCGCCTCGGCGAAGGCCGCCGGTGCCTCCTGGGGGAGGTTGTGACCAGCCCTCGGGACCTGGCGGTGCTCGCGAGGACCGACGAAGTGTCGGGCGCTCGGCGAACCATCGGTTGCGGGGAAGTTCCCGTCGGCCAGACCATCGAGCGTGATCGTCGGCACGGTTACCGGCGGCTGACCGGCGAGTCGCTTCTCCAAGCCCTCATAGGCGGCGGCTCCCGACGCGAGGCCGAGCCGGTGCCGGTACGAGTGGATGACGACATCGACGTAGTCGTCGTTGGAGAACGCCTCTGCCGATCGGTCGAGGATCGCCTCGTCGAAGTCCCAGTCCGGTGAGTTCCGGGTCCATATGACCTCGGCGATCTCGCGCCGACTGGCGGTGAGACCGAGCCGCCCCCGCTCGGTGGCGAAGTAGAAGAAGTACCAGAAGCCGGCCTCGAGCTGCGGGTTGATGGGCTTCGTGGCGGCGCTGATGTCCTGGATGAGGTAGTTGTTCACCGACACCAGTCCGGCACATCGCTCGGGCCACAGCGCCGCAACCACGCAGGCGGCGCGGCCGCCCCAGTCATAGCCGGCGAGCACCGCCCGGGGGATGTGGAGCGCGTCCATGAGGTCGATGACGTCGGCACCCAGGGCCGCTTGCTGGCCGGATCGCGCTGTTCGTGCGTCGAGGAACCGAGTCGGACCGTGCCCTCTCAGGTACGGAACGATGACCCGCATGCCCCGCCCGGCGAGATCGGGAACGACATCGACATAGCTGTGGATGTCGTAGGGAAAGCCGTGTAGCAACAGGACCGGGTCACCGTCCGCTGGACCGGACTCGTGGTACGCGATGTCGAGCACGGGGGTCGTCACTGTCCTCAGGGGTTCGAGGCGCGGAAGCGATTCCGCAGTCATGACGGGGCGAGCAGCGCCACCGCGGCGGCGTCCTCGTTGATCCTGAACGCGAAGCTCTCCTCGAGGTAGAGCTCCACCGACTCGCGGTCATGAGCGAGGTAGCCGATGGAGATGTCCTGGCCACACTCGAAGCTGTAGTCACCGCCGCGCTGGCTGATCACGACTCCGCCCTCGATTCCCGGCGCCCAGACCACCTGCCCCCCGAGGATCTCCAGGAGGTGATCGAACAGCGGGTAGCCGCCGTGCTCAGCCGTCTCGGCGATCGCCGTGTAGAGGTCGGGGGCGATGGCCAGGCTGTACGGGCCGCCGATGCCGGCGTTTCGAAGTACGTCGACCGCCCCTGCCACCGCTCGCGGGTAGTTGTCGGGCTCGCCGTCGAGTCGGATTCCCTCCTGGGGGCTGGCGTCGGTCACCCCCCGCAGACCGGCTTCGCGGTAGTGGTGTAGCACCGCTTCGTTCTCGGCGCGAGCCAGCACCTTGGCCGCCTGCGCGAGCGCATCGAGGTCGACGTCCGTCGCGCCCCGATCGATGTCCTCGAGTGGTCGGCGGGCAAGAGCGAACGCCACCCTGAGCTCGAGGACCGGAAGCACGTTGCGAACATGCGCGTCCACCTCTGGTGCGGTGGCGGGGACGCGGTCGGCGCGCCCGATGTCGATCGCCGAGAGGTCCCACCCGCTCGGTCCGGCGAAGTCGACCAGGCGGCGGCCGGCGAGCTGCACCTCGAGGCGCGGAGTCACGTCACGCTCGAGTGCAGTCCACGCCCGGTCGGACAACGGAGCGTGCTGACGCAGCAAGTGGTCGCTCACGACTCCCTCCCGGGCCGCCCGATGCCCAGACCTCGTCCCGCTTCGCCAGCGCCGATGTCTGACTCCTGTTGTTCTTCTCTGGACGTGATCGGGCCTTCGGTGAACAGGTAGATCCGGAGCTGGCGATCGAGCTCTGGATCCCGGCGACGGACCCACTCGAGAGCCATGGCCGCGTGCTCCTTCTCGTCATCTCGGTTGTGCACGAGGATCGAAGCCAGATCGGGATCGCGAGTCGCAGCCACTCGCTGGTCGTACCAATCGATCGCCTCGAACTCCTCGATGAGTGATTCCGATGCGCGATGCCGGTCGATCGTCGTCTCGTCGAGGACCGAACGATCTTCGTGGAGCCCTTCGTGCGACATGTCTGAACCTCTCCCGGGGGTCGCGCTCCACGCCGAAAGGCGAATCGAGCATCTATGGGGCCGACACCGTTGATGCGCCGGGCCGGCCACCGAGAGCTTTCGTGGCCCGAGGCGCGCCGACATCCCGCGTTCGCGTGGTCCGCCCTCGAGGACCCGCGCCACACACCCTTGCCCGTGGTGGTGGACGGTCATTAGCCTGGTCCCCTGTTCCGAGGATCGGCCTGCCGGAGGACCGATGACGGATGTCCACTCAGCGGACGCGGTGACGGGCCGCGATCACGAGCGAGCCGTACTGCGGGACCTCGTGAGCGGCGCCCGGGCCGGGCAGAGCGGGGGCCTGGTCGTGCACGGCGAGGCGGGGATCGGGAAGACGACCCTCCTCGAGGAGGCGCGATCGCTGGCCGACGGCTTCTTGATCCTCCAGGTCGCAGGCATCGAATCCGAATCAGGCGTGGGGTTCGCCGCCCTTCACCGGCTGTTGTCACCGTTGTCCGCATCGTGGCGAGGTCTTCCGGCGCCGCAGCGTCGGGCCCTCGAGTTCACCTTCGGCCTCGGCGATGGGCCTGCTCCCGATCGCTTCCTCGTCGGCCTGGCGGCCCTGACACTCCTCGACGACGCCGCCTGTCAACAACCCGTCCTCTGCCTCGTCGATGACGGGCAGTGGCTGGACAGCGAGTCCCTCTTCATCTTGAGCTTCGTCGCTCGCCGGCTCGAAGCGGAGTCGGTGGCGATGCTCTTCGCCTTCCGGGAGGCCGAGGGCGGCGCGACCGAACTCCCGGAGGGCCTGCCGAGGCTCCCGATCGGCCCCTTGGGGGCTGACGACGCCGAACGACTTCTGCATTCCGTCGTGACCAGTCAGCTCGATCCTGTCGTCTCGGAACGGGTGCTGGACCAGTGTGGGGGGTCGCCGCTCGCCATCGTGGAACTGTCGTCGGCGTTGACACCCGAGCAGCTGATCTCGGTCGATCTGCTTCCGCTCGCCCTGCCGGTGGGCGAGCGGCTCGAGCGCCACTTCATCAGCCAGGTCGATGCCCTCCCCGTCGAGGCGAGGACGGTTCTGCTCATCGCCGCCGTCGACACCACGGGGGACGCGGCCACTGTCCTCGGCGCTGCGGCCGACCTCGGACTCGGCCCCGGCGCCGCTGAACCGGCCGAGGCCTCCGGGTTGGTTCGCCTGGCTCCCGACGTGGCGTTCCGTCACCCGCTCGTCCGGTCAGCCATCGTCGCGGCGGCAGCCCCCTCGGCGCTGCGGCAGGTGAACGCCGCACTGGCCCGAACTCTCGAAGGCGACCACCTGGGTGAGACTCGGGTGTGGCACCTCGCAGCCGCGACGGTCGGGAACGACGACGCCGTTGCTGATGCGCTGGACGAGCGGGCCGAGATCGCCGCCCTGCGGGCCAGCCCGGCGGCGGAGGCCGCACTCCGAACCCGGTCTGCCGAGCTCACCTCTGACCCAGCACAGCGGGCGAGTCGACAGATCAAGGCGGCATACGCCCACCTCTTTGCTGGCTCACCACAGCGTGCTGCGCAGCTGGTCGATTCGCTGTCCGAGGCCGCGGAATCGGACCTGGTACGCGCCCAGGTGATCCGGGTACGGGCGCTACTGGCGTCATTCGCCACTCCCGGTCCGGTACCGCAGATGCTGCTCGACGCGGCCGAGCTGGCACGCCGCGACGATCCTGCGCTGGCCCGTGTGATCGAGACCGAGGCCATCCAGGCGTCGCTGGTGTCGTGCCAGTGCACGGAGGGAGTGACCCCCGGGGAGATCGCAGAGCGAGTGCTGGAGACGTCGCCGGAGGCCGAGGACCCACGGGACGTCGTCGATCTTCTGCGAGTCGGCTTCGCGTCCCGCCTCACGAAAGACCACTCTCGCGCCGCGAGGTTGCTCGATCTGGCGCTCGACCGTGCCGGCGAGGTGGACGACGACGGTCTCCGAGAACTGGAGTACTGGACAGTCTTCGTGAACAACCTCCCGGCTGAGCTGTGGGACGTGAAGCGGACCGGCGTCCTGCTCGACCGGGTGGAGAGGCGCGAACGCGAGCGGGGGGCGCTCGAGAGCCTGCGGATCACTCTCGGCGCCCAGGCTCACATCCTGATGTGGAAGGGCCAGTTCTCAGCAGCCGAGGCGGCGCACGGCGAGGCCAGCGCCATTGCCGTTGCCCTCGGCGGTGACTCCACCAGGTGGGAGGTGTTGAAGGTCGAGCTCTATGCCTGGAAGGGCGAGGAGGAGACAGTCCGCTTCATGGCCGACGTCTTGACCGGCCCGCTGACGCAATCCTCCGGCTCGGGAGTGGCCATGAACATCGCCCGTTCCGCGCTGATGATCCTGGGTCTGGGTCTGGGTCGCTACGAGGACGCCCTCGAGGTCGGCCGGCTGGTCATGGACGACGACTTCCCCCCTCAGGGGAACCACTGCCTCCCGGATGTGGTGGAGGCCGGGGTGCGGTGCCACGAGCTCGACCTTGCTGCGACCGCTCTCGCCCGACTCGAAGATCGGGTTGCCTCATCTTCGAATGCGTGGTCGACCGGACTCCTGGCCCGGAGCCGGGCTCTGCTCGACGACGGATCCGGCGCCGAGCGTCACTACGTCGAGAGCATCCAGTTGCTCGGCCGGTCCGAGATCACGACCGAGCTCGCCCGCTCGCATCTCCTCTTCGGAGAGTGGCTCCGGCGTCGCAATCGGCGTCTCGACGCTCGGGAGCACCTGCGAGCCGCCCACGCGCTCTTCTCCCGCATGGGCGCGAGGGCGTTCGAGGATCGCACCCGAGTCGAACTGGCGGCTACGGGCGAACGTGCCCGCCGGCGAACGGTCGACACGGCCAACGACCTCACGCCCCAGGAGATGCAGATCGCTCTGCTGGCCGCCCAGGGACTGACAAATCGGGAGATCTCCGCTTCCCTCTTCGTCAGCGCCAGCACCGTGGATTACCACCTTCGCAAGGTGTTCCGGAAGCTGGGGGTCTCGTCGCGCCGCAAGCTCGGCCCCGTGCTCGCCCACTGAGGACTACGCGTAGTACCCGATTCGAAGCGGCACCTGCGGGGCCCACCCTGTAGAGGTCTTGATGAGTGGACCCCAGGAGGCCGCAGATGACTGTCACCGAGTACGAACCCGACCAGATCGACCGGGCCGATGTCCGTGAAGACACGGCCTTGTTCGAGTGTTTCCTCGACCAGCGCAGCCGTGTCCGCGTCCCGACCGCCTGGGTGAACAGTCGCTTCCTCTTCATGAACCCGGGCGCGAACCGGCTGGTCGGAGGCGACGAACGCGACGCACTGTGGGCCTGGGCCGTGGCCGCGATCGAGGCCTGCGATGCCGGCACACGGCCGCTCTCGACCAGTCGCGCGTCCCTGGGGGCGACCTGTCGCCCGCTCGTACTCGATGGTGATGTCATTGGCGCTGAGGTCCGTCTGGTCGAGTGCTCCGACGAGGGCCTCGGCGGGGGTCCACGCGACCGGCTTACGTTCGGCTGGCAGAGCCTTCGCCCGTCGGAGCTGGGGATCGCTGGGCTCGTGGCCGAGGGCCTTACGAATCGGGAAGTCGGAGCGCGGCTGTTCCTGTCGCGTCACACCGTCGACTTCCACCTCCGCCAGATCTATCGCAAGCTGGGGATCAGCTCCCGTGTGGAGCTGACCGGCATGGTGCTGCGCCATCGCAGTGACTCTCTGGTGGGTCCTGAGGCCTCATTGTTGGCCCGTGCTCCGAGATAGGGATCGACGACTCGCAAGCCCCATGTGACGAGCCGCTGAACGACACCGGCACGCACCAGCGAGCGCCAGGGTGTCGAGGAGGACGATGCGAGTGAGGGAGGACACCGTGTTGGATGTGCAGTCCCCGATGAGTCCCTCGGATGCCCTCCCGCGGTCGCGACCGCCGCTGACGTGTGGCCGGGATGGCCTTGGCCTGGACGGGCTGTCGACGCCGATCGGCCGGGAGCAGGATCTGCGCCACATACGGGGTGTTCTCGCGTCACGGCAGGGCTCGGCGCTCCTGCTCGTCGGGGACCTGGGCGTGGGCACCACGACTCTTCTCGATGCGACCGTCCGCCATGCCACACGGACCGGGTTCTCCGTCGCTCGGTTCCACGGCCTCGAGTCCGAGGCCGGCAGCGCCTTCGCCGGAGCCGGTCGGCTTCTCCGGACCCTCGGCTCTTCGCACGGCGGCGCCACCGTCGAGCCCTGTCTCTCTCGCATCCCGGGCGCGGACGACGATGACCATGGCCTGATCGAGATGTCGGAGGCGATGCTTTCCGTCCTGCATGCGTTGGGGGAGCGGCGTCCGTTGCTGGTGGTCGTCGACGGGTTGCAGTGGCTCGACCAATCCAGCGTTTCGGTGCTGGGCCTCGTCGCCCGGCGCCTCGAGAGGAGCCGGGCGAAGCTCGTCATGGGCCTACGCGCCGGTGTCATCGATCCCTTCGAGCGGGAGGCAGTCCCGACGAGGGATGTCCGTCCCCTGAACCGCGAAGAGTCGATGGCCGTGCTCGATCGAGGCCCGTTCGCCCTGGCGCAGAGCGTGAGGGACCGCATCGTTCGCGAGGCGAAGGGCAATCCGTTGGCCCTCGTGGGGTTGCCCGCGTGCCTCAGTGATGCTCAGCGAGCCGGCACCACGGCACTGCCTCACGTACTCCCGGTCGACGCTGCGCTCTGCCGACACCTGGTCCAGCCGCTCGCCGGCCTGTCTGAGACCACCCGTGAGCTCCTGCTCCTGGCTGCGCTCGGGACGTCGATGCGGCACGGCCAGTTTCGGGTCCGTGGTCGGACCGAGCTCGAGGCCCTCGGGCCGGCGGAGCACCGGCACCTGGTGGCGGTGAATTCGGACGGCAGCCTTGAGTTCGAGCACCCGCTGCTGCGCGCCGCCGTACTCGGCTCGGCAACGGCGAGCGAACGTCAGAGGGCCCATGCCCTACTTGCCGAGCGAACCACCACGCGAGCCGAGCTCCGGGTCTGGCACCTCGCTCAGACCCTGGACGTGGCCGACGAGGACGTCGCCGTGCGGCTCGATGCCGCCGCCGATCACCTCCGAGGCCTCGGCGACGCCGTTGGCTCCATCGAACTCCTTGTCCAGGCAATCGCCCTCTCCACCTCACACGCCGCGCGTGTCCGACGGTCGGCGAAGGCCGCCTACCTCAGTGCCGACTGCGTGGGCGACCTGCAGGCCTCGTCACGTCTGCTTCACGATGCTCGGGTCGACCACACCGTCGAAGGCTCCCTGCCGGCGGCCACCGCCGTGGCGTGCATGGAGCTCCACGAGGACGGTGACTTCGGGTCGGCCCACCGACTACTCACCACGGCGATCGGGTTCGCCGTCCTCCAACGTGAGTCATCTCGGGGCGACCTTCGCGAGGCGATCCACACACTTGCCGCCACGTGCGTCCAGGGCGGCGTGCCGGAAGCCTGGACAGCGTTCAATCGTCAGATCGCTGAGGTGGTCCCGGCGTTCTCACCCATCTCCAGTCTCATGCGGGCGATCGGGGACCCGGCCCATTGCGCGGACGCAGATCTGGCAACCCTCGACGTGTCGTTGGCGGCGATGGCCGACGAGCCGGACCCGGCGGAGGTGGTGCGGGTCGCCGCCGCAGGAACGTATCTCGATCGGCTCAGCGACCACCGCAGCGACCTCGCCCGTGCTGTTCGCCAAGCCTCGGCCGATGGCTCGTTCGTCACCGAGATGAAGGGTCTCCATCTGCTGGCGTTCGATGCCTTCGCCATCGGGGACTGGGCGTGGGCGGACGAGCTGTGCGCAAAGGGCCTCGGACTCGGGGTGACCCTTGGTTACCAGCTCGACGCCCATCTTCTGCTGCACGTTCGGGCCCTCATCGCCGCTGCCCGGGGAGAGTTCGCTGCCGCTGCCCAGCTCGCCGACGAGCTCGCCCGATGGGCAGCGCCCCGTCAGCTGGCCCACCTACTCGACTGTTCGGCCCAGGTGTCTTGTCTGGTCGCGATGGGCCGGTCCGATTTCGAGCTCGCCCACCGCGAGGCCGCAACGATCAACGCAGCCGGTCGTCTCGATCCTCATGTCCCCGTGGCGTTGTCGGTCCTACTCGATCTCGTCGAGGCCTCCGTGCGCACCGACCGTCACGCCCAGGCGGCGGCGCACGTGGCGGCGATGCGCGATGCCGGACTGGTGTTCGTCTCTCCTCGTCTGGCGATGATCGCTGCCGCGTCCGAAGCTCTGGTCGAGGACGGAGATCGAGGCCTGGCCCTCTTCGACGAGGCCCTGAGCGTGCCCGGCGGGGATCGGTGGCCTTTCGATCGGGCTCGGGTCCAGCTGCTCTACGGCGAACGCCTCCGTCGTGGACGCGCCACGACCGAGGCGCGCGTCCAGCTCGCCGTCGCCGAAGCGACCTTCGAGCGGCTCGGGGCCCGACCCTGGGCTCTGCGGGCTGGTACAGAGCTGCGGGCGGCAGGGCAGCGGATCACGCCCGCCGAAATCGGCGAGCTCACCGCACAGGAGCGTGAGGTCGCCATGCTCGCCGCCGCCGGCCTGTCGAACAAGCAGATCGCGGCGAAGCTGCTCATGTCGCACCGGACGGTCGGAGCTCACCTCTACAGGGTCTTCCCGAAGTTGGGCGTCACCCGCCGGGCCGCTCTCCGGGACGCGCTCGAGTCCCTGGCCGGTCTTGGGTACGAGAACCTGTCCGCCGATGTCGGGTAGCTGCCTCTGCAGGTCCTCGGCTGGACGCTCGAGGTCGCCAGGGGCCACCCCGGCTCCGGCAACCGAAGCACCGCAGACGGATCCGCGCAGGGTCACTACGCGGATCCGGGAAGTCGTGGGGGCCGTCGTCACGCAGGATCAAAGGAGAAGCCACCACGGACGTGAGGAGCACGCGATGGCAATCGATCCAATTCGCCGACCGGTCGTGACCGAAGCCCCCCGCCCCATGATGGACGGGCTCCTCGAGTGGGCGCTCAGTTTGCCGTGGGTCGTCGAGCGCGAGACCCAGATCTCCTCGGGCCTGCGGACGTTTGCCGTCGATTGCGAACCCCTCCGGCAACGCCGCTTGTGGCTGGTTGCCGGCGTCGACGAACGGGCGGGCGGTGGCGGCGCAGTGTCGGTCGTCGTTCCGGTCGAAGTGGCCGACGTCATCGAGCATGTCGGTTGGGGGCGGCGGACGATGCCGATGCCGCACCGCCTCGAAGTGGTCAAGGCGGTCGACGGGCTCGGTCCGGAGCCGCTCATGGCGCTGCTCCTCACGGCCTACCAGTACGCCATGCGATGACAGCGGGCTCGCTACGCCTCAACGGCAAGGTCCGGCAGCAACGCTCGGCGGGAGAAAACGCCGCGCTCGCCTGAACATCAGATGACGGGGCATCGCGGCAACCACCGGGTCCGAGCCCACCTGACTCGGACAGGATCAGTCAGAAGAGACTGACTCAGGCCCATCGACGAAGGTCGCAATCGGCTCGCCGATCTCGACGACATAGGTCGACAACATCCGACCCGTATCAGGGCCGACATCGAGTGCGTTGTGAGCCGTCCGTGGAGAGATGAGGAAGCCATCTCCCGTGTGCAAGTGGAGCGTCGGCTGGCCCTCGATCATCATCTCGACGTTCCCGGCGACGATGTACCCGACCTCCTCACCGGGGTGGGTGTGCCATCCCGACTCGACGCCACACGGGATCTCGGTGAGGACCTGGACGATCTCGCGTCCGGCGATGGACGAGCCCTTGTGTTGGAGCTCTGTCCGGTGCAACTTCCCGGCGAGGGCATCACCCGGGGTCAGGGTCTCGTTGGTCGAATCTGAAGGCATCACATGCTCCGTTCGTGGTCGTGGTCTCTGGGTTCTCGCAACCAGTCCGCTGGACGCGAAAGCTCGATTCGTCGGGGCCGGGTCATCGCGATGCGACCGCTCACCCGCCCAAGAGGCGAAGGGCGAGAACTTCCGCCGGCCAGAACGCGGGTCGCCCGCCCGACTCGACGACGCCGAGAAGACCCTGCTCCACCATGACGGCTATTCGATCCGGCGTCACCGTGAGCAGAGTTGCGGCCTCGGTGGCCCCGATCAGCGAGGTAAGACCGGTGAACCCATCGTTTCGGGCGGGCAGGCCCGACCCTTCCGGTAGGTCCCGACCGCTTTCCTCCGTGGGATCGAAAGCAACCACTTGTGACCTCCTCGCCGGCGACACTTCTTCGAACGACGTGACCTTCCGTCGTCCCGTCTGCGAGCGCATCCGTCAGATGACTCTGCTGGCGCGCAACCGAGGAGACGTTCGCCAGGGTCGTGGAGGGCCGCGGTCAGATGACTGATGTGCGGGGCCGCAGGAGATCTCATGCTCCGGGCAGCTACCGAGTCATGGGCGGCTGGTCGCGTTCCGGTCGGTCGTTCCACGCCATCACACACACGGAGGAACCAGTCTCATGGACCAATCAACAAGTGCCCCGATCGACCCGTTGACCGTCGTTCTGGTTCACGGCGCGTTCGCCGACGCCTCGGGATGGGAGGGTGTCATCGAGCGGCTGCAACGGGCCGGCATCTCGGTGATGGCACCGTCCAACCCGCTTCGCGGGATCACCATCGACTCGGCCTACATCGCCAGCTACCTCGCCCAGATCCCCGGGCCGGTGCTCGCTGTAGGTCACTCCTATGGTGGCGCCGTGCTCACCAACGCGGCGACCGAGGCCGACAACGTCGTCGGTCTCGTCTACGTGGCGGCGTTTGCCCCGACTGACGGCGAGCGCCTCGTCGACGCAGTGGGTGGTTCGCGGGACAGCGTGCTGAACGAAGCGTTGGTCCCGCTGACCTACCCGACCGGGACCGGCAACGAGACGGCCGTCGAGTTCGCCATCGATCCCGACAAGTTCCACGATGCGTTCGCCAAGGATCTGCCGTCCTCGCAGACCGCCGTCATGGCGGCTACCCAGCGGCCGGTGGCCGAGCTGGCGTTCTCCGAGCCATCGGGCGCTCCGGCGTGGAAGAACGTCCCCTCGTGGACCGTCGTCGCCACCGGTGACACCGCCGCCGGGGCCGACGTCATCCATTCGATGGCTGAGCGAGCCGGGGCCGAGATCACCGAGGTGGAAGGCTCACACGTGATCATGATGTCCCAGCCCCAGGCCGTCACCGATGTGATCCTCGCCGCCATCGCCACTCTCTGAGCCGGCGACTTGTCGACCGGCTGGTCGGGCGGGGCTGTTCAGCGGCCTCCGAGCGACCCACGCAAGGAGGTTCATCGGTGCAGAACTACGCCGACGTCGCGTTCGGCCCCGCGTCCAGACGGCATCAGTGCGCCCACGGTAGCGATGCCATGTATGGCGAGGCCGTGTCCGGTTCGCCGCCCGACGGAATGGGCGCCGACGAGATCGAGTTCCTTCGCTCGAGGGACAGTTTCTACCTCGCGTCGGTGGGTCCGACGGGGTGGCCGTACGTACAGCATCGTGGCGGGCCACCGGGTTTCGTCAGTGTGGTCAGCCCGACCAGAATCGCCTGGGCCGACCGGTCGGGGAATCGCCAGTTCGTGTCGGCGGGGAACATCGACGGCGATGATCGAGTCGCGTTGATCGCTGTCGACTACCCCAATCGCCGTCGGATGAAGGCCTTCGGGCACGCTCGGTACGACCCGGCGCCCGATCCGGCTGAGCTCGCTCGGCTCGGGATCTCCGGCCGGCTCGACGGTCTGATCAACGTCGAGATCGTGGCATTCGATTGGAACTGCCCCAAGTACATCACCCCGCGCTTCACGGAGGCGGAGGTCCACGGCGCCATGGAGTCGCTCCTTCACGAGGTCGATGAGCTGAGGGAGAGGTTGCGTGTCCTCGGCGGGTGATTCGTGGCACCGCGCCAATCGCACTGCGCGTTCGCGGGGTGAGTCGGTCGGTGCGCTCGGCGGATGCTGAAACCCGACACATCACACCGAGAGTTGGAGCGACTCATGAACTACGTCACGACGTCCGACGGGGCCGAGATCTTCTACAAGGACTGGGGCACCGGAACCCCCATCGTGTTCCACCACGGGTGGCCACTCAGTGCCGACGACTGGGACAACCAGATGATGTACTTCCTCAACCGTGGTTACCGAGTCGTCGCCCATGATCGGCGCGGTCACGGCCGGTCCTCCCAGACGGCGGGTGGGCACGACATGGACACCTACGCGTCCGACGCAGCCGCGGTGGTCGAGCACCTGGATCTGCGAGATGCGATCCACGTCGGCCACTCCACCGGTGGTGGCGAGGTGGCCCGGTACGTGGCCAAGCACGGAGCCGGGCGGGTAGCCAAGGCCGTGCTCATCAGCGCCATCCCGCCTCTGATGCTGAAGACCGACGCCAACCCAGGGGGCCTCCCTCTTGAGGTGTTCGACGGCCTCCGAGAGCAGACTGCGTTCGACCGCTCCCAGTTCTACATCGACTTCGCCTCGGGTCCCTTCTACGGATACAACCGACCGGGCGCCGAGCCCAACGAAGGCATCATTCGGAACTGGTGGCGTCAGGGGATGATGGGAGCGGTCAATGCTCATTACGAGGGCATCAAGGCGTTCTCGGAGACGGACCTGACCGAGGACCTCAAGGCCATCGACGTCCCGGTGCTCCTTTTGCACGGCGACGACGATCAGGTCGTGCCCATCGCGGATTCGGCCGAGCTCGGCATCAAGTTGCTCAAGCACGGCACCTTGAAGGTGTATCCCGGGTATCCCCATGGGGCCTTCGCCATCCACGCCGACGAGATCAACGCGGACATCCTGGCTTTCATCGAGTCCTGATCGCTCCGCCCGGTCCCGAGAGCCCGGCCTGTCGGACCCCCTACGGCAGGCCGGACCTCGGCTCCACATGTTGGGTATGTGTTCAACCATCGGTTCTGGCCGACCGGCTTCGAAGGTCGTCTACCACTTCTGCAGGGCGCTCCAGAGGCTCGGCGTCACCTCGTGGCACTCGCCCCAACTGGGCACGACGCGGGCCGTTGTCCTCCGAGCACCAGATGAGGTAACCCCGAGCGGATGTCCAGTCGTGGCGAAAGGCGCTGGGACACGACCGGCGCTCGTCACGCCGTAAACCCTCGGATCAGAACCCACGTGAGACCAGTGCCGGAGATGGTCATGAGGAGTGTGAGTCGGGAGGGATGGTTGGCGTGGGCCTCCGGAAGGATGTCGCTGGCGCCGATGTAGAGGAGGAAGCCGGCGAACGCGCCGAGGTAGAGCAGCAGGCCGGTGTCGGGCAGGGTGAACAAGAGGGTGCTTGCCGCTCCGAGTATCGGGGCGAGGGCGTCGACCAGCAGCAGCTGCAGCGATCGACGCCGGTCGTTCCCGTGGGCGAGCATGAGGGCCATGGTGTTCAGGCCGTCTGCGAAGTCGTGCCCGATGACCGCGAGGGCGACCGCGACACCTGCGCTGTTGCTCACTTGGAACCCGAGCCCGATGGCGACACCGTCGGCGAAGCTGTGACCGGCGAGGGCCAGCGCGCTGGCCAATCCAACCGTGGGGTGGTCGTGGGTGTGGGGGGCGTACTCGTGGCAATGCGCATCATGGATGAGGATCGATTTCTCCAGCACGTGAAAGGCGAGGAATCCGATAGCGAGCGCGACCATCGGTTCGACGAAGTCGGTGCCGGTACGCGTCGAGAGGTCGGCGATCTCGGGGAGGACGTCGAAGGCAACGACTCCCAGGATGACTCCGGCGGTGAAGCCCAACACGAGGTGCAGACGGTCTTTGTTGCGGAGCGCGACCAAGCCGCCGAGCAGGGTCGAGGCGAAGGTGGCGACTGCGAGCAGGATGACGATGGCGAAGTCCGTTCGTGTGGCCCCGTGCGTTGGTCGCAGTGCTCTATCCCAAAGAGGTCACGATCGTCGCGACCTCATTTCGAAGGGCAAACCTAAGCCGCACATCGGTCCGCTGACCGCGGTGTCTGCACAGTGCCGGGTGTGGCTGGTCACCGGACGGCTGAAGGACCCGACCGAACGGGCGAGATGCTGCTGATCGTGCCGGTCGAGGAGGCCGATGTCATCGAGCATTTGGGCTGGGGACGGCGGACCAGGCTGACGCCCAACGGCCTCCAGATCGCCAAAGCGGACCTCTCGATCGGCTCCCAGTCCCTCACGGCGCTCCTGCTCACGGCGTACCAATACGCGCTTCGTTGACCGAAGCAACTCCTCCGCACCGGAACTCGATGCCTTCACGGCGTTCCCGACCAAGATGGCCCCTCCGAGGGCGAAGGTCACGATGGCCAACCATACGAGGGGCCTCTGACCGATGCGATAGGTGCACATCGGTTCTCCTGTCACGTTCGGGCCCAACGGCCGGTCCTTGGTACTCACGTCTCGGCGACCCTGCGACTCGCATCGTCTGTGTTCGCCGCGCGCCTGTCGCCGTGATCTCGAAGAGTGCTCGGTGGTCGGTCTGCGTCGCATCGGTCAGATGACTGGGGCAGCGCGTAGTTGCGAGGTACGGAGTGTCAATCAGCCGTCTGAGAGGGCACGTTGCGTGCGACCATCGACGAACGTGGCGAGCGGCTCATCGATGACACGCCCAGGCAGTCGCCGATATGTCGCAAAGATCGCGGTCAGACGCCTGATGCTCCGGGCCGGGCGGAATCGCACATTGTGGGAGAGCCTTGAAGCCTCGACGGTTCACCAGGGGAAGGGATGGGCCATGGCCCGAGATCTGGAGGTCCCGACGCCGTCCGTCCCGATTTCCTCACCAGGAGGTCCACAGATGAGTGCCAGCCCTGCCCTCGTCGTCGACAGCAGCCCGCTGTCCTTCGCCGACACCACGCATGCCGTCCAAGCCGGCATCAGTCGACGAGGTCTGCGCCTCTTCTCCGTCATCGACCACGAGGCCGCCGCTCGCGAGGCCGGACTGGAGCTGCGGCCCACCCAGGTCTTCATCTTCGGGAGCCCGGCCGGCGGGACGCCACTCATGGACGCCCATCCCCTGCTCGCCCTCGAGCTGCCACTACGGATCCTCGTGTGGCAGGACGACGACGGCATGACCATGCTGGCCGCGCTTGCGGCCGATGCGGTGGTGGCGCAGTTCGACCTCCCGGCGCCGGCGCCCGCGCTGGCTGTACCCGCCGCCATCATCGGCGAGGTGGTCGACGGGCGGTGACCGAGGATCTCTGGGCCAAACGATGTGTCTGTGCTCGTGTGCACGCTGGCGAGGATCAGGTGGTCACGATCGCGGATCCGGTCGCGCTCAGCATCGAGTTGCTCGAGAACGTCACGATCGAGGTGTACCCCACGACAGGCCGGGCTCGCGGTGTCGTCGTTCACGGCTGTCGACGGCCTCGGCAATCGTCTGTTGCCCGGGTGAGTCCAGCGCACCACACTTCCCCGTGTGCAAGAAGGGGAGGCCCAGGAGCCGGTCGATAGTGGGCGTCGCGCCGGGCTTCGGACCCCGATCGGCCGAGCGACAGAGCGTGCCGAGGTCGCCGATCTCCTGGCTTCCGCACGCCGTGGACTCGGGTCGGTGTTGGTCATATGCGGTGATCCGGGCGTCGGGAAGACCACCCAGCTGGAAGCGGCGGTGTCCGACGCCAGCGAGTTCAACGTTCTGCAGTTGGTGGCCATCGAATCCGAGATGCGAATCGGATTCGCCGCATTGCACGCATTGTTGAGGCCGCTGCTCGACGGTGTCGATGGTCTTCCTCCACGCCAGGCTCGTGCATTGAGGACCGCGTTCGGGGTCGAGGGTGACGGGGTCACTGACCCGCTCCTGGTGGGCCTCGCCGTGCTGACCTTGGTATCCGAAGCAGCCTCCTCGCAGCCGATGCTCATCGCGGTCGACGACGCACAGTGGCTCGATCAGGAGAGCATGGACGTCGTCAGCTTCGTGGCTAGACGACTTCTCGCCGATCACGTCGGCATGCTGATCGCCGTTCGCGGGCCCATCGTGCCCCGGCCGCTCGACGGACTCCCTCGCGTTGACTTGCTTTCCCTTCCCGACAGGCACGCGCGAGCGCTCGTCGACCAGTCGGCTGGCGCTCCCATCGCGGTGCAGGTTCGGGATCGGATCATCTCTGAAGCGCGAGGCAACCCGCTCGCGCTGGTCGAGTTGGTCCGCGACCTGTCGCCGGCTCAGCGCGCAGGGGTAGCCGAGTTGCCTGATCCTTTTCATGTCGATCAGCGCCTCGAGGAGCGCTTCGTGCGGCAGGTCCGAAGTCTGCCTCGCGCGACCCAGCAGTTGCTTCTCACCGCCGCTGCTGACCCAACCGGTGACATCTCACTGGTCCTGCGTGCGGGGGGCCAGCTCGACTTCGACGAGGGTGCCCTGGGGGCTGCCGCGACCGCCGATCTCTTGACCGAGGAGCCGACACTCTCGTTCCGTCACTCGGTCATCCGATCAGCGGTGTACCAGAGCGCGACTGAGCCCGAACGGCGCCGAGTTCATGCGGCGCTGGCGGCAGCCACGGACGTCGAGCACGACCCCGATCGTCGGGCCTGGCACCTCGCAGCGGCCAGCGCTGTGCCCAATGAGGAGATCGCTGACGACCTCGAACGCGCCGCGAATCGGTCACAGAGCCACGGCCGCTACGCGGCAACGGCCGCGTTCTTGGAACGGGCGGCAGAGCTGACGCCCGATCGTGGTCGTCGTGCGCTACGTCGGCTGTTCGCTGCTGCGGCGGCGCTGACCGCGGGCAACTCTGCACACGCACGCGAGATCGTGTCCCGTGCGATCCCCGATCTCGATGATGTCGTCGTCGCCGCTCAGGCTCGACGTATCGAAGCGGCCGCGATGTTCCTCGAGCTGTTTCTGGATGCTGCCGGCGACTCGGTCCCTGCCGGCCGTCAGGAGCAGATCATGTCTCTCATGTTGGAAGCGGTGTCGGTCGTAGCCCCGATCGACATACACGGCGCACGGGAGATCCTTCTCGACGCCATTCCGATGGGCGTGTACTTCGCTGGTCCGGCACCGGCGAACGTACAAACGCCATCACGGGTGGCACTTTCCCTTCCACTGCCGATCGAGGCTGTCCCGACGACGACCGATCTGGTGCTCGACTCGCTGGCCACGTTGTTCGTCCACGGCTTCGAGCGAGCAACCGATGGGCTCAGACAGTGCCTTGCAGCCATCAAAGCGGACTCGGGCCTGCGTGACATGCCCCGCACGATGGCACTCGGTTGCTGGGTGGCATTCGCGCTCGGTGACGACGAGGCGTTGATCGCGCTGGCGGGCGATCTGGAAACCATCTGTCGCGATCGTGGCGCCTACCAGATCCTTCCTGAAGTGCTCAGCTACCTCGGTCAGTACGAGCTCAGGCGGGGGTCGCTGGCTCGGGCCGACGCCTACTTCGCCGAAGAGCGCGAAATTGAGGCGTTGTCCGGGCGCGAGATGCAGGCGGAAGTCGTTCAACTCTTGGTTGCGGCGTGGCGCGGGCGGGAGACCGAGGTGCGTTCGGCTTCGCTGCCGCTGTCCGAACGGGTCAGCGCCCTTCGCGTCGGACTGGCGTCCGCTTGGGTGGAGTACTCGCTGCTTCTCCTCGATCTTGGGATCGGTGACTACGCGGCCGCCGCTCGCAGGCAACCCGGGGATCCCGCCAACGACGTCGCGCTGGGCGCGTTCAAGGCGGCGGACGAGGTCGAAGCCCAAGTGCGGGGCGGCGATGCCGAGGTCGCAGCGGTTCGCGTGGCGTGGATGTCGGAGCGAGCGCTCGCCACCGGTGCCCCGCTCGAGCTCGGTCTGTCGGCTCGGTGTCGCGCTCTGCTCGCTCGCGACGAGGAGGCGGAGGCATATTTCCAGGAGTCTGTGGCGTATCTCGTGACGGCCGGGTCCGGCTTGCATCTTGCTCGTACCCGGCTGCTCTACGGCGAGTGGCTCCGCCGTCAAAAGCGACGACGAGATGCCAGAGCGGAGCTCGACGCGGCCCTCGCCACGTTCGAGTCGGCGGGTGCGAACGCGTTCGCGAACCGGACCCGCGCCGAGCTGCGGGCCACAGGAGCCAAGGCGCGTCAGCGAGTCGACGAGACGCGCAACGACCTGACTCCGCAGGAGGAGCAGATAGCCCGGCTGGCGGCCGAGGGGGCCACGAACCCGGAGATCGCCGGACGCCTCTTCATAAGCGCCAAGACGGTCGAGTACCACCTCAAGAAGGTTTACCGAAAGCTCGGCATCAACACTCGGCGGGAGCTCAGCCGAGTCTTGGTCGCCTCCGACTGACCGGGTCTTCTCGGTTGTGGGGGACCCGCTCGGGTCGACGCGCGGTCAGCTCTCGGTGGCCTCGAGCATGGCCCCCATCTGGGCGAGGTCGAAGTACTCACGCCACTCGGCGATCTTGTCGCCCCGGAATTCGATGACTCCCATGAGTGGGACGCGTACGGGGCCGGTTGGACGCGGGATCACGTCGTGACGCTCCATCAAGGCCACGTCCCCTTCGACCACGACGTGGCGGAAGTCGAAGTCGATTCCCTGGAGGGCTCCGATCCATCCCGCGACCATCGTGCGGATGGCCTCGCGTCCCTCCACACGCTCCATCGGAACGTTGTGGCATACGCCGTCGTCGGTGAACCACTCAGCCACCTGGTCGGCGTCACCGCTGCGCCATGCGTCGAAGAAGGCGGCGACGAGTTGCTTTCGATCCATGGGTTCCTCACGTGTTCAGTTGGTTGGCTGGCGGGCGAGACCTGCACCGTCGTGGTGGTTCTCCGGATGGCGTGCCCTCCCCGATGGTCGGGGTGCTCAGACGTGCACGGCGTGGTGGCCCCCGAGGTCGGCTGACGCGGTGGCGGTCGCGAGCTGGAGCTCGCTGACGAGCGGACCGAGCGCCGCCTCGTCGAGGCCAGGCGGAAGCATGAGACCGAGCGCTCCGCAGACGGCGAGGTCCTGATCGAACACCGGGACGGCGAGGCCACCCGAGCGAGCCCCGACCGACCCGACGACGGGTGACTCTGCTTCGTTGCGCACCTCGTAGCCGCGTGCGCGGATCTCGTCGAGGTGTGCGCTCAGGTCGTCGGACACCGAGGAGGGGCGGTCATCGCGGTCGAGATGGGCGAGGAACACGCGCCCCGCCGCGGTCTGATCGGCGGCGAACCTGTGGCCGAGTACACGGTTCACCGCCTCGCCTCCGTGCAGCTCGACCCGGTCGCTGCAGACGACGGTCCCGTTCTCGTAGAAGCTGAGGACCGACCCGTAGCCCGTTCGCTTCACGAGCGGCCGGCTCGCGGCCAGCATGGCTTCACGGGCTCGCTTGCCGGTCGCCGCCTGGAAGCCGAGCTCCACGACCAGCCACGAGGTGGTGAATCGGGTCGGGTTCCCGTGAGCGGTGGCCCAGCCGTCGGTCACCAAGGTCTGGAGCACTCGATGGGCGGACGGTCGCGGGATCGACAGGGCCGTGGCCACCTCTCGGGCGGTGAGGGGCTGCCGGCTCGACGCCAGGGCAGCAAGAGCCAGGAGCTGACGCGCGCCCCCGCGGGCTGAGTCGGCACCGACGCTCGAGTCGGCCGATGTCAGGTCGCTCTGGTCGATGTTGTCCATGGTTGAAGCCCTCATAACTTGTCAGAGTGTCAAGGAAATCGTTGATTTTGTCCACCTACTTGTCCATAGTGTCAGAAATGCGGATGAATCTGTCCGGCATATGGACACTTGGGGGATTGACGTGGCTCGGTACGACACCATCATCAGGGGGGGCACGGTCGTGGACGGGCTCCGGAACGGTCGTTTCGTGGGGGACATCGGCATACGGGACGGGCGCATCGCCGCGATGGGCGGACTGGACGCCGACGCCGATCGCGTGCTCGATGCATCCGGGTTGATCGTTGCGCCCGGTTTCGTCGATCTGCACACCCACTACGACTCTCAGGTCTTCTGGGACCCGTACTGCTCGATATCGAGTTGGCACGGCGTCACGTCGGTGGCCATCGGCAACTGCGGGTTCGGGTTCGCCCCGTGCAAGCCGCAGGACCAAGAACGCACCATGCTCGCCATGACCCGTAACGAGGCGGTCCCGCTCGAGTCGATGCAGGCGGGCATGCCCTGGGACTGGGAGACGTTCCCGGAGTTCCTCGAGAGCCTCGAGCGGACCCCGAAGGGCGTCAACGTGTTGAGCTACCTCCCGCTCGCGCCTCTGTTCAACTACGTGATGGGGGCCGACGAGGCGAAGAAGCGTCGGCCCGTGGAGGCGGAGCGGGACGAGATGTGCCGCCTCCTTGAGCAGGCCATGGATGCCGGGGCATGTGGCTTCTCCACTCAATGGCTCGGGTCCGAGAGCCATCAGCGTGACTACGACGGCACCCCGATGGTGACCGACACGTTGTCCATCGATGATCTCGTCCCGTTCGCCGAGGTGCTGCGCAAGCTCGGCCGAGGTGTGATCCAGGGAATCGGCGGGACCTACGAGAACTGGGAGCGCCTGGCCGAGGTCAGCGGACGCCCGTTCGTCTACAACACGGTCTCTGTCGTCGCCGACCAGCACGGTATGCCGGTCGGGTACTCGGCGGCCACGCTCGACTGGATCCATGCTGCGAACGCTCGAGGCAACCGCATCTTCGGCCAGGCCACCACCATCGAGAACGAGCTCCAGTTCACCCTCGAGGACTGGAACCTCTTCGACTTCAGCCCGCTGTGGCGCGAGGTCACCATCGGTACGCCGGCGGAGCGCGCCGAGAAGCTCGCCGACCCGGAGCGCCGGGCCGGGCTGATCGCCGAGTACGACGCCGGGTTCAACATGGGGATCGTGGGCCCCAACGGCTTCCGAGACATCACGGTGCTCTGGGTGCACGACTTCGGGCTCAAAGAGCTGGATTACGAAGGCCGCAGCATCGGCGAGATCGCCGAGCGTGACGAGAAGCATCCGATCGAGGCCTTCCTCGACCTGGTCCTCGCCGACGATCTCAAGACCGGGTTCGGCGCCGCCACCGTCACCGACGAGCTGCGCACGACCGAGGCGTACCAGACCGAGCTGGCTCGGGTGGCCACCGATCCCTATTGCATCCCGGGAATCTCCGATGGCGGGGCGCACACCAAGTTCATCACCAGCGGGTCCTACCCGACCGACTTCCTCGTCGACCTCGTCCGTGAGGCCGGGATCATGGACCTCGAGCAGGCGCACTGGCACCTGAGCACGCTTCCCGCTCTCGCCGCAGGGTTCCGCGATCGCGGCTACCTGCAAGAGGGCATGCCCGCCGACATCGTCGTCTACGACTACGAGAACCTCACGCTGCTCGACCGTTATCGGGCCTACGACTACCCCGCCGACGAGTGGCGCCTGGCGCGCAAGGCCGACGGCTACCGGTGGATCCTCGTGAACGGCGAAGTCACCTTCGTCGACGGTGTGTGTTCAGGGGCCACCGCCGGGGCTCTGCTCCGCCACGGCACGGCCGCCGACCGGGCCTCCACCGGCCGTTGAAGCCGGTGCGAACGATGAACGTGCCGGCGAACCAGGGACACGCGCAGAAGCGGATGCGGACCCTCGCGATGTTCGTCGCATTGACGTTCGCGGCGGCGGCATGCGGCAGCGGGCGGAGTTCGGCAGGTACCGAGGGGACCGGCTCGTCCACCACCACGTCGAATCCGTCGGAGTCGATCAGGTTCGGGGACCTCGAGAGCCCGTGTGGCCCCGGAGACGCCTCCGGGGCGACCGACCAGGGCGTTGACGCCAGCAGCATCACCATCGGTTACGGCGACGACGCCGGTTACACGGCAAACCCCGGCATCGGCAAGGAGGCCAGCGACGCCGTCACGGCGATGTTGACCTGGTGCAACGATCAGGGTGGGATCAACGGTCGCCAGATCGAGGGCAACTACTACGACGCCAAGATCACCGAGGTCAACAACGCCATGACCGAGGCCTGCGGTCAGGTCTTCATGCTCGTCGGGCAGTGGTGGGCGCTCGCCGGCGCGGCTGAGCAGACACGGCTCGATTGCGGTCTCCCGACAGTGCCGGCCTCGCTCGCCGGCTCTGACCAGGCCAACGCGCCTCTGCTGATCGCCCCGATCGCCCAACCGATCGACTACTTCAACGTGGCCGGCCCCGCCCAGATCGCCGAGGCCTTTCCGAACGAGGTGAAGAAGACCGGGTTGATGGAGAGCAACTTCCCGTCGGTCATCGACTACGTCCAGCGCTTCACCGGTTCGGTCGACCAGGTTGGTTGGGGGTTCCTGGATTGCACCATCCAGTACCCGATCACCGGCGTCACCGACTTCAAGCCCTATCTGCAGAGGCTGAAGGACTGCGGAGCCGAGACGGTGCTGACCCTAGACAACTCGGGCAGCTTCATGAACATGCTGGACGCAGCCAACCAGATCGACTTCCACCCGCTGTGGGTCAACGTGGCCTCGGTCTACAGCCAGGACTTCGCGAGGTCGAACGTGTCCGGGAACGCTGACAACGTGTACTTCGCGTATGACCTCGTCCCCCTCGACTTCACGCCGGCGGGCAGCGCCAACGCTCGGTACGTGGAGCTCGTCACCGCGGAGAACGGCAAGCTCGGCTACGGGGGGCAGACCGCGGCCTCCGCCTTTCTCCTGTGGGCGACCGCGGTGAAGGCGTGCGGCAACGATGTCAGCCGCACGTGCGTCATGAGTCAGCTCGGCACGGTCCATGACTGGACTGCGGGTGGACTGAGCGCTCCCCAGGATCCTGGTGGGAACATGCCGGGCCAGTGCCAGCAGGTCATGAAGGTCGAGGGCACATCGTTCGTCCAGTGGGACCCCGGGACGCCGGGCGAGTTCGCCTGCGACCCGTCCTACGTCGTGAAGATCGACCCGCTCCCGGATGCCGCGGCCGGCATGGAGCTGGACCAGGATCGGGTAGCGCACAACTACCTGCCCTGATGGGTCCTTGCCGCTCAGCGACGTCGGTGAGGCGCTGACCCACCGGGGTCAGGAATCGGCGCTCGTCGTGGCGGGCGTCTCGGGTCCATCGCTTCGTTCGATCCACACGATCGCCAGGTCGACGAGTACGTCGATGAAGCCTCCGAGTGGCTCCTGCAGAACCGCGGCGCGCTGATAGAGCGCACCGATGAGGACGTCGAGGAGGTCGATGGCCGACATCGGGGATATCGACGGGCAGACATCGGAACGCTGCAACCTCGTGACGAAGGTGCCCCGCATCGTTTGCCACTGGGCCGCGATCACTTCCCGGCGAAGGTCGGGATCTCCGCTGAAGTCAGCGAGCAGGCCGGGCCAGCCGGCTCGAAAGACCGGCGTCGAGAAGTAGGCGGCGGCCGCGGCCAGGAAGGTTCGCAGGTCAACCGAGAGGTCGCCGGTGTCCTCGATCCACCGCCGGTCGTCGATCGTTCCCGGGAACAGGGACGCGAACACCAGGTGAGCCTTCGACGGCCACCTCAGGTACAGGGTGGGTCGACCAACGGACGCCCGCTTGGCCACGAGGTCCATGCTCAGGCCGTTGTATCCGGCCTCGACGAGGATCTCTCGCGTGGCCTCGATGGCCCTGCTCTCGATGGCGGGATCACGAGGGCGACCCCTCGGTGTCTTCGGCCTCGGGGAGTTGGGGGACTCGACGTTGACATCCATGACTGCCATCGATCCTCCCATTCGCGAACGGCGCACGGCGATGATCGCGCCCGGAGTCGGAGGTCACGTCGGCATCTCGCGTCGGTCCGGATAGGAACAGCGCGTGGCCACCACCGATCCCCCGACCATGGTCGAGCGCATTCGACGCGACCGCGCTGAGACGGTGCGGTTGGTCGACGCCTTGACGACGGAACTGGACGAGATCATCGAGTCGGTGTCGTTGTCGAACAACGACGACGAACACGATCCCGACGGTGCGACGAACGGCTACGAACGGGCCAAGGCCACCGCCCTGCTCCGTCACGCCCAGGATCATCTGGTCGAGCTCGACCGGGCCAGCGAGCGTCTGCGGGACGGAACCTACGGACGGTGCGAGCGGTGCGGCGGAGCGGTCAACGAGGATCGGCTCGACGCGCTGCCGACGACGACCCGGTGCGCGTCGTGTGCGGGAGCGACTCCGGCGCGGCGTGGTGGGATGTGGTGAGGGGGTCTCGCTGAGCGTGCTCTCCCTCGAACTTCACCAGCCGCTACATGAGCTGACCCGAGGTGGCCGCCGCCGGCTACCCGGGGTTCGCCGGGCGGCCGGCGGCCGTCTCGGCAGCTCAGCGGGTGCCGTAGGAGGCGCCGCACTGCTCCTCGCGCTGGCGGGTGGTGGAGTGCACGGGGTCGGTGTCGTACTGGGGGATGACCGTCTTGCCGAAGAGCTCGTAGGACTCCTTCAGCACGTCCATGTCGTAGTCGCACACGGTCGACGAGAACGTCAGCTGGTCAGCGCCGATGTCGATGAAGCTCTGCACGGTCTTGGCGATCTCGTCGGGGTCGCCCACGCAGCTGGCGGCGGCGTTGGCGCCGGCCCGCAGCTCCTCGAGCGTGGGGTCGGGCGGCAGGTCGGGCCACACCGGGAAGCCCTCGGGTCGCGGGAACGAGTCGAGGTACTTGAACACGAGACCGGTGTGGTACTTGCTGTTGTTGGCGGCGAAGATCTGTCGGGCCCGGTCGCCGTCCTCCAGGCAGAGCATGTCGCCGGTGACCATGATGTTGTTGTTCACGTAGTCGCCGACGGGCTCGGCCTTGTCGATGTTGTTCTTGTAGATCTCGACGAGCGGCGCCAGCGTGTCGGGGGTGCCGAGGGTGAAGCACAGGACGCCGATGCCGAGCCGGGCCGCCTTCTCGAAGGTGCCCGGAGACCCGGCCGCCACCCAGATCGGGGGGTGCGGGTCGGTGTAGGGCTTGGGCAGCACCCGCCGCGGCGGCATCGAGAAGCTGTCGCCCTCATAGGAGTAGGCGTCCTCGTCCCACATGCGCACGATCTGGGGGAGCGACTCGTCGTAGAGCTCACGGGTGCGCTCCATGGACTCGATCCCGAACCCGTAGACCTCGGTGGAGGACGAACCGCGGCCGGTGCCGAACTCGAACCGTCCCTCGCTCAGGTGGTCGAGCATGGCCACCCGTTCGGCGATGCGAGCGGGGTGGTTCACCGGTGCGGTGATGTTCATGATGGCCGAGCCCACGTGGATGTTCTGGGTCCTGGCGATGGCGTAGGCCATGAAGCTCTCGGAGGCCGAGAGGTGGGAGTACTCGTCGAGGAAGTGGTGCTCGGCCGACCACGAGTACTTGAATCCCACCCGGTCGCACAGCTCGATGTACTCGAGCTCGTTGCGCAGGGTCTCGTGCTCGGTGCGGACCTTGCCTTCGCGCCAGTGCTTCGGGTGGTACATGTTCGTGAAGATGCCGAATTCCATCAGTGCGAGAACCCCCTCGTCACAGCGCTCGGGTTGGCGCTGCTCGCCGATCGCACTGTAGGACGCCGGCGCCTCCTGCGCCGGGGGAGGACCGTCGAGGTTCGGCCCCGGGTCAGATGGGTCGCCAGGTCCCCATATGACCGGTCGACCGCCGCCCCGGGGCCAGCCTCGATGTCGGTCCTACTGCATCCGGTCGATCGTCCTAACGTGGCTTCGGGTCCCGGTGGGGCCCGACGGGAGCCGGGTGCTCGGGTGGCGTCCATGGCGCCCGGAGAGGTCGGCCAGGACCGAGGGGTACGCATGGGTGACACCGTCGTCAGTGGGGGACTGGTAGTGGACGGGACGGGTCGGGCGCCCCGTCCGGGGAACGTGGTCGTGCGCGGCGGGCGAATCGCGGCGGTCCTCGAGACGGGCTCGCCGGTGCCGTCGGAGGCCGAGGTGGTCGATGCCGAGGGCTGCATCGTCACCCCCGGGTTCGTCGACGTGCACACCCACTACGACGGCCAGGCCACCTGGGATCCGGAGATGGCACCCTCGTCGTGGCACGGGATCACCACCGTCGTCATGGGGAACTGCGGCGTCGGGTTCGCCCCCGCCCGCCCCGACAGCCACGAGTGGCTGATCGAGCTGATGGAGGGGGTGGAGGACATCCCCGGGACCGCCCTGGCCGACGGCATGACCTGGAACTGGGAGTCCTTCCCCGAGTACCTCGACGAGCTGGCTCGGCTTCCCCGCACCATCGACGTCGCCGCCCAGACCCCGCACGGTGCTCTGCGGGCCTACGTCATGGGCGAGCGGGGGGCCACCTCCGAGCAGGCGTCGGCCGAGGACCTGCTACGCATGGCCGCCCTGGTGGAGGAGGCGTCCCAGGCGGGCGCCGTGGCCTTCTCCACCAACCGCCTGGCGATGCACACCTCCCTCACTGGCGTGCCCGTCCCCGGCACCTTTGCCGACTACGACGAGCTGGTTGCGCTGGCGCAAGGCGTGGCCCGGGCCGGCCACGGCGTCATCCAGGTCGTGCCTGCTGGCTCGATGGGCGACGACCCGGACGCACCGCTGCGCGAGGTCGAGCTCTACCGCCGGGTGAGCATCACCACCGGCCTGCCCCTCACGTTCACCACGGTCGAGTTGCACCCCAACCCCGAGCAGTGGCGCCTGATCATGGAGGCCGTCGAAGAGGCCAACGGCGACGGTGCCCAGCTCGTGCCCCAGGTGGCCGGACGCCCGGCCGGCCTGCTCGCCTCGTGGGACACGTTCAACCCGTTCAAGGACCGCCCCGCCTATCTCGCTCTCCACGACCTGCCGTTGGTAGCGCGTGTCGCCGAGCTGCGCCGGGAGGAGGTGCGCTCGCAGATCCTGTCCCAAGGCGACCACGACGGTGCGGGCATGGGGATCATGCGCCACAGCCTGGGCTCGGCCTTCCCGATGGTTGATGGCCCCGTTTTCGAGCCCGGCCGCGAGGAGTCGATCGCCGGCCTGGCCGAGGCCCGTGGGATCGATCCGATCGAGGTGCTCTACGACTCGCTCTGCGACAGCGCCGAGGCGGCCATCGAGGCGGCCGGCGACGGCGGTCCCGAGGCCGTGAAGGAGGCGCTCGGTTTCATCCAGGTGTACTTCGCCGGCTATCGGTACGGGAACCTCGATGCCATGGTGGAGATGATGCGGCACCCCGCCGCCGTGGTCGGCCTGGCCGACGGCGGGGCGCACTGCGGGGTGATCTGCGACGCCAGCCTCCCGACCTTCGTGCTCCAACATCTCGTCAGAGATCGTCAGCGGGGGCCGCGCCTGGCGCTGGAGGAAGCGGTGGCCATGCTCAGTGCCCGGCCCGCCGCGGTCTACGGCTTCGAGGATCGGGGCACCCTCGAGGTCGGCCGCCGGGCCGACCTCAACGTGATCGACCTCGACGGCCTCGAGTTGCACAACCCCCGGGTCGTCCACGACCTGCCGACGGGCGCCCGACGGCTGGTCCAGTCCACCGCCGGTTACCGCACCACGATGTGCGCCGGTGAAGTGACGTTCCGCAACGGCGCCGTCACCGACGCCCGCCCCGGCCGCCTCGTCCGCGGTACCTGACCCTCAGGGATCTCTCAGCCGGTCGGGTTCGGCGCCCCGGGCGCTGGGCTCGTACCGCAGATGTGTGCCGAATCGCGCTCCTGCGCTATGCGCATCGCCACGCCGCTGTGACATGGTTTCACCACACGCACTGGGATCTGCAGCCCTCGAGCCAGGACGCTGCACTCACCGAGAATCTGGGGGAAGACGTGACTGAGATCGAGACGGGCTCGCTGAGCGCCGAGGAGCTCGAGGCCCGCTACGAGGAAGAGCGCATCAAGCGCATGACCGAGGGCGTCCGCACCTATCGCTCGCTGCGCGACCTCGACGTGGACTTCGACGCCGACCCCTACACCCCCGGATCCAGCGTGACGTGATCACCGAGGAGACCGACGTCGTCATCATCGGCACGGGCTGGGCTGGTATGAGCGAGGCGGCGTACCTCGCCAAGCAGGGCGTCACCTCCTATCGGATGCTCGACAAGGCCGGCGACTTCGGCGGCACCTGGTACTGGAACCGCTACCCGGGCTGCATGTGCGACGTCGAGTCCTACACCTACCTCCCGCTGCTGGAGGAGGTCGGCTACATGCCGACCAAGAAGTACGCCCACGCCCAGGAGATCTTCGAGTACGCCCAGATGCTCGGGCGCCACTTCGACATGTACCCCCACGCCCTGTTCCACACCGAGGCCATGGGGATGGAGTGGGACGACGAGGCGAAGCGGTGGATGGTGCACACCGACCGCGGCGACCTGCTGAAGGCCCGCTTCGTCGTCATCGCCGGTGGCGTGCTGCACAAGGCGAAGCTGCCCGGAATCCCCGGCATCGAGACCTTCCAGGGCCGCTCGTTCCACACCAGCCGCTGGGACTACGCCTACACGGGTGGCGCCCCCGAGGTGCCGATGGACAAGCTGCACGACAAGAAGGTCGCCATCATCGGCACCGGCGCCACCGCCATCCAGGCCGTGCCCAAGCTGGCCGAGGCCTGCGAGCAGCTCTACGTGTTCCAGCGCACGCCGTCGTCGGTGAGCCCCCGCAACCAGCGCGACACCGATCCCGAGTGGTTCGCCGAGATGTCCTCCGAGCCCGGGTGGCACGAGGAGCGCATGGCGAACTTCATCGCCATGACGACGGGCGGCAATCCCGAGGTCGACCTCGTCCAGGACGGTTGGACCGAGATGTTCGCGGTCGACGTCAAGAAGGATCCCGAGTCCGAGGAGGAGGCCGCCGAGCTGAAGGCCCTCGACTTCCAGCTGATGAACACCGTGCGCCAGCGGATCGACGACACCGTGGAGGACCCGGCCACGGCCGAGGCCCTCAAGCCCTGGTACGGCGTCAGCTGCAAGCGGCCCTGCTACCACGACGACTACCTGCCGGCGTTCAACCGGGACAACGTGACCCTCGTCGACACTGACGGCCTGGGTGTCACTGCGATCACCGAAAAGGGCCTCATGGTCGGCGACACCGAGTACCAGGTCGACTGCATCGTCTATGCCACCGGCTTCGACTCGCCGAGCACCTTCTACACGCACCGCCTCGGCTTCGACCCGATCGGCAAGGACGGCCAGTCGCTGTCGGAGGCCTGGGACAAGGGGGCCTGGACGCTCCACGGGATCTGGACCCACGGCTTCCCGAACCTGGCCATGAACAGCCACATCCAGGGCGGCCAGCACATCAACATCGCCTACGCCGCCACCAAGAACGGTGAGCACACCGCCTACACCATCCGCCGGGCGCTCGACGCCGAGGCCGTGGTCGAGCCCGACCTCGACGCTGAGGAGGAGTGGTTCCAGCTCTGCGCCTCCACCGCCGGCGCCTACGCCCAGTACTTCGCCGCCTGCACGCCCGGGTACCTGAGCAACGAGTTCCAGATGCCCGAGGAGCGCGACTCCCGGTCCGCCTGCTACATGCGCAGCGCGGTGGAGCTGCGCGACATCTTCCGGGAGTGGCGCGAGGAGGGCTCCATGAAGGGCCTGACCCTCACCCCGATCGACGACTGACGGCGGGGTCTCCGGTCAGCTCCCGTCCGCCCGACCAGAAGGAGATCCATCCCATGGAGCACGATCACCTCGTCGCCATACAGGCGATCAGCGACACGCTGTACCGATACTGCCGAGCCCTCGACCGCATGGACCGGGACCTCTACGGCAGGGTGTTCGTGCCCGGCGCCTCCTTGGACTACGGCGAGCACTTCATCGGCACCGCCGAGCAGTTCGCCGACTGGGTCTGGACGGCTCACGAGGCGATGCAGGGTCATTCGCACCAGATAGCGAACGTGCTGGCCGAGATCGCCGACGACGGGACCTCCGCCGTCAGCGAGGCCTACGTGACCGTGTGCCTGCGCACGCTGCCGGACGCCGAGGGCGGCGTGGTGGACTTCGTCGACCGTGGCCGCTACCTCGACCGCTGGACCCTCCACGAGGGCCAGTGGCGCATCGGGTCGAGGCTGTTCCGCAGCGACATCCAGCAGGTCCTGGATGCAGGCCTGTCTCCGCCTGCGACCGCCATCCGCGACCGGACGGACCCCTCCTACGAGCTCTTTGCCTAGTCAGGAGTTGCGGCCGAGTGGATTGCTCGGGATCCGGCACGGCTCCGCGCCGAGCACACTGGAGCACCGGGCCATGGCGCTGACCGATGGACCTCCGCACCCACACCCCTCGAGCCGAGGTGGAGGAACTCCGATGAGCGGCATCCGGTCGATCCGACAGAGCATCGAGACCATCCGGTCTGTCGTCCGGTTCGGCTCGGTCGAGACCGATCCAGTCAAGCGGCGCTTGGCCAAGGCCGCCTCGGTCGACGACCTGCGGCGCATCGCCAAGCGTCGCCTACCTCGTGGTTGTTTCGACTACATCGACGGGGGAGCGGAGGACGAGCGGAGCCTCGAGGCCAACTCCCTCGCCTTCGCCGAGACCCGATTCGTCCCCCGGGTGCTCCGAGGTCTATCCGACGTGGAGGTCGGCTCCCTCCTCCTCGGCGAACCGGTGGCGTATCCCCTGGTTCTGGCCCCCACCGGGTTCACCCGCATCGCCGACCCGGAGGGCGAGCTCGCCGTCGCCCGCTCCGCCGAGCGCGCCGGGCTGCCCTACACGCTCTCCACGCTGAGCACCCGCTCGATCGAGGATGTCCGCGAGGTCAGCGCGGGGCGGCTGTGGTTCCAGGTCTACGCCTGGCGCGACCGGGGCCTGGTCGAGGAGATGATCCAGCGGGCGGCCGCCGCCCGTTACGAGGCCCTCGTGCTCACGGTCGACACCGCGGTGTTCGGCCGACGGGAGCGTGACGTACGCCGGGGGTTCTCCCTGCCCCCGGTCATCGGGCCCGCCACAGTGATCGACGGTCTCGTGCACCCCGCGTGGACGTGGGCCTTCGTGCGCAACGAGCCGATCCGGTTCGCCAACGTCGTCGGGCGATCGGTCGGTGACGGGTCGTCGCCTGTCACCCTCGCCGACTACATCAACTCCCAGTTCGACCCGGCGCTGTCGTGGGACGAGATCGACTGGTTGCGCTCGGTCTGGGAAGGGAAGATCGTCGTCAAGGGCATCCAGTGCGTCGAGGACGCGGTGCTGGCCGCCGACAAGGGCGTCGACGCCATCGCCTTGTCGAATCACGGCGGCCGCCAGCTCGACGGCTCGCCGGCCACGTTCTCCCTCGTCGCCCCCGTGGCCGAAGCCGTGGGTGGCCGCACCGAGATCATCTGCGACGGGGGCGTGCGGCGGGGGAGCGACATCGTGAAGGCGGTGGCGGCCGGCGCGACGGCGTGCATGGCCGGCCGTGGCTACCTCTACGCCCTCGGCGCCGGTGGCGAGCAGGGTGTGGACACGCTGCTCGACTGGTGGCGGGAGGATGTCCGCCGCACGATGGCGCTCATCGGCGTGTCTTCGGTGGCCGATCTCGACCGCTCGTGCCTGGACCTGAGGCCGAACGAGGAGCACCCATGACCCTCCGATGGGGCGCCGGACCGGGAGTGATCGCCCAGCTCGGCTGGCGAGAAGGAGACTCAGCATGAGCCGTGACGTGCCCGAGCTGGTGTCCCAGCTGGAACTGGACGAGAAGGCCGCCCTGCTGGCGGGAGCGGACTTCTGGTCGACTGTCGCAGTCGAGCGTCTCGGGATCCCGTCGGTCGGGTTGACCGACGGGCCCAACGGCGCCCGTGGCCCGAACCTCCCGGCCGAGTTCGCCTCGGGTCCACAGCTCACGTCGATCTGCGTTCCCTGCGGGTCCGCCCTCGGCGCCACCTGGGACACAGAGCTCGTCGAACGGGTCGGATCCCTCCTGGGGGCCGAGGCCCGCATCAAGGCGTGCCGAATCCTGCTCGCTCCGACGGTCAACCTGCACCGGTCCCCCCTCGGCGGTCGGAACTTCGAGTCGTACTCCGAGGATCCGTTGCTCGCCGGTCGTATCGGCGCCGCCTTCGTCCGGGGCGCCCAGTCCGAGGGCGTGGCATGCACGGTGAAGCACTTCGCCGGCAATGAATCTGAGGTGGACCGAATGCTCGCCGACACGATCGTCGACGAGCGCGCTCTGCGCGAGCTCTATCTCGTGCCCTTCGAGCTGACCGTTCGTGACGGTGGGGCGCTTGGGCTCATGACCGCGTACAACCGGCTGAACGGTGAGTACTGCGCCGACAGCACCCTCCTGCTGACCGACATCCTCCGTGGTGAGTGGGGGTTCGAGGGCTTCGTGGTGACCGACTGGTTCGCGGCGGCGCAGACCGACCTCGCCGCCGCCGCCGGGCTGGACCTCGAGATGCCCGGACCCGGTCGGGCCTACGGCCCCGCGCTCGCCGAGGCCGTGCGTGACGGGGGGGTCGACGAGGCGACGGTTGACGCTGCCGTGGGGCGCCTCCTCGGCGTCCTCGATCGCATCGGGGCGCTCGACGCCGCCGCCGACCCCGAGCCGAAGTCCTCCGCCCAGCACCCCGCCGACGTCGCCGTCGCCCGTGAGTCGGCCGCGGCCGCCACCGTGTTGTTGAAGAACGTCGGCGTGCTCCCGCTGCCGTCCGACCAGCTCACGCGGGTGGCCGTGATCGGGCCGAACGCCGGGCGGGCCGTGGTGATGGGAGGTGGATCGGCCAGCTTCAGCGTGGAGCGCCTGACGACCCCGCTGGAGGCGATCACCAGGAGGGTGGGTGAGTCCGTCGATGTCGTCCACGAGCCGGGTGTCGACATCACCGTGACCACGCCGGCGGTTCCTGGCTCGTGGCTCTCGTCGAGCGGTGAGGCGGGGATGACCGTCGAGTTCTTCCGACCGGGAGACCTCGGGGGCGAGCTGGTCCACACCGAGCGGGCGACCGATGGTTCGGTGATCTGGTTCGGCACCCGCCCGCCGGAGGCCGGTCCGACGTTCTCGTGGAGGGCCACCGCCGAGCTCACCGTGGAGACGGCCGGCCGATGGGTGCTCTCGCTGGTCCAGACCGACGTCGCCGTGCTGCTCGTGGACGGTGAAGTCGTCCTCGACGGGAACGCCCAGCCGATGGTGCCGGGTCGGGAGCTGCTCGGCATGGCCAAGCAGGCGATCACCACGGTGTTGGATCTCTCCCCGGACCGGCCGGTGTGCATCGAGCTGCGGTCGACGGTCGGGGATCAGGCGGTGATGGCCGGAGCCAAGCTCGGGATCAGGCCTGCGCTCCCGTCCGATGCGATCGACCGGGCGGTGGCGGCGGCCGCGTCGGCTGACGCGACGATCGTGGTGGTCGGGACCGACGGGGACTGGGAGACCGAGGGCGTCGATCGCGACTCGTTGAGCCTTCCCGGCGCCCAGGACGAGCTGATCGCCCGGGTGCTCGAGGTCGCCCCCGACGCGGTGGTCGTCGTGAACGCCGGCTCGGTGGTCGCCATGCGGTGGGCCTCCGATGCCCGCGCCGTGCTCCAGACGTGGTTCGGCGGGCAGGAGATGGGCGCGGCGATGGCCGATGTGATCTTCGGTGACGCCGAGCCCGGTGGCCGACTGCCGACCACCATCCCGCGCCGCCTGGAGGACAACCCGTCGTGGGGCAACTTCCCGGCCGACGGTGCCCGCATCCGGTACGGCGAAGGGATCCTGGTCGGGTACCGCTGGTACGAGTCACGACACATCGGGGTGGAGTTCCCCTTCGGTCACGGGCTCTCGTACTCCACCTTCGAGATCGGCGAGCCTCGCCTCTCGCAGGACACCTTCGCCCCCGGCGAGACGATTCGGGTGGAGGTGCCGGTCACCAACGTCGGTTCCCGATCGGGGGCCGAGGTCGTGCAGCTCTACGTGGCGCCCGGTCGGGCGCGGACGTTCCGGCCGGAGAAGGAGCTCAAGGCGTTCGCCAAGGTGGTGCTCGATGCGGGAGCCTCGACCACGGTGGAGCTCGAGCTCGACGGTCGTGCCTTCGCCCGGTGGGCGGCGCCGGACCCGGCCCTCGATCCGCTCCTCGCCCGGCTCGGAGCCCAGGTCCCGTGGACGACAGCGCCGGAAGGGGCCGACGAGCACGGGTGGGTGGTCGACCCGGGCCCCTACGAGCTGCGACTCGGTCGGTCCTCGGCGGACATCGCCCGCATCGTCACCATCGACGTCCCGGTCGGCGGCGCACTGCCGCAGGAGTTGGGTCCACCGGGTCCGGTCTGAGATCGACTCGACCGTTGGACGTCACGATTCCGCCGGCGATGGCGGCGGGTCGGTCCGGTGCCATCGGGTCGTGGAGTTGGTGAGGGCGGCTGCGCGGTTGCGCACACGGGCGCGGACGGCGGCGGGGTCGATGTCCGGCCGCCCGGCCCCAGCGAGGAGTTGTGGGCCGAACACGAGCCAGCCGTAGATGAGAGCGAGCCCGCTGAGCAGGTCGATCAGCTCGTCGTCGGATCCGGCCTGCTCACCGATGGCTCGCAGCACCGGGGCCGTGGCCTGCACTTCGGACGGGTCCTCGCCGGCGAGCAAGCGCCAGGCCATGATGCGGACGTAGTCCGACATGTGAGGCATGGCATCGACGAGGGCCTGGATCGTGTCGGTGGCGTCGTTGCCGTCGAGCACGGCGTCGGCGTCGCGCACCTGACGTTCGAGCACCGCGCGCAGCAGGTCGTCCTTGTTGCCGATGTGGCGGTGGATGAGCCCGATGTTGACGCCGGCGTCGTCGGCGATGTCGCGCATCGACGCGGCCATACCGTGGGCGGAGAACTGTCGGGTGGCCGCGGCGATGAGGGCCGTGTGTACGTCGTCGCGCCCGGTGGGGCGTCCGGTGCTCGGCACCGGCAGAGCGTACCTGCACCCCTTGACAGGTGTAGACGACCGTCTACAGTCAGGCGCGGCGGCGAGGGCGTGTGGCGACCGCATAAAGAGGGCACAGGGCATCGCGCCCGGGGAGACATCATGAGCACCACCTTCCATCCGACCCGGCTCACGGTCACGCCGACGACCGGCGTCATCGGCGCCGAGGTGTCCGGGGTCGATCTGGCCGACGTCGACGACGAGACCCTCGGGGAGATCCACGAGGCCTGGCTCGCCCACCTCGTGTTGTTCTTCCGGGACCAGGACCTCACGCCGGCCGAGCACGTGGCCTTCGCCCGCCGCTTCGGGGAGCTGCACCTGCACCCTTTCGCCCCGAACCTGGGGCCCGAGTTCCCCGAGATCATCCCTCTCGACACCACGAACAACTCCAAGCCCGTCGACTGGCACAGCGACGCCAGCTTCGAGGTCGAGCCGCCCATGGGCTCGATCCTGCGGGCCATCGACGTGCCACCGATCGGCGGCCAGACGGTGTGGGCATCGATGTACGCCGCCCACGACGCGCTGAGCGACACGATGCAAGGGGTCCTCTCGGGGCTCTTCGCCGTCCACGACTCGGGGTTCAGCTTCGGCGCCGGCGGCCGGAGCGGATCGTTCAGCCAGGACACGTCGTCGGCCGCGCAGCGCCAGGTCGTGCACCCCGTGGTGCGGACCCACCCGGTCACCGGCCGCCGAGCGCTGTTCGTGAACCAGCAGTTCACGTCGCACATCGAGGGCATGACGCCGATCGAGAGCCGCGCCCTGCTCGACTTCTTGTTCGCCCACGTGCAGCAGGCCACCTTCCAGGTGCGCCTGGACTGGGAGCCCCACACGATCGCCATGTGGGACAACCGGTGCACGCAGCACTACGTGACCGCCGACTACGCCGGCACCGGGCGTCGCTTCATGCACCGGGTCACCGTGATGGGCGACCGTCCCGTCTGAGCTCGAGCCGTCGGTGCGGTCACGCCGGTGGTCCTCGTCCCACCTCACCACCTCGATGGGCTGAACACGTGGCCGGCGGCCAGGGGATCGACCCACCCGGTCCGTCGTCTCGCTCGGGTTCGTCGGCGCCGACGGCGTCGCCCGTGCCATCTTGTGGGTCAATGACCGAACCCGTGGCCGAAACCGTCGTCTACCCCGCCCGCCTGGTTCGTACGCTCGACCGAGGCCGCCCTCGGGCCGAAGCCGTCGCCATCCGCGGGGACCGCATCCGGGCCGTCGGGTCGGTCGAGGAGCTCGCCGCCTACGGCGAGGCGCGCATCGACGACCGGTTCGCCGACCATGTGATCGTCCCTGGTTTCGTCGAAGCTCACACCCACACCTTCGGGGCGATGTTGTGGGCCGCCCCCTACATCGGGTTCTACGACAGAGTCGACCCCGACGGGCGCCCGTGGCCGGGGTGCGCCTCGATCGAGGCTGTGGTCGAGCGCCTCGAGGCCGTCGAGAAGGAGCTCGACGACCCGGACTCACTCCTCCTGGCCTGGGGCTTCGACGCCATCTACTTCGATCACGGACGGCTCTGCGCCGAGATCCTCGACCGGGTGTCGCGGACTCGTCCCATCTTCGTGCTGCACGCCAGCGGGCATGTCGGCACGGTCAACACCGCCATGATCGAGCAGTCCGACATCGCCGGGTCGACCCACGTGGAAGGGGTGGTCGTCGACGCCCAGGGCCATCCCGACGGTGAGCTGCGAGAGCCTGCGGCCATGTCGCTCGCGCGGGGTCTCGGCGAGCTGATGGCCGGGGGATCCGTGGAGGACACGCTGCGCACCTTCGCCTCGGAAGCGGCCAACGCCGGGTGCACCACGGTGGTGGACCTGGGCTCGCCGAGGCTCGCCGACGACGCCACCGTCGAGCTGATGCGCGCCACCGTCGACGACCCGGCCTTCCCGGTGCGGCTCTCCGCGTTCGTGATGGGCGGGCTGGGCGGGGCGACCGTCAGCGCCGAGATGCTGACCGGGCTGGCGGCGCGGAGCAGCGACGCCTTCCGCCTGGGCCACGTGAAGATCGTGCTCGACGGCAGCATCCAACAGGGCACCGCCCGTTTGCTACCGCCCGGCTACCTCGATCCCGACGCACGGGGCATCTGGGTGGTCGCCCCGGACACCTACCGGGAGATGTTCGCCGCCTTTCATGCCGCGGGGGCCCTCATCCACGTGCACTGCAACGGTGACGAGGCCACCGAGGTGTTCCTCGACACGCTCGAGCACTCCCTCGAGCTGCACCCCCGTTGGGATCACCGCCACACGGTCACCCATTCCCAGCTCACCACCGCGGCCCAGTACCGTCGCCTCGCCGCCCTCGGAGGGTGCGCCAACATCTTCTCGAACCACATCTACTACTGGGGCGACCAGCACCGCGACTCGATCCTCGGACCTGATCGGGCGGCGCGGATGGACGCGGCGGCGACCGCGCTGCGCGCCGGGGTGCCGATCGCCCTGCACTGCGACACGCCGGTGACGCCCATCTCACCCCTGGCCACCATGCACCACGCGGTCAACCGGTTGACCGCCACCGGGAAGGTGCTCGGCCCCGACGAGCGCATCACCCCTGCGCAGGCCCTGGAGGCCGTGACGGTGGGTGGGGCCTACGTGCTCAAGATGGACCACGAGGTCGGTTCGATCGAAGCGGGCAAGTTCGCCGACCTCGCCGTCCTCGACGACGATCCCCTGGCCGTGGCTCCGACCGCGATCAAAGACGTCGGCGTCGTGGCGACCATGCGCTCGGGGATGGTCCGACAGACCACGATCGCCGCCGCCGGCACACCCGCATGAGCGAGATGGCCCCTCGACGGGCCGACGATCGCATCCGGGTCACGGTCATCGGCGGGTACCTCGGTGCGGGCAAGACCACCATGGTGAACCACGTCCTGCGTCACACCCGTGAGCCGCTCGCCGTGCTGGTCAACGACTTCGGTTCGATCGACATCGACGAGTCGCTCATCGAGTCCCGTTCGGGCGACGTGATGAGCCTGGCCAACGGCTGCATCTGCTGCACCCTGACCGACGGGTTCGTCGGTGCACTCGATCGCGTACGCGCTCTCGATCCGCGGCCGTCGCGCCTGGTGATCGAGACCAGCGGCGTGGGCGACCTCGGCCAGATCGCGAACTACGCCCGGCTGCCCGGCCTGGCCCTCGATGCGACGGTGTGCGTCGTCGACGCCGAGACGGTGCGGGAGAAGGTGAAGGCGCGCTACGTCGGCGAGTTGGTGGGGGCCCAGATCGCGGCGGCCGAGCTGCTGGTGCTCAACAAGGTCGACCTCGTCGACGCCGATCGTCTCCGAGACAGCAGGGAGTGCTTGGGGACCACTGCGCCGGGAACGCCCGTGCTGGAGGTCGAGCGGGCCGCCGTCCCGCTCGCCGTGCTCTTCGACGACGAGCTCGCCACGCGACGGAGCGAAGACGAGGAGCACCGACACGTCCATGGCACCGAGGCCTTCGTCGGTTGGACCTGGCAAGCCGATGAGCCGGTCGACCGGGTCGAGCTCGAGGCCTCGATCGGCGGGCTCCCGGAGGGCATCGTCAGGGCCAAGGGACTGGTGCGTACGACCGGCGCGCCTGACCGCGACCTCGTCGTCCAGGTCGTCGGTCGTCGGCGGGAGCTGTCCGACGGCGGACCGTGGACGGGCGGTCCCTCCAAGGTGCAGCTCATCGGCCTCGCCGCCCTCCTCGGCGATTCGACGCTGCCGGGTCTGTTCGGGTCCGCCCAGCGCGCCGACCCGTAGGAAGGACCTCCACACGTCGTCGTCATCGCCGCGGGCGACGGCCCGGGGTGCGGGTCCTCGGCGCCCTCCGCGCCGTCAGCGGGCCTTCGTGCCGGGAACGGCGCGCCGGCGGATGGGCTCGCCGCGATGGCTGAGGATGCTGATGATCTCGACCGGACGGCTCCCGGCCGCGCCGAACCAGTGCGGCACCGACGTGTCGAACTCGACCGCCTCACCCGGCTTGAGGGTCGTGTCCCCGTCGGGGAGCACGAGCCGCAGCTCGCCGACGAGCACGTACAGCCACTCCTGCCCGTCGTGGGTACGCAACTCCCGTTCACCCGGCTCGGGCGGGATGAACACCTTCCAGGCGTGCATGCCCCGGGGGTGCTCGGCCAGCGGTACGACGATGCGTCCCTGGCGTCGGCGGGGTCGCAGCCGGATCCGGGGGTCGCCGTAGTCGGGGGCACCGACCAGCTCGTCGAGCGGGAGGCGGTGGGCGCGGGCGATGGGCAACAACAACTCGAGGCTCGGCTGGCGCTGCCCGGTCTCGAGTCGGGACAGCGTGCTCTTGGAGATGCCCGTCTCGGCGGCCAGCGCCGTCAGCGTGACGTTGCGTTGGGTGCGCAGACGCCTGAGGCGGGGGCCCACCTCGGCGAGCACGGCGTCGATCTCGGCCGTGGCCATCGTCCGACTAGATCACCGATTCCCAGGAACAGCAACAAATGTTGGCCGGTGCCCGACGAGGGCGCACGATCGCCTCGGAGGTGAGGGACATGAACACCCACACACACGATGTCGTGATCATCGGAGGCGGGGCGGCGGGACTGAGCGCCGCGCTCGTACTCGGTCGGGCCCGCCGCGAGGTGGTGGTCGTCGACGCCGGCGCTCCTCGCAACGCCCCCGCCGCCCACATGCAGGGCTTCTTGTCACGCGACGGCATGGCGCCCCGCGACCTGCTCGCGACGGGCCGTGCCGAGGTCTCCGCCTACGGGGTCGAGATCGTCGACGGGACCGTCGAGTCGATCGAGTCCGGATTCTCGGTCCACCTGACCGGCGGGCAGACCATCAGCGCCCGACGCATCCTCGTCACCACCGGGGTCGGAGACGAGATCCCCGCCATCGACGGTGTCCGGGACCGCTGGGGCAGGGACCTGCTCCACTGCCCCTACTGCCACGGCTGGGAGGTCCGCGACCAGCCCCTCGGGGTTCTCGGCACCAACCCTGGCGCCGTGCTCCATGCCCAGCTCGTCCGGCAGTGGTCCGACGACGTCATCTACTTCGCTCACAGCTACCAGCCCACCGACATCGAACTGGCTCGAGCTCGCCGCCCGTGACATCCGGGTCGTCGGTGGCGAGGTCGCCCGTCTGGTGGTCGAAGACGATCATCTGACCGGCGTCGAGCTCACCGACGGTCGGGTCATCGCCCGCACGGCGGTGTTCGTCCGACCCGTCAACACACCCCACCCTGACGGCCTCCTCGCCTCTCTGGGATGCGACATGGACATCACCGGATTCGCCCTCGTCGACGCGACGGGTCGCACCAGCACGCCCGGCGTGTGGGCCGCCGGCAACGTCGTCGATCCGCGAGCCCAGGTCATCACCGCGGCCGGCGCCGGATCCGCCGCCGCCATCGCGATGAACGCCGATCTCGTCCAGGCCGACATCGCCGCGGCGATGGTCTCGAACGTCTCAGCGGGCGTTGCGTAGACGCCCCGGCACCGCAACGGGTCCGTCGTAGAGCAGCTCGAAGTCCCGGTGGGCGAACTTCCAGCCCTCGGGGGTCCGGGTGAGGGCGTCGTGGTAGACGCCGATGAGCTCACTGCCGGACCCGTCCGGGCGCCACTGCAGCTCCCGTGCCTGCCAGGTGGCGGTGGCGTGGTCAGGGCCTGATGGTGTGACCACGCCGTTCAGGATCTCCTGGACACATCGAGCGTAGGTGCCGCGTATGGCCGTGAACGTCTCCACGATCGCCGGGCGGCCGACGACATGGCCCGATCCGGGGATGGACCAGGTCGCGTCCTCACACCATGTCGACGCGAACTGCTCCGGATCGAAGCGGAGGACCGACTCGCAGTACACGCCGACGAGGTTCTCGATCTCGGGCCGGATCACCGGGGCATCCAGTCTTCGATGGCACCGAGGTGGGACCGCATGCGGCGGACCGCGGTCTCGGAGTCGCCGGCGACCATCGCCTCGACGATGGCCTCGTGGGCGCGGTGCGAGTCCGCCCGGCGCGTGCGCATGTCCTCGGCCGACCGTGTGACCTTGGGCCGTGAGTACTCGTCGCTGAGCGAGATCAGGGTGTGGAGGAAGAGGGCGAGCGGTTCGTTCGCCGCGGTGTGGGAGATGGCGACGTGGATGTCGCTGGTGTGGTGGAGCAACTCGTCAGGAGCTTCGCTCAGCTCGCTGGCCAGAGCGGCCCGGAGCATCGCCTCGCGGTCGGCGTCCATGGCCTCGGTGGTCCGCTCGACGAGATCGGCCTCGAGTGAGATGCGGGCGGAGTAGAGGTCGTGGATGTCGACCTGTCGGTACCGCAGGTAGATGGCGGCGGCATGGGTGAGGGGCTCGGGCCGCGGCTCGGTGACCACGAGGCCGCCGCCGCGGCCTTCTCGCATGCGGGCCGAGTCGAGGTGCTCGAGGATGCGAACCGCCTCGCGGAACGCGTTGCGGCTCACCCCGTAGCGCTCGATGAGCTCGGGTTCGGTGCCGAGCACCGTGCCGATGGGCCAGTCGGCGGCGGCGATCTCCTCGATGATCTGGCGGGCGAGGCGCTCGCCGACCTTCACCGGCGGCTCCGCGGGCGCCGCGCTCACGGCTTCAGCCAGTCGTCCATCGACGCATCCTCCCAGTCGTCGGGACCGTAGACGGTGCGCGGGAGGGGGGTCATGATGTGGGTGGCGCCGCCGAGGGTGTACTCGGCCGAGCGCTGTTCCCAGGCCACGATCCGATCGTCGACCTCGCCCTCGGTGCTCAGGCCCCGGGTGGTGTCACGGTTGGCCTGGAACTTCACGTGGGCGGGGATGCTGGCGGCCCACACCAGGACGGCCTCGTGGGGGTTGGAGATGACCTCGTAGAGGCCGGTCGGCTCGAACCCGTAGTCGCGCATCATCGGTACGCGCTCCTCGTCGACCGCGGCGAGGAACTCGAGGGCGGAGCCGGCCCGCACGTCGATGATCTCGTTGACGAACAGCGTGCCCTTGATGCCGCGTTCGACGATCTCGGCGGTGCTGGGACTGCCGGGCACGCCGCCGCAGAGCCGGTCGAAGCCGCCGGTGCGCAGCTTGTAGGCCTCGTCCCACCAGTCGGAGTAGAAGGCCTTGCGCCGCTTCAGGTTCAACCGGTCGACGTTCTTGGCGTAGGAGGTCCAGCCATCGGGACCCACATCCCAGATGTTGACGACCTGGGGCCACCGGCCGCCGCCGAAGGCGCAGATGTAGAACGAGCCCTGGAGCTTGTCCATCTCCGGCATGTCCTGCACCGGGTCCTTCCACAGGTGCTCCATGTACTCGTACTGGCCCTGGCCGACGATGTCGATCACCTCATAGAGGAACAGGTCGCGGTTCATGGTTCTCCTTGGGTCGGGGGAAACGGCCGGCGCACGCGTTGCGCTCGACAGTGGCTGGCGTTCGCTGTCTAAACTAGGTGGCTAGTTAGGTCAAGGGGTCCGGGGGGCAACGATGAAGATGACGTCGAGCGGGCGCGCCGTCGCTTTGACGGTGGCGTTGGCGCTGGTCGCAGGGGCTTGTGGCGGGGGACGCTCGGCGGGATCGGACGCCGGGGGGACCGGGACCTCTGCGTCGACCTCGGCTGTGCCGGAGGGGACCTTCGGGACCCTCGCTCCCGTCTGTGGACCCGGCGATGCGAACGGCGCCACCGACCAGGGCGTCACCGACACCGCCATCGAGATCGGCTACGGCGACGACGCCGGGTATGCGCCGAACCCCGGGGTGGGGCACGAGGCGTCAGATGCGGTGGAGGCCCTGATCGGATGGTGCAACGACCAGGGCGGCATCAACGGCCGACCGGTGAAGGGCGTCTACTACGACGCCAAGATCACCGAGGTGACCAATGCCATGTCCGAGGCCTGCAAGAGCGCGTTCATGCTCGTCGGCCAGGTGTTCGCGCTCGCCGGCGCCGCCGAGCCCACCCGTCTGGGCTGCGGCCTCCCCACGGTGCCCGGGTCGACCTCGGGCTCCGACATCACCAACGCCCCGCTGATGGTCTCGCCGTTCCCTCAACCCGTCGACTACTTCAACGTCGCAGGGGCGTCACTCATAGCTGAGCAGTTCCCCGACGAGGTGAAGAAGACCGGCGTGATGGAGCCGAACTTCCCGTCGGTGATCGACTACGACCAGCGCATCGCCGGAGCGGTCGGCACGGTGGGCTTCGAGTTCCTCCCGTGCAAGATCCAATACCAGATCTCCGGAGTCAGCGACTTCCGCCCGTACCTGCAACGGCTGAAGGACTGCGGTGTCGAGACGGTGATGACGACCGACATCGAGCTCAACTTCCGCAACATGCTCGACGCCGCCAACCAGCTCGACTTCCACCCCATCTGGATCAACATCCCGACCATCTACACGGACACCTTCGCCAAGGGGAACACGACCGGCAACGCCGACCAGGTGTACTTCCCCAACGGCATGGTCCCGCTCGACTTCGTGCCCGAGGGCAGCGCCAACGCCACGTACGTCGAGCTCGTCGAGGCCAGTGGCGGCGACATCGGCTACAGCGGCCAGCTCGCGGCTTCGGCGTTCCTGCTGTGGGCCACGGCGGCCAAGGCCTGCGGCCGCGACGTCACCCGGGACTGCGTGATGGCCCAGTTGAAGAGCGTGCACCAGTGGGACGGCGGGGGGCTCAGCGCCCCGCAGGACCCGGGCGCAAACATGGTGAGTGAATGCGAGCTGGTCATGCACGTCGAGGGCACGTCGTTCGTGCAGTGGCAACCGACCGAGCCGGGGCGGTTCGCCTGCGACCCGTCCTACGTGGTGAAGGTCGATCCCGTGCCCGACGCCGTTGCCACCCTGAACCTCGACGCCGACCGCGTCGCCCAGAAGAACCTCCCGTAGGGGTGTCGGCGCGGTGTCAGGTCGCGCCGTCGTCCTGGTCGATCGGCTCGAGGACGGATCCCGTTCACGGGACGCCGAGCACTTCGACGAGGAGGTCGGGCCTGGGTGCCCGAGCATCCAGGCCCGGGTGACGTCGATCTCGGTGACCCCGGAAACGCCAGCGGGTCGCCTACCGGCGATCGGGCACACTGGCGGCCATGCAGAACGGGCGACCGGCGGCGACCCGGCGACGAGCCGTGCCGGGCAGCCGGGAGTTCCTGGCGATCGTCGCCCTCTGCATGGCGATGGCCGCCATGTCCATCGATCTGATGCTGCCCGCGTTCCCCGAGATGCGGACCGTGTTCGGCCTCGACGAGGGGGCCACGGAGATCTCCCTGGTCATCACCGCGTTCTTCATCGGCCTCGGTGTCGGTCAACTCGTCTACGGGCCCCTCTCGGACCGGTTCGGCCGAAAGCCGGTGCTCTACGTCGGCATCGCCGTGTACGTCGCCGGAGCCGTGGCGGCGACGCAGGCCAACTCGCTCGGAGCGTTCGTGATCTGTCGGATCGTGTGGGGCTTCGGGGCTGCATGCCCTCGATCGCTGGCGCTCGCCATACTGCGCGACACCTTCGAGGGCGACCGCATGGCCCGCATGATGTCGAACGTCATGGCCACCTTCATCCTCGTCCCGATCGTGGCCCCGAGCATCGGTGCAGGCCTGATCACGTTCGGCGGCTGGAGGCTCACGCTGTGGTTCCCGGCCACCGTCGCGGTGCTCCTCGCGGTCTGGGTCGCGCTCCGGCTGCCCGAGACGCTGCCGCCTGAGCGGCGCCGGTCGGTGTCGCCGAGGGCGCTGGCCGATGCCGCTGGTGCCGTGGTGCGGAACCGGCAGACCATGGCCTTCTGCCTGGCCTCGACGTTCCTGTTCGGGATCCTGACGTCCTACGTGGGCAGCACCCAGGTCATCGTCGAGGAGGTCTTCGGTCAGGAAGACCTCTTTCCCTTCATCTTCGGGGCCCTCGCCATCGGGCTCGCCCTCGGGTCGCTCCTGGCGGGGCGCCTCGTCACCCGGATCGGTCTGGCCCGACTCGTGCGGGTCGGCGCCCTGTACGCGGTGGGTTCCGCCGCCGTCCTGGCGGCCGTCGGGATCGCCACCGATGGCCAGCCGCCGCTGTGGCTGTTCCTCGCGGCGAGCGCCTTGATGCTGCCTTCGGTCACTGCGCTCGTGCCCAACACCAACACGGCCGCCATGGCGCCGTTGGCCTCCATGGCCGGGATGGCCGCCGCCATCATCGGCACCGTGTCGACCATCGGTGGCGCTCTGCTCGGAGGCATCGTGGACAGCGCCTATGACGGCTCGGTGCTCCCGTTCACCGTCGCCGCGTTCGTGTTCTCGCTGGCGGCGGGCGCGGCCGTGCTCTCCGCCCGGATGACGCCGACCCCGGTGGATCAGGACCTCTTCGTGGAGGGCGAGGGCACGGCCCCCGCCCTGCTCGACTAGCGGTCAGGGGTTCCAGGTCCCGGCGGGCCCGTTGGTGAGACCGAGGATGTCCATCCCGTCGTCGCCGGCCACGATGGGGCCGCAGGTGGCACCCTCGGGCATCTCGACGTGCGTGCCGGCGGGGCACCAGCGATCGCCGAACCACGCGCCGCCGGCGACGACGAGGGCGACGTGCAGGCCGTGGTGGCCGTGCTCGGCGGATTCGGCCCCGGGCGCGAACCTCACGTAGGCGCTGCTGAAGTCGGGGAGGCGCACGGGCCACGTGGCCCGGATGCCTGCTCCGGCGTCTTCCCAGTCGAGCTCGTCGACGTCGGTGATGGCCTCGGCGAGTCCGGGAACCCGCGGGGTGGGCCGCACCGCACCGGTGTCGCCGCGCGGGTCGACGAACCAGTCGCCGAGGTCCAGCGGGGGATCGGGCAGGGGCGTCACCCCGCGTGTCGCGATCTCGCGCTCGTAGAGCTCCGGCTCGTCGCCCCAGCCGCCGAACTCCCCGAAGCTGAGCTCCCAGCAGGTCACTCCACCAGGGCCGGCGATGATCGGTCCGAACGCAGCGCCGAGGGGGACGTGGACGTGGGTGCCGGGCGTGCACCACCGGTCGCCGAGCCACACGCCGCCGTCGAGCACGAAGACCACGTGGTTGCTGCGGTGGCCGTGGCGTCGCACCACCATGCCCGGCTCGTACTGGACGTAGGCCGAGAGGAAGTCCGGCCTCATGATCGGCCACCGCTCGCGCACCACCGACACGCTCCCGTCGGCGTTGCGCTGGCGCTGGACCGGCGTCCAGGCGATGTCGTCGACGTGGGCGAAGACGGGCTCGGGCGGCAGGTTCTCCGATGATCGCTGGCTCGTCACGAGTGCCTCTCTGCTGCTCGGGTTCGTCACCACGCTGGCCCGAGTCCGACCCGCCGGTCCACCCGGACTACCCGAGGTCGGGGATTCGAAGTCGGTCCTCGGCGCGGACGATGGGGCTCCAAACGAAGCGGACCCGAATGGAGCCCTGGAATGGCTGAACCGATGATCCTCATCCACGGTGCCTGGCTGAGCGCTCGCAGCTGGGAGAACTACGTCGACTACTTCGGCGAGCGCGGGTACGACGTCACTGCCCCGGAGTGGCCCCGCAAGCACGGCGACGTGGAGGAGCTACGCGAGGACACCACCGGGCTCGCCGGGCTGGGCGTCGCCGAGATCGTCGACCACTACGACGAGTTGATCCGAGCCATGGACGCACCGCCGGTCCTGATCGGCCATTCCTTCGGCGGCCTGTTCGTCCAGTTGCTGCTGGCCCGAGGGCTCGGCCGAGCCGGCGTGGCGCTCGACCCGGCATCGCCCAAGGGTGTGCTGCGGATCGCCCCGTCGTCGCTGAAAGCAGCCGGACCGGCGATCAACCATCCGAAGTCACGTCACGGCGTGGTCACCCTCACCGCCGAGCAGTTCAACTACGGCTTCACCAACACCTTCGGGCCGGAGGAGGCCGCCGCCGTCTACGAGCGCTACGCCGTGCCCGAGACCGGCCGCATCTTCTTCGAGGCCGGGTTCGCCAACTTCGCCCTTCATTCACCGTTGGCGATCGACTACGACAACGACGACCGTGCTCCGCTGTTGTTCGTTGCGGGGGACGACGACCACACGATCCCGCCCGAGACGGTCAGGTCGAACGTCAAGAAGTATCGGCACTCCGCGGCTCGGACCGACCTGATCGAGTTCCCTGGGCGGTCACATCTGCACATGGTGCAAGAGGGCTGGGAGGAGATCGCGGCGGCCATCGGATCGTGGCTCAGCGAGGTCGGAGCCGGGGCCGAGTCGATGCCGGCGCAGGGCTGAACCGGGGGCGGTGAACGATGACCGACACCATCAGCGCACCCACCGAGTCCCGAGCCTACGACGGCTTCGATCTCCAATCGCTCGCCGGAACGTGGCGGGTTGGGCGGAGCGCCCGCACCACCTCCGACACCGACCCGTGGAACGGCGAGACGCTCGTGGAGATTCCACTGGCGAACGCCGAGGATCTCGACGACGCCTTCGAGGCCGCTCGTGCCGGCCAGCGCGAGTGGGCGGCCAAGATCCCCGCCGAGCGAGCGAGCGTCATGCTCGACGCGGCCGACATCATGACGGCCCGCCGTGACGAGATCGTCGGTTGGTTGGTCCGCGAGGGCGGCGGCACGGTGGTCAAGTCCGAGCTCGAGCTGGCCGTCGTGCAGAACGGCCTGCGCGAGGCCGCCTCTATGCCCCATCACGTCGAGGGCCGGATCCTGCCCTCGGACATCCCCGGGAAGGAGAGCAGGGTCTATCGGGTGCCGGTCGGAGTCGTCACCGTCATCAGCCCGTGGAACTTCCCGATGTACCTGAGCAACCGCTCGGTGGCGCCGGCGCTCGCCGTCGGCAACGCGGTGGTGTTGAAGCCGGCCAGCGACACCCCGGTCACCGGCGGCCTGTTGCTGGCCAAGATCTACGAAGAGGCCGGCTTGCCCCCGGGCGTGCTCAACGTCGTGATCGGATCGGGGCGGGAGATCGGCGACGCCATCGTCGAGCACCCGCTGAGCGATTTCGTGTCCTTCACCGGGTCGACGGGCGTGGGTCGGGCCATTCCCGGCAAGGCCGGCGTGAAGCGACTGGCGTTGGAGCTCGGCGGCAACGGGCCGATGGTCGTGCTGGACGACGCCGATCTCGGGGCGGCTGTCGATGCGGCGGTCTACGGCGCGTACTTCCACCAGGGACAGATCTGCATGATCGCCAACCGCCTGATCGTCGACCGGACCGTTCACGACGAGTTCGTGGACCGGTTCGTCGTCCGGGCTCGCCAGCTCCGTGTCGGTGATCCGTCGGATCCGACCACCGACGTCGGCCCGATCATCAACCACGGCCAGCTCGCCGCGATACAGGACAAGGTCCGACGATCTCGCGAGGCGGGAGCAGACGTGGTGTTGGGCGGTGAGGCGGGGGGGCCGACCGGTCTCAGCCTGCCCCCACACGTGCTCCTCGCCGGCAACGACGTGGCCACCGCCCGCGAGGAGGTCTTCGGCCCGGTGATCACCATCATCCGCGCCGAGGATGAGCTCGACGCCCTCCGGATCGCGAACGACACCGAGTACGGGCTGTCCAGCGCCGTGTTCACCCGGGACGGCGAGCGTGGAGTCCGGTTCGCGCTCCAGGTCGAAGCGGGCATGACCCACGTCAACGACTCGCCGCTCAACGAGGACCCGAACACCGCCTTCGGCGGCGAGAAGGCGTCCGGCATCGGCCGCTTCGGAGGCACCTGGGCCCTCGAGGAGTTCACCACCGACCACTGGATCAGCCTCCAGCGCGAGCCCCGTGCCTATCCCATCTGAACGGCCGGGCCCTCTGGGCCGGCGAGGAGAACCCCATGGACCTCATGTTGAACGACAAGGTGGCGGTGGTGACCGGGGCCAGCAAGGGCATAGGCATGGCGGCCACCCAGGCTCTGGCGGACGAAGGCGCCCAGGTCGTCGCCGGAGCCCGCAGCACCTCCAGCCTGATGGGACTGGAGAACGTCACCGCGGTCGAAGTGGACCTGTCGGATCCGGATGGTCCGGCTCGATTGGTGCGGCGAGCCATCGACGACCACGGTCGGCTGGACGTGCTGGTCAACAACATCGGCGCGGTGAAGCTGCGTATGGACGGGTTCCTCGCCATGACCGACGAGGACTTCGAATGGGCGTTCTCGATGAACTTCTTCACCGGTCTGCGGGCGAGCCGGGCTGCTCTGGCGCAGATGACCGAGCAGGGCTCGGGGGTCATCATCAACATGGCGTCGGTCAACGCGTTCTTCGAGCCTGACGGTGGCACCATCGACTACGGCGCGGCCAAGGCGGCGGTGCTCAACGTCAGCAAGTCCCTGGCCCAGGAGTTCGGGCCCCAGGGGATTCGGGTGACCGCGATCTCTCCGGGACCGGTCGCGACCGATCTCTGGCTGGGCGACCACGGGGTCGCCGCCACCGTGGCCGCCGCGGCGGGGGTGGATGTCGACACCGCACGGGAGAACGTCGTGGCCGGCATCGGAGGGTTCGCCACCGGACGCTTCACCACGCCCGAGGAGGTGGCGACCCTGGTCGTTCTGCTCGCCTCGGAACGCACGGCCAACGTCACCGGCGCCAACTTCGTCATCGACGGCGGCCTCATCAAGACCACCTGATCCCACGAGGGGCGCACACGCTCGTCTATGAGGTGGTGGGGAGTCGGTCGGCCAGGTCCCGACGGGACGACACGCCCAGCTTCTGGAACACCTTGCGCAGGTGGTAGTCGACCGTGTTGGCGCTGATGAAGAGCTGAGCCCCGATCTCCCTGCTCGTCGCCCGCTCGGCGGCCAGGCGGGCGATCTGCAGCTCTCGCGCCGTGAGCTCGTGGGTGGCCTCGGGTCGGCGCGACCGGGCCCGCTCCCCGGTGGCCAGCAGTTCGAGGCGGGCCCGCTCGGCGAAGCCGAGGGCGCCCATGGCGGCGAACATCTCGTGCGCGGCGCGGAGGTGCTCCCGCGCCTCGCTGCGCCGCTTCTCACGGCGGAGCCACTCCCCGTACACCAGACGGGTACGGGCCTCCTCGGTGCGCCAGGGTGTGGCGGCGAGCAGCTCCAGGGCGGCGAGGTAGTGCGGTTCGGCGTGCGCCGAGCTCGCCCCCAGCGCCCGGGCTCGGGCGAGGAGCCCGAGGGCCCACGGGGTGCCGGCGGCCTTCGCTCGGGTGTCGAAGCGCTCGAGGGCGGCGTCCACCAGAGCGCGGTTCTCGACGCGGGCCGCAGCCTCGACGACGTCGGGGAAGGAGTAGCACTCCCAACCGACCGCCCGATCCTCGAAGGCGGGGAGTGCGGCGGCCAGGGCCTGGGCGTAGTGCCCGGCGCCGAGCTCGAAGGTCGCCAGGGCGTGCAGTCCGGTGTAGAGCAGGGCACCGGACCCGAAGCGGTCGGCGAGCTCGGCCATGTCCCGGACGACCCCCGGCGTGCGGTCGTCGCCCTGCCAGGAGAGCAACTCGACGTCGAGCCAGGTGGGGTCCAGCACCTCTCCGCAGGCTCTGGCGATGTCGGTGCGCTCGGCGTAGTGGGCGGCGGCGAGGTCGAAGCGGCCGGCGCGGATCTCGAAGGAGGCGAGACCGGAGAGGACCAGGCCGAGCCCGAGCAGCGCGCCGCGGCTGCGGGCGGAGGCCTCCAGTTGGTCGAACATGTCGCGCTGGGCCTGGTGGTCGAGAACCTGGGTGCTCAGCAGCATCGCCAGCTCGCACCACCGGGTGAGCTGGTCGGGGGTGACCGGACTGGAGCCCAGCAGCGCGGCGAGGTCGCGGATCACCTCGGGATCGGGTCCAGGGTCGTCCCTGATCAAGGAGGCGCAGGCGGTGAGGACACGTTCGACCGGGGTCAGCGGGCCGGTGGACCCGTCGAGGAGCGCCCCGCTCGCCTCCGCGACCTGGTCGAAGGAGGGGTCCTCGCAGTACCGCCCGGCGACGGTGCTGGCGTTGAGGGCCTCGAGCATCGTCTCCCGGGCGCTGACCGGATCCAGCTCGCGGAAGGCCTCACTGGCGGCGACGAGGAGCCCCGGTGCGGCCAGGTTCTGGCCGAGCGGGATGCACAACGAGCCCACCAGTCGCAGGGCGGCGGCCCGTTCGACCGGATCGACCAGGAGAGGTCGGGCCTGCTCCAGGACCGGGGCGGCCGAGCGGAAGCTGCCGGCGACCGAGGCCGCCGTCGCCGCGGCGAGGAGACGACGGCCGCGCTGGTCCTCGGCCGGCGAGAGCTCGGCCGCCCGGAGCAGCAGCGCCACCTGGGCGTCGGGACCGCCCCGCTGTCGAGCGCTGTCGGCGGCGCTCTCGAGTTGGGCGGCCACCTCCTCGTCGGGCGCCTCGGCGGCGGCGGCGAGGTGCGAGGCCCGCAGCGGGCGATCGTTCTCGGGGTCGGCGATCGATGGCCAGCACCTGGTGGACGCGCCGACGTTCCGCATCGGTTGCTCGGCCGTAGACCGCTGAGCGCACCAGCGGATGCCGGAACTCGACCCGGATGGAGATCTCGACGAGGCCGGCGCGCTCGACCGGCGCCATCGCCTCCATCGGGATGCCGAGCGCTTCGGCGGCCCGGCGGAGCGTGGCCGGGCTCCTCGCCGGATCCGCCGACGCCACCAACAGCAGTGTCCGCGCCGACTCCGGGAGCGTGTCCACCTGGCGGAGGAACCGGGCTTCGAGCTGGTGGCCGACGGGAAGCGGCAGGGGAAGGGGCGCCCCACCGAGCAGTTGGTTCTCCGACAGCTCCCGGGCCAACTCGACCAGGGCGAGGGGGTTGCCCTCGGTCTGGGCGACGATCTGCTCGCTGACCCGGCGGTTCACGAAGCTGCCCACCGACCGGGCGAACAGGTCGTGGGCGGCGTCGTCGGTGAGGGCCCCGACGACCAGCTCGTCGATCCCCGCCAACACCTCTTCGTCGGAAGGCTCCCGGATGGCGAAGATCATCGCCAGACGGTCGGCGAGCAGCCGACGACCGACGAAGGTGAGCACCGCCAGGGAATCCCGGTCGATCCACTGGGCGTCGTCGATCACGCACAGCAGCGGTCGTCGGCTCGCGGCCTCGTCCAGGAGGGTCAGCGTGGCGAGGCCGATGAGGAACTGGTCAGGAGCTCCAGTGGCGGCGAGGCCGAACGCGGCCGACAGGGCCCCGCGCTCGAGGGGCGGGGAGCCCATCGAGGGAGTCGAGGAAGGGCAGCAACACCCGGTGGAGAGCGGCGTAGGCGAGCGGGGCCTCGGACTCGACGCCCGACACGGCGACGACGGTGAAGCCCTCGGCCGACTCGACGGCATCGGTCAGCAGCGTGGTCTTGCCGATGCCGGCGCCGCCTCGCACGACGAGCACCGCGCCCGTTCCCTCTCGCGCCGATGCCACGGTCCGGCCGATGACGGCCCGCTCGTCGTCGCGCCCGAGCAGCATGGTGCACGTTCTAGCCGTACGACCTTCGGCGCGTCTGCAGGATGTGGCGCCTTTCGCACCGCCGAGTCGGCAGCGTGTCCCGGGTGACGAGGAGCCTCGGATCCGGCCCCATGCCTAGAATCCGGCCTTCGATGGGCGTGGGGGTAGGGGGGATCCGCGATGCCGTACCGGGTGGCGCAGTGGACGACAGGGCACATCGGTCGGGCGGCGGTCAAGGGGATCCTCGGCCATCCTGATCTCGAGCTGGTGGGCGCCTATGCGTGGAGCAAGAGCAAGGACGGCGTCGACGTCGGCGAGTTGTGTGGGATCGAGCCGCTCGGCGTGGTGGCCACCGCCGACATCGACACCCTGTTGAGCTGGGAACCCGACTGCGTCAGCTACATGCCCAGGCGGCTCGACGTCGACGACATGGTCGCCCTTCTCGAAGCCGGTGTGAACGTGGTGAGCAGCTACTTCGTCAACGGCAACATGCTGGGCGACGGGGTGCGCCAACGACTCGAGGATGCGGCGCAACGAGGCGGGGCCAGCCTGTTCGGCTCGGGGATCTTCCCGGGGTGGGCCAACTTCATCGCCCCGTTGACGGCTACCGCGACGAGCGGGTTCGAACGGTTGCGGTTCCTCGAGTCGGTGGACCTCACCTACTACGAGGCCATCGCCAACTTCGCCCAGCACGGGTGGGCGTCCCCGCCCGACGACGAGAAGTGGACGCCGATCAACCGGGTGCACCTCGGCCAGTACTCGGAGTCGGTCGAGGTCATGGCCGAGATGCTGCACGTGCCGCTGCGGGAGGTGGTGTTCGAGTACGAGAGCGCGGTCACGCCTGAGGACCGCACCATCCACGGCTTCACGATGCCCGCCGGGACAGTGGCCGGACAGAAGTGCACGTGGAAGGGCATGGTCGACGACGAGGCTGTCATCCAGCTGGAGGTGGTCTGGAACGCCGGCGCAGGCTTGGAGCCCGAGTGGCCGCTGCACCACGGGTACACCATGGAGGTCACCGGGCAACCCAACCTCCACACCCGGATGCGGTTCTCACCCTCCCCGGAGCAGCTGGCGTCCGGCCGCGTCGCCGACCTCGCTCAGCCGGTCACGGCGATGCCGTGCGTCAACGCGATCCCGGTGGTGTGCGACGCCGCTCCGGGCATCCGGACGTTCGCCGATCTGCCGCTCATCACCGCCCGGTACACGCCCCGGGGCTGAGGCCTGCCCGCTCCGCGTCGACCAGATCGGTGTCGCTGAGGCTCGTCGACACGACGTACTTCGGGAGATCCCTGTCCGCGGCGTGGTCCTTGCCCGGCCCGCGATCTGGAAGGGCGGTCTCCGGTGCTGGGTTAGTGTGTGACCTCCGTCTCAGGCCAGGGGACGGTCGCATGCGACCGCGGCCTGGGGCGTTCCATGACGTCGAGACCCCGGGGGGGGAGCACAATACGATGAGGAAACGACGGATTTTGCTAGGGCTGGTCGCAGTTCTGGCGCTGATGGCGGCAGCCTGTTCGAGCTCGTCGGACGGCGGAAGCAGTACCGACAGCACACAGGTCGACACCCGCGAGGCCGGGATGGGCGGCGACGCCACCATCCTCGGGCCCGAGGTCCGCAGCCTGGACCCGTCGCTCGTGATCAACAGCACCACGCAGGGCGCCAGCCTGATCAATGCGATCTACGACACGCTCTACACGATCAACACCGACACGGACTCGATCGAGCCCCGGATCGCCACCGACTTCACCTCGGACGACGGCATCACCTGGACCATGACGTTGCGTGACGACGTCATGTTCAGCGACGGCACGCCGTTGAACGCCGAAGCGGTGATGATGAACTGGCAGCGAACGATCGACAACGCCCGCGCCTCGAGCAACGGGCAGATGTTCCAGGTGGAGAGCCTGGCGGCACCCAACGCCACGACCTTCGTGGTGACGCTCAACCAGGTGAACTGGCAGTACTGGCGAGGCGTCCCCATCAACGCGCTGACCTGGATCGCCTCCCCGGCCTCCATCGCGGCCGCCGGCGAGAACTTCGGCAACGACGCCAACGTCGTCGGCGCGGGACCGTTCAAGGTCACCGCCCGCACGCCGGGCTCCGAGACGACCCTGGTCCGCAACGACACCTACTGGCAGGAGGGGTTGCCCAAGCTCGACAGCTTCACCTTCCGTCCCGTCGCCGACCAGCAGCAGGTCGCTGACACGGTCACCACCGGTGGTGCCGACGCCAGCTTCTGGCTGGCCCAGGACCTCACCAAGACCGCTGTCGATCAGGGCATGGGCTCCGTGTCGGTCGACAACCTTCAGGGTGGCACCAGCCTGCTGTTCAACCAGAACAAGCCGCCGTTCGACAACGTGAAGGCCCGGGAGGCCGTCACCAAGGCCCTCGACATCGATCAGATGCTCGAACAGGTCTTCTTCAACGGCAACGACCCGATGAACTCGATGTTCCGGGAGGGTTCGCCCTTCTACAACCCGGACATGACCTTCGCCGGGTACAACTCCGAAGAGGCCCAGAACCTCTTCGACGAGCTGGCCACCGAGAACGGCGGGCCGTTGGTGTTCGACATGGCCGTGTCGACCAACACCCAGAACAACGCCCTGATGCGCCAGCTGCAGACTCAGCTCGCGCAGTACGACAACGTGGAGGCGTCGGTGAACACCATCGACGGCGCCAACTACGGCATCACCCTGTTCAGCGGTGACTTCAACCTGGCCCTCTACGCGGTGGCGTCGCCGGACCCGGAGCCGCAGTTCGTGCAGTTCTGGGACGAGTACCCGATCCCGATCAGCCACCTGATGAGCGACAAGGCGAACCAGGCCATCCAGGACGGCCGCACGGCCACCGACGAGGCTGGCCGCAAGGCGGCCTACGACTCGCTGCAGGAGGTGCTCGTGAACGAGTACCCGCAGCTGTGGATGTACCGCAACGACCAGAGCGCCATCTACTCGCCCAAGACCACCGGCATCTGGGGGTACGGGCAGGGATCGTTCATGATCGACACCTTCGGTTTCGTCGACGGAGCGTGAGCACGGCGGTCCGGGCCCGGGAGGGCCCGGACCGATCGGGCGGTGACGATGCAGCGCGGCCCCCCGATGGTCGCGCTGCGCCGCGTCCCCGGGGCGGGCGAGCAGGCCAGGCCGGCGACGTAGGATCGAGTGTGCCAAGCGTCATGGTTCGGCACGATCGGTCGCCTGTGCGGCCATCGTCGCCGCACGGGACGAGCACGCAGGGGGTGCGAGTGTTCGGTGAGCGTGAGACGAGGGTGGACCCGGCGGCGTGGCGCGACGCCGCGCTCCTCCCGCAGCTGCTGGTCGAGTCGTCCGTGACGGGGGCCCGCCTCGGGGGTCGGATGGACGAACGGGCCACTCTGCTGCGTGACCGGCGCCGCCTGACGGCCAGCGAGGAGGAGGCGTGACGATCGACGCCGACCCGCCCGCAGCGGTCGACGACCCGGCGAGCCCGGAGAGCCCCCCGCCGCGTACCAGGCGCAGCGGGAACGTCGGACGGTTCCTGTTGTTCAAGCTCGGCCGTGCCGTGCTGGTGGTGATGGGCGCCACCATGCTCACCCAGTGGTTCCTCGAGCTGGCCCCCGGCGGGGTGGCCGCCAGCATCCTGGGCGAGGCGGCGTCGCCGGAGAACGTGGCCCAGCTCAACCAGGAGCTCGGCCTCGACCGGCCGTTCTTCGTTCGGTACTTCGAGTGGGCCGGGAACGTGCTCCACGGCGACCTCGGACGCTCACCGATCGACAACCGCTCGGTCTGGGACGCCATCACCACCGCGCTCCCGGTCACCCTCGAGTTGGTCCTGCTGGCCACGGTGATGGCCCTCGCGCTGGCCGTCAGCACCGCGTTCATCTCCGCCCGGCGGCCCAACGGCATCGTCGACCGGCTCTTCGGTGGCGTCACCTCAGCGGCGTTGTCGATCCCGACCTTCGTGCTGGGGCCGGTGTTGCTCTACTTCCTTGCGGTCCAGAACAACATCTTCCCGGTCACGGGCTGGAGTCCGTTGAGCGACGGTCTCGGGGAGAACCTCCGCACCGCGTTGTTGCCCGCGTTCTGCGTCGCCCTTCCCGAGTTCGCCGTGTTCCAGCGACTGTTCCGGGGTGATCTCGTCGCCACCCTCGACGAGGACTACATCGACGCGGCGAGAGCCAGGGGGATCGGGGAGGGGCGCATCATGGTTCGCCACGCCTTCCGGCCGGCGTCGATCTCCTTGATGACCGTCACCGGCATCAGCATCGGCCGGCTGCTGGGGGGCACCGTCATCGTGGAGTCGCTCTTCGTGCTCCCCGGGCTCGGGTCGCTCCTGCAGACGTCCATCATCAAACGTGACCTCATCATGGTCCAGGGCATCGTGGTGTTCGTGGCGGTGGCCTATGTGGTCGTGAACCTGGTGGTCGATCTGCTCTACGGGGTGGTCGATCCCCGGATCCGTGCGAGGGACGAGCGATGAGCACCGACCCGATGATCGACGACCGGGGGATGCGCGAGCGCGGCGAGCTCGAGCCCGACGCGCTCCTTCTGGAGGAGGAGGCGGCGGACGCCGGCCCGCAGATGAAGGGGCGTCGACGGCGCTCGATCGTGCTGTGGGTCTGCCTGGCGTGGATCGTGCTGCTGATCCTGGCGGCGTTGTTCGCCAACTTCCTGCCGATCCCCGACCCGGCCAAGCCGGCGGGACCGGCGCGTCTGGCTCCCTTCCAGCAGTGGGGCGACGGCTTGTCCCTCGGCACGGACGGGTTCGGGCGGTCGAACCTGTCTCGCGTCATCTACGGGGCGCGGGCCTCGATGCTGATCGGCATCCTCGCCTCGTTCATCGGGCTGGTGGTGGGTGGTTTCGTCGGGCTGATCTCCGGCTACCGGCGGGGCTGGACCGACCGGGGCTCGTCGTTCGTGGTCGACATCCTCCTCGCCTTCCCGCCACTGGTGTTCCTGCTGACCGTCACCGCGGTGCTCACCCCGAAGTTGTCGACGTTGCTCATCGGCCTGTCGGTGATCATCATCCCCACGTTCGTGCGCCTCGAGCGGGCGGCGGCCATGGCGTGGGCCGAGCGGCCCTTCGTGCTGGCGGCGCGGTCCTACGGGTCGAAGGACCTGCGCATCGCGGTGCGCCACATCCTGCCCAACTCGGTGTTGACGCTCATCACGTACATCCCCACCGTCATCTCGGCGCTGATCGTGGCCGAGGGCTCGTTGAGCTTCCTCGGCCTGGGGTTGCCGTCGCCCACCCCGAGCTGGGGCGGGATGATCGCCGAGGGCAAATCGTCGCTGCGTATCGAGCCCAGCGTGGTGTTCGTCCCGGCGGCGTTCGTGTTCCTCACGGTGCTCGCCTTCAACATCGTGGGTGAGCAGGTCCGGGCCCGCTACGACTCGAGGGACCGCTAGATGGACATCGCGAGCACCGACCCGGCCGACCCCACCGTCCCGCTGCTGCAGGTCGAGGACCTCCGCACGGGCATCCACATCGATCGGGGCACCGTGCACGCCGTCGACGGTGTGTCGTTCACGCTCGAACGAGGCCGCACCCTCGGCGTGGTGGGTGAGTCCGGTTCGGGCAAGACCATGCTGGCCAAGTCGATCATGGGCCTTTTGCCGCGCGGCAAGGTCGACCGCACCGGTTCGGTCCGGCTCGACGGCGAGGAGCTCCTCCACCGGTCCCGCAAGCAGATGCGCAAGGTGTGGGGCACCGAGCTGTCGATGGTCCCCCAGGACCCGATGACGTCGCTGAACCCGGTGCGGCGCGTCGGGGACCAGATCACCGAGCCGCTGCGCCACCACCTCTCGCTCGACAAGCGAGAAGCCCGCGCCACTGCGCTCGCCCTGCTCTCCTCGGTGCGCATCCCCGACCCGGAGAAGCGCCTGCGGGAGTACCCCCACCAGCTCTCCGGAGGGATGCGCCAGCGCGTGGTGATCGCCGCCGCCCTGGCGTGCGGACCCCGCCTGCTGTTCGCCGACGAGCCCACCACTGCGCTCGACGTCACCGTGCAGGCCCAGATCCTCAACGTGCTGGCCAACATGCAGCAGGAGCGGCACATGGCGATGGTGCTGGTCACCCACGACCTGGGTGTGGTGGCAGGCCACACCGACGAGATCATCGTCATGTACGCCGGTCAGGTCGTGGAGCGGGCGCCCACCAAGGTGTTGTTCGCGCAGATGCGGATGCCGTACACACAGGCGCTGCTCGCCTCCATCCCCACCCTCGACGACCCGGTGCACACGCGCCTGGCGGTCATTCCCGGTCGCCCACCCGACCTGGTGGCCCCGCCGAAGGGTTGCCGCTTCTCACCCCGCTGCGAGTACGCCCAGGACAAGTGCCGACAGGAGGCGCCCCCACTGACGGCCGACACGCCCGGTCACGACTACCGGTGTTGGTTCCCGGTCGACGGCCCCAAGCTGCGGGTTCCGGCCGCCGCCTCCGCCGCGCCCGCCTCGATGGGCGCCGACGACGCCGCCGGGCCGGCAGGGGAGCGCTGACGTGGCCGGAACCGGTACCAGTCACCTGCGCGACGACGCCCTGCTGCGGGCCGACGAGGTCGTGGTCGAGTTCCCCGTCGGGCGCTCGGGTGCCAAGGTCCACGCCGTCAGCGGCATCAGCATCGACGTCCGCAAGGGCGAGACCCTCGGCCTGGTGGGGGAGTCGGGCTGCGGCAAGTCCACCTTCGGGCGCGCCCTGCTCCAGCTGCCCCACCCCACCAGCGGCAAGGTCGTGCTCGACGACGTCGACCTCACCGCGCTGTCCGGCTCGGAGCTGCGGGCGCAGCGCCGCAAGCTGCAGATGATCTTCCAGGACCCGATCTCGGCGCTGAACCCTCGCCAGACCGTCGGCGCCATCGTCGCCGATCCCCTGGTGGTCTGGAAGGAGGGCACCGCCGAGGACCGGGCCAAGCGGGTGGCCGACGTGCTCGACGCCGTCGGCCTCGATCCCGAGACCGCGGTCGGACGCCGACCCCATGAGTTCTCCGGCGGCCAGTGCCAGCGCATCTCCATCGCTCGCTGCCTCGTGCTCGAACCCGACGTCATCGTGTGCGACGAGCCGGTCTCCGCCCTCGACGTGTCGGTCCAGGCCCAGATCCTGAACCTCCTCGAGGACATGAAGGAGCGCTTCGGGCTCACCCTGATCTTCATCGCCCACGACCTCGCCGTGGTGCGCAACATCAGTGACCGCATCGCGGTGATGTACCTCGGCAAGCTCTGCGAGGTCGCCCCCTCGGATCGGCTCCACGAGAACCCGATGCACCCCTACACCGACGGGCTGCTCAGGGCCATCCCCGTGCCCGACCCGAATGCCGAGGTCGGGGAGAAGGACGAGATGCCCGGCGAGCTGCCCTCGCCGATCAACCCTCCGAGTGGCTGTCGCTTCCGCACCCGCTGCCCACGCGCCCAGGAGCGCTGCGCGATCGAGGAGCCCACCATGCGCGAGATGGCACCCGGGCACCACGTGGCCTGTCACTTCCCCCTCGACGTGACCTGAGGTCCTCGCCTGGTCGCGCTGACGGTCGAGATGGTTCCGGTGGACCGAGGCGGCGGTGATGATGGGGCCCTCGAGCGGCAGACCTACTTCGGCCGGTAGCTGCGTTCCTCCTGGAGGTGGCCGTTCTTCTTGTGGATCCGCAGGCTCGTCGATCTGCCCTTTCCAGCTCCGGTTCGGGCCTTCTTCGCCATCCGGTCCACCAGCTGGGCCTTCGAGTCGTCGCTGGCGACCTCTCGGTGCTTGCGACCCTCGGCGATCCAGCGGTCCTGTTTGAACACGATGTCGATCCGCTTCGCACTCATGCGTCGACTCCTGCCCGCATTGTCGTCTTCATAGAACGGCGTGTGGCTCGTGAGGGTCAGGGTCAGCTCGCCGCAACCTGTTCGTCGGCGATCACCGGTGGAGTGTCCACCGGGTCCCGGTGGATGTCCCGGCCAGGTCCCGTTCCCGTCCCGGTCGGCGCGCTCGAGGAGCATGCGCACTGTTTCGAGCAGCGGACCCAGCTCGTTGTCGACGACGTCCTGCACGATGGCGTGGTCGGTGTCGAAGTAGCGGTGAGCGAGGTGGTCACGCATGCGGGCGATCCCGCTCCACGGCACCTCGGGCACCTGGGCCACGAGATCGGGACTGATGGCCTTGACCGCCTCACCGATCTCGATCAGCCGGACTCGAAGTGCGTCGTAGACCAAGCCGTCGTTTGGTATCACCCCTGGTCAGATGCGCCCGGATCGCTTCGATGGACTCGACGATGTCGCCAAGGCGAGCGTCGTCCTGTCGGCTCAAGCTGCACGGCCTCGGCGAGAACCTCGTCGCGCAGGCGCTCCCGAAGCGTCTCGGGTGTACCGACGTCGACCTTCACGCCGAGGGCTTCCTCGAGCTCGACGCCGATGGCGAGGATCTCGAACGGGCGCGTGCCCGGCGCAAGCTCAACGAGGAAGTCGATGTCACTCCCGGGCTGCTCGTCACCTCGGGCGACGGACCCAAAGATGGCAACCGACTCGCCGTGGTGGCGCGCCACGATCGCCTTGAACTCGTCTCGGTGCGACTACACCGGATCCCGAAGCGGTCGGATGACGACGTCGGACATGCGGCCAGCCTACGGGGTGGTCCCCTTGCGCCGGGTACGTCTATCCGCTGCGTCGCGGAGCGCGCCCGCTGGTGACTGCCGGCCGGTGGAATCAGGTCAGGTGAGCCATGATCGGTGGTCACAAATGATTGACCACCGACCACGTAGGTGGACCGAAGGCCGTGCGGGCCGCACGTCGGGTATTGGATGGCGCCGAACCCAGGTCGGGCCGGACCCCACGACGGACGCCAAGGGCGCCACACGGACCTCAGATGCGGCGAAGCCGCTTGGGTGGGCGGCGTGGGGCTGGTGGCGGGAGGTCGTCCGGGCTTGCGTCCAGGGCCGCGCCCAAGGCGGTGAGGGCCTCGAGCAGGGACTCTTGGGTCTCTTCGTCGATGGCGGCCATGACCGTGGTGCAGAGCTGCTGCACTGCCGGCAGGGCCTGGTCGAGGATCGACTGCGCGACGGGGGTGATGTCGACGAGGACGCGTCGGCGGTCGTCGGGATCGGCGAGGCGAACGATGTAGCCGTCCCGCTCGAGGGTGTCGAGCACGGCGGTGGTTGTACCGGTGGTGATGTGCATGCGGGCGCCGACCTCGCCAGTGCGTACGGGCTCTCCCGCTGCCTCGATGACGGCCAGGGCGTTGAGTGCCGCGTGGGAGATCCCGTGTCGGCGGGCGACCTTGGCGACGAGGGCTTCGGTCCTGCTGCCGATGACCTCGAGCTGCTTCAGGGTCCGGCTCGCGAGCCATGACGCGCCCGGGTACTCGCGCGCGAACGCGGCGGCCTCGGCCGCACGCGCCGAGGTGGCGCCCGAGTCCTGGACGCCACCTCCTCGATGAGAGCCGCGCTTGGTCAGCTCAGGCCTCCACTGCGATCTCGATTCGAGGAGCCCCGACGACGCCGGCGCGGCCCATGGCCTCGCGAAGCTCGTCGCTCCCCGCGAACGCCTGCGCCTGCTCGAGCGTCGGGAACCGGTGGAGGATGAAGACATCCTGCTTGTCGCTGGGGTCGACCATGACCTCCGCGTCGGTGCATCCGTGCTTCGAGCGCAGAGGCTCCACGCTGTCGTACACCGAACGCCAGCTGCCGTAGTCCTCCACGCGGTGGCGGACGATCAACGTTGCTGTGCTCATCGGGGTCCCCTTTCTTACGGGCACTTATCTTGCCCTCGTGTTTCTTGAGGTCAAGATACATGACATCGAGATTGTGTCAAGAGGCACACCCACACGCCCGCCCGGAGTCCGCCCACGGGCCAGAGTCAGGGACCGTGTCATCGCCCCCAGGACCAGCAGACGGTCACTGATCCGGCGTTATGGGCGCCCGTGCCGTGCCGTGCCGTTCTGGCCGGGGTGACATCGGTGGCCAAATGAGCGCATCGCGGGCACGATGAACGTATGTCGGCTATTGACTGGGAGCTTCTCGAGGCGGGTCCGTCCGGAGCCGAACGAACCGTGCTCTTGCTCCCCGGCGGGATGTGTGGTGCGGGCTCGTTCGCGGAGATCATGGTGGAGCCTGTACTCAGGGACACGCGGTTGGTGGCCGCGACGCTGCCTGGCAATGCCGGGGCACCCCCACTCGATGACTGCAGCATCGGGAACTACGCCCGGGTCACGACCGAACTGGCGGCGCGAGTCAACGCGGACGTTGTCGTGGGGTTCAGTAACGGAGCGTCCGTCGCGTTCGAAATGGTCGTCTCCGGAAGCTTCACCGGACCGGTCGTGTTACTCGGGATCAGCCTTTCATCCGAAGATGAAGCGGCATTCTTCCGTGGCCTCGTCAAGCTCAGCACGGTGCTGGGAGGGGTGCCCAGCAGGGTCCTGGCCACCGGGGCTGCTTCCATGGTCAAGCGGATAGATCTGCCCGCCGAACGCAAGACGCGAGCTGCAAGCGGACTTCCGCAGGAACGTACCGCGTGACACCACACCAGCGTTGCGCGCGTACGTGCATTGGCTGCATCGACAAGAACGGCCGGCTGAGCGGCTGTGCCAAGCCGGCGTTCCGACGTGGATTGTTCATGCCGAAAAGGGCGACGGAGGTCTGACCGACGACGAGCGCAGAACCCTCGAAGCGTGCCCGCAGACGCATGTGGTGACGATCCCTGGCTCGGTGTTCTTCCTGCCGAACGAAGCACCCGCGCCACTCGCGGACGTCATCGCGGAGGCCGTCGGACGAACCAGCGCGACTGGCTGACACATCAACGTCCGAACTGCCGAGATGCATAGTCACCGGGAGCGCGCTCGCGTACAGATCGGCGGGTCTCCGAGCCGGCGTTGTGGGATGACCGCAGGTCTTAGGAGAGGACGGCTGCGACTACCAGCACGACTGCCAGTACGAGAACGACAAGGATCCCCCAGCGGATCGCTCGCAGGGCACGCGTGGGCTGCGAGCGGGAGAGGCCCTTCGCCATCCGGCCGCAACCTGACTCTGCCAAGGGGTTTCACCGTCGTAGTCGTCGCCTGTGTCGATGCTGTCCACGGACTTCAAGGATGACAGAGCGAGGCGGCACTGCCTCACGCTTCCGGCGCCTCGGGATGCTTCGGTCAAAGGGCGAGGTGCAGACGGAGAGCTTCGTCGAGCTCGCCGAGCAACTCGGGGGCAGTGTCTCTCTGTCGGCGATCGGGGACGTTACCGATGCGCGAGGTGTCGGCTGCGCACTGGGATGACGTTGGAGCGCCGCACCACGAGAAGTCCGGTACGTTCCCCTCGATGACTCGACGACTGCTGTTCTTGCTCGGCATGGCCACGTGCGTTGTCGCAGCAGTCCTCATGGTCGTCGGAGTCGTCACCGTGCCGTGGGGTTCTGCGCTCGGGCTCCTTGGCGTTGGCCTGCTCGGCACGGCGGCGTCACGCCCGGCCGGCGACACGTGAGCTGACAGTCCACGAAGGGTCGTCCCCGAGGTGCCGCTGGGTGCGTCCCACAGCCGGCGCTATGGGACGTGGCACGAGATCGTGACGCTCGCCGTCACACCGGCAACCACGGATGCTTGGTTCGAGGAGCCGCAGTACCCAATCGTGTAGTGCCCCTCTGGAAGCGTCAGTTCGAACGCGCCTTCGGCTCCAACTGCAACAACGGTGGACTGCTGCTGGTCATCGACGAGGGTGACCTCGCCAGAGCTGGGTCGAGGTTCGCCGGGTGCCGGTCCACCGACTAGCTCAACGTGGCCCTGGAGGGTCCCGCTTGGGGTGGAAGAGTCCCCGCTGCAACCGCATACGGCCAAGTTGGCCGCCAGGACGAACCCGCTCACAACGCCTGCCGTTCGCACAGCGATCACGCTACTGGGCAGGGATTCGCGGGCGCTGAGTATGCCCCTCAGACCCGGCGCTTGGAGATGGGCTTACGCTGATGATGTGCAACGGGTAAGTGTGCTGGTGTTCGTGCTCGTCGCATTCCCGATCGCGTACCTGATCCGGCTTCTCGTGGTCTTCGCAACCCGGAACCGATGGCCTGCTGCTCGTGCCTTCGCCGAGCGCTGGTGGGCATGGCTTCCGCTCCTCGCTGCGGCAACCCTCTTGATCTGGGTCAATCCCATCATCGGAGTGATCGTCGTGGCGGCGGTGGCGATCGCTATGACTCGGTCTTCGTCACTTGGCTCGCCATTTCGACCACGTCGCTAACCCGGCGTTCGGTGGCAGGCTCAGCTGGCTTCGAGGTGTTGGCGGAGTGCACCTGTCACCGGGTCGGTCTCGCTGCCACCCGGACCTCCCACACCCCCCACCGGCGCTCACGCATTGACCCTGTCCCGTACCTGGTTGCCATACCGGCAACGTAGAGACCGTGTGAGCCGTCTGGTCTGGATCCGCCCGTGCCCGTTGGCAGTCAGCGATGCTCAGCTCTCGCTGAGGTACCGGTTCACAAGCCAGTCGTTGATCTCGTCGACGATGACATCGCGGCTAAGCGACTCGCTGAGCAGCGATTCACCGACCATGGACATGCCGGCGGTGAGGGCGAGTAGGGCTCGGGTGGCGATGGTGCTTGTCCCCTCGGGAACGTTTGCGCCCTGCAGGCGAGTCTCTTCTGTGCCGAAGGAGGCGAGCCGCTCGACCTGCTCGCGCAACGTGTCGAGGACGCCTTCCTCCGCAAGGGCGCTGTCCTGCATAACGTCGGAGGTGAAGAGGGACATCGCGAGCGCACGGTGCTCGTGGAACGTGTCGTACATGTCGCCGATGAAGGCGTGAGATGCCTGCCGGGGATGCTTGAAGCGGTCGGGGTCGGCGAGCCGACGCTCGATGTGCCGGTCCACAAGCGCCACGAAGGGGACGACCATCGCCTCTCTGAAGAGGCCGGCCTTCGATCCGAAGTAGCGGAAGATGAGCGACTCGCTCACGTCTGCTTCCGAGGCGATCTCTCGTGTCGAGGCGCCGGCGTAGCCCTTGCGGTTGAACACATCGGTGGCCGCTGCGAGCAGCAGGCGACGAGGTTCACCGGGAGCGCGGGCCGCCCGCTTGGCCGGACGGCCGGAGCTCGTTTCCGCTGCTTGTGTGAGTTTTCCGGGCACGACGAAACGCTACCAGTGACCCCCGCAGACGCCGTAGAGCGAGTGCTCGCTCCATGTTGTAGAGTGACCGCTCGCTCCAAGCAACGCGACAGACGCAGGGGAACCTGTGGACTGCCGCCTGGGCCCTGGGGGGCTAACGATGGTTGGAAGGTTCAGGATCATCCTCGGCGTGGCGGTGGTGACGCTCGCGTTGCTCGCGACCGCGTGCAGTAGCGGACGTGACTCGTCCGACCCCGAGCAGTCGACCGACACGACGGCGACCTCGGCGACCGAGACGAGCTTCGGGACGCTCGAGTCGCCGTGCGGCGAAGGTGACGCCTCGGGGGCGACAGATCAGGGCGTGACGGACACGTCGATCACGATCGGCTACGGGGACGATGCGGGCTACACCGCGAGCCCTGGTCTGAATCACCAGATGTCCGACGCGATGAAGGCGTTCATCGGCTGGTGCAACGACCAGGGCGGGATCCTCGGCCGGGAGGTGGTCGGGAAGTACTACGACGCCAAGCTCTCCGAGGTGAACAACGTGATGACCGAGGCGTGCACCGAGGTCTTCATGTTGGTGGGTCAAGGATTCGTGCTCGATTCGGTCCAGGAGGAGGTCCGGCGGGGCTGCGGGCTGCCGTCGGTGCCGGCCTTCGCAGTGAGTCCGCAGCACACGAATGCGCCACTCATGTGGACGACGAATCCGGTTCCGGTGGACTACTGGAACACGGCCCCGGCGGACCAGCTCGAGAAGCTGTACCCCGAGGAGGTCAAGAAGTCAGCGGTCATGTGGGGCAACTACGCCGCCACCGTCGACACCAAGGACAAGATCCTCGCCACGTTCCCTGAGTTCGGCTGGGACTTCCTCGACTGTGGCGTGGAGTACAACATCGCCGGCGAGGCCGACTGGAAGCCGTTCGTCCAGCAGCTGAAGGACTGCGGGGCCGAGGTCGTGTACTTCGTCGGGAACCCGTACCCCAACTTCGAGAACCTGCTCACCGCCGCCGACCAGCTCGACTACGACCCGATCTGGATGGTCACCGGAAACTTCTACGACAACACGTTCCGGGACTGGAACACCACTGGCTTCGCCGACAAGGTGTACATGGGCTACACGTTCACGCCCTTCGAGGAGGCGTCGTACACGCCCGCCACCCAGCAGTACATGGACCTGCTCGCAGCGAGCGGCGGCGACATCAGCCAGCTCGGCATGCAGGCGGCATCGAGCTTCCTGATGTGGGCCACCGCCTCGAAGTCGTGCGGTTCGGACCTCACCCGGGAGTGCGTGGGCGCCTACCTCGACACCGTCACCTCGTGGGACGGCGGTGGTCTCTCCCCGCCCACCAACCCGGGCGACAACATTCCGGGTGAGTGCGGGATGTTGCTCAAGATGGAGGGCACCACCTACGTAAGGGTCACACCCACCGAGCCAGGGACGTTCGATTGCGATCCGTCCTACGCCGGCCAGGTGACTGGACCGCTGGTGGACCGAGCGAACCTCGATGCCAATCGAGTGTCCCAGCTCTAGGCGACGACGGGACCGGCGGTGCCGAGACGCCGCCGGTCCCGCCGTGACCGCCGCCCGTCGGGGCCGTCTGACGGTTTCGGCCGGGCTTCCGTGTGGAGCAGCCGCATCCATCGGCGACGCAGGACCCGACATCGATCTCAACTTCTGAAAGGTGGCCCCCCAACATGAGTACTGATGCGTTTGCGATCTTCGAGGCCGCCCACGGCGGCGGCGTGATCCTCGATCCGCACACCCGGTGGAACCAGCTCAGGAGGGACTGCCCCGTCTTCGTGGGCGACGCCGACCCGCTCGTGGCCGAGGGCGGCTCCTCGATCGCAGGGGACCGACCGGTGTACACGGTGCTCGGGTTCGACGCCGTCACCGAAGTCCTCCGAGACGGCACCACCTACGCCACCAGCATCATCCACGACATGATGGGCCCAGTCCTCGGAAACATCATCCTCGGCATGGACCCGATAGCACATCGGGAGCACCGAGCGCTGGTCCAAGAACTCTTCAGCCGCCGCACGCTGGTCGACTGGACCGAAAAGGTCATCGTCCCGGTCGTCGACGACCACATCTCCAAGTTCGAGAACGACGGCCGGGCGGACCTGGTGTCCCAGCTCACGTTCACCTTCCCGGTCTTCGTAATCGCCGCACTTCTCGGTCTCCCCGACGAGGACCTGCCCGACTTCCACCGGTGGGCCGTCGAGATGATCTGCCTCCCGTTCGACCCCGAGCTGGGCATCGCCGGCTCGGCCCGGCTGGCCGAGTACTTCACGCCCCTGGTGGCGCAGCGACGCGCCGACCCGCGCACCGACGTCATCTCGACCCTGGCGACTGCGGAGCTCCACGGCGCACGACTCACCGACCAGGAGATCGTCGACTTCCTCCGCTTCCTGCTCGAGGCCGGCGCCGAGACCACGTACCGCTCCTCATCGAATCTCCTGTACGCGTTGCTCACCCGACCGGACGTCTTGGACGACGTTCGGGACAACCGTGATCTGCTCCCCCGGGCGATGGAAGAAGCCCTGCGCTGGGAGCCTCCACTCACCGTCATCTTCCGGGTCGCCACCGTCGACACCGTGCTCGCCGGCGTTCCCATCCCTGCAGGGTCGGTCATCTCGATCAACCTCGGCGCCGCCAACCGCGACGAGAAGCGATGGGACAACCCCGACGTGTTCGACATCTATCGCCCGGCGCTGGCCCATCACGCGTTCGGGTTCGGTCCCCACATCTGCCTCGGCATGCACCTGGCCCGAGCCGAGACGCTCGTGATGATGAACGCGGTGCTCGACCGGCTCCCCAAACTTCGTCTCGACCCGACGGTGGACGACATCGCCATCTCCGGCGGCACGTTCCGGGCGCCCCGAGCGCTCCCGGTCCTCTTCGGATAGCAGGAGGCTGACATGGACTACGACTACATCGTCGTCGGCGGCGGGAGCGCGGGCTGCGTGATGGCGTCGCGCCTCTCCGAGAGCGGCGACGACAACGTGCTGCTGCTGGAGGCCGGGCCCCGCGACCTCGACCCGAAGATCTACGTCCCGGCCGGCGCCCTGGCCATGGAAGGCAAGCTCTGGAACTTCACCGACGAACCCGACCCATCCCGCAACGGGCAACAGATGCCGTGGATGGCGGGCCGGGTGCTGGGCGGCGGGAGCTCCGTCAACGGCATGGTGTGGGTCCGCGGGAACCCGGCCGACTTCGACGAATGGGCCAGCGCCGGCTGTGAAGGCTGGGACTACGAGAGTGTCCTGCCGTTCTTCAAGCGGGCCGAAAGGTACAAGGGCGGAGGAGACCACTACCGCGGCGACAGCGGACCGCAGCGCATCCAGGAACAGGGCGTCGATCACCTCCTCAACGACGAGTTCCAGCAAGCCTCGGAAGCGGCCGGGTACCCGCTGAACGACGACTACAACGGCAAGTCGCAGCTGGGCGTGGGTGTCTGCCAGGTCGCCCAGTGGCGAGGGATCCGCCACAGCGAGGCCCGGGCCTACCTCGGTTCATCGTGGCGTCGTCGCAACCTCAGCATCCGCACCGGCTGTGAAGTGCGGCGGATCCTGTTCGACGGCAACCGCGCGGTCGGCGTCGAATACGACCAGGGCGGAAAGCGCGTCGCCCGCTACGCCCGACGCGAGGTGATCCTGGCCGCCGGTGCGCTGGCGTCACCCAAGATCCTGATGCTCTCGGGTGTCGGCCCGGCGGAGCAGCTCGAGGAGCACGGCATCCCGCTTTTGCACGACCTCGGCGGCGTCGGTCGCAACCTCCAAGAGCACCCGATGTGCCCGGTGATCTTCAACATGAACGTCCCGACCATCAACATGGACTTCACCGTCGACAAGTTCGTGAAGCACGGCTGGGAGTACCTCCGGCACGGCACCGGTCCGGCGTCGTCCGGCGTCTGCCACGTCCTGTTGTTCCTCCGTACCGACGGGACCGACGGCCGACCCAACATCGAGGCGGGCTTCGCACCCCTCGGGATGGTGGGAGCGGACGCCGGCGACACCGCAAAGGACGTCCTGGACTCGGCCGGCCAGCACGACGTGGAGAACATGCAGGTGATGGGGCGCCCCAGCTGCACCGTCATCGTGCAGATGCTCCACCCCCGCTCGCGAGGACAGGTGCTGCTCCGCTCGAGCGACCCGACCGACAAGCCGATGATCCGCCACACCCTCCTCGGCGAAGAACAGGACCTCAAAGACCTGGCCGACGGCATCCGAGCCGTCCGCCGAGTGTTCGAGACCGAGCCGCTGGCCCAGCACGTCGTCGGCGAGGCGCTGCCCGGCCCCGACATCACCACCGACGAGCAGTTCGAAGGCTTCCTGCGCATGGCGTCGTGGGGTGCTCAGCACCCGGTCGGCACCTGCAAGATGGGAGTCGATGACATGGCCGTCGTCGGCCCTGACCTACGGGTCCACGGGATCGACGGGCTCCGTGTGGTGGACGCCTCGGTGATGCCCACCTCGCCGTCGGGAAACACCAACGCGGCGACGGTGATGATCGCCGAGAAGGCCGCCGAGACGATCCGCAGCGGTGCGCGCCAAATCCGCATGACCGGGCTCGCGACACCGCACCCATCGGACGAACCGAAAGGACCGAACTCGTGACGACCTTCCTGTGGGAACGGGTGCACATGGTGCACGGCCAGACCACCGAGTACATGCGCCTGTTCTCTGAACGGTGGCTCGCGCTGAGCGACAAGTACGACCGCGACCTCTACGCCGTGTCGGGCTTCTTCGTCCCCGACGTGCTCAACACCTCCCACCCGTCCGTGCGCATCCTCTGGACGCTCGGCACCTGGGAGACCTGGGGCAACCGCCACTCACGAGGCACCGCCGAAGAGAGGTTGATCAAGACCTTCGAGTTCTTCAACCCGGCGCTCGCGTCGAGGACGGGCTGGACCGACAAGATGATCGAGTCACTCCCGTGCTCAGGGGCGACACCGGTCCGGCCGGCGTCGGAGTCGCCCGGATCGGTCGCCATCGCCCACACCTTCGGAGTCAAGCCGGAGTCGTGCCAGGCCTTTGTCGAAACCTTCGAACACGACGTCATACCGGCAGCGGCGGCGGCCGGACTCGAGCTCCAGCTCTTCGCCCGGGCGATCGGGCACCCCACCGAGTACGTGGCGATCTGGACCCTCGCCAATGGTGCGCCGTACGTCGCCTACCGGTCGTCCCATGATCCGTCGGTGCCCCACGGTTGCCTCCCCGGCTTCGAGAAGGCGTGGACGATGATCACCGACGTCGAAGAGGAAGAGATGTCACCCGCCTGGTTCTCGCCGATCGGTGGAAGCCAGAAGAATCCGGCCGGGCCCTCCGAAGAGCAGCTGTCGATATGACCGTGCAAGAAGTCAGAGCGCGCCTCGCAGGCGCGCCGAAACAGATCCTCATCGGATCCGAATGGGTCGAGCCCTCCACCGACGACAAGATCCCGGCCATCGACCCATCGACAGGTGAGGTGATCGCCCAGCTCGCCGAAGCGGGCGCGGAGGACGTCGACCGCGCCGTGGCGGCGGCAAGGGCTGCGTTCGAGGGACCCTGGAGTCAGTTCAACGCGGTCCAGCGCCAAGACGTGTTGCTCGCCTTCGCTGACCTGGTCGTCGAGAACTACGAGGAGCTCCACCTCCTCGAGTCGCTCGACATGGGGATGCCCGTCGGGCCCGACCCCACGGCGGGGGCCGAACGAGAGTCCTCGGTCCTGCGCTACTTCGCGGGCTGGCCGACCAAGATCGCCGGCCAGACGCTCCCCAACCCGGTCCCGAACATGATGACCTCGACCGAGCGGGAACCCATCGGCGTCGTGGCGTCGATCGTCCCCTGGAACGGTCCGCTCTCGAACTCGCTGTGGAAGCTGGCTCCAGCGCTGGCTGCCGGCTGCACCGTGGTCCTCAAGCCATCCGAGCAGGCGAGCCTGGCTGCCCTCCGGCTCGGTGAGCTCCTCGCCGAGCTGGACCTCCCACCCGGGGTCGTCAACATCATCACCGGCAACGGGTCCACCGTCGGTGCCGCACTCGCGGAGCACGCCGACGTCGACAAGGTCGCCTTCACTGGTTCCACCGCCACCGGTCAGGCGATCGTGCGAGCTGCGGCCGGCAACCTCAAGCGGGTCTCCCTCGAGCTGGGCGGGAAGTCGGCCAACATCGTCTTCGCCGACGCCAACCTCGACATCGCCGTCCCCACCGCGGCAATGGCGGTCTTCAACAACGCCGGACAGATGTGCACCGCCGGCAGCCGCCTGTTCGTCGAAAACTCGATCCTCCCGGAGTTCCTCGAGCGGCTCGAAGCGTTCACCCGGTCGCTCAACGTCGGGCAGAGCACCGATCCCACGACCCACATCGGACCGCTCGTCTCCGAGCGGCAGCTGACGAGGGTGTGCGAATACCTGGAGAGCGGCGTCGACGAGGGCGCCCAGGTCATCGCCGGCGGGTCCCGCAACGAAACAGGCGATCTGGCGAACGGGTTCTTCGTCGAGCCGACCGTGTTCGCCGGCGTCGATGACCGCATGCGCATCGCCCGTGAGGAGATCTTCGGTCCCGTCATCTCCGTCCTCGGCTTCGATGACACCGACGAGGTGATCCGTCGCGCCAACCAGACCGTCTACGGCCTGGGCGCCGGCGTCTGGACGCAGAACCTCGGCCGGGCCCACCAGGTCGCCAGCGCGCTCAGGAGCGGCACGGTGTGGGTCAACACCTACCTGTACCTCGATCCAGCTGTCCCGTTCGGTGGCTACAAGATGAGCGGCTGGGGCCACGAGCTCGGCGCCCTCGGACTCGACGGATATCTCGCCACCAAGTCCATCTGGGTGAGCACGTCATGATCAGTGCGGTCGTGCGCACCTCTTCGCCAGAGAGTCCGCGGCATCGATGCGATGCCGTCGGGCTCAGGAGGTTGCAGCCATGAAGGTCGAAGATCTCATCCTCATCAGCGTCGACGATCACGTGGTCGAGCCGGCCGGCATGTTCGACGCCCATCTCCCGGCGGCCTACAAGGATCGCGGCGACGTGCCCCACGTGGTGCGCAACGAGGCCGGCGACGACGTCTGGGTGTACGACGGGCTCTCGTTCCCCAACATCGGTCTCAACGCCGTGGCCGGTCGTCCTCGCGACGAGTACGGGGTCGACCCGACCTCGTTCGAGGAGATGCGCCGCGGCTGCTGGGACGTCGCTGCCCGGGTGGACGACATGAACGCCAACGGGGTGCTCGCGTCGCTGTGCTTCCCGTCGTTCCCCCGCCTGTGCGGGCAGGTGTTCGCCGAGGCCAAGGACAAGGACCTCGCCCTCCAGTGCGTCCGCGCCTACAACGACTGGCACATCGAGGACTGGTGCGGGTCAGCACCCGGCCGGTTCATCCCCCTCGGCCTCGTGCCCTTCTGGGACATCGACCTCATGGTCGCCGAGACCGAGCGTCTCCACGACCTCGGCGTCAACGCCATCTCGTTCTCGGAGAACCCCTCCAAGCTCGGCTTCCCCAGTTTCCACGCGGACCATTGGGACCCGTTCTGGGCGACGTGTGAGGAGCGCGGCATCGTGCCCTGCCTGCACATCGGCTCGTCCTCGGTGATCACCGTCACCGCCCCCGACGCCCCGTTCGACGTGACCGCCACGCTGCAGCCCATGAACATCGTGCAGGCCGCCGCCGACCTGGTGTGGTCGCCGGTCCTGCGGAAGTACCCGAAGCTGAAGATCGCCCTGTCCGAGGGTGGGGTCGGCTGGCTCCCGTACTTCCTCGACAAGATCGACCTCGTCTATCGCAAGCAGTCGGGCTGGACCCACCAGGACTACGGCGACGCCCTCCCCAGCGAGATCTTCAAGGACCGCATCATCACCTGCTTCCTCGACGACCGGGTCACACCGGACGTCGCCGAGCGCGCGGGGATCGAGAACATGACCTGGGAGTGCGATTACCCCCACTCCGACTCCGACTGGCCCGAATCGCCGGAGATCGCCCTCGCCGGCATGGAAGGCCTCGACGACGCCACCATGCACCGGATCACCCACGAGAACGCCATCCGGCTGTTCCACTTCGACCCGTTCGAGCACCGGGGCAAAGCCGACAGCAACGTGGGTGCGCTGCGAGCCCAGGCGGCGGCCGACGGGGTCGACACCGCCTTCCGCAGCATGCGCACCCGGGCCCAGACCATGGGCACCGCAGCGGGGGCGCAGCAGGACCTGTTGACCCCCGGCCGCTCATGAGTCAGAGGTCGACACCAGAGCCGCTCGCGCTTCTCCCCTGGGGCGCATGCGGAATCACGTCGGGCCGTGTGCGTTCCACTCCCTCGGGACGCGCACGGCACGACGGCACGTCCTCGCCCAGCCGCCGCACAGCGGACGGACGAGCCCGTGGCTAGCGCCGACCCGGATCACGACTTCGTCGCCCAGGTCGACGAGGCCCAGACGCGTTGGGAGGCCGACACCGACACGTCGAGGGCGCGTGCATCGGTGTTCACGAGCGTCGAACCCACTCCGATCGGCAAGCCCAACCCGTGGCACAACGGCGGAAGCGGAACAAACGCCGAGGTGCCGGCAGCATCGATCCTCATCGAGCCCCCGGCGACAGAGACGACGCGGGGCCGGATCGCCGGGTTCAGTCCGGTGAAGGTCGGCTATCTCATCGACATCGACACCGGGGCTCTCCTCGGCGACTGCCTCGACGCCGCCATCCTCGCGTGCGAAGACGCACTCAACGACGGCGAGCTGTTCCGGCCCATCGAGATCGTCACCAAGATCGCTCGTGGTCTACCTCGGGGCGAGGCGCGCACCGCGGTGGCAGGCTACGAGGAGCTGTGCGACGAGGGGTGCCTCCTCGTGCTCGGTCCGTACATCACCGACAACGCCATGGCGCTTCTGCCGGCGATGGAGCGTCGGCATGTGCCGACCGTCTCGACCAACGGAGCCAAGCCGTTCCACTCCTACTACGGCTTCACCACCGGTAACGGCGGCGTCTCCGAGGAGGGGGCGATCATGGCCGGGTGGCTCCGGGAGAACTCCCATCAGCGCGTCGCCATGATCACCGAGATCTCGCCCGGAGGGCGCGAGTACTCCTCCGCCTTCCGGGCCTCGGCCCGACGGAACCGGCTCGATGTCGTCTCCGAGCTCATGATCGAGACCACCGGCAAGGGCCTCGCCGAGGCTCTGACGATCCTGCGGGACGACGTCAAGCCGGACGCCATCGCCTACTGCGGCTACGGCTACCCGACCGCCATGTTCAACCCCATCCTGAACGACCTGGCCTGGGACCCTCCGCGGATCATGAGCACGGCGTTCCTCTGGTACATCAACGTCGCCAGCATCCTCGATGACCTCGAAGGCTGGGTCGGCGTGGACCAGGTGGGTGACGAGGTCGGTGACCCCAACCCGAACTTCTGGCCCACCATGGACCGCTTCGAGCAGCGCTTCGGGCGCAAGGTCATCCACGCCATGGTCGCCTGCACCTACGACCAGACCCGTGCCGCGATCGCCGGCGTGTCCGCCGCAACCCTCCTGGATCCCGATGGGGTCGTCGCAGGGCTCGAGACCCTGACCATGCTCCCCACCGTGGTCGGCGGTCCGCGCAGCTACATCAGCTTCGGGCCTTACGACCGGAAGGGCCTGAAGGGCGACTGGCTCACGGTGCGACGGGTTGTGAACGGCGTGCCCGAGTTCGAGGGCTACCTCTCGACGCTGTACCCCTCGACCATCGACGAAGCCCGAGCTGAAGCCTGACTGCGGCGCACGCCGTGACACCGGGTCCCCCAGAGGAGCTGACCATGAAGATGGACGACATGATCCTGGTGAGCATCGACGACCACATGGTCGAGCCACCCGACATGTACGACAACCACGTCCCCGCGAAGTGGCGAGACAAGGCGCCCCGTGTCGTGCGCACAGCCGAAGGCGTCGACGAGTGGGAGTACGGCGGTACCAGATCCTCGACCCCGTTCGGGATGGCGGCGACGGTCGGTTGGCCCCAGGAGGAGTGGGGCTTCAACCCGGTCTCGTACCAGGAGATGCGACCTGGCTGCTTCGACGTCCACGAGCGCATCCGCGACATGAACGCCAACGGCGTCTTCGCATCGATGAACTTCCCGACCATGGCCGGGTTCAACGCCAGAACGTTCAGCGAGGGCGGTGACAAGGAAGCCGGTCTGGTCATGGTGAGGGCGTACAACGACTGGGCCATCGACGAGTGGGCCGCGTCCTACCCAGGCCGGTTCATTCCCCTCGCACTCGTACCGATGTGGGACGTCGAACTGGCCGTCGCCGAGATCCATCGGGTCGGTGCGAAAGGGTGCCGGTCGATCAGCTTCCTCGAGACCCCGCACGTGCAGGGCTACCCGAGCTTCCTGTCCGGCCACTGGGATCCGATGTTCCGAGCGCTCTGCGACGAGAACATGGTGCTCTCGCTGCACATCGGCGCCGGGTACGACGTCATCCGCTCGGCCCCCGAAGCGCCCCTCGACCACTGGATGGTCCTGGCTTGCCAGATCAGCGCCATCACCGCTCAGGACCTGCTCTTCGGGCCGACCCTGCGAGCGTTCCCCGATCTCAAGGTAGCCCTCTCCGAGGGCGGGATCGGATGGATCCCCTTCTACCTGGAACGAGTCGACCGCCACTTCGAGAACCAGCGCTGGTTGCACTCCCGCGACGACTTCGGGGGCAAGTTGCCCTCAGAGGTCTTCCGCGAGCACATCCTCGCCTGCTTCATCACGGATCCGTCGGGGCTCCAGCTGCGCGACAAGGTCGGCATCGACAACATCGCCTGGGAGTGCGACTACCCCCACACCGACACGACCTGGCCCCGGTCACCGGAAATGTTGTGGCAGGAGCTGCAGGACGCCGGCTGCTCGGACAGCGACATCCACAAGATCACGTGGCAGAACGCCTGCCGCTTCTACGACTGGGACCCCCTTGCGTTCCACGATCGCCCAGCGGCCACCGTCGGAGCACTTCGCGCCCAAGCGGTCGAGGTCGACGTCGAGAGAGTGACGCGAGACGAGTGGCGGCGCCGCAACGAGGCCGCCGGCATCGGCGTGTTCTGACGGCCATGACCCAATCGACACCGCAGGCAAGACGGGTCGTCCCATGGCGGTGAGCCCGTTCCGTATCGGGATCCTCATGGACATCGTCGGTCCAAACGGTGAGCACGACCCCACGATCCTCCCCACCCTCCAGCTCGTCGCCGACGAGTACCGCGAGCAGGGGGTGCTCGACCGCCCGGTGGAGTTTGTCGAGAAGGGCGTCCACGGGCTCCCCACCGGCTCGTTCCGCGCCGTGCGGAACGCGTTCGACCAGCTGGTCGACGAGGACGTCCACGTCATCTACGGGCCGTGGATCTCCGAGAACGTCGTTCCCCTACGCCGGTATGTGGAGGAAAGGGCGGAGGTCGCCTGCATCAGCATGGCCGCCTCCGCGAACCTGCTCGGGGAGTGGATGTTCAGCCTCCCCGCCGGCTCTATGGAGGAGGAGCCGCTCGTCATCGCCACGGTCGCGCACCTCGACGGGTGCCGAACCGTCGCCATCGCCCACGAAGGTTCGCTCATCGGCAACGAGTACCTCAGAGCGACCCGCGCCGCGTGCGACCAGCTCGGCCTCCGGATTACCGCAGAGGTCTGCGTCCCCCAACTCGAGACAGGCAAACGCGAGGCCATCGAAGCCCTGGGTGCAGAGCGCCCCGACGGCATCATCCACGTCGGGTTCGGACTGGCGCTTCGCGGCATGAACGCCGCGTTGGAGGAGTACGGGTGGATGCCCCGGCGCTACACCACCACCGCCTTCCAGTTCGCCCCCAACGACGCCGACTGGCGACGGCACCTCGCCGGCTGGGTCGGCCTCGACCAGTTCGACGAACGCAACGAAGTCGGTCAGGCCTTCCTCGATCGCTACCAGGCCCGCTACGGCGACCGGCCGGCGTACTACTTCCCTACCTACACCTACGACATCGGCCGCGTGATGATGCTGGCGCTCTCCCGGGCCCGTCCGCTCACCGGCGAAGGCGTGAAGAACGCCCTCGAGACCATCAAGCTGCTCCCCGCCGCATCGGGCGCCCCTGGCACACGCATCCGCTTCGGTCGCTACATGCGCCAGGGCTGGGTCGGCAGCGAGTACCTCGTCGCCCGGCGCGTCCTCGACGACGCCAGCACGACCGTCCTCCACGGAACCATCGAGGGTCTGGTGCAGCCGGCGTGACGCCATAGCAGTGGATGCCGCATCGACCCTGTCCCGTGGCTGGCTGCCACTGCCCGGAATGTAGGGACAGAAGTAGGGATGGAGGGCCGTCCCAACACGCGCATCAGGTCAGCCGCGAACGGCTGAACTGGGCAAACAGCTGGCGCGCTCCGAGGGACTCGAACCCCCAACCTTCTGATCCGTATCGGATTCCTGGGGTCCATTCGGGTCCCCAGAAGTAGCTCCGAGTAGGCGCTGCACGGGTTCTCGGTCCACTGCGATCCGCGGCCGATGTTCGCCGGGTGCGGGGTCTGGCTGCACCAATGGCTGCACCGGGTCAGATGCTCAGGATGCATACTCCTGCGTCGGCTAAGCAGATGCACCCGCGAGAACACGGGACCGGCTGGATCGAGTGGTTCCGAGGTTGGCGCCTGTCACGGTTCTGCCCGGACAGCGACAAGCCTGGAGCTCAGCGCGTAGCTCCTGGGGGGGGGGTCACGGCGCTTCGGCGTCCTCCGCACGGTCCGCTTGCTCGAAGGCGAACCCCGCGTAGTCCTTGGCTGCATCGGCGAGGCGTTGGTAGTAGAGGGTGCCACCCAGGTACGCGGAGAACTGGCGGGGCTTTCCGGGGATGTTGGCGCCGGTCCACCAGGAGTCGGTGCGAGGGAACAGCGTTGCGTCTGCGATCGCGGACACTTCGGCTCCCCAAGCCGCCTCACAGTCGGGCTTGGGTTCGGCCGCCCCCATCCCCTGTTCGCGCATGAACTGCACGAAGTCGGCGATCCAGCTGATCTGCCGTTCGGCACCGAGCGGCATGTTGTAGAAGACGCCGGGAGAACCCGGTCCGTGGATCATGAACAGGTTGGGAAAGCCGGCGAGCGAGAGACCGAGGTAGTTGTGGAACCGGTCGGTCCACCTGTCCTTCAGGCTCAACCCGCCGCGGCCCTTGGGGTTCAGACGCAGCATCGAGCCGCTGATGGCGTCGAAGCCGGTCGCGAGCACGAGCAGGTCGATGGGGTGATCGCCGGTCCGGGTGACGACGCTCGTGGCTGTGAACCGCTCGATCGGGTCCTCGCGCAGGTCGACCAACGTGACGTTCTCGCGGTTGAAGGTCTCGTAGTAGCCATCGTCGAGGATCGGCCGCTTGGTCATCACGTAGTACTCGGGCAGCAACTTCTCGGCGGTCGCGGGATCGTGCACGATCTCGCGGATCTTGTCGCGGACGAAGTCAGCCAACGTGGCGTTCGCCTCCTCGCTCACAGCGATGTCGCTGTAGAGCTCGAGGAAGAACTTGAATCCCCCGCGCTGCCACAGCTCCTCGTAGCGCGCCCGTCGCTGTTCAGGCGTGTCGTCGAGGGCGCTCCGCGGTGCTCGTGGCTCGAACGGGAAGCCCCCGCCGTTCGCGTGCATCAGCTCGCGCAGGGCGTCGAAGTTCTCTCTGGCGTCGGCCATCTCCTCGGGCGCGATCGGGCGGTTTCCAGCCGGGAAGGTGTACTGCGCCGTGCGCTGCAGCACCGTGACGTGGTCCGCCTCGCGCGCGATCTCGGGGATCGACTGGATCCCTGAAGAGCCGGTTCCGATGACGGCGACGCGCTTGTTCCTGAACGAAACCGGCTGGTGGGGCCAGCGCCCCGTGTGGTGCACCTCGCCCGCGAAGTCGTTGATCCCGGGGATGTCGGGCATGTTCGGCGTCGAGAGCGCTCCCACGGCGCAGAGGAGGAACTGGGCGGTGGCAGACCCGCCGGTGCTGGTCTCCACCGTCCAACGCTGCGCCGCTTCGTCGTACCGGGCGTCCTCCACCCACGTCTCGAACTGGATGTCGCGCCGCAGGTCGAACCGATCGGCCACATGCTCGAGATACTCGAGCACAGCAGATTGCTCAGACTGGGTCTCGGCCCAATCCCACTCCATGAGCTCGTTCGCGAACGTGTAGCCGTAGAAGGGGCTGCCCGGTCCATCGACCCGTGCACCCGGATAGCGGTTGTACCACCAGGTGCCACCGATGTCGCTCGCGCCGTCGTACACGCGCACCGACAAGCCCATCTCACGCAGATGGTGCAGGGCGTACATCCCGCTCACACCCGCTCCGATGACGATGACGTCGTAGTTCTCGACGGATCCGCCCGTTCGCCGAGGCAGGCCTTCGCTCGTCATTCGTGTCTCCTCGCCATGAGGCATGGATGTCAGCGCAAGGCGCTGCTCCGCGGCCGAAGCACTGCGACGGTACCCCCCCGTCGGCACGGGCGAGACGGCGGCCGCGATCGCTGAGAGTGAAGAGAGGGCGCTACGTCGATGGGGTGGAGAGCACGCGGTCGAGTTGATCCGTAGGAGATGTGACAGGTCCACAGAGGTCCTCTGATGACCGTGGGCGTAGGCGGCCCAAGGCTCCCGAGTCCACCGGCGTCCGGAGCCGTCGGTTCCAGATCGGACGTTCTGGCTGCACCAAGGGCTGCACCTCGGAGTTGAACCTCGCCGTGGCTCGGCTCCGATCGCAGCGAGGGTCGGAGTGTTCCTGAGCGTGCCCGATTGCCCTCGCCCGCATCGTAAGGTCGGTTCATGCCTGTCCCCTCCGGGTCAGCCCGTGCTGGAGTGCGTCATCGAACTGCGGGAGGTCGAGCCGCGGGTGTGGCGCCGCCTGCTGATACCCGGTGGTGTGCGGCTCACGAAGCTCCACCGGATCTTCCAGGCCGCGATGGGCTGGGAGGACTGCCAACTGCATGCCTTCGAGATCGGCGACGAGCGGTATGGGATGCAGTTCGACGAGTACCCGGAAGGAGAGCTCGACGAGACGTCGGTGACGGTCATCGGCGCGTTGCGGGGTGTCGAGCGCTTCACCTACGAGTAGGACTTCGGTGACTCCTGGGTCCACGAGGTGGCTGTGACGGCGTCTTGGCGGATGCCCATCGGCTTGAAGTTCGCGTGTGCCTCGATGGAGCGAACGCCAGCCCTCCGGAGGAGAGCGGAGGGGCAGGGGGATACGAAGATCTCCTGAAGGTCCTCGCCGACCCGTCGCACGAGGACTACCACCACCTTCTCGGCTGGGTCCGTTCGACCCACCGAGTTCGATGTGGGGCTCGTCACTCCCCGGGCGAAGTTGACCGGCAAGGCCAAGCGGGCCGCCGCGGCGCTCAAGTCGTTCTCGGTCACGCTGTCGCCCGACGGTGGCATCTCGGCCGGGTTGGACGTCGAAGCCATCGAAGGTCTCGCGGACAGCGGCATGCTCGACTCGGACCTCACCGACTTGTTCGTCGCGCTGGGGGAGGCCGCTCGCGATCACTCGACCGGGGTGATCTTCTTGTTGGACGAGATCCAGGTTCTGTCGGTGGCCCAGCTCGAATCGCTCATTGCCGCGCTTCACCGGTGTGTTCAGCGGACGCTGCCGATCACCCTCGTCGCTGCGGGTCTGCCTCAGATCCCGGAGTTGGCGGGAGAGAACAAGTCGTACTCGGAGCGACTGTTCAAGTTCCCGGCCATCGGGAAGCTCGCCGATTCGGATGCCGCGGCGAGCGCTCGAGGACCCAGCGGCCGAACGCCATGGCCGCAAAGTAGGGACAGAAGTAGGGATGAGTGGTCGTCCCTACACGCGCAACAGGTCAGCCACGACGGGCTGACCTGCAGGAACGCGCAGCGCGCTCGGAGGAACTCGAATCCCCAACCTTCTGATCCGTAGGCGTTTCCGACGGGTCCAGGTGGTGCTGTCGAATCACGTTCTACCAGGTCAGGTGGGGTGCGCGATCCGGCGGGTGTTGCCGAATCTGGCCCTGTATCGGCCCGTGGAGTGCCAATTGGAAGGCCAACAGCCGGCTAACTAACTGCGGAGCCGGGAGGCGACCGGGACGGTCCCGGTAGGTGTCCCGGTGTCATCCCGGTTCGGTCAATCCCCGCCGGGACACGTCTCGGTCAGAGTCAGATGGCCTCGGCGAGCACGGCGTCTCGGACCTTCACTGATCTTGGTTCTACCGGTCCATCGGGCGGGACGGCACCCTTCTGACCGGTGGCGTCGATCTCGTGTCTCCGGTGGGGCTGGCCATGCCGCGTTCGAACGCGGTGAAGGCGTCGATGATCGCCGGTGCTTCGAAGGCACGGTTGCGGAGCCGTCCGACGTTGATCTGGGTGAGGATCCCGGCGCCGGCCAGAGCCTTGAACGCCTCGTTGGTGGCTTGGGTCGTGCGGCCGATCAGCGCGGCGGCGCTGTTCACGGTGACGATCGGGGCGCCGGGGAGCGCGCCGATCAGCAGGTCGGTGGAGGACTTCGCTCGCACCTTCCCGAGCGCCGTCCGCCAGTCCGCTTGGATCCCCGCGATCCGAGCCTCGAACGTGACCGCTTCGATGGACGCTCGTCGGGCGGCGGACGCGAACGTTGCCAGCCATCGGTTCAGCCCGCTGACGGCGGCAGCCGAGCTGGGCCGACCGAGGTAGCGGAAGTCGGTGAGGCCGGCGACGTACTGGTCGGCCTCGGTGGCAAGCACCAGGGAGATGGGCGGCGCGGCGCGCTCGGTCAGCCCTCGGCGGCGAAGCACGACGTGGATGAGCGCTCGGCCGGCTCGACCGTTGCCGTCGGCGAAGGGGTGGACCGTCTCGAACTGGGCGTGGACGATGGCTGCCTGGACCACTGCGGGAAGGTCATCGTTGTCGATGAAGTCGCACAGATCCTCCAAGAGCCCACGCACCCGCTCCGGTGGCGGCGGGACGAACGCCGCAGAGCACGGGTTGTAGCTGCTCCCACCGATCCAGTTCTGCTCGTCTCGGATGACGCCGGCGAGGTGCTCGTGTCGGGTCCCGGTCAGGAGTCGGCGGTGGATCTCGCAGATGTCATCGACCCCGACGCGCGTCGCGCCGGCGAGCGTCTCGGTCGCCCAACGCATCGCCTCGATGTTGCCCAGGACCTCTGTCGCGGTGACATCTCGCGCGTCGTCTCCGATCTCCGAGGCCATCTCCGCCCGCAGGAGTCGGCGCCCTCCGACCTCCAGGCCTTCGATCCTCGACGAGGCAACCGCCTCGGCTCGCAACAGCAACCGAGCGAGCGCCTCGGTGTCGGCCAGGGCGTGGGCGACCTCGTTGAGCCGCCGGATCGCCGTCTCTGCGTCGGCGACGTCGGCGGCCACGTCGCCGTCCAGGCTGAAGGCCCTGCTCGCGAGCGGGTCGGGCACGTAGGCCTCGTACTCGCACGACTGGCGGTCGCGCCGCGAGAGACCGCTCGCCGCGTCGCTCGCCCACTTCCGTCGAACAACCTTGGCCATCGGAACTCCCTAGTCAAGGTTGCCGAGCAACCTTGGGTATCTGGACACGCAAGTATCGTTTACCAGCAATCCAAATTGGTCAAGGTTGTGGCAGATCCTTGTCTAGCCAGCGAGCAAGTTCCGAATAGAGCATGTCCAGTCCGAATCAGTTATCCGGTACGCCTCGAGGCGATCACCGCCGTCGCGACCCCAGCGACGACCAAGACGACGGGCCAGACGAGCAGCCGGCGGCGCTCGTCAATAGCCCGCCGGCAGTCATCCTCGAGCTCTCGCCCCACGGGGCTGTCCCAGACCTTGCCGCAGCTGATGCTGCCGGCGCCGGGCTCCACGTAGGGCTCCCACGCCAACGCCACGGAGAGCCACACGCCACCGATGGCGAGCAGGGTCACCGCGAGCACTCGGACCGCCTTCCGCCCCGCCATGCCCTCAGCGTAGGTGCGTCACCCCGAGCCGGTGTTATACGGGTGATCCGTCAGATCGAGGGCTTGGACTCCCGTTGCCGCTGGAGCTCGTCTGCGATCCGACGCAGCTGCAGGACGCCTCTGTCGAGTGTCAGGACGAGCCACACGAGCAGAAGGAGCGGGATGAGAATCAACACCGCCGCGATGATCATCAGTGCAGTCTTCCAATTGCCGGCGCTTGAGGTCGTGGATCACGCGCCTCTCGTCCCCGGCGTTCTGGGGCACGTACCGGTCATCCCGGCCAGACTGCTGCAATGGAGCTGCGGGAGCTCACAACAGCCGACAGAGAGCGTGCGGCCTCGCTCTGGACCGAGTCGGGCCTGACGAGGCCGTGGAACGATCCGGCGGCGGACTTCGACCGGGCCATTGCCGGCCCGACCTCTGTAATCCTGGGTGCCTTCGACGGTGATGCCCTCTCGGGGACAGTGATGGTTGGACACGACGGTCATCGCGGCTGGGTGTACTACCTCGCGGTCAGTCCGGACCGGCGCCGTGCTGGTCTCGGACGTCGCCTCATGGAAGACGCTGAGCGCTGGCTCAGACAACGCGGCGTCGTGAAGCTCAATCTGATGGTTCGCCACACCAACCATGAGGCTCTCAGCTTCTACGAGCGCCTGGGGTACAACGACGCGGAGGTCACCGTCCTCGCTCGCTGGCTCCGTGACCCGGAGTAGCCGACACCTGACGAGCTGCCGGCGGTATGTGGCAGGTCGAGGAGCGGTACGGTCGATGCGATGACGCTTCAGGTCGTTGGGCCGGGGGTGGGGCGAACGGGGACCTTCTCGCTCAAGGTGGCGCTCGAGAGGCTGCTCGGCGGTCGTTGCCACCACATGGCGGAGATCCTCGCCGACCGCGAACGCCAGATGAAGCTGTGGGGACCCGTCCTGCGCGGTGAGCGGGTCGACTGGGAGAGCATGTTCGACGGCTACGTCGCCCAGACCGACTTCCCCGGGGCAGCGATGTGGCGCGACATCACCGGGGCGTTCCCGGATGCGCTCGTCGTGCTGTCCACACGACCTGCCGAATCCTGGTATCGCAGCTCAGCATCGACGGTGTTCCAACTGGGCGACGACCATGGCTCGTCTCCATTCCAGCCACTCTGGGATCAGTGGCTCGGCGATCGAGTCGATGATCGAGAGGCGATGATTGCGGCCTATGAGCGGCACAACGCAGCCGTGCGAGCGACCGTCCCCCCGGAACGCTTGTTTGAGTGGAGCGTCACCGACGGCTGGGAGCCGCTGTGCGATCGACTTGGGCTTCCCGTCCCCGACGAGCCGTTCCCGCTGACCAACACGACCCCCGACTTTCGAGCGGCCAACGGACTGGACGTCCCCGGACCAGGCTGATCGCGGCGCGGCACCATCCCTCCGTTCGGGCGGTGACCACGGCGGAGGCAGAAACGGGCGCGGCGAGTCGATGTGCGAGCGAGCAGACTGCCTGAATGCTTCCGATCGTGGGGATCAGGCCGCTGTCGGGCAGGACCGGCACGACCCTCCTGATGAACCTTCTGGGCACGTCGCCCCAGATTGCGTTCGATCGGCGCTACCCGGCCGAGTATCGGGTGGCTTCCTATCTCGCACGAACCGCTTGGGCCATGACCGAGCCCTTCGACGACAGTCGACACCAAGGCGTGACCGACTTCTTCTTCGGCGAAGAGCCCTCCTGGGTCCCGATGCCGTTCGCCAGCGATGCCCTCGAGGTCGACGCCTGGCGCCCGTCACTCCTCCGGGCGATGTGGTCGTCAGCGTCAGAGGCAATGCTCGCCGTTCGGCCCGACGCGAAGTGGTACGCCGAGAAGCTCGCGGTCGAGGAGGTGGCACTCATCGACGCTGGTATCCCGGTTCTACGTGTCGACCTCGTGCGCGATCCACGCGACATCCTCGCTTCGCGGCGAGCCTTCCGAGCCGGGGGCACGGAGGGTTGGGCCCGAGAGGCCGGTGTCGTCTGTGCGCAGCTGATGTCGCGCCTCGACGAACTCGACCTCGACCCATCCGAGATTCGATTGCGCTACGAGGACCTCGCAGGGGACTTGGCCGGGACGGCGGAACAGTTTGGGCAGCGTCTGGGTGTCGAACTGCGCGCAGAGGCCGTCGAACGGGTTGAACACCACGTCACCACTGCCTCGGTCGAGGCGAGCATCGGCCGGTGGCGCAGTGACCTCACCGATGCTGAGGCCGATGCACTCGCTCCAGTTGTAGAGCGACTCGGGTACTCCGACTGACTCACGCGGTATCACCCAGTCCCGGCGGTTGGTGGCACCGGCCCGGCGCGATCTCAGCGCAGAGCTCGAAGCCTCAGCCCGCGGACGTTCGCGAAGTCCTTCGTGTTGCGCGTCGAGAGTTGAAGGCCCTTCTCGAGTGCGGTGGCGGCGATCATGGCGTCGGGAAGCCTGAGTCCGAACTCCCGGGCGACACGCCCGGCCCGCTCGGCGACGGAACGGTCGACGGGCAGTTCCCGGAACGGAGCGAGGAGCTGGGTGGCCAGTGCGGTGGCGGTGTTGCCGGCGAACAGTTCTGCTCTGGTGATGACCGAGTAGTGCAGACGGTGGCGCCCGGGTTGGAGCTGGGCTGCACCCCGGAGGTGGTCGATGAAGACGTCGGTGTCGACGAGCAGGTCAGCCACGACGCCAGGCGTCCCGGGAAGGAACATCGGCGTCGGGGTCCGCTCCGAACGTCGCCGCCAGCGCGGCCGACGGATCAGCCTCCTCACCGAGGTACTGATCGATGGCTCGCCGAATCACCTCCGCCATCGTCACCCCTTCAGATGCGGCCGTCCGGTCGATCCGAGTCCTCTGCTCCTCGGTGAGGTAGACCTGCGTCCGGGTGGCTGACATACAGCAAGGATATACAGCACCCCCGCCCACAACAACCATCCCACTCGTGCCGGTCGGGGACGGTCCAAATCGCTCTCGCCGATTGTGACGAGATCTCCCCGAACAGCAGTTCAGAAGAGCGAGGGCGGTTGCGTCGAGCTCGGCTGAGTGATCCCGTGCGATGGCCGCTCGGTGGGTTCCGCTTCCTCCTGCGGCCCTTGGATGCGGTGAGCGAGGTGCTCGGGCTCGATGCCGAGCTGAGCAGCGACCTTGGCGCTGGGCACGACGATGCGGCGGCCGAGGCGGAGGCTGGGGATGTCGCCGGTGTGGACGAGCTCGTAGGCGGTGGAGCGGCCGATGCCGAGGAGCTTGGCGGCCTGCTCGACGGTGACGGTCAGGGGCTGGATGTCGTCGTTGTTCATGCCCCACTAGGCCGACGAGCGAGCCGGATCTTCCATCACCTCTCGGAATCGTCCGGGCCGTCCACCACTGTGCGGTCACCGGGACCGAGTTCCCGGCAGGGTTCCCCGTAGGGGAACCTGCAAGTGTGTGCCGCCTGGATCTGTTGGTCAGCGGTTCGCTCGCTGTGGTCAGCCGATGTCGGCGGGACGGGCCGGGGTGCCTCGGGTGAGGAGCGTTCCGAGGTAGGCGGCGGCGCGCTGGTCGGTGGCGGGGACGGCGTGGGTGTACAGATCGAGCGTCGTCGAGAGCTGGCTGTGCCCGAGCCGGGTGCTGACCGTGCCGATCGGGATCCCGCCGTCGGTCAGCACCGTGGCCACGAAGTGGCGCAGGTCGTGCAGGCGCACCCGGTCGAGGCCGAGCCGGGCCCGCAGCCGCCCGAACCGGTTGGTGCACACGTCGGGCCGCCACGGCCGACCCTCGGGGTCGGCGAACAGGGCGGCGTCATCGGCCAGGCGCACACCGAGGGCCAGGGCCACCTCCCGCTGGCGGCGGCGGTGGGTGCGCAGCAGCGCGACCGTCGCCTCGTCGATGGCCAGACGCCGCGAGGCGTGGGTCTTGGTGTCCTTCTCCCGCAGCTCGCCGTCGACGAGGGTGATCGAGCGGCGGATGGCCACCTCGCCCCGGTCGAGGTCGATGTCGCTCCACCGCAGAGCGCAGCCCTCACCCCGCCGGCAGCCGGTGGCGGCCAGCACCCACAGGTACACGCCCGAACTCCGGGTCCTCGTCATGAGCGGCGTCGAGCAGGCGCAGCACCTCGGCCGGCGTCGGCGGGATGACCTCGGTGCGGCGCTGCGGGGGTCGGTGAGGCGTCGACGGCGGGGGAGCGGGCGATGAACCCCCACCGGCGGGCCTGCTCGAGCGACTGGCGCAGCACGGTGTGGCAGATCCGCACCGTCCGCACCGACAGCCCTCGCCCGCCGAGGTCGCTGTAGAGCATGTCCAGGTCGATCGGGCGCAGCGCCCCGACCTTGCGGTCACCGAGCGCCGGACGGATGTAGGTCCGGGCGATCCACTCGTAGCTCTTCAGCGTCGACGGCTCGACCGACTGGCGCTTCACCTCGAGCCACCGGTCGAGCAGCACGTCGAGCGTCATGGCCGCGGTGGCCACGAAGCGTCCCTCGTCGGCCTCGACGAGCAACCGGGACAGCTCCCGGTCGGCGTCCCGGCGTGTCCCGGTCACCGTCCGCTGGACGTAGCGCTTCTTCCCGGTCGGAGTCCCGGCCGACGTAGGCCTTGATCCGCCAGCTCCTTGTCCCCGCTTCTGGATGTGTCCTCGCATTGGCTGTCTCCTCGGCCTACTAAGCCGCCGGAGTGCCAAGAGATGACCAAGAAGGTTCAGGAAGCTTGCGAGGTGAAGTACTCAGGCCTGTGACCTGGGACTTCAGCGCGCTCGGAGGAACTCGAACCCCCAACCTTCTGATCCGTAGTCAGATGCTCTATCCAATTGAGCTACGAGCGCAGAACTTCTGAATTGTCCCCAGGCTCCAGGAGCACGGGGACGGTCAGCATAGGAGACGCCGCAGGAACGCTCCAACTGGCCACCCCACCGGGAGCGGACCTCTGACGATGGGGCGCTCACTTCCCCGAGCGGATGCGTCCTCGGAAGGCGGTGAGGGCCAGGCCGAAGCTGACCACGCCGACGAGGGCGATGGCCAACAGGCCCTGCCCCAGCGCGGTCCAGTCCCACCCGACCATGATCAGCGACCGCAACGCCGCCAGCACGTAGGTGACCGGGTTGTAGTCCGCCACGGTGGCCAGCCACCCGCTCAGGTACTGCTCGGGCACGAAGGCGGTGGTGAGGAAGGCGAACGGGAAGAACAGGATGAAGCTCGAGTTCACCGCCGCCGGGTTCCCCGTCTTGAGGGCGATGGCGTAGGGGAAGCCGGTGAACACCAGCCCCCACGCAGCGGCGATGAGGACGAAGGCCACGATGCCGACCAGCCCGGTCTCGAAGCGCACCCCGACGATGAAGCCCAGCAGGATCACCGGAATGGACAGGGCCACGACGAGTACGAAGTCGGCGACCATCAGTCCCAACAGCAGTGCCGGCCGCCGCACCGGGGTGAGGGTGAGACGGTCGAAGTAGCCGTCCTGGATGTCGGTCACCAGCGTGGAGGCCCGGCTGATCCCGGTGACGGCGAAGATGATGGCCACCGGAAGCTGGAAGGCCTTGAAGCTGAACCCGGGATCCTCGACCTGGCTGGTGATGTCGGTGAGCGAGCCGGTGTTCACGATGAAGAAGAACAGCGGCACGATCAGCGCCGGGATCACGCTCTCGGGCTCACGGGGGATCGAGCGCACGGCTCGGCCGGCCACGGTGCGCACGTCGGCCACGAACCCGGCTCGTCGGGCCTTCACCTCGGTGGTGGGAACGGTGACGTCGGTGACGGTCATGAGCGGCTCTCCTCCGAGGCGGACTCGGGTTCGGGTTCGGGATCGGCGTCGGCCCGGAAGCGGTCTCCGGTGAGCTCGAGGAACACGTCGTCGAGCGAGGGGCTGCGCAGCGTGAGGTCGCGCACCGCCACCCCGTCGCGGTCGAGAGCCACGGCCACGCCGCTGACGAGCGCCGAACCGTCCTCGACGGAGATGGTGATCTCGTCGCCGTGGACCTCGGTCGAGCTCACCCCCTCGACCGACTCGACGGCCGTGCGGGCCGACTCCACGTCGCCCTCGACCCGCACGATGATCACGTCGGTGCCGATGCGCCGCTTGAGCTCCTCGGGGCTCCCCTCGGCCGCCAGCTCGCCCTTCACGATGATGCCGACCCGGTCGGCCAGGGCGTCGGCCTCCTCCAGGTACTGGGTGGTCAGGAAGATGGTGACGCCGAGGTCGTCGTTGAGGCGCCGCACCTCCTCCCACACCCGGGCCCGGCTCACCGGGTCGAGGCCGGTGGTGGGCTCGTCCAGGAACAGCACCTGCGGGTTGTGCACCAGAGCGGCGGCCAGATCGAGCCGCCGCTTCATGCCGCCGGAGTAAGTGCCGATGCGGTCGTCGAGGGCGGGCCCGATGTCGACCATGTCGGTGAGCTCGTACAGGCGCTGGTCGATCTCCTTCGGGCGCAGACCGTACAGGCGGGCCTGGAGCCGCAGCAGCTCCCGCCCGCTCTGCTTGGGATCGAGAGCGGCGTCCTGGAGGGCCACGCCGATGCGGAAACGCACCTCCTCGGGCTGGGAGGCCACGTCGAACCCGGCCACCGACGCCGTGCCCCCCGAGAGCGACAACAGCGTGCACAGCATCCGCACCGTCGTCGACTTCCCCGCCCCGTTGGGGCCCAGGAACCCGTAGATCTCCCCGTCCTCGACGGCCAGGTCGACACCGGCGACCGCTTCGTTGTCGCCGAAGCTGCGCCTCAGGCCGTCCGCTCGTACCGCTGGATCAGACATCGTCCGACCGTATCCGTGGCCTGCGACACCACCACGGGTCGGGCGGCCGGGCGAGGTCAGTCCTTGAGCTCCACGATGATCTCGTAGAAGGGCTCGTCGCCGATGTTCACCGCCCGCTCGATGCCGCCCCGTTCACCCCACACGACCAGGCCGTTGCTGACCTCGCCCTCGATCTCGCCCAGCCCGGCCCACGAGCCGCCCGACTCGGGCTCGAAGCGGGCGGCGATCTTGTCGCCGGAGATCTGCACCATGGCGTAGTCGTTGTGGTGCTCGTGCAGGTCGCTCTCCTGGCCCGGGTCGAGGCGCATCTCCCAGATCTTCACCCGGTCGTTCTCGAACAGGACCTTGGTCCCGATCCCACCCATCACCTTCTCGCTCACGATGACCCCCCTGGTCGCCACGACGCCGGCCGTCGTCGCCCCTGCGAACGCTAGACAACCACGTCGGGCGCCGCACCGCGTCCCGGCCCCACCAGCACCGGCACCCGCACCCGCGGTCCCGGGTTCGTGCCCCCGGCACAGCGGGGAAACGGATCGGTAACAGCGCTTGGCTAGACCCTCGGCGTGGGGAGAGACGGTCGCACCGCCAGACGAGCCCGGCGCGGCCCGCGGCGGCCCGACGCCCAGCGGGACCCGTGGCGCCGCTTCCGGTGGGGGATCGTGCTGCTGGGCACCGTCCTGGCCTTCGGCACCGTCGGCTACATGGTCGTCGGCCTCGACCCCTTCTCCGCCTTCTACCAGACCGCCATCACCATCACGACGGTCGGCTTCGGCGAGGTGTCGCCCGACGAGGACGTCGACACCGCCTACCGCGCCTTCACCCTCGTCCTCGTCCTCGTGGGGGCCAGCTCGGTCATCTACACGGTGTCGGTCCTGCTGGAGACCGTCATCGAGGGGACGCTCAACGACAGCCTGAGGAGACGCCGGATGCAGCGCGAGATCGATCACATGGTCGACCACGTCATCGTGGCCGGAGGGGGCCGGGTGGGTCAGGCCATCGCCACCTACGTGGCCCGCCTCGGTGAGCCCGTGGTGGTCATCGACCGGGTCATGCCCGCCGGGGAGTGGCTCATCCCCGTGGTCAGCGGCGAGGCCACCGACGACCAGGTGCTGCTCGACGCCGGCCTCGAGCGGGCCTCCAAGCTCGTGTCCGCCCTCGACACCGACGCCGACAACCTCTACGTCACCGTCACCGCCAAGGCCCTGCGTCCCGACCTGTTCGTGGTCGTGCGCACCAGCACCCAGGCCAACGAGCCCAAGTTCCTGCGGGCCGGCGCCGACCGGGTGGTGAACCCCCACGAGATCGGCGGCTCCCGCATGGGGGCCCTGGCCATGCAGCCGAGCGTCGCCGAGTTCCTCGACGAGGTGCTTCACGACGAGGCCCACGACGTCTCCATCCACGAGATCGCCGTCGACGCCGACAGCCCGGCTCTGGGCTCCACCATCGGCCAGCTGGGTGCCGCCCAGGGCGGGGCGATGGTCATCGCCATCCGCACCGTGGCCGGCCGGTACACCACCAACCCCGCCCCCGACGTCGAGGTGGGGGCGGGCGACGTCCTCATCGCCCTGGGGAGCGACACGCAGCTGTCGCAGCTGGAGCGGCGGTTCGTGCGCCACGCCGGTCTGCGCTTCCGGGGCCTCCCCATGGGGGAGTGAGGCCCGAACGGTCGCCAGCTAGGAGATGACACCGCTGGTCAGCTGCTCCACCAGGAGCTTGCGCTGCACCTGCTGGGTCGAGGCGGTGCGGGGGATGGCCGCCACCGTCACCACCCGACGGGGGTGCTTGAAGGCGGCCAGGCGTCCGTCGCACCAGGTGCGCAGATCGTCGACGGTCGGAGCCGGGCCGCCGTCGCCGCTCACCACCACGGCGCACACGATCTCGCCCCACCGGTCGTCGGGCAGACCGACCACGGCCACGTCGGCCACGTCCGGATGGCCGACCAGCACCAGCTCCACCTCGGTGGGCGCCACGGTCTCGCCGCCGGTGCGCACCACGTCACGGGCCCGGCCCACGATCGACCAGAACCCCTCCTCGTCGCACTCGGCCAGGTCACCGGTGCGGTACCAACCGTCGACCAGCGACTCGGCGGTGGCGTCGGGCTGGTGCAGGTAGCCGTCGAACAACACCGGGCTGCGGGCCATCAGCTCACCGGACTCGTCCACCCGCAGCTCGTTCGAGATGCCGGGCAGACCGATGCGCCCCGGCTTGCGGGCGATGTCGTCGTGGTCGAGGGCGGCCACGTTGCCGGCCTCGGTGGAGCCGTAGAAGATCCGCACCGTGGCGTCGGGCAGGGCGGCCATCAGTGCGGCCATGAGATCGGGCGGCGTGGCCGACGTGCCCGTGTCGGCGAAGCGGATGGTGGCCAGTTCGTCCCCGTTGGCGTCGACGGAGGCCAGGTGGTCGAGCAGGCGTTGCCACACCGCAGGGATGGCGTTGAGGCGCTGGGCCCGATGGCGGGTCACCGCCCCGCAGATCTCCGGTGCGGTGGCCGACTCGACGTAGGCCACGCCGTCGCGGGCGTGCCACTGCTGCAGCGAGATCGTCCACGGCGCCATGTGGAACATGGGGAACATGCACACCGCCCGGCCCCGAGGCTCGAGCTGCGAACCGGGGTGGGAGCGCAGGAACGACACCCGGTGCGACAGCACCACGCCCTTGGGGCGACCGGTGGACCCGCTGGTGAAGAACACCACGTGAGGGTCGGTCTCCCGGAGGTCGGGTTTCGGTGCCGGGTCGACGTCGGCGCCGGCCCGCTCGGCCAGCGTGGGGACCCCGTGGTCCGACGAGGGGCTCGTCGAGGAGGTGGCGGGATCGAGGCGGGCGGCGAGCACGTCCGGCGCCAGGTCGAGGCCCGACAGCTGCTCGGCCCGGTCCGCATCGGACAGGACCAGGCGGGGCCGGGCCACGTCGAGGATGGGCCGGGCCTCCTCCACCGTGAGCAGAGGGCTCATGGGGCAGAACACCGCACCGGAGCGGGCACAGGCCCAGAACACGGGGATGACGTCGAGCGAGGTGGCCGCCCACACCACCACACGATCGCCGGCGCCGATGCCGAGAGCGTGCATCTGGGCGGCGGCTCGCGCCGACCGCTCGTCGACCTCCGCGAAGGTCAGCTGCTGTTCGCCCAGAGCGGCGGCCATCCGGTCGGGAACGGCCGCGGCGGCCTGTTCGAGGATGTCGCCCACCAGCAGATCCATGCCCACGCCCCCCGGCGGTCTCGTCGCGTCGCCAACGTACCGCGAGCGTCCCCGGCATCCGGCCGGGCCCGCTCAGCGGAGCCGTCGCCCCCGGATCTCCTCCATGCGCTGGGCGTGGAACTCCCCGGCGGTGATGGGATCGACGATGACCTCGTCGGGCCGGCGCAGCTCCGGCGGCGGGACGAGGAGCACGTCGTGGCGGGGCTGGCAGAAGAACGGCATCGAGTAGCGCGACACGGAGGTGTCCTCGGGGTTGACCACCCGGTGGGTGGTGGCCGGCACTCGTCCGTTGAGGTAGCGACTGAGCATGTCGCCGCTGTCGACCACCAGCTCCCCGTCCAGCCCATCGACGGCCAGCCAGGTGCCGTCGCGGTCCTTCAGCTCCAGACCGGCGTCGGTGGCGGCGGGCAGGAGGGTGATGAAGTTGATGTCCTCGTGGGCCGAGGCCCGCACCGCTCCGGGAATGGTCTGGCGGGCCAGCGGTGGGTAGTGCAGCACCCGCAGGAGGGGATCGCCTCCCACCACCAGATCGGCGAGCTGGCGCGAGGCCAGACCGAGGTAGACGGCCAGCGCCTCGAGCAGGGTCTGGGCGTCGGCGTCCATGCGCACGACGAGCTCGGCCATGGCCTGCTGGAACTCAGGCACCTCGTCGGGCCACACGTTCGCCGGCTCACGGCCATCGTCGGGGCCGATGTGCCAGAACTCCTTGAGGTCGACGATCGACGCGTCCTTGGCCTGCTCCCGACCGAACGGAATCAGGCCCCTGGCTCCACCCAGCTCCGGGCGCACGTAGCGGTCCTTGGCCTCGTCGGCCAGGGCGAAGACGTCCTCCGCGGTGCGGTAGGCGTCGTCGAGAAGCGCGGCGGGCACGCCGTGGCCGGCCACCTTCACGAACCCGGTCTCCACCAGGCTCCGCCCGAACGCGGCGACGAACCGGGCCTTCGTGGCCGGCTCCCCCCGGGTGAAGTCGCGCAGGTCGACCGTCCCCACGTGGGCCATGGACTCGGCGGCGGCGTCCGGGGCATCGGTCACCCCGCGATCCTATTCGTGCCTACCAATCGTCCTCCCCCTCCCCTCCCGCACCGCGACAGGATGGCGACAGAAAGATCCTCTGGTCGTGGGGGGTTCGAGCGGCGACGATGACGGACAGCGTCGTCGCAGGGTCCCCTGCGCCCGATCGAGGAGGACCCATGGCCGCCGTCATCACCGAGTACGAAGCCGACCAGCTGAAGGCGGCGAACGACACGGGCAAGACGCCCGTGGTCTTCGTGCACGGCCTCTGGCTGTTGCCCAGCAGCTGGGAGCGCTGGCGCGGGGTGTTCGAAGCGGCTGGGTTCATCACCATCACCCCGGCCTGGCCCGACGACCCCAACACCGTCGAGGAGGCCAACGCCAAGCCCGAGGTGTTCGCCCACAAGACGGTGGGCGACATCGCCGACCACATGAGTGACGTGATCGCCGGCCTCGACAAGCAGCCGGCCATCGTCGGACACTCCTTCGGCGGTCTCCTCACCCAGATCCTGGCCGGGCGCGGACTGGCGGCGGCGTCGGTGGCCATCGACCCGGCGCCGTTCCGAGGCGTGCTGCCCCTGCCCATCTCCGCTCTCAAGTCGTCGTTCCCGGTGCTCGGCAACCCGGCCAACCATGGCCGGGCCGTGCCGCTCACCTACGACCAGTTCCGCTTCGCCTTCGCCAATGCCGTGAGCGAGGAGGAGGCCAAGACCCTCTACACCACCTTCGCCGTGCCTGGCTCCGGAGTGCCGCTGTTCCAAGCCGCCACCGCCAACCTCAACCCGTGGACCGAAGCCAAGGTCAAGGTCAAGAACCCGGACCGGGGCCCGCTGCTCATCATCTCGGGGGAGAAGGACAACACCGTGCCCTGGTCGATCGCCAACGCCTCCTACAAGCGCCAGAAGCGCAACGAGGGCGTCACCGAGATCGTGGAGATCTCCGACCGCGGCCACTCGCTCGTGATCGACCACGGCTGGCGGGAGGTGGCCGACACCGCCCTGGCCTTCATCCAGCGCTTCGTCGACCCCTGACGGCCAGGGGCCGCGCGATCGGGGAACGTCAGATACCGGCGCCGTGGCGCCAGCTCTCGGGCACCTGGACGGAGGTGACGAGGGCCCGGGCCCGCTCCTTGCCCGCCGCCTCCAACGCGCACTCCACGGCGACGCCCTCGGGTCCGACGTGGGTGACCGTGCCCCGCAGCGTGACCTCGGCGTCGATCGGGGCGGGGCGCAGACAGCGGACGTCCATGGCCGTGGTGGCGTGCCAGATCTCAGGGGCGCTGCCGATCTCGCGGCCCGCCCGTCGGTAGGCCTCGGCGATGCCGGTGCACACCCCGTGGCAGTCGAGGAGGGTGGCCATGATCCCGCCGTTGAGGAAGTGGCGGGGCCCGGCGGCGAACTGGGGCGAGGGCGACCACACGCTGATGGTGTGGTCGCCCTCCCACTCGGTCTTGAGCTGGAGCCCGTCGGGGTTGTCGGCTCCGCAGCCCCAACAGAAGTTGTCGGTCATGCGGTCCTGGAACGCGACCACGACGGGTCCTCCTTACGAGCGGGCGGCCAGCCCGTCGATGATGGCGTTGAACACCGGGCTGGGGCGCATCGCCGCGCTGACCAGGGCCGGGGTGGGGAAGTAGTACCCGCCGATGTCGACGGGCTCGCCCTGCACGACGCTGAGCTCCTCGACGATGGTGGGCTCCTCAGCGGCCAGCTCCTGGGCCACCGGGGCGAACAGGGCGGCCACCTCGGCGTCGCCTGTCTGGCTGGCCAGGTTCTGGGCCCAGTACAGCGCCAGGTAGAAGTGGCTTCCCCGGTTGTCGATCTCCTTCACCTTCCGCGACGGGGACCGGCCCTCGTCGAGGAGGGTTCCGGTGGCCTTGTCGAGGGCGTCGGCCAGCAGCTGGGCCCGCTGGTTGCCGTCGGACTGGGCGAGGAACTCGAGCGACGCGGCCATGGCCAGGAACTCACCAAGGGAGTCCCAGCGCAGGTGGTTCTCCTTCACGAACTGCTGGACATGCTTGGGGGCCGAACCACCGGCGCCGGTCTCGAACAGTCCGCCGCCGTTCATGAGGGGCACGATCGAGAGCATCTTGGCGCTGGTGCCCACCTCGAGGATGGGGAACAGGTCGGTGAGGTAGTCGCGCAGCACGTTGCCGGTGACCGAGATGGTGTCCTCACCCTTGCGGATGCGCTCGAGGGAGAAGCGGGTGGCCTCGGCCGGCGCCATGATCTCGATCTGGAGGTCCGACGTGTCGTGCTCGGGGAGGTAGGCCTTCACCTTCTTGATGAGCTCGGCGTCGTGGGCCCGGTTCTCGTCGAGCCAGAACACGGCCGGCGAACCGGTGGCCCGGGCCCGGGTGACGGCCAGCTTCACCCAGTCCCGGATGGGGGCGTCCTTGGCCTGGCAGGCCCGCCAGATGTCGCCCTGCTCGACCGAGTGCTCCAGCACGACGTTGCCGTCCTGGTCGACGACGCGCACGGTGCCGTCGGCGGGGATCTCGAAGGTCTTGTCGTGGGAGCCGTACTCCTCGGCCTTCTGGGCCATGAGCCCGACGTTGGGCACCGTGCCCATCGTGGCCGGGTCGAAGGCCCCGTGGGCCTGGCAGTCCTCGATGACCGCCTCGTAGACCCGGGCGTAGCTCGTGTCGGGGATGACGGCCTTGGTGTCCTGGAGGTCGCCGGCCGGGTTCCACATCTTCCCGGAGTCGCGGATCATCGGCGGCATGGAGGCGTCGATGATGATGTCGCTGGGGACGTGGAGGTTGGTGATGCCACGGTCCGAGTCGACCATGGCGAGGGCGGGACCGTTGGCCTTGGCGGTGGCGATGTCGGCGTCGATCTGGGCCCGCTCGGCGTCGGACAGGCTGGCGGCCCGGGCGAGGACGTCACCCAGCCCGTCGTTGGCGCTGGCCCCTACCCGCTCGAAGGTGTCGGCGTGCTTGGCGAACACGTCGGCGAAGTAGGCCTTCACGGCGTGGCCGAAGATGATCGGGTCCGAGACCTTCATCATGGTGGCCTTGAGGTGGATGGAGAACAGCACGCCCTGGGCCCGGGCGTCCTCGAGCTGGGCGGCCAGGAAGTCGTCGAGGGCCTTGGCGCTCATGAAGGTGGCGTCGACCACCTCACCGGCGAGGACGGGGACCGACTCCTTCAACACCGTGGTGGTGCCGTCGGCGCCGACCAGCTCGATGCGCAGGGTGCCGTCGGCGGCCATGGTGACGGACTTCTCGTTGGCGTAGAAGTCACCGCCGTCCATGTGGGCCACGTGGGTCTTGGAGTCGGCGTCCCAGGCGCCCATGCGGTGCGGGTGGGTGCGGGCGAAGTGCTTCACCGAGGCCGGCGCCCGACGGTCGGAGTTGCCCTCGCGCAGCACCGGGTTCACGGCCGAGCCCTTGACCTTGTCGTAGGCGGCCTTGGCTGCTTCCTCGGCCGGCGTCTTGGGCTCGTCGGGGAAGTCGGGGACGGCGTAGCCCTTCTCCTGCAGCTCGGCGATGGTGGCCTTGAGCTGGGGGATGGAGGCCGAGATGTTGGGCAGCTTGATGACGTTGGCCTCGGGCCGCTTCACCAGCGAGCCCAGCTCGGCCAGGTCGTCGGAGACCCGCTGATCGGGGGCGAGGGCATCGGGGAAGGAGGCGAGCACGCGAGCGGCGAGGGAGATGTCCCGCAGCTCGACCTCCACGCCCGCCGCCGCGGTGAAGGCCTGGATCACCGGCAGCAGGGAGGCCGTCGCCAGGGCGGGAGCCTCGTCGGTCTGCGTGTAGATGATCGTTCTGGTCGTCTCGGCCATGCTCTTCCCATCGAGGTCGGTGTCCGCGGCGCTCCCGTCTGGGGCGCGCGCCGCCCATCCTCTCACCCCCGGGGGGCCGGCGGCCACGGCGCCACCGGGCCGACGGCTCAGGCCAGGCAGGTGTGCAGGAACGCGGTGACGGTGGGGGTCTCCACCGTCTCGCCGGGCCGGCCGAGCGCGTCGTTGACGTCGGCGTGGCTGTACCCATCGACGGCCAACACTTCGGCGCGGCTCCCCGCGGCGCGCAGGGCGGCGGCGAACTCGCTGGCCTGCTGCCGGCGCTTGGGCAGACCCCGGGTGATGATCACCGCGTCGGCCACCGGCCCTCCGGCGCCCTCCAGCACCAGCTCGGGTGACGCGGCGGCCAGCTCCGCCGGGTCCGTGCCGAAGGCATTGGCCACCAGGGCGTCGGTGAGGTCGCTCCCGGTGTCGAGGCGCTCCTGCAGGTCGTAGCCCTCGGTGTCGAGGGCGCCGAGGCAGTCCACGTCCTCCCGGGACCGGCCCTCGTCGCGCAAGAGATCGGGGTCGACGCTCACCATGGCGGCCAGGTGGGCGCCGGCGGAGTGGCCGAGGACGGCCACCCTCGCGGGGTCGATGCCGAGGTCGTCGGCCCGGTCGAGGGTGAAGGCCACGGCGGCGGCCACGTCCTCGCCGTGGACGGGGTACACGACGCCAGCCCCGGGCGTGGACAGCCGGTAGTTCACCGACACCAGCACCCAGTCGTTCTCCGCGGCCCACGCCGCCTTCTGGGTGATCGCTCCGGACGCCTTGTCACCGGTGGACCAGCCGCCCCCGTGGATCCAGAACACCACGGGACGGTCGTCGCAGCCGTCGGCCAGGCGGTAGACGTCGACGCTGGTCAGGTTCGGGTCGACATCGGGAACCGACCGGTAGGTGAGGGTCTCGGGGGCCGCCGCCGCCGGTCGGTGGCACTCCTCGGCCACGACGTCCACGCCGCCCCCGTCGGCGGAATCGGACCGGGAGTCGCTGGAACCGCCGCACCCACCGGCGGCCAGGAGGACCGTGAGGACGGCCGCCGCCATCCAGCACGGTGAGAGTCGTCGGGCCGATCGCACCGCAGCATCATGGCGGACCGACGCACGGCCGGTGGACGGACATCGCCCGGCCGGCCCGAGGCCGCCATCGACCGAGAACGGAGACGGGCCCCACCGAAGTGGGGCCCGTCCGCCAGCGAGCGGAGAGGGTGGGATTCGAACCCACGGACAGGCGTAACCCGTCACCTCCTTAGCAGGGAGGCCCGATCGACCGGACTCCGGCACCTCTCCAGGCGCAGGGGAAGATCGTACAGGTCCGGCGCGCGGGGCCCGTACTGAGGGGGCCCGACCCGCCGGCTCCCCAGCCGGATTCAGCCAGCGCGATGCAGCGTGTTGTGGTCGGTGTGGGCGAAGGGCTCGTCGATCTCGACCATCTTCAGCATCGTCGTCTCGTGGTACGACCACGAGTCGTCGGGGTTGATGGTGATGTCGACCGAGTAGCTGAGGGTGGAGGCGTTGTCGGTGAGGTAGGTGTTCTCGCCGATCGTGTAGTTGCGGTGCCCCGGCTCGGCGGTGAGGGTGAACGAGGTGGCGTCAGCCGCGGCGATGCCGCCGGCCAGCACGGTGATGCCGCGGGGCACGACGAAGCCCCGGAGCACCTCGCCGGTGGCGGCGTCCCAGAGCCAGTACCCGACCTCGGTGTGGAAGGGGTTGTCCTCGTCGTTGCGCCACATGGCGGTCTTGTAGTCGAGGCCGTACAGGAACTGGCGCCCGTTCTGGACCGGACCGAACGGCTTGAACGTGACGCGCTCGAGGTACGGGGTGCCCAGCACCTCGTGGACGTCATGGGAATAGGCGGTGTCGAGACCGCCTTCGGCCTCCCAGTCGCCGATCAGACCCGCCAGGGGACCCCACTCGTCAGCCATCGCCCGCTCCTCGTGCTCTCGCCGCCCCTGTGGCGGCATCGGCGGGATTCTAGAAGTCGACGATGGTGCGCCGGCAAAGGTCCTCGGTCACGACGTCGGGTGCCGACCTAGTCGTTGTACGGCTCGGCCGCGATCATCGAGCCGGCGGCCGCCGTCCCGTCCTCGCTGACCGCCACGGCGGCGAACCATCCCGGTTCGCTGTAGCGCTCGTCGCGACCGATCGTGTCAAAGGTGGCATCCCACAACAGCCGGCCCGAACCGCGGTCGAGGGCGACGAGGCCGGCTTGTTGAGCGCTGAAGACGATGTCGCCGCTCACGAACACCGACGGTCCGGGGATGGTCGACTCCCATACGACGGCACCGTCGCTGGCGGCGTGGGCGGTGACCTTCGAATCGCCGGACCCGAGCCTCGACACGAACAGCAGGTCGCCGTCGAGGATGACCGACGTCGTGAAGGGGCTGCTCACCCGCCAGCGCTCCTGCCCCGTCGCCGGATCCGACACGACGACGGTGTCGAAGCTCTCGGTGATCACGACGGCGGTGTTCTCGTCGCCTTGTTGCAGCCAGGGCTGCTCGGGCGGACCGTCGACCGCCGCGCCGGTGCGAGCGTCGAGCCGGGCGACGACCGCCTTCGGCATCTCGGGTGCCTCCGCGGGACGACGCAGGATGGAACCGCTGGTGACCACGATCTGCGATCCGTTGCTCACGAGCTCCGCGTCGGAAGGGGCGTCGACCTTCGTCGACCAGACCGTCTGCCCGGTGGTGGCATCGACCGATTCCACCGCGTCGCCGGTGATGACGACGAAGTTCCCCTCGAACGTCGCCGGCTTCAGGGCCCCGAACCGGCTCCCCGGACGACACCAGAGGGCCTGACCGGTGGCCGGGTCGTAGCCGACGGTGTGGGACCCGAAGGTGACGAGCACCCCGGCCACGTCGATGTCGGAGAACCGAGCCTGACCGGCCAAGCGCGTCCACCGCTGCTCCCCGGTCTCGGGGTCGAACCCCACGATCGATGCGGGGCCCGAGGTCGTGGTGGCGCAGTCGTCGAAGGCCACCGAGGGGGAGTTCCGCGCGTCGTTCCCGCAGCCCGTGACCAAAACGGCCAGACCCGCCACGGACAGCGCCAGCGCCGCTCGCCTGGTCTGTGGCCTGGTCGTCAGGGCCTCGCCCATGTGACCTCCCCGGTCGGACGGGTCGCCGGCCGTTCCCTGAGGGTGGCCGTCGGACGCCCACGGTACGGGCCCGGGTGCAACGTGTGACCGCGCGCAGTTCCGTGAGGCAACCGTTCCGAGTCGTGTCGGTGGCGATCTGAGTGGCGGAGGGAGGGGGATTCGAACCCCCGGAGGGTTGCCCCTCAACGGTTTTCAAGACCGACGCAATCGTCCGCTCTGCCATCCCTCCTCGATGATCGTGGCACAACGGCCCGACCCCGAGCGGCCTCGACGAGCGTGGGGAGGGCGGGAAGGTCAACTTGTGGGAAGTCAGGACCCCTGCGCCGGGTCAGTGCCGGTCGAAACCGGGGTAGCCCGCCACGATGACGGCCTCGCACTTCCGCGTGTAGTTGTCGAACCCGCCGACGTAGGGGAGGAACACCCGAGGCTTCCCCGGCACGTTGGCCCCCAGGTACCAGGAGTTGCAGCTCGCCGCGGTGAACATGGTGCCCTCGGCCACCCGGTTGACCTGATCGACCCAGTCGTCCTGGGCCTCCACGGTCGGCTCGATGACGTGGAGTCCGTCGGCCCGGAGGTCGTCGATGCAGTCGGCGATCCACTCCACGTGCTGTTCGGCGCCGAGGACCATGTTGGACAGGACCGACGGGCTGCCGGGGCCCATCACCGTGAACAGGTTCGGGTAGCCCTCGACCTGGAGACCGAGCAGGGTCCGGGGCCCGTGGGCCCAGTCGTCGCGCAGTCGCCGGCCGTGGCGGCCACGGATGTCGATCCGGGTGAGGGCGCCGGTCATGGCGTCGAAGCCGGTCGCCAACACCAGCGTGTCGACCTCGAGGTCGCCCTGGCCGGTGCGCAGGCCGGTGGGCAAGGGCGCGCTCGATGCCGCCCCGGCGCAGGTCCACGATCGTCACGTTGTCGCGGTTGAAGGCCTCGTAGTAGCCGGTGTCCATCACCGGTCGCTTGCACCCGATCGGGTACCCCCGGGGCGACAGCGCCTCGGCCGCGTCGGGGTCCTCGACCGTGCGCCGGATCATCTCGCGGTACAGCTCCACGGCCCGCTCGTTGGCCTCCAGGTCGGTGGCGATGTCGCCCCACACGCGGCAGGCGCTGAAGCCGTACTCGGCGAGAGCGTCGGCCAGCTCTTCGTCGGTGGCCTCCAGGATGAAGCGGTCCGGTTGGGCCATCTCGAGGATGGGGACGCCGCCGAAGCCCGCCGTGCCGCCCGGCGTGGCCCGCTGCTTGGCCCGCAGCTCTGGGTAGTTCTCCTTCACCCTCCGCTGCACTTCGGGATCCATCGGCGCGTTGTTGGACGGCCACGTGAAGGTCGGCGTCCGCTGCAACACGTACAGGTGCTCGGCCACCGCGGCCAGCTCGGGGGTGGCCTGCACCCCCGAGGAGCCGGTGCCGATCAGGGCGATGCGGGCGCCGGTGAGATCGACGTCGTCGGGCCACCGGCTGGTCTGCAGCACCCGACCCTCGAACGTGTCAAGCCCTTCGATCTCGGGCAGGGTGGGCATCGACAGGCTGCCGGTCGCCATCACGAGGAACCTCGTGGTCACCCGGTCGCCGTCGTCGGTCTCGACGATCCACGTCCCCGCGTCCTCGTCGAAGGTGGCGGCGGTGACCCGAGTGTCCAGCTGGATGTCGCGGCGAAGGTCGAACCGGTCGGCCACGTGGTTCAGGTAGCGCTCGAGCTCGACCTGGTCCGGGAAGTACTCGGTCCACTCCCATTCCTGTTGCAGCTCCGGGCTGAAGGTGTAGGAGTACTCCAGGCTGGGCACGTCGCAACGAGCACCGGGATACCGGTTCCAGAACCACGTGCCGCCCACGCCCGACCCGGCCTCGAAGGCCCGTACCGAAAGCCCTCGCCGGCGGAACAGGTACACGGCGTAGAGCCCAGCGAAGCCGGCGCCCACGACGACCACGTCGAGCTCCGGTGACGTTCCCGACCTCGGTGCCTCGTCTGCCATCCACTCACCCCCTCGTGCGGCGACCACAACCCCGCGTCCGAGACTAGGCCCGCCCTCGCAGGAGCGGTCGGGCGGCTCGACCCCGCTGTCACCGGCGCCTGGCGGAGGGGAGGTGGCAACATCGCCCGGCGGGCCGATGGTCGGTCGGTCGGAGGAGGATGGCCATGGATCTCGGGCTCGACGGGAAGGTCGCGCTCGTCACCGGCGCGTGGCGGGGGACAGGGGCGGGTATCGCCGGGGCCCTGGCCGCCGAGGGCGCCACCGTCCTCGTGCACGGTCTGACGCCCGGCCAGGCCGACGAGACGGTCACCACCGTCAGCGATGCCGGCGGCCGGGCGACGGCCGTGCACGGCGACATCCGCACCGATGCCGGTACCGAGGAACTGGTCGCCTCGGTGCGGGAGGAGGCCGACGCGGTGGACGTCGTGGTCAACAACTACGGCGTGGCTGACGGCACCACCTGGGACACCGCCGACGGCCCGAGCTGGCACGCCAGCTACGACACGAACGTCGTGTCGGCGGTGCGGGTCACCGACGCCTTCGTCGACGACATGCGGGCGAAGGGATGGGGTCGGGTGGTCTTCGTGGCCACCGTGGGCGCGACCCGCCCGGGAGACCGTCTGCCCGAGTACTACGCAGCCAAGGGGGCGCTCCCGGCGGTGACGGTCAGCCTGGCCAAGCATCTGGCCGGGACCGGGATCACCGTGAACTGCGTGAGCCCGGGGGTGATCGCCACGCCGGAGATGGTCGAGCGCTTCACCGCCACCGCCGAGCGCCAGGGCCTGACCACCGACTGGGCCACGGTCGAGCGGATGGTGCTCGACGACGTGATGCCCAACCCCAGCGGAAGGGTGCCGTTCCCCGAGGACGTGGGCCGCTTCGTGGCCATGGTCGTGTCGGTGCCGGGCTGGCACCTCAACGGGGCCCATCTCCGCTTCGACGGCGGCGCCGCCGGCGTCGTCACCTGAAGCCGGGCCCCACCGGCACCAGCACACCTCGACCGATAGCGTGCGCCCGGTCGGGCAAGGGGAACCAGGGGGCATCCATGAAGGTCCGCGCCGCGCTGTTGGAGGAGATCCCGGGTCGCTACTCGATCCGCGACGTCGAGCTCGACGAGCCTGCGGCCCACGAGGTGCTGGTCCGCTTCGTGGCCAGCGGCCTGTGCCACAGCGACGTGCACCTCCTCACCGGTGACCACCTCGCCCCCCTGCCCACCTGCGGCGGCCACGAAGGGGCGGGCGTGGTCGAAGCCGTCGGCCCGGGCGTGGCCAGCCTCGCGGTGGGCGATCACGTCGTCGCCTCCTTCATCCCCGCCTGTGGCCGGTGCCGGTACTGCGCGGCGGGGCGCTCGAACCTGTGCAACTTGGGGGCCAAGCTCCAGCTCGGTCCCCAGATGGACGGCACCTACCGGATGCACCACGACGGGCAGGACGTCAGCCAGTTCCTCCTGATCTCGACCTTCTCGCCGTGGAGCGTCGTGCCCGAGCAGTCACTGGTGAAGATCCCTGCCGACGTACCGCTGGAGACGGTGTGCCTGCTCGGCTGCGGCGTGGGCACGGGCTTCGGCTCGGCCATCAACGCCGCCGAGGTGCGCCCCGGTCACCATGTGATCGTCGCTGGCGTGGGCGGGGTGGGCATCAACGCCGTGCAGGGCGCGTCGATCGCCGGAGCGGCCACCGTCGTGGCGGTCGACCCGGTGCCGTTCAAGCGGGAGATGGCCGAGAAGGTGGGCGCCACCCACTCCTTCGCCGACATGGCCGAGGCCACCGACTTCGTTCGCTCCCTCACCAACGGGCAGGGTGCCGACTCGGCCATCCTGGCCATGGGCTCGCCCACCGGGGACGACGTGGCCGCCGGCGTCGACGCCATCGGCAAGGGCGGCATCGTCGTTCTCACCGGCATGGCGGGCATGTCCACGCCGGCCGAGATCCCGGTGAACCTGCTGATGTTCGCCGGGTTCGAGAAGCGCATCCAGGGAACCGTGTTCGGCATGTGCAGCCCGGCCGTCGACATCCTGCGCCAGATCGAGCTGTACGAGGCCGGGCGGCTCAAGCTCGATGAGCTGATCACCCGTCGCTACGCGCTGGAGAACATCAACGACGCCGTCGACGACCTCCTCGAAGGACGCAACATCCGCGGGGTCATCGTCCACCAGCACTGACCCTCACCGGCACCGACCCTCACCCAAACGATGCGCATCCCGCGTGCTGTGGCACGCGCGCGGCGCATCGTTTCGTGCAGGAACGGAAACGATGCGCATCTCGCGTGCTGTGGCACGCGCGCGGCGCATCGTTTCGTGCAGGAACGGAAACGATGCGCATCTCGCGTGCTCTGGCACACGCTCGGCGCATCGTTTGGGGAAGGGGGGATCGATTCCGGGCACGGGGCGGGGTAGGTAGGGGCGCGGAGGTGGAGTCGTGAACGTTCTGCAGGGATTCTCGGTGGCCCGCATCGGCTGGGGTCTGGCGCTGGTGACCGCTCCGGCGCCGCTCGTGGCGGGGCTCGGCCTGTCGAACGGGTCGGACCCGTCGAGCGAGGCGACCGCGGTGTGCCGGGTGCTCGGGGTCCGCCACGTGGCCCAGGGCGCGCTCGGCGTCGTGCTCCCTCGAAAGGGCGTCGTGGCCGCCGGGGTCGTGGTCGACGCTCTCCACTCGGCGAGCATGTTCGGCTGGGCGGCCAGCGCCCCCGATCGACGCCGGGCGTGGGTGGACGGCTCCTCTGCCGCCGCGTGGGCGGTTCTCGGGGTCTTGGCCGTGCGCCGAACCGACTGACGAGGGTGTGACGTCTCACCAATCTGGTCTCTCGTCCGGGCTGCCGGGGTAGGCGCCGAACGAGGGCTCGGTCGTCGTCGACGATGGCGAGGTCCCTCCCCGATCGAGAAGGAGCGCTGCCCATGTCGAAGGTCGTCGTTGTGACGGGAGCGTCGGCCGGGGTGGGGCGGGCCACGGCTCGCGAGTTCGCTCGTCGGGGCTACGACGTGGCTCTGCTGGCGAGGGGCGAAGCCGGTCTGGCGGCGGCGGCGGCCGAGGTCGAGGCCGAGGGGTGCCGGGCTCTGGTGGTCCCCACCGACGTGGCCGACCACGAGGCGGTCGACAAGGCGGCGAGCCTCGTCGAGGACCAGCTCGGCCCCATCGACGTGTGGATCAACAACGCCATGACGACGGTCTTCGCGCCACTCGCCGACATCACGCCCGAGGACTTCACCCGCGCCGTGGAGGTGACGTTCCTCGGGCAGGTGTGGGGCACGATGGCCGCCCTGGAGCGGATGCGCCCCCGGGACCGGGGCGCCGTCGTCAACGTCGGTTCCGCCCTCGCCTTCATCGGGATCCCACTGCAGTCCGCCTACTGCGCCTCCAAGTTCACGTCTCGCGGCTTCTTCGAGGCCGCCCGGGCCGAGCTCCTGCACGAGCGCAGCAACGTGCGCATGAGCATGGTCCACCTGCCGGCGGTGAACACCCCGCAGTTCGACTGGTGCAAGACCACCCTGGAGCACCATCCGATGCCCGTCCCACCCATCTACGAGCCCGAGGTCCCCGCCCGGGCGATCGTCGCTGCCGCCCTCGACGGCCGACGCTCCAAGGTGCTCGGCTCCTGGAACACGATGCTGGTGGCCGCGGCGGCCCTGGCGCCCGGGTTCGGCAACCACTTCGCCGCCCGCTCGGCCTGGGAGGGCCAGCTCACCTCCGACGCCATCGATCCCGATCGGCCGTCCAACCTGTTCGGGCCGGTCGACGGCGACGAGGACCACCGGGCCCACGGCTCCTTCGACTCCCAGGCCGGCGGCTTCCTCGATCCTGCCTTCCTGCGCACGCTGCCCTCGACGGTCGGGACCTTCGCCCAGGCGGCGGCCGACACCGTCCGCGAGCGGGTCACCGTCCGTCGTCTGCGCCGTCAGAACCGCTCCGGCTGAGCTCGGGCGAGGTCGAGCCGGTCGCCCGGTCAGCCGGGCCGGATGTCGCCGCGGAGAGAGCGGACCCATTCGTCGGCCCGGCGCCGTGACTCCTCGACCTCGCGCCGCACCGCGGGGCCGTGGTCGCCGGCGGCCGGATAGGAACCGAGGAACTTCACGTCGCTCTGCTTGGCCTTCAGCGAGCGCAGCGCGTCGGCCACGACCTCGTCGCTGAGGTGCCCCTCCAGGTCGATCAGGAAGCAGTAGTCACCCAGGCCCCGCCCGGTGGGCCGGGACTCCAGCTTGGACAGGTTGATGCCCCTCGCCGCGAACTCCTGGAGGATGGTGAGCAGCGACCCGGGCTCGTCGGCCCGCTGGAACACCACGATCGAGGTCTTGTCGTGGCCGGAGGCGGCGGGGATGCCCTCGCGTCCGACGAGCACGAAGCGGGTGGCGTTGTCGTCGTGGTCCTCGATGGCGTGGGCGAGGACGTTCAGCCCGTACACGTCGGCGGCCCGGCCGGGGGCGATGGCGGCGGCATGGGGCTCGTCGTGCTCGGCCAGCATGCGGGCGGCGTCGGCGGTGGAGTTGGCGGCCTCGGGCTCGGCCAGGGGAAGGTCGCGAGCCAGGTACTTGCGGCACTGGGCCAGGGCGTGGGGGTAGGACCACACGGTGGTGACGTCGGCCAGCTCGACCCCGGGCCGGGCCATGAGGTCGAGATGCACGGGGAGCACGACCTCGCGCTGGATGAGCAGATCGACGTCGAAGGCGAGCGTGTCCTGGTTGACGTTGACCGTGCCCTCGATGGCGTTCTCGATGGCCACGAACCCGTGGTCGACATCGCCCGCCTCGACCGCGGTGAGCACGGCGGCGAAGGTGGGCAGGGGGACGAGCTTGGCCTGGGCCAGGTCGCCCTGGCCGACCAGCGCCTGCTCGGTGAACGTGCCGACCGGGCCGAGGAAGGCGATCGACCGGCTGGGCCAGTCGATCGTCACGGCGGGGGAAGGGGAGGCGGCCACGACGCAGCAGGATAGGCCCGGGCCCCTCGCCGCCCGACGATCGGTTTCGCCTCCCGGCGTCCCTGCGTGGGCGTCCCTAGGCCGGCGCTCCCCGGCCGGCGTCGAGGGTGAGCGGCGTGTGCACGACGAGCCGGAACCGACCCCGGCCCGTCTTCTCGATGCGGATGGGGGCATCTCGCTCCTCGAGGCGGCGCTTGAGGAGGATGAGCCGGCTCTCGAAGTTGTCACGGAACTCGGGCAGCTCGAGGGTCGGGTCGAGTCGCACCTCGCGGTTGGTGAACTCGGTGCGATCGTCGGTCCGGTGGCTCTGCAGCAGCGACCACAGGATGCGGCCGGCCACACCCTTGATGAGGTAGTCGCCGTCGAGGAACGTGCTCCCGTCGACGGGGAAGTAGCGCACCGTCGTGGCCGGCACCGACGCCGCCGGCGCCTGGCTCCCGACCGGGTCCGGGGCGGTGCCGCTGTCGCGTTGGGCCCGGCTCCGTTCGAGCTCGACGGCCGTGGCCAACAACCCGGCCACGACCTCCAGGCGCTGCTCGTCGGCGTCGTCGAAGGCCACGTAGGTGGCACTCTCCACGACCAGGACGCCGACCAGCTCACCCAACGAGAGCAAGGGGACCGACAGCTGGCTCTGGGCGTCGAGCAGGCCGGGGAGGGCGATGTCCCGCCCCGGCTCGACTCCCTCGTGCGAGGCGATCGAGCGCCGCACGGATCGGGAGTACTTGCTCATCTGGCCCAGGTTGCCGACGCGGATCGCCCGGCACCGCGAGGCCGCCATCCCCACGGTGCCCTCGCCGATCACCACCTCCGAGCCCACGCCCTCGGCGTCGTAGCCATGGCTGGCGATGGTGTAGAGCCGCTCGACCCTCTCGTCGGACAGCAACAGGATGGAGTGGCCGTAGCCGAACAGCTCGGCCAGGCCGTCGAGCACGCTGGCCACCAGGTGGTCGAGATCGGCGGAACGGCCGATACGTCGGGTGAGCTCGGCCAGTCGCTCGCCGTCCTCGGCCCGGTCGACGGGCGCCGGCCTCGGGGTCATCTCGTCGCCGGCGTGGATCCGGGCCGGGCGGTGCTCGATGGCGACGACCCGGTAGATGTCGGCGGCCCGCAGTCGGAAGACGCCCTCCATCCCGTGCATGGCGGCGACCGCCTCCACGTCCTCGCGGAGCTGGTCGAACATCGGACCGCGCCGGTCGGTCCGCTCGTAGGCCACGTCGAGGCGGTACTCGTCGTAGCCGGCCGGGTCGATCAACAGGATCGAGGCGAAGGGGTTCTCGGCCAGGTTCCGACTGGTCTTCGAGAAGAACTGGTTGGACAGCGCGATGTGCTCGTCGTCGACCATCCGCACCTTGGACAGGTAGGTGACGTTCGGGGTGCCGTCGGCGGCCGCGGTGGCGATGATGGCGGGGATCGCCCCTTCGAAGCAGGCGCGCAGCGTCCCGAGGGGCACGGACTCGTCGGTGCCGGCCGGCGACAGATCGCTCATGTCGCCGCCGACGCCGTCGGCACGGCGGCCCCGGCCCCCGGCCCCGGTGTCTGGTCGAAGAGCTCCTCGCCGACCAGCTCACAGGCCACGAACGAGAAGGGCAGGATGCGCCGGATCATGCCGACGGCGATGTGGTCCGTTGCCTCGATGTCGGCGAACACCCCCTCGGCGTGGTGCTCGATCCGGACCCGGTCCTCGGCGGTGGGTGGTTCCAACCGGTCGACCCGCCCCTTCACCTGGAAGCCCCGCAGGGTGGGGACGTCGGTGGCGGTGAAGGCGATGCCCCCGCCGCCGACCAGGTGGTGCATCTCGTCGTGCTCGTCGGCGTCGACCATCAACCGCATGCGGCCATCGGTGAGGGAGTGGACCAGCACGCCCCAGCCGCGACCGGCGCGCGGCCGGCCGTGGCGATCGACGTACCCGACGATGATCGACGGCCTGCCCTCGAGGAACGAAGCGGTCTCGGCATCCAAGTCCACGAAACGCCCTCCGGAGCGGTGAATGAGCGACTTCTTAGCATTCGGTGAGCGTTGTTTCAGCAGCACGCTCCACGGTCCGGCCTCAGAGTTGGGGACATCAGAAAACGTCCGGGTCGTCAGACCCGACCACCCCGAGGAGCACCACCGTGACCATCACCGATCAGCCCACCGTCCCCGTCCCCGTCGCCGTCACCGTCGACCTCTACCGCGACATCCACAAGGGCATCCGCGCCGAGCTGTTCGGCGCCACGGTGCAGGCCGGATCTCTCGACCCGTCCGACCGGCCCAGCCGCCTCGCTCTGTCGGACCGGGTCACCGCCCTCGTCGACATGCTCGTGACCCACGCCGAGCACGAGGACGTCGGCGTCCAGCCCGCCATCGAGGTCCACCTCCCGGCCGTGGCCGAACGCATCGATGCCGACCACCACCTCCTCGACGGCCGGATCCGTGACATCCGCGAGATGTCGGTGATCGTGGCCGAGACCTGTGGCCCCGCCGCCCGGTCGACCGGCAACGAGCTGTACCTCGAGCTGGCCTCGTTCACCAGCGCCTACCTGGCCCACCAGGACCTGGAGGAGCGGGTCGTGATGCCGGCGCTGGCCGCCGCCCTCGGCCCCGACGAGGTGCTGGCCATCCACACCGGGATCATCTCCAGCATCCCGCCCCAGCAGATGGCGGCGTCGTTGGCCCTGATGATCCCGGCCATGAACATCGACGACCGCACCGAGCTGCTCGGCGGCATGCAGGCCGGCGCCCCCGCCGAGGTCTTCGCCGGGGTGTGGGGCCTGGTCGGCTCCCTCTTGAGCCCGAACGACGTGGCCGCCCTGGCCACCCGCCTCGCCTTCGAGGCGTGACCACCGCCATCCCCAGTTCCTCTTCCCGCCTCCTCCCCTTCCTCCTCGAACTGGTGGGCGATACACATCACATGTGATGCGGTCTGCCCACCAGTTCGAGGAGGGACGGGAGGGGAATGGCGCGACCGGGGCGGTGATCGGGGAGGATGGAGCCATGGACGAGGCCGCGCTGCGAGCGTTGATCGACGGCGTCCGCGCCGGTGACGTCAGCGCCGACGACGCGGTCACCGCCCTGCGCCGACTGCCCTTCGCCGACCTCGGCTTCGCCCGCGTCGACCACCACCGGGCCCTGCGCCAGGGGATGGCCGAGACCGTCTATGCCCCGGGGAAGTCGCCCGAGCAGTGCGCCGCCATCGTGGCCGAGCTCCTCGCCCAGCCCGGCGCGTCGCCCATCTTGTTGTCCCGGGCCGACGGCGAGCAGGTGGCCACCGCTCTCGCCGCCAACGCCGACGGCGCCGTGGTGGAAGCCGGCGGGGGCGACCCCGCCGAGCGCCGCCTGCACACGGTCGTGTGGCGGCCGGCGCCCGAACGGGCCGAGCGGGTCGCCGTCGTCACCGCCGGTACGGCCGACCTGCCCGTCGCCGACGAGTGCGCCGCCACCCTCGACGCCCACGGGCTGCGCACGCTGCGGATCAGCGACGTCGGGGTGGCCGGGCTGCACCGCATCCTCGACGCGGCCGACGAGTTGGCGGCCGTCGACGCCGTCGTCGTCGTGGCCGGCATGGAGGGGGCCCTGGCCAGCGTGGTGGGAGGGCTGACGGCGGCCCCCGTCGTGGCCGTGCCCACCTCCGTCGGCTACGGGTCGTCGCTCGAGGGGGTCACCGCCCTGCTCGGGATGCTGGCCTCGTGTGCCTCCGGCCTCACCGTCGTCGGGATCGACAACGGCTTCGGGGCCGCCTGCGCCATCCTTCGCACCCTGAACGTGCGCCGCACGGAACGCAGCGATGTCTGAGGCCCGGAGCGACGGCCGCACGACCGTCGCCTGGTTCCACTGCTTCTCCGGGATAGCCGGGGACATGGCCCTCGGCGCCCTGATCGATGCCGGTGCCGACGCGGACGAGATCCGCACCATGGTGAAGCGGTTGCCGGTCGACGGATGGGCGATCGAGACCGAGACGGTCATGCGGTCGGGAATCGCCGCCACCAAGGTGCACGTTCCCACCGAGCCCGAGCCGCCGGCCCGATCGGCGGCTGCGGTGATGGCCATCGTCGCCGAGGCCGGCCTCCCCGAACGGATCGAGCGCCGGGCCCTCGCCACGATCGGCGCCCTGGCGGAGGCCGAGGCCCGGATCCACCGCCAGCCGGTGGCCGACGTGCACCTCCACGAGGTCGGCGGTCTCGACGCCATCGTCGACATCGTCGGCAGCTGCGCCGCCCTCGAGCTGCTCGGTGTCGACGTGGTCGCCTCCTCCCCGGTGGCGGACGGGACCGGCACGGTGCGCTCCGCCCACGGACTGCTGCCCGTACCGGTGCCCGCGGTCGTGGCCCTGCTCGCCGGCGCCCCCACCTACGGCCTCGACATCGCCCGGGAGCTCACCACCCCCACCGGGGCCGCCCTGCTCGCCGCCAACGTCACCGAGTGGGGCCCGATGCCGGCCATGACCGTCACCGCCGCGGGCTACGGGGCCGGCACCGCCGACCTGGGCGACCGACCCAACCTCACCAGGGTCGTGGTCGGCCTGCGGGCCGAGGTTGCCACCGTGGCCGGCCAGCCGGTGGTGCTGCTGGAGGCCAACGTCGACGACGTCACCGGCGAGACCCTGGCCTACGCCGTCGACGCGCTGCTGGCTGCCGGCGCCCACGACGCGTGGACCACCCCGATCGTGATGAAGAAGGGCCGGCCCGCCCACACCGTGAGCGTGCTCGCCGACCCCGGCGACGCCTCGGCTCTGCGGTCCCTGCTGGTGGCCGAGACGGGGACGATGGGGGTGCGGGGCGCCACCCTCGAGCGCTGGCCCCAGGCCCGCACGTTCACCACCGTCGACGTCGACGGGTACCCGGTGCGGGTGAAGGTCACCGCTGGTCGGGCCAAGGCCGAGCACGACGACGCCGCTCGGGCCGCCCGGGCGCTCGGCCTGCCCCTCCGCGACGTCGTCGCCCGGGTCGAGGCCACCACCCCCGACTCCTGAAGAAACGGGTTGAGGGCAGCGATCAGGTGGTGTGGAGGGTCATGGGGGCGGTGGTCACGCCGGCGATGATGTTGCTGGCCGAGTGGCCCACCGGACCGGTGAGCTCGAGGCGGGTGACGCCCCGATCGAGCAGAGCCTCGAGCACGGCGGCCACCTCCAGCCGGGCCAGCGCCGCGCCCAGGCAGAAGTGGGCGCCGAAGCCGAAGGCCACGTGGTGGTTGGGTGTGCGGCCCACGTCGAACTGGTCGGCCGTCGGCCCGAACTCGTCGGCGTCGCGGTTGGCCGAGGCGTAGAGCATGACGATCGGGTCGCCGGCGCTGACCGCCTGCCCGCCGAGCTCCACGTCCCGGGTGGCGGTGCGCATGAAGTAGATGACGGCGGTCGTCCAGCGCAGGATCTCCTCCACCGCGCTGGCCACCAGCGACCGCTCCTCGACCAGCCGGGTCCACTGCTCCGGGTTCTCGGCCAGAGCCACCAGGCCCCCGGAGATGGTGTTGCGGGTGGTCTCGTTGCCGGCCACCAGGATCTGGTTGAGGAACATGGCCAGCTCGTCGTCGGACAGGCGGTCGCCGTCGACCTCGACGCTGGCCAGCTGGGAGATCACGTCGTCCTGCGGGTCCAGGCGGGAGGTGACGACCTGGTTCATCAGCTCGCTCATCATCTCGGCGTGCAGGGCCTCGCGTCGCTCCGGGTCGTTGGAGATCTCGGTGCCGGGGATGGACGCCTCCGACCAGTCCCAGACCTTGTCCCACTTGTCCTCCGGGAGCCCGAGCAGCTGGGCGATCACCTGGACGGGGAGGGGTACGGCCAGCGGCGGCACGATGTCGACCGGCTCGTCGAGGGGCAGGTCGGCGACCAGCTTCACCGCCGCGTCCCGCACCGACTCGTCGAGGGTCTTCACGACCCGGCGCCCGAAGGCGGGCTGCACCAGGGCCCGGTAGCGGGTGTGGTCGGGCGGATCGGTGTGCATCATCGTCGGCGGCGTGTCGTAGTGCGCGCCGATCTCGAAGGTGAGGATGCCCGTGCTCGACTGGAACGTGACGGGATCGGTGGAGACGGCCATCACGTCGGCGTGGCGGCTGGCCACCCAGAAGCCCTGGGTCGCGTTCCAGGCCAGGCCGTCCTTGGCCCGGAGCCGGGCGTAGAGCGGGAACGGGTCGTCGACCGAGAGCTCCACGCCGAGGAACTCGTCGGTGAGCGGGTCGTTGGCCCGGTCGGCGCGATCGGATTCGACGGTGGTCATGGTGTCTCCCCTCGGTGACGCTCGGGGGGCGTCAACCGGACGCCAGAGTCTTCCAGAGCTCGGTGTAGCCCCGGTACTCGATGCTCGGCGTGACCCATCCCGACGCCACCAGCTCCCGGTGGAGGGCGGGGAGGTGTTGGAACGGCACCCCCATGTCGGCGTGGTGGGCCAGGTGCCAGCCGGTGTTGAACGGCACGATCCAGAAGCGGGGGGCCCACGACTGGCGCACGACGTGGGTGGTGCGGCGCCGGTCCGACGAGCGCTCCATGCCGCCGTGCTCGGCGATGGCCCGCAGCCGGTTCAGCACCCGCCACACGGTCATCCACGGTCCCAGCCACATCACCGCCCACAACCACCAGCGACCCGAGACCAGGCCCATGGCGACGAACAGAACCACCTGGGCGGCGACGATCCGCAGGGCGACCGCCCTCGAGCTCTGCTTGGTGAGGGCCAGCAACAGACCCTTCAGGTTCTTCCACCCCGAGCTCCCCAGGGCGTCGCGCCGGAGCTTGCGTCGGAACGAGGCGGCGGTGACCGGGTAGCCCCGGTACAGGTTGAGGTCGGGCTCGTTGGGGCCCAGCTCGTCGCGATGGTGGGCGAAGTGGCTGCGGCGGTAGGCATCGAAGGGCACGAAGGCCGGGTAGGCGAGCAGCCACTTCCCGACCAGGTCGTTGGCCGCCCGCCGGGAGAACAGGAGCCGGTGGGCCGCCTCGTGGGCGAGGATCGAGAAGAGGGCGAAGGCCCGACCCACCAGCACGAAGGCCACGGCCCACACGACCAGGGCCAGCGGGAGGGCCAGACCGGGGGTCAGCCAGCAGGCCACGACCAGCGGCCCCAGGCCCTGCACCCACACCGACACCACGTTGAGGGCGTTGCGCCGGCCGGGGATGCGGCGCAGCTCCTCGCGGAGGAACGGCCGGGGCATCCCGGTGACCGTGAGCCGGTCGGTCGGGAGGACCTCGGGGAGGTCGTACGACGAGGGCACCACCGTGGTGCGCCGAACTGCAGATCCCACGACCCAAGTGTGCCCTGATCAGGCGAGAATGGGGACATGACCGACGCCTCCGCAGCCGACCCCGGCCGCCTCTACTTCCGCCAGCTGCTCGCCGGACGCGACATCGCCCGCACCGATCAGCTGGCCCGCCAGATGGTGAACTTCGTGTACCTGATCGGCGACCGTCAGACGGGCGAGGCCGTCGTCGTCGACCCGGCCTACGACCCGGCCGGTGTCCTCGAGGTGCTGGCCGGCGACGACATGCGCCTCACCGGGGTGCTGGCCACCCACTACCACTCCGACCACGTGGGCGGCTCCATGATGGGCTTCACCATCCCCGGGGTGGCCGACCTGTTGGAGCTGGTCCACGTGCCTGTGCACGTGCAGGCCGAGGAGGCCGAGCTGGTGGGCAAGGTCACCGAGCTCACCGCCGGTGACCTGGTCAGCCACCGCAGCGGGGACACCGTCATGGTGGGCGACATCCCCATCGAGCTCATCCACACCCCCGGTCACACCCCGGGCAGCCAGTGCTTCCTGCTGGACGGCGCCCTGGTCTCGGGCGACACGCTCTTCCTCGACGGCTGCGGGCGCACCGACCTCCCCGGCGGCGACGCCGCCCTCCTCTACGAGAGCCTCACCCAGAAGCTGGCCAAGGTGCCCGACGACGCCGTGCTCTTCCCGGGCCACATGTACTCGCCGGCGCCGTCGGCCTCCATGGGCGACACCCGCCGCACCAACTACGTCTACCGCCCCCGCAACGAGCAGGAGTGGCTGGCGATGTTCGGCGCCGGCTGACCGGCGCCGGCCGATGAGGTGATCGCTGACGGTCAGCCCTCGGGCCGGCGGTAGGCCTCGGGCCGGCGGGCCTCCAGGCTGGGCAGCCGTCGGCGCACCTCGGCGATGGCGTCGAGATCGATGTCGGCCACCGCCATCCCGTCGCCCTCGGGGCCGGCGTCGGCCAGCACCCGACCCCAGGCGTCGACCACCAGGGCGTGACCGTGGCGGGCCACGCCATCGGGGCTGGTGCCCCACTGCGCGCCGGCCACCACGGCCACCTGGTCCTCCACTGCCCGGGCCCGCAGGAGCAGCTCCCAGTGGGCGGGTCCGGTGGCGGCGGTGAAGGCGGCGGGAACGGTGACGACGAGGGCGCCCTCGAGGGCTTCGAGGCGGTAGAGCTCGGGGAAGCGGAGGTCGTAGCAGACCGTGAGCCCGACGGAGGGGCCCCGGTCGCCCAGCGGAGCCACCACCGGGCCGGCGCCGGCGCTGAAGGTGTCGGACTCGCGGCTGCGGGCTCCGGGCACGTCCACGTCGAACAGGTGGACCTTGCGGTACGAGGCGAGCAGCGCGCCGTCCCCGCCGAGCAGGCACGAGGTGTTGAAGAGGCGGTCGCCGTCGCGCTCGACGAAGCTCCCGGCCACGAGCGCGCACCCGTGGCGACGGGCGACCTCGGCGGCCCAGCCGACCGTGGGTCCGTGGAGGGGCTCGGCCCCGGCCCGCAGCTCGGCGGAGCGGCCGAGATTGGTGAACAGCTCGGGGAGGACGACGAGCTCGGCCCCGTCGGTGGCCGCCGAGGCGACCAGGTCGGCGGCCCGCGCCCGGTTCTCGTCGGGGTCCGGGCCGGACCACATCTGCACCGCCGCAACGCGCATGGCGCGCACGCTACCGGGGCGGTGCGGCCCTCCACTCGGCCCGGCCCGAGCGGACCGCGGTGGCCGACACCTCGTGGTGCGCGGGGTCGGTGTCGAGCACCACGAACTCGACGCCGGCGGGGGGGACGGCCGCGGGGTCGTCGTCGGGGAGCGTCCACGGCGGCCGCGGGGCCAGCGCCACCAGCGGGAGCCGGGCCAGGGCCTCGTCCCGACGGGCGGGGCCGCCGTACCAGGAGGGGTCGAGGAGCTGATGCCACTTGTCGGCGCCCACGACGAGGACGTCGTAGCCGGTGGCCACGTCGGCCAACAGGCTGTGGTGCGTGGTCCTCACGCCGAGCCAGGGGAGCTCGGCGGCCAGCTCCTCCAGCTCGGCCACCCGCGCCTCGACGGGGCTGAGCCGCTCGACGCTCTTGCCCAGGGTGGCGAGCGAGATGCTGAGGTCGACCCGCACCAGACCCAGCCGCTCGACCGCGGCGCGAGCGACGTGGAGGTGGGCCACCGTCGGCGGATCGAACGAGCCGGGATAGACGCCGAGCGGGCCGTCGGCGGAGGTCGGATCAGCCACCGCGCCACGGTAGCGAGCACGGAACGCCACAGCGCCGCCGACGAACCTGCTGGGCGATCAGCGCTCGCCCAGCGCCACCTCGGCCTCGACGGCCGCCGCTCCGAGGGCCTCGGCCACGGCTGGGTTCACCACGTGGCCGCCGGCCACGTTGAGACCGTGGGCCAGAGCGGGATCCCGGCGGACGGCTTCCGCCGGACCGAGGCGGGCCAACTCGGCGAGATAGGGGAGCGTGGGGTTGGTGAGGGCGTGGGTGGAGGTGTGGGGAACGGCGCCGGGCATGTTGCCCACCGCGTAGTGCACGACGCCGTGGCGCTCGAACACCGGGTCGGCGTGGGTCGTCTCGTGCGAGGTCTCGATGCATCCGCCCTGGTCGATGGCGATGTCGATCACCACCGCCCCCTTCTTCATCGTGCGCACCATCTCCTCGCTCACCACGACGGGAGCGCGACCGCCGGGCACCAGGACGGCGCCGATGACGAGATCGGCCTCGGCCACGCTGCGCTCGACCATGCCCCGGTTCGAGCTGAGGGTGGTGATGCGTCCCATCTGGATCTGGTCGACGTGACGGAGGCGGTCGATGTTCTTGTCGAGGAGGTGGACCTCGGCCTCCAACCCGGCGGCCATCCACGCCGCGTTCCAGCCCACGTTGCCCGCGCCCAACACCACGACCCGGGCCGGTCGGACCCCGGGGGCCCCGCCGAGCAGGACCCCCCGTCCGCCGTTGTGGCGCTCCAGGAAGTGGGCTCCGATCTGGGCGCTCATGCGCCCCGCCACCTCGCTCATCGGGGCCAGCAGGGGGAGGGACCCGTCGGGGAGCTGCACCGTCTCGTAGCCGACGGCGGTCACCCCGGAGGCGATCAGAGCGTCGGCCACGTTCGGGTAGGCGGCCAGGTGAAGGTAGGTGAACAGCACCAGCCCGGGCCGGAAGTGATCGAACTCGTCGGCGAGGGGCTCCTTCACCTTGCAGATCAGCTCCGCCCGTTCCCAGACCTCGCCGGCCGAGGTGACGACGGTGGCCCCGGCCCGGGCGTAGTCGTCGTCGGGGATGCTCGAGTCGGTCCCCGCCCCCGACTCGACGAGGACCTGGGCCCCGGCGTGCAGCAGCTCCCGCACCCCGTCGGGCGTGATGGCCACCCGGTGCTCCTCGGGCTTGAGCTCGCGGGGCACGCCGACGGTGAGGGTCGTCATCGGACGGCCAGGCGATGCGGGGCCGAGAGCGACACGGTGTCCATGAGGCGACACTAGGGCTGTCGGCGCCTCGGGCCACCCGAACGCGGGCGCCGACGGAGGACCCCGGGCGTGTGATGATCGGCTCTCACACGGCGGCCCCGACCGGGCGGCCGAGAGGGGGTCGAGATGTCCGAGAAGGTGCACACCGAGGTGCGGGACCGCGTGTTGATCGTGAGCCTGGACCGCGCCGCCAAGCGCAACGCGATCGATCCCGACATCACCGCCGGCATCGGGGAGGCCCTCGACCGGCTCGACGACGAGGCCGACCTCTGGGCCGGTGTCATCACCGGTACCTCCGAGGTGTTCTCCGCCGGCACCGATCTGCGAGCGGGCATGAGCCAGACCGAGCGCGGCGGTCAGTACGGGGTGATCCAACGCCGCCGCCTGAAGCCCCTGATCGCCGCGGTCGAAGGGTTCGCCCTCGGCGGTGGGATGGAGATCGTGCTGGCGTGCGACCTGGTGGTGGCGTCGACGACGGCGACCTTCGGCCTCCCGGAGGTGCAACGCAGCCTCGTGCCCACCTGTGCCGGGATGTTCCGATCGCCCCGGGCGCTGCCCCTGAACGTCGCTCGCGAGCTCATGCTCACCGGTGATCCCATCGACGCCGAGCGGGCCGAGCGGCTCGGGTTCGCCAACCGGGTGGTGCCGCAGGGTCGAGCCCTCGACGAGGCGGTGGCCCTCGCCCAGCGGATCTGTCGCAACGGACCGGTGGGCATCCGCGAGACGATGCGGGTGCTGAACGGCCTCGTGCACGATGCCGACATCGAGGGGTGGGAGCTCACGCGGGAGGCCGAGGCGGTGATCTACGCGGCCGATGACACCAAGGAGGGCGTCACCGCCTTCTTCGAACGCCGCGAACCCCGGTGGACCGGCACCTGAGACCACCGGCGACGCCGGCCCGAGCGCCTGTTTGGTCATGGCCCTCGGGGATGGCCATCATGAAGGCGGCTGCCGGACACAGGGGGAACGGGTCGTGGACTTCGACGAGACAGCGGAAGAAGCGGCGTGGCGAGCAGAGTGCCGGGCCTTCCTCTCCGCCCACGCCGAGCGCAAGGACCCGTCGAAGCTGCGGGTGACCATGTCGACGATGGCCGACGACGAAGAGGCCCACGTCAAGGCCTGCCGTGACTGGCAGCGCCTCAAGGCCGACAACGGCTGGGCCGGGCTCACCTGGCCCGTCGCGTACGGCGGCCGCGGCCTCACCGGTCTCCAGCAGGGCATCTTCCTCGAGGAGGAGTCGCACTACGACGTGCCCACCGGCATGTTCGCCCAGGCCATCGGGATGATGGGCCCGACGATCATCGCCCACGGCACCGAGGAGCAGAAGCAGACGTTTCTCAAGCCGATCCTGCGGGGCGAGCAGGTGTGGTGCCAGCTGTTCAGCGAGCCCAACGCCGGCTCCGACCTCGCCGGGCTGCGGACCCGCGCCGACCTCGACGGCGACGAGTACATCGTCAACGGCCAGAAGGTCTGGACATCGTCGGCCCACGTCGCCGACTGGGGCATGCTCCTCGCCCGTACCGACTGGGACGCCCCGAAGCACCGCGGCATCACGTTCTTCGCCGTCGACATGCGCTCGCCCGGCATCGACGTGCGCCCGCTGCGCCAGGCCACCGGCGGGGCCGAGTTCAACGAGGTCTTCCTCGAAGACCTCCGGGTCCCCAAGGAGAACGTGCTCGGCCCCCTCCACGGCGGGTGGGGTGTGGCCATGACCACTCTCACCAGCGAACGGGCCGACATCGGCAGCGCTCACGGGATGGGCTGGAACGCGGTGCTCGACCTGGCCCGACGCTTCGGAGTGGTCGGCGACCCGGTGATCCGCCAGAAGCTCGCCACCCTCTACACGAGCTACCAGCTCAGCCGCTTCACCGGCTATCGGGTGCGCACTGCGGCCATACAAGGCGTGGCCCCCGGCCCCGAGGTCTCGGTGGCCAAGATCGCCGTGTCCGAACGGCTGGCCTTCCAGGGCGACCTGGTCGAGGAGATCATGGGCGCCGCCGGCATGCTCTGGGGCGCCGACGCCCCCGATGACGGCTACTGGCAGACCATGGTGTTCAACGGCCAGTGGATGTCGCGCATCGGCGGCGGCACCGAGGACGTGCAACGCAACATCGTGGGCGAGCGGGTGCTCGGGCTGCCTCGCGAGCCCAGCAACGACCGCACCACGCCGTTCCGCGACCTGCCGCACTGACGTCGACCCCGGGCGGGCCCGGCGTCCTCGGGTCCTGACCGGCCCGGTACCCGAACCGGCGAAGGAGCCTTCCCGTGACCACCCACGACGAGCTGCTGGCCCGCCATCGTGAGGTCCTCCCCGACTGGCTGGCCCTGCTCTACGACGAGCCCATCGCCCTCGTCAGCGGGGAGGGCCGCCACGTGGTGGACGCCGAGGGCCGCCGCTACCTCGACTTCTTCGGCGGCATCCTCACCACGATGACCGGCCACGCCGTGCCCGAGGTGGTGGAGGCCATACGCGCCCAGGCCGGGCTGATGATCCACACCTCGACGCTCTACCTCATCGAGCCCATGATCGAGCTGGCCGAGCGGGTGGTCGAGCTGTCGGGGATACCCGACGCCAAGGTGTTCTTCACCACATCGGGGTCCGAGGCCAACGAAGCGGCGCTCCTGCTCGCCGCCACCGCCCGTCGCTCCAACCAGGTGCTGGCCCTGCGCAACAGCTACCACGGGCGGTCGTTCGCGACCATGGGGGTGACGGGGAACCGGGGCTGGTCGGCGTCGAGCCTCTCGCCGTTCTCGGTGTCGTACGTGCACAACGGCGACCGCTTCCGGTCGCCGTTCGCCCACCTCGACGACGACGCCTTCGTGGCCGCCGTGGCCGAGGACCTCCGCGACGTGCTGCGCACCACGACCGCCGGTGACGTGGCGGCCATGATCGCCGAGCCCATCCAGGGCGTGGGCGGGTTCATCGTCCCCCCCGACGGCCTGCTCGGGGCCCTCCAGGAGGTCTGCCGGGAGGAGGGCATCCTCTGGATCACCGACGAGGTGCAGACGGGCTGGGGCCGCACGGGTGAGCACTTCTGGGGCTACCAGGCCCACGGCGTCGAGCCCGACGTGCTGACCTTCGCCAAGGGCCTGGGCAACGGTCTGGCCGTGGCCGGCGTGGTGGCCCGGGGCGAGCTCATGGACGGGATCCAGGCCAACTCCATCTCCACCTTCGGCGGCAACCCGCTGGTGTGCGCCGGCGCGTTGGCCAACCTCGACTACCTCCTCGACCACGACCTGCAGGCCAACGCCCGCCGCCAGGGTGCGCACCTGCTCGGCGCGCTGCGCCCTTTGGTCGACCGAGTGGCCGGGGTGGGCGACGTCCGGGGCAAGGGCCTCATGGTCGGCGTCGAGCTGGTGGGGCCCGACGGGCGCACCCCCGACCTGGGAGCCGCCGGCCGAGTGCTCGAAGCCTGCCGTCGCTCCGGGCTGCTCATCGGCAAGGGTGGGCTGTTCGGCAACTGCCTCCGCATCGCCCCACCCCTGAGCCTCACCGACGCCGAGTGCGTCGAGGGCACCGGCATCCTCGTCGACGTCATCTCCTCGCTGGGTGACGGAGGGTTGCCCGTCGGGGGAAGGTGATGACCGAACGCTGACCCGGAACCGTGACCCGCGGGGTCGGGCGCCGGCCTGTGACTCGCCCCGACCTGGACGGAGATCCCCATGACCGACGTGACTCCCATGCGCATCGGAGCCGACCTGGTGACGACGGCCGACGAGGCCGTCGTGCGCTCGCCCTACGACGGCCGGGAGGTCGGACGTGTTCCGGTCGGGACCGAGGCCCACCTCGACGCCGCCATCGCCGCCGCGATGGCCCGGCGCGACGGCGAGCCCCTCCCGGCCTGGCGGCGGGCCGAGATCCTCGACACTGCGGCGGTACGACTGGCGGCCCGGGCCGACGAGTTCGCCGATCGGATCGCGGCCGAGGCGGCCAAGCCGGTGAAGACGGCACGGGTGGAGGTGGCCCGAGCCGTCGACACCTTCCGCTTCTCGGCCGCGGTGGCCCGCACGCTGACCGGCGAGACCGTCCCCATGGACGCCTCCTCGGCGGGTGCCCACAAGCTCGGCGTGGTGCTCCGAGTGCCCATCGGCGTGGTGGCCGCCATCTCGCCGTTCAACTTCCCGGTGAACCTGGTGATCCACAAGCTCGGCCCCGCCATCGCCGCCGGCTGCCCGGTCGTGCTCAAGCCGGCGTCGGCCACGCCCCTCTCCGCCCTCGCCCTGGCCGGGCTGCTGCTCGACGAGTGCGGCCTACCCGACGGGTGGCTGAACGTCGTCACCTGCAAGGGGTCGGTGGCCAACCACATGGTCGAGCACCCCGACGTGGCCATGATCACCTTCACCGGGTCGCCGGCGGTCGGCTGGGGCATCCGCGAACGGGTGCCCCACAAGCGCGTCAGCCTCGAGCTGGGCAACAACGCGCCTGTCATCATCGAGGCGTCGGCGGACTGGGAGGCGGCGGCCGACAAGATCGTCGTGGCCGGTACCTCGTTCGCCGGCCAGTCCTGCATCTCGGTGCAGCGGGTGTACGTGCACCGGTCGATCGCCGACGGCTTCGTGGCCCGGATGGCCGACGGCTTCGGCCGGCTCGTGGTGGGTGATCCGGCCGACGACGCCACCGACGTAAGCGCCCTCATCGACGAGGGCGAGACGGAGCGGGTCAAGTCGTGGATCGACGAGGCCATCGACGCCGGGGCCCGCATCGTGGTGGGCGGCACCATCGACGCCGACGGGGTCCTGGTCCCGACGATCCTGGCCGACGTCGAACCAAACATGGAGGTGTGCCGCACCGAGGTGTTCGGCCCGCTCGTCGGCGTGCAGGTCTACGACGACGTGGACGAGGCGCTCCGCCTGGCCAACGACACCCGCTACGGGCTCCAGGCCGGCATCTTCACCGCCGACCTCGACACGGCGATGCTGGCGGCCCGCACCCTCGACTTCGGGGGGATCACGGTCAACGAGGTCCCGACGTGGCGGGCCGACCAGATGCCCTACGGCGGGGTGCGCGACTCCGGCAACGCCAAGGAGGGCCCGGCCTACGCCGCTCGAGAGATGACCGAGGAACGCCTCGTGGTCATCCATTCCCCCTCCCTCCCCTGACCCCCACCCCCATCGATGGCTCGAACGTGGTTCGCCGGCGAGCCGGATCCGAGCCGGCAAACGGTGGTGGGGGAGGGGTGCGGGTGTGATCGGATGGGGGGCGTGATGGTGAGGACGGGGTGCCCGCTGGACTGCCCGGACGGGTGCTCGCTGGCGGTCGACGTCGAGGGCGGACGGATCGTCTCGATCGACGCCGCTGCGGCCACGACCCCGGGCGGCGACGTCGACCCCACGGTCAACCCGCTCACCCAGGGGTTCATCTGCGCCAAGGTCCGCAAGGCGGCGGCCCGAGTGCACTCACCGGAGCGGATCACCACCCCGTTGATCCGCACCGGGCCGAAGGGCGCCGGGGAGTTCCGGACCTCGTCGTGGGACGAAGCCCTCGACCTGGTCGCGGGTCGGATCCTCGCCGCCGTTGACGCCCACGGCGCCGAGTCGCTGGTGCCCTACTGCTACAACTCGTCGTCGGGCGAGGTGGGGGCCGGGCTGCTGGCCCCGCTGCTGTGGAAGCACCTCGGCGCCACCCACCTGCGCAAGACCATCTGTGCCGCCGCCGCCGGCGCGGCCTGGCAGCTGACCTTCGGCGAGATGCCCGGCACCGATCTGCGGGAGGTGGCCGAAGCCGACCTCGTGGTCGTGTGGGGCGGCAACCCCACCGCCACGAGCGTGCACTTCCCGCCCCTCGTCAACGACGCTCGCCGGCGGGGTGCGGCGCTGGTCGTGGTGGACCCCCGACGCACGCCGATCGCGGCGCGCGCCGACCTCCACCTCGCTCTCCGGCCCGGCACCGACGTGGTGGCCGCTCTGGCCGTGGCCGCCCGGCTCGACCGGCTCGGGGCGGTGAACCGGATCGAGCTGGCGACGACCGCCACCGGCGTGGACGAGTACCTGGAAGCGGCCGCCGAGTGGACGCTCGAGCGGGCGGCGGACGTGTGCGGGGTCCCCGTGGCCGACCTCGATCGTCTGGCCAGCCTGCTCGCGGAGCAGCCCTCGGCCTTCTTCCGACTGGGCTACGGATTCGAGCGCAACGGCAACGGCGGGGCCGCCCACCGGGCCGTGCTGGCCCTCCCCGTGCTCGCCGGCGTGCTCGGTCGGCCGGGCTCGGGCGTCCACCTCCACAGCGGGCAGGAGCCGAGGTGGGACCACGCCGCCCTCGAAGCCGCCGTTCTCGCCGACCAGGTCCCCGCCGTGCGCCGTCGCGACGCCGGCGCCCGTCGGTTGTCGATGATCGACCTGGGTCGACTCCTCACCGCTCCCGGTTCGGACACGCCCGTGCGGCTCCTCTTCGTCCAGGGCTCGAACCCGGCCACCACCAACCCCGACCAGGCGAGGGTCCTGGCCGGCCTGGCCCGCGACGACCTGTTCTGCGTCGTCCACGACCAGGTGGTCACCGACACCGCCCGCTACGCGGATGTCGTCCTGCCCGCCACCACCGCCTTCGAGGTCGATGACGTGATGGTCCCCTACGGGACCTTCAGCATCGAGCGTTGGGACGCGGCGATCCCACGCGTGGGCGAGAGCCGCACCAACGACGAGGTCGCGGCCGGGCTGGCGGTCCGCCTCGGGCTGGACCCGGACCGCTGGGACCCGTCCCCCCGCCGCCTTCTCGGCCTCCTCGGCGACACGTCGGTCCTCGGCTCCACCGGCCTGGGCGCCGACGGTGGCACCCGACCCTTCCTCGACGTGCGGCCCGAGACCGCCGACGGCCGGGCCCGGCTCGTCGCCAACCTCGGGGGAATCGAGCGAGTGCCTCGGTACCGCCCGCTCGACGCCGACGCCCGTTACCCGCTGGCCCTGCTCAGCCCCGCCTCGGCCCGTACCATCAACTCCATCTTCGGCGACACCGATCCACCCGCCGCCGAGGTGGCCCTCGCCCCGTGCGACGCCGCGGACCGGGGCATCGCCGACGGTGACCCGGTGCGGGTCTTCGATTCCGGCGCCGAGCTCGTCCTGCCGGCCCGGGTCGATGCCACGTTGAGATCTGGGGTGGCCGTCATCCCGAAGGGCCTGTGGGCCCGCAGCTTCGGCGGTGAGCTCACGGCCAACGCCTTCGCGCCGGCCGCGGGGGACTCCTTGGCCGGCAACGCCACCTTCAACGACGCCCGGGTACAGGCCGAGCCCGCCCCGCCCGACCAGCCGTCGGCGACCTCGGCGCCCCTACCCTGACGTCATGGGCATCAACGTCTTCGTGCACGACGACGAGGTCGACATCGACTTCACCGGTCTCGACCGGTTCGAGGCCCTCAAGGGCCACTTGACCCTGCGCACCGCCGACATCGTCGAGGCCCGGGTGGCGCCGGTCTCGGCGGTGGCCGCGGATCGCCACTGGCGGATCGGCGGCACCTACTGGCCCGGGCGGGTCGCCGCTGGTCACTTCCTCACCCGCGGACGCAAGGGCGCTCACCAGCTCTGGGACGTCCACCGCGACCCCGAGGTACTGGTCATCGAGACGCGACTCGACCGCCCCTGCCGGGTCGTGCTGCAGCACCCGGACCGGGAGCGGCTGGCCTGGCTCATCGCCGAACGCATCGCCCGTTGACCCGGTACTGGTCGCCCCTCGGGGCGCAGTCGAGAGGCCCCTGTTGAACTGGTCGCTCCTGGGGTGGTGCGCCCTCGCCATCTTCGTCGTCATGGTGGCGACGTGGCTCGTCAGTCTCCCGCTGCGCAACGCCTCCATCGTCGACCCCGTGTGGCCCCTGGGGTTCGTCGTGGTCGGCTGGGTCGCGGCGTTGCTCGGCGACGGCGACGGACCCCGGGTGGTCGTCCTCACCGCTCTGGTGTCCATCTGGGGGTTGCGCCTCTCGTGGCACCTGACCCGGCGCAACTGGGGGAAGGGCGAGGACTACCGCTACGTCGAGATGCGCAACAAGCACGGCGCCCGCTTCGCCACGACGAGCCTCGTGACCGTGTTCGGCACCCAGGGGGTTCTGCTGTGGCTCGTCTCCCTGCCCCTCCAGTTCGGTTCGGGCATCACCGGCCGGATCGGGGCCGCGCCCGTGCTGCTCGTGGTGGGCGCCGCCATCTGGCTCCTCGGCTTCGCCTTCGAAGCGGTGGGTGACGCCCAGCTGGCCGCCTTCAAGGCCGACCCCGCCAGCAAGGGCCGGGTCCTCGACACCGGCCTGTGGCGCTACACCCGCCATCCCAACTACTTCGGTGACGCCTGCGTGTGGTGGGGCCTGTTCGTGGTGTCGGCCGGAGCCGGCGGGTGGGCCTGGCTCGGGATCGTCGGGCCGGTCGTGATGACCACGCTGCTGCGCCGTGTGTCGGGGGTGACGTTGCTCGAGAGCTCCATCGTCGATCGTCGCCCCGGCTACGCGGACTACATACGCCGCACCAGCCCGTTCGTCCCCCGGCCGCCCCGGGGCTGACGGAAACCCCGATCGGCGACGGGCACTACTCTCGGCGGGTCCGAGAGGCCGACGACGGAATGGGAGACGGGGTGAGCGACGTCCGGCGATTCGTGGTGGCCGGAGTCGGAGACCCCGCCGAGGTGCTGGTCGCCCTGGCCGAGAGAACCGGGCTGCGGGTCACCTCGAGCAGCGTCCTCGACCGCACCTTCCTCGACACCGCCGACGGCCGCCTGGCCGCCGAGGGGACGGCCGTCGAGCTGCGCCGACCGCTCGACGCCGACGGCCCCGCGACGCTGGTGTGGACCGAGGACGGACGTCCGCTGGCCACGTTCCCCCTCGACGGATCCGAGGTTCCCCGGTTCGCCGCCGACCTCCCGGTCGGCCCGGCCACCGAGCGCCTGGCCGCCCTGCTCGACGTGCGGGCCCTGGTGCCCGGTCCGTCGGTGCGCTCACGGGTCACCACCGTCGCCTACCTCGACTCGGAGGAGAAGACGACGGCACGGGTGATGGTCGACACCGCCGTGCTGGCCGACGGCACCCCGCTGCCGGTGGTCGTCGAGCTCCACCCGGTACGGGGCTACCAGCGGGCGGCGGCCACCCTCGAGCGGCTGCTCACCGCCGAGCTCACCCTGGAACCGATCACCGAGAGCGTGGCTGAACGAGCACGGCGGGTGGCGGGCGCCGCACCGTTCCTGTCGTCCAAGCTGCGGTTGGCCCTCGACCCGGAGGCCGACGCCCGAACCGTGTGGCTGGCCGTGTTCGCCGAGCTCACCGCCACCATGACCGCCAACTTCGCCGGCACGGTCGCCGACACCGACTCGGAGTTCCTCCACGACTTCCGGGTGGCGGTGCGCCGCACCCGTTCGGTGCTGCAGGAGGGTCACGGCGTGTTGCCCCCCGACGCCCGCCACCACTTCCGCGCCGGCTTCAAGTGGCTGGGCGACATCACCACGCCCACCCGTGACGCCGACGTGCACCTCCTCGATTTCCCGGGCCTGGTGGCCACGCTCCCGCCCGGGCGGGTAGCCGAGCTGGAGCCGTTGCACCAGCTCCTCGTCGACCACCAGAGGGAGTGCCACGCCCGCCTCGTCGTGGACCTCCGCTCGATGCGTCGGGCCCTGCTGGCCGAGGAGTGGGCCGCCTTCATCGCCGGCGAGGGACCGTGGTGGCCGGCCGATCCGCCCACGGTCGTGGGTGCGTGGGACGAGGAGGAACCGTCGGCCGAGGAGGTGCCGGCACCGGGCTCGGCCGACGCCGCCTTTCCCGCTCGTCACGTGGTCGCCCGCCGCATCCGCCACGCCCACCGCCAGGTCGTACGCGACGGCCGGGCCATCAACGCCGACTCTCCCCCCGAGGCCCTCCACGACCTGCGCAAGGACGCCAAACGCCTGCGCTACCTGCTCGAGTGCTTCGGCAGCCTGTTCCCCGCCGCCGACATCGGCGTGGCCGTCCGGCCCCTCAAGGCGCTTCAGGACACGTTGGGCGAGTTCCAGGACTCCGAGGTGCAGGCCGACGTCCTGGCCGACCTCGGCGACCGTCTCGTCGAGCGGGGCGTCGGGGCGCGCACCCTGCTGGCCATGGGCGGAGTCATCGAGAACCTCCTCGGACGGGGCCACACCGCCCGCCTCCAGTTCGTCGACCGGTTCGACCGGTTCGACAGCCGTGAGGTGCGCAAGGCCTACCGCCGTCTCACGCGCGACCCCGAGGACGCGACCGGCGAGACGTCGGAGGCGGACGAGTGAAGGTCCTCGCCACCTACAACATCAAGGGCGGCGTCGGGAAGACGGCGGCGGCCGTCAACCTGGCCCACGTGGCTGCCGACCAGGGTCACCGGGTGCTCGTCTGGGACCTCGACCCGCAGGCGGCCGCCACCTTCTACTTCCGCATCAAGCCCAAGGTGAAGGGGGGCGGGTCGGCCCTGGTCAGCGGCCGCCGAGAGCTGGGCGAGGTGATCAAGGGGAGCGACTACGACAACCTCGACCTCGTCCCCGCCGACTTCTCCTACCGCAACCTCGACCTCATCCTCGACGAGGCCAAGAAGCCCCTCGCCCGCTTGCGCCGCCTGCTGCGCAGCGTCGAGGACGAGTACGACTACGTCTTCCTCGACTGCCCGCCCAGCATCTCGCTGGCCTCCGAGAGCGTGTTCCGGGCGGCCGACGCGCTGCTCGTCCCGGTGATCCCCACGACGCTGTCGATCCGCACGTTCGACCAACTCGACCGCTTCGTCGACGCCAACCCCGACGTGGTCGAGAGCCTCGAGGTCATCGGCTTCTTCTCGATGGTCGATCGTCGCAAGCGCCTGCACCGCCAACTCGTCACCCAGCTGCGCGAGGCCCGCCCCGACCTGCTCGTCACCCAGATCCCCAGCGCCACCGACGTCGAGCGCATGGGCGTGCACCGTCAGCCGGTCGGCGCCTTCGCCCCGAGCAGCCGACCGGCACGGGCCTACGTGCAGCTGTGGGACGAGATCGGCGAGCGGCTCACGTCGTAGCCGCGCCGGTTCCGCTGCCGCGCCACCCGGCCTCAGCCGTAGACGGTGCCGCCGTCGCCGATCCACTCCCAGTGCCAGGCCTCCGGGCTCGACGAGGTCTGACCGAGCGCGTCGGGGTGGGTGAAGTCGTACTGCCAGGCGTGGTACCAGAGCCACACGTAGCCGGGGCTGTCCCACGTGAGCTCGCCGTTCTGGTCGGCCCAGTCGACGGCCTTGGCCCAGCCGTGCTTGGAGTAGCCGGGCACCGCCGCCATCTGGCACTGGCCGTAGTAGCACCACACCTTGCGCACCCAGACCTGGGTGTCGTAGTCCCGATAGCACTCCTCGGGCTGGAGGAAGACGCCTTCCATGGCCGCGTCGTTGATCAGGTCCCGGAGGCGAGGAGCGGCGTCGGCGTAGATCTGGCAGTCGGGGCTGATGGTGACGACCATCGACGCGGGGAGGCGCCCGTTCTGGGCCCCCGGCACGGGTCGGGCCCGATTGGTGCCGTCAAGCGGATAGCAAGCCGTGGCCAGCACGAGCACGACGCCGCCGAGCACCACGGCTCCGACCCGATGCCAGACTCCGGGCGTGCCTGATGGTCGCTTCGCTCCCAGCCCGACCGGACCTCTCCACCTCGGCAACCTGCGCACCGCGCTGGTGGCGTGGCTCGACGCCCGGGCTTCGGGCAGCCGGTTCCTGGTGCGCATCGAGGACCTGGACACGGTGGCGTCCCGGCCCGAGCACGAGGCGTCGGCGCGAGCCGACCTGGCGGCGCTCGGCCTCGACCACGACGGACCGGTCCTGCGCCAGTCGGAACGGCGCGACCGCCACGACGCGGCGATCGCGACCCTTGTCGTCGAAGGCCGCACGTACCCATGCTATTGCAGCCGCCGCGAGATCCTGGCCGAGGTGGCGTCCGCGGTGTCTGCTCCCCACGGTCCGCTCCCGGCCGGTGCCTACCCGGGAACGTGTCGTCACCTCGGACCCGAGGACCGCGCCCGGCGAGAGGCCGAGGGGCGACGTCCGGCCCTGCGGCTTCGGGCCGACGACGAGACGGTGTCGTTCAGCGACGGAATCGCCGGACCCGTCACCCGGACCGTGGACGACTTCGTGATCCGCCGCTCGGACGGGGCGCCCGCCTACAACCTGGCCGTCGTCGTCGACGACGCCGACCAAGGCGTGGAGACCGTGGTGCGCGGTGACGACCTCCTCGACACCACCCCCCGCCAGATCCTCGTCGCCCGCCTGCTCGGCCTGTCGTCACCGGCCTTCGCCCACGTGCCGTTGGTCCTCGGACCCGACGGCGAGCGGCTGGCCAAGCGCCACGGTTCGGTCACCCTGGCCGATCAACGGGCGCTCGGCCGCACCGAGGTCGAGGTGCTCTCGGTGCTGGCCGCCTCCCTGGGCCTGAGCGACGGGGCCGAGCCGGTCTCCGCTCGCGATCTGGTCGTCCGCTACCACCGGGACCGGCTTCCGCCGCGAGCCGTGGTCGCTACCGGCGGCGTGGTCGGAGCCGTGAGCGCCGGTCGCGCCGGTACCCTCACCGCCGTGGCCGTGATGGTTGACCAGGCGATCTGGGCATGGAGAGGGCGTCGCTGGGCGCACCTCGTGAGCGACTCGAGCTACGAGGAGCTCCACGCCTTCGCCGAGCAGCTCGGCATCCCCCGCCGGGCCTTCCAGGGGGACCACTACGACGTCCCCGAGGACTACCGCCTCGAGGCGCTGCGGCTCGGTGCGCTCGACGTCGACGCGCGGGTCCTCGTCCGTCGGCTTCGGGCCTCGGGGCTGCGCCGGGCCCGCTCGTCGACCGTGCGGTGGGCGTCTGCCTAGCATCGGCCCATGGCCGAGCTCACCATCTTCCACAACCCGAAGTGCTCCACCTCGCGACGGGCGCTCGCCGCGCTCGAAGAGTCCGGCGTCGACTTCGACACGGTGCTGTACCTGAAGGAGCCGCCGGGGCGGGCGGACCTCGAGCGCATCGTCAACCACCTCGAGGGCGACGTCGGCGGGCTCGTCCGCCACGACGCCCGGTTCTCGAAGCTCGGACTCGACCCCGACGCCTATGGCGACGGCCCGGCCGTGGTGGAGCTGTTGGTGGAGCACCCGGAGCTGCTCCAGCGCCCTCTCCTCGAGGACACGCGCCGCGCCGCGGTGGGCCGCCCACCCGAGGAGGTCGTCGCCACCTTCGTGGCATGACACGATGGCGACCCCGACCGGCCGATCCCACGGTCCCATCCGTGACCATCGGCGTCGGGCCCCACGATGAACGATCCCGATCCCGAACCGGCACCTTCCGTCGACGACCCGCGTTTCCACGAGGCGCTGCTGAGGGCGTCGGCCGACACCGTCTCGGTTCTCGATCCCGACGGCCGCATCGTCGCCACCGCCGGCAACCTCAGTCCGACTCTCGGGTACGACGACATGGCGGCGATGGACGCGCGGGAGCTGATCCATCCCGACGACCGGGCCATCTTCGACGCCATGCGGGCCCGGGTGCTGGCCGAGCCGGGGGTCGAGGTCGAGGCCCAGATGCGGATGGCCCACCGCAGCGGCCGGTGGGAGGTGGTGGAGGGAACGGCTCGCAACCTCCTCGACGATCCGGTGATCGGCGGCATCCTCGTCACGACCCGGAACGTCTCCCGGCGCCACTCGCACGAGATCCTCCTGGCCGACACCGCCGCCACCCTCGAGGCCATCGCTGCCGGCCACGACCTCGAGCGCATCACCCTCCTCGTGCGGAGCCTGCTCGCCCACCAGGGGTCGGCGCTGGCCGAGGTGGGGGCCGACGCCAGGGCGCTGATGGTCGCGCTGGACGACGACGACGGACCGGGCCCCGGCCAGGCCCGTCGTCTGCTCGGCCTGGCCCTGTCGAACCACCGCACGGCGTCGGAGCTGCGCCGCCGGGCCTCGATCGACGACCTGACGGGGCTGGTCAACCGGACCGGGTTCACCGAGGCGCTCGTCGACCACCTCGACCACCGTCGCGAACCGGCCGCCGTCCTGTTGTTCGACCTCGACCGCTTCAAGCTCGTCAACGACGCCTACGGCCACTCCGCGGGCGACGCCGTGCTGGTGTCGGTGGCCGACGCCCTGCGTCGGGTCGTGCGCCTCGGCGACGTGGCCGCCCGCTTCGGCGGCGACGAGTTCGCCGTGCTGTGTCGTCAGCTCGAGGGCGACGACCCGCTCCTCGCCGCTCGCCGGGTGGGCCAGCGGGTGGCGCTCGCCCTCGGCTCGACGGCGGGCCCGGCGGCCACGTCGCTGCGCACGGCGGCCAGCATCGGCGTCTCGGTCGACCACGGCGGGCCCTCGCAGTGGATCGACGCCGAGTCGTGGATCGCCGACGCGGACCACGCCATGTACGAGGCCAAGCGCATGGGGCGGGGTCGGGTGGTGGTCGCCGACCAGGAGACACGCGAGCGGGCCGGGCACCGTCGGGTGGTGGAGACAGGGCTGCGGGACGCCCTCGACGACGACGGTCTCGAGGTGTGGTTCCAGCCCGTGGTGAACCTGGGGACCCGATCCGTCGTCGGGGCCGAGGCGCTGTTGCGGTGGCGCACCGCCGACGGCGAGATCCACGTCCCGGCCGAGTTCCTCCAGATCGCCGAGGACTCGGGGCTCATGGCCGCCATCTCCCTGCGCACCCTGGGGGTGGCCGTTCGGGAGGCCACCACCTGGCCGCCCTCGGAGCACGGCGCTCCGCGCTCGGTGTCGGTCAACCTCTCGGTGTCGCAGCTGCTCGCCGACGACCTCGTCGCACTGGTGACCCACGAGCTGGCTGTCTCCGGGCTGGCGGCGGACCGCCTGGTCATCGAGCTGACCGAGCGGGTGCTCACCGCCGACGAGGACCTCGTGCTGGAGCGGCTCGCCGAGCTGCGCGCCCTGGGCCTACGGCTGGCCCTCGACGACTTCGGTACCGGCTACTCGTCGCTGCGGCTGGTGCGGAACATGCCCTTCGACGTGATCAAGATCGACGGGAGCCTCACCGCCGATGTCGACCGCAGCCTGGAAGGCACCGAGTTCACCGAGCGGGTGGTCGCTCTCGGACGGTCGATGGGTCGCACCGTCGTGGCCGAGGGCGTCGAGCGGGAGAGCCAGATGGCGGTGCTGGAAGCCATGGGGTGCCAGTTCGGTCAGGGCTGGGCGTTCGGGGCGCCGGTCTCGGCGTCCGCCTTCGCCTCCACCTACCTCGCTCGCTGACAGGCCGTCCGGCCGCCTCAGCCCGTCGAGGGTGCCTCGGCCGCCAGGGCGCGGGCGACCTCGAGGGCGGCCGCCGGCGTGGTTCCGGCCCGGGCGACGAGGTAGCAGCTGAGCGGCGCGGCCAGGCGCTCCGAGCTGTGGGCGGCCACGCTGGCCAGGTCGAGCAGCGCCTCGACCTCCTCGTCGGCCAGGGGCTCCACGCCGAGACGGTCGGCGAAGGCACGGATCCAGTCGTTGCCGGTCATGGCGAGGATCGTAGAGCGGCGCCGGGAGCCGTCCCGCGTAGGCTCGTCGTCGTGGTGCCCCTCGACGACGCGATCCGGGTCACCTCGTCGGTGGTGGTCCCGACCCACGAGCTCGAGTGGCGGTTCGGGCCCAGCGGCGGGCCCGGTGGTCAACACGCCAACCGGGCTCACACCCGGGCCGAGGTCCGATTCGACGTGGCCGCGTCGAGCGCCCTGTCGCCGGCCCAGCGGGCGAGGGTGCTCGACCGCCTCGGCCCCGTCGTGGTGGTCAGCGCCGACGACGAGCGCTCTCAGCACCGCAACCGGCGGGTGGCCCTCGACCGTCTGCGGCTGAAGCTGGCCGGCGCCCTGCGGGTCGAACCACCTCGTCGCGCCACCCGTCCCACGCGGGGCTCGGTGGAGCGCCGGCTCCAGGCCAAGCGTCGCCAGTCGGCCCGGAAGCAGGAGCGCCGTCACCGTCCCGACGACTGACGTCGTCGACGAACGGGGCTGGTTAGCCTCGAACCGTGCGCTTCGGTTTCAAGACCTCACCCCAACACACGACCTGGTCGGCCATGCTCGACGTCTGGCGGGCGGCCGACGACATCGAGCTCTACGAGTCGGGCTGGAACTTCGACCACTTCTACCCGATCTTCTCCGACGACCCGGCCGGACCGTGCCTGGAGGGCTGGACCACCCTCACCGCCCTGGCCCAGGCCACCCACCGCATCCGCGTCGGCGTGCTCGTCACCGGCATGCCCTACCGGCACCCGACCCTTCTGGCCAACATGGCGACCACGGTCGACCACATCTCCGGCGGTCGCCTCGAGCTGGGCCTGGGCGCGGGATGGAACCAGGAGGAGGCCGACGCCTACGGCCTCGACCTCGGCGCCAACCTCACCGAGCGCTTCGACCGCTTCGACGAGGGGGTGGAGATCATCGTGTCGCTGCTCACCCAGGAGTCCACCGACTTCCACGGTCGTCACTTCACCCTCAGCGGAGCCTGGTGCGAGCCCAAGCCGATCCAGCGTCCCCACCCGCCGATCTGCATCGGCGGCACCGGACCCACCCGGACGCTGCCCACCGTCGCCCGGTTCGCTCAGCACTGGAACCACCCGGGTGGGAGCGTCGACGACTGGAAGGCCTCTCGCGACCTGCTGTGGACCTACTGCGAGCGCCTCGGCCGCGATCCGGCCTCGATCACCACGTCGATCCACCTGCTGGCCGACGCCGACAACCCGGGGAAGACGGCGGAGTCCGCGGCGGCCTACGCCGAGGCCGGCCTCGACCTCGGCATCGTCTACCTGCCGCCGCCCCACTCGCCCGCCGTGCTCGAGGCCCACGCCGAGGTCCTCGCTCCGCTGGTGGGCTGAGCCCGCGCTCGACCATCGCTTCCAGGAGCACCTCATGGACATCGGGATCTTCGTCGAGCCGACCACGGTCGACTCGTCCGTGGCCGACATCTCGGCCCTCGCCGCCGCCGGCTTCCGGTCGGCCTGGATACCTCAGATCTTCGGGATCGACGCCCTCACCACCCTGGCCGTCGTGGCCCGCGAGGTGCCCGAGATCACCTTGGGCACGTCGGTCGTACCCACCTTCCCCCGGCACCCGATGATGCTGGCCGCCCAGGCCCTGACCGTGCAGCAGGTGTCCGGCGGGCGGCTCACCCTGGGGGTGGGCCTGTCCCACCAGATCGTCATCGAGGGCATGCTCGGGTATGACTGGGACAAGCCGGTGCGCCATCTCCGCGAGTACCTGTCGATCCTCGGCCCGCTGGTCCGCGGCGTCGCCGTCGACGTCGAGGGCGAGACCCTCACCGCCAAGCTGGGCCTGAGCATCCCCGATGCCGCTCCCGTCCCGGTCCTGGTGGCTGCGCTCGGCGCGCAGATGCTCACGGTGGCCGGGCGCCTGTCCGACGGCACCGTCACCTGGATGACCGGGCCGGAGACCATCGGGTCCCACATCGTTCCGACCATCAGCGCCGCCGCCCGGGAGGCCGGGCATCCCGCACCCCAGGTGGTGTGCATGCTCCCGGTCGCCGTCACCGACGATCCCGAGGACGCCCGGGCCCGGGCCGCCGAGCGCTTCCAGATGTACGGGCACCTCCCGTCCTACCGGGCCATGCTCGACCGCGAAGGGGCGGAGGGGCCGGCCGACGTGGCCATCGTGGGCGACGCCGCCGCCGTCCGGACGGGGATCGAGCGGGTCTTCGAGCAGGGGGCCACCACCTTCGTGGCCATCGTCTACACCGAGCGCGACGCCACCCTCGAGGTCCTCGCCGACCTGGTCTGACCAGCACGAGTGCCCCGTCCGGCAACCTTTGCGATGTTTCGTCGGCCCGGCCCGCCGCTCGCGGCGTCCTCGTCCTCGCAGTTGGGGCAAGGCAGGTGCTTCGTCCTGCGTCCTGGCGAGCGACGACCCTGACTCGACGCTCCACCCACGAACGTTGCCGGACGGAGCACTAGCGTTCCGGCCGTGGCCGCCGCACCCCTTCGTGACCTCGCCCGTCGGTGGACGACCACCGTCGCCAACAAGGCGTGGGTGTGGGCCGGGGTGAACGGGGCGGTGACCCCCGGGCACCCGCTCGCCCGCCAGTTCGGCGCCCTCGGGCCCGGCAGCCGGGTGGCGTTCCCTCCCGGTGACCGCCTGAACCCGCACGCCGTACACATCGGCTCGGGCTGCTTCGTCGGCGCCGGCGTCACCCTCTCGGTGGGTATGCCCACCGAGGTGTACCCGCCGAGCTGCGCGCCGGTGATCGAGGTGGGCGACCGGGGGGTGATCGGCAAGGACTGCTGGCTGGTCGCCCGCGAGCGGTTGGTGCTGGAGGACGACGTCACCCTCGCCCCCAACGTGTACATCACCGACCACAACCACACCTACACCGATCCCTGGTTGCCCGTCGGTCGGCAGGTGCTGCAGAGCGCGCCGGTGCGGATCGGGGCGGGCAGCTGGTTGGCCACCAACGTCGTCGTGCTGCCCGGGGCCGACATCGGCCGCAACTGCACCATCGCCGCCGGCACGGTCGTGCGGGGCACCGTCCCCGATCACTCGGTCGTGGCCGGTGTGCCGGGCAAGGTCATACGGCGCTGGACCGAGACGGGAGGCTGGGACCCACCGGTCCCGTCACCGGTCGAGGTGCCCGAAGGCTGGCCCGTCGGTCGTCCACCCTCCTGATCGTCCCGCCCACCCGGTGGGGTCAGCGGTCGAGCTGGTCGACGCCGTCGATGTCGACGACCTCGCCGGCGCCGCCGTCGGGGAGGATCAGGGCCGCCAACTCGGCGCACAGGGCGTCGAGGCGAGCAGCGGTGGCCTGGTAGACCTCGAGCCCCTCGCCCACCGGGTCGGGTATGGAGTCGGCACCGATGCCGGGCGGTCGCCCGAGTGGGCGCAGGGCGGCCACCTCGGCGGCCCACTCCCGGAGGGTCTGGCCCGGTCGGCGGGCCCCGGCCCGGCGGCCCAGGCGCACGATCTCACCCATCACGAATGTCCGCTCGACGGCGGTGGGATCGTGGGCGATCACGCCGCCCACGTGGTCGCCGGTCATGCCGATGACGAGGTCGGCGTCATCGACGATGTCCCCCGAGAGCCGGCGGCTCAGATGCTCGGACAGGTCGATGCCTCGGCCGGCGAGGACCTCCACGGCGTGGTTCGTCGCCGGCCCACCCCAACCGAGCGTGCCCGCCGAGTGGACCCGGGCGTCCATGCCCCGCTCGGCCAGGTGGTGGGCGAGCAGGCCCATGGCCATGGGGGAGCGGCAGGTGTTGCCCGAGCAGACGACGAGGATCTCGATGGCGCGATCCTACGGCGACGAAGACCGTGCTCCGTCCGGCGTCGCCTCGTAGGCCAGGCGGTAGCGACCCCAACCCGGCCCGCCCCCGATGCCGGCGGGGACAGGCAGCGACGGGAGATCGACGACCCGGTCGCCGTCGAGCTCGAGCAGCACGATCTGCTCACCGGACGCGGTGCGGGTCAGGCGGGCCACGGCGGCGTCGGTCGCCGACCGCAGATCGTCGGCCCGGGCCGCGAACCAGTCGTCGATCGGAGGCCCGTCCGGAGCGAAGTAGTGAACCAACCCGGGCCCGGCGGGGGTGAGCCCGGTCACGGCGGGGACGTCAGCGACGATGGTGGCCTCCGAGCGGGCGGCCCGCAGGTGGCCCTTCAAGAAGTCAGGCAGGCCGGTGGAGCGGCGGCCGTACTCGGCGTAGGCCTCGCCGGACAGGACATCGAGGGCGTCGAGGTCGTAGACGGTCAGGAACCGGGGTGGCGCCTCGGCCAGGGAGTCGTCGAGCTCGAAGCGGCGCACCCGCTGGAAGCCCGGCACGGCCAACTGCTCGAGGTGGTGGTCGTCGCACCAGGCCGAGAACCGCCCGTCCAACTCGGGGGGCAGCCAGGTGCGGAGATGGAGGAGGCCGGTCGGGGTGGGCGAGGTCACGAGGTCATCCTTCGAAGGCGGGCAGCGTGGTGAGGGCGTTGTCGGTCTCGATGCTCTCCATCCGCAGCGCCTCGGCCGGAGGGAGGCCGACCCGGGGGCGAGACACCACCCGGGTCATCACCGCCAGCGCGGCCAGGGCCGCCACGAGCGCCGCGGTGAACGTGGCGTTGAACCCGCCGAGGGCCCGAGCCGTCACCGCCATGCTGATGCCAGCCGCCGATCCGAGCTGGGCGCACATCCTCATCGTGGCCATGCCGACGCCGAAGAACTCGGGCTCCAAACCCGCCCCGGCGGCCGACGCCATCGAGGGGCGCACCAGGCCGTTGGCCGCCCCCTGGATCACGAGGGCCAGGATCACGAGGGGCAGCGAGACGAGGTGGTAGCCGGCCAGGAACACCATCATCGACAGCGCCATCGATCCCGCCCCCATGAGGCCCCCGGCCCGCTCGCCGATGCGGGTCGCCACCCGGCCGCCCACGGGGGCACCGGCGCACATGCCGAGGGGGAGGGGGAGCATGAGGAACGCCGTCTCGGTCACGCTGCGCCCGAAGGTCTCGTGGAGGAGCAGGGGCGCGCTGAAGAACACGCCGTTGCTCGACATCTGGCAGAGGAACTCCGCCGTGACCGGCGCGGCGTAGGCCCGGCGGCGGAGCATCCCGGCGGGCAGGATGGGGCTGGCCGCCCGCTTCTCGATCCGCGTGAAGGCGTAGGCCGCGATGGGGAAGAGGAAGGCGGCCACCAGCACCGAGGGGGTGGCCCATCCCCACGCGCTGCCGCGGTCGAAGAAGAACAGCAGCGAACCGCTCGCCACCATGAGCACCAGGCCACCCGGCACGTCGAACCCGACCTTGTCGGCCCGGGCCGTCTCGGACAGCCAGCGGCGGGACACCGGGAAGAAGGCGAGGGCGACGGCCCCCTGCAGGACGAAGACCCCCCGCCAACCCACGACGGCGATGAGCGGCCCTCCGAAGATCAGCCCGAGGGCGGGGGCGCCGGCGCTCACGAAGGCCCAGCGGCCGAGCGCCTTGGGTCGTTCGGCGAGGGGGAAGGCGTCCATGATCAAGGCGATGGCGGTGGGCAGGGTGGCGGCGCCCGCCGTCTGGCTCAGGGTGCGGAAGGCGATGAGTGACGTGGCGTCCCACGCGAAGGCGGTGAGGATGGCCGTGGCGCCGCACAACCCGAGGCCCCAGAGGAACACGCGCCGGTGGCCCTCGAGGTCCCCCAGCCGTCCGAACGTAGGCAACAGGACGGAGCTGATCAGCAGCGGGAGGGTGATCACCCAGGCGAGGGTCGACGCCGTGCTGTCGAGATCCGAGGCGATGTCGGGGAGCGCGGCGACGAGGATGACGGCCGGCCAGGCGGCGACGAAGACGCCCATCAGGGTGGCCAGGAGCGTGCGCTGCTGCTTCCCCCGGTCCATCGACCGAGACTACTGGCCTGCCCCCAAGCAGGCGCTCGGGTGAACGGCCCGGTAGTTTCGGCCTCCGCACAGGGGAGCGAGGATGGCGATGGACGTGGGCCCGGCCGTGGTCGTCGGGGGCGAAGGGGGCATGGGGCGGGCGGTGGCCGACCGGCTTCGGGCCGCGGGGGCGCCGGTGACGGTCGTCGGAGCCGAGGTCGACCTCACCGACCGCGACGCCGTCGCCGCCCGCTTCGCCTCCGTCGACGGCCCCATCGCCCTGGTCGTGGTGGCCCCCCTCGACCCGTCCTCGTTCGTCGAGCGACCGGTGACCGACCTCGACGAGTCGGAGTGGGACGCCGCCGCCGAGCTCCCGCTGCGCACCGCCGTCGTGGCCCTCCAAGCCGCCCATGCCGCCGCGCCGGACGGAGCCCGCGTCGTCGTCGTGCTGCCGACGGTCGCGGCCGTCGGCGTCCCCGGCCTGGTGGCGTCGTGCACCGCGGTCGAGGGCATCCGGGTCCTGGCCAAGGCCGCCGCCCGCCGGTGGGGGACGCGCGAGATCACCGTCAACGTCATCGAGGTCGAGCTCTCGGCCTACGTGTGGGGCGACGCCGATCCGGATGGCGCCCCGCCGCTCCCGCCGCTCCCGGTGGTCGGCACGCCCGCCCTCGCTCCGGGCTCGGCGGTGGACGACGTCGTCGGGCTGATCGGTGTGCTGTGCGAGGAGGGGGCGGCGGCCCTCACCGGGGCCCTCCTCGTGGCCGACCGGGGCACGGTGATGCAGCCGTGAACGGCCCGCCGCTGGACGGGCGGGTCGTCCTCGTCACGGGAGCCGCCGCCGGGGTCGGGTTCGGTGTGGCCGTGGCCATGGCCGAAGCGGGCGCGGTGGTCGGCATCGGTGTTCGGGACCCGGCGTCGGCGACCCGGGTGGCCGACGCCGTCACCGCCACCGGCGGCACTCCGGTGGTGCTGAGGTGCGACGTGACCGACGCCGCCGAGTCGGCCGCCGCCATCGATTCGCTCGTCGACCGCCACGGCCGGCTCGACGCCCTGGTGCACAACGCGGTGAGCGTCCGCTCCAGCGAACCCACCGACCTCGAGACCGCCGGCCTCGACCTGTGGGAGGAGCATGCCTCGGTCACCATCCGCGCCACCTGGCGCCTCGCCGTGCAGGCCCACCCCCACCTGCAGGCCGCCGGCGGCTCGGTGCTGTTGATGACCTCGCCCGCCGGTATCGAGGGTTCGGCCCCCCTTCCGTTCTACAGCGCGGTCAAAGCGGCCCAGCGGGGCTTCACCCGCGCCTTGGCCCGCGAGTGGGGCCCCGAGGGGATCCGCGTGAACAGCATCGCCCCGCTCGCCGTCTCGCCCGCCCTCGAGCACCTCCAGAGCACGGACCCCGACCGGGTCGCCCGCATCGAGGCCCTCGTCCCCCTCGGCCGGCTGGGGGACCCCACCCGGGACATCGGTCCGCCCTCGGTCTTCCTGTGCTCCGACGCCGCCCGCTACATCACGGGCCAGACCCTCGTCGTCAGCGGCGGACGCTTCACCTCGCTGTGACATGGCGGCGCGGAGCGCCGCGTCCGGCTGGCTCGCTGGCTCGCTGGCGCTCGCGGGCGCCGGTTGTTCGTCCGGGGTTCTCGGGGGTGTCACCCCGGCGCCCGGCCCCGTGTTGTCGCTGTTCTCGAGGTGCTCAGTCCGTTGCCGAGCGAGGGGTTGGGGCTTGTACCTAGGCTGCGGCGATGAGCTCCCGGCCGGCGCCCACGGTGACCCATCCCGGGCGGCGGTCGTCGCCTGAGGTGGCGGCCCAGTCCCAGCGGCGGGCCGAGATCCTGGCCATCGCCGCCGAGATCTTCGCCCGGAAGGGCTTCCTCAACACGACGGTCCGCGAGATCGCCGATGCCGCCGGCATCCTCTCGGGGAGCTTGTACCACCACTTCGATTCGAAGGAAGCCATCCTCGACGAGATCCTGGCCAGCTTCGTCGGGGAGCTGCTGGCCGACTACGCCCGCATCGTCGAGGCCGGCGAGGACGCCGCCACCACCCTCCGGAACCTGATCCACCAACAGTTCCGGGCCCTGGTCCAGCACCGGGCGGCCATCATCACGGTCCACAACGACGCCTACTACCTCCGGGGCCTGCCCCGCCTCGCCTACCTGGACGACGTCGACGTCGAGATCGCCGACATGTGGACGGGCGTGATCCGGGCCGGTATGGCCGAGGGGGCCATCCGGTCCGACGTCGATCCCGAGCTCCTGTGGGCGTTCATCCGTGGCGCCATCTGGGGCACGGTCGAGTATCGGGGTGGAGCCGATCCCACCCCCACTGACGTCGTTGCCGCCGCCTACCTCGACACGTTGTTCGCCGGCATCGCCCCCTGACCGGCCGGGTCAGTCGGGCCGGGCGCGTCCGGTCAGACGGGTGCGCAGCCCCTCGTCGTGCACGAACACCGGCAGCTCGTACTGGTCGTTGACGGCCGGGCGCACCGACGTGCCGCCGTCGACGGGCAGGACCTGTCCGGTCACGTAGCCGGCCAGGTCCGACATCATGAACAGGACCGCCGCGCCGATGTCGTCAGCGGTGCCGCGCCGCCGCATCGGGATCACCAACAGGTCGTCCCCGTCGGTGTCGCCGGGCTTCCGGGTCGAGGCGCTCTTCGGGGTGGCGATCGAACCGGGAGCCACGGCGTTCACCCGGATCTGGTGCTGTCCCCACTCGACGGCGAGCGAGCGGGTGAGCGAGAGGACAGCAGCCTTGGCCGCGGCGTAGGCCGATCCGTAGGGCATGGCGTTGAGCGCCGACACCGTGGCGATGTTCACCAGGGCCCCACCCCGGCCGGCCTCGACGAGGCGGCGACCGACGGCCCGGCAGGCGTTCACCGTGCTGGTGAAGTTCAGCTCCATCACGTCGGCGAAGGCAGGGTCGTCGCTGGCGAAGGGCGCCCACTGGGCCGGCCACATGCCCCCGGCGACCTGCACCGAGCCGTGCAGGACTCCGAGCTCGTCGGCCCGGGCCACGGCGTCGCCGACTGCTTCGGCATCACGACCGTCGGCGATGACGCCGATGTGGTCGACCCCGGTGGCGGCCAGCGCATCGGTGCAGACCGCGAGCTTGTCGGGGTCGACGTCGACGGCCACGATGCCGGCGCCGGCCCGGCCCAGATGGCGGCACACGGCGGTGCCGATGCCCCCGCCGCCGGCGCCCACCACCACGACCGACCGGCCGCGCAGGCCCCAGACGTCCGCCGCCGCGTCCTCAGGCATCGTGCATGTCCGCCGCGGCCGCCGGGCGGTGCCAGCCGCCGGCCGCCCAGTTCCCACCGTCGACGTGGATGCTGGTCCCGGTGATGTAGCGGGAGAGGTCGCTGGCGAGGAACAGCGCCGTCCCGGCTGATTCCTCCGGCGTGGCGAAGTAGCCGAGGGGCGGAACGAAGGCCGGGAGGTACTCGGGTTCGGTGGCCAGCATGGCGGCGCGAGCGCCGCGCTCGCCTTCGCTCGGCTGGCAGTCGGGGGAGATGCTGTTGATCCGGATGCGCCGGGACCCGAGCTCGAGGGCGAGGGTCTTCGACAGGCTCTCGACGGCCGTCTTCATGGCCGCGTACACACCGAAGCCGGGCCCGGCCTGGTAGGCCTCGATGGAGGTCAGGTTGATGATCGAACCACCGTCGGGCATCACCGGCACCACCCGTCGGATGAAGTGGCTGACCTGGGTGAAGTTCTCGGCGATGACCGACGCCTCCCCCTTCGGGGCGGTGTCGAGGAACGGGGCCACGAAGGTGCCGCCGGCGTTGTTCACGAGGACGTCGATGTGACCGAACCGGTCGGCGACCTGCTCGACGAAGCGATCGACGGCCTCGGCGTCGCGGACGTCGAGCTCGCCGGTCATGGCCGGTCGGCCGAGCGCCTCGATCTCGGCCGCCACCGCGGCCATCCCGGCCGCATCCCGGTCGCAGATGGCCAGCGACGCGCCGCACCGGGCGAACAACAGAGCGGTTGCCCTACCGATGCCGGCCGCCGCCCCGGTGACCACGGCGACGCGGTCGGTGAGCAGGATGGATGTCTGGTCGAAGAGTTCCCCCATGGCGCTCACTCTCGCACAGCCCGGAGGGACCAGACTCAGAGGGTGGACCTCTCCCTCTGGCCGTCGACCGCTCAGCCGTGGGCCGATCTGCGCTCCGTCGTCCTCCACGCCGACGCCACCGGCTGGCACGGGGTCTACGTGGCCGACCACTTCATGGGCGACGGCGCCGGTTTCGGACCGGAGAACGACCCGTGGCTGGAGTCGACGGCGGTCCTGGCCGCGCTGGCGGCGATCACCGAGCGGGTGCGGCTCGCTCCCCTGGTCCTGTCGGCGACCTACCGCCACGCCGCGGTGCTGGCCAACTGGGCGGCCACCGCCGACCATCTGAGCGGCGGCCGCCTCACTCTGGGCGTGGGCGCCGGTTGGCAACGAAACGAGCACGCCCAGTACGGCATCGCCCTCGGATCCCCGGCCGAGCGCCTGGCTCGCCTGGACGAGACGTGCACGGCCCTGCGGGGGCTGCTGGGCGGAGCCACGACCGACCTCCACGGCCGCTACGTCGTGCTGGACGGCGCCCGCTGCGAGCCCAAGCCGATCCAGACACCGCTGCCCCTGCTCATCGGCGGGAAGGGAGACCGCATGCTCGGGCTGGTCGCCCGCCACGCCGACCACTGGAACATGTGGGGGATGCCCGCGCTCCTGGCCGATCGGGCCGAGGTGTTCGAACAACGGTGCGCCGAGGTCGATCGTGACCCGGCGTCGGTCCGGCGGTCGACCCAGGCCCTGGTGATGGTCACCGACGACCGAACTGCGGCCGAGTCTTTCCTGGCCCGGACCGCGCCGAGGGCCGCCTTCGCCGGGACCCCGGAGCACTTCGCCGATCTGGTGGGGGAGTGGGCGGCGGTGGGCATCGACGAGGTGATCGTCCCGGACTGGAACCTGGGCACCGGCTCCGCCCGCGCCGACCACCTCGACGCCATTCGCGCCGCCGCCCCCGATTCCTGACCCCTCCCGCCGCTCCCACCCAAACGATGCGCTGTCGCGCGTGCTCTGGCACGCGGGATGCGCATCGTTTGGGTATGACCTGTCTTCTGATGCGCTGTCCGCGTGCTCTGGCACGCGGGATGCGCATCGTTTGGGTATGACCTGTCTTCTGATGCGCTGTGCGCGTGCTCTGGCACGCGGGATGCGCATCGTTTGGGCAGGGGGCGAGGCGGTGCTCGGTCAGGGGAGTTGGTGGATCACCAGGGGCATGACCACCGGTACGCCGGCCTCGCGCAACAGGGCAGCGGCGACCGTGGTGGTCCAGCCCGTCCGGTAGGTGTCGTCGACGAGCAGCACCGGTCCCGAGGTCGGGATCGTGACCTCGGCGCGGACCCGGAGAGAGGCGAACAGAGCCGTGACCCTCGGCCCCGACGGCGCGTCGTCGGGTGGGCGCGGCCCGCTCACCTCGAGGGCGTCGACGAGCTCCAGCTTGCCCACCGTGGCGATGCGCTCGGCCAGGTCGCGCACCATCGTCGGGTGGCGACGCGACGGCACGGGCACCACCGCCACCGGCCGATCCGCCCACACCTTTCGCCATCGGGACAGCACGGCCACGACCCCGGCGACCACGTCGTCGGAGAGCGGCTGGTCGGGGCCCGCCAGCTGTCCCACCGCGTCCTGCCAACCGGGGGTGTCGGCGAAGGTGAGGGCTCGCCCCTCGGCGGCACCGACGATGGTCGCCTTGCGCCCCCCGGCGGCGCCTGACGGCCAGCGCTTGCGCGGCTCGATCACCGTGTCGGCTCCCCGCAGGTGGGTCCGGGCGGCCTCCACGGCCTCCGCCGGGGGACGGTCACCCGGATGGGGGAGCACTCCGGTGCACACCGAGCACCGACCGCACGGGCCGGGATCGGGGTCGTCGAGGGCCTGCTGCAGGAACTCCATGAGACAGCCCCGCCCGGCGGCGTAGGCCCGCATGAGATCGGCCTCGGCCTGGCGGACGGCCGCCACCTGGGTCCACTTCTCGGCGTCGTACTCATAGGGCACCCCGGTGGCCACCCAGCCCTGAGTCGTGCGCTCGACCACCCCGTCGACGGCGGTGACCCGCAGGAGGGCCTCGATGCGACCCCGCCGCAGGTCGGTGGCCGATTCGAGGGCGGGGACGCTCATGGGCTCGTCGCGGTCCCGTAGCACCGCCAGGATGCGCTCCACGTGGGCCGGGTCGGGCACGGTGGCGGTGGCGAAGTACCGCCAGATCCGCTCGTCGGTCTCGGCCGGGAGCAACACCGCCTCGGCGCTCTCGATCGCCCGCCCCGCTCGTCCGACCTGCTGGTAGTAGGCCACCGGGGAGTCGGGCGACCCGACGTGGACGCAGAAGCCCAGATCGGGCTTGTCGTACCCCATGCCCAGCGCCGAGGTGGCCACCACCGCCTTGAGGCGGTTGGCCCGGAGGTCGTCCTCCACCTTCTCCCGCTCGACGGGGTCGAGCTGGCCCGAGTACGCCGCCACCACGTGGCCCTGGGACCGGAGGAAGCCCGCCAACCGGCGCGTCTCGGCCACCGTGGGGACGTACACGATTCCCGACCCCGGTAGCTCGCCGATGGCGGTGTCGAGCCAGGCGTAGCGCTCCAGCGGGCCGAGCCCGGGGAGCACGGACAGCCGCAACGACGACCGGGCCAGGCCGCCCCGCAGGACCACGGTGGCCTCGCCCAGCTGGCCGGCCACGTCGGTCGTGACCCGCTCGTTGGCCGTCGCGGTGGTGGCCAGCACCGGGGTGTCGGGCACCGCGAACAGGACCCGGGACAACCGCTGGTAGTCGGGACGGAAGTCGAACCCCCAGTCGGAGATGCAGTGAGCCTCGTCGATCACCACCAGTCCGGCGTCGGCCACCATCGGCCCGATGCGGCGGGCGAAGCCGGGGTTGGCGAGCCGCTCGGGGGAGACGAGCAGCACGTCGACCTCGCCGGCCGCCATCGAGGCGAGCACCGCGTCCCAGTCGTCGACGTTGGTGGAGTTGATGGTGACGGCCCGCAGCCCGGCTCGTCGGGCGGCGTCGATCTGGTCCCGCATGAGGGCGAGCAGCGGTGACACCACGAGGGTGGGCCCGCCGCCGAGGGCCCGGATGGCGGCGGTGGCGGCCCAGTACACGGCTGACTTCCCCCACCCGGTGGCCTGCACGACCAGCACCCGGTCCTGGTCGGCCACCAGGGCCTCCACCGCCCGTGACTGGTCTTCCCGGGGGGCGGCGTCGGGTCCGGCCATGGCCGCCAGCACGGAGGCCAGGTGGTCCTGGGCGGCGGCGACCAGCTCGTCGCGGTCGCGCTGGCGCCACGCTCCGGTGTCGGGCACCGCCTCAGACCTCGGCCGGGGTTCGCAACGGGCGGCGCCAGGAGCGCTTGGTCGCCCACACGACCCAGCCGGCGGCGCCCACCGGGATCTCGGCCAGGTAGGTGAAGCCACGGAACAAGAACACCGCGCCGGCCGAGGCGGCGTCGTGGCCACCGAAGCCGATCAGCGCCGCCACCGCGCCGGTCTCCACGAAGCCGACCCCGCTCGGAGTGAGGGGGATGGTCTCCAGCAACCGGGCGAAGGAGAAAGCGGCGAACACCTCGATCCAGCCGAGCGACTCGGTGCCGATCCCGATGGCCCGCACACAGGCCAGCAACAGCAGGAACTGGCCCAGGTTGTAGGCGATCATCCACAACGTCAGCCGCCACCAGTGGTGACGCAGCAGCCCGATGCTGTCGTGACGGAAGTTCAACACCGCGCCGGTCACATCGAAGGTGGTCGGACGGTGGACCCGCCGCAGGACGGGGTCGATGATGCGTTGGGCCAGGCCGCCGATCGAGGTGGCCAGGGCTTCGCTGCGCATGATGAGGGCCAGGACCGCGGCCGCCCCCAGCAGGGCGATCAGCCCGACGAGGGTGGGGGCCAGCAGGTGCCCGGTCGCCCGTCCGGTCATGATCAACAGACCCAGGGCGAGCACGGGCATGCCCAGCTTGGCGAACACGTTCCAGACGCCGGACACGAGGATCGACAGCGTGACCGGTTGGACGCCGAACCCCCACGACATGTCGATGGCGTAGGTGGCTCCCACCCCGACGGCCCCGCCGAAGGGCACGACGTTGGACACCGCGCTGCCGGCGAAGTTCACCGTGACGGCCTGGGGGTGGGTGAGCCCCGGGAGGCTGTTGGTGAGCACCCCGCTGTAGGCGAGCATGCCCAACACCCACAGCACGGTGAGACCGAGGAGCTGCATCGAGGAGAGGTTGGCGATCTCGTGCCAGATCTCCGAGTAGTGCGAATCGGTGACGGCGGGGATCACGAAGGCGAAGATCAGTCCGACCACCAGCATGGAGGAACCGCCCTCGACCAGGCGGCGCACGGTGGTCTTCTTGTGGAGCTCGTTGCCGACGACCGTCCGAGGGTCGGTCGTCTCGTCGGCGGTCAGGCCTCGGAGCGCGCTCGGGACGCCGTCGTCGGCCGAGTCAGGGGTCACGGGATGGCCGGCGCGAACAGGTCGTCGAACAGCGCTGGGCCGGCGTCCTGGTCCTCGGTGGCGGCCCGGTCGGCTTCGGGGACCACGAACCACTCCGTGGCGAAGGCCAGGGCGAAGACGTCGTCGGGTAGCCCGAGGAAGACGGCCAGGGTGCGCACCGTGTCGGGGGCGCCCGTGGCCTGGGAGGCGTGGGCCTGCATCGATGCCCGCTTGGCCGCGATCACCGGCGCGGCGTCGACGGTGTGGGTGATGACGGCGTGGGGCGAGTACCAGTTGGAGATGTCGGGGGGCACGAAACCGGCGGGGACCTCGAGCCCCATGGTGCGGGCCAGGTCGATGCCCCCGGAGAGGAACTCCCGGTCGATGGTGGCCTGGGCCAGCGGGATTCCGGTGGTCGCCGACGCCATCCGGGCGATCTCGTGCACCCGACGGTGGTCGGGGTGGCCGTAGCCCCCGTTGACGTCGTCGGCGACCAACAGGTCGGCCTGCTCCTCCTCGAGGATGGCGACCAGCCGGGACGCGGCCTCTTCGACCGGTGCGGCGCAGAGCGAACCCGGCGCCCACCCGCCCACCGGCGCGTCCAGGTGGCCCGAATCGCCGTAGCCGAGGACGGCCAGGCGCGACACCCCGAGGGCGTCGACCGAGGCCTGGGCCTCGGCCCGACGCCGGCTGCCGAGGTCCTCGTCGTCGGCCAGCACCTCGTCGCCGACCTCGCCGATCTCGCCGCTCGTGGCCAGGACCAGCACCACCCGGTGCCCGGCCGCGGCGGCGCGAGCCAGTGTCCCCGCCGTCAGCAGGGCTTCATCGTCGGGGTGGGCGTGGAACGCGACGAGGGTCCGGCGGGTCACCGGCGCATTCTTGCAGGGCTACGCGGAGGAGTACCGTGACCGGTAGTCGCGTGCCGGAGCCGGGAGGTGTTTCGTGGCGCAGAGCGAGCCCGCCCGCCCCCGGCCGGCATCCCCCATCTCCACCCCGCTGCGCATCGGGCTGGTCTCGGACTGCTACGTCCCCCGCCTCGGGGGCATCGAGATGCAGGTTCACGATCTGGCTCGCAACCTCCAGGCCGCCGGCCACGACGTGGTCGTGATCACCCCCACGCCCGGGCCGACGGTGGTCGACGGGGTACGGGTCCACCGCATCGACGTACCGTTGCTGCCCTTCGACATCCCGTTCACGCCGCGCGCCTTTCGGCTGGTGGCCGACCTCCTGGAGCGCGAACAGGTCGACGTCGCCCATTTCCACGGTGGGATCGCCAGCCCACTGGCCTATCTCGCGGCCCGGGCGGCCCAGCAGGTCGGGATCCCGACGGTGATCACCGTGCACTGCATGTGGAGCTATGCCACGCCTGCGTTCGCCGGCCTCGACCGCATCGGGCACTGGTCGACGTGGCCGGTGGTGCTGTCGGCGGTGAGCGACGTCGCCGCCCAGCCCATCCGTCGCCTGGCCGGTCCGGACCAGCCGGTGGTCGTGCTGCCCAACGGCATCGACGAGGCGGCATGGCGCGTCGAGCACGTGGAGTCCGATCCGGGCACCGTCACCCTCGTGTCGGTGATGCGCCTCGCCCCCCGAAAGCGCCCGCTGCAGATGTTGCGGATGATCCGCCGCGTGGTCGACCGCGTCGGGCCCGATCTCACGCTGCGGGTGATCGTGATCGGCGACGGTCCGGAGCGACCCCAGCTCGAGAAGTTCCTCCGGACCCACGGTCTCACCGAGGTGGTCGATCTCGTGGGTCGACGCACCCGCGAGGAGATCCGCCAGATCTTCGCCGGGGGCGACGTCTTCGTGGCCCCGGCCAACCTCGAGTCGTTCGGGATCGCCGCCCTCGAGGCCCGCTGCGCCGGCCTGCCCGTCGTGGCCAAGGCCCGCACCGGGATCCGGGAGTTCGTCGAGCACGGCCGGGAGGGACTGCTCGCCCGCAGCGACGCCGACATGGTCGACCAGCTCACCCGGATCGTGCGCGATCGCGAGCTGCGCCTGCTCATCGCCAAGCACAACCGGGACACGCCGTCGCCGGTGGACTGGGTCGACGTCGTGGCCCGCAACGTGGCCGCCTACCAACTGGCTAGGACGCTGGTTCCGCCGACGCGGTGATCGGCGCCCGGCGCCCGGCGCGGGTGACGAGCCGGGCCACGCCGTAGCCGACCACGAAGATCAGCAGTCCGCCCACGGCGTCGAGGAAGTAGTGGTTGCCGGTGATCACCACCACGAAGATGGTGGCGACCGGGTACAGCAGGGCGAGCGACTTGGCCCACCAGCTGCGGACCCTGGGGTAGTACACGGCGAGCCCCCAGAAGGCCCAGCCGCAGTGCAGCGAGGGCATCGCCGCGAACTGGTTGGAGATGGTCTTCATGCCCTCGGAGTCGAACGACCAGAAGGTGGGGTACTTCACCAGCGTGTCGACGAACCCGTAGAAGTGGCCGCCGCTGACGTCGTCGAGCAGGCGGGGCGGCATCAGCGGGAAGGTGGCGAACCCGATGAGCCCGAGCATCGTGCCGATGGCCAGGGTGTTGCGCCACAGCGGGTAGTCGTCGGGGTGGAGGCGGTACAAGAAGACGAGCCCACCGATGGTGGCGGCCAGGTACACCGAGCCGTAGAAGTAGTTGGCGGCGATGATCAGCGGCGTGAAGCCGAGGGCCCACTGCTGGATGGCGTGCTCGTGCCAGATGCCCAGGTCCTCCTGCCACCGGATGAGGCGCAGAGCGTTGTCGTAGGCCCGGGCGGGCGAGGCCGAGGAGAAGTTGCGCACCGACTCGTAGACCCCGTTGAGGACGAGGACGATGATCATCTCCTTCCACCAGTACAGGGTCGACCCGTCGGAGAGCGTGCGTCCGTTGCGCCAACGCGACCGCGTCGCGCCGGCGACGGTGCCCACCGCCGGGTCGGCCTCCGCCTGCGAGCCGCTCACCCCACGATCCTCGACAAGGTGCCTGCCGTCGACAGCACGTAGAGCTCGCCCTGGTCGTCCTCGCCGAAGCTGGCGAGCGTCCCCGTCTCGACCGACGCGCCGAGGGCGGCGTCGTCGAGCACGATGCCCGAGCGGGCGAGGAGGCCACGGATCTCACTGGTGCAGTAGTCGGCGTACACGTAGGTGCCCCGCAGCTCGGGGACAGCCGACCCGCGGTAGACGTATCCGCCAGTCACGGAGCAGTTGCCACCGTCGTGGGAGTAGGTGAACAAGGGGTTGACCATGCCCTCCGGAGGGGTGCCGTTGGTGCGGAACCGAGCGTTGCCCTCCATCCAGTTCCACCCCAGGTTGGCACCTCGACCGGCACCGAACACGGACGGCAGCCAGTTGATCTCCTCGACCTTCTCCTGGCCGACGTCGGCGACCCACAGGTCGCCGTTGGCCCGGTCGAAGCTGAACCGCCACGGGTTGCGGGCGCCGTAGAGCCACACCTCGGGCGCGCCCCCGCCGGCCACGAACGGGTTGGTCGGAGGGATGGCGTACGGAGCCACCACGTTGAACACCGACGGGTCGATGCGCAGGATCTTGCCGAGCAGGGAGCTGGTGTCCTGGGCGTGGCCGTTGGGATCGCCGGCTCCGCCACCGTCGCCCACGCCGATGTAGAGGTAGCCGTCGGGCCCCAGGGCCAGCTGGCCACCGTTGTGGTTGCTGGCATCGCGATGGGCGATGGTGAGCAGCACACGGCGGCTCTTCGGGTCGATCTCCACGCCGTCGAACTTCTGAGGGTCGTCGGTGACGGTGTACGCCGCGACCACGATGTCGCCGTTGGCGATCGTGTGGTCGACGTAGAGCGTTCGGCCGTCGCTGCTGAAGGCGAGGCCCAGCAGCCCCCGCTCACCCTCGGTGGTGACGAGATCGGAGATGTCGAGGACCGGGTCCTGAGCGAGCCGCGTGACGCCGGTGCGCTTCACCCGACCGGTGGTCTTGTCGTACTCGGTCTCGAGGTTGAGGACCCGCACCGTGCCGCCCCGCTCGGCGATCCACATCTGGTCGCGGCCGTTGCGGGCGGTCATGGCCACCGGCTCGGTCAGGAAGGGCACCGGCTCGAACGTCTCGGGCGAGGTGGGTGGCGGCTGGGGCCTCGGGTTGTTCTCGTCGATCTCCGGAAGCTTCTCCACCAGCGTCTCGAGGCGCACGGTGACGCCGTCGAGGCTCGTCGGCCCCGGGCCGGGATCGAGAACCGTGGTGGTGGTGCTGGTGGACGTGGTCGTCGTGGTCCCCACGCTGGAGTCGGCCGAGGTGCAGGCGACGGCCAGCACGCCCAGGGCGGCGACGACGGTCGCGGCCAGCACCGCTCCGACCGGGCGGCGGGGGTGGACGGCGGGGGCGCGACGGTCGGAGGGCTCGGGCATGGAGCCCCGAGGCTACCGATCGCGATGGCGTCGCAGGTGGGCAGGCCCCTCACCGAGGGGGGCGGATGAGGCCTTCCTGGATCACGGTGACGGCCAGCTTGCCGTCGGGGGTGAACACCGCGCCGCGGGCGAACCCGCGTCCGCCGCTGGCCGACGGCGTGTCCTGGGCGTACAGCAGCCACTCGTCGGCCCGGAACGGCCGGTGGAACCACATGGCGTGATCGAGGCTGGCCATGAACACGGCGTCGACGGGGCCCAGGGCATGGGGGAGCAGGGCGGTGTCGAGCAGCGTCATGTCCGACGCGTAGGTGAGGGCACAGGCGTGCAGGACCGGATCGTCGGGCAGGGTGCCGGTGGCCTTGAGCCAGATCCGCTGGTATGGCGGCAGCGGCTTCTCCCGGTCGGTCGGGCCCCAGTCGCAGTTGCGGAGATCGAAGGGCAGGTCGACCTCGAAGCGGGTGTCGCCGCGCTCGGCGGCGATGTCGGCCCATCGCTCCTTGATGTTGGGGAGCGTCTCGGGGGCCGGTACCTCGGGCATGGGGTCGGAGTGGTCGAATCCGTCCTCGGGCACCTGGAACGACGCCGAGAGGCTGAAGATGGCCCGACCGTGCTGGATGGCGGTGACCCGGCGGGTGACGAACGACAGCCCGTCGCGGATGCGGTCGACCTCGTACAGGATGGGGATGCGGGTGTCCCCGGGGCGCAGGAAGTAGGCGTGCAGTGAATGCACCCGGCTCTCGGGCTCGACGGTGCGGGCGGCGGCGACCAGGGCCTGACCGGCGACCTGGCCTCCGAAGACGCGTTGGCGCTCGGCGGGCGGGCTCCCCCCACGGAAGAGGTTCACCTCGATGGCCTCGAGGTCGAGCAGGGAGATGAGAGCGTCGACGGCAGCCTGGGACACGCCCAAATCTCGCACATCTGGCGACGGCCGGAGACGAACGGACCCGGTCACTCGGCTCGCGGACCGTTCCCGTGGCCCCGGTGCCATGGGCGGGGTGCGCGGTAGCGGTAGCGTGGCGTGGTTTGAGCGAACGGATGGAGCCCGCCCCGCAATGAGTACCAAGACCCCGGCGCCCACGCCGACGCCGATGCCACAACCAACAGGTCTGGTGGGTTACGTCGTCGGGCTGATCCGCACCAAGGGCCTGCGCTACGTGATGGTCTCGGTGGTGAACGTGCTGGTCGGAGGCGGCCTGCTCGTCGTCCTGCAGCACTGGATGCAGCCGGTGTACGCCAACATCACCGGCGTGGCCATCTCCGCCGTGCCCGCCTACTACATGAACCGGGCGTGGGTCTGGGGCAAGCGGGGCAAGAGCCACTGGAAGAAGGAGGTCCTGCCCTTCTGGGTGTTCACCGGGGCCGGCCTGATCCTCTCCACCCTGGCCATCCACTTCGCCCAGGACCACACCGACAACAAGTTCGTGATCCTGTTCGTCCAACTGTGCGCCTTCGGCGTGCTCTGGGTCATCCGGTTCTTCGTCCTCGACCGCCTCTTCCACGTCGAGGTCTTCGAGGACGACACCCCTGACGAGCTGTGAGTGTGAGGTCCCGGTGACCTCGCCCTCCGACGCGCTCGAGCCCATGGACCCCGTCCTCCGTGCTGCGGCCGAGGCGGCGCGGGGCTTCATGCCGCCCGATGAGGGACTGGCCCTGTACGAAGCCGGTCTGTCCGGCCTCACGGGGGGCTCGCCGATGCTCGAGATCGGAAGCTACTGCGGGAAGTCCTCGGTGTACCTGGGAGCGGCCGCGCAGCGTCGCGACACGGTGCTGTTCGCCCTCGACCACCATCGGGGCTCCGAGGAGAACCAGCCGGGATGGGAATGGCACGAGCCCGACCTGGTCGACCCGGACGTCGGCCGGATGGACACGCTCCCGCGGTTCCGACGCACGGTCCACGACGCCGGGCTCGAGGCCAACGTGGTCGCCGTCGTCGGTGACTCGCCGACGGTCGGTCGGCACTGGCGGATCCCCCTGAGCCTGCTGTTCATCGACGGTGGGCACGGGTCCGAGCCCGCCCATCGGGACTTCGAGCTGTGGACGCCCTGGGTCGAGCCCGACGGGCTCCTCGCCATCCACGACGTGTTCCCCGATCCGGCCGACGGAGGCCGACCGCCCTACGAGATCTACTGCCGGGCCCTCGAGTCGGGCCAGTTCGTCGACGTCACCGCCACCGGATCGCTCCGGGTCCTGCGCCGGTCGACCTGACCGTCGGTCCCAGGCCCCGAGAGCGGCGCTCAGTCGGTGGGGTCGGGCAGGGGCTGGTCGGCGTCGAGACCGGCCAGCGCCGGAAGGGCGTCGTGGTCGATGAACAGCCCCGATGCCGGCGAGGTGCGGCTGAGGGCGTCGGCGGCGAGGATGACGGCGGCGTCGGTGTAGGTGGTGCGTTCGTCGCCCGGGAAGTGCACCTCGTCGGGGAAGACGATGCCTGTCCAGTAGTGGCCGTCGGTGTCGCGGAGCCCCTGGGCCCAGCCGAAGAGCTGGAGCGCGTGCTCGTCGTTGCCGATGGCCAGCTCGGCCATGAGGCACTCGCAGGTCTCGGCGGCGGTGATCCACGGCCGGTCGCTCACACAGCGCACGCCGCGGCCCTCGACGACGAAGGTGTCACGGCGGGCGTCGAGACGGACCTGGGCCTCGATGCCTTCGAGGGCCCCGCCCAGCACCGGGTAGTACCAGTCCATGGCCCACCGGGCCTTCGGCGCGAACGCGTCGGCCGCCTGACCGGCACAGTGGGCGCGGATGACGCTGCCCAGACGGGCGGCGCTGAGCTCCCAGTCGGGCCGCTCGTGGCCGAGCAGCCCGGCGACAGCCACCGCGCAGCGCAGGCTGTGGAAGATGCTCGACGACCCTGTCAACAGCGCGAACGACCAGGGGGTGCCGTCGGCGTGGCGGGCCCAGAGGATCTCACCGCGAGGAGCCTGCAGGTCGAGCACGAAGTCGACGGCCGACTCGACGACGGGCCACAGCGTCTCGACGAAGCCCCGATCGGCGTGGAGGAGCCAGTGGTGCCAGACCCCGGCGGCGATGTAGGCGATGGTGTTGGCGTCGAGCTTGTCCTGCTCGATCTCGTGCGCCAGGTAGTACTGGTGCCACGACCCGTCGGGTCGTTGGATGTCGACCAGCCACTGGTAGCCGCGCTCGGCTTCGTGGCCCATGCCGGCCAGATCGAGGGCCATGGCGGCCTCGACGTGGTTCCACGGGTCGGCGTGCCCGCCGGGGAACCACGGGATCATGCCCGTGGGCAGCTGCCACGAGGCGATGGCCTCGGCCGTCTCGCGCACCTGCGCGACGGAGATGACGCCTTCGACGGACGGGACGGTCGTCATCGGACGGATCCGACGGTGGCGACCGGACCCACGCCCACGGCGGCGCGCTGGACGGGCTTCTCGGCGTAGACGACGAGGGACTTGCCGAGCAGCGGGTTGAGGGCCTGCTCGGTCAGGCGGGTGACGGCCGGACGCTTGACGATGTCCCACTCGAGGACCTTGGTGTAGGCCCGGACCAGCGGATTGGTGTCGTTGGTGGGACCGACGGCGCACCGCAACCACCAGTACGGCGAGTGCAGGGCGTGGGCCAGGTGGGCTCCCCCCGGCTCCAGGCCCGCACCGCGCATGCGGTCGCGCAGCTCGGCCTCGGTGTAGATGCGCACGTGGCCTCCGGGGACGGCCGGGGCGTGGTACTCGTCGGTGATGGCCCAGCAGATCTTCTCGGGCAGCCAGGCCGGCACGGTGATGGCGATGGTGCCGCCCGGCCGCAGCACCCGGGTGAGCTCGTCGAGGGCGGCCACGTCGTCGGGGACGTGCTCCATGACCTCCGAGGCGATGATCCGGTCGAACGAGGCGTCGGCGAAGGGCAGGCGGGTGCCGTCCCCCGCCACCGCCTCGCACAGCAGCTCGGGTGGGATCTCGTTGGCCTCGCGCATGGCGGCGGAGGTGGCCCTGACCTGCTGGAGCTCGGGCACCGCCATGTCACAGGCGATCACCCGGGCGCCGCGCCGCAGGGCCTCGAAGGCGTGGCGGCCGAAGCCGCAGCCCAGATCGAGGAGGCGGTCACCGGCGCGCAGGCCGAGTCGGTCGTAGTCGGCGGTGAGCACGTCAGCTCTCGGGGGCGGTGACGCGCCGACGCTGGTAGCGGGGAGCGGATCCCGCCCCGCCGGGGCGTCGGGCCTGGATGTGGGGGGTCTCGGCCAGCAGGGCCCGATAGTGCTCGACGGTGCCCACGGCGGTGTGGCGCCAGGTCCAGCGGTCGATGACCCGCTTGCGCCCCGCGGCACCGATGCGGGCTCGCAGCTCGGAGTCGTCGAGGGCCCGGCCGATGGCCGTGGCCAGGGCCTCGCTGTCGCCGGGGGGCACGAGCAGGGCGGTGTCGTTGTCGGTTCCGACCACCTCGGGCAGGGCGCCACCGGTGGTGGCCACCAGCGGGACGCCACAGCTCATGGCCTCGATGGCGGGGAGGCTGAAGCCCTCGTACAACGACGGCACCACGGCCACCTGGGACTCGGAGTAGAGCTCGATGATGCGTTGCTCGGGCACGCCGCTCACGAAGGTGACGACGTCGCGCAGGCCGAGCTGGTCGATGATCCGAGCGGCCGGGCCCCCTTCCTTCAGGCGTCCGATGACCACCAGCTCCACCGGTCGTTCGGTGCGGAGCTTGGCCACCGCTTCGAGCAGGTAGCGCAGGCCCTTCATGGTGACGTCGGCGCTGGCCGTGGTGATGAGCCGCCCAGGGGTGGGAACGACGTCGGGAAGGGGACGGAACAGGTTCTGGTCGACTCCGACCGGAACGACGTGCAGGCGGTCGAGCGGCACCCGGTGGTCGTTGTGGATGTCGGTCAGCGAGTTCTGAGACACGGTGATCACACGCGGCATCCGCGACGCCACCCGGGTCTGCATCTTGGTGAACCCGTACCACCGGCCCTTGGAGAACCGCTTGACCGCCGTCTCGGCGTGCTCCATCTCCAACCGACGATCGACCGTGATGGGGTGGTGGATGGTGGCGAGGACCGGCAGCCCGGCCCGTTCGAGGGCGAGGAGGCCGTAGCCCAGGCTCTGGTTGTCCTGCACCAGGTCGAAGTCGTTCACCCGGGGGCGGAGGTGCTGGTAGGCCCGGATGGTGAACGCCAGCGGTTCGGGGAAGGCGCCCCCCATGAAGGTGGTGATCTCCACGGCGTCGCCGAGGCCCTTGATCTCCCACGGCATGGGGAGGCGCATCGGGAAGTAGTCGTTGTAGATGTCGAGGCTGGGCAGCTCGACGAGCGGCACGCTCGGGTCGACGACCGGGAAGGGCTGGCCGCTCAGGACCTCGACCTCGTGGCCCAGGTCGACGAGGGCCTTGGTGAGGTGGCGGGTGTACACGCCCTGGCCCCCGACGTGCTCCTTGCCCCGGTAGGTGAGGAACGCTATCCGCAGCGGGAGCTCGCCGTCGGCGGCGGTGCGGGAGGTCGTTCGGAGCGCGTCGGAGCGGGGGGACATGGGGTGACAAGTCTCCCCGGCACCCAGCAGCCGGTCAAGTACGGCCACGATCGTGGGGCTGGTAGACCACCCGTGTGCGAGCGGTCGTCCAGCGGGTCTCACGAGCGTCGGTCGTCGTCGACGGCGAGGTCGTCGGCGAGGTCGGTTCCGGCCTGTGCGTCCTGGTCGGGGTGACCCACTCCGACACCCTCGAGGAGGCCCGCCGGATGGCCGCCAAGGTGTGGGGACTGCGCCTCTTCCCCGATGCCGAGGGCCGGATGGGCCTGAGCGGGCACGACGCCGGCGCCGAGGTCCTCGTCGTCTCCCAGTTCACCCTCTACGGCGACACCCGCCGGGGACGGCGACCGAGCTGGGTGGACGCCGCCCCCGGCCCTGTGGCCGAGCCACTGGTCCAGGCCGTCGTCGACGAGCTGCGGGCCCTCGGGGCCCTGGTCGCCAGTGGGCGCTTCGGGGCCCACATGGAGGTGGAGCTGGTGAACGACGGCCCGGTGACGTTGGTCATCGACGTTTCGTGAGGGGCTAGATGGCGCCGGGGGTCGAGTCGGCGACCTCGCGCCGTCCGGCCACCGCCGCCCGCCGCCGAGCCCGTAGGTCGAGCGCCCACGACGCGGCGACCAGGAGCCCGCCCAGGATGATGACGGGGTTCGGGCCCATCACGGTGGCGATGGTGTCGCCCTCGCGGAGCGGCACCGTCGACTGGAGCACCGCCCGGTCGGAGATCGACGTGCGTTCGAGCACCCGACCATCGGGATCGATGATGGCGGAGAACCCGGTGGGGGCGGCCTGCAGGACCCACCGGCCGGTCTCGATGGCCCGGAGGCGGCTGGAGGCGATCTGCTGGGTCTGCACCTGGGTGAGCCAGTAGCTCGAGCCGTTGGTCGGGTTCAACAGGATCTGCCCGCCGTCGAGCACGCCGGCCCGGCCCCGGTTGGTGAAGAAGATCTCCCAGGAGATGGCCACGGCCAGGTCGCCCGCCGGCGTGTGCAGGATCGCCGGTCCGGTACCGGCTCGGGCGTCCCGCAGGGGGAGCCCGGAGTTGGTGCCGGCAACGTTCTCGATGAAGCTCCGCAACGGGACGTACTCGCCGAACGGCACCCGACGAACCTTGTCGTAGCGATCCCCGACGGAGCCGTCGGGCAGGTAGACGACCGCGGCGTTGACGATGGTGTCGGCGTCGAGTCCCTCGGTCACCCCGGCGACGAGCGTGGTGTGGAGCCGGGCGGCCAGCGCGGACAAGGCCTCGTTCTCGGGGTTGTCGGCGATCGGCCCTTCGACGTCGACCACGTTCTCGGGCCACAGCACGAGGTCGACCGGCGTCTCGATCTCCTTGCTGGCGTCGAGGTGGCGATCGAACACCTCGCGCGGGTCGGTCTCGGTCGCCCGGGTGCCCTGGCGCCCGCCCCCCTGGACGAGGGCGACCCGGATGTCTCGCACGTCATGGCCGGTGGGGGCGGCCAGGGCCAGGCACCACACGGCGACGGTGAGCACGACGGCTCCGGCCGCGACCTTCCAGTTGCGCTCCCACGCGGCGGAGAGGGCGACACCGATCACGCCGACGAACAGCACCACACCGATGGCGCACAGCACGCGAGCCACCTGGCCGAGGGGGGCGTCGGCCTGGCTCATGGCGGTGGTGGCGAGGGGGACGCCGCCGAACGGGAAGGTCCAGCGGGCGGCCTCGGCCAGCACGAGGGCTCCGGGCACGGCCAGCTGGCGCACCCACGGTCGCTCGCTCTCTCCCGGTACCAGGACGCCGGCCACGCCGACGTAGACGGCGAACACGGCCACCGCCACCGGATAGCCGAGCGCCGTGAGGTCGAACATCCACAACATGGAGGGACCGAACCAGGCCACCGCCAGCAGCCACGACCGGGCGAAACGGGCGCGAGGAGCGGCGCCGGCCAGCAGACGGTCCCAGAGGGCGACGCCCACGAAGGCGAGCGGCCACCAGCCCCACGGGGGAACGGACGCGGCCAGGCACAGACCGGCGAGGACCGCCAGACCGGAGGACCGTAGACGGGGGTGGATCCGGTCGAGCAGGGGTGGCCGCACCGGGCCATCGTGCCCGCTCTGAGTGGTGGAGGTAGTACGGAAAGCGCGCCAGTCGGGGCGGGGCGGGCGAGGGCCGAAGGCGGGCGGCTCCGAGAACGGATCGTGCCCCTCGCCGTCGCCCGGGTCAGCCACCGCTTCCTGCGTCGGTCGGGACCTGGAGCCGGGGCGGCAGCAGCCGGTTGGCGATCTCGGTGTAGGTCTCGGCTTCGGCGTCCACCTCGATGGTGCCCGCCCGTTCGAAGACGAGCGTGATCGGCACGGTCTCCCCGGCGGTCAACGGCGCGGTCAGGCCCACCAGCAACAGCTGGTCGCCGCCGGGCTGCATGGCCAGATCGCCGAAGCCGGGAACGGGGAGGCTGTCGACCTCGACGAGCACGCCGGCCGGGTCGTCGGTGGGGAACTCCCGCTCCTGCAGGACGACGCGCGCGGCGGCCGGGGTGGACGCCGACAACAAGGTGTCGCTGCCCCCGGCGTTGTGGACGGTGGCGTAGGCGGCGGCCGGGTCGCCCTCGGAGGCGACCAGCGGTTGGCGTACCTCGATGTCGACGGGGGGCGACGCGAACGGTCGGATCAGGCCCACCACGATCAGCAGAGCGGCGCAGAACACCACGACGAGGATGGGCGCCCGGTGGCGGATGCGGGCGTAGACGTCGGGTCGGCTCGGGGCCGAGGTGGTGGGCGCGTCGGGCATCGGGGCTCCGGGTTCGGAGGAGGTGGGCGGGCGGCGCTCCATCCTGACCGCGGGGGGAGGGTCCGGTCAGATCGCGTGAGGTGGACGGGTGCCAGGATGACCGGGTGGCCACCACCGTCCCCCGCCCGTCAGGTGATCGTCCCGGGCCCCTCCACGGGCCGGGCGACACCCGGGAGGAGTCGGCCCTGGAGGCCGCCCGCCAGGCGGGCCGGGCGTCCGACCTCGACACCGCCGGGGCTGGGATCTGGCGGACCGGGTCGGCCGTGCTGGTCGGCCTGCCGGTCGTCCCCGCCCTGGCCCGGGTCGACGGACCCGAACGGTTCGACGACGCCGCCCGCCAGGTGGCCGTCGCCCGCGCCCTGTCGGCCTGTGCCGTGCCGGCTCTACGGCCCGTCGGCACGGCCGCTCAGCCCGTCGTCGTCGATGACGGTGTCGTCACCCTGTGGGCGTGGGAACCGCCCGGACGGGCTCTGAGCTCCCACGACATCGGCGTCGTCGCCCGGAACCTGCACGACCGCACCCGCCGGGTCGGTCCCGACGAGGTGCCGGCTCACGATCCGCTGGCCGCCACCGCGGCCGAGCTCGACCGGGCCGGGCGGGCAGGGACCACCGCCACGGGCGACCTGGACCTGCTCGGCGAGGTGCTGAGCCGGCTGGCGGCGGCGTGGCCCGATCCGGCCGAGGACCCCTTGGGGACCGGTGTCGTCCACGGCGACCTGCACCGCCACAACGTCCTCGGCGCCCGGCGGGGCGCGGTGCTGGTGGACCTCGAGCTGGCGGGGAGGGGCCCGGCGTCAGCCGACGTCGCCCCCCAGGTGGTCGCCGAGCGCCGGTACGCCGGGGCGGCCGAGGATCTGGAGGCCTTCCTCGACGGCTACGGGGCCGATCCGCGGGGATGGGCCGGCTTCGAGGTCCTGGTCGAGGCCTACGAGCTGTGGGTCACGGTCTGGGCGGTGGCCAACCGGGCCGGGAACGCGGCGGCCGACCACGAGGCCGAGCTCCGGCTCCGGTACTGGCGAACGGGCTCCTCCGGGCCGTGGTCGTTGCGCTGATCTCGCGGGCGGCCGAAAGGTCCGGATCGAGACCGACGATGGCGCGACTCGAACGGTCAGTCCGCGACGGCGCCGGGACGCTCGCCCGCGGCGAGGGCGGCCAGCCAGTCGACCAACGGTTCGACCAGAGGGGCGCGGAGGCGATGCCCACCGTCGACGTCGACCCATGTGACCAGGGCCCCGCTGCGGCCGAGGGCCTTGGCCGCCGCCCGACCCCGGATGGGGTCGATCGTCTCGTCGTCGCGCCCGTGGGCCAGCAGGACCGGGAGGCCACCGGAGCGGCCGAGCTCGAGGCCGGTGGTGCGGTGGGGGAGATACCCGGCCAGGACGCCGACGGCCGATGGGGGGGCGGCGACCGACGGGTCGAGGAGGGTGGCCAGGGCCAGCGCCCCGCCCTGGGAGAAGCCCACGGTGACGAGGGCCTCGGGCGTCAGGCCCAGTTCGTCGAGCAGCTCCACCGCCACGCCGTCGACGGCGGCCACGCTGGCGGCCAACTCGCTCTCCACCGGGCCGTCGGCGTCGACCGGGAACCAGATGGGGCCGTTGCTCGTGGCCAGACGGGGGCGGGCCACGGCCACGTGCCACGGCCCGTCGGGCGCCAGGCGCCCGAGATGGTCGACGAACTCGTCGGGTTCGTCGCCGTAGCCGGGCAGGGCCAGAACCAGCCGCGCCGGTTCCGTCGAGCCGTGGCGGTGGAGCTGCAGGGTGGTGGAGGTCAGCGCACCCGGCCGGCGCGCACGGTGGCGCCGGTCCAGTAGTTGATGCTGTCGGTGCGCACGTAGCGCCCGGCACCCGGAGCGTGGACCATCATCCCGCCCCCGATGTAGAGACCGACGTGCCCGGGATCGGCTCCGTCGCCCCGGCCCCAGAAGAACACCAGGTCACCGGGCTGGAGCTCGCCGACCGAGATGTGCTGGGTCTGGGCCCACTGCGAGCCGGTGTAGTGGCCGAGCGACACGCCCGCCTGGCCCCAGGCCCACATGGTGAACCCGGAGCAGTCGAAGGAGTTGGGGCCGGCGGCGGCCCAGATGTAGGGGGCGCCGATCTTCGACATGCCCGCGGCCACCGCTCCGGCGGCACCACTGCGGACAGGCCCGCCCGGGGCGGACGGTGCCGGTGCGGCGGGAGCCGGCGTGGACGGGGTCGACGGCGTGGCGGTCCGGGCCGGTGCGGTGGTGGTGGACCCACCCGCGGCCCGGGTGGTGCTGGTCGTGGCGGGAGCGGGAGCGGGAGCGGCGGCGATGGCGGCCTGGGCGGCGGCGGCAGCAGCGGCCGCCCGGCGGTCCTGCTCGGCCTTGACGGCAGTGGCCAGCTCGCCCTGCACCCGGGAGTTGAGGGCCTGCTGCTCGGACACGGCGGAGGCCGCCTGCGTCTGGGAGTCCTCGATCTGGGCGGTGTAGGCCTCGGCCTCGGCCTGGGCCTGAGCGAGGCGGGTGGCCTCCTGCTCGGCGGTGGCCCGGGTGGCGTTGAGCGAGTCGACGAGGTCCTGGCGGTCGCCGGAGATGGACTCGAGGTAGGAGCGCTTCTGCGGGCCGGTGTCGCTGTCGGAGGTGATCATGGCTTCGAAGCCGGGGGCGTCGTTGCCGGTCATGTACGCGCTCTTGGCGTAGTCGCGCAGCTGGCCCTGGCGCTCACCCAGCTCGGCGTTGGCCTGGTCGACACGGGCCTGGGCGTCGACCACCTCGGCCTTGGCCTTCTCGAGGCGGAGGCCGGCGGTCTCGGACTGGGCGTCGAGTGAGTTGAGGCGGTCCTCGAGAGCGGCGAGCTTGTCGGCGACCTGGCGGGCCTCGGCCTGCTTGTCGGCGACGGTGTCGGCCTGGGCGGGGACGGCGGCGAAGGAGGCAGCGGCGACGGCGGCGATCAGCAGACCAGCCACCACACGGCGACGGCGAAGAGGAGCCCGAAGGCTTCGTTCGTTGCGCATTGTTACGGAATGTTTGCAGCTTCGGGTTCGGAGTGCAACAGCGCCCCGCCGCTGGGTAGGTACGGCGGCCACGGTGGGCGAAGCGTCGGCGGAGACGTCAAATCCCTGCGTCGAGCACGGCCTCGGCGGCTCGGCGGCCCTGACGGATGCAGGCCGGCACCCCCAGTCCGTCGTAGGCCGCGCCGGCCAGGGCGAGTCCCGATGCAACATCGTCGACACGCTGGCGCCATTCTCTGACCCGGGCGAGATGGCCCGGGCGGAACTGGGGGAGGCCGTCGGACCACCGGGTCACCCGCCAGGCGGTGGGGGGCGCTGACAGGCCCATGGTGGTCGCGAGATCAGCGGTCAGGGCGGCCACGAGGTCCTCGTCCTCCAAGGCGAGGGCGCTGGTGTCGCCGAAGCGACCGGCCGAGACGCGCAGCACGGCGACGTCGGGGTCGTCGAGGTGGGCCCACTTGGCCGACGCCCAGGAGCAGGCACTGAGGGTGGGCAGGCGATCGCTGTCCGCCACCAGGAAGCCACTGGCGTCGAGCGGGCGGGCGAGCGCCGATCGGGCGACGGCCATCGTGGTCATGGCCACCGAGGCGTACTCGAGGTCGCCCAGTCCGGCGGCCACGTCGGGTACGAGCGGATCGAGGAGCCGGGCGGCGACGGGGGCGGGCGCGCTCAGCACCACCCGGTCGGCCGAGAGGGGTCCGAGGGGGGTGTCGACGATCCACGCCGTGTCGGTGCCCCGGTGCAGAGCGGTGGCCGGACAGCCGAGGTGCACGGTGACCCCGGCCATCGTGAGCCGCGACAGCAACAGGTCGGTGAGGGTCTGGGTGCCGACCGGAATGCCGTAGAACACCGGGGCCGAGGCGTCGGCGCCGCCCTCGAGCGCGGCCCGCTGTTGCTCCCGCAGGGCGGTGACCAGGCTGGGGCCCCGCCGCGCTGCGGCGGCGAGCTGGGCGGCCCCCGCAGCCAGGCTCAGGTCGTCGGCGTTGCCGGCGTTGACCCCCGACAGCAGCGGCGACACCAGGCGCTCGAACACCTCGTCCCCCAGCCGGGACCGGACCAGGGCGCCGACGGAGCAGTCACCGTCTCCCTCCGGGTCAGCCGGAGGCGGGCCGTCGGGCCACTCGTCGCGGTGGAGGTCGGCGACGGCTCGCGCCACCCCCTCTTCGCTCACGATGCCCGAGGCGGCCAGCGCGTCGAAGTCGGTGGGCACGCCGAGCACCAGGCCGGTCGGGAGCCGACGCAGGGTGCCGCCCGACCACACCAGCGCCGACCGCTGGCGCGGACTGGTCAGCACCCCACCCAGACCGAGCTCGGTGCACAGCTCGACGGCCTCGGGCACACGGGCGAGGAAGGCGTCGGCCCCGCAGTCGATCGGTCGCCCCGCGAACGGCGTGGTGAGGATCTTCCCGCCGACCCGCTCGGCGGCCTCGATGACGGTGACGTCCAGGCCGGGCTGGCGGGTCGCCAGGGTGAAGGCGGCGGTGAGCCCGGTGATGCCCGCACCGATCACGACGACCCGTCCGGACGGGTCCGCCCTCATCAGGCCTCCACGTCGCCGGTGATCCGTTCGACGACCCGATCGGCCAGGGCGGCCATGACGGCCGGGTCGTCGTTGAGCGAACGGGTCCGGGCGAAGGCCAGACCGACCTCGGCGGCCACCGCGGCGGCCTCGATGTCGAGGTCGTAGAGGACCTCGAGGTGGTCGGAGGTGAACCCCTGGGCGCACACCAGCACGCCGTTGGTGCGCCCGGTGGCCCCGAGGTCGCGCAGCACGTCGAGGATGTCGGGCCCGCGCCACGGCTCGGGGGTGCGCCCCGCGCTCTGCCACCCCAGGGCCCAGTCCGGCCAGGGCGCCAGGCCCACGGCCTCGGCCACCGCCGCCGCGCTCTCCCGCAGCTCGTCGGGGTAGGGGTCGTCGGCCAGCACCCGCTCCGGAAGGGAGTGGGCGGTGAACAGGACCTTGTGGTCGGGGGGCAACGTCGCCCCGGCCTCCCGGACGGCGTCGGCGAGGAACGCCAGGTAGGTGGGCTCGAGGTGCCAGTGGTCGATGCCCCGGACCGCGATGCCCCGGCTCTCGCCGGCCTCGGCCGCCCGACGCTGGTACTCGCCCACGCTGAACCCGGAGAAGTGCGGGGCGAGGACGAGTCCTACTGCGTCGGTGACCCCGGCGTCGGCCAGGTCGGCCACCGCATCCTCGATGAAGGGGGCGGCGTGCTTCTGGCCGAGCACCACCCGCCACCGTCCGGGCATGCGGCGCTCGAGGGCCGCGGCCAGCGCGGACCGCTGCCCCTCGGTGCGCTCGGCCAGGGGCGAGATCCCGCCGATGGCCTCGTACCGACGGGTGAGGTCGGCGAGGAGCTCGGGGGTGGGTGGACGCCCTCGCCGGATGTGGGTGTAGTACGGCTCGATCTCGGCTGGCGTGCGGGGGGTGCCGTAGGCCATCACGATGAGCCCCAGGGGATGGTCGCTGCTGGTCACTGGCTCGCCCCGGCCGTCAGCGATCCGGTGGTGGCCGGGCCCGAGGTGGAGCCGTCGCAGCGGCCTTCGGCGTGCACCAGCTCGACCACTCGTTCGAGCACCTCGGGGTCGGTCTCGGGCATGACGCCGTGCCCGAGGTTGAACACGTGCCCGGGGTGGCCCCCGTTGCGGGTGAGCACGTCGCGGGTCCCCTCGGCCACCGCCGCCCACGGCGCGAAGCACAGTGCCGGGTCGAGGTTGCCCTGGAGGGCGACACCGTCGGGCACACGGGTGCGGGCGACGTCGAGGGGCACGCGCCAGTCGACGCCGACGACGTCCGCGCCGGCTCGGGCCATCAGGCCGAGGAGCTCTCCGGTCCCCACCCCGAAGTGGATGCGGGGGACGCCGAGGTCGGCCACGCCGTCGAAGACGCGCTGGCTGTGGGGCAGCACGAACCGCTCGTAGTCGGGCGGGCTCAGCGTTCCGGCCCACGAGTCGAAGAGCTGGAGAGCCGACGCGCCGGCTGCGACCTGCGAGCGCAGCGAGGCGACGGCCATGTCGGCGAGGCGCTCCATCAGGGCGTGCCACAGGTCGGGTTCGCCGTACATGAGGGCCTTGGTCCGCAGATACGTCCGGGAGGGCCGTCCCTCCACCAGGTAGCTGGCCACCGTGAACGGCGCCCCGGCGAACCCGATCAGGGGCACAGGGAGCTCGCCCACCAGGATCCGGACCGTCTCGATGACGTAGTCCGTGTCGAGGTCGGGTTCGAGGGGCCGAAGGCGCTGGAGGTCCTCGGCTCGTTCGAAGGGCCGCTCGACGACGGGTCCGACGCCGGGGGCGACGTCGACCCCGAAGCCGATGGCGGCGATGGGCACGACGATGTCGGAGTAGAGGATGGCGGCGTCCACCCCGTATCGGCGCACGGGCTGGAGGGTGATCTCGGCCGACAGCTCCGGGTCCTTGATGGCGTCGAGGATGCTGCCGCTGCCGCGGACGGCCCGGTACTCGGGGAGCGACCGCCCCGCCTGGCGCATGAACCACACCGGAACGCGGTCGTCGGGGCCCCCCGGGAGTCCCCGGCAGGCCCGCAGGAAGGGCGGTAGGGGGGTGGGGTCGGGCGGGGGGGTGGGCACGGGGCCACGCTACCGACCGCCCCCGCTCGGGGAGAATCCGGGTGGGGCGGATAGCATGTCCGATCCCCTGTCGGACGTCGTGGCGGTCCTCACCGACCCTCGCCGCCGGCGGGGTGCGGCCGTCCAACCGAGGGAGCCCATGGCCCCACATCCCGATCTCGCAGCCGAGCAGGCCTACATCGACCACGCCTACGCCTGTCTCGAGACGGCGCGTGAGACGGCGTCCAAGCTCACCTCCATGGTCGAGGTCGGGCGGGGCGGCACCGAGCAGGCCCGCTTCGAGCGCGACGTGATCCACGACACCGTCCTGAACCGCCTGACCCAGCTCCAGTTGGGCGATGCCGCGCTCTGCTTCGGCCGCATCGATCGGTCGGCGGAGGCCCCCGGCGGGGCGGTCGAGAGCTTCTACATCGGCCGCATCGGGGTGAGCGACCCGACCCAGGAACCGGTGATCGTCGACTGGCGGGCCCCGGTGGCCGAGCCGTTCTACCGGGCCACCGGCCGCCAGCCGATGGGGTTGGCCCGCCGCCGGCACTTCGCCACCCGGGGCCGTCAACTTCTGGCCATCGAGGACGAGCTGTTCGGCGACACCCTGGCCAGCCTGGGGATGCCCCCGGCCGACGCCGAGGAACCGGTGGTCATGGGTCAAGGGGCGTTGTTCAGCGCCCTGGAGACGGCCCGCACCGGGCGCCTGGGCGACATCGTCGCCACCATCCAGGGGGAGCAGGACGAGATCATCCGCTCGCCCCTGCCCGGCGTCCTCGTCGTCCAGGGCGGGCCCGGTACGGGCAAGACCGTCGTGGCCCTCCACCGCGCTGCCTACCTCCTCTACACCCACCGGTTCCCGCTCGAGGGCCAGGGCGTGCTGGTGATCGGGCCCAACCGCCTCTTCCTCGGCTACATCGAGCAGGTCCTGCCCTCGCTGGGCGAGGCCGGGGTGGAGCTGGCCGTGCTCGCCGATCTGGTCCCCGAGGCCTCCATCCGGGCCTACGACGCCGGCCTCACCGCCCGGGTGAAGGGTGATCCCCGCATGGTCCGGTTCCTGGCCAGGGCCGTGCGGGACCGGGAACGCCCTCTACGCACCGACCTCGTGGTCGGCTACGGCCTCCAGCGGCTGCACTTGTCGAGGGCGCGCAGCGAACGCATCGTGGCCGACGCCCGCCGCCGCTTCCGGCGCCACAACTCGGGCCGCCGGTACGTGGAGGGGGAGGTCTTCGCCGAGCTGGCCCTGTCGGGGCGCGACGAGCTGGCACCGTCAGAGGTCCGCGAGCGGCTCCGTCGCGACCCCTCGGTGCGCGAGGCGTTGGAGTGGATGTGGCCGGTGCTCAGTCCCGGCCAGCTGCTCCACGACCTTTTCGGGGGCAAGGCGCTGCTGCGCAACGCCGGCCACCGGCTCCTCGACGACGCCGAGTGGGGGGCGCTGTACCGATCGCGTGCCGACCACCTCGACGACGTGGCGTGGACCCACGAGGACGCACCGCTGCTCGACGAGGCCCGTGCTCTCCTCGGCCCCGAGCCCCGTCGTCGCCGTCCGGGTGAGTCGAGCGACGACGACGAGATCCGCACCTACGGCCACATCGTCGTGGACGAGGCCCAGGACCTGTCGCCCATGCAGCTGCGGATGCTCGAGCGGCGGTCGCTCAACGGGTCGATGACGGTCGTGGGGGACATCGCCCAGGCCACCGGCCAGTGGGCGCACGGATCGTGGGACGAGATCCTCGACCGGCTCCCGGCCAAACGTCCCGCCCGGCGGGCCGAGCTCACGCTCGGCTACCGGCTCCCGGCTCCGATCATGGCGCTGGCCGCCCGGGTGCTCCGCCACGCCGCCCCCGATCTCTCCCCGCCCCGGTCGGTGCGGGAGGACGGCGCCGATCCCCGGCTGGTGCAGGCCCCGGTGGGCGGCCTGGCCACCGCGGTGGCCACCGCCGTGCTCACCGAGCGGGCCGAGGTCGAGCCGGGTCAGGTGGCGGTGATCTGCCCACCGTCGATCATCGACGCCGTCGGCGACGCCCTCGACGCCGCCGGGGTCCCCTTCGGTCGGGCCACCCGCAACGGGCTCGAGCACACCGTGACCCTGGTCGAGGTCGGGTTCGTGAAGGGCCTGGAGGTCGATGCCGCCGTGGTCGTCGAGCCCGCCCTCATCGTCGGTGAGCAGGCCCAGGGCGACCGGGCCCTGTACGTGGCCCTCACCCGCGCCACCAAGCGCCTCGCGGTGATCCACGAGGCCGAACTGCCCCCGTCCCTCCACCCCTGACGGGCGCCAGCCCCCGAACCTCGCGAACCGACCCGCCGAACCTTCCCCAGGCCCTCGCCAGCCAACGCCCCCGAATCTCTCACGAAACGATGCGGTTCTCGCGTGCTCCAGCACGCGTACAGCGCATCGTTTCCGCACTCTCACGAAACGATGCGGTTCTCGCGTGCTCCAGCACGCGTACAGCGCATCGTTTGGCGGGTGGAAGGTACTTCAGCTGGCGGCGACGAGGATGCGGGTGCTGGCGAAGGAGCCGATGCCCACGTGGCGACCGTCGATCTCCACCGTGGTGGTGCCGTCGGGGGACGCGGCGGTCACCGTGCCCGAGTGGCCCGGGAGGACCGAGGACTCCTCGAGGTACTCGAGCAGGCCCGGGGCGAACTCCAGTTCCTCGGGGATCCGGGACACGACGAAGCCCTGACCGACGGCCAACGTGTCCAGGCTCACGGTGGTGGGCGCGTGGTAGTCGGTGCCGGGGATGGGGTTGCCGTGCGGGCAGGTGGTGGGGTCGCCCAGGACCTTCATCATCGCGGTCTCCACCGTGGGGGAGATGACGTGCTCCCAGCGCCCGGCCTCGATGTGGGCCTCGGCCCAGGAGAGCCCGAGCATGTCGGTCAGGAAGCGCTCGGCCAGGCGATGGCGGCGCACCACGCTCTCGGCCAAGGACAGCCCGGCGACGGTGAGGCGGATGGACCCGTCCTTGACGGCGACGAGGTCGTTCTTCTCCATGCGCCGGATCATCTCCGACACCGCCGGCCGGGAGACCTCGAGCCGCTCGGCGATGCGGGCCTGGATGACCTCGACGTCGTCCTCGCGGAGCTCGAAGACGGCCTCGCAGTACTCCTCGAAGGCGGGGTGCCATTCCCTCGGTTGGTGCGGTGCCATGGGACCGGAGTCTAGGGCGGCCCCCGCCCGCTCAGACGGGCGATCCCGACGCCGTCACCACGGGTCGGTGGACGAGACCGTCACCGACTCCCACCGCCGGGCGGCCTGGATGCCGTCGATGAGGGCACGGGGGTCCACGTCGGCCCACCGGTGGCCATCCGCACGCCGGTGCAGGAGCCGGATGTGGGCGTCGAACGCCGCAGGCACGACCAGGCCGACGTCGGCCCGCCCGCGCATCTGGGCGGTGGCCCACTCGACATGGGTGATGTCGCCCGCCGGCCGCAGCCCGGGCCAGGGTCCCTCCGCCATCGCCGGACGGTAGCAACGACTCGCCGGGGGTGAACGAGCGTTTGCCCGTCGGTAGCCTGAGCGGGTGACCGACCCGGACCCGCTCGAGCGCTTCACCGAGCCGGTCCGGGCGTGGTTCTCCACCACCTTCGCCGAGGCCACCCCGCCCCAGGCTCTCGGGTGGCCGGCCATCGCCTCGGGCGAGCACACGCTGGTGCTGGCTCCGACCGGATCGGGCAAGACCCTCGCCGCCTTCCTGTGGGGCCTCGACCGGCTGGTGTCGTCGCCGCCCCCGGAGGACAAGGAGCGACGCACCCGACTCCTCTACATCTCACCGCTGCGGGCCCTCGCCGTCGACGTGGAGAAGAACCTGCGCAGTCCCTTGGCCGGCATCGGGCTGGCGGCCGAGCGGCTGGGCGAGCCGTTCCACCCGCCCATGGTGGGCATGCGCTCCGGGGACACCCCTCAGGACGAGCGCCGGCGCATGTTGCGCCATCCACCGGACCTGCTCATCACCACGCCCGAGTCGCTCTACCTCATGCTCACGTCGTCGGCCCGGGAGAACCTCCGGGGGGTCGAGGCGGTCATCGTCGACGAGATCCACGCCCTTGCGCCCACCAAGCGGGGCGCCCACCTCTCCCTCAGCCTCGAGCGCCTCGACGCCGTCACCGACCGTCCGGTTCAGCGGATCGGGCTGTCCGCCACCCAGCGCCCACTCGACGAGATCGCCCGGTTCCTCGGCGGTCACGACGCCGACACGGGGAAGCCCCGACCCGTCACCATCGTCGATGCCGGAATCCGCAAGCCCCTCGACCTGGAGGTCGTGGTGCCGGTGGAGGACATGGGGGCGCTCGGGGAGATCATCGACGACCCGGTCAGCGGGCCCGCCGCCGCCGGCCCGGTGCGACGTTCGATCTGGCCGTCCATGCACCCCCGCCTGCTGGAGCTGGTCCAGGAGCACCGGTCCACCATCATCTTCGTCAACGCCCGCCGCCTGGCCGAACGTCTGGCCACCCGGCTCAACGAGCTGCACCTGGAGGGCCAGAACCATGCGGCCGAGGCCACCGGCACGCCCCCCGAGGCCGGTCGGGAGCTGGTCATGGCCCACCACGGTTCCCTCAGCCGTGAGCGGCGCCTGCTCATCGAGGACCAGCTCAAGCGGGGCGAGCTGAAGGGCCTGGTCGCCACGTCCTCGCTCGAGCTGGGCATCGACATGGGCGCGGTCGACCTGGTCGTGCAGGTCGAGTCGCCCGGCGCGGTCAGCCGAGGTCTCCAGCGCATCGGCCGGGCCGGTCACCAGGTGGGCGAGCCCAGCCGGGGCCGGCTCTTCCCCAAGCACCGCAACGACCTGGTCGAGACCGCCGTCGTGGTCGACCGGATGAAGCAGGGGCTCATCGAGCACACCCGCTACCCCCGCAACCCGCTCGACGTTCTGGCCCAGCACATCGTCGCCATGGTCGCCATGGACGACTGGTCGGTCGTCGACCTCACCCGCCTCGTGCGGTCGTCGGCCAACTACGCCGAGCTGGGCGATGACGTGATGGCCAACGTCCTCGACCTCCTGGCCGGCCGCTACCCGAGCGAGGAGTTCGGTGAGCTGCGGTCTCGGGTCGTCTGGGACCGCATCGACGGCGTCGTCCGGGCCCGAGCCGGCGCCCAACGCCTGGCCGTCACCTCGGGGGGCACCATCGTCGACCGGGGCCTGTTCGGAGTGTTCCTCCCCGACGGCACCCGGGTGGGGGAGCTCGACGAGGAGATGGTCTACGAGAGCCGCCCGGGCGAGACCTTCCTGCTCGGGGCATCGACCTGGCGCATCGAGGACATCACCCACGAGCGGGTCGTGGTCACCCCCGCGCCCGGGCAGCCGGGCAAGATGCCGTTCTGGCACGGTGACGGCCCCGGCCGCCCCCTCGAGCTGGGTCGGGCGCTGGGGGAGTTCGTGCGCACCATGCGCTCGATGCCGGCGGCCGAGGCCCTGGCCCAGCTCACCGACCGTCACGAGCTCGACGACCTGGCCGCCCGCAACCTCCTCGACTACCTCGACGAGCAGGCCGAGACCTGTGGCGGGATCGTCGCCGACGATCGCACCGTGGTGGTCGAACGCTTCCGGGACGAGATCGGTGACTGGCGGGTCTGCATCCACACACCGTTCGGTGCGCAGGTCCACGCGCCGTGGGGCATGGCCCTGCGGGCCCGGCTGGCCGAGCGGTGGGGCGTCGACGTCGAGCTCATCTGGAGCGACGACGGCATCGTCATGCGCCTCCCGGAGGCCATCGACGAGTTCCCCCTCGACGAGTTGGCCATCGACCCGGCCGAGATCGACGAGATCGTCATCACCCAACTGCCCCAGACCGCCATGTTCGCCGGACGCTTCCGCGAGTGCGCCGCCCGCGCCCTGCTCCTGCCCCGACGCCGGCCCGATCGCCGCACCCCTCTGTGGCAGCAGCGTCAGCGGGCCGCCGATCTGCTGGCCGTGGCCGGTAAGTACCCCGACTTCCCGATCCTGCTCGAGACCACACGGGAGATCCTGAACGACGTCTTCGACCTCCCGGCCCTGCGCGAGGTGCTCGCCGACCTGAGGTCACGTCGGGTCCGGGTGGTCCCTGTCGACACCCCGCGCGCCTCACCGTTCGCCCAGTCACTCCTGTTCGGATGGATAGCCGTCTACATGTACGAGGGTGACGCGCCGCTGGCCGAGCGCCGCGCCGCCGCCCTCGCCCTCGATCGGGACCTGTTGCGCGAGCTGCTCGGAGCGGAGGAGCTCCGCGAGCTGGTCGACCCGAACGTCCTGGCCGACCTCGAGCTCGAGCTCCAGCGCCTCACCGACGGCCGTCGGGCCCGCGACGTGGACGAGCTGCACGACCTGCTCCGCTTCCTCGGTCCGCTCTCTCGCTGGGAGCTCGAGGCACGCGCCGAGGTCGATCGTCCCGACGTCGTCGGTGCCTGGATCGAGGAGCTGGTCGAGACCCGCCGGGCGATCCGCCTGATGGCGGCCGGTGAGGAACGTCTCGCCGCGGCCGAGGACGCAGCCCGGCTGCGTGACGCGCTCGGAGTGGCTCTTCCCCCAGGTCTGCCCACGGCCTTCACCGACTCGGTCCCTGATCCGTTGCTGGACCTCGTGGCCCGCTTCGCCCGCACCCACGGGCCCTTCGTCACGGCGTTGGTGGCCGCTCGCTACGGCGTGGGCACCGAGCGGGTCCTGCCCGTGTTGGAGCGCCTCGAGGCCGAGGGCCGGGTCGTACGAGGCGAGTTCCGACCCGACGGGATCGAACGGGAGTGGTGCGACGACGACGTCCTGCGCCAGCTGCGTCGTCGCTCGCTGGCCTCGCTGCGCAAGGAGGTCGAACCCGTGGAGGGCGACGCCCTCGCCCGCTTCCTCCCCGGATGGCAGAACGTCGGGTCCCCTCGGCGCGGGGTCGAGGCCGTGGTCGAGGCCATCGGCACCCTGCAGGGGGCGGCGTTGCCCGTCTCGGTCCTGGAGGCCGACATCCTGGCGTCCCGGGTGCGGGACTACAACCCCGCTGATCTCGACGCGCTGTCCACCGCCGGCGAGGTGGTGTGGATCGGGGCCGGGGGACTCGGCGCCGGCGACGGACGGGTCCGGCTCCTGTTCCGGGACCAGGCCGGCCTTCTGGTCGGCCCGCCGACGGGCGACGACTTCGACGCTCTGCTCACCTCGGCGGTGCCGGCCGCCCTCCACGGCCACCTCGTCGCTCGAGGGGCGTCGTTCTGGCCCGAGCTGGTGGCCGCGGTGCAGCAGGCCGGGGAGGATTACAGCGACGCCACCGTGCTCGACGGGCTCTGGGATCTCGTCTGGGCCGGCGCCGTCACCAACGACTCGATGACCCCACTGCGGGCCCTCGTGGCCTCGGGCGGTCGCCGTCCCTCGGCCACGAAGCGGTCGACGAGAGGGGTCACCGGCCGCCCGGGGTCGACTCGTGCCGCCTCCCGCACCGTCGGACGGCGGCCGGCCCTCGGGCGACCGTCTGTGGGCTCCCTGTCCCGACTCGGTCCTCCCACCGCGGCCGGCCGTTGGTCCCTGGTCGAGCCGTTGCTCCTGCCCCGTCCCTCGGCCACCGAGGTGGCCCACGCCAGCGCCCTGCAGCTGCTCGAACGCCACGGTGTGCTCACTCGCGAGGCCGCCCTCGCCGAGGGCATCGAAGGCGGGTTCGCCGCCGTCTACCCGGTGCTGAAGGCGCTCGAGGAGCGGGGCCAGGTCCGTCGGGGCTACTTCGTGTCCGGCCTCGGGGGCGCCCAGTTCGCCCTCCCCGGAGCCGTCGACCGTCTACGGGCGGCTCGCGAGCCGGCCCCGGTCGACGAGCCCGCGGTGGTGTTGGCTGCCACCGACCCCGCCCAGCCCTACGGCGCCTCGCTGCCCTGGCCGTCGTCGACGGGCCGGCCGGCCCGGGCGGCGGGCTCGCTGGTGGTGCTGGTCGCCGGCCAGGTGGTGGCCTACATCGAGCGGGGTGGTCGCAGCCTCGTCGTCTTCCCCGAAGCAGCCCACCACCCGCAGTGGGCCGAGGCGGTGGCGTCGGTCGTCACCGGCGGGCGGGCCAAGCGCCTGGAGCTGGCCCGGATCGACGGCGAACCGGCCGTCGAGTCCCCCCACGCCGCGGCGCTGCGCAGCGTGGGGTTCGCCGACGGCTACCGCGGCCTCGTCCTCGGTCGGCGCTGATGCCCGAGGGCGACACCATCCACCGGGCCGCCACCCGCATGGCCGCCGCCCTCACCGGGCGCGAGCTGGTGCGCTTCGACGCCCACCGGGTGCCCCGACCCTGGCCGGCGGTCGGCACCCTGGTGACCGGGGTGGAGGCCCAGGGCAAGCACCTCCTCGTCCGCTTCGGTGACGGACGGTGCCTGCGGACGCACATGCGCATGACGGGGAGTTGGCATCTCTACCGGCCCGCCGAGCGGTGGCGGAAGCCTGCCCATCTGGCCCGAGCGGTGGTCGAGGTCGGTCCGGGGTCGACGTCGACGGGAGCCGACGACCCGGGCTGGGTGGCGGTGTGCTTCTCGGCGCCGGTGGTGGAGCTCAGCCGGGAACCGGCCACCGCCCACCTCGGTCCCGACCTGTGCCGAGCGGACGCCGATCTCGACGAGTGCGTGCGGCGTGCCGGGCGGCTCGAGCCGACCACCCTGCTCATCGACGTCCTGTTGGACCAACGGGTGTGCTGTGGGGTGGGCAACGTCTACAAGAGCGAGGTGCCCTTCGCTCTCGGCCTGCACCCGCTCACTCCGATCGGGGCGCTCGATGCCGGGCAGCGCCGACTCGTCGTGGCGACGGCGGCGGCCCAGCTCCGGGCCAATCTCGTCACCTCGTCGCGCACCACGATGGCGGGACCGCCCGGCACCCTTGGGGTCTACGGCCGGCGGGGTGAGCCCTGCCGACGGTGCGGGACCACCGTGCGGTGGGCTCGGGCCGGTGACCAGGCTCGCGGCACGTACTGGTGCCCCACCTGCCAGCCGGAGCCGGAGGCCCGGATCGCGCCCTCGTGATCCACGGTGCGGGGGGGCACCACCAGAGGCGGCCTCGCCGCCCGGTGGATCAAGGGCCCGACCCGCAGCCGATCAGGTCAGCTTGTCCAGCCCGTCCTTGGCCATGTCGGCCGCCTTGTCGACCTTGTCCCCGTGCTCGTCGGGCACCACGTCCTTGGCCTTGTCGGCGGCGGTGTCGATGCCGTCCTTGATCTTGTCCTCGTTGCCGCTGACGGCACCCTTGATCTTGTCCATGAAGCCCATCGGCGTTCTCCTCTGGCTGGGTTCGACCCATCCTCGTCGGGACCGACCGGGAGGTAAAGGGCCATCCATCCGGTTCGTCGGTCGATCGGGCGCCAGACGCCACGATCGCTGGCACCCTGGAACCATGAGTGAGCGTCCGAAGGTCGTCATCGTCGGTGCCGGTTTCGGAGGGTTGGCCGCCGCCAAGCGGCTGGAGAAGGCGCCGGTCGACGTCACCCTCGTCGACCGTCACAACTTCCACACCTTCCTGCCGCTGCTCTACCAGGTGGCGACGGCCGGGCTGAACCCGGCCGACGTCGGCTACGTGGTCCGTGGCTTGTTCCGACGCGAGCAGGAGGTCTGCTTCCGCAAGGACGAGGTGCAGTCGGTCGACTGGGACCGCCACGAGGTGCATCTGGCCGCCGAAGGCGCGGTCTCGTTCGACCACCTGATCGTGGCCGCAGGGTCGACCACCAACTACTTCGGCGTCGACGGGGCGCCCGAGCACTCTTTCCCGCTGTACAGCCTGGAGGACGCCATCCGGGTCCGGAACCACCTTCTGAGCCTGTTCGAGGCCGCCGACAGCGAGCCCGGCCTGGTCGACGAAGGGGTGCTCAACTTCGTCGTCGTCGGTGGCGGACCCACCGGCGTGGAGGTGTCGGGGGCGCTGGCCGAGCTGATCGACAAGGTCCTCGAGCAGGACTTCCACGACCTCGACGTGCACCGGGCCCGGGTGGTGCTGGTCGAGCAGCTCGACAGGGTCCTGGCCCCCTTCTCCAATAGCTCGCAGCGCTACGCCCGCCGGACTCTGGTCCGGCGCGGTGTCGAGGTGAGGCTGGGCACGGCGGTGGCCAGGATCGCGGCCGACCACGTGGAGCTGTCGAGCGGTGAGGTCCTGCCCACCCGCCTGGTCGTGTGGGCCGCGGGCGTGAAGGCGGGAGCACTCGCTGGTCGGCTCGGTGTCGCCCAGGGCAAAGGCGGTCGGATCACGACGACGGCTGATCTCTCCCTCGCCGACCACCCCGAAGCGTTCGCCATCGGGGACATCGCCGACATCGACGACGGCCACGGGGGACGGCTGCCCCAACTGGCCCCGGTGGCCATGCAGGGCGGGGAACACGCCGCCGAGCAGATCCTCGCCGACCTGGCCGGCCGCCCGCGCGCCCCCTTCCACTACCGGGACAAGGGCACGATGGCCACCATCGGTCGTCGTGCCGCGGTGGCCGAGATCCCCGGTCGGGGCGGGCGTGTGCACGTGCTCGAAGGGTCGGTCGCATGGCTGGCCTGGCTGGGGCTGCACCTGGTGGAGCTGCTCGGCGTCCGCAACCGGGTGTCGGTGCTCACCAACTGGGCGTGGAACTACCTGACCTGGGACCGCGGCCCCCGCCTGATCCTGCGGCCCGAGGTCCTGCCTCACAGCCCCCGGATCGAGGCCGACGCCCGCCCGCCGGCCGACGGGGCCGGCACCGAGGCCGCGGGTACGCCCGGATCGCCTCCCGTGGCCGAGGCCGACGGCTGAACCGCCTCGGCCTCCTCCCCGCCTCCATCCCCGAACCGCCTCAGCCCTCCTCCCGAAACGATGCGCTGGGCGCGTGCCGGGGCACGCGAGGGGCGCATCGTTTCGGGAGGGGAAGGCAGAGCGAGGTCAGCCTCGGCCGAGGATGCGGGTGACGGTGATCTCGATCGCCACCCGGTCGGTGCGCTCGCCCGGCTCCCGGTAGCGCTCGGCGTAGCGATCGACCGCCTCGGCCACGCGGGCGGGGTCGGCGGTGACCTCGGCCGTCCCTTCGAGGGTGAGCCAGCGGCCGCCGTCCACCTGGGACACCGCGGCCGGGCTGGCGGGCCGGGCGATCAGGTTGCGGGCCTTGCGGCTGCCGGCCCAGGTGATGACTCGGGCCAGGCCGGCGTCGCCGTCCCAGGTGAACCCCACGGCGACGACGTGGGGCGTTCCGTCGGGCCGCAGAGTGGTGAGCGTCGCCAGGTGGCGTTCGGTGAGAAAGGCGCTCACCTCGGGGGCGAGGGCGGACGGGTCGTGGGCCATGGTGAGTCCTCCTACTCGGTGGCGATGGCGGCGAGGATGTCGAGCCGGGCGGCCCGCCGGGCCGGGTACAGGGCGGCCCCCACACCGGCCAGGGCGGCGAGGACGACGACGAGGCCGAGTTGGCCCCAGGGGATCACGAAGGTGGTGATGCCGTCGTCGTAGAGGGCGGTGACGAGCGCCCATCCGAAGGCGATGCCGATCACCAGGCCGGTGACGGTGCCGATGAGGCTGATGATCACCGACTCCAGCCGGATGCTCGACCGGACCTGGCGGCGGCTCATGCCCACCGCCCGCAGCAGTCCGAGCTCGCGGGTGCGCTCGTAGACCGACAGGAGCAGGGTGTTCACCACCCCGACGATGGCGATCACCAGGGCCAGGGCGAGCAGCACGTAGACGATGACGAGGAACTGGTTGGCCTGGTCGGTCTGGCTCTTCTTGTACTCGGCCAGGTCCTGCACCTCGGCTCCCGGTACGCCGGCCACGATCTCGTCGAGGGCGGGACGCACGGCCGCCACCGACGCCGACGAACCGTCGTCGAGCTTCACGTAGACGGCCGAGTCGGTCTGTTGGGCCGGTGGGACGTTGGCGTCGAACAGCTCTTGGGTGACGATGTAGCCCGGCCCCTGGATCGGGAAGCGGGTGTCGTACACGGACTCCACCGTCAACGGGATGGTCCCGGCCCCGAGGAAGGTCGCCTCCAGTGGAGAGCCGATCGTCAGCTGGTTGTCGTCGGCCAGCTTCTTCGACACGGCGATGCCTCCGGCGTCGAGGTCGTTCAGCGATCCCTCGACGTCGGTGAACGAGATGACTGCGGTGAGGTCCTCGGGAACGGCGGCGATGATGACCTTGGCCGAGCCGTCGACGGCGGCGAACGTACCCCGCAGCCCGGCGGCGGTGGCCACGCCGGGAACCTGACGGACGTCCTCGGCCACGGTCTTGGGCAGGGCGGTCGGCCCGAACCCGTCGGTGGTGATGACGAACTGGCCTTCGACCGAGGCGTCGATGGCGTCGGTGGTGGACGCCTTGATGGACGCCGCGGCCACGGCGATGAACCCGACCAGCCCGACGCCGATCATGAGCGCCGACGCCGTGGTGGACGTCCGTCGCGGGTTGCGGATGGCGTTCTCACGAGCCAACCGCCCGTTGACTCCGAGGCGGGGGAGCGGGGCGCCCAGGAAGCGGGCCAGCACCGGCGCGGTGATCGGACCCAGCACCGTCATGCCGAGGAACACCAGCCCGGCTCCCAAGCCGATGAGCTGCAGGGGGCTGTCGACCGATCCGAACAGGCCGTCGTAGATCAGGCCACCACCGAGCGCCACCAGGACGATCCCGGCGGCGATTCGGCGCTTCGACGTCGGTGGGCTCTCCACGGCCACGTCGCGCATGGCCGCCACCGGCGCGATGGTGGCGGCTCGGCGGGCCGGGAACACCGCAGACACCACGGTGATGACCGTGCCCACGGCCAGCGACGAGATCACCGCCGACGGCGGCACGACGATCGGCGTGTTGGGGCCGGCGAAGCCCACCTGGCGCAGGAGGGCGTTGAGGCCGATGGCCAACAAGATCCCGGCCCCGACCCCGACGGCCGAGGCCACGAACCCGACGGCGGTGGCCTCGATGAGCACCGAGCGCAGGACCTGGGCCCGGCTGGCCCCGATCGCCCGCAGCAGGGCCAGCTCCCGGGTGCGTTGGGCGACGATGATCGAAAAGGTGTTGTAGATGATGAACGAACCGACGAAGAGAGCGATCAGGGCGAAGGTCAGGAGGAACGTGTTGAACACGGCGATGATCTTCTGGAAGGCGTCCTGGCTCTCTGCGGTGAACTCGGCGCCGGTGATGGCCTCGGTGTCGGGCGGGAGCACGGCGGCGACCTCGTCGCGCAGCTCCTCCTGCGAGACGCCGTCCACCCCCGCGGCCGAGATGTAGTCGTAACGATCGGGCTCGCCGACGAGGGCCTGGGCGGTCGTGGTGTCGAACAGTGCGGCCTGGACACCACCCCAGGTGTCGAGGTCCCCGAAGCGACCGATGCCGGTCAGACGGAAGGTCCTCACCCCGTCGGTGACGGCGACGGCGACGGCGTCGCCCACCGCGAAGCCCCCGTCGCCGGCCGACTTGGCGTCGAGGACGATCTCGTCGGGTCCGGTGGGGGGAGCTCCCCCTCATCGATGGTCCAGCCGTTCAGCTCGGGCGACGTCAACCAGTTGAGAGCGAAGTTGGGCGGCCCCTGGGCGGCGACCAGGGGCTCGCCGTTGCGCCCGAGAACACGGATCTGGCCCACGACCTGGCCTTCGGCGGCGGCCACGTCGGGCACGCCCTGCACCGAGGCCAGGTCGGCCGCGGGTATGCGGGATCGGTCCGAACCGAAGGGGGTGTCGACCTTGGTCGTTGATCGCACCACGACGTCGATGTCGCGGTAGACGTCGGCGAACACCTTGTCGAAGCTCGTGCTCACACTGGAGGTGAGCACCTGGGTCCCGGCCATGAAGGCCACGCCCAGCAGCACCGCCACGGCGGTGGCGACGAGGCGCACCTTGTGGGCGAGCAGGCCCCGCAGCGTGACCCTCAGCACGTGGTGATCCGTGGGCTCCGGACCGGTCGGCCCCACGATCGACGGGTGACGCGGGGGCCGAGCACGGATCGAGCCTAGGGGGCCGGGCGCGCGACGAGGCGGGTCGGAGCCCGCCTCGTCAGCTGGGTCCCGCCGGCTCGTCGAGGCGGCGGAGCGGTGTCACTTGTTGGGCTGGGGAGTCACCCTGAGGTACGGCTTGAGAGTGGTGAAGCCCTTCGGGAACCGCTCGGCGGCCTCCTCGTCGGAGAGAGCCGGGGCGACGATGACGTCGTCGCCGTCGGTCCAGTTCGCCGGAGTGGCCACCTTGTAGCCGTCGGTCAGCTGGAGCGAGTCGATCACGCGCAGCAGCTCGTCGAAGTTGCGGCCGGTGCTGGCCGGATAGGTGAGGATCAGGCGCACCTTGTTGGCGCCGTCGACGATGAAGACCGAGCGGACCGTCATGGTGTCGTTGGCGTTGGGATGGATCATGTCGTACAGGTCGGCGACCGTGCGGTCCGGGTCGGCGATCATCGGGAAGTTGACGGCCTGGCCCTGGGTCTCCTCGATGTCGTCCTCCCATTTGGTGTGGGAGTCGACCGGATCGACGGAGAGGCCTACGACCTTCACGTTGCGCCTGTCGAACTCCGGCTTCAGCTTGGCGACGGTGCCCAACTCGGTGGTGCAGACCGGCGTGAAGTCCTTGGGATGCGAGAACAGCACCGCCCAGCTGTCGCCCTTCCAGTCGTGGAAGGAGATGGGGCCCTGGGTGGTGTCGGCGTCGAAGTCAGGGGCGATGTCGCCGAGGCGAATGGCCATGTGGCAAGCCTCCGTTGGCTCGTGTCGTGGGTGGATGCGGTGGCCATCCTATGAGCCCCGCGCTGAATGCCGACTCAAATGGTCGGATTTCGGGGCCGACCTCGGCGGACGGTCGACCTCGGCGACCGACCGGACGCTGGCGCCCGCTCAGTCGACGCGATCCCGCAACACGTCGGGCTCCACGAACAGCTGACGGGCGATGGGGACGGCGGCGCGGATGTCGGCCTCGACGTCGTTGAGGCGGTCGGCCAGCTCCCGCACGGTGAGGGATCCGTCGAACTCGACCTTGGCCGTGACGAGCAGCTCCTCGGGCCCGAGGTGCTCGGTGCGCAGGTGGATGAGGGCCACGACCGAAGGCGAGCTCTCGATGGCTTCCACGATGGCCTGGCGGTGCTCGGGGCTGGCCGCCTCCCCGATCAGCAGGCTCTTCATCTCGATGGCCAGGATGGTGGCGATCACGCCGAGGAGCAGACCGATGGTCGTCGTTCCGATCCCGTCCCAGATCGTGTCCCCGGTGACGATGGTCAACGTCACCGCGCTGAGGGCGATCACCAGGCCGACCAGCGCGCCGGAGTCCTCGAGGATCACGACGGGCAGCTCGGGCGACTTGGTACGGCGGATGAACTGCCACCAGGTGGCGTCGCCCTTGGAAGGCCGCGCCTCGTGCACCGCGGTGCGAAACGACATGCCCTCCAACACGATGGCCACGAGGAGGATCCCGATGGCCCACCCCGCCGACTCGATCTCATGGGGGTGGAGGATCTTCTCGATGCCCTCGAAGAGGGCGAACGCCGAGCCCAGGGTGAACAGGACGATGGAGACCACGAACGACCAGAAGTAGCGCTCCCGGGCGAAGCCGAACGGGTGCTCCGGGGTGGGCCGGCGCTGGGCCCGTCGTCCGCCGAGGAGCAGGAGCGCCTGGTTGCCGGTGTCGGCCAGCGAGTGCACGCCCTCGGCGAGCAGCGAGCTCGAGGCGGTGACGGCGAAGCCGACGAACTTGGCCACGGCGATGCCGAGGTTGGCGACCAGCGCCGCGAGGATGGCCTTCTTCGACCCACCGGTGGACATGGAGGAGGTTCTACCCCGCCGCGGCCGACGGCGGCCCGACCGGGTCGGGCCCGTCCTGCCCGGCGAGGGCCTCGACCGCGATCCACCGGCCGATGGCGAGGCTGGCCGTGGCCGCCGGCGAGGGCGCGTTCACGACGTGCAGGCAGCGTCGGGCCCGCACGATCCGGAAGTCGTCGAGCAGCGAACCGTCGGGGTCGATGGCCTGGGCCCGGACGCCCGCGCCGGCGGGCACGAGGTCCTCTGCGGTCACGTCGGGAACGAGCTGCTGCAGGGCGGTCACCATCCTCGAGCGCACGAGAGAGCGACCGATCTCGTCGGCCCCTGTGCGCCAGTGCCGGGCGGCCAGGCGCCACGTCGACGATCGGGTGGCGAACCGCAGGGCGTCCAGGGGTCGGACCTGGGACCACCGGTAGGAGTCGCGACCGAGGGCGGGGACGGCGTTGGGGCCGGCGTGGACCACGCCGTCGACCCCGCGGGTGAAGTGGACGCCGAGGAAGGGGAACCGGGCGTCGGGCACCGGATAGATGAGGTGGCGGACGAGGTGGGCGGCCTCGGGACGCAGCTCGAGGTACTCACCCCGAAACGGGAGGATGCGAGCCACGGGGCGCTCGCCTCCCGAGGCGGCGAGCTGATCGGACCACGCCCCGGCACAGGTCACGACCAGGTCGGCCCACCACAGGCCGTCGTCGGTGCGGATGGCCGCCCCCATCGAGGTGTCGGTCACCGAGGCCACGCCGACCCCGGTGACGATGTGGCCGCCGGCGGCGCGGATCTCGGCGGCCAGCGCGTCGCAGACCAGGCGGTAGTCGACGACGCCGGTGGCGGGCACGTGCAGCGCGGCCACCCCGGCGGCGTGGGGCTCGAGCTCGGCCAGTCCGGCCGGGTCGAGCTCCCGCACCTCGAGACCGTTGGCCCGCCCCCGCTCGGCCAGCTTGGCCAACGCCGGGCGCTCGTCGTCGGTGATGGCGACCACGACCTTGCCGCAGCGCTCGGTCGCCACGCCGGCCGCCGCGCACCAGGCCTCGAGCTCCTCGCGCCCCGACGTGCAGAGCTGGGCCTTGAGCGACCCCGGCGCGTAGTACAGCCCGGAGTGGATGACGCCGGAGTTGTGCCCGCTCTGGTGGGCGGCGATCGACGCCTCGCGCTCGAGCACCACGACGGTGGTGCCCGGTCGGGCGAGCAGCAGGGCGCGGGCGGTGGCCAGGCCGACGATGCCGGCCCCGACGACCACCACGTCGGCGCGGCGGGAGATGGTCCCGCCCACTTCCGCGCTCACGGTTCGACCGTCTCCCCGGTCTGGTAGCGGGCCTGGGAGGAGGCGATCTCGGCCCACGCCGCGGCCCGGTCCTGGAAGTCGCCGGTGACGGAGAACTTCCCGGGCTCGAGATCCTTGTAGATGTCGAAGAAGTGCTTGATCTCGGCCAGGATCTCCTTCGGGAGATCGCCGATGTCGCGCACGCCCTTCCATCGCGGCTCGTTGGGCTCCACGCAGATGACCTTGGCGTCCGGGCCGGCCTCGTCCTCCATCCACATGATCCCGACGGGCCGGGCCTCGATCCAGCATCCGGGGAACGTCGGGTCCTCGGTGAGGACGAGCACGTCGAGCGGGTCGCCGTCCTCGGCCAACGTCTCGGGGACGAAGCCGTACTCGGTGGGGTAGGTCGTGGCCGCGAACAGGCGGCGGTCGAGACGGATGCGACCGGTGTGGTGATCCACCTCGTACTTGTTGCGGCTCCCGCGAGGGATCTCGATCAGCACGTCGATGGTCTCGTCCATGCCCCATTCTGCACAGACCCGGACCGCCCCGAGCTCCGTCAGGAGGTCGGCCATCCGCCGTCGCCGACCGGCGTTCGACCGCTCCGGTCCGGTTGCCGTCGTGCCCGGTCAGAGCGGATCTGCCCTCGCTCGTGTGTGAGACTCACCCGTCGTGACGACCCGAAAGCTCTCCTCCGTCGACGCCTTCGTGGTGGTCGACCTCGATGGGGACCACCCCGCGGCCGGCCTGGTCCGCCTCGCTCCCAAGATCCTCGTGGACGGCGCGGCGTGGCTGGCCCGAACGGCCACCTACCAGTTCGCCTCCTTCGAACGGAAGGTCTCCGGCGCGTCGGCCGGCATCAACGCCCCGGTCGACGGTCGGGCCGAGGCCATCGTCGGCTTCGCCGCCGAGATCGAGCCCGATGCCGCCTCCGGTGCCCTGCTCCTGCACGCCGGGCGGGGCGTCGGTGACGACGAGCTGATCGGGCTGCGGGCCGTCGACGCCCGCCCGGACGCCTGGTGGGAACAGCGCCACCAGCTCGAGGCCGAAGGAGTGGCGGTGGCGGCGGCCCTCGGTGGCGGCGGCTCGCTCGAGGGCCGCACCGTGGCCATCGAGGGCTTCGGACCCACCGGTGCCGCCCTGGCCGCGGCCATCGAGTCACGGGGCGGACGAGTCGTGGCCGTCGCCACCGCGGCCGGGACCCTCGTCGGGAGCCTCGCCGCGACCGACCTGGCCGAGGCCTGGCTCGCCCACGGGCCCGCCCTCGTGTCGGAGATGGCCGGTGAGCCGGCCTCGGCCGATGCGGTGCTCGGGGCCGAGGCGGACGTGCTGGTGGTCGGTTCGAAGTCCGGCGTCCTCGACCACGAGGCGGCCGCGCACGTCCGGGCGTCGGTCGTGGTGCCCGGCGGACCGATCCCGGTCACGGCCAAGGCCCTCGCCGTGCTGCGTCGGGCGGAGGTCGTCGTCCTCCCGGACTTCGTGACGACGGCCGGTCACCTGGCGGCGTGGCCCGAGGCCGGGACCGCACCGGCGGTCGACCTGCCCGCTGCGGCCGTCGCCCTCGTCGAGGGTGCGCTGGGCGAAGTGCTCGCGCACCCGTCGGGCCCGTTGCTCGGGGCGTGCGAACGGGCCGAGGCCTTCCTGCGGACGTGGTGCGACTCGCTCCCGTTCGGTCGACCACTCGCCTGACGACGATCCTCCGGGGCGCACGACCCGACAGCCCGCCGGCGGCGTCCCTAGGGTCCGACCGTGGCTGACGAACTCGGGATGGTGTGGTTCCGGCGTGATCTGCGCCTCGACGACAACCCCGCCTTCGCCGCGGCGACGGCGGAGCATCGGCGGGTGGTGGCCCTCTTCGTGGTCGACGCCACGTTGCTGGATGCCGCCGGCGACCACCGGGCGTCGAGGCTGCTGGGCGACGTGGCCGCGCTGGACGAGCGCCTGGCCGATCACGGCGGTCGCCTGCTCGTGAGGGTCGGTGATCCGGTGTCGGTGGTCGCCGCCGAGGCCCGGGAGCTCGGCGTGTCGGCCGTGCACCTGAACGCCGACGTCACGCCCTACGCAGCGCGGCGGGACGAGGCCGTGCGGAGGGCGCTCGCCGACGGCGGTGTCGACTGGCGTCCGCAGTGGGGCACCGTCGTGCATGCTCCCGGCCGTGTCCTCACCAAGGCGGGCGGACTCTCACGGGTGTTCACCCCCTTCTTCCGGGCGTGGGCGGCGACCGCCTGGGAGCCGTGGCCCGAGCCGGGCCAGGCGGCGCTGCTCGATGATCCCGGCGACCCCCTCCCGACGCCGGCCCTTCCCTATCCCCACGTCGGGGAGCACGGGGGTGAGGCCGTCCGCCCCGGCGAGCTCGGGGCGGCGGCACGCCTGGAGGAGGCCGCGGCGCGAGCCGATCGCTACGGCGACGAGCACGATCGGCCCGATCTGGCGGGAACGTCGGAGCTGTCGGCCGACCTGCGCTTCGGGACCCTCTCCGCCCGGACGGTCGTCGACGTGGTGGGGGAGTCCACCCCCGGCCGAGCCGCCCTCGTGCGCCAGTTGGCATGGCGCGACTGGTTCGCCCACCTGCTGGCCGAGAACCCCGAGCTCGTCACCCGACCGATGCGGCCCCAGTACGCGGACATCGAATGGCGCGACGATCCCGACGGGGTCGAGGCGTGGAAGGCCGGCCGTACCGGATACCCGCTGGTGGACGCCGGCATGCGCCAACTGCTCGGCACCGGTTGGATGCACAACCGGGTCCGCATGGTCACGGCCTCGTTCCTGGTGAAGAACCTGCTCGTCGACTGGCGGGTGGGGGAGCGGTGGTTCCGGCACCGGCTGGTCGACGGCGACGTTCCCCAGAACGTGGGGAACTGGCAGTGGGTCGCCGGCACCGGTCCCGATGCCAGCCCCTACAACCGGATCTTCAACCCGGTGCTGCAGAGCCACAAGTTCGATCCCGACGGCGCCTACGTGCGGCGGTGGGTCCCGGAGCTGGCCGGGCTGGCGGCTCCCGACGTGCACGAGCCCTGGACGGCCGGTCCTCTGGACCTGGCTGCCGGCGGGGTGGTGCTGGGGGACACCTATCCGGAGCGGATCGTCGATCTGGCCGAGAGCCGCAACCGGGCTCTGTCCGCCTACGACGAGGTTCGGGACTGATCCGGCGCCGGAACGCGTCGGGGTTCAGGAGGCCTGTGCGGCCGCCGCTTCCTGGACCGACCGGCGGCTGATGGACCGGGGCGCGTAGCCGGCGGCGGCGCGCTCCTCTTCGCTCTCGCCGCCCCAGAACCCGTTCTCGCGGTTCTCGCGCGCCATCTGGCGACAGGGCAGCAGGGCGGGGCACCCGGCGCAGACCCGGCGGGCGGTGGCCTCGCGGCGGACTCGCCGCTCGGGGCGTTCACCGGCGATGCCGAAGAACAGAGTGGTTCGTCCGGCACAGGCGGCCTGATCCATCCAGGCCGGACGATCCAGGTCGATGAGGGTGGGCTCGGTGGTGGTGACGTCGATTGCCATGTTCGCCTCCTGCCGGGAGATCGCCTGATCTGCGGCTGCGGTCTAATTTAGCGATAAACGAGCGGGAAGCCACTCGCCGACCTGTCGACCCGGAGGTGACCGTCGTGAGACCGTCCGAAGCTGGTGCCGCGGGCGGATGGTGCGCTGATCGTGGGACCTAGGCTCGGGCGGTGACCGTGTACCTCGTGGGCGCCGGGCCCGGCGATCCCGGCCTGCTGACGATGCGCGGGGCCGAGGTGCTCTCCGACGCCGACCTCGTCGTCTTCGACCGGCTCTCCGTGGCCGCCCTGCTCGAGCTGGCCCCACCCGGTGCCGAGCGCATCAGCGTGGCCAAGAGCGCCGGCCAGGCGGTGATGTCCCAGTCGGAGATCAACGCCCTGCTGGTCGAGCGGGGGCGGGCCGGCCAGAAGGTGGTGCGGCTCAAGGGCGGCGATCCGTTCGTGTTCGCCCGGGGCGGCGAGGAGGCGGCGGCCCTCGCCGCCGCCGGCGTCGCCTACGAGGTGGTGCCCGGCATCACCTCGGCCATCGCCGCCCCCGCCTACGCCGGGATCCCGGTCACCCTGCGCCACTCCTCGACCTCGTTCACGGTCGTGACCGGGCACGAGGACCCCGACAAGGGCGGCGAGCTCGACTGGGAGGCGGTCGCCCGGCTGGGCGGGACCATCGTCATACTGATGGGCGTGGGGCGCCTGCCCTCCATCGTGGAGCGGCTGCGGGCCGGCGGCCTGCCCGACGACACGCCGGCGGCCGCCGTCCGGTGGGGCACCCGCCCGGAGCAGCAGACGGTGCGGGCCACGCTCGCCACCATCGCCGACCAGCCCCTCGAGGCGCCGAGCGTCATCGTGATCGGAGCCGTCGCCGCCACCGAGCTCGACTGGTTCGAACGTCGTCCCCTCCTCGGTCGGCGAGTGGTGGTGACCCGGCCCCGCCACCAGGCGTCCTCGCTGGCTCGCCGGCTGCGCGACGAGGGGGCCGACGCCGTGTTGGTCCCCACCATCGACATCGTGGACGCCGACGACGACGGCGCCGCGATGGGGGCGGCAGTGGCCGGGGTGACCACCTACGACTGGGTGGTGCTCACCTCGGCCAACGGGGCCCGGCGCTTCTGTGACCTGCTCCGTGACGGCCGCGACCTCGCCGGCGTGCGTCTGGCCGCCATCGGCCCGGGCACCGCCGACGCCCTCGCCGAGCGCAACCTGGTGGCCGACCTCGTCCCCGAGCGGTTCATCGCCGAGTCGCTCCTGGAAGCCTTCCCGCTTCCCCACCGCCCCGGCCGCCGGGTCCTCCTGGCCCGGGCCGCCGTCGCCCGCGACGTCCTCCCCGACGGCCTCCGAGCCATGGGCTGGGACGTCGACGTGGTCGCCGCCTACCGGACCGTCCCTCGGGTGCCCGATGCAGACGAGCGGGCGGCGATCGCCGCCGCCGACGTCGTGACCTTCACCTCGTCGTCCACGGTCGAGCAGTGGGTGGCGGCCATGGGGGTCGACTCCGTGCCGTCCTTCGTGGCCTGCATCGGTCCCATCACCGCCGACACGGCCCGCCGGGCCGGCATCGCCGTGGACCTGGTGGCCGGCGTCCACACCGTCGACGGCCTCGTCGACTCCCTCGTCGCCCACCTGGGTCACGCCCCCTCCGGACCCGGCCTCAGCCGTCCGGGGCATGCCTAGGCTGGCCGGCGATGAGCTTCCCCCAACGCCGCATGCGGCGCCTCCGCCGAACGCCGGCCCTGCGGCGCCTCGTCTCCGAGACGCGGCTCTCCGTCGACGACCTGATCGCGCCGCTCTTCGTGCGTGAGGGCATCGACACCCCGCAGCCCATCGCATCGATCCCCGGCGTCGTGCAGCACACCGTCGACTCGCTGCGGGCCGAGGTCGGGGCGCTGGTCCGGCTGGGCGTCCCCGGCGTGATCCTGTTCGGTGTCCCGGTGACCAAGGACGAGCGGGGGTCAGGGGCCTGGGATCCCGACGGCATCGTGCAGGTCGCCCTCCGCGACCTGCGTGACACCTACGGCGACGAGATCGTGCTCATGGCCGACCTCTGCCTCGACGAGTACACCGACCACGGTCACTGCGGGCTGTTGACCCCCGACGGGGAGGTCGACAACGACGCCACCATCGAGCTGTACGGCGAGGTGGCCCTCGCCCAGGCCGACGCCGGAGTCGACGTGGTGGCGCCTTCGGGGATGATGGACGGAGCCGTGCTGGCCATCCGCGAGGCACTCGACGAGGACGGCCACGAGCAGGTGGCGGTGATGGCCTACGCGGCCAAGTTCGCGTCCGGTCTCTACGGCCCCTTCCGCGACGCCGTCGACGTCACCATCGCCGGCGGCGGGGACCGCAAGGGCTACCAGCAGGATCCGGCCAACGCCCGTGAGGCGCTCGAGGAGATCCGCCTCGACCTGGGCGAAGGGGCCGACATCGTGATGGTGAAGCCCGCCCTCGCCTACCTCGACGTCATCGCCCGGGCCCGACCGGAGGTCGACGTGCCCCTGGCCGCGTACCACGTGTCCGGTGAGTACGCGATGGTGAAGGCGGCGGCCGAACGGGGCTGGATCGACGGCCTCGCCGTCGGGATCGAGCACCTCGTCGCCATCCGACGAGCCGGGGCCGACATGATCCTCACCTACCTGACCCACGAGGTCGCCGAGGTGCTGAACGGGTGAACGACACCAACGAGTCGCTGTTCGAGCGGGGCCAGGCCGTCATCCCCGGTGGGGTCAACTCGCCGGTCCGGGCCTTCGGATCGGTGGGCGGGACGCCGTACTTCGTGGCCCGAGGCCACGGGGCCCGGGTGACCGACGTCGAGGGCACCACCTTCATCGACCTGGTCCAGAGCTACGGGGCGATCATCGCCGGCCACGCCCATCCCAAGGTGGTCGAGGCGATCCGCGTCGCCGCCGGGGAGGGGACGTCGTTCGGTGCCCCGACGCCCGGGGAGGTGCGGTTGGCCGAGGCCATCTGCGAGCGGGTGCCGTCCGTCGAGCAGGTGCGGATGGTCAACAGCGGGACCGAGGCGACCATGAGCGCCATCCGGGTGGCGCGCGGGGCCACGGGCCGGGCCAAGCTCCTCAAGTTCGCCGGTAACTACCACGGGCACAGCGACGCGCTGTTGGTCTCGGGGGGCACGGCCATGGCCTCGCTCGGGCTGCCGGCCTCGGCCGGCGTGACCGAGAGCGCGGTGGCCGACACCGTGGTCGCCCCGTACAACGTGGTGCCCACCCTGGACGACACGTACGCGGCCGTCATCGTCGAACCGTGTGCCGCCAACATGGGGCTGGTCGCCGCCGTCCCCGGCTTCCTCGAGGGCCTTCGGTCCGAGTGCGACCGCGTCGGTGCCCTGTTGATCTTCGACGAGGTCATCACCGGCTTCCGCGTGGCGCGCGGCGGGGCCCAGCAGCGGTTGGGCGTAACGCCCGACCTCAGCGCCTTCGGCAAGGTCATCGGTGGCGGCCTGCCGGTCGGCGCCTTCGGCGGTCGGGCCGACGTGATGCAGGAGCTGGCTCCCCTCGGCCCCGTGTACCAGGCCGGCACCCTGTCAGGGAACCCCCTGGCCACCGCGGCCGGGCTGGCCGCCCTCGACCTGCTCGACGACGATGCCTACGAGCTCATCGAGTCCCGGGCCGAGTGCCTGGCCGGTGCCCTCGCCGCGGCCTTCGCCGGCGCCGGGATCCCCGCCGTCGTGCCCCGCTTCGGGCCGCTGCTCGGGATCCACTTCGGAGCCGACGCGGTCCACGACTACGCGTCGGCGTGCACGACCGACGAGGGTCTCTACGCCGCCTTCTTCCACGCCCTGCTCGAGCGCGGGGTCGCCATCGCCCCCGGCGCCTACGAAGTGATGTTCCCCGGCCTGGCCCACGACGACGAGGTGCTCGAGGCCATCGCCTCGGCGGCCTCGGCGGCGGCGGCCGTGGTCGCCGCCGGATAGTCCACCCGTCAGACGCCCGGGCCACGCGCCCACCAGGAGGACCCGTGACCGAGGACCAGGCCCGCGAGCTCCCCGAGATCGACACCGACGTCATCGTCTTGTTCGGTGCGACCGGCGATCTCGCGGCCAAGAAGATCTTCCCCGCCCTCGCCGCCCTCGAGAAGCGGGGTCGACTGGGCATCCCCATCGTGGGTGTGGCCACCTCCGAGCTGACCGACGAGGAGCTGCGCGACCGGGCCGAGGAGGCCGTCGAGAAGGCGGGCCGACTGGACCCCGACACGTGGCCCGCCCTGCGCCAGCGCATCTCCTACGTCAGCGGCGACTACCGGGAGTCAGGGACCTTCGACACGATTCGCCAGACGGTCGGCGCGTGCCAGCACCCGCTCTTCTACCTGGCCATCCCCCCCACGCTCTTCGACGACGTCGTCACCGGCCTGGAGGGTGTCGGGCTGGCCGAGGGCGCCAAGGTGGTCGTCGAGAAGCCCTTCGGGCGTGATCGAGAGTCGTCCGACGCTCTCAACGCGGTGCTCCACCGCTGCTTCCCCGAGTCGGCGGTGTTCCGCATCGACCACTTCCTCGGCAAGGACGCCATCGAGAACCTGTTGGTCTTCCGCTTCGCCAACTCTCTGCTGGAGCCGGTGTGGAACCGCAACTTCATCTCCAGCATCCAGATCACCATGGCCGAGGACTTCGGTACCGCCGGTCGGGCCAAGTTCTACGACACCGCCGGGGCGATCCGCGACGTGGTGCAGAACCACCTGCTGGAGATCGTGGCCCTGCTGGGCATGGAGCCTCCGGTGGCCGCCGACGCCGACGCCCTCCGCGACGAGAAGGTCAAGCTGTTCCGCCAGATCCGGACCTTCGATCCGAGCGAGGTCGTCCGCGGCCAGTACCGCGACTACGTGGACGAGCCCGGCGTGGTGCCGGGCTCCGACACCGAGACGTTCGTCGCCCTCACCTTCGAGATCGAGTCCTGGCGGTGGGCCGGGGTCCCCTGGCTCATCCGCGCCGGCAAGAACCTCCCCGTGACCGCGACCGAAGCGGTGATCGAGTTCGCCCGACCGCCGCGGATGTTGTTCGCGCCGGCGGACGCGCCGACCCCTCACCCCAACCACCTCCGGTTCCGGCTGGGCAAGGAGAGCGGGATACTCCTGCAGCTCCACGCCAAGGCGCCGGGCGACGGGCTGACCTCACGAGCGGTCGACCTGGAGATCACCGAGGACGAGCTGTTCGGGGCATCGGACCAGCCCTACGAGCGCCTGCTCGAGGACGCCATGGAGGGCGACGCCCGCCGCTTCGGGCGCCACGACAGCGTCGAGGAGCAGTGGCGCATCGTCGAGAAGCTCCTCGATCACCCGTCGCGACTGCACATCTACGAGTCGGGCACCTGGGGACCGGCCGAGGCCGAGGCCCTGGCCGCGCCCTACGACGGCTGGCACGAGCCTCTTGCCTGAGGTCGAGCCTCGGACGCGCCTGGGCCCCGCCCGAGGCGGGGCCCAGAGGTTCCCGACCGATCTCTGATCTGCGGACTACTCGCCGCCGACGGGGTTGGTCCAGTTCGGCTGGATCGTCAGCTTGAGGTCAGCGTCGAAGAGCGGGGCGCCGTCGGGCGTGACCAGCTGCCCGGAGCTGTCGAGCATGGGTTCGCCGTTGGCGTAGAGGAGGTTCCCGGCCGAGTCGACCATGGTGGGATCGAGCACCCGGCCCGAGAGGACCTCCTGCTCGTAGCGGACCACGGCGAGGAGCTCGGCGTTGGTCAGGGTCTTGCCGAAGGCGGGCATGGCGTTGCCGTTCCAGCTGTAGGTCGTGTGCTGGCCGCCCTCGCGAGCGGGATCGCCGTACGGGGTGCCGTCGGGGCCGGTGCCGGCGCTGCCGAGGGCCACGAACTCGAGCTGCCCGAGGATGTCGGGGAAGGTCTTGACCAGGTTCCCGTCGGTCATGGGACGACCGACGCCGCCGCCGCCTCCGGCGCCGTGACAGGACGCGCACTGGGCGGCGAAGATCGTGGCGCCCTGCTCGAGCTGGGTGGGCTCACCGGTGGAGGCCTTGGACAGACCACCGAGGAAGAGGATCGCCCACACGGGGAGGAAGGCCAGCACGGGCATGGCCCATATCGGGATCTTCTTGCGCCGTACGGCGGCTTCGACGTAGGGCGGGACCGGCTCGGGCTCGGGTGCGACGGCCGGCGTGGCCGCGGCGGCGGGAGCGGCGGCAGTGGGCGTCGCGGCGGCCACCCCCGATCCAGCGCTCTCGGCGGGCGCCGCGGCGGCGGGGGCGTCTTCGCCACCGCCTCCGTCGTCTCCGCCGAGGCCGAGGGCCGCCCGGCGGTCGCGTGAGCGCTTGAGCAGGTGCTCGGGAACTTCGGTCACAGCTCCTCCGAGGACAACGAACGAGTGAGGCGCGAACGGGGCCCGGGGGGCGGTCCGATCGACGGCCAACCTAGACGACGCGTCACCGCGGGGGCCAAGTGCTGGCCGCGTCGGCTCCTGCTCCCCCCGGGGTGCGGGGCGGTCCGGCGTCACCGCCGACGTGGAGGCCCCGGAGCGACCGGGGAACCTGGTCTGCGGATGTGCCTCGCCGCGCGCGTGGGTGGTAGACAATCCGCATCGCCGGCCGGGTCTCCACCACGGTTGGCCCGTCTCTGCCGGTACCATTTGTGAGAACGTTCACGAGGGAGGTCACACCCGGGTGGTCGCGCTTGTTGTTTCCCTTCTGATAGCGGTCGGCCTCACCGCCGTCATCTTCCCGGTCGCCAAGCGTCGTCCGGTCGGCACGCCGCTCACGTGGGGCGAGGCCATGGTCGCCGCGACCTACTCCTTCTTCATCATGTTCTGGGTCTACGGCGTGGTTCCCCACCTCTGGCTCACCTACGCCGGCAACGAGCTCAACTGGCGCCCCGACAAGCTGCTGTTCGGCCCGGGGGCCATCCTCAAGCCCCAGGTCCAGGGTGGCTGGTTCCCGATCACGCTGAACTACCAGACGTTGCGCGACATCATCGCCGTGCTGATCTACGTGGTCTTCCTCGGTGCTCAGATGTACCTGTGGATGTGGTGGCAGAACCGGGGCAAGCGGGCCGCCGCCGCCTCCACCGCCGTCGTGGTGGAGTCCGAGTACGGCCGACCGCTGGTCCGGAAGGGCTGACGTGGGCCGCACCGACGCCAACCCGCCGATGCCCGAGTTCCGGGCCGACTACGTGCTGCAGGAAGTCGATGCCGCCTGGCTGTCGAAGGCGGTCAAGCCCAAGCAGTTCATCCACATCGACCAGTCCGAGTGCATCACCTGCGAGGGCTGCGTCGACATCTGCCCGTGGAAGTGCATCCACCTGGTGCACACCGAGTCGATCGACGAGGCGCTCGGTACCGAGCTGCCCGGCGACGACCCCGGAGACCATTCTGTGTTCGTGATCGACGACGACGTGTGCACCCGCTGCGCCCTGTGCGTCGATCGCTGCCCGACCGGTGTGATCATCCTCGGCAAGGTCGGCGACGCCCCGGCCGACGGCGATTCGCACCAACGCACCCCCACTCACGGCTACGGCTACGGCATGCGCCTCGGCTGACCCGTGAACGAACGACGTAGCAACCCCGGTACGAGAGCAACGGAGTAACGGCCTTGGCCAAGACCATGGAGCGCCCTGGAGGGAAGAAGACCCCCGGCCAGCGCGTCAGCGAAATCGTCGACAAGACGCAGGGATCGCAGGCCTGGAACTCGATCTTCCGGCCCGGTTCGGTGTTCCGCAAGGGCTACACCGACAGCCCGCGCAACCGGTCCTACGTGATCATGAACAGCGTGCTGTACCACCTCCACCCGGTGAAGGTGAAGCGTCACGCGGTCAAGGTCAGCTACACCCTCTGCCTGGGTGGCCTGAGCTTCTTCCTGTTCATCCTGCTCACCATCACGGGCATCTTCTTGATGTTCTTCTACCGGCCCACCGCGGCGCAGGCCTGGAACGACATCTACACGCTCCAGACCTCGGTCACCTTCGGCCTCCTGGTGCGCAACATGCACAGATGGGCGGCCCACCTCATGGTGCTGTCCGTCTTCCTCCACATGGCACGCGTCTTCTACCACGGCGCCTACAAGCCGCCGCGTGAGTTCAACTGGGTGATCGGCGTGATCCTGCTCACGCTCACCCTGCTCCTGTCGTTCACGGGCTACCTGCTCCCGTGGGATCAGCTGGCCCTGTGGGCCGTCACCGTGGGCACCAACATGATGGGCTACACGCCCGTGTTCGGCGACCAGGTCCGGTTCGTGCTCCTCGGCGGCAAGGAGATAGGCACCGACACCCTCTTGCGGTGGTACGTGTTGCACGTCTTGTTCGTCCCGTTCGTCACCGTCATCTTCCTCGCCATCCACTTCTGGAGGGTGCGCAAGGACGGCGGCATCTCCGGACCGTTGTGAGGGTGGAGGCTCCCCGATGACCGAGATCCCCGAACACCTCCGCAAGCGGGCCGAGGCGGCCCGCGCCAAGGCGGCCGAGAAGGCCGCCGAGGACGCGGCACCGGCCGAGGCCGCGGCGCCCGCCGAGGAGGTGGCCGCGCCCAGCGGCGAGGCCAGTCGGATCCCTGCGCACCTGCTCGAGCGGTCGAAGTCGGCCAAGGCCCGCAAGGCCGGTGCCGCCACCGCTGAGGCTCCGACCGCCGCCGCCCCCGCGGGTGGGGGAGGGGTGGCCACCGCCGTGGCCGAGGCGGCACCGCCCCCCACCGCCACCGGCCCCGGGGGTCACACCCAGCGGCTGCTCACGGTCGTCAAGGCGGGATCCATCCAGGACGTGAAGTCCACGCCGGTCGACAAGGTGCACACCTGGCCCCACCTGCTCGCCGTCGAGTTCGTGGCCTCGCTGGCCATGACGGCGTTCGTCCTCATCTTCTCGATCTTCGTCAACGCCCCGCTGCTCGAGCTGGCCAACATCAACAGCACCCCGAACCCGTCGAAGGCCCCGTGGTACTTCCTCGGTCTGCAGGAGCTGTTGACGATGTTCCATCCGATGGTCGCCGGCGTGACCATCCCGGGCATGGGCATCTTCTTGTTGATCCTCGCTCCGTACCTCGACCGCAACCCGTCGAACAAGCCCGAGGACCGCAAGTTCGCCATCTCGGTCTTCACCGTTCAGCTGATGTTCTGGGCCGTGCTCGTCATCATCGGCTCGTTCTTCCGTGGTCCCGGCTTCAACTTCGTCGCCCCGTGGACCGCCGGCCTGTTCTTCGAGCTTTGATGGCGCAAAGGTAGGAACCCCTGATGAATCCTCTTGTTGTTGTTGTGCCGGTGGTTGTGGTGTTGGCGGGTGTCGTGGTGTTCGCGGCGTTGCGGCGTCGTGATGGTGGTGAGGCGACGGGTGCGTTGTCGCGGGAGACGGTGCGGCGGGATCGTTCGTCGGTGTCGGGGTTGGAGGGTTCGGCGACCGAGGCGGTGTCGGGTCGTCAGGTGGAGGCGCAGGCGTCTTTGGAGCGGCGGGCGCCGGAGTTGGTGAAGGCGGGTGGTTCGGATCTGGCGGAGTACGTGCCGCCGGATGCGGAGGCGTTGGGGGTGACGCGCCGGCAGTTCTTCAATCGGTCGATCGTGTTGTTGATGGGGTTGGGTCTGACGGGGTTCGGGGCGGCGGTCCTGGCGTTTTTGTGGCCGGTCCCGAAGGGTGGTTTCGGGTCGAAGATCCGGGTGGGGAACGTGGATGATGTGTTGGCCAAGATCGCGGCGGGGGATGGGTTCTTGTATTCGGCGGAGGGTCGTATGTGGATGACGGCGTATCCGGCGACGGCGGTGGAGAAGGCGAAGAAGGTGTATTCCCAGCCGGTGTTGAACGGGTTGGAGGCGGGGGTGGCGACGCTGTATCAGAAGTGTCCTCATCTGGGTTGTCGGGTGCCGTCGTGTTTGACGTCGCAGTGGTTCGAGTGTCCGTGTCACGGCAGTCAGTACAACCAGGCGGGGGAGAAGAAGGGTGGGCCGGCGCCGCGGGGGATGGATCGGTTCGCGACGGAGGTGACGGCGGGGGTGTTGACGGTGAACACGGGGACGATCATCCAGGGTCCGCCGATCGGGACGAACACGACCGGTCAAGAAGCTGAGGGCCCGCACTGCGTGGGCGGAGGACACTGACGATGCACGACCTCACGAGCCAGCTGGTGTTGGCCGACGTCCAGAAGGCGATCGGGTATGTCCTGGTCATCCTGGTGTTCCTGGGCTTCGCCGTCGCCGTGCTCGTCAACATGCGCAAGGGTCGGGCCGAGGTCGGCGCCGAGATCGAGTTGGCGCCCAACCGCAAGCCGTACATGGAGGACGACGAGCTCGAGACGACCAAGCTCGACCGCACCCTCGGGCTCGGTCTGGTCACGCTCGCCGTCATCGGCGTCGCCCTGCCGCTCTACTGGCTGGCCGAACCCGGCCGCCAGGCCGACGCCACCGCCGGGTTCGCCGACACCTTCGTGTCGCGTGGCGAGGAGATCTACCTCGTGAAGGCGCAGTGTGCGGCCTGCCACGGCCCCGAGGGCGTGGGTGGCGTGGCCAGCTACACCATCACCGACAAGTCCACCGGTGACTTCGTGGCCCAGGTGAGCTGGCAGGCGCCGGCGCTCAACACCGTGATGTACCGCTACACCCCCGAGCAGGTGAAGTACATCCTCAACTACGGCCGCGGCTTCTCGCCCATGCCGGCGTGGGGCGCACCCGGTGGCGGTCCGCTCACCGACCAGCAGCTCGACGACGTCATCGCCTACCTGACCTCCATCCAGATCCCTGCGGACGAGTCCATCGCCGCGGTGCAAAAGGAGATCGACGAGGTCTGCGCCCCCGATGCCGCTGACCTGTGCACCAAGCCGGGCGGCGAGTGGAAGACGCTGGGCGAGGCCCTGTTCAACCTGGGCTACAGCACCAAGTTCGCCGGCGGCGCCTACTCCTGTGGCCGTTGCCACGTCCAGGGTTGGTCCTACGGCGATGCCGAGGTGGCCGGCGGCGGCGCCTTCGGCCCCAACCTCACCGGAGGCTCCGAGATCCGCCAGTTCCCGACGGCGGCCGAGCAGGAGGCCTTCGTGTCGGCCTATCCCGCCGCCGGGGTGTCCTACGGCCGCCACGGCCTGTCGAGCGGCCGCATGGGCAGCTTCGGCACCAACCCCAACGCCGTCGATCCCGCCACCGCCATCATGAGCCCTGATCAGGTCATGTTGACTCCTGATCAGATCGCGGCCGTCGTTGACTACGAGCGGAGCCTCTGAGCATGCACCACGTGTCCCTGTTCGCCGGTCTGGCCTTCGACCCCGCCATCCGGGGTGTGCTCGTCGTCGCCGTCGGCGTCGCCGTGCTGATGGGCTCGGTGTACCTGCTCCTCGCCACCAACCTCGGTTCCCGCCTCGGTCTGCTGGTGGCCTTCACCGGCCTCTTCGGCTGGCTCACCATCTTGACCCTGTTCTGGTGGATCTCCCCGCCGGCCATCGGGCCGCGAGGCAACAACGCCTCGTGGGTTCCGGTCGAGGTGTACATCAACGGCAGCGGCGAACCGGCCCAGACCGAACCGGTGAACGGACTGGTGGACCCCGCCGACCTGCCGTCCACGGACCAGATCCTGGCCGACCACCCCGAGCTGGCCACCGAGTACCCCAACGGCTTCCTGCTCGCCGACCTCCAGGCCAACAACCCCGAGATCCTCGCCGAGTACCTCGACAAGGAGTCGCTCAACGGGTGGCGCCTCGTCGGATCCTCGTCGGCCGGCGAGTCCCAGGCCGCGGCCGACGTCGCCCTCGTCGACGGCGGGTACTTCACCGGCCCCACCGAGTACAAGAAGCTGAACACCTTCGAGTACGGCGGCAAGCCCACCCGCGAGGAGTACTGCCCCGACGCCCAGGGCGGCGACCTCCTGCCCGACGACGTCATCTGCCGCATCCAGTACAAGCTCACCAAGACCTTCACGCTGCACCACCCCACGCACTACGCCGTGGTCCAGGTGCAACCGGTGATCACCCAGGAGGCCAAGCCCGGCGAGCCGCCGCCCCTGCCGGTGGTCGACGAGACCAAGCCCGTGTACTCGGTGGTGTTGGTGCGGGACCTGGGCGACGTCCGCCTCATCCCGTTCCTCTACTTCATCATCTCGGCGTCGTTGTTCGTGCTCTTCGCCTGGGTGCTGCACAACCGGGACAAGACGCTGATGAAGAACAAGGCCGACGCCGAAGCGGCTCTGGCCGAGAGCAAGGGAGACTGACACCGTGGGCCAGTACCTCCCGATCTTCGCCATGTTGGTGCTCGCCCTGATCTTCGCGGGGGTGAGTCGACTGGTCTCCCAGCTGCTCGCTCCCCGGCGCCCCTCGGTCCCCAAGGCCGCACCCTACGAGTGCGGCATCGTGCCCAGCCGTGAGCCTCCGGAGCGCTTCCCGGTCAAGTTCTTCCTGGTGGCCATGATCTTCATCGTCTTCGACATCGAGATCATCTTCATGTTCCCGTTCGCCACCGTGTTCCGTGAGCTGGGTGGCTTCGGGATCGGCGCCATCGTGATCTTCACCGCCGCCGTGTTCGAGTCGTTCGTGTACCTGATCAGCAACGGCGCCCTCGACTGGGGTCCGGCCAAGCACGCTCGCCGGCGCGACCTCGTGTCGCCCGCCCGCACCGCCACCACGACCATCCGCCGAGTGGGTCTCGAGGGCCGCGACCCGGTCACCGTCCCGGAGGAGGCTGCCTAGTGTCGAGCGAGACCCGTCCCACCGGAGGCCTGCTCGAGTCCGGGCTCGAGGGGCTCAACCACAACTTCCTCACCGGCACCGTCGAGGAGCTGGTCAAGTGGGCCCGCTCGCACAGCGTCATGCCGGCCACGTTCGGCCTGGCCTGCTGCGCCATCGAGATGATGGCGGCCGGCGGTCCCCACTACGACCTGGCCCGCTACGGCATGGAGGTCTTCCGGGCCTCACCCCGCCAGGCCGACCTCATGATCGTCGCCGGGCGCGTCTCGCAGAAGATGGCCCCGGTGCTGCGCCAGATCTACGACCAGATGATGGAACCCAAGTGGGTCATCTCCATGGGCGTGTGCGCTTCGTCGGGCGGGATGTTCAACAACTACGCCATCGTGCAGGGCGTCGACCAGATCGTGCCCGTCGACGTCTACGCCCCCGGCTGCCCGCCCTCACCCGAGACCCTCATGCACGCCATCCTCACCCTCCACGCCCAGATCCGCGCCGGGCACCTCACCCGCCGGCCCGGCGAGGGCGCGGGGATCGTGCTCGAGCAGCTGGGCGTCCCGGCCTCCACGCCCGTCACCCTGGGTCGGAGCTGACCGTGGCCGAGGACGCCACCGCCTCCGACGTCGACGCGGACGCGACCGAGCCGGTCGAGACCCTCTACGACCTCGAGGTCACCCGGTCCCACGGTCAGCTGGTGTTGCATCCCACTCGGGAGCAGTACCTCGATCTGCTGGCCACGCTCCACGAGGACGGCTACTACTCCATCGTCGACCTCACCGGTGTCGACTACCTCGTGCACCCCGGGCGCAAGGGTCTCCCGGAGGGCACCACGCCCGAGCGCTTCGAGGTCGTCGTCAACCTGATCAACCACCGCGACCGTTCCCGCCTCCGTCTCCGCCTCCAGGTGCCCGAGAGCGACCCGCAGGTCCCCACGGCCTTCGCCCTGTACCCCGGCACCGAGGCCATGGAGCGCGAGACCTACGACATGTTCGGGATCGCCTTCGCCGGCCATCCCGACCTCACCCGCATCCTCATGCCCGAGGACTGGATGGGCCACCCACTGCGCAAGGACTACGACTCCGGTCGCATCCCCGTGCAGTTCAAGGGTGCCCCGGCCAACCGGTGACCGAGGCGGTAACCCCCCGATGACCACGACCCACGACGCACCCCCGCCCTCCAACGTCGCCCAGACGTCCGAAGGTGGCCAGGAGCTGCACAGCCGCGATGTCGTGGCCGCCGCCGAGCGCCTGCGCGAGCTCGGCGCCGTGCTGCGCATGTCCGAGGCCGAGGCCTCCGAGCTCGAGCAGGATCAGGCGCCCGACGACGAGACCATGATCATCAACATGGGGCCTCAGCACCCGAGCACGCACGGCGTGCTGCGGCTGATGCTGGAGCTGCAGGGCGAGACGGTGCTGCGCTGCAAGCCCATCATCGGGTACCTGCACACGGGCATGGAGCGCACCGGGGAGGAGCTCACCTACCTCCAGGGCCCGACCAACGTCACCCGGATGGACTACGCCTCGCCGTTGTTCACCGAGTTGGCCTTCTCGCTCACGGTCGAGCGACTCCTCGACATCGAGGTCCCGGAGCGGGCGGTGTGGATCCGCATGCTCATGACCGAGATGAACCGCATCACGTCGCACCTGTTGTTCATGGCCACGAACGGCATGGACCTCGGGGCGGTGTCGATGATGCTCTACGGCTGGCGGGAGCGGGAGGAGGCGCTGAGGTTCCTGCAGGAGGTCACCGGCCTGCGCATGAACCACAACTACATCCGGCCCGGAGGGGTGGCGGCCGACCTGCCCGACGGCTGGCGCGACGGCGTGCTGCGCCTGCTCGACATGTTGCCGTCCCGCCTCGACGAGTACGACACGCTGCTCACCAACCAGCCCATCTGGCGCGAGCGCCTCCAGGGCATCGGTGTGATCACCGCCGAGGAGTGCCTGGCCCTCGGGGTCACCGGGCCGATCCTGCGCTCCACCGGCTACGAGTGGGACCTCCGCCGCGACATGCCGTACCTGGCCTTCGACCAGGTCGACTTCGACGTCGTCGTCGGCTCCTACGGCGACTGCTTCGACCGCTACGCCATCCGTCTGGCCGAGATCCGCGAGTCCATGAAGATCGTGCGGCAGTGCCTCGAGAAGATGCCCAAGGGCGACTACCGCATCCAGGACAAGAAGGTCACGCCTCCGCCCCGAGCCCGCATCGACGAGTCGATGGAGGCGCTGATCCACCACTTCAAGATCTTCACCGAGGGGTTCAAGGTGCCCGAGGGCGAGGCCTACGTGGCCGTCGAGTCACCGCGAGGCGAGCTCGCCTGCTACATCGTCAGCGACGGCTCCTCGATTCCGTACCGCATGCACGTGCGGGGCCCGAGCTTCGTGAACCTGCAGACGCTGCCCCACCTCATGCACGGAGGCCTGGTGGCCGACGGCGTGGCCATCATCTCGTCGGTCGATCCGATCCTCGGGGAGGTCGATCGCTGATGGCCCGACTGTCGCCTGAGCGGGTCACCCTCGCGGCCGAGATCATCGACCGCTACCCGAGGCCCAAGTCCACGCTCATCCCCCTGCTCCACCTGGCCCAGGAGCAGGACGGCCACCTCACCGAGGAGGCCATGGCCCACATCGCCGAGCTGGTCGGCGTCACCTCGGCCGAGGTGCTCGGCACCGCGTCGTTCTACGAGATGTTCAAGATGGAGCCGGTCGGTCGTTACGTCGTCAACATCTGCACCAACATCTCCTGCCAGCTCCTCGGGGGCGAGGAGCTGCTGGAGCACGCCGAGCAGACCCTCGGCGTCCGTCCCGGCCAGACCACCCCCGACGGCCTGTTCACCGTCGAGGACGTGGAGTGCATCGCCGCCTGCACCGAGGCCCCGTGCCTGCAGGTGAACTACCGGTACTTCCACACCATCACCCACGACGAGTTCGACCAGCTCGTCGAGGACCTCCGCTCCGGCGCCCGCTCCGACATCCCCGATCACGGCACCCTCGCCCAGGTCCGCCAGCACATCCCGCCCGAGCGCAAGGCCGGCTCGGTCGCCCCCGAGGACCGCGCCACCCCCGTCTGGATCGCCGCCACCGCCGAGGAGTCACAGGGATGACGATCACCGACGCTCCCAAGATCATCACCGGCCGCTTCGGCTACGAAGACAGCCACACCCTCACCCGGTACGTCTCCACCGGCGGGTACCAGGCCCTGCGCACCGCGCTCGACATGACCCCGGCCGAGGTGTCCGAGCAGGTCAAGACGGCGAGCCTCCTCGGTCGCGGCGGCGCCGGGTTCCCGGCCGGCGTGAAGTGGGGTCTGGCTCCGGCCGACGTGTGGCCCCGCTACCTCGTGGTCAACGGCGACGAGAGCGAACCCGGTACCTACAAGGACCGGCTCCTCATGGAGCGTGACCCTCACCAGCTCATCGAGGGCGTGCTCCTCGCTTGCTACGCCATCGGCTGCGGGCAGGCCTTCCTCTACGTCCGGGGTGAGATGGCCCTGGCCCAGGAGCGCATCGCCGACGCCCTGAACGAGGCCTACAAGGCCGGCTACATCGGCCGCAACATCCTGGGCAGCAACTTCTCGGTCGACGTCGTGCTGACGTGGGGCGCCGGCGCCTACATCGTGGGCGAGGAGACCGGGCTCATCGAGAGCCTGGAGGGGAACCGGGGCATGCCCCGGCTCAAGCCCCCGTTCTTCCCGGCGGCCAAGGGCCTGTACATGCAGCCGACCATCGTCAACAACGTCGAGACCCTCTCCAACCTCCCGTGGATCGTGACCAACGGCGGCGAGGCCTTCGCCGCTCTCGGCGCCGAGAACTCCCGCGGCACGCGGATGTTCGCGGTGTCCGGCCACGTCAAGAAGCCGGGGGTGTTCGAGGTCGAGTACGGCGTCACCACCTTCCGCGACCTCATCTACGCCCCGGTGTACGCCGGCGGCATCCTCGGCGATCGCCAGCTCAAAGCGTTCATCCCCGGTGGGGCGTCGGCGCCGTGGTTCTACGAGGAGCACCTCGACATCCCCCTCGAGAAGGGCACCGTCGACCGGGCCGGCTCCATGCTCGGGTCGGGCGCCATCGTCGTGATGGACGAGACCACCGACGCGGTGAAGGCCTGCCTGCGGGTCGTGCGGTTCTTCGCACGCGAGTCGTGCGGCAAGTGCACCCCGTGCCGTGAAGGCACGACCTGGCTCGAGAAGATCCTCCAGCGCATCCTCGACGGCTATGGCCGCCCCACCGACCTCGACCTGTTGATGGACGTGTGCGACAACATCTCGCCCGGCATCGCCTGGCCGCCCAAGCAGACCACCATCTGCCCCCTGGGCCCGTCGGCGGTGTCGCCCATCGCCTCGGCCCTCGAGCGCTTCCGCCCCGAGTTCGAGGCCTGCATCACCCAGGCCGAAGAGGCCCGTCAGTCGGTACCCGTCGCGTTCCCGAAGGCCGCATCCCATGTCTGACACCGAGGCCCCTCCGACCGACGGCGTCGTCGTCGAGATCAACGGTCACGAGGTCGTGGCCCGCAAGGGCGAGTTGCTCATCGACGCCGCCGAGCGTTCGGGCACCTACATCCCCCGCTTCTGTTACCACGAGCGGATGCGGCCGGTCGGCATGTGCCGCATGTGCCTCGTCGAAGTGGACACCGGGCGCGGCCCGGCCCTCCAGCCGAGCTGCATGATCGAGTGCACGCCGGGGATGAAGGTCGACACCGAGTCGGCCGTCACCAAGAAGGCCCAGGACGGCATCCTCGAGTTCCTCCTCATCAACCACCCGCTCGACTGCCCGGTCTGCGACAAGGGCGGCGAGTGCCCCCTCCAGGACCAGACCATGGCCTACGGGCCGGGTGAGAGTCGGATGGTCGAGGAGAAGCGCCACAAGGAGAAGCCGATCCCGATCAGCGATCTGGTGCTGCTCGACCGGGAACGGTGCATCCTGTGCGACCGCTGCACGCGGTTCGCGTCCGAGGTCGCCGGCGACCCTCTGATCCACTTCATCAACCGGGGCAACGACACCGAGATCAACACCTTCCCGAACGAGCCGTTCTCCTCGTACTTCTCGGGCAACACCGTGCAGATCTGCCCGGTGGGCGCCCTGACGGCCGAGCCCTACCGGTTCAAGGCCCGGCCCTGGGATCTCCAGACCACCGAGTCCACCTGCCAGAGCTGCTCGGTCGGCTGTCGCATCTCGATCGACTCGTCCCGTGACCAGGTCCAGCGCTATTCCGGTGTCGACGTCGACCCCGTCAACTGGGGATGGCTGTGCGACAAGGGCCGCTTCTCGAGCGGCGCCGTCGGAGCCGACGGCCGCCTCGGCGAGCCGCTCGTCCGCGACGGCGACACCCTCGTCCCCGCCCGTTGGTCCGATGCCCTGCGCCATGCCGCCGACGCCCTTGCCGGGGCGTCGTCGCCCGCCGCCATCGGGGTCATCGGTGGCGCTCGGCTCACCAACGAGGACGCCTACGCGTGGGCCAAGCTGGCCAAGGGCGTGCTGGGCACCGACAACGTGGATGCCCAGCTGGGCGACGGCTTGCCCGCCGACGTGGTGCTGGGCATGCCCCGCGCCACCATCGACCAGGTCTGCGCCCCTGGGGGAACCGTCCTCGTTCTCGCCCCCGACGTGAAGGAGGAGCTGCCGGTCCTGTTCCTGCGCCTCCGCCACGCCGTCGTCAACGACGGGGTGACCCTCATCGAGGTGGGCCCCCGATCGAGCGGACTCACCTCGCTGGCGTCGGCGTCGCTGCTCCCTCGTCCCGGTGAGTCCGGCGAGCTGGTGCGAGCCCTGGTGGCCCAGACCGACACCACTCGCGACATCGCCGGTGTGGCGGCGGCCGACATCAACGCCGTGCGCATCGCCCTCGCCGGGTCCCACGGACCGCTGAGCGTGATCCTGGGCCGGCCGTCGGTCGCCGAGGCCGCCGTCGTCGTCGTCGATGCCGCATCCGCGGTCCTCGATGCCCGGCCCGACGCCCGCTTCCTCTCCGCGCTGCGGCGGGCCAACATCCACGGTGCCCTCGACATGGGCCTGGCCCCGGGTGTTCTCCCCGGGCGGGTCTCGCTCGCGGACGGCCGTGACTGGTTCGCCGGATCGTGGCCCACGGTGCCGACCGAGACCGGGCTCGACACCGAGGGGATCCTGCGGGCCGCGGCCGACGGTCGCATCGACGTGCTCGTGCTGCTGGGCGCCGATCCGCTCGCCGACTTCCCCGACCACGACCTGGCCGAGCGGGCCCTCACCGGCGCCCGGACGGTCATCGCCGTCGACACACTGTTGAACTCGTCGAGCCGTGGCGCCGATGTCGTGCTGGCCGCCGCCGGGTTCGCCGAGAAGGCGGGCACCACCACCAACATCGAGGGTCGGGTCTCCACGTTGGCCCAGCGGGTGACCCCGCCGGGCACCGCTCGGGCGGACTGGATGCTGGCCGCCGAGCTGGCCAGCCGCCTCGGTTCGGACCTCGGCTTCGGCAGGGCCGAGGAGATCCTGAACGAGATCGCCGCGATGGCGCCGTCCCACGCCGGTCTCGACCTCCCCCACGTGCTCGCCGACCTCGACGGTGTCCTGCTCCCCCTCGACCTGCCGGCGGCCGAGGCCGCCCCCGACGACGAGGCCGACGGCACCGGCGATGGCAACGAGACCGGCGCCGACGCCGATGCCGCGGCTGTACGGGCGGCGGCCGCGGACGACCAGAGCGAGGCGCAGGCCGAAGAGGCCGCCGCCACCGTCGCCGAGGGCGAGGCCACCGCGGCCGACGCCCCCGACCACACCGTGGCGCCCGACGCCCCGGCCCGTCCGTCCGTGCTCGCCTTCACTGCGGCGGCGGCTCGGCCCGCTCCGGCCCGCGACTCCTACTCGTTCCGGCTGGTGGCCACCCGCAAGCTCTACGACCAGGGCACGATCGTCCAGGCCACGGGGGCGTTGGCGGGCCTCGCTCCGGGCACCGTCGTTCACGTCAACCCCGCCGATCTCGACCAGCTCGGGGTGGCTGTCGGTGACCGGGTGAGCCTCCGCTCCTCGCGCTCGACGCTCACCCTCCCGGTCGTCACCGACGTCGGCGTGCCGCGCGGGGCGGCCGCGCTCTACGTCAACCAGGCCGACGTCGTCGTGGGCGACCTGATCGACGTCGACCACGACGTCACCGACCTGCGCATCGAGGCGGCCTCGTGAGCGGCGCCGTCGTCACCGTTTTGCGTTGCCGGGCCGTCCTGCGATGGGCTGGGCCGACGCGTCCCCGACGCGTCCGCGACGCCTCCGGCGTCACGACCGAGACCACCCGACCCGGAGGCGACGCACATGCTCGGCGGTGACCCCCTCCTCGCCGGACACGTCGACCTGGCCGTCGTCCTCATCGTGCTGCTCAAGGTCGTCCTGGTGTTCGTCTTCCTCCTGGTGGCGACCATGTTGATGATCTGGTTCGAGCGCAAGGTCGTAGGTGACCTGCAGAACCGCATCGGACCCAACACCGCCGGGCCCTTCGGCGTCCTCCAGACCCTCGCCGACGGCATCAAGTTCTTCTTCAAGGAAGACCTCATGCCCGACCGGGCCCAGCGACGGGTGTTCATCCTCGCCCCGCTCATCACCGTGGTGCCGGCGTTCCTGCTCTTCTCCATCGTCCCGTTCGGGGGCGACTTCGCCAACGGTGGCGACGGCACCGTCGAGATCTTCGGCCACACCACCTTCCTGCAGCTGGCCGACCCGCCCATCGGGATCCTCTTCGCCCTGGCCATGTCCTCCATCGCCGTGTACGGCGTGATGCTGGCGGGCTGGTCCTCGGGCTCGAAGTACCCGCTGTTGGGCTCGGTCCGGGCGTCGGCCCAGATGGTCTCCTACGAGGCCGCCCTCGGCCTGTCGGTGGCGGCCGTGGTGCTCACCACCGGCACCCTCAGCACCCATCAGATGGTGGTGTCCCAGGCCGGCGACGGGTGGGGCAGCTTCGTCCCCAACTGGAACCTCATCGCCGCCGGCTTCGTGCCCTTCGTGGTCTTCCTCATCGCCAGCCAGGCCGAGCTCAACCGACCGCCCTTCGACCTCGTCGAGGCCGAGCAGGAGCTGGTCGGCGGCTACCACACCGAGTACAGCTCCATCCGCTTCGCTCTCTTCTTCGTCGCCGAGTTCATGAACTCGGTCACCATGGCCGCCATCATCGTCACCCTGTTCCTCGGCGGCCCGGCCGGCCCCGCGCCCCTCGGCCCGGGGTGGTTGTGGGGCGTGATCTGGTTCTTCCTCAAGCTGGTCCTCTTCCTGTTCGGTTTCGTGTGGATCCGGGGCACCGTCCCCCGCGTGCGCTACGACCAGCTGATGGACCTCGGCTGGAAGGTGCTCATCCCGCTGTCTCTCGCCTGGTTGCTCGTGCTCGCCACCTTCCACGTGGCTCGTGACCAGCACTGGAACGGCCTGGCCGTGATCGCCATCGGCGCCGTCATCGGGCTCACCGGCTACGGCCTGTTGCGCCTGGCCATCGCCACGTCCAAGGCCAAGCGGCTCGAGGGGGTCGTCGACTGATGGGTTACCTCGGTGGGTTCCTGGTCAGCCTGCGCCAGATGGGACGCAAGCAGCGCGTCACCACGCAGTATCCCGAGGAGAAAGCTCCGAAGCCGGAGCGGGTCCACGGTCGCCACGTCCTCAATCGCTACGAGGACGGCATGGAGAAGTGCATCGGCTGTGAGCTGTGCGCGGGGGTCTGCCCGGCCCGGTGCATCTACGTGCGCGGCGCCGACAACGACGCCGACGACCCGGTGTCGCCGGGCGAGCGCTTCGGGTTCATCTACGAGATCAACTACCTGCGCTGCATCCACTGCGACCTCTGCGTGGAGGCCTGTCCCACCGAGGCCATCACCGAGTCGAAGATGTTCGAGTTCTCCTTCACCAACCGGTCCGACGCGATCTACACCAAGACCGAGCTGGTGGTCGACGACGCCGGCATGCCCCAGAAGCTGCCGTGGGAGGACTGGCGTCCGGGCGAGGACGAGCTGACCTCGGCGTGGATGCGCGCCACCTCGCCGTCGGGTGACGCCCGCTTCGAGGGCGTGGTGGGTTGGTCCGGCGAGCTCGGCTACGGCGTCCGCGCCCCCGAGGACGACCAGGACACCAAGGACGCCCTCACCACCAAGGCCGTCGAGGTCGAAGAGCACGACCACGACGACCATGACCACGACGGGGGCCACTGATGACCGTCGAGTCCCTGGTCTTCGCCGTTTGCGCGGTGATCGTGATCCTCGGTGCGGCCGGCGTGATCTTCTCCCGCAACCCCGTCCACTCGGCCCTCAGCCTGGTGGCCACGCTGTTCGGCATCGCCGTGTTGTTCCTCAACCTGGGGGCCCAGCTGCTCGCCGCCGTCCAGGTCATCGTCTACACCGGCGCCATCGTCGTGTTGATCCTCTTCGTCCTGATGCTCCTCGGCGTCGACGAGGAGGAGGATCTCGAGACCGAGCCCCTCGTCGGCCAGCGTGTGCTGGCGGTGGCCCTGGGCCTGTTGTTCCTCGGCGCCGTGCTGGCCGTGATCATGATCGGCCAGCTCGACGCCGTGACCGGCGCCTCGTCGGTCACCCAGGCGATCTCGGCCGACGGCTACGAGAACATCACCCAGCTGGGCCGGCAGCTGTTCACCAACTACGTGTACGCGCTGGAGATCACCGCAGCCCTGCTGACCATCGCCGTGGTCGGTGCCGTCGTGCTCTCCCGGCGCCCCCGCGACCTCCAGCCGATCCCGGAGCCGGAATCCATGACCGACCAGGGTGACGAACCGCTCACCACCGTGCCCGAGGAGGGCGGCCACTGATGGGCGACGACATCAACATCGCCTACCTCGCGCTGGGCGCCATCTTGTTCACGATGGGGGGCGTCGGCCTCCTCGTGCGCCGCAACCCACTCGTCATGATCATGTGCGTCGAGCTGATGCTGAACGCCGTGAACCTCACCTTCGTGACCTTCGGCCGGATGCTGAACGACATCTCCGGGCAGGTCATCGTGTTCTTCGTGCTCGTCGTGGCGGCCGCCGAGGTCGTGGTCGGCCTCGCTCTGGTCGTGGCCGTCACCCGTCGCCGACCCGGCGCCAACGCCGACGACCTCCGGCTGCTGAGGGGGTAGGGCGCGCCATGGTGGAACTCGTCTGGCTCATCCCTGCCCTACCTCTGGTCGGCTTCGTCCTGCTGTTGTTCTTCGGCAAGCGCATCGGCGAGCCCCTCGCCGGCTGGATCGGCACGGCCGTCGTCGCCGCGTCCTTCGTCACCGCTCTCGTCGTGTTCGCCGGCCTCTGGAACGAACCCGACCACACCTACGAGCTGTCGCTGTTCAGCTGGATCGCTGCCGGCAACTTCTCGGTCGACGTCGGCTTCCTGCTCGACCCGCTCTCGATGGCCATGGTGTTGTTCATCACCGGCATCGCCTCGCTCATCCACCTGTACTCCATCGGGTACATGCACGGCGACAGCCGGTTCCCCCGGTTCTTCACCTACCTGAACCTGTTCGTGTTCTCCATGCTGATGCTGGTCCTCGGCGACAACCTCGTCCTGACCTTCCTCGGCTGGGAGGGCGTGGGGGCCTGCTCGTACTTCCTGATCTCGTTCTGGTTCGAAAAGGACGCCAACGCCAGCGCCGGCAAGAAGGCCTTCATCACCAACCGGGTCGGTGACTGGGGCTTCATGGTGGGCACCTTCGCCGTGTTCTTCGCCTTCGGCTCGCTCAAGTACACCGAGTTCCTGCCCGTGTCGTCGGGGCTGGCCCAGACCACGGCCACCTTCATCGCCGTGATGTTGCTCATCGGCGCCATCGGCAAGTCGGCCCAGATCCCACTGTTCATCTGGCTCCCCGACGCCATGGCCGGCCCCACCCCGGTGTCGGCGCTGATCCACGCCGCCACCATGGTCACCGCGGGGGTCTACCTGCTCGTCCGGGTCAACCCGATCCTGGCTGCGTCAGCCGACTGGCTCCCGTGGCTGATCGCCATCATCGGGTGCGCCACCGCCTTCATCGCCGCCACCATCGCCGTGGCCCAGACCGACATCAAGAAGGTGCTGGCCTACTCCACGGTCAGCCAGCTCGGCTACATGTTCCTGGCCGTCGGCTCGGGCGGGTACAGCGCGGCGATCTTCCACATGATCACCCACGCCTTCTTCAAGGCCTGCCTGTTCCTCGGGGCCGGCTCGGTGATCCACGGGATGCACGACCAGCAGGACATGCGCTTCATGGGCGCACTACGCAAGATCATGCCCATCACCGCCATCACCTTCATGATCGGTTGGTTGGCCATCTCGGGCGTGATCCCGTTCTCGGGCTTCTGGTCGAAGGACGACGTCCTCGCCTACGCCCTGCACAAGAACTTCTTCCTCTACCTCTTCGGGCTGATCGCCGCTCTGATCACCGCCTTCTACATGAGCCGCGAGGTCTTCCTCGTCTTCTTCGGCAACGCCCGTTGGGGCGACAGCGCCGAAGCCGAACTGGCCAACCTCCGGGCCCACGGCGTCGGCGCCGGCGCCACGGAGCTGCGTGGCGGCGCGCCAGCCGAGGCGGGGGTGGCCGGAGATGTGGGAGAGGCGACGGTCGCAGGGGACCCCGACGTCGGTCCGGCGCCGGTCACCGCCGAGACTCACGCCCACGACGTCCACCCCCACGAGTCGGCCTGGACGATGACGGTCCCGCTGATCGTGCTGGCCTTCTTCGCGGCCATCGCCGGCGTGTTGAACCTGCCCTTCACCGAGAACATGGAGTTCCTCAACCGCTGGCTGGAGCCGGTCATCGGCCAGTACCAGGCCCACCTCGAGGAGAGCACGTTGCAGCTCGTCGTCGAGCTGACGGTCTCGACGATCTTCGCCCTCACCGGCATCGCCCTGGCCTACGCCGTCTACATGAAGCGCAGGTTCCCCGCCCGCAAGGTCGAGCTGCCGATCCTCTACCACGGCTGGTACATCGACCACGGCGTCACGGTGTTCATGGGCGGCATCGGCCGACGGATGTTCGAGATGATCGCCATGTTCGACCGGGTGGTGATCGACGGCGCCGTCAACGGAGTCGGCCGGGCCACGCGAGGTGGTGCCATGCGCCTCCGCGCCGTCCAGAACGGCTACGTCCGCTGGTACGCCCTCATGATCGCCGGCGGCGCCGTCATCGTCGTGGCCTTCGTCCTCACGCAGGTGAACTTCTGATGAGCACGGCCACGTTCGCCTCCGAAGCCAGCAGCTTCCCGATCCTGCCGGCGATGATCCTCGTCCCCATGGTGGGGGCCGGCATCATCGCCGCCATCCCTCGCGCCCGGCCCGACCTGTCCCGCCTGGCCGCCATCGTGACCTCCCTGATCACCGGGGTGTTGAGCATCGTCGTGCTCGTCCAGTTCAAGACGGGCGACGACGGCTTCCAGTTCGTCGTGTCCCAGACCTGGGTGTCGTCGCTCGACATCAAGTTCTTCCTCGGCGTCGACGGCATCTCGTTGTTCCTGGTCGTGCTCACCGGCGTGCTGTTCCCGATCGCGCTGTTCGCGGCGAAGCCAGAGCACGACGAGAAGGGCTACTACGCCTGGCTCACCATCCTCATGGGTGGGTGCATGGGCGCCTTCATGTCGCTCGATCTCTTCCTCTTCTTCTTGATGTTCGAGATCACCCTGGTGCCGCTCTACTTCCTCATCGGCAAGTGGGGTCACGGCCGCCGGGTCTACGCCGCCACCAAGTTCTTCCTGTACACGATGCTCGGCTCGGCCTTCATGCTGGTCTCCATCTGCACGTTGGCCGTGCTGGCCAAGGCGGGCGACGGCGGCACGGTCAGCTTCGACTTCACCAAGATCATCGCCAGCGACAACCTGGCCCAGAACACCGGGCGCTGGCTGTTCCTCGGCATGGCCGTGGCCTTCGCGGTGAAGGTCCCGGCCTTCCCGTTCCACACCTGGCTCCCCGACGCCCACACCGAGGCGCCCACCGCCGGCTCCATCGACCTGGCCGGCATCCTGCTCAAGCTCGGCACCTACGGCTTCCTCCGGTTCGGCCTGGAGCTGTTCCCCGAGGCCACCGTGTGGGCGGCACCGGTCCTGCTCACCGTCGGGGCCATCGGGATCGTCTACGGCGGCATCGTCGCCGCCATGCAGAAGAACCTGAAACGGCTGGTCGCCTACTCGTCGGTCGCCCACATGGGCTTCGCGGTGATGGGGCTGTTCGCCCTCAACGTCGAGGGCGTCGAGGGCTCCGTGCTCCAGATGGTCAACCACGGCATCTCGACGGGTGCGCTGTTCATCCTGCTCGGCTTCCTCTACAACCGCCGCCACACCTACGAGATCTCCGAGCTGAAGGGCATCGCCAAGGTCGCCCCGGTGTTCGCCGGCATCTTCACCATCGTGATGCTGTCCTCCATCGGGCTCCCCGGGCTGAACGGCTTCGTCGGCGAGTTCCTCGTCCTGCTCGGTACCTTCGTGGCCCACCGCTGGTGGGCCGTGGTGGCCGCCGCCGGGGTCATCATCGCCGCTCTGTACCTGCTGTGGGCCTACCAGCGGGTCTTCCAGGGCGAGCCCGACGAGGCCAATGCGAGCTTCCCGGACCTCAACCTCACCGAGCGGCTCGTGATGGTGCCGCTGTTGGTGCTCATCGTGTTCCTCGGCATCTACCCCAAGCCGGTGATCGACCGTATCGAGCCCTCCGTACAGCGGGTCCTCAACCGCATGGAGCTCCAGGTCGAACGCTACGACCAGCCCGTCACCCAGGACGGCTCGCAGCTCGTCCCGGTCGTCGCCGCCGAACAGGGCGAGGGCGCCGGCGAGCACGCTTCGTCACCGACCACCACGCTGGAGGTGGCCCGATGATCGCCGGGCCCCTCCTCGCCCAGGTGGCCACCGACCCGACGGTCACGTCCGTGCCGGTCGCCGCCGGTGACGGCATCGTCCACCTGCCCGGTCCGTCGGTCGACTGGCCCGCGCTCCTGCCTCTGCTGATCCTGCTGGTCGGAGGCCTGTTGCTGTTGACGGTCTCGTCGCTGCTCCGGGGGAAGGCGCCGAAGGGCTTCTACGCCACCTTCACCGTGGTCGTGGGCCTGGCCGCCGCCATCAGCGTCCTCCCGGTGTGGGCCAGGGTCCAGAACTGGGACACCTTCATGTGGTGGGACATCACCCCCGACCCGCCCGGTGCGTTCAGCACGGTCGGCGGCATGGTCGGGATCGACGGGTTCTCCCTGTTCATCACCGTCACCCTCTGCGCGGGGGTCGTGCTGGCCGCCCTGCTCGCCGACGGCTATCTGCGTCGTGAGGACATGGAGGGCCCCGAGTTCTACGTGCTCATGCTGCTCTCGGCGTCGGGCGGCGTGATCATGGCCTCGGCCAACGATCTCATCGTGTTGTTCATCGGCCTCGAGACGCTGTCGATCGCCGTGTACGTGATGGCCGGCATGCACCTGCGTCGGGTCCAGTCGCAGGAGTCGGGCGTCAAGTACTTCGTGCTGGGAGCGTTCTCGTCGGCGTTCTTCCTGTACGGCATCGCCATGATCTACGGCGCCACCGGCTCCACCAACCTGATCGACATCAAGGACTGGATGGCCAAGGGCGTACCCATCCAGAACGGGTTGCTGCTCATCGGTCTGGCCCTGCTGCTCGTCGGCCTGGCCTTCAAGGTCTCCGCCGTGCCCTTCCACGCCTGGAGCCCCGACGTCTACGACGGTTCGCCCACTCCGGCGGTGGCGTGGATGGCGTCCGGGGTGAAGGTCGCCGCCTTCGCCGGGCTCATCCGGGTCTTCGTCCTGACCTTCTCCAACTACGACGACACGTGGAAGCCGTTGGTGTACGGCATCGCCGTGCTGTCGATGGTGGTGGGCGCGGCGCTGGCCGTGGTGCAGAGCAACGTCAAGCGCATGCTGGCCTACTCGTCGATCAGCCACGCCGGCTTCATCTTGATGGCCGTGCAGTCCGACTCCTCGCTCGGGACGTCGGCCGTGCTCTTCTACCTCGCCGTCTACACGTTCATGGTCGCCGGCTCCTTCGGCGTGGCGACCCTCGTCGGCCGCCGCGGCGACGGGAACCACTCGCTCGACGACTACCGGGGCCTGGGGCGGTCGAACCCCCAGATCGCCGGCGCCTTCACGATCTTGTTGCTCTCGCAGGCCGGCGTGCCCTTCACCGCCGGCTTCTTCGCCAAGTTCTACGCCATCGAGTCAGCGGTGGACGCCAACGCCGTCCCCCTCGCCGTCATCGCCATGGTGTCGGCCGTGATCTCGGCGTTCCTCTACCTGCGGGTCATCGTGGCCATGTACATGTCGGGCGCCGACGACGGCGACGACGGCCCGGCGCCGACCCGCGCCAGTCGCATCCCCGTACCGCTGGGAGCGGGCATCGCCATCGCCGCGTGCGTGGTCGTCACCATCGGGTACGGCCTGTTCCCGGATCTGTTGGTGAAGCCCGCCCGCGACGGTCAACCCGCACTCGTGACCGTCGAAGCGCCGGTCGCCGCCACCCCGCTCAGCTCCGGCCAGTAGCACCAAACCGCTCCGACCTGCGGGTCGAGGGCTCGACGGGCCCGCCCCGACGAGAGGATTTCATGCCGTGTTCGGCCCTTCACTAGGCTCGCCCGACGATGTCTGAGTACTCCGATTTCGTACGGCAGTACCTGACCGTCGCCATCTTCGCAGGGGTGGGGGTCGGGCTGGGTGTCGCCCTTCTCGGCCTCGGTCGGATCTTCCGTCCGGTGCGCCCCCAGGAGCAGAAGTACCTCACCTACGAGTCCGGCGTCGACCCTGTCGGCACGGGCTGGTCCCAGAGTCAGATCCGCTACTACATCTACGCCCTCCTCTTCGTCATGTTCGACGTCGAGGCGGTCTTCATCTTCCCGTGGGCCACCCGGCTCGAGATCTACGGTGGCTTCGGCCTCGTGGAGATGCTCGTGTTCGTGGCCATCTTGGCCCTCGGTCTCCTGTACGCCTGGCGCAAGAAGGTCCTCCGATGGGTCTAGTCGAGAGCGGCAAGATGCCGAAGACGCTCGCAAAGCTCCTCAACATCTCGCGCAAGTACTCCATCTGGGCCTACCAGTGGGGTCTGGCGTGCTGCGCCATCGAGATGGGTGCGGCCTTCGCCTCGCCCCGCTACGACGTGATGCGCCTCGGCGTCATCCCCTTCCCGGCGAGCCCCCGCCAGGCCGACCTCGTCGTCATCGCCGGCACCGTCACCGACAAGATGGCCCCGGCCGTGGTCCGCCTCTACGAGCAGATGCCCGACCCCAAGTACGTCATCTCCATGGGCTCGTGCGCCAACTGCGGCGGGCCGTACTGGGACAGCTACTCGGTCACCAAGGGCGTCGATCAGCTGATCCCGGTCGACGTGTACGTCCCCGGCTGCCCGCCTCGGCCCGAGGCCCTCCTGGAGGGGATCATCCTCCTGCAGGAGCGCATCGCCCACGAGGACATGGCTGCCCGCTGGAAGGGTGACCCCATTGTCGTCGGCTGACACCTCCACCGACACGCCGGCCGAGGACGCCGAGACCGTCGAGGTCGACGAGCGTCGTCAGGCCGTCCTCGACGAGCTCACCGAGCGCCTCGGCGACGCCGTCCTCGAGTCCTACATCCGGCCCGGGGACGACCTCTGGGTGCGGGTCGACCGCGCCGGCTGGGCAGCGGCGGCCGCCGCCCTGAAGTCCATGGGCTACGTGTTCTTCGACTTCATCTCGGCCATCGACTGGCTGCCCTCGCCGTTCGGACGGGACATGGACGCCCAGGAGGATCTCGTCGTCTCCGGGGCACCGGCGAAGGAACCCCAGCCCATGACCCACGGCTACGCCGGAGGGGGCACCCGCTTCCAGGCCCTGGCCCGGGTGTACTCCCTGCAGGCGGCCATGGGCGTCACGCTGAAGGTCGACGTCCCCGACGACGACCTCGACCTCCCCACCTGGACCGACGTCTACGCCGGTGCCGACTGGCACGAGCGCGAGACCTGCGAGATGTTCGGCATCGGCTTCGCCGGGCACCCCAACCTCATCAACATGTACCTGCCGACCGACTTCCAGGGCCATCCGTTGCGCAAGGACTTCCCGCTGCTCGCCCGCCGGGTCCGTCCCTGGCCCGGCATCGTCGACGTGGAACCCATGCCCGGCACCGACGACGAGCCGGAAGGGGAGGGTGAATGACCGCCATCGGTGATCCCGGCCAGCTGGCTGCCCTCGCAGCCGAGGCCACCGACAACCGGGTCAACCTGGACTTCGAGTCCGAGGGCATGACCCTCAACATGGGGCCGCAGCACCCGGCCACCCATGGCACCCTGCGCATCGTCGCCAAGCTCGACGGCGAGCAGGTCGTGTCGGCCGATCCGATCTGCGGCTACATGCACCGGGGCTACGAGAAGATCGTCGAGGTCCGCTCGTACCCGCAGATAAACACGCTGATCAACCGCATCGACTGGCTCGGCAGCTTTGCCAACGAGGTCCCGTTCATCCTCGCCGCCGAGAAGCTCATGGCCGTGGAGGCACCGCCTCGCGCCCAGTGGATCCGTACCATCCTGTTCGAGCTCTCCCGCATCGCCAACATCTCGCTCTTCCTCGGTGACTTCGGCCTGCAGCTCGGCGGCCTGACCGCCGGCTTCTACGCCTTCCGCGACCGCGAGTTCGTCCTCAACCAGATCGAGGCGGCCACCGGTGGTCGCTTCCACCCCAACTTCGACCGCATCGGTGGCCTGAAGGACGACCTGCCCAAGGGCTGGATCGGCGACACCGAGGTCGCCATGGACAAGCTCCTCGCCTTCTGCGACGAGATGGAAGACCTGCTGATCGGCAACGAGATCTTCCAGTCCCGTACCCGCGGCATCGGGGTCATACCCGCCGACATCGCTCTCTCCTACGGTCTCTCTGGCGCCAACATCCGAGGCTCGGGGGTCGACTGGGACCTGCGTCGCGACGGGTGCCCGCCAGGGCTCGTCTACGACCAGGCCGACTGGAAGGTCTGGACCCACCCCGACGGCGACTGCTTCTCGCGCACCTGGGTGCGGCTCCAGGAGACCCGCGAAGCGGCCAACATCGTCAAGCAGCTCCTCGGCACCATCCCCGCCGGACCGGTCATGGCCAAGGTCCCCCGCATCATCAAGGTGCCCGAGGGCGAGGCCTACGTCGAGACCGAGAACCCGCTGGGCGCCATGGGCTACTACATCGTCTCCAAGGGCGATCTCGTGCCGTTCCGGGTGAAGATCCGCTCGGCGTCGTTCAACAACGTCTCGATCCTTCCGTGGGTGGCGCGCGGGGCCTACGTCCCCGACCTCATCTCCATCCTGGGCAGCCTCTACTTCATCCTGGGTGACATCGACCGATGAGCCTGGTCCTCGCCGCCTTCTCGCCGCCGTACTGGCTGTCGACCCTCATCAAGGTCCTCATCATCGGGGCCGTGGTCCCCACCACGGCGCTCATCCTCGGCATGGTCTTCCTGTTCAAGGTCATGAGCTGGATGCAGAGCCGCCTCGGCCCCCAGGAAGCGGGCCCCCGCGGGACGCTGCAGCTGCTCGCCGACGGCGTGAAGTTCCTCCAGAAGGAGGACATCGCCCCCAACGGCGCCGACCGCTGGGTCTTCAAGGCCGCTCCCATCGTCGTGCTCGTCTCCACGCTGTTGCTCTACGTCGCCCTCCCCGCCTCCACCCACGTGGTGGTCGAGGACCTCGACGTCGGTGTCTTCTACGTGCTCGCCGTGTCCTCGCTGTCGGTGCTCGGCGTGCTCATGGCCGGTTGGGCCTCGGCCAACAAGTACTCGCTCATGGGTGGTCTGCGGGCCGCCGGCCAGCTGATCGCCTACGAGCTCCCGATGGTCCTCGCCGTCATCGGTGTCGTCATCCAGGCCGGCTCGCTCAGCCTCAACGCCATCGTCTCCTCCCAGGCCGACGGCAGCATCTTCGGTTGGGGCGGCATCGGCAACCCGTTCATCCTCACCCAGTTCATCGGCTTCGTGATCTTCATCGCCGCTGTCCAGGCCGAGCTCACCCAGCCGCCGTTCGACATGCCGGTGGCCGAGTCCGAGATCGTCAGCGGCTACCAGGTCGAGTACACCGGCTTCCGCTTCCTGATCTTCTTCCTCGCCGAGTTCGCCACCGCCTTCGTGTTCGCCGGCATCGCCTCGATCCTGTTCCTCGGGGGCTGGGCCGTGCCGTGGCTCGAGACCTCGAGCGACTGGTACTACGTGCTCGGACCGTTGGTGCTGTTCGCCAAGGTGATGACCGTCTCGTTCATCATCTTCTGGGTCCGCTTCACCTATCCCCGCTTCCGTGAGGACCAGCTCCAGAGCTTCGCCTGGAAGGTGCTCATCCCCCTCGCGCTGGTGAACATCGTCATCACCGCCGTCTTGAAGGTCGTCCTCTGATGCCCCAGATGCCCGGACTCATCAAAGGCCTCGGCGTCACGTTCGGGGAGATGGTCAAGACCCTGAAGACGGGTCCGCAGACCACCCGCTACCCCCACGAGCGCGAGGAACCCACGGCGCGGGCACGCGGCGTCATCACCCTGTACGAGGAGAACTGCACGGCGTGCATGCTGTGCGCCCGCGAGTGCCCGGACTGGTGCATCTTCATCGAGGCCCACAAGTACCTGGCGCCGCCCCGTCGTGAGGGGGGCAAGCCCCGCCAGAAGAACGAGCTCGACCGCTTCGACATCGACTTCTCGCTGTGCATGTACTGCGGTATCTGTGTCGAGGTCTGCCCGTTCGACGCCCTCTTCTGGAGCCCGGAGCACGAGTACTCCGAGGTCCACATCGCCGATCTGCTCCACGACAAGACCCGCCTGGCCCAGTGGATGCAGACGGTCCCCGAGTTCGAGGCGTACGAGGCCGGCTCCGAGGCCAAGGTCAAGAAGGTGCCCCGGGACTGATGCTCGCCCTCCTCGTCGCCCAGAACATCGCGTTCTACGTCATCGCTGCGCTCATCGTGTTCGGCGCGGTGCGGGTCGTGACGTGCAAGAACCTGGTGCACGCCGCCCTGTGGCTGGTGCTCGTGCTGGCCGGTGTGGCCGCCCAGTACATCCTGCTCGCCGCCGAGTTCATCGCCGTCACCCAGGTGCTCGTGTACCTCGGCGCCATCGTCGTGCTCTTCCTGTTCGGCATCATGCTCACGCGGGCCAAGACCGGCCTCGACGAGGACCTCGACAACTCCGGTCCCGCCCGGGTGGGCGCCGTCATCGTCGGTCTCGGGCTGCTCGGCGTCATGGGCTGGGCCCTCTGGGACGGATTCCGCGATCGTGAGTTCGGCGACCTCGTCGTGCAGCGCACGGCCGACGTCAGCGACTCCATCTTCTCCACCTACCTGGTCCCGTTCGAGGTCATCTCGGTGCTCCTGCTCGCCGCCCTCATCGGCGCCATCGTCCTGGCAAGGCGCGACTGATGCTCGTCAACCAGTTCCTCTTCCTCGGGGCCGTCCTCTTCTGCATCGGGGTCTACGGCGTTCTCGCCCGGCGCAACGCCGTGCTCGTGCTCATGTCGATCGAGCTGATCCTCAACGCCGTCAACATCAACCTCGTGGCCTTCGGGGCCATGTGGAGCGCCGGTGACCAGGGCCTCAACCTCTCCGGTCAGGTGTTCGCCCTGTTCGTCATCGCCGTCGCCGCCGCCGAGGTGGGTGTCGGCCTCGCCATCGTGCTGCTCATCTACCGCAACCGCCAGAGCATCGACATCGACGAAGTCGATCTGATGAAGGGCTGACGTCGACGTGATCCCGAACATCCTCGACAAGGTCTGGATCGTCCCCGCCGTGATGGCGGCCTCGTTCCTGCTCATCCTCTTCTTCGGCAAGCGCCTCGGCACCAAGGCCACCGCCGGCATCGGCATCGGCGCCGTCGCCATCTGCCTCATCTTGTCGGTCGTCGTGGCCGGCCAGTGGATCAACCGGGTCAACCACCCGCCCACCGGCGAGAAGCTGGCCCAGGACATCGCCCAGGCCAACGGGCTCACCCCTGTCTCCGAGGGCGACATCGCCGCCGACGTCAACGCCGCCACCGCCGACTCCGGTGAGACCGTCCCGTCCGGGACCGAGGCGACCTCATCGGAGTCCACGGCTGCCGGATCCGAGTCCACGGCCGCCGCCGACGAAGCCGAGCACGCCGCCTCCGAAACCGGTCACGAGGGCGAGGGTGAGCACGAGTCGGTTCCCCCGGTGGTCCGCACCGTGACCTGGTTCCAGATCGGCGGGATCTCCTTCGAGCTGGGCACCCTGCTCGACGGCCTGGCCGCCATGATGCTCGTCACGGTTTGCCTCATCTCGCTGCTGGTGCACATCTACTCCACGGCCTACCTGGACGGCGACGTGCGCTTCACGCACTACTACGCCTTCCTCTCCCTCTTCACCTCCTCGATGCTGTTCTACGTCCTCAGCTCCAACACGCTGCAGATGCTCGTGGGGTGGGAGCTCGTCGGCGTGTGCTCCTTCGTGCTGATCGGGCACTGGTGGGAGGAGCGCAAGAACACCGACGCCGCCCTCAAGGCCTTCCTCACCAACCGCGTGGGCGACATGGGCCTGCTCATCGGCGTGATCATCACGTTCTTCGCCGCCGGGGCCACCAGCTTCAACGTGCTGCACATCAACGAGTACGCCCTCTCGGGAGCGGCCAACTCCACGCTGCTGCTGGTCGGGGCGCTGTGCCTCTTCGGTGGCGTCACCTCCAAGTCGGGCCAGTTCCCGCTGCACACCTGGCTCCCCGACGCCATGGCCGGTCCCACGCCGGTGTCGGCGCTGATCCACGCCGCCACCATGGTCGTGGCCGGCGTCTACCTCATCGCCCGGCTCTACGCCGTGTTCTTCGAGGGTCTCAGCATCGGGTCGAGCTCGCTGCACTACGTGGCGTTCATCGGTGGCTTCACGACCATCATCGGGGCCGTCCTGGCCTTCGTGCAGACCGACATCAAGAAGGTGCTGGCCTACTCCACCATCTCCCAGCTCGGGTACATGGTCATGGCCCTCGGCGTCGGCGCCTGGACGGCCGGGGTGTTCCACCTCTTCACCCACGCCTTCTTCAAGGCCTGCCTGTTCCTGGCCGCCGGCTCGGTGAGCCACGCCTGCCACCACACCTTCGACATGCGGGAGATGGGGGGACTGCGCAAGTACATGCCGAGCACGCACAAGACCTTCGTGATCGCGTCGTTGGCGTTGGCCGGCATCGTCCCCTTCGCCGGCTTCTGGTCCAAGGACGAGATCCTCGCCGGCTCGCTCAACGGCCAGGAGAACGCCTACACGCTGATGCTGGTGTTCGGCCTCATCACCGCCTTCCTCACTGCGGCGTACATGGCCCGGGCCTACTACCTGACCTTCTACGGCGAGTACCGCGGCCATGGCACCCCTCACGAGTCACCCAAGGTCATCACCGTCCCGCTGTGGATCCTCGCCTTCGGCGCCATCGTGCTCGGCTTCACCAACCTGCCGGCCTTCTTCAACGCCCCCGACAGCGTCACCACCCGGTTCGAGCACTTCGTCGAGCCGACCTTCGCCTTCCCCGCCCTCCAGCACGCCGAGTTCACCCCGTGGCTGGCCGTGCTCTCCACGATCCTCGCCGTCAGCGGCATCGTGGTGGGTCTGGGCTACTACGTGCGCAACTACGGTCCGCACGGTCTCACCACGAGGAACAAGGCGGCGCGAGCCGGCTACGTGTTCCTCGAGAACAAGTACTACCTCGACACGCTGTACAGCGACATCATCGTCGCCGACACCAAGGGTCCCCTGGCCCGGGCGGCGTACTGGTTCAACCAGAACGTGCTCGACGGGATCGTCAACGGGGTCGGGCGTGTCGCCCGGGTGGTCGCCGTCCACCTGTACGAGGACGTCGACCAACTGGTCGTCGACGGCGTGGTGAACGGTTCGGGCCTGGTCTCGGAGGAATCCGGCCAGTTCCTGCGCCGGATGCAGACCGGCAAGGTCCAGCAGTACGCCGCCCTCCTCTTCGCCGCCGCGGTGGTCATCGCCGGCGTCTTCATGTTCGTCATCTAGGAGCCCAGGAACCGACTCGATGAAAGACTTCCTGAACAGCTGGGGCCTGAGCCTCGCGGTGTTTCTGCCCGTTGCGGGCGCACTCGTGATGCTCGTCATCCCGAAGGCCCAGGAGCAGCTGCACAAGACCGTCGCGCTGGTCACCAGCCTGGTGGTGGCCTTCGTGGGCGTGCTGTTGCTGACCAACTTCGACTACGACGCCGGGGGCGCGCTCCAGTTCGTCGTCGACAAGTCGTGGATCCCGGTCATCAACAGCCGCTACATCGTGGGCATCGACGGGATCTCGCTCCCGCTCATCGCCCTCACGATGCTGGTGGTGCCGTTGTGCATCATCTACTCGTGGAACCACTTCCCGGAGCCCAAGAACCCCAAGGCGTTCCTGATCCTGATCCTGATCCTCGAGACCGGGATGATCGGCACCTTCGTGGCCCAGGACCTCATCTTGTTCTTCGTGTTCTTCGAGGTCGTCCTGCTCCCGATGTACTTCATGATCGGGGTCTGGGGCGGCGAGAAGCGCCAGTACGCGTCGATGAAGTTCTTCCTCTACACGCTGTTCGGGTCGGCGCTCATGATCGTGAGCTTCCTGGCCCTGTACTTCCTGTCCGACCAGGTGATGGTCGACGGCAGCCTGATGCACACCTTCGACATGCGGGCTCTGCCCGCCGCCGCCGCCGGCATCTCCACCGGTGCTGCACTGTGGATCTTCGGCGGCATGTTCATGGGTTTCGGCATCAAGGTGCCCATGTTCCCCTTCCACACGTGGCTCCCCGACGCCCACACCCAGGCCCCGACGGTCGGTTCGGTGATCCTGGCCGCCGTGCTGCTGAAGCTGGGCACCTACGGGTTCGTGCGCATCGCCCTGCCCATCCTCCCGGGGGCCGCCGAGAAGTGGGCGCCGTTCATCGGCCTGCTCGCCGTCATCGGCATCATCTACGGCGCGCTGTGCTGTCTGGCCCAGACCGACATGAAACGGCTCATCGCCTTCTCCTCGGTGGCCCACATGGGCTTCGTGATGCTGGGCATCGCGTCGCTCACCGACTTCGGCATCAACGCCGCCATCTTCGGGATGGTCGCCCACGGTCTGATCACCGGCATGCTCTTCTTCGTGGCCGGTTCCACCAAGGACCGCTTCCACACCCTCGACATCTCCCGCCTCGGCGGCATGCTCAAGCAGATGCCGTACATGGGCTGGATCCTCGGCCTGTCGGCCATGGCCTCGCTCGGCCTCCCCGGTCTGGCCGGGTTCTGGGGTGAGTTCCCGGCGATCCTGTCGGCCTACAACCCCGGCGGCGACCTCAACGCCGGCCTGTTCCGGGTCTACATGGTCGTGGCCGCCCTCGGCACCGTGCTGGCCGCCGGGTACCTGCTGTGGCTGTTCCAGCGGGTGGCCTTCGGGGTGCCCACCGATGAGTTCGAGCACGACAAGAGCATCAAGGACGTGTACCTCACCGAATGGGTGGCCTGGCTCCCGATGCTCGTGCTGATCGTCGTGCTCGGCGTCTTCCCCAACATCATCTTCCACGTCACCGATCCCGCCGTCTCGTCCATGACCGCGGTGTTCCGCGGCACCGGAGGCTGACCCGGTGCTCGCCCAGCTGCTGATGTTCGCGTGGGACGCGCCGAAGATGGACTTCCACGCGTTCGCGCCCGAGATCATCGTCACCGCGACCCTTGTCATCGTCTTGTTGGTGGACGCCTTCACCGGTGACGACTCGCGCTGGGCCACCTCGTCGATCGCCGGGATCGGCCTCCTGGTCGCCACCATCCCGCTGTTCACCCTGGCCTACGACGGCGCGGACCGGATCCTCTTCGGCGGCGGCTACGTGGTCGACGACTTCGCCCTCGTGATGAAGGCGTTGTTCCTCCTGACCGGCTACGTGGTGGTGCTGCTCTCCACCAACTACATCGCCGAGGGCGACTACTGGGAGGGCGAGTACTACCAGCTGATCCTGGCGTCGGTGCTGGGCATGATGGTGATGGCCTCGGCCCGCGACCTCATCAGCATCTTCGTCGCCCTGGAGCTGCTCTCCATCCCCGCCTACATGCTCGCCGCCTGGCGCAAGCGCGACCTCAAGGGCAACGAGGCGGGCATGAAGTACTACCTGATGGGGGTGTTCGCCTCGGCGATCATGCTCTACGGGATGTCGCTGATCTACGGCCTCACCGGTACCACCTTGTTGGCCGGGATCGGCCCCGTGCTCGGCGAGAAGATCTCGAGCGACCCCATCATCACCCTCGGCATCGTGTTCGTGATCATCGGCTTCGCCTTCAAGGTGTCGGCCGTCCCTTTCCACACCTGGGCGCCGGACACCTACGAAGGTGCGCCTACACCGGTCACCGCCTTCCTGGCCGTGGCGTCCAAGGCGGCGGGGTTCGTGGCCCTGCTCCAGATCATCCTCATCGGCTTCGCCGGCCGCCACGACGTGTACGAGCCCCTCATGTGGATCCTCGCCGCCGTCACCATGACCGTGGGCAACCTCATCGCCCTGCGCCAGACCAACGTGATCCGCATGCTCGCCTACTCGGGCATCGCCCAGGCGGGCTACATCATCGCCCCGCTGGCGGTGGCCGGCACCAGTGCCGAGGTCGGCAAGCAGGCCCTCCAGGCCATCGTGGTGTACCTGCTGATCTATGCGGTGATGAACCTCGGTGCCTTCGCCGTGGTGATGGCGGTGGCCCGCAAGACCCGGTCGGGCGAGCTCAGCTCCTTCGGTGGGCTGTTCTCGTACGCGCCCGGCCTGACCGTGGCCATGACCATCTTCTTGTTCTCGCTCGCCGGCATCCCGCCGGCCGGAGGGTGGTTCGCCAAGCTGGCCATCTTCGGTTCGCTGACCTCGGCCGGCACCACCGCGGGGTACGTCCTCGCCGTGTTCGTCGCCGTCAACTCGGTGGTGGCCTTCGCCTACTACGGGCGCCTGATGCGGATCATGTGGATGGACGACGCCCCCGACGGCGACCGCACCCCCATCCGGGTGCCGGCCAGCATCACCGCTGCTCTCGTCATCACCGTCGGAGTCACGATGGTGTTCGGCATCCTCCCCGGAGCCGTCACCCACTTCACCGACCCGATCACCCTGCTCGGTCTCGGTAGCTGACGAACAGCGGCCCGCCCGTGCCGGACGACCAGTCGCCGGAAGCGGCACCCTCGCTGGCGGCCCGGATACGTCGGCGCATCGAGGTCGAAGGCCCGCTGGGTTTCGCCGACTACGTCGACCTGGCCCTCTACGAGCCTCGTCTGGGCTTCTACGCCACCGGAGGTCGGGCCGGTGGGCGAGGCGACTTCCTGACCAGCCCCGAGGTCGGCCCGTTGTTCGGGGCCGTTCTGGGCCGGGCCTTCGACGCCTGGTGGGACGAGATGGGTCGGCCTGACCCGTTCGTGGTCGTCGACGTCGGCTGCGGCCCGGGAACGCTGGCCCGGGCCGTGCGGGCGGCCGCACCCAGATGTGCCCGCTCGCTCCGCTACCTGATGGTCGAGCGGTCGTCCTCGCAGCGAGCTCGTCATCCCGAACACCTCGCGGGGTGGACGGGGGAGAGCGACGGCGCGGCGCTCGATCGGGTGGCTCGCTCCCCGCTGGGCGGTGAGGGACCGGCGTTCACGTCGACGGCCGCCGTGCCGCAGAACTTCACCGGGGTGGTCGTGGCCAACGAGCTGCTCGACAACCTGGCCTTCGACGTCGTTCGTCGTGGGCCCGGCGGGTGGGAGGAGCTCTCGGTCGGTCTCGACCAGGCCGGCGAGCTCGCCCTCGTCGCCCGGCCCGACGCGACGGGCGCCGACCCGGTGCGGGCGGCGTTCGCCGACGTGGGGGAGGGTTGGTTCCCGTGGCAGGCCCAGGCGCGGGCGTGGGTGGCCGACATCCTGGGCCGCCTCGAGTCAGGACGGATCGTGGTGTTCGACTACGGCGCTCCCACGGTGGAGCTGGCCCGCCGACCCGAGTTGGGCTGGCTGCGCACCTTTCGACGCCACGAGCGGGGGGGACATCCGCTCGATGATCCCGGATCCCAGGACATCACCTCCGACGTGGCCGTCGACCAGCTCCAGCTCGACCACCCGGCCGACCTGGTCGTCGGACAGGCCGAGTGGCTGCGGCGATGGGGCGTCGACGAGCTGGTGGAGGAGGGCCGTCGGATCTGGAACGAGCGGGCCGGCGTCGGCGATCTGGAGGCGCTACGCGGGCGGAGCCGGGTCGGCGAGTCCGAGGCCCTCCTCGACGAAGAGGGCCTCGGAGCCTTCACGGTGCTCGAGTGGGAGGCCGCCGGCGGGTCGGACGGGCACCGGTAGGCTCCGTCGGGTCGGGGGATCAGGAGCACAGGAGGCACCCATGTCGGAACCCACCATCGAGGACTACTACCTCGAGGACCGCTCGTTCCCTCCGTCGGCGGAGTTCCGGGCGGCCGCGCTGGTGGCCGACGACTCGCTGTACCGCGAGGCCGATGCCGATCCGGAGGCCTTCTGGGCCCGGCAGGCCCGTGAGCTGCTCACCTGGTCCACTGACTTCCACACCACGCTGGAGTGGGACCTTCCCTTCGCCCAGTGGTTCCTCGGCGGTCGACTGAACGTGTCGCACAACTGCCTCGACCGCCACGTGGAAGCCGGACGGGGCGACCGGATCGCCTACCACTGGGAGGGCGAGCCGGGCGACACCCGCACCATCACCTACGCCGAGCTGCTGGAGGAGGTCCAGCGCTTCGCCAACGTCCTCACCGGTCTCGGCGTGGAGCGGGGCGACCGGGTGGCCATCTACATGCCCATGATCCCGGAGCTCCCGGTGGCGATGCTGGCCTGCACGCGCATCGGTGCGGCCCACTCGGTGATCTTCGGTGGCTTCTCTCCTGACTCCATCATCGACCGGGTGAACGACGGTGGGTGCAAGCTGGTCGTCACCGCCGACGGCGGGTTCCGCAAGGGCGCGGCGGCACCGTTGAAGCCGAACGTGGACGAGGCCCTCGGGTCGTGCCCCACGGTCTCGGCGGTGGTGGTCGTGCGCCGCACCGAGGGCGACGTGACCATGGAGCCCGGTCGGGACCACTGGTACCACGAGGTCATGGCCACCGCCGCGCCCGAGTGCCCGGCCCTGCCCATGGACTCCGAGGACCTGCTCTACCTCCTCTACACCTCGGGTACCACGGCCAAGCCCAAGGGCATCATGCACACCACCGGTGGCTACCTCACCCAGGTCGCCTTCACCCACAAGTACGTGTTCGACCTCCGGCCCGAGACCGACGTCTACTGGTGCTCGGCCGACATCGGTTGGGTCACCGGCCACAGCTACATCGTCTACGGCCCCCTCGCCAACGGCGCCACGTCGGTGCTCTACGAAGGCACGCCGGACACGCCCGACAAGGACCGTCTCTGGGACATCGTCGAGCGCTACGGCGTGACCCAGCTCTACACGGCACCCACCGCCATCCGGATGTTCATGAAGTGGGGGGCCCAGGAGCCGGAGAAGCACGATCTCTCGTCGTTGCGGCTGCTGGGCACGGTGGGAGAGCCGATCAACCCCGAGGCGTGGATGTGGTACCACGAGCACATCGGAGCCGGACGGTGCCCCATCGTCGACACGTGGTGGCAGACCGAGACCGGCGCCCAGATGATCACCGCTCTCCCGGGGGTCACGTCGCTCAAGCCGGGCTCGGCCACCTTCGCCCTGCCCGGCATCGGGGTCGAGGTCGTCGACGAGGTCGGCAACCGCATCGAGAAGGGCGGCGGGTACCTCACCCTCACCCGGCCGTGGCCGGCCATGCTGCGGGGCATCTGGGGTGACCCCGAGCGCTATCGGGACACCTACTGGAGCACGTACCCCGGTCGTTACTTCGCCGGTGACGGCGCCAAGATCGACGACGACGGCTACCTCTGGCTGCTCGGTCGGGTGGACGACGTCATGAACGTGTCCGGCCACCGCATCTCGACCACCGAGGTGGAGAGCGCTCTCGTCGACCACCCGGCCGTGGCCGAGGCCGCAGTGGTCGGAGCAGCCGACGACCTCACCGGTCAGGCCATCGTCGGCTACGTGATCGTGCGGAACTCGGCCGATCCAAGCGACGAGCTGGTGGAGGAGATCCGCCAGCACGTGGCCCACAAGATCGGGCCCACCGCCCGACCCAAGCGGGTCATCATCGTCCCCGACCTCCCCAAGACCCGCAGCGGCAAGATCATGCGCCGTCTGCTCCGTGACGTGGCCGAGGGGCGCGACCTGGGCGACACCACCACGCTCGCCGACCCGGCCGTCGTCGACGCCATCCGCACCAGTGCGGCCGAAGGGCCCGGCAGCGGCCGGTGATCGCGGAGCGTCTACCCGGAAACTGGCAGTGGAGAAGCGAGCCCATGGCGCCGGGGCCCGCCGTGGTCTTCGACATGGACGGCGTCCTGTCCGATGCCACCAGCCGCCAGCACTACCTCGAGCGGCCGTACCGCGACTGGGACTCCTTCTTCGAGGCGTGCGGCGACGACGAGCCCATCGCCGAGGTGGCGCGCCTGCTCGAGGTGCTCGACCCTGATCTGAGCGTGCTGCTGCTCACCGCCCGGCCTCACTGGGTCCGGCCCCAGACCGTTGGTTGGCTCCAGCGGTACGGGCTGCGCTGGGATCTGCTGGTGATGCGCGACTGGGACGACCACGGGTCGTCGCGGAACTACAAGCGCCGAGTGGTGGGGGAGTTCCGCCAGTACGGCTTCGACCTGCAGCTGGCCTTCGAAGACGACCGTCGCAACGTCGACATGTTCCACGGTGAAGGCGTCCCGTGCGTGTACATCCACTCCGGCTACTACGACTGAGCCGACGACCCCGGTCGCCCCTCCGCTACGGGCCGGTCGGAGCCTCCAGGTGGGCCGCCAGCTTGTCGAAGGCCATCGTCCAGCCCGTCGCTCCGGGCGAATCGCCGGGCACGCCGACATGGGTCATGACCATTCGGGTGCGGCCACCCAGGTCCTCGAGCTCGACCACGACCTCGGTGGTGGTGGGGTGACCCACGGGCAGGCCCATCTGCTCCGGCGACAGCACGTTCCCGTCCTGGTCGCACACGGACTCGGTGTAGACGAGGCGTCGAGGTGCGACCACGTCGAGATACCGACCGGTGAACCACATGCGCATCGGGCCGTCGGGCGTCTCCATGCGCAGACCCACCAGGCGCTCGCCGCCGACCCGCACGTCCATGCGGGCGGTGGGGACGGTGGAGCCGGTGGGGCCGTACCAACGGGCGAAGTGCTCCGCTTCGGTCCACATCCGCCAGACGAGGTCCACGGGGGCATCGAAGTCGCGTTCGATCACCACCGAGTCCGGGTCGGTCGTCTCGTCGATCATCGGGGGTCGACCTCCTCGGTCGTGCGGAGCTCGCCGAGGTAGTCGTCCATCCGATCGAAGGACGCCTCCCAGACGGGCCGGTAGCGCTCGGCCCAGCTGGCTATCTGCTCGAGCGGGGCGGCGTCGAGGGTGCACGGCCGGTACTGGGCCCGGTGGCCTCTGGTGACGAGGCCGGCGCGCTCGAGCACCTTGATGTGCTTGGAGATGGCGGGGAGGGTGAGGTCGAAGGGTGCGGCGAGGTCGTTGACGCTGGCCTCTCCTTCGCGGAGTCGAGCGAGGATCGCCCGGCGGGTCGAGTTGGCCAGGGCGGCGAACGTCTCGCTCAGCCGGTCCTCGTCGATCGTGGTGGTCACGCTGCACCCTCCGCTCGCAGGCCCGTACTTTCCAACGTGGATAATTAACTACTACGGAAAGTACGGTGCTGGGCAGGGCCTGTCAACCTCGCGGCCGAGGCGATTCGTGCGCCGCGGCCTCAGTCGCGGAAGTTGTTGAACTGCAGCGGGATCTCGAGGTCGATCGCCTTGAGGCCGGTGATCACGGCCTGGAGGTCGTCTCGCTTCTTGCCCGTCACCCGGACCTGGTCGCCCTGGGTCTGGGACTGGATGCCCTTCAGGCCGAGGCCCTTGATGGCCTTGTTGACCTCCTTGGCCTTGTCCGAGGAGATGCCGGCGCTGATGGTCGCGGTCTGGCGGACCGTGCTCCCTGCGGCGTCCTCGACCTTGCCGTAGTCGAGGGCCTTGAGCGACACCTTTCGCTTGACCAGCTTCTCTTCGAGCACCTGGCGCAGGGCGGTGAGGCGGTCCTCGCTGGCGGAGTGCATCTCGATCTCGAGCTCCTTGAGCTCGATCGTCGAGTTGGTCCCCTTGAAGTCGTAACGGGTGGCCAACTCACGAGACGCCTGGTCGACCGCGTTGCGGACCTCCTGGGCGTCGACCTCGGACACGACATCGAAACTCGGCATGGGGACCTTTCTCCTGCGGTCGACGGTCGGCCTGCCGGGCGATCCCGTCTGCTGTCAGCCCCGCGTGGTGGACGCTCCACGGCGATCACGGGGACGACGGGCGAGAGGTCCGTCCGGCTCCCCCGCCCGAGCGGGCGGGGGCCGGATGGTGGGCCGGGGTGGATTTGAACCACCGTAGGCATAGCCGACGGGTTTACAGCCCGTTCCCTTTGGCCACTCGGGCACCGACCCAGGAGCAGGTGACCTTAGCCGGTGGGTGGAACCGTCCCGAAACCGTGATCGGCGCCGGTCACGGTGCCTGCAGCCCGTAGTCGGCGGCGACCAGGCGACCGACCACCAGCGCCATCCACCGCGCCCCTTCGAGAGAGAGGTGGATGCCGTCCCCGTTGCGGACCTGCACGCTGCCGCCGGGGCCGGGCAGGCGGTCGGTGTACTGACCGGAGTCGTCGGCGAGCAGCGCGCCCGAGTTGATGTAGTCGACCGCGTCGTGGTCGGCGGCCACCTGCCGGTAGGCGGCATCGACGACGGCGATGCGTTCGTTGAACGTCTCGCTGCGCATCGGTGGCTGCCCGACCAGGTACACGTGGGATCCCGCATCGGTCATCTGGCCGACGAAGGCGGTCAGACGGCGCTCGTACTCGGTCGTCCACTCCGGCGCCCCGACGTCCACGAACGTGTCGGAGCCCTGGGGTTGGAGAGCCTGGGCGTCGTTGTCACCCATCGACAGCACCACGGCGTCGGGCGGTCCTTCGGCGAGGACCGACGGGAGGGCGGCCGGCCAGTCGTAGAAGTCCTGGCGGGTGAGGCCGGTCGAGTTCTTGTAGATCGTGCGGGTGGTGATCTCCGGATCGTCGGCCAGATCGTTCTCGAGCAGCTGGCCGAGGGCCTGGGCGGTGGAGTCGCCCAGGACCCAGAGGGTCAGGGGATCGCTGGCCGACACCTGCCGGATAGGCGGCTGGCGCAACGGGAACACCGGAGGATCGGAGAGGTCGTTGTGGCGGGGGAAGGTGACGACCTCGGTGGCCACCGGCCCCGCCGTCGTCGTGGTCTCGGATCCCGCGGTGGTCGACGGCTCGCTCGGCGTGGCCGTCGCCGCAGCCACGGTCGACGTCGGTGAGGCGGCTGTCGAGGTGTCCCCTCCGAACAGGCTCCGGACGCCGAGGGCGAGCAGCACCACCAGCCCGAGGGCCAGCGCCCCCGTCACCGCCCGACGAAGGGGATAGTTCGGCGTGGGGGTGGCTCGGCGCGGAGGGCTGGGCGCCGGACGGAGGTCGGTCACGGGAGCTCCGGGCTGGTGGTGAGCATCCGCTGCATGAGCACCACGTCGAGCCACCGGCCGAACTTGCGGCCGACCTCGCGCTCGACGCCGACGATGTCGAAACCGAGCGAGCGGTGGAGGGCGATCGATGCGTCGTGGCCCCCCACGATCCGGGCCACCACCGTGTGGAAGCCGCGTGCCTCGGCCACCGAGACGACCTCGTCGAGCAGGGCCCGGCCGATGCCGTTGCCCCGCTGGTCGCGCCGGACGTAGACGGAGTCCTCCACCGTCGTGCTGTAGGCCGGTCGGGACCGGTAGGGGGAGAGTGAGGCGAAGCCGATGACCTCGTCGGCCTCCTCGGCCACCACGACCGCCATGGCCCCCGACCGGGCATCGAGCCAGGCCCGGTGCTCCTCGAGGGTGCGGGGCACGAGATCGAACGTCACCGTCGATCCGGTGACCTCGGTGTTGTAGATGACCCGAGTGGGCTCGGCGTCCTCGGGGCGGGCCAGTCGCAACTCCACGGGCGCCAACCGTACCGGCGCGGCTCTCCATCCTCGGGACACCCCGTCGCCATCGGGTCGAGTTGGGATCGGGTCGGCGGCCATGGCATGATGACGGGCCTGTGTGGAGCACCTCGGTGCCCTGCGCGCCCCCTTAGCTCAGTCGGCAGAGCGTTTCCATGGTAAGGAAAAGGTCGACAGTTCGATTCTGTCAGGGGGCTCCATCGGCTCCGGGGCCCGCCCCGCCCGCGACCTGTCGGCGTAGCTCAGCTGGTCAGAGCACTCGGCTCATAATCGAGTGGTCGTCGGTTCAAGTCCGACCGCCGACACCAACCGACGCCCGGATGGCCGGGCAGCAGTACCCCACCCAAACCCGCGAAAGGCAATCAGGAGATCCCCATGGCGCGTGAGAAGTTCGAGCGGACCAAGCCCCATGCGAATGTGGGCACGATGGGTCATATCGATCATGGGAAGACGACGCTGACGGCGGCGATCTCGAAGGTGTTGGCGGAGCAGGATCCGGCGCACAACTCGGTGACGGATTTTTCGAACATCGACAAGGCGCCGGAGGAGCGTGAGCGGGGGATCACGATCAACATCGCTCATGTGGAGTACGAGACGGCGAATCGTCATTATGCGCATGTGGATATGCCTGGGCATGCTGACTACATCAAGAACATGATCACCGGTGCGGCTCAGGTCGATGGTGCGATTCTGGTGGTGTCGGCGGCTGATGGTCCGATGCCTCAGACGCGTGAGCATGTGTTGTTGGCCAAGCAGGTGGGTGTGCCGTCGATCGTGGTGGCGTTGAACAAGGTCGACATGGTTGATGATGAGGAGTTGTTGGATCTGGTGGAGCTCGAGGTGCGTGAGCTGCTCAGTGAGTATGAGTTCCCGGGTGATGATGTTCCGGTGATCAAGGTGTCGGCGTTGAAGGCTCTGGAGGGGGATGCTGACGCGACGGCGCAGATCTTGGAGTTGATGACGGCGGTGGATGAGTACATTCCGCAGCCGGAGCGTGACACGGAGAAGCCGTTCTTGATGCCGATCGAGGATGTGTTCACGATCACGGGTCGTGGGACGGTGGTCACGGGTCGTGTGGAGCAGGGTGTGGTGCACACGGGTGACGAGATCGAGATCGTTGGTATCAAGCCGACGCAGAAGACGACGTGTACGGGTGTGGAGATGTTCCGGAAGTTGCTCGACGAGGGTCGGGCGGGGGACAACATCGGTGCGTTGTTGCGGGGCACGAAGAAGGAAGAGGTGGAGCGGGGTCAGGTGTTGGCCAAGCCTGGTTCGATCACGCCGCATTCTCAGTTCGAGGGTCAGGTGTATGTGTTGACCAAGGATGAGGGTGGGCGGCACAAGCCGTTCTTTTCGAATTATCGGCCGCAGTTCTTCTTCCGGACGACTGATGTCACCGGGCAGATCACTCTGCCGGAGGGCACGGAGATGTGTATTCCGGGGGACAACACGACGATGACGGTGGAGTTGATCGCTCCGATCGCCATGGAAGAGGGCCTGCGTTTCGCCATCCGTGAGGGTGGTCGTACCGTGGGCGCCGGCCGCGTCACCAAGATCCTCAAGTAACGAGATCGGGCCCTCGGCCCGGCTGAGCAGGAGCCACGATGGCCAGAAACGACAAGCGAGTGCAGGTCACCCTGGAATGCCAGGTCTGCAAGCGCCGCAACTACATCACCACCAAGAACAAGGTCAACGACCGCGAGCGGATCGAGCTCAAGAAGTTCTGCAAGTGGGACCGTTCGCACACGGCTCACAAGGAGACGCGCTGAGCGAGGTGCCGGACGGCCCCGTGCCGTCCGCACCACCCCCGGACCCGACGTCGGTGGCCACGCAGGACGCGGCCGCCGACGCGGCGCGTCCGCGATCACGTAACCGGCGGGGCCCTCGGCTGGTCCGAACGACGATGAGCACCGACGTCGACGAGTTGGTCGACTCGGCCCGAGCGGGTGATCGAGGAGCGTTCGACGCCCTCGTCCGGGCCACCTACGTCGACACCTACACGCTGGCCCATCGCCTCACCGGCGACGAGGACGACGCTCGCGACGTGGTCCAGGAGGCCTACCTGCGGGCCTTTCGGGGGCTGCGCCGGTTCCGGGGCGATGCCCAGTTCACGACCTGGCTGTATCGCATCACCGCCAACTGCGCGTCGACCCACCTCGGCCGTCGGCGCCGGCACCGCCACGAAGAGCTCGACGACGAGCTGCCCCTCGACGACCTGCGCCCGGCCAGCGACCCCGTCGGGCGGGCCGAGAACGGCCAGCTCCGGGAACGGCTCCAGGCCGCGCTGCTCGCCCTTCCCCCCGCCTACGGGCCGTGGTCGTGCTGCGAGACGTCTATGACCTGTCCCACGACGCCATCGCCGCCGAGCTCGGCATCTCGGAGTCGGCGGCCAAGGTCCGGCTGCACCGGGCCCGGCGCAAGCTCCGCGACGACGTGTTCCTGCGAGACGCCCAGTCCGGCGAGGGGGAGCGGGCCCGTGCCGTGTGACCGCCTCACCGAGCGGCTCGCGGCGGCCGTGGACGACGCCTCGGCCCTCGGCGAGCTCGAATGGGCCCACGTCGCCCAGTGCCTGCGGTGCCAGGCCGACCTGGCCCAGTACCGCCGCCTCCGCCGTCTGCTCGCCAACCTGGGCGACGAGCGCCAGGTGCCGACCCCGGAGCTGCTCGCCGGTCTGCTGGCCGACCTCGACGTGGCCATGGACCGCCAGGAGCGCCACCGCCACGCCGGTCGCCGGGCGGCGTACTTCGGCGGGCTGGCTGCGGCCACGGCCGCCGGGGTGGGGGGCGTGCTCGTGTTGGCCACCCGTCGACGCCCGGCCTGATCGACCGGTTCGCCCCGGTCCTTGCCCACCGCCTAGGCTCGTCGATGTTCGGGCCCGCGGGGCCAGCCCGGCCGCGCCGGCTGGTATCCTCGAGGGCTCGTACGAATGCCCCTAGGGCAGTAGCTCAACTGGTAGAGCACCGGTCTCCAAAACCGACGGTTGGGGGTTCGAGTCCCTCCTGCCCTGCTCCGTCCCCAACACCCGCAACCCGTTGGTGGGAAGTCTTGTCATGGCCCTGAACCGAGAACAGAAGCGCATGCTGCAGCGCCAGGGCGAGCTCGGCCCCGATGGCGAGCCTCTCCGCACGCGCCGAGGTCCCCAGACCCGCCAGCAGAAGGACCGCACCGGTCCGACCGAGTTCGCTCGCGAGGTGCGCTCCGAGCTGCGCAAGGTCGCCTGGCCCACCAAGTCGCAGACCCTCAACTACTCCCTCATCACGTTCATCACCCTCGTCGTGTTCACACTGCTGATCTTCGGGATCGACTGGGTGTTCTCCGAGGCCGTCCTGAAACTGTTCAACGTCTAAATGACCTCCCTTCCGAACGACGACAGCCAACTGCCTGAGCAGGACGCCGTCGATTCCCAACTCAGCCCCGTCGAGCCTCCGGCCGACGAGGTCGAGGACACCGCACCGACCGAGACCACCGACGGCGACGCCGCCCCGGTCGAGGCCGCGACTGCAACCGAACCCGAGGGCGAGGTGCTCGACACCGACGAGCTGCTCGAGGAGGCTCGGCCCCGACCGCAGAGCCCCTTCGACCGGCCCGGCCGCTGGTTCGTGGTGCACACCCAGTCGGGCTACGAGAAGAAGGTCAAGCAGAACCTCGAAGCCCGTATCTCCTCCATGAACATGGAGGAGCACATCCACGAGGTCGTCATCCCCATGGAGGACGTCGTCGAGTTCAAGAACGGCAAGAAGCAGGTCGTCCAGAAGAAGGTCTTCCCGGGCTACCTGCTCGTCCGTTGCGAGATGGACGACGACTCGTGGTACGTGATCCGCAACACCCCCGGCGTCACCGGGTTCGTCGGCCAGGGCGCCAAGCCGTCGCCGCTTCCCCGTCGCGACGTCGAGAACTTTCTCCAGGTCAAGGAGGAGGGCGAGGAAGCCGCTCCCAAGCGAGGCAAGCCCCGGCTCGAGTACGAGCAGGGCGAGACCGTCCGCGTCAAGGAAGGCCCCTTCGCCGATTTCTCCGGCGAGATCGTGGAGATCAACGAGGACCAGCTCAAGGTCAAGGTCCTCGTCAACATCTTCGGCCGGGAGACCCCGGTCGAGCTCGAGTTCTCCCAGGTCGCCAAGCTCTAGCAAGGCACCGGCGGAGCCGGTCGAGTTGTCAACGGCGGCGCCAGCCGCCAAAGTGGTCCGTCGCGCCACCGCCCGTCCGGGCCGCGTGACGAACGAACGAGAAGCGAGTCGAGGACATGGCCAAGAAGAAGGTTACGGCCGTCGTGAAGATCCAGATCCCCGCAGGCGGCGCCACTCCGGCGCCTCCGGTGGGTACTGCTCTGGGCCCGCACGGTGTGGCGATCATGGACTTCTGCAAGGAGTACAACGCCAAGACCGAAGCACAGCGGGGCACCATCGTCCCCGTGGAGATCACGGTCTTCGAGGACCGGTCCTTCAGCTTCATCCTGAAGACCCCACCCACCTCGGTGCTCATCAAGGCCGCCGCGGGCATCGACAAGGCGTCCCAGACGCCGTCGAAGGCCACCGCCGGCTCGATCACCGAGGCCCAGGTCACCGAGATCGCCCAGACCAAGATGCCCGACCTCAACGCCAACGACCTCGAGGCCGCTCGTCTCCAGGTCGCCGGCACCGCCCGCTCCATGGGCATCGAAGTCGTCTGATCCACCCCGTCCGGTCCGTCCGGACTGCCTGACCGGGAGCACCTCGCCCGGCAGGTCCACCTGCGCCCCACCCCGTTGCGAGCGGGGCGCCCGACCCGAGGGAGCCTTCATGGCGCAGCACGGAAAGAAGTACACCGACGCCACGCGTCGGTACGACCGCACTCAGCACCACACGGTGATCGAGGCCGTCGAGCTGGCCCGGAGCCTGGCCAGCGCCAAGTTCGACGAGACGCTGGAGCTGGCGACCAAGCTCGGCGTCGACCCCCGCAAGGCCGACCAGATGGTGCGGGGCACGGTGGCTCTCCCCTCGGGAACCGGCACCGACGTGCGCGTCGCCGTGTTCGCCCAGGGTGATGCGGCCACCGCCGCTCGCGAGGCCGGGGCTGACATCGTCGGCGCCGAGGACCTCATCGCGCAGGTCGAGGGCGGGATGCTCGACTTCGACGTCGCCATCGCCACGCCCGACCTCATGCCCCAGGTCGGCAAGCTGGGCCGCTCGCTCGGTCCTCGCGGCCTGATGCCGAACCCCAAGACCGGCACCGTCACCGTCGACGTGGCCAAGGCTGTGACCGACTTCAAGGGCGGCAAGGTCGAGTACCGCACCGATCGCTTCGGGAACGTCCACGTACCCGTGGGCAAGGTGAGCTTCGACACGGCGGCGTTGGTGGCCAACCTCCGCGCCGTGCTCGAGGAGCTCGAGCGGGCCAAGCCGTCCACGGCCAAGGGTCGCTACTTCCGTCGCGTGGTGGTCTCCACCACGATGGGCCCGAGCATCCAGATCGACACCCAGCGGATGCTCGCCGTCGAGGAGAACGCACCCGCCTGACGCCGTGTTGGTGGCGGCCACGCTGATCCCGCTACCCTTCCGACCCACGGGCCCGGCTCGCCGGGCCACCACAACCGAGACCGCTCGCCGCAGACATCCGGTGCCCCTCGGGGCGTAACGGGCCAGTCCTTTCCGACAGAAGGGCCCACCTGACGAGGCGAACCTCCGCACCACGGGGCGTTCGCGCGAAAGCGGCGGACGTCCCGTCGTCTCTTTTTCGTCGACGGGACACCAAGGGACACCTCCGGGTGTCCACCCCGGTGCCCGACGGGTACCGGTTCCCACCGGCGCTCCGGCGCCGGTCGACCCGAGAGAGGAGGTGCGATGGACAACCCGAGACCGGAGAAGGTGGCCGTGGTCGACGAGGTGCGTGAGCGCTTCGAAGGCTCCGATGCGGCCCTGCTCACGGAGTACCGCGGCATCAACGTCGGCGAGCTCGCCGCCCTGCGCCGTGCCCTGCGTGAGGCCGGTGGCGAGTACAAGGTCTACAAGAACACGCTCGTGCGCTTCGCGGCGCGCGAGTTGGGACTGGACCTCGACGACCAGCTGACCGGACCGACGGCCATCGCCTTTGTTCCCACCGGTGGCGGCGGAGACCCCGTCATGGTGGCCAAGGCGCTGCGCGAGTTCGCCAAGGGCAACCCGAACCTGGTGGTGAAGGGCGGTGTCCTCGGCCAGGCGTTGCTGAGCGCCGACGATGCCAAGGCCCTGGCCGAGGTCGCTCCCCGCGAGGAGCTGCTGGCCAAGCTGGCCGGTCTCATCGCCGCCCCGATGCAGCAGTTCGCCGGACTGCTCCAGGCCGTCCCCCGCGACTTCGCCTACGGCCTCGCCGCTCTCATCGAGAAGGGCGGCGCCCCTGGTGCCCCCGCCTCGCCCGAGCCCGAGGCCGCCGAGGAGGCACCCGCCCCCGAGGCCGACGTGGTCCCGGCGGCCGAGGCCGCCACCGATGCACCCGCCGATGCAGCGACCGACGAGGCTCCGGCTTCCGAGGCCGCTGACGTCACCGACACCCCCGACGCCGCAGCCGATGCTCCGGCCGACACCACCGATGATGCCCCGGCCGACGCCGCGGCCGACACCCAGGAGAACTAGATCATGGCCACCAAGGAAGAGATCCTCGACGCCATCGCCGGCATGTCCGTCCTCGAGCTCAGCGAGCTCCTGAAGGACTTCGAAGAGAAGTTCGGCGTCACCGCCGCTGCTCCGGTCGCCGCTGCCGCAGCCCCGGCTGCCGGTGGCGCCGGTGGCGGCGAGGCCGCTGCCGAGGAGAAGGACGAGTTCGACGTCATCCTCACCGGTGCCGGCGACAAGAAGATCCAGGTCATCAAGGAGGTGCGCTCGCTCACCAGCCTCGGACTCAAGGAGGCCAAGGACCTGGTGGACGGTGCTCCCAAGACCGTCCTGGAGAACGCCACCAAGGAAGACGCCGAGAAGGCCAAGGCCGCCCTCGAGGGTGCCGGCGCCTCCGTGGAGCTCAAGTAGTCCGTTTCCATGGCGGCGCGAAGCGCCGCGGTGGGTCTCGGTCGCTGCGCTTCCCCTCGTCCCCGGTTTTTCCGGGGCGGCGCGGGATTTCGTGGCGCCGCTCGAGGACCAGGCAGTTCACCCTCTGGGTGAGGAACGGCCCGCCCTGCGTGGCGGGTCGTTTCGCGCCCGGATGCTTGACCGATCGGGCCAAGACCTTTACTGTGCCGCTCAATCTGACCGGGGTAGAAGTGGATGATCCCCCGAGTGAGCGCCTCGATTTCCGTTTTCGGAGCCCGGGGTTGCTCTTATCGGCGCGCACCCCTAAGATCACGGGTTGCCGCGCTCGCCCCTGACGTCGCTCCGTCGTCGATCCCGACGATGACCCGCGCCCGGGCTGTGGTGAACCTCGCCCGCCCTACCGAGGAGTAGTCCTTGCCTTCTCGCACGCCGGTTCGGGAACGTTATTCGTTCGCCAACCTCGATGATGTCCTCCAGCTGCCCGATCTGATCGCCATCCAGCGCGAATCGTTCGAGTGGTTCCTCCACCACGGTCTCGCGGAGACATTCCGCGACATCAGTCCGATCAAGGACTTCACCGAGACGCTCCAGCTCGAGCTGGAGTTCGATCCTGACGACGAGGACCTGCGTCCTCCGCCCAAGTTCACGGTGGAGGAGTGCAAGGAGAAGGACATGACCTTCTCCGCTCCGATCTTCGTGAGGGCCCGCTTCATGAACGCGGCCACCGGCGAGATCAAGGAGCAGACCGTGTTCATGGGGGACTTCCCCATGATGACGGACAAGGGCACCTTCGTGATCAACGGCACCGAGCGTGTCGTGGTGTCCCAGCTCGTTCGCTCGCCCGGCGTCATCTTCCAGCCCGGTGAGCGGTTCCGTCTGCGGAACCTGCAGAAGCACCAGCTCGTCACCGGCACCATCCACCCCTACCGCGGCGAGTGGATCGAGTTCGACGTCGAGCAGAAGCCGGGCAAGGACGTCACCGCCGGCGCCCGCGTCGCCCGCAAGCGTCGCCTCAGCCTGTTCGTGTTGCTCCGGGCCCTCGGCTACGACGAGGAGAACCACCCGGGGTTCCTCGACCGCTTCGTGCGCCACTTCGACTTCCTCGAGGGGCAGTGGGAGAAGGACCGCGAGCTCGCGCCCACCCAGGACGAGGCACTGGTCGAGATCTACAAGCGGGCCCGCCCCGGCGAGCCGCCCTCGGTCGAGTCGGCCAAGGCCTACTTCCGCAACGCCTTCTTCGAGAGCCGGCGCTACGACCTCTCCCGCGTGGGCCGCTACAAGCTGAACCGGAAGCTCGGCCCGGAGCTCGACAAGATCGAGAGCCTCTTCGGCATCGAGCTCGAGCGGCCCGAGCCGGATCAGTCCGTGCTCACCCCGGCCGAGGTCCTGGCCGCCACCACGTACCTGCTGAACCTGGTCAACGCCGAGCCGGGCTACCGCCTCGACGATCAGGACCACTTCGCCAACCGTCGTATCCGTTCGGTCGGCGAGCTGATCCAGAACCAGGTCCGCATCGGGCTGTCCCGCATGGAGCGGGTGGTGCGCGAGCGCATGACCACCCAGGACGTGGAGGCCATCACGCCTCAGACGCTCATCAACATCCGTCCGGTCGTGGCCGCCATCAAGGAGTTCTTCGGGACCTCCCAGCTGTCGCAGTTCATGGACCAGGTGAACCCCCTGTCGGGCCTCACCCACCGCCGCCGGCTCTCGGCCCTCGGCCCGGGTGGTCTGTCCCGGGAGCGCGCCGGCTTCGAGGTCCGCGACGTCCACTTCAGCCACTACGGCCGCATGTGCCCGATCGAGACCCCTGAGGGTCCGAACATCGGGCTCATCGGCGCGCTGGCCACCTTCGCCCGGGTCAACGAGTTCGGCTTCATCGAGTCGCCGTACCGCAAGGTGGTCGAGGGTCGGGTCACCGACGAGATCGTCTACCTGGCCGCCGACGAGGAGGAGGAGTACGTCGTCGCCCAGGCGAACGCACCCCTCAACCCCGACGGCACCTTCCAGGCCGACCGCGTCCTGGTCCGGCGCTCGCCGCAGGCCGCCACCCTCGGCGAGCTGAAGCTCATGCTCGAGCGTGACGTCTTCTTCGGTGCCACCACCGAGATCTCCAACGTGCCGCCCATGGAAGTCCAGCTCATGGACGTGTCGCCCAAGCAGATCGTCTCGGTGGCCACCGCGCTCATCCCCTTCCTCGAGCACGACGACGCCAACCGGGCCCTCATGGGCGCCAACATGCAGCGCCAGGCCGTCCCGCTGCTGCGGGCCGAGGCTCCGTACATCGGCACCGGCATCGAGTCCCGCGCCGCTCGCGACGCGGCCGACATGATCCTCGCCACCGACGACGGCGTGGTCAGCGAGGTCGACGGCGACGCCATCACCGTCGAGTACAAGTCGCAGGGCCGTCGGGTCTACCGGTTGCTCAAGTTCGAGCGTTCGAACCAGGACACCTGCATCAACCAGAAGCCCATCGTGTCCGAGGGCCAGAAGATCGCCAAGGGCGACATCCTCGCCCACGGTCCCTCGACCGACAACGGCGAGTTGGCGCTCGGCAAGAACCTCGTCGTGGCCTTCATGCCGTGGGAGGGCTACAACTTCGAGGACGCCATCATCCTCTCGGAGCGACTGGTCAAGGACGACGTGCTCACGTCGATCCACATCCACGAGCACGAGATCGACGCCCGCGACACCAAGCTGGGCCCGGAGGAGATCACCCGGGACATCCCGAACCTCTCCGACGAGATCCTCGCCGACCTCGACGAGCGCGGCATCATCCGCGTCGGCGCCGAGGTGGGGGCGGGCGACGTCCTGGTGGGCAAGGTCACACCCAAGGGCGAGACCGAGCTCACCCCCGAGGAGCGGCTCCTGCGAGCCATCTTCGGCGAGAAGGCCCGTGAGGTGCGCGACACCTCTCTCAAGGTGCCCCACGGCGAGTCCGGCAAGGTCATCGACGTCAAGGTGTTCAGCCGTGACGAGAGCCACGAGCTCCCGCCCGGCGTCAACCAGCTGGTGCGGGTCTACGTGGCCCAGAAGCGCAAGATCAGCGTGGGCGACAAGCTGGCCGGCCGGCACGGCAACAAGGGCGTCATCTCCAAGATCCTCCCGCTCGAGGACATGCCCTTCCTGGCCGACGGCACGCCTGTCGACATCATCTTGAACCCCCTCGGCGTCCCCTCCCGGATGAACGTCGGCCAGGTCCTCGAGGCCCACCTGGGCTACGCGGCCCGCTACGGCTGGTCGATCGACGGGACCACCACCGGCATCGACCCGGTCCGGGGCACCGAGAGCAAGACCCGGCCCACCACGCCGCCGTCGACGCTCATCGCCACCCCGGTGTTCGACGGAGCCCACTGGGACGAGGTCGGCCAGGCCGGCAAGCACCCGACGATCCAGTCGATCTTCCAGAACCTGCAGCCCGAGGCCACCGACGCCCGCTACGGCGACAACGGCCGGCTCATGCAGGACAACGGCAAGACGACACTGTTCAACGGTCGCACCGGTGAGCCCTACGACAACCCCATCACGGTGGGCGTCGTCTACATCCTGAAGCTGGCCCACCTCGTGGACGACAAGATCCACGCCCGGTCGACCGGCCCCTACTCGATGATCACCCAGCAGCCCCTCGGCGGTAAGGCCCAGTTCGGTGGCCAGAGGTTCGGCGAGATGGAGGTGTGGGCCCTCGAGGCCTACGGCGCCGCCTACTGCCTGCAGGAGCTGCTCACCATCAAGTCCGACGACGTGCTCGGCCGCGTGAAGGTCTACGAGGCCATCGTCAAGGGCGAGAACATCCCCGAGCCCGGCATCCCCGAGAGCTTCAAGGTTCTCATCAAGGAGATGCAGGCCCTGTGCCTCAACGTCGAGGTCCTCTCCACCACTGGTGAGGAGATCGAGATGCGTGAGCTCGACGAAGACATCTTCCGCACCGCCGAGGAGCTCGGCATCGACCTCTCGCGGCCCGAACGGGGCAGCGACGAGGAAGACGCCCGGCGCCAGGCTGAGAGGAGCTGAGGGAATGCCCATGCTCGACGTCAACAACTTCGATCAGCTGCGCATCGGCCTGGCCACCGCAGATTCCATCCGTACGTGGTCCAACGGCGAGGTCAAGAAGCCCGAGACCATCAACTACCGCACGTTGAAGCCGGAGAAGGACGGCCTCTTCTGCGAGAAGATCTTCGGTCCCCAGAAGGACTGGGAGTGCTACTGCGGCAAGTACAAGCGCGTGCGCTTCAAGGGCATCATCTGCGAGCGCTGCGGCGTGGAGGTCACCCGCTCCAAGGTCCGGCGCGAGCGCATGGGCCACATCGAGCTGGCCGCCCCCGTCGTCCACATCTGGTACCTGCGCGGCACCCGCTCCTGGCTGGCCTACCTGCTCATGGGCACCGAGGCTCGCGAGGAGATGAAGGCCAAGCAGCTCGAGAAGGTCATCTACTTCGCCGCCAACCTCGTCACCTACGTCGATGACGAGCGCCGCCACGAGGAGCTGCCCAACCTCGAGGCCGAGATGCTCGGTGAGAAGGACGCCATCGAGAACGAGCGCGAGCTCGAGCTGGCCAAGCGCTTCGAGGCCCTGGAGGCCGAGATCGCCGGGCTGGAGGCCGACGGGGCCAAGGACGCCGACATCAAGGCGCGCCAGCGGGCTGCGGAGAAGGATCTGCAGTCGATCCGCGAGCGCTACGAGATGGAGCTCGACCTCGTCGTCCGGGCATTCGACGAGTTCAAGGACATCTTCGCCCGCAAGATCATCGAGGACGAGATGCTGTGGCGCGAGCTGCAGGACCGCTACGGCGAGTACTTCGAGGGCGGCATGGGCGCCGACGCCATCGCCCGTCTCATCGACCGCATCGACCTCGACGCCGACGAGATCCGCCTGCGTGAGCAGATCGACCCGCCCGAGGGGCAGAAGCCGCTGTCGGCCCAGCGCAAGCAGAAGGCCATCAAGCGCCTGAAGATCGTCACCGCCTTCAACCGTCGTGACGAGAACGGTCGTCGGGTCAACGACCCGCGGGCCATGATCCTCGACGTGGTCCCGGTGATCCCGCCGGAGCTGCGGCCGATGGTGCAGCTCGACGGTGGCCGTTTCGCCACCTCCGACCTCAACGACCTGTACCGCCGGGTCATCAACCGGAACAACCGCCTCAAGCGCCTCCTCGACCTCGGGGCCCCCGAGATCATCGTCAACAACGAGAAGCGGATGCTGCAGGAGGCCGTCGACGCCCTGTTCGACAACGGCCGTCGCGGACGTCCGGTCACCGGGCCGGGCAACCGTCCTCTCAAGTCCCTCTCCGACATGCTCAAGGGCAAGCAGGGTCGGTTCCGCCAGAACCTGCTCGGCAAGCGCGTCGACTACTCCGGCCGTTCGGTCATCGTCGTCGGCCCCACGCTCAAGCTGCACCAGTGCGGTCTGCCCAAGCTCATGGCCCTGGAGCTGTTCAAGCCCTTCGTCATGAAGAAGCTGGTGGACGCCGAGCTGGCCCAGAACATCAAGTCGGCCAAGCGGATGGTCGAGCGCCGACGCCCGCAGGTCTGGGACGTGCTCGAGGAGGTCATCAAGGAGCACCCGGTGATGTTGAACCGGGCGCCCACGTTGCATCGCCTCGGCATCCAGGCCTTCGAGCCGGTGCTGGTCGAGGGCAAGGCCATCCAGATCCATCCCCTGGTGTGCCACGCCTTCAACGCCGACTTCGACGGCGACCAGATGGCCGTCCACCTGCCGCTGTCGGCCGAGGCCCAGGCCGAGGCCCGCGTGCTGATGCTGTCGGCCAACAACATCTTGTCGCCGGCCGACGGTCGCGCTCTCGTGACCCCGACCCAGGACATGATCATCGGCGCCTTCTACCTCACCGAGCAGGTCGAGGGGGCCAAGGGCGAGGGCCGGGCGTTCCGGGCCTTCGACGAGGTCGAGCGGGCCTACGAGCGGGGCGACATCGACCTGCACGCCCTCATCGAGTACCGCCAGCCCGAGCACATCGTGAGCGAGGAAGACGGCCGGCCCGTCTATCGACGGACCACGGCCGGGCGCGTGTTCTTCAACAACGCCCTGCCCGCCGGCTTCGAGTTCCAGGACCACCGCGTCGACAAGCGGGTCATGGGGCGCATCGTCGACGAGCTGGCCCACGAGTACGAGAAGGCCGACGTCGCCGCCAGCCTCGACCGCATCAAGGACCTCTGCTACCGGTACGCCTCCAAGTCGGGGCTCACCATCTCCATCGAGGACGTGAAGACCCCGGTCGCCAAGGCCGAGATCCTCGATCGCCACGAGAAGGAGGCGGACAAGGTCGAGACCCAGTTCCGGCGCGGCATCATCACCGATGGCGAGCGTCGGCAGAAGGAGGTCGAGATCTGGACGACCGCCACCGACGAGGTGCGGACCGAGATGGAGAAGACCCTCAAGGCCGAGCAGTTCAACCCCATCGAGATGATGGTCGGTTCCGGTGCCCGAGGGAACATGATGCAGGTCCGCCAGATCGCCGGCATGCGCGGCCTGGTGGCCAACCCCCGTGGCGACATGATCCCCCGGCCGATCAAGTCGAACTTCCGCGAAGGCCTGACGATGCTCGAGTACTTCATCGCCACGCCGGGCGCCCGCAAGGGCCTGGTCGACACCGCCCTTCGTACCGCCGACTCCGGCTACCTGACCCGCCGACTCGTCGACGTGGCCCAGGAGCTGATCATCAACGACGAGGATCCCTTCGAGTCGGGCGCCGTCCGCGGCATCTGGATCGAGGACATCGAGGCCGACCGGCCCGGTAAGCGGGCATGGCTCGAGACCCGTCTCTACAGCCGGACCCTGGCCGACGACGTCACCCTCTCCGACGGCACCACGTACCCGAAGGGCACGGTCGTCGGCGATGTCGAGATGGAGGCCCTGCGCGACGATCCGGGCGTGACCCGGGCCCGCGTGCTGTCGCCGCTCACCGACGACTCCGACGTCGGCGTCTCGGCTGCCTGCTACGGGCTGTCGCTGGCCACGGCCAAGCTCATCGAGGTCGGTGAGGCGGTGGGAGTCATCGCCGCCCAGTCGATCGGTGAGCCGGGCACGCAGCTCACCATGCGTACCTTCCACACCGGTGGCATCGCCGGTGCGGACATCGCCGGTGGTCTGCCCCGCGTCGTGGAGCTGTTCGAGGCCCGTAGCCCGAAGGGCAAGGCCACGCTCTCGCACATCTCCGGCGTCGTCCGGCTGGCCGAGGACGAAGGCAAGGGCCGCGTGATCGTGGTCGTCGCCGACGACGGCACCGAAGAGACCTACACGGTGCCCGGTCTGGCTCGCCTCGAGGTGGTCGACGGCCAGGAGATCAACGCCGGCGACCCCATCGTCGACGGACCCCGCGATCCCAAGGAGCTCCTCGAGATCAAGGGCGTGCAGGAGACCCAGCAGTACCTGGTGCAAGAGGTCCAGAAGGTGTACCGCGACCAGGGCGTGCCGATCCACGACAAGCACATCGAGCTCATCGTGCGGCAGATGACCCGCAAGATCGCCGTCCAGGAGCCGGGTGACTCCGACTTCCTGCCCGGCGAGCGGGTCGACTCCAAGGTCTACCGGGACGTCAACCGGGCCCTGGTGATGGAGGGCAAGCAGCCGGCCGAGGGACGCCCCGAGATCATGGGCATCACCAAGGCGTCGCTGGCCACCGACTCCTGGCTCTCGGCCGCCTCCTTCCAGGAGACGACCCGGGTCCTCACCGAGGCCGCCATCGAGTCCAAGAGCGACTCGCTGCTCGGTCTCAAGGAGAACATCATCATCGGGAAGCTCATCCCGGCGGGCACCGGCATGGCCGCCTACCGGGAGATCGTCACCAGCGCCCCCGACTACTCGCCCATGGAGTACTACTCCTCGGGCGACGACGACGCCGATCTGGCCGGCATGTTGGCCGAACGGATGGCCGGCGACCTGGTTGCCGGCAACGGTGACCAGGCCGGGGCCAGCGACGAGCTGCCCGACGCCCAGGTCATCGATCTTCCCCGGGCCGAGGGCTCGGCCTGACCCTCACCGTTGCGCCGGTCGGACTCCGGTCCGACCGGCCGGCGTGGGGTTTGCCGAATCTCGGTCATCGCCCCTAGCATTGTCCTTCGGCCCATGCGCGTATCCGCGCCTGGCCGCGTCTTTCGAACCGCAAGAAAGGTCCGTCGTGCCCACGATCCAGCAGCTGGTCCGCAAGGGTCGCCAGTCGAAGCCCGCCAAGGGGAAGACCCCCGCCCTGAAGGGCGCCCCGCAGCGGCGTGGCGTGTGCACACGCGTCTACACCACCACCCCGAAGAAGCCGAACTCCGCCCTCCGCAAGGTTGCCCGTGTGCGCCTCTCGAGTGGCATGGAGGTCACCGCCTACATCCCGGGTGAGGGCCACAACCTGCAGGAGCACTCCATCGTGCTCGTGCGTGGCGGCCGGGTGAAGGACCTTCCCGGCGTCCGCTACAAGATCATCCGCGGCACCCTCGACACCTCCGGTGTGCGCGACCGCAAGCAGGCCCGTAGTCGCTACGGCGCCAAGAAGGAGAGCTGACGTGCCCCGCAAGGGTCCCGCCCCGCGCCGAGAGCTGATGCCCGATCCGATCTACCGGTCAGTGGTCGTCACCCAGCTCGTCAACAAGATCCTCCAGCGCGGCAAGCGCTCCACCGCGGAGCGCATCGTCTACGAGGCGCTCGAGATCATCACCGAGAAGACCGGCGCCGAGCCCGTCGCCACCCTGAAGCGGGCGGTCGACGGCATCAAGCCCCAGCTCGAGGTGCGTAGCCGCCGCGTCGGTGGCGCCACCTACCAGGTCCCCGTCGAGGTGCGGCCCCGTCGGGCCAACACCCTCGCGATCCGTTGGATCGTCGGGTACTCCCGCCAGCGTCGCGAGCGCACCATGGCCGAGCGCCTGGCCAACGAGCTGCTCGACGCCAGCAACGGTGTCGGCGCCTCGATCAAGCGCAAGGAAGATCTGCACAAGATGGCCGAGTCCAACAAGGCCTTCGCCCACTACCGCTGGTAAGCGCCCCGGCCCATTCGCCGCCACGGTCGCCCCGCCAGCAGGCGGGGCGTCGTCGCGACACCGTGCCCTCGCCCCACCTGTTCCGCCGCCCCACACATCACGCCCTCACGACAGGATTCTGAGATGGCCAGCCGCCCGCACTCACTCGAGCGAACCCGCAACATCGGCATCATGGCCCACATCGATGCCGGCAAGACCACCACGACCGAGCGGATCCTCTACTACACCGGCAAGAACTACAAGATCGGTGAGGTCCACGAGGGCGGCGCCACCATGGACTGGATGGTCCAGGAGCAGGAGCGCGGCATCACGATCACGTCGGCCGCGACCACGTGCGAGTGGAACGACCACCGGATCAACATCATCGACACCCCGGGCCACGTGGACTTCACGGTCGAGGTCGAGCGCTCGCTGCGCGTCCTCGACGGCGCCGTGGCGGTCTTCGACGGGGTGGCCGGCGTCGAGCCCCAGACCGAGACGGTGTGGCGTCAGGCCAACAAGTACAACGTTCCCCGCATCTGCTTCATCAACAAGATGGACCGCTTGGGGGCCGACTTCTACTCCGCCCTCGACTCCATCAAGGAGCGTCTCGGGGCCAACACCGCCGTGCTGCAGCTGCCGATCGGCGCCGAGGGCCACTACAAGGGCGTCATCGACCTCATCACCATGGACGCCCTCGTCTGGCTGGACGAGGAGCTGGGTGCGAAGTGGGAGGTCCAGGAGATCCCCGCGGACCTGCTCGAGGACGCCGAGACCTACCGGGCCGACCTCATCGAGACCGTCGCCTCGGTCGACGAGGCCCTGCTCGAGAAGTTCGTCGCCGAGGAGGAGATCTCCGTCGACGAGCTGCGCAGCGCCATCCGCACGGCCACCATCGCCGGCGACATCATCCCGGTCCTGAACGGCACCGCCTTCAAGAACAAGGGTGTGCAGCCGCTGCTCGACGCCGTCGTGTGGTACCTCCCCTCCCCGGTCGATCTGCCCCCGGTCCAGGGGACCAACCTCAAGGGTGACACCGACGTGGAGCGCAAGCCCACCGACGAGGAGCCGTTCTCGGCGCTGGCCTTCAAGATCATGACCGATCCGCACGTCGGCAAGCTCACCTACTTCCGCGTGTACTCGGGCACCCTCGACAAGGGCGGCCAGGTCATGAACAGTCGCACCCAGTCGAAGGAGCGCATCGGGCGCATCCTCGAGATGCACGCCAACGACCGGATGGACCGAGACCACGTCTTCGCCGGTGACATCGTGGCCGGCATCGGCTTCAAGAACACCAAGACGGGTGACACCCTCTGCGATCCGAGCGCACCGCTCGTGCTCGAAGAGCTCATCTTCCCGGAGCCGGTGATCCACGTCGCGGTGGAGCCGAAGACCAAGGCCGACCAGGACAAGATGTCCAAGGCCCTGTTCTCGCTGTCCGAGGAGGACCCGACCTTCCAGGTCCGCACCGACGAGGACACCGGCCAGACCGTCATCTCCGGTATGGGCGAGCTTCACCTCGAGGTGCTCGTCGATCGCATGCTGCGTGAGTTCCGCGTCGACGCCACCGTGGGCAAGCCCCAGGTGGCGTACCGCGAGACCATCTCCCGCACGATCGAGAAGTCGACCTACACCCACAAGAAGCAGACGGGTGGCTCGGGCCAGTACGCCGAGGTCACCATCACCCTCGAGAACACCGGCGCCGGTGGCGGGTACGAGTTCGTCGACAAGATCTCCGGTGGCCGCATCCCGAAGGAGTACATCCCCTCCATCGATGCCGGCATCCAGCAGGCCATGACCTCGGGCGTGCTCGCCGGGTATCCCACCGTCGACATCCGGGCCACCCTGACCGACGGCAAGTACCACGACGTGGACTCGTCGGAGATGGCGTTCAAGATCGCCGGCACCATGGCCTTCAAGGAGGCCGCCCGCAAGGCCAAGCCGATCCTGCTCGAGCCCATCATGAACGTCGAGGTGTCCACCCCGGAGGACTACATGGGTGACGTCATGGGCGATCTCTCCTCCCGCCGAGGCAAGCTCGGCGGCATGGAGCAGAAGGGCAACTCCCAGATCATCCGGGCCCAGGTGCCGCTGTCGGACATGTTCGGCTACGCTACCGACCTTCGTTCGCGCACCCAGGGTCGAGCCACCTACACGATGCAGTTCGACTCGTATCAGCCGATGCCGTCGAACGTCCAGGAAGAGATCGTCACCCGCGTGCGCGGAGAATGACCGCCTCGAGATCCTCGGATCTGCGCTGCACCAGCTTTGTTTCGTACCTTCACAACATCAACCACCAAAGTCGCCCCGGCATGAGCACACAGGAGAGTTCCCCCCATGGCGCGTGAGAAGTTCGAGCGGACCAAGCCCCATGCGAATGTGGGCACGATGGGTCATATCGATCATGGGAAGACGACGCTGACGGCGGCGATCTCGAAGGTGTTGGCGGAGCAGGATCCGGCGCACAACTCGGTGACGGATTTTTCGAACATCGACAAGGCGCCGGAGGAGCGTGAGCGGGGGATCACGATCAACATCGCTCATGTGGAGTACGAGACGGCGAATCGTCATTATGCGCATGTGGATATGCCTGGGCATGCTGACTACATCAAGAACATGATCACCGGTGCGGCTCAGGTCGATGGTGCGATTCTGGTGGTGTCGGCGGCTGATGGTCCGATGCCTCAGACGCGTGAGCATGTGTTGTTGGCCAAGCAGGTGGGTGTGCCGTCGATCGTGGTGGCGTTGAACAAGGTCGACATGGTTGATGATGAGGAGTTGTTGGATCTGGTGGAGCTCGAGGTGCGTGAGCTGCTCAGTGAGTATGAGTTCCCGGGTGATGATGTTCCGGTGATCAAGGTGTCGGCGTTGAAGGCTCTGGAGGGGGATGCTGACGCGACGGCGCAGATCTTGGAGTTGATGACGGCGGTGGATGAGTACATTCCGCAGCCGGAGCGTGACACGGAGAAGCCGTTCTTGATGCCGATCGAGGATGTGTTCACGATCACGGGTCGTGGGACGGTGGTCACGGGTCGTGTGGAGCAGGGTGTGGTGCACACGGGTGACGAGATCGAGATCGTTGGTATCAAGCCGACGCAGAAGACGACGTGTACGGGTGTGGAGATGTTCCGGAAGTTGCTCGACGAGGGTCGGGCGGGGGACAACATCGGTGCGTTGTTGCGGGGCACGAAGAAGGAAGAGGTGGAGCGGGGTCAGGTGTTGGCCAAGCCTGGTTCGATCACGCCGCATTCTCAGTTCGAGGGTCAGGTGTATGTGTTGACCAAGGATGAGGGTGGGCGGCACAAGCCGTTCTTTTCGAATTATCGGCCGCAGTTCTTCTTCCGGACGACTGATGTCACCGGGCAGATCACTCTGCCGGAGGGCACGGAGATGTGTATTCCGGGGGACAACACGACGATGACGGTGGAGTTGATCGCTCCGATCGCCATGGAAGAGGGCCTGCGTTTCGCCATCCGTGAGGGTGGTCGTACCGTGGGCGCCGGCCGCGTCACCAAGATCCTCAAGTAACGAGATCGGTTCAAGATGGCAGACAAGCAGAAGATCCGGATCCGCCTGAAGGCGTACGACCACGAGATCGTCGACCAGTCGACGAAGAAGATCGTGGAGACGGTGGTGCGCACCAGCGCCACGGTCCGCGGCCCGGTGCCCCTCCCCACGGAGAAGCATCGCTACACCGTGATCCGCTCCCCTCACAAGGACAAGGACTCCCGCGAGCACTTCGAGATGCGGATCCACAAGCGCCTGCTCGACATCGTCGACCCGACGCCCAAGACCGTCGACTCGCTCCAGCGCCTCGACCTTCCGGCCGGCGTGGACATCGAGATCAAGATCCAGCAGGTCTGACGGGGACCGACCCCAGGGTCGGTACCGCCACCGAACGCGAGAGGAGCCCGGGCCGAGGCCCGGGCTCCTTCGCGTCGTAGCGGTGAAATGGCTCAGCCGGTGAAGGCGGGCTGGGTGACGGCGGCGGCCGCCACCGCCGGCTTGGCGGTGCTCGGTGTCGGTGCGGCCGTCGTGGTCGTCGATGCGGGGGCTGTGTTGATCGTGAGGGAGGCGACGTCGTCGTAGACGAAGCCGGGGCCGCCCTCCGGGTCCGCCTTGTCGTAGCAGGTGGCGCTGAACTGGTAGGTCCCCGGCTCGAACTGATCGGGCGCGGGGATGTCCCACGCGTATGCGGCCGTGCCCTGGATGACGTTGAGGTCGTAGGCGAACACGTTGTCGAGGAGCTCGATGGAGACGGCGGGTTCTTCCACGCCCTCGAGCTCACACCCGGTCGCCGTGAAGAGGACGGTGTCCCCCTCCGAGGCGGTGGTGGGCGAGACCGTGAAGGTGGCGGCCGTCTGGGCGCTGGCGAGGTTCGGGACGACGAGGGCCCCTCCGGCCAGGGCCAGGGCCCCGGTGGCAACGGCGAGCGAGCGCTTGGTCAGAGTACGCATGGGTGGTGAGTTCCTTTGTTCGGGACCATCTGTGCGGTCCGCCGGGGGGTGCCTTCGCACCCGGTCGTGGTGTCGGTGGATCGCCTGACCGATGGAGTGTCATCCTCGGTCCGCCGTGCCGCCGGGTGTGGGTCTCGTCTCGTCGCGCCAGGACCTGAAGCACCGGGCCGGAGATGATCCGCACGGCCCACCTGGGTTCGGATCCGCGAGTGGTCTCGGGCTCCCCCTACGATGCCGGCGCCGACGGCGCGAGGGGCGTGCCCGGTGGGAGGGAACGATGGGACGCCTGGACGGCAAGGTCATGGTGGTGACGGGGGCGGCCTCCGGGATCGGTGCGGCCTGCGTCGAGCGGTTCGCGGCCGAGGGGGCCCGAGTGGTCGGTGGTGATCTGGCCCAACCCGCCGACGGTGTGGTCGCTCCCGAGCGCTTCGAGGTGTGCGACGTCACCGACGAGACGTCGGTGGAGGCGCTGGTCGCCGCCGCCGCCGAGCTGACAGGACGCATCGACGGGGTCGTCACCAGCGCCGGCGTGGCTGGTGGTGGACCGGTGCACCTGGTCGACTCGGCCAGCTGGGACCACGTCGTGGGGGTGAACCTGAAGGGCACCTTCTTCACCGCCAAGCACGTGATCACCCGCATGCTCCAGCAGGAGCTGATCGACGGGGAGCGGGGCAGCGTGATCACCGTGGCCAGCGTCGAGGGCCTCGAAGGCACCGCCGGAGGCAGCTCCTACAACGCCTCCAAGGGCGGTGTCGTCATCCTCACCAAGAACATGGCCATCGACTACGGACGCCAGGGCATCCGGGCCAACGCCATCTGCCCGGGCTTCATCGACACGCCGCTGCTGCGGGGCCTCGGCGATCCCGAGATGACCGAGATGCTCATCGAGATCAGAGAGGAGCACAAGCTGCGTCGCCTGGGCCGACCTTCGGAGATCGCCTCGGTCGCCGCCTTCCTCGCCTCTCCTGATGCCTCCTTCGTCACCGGCCAGGCCATCGCCGTCGACGGCGGCTACACCGCCGGTCGCGACCACGGCGTCACCGCCCGCATGGGGCTGTGACATAGCGGGGCGAAGCCTCGCGGTGTGGCCGGGTCGCTGGCGCTCCTGCTCCGCTCAGCTGGGGTTGGCTCGGTCGTAGCGGTGGGTCCGAGCGAGCCCGGCGGTGTGGCCGGGTCGCTGGGCTCCCCGGTCGACAGGGCTGCCGTCCGAGGCCGGTTTGGTGTTGGGCGGCGAAGTCGCTACGATCTCCCTCTTGTGCGTCCGAGGCCCGAAGGGGCAGACGTGCGCACCTCTTCGTCGTTCGAACCGACGTCTGCGCTGGCCCACCCGCGTGTGGGTACCACGCAGCACAACCGACTGGCGCTCCGCCGGGGGATTCCCCGTGCGGAGCGTCTGCGTGAAGGCCCCACCTCCGGGTGGGGGAGACGAACGCAACACCACCACAGAAAGATCGTTGCCGGTATGGCGAACAAGGCAGTAGTCGGCGAGAAGGTCGGCATGACCCAGGTGTGGGACGACGCGAACCGCGTCGTGCCCGTCACCGTCCTACGGGTCGAGCCGATGCGCGTCGTCCAGGTCAAGACTCCTGAGCACGACGGCTACAGCGCGCTGCAGGTCACCTTCGGTACGAAGGACCCTCGCAAGCTGAACAGCCCCGACCGGGGCCACTTCGAAAAGGCCGGGGTCCAGGCCGGAGTCACCGTCGTCGAGCTCCGCCTCGATGACGTCTCGGGCTTCGAGGTCGGCCAGGAGATCGACGTCGACACCCTCGCCGCCGGCGAGCTGGTCGACGTCACCGCCGTGAGCAAGGGCAAGGGCTTCGCCGGCGTCATGAAGCGGCACAACTTCGCCGGCCAGCGAGCCAGCCACGGTGCCCATCGGGTCCATCGGGCTCCCGGCTCCATCGGCGCCTGCGCCACCCCGGCCCGTGTCTTCAAGGGCACCCGGATGGCTGGTCGCATGGGCGCCGAGAAGGTCACCACCCTGAACCTGCGGGTCGTGTCCACCGATGCCGAGAAGAACCTGCTCCTGGTCCGAGGCGCCGTGCCCGGCCCCAAGGGCGGGATCGTCGTGATCCGCGATGCCGTGAAGGCCGCGACCAAGGGTGGTGCGTGATGGCCAGCGTGACCGTCAAGACCGTGGCCGGCGCCGACGCCGGCTCGGTCGACCTCGACGAAGGCACGTTCGGCATCGAGCCCAACGTCCCGGTGATGCACCAGGTCGTCACCGCCCAGCTGGCGGCCCGCCGGGCGGGCACCCAGAGCACCAAGACCCGCGCCGAGGTGCGCGGTGGTGGGGCCAAGCCCTGGAAGCAGAAGGGCACGGGCCGCGCTCGTGCCGGCTCCAGCCGAGGCCCGATCTGGATCGGCGGCGGGGTGGCCCACGGGCCCAAGCCCCGCAGCTACGCCCAGAAGACCCCCAAGAAGATGATCAAGCTGGCGCTGCGCTCGGCCCTCTCGGACCGCGCTGCTGACGGCAAGGTCGTGGTGGTCGACGACTGGGGCTTCGACGCTCCCTCCACCAAGGGCGCCGTTCAGGCCCTCGCCGCCCTCGGCATCGAGGGTCGGGCCCTGATCGTGCTCTCACGCGAAGACGTCGCCGCCTGGAAGAGCTTCCGGAACCTCACCGCGGTCCACGTGGTCGAGGCCGGGGGCCTCAACACCTACGACGTGCTCGTGAGCGACTACGTCGTGTTCACCCAGTCCACCCTGCCGACGGGGTCTCCCGCCGCTGATGCGGAGGCCGCGAAGTGAAGAACCCACGCGACGTCATCATCAAGCCCGTGGTGTCCGAGAAGAGCTACGGCCTCCTCGACCACAACGTCTACACGTTCGTGGTCCACCCGCAGGCTTCCAAGCCCGAGATCCACGATGCCATCGAGAGCATCTTCGGGGTCACCGTGCTCAAGGTGAACACCTTGAACCGCAACGGCAAGCGCAAGCGCAACCGTCGCACCGGCACCTTCGGCTCCCGACCCGACACCAAGCGCGCCTTCGTCACCCTCGCCGACGGCGACCGCATCGATCTGTTCGAGGGGTAGGACACATGGCTCTCCGCAAGCGCAAGCCCACCAGCCCCGGGCGCCGGTTCCAGACCGTCTCGGACTTCGCCGAGATCACGCGGACCACGCCCGAGCGCTCCCTGCTCGCCCCCAAGTCCAAGACCGGCGGGCGCAACAGCTACGGCCGCAAGACCGCTCGTCACAAGGGTGGCGGCCACAAGCAGCGCTACCGCGTCATCGACTTCCGTCGCGTCAAGGACGGCGTTCCCGCCACCGTCGCGTCGATCGAGTACGACCCCAACCGCACGTGCCGCATCGCGCTGCTGCACTACCACGACGGCGCCAAGGCCTACATCCTCGCCCCCAAGGGCGTGAAGGTCGGCGACAAGCTGCAGAGTGGCCAGGGCTCCGACATCCGCCCCGGCAACGCCCTGCCGCTGCGCTTCATCCCGGTCGGTACTGTCATCCACAACGTCGAGCTCAAGCCCGGCGGCGGCGGCAAGATGGCCCGCAGCGCCGGCATGAGCGTGCAGCTCGTGGCCAAGGAAGGCGACTACGCCACCCTGCGACTGCCCAGCACCGAGATGCGTCGGGTGCCCATCGACTGCCGAGGCACGATCGGCGAGGTGGGCAACTCCGAGCACGAGCTCATCAAGATCGGCAAGGCCGGCCGCAACCGGTGGAAGGGCGTCAAGCCCCAGACCCGCGGTGTGGCCATGAACCCGGTCGACCATCCCCATGGCGGTGGTGAGGGCAAGACCTCGGGTGGTCGCCACCCGGTGTCGCCCTGGGGTCAGCCCGAGGGCCGTACCCGTGACAAGACCAAGCCATCCCAGAAGCTCATCGTTCGCCGGCGCCGCACCCGCGGCTCGCGCCGTTAAGAGAGGGCGCCACCGATGCCTCGCAGTCTGAAGAAGGGCCCGTTCGTCGACGACCACCTCCTCAAGAAGGTGGACGAGCTGAACGAGAAGGCCGAGAAGCGCGTGATCAAGACCTGGTCCCGCCGGTCCACGATCATCCCCGAGATGGTCGGCCACACCATCGCCGTCCACGACGGCCGCAAGCACGTCCCGGTGTACATCACCGAGTCGATGGTCGGTCACAAGCTGGGCGAGTTCGCTCCCACGCGCACCTTCAAGTTCCATGCCGGCCAAGAGAAGAAGGGGCGGCGCTGATGGCCTTCGGTGTGAAGACCAACGAGCGACCCGGTGTCCGCGCCCAGGTCAAGTACGTCCGCTCGTCTGCCTACAAGGCCCGCGAGCTGCTCGACCTCGTCCGCGGCCTGCCCGTGGCCCGGGCCCTCGAGGTCCTCGAGTTCGCCGAGCGCGACATCGCCCGGACCATCCTCAAGTGCCTCGAGTCGGCCATCGCCAACGCCGAGCACAACAACGCCATCCCCGCCGACGAGCTGTACGTGTCGGCCTGCTTCGCCGACGAGGGACCGACGCTCAAGCGCTGGCGCCCCCGGGCTCGCGGCCGGGCCACCCGGATCCGCAAGCGCACCTGCCACATCACCATCATCGTGAGCCGTCTGGCGCCCGAGGACCTGGAATCGCTCCGGGCCCGCGAGGCGGCCACCGGTCGCGCCAGTGGCGGGCGCGCCGCCGCCGAGGCCCGACGCGAGCGGGTCTCCCGCAGCCGTCAGGCCAAGGCCGAGCGCAACGCCGAGGCCGAGCACGACCATGACCACGACCACGACCACGACCACGGGGACGACCTCGAGGCCGAAGCCGACGAGGCGGACGTGATCGAGCAGGACCAGGAGGCCGATGCCTCCGACGTGGTAACCGACGTCGACCTCGACGCCGAAGCTGATGAGGCGGACCTGGTCGAACAGGCCGAGCCCGCCACCGCCGAGGCCACCCCCGCCGAGGAGCAGGCCGACGCCGCCGCCGAGGCGGAAGGGAAGGAAGACTGATGGGCCAGAAGGTCAACCCGTACGGGTTCCGGCTGGGTGTCACCACCGACTGGAAGTCCCGGTGGTTCGCCGATCGCAAGGAGTACGCGAACAACGTCATCGAGGATTGGAAGATCCGCGACTACCTGATGACGCAGCTCCCGCATGCGGCGATCAGCCGTATCGAGGTCGAGCGCACCCGTGATCGTCTCCGTGTCGACGTCCACACCGCCCGCCCGGGCATCGTCATCGGGCGCCGTGGGGCCGAGGCCGACCGTCTCCGCGCCGGCCTGACGAAGATCTCGGGCAACAACAAGGTCCAGCTGAACATCCAGGAGATCAAGCAGCCGGAGCTCGACGCCGCGCTGATCGCCCAGGGTGTGGCCGACCAGCTCGCCGGTCGCGTCGCCTTCCGCCGGGCCATGAAGCGGGCCGTGCAGAACGCTCAGAAGGCCGGGGCCCTCGGCATCCGGGTTCAGTGCTCGGGTCGCCTCGGCGGTTCCGAGATGGCCCGCACCGAGTGGTACCGCGAAGGTCGGGTGCCGCTGCACACGCTGCGCGCCGACATCGACTACGGCTTCCGCGAAGCCAAGACGACCTACGGCCGCATCGGCGTGAAGGTCTGGCTCTACAAGGGCGACATCCTCCCCTACAAGAGCCAGCTCGAGGACAAGATCACCCGCGAGGCCGCCATGGCCGTGGGTGAGGCCTCCGGTGCTCCCAAGCCCCGCAAGGTCGTCTCCTCGGCCGCCGCCCGTCGCCGTCCCGCTGACGCCCCGGCCGAGGCTCCCACCGAGCCGACCGAGGACGTCGAGGCCGCCCCGCTGGTGAAGGAGGCCGATCCCGAGCTGGAGCGCCTTCTCGCCGAGGAGGAGGAGATCGAACGCTCCACCCGGCAGCACAACGAGACCCCCCACTTCCGTCCCGGGGATGGTGACTAGACATGCTGATGCCCAAGAAGGTCAAGCACCGCAAGCAGCAACGCGGGCGCATGCGGGGCCAGGCCAAGGGTGGCTCCGACGTCACCTTCGGTGACTACGGCATCCAGGCCCTCGAGCCGGGCTGGATCACCGCCCGCCAGATCGAGGCCGCCCGTATCGCCATGACCCGCCACATCAAGCGCGGCGGCAAGGTCTGGATCAACGTCTTCCCGCACAAGCCCGTCACCCAGAAGCCGGCCGAGACCCGAATGGGTTCCGGCAAGGGCAACCCCGAGCGCTGGGTGGCTGTCGTCAAGCCGGGCCGGATCCTGTTCGAACTGTCCTACAACGACCCGGTCGTGGCCCGAGAGGCCATCGACCGGGCCATCCAGAAGCTGCCGATCAAGGCCCGCTTCGTCGTCCGTGAGGAGGGTTTCTGATGGCCAAGACCAAGGAGTCCCTTCGCGACGTCGGTGACGGCGAGCTGCTCGACCAGCTCGATTCGGCCAAGGAGGAGCTGTTCAACCTCCGCTTCCAGTTGGTCACCGGCCAGCTGGACAACACGGCCCGTCTCGGCGTCGTGCGCAAGCAGGTCGCTCGCATCAACACCGAGTTGCGTGAGCGTGAGATCGCCGCGGCGGAAGCGCTGGCGGCTGACGAGGAGACAGCGTGATGGCTGACGAGACCGGCGCCACCGAGAGCACCAGGTCCAACCCGCGCAAGACGCGCGAGGGCTTCGTCATCTCGGCCGGCATGGACAAGACCGCAGTGGTGGCCGTCACCGACCGGGTGCGCCACCCCCGCTACAACAAGACCGTCCAGCGGACCAACAAGCTCTACGTCCACGACGAGGCCAACGACCTCCACGTGGGCGACAAGGTTCGGGTCCAGGAGACCCGGCCCCTGTCGAAGACCAAGCGCTGGCGCCTCCTCGATGTCTTGGAGCGTGCCCGATGATCCAACAGGAGAGCCGCCTCCGGGTGGCCGACAACAGCGGCGCCAAGGAGGTGCTGTGCATCAAGGTGCTCGGCGGCTCCAAGCGTCGCTACGCCTCGATCGGCGACATCTTCGTCGCCACCGTGAAGGACGCCATCCCCGGCGCCCAGGTCAAGAAGGGCGACGTCGTGAAGTGCGTCGTCGTGCGGGTGAAGAAGGAGAAGCGTCGTCCGGACGGCTCCTACATCCGTTTCGACGAGAACGCCGCCGTGCTCATCAACGACAACCTGACGCCCCGCGGCACCCGAATCTTCGGTCCGGTGGGGCGCGAGCTGCGCGACCGCAAGTTCATGCGCATCGTCTCGCTGGCACCGGAGGTGCTGTGATGAAGATCCGCAAGGGCGATCGCGTCCAGGTGCTGTCCGGCAAGGACCGCGGCAAGACCGGCACCGTCACTCGGTCCTACCCCGAACGGGGCAAGGTCATCGTCGACGGCGTCAACATCGCCAAGAAGCACCAGAAGCCCACCAGCGCCACGACCCAGGGCGGCATCATCGACAAGGAGATGCCTCTCCCGGTGGCCAACGTCGCCATCGTGTGCGGCGCCTGCGGGAAGCCGACCCGCATCGGCTACCGCTTCGAATCCGACGGCACCAAGGTCCGCATCTGCCGCAAGTGCGAGGGAGACCTCTCGTGAGCACCGACACCATCGAGATCCCGCGCCTGAAGCGGCGCTACAACGACGAGATCCGCTCCGCCCTCCAGGACGAGCTCGGCCTCGGCAACATCATGCAGGTCCCGCGCTTCACCAAGATCGTCATCAACTCCGGTGTCGGTGCGGCCCTCCAGCAACAGTCGCTCATCGAGGGCGCCGTGCGCGACCTCGAGCAGATCACCGGCCAGAAGCCGGTCGTGACCAAGGCCAAGAAGTCCATCGCCGGGTTCAAGCTCCGCGAGGGCAACGCCGTCGGCGCCAAGGTCACCCTGCGCGGCGATCGGATGTGGGAGTTCTTCGACCGGCTCATCAGCCTGGCCATCCCCCGCATCCGTGATTTCCGTGGTCTGCCGGCCAACTCGTTCGACGGGCACGGCAACTACACCTTCGGCGTCAGTGAGCAGTTGATCTTCCCGGAGACCGACTACGACAAGATCGACGCTCCCCGCGGTTTCGACATCACGATCGTCACCACGGCCCGTACCGATGCCGAAGGCAAGGCGCTGCTCAGCGCTTTCGGTTTCCCGTTCAAGCGTGAAGGGCAGCAGTAGCCATGGCCAAGAAGGCGCTCATCAACAAGCAGCGGCGCACCCCGAAGTTCAAGGTGCGCGGCTACACCCGCTGCCAGCGGTGCGGGCGGCCCCATGCCGTGTACCGCAAGTTCCTGCTGTGCCGAGTCTGCCTGCGGGAACTCGGTCACGCCGGGGAGATCCCCGGTCTCAAGAAGGCCAGCTGGTGAGGGAGGCCACGACATGACGATGACCGATCCCATCGCTGACATGCTGACCCGCATCCGCAACGCCAACACGGCGATGCACGATGAGGTCCGCATGCCCTCCTCCAAGGTGAAGGAGGCTCTCGCCCAGTTGCTCCTCAAGGAGGGGTACATCGAGAGCTTCGACTGCGCCGACGACCCGGTTCGCCCCGGTCGCGTGCTCACCGTGACCATGAAGTACTCGCCCGAACGCAAGCGCGTGATCTCCGGGGTCAAGCGCGTGTCGAAGCCGGGTCTGCGGGTGTACACCAAGGCCGACAAGATCCCTCGGGTCCTCGGCGGTCTCGGTGTCGCTGTCCTGTCCACCAGCCAGGGGCTCATGACCGACCGTGAGGCGCGCAAGCGTCGCATGGGCGGCGAGATCCTCTGCTTCGTCTGGTAGGAGGCCGACATGTCACGAGTGGGACGAGCTCCCATCCCTGTTCCCAACGGCGTCGAGGTGTCGATCTCCGGGTCGCACATCACCGTGAAGGGCCCCAAGGGCACCCTCGAGCGCGACGTCCCGGGCGCCATCACCGTGCGCCAGGACGAGGGCGCGCTCATCGTCGAGCGCCCCGACGACGAGCGCCAGAGCCGGGCCATGCACGGTCTGGTCCGGTCGCTGGTCAACAACATGGTCGTCGGCGTCAACGAGGGCTTCCGCAAGGACCTCGACATCATCGGCGTCGGCTACCGGGCCACCCCCAAGGGCGACGCCAAGCTGGAGCTGGCCCTCGGGTTCAGCCACGCCGTCACCGTCGACGCGCCGGCCGGTATCACCTTCGAGGTCGCGACCCCCACCACCATCGGGGTCATCGGCATCGACAAGGAGGCCGTCGGCCAGGTCGCCGCCAACATCCGAGCGATTCGCAAGCCCGAGCCGTACAAGGGCAAGGGCGTCCGCTACCGCGACGAACACGTCGTGCGCAAAGCGGGCAAGGCCGGGAAGTAGAGAACGACATGAGCGACAGCGCCAAGCAGAAGCGGGACGCCCGCATCCGCCGTCACCGCCGGGTGCGCAAGCAGGTGCGCGGCACCGACCAGCGGCCCCGACTGGCCGTGTTCCGGTCCAACCGCCACATCAGCGCCCAGATCATCGACGACGTGAGCGGCCGCACCATCGCCTCGGCCTCGACGGTCGAGGCGACCGTCGGTGCCGACGGCACCAGCAACATCCCCGCCGCCACCGAGGTCGGTCGGCTTCTCGCCGAACGGGCCAAGGCCGCCGGGGTCGACAAGGTCGTGTTCGACCGCGGTGGCTTCCTGTACCACGGCCGGGTGGCCGCGGTCGCCGACGCGGCCCGAGAAGCCGGACTGGAGTTCTGATGGCCCCCAACATGGACGCCCTCGCCCTGCGTGAGTCGCGCGTGATCAACATCAACCGCGTGGCCAAGGTGGTCAAGGGTGGCCGTCGCTTCTCCTTCACCGCCCTGGTCGTGATCGGCGACGGTGCCGGTCACGTCGGCCTCGGGTACGGCAAGGCCAAGGAGGTGCCCCTCGCCATCCAGAAGGGCACCGAGGAGGCTCGCAAGAACCTCTTCGCCGTGCCGCTGGCCGGTAGCACCGTGACCCACCCGGTCATCGGACGCATGGGCGCCGGCCGGGTGCTGATCAAGCCCGCCGCTCCCGGTACCGGCGTCATCGCCGGCGGGGCCGCCCGAGCCATCCTCGAGGAGGCCGGCATCCATGACGTGCTGTGCAAGTCGCTCGGGTCCTCGAACCACATCAACGTCGCCCGGGCCACCATCGCCGGGCTCCAGGACCTCAAGCGTCCCGACGAGATCGCCAAGCTCCGGGGCCTGTCGCCCGAGGAGTTCGTGCCGACCGGCCTGCTGAACGCCTACAAGGAATCCGAGCGCGGCCCCCACGTCCCCGACGAGGTGGCGTGATGGGCGAGCTCAAGGTCACCCAGGTGAAGTCGGCCATCGGCACCAAGCCCAAGCACCGCGGAACCCTCCGGGCGCTCGGCCTGCGGGGCATCGGCAAGACCAACACCCTTCCCGACCGGCCCGAGATCCGCGGCATGATCGCCCGGGTCCCGCACCTGGTTTCGGTCGAAGAGGTCGACGGCTCCGCCGCCGCCTCCGAGAACTGAGGACGACACGATGAAGATCCACGATCTGCAGCCACCCGAAGGTTCGAACCGGCGCCGCAAGCGCGTCGGCCGCGGCATCGGCGGCAAGGGCGGCAAGACCGCCGGCCGCGGCACCAAGGGCCAGGGCGCTCGCGACACCATCCCGTCGGGCTTCGAGGGCGGTCAGCTGCCCCTCGCCATGCGGGTTCCCAAGCTCCGCGGCTTCAACAACCCCTTCCGGGTCGAGTACCAGGCGCTGAACCTCGACGTCCTCGAGGCGACGGGCCTCGACGCCGTCGATCCCGACTCCCTGCACGCCAAGGGCCTCACCCACAAGGGTGCCCTGGTGAAGGTGTTGGGCCGGGGTCAGCTCACCCGGGCCATCGCCGTGAAGGCCCACGCGTTCTCCAAGTCGGCCGAGGCAGCCATCACCGCCGCCGGCGGTAGTGTCGAGGTCCTTCCTCTGCCCTGGGGCGATCGTCGTCCGCCCGCCAAGGGCAACCATCTGACCAACCGCTAGATCGAGCGACCTCGGCGGCGGTAGGAGCGACCTCGGTGCTCACGAACCTGAAGAACATCTTCAAGGTCCAGGACCTGCGCAACAAGGTCCTGTTCACGTTGTTGGTGATCGCCCTCTACCGGCTGGGGGCGCACCTGCCCGTTCCGGGCATCGACGTCGCGGCCCTGAAGCAGCTGCGTGACGAGGCCGAGACAGGCGGGATGCTCGCCTTCCTCCAGCTCTTCTCGGGCGGTGCGCTCACCAACTTCGCCATCTTCGCTCTCGGGATCATGCCGTACATCACGGCGTCGATCATCATGCAGATCCTCGGTGTGGTGATCCCCAAGCTCGAGGAGTGGCAGAACCAGGGCGCCGTCGGCCAGCGCAAGATCACCCAGTGGACGCGCTACGTCACCATCGGCATCGCCATCATGCAGTCGACGGGCCTGGCCTACCTGTTCCACAACGGCGGTGGCGGGCTGGGGCGGGGCAACAACACGGGTCTCGACCTGGTCCCCAACTTCGACACATGGCACGTGCTGCTCATCGTGCTCACCCTCACCACCGGCACCGCCCTGCTCATGTGGATGGGCGAGCTCGTCACCCAGCGGGGCATCGGCAACGGCATGTCCCTGCTCATCTTCGCCTCGGTGGTGAGCCAGATCCCGGCCATGTTCGGCACCATCCGGGCCAACGGAGGCTGGACGGCCGTCATCATCGTGATGGCCGGCTACGGCCTGATCCTGATCGCCATCGTCTTCGTGGAGCAGGGCCAGCGTCGTATCCCGGTCCAGTTCGCCAAACGGGTGGTCGGCCGCCGCCAGTACGGCGGTCAGAGCACCTACATCCCGCTGAAGGTCAACCAGTCCGGCGTGATCCCGATCATCTTCGCCAGCTCGGTCCTCTACCTGCCGCAGCTGCTGAGCTTCGTGCTCCCGGCCGACGGCTGGGGGGCCGACGTGCAGGACTGGGTCGACTCCAACCTGGTCACGCCCAACGCGCCGATCCACCTGATCGTGTTCGGCCTGTTGATCATCGGTTTCGCCTACTTCTACACGGCCATCACCTTCGACCCCGTCAAGCAGGCCGACACGCTGCGCAAGCAGGGTGGCTTCATCCCGGGCATCCGTCCCGGACCCCAGACCGAGCGGTACCTCGCCAAGGTGCTGTCACGGATCACCCTTCCGGGGGCCTTGTTCATCGCCGCCGTGGCCTTGCTGCCGTCGTTCCTGCTGACCACCTACCTGCCCGGCACCACGGTGTCGTTCACCGGTATCTCCATCCTCATCGCCGTCGGCGTGGCCCTGGAGACCATGAAGCAGGTCGACAGCCAGCTGATGATGCGCAACTACGAAGGGTTCCTGAAGTAGTGGCCGTTCGCCTCGTGATCTTCGGTCGACAGGGCGCGGGGAAGGGCACCCAGTCCGTTCGGCTCGCCGAGCACTACGGCGCTCCCCACGTCTCCACCGGGGACATGCTGCGGGCGGCGGTGGCCAACGCGACCCCGATCGGGTTGAAGGCCCAGTCCTTCATGGACGCTGGCCGTCTCGTCCCCGACGAGGTCATGTTGGGAGTGGTCGAGGAGCGCTTCGGCCAACCCGACGTCGTGGCCCACGGCTTCCTGCTCGACGGGTTCCCGCGCACGGTGGTCCAGGCCGAGGCCCTGGCCGGCTTCGCCACCATCGACGTGGCCGTGGACCTCATGGTCCCCGAGGACGTCGTGCTCGAGCGCATCTCCGCCCGTCGGGTGTGCGCCTCCTGTGGGCGCATCTACTCCACCGCGGTGCCCCCGGCCGAGCCCTGGATCTGCGACACCTGCGGGGGCCAGGTCGTCCAGCGTGACGACGACACCCCCGAGGCGGTGGCCAAGCGCCTGGCCGCCTACAAGAGCGACACCCAGCCCACCATCGACTGGTACGCCGAGGCCGAGCTGCTCGTGTCGGTCGACGGCCTGGGCACCCCCGACGACGTCACCGCCCGGCTGATCGCCGCCGTCGACGCCCGCCTCGCGGGCTAGCACCCGTGGGTGGTCGAAGCCGCGACGAGCTGCGGCTCATGCGCGCCGCGGGGCGGGTGGTGGCCGAGATGCACGAGCGCATCCGGGAGGCGGTCCGACCGGGGGTGACCACAGCCGACCTCGACGTCATCGGCCGGGACGTCCTCGATCGACGGGGCGCACGGTCGAACTTCCTGGACTACCACGGCTACCCCGCAGTGATCTGTGCGTCCCCCAACGACGTGATCGTGCATGGCATCCCGGGGCCCACGATCCTCGAGGAGGGCGACATCATCGCCATCGACTGTGGCGCCATCATCGACGGCTGGCACGGCGACGCTGCCTTCACGATGGGCGTGGGAGAGATCGCTCCGGAGGCCGAGCGCCTGATCGACGTGACCCGCGACTCGCTGTTCGCCGGCATCGCGGCCATGGTCGACGGCAACCGCATGGGCGACGTGGGCGCGGCCGTACAGGGGGTCGTCGAAGGCGCCGGCTACTCCGTCGTGCGGGAGTACGTGGGCCACGGGATCGGTCGGGCCATGCACGAGCGGCCGGACGTCCCCAACTACGGCAGGGCGGGGAAGGGGTCGCGCCTCGCCCGGGGCATGACCCTCGCCATCGAGCCCATGGTGAACGTCGGGTCCGCCGAGACCGTCCTGACCGACGACGGCTGGACCGTCGTCACCGCCGACCACTCGCTCTCGGCGCACTGGGAGCACTCGGTGGCCATCACCGAGGACGGCCCCGAGATCCTCACGCTGCCGTGATCCGCGACTACGGTTGGCCCGCCATCGCCTTCGGCGACTCCGATGGATCCACTCGTTTGGAAACCGCGGGCTCCTCCCGGTAAGATCGCTCCTCGGCCATCCGCGCCCTCGCGCCCTGAGCGTGAGCGGTGCATCCGTGCGAGCAGGAGGACCACGCTGCCGAAGCCCAAAGAAGACGCGATCGTCCTGGAAGGGACGGTCATCGAGCCGCTGCCGAACGCCATGTTCCGCGTCGAGCTCGAGAACGGCCACAAGGTGTTGGCCCACATCTCCGGAAAGATGCGCATGCACTACATCCGCATCCTGCCGGGTGATCGCGTCCAGGTGGAGCTGACGCCGTACGACCTCACCCGTGGCCGTATCACCTACCGCTACAAGTAGCACCCAGACAGCACACGAAAGCGAGAGTCCGGCCATCGGGGTCGGACCCGCCGGGGGGAGTTCGCCCCGGTGCCCCTGAACGAAGGACGTCAGGCGAAGTGAAAGTACGACCAAGCGTCAAGAGGATCTGCGAGAAGTGCAAGGTGATCCGCCGCCACGGGCGTGTGCAGGTCATCTGCGACAACCCACGACACAAGCAGCGGCAGGGCTGACATGGCGCGCATCTCAGGCGTCGACATCCCCCGCGAGAAGCGGCTCGAGATCAGCCTCACCTACATCTTCGGCATCGGCCGCACCACGGCCGAGCAGATCTGCCAGGCCACCGACATCGATCCCGGTACCCGGGTGCGAGACCTCACCGACGAAGAGGTGAACCGCATCCGCGCCTACATCGACAACGGCGACATGAAGGTCGAAGGTGACCTCCGTCGTGAGGTCGACCAGGACATCCGGCGCAAGATGGAGATCGGTTGCTACCAGGGCCTGCGCCACCGTCGCGGCCTGCCGGTGCGTGGTCAACGGACCCACACCAACGCCCGTACCCGGAAGGGCCCGAAGAAGACCGTGGCCGGCAAGAAGAAGGTGGGTCGCAAATAATGGCCAAGCCGACCCCGGGCGGACGCCGCCCTCGCAAGAAGGAACGCAAGAACGTCACCTATGGCGTGGCGCACATCAAGAGCTCCTTCAACAACACCATCGTCAGCATCACCGACCAGGACGGCAACGTCCTGGCCTGGGCCTCGGCCGGCAACGTCGGCTTCAAGGGTTCCCGCAAGAGCACTCCCTTCGCCGCCCAGATGGCCGCCGAGCAGTGCGCTCGCCGGGCCATGGAGCACGGCGTGCGCAAGGTCGACGTGCTCGTGAAGGGCCCCGGGTCCGGTCGGGAGACGGCGATCCGCTCCATCCAGAACGTCGGCATCGAGGTGACCGGCATCAAGGACGTCACGCCGGTTCCGCACAACGGATGCCGCCCGCCGAAGCGTCGGAGGGTCTGACATGGCTCGCTACACCGGCCCCAAGGCGCGCGTCTCGCGCCGCCTGGGCACCAACATCTTCGGCACCAAGGGCGAGACCGTCGCCCTCGACAAGCGGCCGTACCCGCCCGGCGAGCACGGCCGCACCCGTCGCCGTGGCAACCCGAGCGAGTACCTCCTGCAGATGCAGGAGAAGCAGAAGGCCCGCTTCACCTACGGGTTGTCGGAGCGCCAGTTCCGCAACCTGTACGAGGAGGCCAACCGCAAGGAAGGCGTCACCGGCGAGAACATGCTGCGCTTCCTGGAGATGCGTCTCGACAACGTCATCTACCGCTCCGGTTGGGCCGCCACCCGTCCCCAGGCCCGCCAGTTCGTCGGTCACGGTCACGTGAACGTGAACGGCCGCCGGGTCGACATCCCGAGCTTTCGTGTGCGCAAGGGCGACGTGGTCTCTCTCCGCGACAAGGCCCGCGAGATGGTCGTGGTGCAACAGAACCACGACGTTCTCGATCGTCAGGCCCCGGCCTGGCTCGAGGCCGGCGAAGGTGGCTTCAGCGTCACCGTGCTCCAGCCACCACTGCGCGATCAGATCGACGTGCCGGTGCGCGAGCAGCTCATCGTCGAGCTGTATTCGAAGTAGGCGTTCGTCGGTGGGGGTCGCCCCCACCGACGGTGCCGCTCACGTCCGAACGGAACCGAGGTAGACACACATGCTGGTCATGCAGCGCCCGAAGGTCGAAGCGCTCGGCGAGGCCGACGGCGATCGGCAGCTCTTTGCTGTTGGCCCACTCGAGCCTGGCTTCGGCCACACACTGGGGAACTCGCTTCGGCGAACCCTGCTGTCGTCGATTCCCGGCGCAGCGGTCACCCAGGTGCGCTTCGATGAAGCGCTCCACGAATTCGACACCATCAAGGGTGTCACAGAGGATGTCACCGACGTCATCTTGAACCTGAAGGACCTCGTCCTCCGGGTCCACAGCGACGAGCCCGTCACCCTCCGTCTCGACGCTCGCGGCGCGACCGAGGTCACCGCCGCCGACATCACGGTGTCGGCCGACGTGGAGATCCTCAACCCGGGTCTGCACATCGCCACGGTGAACGGACAGGGTCGTCTGGCCCTCGACCTCACGGTCGAGAAGGGCCGGGGCTACGTGTCCGCCGACCGCAACAAGACGTCCAACACCATCGGCGTCATCCCGGTCGACTCCATCTTCTCGCCGGTGCGGCGGGTCACCTTCTCGGTGGAGCCCACCCGCGTCGAGCAGTCGACCGAGTTCGATCGCCTCATCCTCGACATCGAGACCGACGGATCCATCACCGCCCGTGAGGCGCTGGCGTCCGCCGGTGCCACTCTGCAGTCGCTGGTGCAGCTGGTCGCCGAGATGAGCGACGAGCCCCAGGGCCTGGAGCTCGGCGAGGTCACCATCACCGCCACGGGGTCGCCCGACCTCGACCTGCCCATCGAGGACCTCGACTTGTCCGAGCGTCCCCGTAACTGCCTCAAGCGCGCTCAGGTCAACTCGGTCGGGGAGCTCCTCCTCAAGACCGAGGACGATCTGCTGGCCATCACCAACTTCGGCCAGAAGTCGCTCGACGAGGTCATCCAGAAGCTCGACGAGCGCGGCTTGTCGCTCAAGCACCGGGACTGATCCGCCATGCCTGCCACTCCACGTAAGTCGAAGCGCTTCGGCGGCTCGGCCTCCCATCAGCGTCTGATGTTCGCCAACCTGGCGGCGTCGCTCTTCGCCGCCGAGGGCATCGTCACCACCGAGGCCAAGGCCAAGGCCCTGCGCCCGGTGGCCGAGAAGCTCATCACCAAGGCCAAGAAGGGTGGTGTCCATCGCCACCGTCAAGTTGTCGCCTACCTCGGCGACAAGGAGATGACCTCGAAGCTGTTCGACGAGATCGGACCTCGCTACGAGCAGCGTCCCGGGGGCTACACCCGGATCCTGAAGCTGGGCCCGCGTCAGGGCGACAACGCCCCGATGGCCCGCATCGAGCTGGTCTGAGCCGACTCTCACGGCTCAGGTGAACGACGTCCCGGCCGACCTTCCGAGGTCGGCCGGTGCGCGTCCGGACCCGGTGACGGTGGCCCCGCCGGAGGCCGGCCGGGTCCGGGTCCGGATGCTGGTGGCCTACCACGGTCGGGGGTTTCGGGGCATGGCCGAGAACACCGACGTCGTCACCGTGGCCGGCACTCTGCGCCAGGCCCTCGAACGGACCCTCGGCCATCCCGTGGCGCTGGTCGTGGCCGGACGAACCGACGCCGGGGTGCACGCGTGGGGACAGGTGGTGTCCTTTGACGCCGACGCCGAACGCGTGGACCCCGTCGCCCTGGCCCGGTCGGTGAACAGCCAGTGCGCACCGGCCATCGTGGTGCGCGAGGCGGCCCTCGCCGGAGACGACTTCGACGCCCGGTTCTCGGCCCGGCTCCGCCGCTACCGCTACACGGTGGTGAACCGGCCGGTCCCCGATCCGTTCCTCGCCGCCACCTCGTGGTGGGTGCCCCATCCCCTCGACCTGAACGCCCTCCGCCTGGGCTGCGACGCGCTGATCGGGACCCACGACTTCACCAGCTTCTGTCGCCGTCCCAAGGGGTCGGAGCCCGCGCCGCTCGTGCGCCGGGTGCACGATGCCCGCTGGCACGACCTCGGAGACGGAGTCCTGCGGTTCGACATCGACGCCAACGCCTTCTGCCAGCAGATGGTCCGGTCCATCGTGGGCACCCTGGTGGACATGGGGCGAGGTCGGCGAAGGCCGGGAGAGATGGCCACCATCCTGCGCGCCGTCGACCGCGGCGCGGCCCCGACGATCGCTCCGCCCCAGGGGCTGTGCCTCTGGGCCGTGGTCTACTGACCCGAATGGTTGGCTTGGAAACGTTTCTGGACGGCGGGCGAATGGTCTGCGTCAGCGTTGGATAGAAAGGGGTGGGCATACTTGGACGCGACGCGACTGCAGCGCAACGATCGAGGAGTTGATGGATGGCGAGCGAGGGATACCACGAGCCACTGGAATCGCTGGACGCGGGGACGGTGGATCGGCATCGCGCCATCAGCTCGATCATGGAGGAGCTGGAGGCCGTCGACTGGTACGACCAGCGTGTCCAGGCCACCGCTGACTCCGGCCTGGCCGAGGTCCTCGCCCACAACCGGGACGAAGAGAAGGAACACGCGGCCATGACCATCGAGTGGTTGCGCCGCCACGACGCCAAGTTCGACGAGCACCTGAGGACCTACCTCTTCACGGAGGGTCCGATCGTCGAGCTGGAAGAAGAAGCCACCTCGGGCCACGAGGACGGTGCTGGAGGGGCTCCCCCCGCCGGCAGTGACGCCAACGGACTGGGCATCGGAAGCCTGAAGGGAAGCTGACGTGGATCACCTGATGCGATCAAAGGCGCCGATCACGGAGGCCGCCTGGGCCGAGATCGACGAAGAGGCCCGCCGCGCCCTCACCAACTACCTCGGGGCTCGCAAGGTCATCGATTTCTCCGGGCCCCACGGCTGGGAGTACTCGTCGGTCCCGACCGGTCGCCTGGGTACGGCAGAGGCGCTGCAGGGTGGGGCCGTCCAGGCCCGGGCCCGGCTGGTGCAGCCGCTGGTCGAGATGCGGACTCTGTTCAGCGTCTCGCGCGACGAGCTCGAGGCCATCGCCCGGGGGGCGTGCGACGCCGACCTGGATTCGGTGACCGAAGCAGCCCGGAAGGCGGCCCTGGCCGAGGACCAGATGGTCTTCCACGGTCTCGGTGGCTCCGGGGTGATCGGTCTGAGCGAGGCCTCCCCTCACGACAAGGTGATGATCAGCGACGACTACGCCAGCTATCCCATCTACGCCGCCCAGGCCATCGCCACGATGCGCGAGGCCGGCGTCGAGGGTCCCTGGGCCATCGCCCTCGGCCCGCGTTGCTACGCCGGCGTGATGCAGGAGAGCGAGGCTGGTGGCTATCCGGTCCTCAAGCACCTCAAGCTCATCCTGGAGGACGGCCCCGTCGTGTTCGCTCCCGGCATCGACGGTGCCGTGGTCGTCAGCCAGCGGGGCGGGGACTTCGAGCTGGTCTGCGGTCAGGACTTCGCCATCGGCTACCTGCACCACGACGCGAGCGATGTGCACCTCTACTTCGAGGAGACGATCGCCGCCCGTATCTGCGCCCCCGAGGCGGCCGTCCACCTCGCCTACTCCTAAGCCGATCCGCCGGCCGGGCCGGCCGAGTTGCTCCAACGGCACGCGAGCCGTATCTTGGTCCGTCGCCCTGGCGCGCGGTCTCCGCTTGCGCCGGCGCTTTTTCCGTCAGACGTCAACAAGCGAAGGGTCGCGCGTGCGCACCTACAGTCCCAAGGTCAGCGAGATCCAGCGTTCCTGGTACGTGGTCGATGCCGAAGGCATGGTCCTCGGCCGTCTGGCCACCGAGGTGGCGCGGATCCTTCGCGGCAAGCACAAGCCCACCTACACCCCCCACATCGACACCGGTGACCACGTCGTGGTCATCAACGCCGACAAGATCGTGCTCACCTCTGACAAGGGCGAGAAGCTCTTCGTGCACCGCCACTCCGGTTACCCGGGCGGCCTGCGGTCGGAGAGCTACGGCCATCTGATCGCCACCAAGCCGACCGAGGCCATCCGCCGGTCGGTGCGGGGCATGCTCCCGAAGAACCGGCTGGGTCGTCAGCAGATCAAGAAGCTGAAGGTCTACACCGGGTCGGCTCACCCCCACGCCGCCCAGATGCCCGAGACCATCGAGTTCGCCCACGCCAAGGCCCGCTGAGCGGCCACCACTGAGGACAACTTTCCATGTCGAACCCCCTGATCCAGACGACCGGTCGCCGCAAGCGGGCCGTCGCCCGGGTGAACATCCGTCCCGGCACCGGTGTCATCACCGTCAACAAGCGCCCGGTGGTCGAGTACTTCCCCACGCCGACGCACCGCATGATCCTCACCGAGCCGCTGAAGCTCACTGAGACCACCGAGGTCTACGACATCGACTGCCGCATCGACGGTGGTGGCGTTTCGGGCCAGGCCGGTGCGTTGCGCCACGGCATCGCCCGTGCGCTCGTCGAGCTCGATCCTGAGATGCGGGGCGAGCTCAAGAAGGCTGGCTTCCTCACGCGTGACGACCGCAAGAAGGAGTCCAAGAAGTACGGGCTCAAGAAGGCCCGCAAGGCTCCGCAGTACTCCAAGCGCTGATCCACTCGGTCGAGCCCGGCCGTGTCCGATCCGTTCCTGTCGTGCGCCGTCCCTCCGGGGAGGCGCACGATGTGGTTTTCCGTCCGCCCGGGGCGTCCGTCGTGCGCGGCGGGCGATCCTCATCGCCCACGAGGAGCACGATGACCCTGCGCTTCGGGACCGACGGCGTGCGGGGCCCGGCCACCGAGCTGACCGACGAGTTGGTCCGGGCCCTCGGAACGGCGGCGGCCCGTGTGCTCGGCTCCGGTTCGGCCTCCACCTTCCTCATCGGGCGCGACACCCGCGAGTCGGGTGGTCGGCTCGAGGCCGCGCTGGCCGCCGGGCTGGGTGACGGCGGTGTGGCGGTGGCGACCCTGGGCGTGGTGCCCACGCCGGCGGTGGCCTGGACCGCGGCGCACCTGGGTGCTCTGGGTGCGGTGATCTCCGCGTCGCACAACTCCTGGCCGGACAACGGCATCAAGTTCTTCGCCGCCGGCGGTCGCAAGCTCACCGAGTCGGTCGAGTCGGCCCTCGAGGCCGAGCTCGACGCCATCCTGGCGGCCGCCCGCACCGACGCGTCGTCGGTTGCGGACGATGCCTCCGACAGGCCGGGAGGGCCGGTGTCTCCGGCCGAGGGCGGCGCCGACGGCTGGCTCGACTCGGTGGTGGGCTCGCTCGACGGGCGCCGTCTCGACGGGCTGCGCGTGGTCATCGACTGCGCCAACGGCGCCGCCTCCCGGGTTGCGCCCGAGGCCTTGCGCGCCCTCGGCGCCGAGGTCGACGTGCTGCACGCCGAACCCGACGGCCGCAACATCAACGACGGCTGTGGTTCGACGCATCCTGACGACCTCCGGCGCCGGGTGGTCGAGACGGGAGCGGCCGTCGGCCTGGCCTTCGACGGCGACGCCGACCGGGTGCTGGCCGTCGACGAGACCGGGGCCTTGGTCGACGGCGACCACCTCATCGCCCTGTTCGCCGTCGACCGTCGTGATCGGGGCCTCTTGCACGACGACCTCGTCGTCGTCACGGTGATGACCAACCTCGGGTTTCGTCTGGCCATGGCCGAACAGACCATCGAGGTCGTCGAGACACCGGTGGGGGACCGTCACGTGCTCGAGGCGCTCCAGCGCACCGGGGGCTCCCTGGGGGGCGAGCAGTCCGGACACATCGTGTTCGCCGACATGGCCACCACCGGCGACGGTCTGCTCTCCGGTGTGCAGCTGCTCGATCTCGTCGTCCGGTCGGGCCAGCCCCTCTCCGCCTTGGCGGCGGCGGCGATGACGCGACTGCCCCAGGTGCTCGTCAACGTGCCCGTGGCCGTGCGCCGACCCGACGTGGCCGAGATCGTGGGGGAGCAGATCGCCCACGAGCAGGCCCTCCTCGGTTCGACCGGTCGCATCCTCATCAGGCCGAGCGGCACCGAGGCCCTCGTCCGGGTGATGGTCGAGGCCGGTGACGAGGCTCTGGCCCGGGAGGTCGCGAACCGCCTGGCCTCCGTCGTGGCCGAGGCCTGCGTTCCGGAGCCACGCCCCACCGGTGCCGTCGGCTGAGCGACGCCTGATCGGCTCGGCGCGCGGTACGGAGGTGGGCTTGGCGGCACCGAGCGGCGACCCCCGGCGCATACACTCGTCCGGGTTCGCATCCTCCCCGGCCGTGCCTCGCGCCCCGTCCGGCCCACCAGCTGATCAGGAGCCCAACGGTCCATGTGCGGGATCATCGCCGTCGTACGGCGGCCCTCCGATCGGGAACTTCCCTCTCCCGACAGGATCGTGGAGCTGCTCGAGGCAGCCGCCCGCCGCATCGCCGCCGTCGACCCCGATGTCGAGCTCCCCGAGGACCTCGGTTCGCAGCTGGCGGCGGCCGCCGCCGATCTCGCCGCTGCGGACAAGCTGCTGCGCGGGGTGCCGGGGGCGCGAGCCCTCCTCGCCGCCCCGACCCTCGTGGCCGGCGTCCGCAACCTGGCGATGGGCCTCGACCGCCTGGTCCAGGGGATCGAGCGGCGTCTCGACATCGAGGGGTCACTCACCGGGCCCGCTCTGGAGTCGGCCAACGCTGCGCTCATCGCGGTCAAGGACGCGTCGTGGGCCGTGAGCCGGGATCGGTTGCGGGCGGTCGAAGGCGTGGAGGCGATCGTGGGGTCGGGGGCGGGTCCGGCAGCCATCGCCATCGGCTTGTCGATCCACCAGGCCCTGTCGGCCATCGACCGCCTCGAGGTCCGAGGGCGTGACAGCGCCGGTCTCCACCTGCTCGTGACGGGCCACGGTCTCGACCTCTCCAGTGCGGCGATGAGCGCCGCCCTCGACGAGCGGGCCGGCGATCCCCTCTTCGGATCGCTCGCCGTGCGCGCCGCCGACCACGCCGTGAGCTTCGTCTACAAGGCCGCGGCCGAGATCGGGGAGCTGGGTGACAACACCCAGGCCCTGCGCCGGGCCATCGCCGGCGATCCGCTGCTGGCTCAGGCTCTCGACTCGCCCTCGGCCGAGGCCGTCGTGTTGGGCCACACCCGTTGGGCCAGTGTCGGGATCATCTCCCAACCCAATGCCCATCCGCTCAACTCCGAGGAGACGGACCGGGTCGCCGGGCCCTACGTCACGGCCGTGCTCAACGGTGACGTGGACAACTTCGCCGATCTCAAGGCGAGTGAGGCGCTTCGCATCGCCGAGGAGATCACCACCGACGCCAAGGTGATCCCCACGCTGGCGTCCCGGGCCATGGCCGACGGCACCGAGGTCGTCGAGGCCTTCCGGGGGACGGTCAATCAGCTCGAGGGGTCGGTGGCCATCGCCGCCAGCGCCGCCGAGGTGGCGGACGACCTCCTCCTGGCTCTGCGGGGGAGTGGACAGGCCCTGTACGTGGGTCTGGCCGAGGACACCTTCATCGTGGCCAGCGAGCCCTACGGCGTCGTCGAGGAGACCGACACCTACCTGCGCCTCGACGGGGAAGTGCCCGCCGATCCGGCCAACCCGGCCACCCGGGGTCAGGTCGTGCGCCTGCACGGCGACGGAGCGGGCGGTATCGAGGGCATCGAACGCTGGGCGTACGACGGGTCCCCGCTGCCTGTGTCCGCCGCCGAGTTGGCCACGGCACAGATCACCACACGCGACATCGATCGGGGCGACGCCCCCCACTTCCTCCTGAAGGAGATCGGCGAGGCAGCGGCGTCGTTCCGCAAGACGCTGCGGGGCAAGCTCGTCGAGGTCGACGGCGAGCTCGAGGTCGCGCTGGGCGACGACGTGCTCTCGCCCGCCGTCCGAGCCGGGCTGGCCGACGGGAGCATCGCTCGGGTGGTGGCGATCGGACAGGGCACCGCCGCCGTGGCCGCCCGTGCCCTCGCCGAGGGACTGGCCGCCTTCGCTCCCGGGTCGGACCTGCGGATCGACACCGTGCTGGCCACCGAGCTGTCCGGCTTCCACCTGACCTCGTCGATGGAGGACACGCTGGTGGTGGCGGTCAGCCAGTCCGGCACCACCACCGACACCAACCGCACCGTCGACCTCGTACGGGCCCGCGGCGCCCACGTGGTCGCCATCGTGAACCGACGCAACAGCGATCTCACCGATCGGGCCGACGGCGTGCTCTACACGTCCGACGGACGCGACGTCGAGATGAGCGTGGCCTCGACCAAGGCGTTCTACGCCCAGATCGCGGCCTGCTTCCTGCTCGCCGCCGCCCTCGCCGATGCCCTCGGAGCGACCTCCCCCGAGCGGGCCGCCGTGCTCGCCGGCGTCCGCGACCTGCCCGGTGCCATGGAGCGGACATTCGCCCTGCGGCCCGAGATCGCCGCCGCGGCGAACAACCTGGCCCCCTCCCGTCGGTACTGGGCGATCGTCGGCAACGGCGCCAACCGGATCGCCGCCGAGGAGGTCCGGATCAAGCTCTCTGAGCTCTGCTACAAGGCAATCGCGTGCGACGGCACCGAGGACAAGAAGCACATCGATCTCTCCTCGGAGCCGCTGATCCTCGTCTGTGCCGCCGGCCTACAGGGGTCCACAGCCGACGACGTGGCCAAGGAGGTGGCCATCTACCGGGCCCACAAGGCTGCGCCGGTCGTGATCGCCAGTGAGGGCGAGGAGCGGTTCTCGTCTGCTCTGCACGTGGTCGCGGTGCCCGCCATCCACCCGCGGCTGGCCTTCGTGCTGTCGGCCATGGTGGGTCACCTGTTCGGCTACGAGGCCGCGCTGGCCATCGACGCCCAGGCCCGGCCGCTGCGCCAGGCCCGGGCGGCCATCGACGACGCGGTCGCCTTCGGGGCCGGCGGCGACGGGGCCGTGTTGATGGGCCAGCTGCGACCGGTCCTCCAACCTCTCGCCGGTCGTTTCCAGAACGGGCTCCGCGGGGGCGACTACGACGGGCACCTCGAGGCGAGCACAGCGGTCCAACTGGCCTCGTTGTGGCGCTTCGCCCTGGGGGTGGCGCCGCTCGAGGCGTATCAGGTCGAGCACGGCAAGGTGGGAACGCCCGGGGTCGTGCTCGAGGACCTGGTGGGTGCCCTCACCGGTGCCATCGACGAGCTCACCCGGCCCGTCGACGCCATCAAGCACCAGGCCAAGACCGTCACCGTCGGGATCTCCCGGAGCGACGAGACGCTCCTGCAGGTGCCACTCGTGAAGGAGGTGCTGGCCGCCGGTTCGTCCCGGGATCGTCTGAGCTACGCCACCCTGCGCACGCTGGCCGCCCTCGAGCCGTTGGTGGCCGAGGTGCTCGGCTACACCAGGTACGCCATCGAGGGGCCGGTCGACCCGTCCGGGGCCGACCACGCCACGTTGGTGGTGGTCGACCGTGGAGGGCTCGGACGCGAGCTGCGTAGCCGCACCGAGGACGATCCCGAGCTGCGAGGGACCAAGCGCTGGGTCGCCGTCGAACGGACGGTCCTGCTGGCCCAGGGGCGCAGCGACGGGCGCATCTTCGTGATCGTGCCGGAGATCAAGGACGGCCAGGCCACCGGTCTCTGCCTCCTCCACGTCCGCCTCGAGAGCGAGCTCTCGCTGCCCGTGCTGCGGGCGGTCCTCCAGGGCTATCGGAACCGTTACGCGGCCATCAAGCACGCCGTGACCGAGACCGAGCCGGTCTTCCGTGACGACCTGCTCGGGCGCATCCCGCTGATCAAGGTGATGACGGACCCGATCAACGACCTGGCCGAGCGCTGGCGCTCGTGATCATCGGCCTCGGAACCGATCTGGTCGACCTCGGCCGGTTCCGGTCCGTGCTGGAGCGCAGAGCCACCATTCGCGAGCGGCTGTTCACGGCGGCCGAGCGGGCCTACTGCGAGGAGCGCAACGATCCCGTCGAGCGCTACGCGGTTCGCTTCGCGGCCAAGGAGGCCACGTTGAAGGCGCTCGGCGTCGGCCTCGGTGCCGTCGACTGGCACGACATCGAGGTCCGGCGCGACGACGAGGGCCGACCGTCGCTCGTCCTCGGGGGTCGGGCGGCGACGTTGGCCACCGAGGCGGGAGTGGCGTCGTGGCAGCTGAGCCTCACCCACGGCGATGCCCAGGCCGTGGCCGTCGCCATCGCCCTGAGCGCCGATCCCGAGCCGGCGGGGCCGATGTCCGCCGCCGCGCCGGCCGGTCCGGGGGTCGGATGGCTCGGGAGCGGGAATGAGGACGGGGTGCCTCTGGCTCCGATCCTGCGTGGTGGCCTGGTCCCGATCGTCACCCCCGCCGAGATGGCCGAGATCGACCGAGCGGCCCCCGAGCCGGTCGACGTGCTGATCGGCCGGGCCGGTTCGGCGGTGGCCCGTGCCGCCCGGGGCCTGTTGGGGGGCACCTACGGCCGACGGGTGGTGGTGGTCGCCGGCAAGGGCAACAACGGCAACGACGGGCGCGACGCGGCCCGTCGCCTGGCTCGGGCCGGTGTGCGCACCCGGGTCATCGATGCCGCCGACGCGCCCGCTGTCCTCCCCGAAGCCGATCTCGTCATCGATGCCGCCTACGGCACCGGATTCCGTGGTTCCTACGACTCGCCCCGGCGGCCGCCCGGCGCCCTGGTGCTCGCAGTGGACACGCCCTCGGGCGTCGACGGCCTCAGCGGTGGGGCGGCGGGCCGCGTGCTCGACGCCGACGTCACCGTCACCTTCGCCGCCCTCAAGCCCGGACTGGTGCTCTCGCCCGGGGCGGCGCACGCGGGTCGCGTAGAGGTGGCCGACATCGGCCTCGACGTCTCGGGGGCGAGGGCGCATCTCGTCGGCCAGGCCGCGGTGGCCGGCTGGTTGCCCGAGCGACCGGTCGACAGCCACAAGTGGCGGTCCGCGGTGTGGCTCGTGGCCGGCAGCCCGGGCATGGGCGGAGCGGCGTCCCTCACCGCTCGCGGCGCCCTGCGCAGCGGCGCCGGCTACGTCCGCTGCTCGACCCCGGGCGGCACCGCCGGTGGCCTTCCCGTGGAGGTGGTGCAGACCGATCTGCCCGCCGAGGGCTGGGCCGACGAGGTGCTCGGGGGACTCGACCGCTTCGCCGCACTGGTGGTGGGCAACGGCCTCGGTACCGCCACCTCGACCCGCGCCGAGGTGCGGGCCGTGGTCTCGGGTGCCGCCTCGAAGGGCATCCCCACGGTGGTGGACGCGGACGGTCTCACCGCCCTCGGGACCGAGGTCGCGAGCTTCGTCGGCCCGACCACGGTCCTGACGCCGCACGACGGTGAGTACGAGCGGCTGGCCGGGCACCGCCCCGGACCCGACCGTCTCGACGCAGCCCGTGCGCTGGCGGCGACGACCGGCGCCGTGGTGTTGCTGAAGGGCTCCTCGACGGTGGTCGCCCATCCCGACGGGCGAGCGCTGGTCACCAGCACCGGAGACTCGCGCCTGGCCACCGCGGGCACCGGGGACGTGTTGGCCGGGGTGATCGCGGCGCTGCTCGCGACAGGGCTCGATCCGCGCCGCGCCGCGGCCGCCGGAGCGTTCCTCCACGGTCGAGCAGGCGCCCTAGGCTGGCGCCGCGGCCTGGTGGCCGGGGACGTTCCCGACCACCTTCCGGCCGCGTTCGAAGAGCTGACGGCCCTGTGGCCGTGAGCCCCCACGGCTTGCCCCACGGAGGATCGATGCTGCGAGACCTGCCCGTTCGCGACCTGATGGTCACCGACGTGTTGAGCTTCTCGCCCGACGACAACGTCCGGGAAGCCATGCGGAAGCTCCTGCGACGCGACGTCGACGGCGCTCCCGTGCTCGATGCCGACGGCCAGGTGGTGGGCCTGCTCTCGACCGCGGACCTGATCGTCGAAGAGGCCCGTGTCCACCTGCCCACGGTGATCACCCTGCTCGGTGCCTACCTCGAGCTCCCGTCGTCCAAGCGGCGCTTCGACGAGGACATGGAGAAGGCCCTGGGCTCCACCGTGGGCGAGGTGATGGACGCCGAGGTCCCGACCATCGGACCCGACGACACCGTCGAGACGGCGGCCAGCGTGCTCCACGAGCAGCAGGCCGATCGCATCCCGGTCGTCGACGACGCCGGCGTCCTGGTCGGGATCATCGCCCGCGGTGACATCGTGAAGGCCATCGTCCGCGAGCTCGATGCCGCCGAGTCCGAGTCCGAGTCCGACTCCGAGGTCGGCGAGTAGGGCCACCTGTGCGAGCCGCCCGCGCCGAAGTCGATCTCCAAGCGGTCGCCCAGAACGTGGCTGCCCTCCGGAGCGCCGTCGCCCCCGCGATCCTGTGCGCGGTGGTGAAGGCCGACGGGTACGGGCACGGCGCCATCGCCGTCAGCGAGGCCGCCCTGTCGGCCGGGGCCGATTGGCTCGGGGTCGCCCTGGTGGAGGAGGCCGCGGTGCTGCGCAAGGCCGGCATCCGGGCTCCGATCCTGCTGCTGTCCCAACCCCGCCCCGCCGACCTGACCGCTGCCGTTCGCTACGACCTGCGCGTCTGCGTGCACTCCGCCGCCGCCGTCGACCTCCTCGCCGCCGCCGCCGCCGAGCAGGGCCGGATGGCTCGCGTCCACCTCAAGGTCGACACGGGCATGCATCGCATCGGGGTGGCGCCGGCGGACGCCTTGGCCCTCGCCCGCCAGATCGTCTCGCACCCGGAGCTGGAGCTCGAAGGTGTCTTCACCCACTGCGCGGTGGCCGACGAGCCCGCCGACCCGTTCACCGATGTCCAACTCGACCGGTTCGAGGCAGTCCTCGACGAGCTGGGTGCGGCCGGCATCCAGCCCGCTCTGCGTCACGCCGCCAACTCGGCCACGGCCATCGAGCACCCGCGCGGCCGCTACGACCTCGTGCGCGCCGGGATCGCGGTGTACGGGATCCCTCCCGCGCCGGGCCTGGCCGGCTCGCTCGGCCTCCGACCGGCCCTGACCCTGCGGGCCGAGATCTCCATGGTCAAGCGGGTGGGCGCCGGCGAGGGTGTGTCCTACGGCCTGCGCCACCGCTTCGAGGCCGACACCACCGTGGCCACGGTGCCCATCGGCTACGCCGACGGCGTCCCGCGCCGGCTGGGCCTCCAGGGCGGGAAGGTCCTCATCGGTGGCCGGCGGTGCCCCATCGTCGGAGTGGTGACCATGGATCAGCTGATGGTGGACTGCGGGGACGACGAGGTGCAGGCCGGCGACGAGGTCGTCCTCATCGGGCGTCAGGGGGGCGAGGAGGTCACGGCCGAGGAGTGGGCCGGGCTGCTCGACACCATCGCCTACGAGGTGGTCTGCGGCATCGGCCCCCGGGTTCCTCGCTTCTACGGCTGACATCTTCTTCAGTCGGTGCCCTGACCGGCCGATGTCTCTCCGAAGCCGGTGTGCTTCGTCGTCCAACTGGTGGAGAGTGTCCTCATGCGTCGTCTCGTCCCCTGTGTCTTCGGGGTGCTGGCTCTGGTAGCTGCCACCGTGACCGTCACCGCCCTGCCCGCCGGAGCGGCGGGCACGATCACCGCCACCTCGGTGACGTTGTCGGCCGGTGACGACTGCGACTCGGCGGACCTCGACATCGGGCTGGTCTCGGGCGTCGTCGACACGGAGACGGGGATGACCACGGACGTGTCCGGGACCGTCCTCGACAGCTTCACCCAGGTATCGACCAACCTGAACAACCTCGATGGTGTGTTCGACGGCTACGGGATAACCACTGACGGCTCCCCGATCGACGGCTCGGTGATCGGCACCTACGCGTCGGTCGGGGTGGCGCCGCTCTCGGCGGCCACCGCGGCCGAGTGGTTCGTCCTGTATCGCTGCGGCACCGGCGGCACCAGCACCACCTTGTACTCGTGCTTCGGCGACCTGGGCACATGTCCGTCCACCGCCCCCGAGGCCCTGGACCTGCTCTTCGGTGCTTCCCTCGACCCCTCCACCGCGGTGCCAGGCGCCACCGTCACCGTTGCCGGAGAGGGATGCTTCTTCCCGCTCGCCGGGGCGCGGATCTTCGATGGTGGCAGCGCCACCGGGGTCGGTGACGTCGTCGTGCCGGCCGCCGACGGCACCTTCTCGATCCCCTTGGTGGTTCCGGCCTCGGCCCCGCCGGACTCGATGCTGACCGTGCAGGTCGACTGCGGCAACGAAGACCAGTCCCCCGCGCAGTCGGTGGTGCTCGACCTGGCCGTCGGTCAGGTGGCCCCCACCACGGTCGTCCCCACGACTGTCGCCACGACGGTTGCTCCGGAACCGGTCGAGGTCGCGCCGGCGTTCACCGGCTGACACGGCCCGACCTCCGGTCAGGCGGGGCCGCCGGGACCCTCCCGACCCAGCGGTACCATCACCGGGTGCCATCGTCCCTCGAGCTCCTCGCTGACGACGCGGCCGGGTGCACCCGGTGCGCACTGGCGGCTGGTCGCACGACGGTCGTGTTCGGGAGCGGCGATCCCGAGGCGGACCTGATGTTCATCGGCGAGGGTCCGGGTGCGGAGGAGGACAAGCAGGGTCTGCCCTTCGTGGGCCGATCGGGCAAGCTGCTCGACCAAGCTCCTGGGCGAGGAGCTGGGCCTGACCCGGGACCGGGTCTACATCGCCAACGTCGTCAAGTGCCGGCCGCCCGGCAACCGGGACCCCCTGCCCGACGAGATCGCCGCGTGCCGCCCGTACCTCGAGGGTCAACTCGAGCGCATCGCCCCGAAGGTCGTGGTCACGCTGGGAAAGTTCGCCGGTCAACTCCTGCTCCAGAGCAAGGAGGGCATCACCCGGCTGCGAGGTCGCAGCTATCCCTTCGGCACGGCCGTGCTGGTGCCGACCGTGCACCCCGCCTATGTGCTCCGAGGAGGCGGCCAACCAATGGCCCAGATGCGGGCCGATCTGGTGCGAGCCAAGCAGGCCCTCGTCGAGGCCGGGTCTGCGCTCGTCTCCCCGGGGGGAGCGTCGTGATCTTCGCCCGCACCATCGGGGTGGACCAGACGAAGGAGCTGGCGGCGGCGCTGGCCGAGCTGGCCCGTCCCGGTGACCTCCTCCTGCTGGCCGGCGACCTCGGGGCGGGCAAGACCGCCTTCACCCAGGGTTACGGCGCCGCCCTCGGGATCGACGATCTCATCACCAGCCCCACCTTCACGTTGGTGAACAGCTACGAGGGCCGCCTCGAGCTCAACCACCTCGATGTGTACCGGCTGGAGGCCCTCGCCGAGGTGTTCGACCTCGGGATCCCCGAGATGCTCGATGACGGTGGGGTCACCGTCATCGAATGGGGTGATGCCGTAGCTCCCGCTCTGCCGGCCGACTACCTCGAGGTCCGCTTCACCTTCTCCGACGACGACGATGACGAGCGCGTCATCGAGCTGGTACCCGTCGGGTCGCGGTGGGCGGCCGCGCACCCGGGCGGTGGCCACGGCCGTCTCCCCCTGGATCCACGAGCCCGGCACCGAGTCGCCCGCCCCCACAGAGCCCGAACAGGAGCCCCCGTGCTGATCGCCGGCATCGACACCGCCACGGTGCAGGTGAGCGTCGCCGTCGGCGGCCACGAGGGGGTCCTGGCCTCGACGCAGTCATCACGTGGCCGCCAGCACGCCGAGGTGCTCACCCCGGCGATCGAGTTCACCTGTCGCCAGGCCCGCATCGAGCTGTCCGAGATCAGCGTCGTCGCCGTCGACCTCGGCCCGGGGCTGTTCACTGGACTACGGGTGGGGGTGGCCGCGGCCAAGGCCATGGCCCATGCCCTCAACGTCCCCATGATCGGTGTGCCCAGTCTGGACCTGCTCGCCTTCCCGGTGCGCTTCACCTCGCGCCTGATCGTCGCCACCATCGACGCCCGGCGCGGCGAGCTGTTCTACGCCTTCTACCGACAGGTCCCCGGCGGCATCCAGCGCCTCACCGACCATCAGGTGGGGTCGCCCGACGATCTCGCCTCCGAGCTGCTGGCCGCCAGCGAGGAGTGCCTCCTCGTCGGTGACGGCGCCATGCGGTACCGGGAGGTCTTCGAGGGTCTCAAGAAGATCGAGATCGTCGAGGAGGGCTTTGCCTACCCGTCGGCCTCGTCGCTGGTGATGCTCGCCCACGCCCAGGCCCTGCGTGAGCAGTGGGTCAAGCCGTGGGACCTCCAGCCGCTCTACCTGCGCAAACCAGACGCCGAGATCAACTGGGCCACGCGCCCGCCGGTGTGACGTCGATGGCGGCGGCACCGTCCCCCCGGACCGGTGGACGCGGCGCGAGCCGTGTCTCGGTGTCGGTGATGCCGATGCGTCGCCGTCATCTGCGGGCGGTGCTCCGCATCGAGGAGCGAACCAGCTCCACCCCGTGGTCGCTCGGGCTGTTCCTCGCCGAGGCCCGGCGTCCCGAGCGGGTGTACCTCGTTGCCCGGGCCGGCTCGACCGTCGTGGGTTACGCGGGGATGCTCTTCGCCCTCACCGACGGCCACGTCACGACGGTCGCAGTCGATCCCGAGCGCCAGGGTGGTCGGGTGGCCACGCGTCTTCTGCTCGTGCTCATGCGGCGGGCGGTCGAGCGGGGCGCGGAGGCGGTCACCCTCGAGGTCCGGGCCTCCAACGAGGCCGCCCAGGCCCTGTACCGGCGGTTCGGTTTCGCCCCGGCCGGGGTGAGGGCCGGTTACTACCGCGACCCCGTCGAGGATGCCTTGGTCCTGTGGGCCCACGACATCCATCTCCCGCCCTACACCGACCGGTTGGCGGCCATCGAGGCCGATCTGCCGTCCCCACTGGTCGTCGAGGGCATCGCGCCGGGCGCCCGGCCGATCTCATCGCCCGAGGAGGGCTCCTAGGTGGACCGAACCCGAGTACTCGGCATCGAGACCAGCTGCGACGAGACGGCGGCCGCCGTCGTCGTCGACGGGCGTGAAGTGCTGTCGTCGGTGGTGTCGAGCCAGGTCGACCTCCACGCCCGTTTCGGCGGGGTGGTGCCCGAGATCGCCAGCCGGGCCCACGTCGAGCTCCTCACCCCGGTGATCGCCCGCTCGTTGGTCGAAGCGGGCATCGACGACGATCACGTCGACGCGGTGGCGGCCACCGTGGGCCCCGGACTGATCGGTGCCCTCCTCGTGGGTGTGAGTGCGGCCAAGACGCTCGCCCTCGTCTGGGACGTGCCCTTCGTGGCTGTCAACCACCTCGAGGCGCACCTGTACGCCGCGCTGCTCGAGGACCCCGAGCTCGACCTTCCGGTGGTGGTCCTGCTGGTGTCCGGTGGCCACACCCTGTTGATCCTCATGGAGGGCCACGGGAACTACCGGGTACTTGGATCGACGATCGACGACGCCGCCGGCGAGGCCTTCGACAAGGTCGCTCGCTACCTGGGCCTCGGCTATCCCGGTGGTCCCGCCATCGACGCCATCGCCATGGAGGGTGATCCCGAGGCCATCGCCTTTCCGCGGGCGATCCTGGAGGACGGGTACGACTTCTCGTTCTCGGGGGTCAAGACGTCGGTGGTCAACTACGTCCGCAAGCACCCTGACGTCGCCACCGAAGACGTGGCCGCATCGTTCCAGGAGGCGGTGGTCGACGTGCTCGTCACGAAGGCCCGTCGCGCCGCCCGCGAGCACGGGGCCAAGGGCCTGTGCCTGGCCGGGGGAGTGGCGGCCAACTCGCAGCTGCGGGAGCGGCTCCTCGACGCCTGCGTGGCCGACGGCCTGCGGGCGTTCCTCCCCAGCCGGTCGATGTGCACCGACAACGCGGCCATGGTGGCGGCGGCCGGTTGGTACCGACTTCAGTCCGACGGACCGTCGCCCCTCGACACCGGCGCCAGCCCCAATCTGCGCCTCGTCTGAGCGCTCTCGGGAGCGGGGTTGTACCTCGGGGCTGTCGCGCGTATCGTTAGCACTCGTCCAGTGAGAGTGCTAAGCGCTCTCAACACGAGAGTGCTAGTCGCCAACGGAGGCGCCTTACATGAGCCTGCAGCCCCTGGAAGATCGGATCGTCGTCAAGCCCGGCGAGGGTGAGGAGACCACGGCCAGCGGCCTGGTCATCCCCGACACGGCCAAGGAGAAGCCCCAGCAGGGCGAAGTCCTCGCCGTGGGCCCCGGCCGTCGCAGCGACACCACGGGTGAGCTGATCCCCGTCGACGTCAAGGTGGGCGACACCGTCGTCTACAGCAAGTACGGCGGGACCGAGATCACCGCTGACGGTGCCGACGTCCTCATCCTCAACGCCCGCGACGTGCTCGCGGTCGTGAAGTAGGAGATACCCATGGCCAAGATGTTGAAGTTCGACGAGGACGCCCGCCGCGCCCTCGAGGCCGGCGTGAACGCTCTGGCCGACGCCGTGAAGGTGACGCTCGGCCCGAAGGGCCGCAACGTCGTCCTCGACAAGAAGTTCGGCGCCCCCACCATCACCAACGACGGCGTGTCCATCGCCCGTGAGGTCGAGCTGGAGGACCCGTTCGAGAACATGGGCGCCCAGCTGGTGAAGGAGGTCGCCACCAAGACCAACGACATCGCCGGTGACGGCACCACCACGGCCACCGTGCTGGCCCAGGCCCTGGTCCGTGAGGGCCTGCGCAACGTGGCCGCCGGCGCCAGCCCCCTCGGCCTCAAGCGGGGCATCGAGAAGGCCGTCGCCGCCGCTGTGGAGAGCATCGCCGACCAGGCCAAGGAGATCGACGACAAGTCCGAGATCGCCCAGGTCGCGAGCATCTCCGCCGCTGATCCCACCATCGGTGGGGTCATCGCCGACGCCATCGACAAGGTCGGCAAGGACGGCGTCGTCACCGTCGAGGAGTCCAACACCTTCGGCATGGACCTCGAGTTCGTCGAGGGCATGCAGTTCGACAAGGGCTACCTCTCCCCGTACTTCGTGACTGACGCCGAGCGTCAGGAAGCGGTCCTCGACAACCCGTACATCCTCTTCGCCAACTCGAAGATCTCGTCGGTGCAGGACATGCTCCCCGTACTCGAGAAGGTCATGCAGTCGGGCAAGCCCCTCCTGATCGTCTGCGAAGACGTCGACGGTGAGGCCCTCGCCACGCTCGTGGTCAACAAGATCCGCGGCACGTTCAACTCCGTCGCCGTGAAGGCCCCGGGCTTCGGCGAGCGCCGCAAGGCGATGCTGGCCGACATGGCCATCCTCACCGGTGGCCAGGTCATCTCCGAAGAGGTCGGGCTCAAGCTCGACTCGGCCACGCTCGACCTGCTGGGCACCGCCCGCAAGGTCGTGATCACCAAGGACGAGACCACCATCGTCGAGGGCGCTGGCGAGACCGCCGACGTCAACGGCCGGGTCGCCCAGATCAAGCGTGAGATCGAGGACACCGACTCCGACTGGGACCGCGAGAAGCTCCAGGAGCGTCTGGCCAAGCTGTCCGGCGGCGTGGCCGTCATCAAGGTCGGCGCCGCCACCGAGGTGGAGCTCAAGGAGAAGAAGCACCGCATCGAGGACGCCCTCAGCGCCACCCGTGCGGCCATCGAGGAAGGTGTGGTCGCCGGTGGCGGCACCGCTCTGCTCCGGGCCCGCGCCACGCTGAAGTCGACCATCGACGGGCTCGAGGGCGACGAGGCCACTGGCGCTCGCGCCGTGTATCGCGCCCTGGAGGCCCCGGCTCGGCTCATCGCCGACAACGCCGGTCTCGAGGGGGCCGTCATCGTCCAGCAGATCGAGAACGAGACCGGCTCGACCGGCCTCAACGCCGCCACCGGCGAGATGGTCGACCTGCTGAAGGCCGGCGTCATCGATCCGGCCAAGGTGACTCGCGCTGCGTTGCAGAACGCGGCTTCCATCGCGGCTCTGCTGCTCACCACCGAGGCGCTCGTGGCGGACAAGCCCGAGGCCGGAGGCGACGCCGCCGCTGCGGCCGCCGCCATGGGTGGCATGGGCGGCATGGGTGGCATGGGCGGGATGATGTGAGCCAGGCCTCGGCCTAGCCACAACCGCACCATCGTTCGACCGAAGGGGTCGGTCCTCGGACCGGCCCCTTCGTCGCGTCCGGCCGCGGCGCCGTGAATGGTGGGGATGGCGTTCGGTGCGGCCGGGACGGAGCGGTACTACCGTGCGCGGACCGGGCCCGGGGTAGGGGCGGTCCGAAGAGGGTGGGAGGTGCTACGGCCGATGGATCGGGGATCCGTGCCCGTGGTCGCGCGGTCGGTGGACGGCACCGACGAGGTCGGCGGACCGCCACCGTCGAACATCGACCTCGCCGCCATCCGAGAGCGCGTGGTCGACGAGGCGATGACCCGACCCGACGGCTGGCGCACCAGCGGCCACCTGGCCGTGGCCGCCGGGGCATACGTCGCGTTGGCGGTGCTGGTGGCCGCCGTCGACGCCCTTCCCATCCGCCTCCTGGCCTGGCTGGGCATGGCGTGGATCCTGATCGGCAACGGGGCTGCGGCCCACGAGGCGGTGCACGGGCACCTCTACCGTTCGACGAGGGCCAACCGGTTTGTCGCACTCGCTGCCACCACCGTCATCCTCCTGCCCTGGGGCATGTATCGGGCCGAGCACCTGGTCCACCACGCCACGACGGCGACCGCCGAGGACCCACAGGGCCGGCCGGTGCTTTTCCGTTGCCGCCTGCAGCTCTTGGTCCTGCCGCTCGGCGGCCCGTACGTCCTGGCCGACATGCATCGACTGAACGTGCTGACCGCACTGGGACGGCCCTACCGCTGTGTGCGCACCAGCGAACAACTGCGTGACGTGCGGGCCACCGCGGTCGCGACCCTCTTCTTCGTGGCCCTGGTGATCGGTGCCGCCTGGAGGTGGCCGGGCGTCGTGCTCTTCGTCTGGGGTGTGCCGGTCCTGATCGCCATGCTCTTGCTGTTCCCCTTCCTCGCCACCGCCGAGCATGCCGACGGCGCACCGGGAGAGCCCCTCGAGAACTCGCGGACCACTCGGTCGAACCGGCTCGTGGGGTGGGTGTACTGGAACGCCAACCACCACGCCGCGCACCACTTGGTCCCCGCCGTCACCTACCGCCACGTGCGCTCGGTGACCGCCATGGTCGAGGCCGCCCAGTCCGAACGGTGGTTGGTGTCGGGCTACCTCGTCTACTACGGGGGGCTCCTCCGCTCGCTGCCGACGTTCCCGCAACGCCACCGACCAGCGGTCGAGGGCCCGACGGAGGCCTGAGGGGGACCGAGGCCCCGGTGCGGTGGGCTCAGCCGCTCGAGGCGTCGCGGCCCTCGTCGGTCGCCGGGGTCGCCACGGACGTCGGCGGCTCCGGGCGGTGCGATCCGAGCAGGCTGACGATCCGGGCCACCGCCGTCACCAGGAAGACCTGGCCGAGGACGGCTTCGGTCACCGCTGCGCTCCGGGCCGCGTTGCTGAGCGGGCTCATGTCGCCGTAGCCGACGGTGGTCAGGGTGATGAAGCTGAAGTAGACGAAGTCTCCCGGCCGCAACGGCTCGTTCTGGGCGAAGAAGCCCGACCCCTCGACGAAGGCCATCCCGCGATAGAGGGCGGCGTACCAGAGGCCGATGATCAGGTAGGCGGAGATGCCGGCGGCGAGGGTGTTCAGGTTCACGTCGCGGTGCTGGAAGGCCCGGCGCACGATCGCCGGGAAGGCGATGGCGAAGAGCAGGGCGTAGAGGAACGAGGCCGTGGCGACCATGTGCCGCTCCTCGCCCACCTCGAGGACCCGAGCGATGCTGCTCACGACCGTGCCCACGCCGACCACGACGAGGATCACCACGGCGGCCCGCATCAGTCGCCAGTGGACCCGGGAGTGGTGCAGGGCGATGACGAGCAGCGCAGCACTGAAGGGGTAGACGATCAGCGCGCCGAGGCGGTAGTTGTCGCTGAAGGGGAACAGCACCATGCACACGAGCGCCAGGAGGAGCACGGGGACGAAGCTGTCGGGGTCGAGGAACAGCCGACGCAGGCCCCACGGAGTGCGATCGGGCTCCGCGTCGGTCACCGTCGGAGCGTAGGCCGCCCGCCGGGGACGGAGCAGTACCCTGCGGCCCATGGACCTCCCTCCCCCCGATCCCGAGAAGCTGCTGGCCGCCTGGATGGAGTGGGAGACAGGCGAGACGACGCCGGGACGGGTGATGGCCAACCTCAAGACCGCGGGGCTCCCCGACCTTCTGCGAGCGCTGGTCGAGGCGCTCCCCCCGAAGTAGTGACGGACAAGGGCGGACGCCAGGTCATCCCGAGGCCGCCTTCGGTCCGGCCCGGTCGGCCCGCGCCCTGGGCCCATCTGGCCGAGGAGGAACGGCGCCCTTCGGTGGCTGACGTGCGTCGGGCCTTCGCCACCGCGCCGGATCCTCAGCCGTCGGATCGCGAGGACTCGGGCGTGCGGGCTTCGGCCGTGCTGGCCGCGATGTACGACGACGGAGGCGAGGCGGTGGTGATCCTCACACGCCGGGCTCAGCACCTGCGCAGCCATCGCGGTGAGGTGTCCTTCCCGGGCGGAGGCCAGGAGCCGGGGGAGGATCTCTGGACCACCGCTCTGCGGGAGGCTCGGGAGGAGGTCGCCCTCGACCCGACCCAGGTGGAGCGGCTGGGCGAGCTCGATCATCTGCGCACCATCACCAGCCGCTCCTTCATCGTCCCCTACGTGGCCCAGCTACCGGCCCGTCCGCACCTGGTCGCATCGCCGGCCGAGGTCGAGTTGGTGCTGCACGTCCCGCTGTCGGAGTTGATGTCGGACGGGGTGTTCCGTGAGGAGCTGTGGGGGATCGCCCCGCAGGCGCGACCCATCTCCTTCTTCGACGTCGAAGGCGACACCATCTGGGGCGCGACCGCCGCCATGGTCCGCAACCTGCTGTCCATCGTCACCGGCACCTACGACCCGTCCGACCATCCGACCCCATGGTCGGCCCCGGGGGGTGGCGAGGTGGCTCCCGGCGTGGCTCCCTGATGGCCGGTACCGTTCCCCCATGCCTCAGCTGATCTTCTCCGCCGAGACCCAACAGGAGCTCGTCGCCCAGGTTCGCCGGTGGCTGGCCTCGGCCGAGGCCGACGTCGACGGGCAGCTCTCGGTGAGTGCCGCCGTCGTCCAGGGGGCGGGCCTCACCAAGGACGCCCTCCGCATCATCGCCGCCGCCGCCCCGGCTCCGGTCGCCCAGAACGACGTGGTGAAGTCCCTGACCGCCATGGGCTATCGCGCCACCGACGTGACCTCGAAGGCCATCGTGGACGGGCTGTCGAGCGTGGAGACGCTGACCGGCGGCAGCGTCGTGCGGCGGGTGACCGAGAAGGGCACCTCCACCCTCTGGTCGATGAACTCCAAGATGGCCAAGCAGGTCCTGCGCACGCTGGCGTCCTAGCTCGGCCGCCGGCGGATCGGCGGCACCGGGGGCCGGTGCCGGGGCGGGTCAGGCGGCGGCGGAGAAGATGGCGAGGGCGGCCGACACCAGGTCGTCGGCCAGGTCGTCGGCCGACGGCATCGCCGGCGACGCGGTGCCGGCCGAGACCAGCGCCTCGTGATCGGCGGCGGCGTGCACCACCATCGTGGTGACCATGAAGAAACGGCTGTTGGCGGTGGCGGGGGAGACCCCGAGCGCGGCGCGGATGCGGGCCGTGACCGCTCGGGTGGCGCGAGTGGCGTCAGCGCTCGCTCCGTAGGGGCGCACGCCGACGGTGTCGCTACCCGGAGGGACCAGGGGGCCACCCCCGAACGGGTTGAAGCGTGGGTCTTCGTGGAGGCGGGCCACGAAGCGGACCCAGTAGCCACCGCACCCGTCCATCCCCTCGGTGAAGGGCTCGACCAGGACCCGGACCAACGAAGGGAGGTCGTCGCCCCGGCCGGTGGCGTCGAGCTCGTCGAGCATGGCCGACCGTCGCGCCTCGAGGCTGGCGAAGCGACGCTCGAACAGCGCCCCCACCAGGCCTTCGCGGCCGCCGAAGTGGTAGTGGACGGCCGCCGTGTTGCGTTGTCCGGCCGCCTCGCCGACCTCCCGGAGGGACACCCCTTCGAGGCCCTTCTCGGCGTAGAGACGTTCGGCGGCGACCAGGATGCGCTCGGGGGTGTCGGTGTGGGCGGCCGTCATCGCCCGGAGGCTAATCGGAGCGGCCGAATCGTGGCCCGAGCGGCGCCGGAGGGGGCGGCGGAGCTGAGTAGACTGCCCTCTTTCCAGCGGAGAGGGGCCCTCGGGGCTCTCCTTCGTCGTTTTCGCACACTGACGACGCACAGCGAAGGGACGGGCCGATGGCCGAGGTCGAGATCGGGATGGGGAAGTCCGGACGGCGGGCCTACGGGTTCGACGACATCGCGATCGTGCCCAGTCGCCGCACCCGCGACCCGGAGGACGTCGACATCTCGTGGGACATCGACGCCTTCCGCTTCGAGCTCCCTCTCATGGCCTCGGCCATGGACGGGGTGGTCAGTCCGGCCACGGCCATCGAGGTCGGCCGCCTCGGAGGCGTCGGAGTGCTGAACCTCGAAGGCCTCTGGACGCGCTACGAGGACCCCGAGCCGCTGTTCGCCGAGATCGCCGAGCTCGACAACGAAAAGGCCACGGCGCGGATGCAGGACATCTACCAGGAGCCGATCAAGCCCGAGCTGGTGGGTCAGCGCATCCGCCAGATCAAGGACGCCGGGGTCGTGAGCTGCTGCTCGGTGACCCCCCAGCGCACCGACGCCCTGGCCAAGGAGATCATCGATGCCGAACTCGACCTGCTGGTCATCCAGGGCACGGTCGTCTCGGCCGAGCACGTCTCCAAGACCGTCGAGCCGCTGAACCTCAAGCGCTTCGTACGTGAGCTCGACATCCCGGTGATCGTCGGCGGTTGTGCCAGCTACCAGGCCGCCCTGCACCTCATGCGCACCGGGGCGGCCGGCGTGCTGGTCGGTGTCGGTCCCGGCCACGCCTGCACGACCCGCGGCGTGCTCGGGATCGGCGTACCCCAGGCCACGGCCATCGCCGACGCCAAGGCCGCTCGCATGCGTCACCTCGACGAGACCGGCGTCTACTGCCAGGTCATCGCCGACGGCGGCATGGGCACCGGCGGTGACATCGCCAAGGCCATCGTCTGCGGTGCCGACGCGGTGATGATCGGTTCTCCACTCGCCGCCACTCGTGAGGCGCCCGGCCGGGGCTACCACTGGGGCATGGCCACCTTCCACCCGACCCTTCCTCGCGGCGCCCGGGTCAAGACCACCATCCGAGGCTCCCTCGAGGAGGTCCTCGTCGGTCCGGCCCACGAGAACGACGGCCGTATGAACCTCTTCGGCGCTCTGCGCACCTCGATGGCCACCTGCGGCTACGAGACGGTCAAGGAGTTCCAGAAGGCCGAGGTCATGGTCGCTCCCGCCCTGCAGACCGAGGGCAAGAACCTCCAGAAGACCCAGGGTGTGGGGATGGGCCACTAGTGGCCGACCCTGAGGTCGACACCGTCCTCGTCGTCGACTTCGGCGCCCAGTACGCCCAACTCATCGCCCGCCGGGTCCGCGAGGCCCACGTCTACTCCGAGATCGTGCCCCACACGGTCACCGCCGCCGAGCTGGCCGAGCGGCGTCCCGCCGGGATCGTCTTCTCCGGCGGGCCGGCATCGGTCCACGTCGACGGCGCGCCTTCCATCGACCCCGGTGTCTACGACCTCGACGTCCCGATCCTCGGCATCTGCTACGGCGCCCAGCTGCTGGCCCGTGACCTCGGGGGCACCGTGGCCCGCACCGGTCGCGGCGAGTACGGCCGCACCGACCTGGCGGTCGCCGGCCAGGAGGTGCTCTTCGGTGCCGCCCAGCCCGAGCGACAACCGGTCTGGATGAGCCACTTCGACACCATCACCGAGCCGCCGACCGGGGCGGTCGTCACCGCCTCAACGCCCGACACGCCGGCCGCCGCCTTCGAAGACCGGGCCCACGGTCGCTTCGGGGTGCAGTTCCACCCCGAGGTGGTGCACACGCCGCACGGGCAGGAGGTGCTCGAGCACTTCCTCTACGACGCCTGCGGTCTGGGCGCGACCTGGACGATGTCGTCCATCATCGACGCCCAGGTCGACGCCATCCGGACCCAGGTCGGCAGCGGTCGCGCCATCTGCGGCCTGTCCGGCGGAGTGGATTCGGCGGTGGCCGCCGCGCTCGTGCACAAGGCCATCGGCGCCCAGCTCACCTGTGTGTTCGTCGACACCGGGCTCATGCGCCAAGGCGAGGGCGAGCAGGTGGTGGAGACGTTCCAGCGTCACCAGGGCATCGAGCTCATCCACGTGCGCGCCGGGGACCGCTTCTTCGAGCGCCTGGAGGGGATCACCGATCCCGAGGACAAGCGCAAGGCGATCGGCGAGCTGTTCATCCGCGTCTTCGAGGACTCGGCCGGCGGGCTCGAGGACGCCAAGTTCCTCGTGCAGGGCACCCTCTATCCGGATGTCATCGAGTCGGGCACCAAGGACGCGGCCAAGATCAAGAGCCACCACAACGTGGGTGGTCTGCCCGACGACATGGAGTTCGAGCTGGTCGAGCCGCTGCGGGCGTTGTTCAAGGACGAGGTGCGCAAGGTCGGCACCGAGCTCGGGCTCCCCGACGAGATCGTGTGGCGCCAGCCCTTCCCCGGTCCCGGGCTCGGCGTGCGCATCATCGGCGAGGTCACCCCCGAGAAGGTGGCCATGCTCCAGAAGGCCGATGCCATCGTGCGCGAGGAGGTCAAGGCGGCCGGCCTCGAGCGCGAGATCTGGCAGGCGTTCGCCGTGCTCCCCGACATCCGCTCGGTGGGGGTCATGGGCGACGAGCGCACCTACGGCCACCCGATCATCATCCGCGCCGTCACCAGCGAGGACGCCATGACCGCGGACTGGGCCCGTCTGCCCTACGAGCTGCTCGAGCGCATGTCGAGCCGCATCATCAACGAGGTGGCGGGCATCAACCGGGTGGCCTACGACATCACCTCGAAGCCACCCGGCACCATCGAGTGGGAGTAGCGCCGGCCGTCGGCGGCGTGACGTTCACCGCATCGACGAACCGGCGTCGACGGGCAGGGCCACACCGGTGACGAAGCGTGCCTCCTCAGAGGCGAGCCAGAGAACGGCGTCGCTGATGTCCTCGGGCCGCTGCATGCCACCGCCGAGGGGCCGCGGGCCGGTGTAGGCCCGGGTGAGGTCCGGGTTCTCCTCGATGATGCGGGGCACATCGGGGTCGTTGCCCATGATGGTGTCGACCGCCCCGGGGTGGATGGTGTTGACCCGGATCCCCTGCGGGCCGAGCTCGAGGGTGAGGGTCCGCATGAGCCCGACGAGTCCGTGTTTGGTGGCGGCGTAGTGACCGAGGTACGCATACCCCCGCAGACCGGCGGCCGAGCTGATGAGCACCACCGAGCCGCCGTGGCCGGCGTCGATCATGGCCGGCACGGCCGCCTTCACCGTGCGCCACGCACCGGTGAGGTTCACGTCGAGCACCGTGGCCCAGTGCTCCTCGGGGATCTCCAGCGTGAGGTGGTAGCTGGCCACTCCGGCGTTGGCCACCACCGCGTCGAGGCGTCCGAAGCGCTCGACCCCTTCGGCCACGGCGGCATCGAGACCGGCCTGGTCCCGTACGTCGGCGACCCGGGCGACGCACTGGCGACCTTCCTTCTCGACCAGGCGGGCCGTCTCGTCGAGGTCCTCGATGCTCGTCGGGGGATAGCCCACGTCGGGCAGGACCGGGCCGCACACGTCGACGGCGATCACGTCGGCCCCCTCGGCCGCGAACCGCTGGGCATGGGCCCGACCCTGGCCCCGCGCCGCGCCGGTGATGAAGACGACTTTGCCGTCGAAACGTCCCATGGTTCCCCCTGTCGGTGAGCTCCTCTCTTCCTACTACCGACCGAGCCGCCGGCCCAGAGGCCGAGCTACGGTCGGCTCATGCCCGACGATCTGAGCGACTTCACGCGCGGCGCCTTCGCCTACCAGGGGACCAGCCACGACGTCTACCGCAGCGGTGAAGGGCCGGCGGTGATCGTGATCGCCGAGATCCCTGGGATCACGCCGGCGGTGGCCGCCTTCGCCCGCCGGGTGCGCCAGCTCGGGTGCACCGTGTTGATGCCGGTCCTGTTCGGCGATCCGGGGCGGGACACGAGCGGCACCTATGCGGCCTCGTCGTTCGCCAAGGCGTGCATCTCCAAGGAGTTCGCCGCCTTCGCCACCCGTCGCACCGAGCCGGTCACGGAATGGCTCCGCGCCCTCGCTCGCTACGCCCACTCGTCGTTCGGTGGCCCCGGGGTGGGGGCGGTGGGGATGTGCTTCACGGGAGGTTTCGCCCTCGGTATGGTCGTCGACGACGTGGTGATCGCCCCGGTGCTGAGCCAGCCGTCGTTGCCGCTCCCGCTGTCCCGGAAGGCCAAGGCGAGCGTGCACCTGAGCGACGCCGACCTGGCCCGGGTGAAGGAGCGGGTCGCCGACGGGGTGTGCGTCCTGGGTCTGCGGTTCAGCGAGGACTCGGCCTCGCCGCCGGCCCGCTTCGAGACCCTGCGGCGAGAGCTGGGCGACGGCTTCATCGGGGTCGAGATCGACTCCTCACCCGACAACCCGTGGGGCTTCTCCAAGCGGGCCCACTCGGTGCTCACCGAGGAACTGGTCGACGAGCCGGGCCACCCCACCCGAGAGGCGCTCGACCAGGTGCTGGAGTTCTTCCGCACCCGCCTGGTGGACCCGGCGGCGGCCGGCTGACGGCGGACCAGGGATTCGCGACGTGGTCGACGTGAGTGACCTCCCGGTCCGCCGGTTCGAGGCACGCGACGGCACCTCGCTCGCGTTCCGGGAGATCGGGGAGGGACGACCCCTGGTCCTGATCCACGGGTTCTTCTCCACTGCGGTCGTGAACTGGATCCGCCCGGGCCACGCCGCCGCGCTGGCCGCCGCCGGCCACCGCGTGGTGATGCCCGACCTGCGGGCTCACGGCGCCAGCGCCAGGCCGCACGACCCGGCGTCCTACCCGCCGGACGTCCTCGCCGACGACGGTCTCGCCCTGCTCGACCACCTCGGGTTCCGCGACTACGACCTCGGCGGCTACTCGCTGGGGGCGCGCACCGTGGCCCGGATGCTGGTTCGGGGGGCCACTCCCGGGCGGGCCGTCGCCGCCGGTATGGGCCTGGACTCGATCGTGGACCCGCACGCCAGCAACGAGCGGTTCCGGCACATCCTGACCAACCTCGGCTCCTTCGAGCAGGGGAGCAGCGAGTGGATGGCCGAGCGGTTCCTGCGGTCCAACGACGGCGATCCGACCGCGCTGCTGCACCTCCTCGACTCGGCGGTGGTCACCGCCGAGGTGGAGCTGGCGCTGGTGGAGACACCCACGTTGGTCGTGGTGGGCCGCGAGGACCCTGAGCGCTCTTCGGCCGACCGGTTGGCCGTGGTGCTGCCCGACGCCCGGCTCGAAGTGGTGCCCGGCAACCACATGAGTGCCGTCGCCAAGCCCGACCTGGCGGCGGTGATCGCCGCCTTCCTCGCCCCTTCCGCCGGAGACTGAGCCCCAACCCGACGGGTCAGAGGTCGAGCACCGTCCGGATCCCCCGACCGGCGATCATGTCGTCGAAGCCGTCGTTGATCTCGGTGAGCGGGCGTCGGCGCGAGATCATCCCCTCGAGGTCGAGGGCCCCCGATCGCCAGAGCGACAGCATGCGGGGGACCTCACGGTGCGGGTTGCTCGAACCGAACAGGCATCCCAGCAGCTTCTTCTCCTGCACCACGTGGCCGATGGCCGAGAACGTGAGCATCTGATCGGCGGCGGGAGCGCCGACGCCGACCGTGGTTCCGCCCCGGCGGGTGGCCCGCAGCCCTTGCTCCAGGAGCGAGGCGTGGCCGGCGGCGTCGAAGGCGTAGTCCACCCCGACGCCGCTGGTGAGCTCGTGGGCCGCCTCGACCACGTCGGTCGCCGTCGGGTCGACGATGTCGGTCGCGCCGAACCGGGTCGCCGCCTCACGGCGCTCGAGGACGGGATCGCTGGCGATGATCCGGGAGGCACCGGCGAGGCGGGCGCCCTGGACGACGGAGATGCCGATTCCCCCGAGGCCCATGACCAGGACGGTCGCCCCCTCGACGACCTTCGCTGTGTTCAGCACCGCCCCGACGCCGGTCTGCACGGCGCAGCCGACGACCGCCGCGATCTCGAGCGGGGTGTCGGGGTCGATCTTCACCGCACCCGACTCGCTCGTGATGACGATCTCTCCGAATCCGCCCACCCCGAGGCCCCGCTGGACGACGGTGCCCTTGCGGGTCAGCGGGGTGGTGCCGTCGGCGAAGCCGCCGCCGAGGGCGACCATGGCTTCCTGGCAGAGGGTGGCCTCGCCGCGAACGCACCAGTAGCAGCGCCCGCAGGGGGCGAGCGGGGCCAGCAGCACCTTGTCGCCCGGAGCCAGTGAACGGACCCCGGTGCCGACCTCCTCCACGACGCCGGCGGCCTCGTGGCCGAGGATCACCGGCACCATCCCGGTGCCGTCCCCCTGCATGATGGTGAGGTCGCTGTGGCAGATCCCGCAGTTGGCCACCCGAACCCGGACCTGTCCCGGTGCCGGCGGGGCGACGTCGATGTCGTCGACCACCAGCAGCGGTTGTCCCCCGGTCTCCAGAAGCGCAGCGCGCATCGGACGTTCCCCCTTGTTCGTGAGCGGGCTGACCCTACCGTCGGTTGCCAGCGGCAGGCCCGTCACAGGCCACCGATAGGGTTGGGAGCACATGTCGGACGACCTGCTCGAAGGCCTCAACCCGGTCCAGTACGAGGCGGTGACCCACACCTCCGGCCCTCTTCTCATCGTGGCCGGGGCCGGGTCGGGCAAGACGCGCGTGCTCACCCACCGCATCGCCCACCTCATCCAGGACGAGGGGGTCTCACCGTTCGAGATCCTGGCCATCACCTTCACCAACAAGGCCGCCGACGAGATGAAGCAGCGGGTCGCAGCCCTCGTCGGCCCGGTGGCCGAGAAGATGTGGGTTTCGACCTTCCACTCGGCCTGCGTCCGCATCCTCCGGCGGGACGCCGGGCGGCTCGGCTTCCCGTCGTCGTTCACGATCTACGACCAGGCCGACGCCCAGCGCCTCACCGGCTACGTCATCCGCGACCTCGGCCTCGACGCCAAGAAGTTCCCGCCCCGATCGGTGCACGGCACCATCTCGGCCGCCAAGAACGACGCCCTCGGGCCGGTCGAGTACCGCGAGCGGGCCAGCTCGATCTTCGAGCGCAAGATCTCCGACGTCTACGTCGAGTACCAGGAACGGCTGCTCAAAGCCGGCGCCATGGACTTCGACGACCTGCTCCGCAACGCCGTCGAGCTCTTCCGACAGTTCCCGGACGTCCTCGAGCACTACCAGAGGCGGTTCCGCCATGTCCTCGTCGACGAGTACCAGGACACGAACCGCGTGCAGAACGACCTCGTGTTGATGCTCACCGCCCAGAGCGGCGACGTCTGCGTGGTGGGGGACGGCGACCAGTCGATCTACAAGTTCCGTGGGGCGGACATGCGCAACATCCTCGAGTTCGAGGACGCGTTCCCCGACGTCACGGTGGTGTTGCTGGAACAGAACTACCGGTCGAGCCAGACCATCCTCGACGCCGCCAACGCCGTCATCGCCAACAACGTGGGGCGCAAGCCGAAGGAGCTGTGGACCGAAGCCGGACCAGGCGAAGCGATCGTCCGCTACCACGCCGACGACGAGGCCGACGAGGCGCAGTGGATCGCCCGCCAGATCATGCACCTGCACGACGGTGCGCCACTCCTGGGGCGACTGTGCCGTGTTCTACCGGGCCAACGCCCAGAGCCGGGTCATCGAGGAGTACCTGATGCGGGTGGGCATCCCGTACAAGGTCGTGGGGGGCACGCGGTTCTACGACCGGCGGGAGATCAAGGACGCCATGGCGTTCCTGAAGGTCGCGGTCAACCCGGCCGACGAGGTCAGCGTGAAGCGGGTGCTCAACGTGCCCAAGCGGGGCGTGGGGGACATCGTCGGTCGGTCGTCTCGATGCCTACGCCCGCAGCCACGAGATCACCTTCCTCGACGCCTTGCGGGAGGCGCCGGCGGCCGGTGTCACCGGCCGGGCGGTCAAGGGCATCGAGGAGTTCCTCAAGCTGGTCGACGACCTCACGCTGTTCGTCGGCGACGGTCCCGGCCGCGGTGCTGGAGGCGGCCATGCAGCGGTCGGGCTACGTGGCCGAGCTCGAGGCCGAGCACTCCATCGAGGCCGAGGGGCGCATCGAGAACCTGGCCGAGCTGGTCGGCGTCGCTCGCGACTTCGGGTCGGTCGACGAGTTCCTCGAGCAGATCAGCCTGGTGGCCGACACCGACGAGATCGACGACGACGACTCGGCCGTCGTCCTGATGACCCTCCACGCGGCCAAGGGTCTCGAGTACCCCGTCGTGTTCCTCATCGGCCTGGAGGACGGGGTCTTCCCCCACATGCGGTCGATCGGCGAGCCCGACGAGCTCGAAGAGGAGCGCCGCCTCGCCTACGTCGGCATCACCCGGGCCCGCGAGCGCCTCTACCTCACCCACGCCTGGGCCCGCACGCTCTACGGGGGCACCCAGTACAACCCGCCCAGCCGGTTCCTCGACGAGATCCCGGCCAACCTCGTGCAGTCGGTCGAGGGCAACCGGCGGGCCTCCCGCCGGTCGTCGGGAGGCGGCGGCTACGGACGCACCCCCGGAGATCGTGGTTCCGGCGGCTCGGGCGACGGCGCCGGCTGGGGCCGGCGACGGCGGAGCGAGGACGACGACTGGTCCGGCTCGGTCATCGGTGGCGGAGGTCGATCCCACCGCGACGAGGTCATCGACGCCGCCCTGCGACCGACCGCACCCGCCCCCAGCGGGGCCGACGAGCTCGGGCTGCGGGTCGGCGACGACGTACGCCACGGCAAGTTCGGCGAGGGCGTCATCACCGCCATCGAGGGCGCCGGCGACAAGGCCGAGGCGGTGGTGCACTTCGCCGGCATCGGGGAGAAGCGCCTGCTGTTGGCCTGGGCCCCACTCGAGAAGATCTGAATCCCACGGTCGGGCGGTGGCGGCTCCGTCGCCACGGGGTGGTTCACGGTCTGGTCGGCGTCGACAGTGGGCTTCCTGTCCGCGAGGGGTTGGCACGGCCGGGAGATTCGTGTTAGGTATTCCTAACCACTTCGCATCCCTCGGGGGTCAAGTCCCGTGTTCTCCAACTACCTGATCGGCCTCCGGGAAGGCCTGGAAGCGGCGCTGGTCGTCGGCATCCTGGTCGCCTACCTGGTCAAGACCGGACGCAAGGACAAGCTGACCCCGCTGTGGATCGGAGTCGGCGCCGCCATCGCCGTGAGCCTGGCCTTCGGCGCCGTGCTCACCTATGGCTCCAACGCCATGACCTTCGAGGCCCAGGAGGCCTTCGGCGGCATCATGTCCATCCTCGCTGTCGGTTTCGTGACCTGGATGGTCTTCTGGATGAAGCGGACGGCCCGGTCGATGAAGACCGAGCTCCACGGCAAGGTCGACGTCGCCGTGGCCATGGGTCCCGTCGCCCTGGCCGCCACCGCCACCATCGCCGTCGGACGCGAGGGACTCGAGACCGCGCTGTTCCTCTGGACCAACATCCAGGCCACCGGCAGCAGCGCCCAGCCCATCCTCGGCGCCATCCTCGGCCTGGCCACCGCGGTGGTCCTCGGCTACCTCATCTACCGGCGGGCGGTGGCCATCAACCTGGCCAAGTTCTTCACCATCACGGGGGCCCTGCTGATCGTGGTGGCCGCCGGCGTCCTGGCCTACGGGTTCCACGACCTCCAGGAGGCCGGCATCCTCCCCGGCCTGAACAACACCGCCTACGACATCAGCTCCTGGTACGCGGCCACGAGCTGGTACGGGACCTTGTTGAAGGGCCTGTTCAACTTCTCGCCCAACCCGACGGTGCTCGAGGTGGTCGTCTGGTTCGCCTACCTCGTGCCCACGATGTACCTGTTCTTCCGCCAGCCGACGTCCCCGGTGCCCTCCCCGGCACCCAGCCCGGAGGGTGTGTCCAGCGAGACCGCCGCCGGCGCCTCCGCCATCTGAAGCGTCCGTCCCATCACCCCAGTCGAGGGGCGGCGCGCCGGTGAGTGGTGTCGTCGCTCCGTGTCGAGGAGCACCCGTGTCGTATCGCACCACCCCCGCCTCGCCCGCTGTCCGCAGCGCCGCCGGCCTGGTTCTGATCGTCCTGCTCGGAGGCGCCGCCCTCGGGTGCGCGTCGAAGGACGCCGCCGGGGACAAGGTCTCGGTGACGGCCACCGCCACCGAGTGCCTGGTGTCGGAGACGTCGCTCTCCTCGGGGACGACCACCTTCCAGGTCACCAACAAGGGCACCGACGTCACCGAGGTCTACGTCTACGGCGAGGGCGACAAGGTGATGGGCGAGGTCGAGAACGTGGGCTCCAACACCAGCCGCGACTTCACCGTGGACCTGGGTGCCGGTGACTACGAGGTGGCGTGCAAGCCCGGTCAGAAGGGCGACGGCATCCGCACCGCCATCACCGTGTCGGGCACGGCCACCACCGAGGCCGCCGCCGATCGCGCCGTGGTCTTCGACGGCTTCGACTACAGCTACTCCGGGCTCGGTGACCTCGCCGTCGACCAGGGCGAGACCGTCGAGTTCGCCATGACCAACACGGCCTCCGACACCGAGCACGAGTTCGAGGTCTTCGGACCCGACGGCGAGGTGCTCGGGGAGATCGGCCCGACCAAGCCCGGCGAGACCGGCACCGTCGCCCTCACCCTGGACGAGCCCGGCACCTACACCTACGTGTGCGGGATCGACGACCACGAGGAGCGGGGCATGACGGGCAAGTTCACCGTCACCGGGGGGAGTGGAGCGTGACGGGCGGGTTCCTGCCGGCCGACTCCTGACCGCCAGGCCGGCGCGGCCCGTCAGCTCCCACTGGTGGTCGAGGTGGTGTCGTCGCCCTTGAGGTCGACCACGACGCGGTCGTCGTCGGTGACGACGACGGCGTAGGCGATCAGCCCCGTGCCGTCCGCCGGCACCACGCTGTCGTCGCACGGGTCGAGGAAGTCGTCGGTGGTGCTTCGCCACTGCAGTGTGCACGTCCGGTCCTGCCCCGGCCGCCGGGAGTCGAAGGCGTACCAGCCGGTGGCGGGGTCGTCGCCCAGGTGCTGCAGGAAGATGTCGCGCTGGCCGCTCGACACGTCGGAGAACAGGATCGGTCCATCGGCCGCGATGTTGGCCGCTCGGGCGTCGGCCGGCCCGGCGTCGTAGGTGTCGGACCCGAGCTTGACCTCGACCTTGCCGTCCTCGGTCAGCGAGGGGATGGCCACCACGAACAGCCCGAGGATCAGGGCGATCCCCAGGACCACGCCGGCGACGGCGAGCACCAGGGACCGTGGGCTGCGCGCCTTGCTCTCCTGCACCGGACTCATGGGGCCAGTATCCCTTCCGACGCCGGCACCGGCGAGTCGGCGGGTGGCGCTGGAGGGTCGGCCGCGCTCCTCGTTTGGGACCCTCGGCCGGTGCTTGGCTACCTTGTCGACCCGTGGATCTCCTCGAATATCAAGGCAAGCAGTTCTTCTCCCAGTTCGGCATCCCGATCTCCGATGGTCGGGCCGTCGACTCCGTGGAGGAGGCTGTGGCCGCCGCTGATGCGGTCGGTTACCCGGTGATGGTGAAGGCCCAGGTGCACGCCGGAGGCCGCGGCAAGGCGGGCGGCGTGAAGTTCGCCCCGGACGAGGACGCGGTCCGCGAGCACGCCGGCAACATCCTCGGTCTCGACATCAAGGGCCACATCACTCGGATCCTGTGGATCGAACATGCCTCGGACATCGCCGAGGAGTACTACGCCAGCTTCACCCTCGACCGCTCGGCCAAGAAGCACCTGGGCATGCTGTCGGCCCAGGGCGGCGTGGAGATCGAGGAGGTGGCCGTCACCGACCCCGACGCCATCGCCAAGATCTGGATCGACCCGGTCGAAGGGCTCTCGGCCGATGCCTGTCGCCAGTGGGTCCTGGCCGCCAAGCTGAACGCCGACGTCACCGACGGGGCCGTGGAGATGCTGCTGAAGCTCTACACCGCCTACACCGACGGCGACGCCGACCTGGCCGAGATCAACCCTCTGATCGTCAAGACCGACGGCGCCGTCCACGCCCTCGACGCCAAGGTCACCCTCGACGACAACGCCGAGTTCCGCCACGAGTGGGGCGACTACGAGCTCACTCAGGTGCGCGACGTCCGGGAGGAGGCAGCCCACGAGAAGGGGCTGCAGTACGTCGGACTCGACGGCGACGTCGGCATCATCGCCAACGGTGCCGGCCTCGCCATGAGCACTCTCGACGTCGTGAACCAGGCCGGTGGCGAGGCCGCCAACTTCCTCGACATCGGCGGCGGCGCCAACGCCGAGGTCATGGCCGGAGCGCTCCAGGTCATCAACGACGACCCCAAGGTGAAGTCGATCTTCATCAACATCTTCGGCGGGATCACCCGTGGCGAAGAGGTGGCCAAGGGCATCATCGGCGCCCTCGAGATGGTCGACATCACCGCCCCGATCGTGATCCGCCTCGACGGCACCAACGCCGAGGAGGGTCGAGAGCTGCTCGAGCCCCACCTGTCCGAGAAGCTTCAGAGCAAGCCGACCATGCTCGAGGCCGCCGCCACGGCGGTCCAGCTGGCGAAGAAGAACTGAGGAACTCGTGAGCATCTTCGTCGACGAGACCACCAAGGTCGTCTACCAGGGCCTCACCGGCTCTCAGGGGCGCTTCTACGGCCTCCGCAACCGTGACTACGGCACCAACGTCGTCGCCGGCACCAACCCCAAGAAGGCGGGGGAGGACGTCGAGGGCATCCCGATCTTCGCCAACGTGGGCGACGCCGTGAAGGAGACCGGGGCCAACGCCTCGTGCATCTTCATCCCCGCCCCTGGCGTGCGCGCCGCGGTGATGGACGCGGCCGAGGGAGGCGTCGAGTTCATCGTGTGCATCACCGAGGGCGTTCCCGCCCACGACGAGGCCTGGTTCTACAACGAGCTCAAGGCCTCGCACCCGAACGTGCGCCTGCTCGGCCCCAACTGCCCCGGCATCATCAGCCCCGGCAAGACCAACATCGGCATCACCGCTGGCGAGATCGCCAAGCCTGGCGGTCCGGTCGGCATCGTCAGCCGTTCCGGCACGCTCACCTACCAGGCCCTGTACGAGCTGAAGCTCCAGGACATCGGCGTGACCACCTGTGTCGGCATCGGCGGTGACCCGGTCCCCGGCACGTCCTTCATCGACTGCCTGGAGGCCTTCGAGGCCGATCCCGACACCAAGGCCGTGATGATGATCGGCGAGATCGGTGGCTCGGCCGAGGAAGAGGCGGCGGAGTTCATCAAGAACAAGATGAGCAAGCCGGTCGTGTCCTACGTCGCCGGGGTCACCGCCCCTCCCGGGAAGAAGATGGGCCATGCCGGCGCCATCGTCTCCGGGGGCAAGGGCACCGCCGCCGCCAAGATGGAGGCCCTAGAGGCCGCCGGCGTGCGAGTGGGCAACAACCCGACCGAAGCCGGTGAGCTCATGGTCGAGGTCGTGCGGGAGCACGGCTGGGCCTGATCGACCCGGACGAGCGCACGCGCTCGTCGCTGAACGAGACACGAGCCGGTGGCCCGGGCCACCGGCTCGTGCGCGCCTAGACCAGCTCGTCGAGCGCAGCCAGAGCGAACGCCACCACGGCCTCGTCGGTCATCGCCGAGCCGCGCCGCTCGAGCTCCTCGACCCGGTCCCGGCCCAGGTGGCGCTCGACACCGTCCAGCGCGGTACGCAGGTCGTCGATGTCGGGGGGAGCGATGGGGAGGGCTGCTGTTGCGCCGGCGGCGGTGACGGCTCCCGAGAGGAGCACGGCCTTCTCGTCATCCCCGACCGCGGCGAGGAGGCCGACGAGCTGGCGCAGGCTCAGCCACTGGTTGGCCCAGTCCCCGCCGCGGTACCAGGTCTCGACCACCTCCCGGAACCCGCGCATCGCGATCTCGACCTCCCCCTGGCTCGCCCGCAGTGTCATGGCCTCGGTCATGGCGAAGGCGTGGAGCCAGCGGTTCCCCACCGACCGCGCCAGCTCGGCCGCCTCCTCGAGGTGGGCGATGGCGGCCCCGGTCTCGGACCCGCTTCCGGCCACCGCCAACCCGGCTGCGTAGTGGGCGTGGGCGAGAGCGGTCGGACTGCCGCACCGGTGGGCCGCCACCAGGGCCTCGTCGGCCAGGGCGGCGCCGCGGTCGGATCGGCCCTGGCTCGTCTGGGCGACCGACTGCATGTAGAGGCCGTGGGCGATCCGGCCGTCGCTCCCGCCGCGCTCGGCACAGGCGACGAGGCGGTCGACCCATACCGTCGCCGCCTGGGGGTCGTCACCGTAGAAGAGGGCGTTGCCGAGCACTCGCTCGGCCAGGCCTGTCGACTCCAGACCGAGCCGTACTCCGGCGCCGAGCGACCGCTCGGCCAGCTCCACCGCCCGGCGCACCTCGCCCCGCACGAAGCACCCGTAGCCGGCGATGGCCACGTTGACCGGCAGCAGCGGGTGGTCGCGGGCGCTGGCCAACTCGCTCGCCGCCTCGGCCCACGCCACGACCTCGTAGCGGATCCGTCGGAAGGCGTACTCGCTGGTGGCCGCTGCGATCCGCAGGCCGGAGTCGGCGTCGTCGATCTCGACGGCGGTGCCCATGGCGGCGCGTAGGTTCGCCAGCTCCCGATCGAGGACGTCGACCGCGTGCTTCTCGTGCCGGTTGTCGAGAGACTCGGCGCAGTCCTCGGCGACGGCCACGAACGTGTGGACGTGGGCCTGCCGGAAGCGCTCGGCGTCCGGTGACTCCGCCAGCCGGGCGCTGGCGAACTGGCGGATCGTCTCCAGCTGGCGGTAGCGAACCCGGCCTTGGTGGCTGTCGGCGATGACGAGGGACTTCTCGACCAGGCCCACGAGCACGGCGACGATCCGGGACGGGTCGAGCGCGCTGTCGGCGCAGGTGCGCTCGACGGCGTCGAGCTCGAAGCCACCGGAGAAGACGGAGAGCCGGGCGAGGAGCTCGCGCTGCTCGTCGGTGAGTAGCTCGTAGGACCACTGCACGACGTCGTGGAGCGTGCGATGGCGTGGTTCCGAGGCCGGCCCCCGGTCGAGCAGGTCGAAGCGCTCGTTCAGGCGGTCGGTCAGCTGTCGGGGGCTCATCGAACCCATGCGCGCCGCCGCCAACTGGAGGGCGAGGGGCAGGCCGTCCAGCTCGGTGCAGAGCTCGGCGACGGCCCGGCAGGTGTGCTCGTCGAAGGTGAAGTCGTGGGCGGCGTCGCTGGCCCTCGACACGAACAGCTGGACGGCCGGTGACGCCCCCACCTCGGCGACCGAGCCGTCGATGTCGTCGGGGAGCCGGAGCGGGTGCACCGACCACACCCGCTCGCCGGGCACCCCGAGCGGCTCACGGCTGGTGGCCAGGATCCGCAGACCCGGACACCATCGCAGGACCTCGCCGACCAGCGGTGCGGTGGAGGCGATCACATGCTCGCAGTTGTCGAGCACGAGGAGGAGCTCACGCTGGGCGAGGACGTCCACGATCGACTCCTCGAGGGTCCGTCCCTGCCGTCGTTCGACGTCCAACCCGGCGGCGACGGCGACCGGAACGGCGCTGGCGTCGGCCACTGCGGCCAGCTCCACGAGGCGTACGGTCCGGCCGGCGGCGGCGGAGCGGCGGGCGAGCTCGGTGGCCAGATGGGACTTGCCGACGCCACCGGTCCCGGTCAGGGTCACGAGGCGGTTCCGGGCGACCAGCTCCGCGAGGTCGGCGAGCTCGCCGTCGCGACCCAACAGGGCGGTGGTGGCCATCGGGATCCGGACCGCCTCGGTGCGGGCCGACTCGGCAGGACCGCGGGCCGGTGCAGGGTGGACCGGTGCCGCGTCGAGCAGCGAAGGATCGTCGGTGGCCACCGCCTGTTCGAGGTCCCGGAAGGCCCGGGACGGTTCGAGGCCCAGCTCCTCGTCCAACGTGGTTCGCAGCTCGTGGGCCCGACGCAGCGCGTCTCCTTGGCGCCCGCTGCGCATCAGGGCCAACACCAGCTGGGCCCAGAACCGTTCCCGTAGCGGATTGTCCCGGGTCAGCGCTTCCAGCTCGCCGACCACACCGGTGGGGTCCCCGGCGGCCAGGCGGGCGTCCACGCGGGCCTCGAGGGCGACCAGCCGCAGTTCGTCGAGGCGGACGGCCTCCGGTCGGGCCCAGTCGGTGTCGGCGAACTCGGCGAACGCGCCACCGCGCCAGAGGGCGAGCGCTTCGCCGAGAGCCCGGGTCGCGGCTTCGGGATCGCGACCGGCGAGCGACCGCCCGTAGCTGAGTCGTTCCTCGAACCGATCGGCGTCCACCAGCGTCGGGTCGACATCGAGCACGTAGCCGGGGGCGCGGTGGGCGAGCTCGACCTCGGGGTTGGACCCGATGGTCTGGCGGAGCTTCGACAGATGGGTCTGCAGCGTGGCGTGGGCGGTGGGAGGTGGACGCTGGCCCCAGAGCGCCTCGGCCAGCTCGTCCTCGGACACGACGTCGCGACGGCGAGCCAGCAGCGCGGCGAGCAGGAGGCGCCCGCTCGGGCCGACGGGAGTCGGCTCGGCCTCGTGGAGCAGACCGACACTTCCGAGCACTCGGAACTCCACGGACCCAGTGTGACGCGTCGCCCGGCCGGTCGCGTCACGGACATCTCACCGATGGGCCACAAGGGGGAAGAGCCACGATGGGGGGACCGATCGGAGAGGCCGTCGGGCTGAGAGACGGAGACCGACATGGGGATTCCCGCGCAGCGCGTAGCACCCGAAACGACGGGGCCATGACGGCGAACGTCGAAGCCAACTACAGCCGGGGTGGCCTCCAACAGGCGGTGCTGGACGCCATCGTCGCCGCCGGCATGGATCCCGACGATCTCGACCCCGACCTCCTGGCGCCGGCTGAGGAGTTCCATACGCTCGGCCGACCGGCGACCGTGGCCCTGGCCGACGCCGCGTCGATCGGTGCCGACGATCGGGTGCTCGACGTCGGCTGCGGACTGGGTGGGCCCGCGCGCTATCTGGCGCGCGAACGGGGGTGCCACGTGATCGGCGTCGATCTCACCCAGGAGTTCTGCGACGTCGCCGCCGACCTCACCCGCCGAGTGGGTCTCGACGACCGGGTGCAGATCCGCCACGGAGACGCCTTGGCCCTCTCGGATGCGGATGGTTCGTTCGACGTGGTGTGGACACAGCACGTGTCGATGAACATCGAGGACAAGGCCGGCTTCTACCGCGAGATGCGACGAGTGGTCCGCACAGGTGGTCGTCTCGCCTTCTTCGACCTCCTCAGAGGGCCGAGCACGCCGATCCACTTCCCCGTGCCGTGGGCCGAGGGTCCTGAGTCGAGCTCGTTGGCGACGGTCGAGGCGACCCGAGTCCTGCTCGCGGCCGCCGCGTTCGAGGTGAACGTCTGGGAGGACCTGACGGCCGATGCCATGGACTTCTACGCCGCCCTCGCCGCCGGTCCGGCCTCCGCGCAGCCCCTCGGTCTGCACCTGGTCATCGCCAACATGGCGGAGAAGGGCGCGAACTTGAAGCGCAACGTCGAGGAAGGCCGGCTCACGCTCATCCGGTGTGTGGCCCGAGCCGTGTGACCTGGCCGCCTCGCGTCACCGACAGCTCACCGACGGGCCACAAGGGCACCACGTCACGATGCGGTGGACCCGACAGAACACGCTGTCGGGACGAGCAGGAGGACCGAGGCCATGCGAATCGCCAAGCAGGACGTGCCGGTGAAGATCGAGGTGCCAGGAGCGGTGGCCCGACAGCTGCCCGAGTTCGGCGACGCCACGGGCTACGGGGCGATGGGCGGGGAGTACTTCTCGCTCGCCACCGGGACGGACATCGCGCCGCTGCTGGTGGGGCTGAAGGGTGACCTGTGCCAGGCGCCCCACTGGGGTTACTTCATCTCCGGAGAAGCCGTCATCACCTTCGGCGACGCCAGCACCGAGACCTGTCGGGGCGGCGACATCTTCTTCTGGCCGGCCGGGCACACGGTGAGGGTGACCGACGATGCCGAGGTCATCCTGTTCAGCCCGGCCGTCGAGCACACCCACGCGCTGGACCACATGCTGGCCAAGCTCGCCGGATCGCCCCAGTGAGCCTCGATCGAGGGGCACTCGACCTGGCGGACGGCGTCGACGGCGGGGCCCAACTGGGTGAGATCGTGCCGATGCTCGGTGCGGTGGTGGCCCGGGTGCGACCCGTCGACCTGAACATGTCGACGCCCTGTGCCGCATGGACCACCCGCGATCTGCTCAACCACGTGATCGGTGGAGCCCAGATGTACGCCGGTGCGCTCGGTGGCGGTGAGGTCCATGACATCTCGGGCCGGCTCCCCGACGTGATCGGCGACGATCCGATGGCGGCTTTCGGGGCGGCGGCTGAGGCCTTCGGGGCCGCCACTCAGCAGCCCGGGGCGATGGATCGGGTGCTGTCCACGGCTGTCGGTCCGCTGTCGGCTCCGACCTTCCTGCGTTATGTGGCGTTCGACCTGCTGATGCACAGCTGGGACCTGGCCACCGCCCTCGGTGTGGAGATCGAGGTGACCGATCCGGTGCTGGCGGAGATCGACGCCTTCGCCCACCTGGCGCTGCTGGACGCTCATCGCGACGGGATCAACTTCGGCCCGCCGCTCGTCGCACCGACCGGCTCCTCGCCGTTGGAGGTCCTGGTGGCCTACAGCGGCCGCAACCCTGTCGGAGCTACGCGCTGAGGTGGGAGGAGGTGTTGACCGGCTCGATCAGGTCGAAGGGGACGGAGCACGGCGGAGTCGGAAGGCCATCACGGCCACGCACGCCCCCGCTCCGAGCACCACATACCCCACCAACCGGGCCATGACAGGGCCGAAGCCGGGTGTGTCGTACACGATGGCGCGGATGCCGTCGGTGCCCATGCCCGGCGGGAGCCAGGCCCCGATGTGCTCCCAGAGTGCGGGGGAGAAGCTCCGCGGGAAAGGCCCACCCGCCGACGGGTTGCCCAAGACGACGAAGGCGATGATGGCGATGCCGGTGCCGTAGATCGGCCCCGCCAGCAGCTCGACGGCCTGGACGGCCATGGTGACGGCGAGGGAGAGACCGGCACCGAAGGCGGCCAGGGCCCAGAGGTCGCCGTCGAAGGCGCCGATCACGGGGCCGACGAGGATCGCACCACCGACGCCGGACGCGACGGCGTAGCCGACGAGCAGTGCGAATCGGCGGGCGAGCCCGTCCCATCCCTCGGGATGGCGTTGGGTGAAGCCGAAGAAGGCGATCAGGAGGTATCCGCCCACCACCCAGCCCACGGCGAGATAGAAGGGCGTGAGGCCCTTGGGGTCGCCGGGCTCGAACGGGTTGACCCGTTCGACCAGGTACCCGCGCGCCGCCGACGGGTCGCGGCTGGCCAGATCGGAGTCGACGGTGTCGAGGACCTCGCGGTAGAGGTTCTCGTAGGCGATGCTCGGCGCACCGGTGACGATGAGCAGATCCAGGGTGGGGCTGGATCCGCCGATGATGACGGCACCGGGGATCGTTCCGTCCTCCACCGCGGCGCGAGCGGTGGCGGCGTCGGCCAGCGGTGTCAGGGTCACCGCGTCGGTCTCCGTCGCCACCTGCTGTTGGAGCGTTGTCAGCACCGCGTCGGGCGCCACGATCCCGAAGGGGACGTGTCTCGGGTCGGGCTCGTGCAGGGCACCGACGTAGCTCCACACGAACGCCAGCTGCATCACGAGGATGAGCCCGATGAGCAGCGGGGTGCGGTTGGCCCACCCCGGCGTCATCGGTGCGTAGGGGTCGGACGGGGACGCCACCGCCTCGTGCGCGTTCACCCTCCGACGGTAACCCTGCGCTGACCGAGAGGTGGGCTCCTGGCGCCGGGTGAGGGTCCGTGAACCGACTGCTAGGTTCGCTCGCCTATGCGTCTGGCGGTACTGGCCTCGGGAAGTGGGACGATCCTCGACGCCATGTGCTCGGCCGGCATACCGGTCGCCCTCGTGGTCGTCGATCGGCCCTGTGGCGCCCAGGAGGTGGCGGCCCGCCACGGCGTCGCCGGCGAGCTGCTGGAACGTCGCAGCTTCGGTCGGGACTTCGACCGCGAGGGCTACACCGCCGAGCTGCTGGGCGTGCTGCGGGGCTGGGACGTCGAGTTGATCGCCATGGCCGGGTTCGGGACGATCCTCGGGCCGGCGCTGTTCGAGGCCTTCCCCGGGCACGTGCTCAACACCCACCCGGCCCTGTTGCCCTCCTTCCCGGGCTGGCACGGGGTGGAGGACGCCCTGGCCTACGGGGTCAAGGTCACCGGCTGCACCGTCCATGTGGCGACCGAGGAGGTCGACGCCGGCCCGATCCTCGCCCAGGAGGCCGTGGCCGTGCTCCCCGATGACACCGCCGCCTCGCTCCACGAGCGCATCAAGGCGGTCGAGCGCCGCATCTACATCCAGACCATCTCCGACATCATCGAAAGGGGGAGCGTCCAGTGAGGGCTCTTCTCTCCGTGTACGACAAGACCGGCGTGGTCGACCTGGCCCGGGCGCTCGACCAGCTGGGCTGGGACCTGGTGTCGAGCGGAGGCACGGCCCGCGTCGTCGCCGAGGCCGGAATCCCGGTCACCGACGTCGCCGATCTGACCGGCTTCCCGGCCATCCTCGGCCATCGGGTCGTCACCCTGCATCCCAAGGTGCACGGCGGCATCCTCGCCGACCCGACGAACCCCGAGCACCGGGCGGACATGGACACCTACGGGATCGACGCCATCGACCTGGTGGTGGCCAACCTCTATCCGTTCTCGGCCGAGCCCTCGATCGAGCTCATCGACATCGGTGGTCCGGCCATGGTGAGAGCGGCGGCCAAGAACCATGCTCACGTGGGCATCGTCACCGACCCGACCCGCTACGACGAGGTCGTCTCCGAGCTGCGCTCCGACGGTGTGCTGTCGGAGTCCACCAGACGGGCTCTGGCCCGAGACGCCTTCGCCCACACCGCCGCCTACGACGCCGAGATCCTGGCCTGGTTCGACGCGGGCATGCCCGCCGCGAGCCCCGACACCGGGGCGGCCGAGGACGCGGACGCGGCGTTGCCCGAGACGATCTCGGTGACTCTCGACCGGGCCCAGGTCCTCCGCTACGGCGAGAACCCGCACCAGGTCGGTGCCCGCTACGTGACTCGCGGCGAGCACGGCTGGTGGGCCGGCGCCACCCAGCACGGCGGCAAGGAGATGAGCTACCTCAACGTGTACGACACGGAGGCGGCCTGGCAGCTCGTGCACTCGCTGGGCGACGGTCCCGCGGCAGTCGTCATCAAGCACGCCAACCCCTGTGGCGTCGCCCTGGCCGACGACATCCTCACCGCCTACACGCGGGCGCACGAGTGCGATCCGGTGTCGGCCTTCGGAGGCATCGTGGCCGTGAACCGTCCCGTCACCCTGGCGGTGGCCGAGGCCATCGGCCCGGTCTTCACCGAGGTGTTGGTGGCGCCGTCGTTCGAGCCCGACGCTCTGGCCCGGCTCAAGGAGAAGAAGAAGAACCTGCGGATCCTCGAGGCCGGCACCCCGGCGGTGCCCGAGCTCTCCCTGCGAGCGGTCGACGGCGGTTACCTCGTCCAGACCGCCGACCCGGTGACCGTCGACCGGTCACAGTGGCAGGTCGTGAGCGAGCGCCGGCCCAGCGACGACGAGTGGGTGGACATCGAGCTCTCGTGGCGAGTCGTGGCCAAGGTGACCTCCAACGCCATCGTCCTGGTGAAGGGCGGCCAGGCGGTGGGCATCGGCTGTGGTCAGCAGAACCGTCGGGACGCCGGGATCCTCGCCGGTCAGAAGGCCGACGGCCGCGCCGCCGGCGGGGTGTACGCGTCGGACGCCTTCTTCCCCTTCGCCGACGGGCTCGAAGGAGCGATAGCGGCCGGGGCCACGTGCGTCATCCAGCCTGGTGGCTCGATCCGCGACGACGAGGTGATCGCCGCCGCCAACGACGCCGGCCTGGCCATGGTCTTCACCGGCGAACGCCACTTCCGCCACTGAACGACCCGGTGGGTCCGATGGGGGGGCACACTGGTTGCACCGATCGATCGAGGGGACCACATGAACGACGAGACGGCCACTGCGGTGTCCACCACCATCGCCTCACCGGTCACCGGGTTCAGCCACGTCCAGCTGCAGGTCGGCGATCTGGCCCGGTCCCGGGCCTGGTACGAGACGGTCCTCGGTATGGAGGCGTTCGTCGAGCTCCCCGACACGGTGGCCCTGAAGCACCGACCCAGCCGACTCGTCGTCGTGTTGTCCCCCGCCTCGGCTCTCGACCAGAGCGCCTCGCCCCTCGACCACCTGGCCTTCGCCGTGCCCGACGGACCCACTCTCGAGGCGTGGGCCGACGAGCTCACCCGACAGGGGATCGACCACCCGGGCGTGATCCTGGAGCTCGGCAAGCCGTCCCTGCAGCTGCTCGATCCCGACGGCAACTCGATCGAGCTGGTCGCGCCCGCACCCCGTTGACGCTCAGCCGCTGAAGGAGAAGAGGTCGCTGCCGACCTGCTCGACGAGTGCGGCGAGGCAGTCGAGAGGGAGGCCGATCACATTGGTGGGGCTGCCGTCGATGCGAGCCACGAACAGCGCCGCCGAGCCCTGCATGCCGTAGCCCCCGGCCTTGTCGAAGGGCTCACCGGTGGCGACGTACCACTCGATCCAGGTGGGCGGGAGCGGGGCGAAGGTGACCTCGGTGGTCACGACCGCGTGGCGGACGTGGGCATCGCCGTCCACCGCGTGGCGGCGCACGCACACCCCGGTGTGAACCTGATGGGTGCGGCCGGAGAGACGGGTCAGGAGGCTCCGGGCCTCGTTGGCGTCCGCAGGCTTGCCGAGGAGCTCGTCGTCGAGGTCGACGGTGGTGTCGGCGGCCACCACGACCTCGCCCGACCGGGCCACCGCTTCGGCCTTGGCCCGGGCCAGGCGAGCGACGTAGGCGGTGCCGGACTCGTCCGGAGCCACCGACTCGTCGATGTCGGCGGGACGGACCTCGAACACGACGCCCAGCCCGGCCAGCAGCTCGCGTCGACGAGGGGACCCGGAGGCGAGGACCAGGCGCTCGCTCACCCGCCGCTCACCAGGACGTCGGCGCTGGAATCGGGTGGTGTGGTGGCGTCGGCGTCGAGCCATCCGTCGGGCACCACCACCGGATGGGGTCCTGTCTGGGTCCCCCTCGGCCGCGCCGCCACCTCGGGGGTGACGGTGAGGTCGGGGTCGAGGGCGGCGAGCTCGGCGTCGAGCTCGGTGAGGGTGCAGACCGCGGTGATGCGCCGACGGGCCTCGGGGCCGACGGCGTAGCCGGAGAGGTACCAGCCGAGGTGCTTGCGCATCACCCGCAGCGCCCGTCGCTCGCCCATCACCTCGACGAGCAGGCGGGCGTGGCGGGCGGCCACCGCCCTCACCTCGCCGAGCGGAGGCTCGGGCCGCGGCGGGCGCCCGGCGAAGACGTCGGCCAGCTGTCCGAAGAACCACGGCCGGCCCAGGCAGGCCCGTCCGACCACCACACCGGCACACCCGGTGCGGTCGAGCATGGCGAGGGCGTCCTCGGCCGACCAGATGTCGCCGTTGCCGAGCACGGTGGTGCCGGGAAGGGCCTCGACCAGCTCGGCGATGGCGCTCCAGCGGGCCCGGCCCGAGTAGCGCTGCTCGGCGGTCCGGGCGTGGAGGGCCACGGCTGCGGCCCCGGCGTCGGCGGCGAGGCGTCCGGCGGTGAGGAAGGTGGTGCGCTCGTCGTCGAGGCCCATGCGCAGCTTCACCGTGACCGGAACCGGCCCGGCGGCGTCCACGGCGGCGGCGACCACGGCGGCGAACAGGCGCGGTCGAGCCGGTACGGCGGCGCCGCCTCCGTGCCTCGTGACCTTGGGCGCGGGGCAGCCGAAGTTGAGGTCGACGTGATCGACCCGGTCCTCGGCCACCAGCCGGGCGACGGCTTCCCCCACCACCGCCGGATCGGTGCCGTAGAGCTGGAGCGAGCGCGGGGACTCGTCGGGGTCGAAGCCGGCGAGCTGCCAGCTCTTCTCGCCCCCCTCCAGCAGGCCTCGGGCGTTCACCATCTCGCTCACGTAGAGCCCGGCCCCGTAGCTGCGGCACAGCCGGCGGAAGGCGGCGTTGGTGACCCCCGCCATCGGCGCGAGCACGACGGGGACGTCGACCGTCAGCGGACCGATGGTGAGAGGCTCAGACACGGGCGCCCACGGTAGCGAGGACCGGTAGGGTCGGGACCATGGCAGCGAAGGTCCTGGACGGCGAACTGGTGGCGGCGGGGATCAAGGAAGGCCTGGCCCGACGGGTGCAGGCGCTCGCCGGGAAGGGTGTGATCCCCGGTCTCGGGACGGTGCTCGTCGGTGACGACGGACCCTCGGCCAACTACGTGGGCATGAAGCATCGGGATTGCGAGGCGCTCGGCATCGCCTCCTTCGACGTCCGCCTCCCGGCCGACACGTCGCAGGCGGAGGTCCTCGAGGTCGTCGAGCGGTTCAACGCCGATCCCACCGTCGACGCCTACCTCATGCAGTACCCGTTCCCCAAGCACCTCGACTTCGAAGCCGCGCTGCTCGCCGTCGATCCGGACAAGGACGTCGACGGGCTCCACCCGGTGAACCTCGGCCATCTCGTCCAAGGGGTCGACGGTCCCCTCCCGTGCACGCCGGCCGGGATCCAGGCGCTGCTCGTGCACTACGAGGTCCCCATCGAGGGCCGCCACGTGGTGATCGTCGGGCGGGGACTCACCATCGGACGTCCGCTGGCCAACCTCCTGACCCTCAAGCGGGCCAACGCCAACGCCGCCGTCACCGTCGTGCACACCGGCGTCGCCGACCTGCGCTCCTACGTCCGCCAGGCCGACATCGTCGTGGCCGCCGCCGGCTCGCCCGGTCTCATCACCGCCGAGATGGTCAAGCCCGGCGCCGCGGTGGTGGCGGCCGGGGTCTCCTTCGAGGGCAAGAAGCTGATCTCCGACGTGGACGACGAGGTCGCCGAGGTGGCTGGATGGCTCTCGCCGCGCATCGGCGGGGTGGGCCCCATGACTCGAGCCATGCTCCTCGTGAACGCGGTCGAGGCGGCCGAGCGTCGCGGCGCGTCCGTCTGAGGGGGTCGTTTCCGACGGGTCGGATGTCAGCCGAGGTGGCCTACGCTCGTCGGCGATGACGCGGATCGCCGACCTCCTCGCTGCCGGGCGCACGTGCTCGTTCGAGTTCTTCCCGCCCAAGGACGACGACGCGGCGCGGGCCCTGGAGAAGACGATCGGCGAGCTGGAGGCCCTGGAGCCGTCGTTCGTCTCGGTCACCTACGGCGCCGGTGGCTCCACGCGTGAGCGCACCCGCGACATCGTGATCCACATCGAGCGCGACACCGGGATCACGGCCATGGCCCACCTGACCTGCGTCGGCCACACCCGGGCCGAGCTCGAGTCCCTGCTCGACGAGTACCGGGCCGCCGGCATCACCAACATCCTCGCCCTGGCCGGTGACCCGCCCGCCGGGGCCCCCGACGAGTTCGACTCCGGTGACTACGCCTACGCCCTCGAGCTGGTCGAGCTCATCAGAGGACAGGATTCCTTCTCGGTCGGTGTGGCCGCCCACCCCGAGGGTCATCCCCGGTCGTCGGACATGGACACCGACCGCCGGCACCTGGCGGCCAAGTTGGAGGCGGCGGACTTCGCCATCACCCAGTTCTTCTTCGAGGCCGAGCCCTACCTGCGCATGGTCGACGAGCTCGCCACCCTCGGATGCCACAAGCCGGTGTTGCCGGGGATCATGCCCGTCACCAACGCCAGGCAGGTCGCCCGCTTCGCCCAGCTGGCAGGGGCCGAGTTCCCGCCCCGTCTGGCCGCTCGGTTCGAAGAGCGTTCGGACGACCCGGACGGCGTGCGTGCCCTGGGGGTCGAGTTGGCCAGCGAACTGTGCCAGCAGCTGCTCGACGAGGGCGCGCCCGGCCTGCACTTCTACACGCTCAACCGCTCCACCGCGACCCGCGACATCGCCCGCAACCTGGGTCTCGACCGCCAGGGCTGAGCCGTCCCGGGGGCGGCGGCGGACACGCCGCGTCGGTCGACGGTGCGCGATCTCACGGTCCGAGTACGGACCCTCCCGGTATCCTCCGCCCCTGGCCCGGGGGCCATGCCGGGGGGTCCGGCCGAGGAGCGACGTGGAGCAGAACCGACCTGACAAGGCCACGCCCGGCATCAGCCGTCGGGGCGCCCGGCTCCTGACCCGCTACGTGAGGGCACAGCGCCTCCCGTTCGCCGTGTCGATCGTGGGGGCAGCCGTCTACGCCGCCGCGGCCGTGGGCACGACCATCGCTCTCGGCCGCATCACCAACTCGGTGATCGTGCCCAGCTTCGAGGACGGCCGTGTCTCCGGCAGGACAGTGGTCGGAGCCGGGCTGGTGCTGCTCGGGATCGGGTTCCTCCGGGCGTCCACGATCGCCCTTCGCCGTTACTTCGCGGCACTGGTCAACTTCCGCACGCAGGCCTCCTGGCGCCGCACCCTCACCGCCACCTACCTCGAGGTGCCGCTGGCCTATCACCGGCGGACCCCGACCGGTCAGCTGCTCGCCCACGCCGACGCGGACATCGTCGCCGCCACCGAGGTCCTCAACCCACTGCCGTTCAGTATCGGGGTGGTCACGTTGGTGATCTTCGCCATCATCAGCCTGGCCACCGTCGACTGGATGCTGATGCTCGTCGCGGTGTTGCTGTTCCCCAGCCTGGCTCTCGTCAACCGCCTCTACACACGGCTGATCGAGGAGCCGGTGGGGGAGGTCCAACGCCAGGTCGGCGAGGTCAGCCGGATCGCCCACGAGAGCTTCGACGGCGTGCTCGTGGTGAAGACGCTGGGGCGGGGCGACGAAGAGGAACGGCGACTGGCCGGCGCGGCCGACGACCTGAGGGAGGCTCGCATCGGAGTCGGACGCATCCGGGGGACGTTCGAGCCGCTGATCGACGCGCTGCCCAACCTCGGGATCATCATCTTGTTGGTCATCGGCTCCTGGCAGGTGTCGACCGGTCGCCTCGACACCGGTCAGATCGTGCAGGCCGCGGCCCTTTTCGGCCTGCTCGCCTTCCCCATGCGGGTGTTCGGCTTCTTCCTCCAGGAGCTGCCCCGAGCCGTGGTGTCGGGGGCCCGGCTCGACCGGGTGGTGGCCGCCGAGTCCGAGGACCAGGCCGGCGGCTCGGGCCTGGCCCACGTGCCTGATGGGCCCCTGGAGGTGCGCCTCGAGGGTGTCACCTGTCGCCACGGCGACGATCCGCCTGTCCTCGACGATCTGGATCTCGTCCTACCGGCCGGGCAGGTGGTCGCCCTCGTGGGGGCCACCGGCGCGGGGAAGTCCACGTTGTGCGAGCTCCTCCCCCGCCTCATCGATCCCGAAGGCGGCGTGGTCACCCTCGGCGGCGAGGACCTGCGGGGCCTCGACCCCTCCGACATCCGCCGGGCGGTCGCGCTCGTCTTCCAGGAGACGTTCCTCTTCGCTGATTCGGTGCGCGAGAACGTGACCATCGGGGAGCCCGTCACCGATGCCGAGCTCGATTCGGCAGCGGCCATCGCCCACGCCGCCGGCTTCGTGGCCGCGCTGCCCGAGGGTTGGGACACGGTGGTGGGCGAGCGGGGTGTCACCCTCTCGGGCGGTCAACGCCAACGACTCGCGCTCACCCGTGCCCTGGTGCGGCGACCTCGGGTGCTCGTCCTCGACGACGCCACCAGCGCCGTCGACCCCGTGATCGAGGCGGCGATCCTCCACGACCTCCGCACCACCATCGCCACCACCACCCTCGTGGTCGCCCACCGCACGTCGACCATCGAGCTGGCTGACACCGTCGCCTTCCTGGACGAGGGGCGCATCGTCGCCACCGGCACCCACGAGGAGCTCCTCGCCGCCAGCCCTGGGTACCGCCGACTGGTGCGGGCCTACGCCGAGGGGACGATGACGTGAGCGAGGTCCCCGTCACCGACCCGCCCGCGGAGCGTCTGCCTGACGAGCCCGATCAGCCAGGGGCCCACGACGAGTTGGCCGCGCTCGAGCACGCCATGGCCTTCGACGACCCGACGGTGCCGCCGGCCCCGCCACGCGAGCTGGCCACGGGCAGCGGGGCCATGGTCGTCCTGCGGCGCGGCCTGGCCGACAGCCCGGAGCTGCGGCGAGGGCTGAAGCTCACGGTGGCCTTCGCCATCATCGGCGCCGTCGGCCGTCTCACCATCCCCGTGCTCGTCCAGCAGGTGATCGACAAGGGCCTGTTGGCCGACGAAGGTTTCCGGCCCGCCTTCACCTTCGGTTCCTGCGGTCTGGCGGCACTCATCGTGATCGGCGTCGCCCTCCTCAGTCGGGTCACCTACATCCGGCTGGTCACCGCGGCCGAGGCCATGCTCCGCGGGCTCCGGGTGCGCGCCTTCTCCCACGTGCACGCCTTGTCGATGGCCGACCACGACCAGACGAGGCGCGGCGAGTTGACCTCACGGGTGACGAGCGACATCGAGACGATCGCCCGCTTCGCCCAGTACGGCGGTATCGCCTGGATCGTCGACTCGGTGGTGATCCTGGGCACCCTCGCGGTGATGGCCGTCTACGCCTGGCAGCTGGCCTTGATCACGATCGCGGTCGCCGCGCCCATCATCCCGTTGTTCCGGGTCATGCAGCGTCGCCAGCTGAAGGCCTACAACGAGGTGCGGTCGCGTGTGGGCGAGACGCTGTCCGAGGTGTCCGAGGCCGTCCAGGGGGCGGCGCCGATCCGCGCCTACGCCCTCCAGGGTCGGGCCCGCCACCGCCTCCACCTCGCCATCGACAACCAGTACCGGGCCGAGATGAGCGCCGCTCGTTGGTTCGCGTTCATGTTCCCCCTCGGCGACGCCTTCGGCGGGTTGGCGCTGGCCGCGGTGACGATGGCCGGGGTGTGGTGGGGGCCGGAGTGGGGGCTCAACGCCGGTGGGCTCATCGCCTGCCTGTTCCTCGTCCAGCTCATCCTCGGGCCCATCGGGGAACTGGGGGAGATCCTGGACCAGACGCAGACCGCCATCGCCGGCTGGTCGAAGGTCCTCGATCTGCTGGACCAGCCGATCGACCTGGTCGAGCCCGATCCCGGTCGTCCGCTGCCGACCGGCCCGCTCTCGGTGGAGGCCCACGACGTGGGCTTCACCTACCGAACCGGCGGTCCCGTCCTCCAGGACGTCGATGTCCACATCCCGGCGGGGGCCAGCGTCGCCATCGTCGGCGAGACGGGGTCGGGAAAGACCACCTTCGCCAAGCTCCTGAGCCGTCTGGCCGATCCCAGCATCGGCACCATCGCCGTCGGCGGTGTCCCCCTCCCGCAGGTCGCGGCCCGGTCGCGGGCGGAGCGGGTGCGGATGGTTCCCCAGGACGGCTTCGTCTTCGACTCGACGCTGGGCGAGAACATCGTGATGGGGCGGCGCGGAGCGACCATGGACGACGTCCGCCACGCCATCGAGGAGCTGGGCCTGGGCGAGTGGGTCGCCGGGCTGCCTCGGGGCCTCGACACCGAGGTGGGCGAGCGGGGCGAGGGTTTGAGCGTGGGCGAGCGCCAGTTGGTGGCCCTGGCCCGGGCCCAGCTCGCCGACCCCGGCCTGTTGGTGCTCGACGAGGCCACCAGCGCTGTCGACCCCCGTACGGAGCGGTCCCTGACGACCGCTCTGCACCGTCTGGCCGAAGGGCGCACCACCGTCAGCGTCGCTCATCGGCTGAGCACCGCCGAGCAGGCCGACCTGGTCCTGGTGTTCGACGCCGGACGACTCGTGGAGCGGGGCTCGCACGACGAGCTGGTGGCCCTCGGGGGCCGGTACGCCGACCTCTACCGCAGCTGGCTGGGGAACACCGGTCGAACCGTCTCCTGAGCGCGCTCCTGCCTGCTTCACTGGTGACGTGAGCGAGTCGGAAGCGACGAATCGGCGGATGTTGCGAGCCCGCGACGCCATGGACCGGGACTTCTCCCTGCCGCTGAGCATCCCGACGCTCGCCGCCGTCGCCTGCGTGTCGCAGTCGACCTTCATCCGAAGCTTCAAGGCGACGTTCGGCGAGACACCGCACCGGTACCTGCAGCGCCGGCGCATCGAGCGGGCCATGTACCTCTTGCGCACGACGGACTCCTCCGTCACCGACGTGTGCATGGCCACGGGCTTCTCGAGCCTCGGCACCTTCAGCCGCACCTTCTCCGAGATCGTGGGCGAGTCCCCCTCGGAGTTCCGCCTCCGCGGTCCGTTGGCGCCGGTGCCGTCGCACTTCGTCCGCACCTGGACGAGACCGAGCAGTTTCGGAGAAGCGTCGTGAGCGGTGGAACCCGTACCGTCACCGCCATGTACAACGCGATCTCCCGATCCCAGCTGTTCGTCCTCGACCAGGACGAGGCGCTCGACTTCTACGTCCACACCCTCGGCCTCGAGTTGGCCGACGACGTCGACCTCGGCTTCATGCGGTGGCTCACCGTGCGCGTCCCCGGTGACCCGGTGCGGGAGATCCTCCTCGAACGGCCAGGCCCGCCGTCGATGGACGAGGCCACCGCGGCCCAGGTCCGGGAGCTCCTGACCAAGGGCGCGGTTGCCGGTTCGATCTTCCTCACCACCGACGATGCCGCGGCGACGTTCGAGGTGCTCCGCGACCGGGGTGTCGACGTCACCGACGAGCCGGCCGAGCGGCCCTACGGCATCGACTTCGGGATCCGCGACCCGTTCGGCAACGCCATCCGCATCGGCCAGATGTTCGAACCAGGAGCGTGAGCGGGTGAGCGACGGTGCCGGTGCCACCTTCGACGGGGTGCTGACGGCCCACGGCAACAACACCGGGATCCACGTTCCTCCCGAGGTGATCGAGCAGTTGGACGCTGGTCGTCGGCCCGCGGTGCAGGTCGACGTGAACGGCCACGTCTTCCGCTCCACGGTCGGAGTCATGGGCGGCGAGCACCTCATCGGTTTCAGCGCCGCGCTGCGCAAGGAGACCGGACTGGCCGCCGGTGACGCGATCCATGTCGTCCTCACCGTCGACTCGTCGCCGCGCACCGTGGAGCTGACCCCGGAGTTCGCCGCTGCCCTCGACGCCGAACCCGCGGCTCGGGCCTTCTTCGACCAGCTCTCCAACAGCCTGCAGCGCTACCACGCCGACCAGGTGAGCTCAGCCAAGACCGAGGAGACTCGCGATCGCCGCATCGCCAAGGCGGTCGGTCTCTTCCTGGCCGGCCAGCAACGGTAGGGCCGGTCGGCGGGCGCCCGGCGGAGCGTCCCTCTAGGGTCGGGCTCATGGCGAGCGACGAGTACCACGCATTCCAGAAGACGATGGCGGAGCGGCCGGTGCCGCCCCCGCCGGCCAACCTCCAGGAGCTGCGGGATCGCATCGACGCCGGAGCCGGCGCCGTACCCGTGCCCGAGGGGGTCACCGCCGAGCCCGTCGAGTTGGGTGGGGTGAGCTGCATCGTGTGCCGCCCCGACGGGGTGGCCGACGAGGCGCCGGTGCTCGTCTACCTCCACGGTGGCGGCTTCCGGATGGCCTCGGCTCTCGCCTACCGGGCCTTCGGTTCCCACCTGGCCAAGGCCATGGGGGGCCGGGTGGTGCTGGTCGACTACCGCCTCGCTCCGGAGAACCCCTTCCCGGCCGCGCTCGACGACACCGAGGCCGTCTACCGGGCGGTGCTGGAGATGGGGGCCCGACCCGAGCAGGTCGCCGTCGCCGGTGACTCGGCCGGGGGCGGGCTCACCGCGTCGCTGGCCATGCGCACGATGGCCGATGGCCCCCGCCCGGCCGCCCTCATCTGCTCCTCGCCGGTCAGCGACCTCACCGCCAGCAGCGAGAGCTACGACACCAACGCCTCCACCGACAAGCTCTGGTCGAAGGCCTCGGCCAACGAGGTCGCCGAGCTCTACCTCGCCGGTCACGACCCCACCGACCCGGAGGTGTCGCCCCTCTTCGGATCCTGGGGCGGCGCCCCGCCCCTGCTCGTGCAGGTGGGCTCCATCGAGACGCTGCTGGACGACTCCCGACGCCTCGTCGAGGTGGCCGACGCCGCCGGCGTGGACGTCACCCTCCACGTCTACGAGGACATGCCCCACGTCTGGCAGATGAGCTACCCCGCCTTCCCCGAGGCGGTGGAGGCGGTCGAGGAGATCGCCGCTTTCGTCCGCCAGCACACCTCCTGACCCCAACCGGTCGACCCCCCCACTCGAGCTGGCTCCATGCGTAACGGTTTCCGTTACGTCCGGAGCCACCTTGGGGGGGTCAGGGCGGGGGGCGTCCGCCGGCTCGGCGGCTGGCGACGGCGGCACAGTCGCGCACCCTTCGCCCGGCGGCCACGACGGCGGAGGCCGGCATCCCGAACGGGAGGCCGGTGACGGTGATGGCGGCGAGCACGGTGCCGTCGGGGCCGAACACCGGGGCGGCGATCATGCCGACGTCGAACAGGTCGTCCTGGTCGAGGTCGACGACCGGGTAGTCCTCACGTGCGAGGGTGGCGATGAGCTCGGCGACGTCGTCACGCAGCTCCGCCCGCCCAGGGTCGTCGGTGAGGCGGTAGGCGCGATCGCCGAGCATCCGTTGGGTGTCCGAGCCAGCGGTCACCGAGAAGCCGCGGGCTCGTACCAGGTCGAGGGCGGCGCGGCAGCGGGCGACGGCCTCGGCACCCCCCGCGGGGGTGCGGGCCAACCACGCCTCGACGTCGCCGGCGTCGGCCCAGGCCATGAACACCGCGCCGAACGGCGGAACGAGCGGCACCCGCTCGCCCTCCCGGATGGCAGGACCGCTCGGGGTGGGCTCGCCGGCGCGAGCCACGAAGATGATCTCGTCGAGGGTGCGGGCCGTGAGCACGACCTCGGTCCCGAGGTCGGCCGCCAGTGGAACGATGAGCTTGCGGCCCGCTTCGATCCCGGGATGGTGTTCGAGGGCAACGACACCGGCGACCACCATGGCGGGACCGAGGGAGTACGCCTTCGTCGTCGGGTGGCGTGTGACGTGGCCGCCCTGTTCGAGCACGGCGAGCACGGCGTGGGCCGAGCCGAGGCTCATGCCCGTGCGCCGTACGAGCTCGCTCAGGGTGAAGCGCTCGGTGGGATGGGTGACGAGCAGATCGAGGATCTGCACGGCGCGGCTGGCGGCTGGTGCGGGGCGGGCCACGGGACCTTCCGATTGACGGAGACGAGGTGAGTGCCTACGGTCACAGCATCATAGCGAAGAGTCCTTCGCAATAGCGAAACTAGTGCGGATCCGAGACGAGGGTCCGTGCGAGAGAAGCCCCAAGGGGAGACGACGTGAAGCTCGACCTGCTGTATGAGTTCCAGCCGAAGATCGGCCCGTACGACGAGCCCTTCCCGTACGGCCAGAAGAAGGCCGAGCAGGCCTGCTACGACGAGGCCATCGAGGAGATCCGCTTCGCCGACACCCTTGGCTTCAACGGGGTCTGGTGCGTCGAGCACCACTTCCGTGACGGCCGGTCGGCGTGTCCGAGCAACGAGGTCGTGCTCGGGGCGTTGTCCCAGATCACCGAGAACCTCCGTCTCGGTTTCGGGGTCAGCCTCATGCCCCCCGGCTTCCAACACCCCGCCCGCGTGGCCGAGAAGGTCGCCGTCGTCGACGTGCTCTCCCACGGCCGGGTCGAGTGGGGAACTGGCCGGTCGACACCCATGGAGCAGATCGCCTTCGGTGTCCCCAACGACGACCGCAGCCGGGCCCAGTGGCGAGAGGCCGTCGAGTTCGTCGTCGAGGCCTGGACCAACGAGCGCATCTCGTGGGACACCGACCTCATCCAGTTTCCGGAGCGCAAGCAGTGCCCCAAGCCCTACCAGGACCCCCACCCTCCGGCCTGGCTGGCCGCGGCGAGCGCCCCCTCGGCCGTCACCGCCGGCCGTGACGGGTTCGGACTCCTCTCCTTCGCCCTGATGCAGCCGGTCGAGGTGATGGCCGACATCATCAACCAGTACCGAGCGGCTCAGCTCGAGGCCGAGATGGAGAACCGACAGCCGCTGACCCGGGTGCGCAACGACCGGGTAGGGGCCTACACCCTCGTGCACTGCGTCGACGACATGGACGAGGCCAACTCCTACCTCTGGGACTCCATCAGCTGGTGGTACCGCCACCTCGCCGAGTTCACCCTGGAGTGGGAGGCACCCAACCTCACACCCGAGGAGCAGGCCGAGGTGTTCCCGCTTCTCCAGGGGATCCTGGCCGGCGAGGTCGACGTCCAGAAGTACATCGACGAGGACATGATCGTCATCGGCACCCCCGAGCAGTGCCTCGAGAAGGTCATCCGCTACGACGAGGCCGGCGTCGATCAGCTCCTCTGCTACGTGCAGTTCGGTCGGGTGCCCCACGAGAAGGTCATGCGGGGCCTGGAGCTGCTCGGTACCCAGGTGATTCCCGAGCTCGAGAAGCGTGGCCACCGCGTCGACGCCCGCGCCGTCATGGCCGGCTGAGCGGATCCCACCATGGACCTCATCTCCGGAATCCGCGACAAGGCCGCGCACGGCGAGCCCGAAGGGGCCCGCGGTGCCGACGAGCGACCCGAGCTGTCCGACGCCCTCATCCACCAGTTCTCCCTCAAGGGTCGCACTGCGGTGATCACCGGGGCGGCGGCCGGGATCGGGCGCCAGACCGCCGTCACCTTCACCGAGGCCGGCGCCGATGTCGTCCTCGCCGACGTCGGGGTCGACGGCCTGTCCGAGACCGCCGACCTGGTGGCCGAGGCGGGCGGGTCGGCCACCGTCGTCCCCACCGACGTGAGCGACCGTTCCGCGGTCAACGCGCTCGCGGTAGCCGCCATCAAGGCCCACGGACGGCTCGACGTGTGGGCCAACGTGGCCGGCATCATCCGCAACACGCTGATCGTGGATGCCACCCCCGAGGACGTCGAGGCCGTCACGAGGGTCAACCTCTGGGGGACCTACTGGGGGATCGCCGCCGCCGGGCGGGCCATGAAGGACGGTGGCTCGATCATCAACGTGTCCTCGGCCGGTGGTGAGATGCCGGCGCCGACGCTGTCCATCTACGCCATGACCAAGGCTGCCGTCTCCCACCTCACGCGCTGTGCTGCGACCGAGCTGGGGCCCAGCCGGATCCGGGTCAACGCCATCGCACCCGGCTTCACCGACACGCCGATGGTGCAGCGCAACTGGACCAAGCCCGACGGTTCGGTCGACGAGGATGCCCGTCGCTCACTGCTCGACGCGCGCGCTCGGCCCAGTCACCGCTGAACACGACCGGGACACCGGAGGACCAGTCCTGGGCCATGCTCTATCTGGCGAGCGATGCCTCGCGTTTCGTGACCGGACAAGTGATCCGGCCCAATGGAGGGGTGGTGATGGCATGACGACCGGAGATGATTCTCCTATCCCGGACTACCTGTCGAAGCTCAGGCTCGACGGGCGCAGCTACGTGGTGGCCGGTGCCGGCGTGGGGATGGGTCGGCACACGACGCACGCCCTGGCCCAGGCCGGTGCCCAGAAGATCGTGTGCGTCGACATCGAGGCCGACCGGGCCAGGGAGATCGCCGACGAGGTCGGTGACGTGGCGATCCCGTGGACGGGTGACGTCACCACGCGCCAGGGGGCGGCCGAGCTGGGGGTGTTCGCCGAGGAGAACCTCGACCGCATCGACGGCTTCGTCGACATCATCGGTATGGCCAAGTGGGAGTCGATCCTCGACATGTCGGACGAGACGTTCGACTGGGAGATCGACATGAACCTCCGCCATGCCTTCCTCCTCTCCCAGGAGCTTGGTCGGCGGATGGTGAACACGGGTGGCGGCACCATGGTGTTCGTCGCCTCGGTGAGCGGTCTGACGTCGGGGCCGATGCACGCCGCGTACGGGGCGGCCAAGGCCGGGCTGATGGTCTGGATCCAGACCCTCTCCGAGGAGCTCGGCCCCCAGAACATCCGGGCCAACGCGGTGGCTCCGGGCACCATCTTGAGCCCCCGCATGGACGCCATCTTCAACGACGACCAGCGCCGGGCCAACTCCGAGAACGTGCCCCTCGGACGGATGGGCGCCACCTCCGACATCGCGTCGGCCGCCCTGTTCCTCACCAGCGATCTCTCGGGCTACATCAGTGGCCGAACGATCGTCGTCGACGGCGGCGTCGACGCCAAGTTCCCGTATCCCACGACGTTGTGAGCGCGTCCCCGGCCCCGGGTGGCCGCCGCTTCGAGGGCCGGGTGGCCCTCGTGACCGGCGCCGCCCAGGGGCAGGGTGAGGCGGAGGCTCGCCGCCTGGTGGCAGAAGGCGCGACCGTGGTGGTGACCGACGTCAACGACGAACTCGGGTGCGCGGTCGCTGACGATCTCGGTGACGCGGCCGTGTTCGCTCATCTCGACGTCGTCGACCCGTCGGCCTGGGAGCGAGTGGTGTCCGAGACCGTCGCTCGCTGTGGCCGTCTCGACGTGCTCGTCAACAACGCAGGAATCGGCGTGGTGGCGGCGATCGACGAGATCCCGCTCGACGAGCATCAGCGCATCCTCGACGTGAACCTCAACGGGGTGTTCCTCGGCATGCGGTCGGTAAAGGGGGCGATGGCGGCCGGGGGTGGAGGATCCATCGTCAACGTCTCGTCCATCGACGGCCTCGTCGGGGTGCGGGGGATGACGAGCTATGCGGCGAGCAAGTTCGCCGTCACCGGCATGACCCGCTCGGCGGCGTTGGAGTTGGGCCCGTCGGGGATTCGGGTGAACTCGGTGCACCCGGGGGTGATCGCCAGCCCCATGGTCCACACCGCCCCGGCCGCGATCCGCGAGCGCCTCGACCGTTTGATGGCCATGCAGCCCATTCCGCGGATGGGGGAGCCCGAAGAGGTCGCCGCCCTGGTTCTGTTCCTGGCGAGCGACGACGCCAGCTACGTCACCGGCGCCCAGTTCGTGGTCGACGGTGGTCACATCGCCGGTCCGTGGCGCGAGTCCGACTGACGTGCCGGTCCCGCCGCTTTTCCCGGACGAGGACCCCCTGACTAGTGTCGGACCGCCCGAGAACCCCCCTCGTTCCTCCCGGGAGGACCCCTGTGAAGACCCCCGTTCGCGTCGCTGTCACCGGTGCCGCCGGCCAGATCGGCTACAGCCTCCTGTTCCGCATCGCCAGCGGCCAGATGCTCGGCACCGACCAGCCGGTGATCCTCCACCTCCTCGACATCACGCCGGCCCTCGGTGCCCTCAGCGGCGTGGCCATGGAGCTGGACGACTGCGCCTTTCCGCTCCTCGACGGCATCGTTCAGACCGACGACCCCAACGAGGCCTTCGGCGACGTGAGCTACGCCTTGTTGGTCGGGGCCCGTCCCCGCTCGAAGGGCATGGAGCGCAAGGACCTCCTCGAGGCCAACGGTGCCATCTTCACGGTGCAGGGCAAGGCTCTGTCGGACAACGCCGCTGACGACGTGCGCATCCTCGTCGTCGGCAACCCGGCCAACACCAACTCGCTGATCGCCATGAACAACGCTCCGAACATCCCCAACGGGCGCTTCACGGCCATGACCCGTCTGGACCACAACCGGGCCATGGCCCAGCTGGCGGCCAAGACCGACACGAGCGTCCGCGACATCACCAAGATGACGATCTGGGGCAACCACTCCGCCACCCAGTACCCCGACATCTTCCATGCCGAGGTGAAGGGCCAGAACGCCGCCGAGCTGGTGAACGACCAGGCCTGGCTCGAGGGCGAGTTCATCCCGACCGTGCAGCAGCGGGGCGCGGCCATCATCGAGGCCCGCGGCCTCTCCAGCGCGGCGTCGGCGGCCAACGCCGCCATCGACCACATGCGCACGTGGGCGCTCGGAACCGACGAGGGCGACTGGGTCTCGATGGCCATCCCGTCCGACGGCAGCTACGGCGTGCCCGAGGGCCTGCTGAGCTCCTTCCCGGTCACCTGCTCGGACGGCGAGTACACGATCGTGCAGGGTCTGGAGATCGACGAGTTCTCCCAGGGCCGCATCGACGCCTCGGTCGCCGAGCTGGGCGAGGAGCGCGACGCAGTCGCCGAACTCGGCCTCATCTGAGCCCGACAGCTGAGCCCAGAACCTGCCCAAACGATGCGTTTCTCGCGTGCTGGAGCGCGCGCTGAGCGCATCGTTTGCCTGAACCTGCCGAAACGATGCGCTTCTCGCGTGCTGGAGCGCGCGCTGAGCGCATCGTTTGCCTGACTTGCCGAAACGATGCGCTTCTCGCGTGCTGGAGCGCGCGCTGAGCGCATCGTTTGTGGGAGGGGAAAGGAGGGGCGGGGACGGGTGCAGGGGTGGCTGAGGGCTACTTGAGGAACTTCGACGTGGTGTTGTCGGCCAGGACCTTGCCGCCCGTCTGGCAGGTGGGGCAGTAGTTCACCGTGTAGGCGTTGTACTCCACGGCCCGGATGGCGTCGCCGCACACCGGACAGGCCTCGTCGGTCCGCTTGTAGACCGAACCCGGGCGCTGGGCCGACGAGCTCATGGTGTCGCGATCACGCTCGAAGGCCAGAGCGTCGTCGATGCAGGATTCGATCGCGCCGTGCAGGCGGTCGATCTCGCCGGCGGTGAGCTTTCTCGTCGAGGCGAACGGGGACACGTGGGCCCGCCAACAGATCTCACTCGACAGCCTCCGCCCGATACCGGCGATGGCTCGCTGGTCGCGCAGGAATCCATGGATGCGCATGGACTTGTAGCCGGCGAGGGCCTCGCCCAGCCGCTCCTTGGTGATGCCGAGGGCATCGGGACCGAGTCCCTCCAACGGGGCCTGGCTCACGGGGTCGCCGGCCACGACCCAGACGCCGGCCCGCTTCTCCTTGGCCATCTCGGTGAGCAGCAGGGCCGACCCGTCGTGGAACGTCCAGCGGGCCAGGCCGCCTCGGGGCTTGGCCGACTGCTTCACGTCCGGCTCCAGCCGCCCGCCCTGCATGAGGTGGACGACGAAGCGGAGGTCGCCGAACCGGACCAGCAGGTACTTGCCGATCCGCTCGACGTCGTCGATCGCCTGCCCGACGGCGTCGTCCGGACTCGGCGCGAAGGTCTTGAGGGCGGTGAAGGTGAGAGGGCGGAAGCCGGTGAGGGTCCGCCCGGAGAACGTCGCGGTGAGACGCTCGGCGTGGGCCTGGAGCTCCGGTAGTTCGGGCACGGTCTCAGGCCGCCGTCGTGGCTCGCACCGCAGCCAGCGCGTCGGTGAGGGCACCGAGCGTGCTCTGGTGACGTAGGAGGGCGTCGATGTCGCCGCCGAGCCGGAGCCGGCCGCCCATGAAGGCGGCCTGGGCGCTGGATCGTCCGGCCTGGATGGCGACGGCGGTGGGCCGGTCGCAGGCGAAGGTGACGGTGGGATCCGGGGACGGGCCCGGGTGCAGGCGGACCTCGCCATCGTCGATCACCACGTGCCAGACGATGGCGCCGGCGTCACTGTCGGTGACGGTTTGTTGGAGCACGAGATGGGCGCCCAGGCAGGCCGATCGGAGGCTCGCGTCGGCTCGCAGGGCGTCATCGGCCGCTTCGAACCAGGAGGGGCTGAGGTACTCGGGCACGACCCGGAGGATACCGGTGAGCGCCCCCGCCGAGGGGGCCCTCCCGGTGGTCGTGCGGCCTGGATCCAACTCGAACGACTACCCGTCGGTCATCGCCCCTAGAACTGGTTTGCCGGGAAATTTCCGGAACGTTCCCCGTGTAAGGAAGATGTTGCATTGAGCCGCCAAAACAAGTGGCGGATGGGGTTGTCGCCGGACGCGGCGACGTTATGTTCGGAGGCATGTCGAAACGCCAAGCACGTCGCCCCGGCGATCTCAACGGCAAGCTCATGCGGGTGGCACGCGCCCATCGGACGCTCGCTGCGTCGTTGCTCGCCGAAGTCGGACTCCATCCCGGCCAGGAAGCCCTCCTCATGGAGCTCTGGCAGGACGACGGTCGCACGCAGGCCAGTCTCGCCGGTGCTCTCGGGGTCGAACCCCCGACGGTGACGAAGATGCTCCAGCGCATGGAGAACGCCGGTCTGGTCGATCGCCAGGGTGATCCGATCGACCGACGGGCGATACGGGTCGGTCTGACCCCCAAAGGTCGACGGCTGAAGGGTCGGGTCGACAAGCTCTGGGTCGAGCTCGAGAGTCGCACGTTCGGTGAGCTGTCGGATCGTCAGCAGTCCAACCTCCGGTCGCTCCTCAACTCGCTCGAGGCCAACCTGTCCGGTTGAGGTCGTGCTCCGGACCCGCGAGTCCATCGGCTTGGGTACAGTCCGCAGTGGGCGGACACGCAGCCGATCGGCGACGACAGCGGAGGGCACACGAGCATGGGCTTCCTCGACAAGGTCAAGGAGCAGGCCAATACGTTGGCCACGTCGGTCAACGACACCGTGGCCAAGGGTCAGCAGTCGATGGATCAAGGTCAATCGCGCAAGCAGTCCGACGCACTCCTGCGCGACCTCGGAGCACTGGTCTACGCCCGAGACTCAGGTCGTGGTTCCGACACCACCGAGGCTGACATCGAGCGCCTCACGGCCCAGTTGCAGGCCCACGAGGCCGGTGGCGGCGTGGTCGACCTGACCGATCGTTCGACGGCGGTGGCGGCCCCAGCGTCCACCCCGCCCCCGCCCCCTGGTGCGGCCACCCCGCCCCCGCCTCCTGGTGCGGCCACCCCGCCCCCGCCTCCTGGTGCAGCCACGCCGCCCCCGCCTCCCGCCGAGTCGGCTGCACCTCCTCCTCCTGCACCGTCGGTGGCGCCGCCACCCCCGCCGGGCACCGTGGCCCCGCCACCGCCCCCCGGCACCGTGCCCCCTCAGGGCTGACAGCTCGCGTCGCGGCCGGCTGGCGGTAGCGTCCGCCCGTGCTCCGTGTCCTCAGCCAAGTCGGCCGCCTCGAGGGCATCGCCCTCCCCGAATCGATCGCCGCCCAGATCGAGCTCGTCCCCATCCCGAGCGACGGGGACCTCCAACCGGGGATCGTGGGCGAGGTCCTGCTGAGCCGACCGACGCTCGTACCCAATCTGGCCCAGGTGCTCGAGAGGGGCGTGCGTTGGGTCCATCTCATCGGCACCGGCGTCGACGACTTCCCGCTCGAGCTCATCGGCCCCGACCGCATCCTCACCAACTCACGCGGGTCTGAGCGCGGTCCCCATCTCGGAGTGGGTGCTGGCCTGCCATGCTGGCCTTCGAAAAGCAGCTCCCGAACGCTTGGATCACCGCGCCGCCGCAGCAGTGGAACATCCCGTCGCCGCCCCTCGGCACCCTGGACGGCCGGACTCTGGCCCTGTTCGGGATGGGCGGCATCGGCGCGGCGATCGCCGAGCGGGCACTTCCCTTCGGCATGCAGGTGAAGGCCATGCGGCGCCGGGACGTGCCCAGCCCGGTCGATGGGGTGACGATGGTGTCGTCGATCGGTGACCTCGTGGCCGATGCGGACCACGTGGTGCTCGTCGCCCCCCTGACCGGGGCGACCAGGGGGATCATCGACGACACCGCGTTCGCCCAGATGAAGCGGGGGGTCCACCTCGTGAACGTGGCGCGTGGTGGGCTCGTCGTCGATGCCGCACTGCGAGAGGCGATCGACGACGGCGTGGTGGCCCGAGCCAGCATCGACGCCCCCGAGGTCGAGCCCCTCCCCGCCGACCACTGGATGTACGGCCACCCCGGCGTCTGGTTGAGCCCCCACATCTCGTGGAGCTGGCCCGGGGCCTTCCCTGCCATGTTCGAGATGTTCTCGGCCAACCTCGAGCGCTATCTCAACGGTGAGCCTCTCCTCTCGGTGGTCGACCCGGCCGACGGCTACTGAGGTGCCGGCAGAGGCGGCCGGGGCGCTGGGCCCCGCGGACGAGGGCCGCCACGACGGCGCCGGGGGTGCGCTCCACGAGAGGTGGGACTTCGCCGCCGACGGAGATCGTCCGGGCGGCCTGATCCGGCTGGCGCTCTCCGTGGGGCCGGGGCCGGGGCCGGTCGAGTTCCAGGCTCTCGTGCGGGCCGAACCCGAGACGGTCGTCGTCATCGTGGCGCCGGACCTCGCTCTTCCCCGGGGGGCGGGCCTCGAGCTGCGGGGCCCCGGGCTGTGGGCCGATCACAACGTGGAGGAACCGTTCGTGCGGTGGAGCCTCGGTCTCGAGGCCTTCGGGGTCGCGGTACCGGTCGATCCGGGCGCCGACCTCGACTCGTTGGCGGTGCGCTTCGACTCGCCTGACCTCCGAGGTGCCCTGTCCCCCCTCGGCTGGGACCTCGAATGGATCAGCACCGGTCCGCCCGAGGTCGACGCTGCGGACCCGGATCGGGGGGCGGGCTACCGCCTCGCCTGTCGGGTGGACGGCGAGGTGCAGGTGGGTTCCGAGGTGCTCGTGGTGGACGGCCCCGGCCACCGTTCCCACCACTGGTGAGAGGCCGGGAGGCGGCTCGACGGCGATGACCGGGGCGCCCCGGAGCACGGCGGCGGCACCACTAGGCTCCGGCGATGCGTTCGCCCCTCTTCGGAACGGTCCTGGCGGTCGGGATCGACCCCCAGAAGCTTCTCGAATCAATCGGTCTCATCGGGCTCTTCCTCGTCATCTTCGCCGAGTCCGGCATCATGATCGGCTTCTTCCTCCCCGGTGACTCCCTTCTCTTCACTGCGGGCCTGGCCACCACCGGCATCACCCTCAGCGACGGCAACGTCTTCCAGCTGGCCAACGGTCACGTCTGGCTGGTGGCCCTCGGCTGTGCCATCGCCGCCGTGGCGGGGGATCAGGTGGGCTACGCGTTCGGCAAGCGCGTCGGGCCGTCGCTGTTCCGTCGTCCCGAGTCGAGGTTGTTCAAGCCCGAGTACGTGATGAAGGCCGAGCTCTTCTTCGAGAAGCACGGGGCCAAGGCCATCATCCTGGCCCGCTTCGTGCCGGTCGTCCGTACCTTCACCCCGATCGTGGCCGGCACGTCGAACATGCACTACCGCACGTTCGTGAAGTTCAACGTGATCGGCGGCGTGGCCTGGTCCGTCGGGTTCGTCATGCTCGGCTACTGGCTGGGATCCGCCTTCCCGTGGATCGGCGACAACATCGAGTTGGCCGTCGTCGTGATCGTCATCTTCTCGGTGGTGCCCATCGGCATCGAGGTGTGGCGTCACCGCCGCAAGGCCAAGCTCGACGCCGCCCTGGAGGAGTTCAAGGAAGAGCACCCGAAGGCGTAGTCGCCGAGCAAGGACCCGCCGCCCGGCTGGCCTCGATCGACCCATGGCCTCGATTCCCTGCCGATCTCCGGTTGCGCACAAGTGTTCGAGGTGGCATACCGGTGTTCTTCCCCTTTCGATGCCCGGCCGTTTCGGTTGGGGTGTCCCGACGGAGTCGGCAGGCGAAGCGGACTCCGGTCGAACGGTTCATCGGAAGGAGTCGACCCGCCGACTCCTTCCGATGGTGATCCGGACCGTCACGGGCAAGGTCCCGGGGACCCGTTCGGCGCCAACGGCTGATCCTGCGGTTGCCGGCCGGTGCCTCAGTGGGAGAAGTCGACCTTGGGTAGGCGCTTGTCGAGCCAACCCGGCAGCCACCAGTTCTTCTCGCCCAGCAGACCCATGAGCGACGGCACCAACATCATCCGGATCACCGTGGCGTCGAGGAGAACGGCCAGGGCCAGCGTCACTCCGAGCTCGGTGGGCGGGATCGGGCCGGTCACGCCGAAGGCGATGAACACCACGATCATGATGATGGCGGCGTTGGTGATCGGTCGCCCGGTGCGGGCGATCCCGTCCCGGATGGCGGCTTGGGTGTCGCCCGTGTCCTGGTAGCGCTCGCGGATGGCGGCCAGAAGGAAGAGGTTGTAGTCCATCGACAGGCCGAAGAGCAGGGCGAAGAAGAACAGCGGGGCCCAGGCGTCGACGAAGCCCTGGGACTGGATGCCCAACAACCCGGCTCCGATCCCGTGCTGGAACACGATGGTGGCGAACCCGAAGCTGGCGGCCACGCTGATCAGGTTCAAGAAGATGGACGACAAGGCGATGGTCAGGCTGCGGAAGACGACGAGCAGCAGGATGAACGCCACGATCATGATCAGCCCGATGGCCAGCGGGGCTCGGCCGATCAGGACGTTGGTGAGGTCGTGGTTCTGCGAGGCCGGACCTCCGACCAACGCCTCGGGGACAGCGGCGCCGACCTGCTCACGCATCCTGGTGACCAGGTCCATGGTGGCCTGGTCGTCGACCGGTGTCGACGGCGTGATGCGCACGACCGTCCGACCGGTGGAGGCGGCCGGTTCGGCCACGACCCGGGCGTCGACCACGCCACCGTCAGCGGCGGCGATGGCCACCACCTGCTCGGCCTGCTCACCGGGGACGGTGACGAAGATGGGGGCGGCCGCACCGGGACCGAACGCCTCGACCAGCTGGTCGTAGCCGTCCCGGCTGGATCGGCCCTCGTCGACGACGCGGGCGCCCGGCATCCCCAGCTGCATTCCCACCGCCGGAGCGGCGAGCAACAGCAGCAGGCCGAGGCCCACGGCGAGGGTGACGCCCGGTCGCTTCAGGGCTGAGCCCGTCCACCGGGCCCATCGTCCTTCGGCGGAGCGGTCGTGGTCCTTGGCCTTGGTGACGAGAACCCGGTCGCCGAGGGCGACGAGAACGGCCGGGAGCAGCGTCAACGAGGCGAAGGCGACGGCGACGACCGACAGGATCATGCCCAGGGCCATCGACCGGAACACCATGACGGGCACCACGAAGATGGCGCCCAGGGAGAGCACCACGGCCAGGGCCGAGAGGAACACGGCCTTGCCCGCGGTGTTGAGGGTGGCGGCCACGCCGTCGACGGCGTTCTTGCCGTCCTCTCGCTCCTCCCGGTAGCGGGAGACGATGAAGAGGCTGTAGTCGATGCCGACGGCGAGGCCGATCATCATCGAGAAGTTCATCGACCAAACCGAGGTGGGGGTGCCCAGCCCGATCAGGTGGAGCAGGGCGAAGCTCACCGCCATTCCGGCGACGGCGAGAAGGAGCGGGAGTCCAGCGGCGATCAGTGCGCCGAAGGCGACGATCAGCAGGATCACGGTGGGCACGCCCGAGAGCAGCTCGGCGAAGTGGAGCGCCTCCTCGTTGGACTGGTTGAAGTCGCTCCAGACCGCCCACTCGCCGGTCACGTCGGCCGTGGTGCCCTCGGGGAGCGGGATCTGGCTCACGTGGTCGATGAGCTGGCCCGCCGACTCCGGTCGATCGGCCTCGCTCCGAGCCAGGAGATCGACGGGGATCAAGACGGTGCGGCCGTCGGGCGAGACCAGGCCGGCGTCGGACGGAACGACGAGCGGATCGACCACCTGGGCCGCGCCTGGTGCCGTTCGTAGGTCGGCGACCATCCGCTGCACGACCGACGGGTCATCGCTCACCGGTGCGTCCTGGTGCACCACCACCACCGCCGACTCGGCCCCGACCTGCGGGAAATCACGTCGCAGTTCGTCCCGGACGGTCACCGACGTCGACCCGCCGGCCTCCCACCCGGCCCCTGACAGGGCGTCTCCCACCGTCAGCGCCAGCGGGGCGGCGATCGCCGCGACCAGCAGCCACAGGATCATCACGGGCCGGCGGCGGTTCCCGGCGAAGCGTCCGAGTCGGGCGAACCAGGGCTGGTCGCCGGCGACGTGCTCGTCGAGATCTTGCTCCGGGTTCAACGGGGCGGAGTGGGCGTCGGGTGGATCGGCGCTGATGGTCACGGAAGCTCCTCGGTAGGTACCCCATGGGGTACAGACAAGGTACCCCCGGGGGTATGATGTCGCAACCCGTCGGAGGAGGTGGTCGACCAGCGGCCGGCCATGACGGGTACCACAGGCCAAAACGACGACCGGCGCCGCCTACCCCCATCGGGAGGTGGTTCGGCGCCGGGCGATTGGATGCCGCAGCAGTGGGTGGCGGCCGGGCCGCCGGGCTCAGCCCTGTCCGAGCAGCTTGCGGTTCTTGAGCTTCGACTTCAGGAAGTCGCGGTTCATGAGAGCGATGAAGTCGATCGGGATCTCCTTCGGGCACGCTTCCTGGCACTCGCCATAGTTCGTGCAGGAACCGAAGAAGAGCTCCATGGTCTCGACCATGTCCTCGGTGCGCTTCCACCGCTCGGCCTGGCCCTGGGGCAACAGGTTGAGGTGGGCCAGCTTGGCCGAGGTGAAGAGCTGGCCGGCACCGTTGGGGCAGGCGGCCACGCACGCGCCGCAGCCGATGCAGGCGGCGGCGTCCATGGCCGTGTCCGCGGCCGGCTTCGGGATCGGGATCTCGTTGGCGTCACGGGGAGCGCCGGTGTCGGCGCTGATGAAACCGCCGGACTCGATGATGGCGTCGAACGCACTTCGGTCGACCATGAGGTCCTTGATCACCGGGAAGGCCGCAGCGCGGAAGGGCTCGATCGTGACCGTCTCGCCGTCGTGGAACTTGCGCATGTGCAACTGGCAGGTGGCGGTGCCCTTCTGGGGGCCGTGGGCCTGCCCGTTGATCATCAGGCCACAGGTTCCGCAGATGCCTTCACGGCAGTCGCTGTCGAAGACGATGGGCTCGCGTCCCGCTTCGATGAGGTTCTCGTTGACGAGGTCGAGCATCTCGAGGAAGGACATCTCGTCCTTCACGTCGGAGGCGTCGTACGTCTCGAACCGACCCGGATCGTTCGGGTTGTCCTGACGCCAGACCTTGAGGGTGAGCTTCACGTGATCTCCGTGGTGTCCGCGGCTACTTGTAGCTGCGCTGGGACGGGTGGACGTACTCGAACTCGAGGGGCTCCTTGTGGAGCGTCTGGGCGGTGTCCTTGCCCTCGTACTCCCAGGCGCCGACGAAGGAGAAGTTCTCGTCGTCGCGCTGGGCTTCGCCCTCGTCGGTCTGGTGCTCCACCCGGAAGTGGCCGCCGCAGGACTCCTCGCGCATCAGGGCGTCGCGGCACATCAGCTCGCCGAGCTCGAAGAAGTCGGCCACCCGGCCGACCTTCTCCAGCGACTGGTTGACGCCGTCGGGGTTGCCCAGCACCCGCACGTTCTTCTCGAACTCGGTGCGCAGGGCGGGGATCTCGGTGAGCGCCTTCTCCAGGCCGTTCTTGTCTCGGGCCATGCCGCAGTAGTCCCACACGAGCTTGCCCAGCTCGCGGTGGTAGTACTCCGGCGACTTGGTGCCGCCGACCGAGAGCCACTTGTGGACCTCGTCGGCGACGCCCCGCTCGGCGTCGGCGAACACCGGGTCGTCGGTCGACACCGGCGACTGGCCGAGGAGGCCGGCGAGGTAGTCGCCGACCGTGTACGGGGCGACGAAGTAGCCGTCGGCCAGGCCCTGCATGAGGGCCGAGGCCCCGAGGCGGTTGGCGCCGTGGTCCGAGAAGTTGGCCTCACCCAGGGCGTAGAGCCCGGGGATGTTGGTCATGAGGTTGTAGTCGACCCACAGTCCGCCCATCGTGTAGTGGCTGGCCGGGTAGATGCGCATCGGAACCTTGGCCGGGTTCTCGTCGGTGATGCGCTCGTACATGTCGAACAGGTTCCCGTAGCGCTCGTAGACGACGTCGCCGCCGAGGCGCCCGATGGCATCGCCGAAGTCGAGGAAGACGCCGTTCTTCAGCGGACCGACGCCGCGACCCTCGTCGACGACGGTCTTGGCGTTGCGGGAGGCGACGTCGCGAGGGACGAGGTTGCCGAACGCCGGGTACTTGCGCTCGAGGAAGTAGTCGCGCTCGTCCTCGGGGATCTGGTCGGCGGGCCGGTTGTCGTCGTGCTTCTTCGGGACCCAGATGCGTCCGTCGTTGCGGAGCGACTCCGACATCAGCGTGAGCTTGGACTGGAAGGGGTCGCTGGCCGGGATGCAGGTCGGATGGATCTGCGTGTAGCACGGGTTGGCGAACAGGGCGCCCTTCTTGTGGGCCCGCCAGGCCGCCGTGACGTTGCAGTTCATGGCGTTGGTGGAGAGGTAGAAGGCGTTGCCGTAGCCGCCGGTGGCCAGCAGGGTGGCGTGGCCGGACCAGCTCTTGACCTCACCGGAGGTGATGTCGCGGGTGACGATGCCCACCGCCACACCGTCCTTGGTGACGACGTCGAGCAGCTCGGTCTTGGTGTGCAGCTCCACCCGGCCGAGCGAGACCTGCTGCATCAACGCCTGGTAGGCGCCGAGCAGGAGCTGCTGGCCGGTCTGGCCCCGGGCGTAGAACGTCCGTGAGACCTGGGCGCCGCCGAAGGAGCGGTTGTCGAGCAGGCCACCGTATTCCCGGGCGAAGGGCACGCCCTGGGCCACGCACTGGTCGATGATGTCGACGCTCACCTGGGCCAGGCGGTACACGTTCGACTCGCGAGACCGGAAGTCGCCGCCCTTCACGGTGTCGTAGAACAGGCGGTAGATGCTGTCGCCGTCGTTCTTGTAGTTCTTGGCCGCGTTGATCCCGCCCTGGGCGGCGATGGAGTGGGCCCGGCGGGGCGAGTCGTGGAACGTGAAGCACTTGACGTGATAGCCGAGCTCGGCGAGCGAGGCGGCGGCGGCGGCACCGGCCAGACCGGTGCCGACCACGAGCACGGTGAACTTCCGCTTGTTGGCCGGGTTCACCAGCTTCATGTCGAAGCGGTGGTTGTCCCAGCGCTCCTGGATGGGGCCGGCGGGGACCTTCGAGTCGAGAGTGATGGTCGATGGGCTCACGTGGTCTCCCTCACCCGACGATGCCGAACTGGACGGCGAGCGGGAAAATGATGTTGATACCCGCCACCACGACGGCGAAGCCGATGGCGAAGCCCTTGCGGAGCGGGTTGTGGCGGGGGTTGAACCGGGGGCTCATGGAGCCGACGGTCTGGAAGATGCTCCAGGTGCCGTGGAAGAGGTGGAAGCCGAGGGCCAGGTTGGCGACGATGTAGAGGATCGCCACCGGCACCCGCTGGAGGCTGGCCACCAGGTTCTCGTACGGGTAGCCCCGCTCGAAGTCGGGGTTGACGAAGTGCAGGCCCCAGGTCAGATCGGCGAGGTGCCACAGCAGGAACAGGCCGATGATGACGCCGGACCAGCGCATGGTGCGCGCCGCCCAGTTCACGGCCACGTAGTCACGCGGCGACTGGTAGCCGATGGGGCGGGCCTTCCGGTTGATCACCGTGAGGCCGTACGCGCAGTGGATGTGGAGGGCGAAGGCGCCGATGAGCCCGATCCGCAGCAGCCACAGGGCCACCGTGCGGGGCAGGATCGGCACCAGCAGCTCTCGGAGGAACTCGCCGTAGTGGTTGAGGTCCTCGGCGCCGAGGAACATCTTGAGGTTGCCCACCATGTGGGCGAACACGAACCCCATCAAGGCGATCCCGGTGAGGGCCATCACCCACTTCTTGCCGACCGACGACCGGTAGAGGTCGACCAGGGCGAACGGACTCCGCTTGTGCCGCTTCACGATCGGTTCCGACGAGATGTCGGGCGTGAGGGCCGGCGGTTCCTGGGTTGCTGTCACGAACGGACCTTTCCTACGAGTGCCGGTGACGGATGATCAGTTGACGGATGCGGAACCGCTCGGCGCGCACCTGTGCGTCGCCTGCGGGCAACTTTCACGCTACTCACCGGCCCCCGGAACTGGCGAACCTGGTCGGCTCACCGGTGATGTCATCGGTCACGCTCGGACCGGCCGTCGGTGATCCCGTCGGTGCACGCGGCCGTCGACGTCGGTGAGCTCGATGGTGACCACGAGGGTCGCCTCGGAGGCGCTGGCGCCGGCGTGAGGGCGTGGCTCCGGGACGACGAACGAGGCCGGTCCGACGAACACCACCGAGTCGGCGTCGACGTCACCTGCCCACCCGACGCGGTGGACCATTCCCGCCGCGTCGTGGTCGTCGGGGTCGTCGTCCCACCGAACCTCGACGACCACCCGCAGGTCGCGAAGGTGGGCCCGCCGGTCGTTCACGACGTGCACCTGCAGGTCCAGGCGCTGCCCGGCGTGGAGCGTCTCGGGAGGGGCGTCGATCACGGCGACGGTGGGGGCACAGGCCTCGGCCAGCGCCGCCCACGCCGGCTTGGGGCGGCGCTCGTGGTCGAGGAGGGCGGCGGTGGCGCCGGGCGCCGGATCGGCCAGCGCGAACACGGCGAACCCGCCGGTGGGTCGGTACTTCAGGCGTCGGAGGGTCTCGATGTGGGTGCGGACGAGCTCGGCCTGGTGCTGTTGGGCGGCCTCGGTCCAGGCCTCGAGGCACGGATGGTCCCCGGGCGGTACCTGGTCGGCCACCGAGGGCCGTTCGAGGGCGAACCGGTGGGCCAGGGCCTCCCAGTCGAGGTCGGGCCAGCGGGTCGCGGCCGTGCCGTCGACGTCGAGCAACCGGCCGTCCCCGGGCGGCGCCTGAGCCCCGAGCTCGCCCACGAAGCGGCCGATCCGGGGCCACCAGCGCAGGAGGCGGGCGAGGTCCCCACGGCGACCCCATCGCCACCCGACCCACAGGTGCGAGCTGGTGCCCGAGAGCTGGGGGAGGTGAGGCCAGACGCCGCCGTGAGCGAGCACGGGACGGCTGCCGTCGCTGGTGGACAGCGTCTCGGCCACCCCCCGATCGAGCACGGACCGGTTCCACGACGGCAGGACCTGGGCGGTGACCTGGCGCCACCGGGCCCGGCGGCGCTCCCGTGGTCCTCCCGCTCGCCACGACTCGGGCTCACCCGCCCAAGGCTCGTGGTGGGCGCTCCACACGAGGAGCGAGGGGTGGTGGGCCAACTGGTCGACCGCGGCCCGGGCCAGCCGGCGGGCCGGGGCCCGGGCCTGGCGGACGAGGGCCCACTGGATCGGCAGGTCCTGCCACAGCAGCATCCCCAGCCGGTCGGCCTCCTCGTAGAGCTCGGGTCGAGCGATGTGGCCGTGCACCCGGACCAGGTCGAGCCCGGCGTCAGCGGCCAGTCGGATGTCCCCCGCCACCTCCTCGGGCGAGGCGTCGGCGAGCAGTACGCGCGTCGGTCCGACCGACACGCCCTTGAGGAAGAGCCGTTCACCGTTGACCGAAGCCACGAAGTCGTCGAGGGCCACCTGGCGCAGGCCGGTCCGCCAGCGGTGGTCGTCGCTCACCTCGTCGCCCACCAGGATCTCCACGTCGACGTCGTAGAGCGGCTGGTCACCCAGGGCCCGGGGCCACCACAGCGCCGGGTGGGGCACAGGGACCGTGAACTCGATGCGGTTCTCGCCGGCGGCGAGGGGGTGCTCTCGTTCGACCACGGCGACGGCCCCGTCGAGCGACCGTTCCTGCGGGCCGGGGGCATCGGCGCCCGTCCGCGGACCGCCGCTGGCCGGGGTGACCGCGGAACGCAACGTCACGGTCCGGGCCTCGTCGCAGTCGAGGACGACGCGAACGGCCAGCTGAGCCCGGTCGGAGGAGGCCTCGGAGCACCGGAGCCGGCAGTGGCGGATCCGCACCGGACCGGTGGTCTCGAGCCGGACCGGCCGCCACACCCCGCCGGCGTTGTGGCCGCGGCCGAGCAGGGCCGAGCGAGACAGGGCGCCGGTGAGGTCGCGCACGCGGCCGGTGCCGACCGCCGGACTCCCGACCTCCATGGCGAGGAGGTGCTCGGATCGGGAGCGCAGCAGCTCGGTCACCTCGAAGGAGTGGGGAACCACGTAGCCCGACGTGTCGCCGAGGTAGTTGCCGTCGAGCCACACGTCACTGGTGGCGAGCACGCCCTCGACGACGAGGAACGACCGCTCGTCGCCGGTGGGGGCCCGGTCGCCGGCCTCGAACCGGGTGCGGTAGGCGACCGAACCGTCGTGATCGGCGAAGGCGGGAGACGAGCGCCAGTGGCCGGGGACGGTCAGGGTCTCCCATGACGTGTCGTCGAGGTCTTCGTCGGGATAGCGGACGTGGAGATCGTCGTCACCGGTGGGCGCAGCGCGCCACCGCCCCGAGAGATCGAGCGACGGGCGGCGGGGCATGGCCCGTCACGGTAGCGAGGCCCGACCTGCCCGTCGCGGTGGGCGCGGCGGTAGGTTGAGCGTCGCGTCGTCCGGGCCGTTCGGCCCGGCGGGGGAGGAGCCACGATGTCCGACCGTCCCACCACTCTCGGAGCCCTTCGGGCGTCGGGTTGGGAGAGCCGCCCGGTCAAGGAAGAGGTGCGGCGCAACGCCATCGAGCGGATCAAGGCGGGTGAGGCGCTGTTCCCCAACGTCCTCGGCTACGAGGACACGGTGCTCCCGCAGCTCGAGAACGCGCTGTTGGCCGGGCACGACGTGATCTTCCTGGGGGAGCGGGGCCAGGCCAAGACCCGCATGATCCGGGCGCTCACCGGCCTGCTCGACGAGTGGATGCCGATCGTGGCCGGCTCGGAGATCAACGACGACCCCTACGCCCCGGTGTCCAAGCACGCCAGGGATCTCGTGGCCGAGGCGGAGGACGACACGCCGATCGCCTGGGTCCACCGTGACGAGCGCTTCGGGGAGAAGCTGGCCACCCCCGACACGTCGATCGCCGACCTGATCGGTGAGGTCGACCCGATCAAGGTGGCCGAGGGCCGCTACCTGTCCGACGAGCTCACCCTCCACTACGGGTTGGTGCCCCGCACCAACCGCGGCATCTTCGCCATCAACGAGCTGCCCGATCTGGCCGAGCGGATCCAGGTCGGCCTGCTGAACGTGCTCGAGGAACGCGACGTCCAGGTTCGGGGCTACAAGGTCCGCCTGCCCCTCGACGTCATGCTGTTCGCCTCGGCCAACCCCGAGGACTACACGAACCGCGGCCGGATCATCACCCCGCTGAAGGACCGCTTCGGCGCCCAGATCCGCACCCACTACCCCCTCGACGTCGACACCGAGGTCACCATCGCCCGCCAGGAGGCCCGCCCGCTCGAGGCTCCCGGTGTCCAGGTCGTGGTCCCGGAGTTCATGGCCGAGACGGTGGCCGAGCTGTCACAGCTCGCCCGGCGCAGTCCTCACATCAACCAGCGATCCGGCGTGTCGGTGCGCCTCACGGTCTCCAACATGGAGACGATGGTGGCCAACGCCGCTCGACGCACGTTGATCCACGGCGAGTCCGACGTGGTACCTCGCATCTCCGACCTGGACGCCCTGGCGTCGTCCACCGCCGGCAAGCTCGAGATCGAGACGCTGGAGGACGGGCGCGACGAGCAGATCGTCGAGCAGCTCCTCAAGGCCGCGATCCTGTCGGTCTTCCGTGAGCACGTCGCGGTCGAGCAGCTCCGCGACGTCGTCGACTCGTTCGAGGGCGATCGCATCGTGCACGCCGGCGAGGACGTCCTGTCGTCGGACTACGTCGACATCCTGGCCGACCTCCCGACCCTGCGGGAACCGGTCCTGGCTCTCACCGGCGGTGACGACTCGCCGGCCATGGTGGCGTCGGCGGTGGAGTTCCTTCTCGAAGGGCTCCACCTCTCGAAGCGGCTCAACAAGGACGCCGTCGGCGCCCGGGCCCAGTACCGCGGCCGTAGCTGACCCTACCGGTCGCGCCGGACGCCCTCGCTCGTCCCCGAACGCGAAACGATGCGCCGAGCGCGCGCTCCAGCACTCGGTTTGCGCATCGGTTCGGTTGGTCAGACGTTGACGAGCTCGTGGGTGCCACCGGCGCCGGCCACGACCACCCGCTCGACCATCGCGCCGGGGAAGATCCCATGCTCCACGAGGCCGGGAACGGCGGCCAGCTCGGCGGCCAGTGCGATCGGGTCGGCGATGGTCCCGAAATGCGCGTCCATGATGAGGTTGCCGTTGTCGCTGCGGCGCTCCCGGGTGCCGACGTCGGTTGCGCCGAGCGCCCTCACCGCCGCCGCCACCACCGCGGGGGCGAAGTCGAGGACCTCGAGCGGGGTCCCGAACGGACCGAGAGCGGGCACGATCTTCGACTCGTCGATCACCACGATGAAGCGAGGGGCCATCGACGCCACGATCTTCTCCCGGGTGTGAGCGGCGCCCCCGCCCTTGGTGAGGTTGAAGGACGGATCGACCTCGTCGGCCCCGTCGATGGCGATGTCGAGGGCTCCGATCTCGTCGGGTGAGATCACCCGGAGGCCGAGCGAGGTGGCCAGGTCGTGGGTCTGCACCGAGGTGGCGGTGCACACGATGTCGGGCCGGCGCTCGCCGAGCTCGATGATCGTCCAGTGCACCGTGGAGCCGGTGCCGAGACCGACCCGCATGCCGTCGGTGACGTAGCCGCCCGCCCGGCGGCCCGCCTCTTCCTTGGCCCTGACTCGGGCGTCGTCGTCGCTCACGGGGTCAGCTTCCCATGACGGACCGGTTGGCGCGGCCGCCTCCGTCAGGCGGGAACCAGCACCGAGAAGCTCTCCCAGCGGGTCCGGGTGTCGGTGGCCGAGGCGATGAGGCCGGCGGCGGAGCCGTAGGCGAGAGCGGGGTCGGCCACGGTGCGCGTGCCCTTCCCGACCGTGACCTCGATGGAGGAACCGTCGAGGACGAGCACCACGTCGGTGGGGTCGGACGAGTAGGTGTAGACGAGATTGGCCACGAAGCTGTCGACCCCGTCCACCCGCTTGGTGATGTTCCAGCTCCCGTACCCGGGAGCGGCGAGCACCGACCAGTAGTTGTCGCCGTTGACGTAGCGGAACACGATCCCTGCGCCGGTCGAGGCGTCGGCGATGGTCGACCGCACCTGCCCGGCCGGGCGGCCGATGTCCACGACGGCGATCGCCGGCGTCGCCGTTGCGGTCGGGTCGGGATCGACCCGGGCCGACCCGTCGGCGACCGAGACGGAGCCGCTGGGGACCCTCCAGTCCACCCCGTCGAGCGTGGTGGTGGCACCCAGGTCGCTCGCCGGGGTGGCGAAGTCGTCGCCGGCGGCCGAGGTCGAGACCCGGGAGTCGGGGGTCGAGGCCGATCGGATGAGCACGACGATGCCGACACCGACGAGGAGCACGGCGAGCACGATGACCGCTCCGATCACCCACCTCCACGGTGGCCTGCGGCCCGACGATGGTTTCGGTGGAACGTCCGTGGGGGAGGTCGGCGTGTCCTGGGCCAGCAGCGGCGGCGGGTTCACGGCGGGCACGCTAGTTCTCGCGGTCGTTGCCCAGCTGCGAAAAGCGGACCCTCGGCCAGCCCTCCGTCCGCCCCGCCGGCGCCGTTGCTCATCCGGAGCCTTGGTCGTCCCGAGTGGCCATCGCGGCCAGCGCATCGGCGCTGGGCCGTCGTTCCCTCGACCGGCTGGCGACGCCGTCGGGAACGGCGAGGCCGCACTCCGGTGTCCATCCGTCGATCACCGACTCCCAGAAGACGTGGGTCACGGCCACCCCGTCGGCCCGGGCCCGATCCAGCTCGAGGGCCGAGCCGTGCAGCACCTCGGTGCGCCGATCATCCTCCGCAACGGTGATCCCCGTGCCGAGGAGCGCGAACGTGCGTCCGGGCAGGTCCTCGGCGAGGCGCCGGGTGGCCACACCGAGTCCTTCGGTCCACGGAGCCCGCCCGTCGGGGGTGGGCACCGCATCGGCCGGGTAGGGGCCGAGGGTGCCGTCGGCGTAGGCGGTGTGCGCGCCCCGGTAGGTGTAGCCCACCAGGTCATAGGCGCCGACCAGGCCGGGCAGCTCGATCTCGGTCAGCCCCGGCACCGAGATCACGCCGTCGCGCAGCTCGCGCGTCCAGCAGTTCCGGATGCGGTCGATGGTGGCGGCCCGGCGCTCGGCCTCGTCCCGCTCGTCAGGCTCGCGAGACACGACCCCGGGTCGGACCGGGGCGGTGTCGACGCAGCAGGCGACGGGCTGGTCACCGCTGGCGAGGAGGCGCCAGGCCTCGTAGGAGGCGAGGTGGAGATCGCGGATGGCCTCGAGGAAGCCTCTCGGGTCGGAGCGGCCCGGGGGGCGGCTGCCGTCGAGGAACCCCTCGGTGGCCCGGGCCAGAGGGTCGAGCACGGGGACCCAGGCGGCGACGAGGTCGCCGAACTCCTCCGCCACACGGTCGACGTGGCGGGGCCAGGTGCGGCGGCGGCCGGCGTCGTCGGCGAATCCGCCCTGGTCGTCGGCGAACCAGCCGGGGAGCGGCCCGTCGTGCAGGACCGCCCACACCTCGAGGCCGGACCGGCGTGCTTCTCGGAGCACCTCGGTGACGTGGTCGGCGGCGTCGTGGTCCCACCGACCGGGGTGGGGCTCGAGTCGGGCCCAGTCGATCGTGTAGCGCACCGCCCCCAGACCCAGATCGGCGAACAGGGCGAGGTCGTCGGCGAAGTCCCGGGCGAATCCGCTGCCCTCGCCCGAGGGCGGCAGCCGTCCGTCGGCCTCCCACCGTGACCAGTCGCTCGTCGGCGCCACCCCCGCCGAGCCCGAGGCGGTGGTCGACCCTCCCCACACGAGCTCCCGTTCGATGATCACTCGGGCAGTATTCCCGGTACGGTGCCTCCATGGGGAAGGCCAACCGCGTCAGGTACTCCCGTTGGGACGGAACCCAGGTCGGATTCGACCTGGACGCCACCGACATCTTCAGTGAGATCACCGACGATCTCCTCTACCACGGGGACCTCAACGCCGCCCTGCGGCGCATGATGCAGTCCGGCTTCGACGACGCCGACGGGCAGCGGATGCAGGGTCTGCGCGAGATGCTCGAACAGCTCCGCAAGAAGCGACGCGAGGCATTGGAGAACCACGACCTCGGCGGCGTCTACGACGACGTGGCCCGAGAGTTGCGCGACGTGGTGGAGACCGAGCGCGAGGCCATCGACGAGTTGGCGCGAGAGGCGCGGGAGTCGGGCGACGCTCGTCGCCAGGAGCTCACCGACGAGGTCGCGGCCGAGCGCAACGCCGCCCTCGACCTGTTGTCACCCGACCTGGCCGGCATGGTGCGCGATCTCCAGAACTACGACTTCACGTCCTCCGAGGCGCGGGAGAAGTTCGACGAGCTGGTCGAGAAGCTGCGCGAGCAGCTCATGCAGCAGTACGTCGACCAGATGTCCGGCGCGGTCGAGGGCATGACGCCCGAGGACATGGCCCGCATGAAGGACATGTTCGCCGAGCTGAACCAGATGCTGGAAGCCCGCCAGCAGGGCGAGGAGCCTGACTTCGACGGCTTCATGGAGCGCTTCGGGGACTTCTTCCCCGAGAACCCGCAGAACCTCGACGAGCTGCTCGAGATCATGGCCCGGCGCATGGCTGCGGCCCAGGCGATGCTCAACTCGATGACGCCCGAGCAGCGGGCCCAGCTCCAGGCCCTGTCCGACCAGCTCATGGAGGACATGGACCTGCGCTGGCAGGTCGATCAGCTCGGCCAGAACCTGTCCCAGATGTTCCCCGACATGGGCTGGAACCGCAGCTACGACTTCTCGGGCCAGGACCCGTTGAACATGGGTGAGGCCAACCAGCTCCTGCAGGAGCTGGGCGATCTCGACCAGCTCGAGAACCTCCTGAGGGGGGCCACCAACCCTGGTGCGCTGGCCGAGGTCGACCTCGACCGGGCCCGGGAGCTCCTCGGTGAGGATGCGGCCAAGAGCCTCGAGCAGATGGCCGAGCTGGCCCGCAAGCTCGAGGAGGCTGGTCTCGTCGAGAACAAGGAGGGTCGCCTCGAGCTGACTCCCCGGGGTCTGCGTCGCATCGGCCAGAACGCCCTCGACGAGCTCTTCGCCAAGCTGTCCATGGACAAAGCCGGCCAGCACGAGATCGCCCGCCTCGGGGTGGGACACGAGCGCGACTACTCGACCAAGCCCTACGAGTTCGGCGACCCGTTCAACCTCGACATCGGACGCACCGTCCGCAACGCCATCCAGCGGGCCGGGAGCGGAACCCCGGTGCAGCTCACCCCCGAGGACTTCGAGGTCGAGCGGACCGAACACCTCGTCCGGTCGAGCACCGTGTTGATGATCGACCTCTCCCTCTCGATGCCGATGCGCGACAACTTCCTGCCGGCCAAGAAGGTGACGATGGCGCTCCACTCGCTCATCACGTCACAGTTCCCGCGCGACTACATGGGCATCGTCGGCTTCTCCGAGAGCGCGCGTGGAGCTGAAGGCCGAGCAGCTCCCCGAGGTGTCGTGGGACTTCGTCTACGGCACCAACATGCAGCACGGGTTCCAGATCGCCCGGCGCCTGCTGGCCCACGAGACGGGCACCAAGCAGATCATCATGATCACCGACGGCGAGCCCACCGCCCACATAACGCCGTCGGGTGACGTCTACTTCAACTACCCGCCGGTGCGGGAGACGGTCGACGCCACGTTGCGCGAGGTGAACCTGTGCACCCGCGACAACATCCGGATCAACACCTTCATGCTCGATCCCACGCCCCATCTGCGGGAGTTCATCTCCAAGCTGACCGAGCTGAACCGGGGGCGGGCGTTCTTCACCACGCCCGAGACCCTGGGCGACTACGTGCTGGTCGACTTCATCGAGCAGAAGCGCCAGATGCTCCGGGGGCGTCGGGCCGGCTGATGCGGGGATCGGCGAATCGGTCGATCCGCTGACGGGTGATCGGTGTCCTCGGGCGCGCTGGCGAGGTCTGTCGCGGTCGCGTCCCGGTGCCGCGCCCGGTCCGCGCGGGGGCTCGCGGACGGTGGCGAAGGAGCGCTCCGGATGGCCCCTGGAGACGTCGCACACAAGTCCCCCTTGCGCTCAGCCGCTGCAGAGGGCATGATCACACCGTTGTAATTACACCTGTGGTAATGACGACCGGCGGAGCCGCTCGTACGTCCACAGGTCCCCTGGGGGGCATGGTGCCCTCGCCCGCAGGAGGACTGCCCCGTATGCACGAGCCCGTCTCAATTCCCGTCACCGAGGACAAGTCTTGGCAGGATCTCGCCAACTGCCTCGGCGTCGACCCCGATCTGTTCTTCCCCGAGCGTGGTGCGTCCACGCGGGAGGCCAAAGAGGTGTGCAAGGGCTGCGTCGTTCGCGGCGACTGCCTCGAGTACGCCCTGGCCAACGGTGAGAAGTTCGGCATCTGGGGTGGCATGAGCGAACGCGAGCGGCGCCGAATCCGCCGGCAACGGGCTCTGGCCCGGGCCGCGGCCGCCTCGGCCCGCACCGCTTCGGCCTGATCGACCGGGCGCCCCCTCCGGGGTGGCGCCGCGGTGTGGTGTCGGCGACGCGCTACGGCGCGTCGCCGCTGCTCCGGCGCCGCGCCCGCCGGGCCAGCCGGGCTTCGATGGTGCGATCAGCGCTCAGGTCGAGCTGACCCCACCGGGTCGGGTCGATCGCCGCCAGCATCGCTTCGGGTACCAGTCCCACCAGCTCGGCTCGGGCCACGCCGGTGCGCGCCGTCACCTGGTCCCACACGTGTGCGGGACCGATCTCCAGCGGCTCGATGAGGTTCATCGACACCTGCACCGACTCGCCCACGGCCAGCCCGAGGGCCCGCACCGCGGGTCCCCGCACGGCGGCGGCGATGGCCCGGGCCTGGTCGAGGTCGGAGTCCTCGAGCCACAGGTTGTAGGCGACGAGCGGCCGGCGGGCGCCCACCGCAGCGGCGCCGGCGGTCGGATGGGGCCGCGCGGGCCCCGTGTCCGGCGGGATCCGGGTGAAGGCACCTCGTCGCACGTCGGGGAGCGACCGGGTCGGCCCGTAGCGGAAGCAGGGCAGGTCCAGCTCGGCGGCGGCCCATTCGGCGAAACCGTCCCGGGCCGCTTCGGCCACGCTCATCGGTGTGTCGCCCAGCGGCACGAAGGGGACGACGTCGAGCACGCCGATCCGTGGGTGGGCGCCCTGGTGGGATGCCAGGTCCAGCAGGGCCACCGCCGTACGCGCCACCGGTCGAGCGGCGTCCTCTCCGGCGAGCGTGAGCACCGACCGATGGTGGTCGGCGCAGGTGTGGAGGTCGAGCAGGTCAGAACCGGCGGAGGCGGCGATCTCGGCGATCACATCGGTACGCCGACCTTCGCTGACGTTGATCACGCATTCGAGCACAGACGCGATCCTGCCCCACTCGCGAGGTGGGGTCGCGGTGGGGCAGGACCGAAGTCGCCGAGCCGTGTCAGCTGCGGTCGGCGACCAGAGCGAGGGGGAGGCGGCGGGCCTTGAGGATGCGGCGACGCTGCCGCTCGGACGTTCCGCCCCAGACACCGTGGTCGATGCGGTTCTCGAGGGCGTACTCGAGGCACCGTTCGCGGACGCCGCACTCGGCACAGATCCGCTTGGCCACCTCGACCCCGACCCCGTCGCTGGGGAAGAAGGTGGCGGGGGGCTCGTCCTGGCAGTTGCCGGTGGCCATCCACTCCATGGCGATCTCCATGGGCGGGAACCTACGGGTGTCGGCCGAAAGGAGGGATAAGGGCGAGGTCAGATCCTCGCCATCCCGCGACGAGTGGGGCCGCCGATCCTCGAACCGGATCGCGCACTGCCGACGGCGCCGAGAGGGCCTCGGCAGCCGTCACCGCTAGGCTCTGCTCCCTTCGGGAACGATCTCCTTTCCCCTCGCAGACGAAAGCGCAGTCCAGCCATGGCCATGACCGAGACCCAGACCGACCAGCCGCCCCGCGGGCACGTCCGGGTGATCTACCTGGGCCCGGTGGCGCCCCACTGGGACGTCCAGGGCGAGTCCGAGGTCCGGGGCATGGTCGACGAGTTCCGGGCTCGAGTCCTGGCCCGGCTGCTGCTCCTGCCTCCCCACGACCCGCAGTTCCGGCGCAATCGCGAGCGGGTCGTTCGCGACGCCGAGCGCGAGAACCTCACCCTCGTGTGGGACCTCGGCCTCCCCGAGGACGAGGGCTGAGGCGAGCCCGACGGCCCCCCGGGGCGCCGTCGGGTGCCGCTGTAGGCTCGCCGCCATGTCCGACGCGCCGACCACGACCATCAGCCCGCCGGGCGCGCCGACGACCCTCGGCGTCCCCCGCTCGGTCGATCACCTCGACCTCGAGGAGCTGCTGGAGTCCGACGACCGGTTCGTGAACCGGGAGCTCTCGTGGCTCGACTTCGACGCCCGCGTGCTGGCCCTCGCCGCCAACCCCGACGTGCCGTTGCTCGAGCGGGCCAAGTTCGTGGCCATCTTCAGCCAGAACCTCGACGAGTTCTTCCAGGTGCGAGTGGCGGGGCTCAAGGACCAGGTCGCCGCCGGCCTGGGGAAGACCACAGCCGACGGTCGATCCGCGGTGACCCAACTCGGGGAGATTCGGGAGCGACTCGGTGCGCTGCTGGCCGAGGCCCAGGACGTCTTCATCGACCAGATCGCCGGTGCCCTGGCCGACGTGGGCATCACCTTCTCCCGGTTCGAGGACCTCGATCCCGACGACCGCCGCTATCTCGACGAGTTCTTCGAGGAGCGCATCTTCCCCGTGCTCACCCCGTTGGCGGTCGATCCGGGGCACCCCTTCCCGTACATCTCCGACCTCTCGCTCAACCTGGCCGTGGTGGTCGACGACCCGGTGAACGGGGACCGGCGCTTCGCCCGGGTGAAGGTTCCGGACCTGCTGCCCCGGTTCGTGGTGATGCCCGACGGCGAACGCTTCGTGCCCCTGGAGCAGGTCATCGCCACGCACCTCGGGGTGTTGTTCCCGGGCATGGAGCCCGGCACCCACTACGCCTTCCGAGTCACCCGCAATGCCGACCTCACCCTCGAGGAGGAGGAGGCCGACGACCTGCTCGAGGCCGTCGAGCTCGAGCTGCGGCGGCGCCGCTTCGGTCGGGCCGTCCGCCTCGAGGTCCAAGACGACGTGTCCGACGAGATCCTCGAGCTGCTCACCCGGGAGCTCGATCTCGGCGAGGACGACGTCTACCGCTGTCGCGGTCCGCTCGACCTGGGCGGCCTCTGGTCGGTGCACGCCCTCGACCGTCCCGACCTGAAGGACGAGCCGTGGGTGCCGATCACCCAGGCCCGCCTCACCAGCCCCGACCCGGACGAGTCGGTGGACATGTTCTCGGTCATCAGCGACGGCGACGTCCTCGTGCACCACCCGTACGAATCGTTCACCGGGTCGGTCGAGGAGTTCGTCCGTCAGGCCTCGATGGATCCCAAGGTCCTCGCCATCAAGCTCACGCTCTATCGCACGTCGAGTGACAGCTCCATCATCACCTCGCTGGTGCGCGCGGCCGAGCGGGGCAAGCAGGTGGCGGCGCTCGTGGAGCTCAAGGCCCGCTTCGACGAGAAGCAGAACATCGGGTGGGCGCGCGAGCTGGAGAAGGCGGGCGTGCACGTGGTCTACGGGCTCATGGGCCTGAAGATCCACACCAAGACCACGCTCGTGGTCCGCGAGGAGGCCGACGGCATCCACCGCTACTGCCACGTCGGCACCGGCAACTACAACCCCAAGACGGCCCGGCTCTACGAGGACCTCGGCCTGCTCACCGCCGACGAAGAGATCGGATCCGACCTCACCCAGCTCTTCAACCTGCTGACCGGATTCGCCCGTGAGCCTCAGTTCACGAAGCTGCTGGTGTCGCCGACGACGGTCCGTCCGGGGATCGCCGACCTGATCGACCGGGAGGCCGCTCTCGGCTCCGAAGGTCGCATCGTGTTGAAGATGAACAGCCTCGTCGACGCCGCCCTCATCGACTCGCTGTACGCCGCGTCGCGCGCCGGCGCCCAGATCGACCTCATCATCCGGGGCATCTGCTGCCTGCGGCCCGGCGTCCCCGGGCTGTCCGAGAACATCAGGGTGCGATCGATCGTCGGGCGCTACCTGGAGCACTCGCGCATCTACCACTTCGCTCACGGGGGAAGAGACGGTCCCGTGTACTACATCGGATCCGCCGACCTCATGCCCCGCAACCTGGATCGACGGGTCGAGGCCCTCGTGCCGGTCGATGACCCGGGCCTCCAGCACCGCCTGGACGAGATCCTGGACGTGAACCTGAGCGACGACACGCTGGCGTGGTCGCTCGCGAGCGACACGACGTGGTCACGCGTCCCGGGCACCGGTGCCGTGGACACCCACAACCGACTCGAGGAGCTGGCGCTGGAGCGCCGGGCCTGATCGGTGGCGTCCTCCGGTCACCTCGAACGCGAGCTCAAGCTGGGGGCGTGGCCCGGTTTCAGCATGCCCGACCTCTCCGATGTCGTCCCCGGCGTGGCGGTGGAGGCGGAGCAGGCGTTGGATCTCGACGCGACCTATGTCGACACCGCTGACCTCGAGCTCGTGCGCAACGGGGTCTCCCTGCGGCGACGCACCGGCGAGGGGGCCCCGCGCTGGACCCTGAAGCTTCCGGCCGGAACAGAGGCCGCCGTGCTGGCGCGCCGGGAGTTCGACGTCGAAGACGCGGGGCCCGAGGTGCCTGGCCGGCTCGCCGATCTGGTCACCGGTTGGGTGCGCTCGGCGCCCCTCGTCCCCGTCGCCCAGATCCGCAGTCACCGGGAGCGCCTGCTCCTGACCGGCGACGACGGCACGCGGCTGGGCGAGATCGACGACGACGAGGTGTCGGTGGTGGAGGACGGTCACGTGGCCGCTCGGTTCCGGGAGGTCGAGGTCGAGCTCACGACGGCCGGCACCCGTGAGCTGCTCGACGCCGTGGGTGAGGCCCTCGTCGGAGCGGGGGCCGGCGCTCCTGATCCCACGTCGAAGGTCGCCCGCGCCCTCGGCCCCCGGGCCCTGGCGCCGCCCACGCTGTCGGTCGAGACGACGGGCGACGACCCCTCGGTGGCCGAGGTCGCCGCCGCCGCCCTCCGCCGTTCGGTGGAGCGGCTCGTGATCCACGATCACGTGGTTCGCCTGGACGACGACATCGAGGGGGTCCACCAGGCCCGAGTGGCGACCCGGCGGCTCCGCTCCGACCTGAAGACGCTCGGTCCCGTGCTGGCCGACGACTGGGCCGACCCGCTCCGGGCCCGACTCAAGGCGTTGGCTGCCGATCTGGGCGCCGTCCGCGACGACGACGTGCTGGCCATCCGTCTCCGCCGGGCGGTGGAGGCCCTCGATCCGGCCGACCGCCCGGCGGGTTCGACGATCGTCGGCCGCCTCGACGACCAGCGTCGTCACCACTTCGACGCCGTGCTGGCGACCATGCGGGGCGACGACTACGTGGAGCTCCTCGACGAGCTGGTCGCCGCCGCCATCGCTCCCGCGTTCGGTGAGGACGCGGACCGTTCGGCGGCAAAGGTCCTGCCCGCCCTCGTCGTCCCTCGTTGGAAACAGCTCCGCAGAGCGGTCCGCCGTCTCGACGCCCATCCGCCCGACACGGAGCTCCACCGGGTGCGCATCCTCACCAAGCGCACCCGGTACGCCACCGAGCTGGTGGCCCCCGCCGTCGGGGACCGGGCCGAGGACCTGGCCGACGCCCTCGCCCACCTGCAGGACGTCCTGGGCGACCTCCACGACTGTGCGGTCGCCGTTGGATGGCTGCGCGGCACCGAACGCTCGCTCGACCGTGAGGAGGCCTTCGTCGTGGGTCAGCTGGTGGGAGCCCAACGGGCCGAAGCCCGACGGCTGCGGCAGAAGTGGAAGAAGGCGTGGAAGGCCTGCGACCACAAGCGCTTCACCGCGTGGCTGCCATGACCGACCCACCGCGGTCGCCGATGGGTGACGACCAGGAACCCCAGGTGCGCGCCGCCGGGGGAGTCGTGTGGCAGATGAGCGACGGGACCGTCGAGGTCGTGCTCGTCCACCGCCCCAAGTACGACGACTGGACCCTCCCCAAAGGCAAGCTCGAGGCGGGGGAGACCGACGAGGAGGCGGCCCACCGGGAGGTCGTCGAGGAGACGGGCCTCGACTGCGTGCTCGGTCGGGAGCTGCCGGCCGTGCGCTACATCGACAACAAGGGTCGGGCCAAGCAGGTGCGCTACTGGGAGATGACCGTCGCCGGCGGCGAGCTCACGATCAACGACGAGGTCGACCAGCTGGACTGGTTCGACCTGCGCGCCGGCCGGCGTCGTCTCACCTACGACCACGATCGGGACGTGCTCGACGCCTTCTCCCGCTTCGCCGAGGCCGGACCCATCGGTTGAGGTGCGGGTCGGCGTTCGGGATGTTCGGCCGTCGCCGACGAAGCGACCGACGCACGGTGTGGCGAGCCACCCCGGCCGATCCCGACGAGCTGTTCGCCGCCGACGACCTGGACCGATCGCGGCGCTATCGCCGCCCGCTCACACGGGTGCGGATCGGTCACGGCCTGCTCGGAGGGGTCGTGGCCGTCGTGGTCGTGGTCGCTGAGCTCGGACCGAACGTCGCCGCCGCCTTGGGGGACGCCCACTGGGTCGTCCAGCTCGTCGCCGTTCTCCTCGCGTTGGAAGCGGTCCGGCTGGCGGTCGACCTGCCCTTTGCGGCGTGGACCGTGCTCGGCCACGATCGCCGTTGGGGTCTGTCGACGCAGACGACGGCCGGTCTGGTGGCCGACGAGGTGAAGGGACTGCTCGTGTCCCTGGTCTTCGGCGTGGTGGTGCTCGTCCCGACCTACGCGTTGGCCCGGACGACCGCGTGGTGGTGGCTCTGGGCCTGGGGGGTGCTGGCCCTCGCTGTCGTCGTCGGCGGCCTCCTGGTGCCCGTGGTGGTGGCGCCCCTGTTCAACCGCTTCACCGAGGTCGACGACCCCGAGCTGCTCGGTCGGGTCGAACACGTCGCCGGGCTCGCCGAGGTGGCGATCGGACGGGTGGAGGTGGCCGACGAGAGCCGTCGGTCGCGTCGTGACAACGCCTACGTGGCCGGGTTCGGGCCGAGCCGGCGGGTGGTGCTGTTCGACACGCTCCTCGAGACGCCACCGGAGCTGGTCGAGCAGGTCGTGGCCCACGAGCTGGGTCACGTCCGCCGCCACCACGTGGTCGTCCAGGTCGCCCTGGTCTCGGCCCTGTTGTTCGTGGTGATGGCCGTGTTGGGCGCCCTGGCCGCGTGGACCTCGCTGTTCGAGCGGTTCGGGGTGGGCGGATTCGCCGATCCCGCCGGATTGCCGTTGGCCGTGCTCGTCGTCGAGGCGCTGGCCCTGGTCGTCGGACCCGTTCTGGCCTGGACGTCACGGATGCACGAACGGAGCGCCGATCAGGAGGCGCTCGACCTGCTCGGCCGTCCCGATCTGGTGGAAGAGATGCTCCGACGTCTCCACCTCCACAACCTGGCCGATCTCGCCCCCGGGCGGTGGTCCCGCCTGCGGGCCAGCCACCCGGCGGTGGCCGAGCGCATCGCCTTCGCCCGCCGATGGGCCTGCGAACGGGAGCTCCCAGCGACCTGAGCCGCGGAACGCGATGTTCCGTCGTCGTTCACCGCTCGTTCACCCATCGCGCGGAACCGCGCAACCTCCCGTACCTACGGTGCGGTCGACGCAGCTCGGAAGAGCGCGTCGTCCCCGTCATCAAGGAGATCTGAATTGCGTTCATCGAAGCGGCGCCTCGTCTGGCTCGTTGCCCTCCTCGCTGCCATCGGCCTGGTGGCCGGGGCCTGCGGGAGCGACAGCAAGACCAGCACCAGTGACACCACGACGGCGGGAGGTGCGTCCTCCGGCGTCGACTTCGGGTCTCTCTCGGGAACGCTCAACGGGTCGGGGTCGACCTTCCAGAAGACGTTCGACGAGGCGGCCATCGCCGGATTCGCCGATGTGGCCTCCGGCCTCACGGTGAACTACCAGGGCGTCGGTTCCGGACAGGGCAAGAAGGACCTCGCCGCCGGCACCACCGACTGGGCCGGGACCGACTCCAAGGTGTCCGAAGGCGACATGAGCGGCTTCCCGGGTGGAATCCTCTACTTCCCGACCGTCGCCGCTCCCATCACCGTGTCGTACAACCTCAGCGGAGTCGACGAGCTGAAGCTCTCCCAGGACACGCTGGCCGGCATCTTCATGGGCGCCATCACCACCTGGAACGACCCGAAGATCGCCGCGGACAACGACGGCACCGACCTTCCCAGCACCGCCATCACCGTGGCCGTGCGGTCGGACGGCTCGGGCACCACCTCCGCCTTCTCCAAGTACCTGGCCAAGGCCGCCCCGAGCGTGTTCACCCTGACCGCCGGTGACACCGTCGAGTGGCCGAGCGCCCAGGCCGGCAAGGGCAACCCGGGCGTGGCCCAGATCATCACCCAGACCGACGGCGCCATCGGCTACGTCGACTACTCCGACGCCAAGGCCACCGGCCTCAGCTACGCCTCCATCAAGAACAAGGACGGCGAGTTCGTGGCCCCGACGCTGGACGCCGCCTCGGCCGCCATCGCCGGTGCGACGATCGGTTCGGACCTGTTCATCGACGCCCTCGACGCCACCGGCGCCGACGCCTACCCGATCACGTCGGGCACCTACGTGCTGGTCACCAAGGTCCAGAGCGATCAGACCAAGGTCGACAACCTCACCGGTTGGATCACCTACCTTCTGACCGACGCCCAGGACCTGGCCAACGACGCCGACTTCGCCAAGCTGCCCACCGAGCTCGCCGACCAGGCGCTCGCCCAGCTCAGCCAGATCACCACCTCCTAGGAAGCGGTTCGAACTTGTCCCCAGCAACGACTGAGGACCGTCCGTCGGGAACCCCCTCCGACGTCCCCGCCGACGCCAGCGCTCTGCTGGCGTCGGCGCCGGGGCGTCGGATGGATTCGGGGTTCCGGGCGGTGGTGATGGCGGCCGGCTTCCTGGTGCTCGTCATCCTCGCCTGGATCGCCTACGCCACCACCCGGAAGGCGTGGCCGGCGTTCTCCCACGAGGGCATCTCGTTCATCACCACCGATGACTGGGTGCCGTCGGAGGACAAGTACGGCGCGCTGGCCTTCATCTACGGCACCCTGCTGTCCTCGTTCATCGCCGTGCTCATCGCCGTGCCCGTGAGCGTGGGCATCGCCCTGTTCTCCAACGAGGTGGTGAGCGGACGCCCGCGCCAAGCGGTGATCTACGTCATCGACCTCCTCGCCGCCATCCCGTCCGTGGTCTACGGCCTGTGGGGGGTGCTGGTGTTCGCGCCGAACGTGCAGCCCTTCTACGACAACCTCCACAACTGGTTCGGCGGCTGGCCGATCCTGGGCACGATCTTCGGCCCCGCCTCCAGCGGTCGCACCTTCCTCACCGCCGGCATCATCCTCGCCATCATGATCACGCCCATCATCACCTCGCTCAGCCGTGAGGTGGTGGCCACCACCCCTCGGGCCCTGCGGGAAGCGGCCTACGGCATGGGCGCCACCCGGTGGGAGATGACCCGTTCGGCGATCCTCACCTGGAGCCGGGGCGGCATCACCGGTGCGGTGATGCTCGGGCTCGGACGGGCCATGGGCGAGACCATCGCCGTGGCTCTGGTGATCGGCTCGAGTGCCCAGATCACCGCCAACGTCCTCTCTCCTGGCGACACGATGGCGGCAGTGATCGCCAACCAGTGGGGCGAAGCCCAGTCCCTGCACTCCGCCGCCCTCATCGGGCTCGGCGTGGTGCTCTTCGTGGTGACCATCATCGTGAACGTCGCCGCCCGCAACGTGGTGCACCGCCTCGACCGGCGCACCCAGGGAGCCTGATGTGACCGACCTCCAGACACCGACACCCGCGCCAGCACCGAGGTCGGAGTCCGATCGCCTCCTCGCGGCCAGCACCAGTCGCTCCCGGAAGGTCCGCAACCACGTGGCCACGATCTGGATGGTCGGCTCGTTCCTGGTGGCGCTCGTTCCGCTCGGCGTCGTCGTCGGCTACGTCCTCGTCAAGGGCGCCTCGGTGCTCAGCTGGGACTGGTTCACCGAGGACCTCCCGGCCATCACCACCAAGCCGGGCGGCGGCATGGGCCCAGCCATCGTCGGCACCCTCCTCATCACCTTCGGCGCCACGGTCATGGCCGTGCCGCTCGGGGTCCTGGGTGCGATCTACCTGCACGAATACGGGGGTGGGAGCCGCACGGCGTCGATCGTGCGCACGATGGCCGACGTGATGACGGGTGTGCCCTCCATCGTCATGGGCCTTTTCATCTACAGCACCTACACGCTCAAGTTCGGGCTCAACGGCTTCGGCGGCTCGCTGGCTCTGGCCTGTCTCATGCTGCCCATCGTGATCCGCTCGACCGAGGAGATGTTGCGCCTCGTGCCCGACGAACTGCGCCAAGGCAGCTACGCCCTCGGCAACCGGAAGTGGCGCACTGTCGTGACGGTCGTGCTCCCCGCGGCCTTCGGCGGCATCATCTCGGGCGTCATGCTGGCGGTGGCCCGGGCGGCGGGCGAGACTGCCCCGATCCTGTTCGTGATCGGCGCGTCCCGGAAACTCAACCTCGACCTGTTCCACGGGCCGATGACGGCCCTGTCCACCCAGATCTTCAGCAACGCCAGCACGTCGTTCCCCGCCGCTCAGGAGCGTGCGTGGGGCGCCGCCCTCACCTTGATCGGCATCGTCTTCATCTTCACCATCTTCGCCCGTGTCGTGTCGGCGCGGGTCGCTCGTAAGCATGCGGCCTGAGCCCGAGACGACTTTCTTGACCGCCGAACCCACCCCCGATGACGAGGTTCCCGCCATGGCCCCCGAAATGACCGCCGAGACCGCCCCGGTGACGGCCGCGGTGCCGATGGACGAGCCCAAGGTGGTGTTCGACGTACAGGACCTCAACGTGTACTACGGCGGGTTCCGGGCGGTGCGTGACGTGAACCTCAAGGTGCACCAGCACGAGATCACCGCCTTCATCGGCCCCTCGGGGTGTGGCAAGTCCACGGTGCTGCGCTGCTTCGACCGCATGAACGACCTCATCGACTCGGCTCGCGTCGACGGCAAGGTGCTCTACCACGGCATCGATCTCTACGACTCACGCGTCGATCCGGTCGAGGTGCGCAAGCGGGTCGGCATGGTGTTCCAGAAGCCGAACCCGTTCCCCAAGTCGATCTACGACAACATCGCCTTCGGCCCCCGGCTCAGCGGCCAGAAGAAGGGTCTCGACGACATCGTCGAGAAGGCGCTGCGCCAGGCGGCCCTGTGGGACGAGGTCAAGGACCGGCTGAAGAAGTCGGCCATGGGTCTCTCGGGCGGTCAGCAGCAGCGCCTGTGCATCGCGCGCGCCGTGGCCGTCGAGCCCGAGGTGGTGTTGATGGACGAGCCGTGCTCGGCCCTCGACCCCATCGCCACCGCCCGCATCGAGGACCTCATGCAGGAGATCAAGTCGAGATACACGATCCTCATCGTCACCCACAACATGCAACAGGCCGCCCGGGTGAGCGACCGCACGGCGTTCTTCACCACCGAGGTGAACGACGAGAGCGACACCCGCACCGGTCTGCTCGTCGAGTACGACGCGACCGACAAGATCTTCTCGGCACCCGCCGACGAGCGGACGGAGAACTATGTCACCGGCCGCTTCGGCTGAGGGCGGCCCCCTCCGGCACCAGTACACGTCGGAGCTGGAACAGCTCGCCCTCCAGGTCGAGATGATGGGAGTCCTCGTCGACCAGAACCTCGAGCGCATGCGCGAGGTCCTGCACTCCGGCGACCTCGCCCTCGCCGGGCAGGCGATCGGGGTCGACGACAACATCGACGCCATGAACGTGTCGCTGATGGAGCGGTGCTACGAGCTCCTGCGTCAGCAGGCGCCGGTGGCGTCGGATCTCCGGCTCATCGTGTCGGTGCTGCGCGTGACCGCTGAGATCGAACGAGTCGGTGACCTCGCCCTCAGGGTGGTCAAGCTCGCCCCCGACCACGCCCTGCTGGTGACTGTCCCCCGTGCCTTCGACATCCTGGAGACGCTGTCGAACCAGGCCGTCGGGCAGTACCGGGAGGCGCTGCGGGCGTGGTCCTCGCTGGACCCCGACCTGGCCGCCAAGGTTGCATCCGAGGTACAGAACAACTTGGCCACCGCTCAGCTCATGGAGGCCCTGCTCGAGTACCGCGGCCCCGACGCCGTGGCCGTCGCGCTCCGTACGATGGTGGCGGGCCAGGCCCTCGACCGCATCGCCGACCACGCCGCCGTGCTGGGAGCACGAGTCCGGTATCTGATCACCGGAGATCCCGACCACCTGGCCGCCGAGGTCCGTTGACCCTCGTCGGCCCCCGTCGGGTGCCGCACACAGGAGAACCATGCCGGAGCAGCGCAAGTCCTTCCACCAGGAGCTCGACGAGATCCGTGATGACATCGTCCGTCTCGCCGCCATGGTCACGGAGTTCATCCCGAGGGGGACGGAGGTCCTGCTGGCCAACGACATGAAAGGCGCCCTCGCTCTCATCGAGGCCGACGACGAGCTCGACTCGCTGACCCTGCACATCGAGGAGCAGTGCTACCACGTGCTCGCTCTGCAACAGCCCATGGCGTCCGATCTCCGCGCCATCGTCACGGCGGTGTGGCTCACGGGCGAGCTGGAGCGCTCCGGTGACCTCATGGTCAACGTGGCCAAGGCCGCCCGCCGCATCTACGGCGCCACCCTCGACCCGAGACTGCGGGGCTTGATCGAGCGGATGAGCGAGGAGGCGGGGCGGTTGATGAAGCTCGCCCTCGACTCCTACGTGGAGCGCAACGCCAGCCTCGGTGCTGCCCTCGACGACATCGACGACGGTCTCGACGCCCTCCACGGCGACTACATCGAGGCCATCTTCGAGTCCCACGCCACCCACGACCTCGGCCTCCAGGCCGCGGTGCAGCTGGCCCTCATCGGGCGTTACTACGAGCGCATCGGTGACCATGCCGTCAACATCGGCCAGCGGGTGCAGTACATGGTCACGGGCTGGATGCCCGAGCAGACGGGCAGCGGCGCGCTTCCAGGCCCGGTCCTCGCTCAACGAGGCCGTCGCCGTCGCCGACGACGACCTCGCCGACCTCGACGGATCGTGAGCCCCGCCGTGGTGGTCGCCGTCGCCGCCGGACCGGTGGTCGTCGCCCTGGTGGCGGTGGCGGTCTGCGCCGGGCTGGTCGGTGTCTTCGTCGGGCGCGACGCGGCCCGGCGGGGTGAGCGGCGTCGGATTCTGGAGTCGATGACCCGCCTCGCGCTCGAGGCGCCCGACCCCACGACCGCCACCGACGACCTCCTCGCCGTCGTCGAGCGCCACGTCCGGGAGCTCCGGGTCGAGGTCGACTCCACCGCCGACGCCCGCCACCGGCTGCAGCGCGCTCTCGACAGCCTTCCCCAGGCGGTGCTGATCATGGACGGGAAGGGCTCGGTGGTCGAGCGCAACGCGGCGTCCGACACCCTCGTGGAGGCGCGCCACGCCGACGCCCTGGTGGAGGCCGCCGTCGCCGAGCTCATCGACTCCGCCCTCGCGGGCCAGGCGGCGAGCCGCACCATCGACCTGTTCGGGCCCCCTCGCCGGATGGTGGTGGTGACGACCACCCCGCTCGAGTCGACCGCCGGGCCGGCGGCCGTCGCGGTGGTCGAGGACGTCACCGAGCGCCGGCGACTGGAGGCGGTGCGCACCGACTTCGTGGCCAACATCAGCCACGAGCTCAAGACACCCGTGGGCGCCATCGGCCTCCTGGCCGAGACCCTCGAGGCCGAGCACGATCCCGAGGTCGCCGCCCGCCTCGCCGGGCGCATCCAGTCCGAGGCCCTGCGCGTGGGCCGGACCATCGAGGACCTGCTCGAGCTCTCGCGGATCGAGAGCGGACAGCGTCAGCCCTTCGCCGCGGTGGCCCTCGACGACGTGGTGCTCGAGGCGGTGGAGCGGATCCGGCCGGCAGCCGGTCAGGCCGGCCTCACCATCGACGCCTGCACGCGTCCCCGAGGATCTGGTCGTGCCCGCCGATCGGCGCCAGCTGATCTCTGCGCTCTCGAACCTGCTCGACAACGCCGTCAAGTACAGCGACGCCGGATCATCGGTCGAGGTCGCGGTCCGCCAGGACGGCGACGAGGTCGTCCTCGAGGTCGCCGATCACGGCATCGGTATCCCGTCGCGCGACATCGAACGCATCTTCGAGCGCTTCTACCGGGTCGACCAGGCCCGCAGCCGCCAGACCGGTGGCACCGGGCTCGGCCTCGCCATCGTCCGCCATGTGGTGGCCAACCACGACGGCACCATCGACGTGGAGTCCCGCCTCGGCGAGGGCTCCCGATTCCTGATGCGGCTCCCGGCCCCGCAGCCGCCGCCGCCCTCCGAGCCAGCCCGGCCGGGGCCCACCGACATCAGGGAGGACGAGACGGCCCCGCCTTCTCTCCGCCCTGATCCGATCACCCACCCGCTGCCCGAGAGGCTGTAGGCCATGAGCGCAACCACCTCCGTCCTGGTCGTCGAGGACGAGGACTCCTTCATCGACGCCCTCACCGTCGGGCTCACCCGCGAGGGCTTCACCGTCAGCATCGCCCGAGACGGGGCCGAGGCCCTCGACATGTTCGACGACGTCAACCCCGACCTCGTGCTGCTCGACGTGATGCTCCCCAAGGTCTCCGGGCTCGACGTGTGCCGTGAGCTGAGGGCCCGGTCGTCGGTGCCGATCATCATGGTGACGGCCAAGGGGGCCGAGATCGACACCGTCGTCGGCCTCGAGGTGGGCGCCGACGACTACGTCACCAAGCCCTACCGCCTCCGTGAGCTGGTCGCCCGCATGCGGGCCGTGCTGCGCCGGAGGCCCGGCGACGAGGTGGTGCCCGAGGGGGAGGTCACCGGGGAGGACATCGTCGCGGTGGGCGACGTCAGCCTCGACCACCAACGTCACGAGGTGACCATCCGGGACGAGGAGGTCCGGCTCCCGCTCAAGGAGTTCGAGCTGCTCGCCCTGTTGCTGGAGAACGCCGGCCGGGTCCTCACCCGGGACACCCTCATCGATCGGGTGTGGGGCGCCGACTACGTGGGCGACACCAAGACCCTCGACGTCCACGTCAAGCGTCTTCGATCGAAGGTCGAGGCCGACCCCGCGGCCCCGACCCGGATCGTCACCATCCGAGGCCTCGGATACAAGTACGAGGTGCCTCGCGGCTGAGGTGCCGGTCGACCTGTCGCGCGGCCCTCGTAGCATGGGTCCGTGAGCGATCCGTCCGGGGGCCGTGGGGCCCCTTCGATTCCCCTCGGGTCGCGACCCGCGTCGCCCCTGGGCGCTCTCTCCGTTCAGCCGCCTGGCCCGGGCTCACGCCGCCTCCGTCTCCGGCGACGCTCTGTTCGCCATCGGCCTGGCCGGCTCGGTGTTCTTCTCGCTCGACTTCAACTCGGCGCGGTGGCGCGTCGCGCTCTACCTGGTGCTCACCATCGCCCCGTTCGCCGTGGCCGCACCGCTCATCGGTCCCGCCATCGACCGCATCAAGGGCGGGCGTCGTTGGATCATCGTGGGCTCGCTCGCCTCCCGGGCCATCCTGTGCGCCCTCGTGGTTCGGCACATGGGCACCGTGTGGTTCTACCCCGAGGCCTTCGGCATGCTCGTGCTGCAGAAGGTGTATTCGATCTCCAAGAGCGCGGTCGTTCCCGGCACGGTGACGAGCGACGAGGAGCTGGTCGAGGCCAACTCCAAGCTCACTGTTCTCTCTGCTCTGGCCGTGGTGGTGGCCGCCGTCCCCGGCGGCATCCTCCTCAAGGTCGGCGGTGGCGGCTGGAGCGTCGGGCTGGGTGCCATCGTCTTCGGGGTGGGCACCGTGCTCGCCCTCCGTCTCACGCCCACCACCGTCGCCGCCCAGCCGGCCGACGAGGCCGAGAAGCAGGAGCTGCGCAGCGCCGGCATCCTGCTCGCCTCCTCGGCCATGAGCCTGATGCGCGGCGTCGTCGGGTTCCTGTCGTTCATGCTGGCCTTCGCCATCAAGGAGAACGGCGCGCTGTGGGAGCTCGGCCTGGTGGCCGTGTTCGCCCAGTTCGGCTTCTTCTGTGGGGCGGTGGCCGCCCCGCGGGTGCGCAAGTTGGCCACCGAGGAGCGCATCCTGCTCGCCGCCCTCATCATCACCGCGGCGGGAGGCGTGGTCACCGCCGTCGTGGGCGGTCTCCTGGGCGCCGCCGTGCTCTCGATGCTGGTGGGGGCCACGGGTAGCGCGGCCAAGCAGGCGTTCGACGCCATCGTGCAGCGCGATGCGCCCGACGCCAACCGCGGCCGATCGTTCGCCCGCTTCGAGACCCGCTTCCAGCTGGTGTGGGTGATCGGGGCCCTCATCCCGATCGTCATCCCCATTCCCCCCTCGGTCGGCTTCGCCATGATCGCGGTGGCTTCCCTCGTCGCCGTGGTGTCCTACATCATCGGTCTCCGGCGCATCGGGCGCGGCGAGATCCCCGTCCGCCGCGACTGGCGTCGCCGCCCCGTGCCGGGCGCCGGCGCCGAGGCGCCGGATCGCCCATCGGCGGGGACCGATGCCGGTCACCCCACGGTTCCCACCGACGCCGACCCGACGTTGGTGGGGCCGACGCCGGTGCCGCCCGCGTCAGCGGAGCCGACGTCGGCCGAGCGCCAGCGGCGCCCTGAGGGGCCCCTCGCCGAACCCCCGATCGACAGTGCCGACCCGACGCTGGTCACCCCGACGGCGTCGGGGGAACGGCCGGCGCCGGACATCGCGACGGTCACCACCGCCGACCACACCGTCGTGGCCGACTCTCCCGATCCGGCCCGGCGCTGGATGAGGTCGGCCCCGAAGCGGGCTTCGGAGACTCGGCCGCCGTCGGGTCCGGACCATCGGCGCCAGGGCCTGCTGTTCGAACCCGAGGCCTGGGACCCGGTGGTGCCGACGGCCGACGACGCCGACCCGGACGGCCGGTCAGACCGGTAGGTCGATCCGGGCCAACCAGAGGCCGGGGGCGTCGATCTCCGACGGGGTGGGCAGGTTCTGCTCGGACTCCCACAGCCGGGTCAAGCCCGTGTCACCCGCCCGTTCGGCCACGCCGGCCACGAAGGCGGCGCCCCGGTCGAACGCGCCCTGCGTGAGCTCGAGGCCGAAGAGCCGCTCGACGAACCGGTTGGAGGCGTCGACCTCGACCCGGCGGCGGCGGAGGGCCTCGGTGAGCATCCCGTAGTTGTTGATCAGGTTGTGGCCGACCTGGTCCATCACGTGGTCGACGTAGCCGACGATGGCCGCGACCAGCGCCTCGAAGCGGGGGAGCATGGCGCGCTGGGCGGGGGACTGGATGGCGCCGAGGAGCACCTCGGGGTCGCCGAAGAGCGACTCCAGGCCCCCCATGGACCCGGCATCGCCGGGATCGATGGAACCGAGTCGGTCCTCGAGCACGCCGGCATCGGGCTCGAACCCGCTGACGTACTGCAGGAGGAGCTCGTCGAGGCGGCGGCGCACGTGGGGCACCCGCAGGATCGTGTGGACGGCGACCTCCTGCAGGCAGACCCACAACCGGAGGTCTTCGGCCGGGAGGCTCCACTCGCGACCGAACTCGTCGAGGTTGGCGGGCACCACCATGAGCTCGTCCGAGATCGGTCGGGGGATGGGCAGGTCGTACTGGCCGAGCGAGCGACGCGACAGGTGCCCGACCATGGAGCCGGCGGTCATCCCCAACATCATGGGCCCGACCATCTTCATCAGCGGCGCCATGAAGGCCATGGGATCGGAAGGGTCCGGGGCGGCCTCGGCCCCGCCCTGGTCGCCGATCGCGCCGGCCAGGTTCTCGAAGAGGGGCCGCCAGGCGTCGAGCGTGGCGGTGACCCACTGGCTCCTCGTGACGGGCACGATGGTGATGCCGCGACCGTCGGAGGAGGGGAGCCCGGTGGCCTGCCCGATCTGCAGCTCGGCGACCCGCGCCAGCTGCTCGATGCGGATGCGGTCCATCGGGTCGACGTTGGTCTCCTGGCCGCCGTCGGTGGCCACCGACAGGGCGAGCTGGCGGGCGGCGTCCCAGCCCATGGAGCCCTGTTGGGAGAAGAGCCGGGCCAGGTCGCCGAAGATGGGCAGACCCTGGAACGGGTTGCCTCCCGAGCCGAACGGCTCGCTGCCGAAGGGGTCGTCGCCCGGAGGTACGTCGGGAGGATCAGAGCTCACGCTTCCAGGCTAGGCCTCTCGTTCGCCGCCCCGGCCTCGCGGTGGTCAGGTTCCGGGCATGATGACCACCCATGGGTGAGATCATCGTGGTCACCGGCGCCGAGAGCCCGACCGGTCGTCTGGTCGTGCGTGCCGCGTTGGTCGATCCGGGTGTGGACCGGGTGGTCGCGGTGGTCCCCCCCGGGGCGCCGCCGCCGATCGCGCCGGTCGGACCGGACCCGGTGGCCGAGCTCTCGGTCGCCACCCTGGCCCTCGACGACCCTCGGCTGGTGGCGCTGGTTCGCGGGGCCACCGCTCTCGTCCACCTCGGTCCTCGCCGAGGTCCCGATCTCGACGGCACCGGGGGCGAGGTGGACCTGCTCGCCACCCGGGCCCTCCTCTCGGCACTGGCCCGGGTGGCCAAGGTGCGGTCGGTCGTGGTGCTCTCGTCGGCCCTCGTCTACGGGGCGCGCGACGACAACCCCGTCCCTCTGACCGAGGAGGCCGGCGTCCGCCCCAATCCCGCCGTGGGGGGCGCGGTGGAGCTGGCCGAGCTCGAGCACGTGATCTCGGCCTGGTCGGCCGAGCGCAAGGCGTCGTGCGCCGTGTTGCGGCCCTGCGTGGTGGTGGGTCCGGAGAACGGCCGGTGGCTCGCCCGGTCGCCCTGGTCCACCGCCGGGCTCCAGGTCAGCGGGGCGGCGGCTCCGGTGCAGTTCGTCCACGTCGAGGATCTGGCCACCGCGGCGTGGGCCGCGCAGCGCTCGCGGACCAACGGTCCGGTGAACGTTGCGCCCGACGGCTGGCTCACCGCCGACCAGGTACGAGCCCTCAAGGGTCCGACGCTGCGGATCCGCGTTCGCCGGTCCTTCGCTCCCGCCCTGGCCGGGCTGGGCTCGCTCCTGGGCCTGGCCCCGGGCGACCCCGCCGCCCTGCTGGCCAGCTCGTCGCCGTGGGTCGTGGCCAACGATCGCCTCCGCGCCCTCGGCTGGGAACCGAGCTTCTCCAACGAGGAGGCCTATGTCGACTCCGACCGGGGCAGCCCGTGGGCCCTGCTCACGCCCCGACACCGCCAGGAGATCGCTCTCGGCGCGGTGGGCGCGGTGGCTCTCGGTCTGGCCGCCGCCGTCGCCCTCCTCGTGCGGCGCCGCCTCAGGAACGGCTCGTCAGGGTCACCGTCGTGACGAACTGGGCGCCGTCGCGCTGGTAGGTGACGTCGACGGGCTGGTCCGCGGGGAGGGACCGCAGCGCGACCACCAGCGACGACATGGAGGTGACCTGCACACCGTCGAGGGCGAGTACGACGTCTCCCACCTGGAGGTGGGCGTCGGCGGCGGGGCTGCCGTCGACGACCCGGGTGATGCGGGCACCGGCCCGACCGATGAGGGCGGCCGAGGCCGGGTCGAGGTCGTCGCCGAAGACGCCCAGCCAGGTGTGGCGCACCGTTCCTGTCTCGATCATCTCGTCGGCGAGCTGCGCCGCGTAGTCGATGGGGGTGGCGTAGACCGTCGGCATTCCCATCGCCACGGTGGTGGTGGTCGCCGTCCCCGAGGCCACGGTGGGAGTGAGGGACGGCTGGGCGTCCGGCGTGCGGGAGGTGACGAGGCCGAGGACGGCGCCGTTGCCGTCGCAGAGGACGATGCCGGCCGCGCCGAGCTGGATGTCCACCGCCGCACTGATCATGTCGTGGAGGCTCGTGCCGTCGGCGACGTCGAGGCGCAGACCCACGGCGCTGACGTGGCCCACGGCGACCGCCGGGGAGGTGCCGGGCTCGTCCGACGTGGCGAGAGCGACAGCCGACTCGCCCGCTTCGAGCTGGCTGACCCGACCGAGCACCGCGACGGTCATGTCGTTGCGGTCGACGTCGATCACGGCGACGTCGGTGGTCTGGTCGGAACCGACGATCGTGCCGGTGAGGACCGCGCCGTCCTGGGTGGTGACGGTGACGGCGGTGGCCCCGTCGAGGGCGTCGGCCGTCGTGAGCAGGTGACCGTCGGACCGGAAGACGACGCCGGTGGCGTGGGTGACGCCGGATTCGGTGGTGACGTCGACCCGTACGAGGGCGGGACCGATGCGCGCCGCGACCTGGGCCTGGCCACCGGGGTCACTCGGGAGGGCGGCCTCGACCTGCTCCACCACGGTTCGGGTGGTCGGCCCGTCGAAGGTCCCGGTGATGGACAGCGCCGCGAGGGTGACGGCGACCCCGATGAGCACCGATGCGGCCGCCACCGTCCAGACCCGGGGAACGCCGATCGGCGCGGTCTCGGCCGTGACCGGGCCGGTGCCGCCGCTCGACGCACGGCGCGCGCCACCGAGCTCGGACGGATGGCGCCAGAGCCGGTCATCGGGGTGCACGGGAGGGACGAAGGTGTTCTCATCGTCCGGGTCGTCGGGAAACGACATGGGCGCGCAGAGTAGTTGTGACCCCCACGGATGCGGCCGCGCCCCCCACTACGATGAGCCGCCGTGAGCCTCATCCCTCCCCCGAACGACGATTGGCTCGCGCTGACCGAGAACCCGCTCGACGTGCGCGTCGCGGCCGACTGGGTTGCGGTCCCCGGCTGCGGAGCCGTGGTGGTGTTCAGTGGTCTGGTGCGCGACCACGCCGAGGGGACCACGGGGGTGACCCACATCGACTACGAGGCCTACGCCGAGCAGGTCCTGCCGCGCCTGGCGGCGTTGGCCGCCGAGACCCGGCGGCAGTGGTCCGACATCGGCCGGATCGTGCTGTGGCACCGCGAGGGACGGGTCGATCTGAGCGAATCATCCGTCGTCGTGGCCGTCTCCACTCCTCACCGCGGCGCGGCCTTCGCCGCGGCCGAGTTCGGCATCGACACCCTGAAGGCCACTGTGCCGATCTGGAAGAAGGAGTTCTGGAACGACGGGGCCGACTGGGCGCGCGGCTCCCAGCACGTGACCGAGATAGGCGCCGAGGGGTCGTCGTCGTGAGCGGCCTGGCCTTCTTGTTGATCGTGGTCGTGGTCACCGTGGTGGGGTCGCTCATCGTGTGGCTGCGCCATCGCAAGCCGACGCACTTCATGTCGAGCGTCGACGACTTCCAGCGCGAGATGCAGGCGCTGGGCAAGCCCCCGGGCTCCAACGGTGGGGGTCGGGGACGGACCCGTCGGCCCACCAAGGCCGCTCCGCCGGCCACCGCCCCGCTACCCCGGGCCACCCGTTCCACCGCTGACCGTCCCCCGCCCGCGGTCGACAACGACCAGGACGGAGGGCGGTAGTCCTGGCACGCGACCTGGCCATCGACCTGGGCACCGCCAACACCCTCGTGTACGTGCGGGGTGAAGGCATCGTGTTGAACGAACCATCCGTCATCGCCCTCAACAGCCGGACCCAGGACGTCCTGGCGATGGGCCACGAGGCGTGGCAGATGATCGGCCGCACGCCGAGCTACATCGTCGCGGTCCGGCCCCTGCGCAAGGGCGCCATCACCGACTTCGAGGTCACGCAGCGGATGATCCGCCTGCTGCTCCAGCGCGTGGGGGTGAACCGGTTCAATCGGCCCCGGGTCGTCATCTGCGTTCCCTCGGCCATCACCGCCGTCGAGCAACGGGCCGTCACCGAGGCCGCCCGTCGGGCCGGCGCCGCTGAAGCCCACCTCATCGAACAGCCCATGGCCGCGGCCATCGGCGCCGGTCTGCCGATCAACGAGCCGCTCGGCAACATGGTCATCGACATCGGCGGCGGCACCAGCGAGGTCGCTCTCATCTCGCTCGGGGGCGTCGTCGCCCTCGAGGCGGTGCGGGTGGGCAGCTTCGACATCGACGCCGCGGTGCAGACCTACATCCGGCGGGAGTACGGCATCGCCGTGGGGGAGCGCACCGCCGAGGAGATCAAGGTCACGATCGGGTCGGCCTGGCCGACCGAGAACGAGTTCGCCGCCGAGGTCAGGGGCCGCGAGCTCATGAGCGGTCTGCCCAAGACGGTGATCCTCACCGCCGAGGAGGTCAGGGAGGCCATCGACGAGCCCGTCTCGGCCATGGTCGACGCCGTGATCTCCTGCCTCGGCCAGGCTCCGCCCGAGCTGGCCCAGGACCTCATCGAGCAGGGCATCTACCTGGTGGGCGGCGGCGGGATGCTGCGGGGCCTCGACCTGCGCATCGAGTCCGAGACCGAGGTGCCCGTGCACCTGGTCGACGCGCCGCTCGAGTCGGTCGTGCTCGGTGCCGGGCACTGCATCGAGTCGTTCGACGCCCTGAAGGTCATGTTCATGGACTGACCGGCCGGCGGCCGGGTCAGGCGAGGAGGTCCTCGGCGGCCTGGCGGACCTGCCAGTCACGATCGGTACGGGCCCGGTCGAGGGCGGCGGCGACCTCGTCACCGTCGAAGGGGGCGAGGGCGATCACCGCCCGTCGCCGGACCGTGGCCTTGTCGGTCGTGGCCTGCAGTATCGCCGGGAGGCCCGAGTCGTCGCCCAGCGCGCCGAGGGCGGCCACCGCGGCCTCGCGGCACAGCGCGTCGGGGTGGCCCACGGTGATCTCCGCCAGCCGGGCCACCACCGAGGCGGGCGCCGGCGGCCGTTCACCGATGGCCCACGACGCCACCTCGACGATGCGTTCGTCGGGGTCGTCGAGCAGGGCGGTGAGAGCGGTGAGGACCTCGGCGTCGGGTGCATCGCCGACGGATCCGGCGAACGCCGTCGTCTCCTCGCACGCCCGGCGGCGCACGGTGAGGTCGGGGTCGTGGAGGGCGGCGATGAGCTCGTCGCGGTCGAGGGCACCCAGTCGCTGCAGGGCGCCGAGGGCGGCGGCACGGACGGAAGGCGCGGGATCCTCGAGCAGCCGGCGGGCCCCGTCGGGATCGCCGGTGTGGCCGGCCAGGGCGGCGCGCCGGCGGCGGTCGCCGACATCGCCGTCGACGGTGGAGGTCACGCTCAGCCCAGGGCGGCTTTGAACGCGGCGGTGACCACGACGGTCAGCACGCCCACCACGGCAGCACCGACGACCCCGAGCACCACCAGCAACACGACCAGCCCGATGCCCGAGCGGGTGCGCTGGGCCGGGGTCGGACCGATCTCGTCACCGAGGAGGGGTCGGAAGGGGTCGTTCCTGCTCACCGCCCCATCCTCGCGCTCCCGGGCCGGCGCGGCTGCTCATCGACGGTCGCGTGGCAGGCTGAGCGACCAGTCCACAGGAGTGCCAGTGTCGATCGACCAACCCACCGCCGTCCCCACGTCGGACCAACCGCCGGCCAGCCCGCCGCCGGGATCGTTCGACGACTCCCTGCCTCCGCCTCCCGAGCGACCCCACTGGTCGAAGCGGGCCCGGTGGACGACGGCGGTGGCCCTCCTGGTCGTCGTGGCGCTGGTCAGCGCCGCTTTCCTCGTCCAGCTCCCGTACTACACCCTCTCTCCCGGGTCCTCCCGTGGCACCGAGCCGCTCATCGCGGTCGACGGGGCCCCGACCTACGACACCGGGGGCAACGTCGAGTACCTCACCGTCTCGCTCCGGCGCACCACCCCGATCGAGGCGCTGGCGGCGTGGATCAACCCCGACGTCGACGTGGTGGACGAGGAGCGGATCCTCGGGACCCAGACGCCCGAGGAGAACCGTCAGGTCAACCTCCAGATGATGTCCGACTCCAAGGACTCGGCCACCTATCAGGCGTTGCGGCGCCTCGGCTACGAGATCCCCACCTCCGGCTCCGGTGCCGTGGTGGCGTCGGTCCAGGACGGCAGCCCGGCGGCGGGCGTGCTGGCGGTGGGCGACGTGATCGTGGAAGCGGGCGGCGAGCCCGTCGAGTTGAACTCGCAGTTGGTGGACGTCATCGGGGCCCACGCCCCGGGTGACGTGATCACGATGAAGGTGACTCCTTTCGACGGCGGCGACGCTCGTTCCGTCGACGTGACCCTCGGGGCCCGGGAGGACGACCCGACCAAAGGCTTCCTCGGGGTCTCGTCGTTCACCAAGGACCTGAACTTCGACTTCCCCGTCCAGGTCACGATCGACTCGGGCAGCGTCGGCGGGCCGTCGGCCGGTCTGGCCTTCACCCTCGGACTTCTGGACGTCCTGACCCCGGAGAGCATCACCGGCGGCCAGCGCATCGCCACCACGGGGACCATGAGCCTCGACGGCCAGGTGGGTCCGGTGGGCGGCGTCCACCAGAAGGTGGCGGCGGCCAAGCGGTCGGGCGTGACGTTGATGCTGGTGCCCAGCAGCGAGCTGGAGGAAGCGCGCCGCTACGCGGGTGACCTCCGGGTGGAGGCGGTCGACACCCTCGATCAGGCGCTGGCCGTGCTGGCGACGGTCGGTGGCGGGAACGACGTGCTGCCGGCGGCGGCGACCGATCCCCAGGCCGGCTGAGCCGGGCCGGCGACCCAGCTGACGGCCACCCGGCGGTCGTCACCGAGCTCGGCCCTCCGGCGCGACCTCGATCGGGGTCGAAGCGCCATCGGGGATGTCCGGGGGCATCCCGTGCGTCAGGGGCGAGCGTCGGTACCATCGCCAACGATGGCTGCTGATACTCCCGCGCCGATCGATCCCGACCGCATCCTGGAGCATTCCTTCACGATGGTGCGGCGCGGGCTCGACCCGATCGAGGTCCAACGTTTCCTGCTGCAGCTGGGCAACCAGATCCGCGCCGGGCGGGAGCGCGAGGCCGATCTCGCCCACCGTCTCGAGGAGGCGGACAACCGCAACGCACCGATCGACGAGCTCGATCCGGGGCGCCTGACCCAGCTGCTGGGTGAGGAGACGGTCCGGGTGCTCGACGCCGCCCGCGGGGCGGCGGCCGAGATCCGGGCCAAGGCCGAGGAGAACGTGGCCCGGCTGCTCCGCGAAGCACGCGACGAGGCCCAGGAGATGCGTACGGCGGCCGACACCGTCCTGGCCCGGCGCACCGAGGAGGCCGACGCGGCGGCGGCGGCCATCCAGGCCGAGTCGGCCGGCCTCATCGACGAGGCCAAGGCCCAGTCCGCCGAGCTGGTCGAGAGCGGACGCCAGGAAGGCCGCGAGATGGTCGCCGAGGCCCAGAAGGTCCGTCAGCGCATGCTCGACGACCTGGCCCGGCGCCGGAAGCTGTTGCGCCAGCAGATCGAGCAGCTGCAGGCCGGGCGCGATCGCCTGCTCGGCGCCTACGACGTGGTGCGAGAGACGCTCGACGTGGCCACCGAGGAGCTGCACGTGGCCCTCCCCGAGGCCAAGTTGGCCGCTGAGGCCGCGGCCCTCGCGGCCACCGAGGACGACGACGAGGGTCTGGCCGAGGCCATGGCCCGGGCCACCGCCGAGGACGTCCCGACCGACGAAGGCGCGGTGGAGCGCGAGTCCGAGGACTCCGCCGCCGAGTCGACCGATCCGGCGGCGTCCTCCGACCACCCCGATGGCGACGGTGACGCCGGCGCCGTCGCCGGTGTCGCCCCGGGGCCCGGCGACGGGTCGGATTCCGGAGCCGAGGCCGATGCCGCCTCCGTCGACGCCGAGGGCGAGGCGGCCGACGATGAGACCGCCGGCGGCGAATCGGCGACGGACGATGGCGGGGAGAAGGCCCCTGATCCCGAAGAGGGTCGGCGGTCCTCCTCGGTCCGGGTGGTGCGGGGCGAGGGCGAGCTCCCGGCAGCCAAGGCCGGGAGCCTGTTCGCCCGGCTCCGCGACGCCGAGAACGACGACACCGCCTCCGACGACTCCGCGCCGGCCACCGACGCGGACGCCGCAACGGTGGCGGCCGACGGGGCGACGGGTGAGACCGCCGACATGACCACCGCCGACACGACCACCGCGGCGGCGGCCGAGCCAGAGGATGCGGACGACGACGAGGACCAGCCGCTCGATCCCGTGGCCGAGATGCTGGCTCGTCGCGACGCGGCGGTGGCCTCGGTCGAGAAGTCCCTCACCCGGCGGCTGAAGCGGGAGCTGTCGGACGAGCAGAACGAGCTGCTGGCCTCGCTGACCCAGGCCAAGGGCGACGTGCGGGCCGACGAGGTGATGCCCTCCCCAGAAGGGCATGTCGAGCGCTACGAGTCCATCGCGCTGCCCGCCCTGGCCAGTGCCGCCACTGCCGGGGCCGATCTGGTGTCGGAGTCGGTGGGTCCGCCGGCGTCGCGCACCAAGGTGGCCGACCTGGCCGCCGAGCTGGCGGCCGACGTCGTCGTCCCTCTCCGTGAACGCCTGGAGCGATGCTTCGCCGAGGCCGACGGGGACAAGGAAGAGGTCGCGCAACGGGTCCGGGCCTGCTACCGCGAATGGAAGGGCCAGCGGGTCGATCAGATCGCCACCCAGGGAGTGATGGCCGCCTGCAACCGGGGTCTGCTCGACGGGCTGCCCGAAGGCACGATGGTCCACTGGGTCGTCTCCGACGGCGACTCGCCTTCGCCTGACTGCGACGACAACGCCTTGGCCGGGGCGGTCATCCGTGGCGAGCCGTTTCCCACCGGCCACGTGAGCCCGCCCATCCACGCCGCGTGTCGCTGTCTGGTCATCGCTGTCGACCTCTGAGGCGCCTTCGGCGAGGTTCGTTCGGCCCGTCCATGCGGCCCGACACCTGCGCCCCCCTCTCGCACCCGTAGGCTGACCGGCGATGCGCGTCCCAACCGACATGCCCAAGCGTCGTCGCAGCTCCGGCCGCGGACGCATCATCATCATCGCCGTCGTGGTGATCGGCTTCGTGTTGATCACGTCACTGCGGGGTGTGGCCGGGTTCTGGACCGACTACCTCTGGTTCGACTCGCTCGGCCTCTCGTCGGTCTTCACCGGGATCCTGGGGGCCAAGCTCGCCCTCGGCGCCATCTTCACCGGCGTGTTCTTCCTGTTGGCCTTCGCCAGCCTCACCATCGCCGACCGCCTGGCTCCGAAGAACCGGGTCCTCGGCCCCGAGGACGAGCTGCTCAACCGCTACCACGCCGTGGTCGACCGCCGGGCCACGCTGGTGCGCGCCGGCGTGTCGCTGCTGCTCGGCCTCGTCGCCGGGGTGGGCATGTCGAGCGAGTGGAACCAGTGGATGCTGTTCACCAACGGCGGCGACTTCGGCGTGAAGGATCAGACCTTCCAGACCGACGTCGGGTTCTACGTCTTCAAGCTGCCCTTCTACTCGAGCGTGGTGAACTGGCTGTTCGCCGCGGGCGTCATCATCTTGTTGATCACCGTGGTGGCCCACTACCTCAACGGCGGCATCCGCCTGCAGGCCCCGGTCCAGCGGGTCACGCCGCAGGTGAAGGCCCACCTGTCGGTGCTCCTCGGTCTTCTGGCCCTGGTGAAGGCGGCCGACTACTGGCTCCAGCGCTACGAGCTCACCTTCTCCACGAGGGGCGCGGTCGACGGTGCCACCTACACCGACGTCAAGGCTCAGCTCCCGGCGATCTACCTGCTGCTGTTCATCGCCCTGCTGTCCTTCGGGTTGTTCATCTTCAACATCCGGCGTCGGGGTTGGGTTCTCCCCGTCGTGGCCGTGGGCCTGTGGGCGCTGGTGTCGGTGGTGGCCGGTGTGGCCTACCCCGCCTTCATCCAGCGCTTCCGGGTGGAGCCCGAGGAGTCGAGCAAGGAGAGCCCCTACATCCAGCACAACATCGAGGCCACGCGCGCCGCGCTCGGCCTCGACAACGTCGAGACCAGTCCTTCGACTACACCCAGAACGCCCAGGCCACGACCGACGCCATCAACGAGAACCCGGGCACCATCCGCAACATCCGGCTGCTCGACCCGTCGATCGTGAAGCAGACGTTCCAGAGCCAGCAGAACCTGACGTCCTTCTACCAATTCAACGACCTCGACGTCGATCGCTACCCGATCGAGACGCCCGACGGTGCGGTGGCCAACACCCAGGTCGTCCTCGGCGTCCGTGAGCTCAACACCGCCGGCATCCCCCAGAAGTCGTGGGAGGGCTCGCACCTGGCCTACACCCACGGCTACGGGCTGGCCCTGGCCCCGGCCAACGCCACCGACGAGAACGGGGCGCCGAACTACCTGATCAGCGACGTGCCCGTCAGCGTCAACACCGACAAGATCAACGTCGACGTGAGCACGCCGCAGACCTACTACGGCGAGAACCTGCCGGGCTACGCCGTCACCAACACCGAGCGGGCCGAGGTCGACTTCGAGGGCGAAGACGCCGGCCAGGGGGCCTACAGCGGCTCGGGTGGGGTGGTGCTCGACTCCTTCGCCCGCAAGGCGGCCTTCGCTCTGCGGTTCGCCGACTGGAACCTGATCGTCTCCAACTTCTTGACCTCGGACTCCCGGATCGTGTTCGAGCGCGACATCCGGGAGCGGGTCGACACGGTGGCCCCGTTCCTCCAGTTCGACGCCGACCCGTACCCGGTGCTCGTCGACGGTCGCATCGTCTACATGTTCGACGCCTACACGACCACCAGCCGCTACCCCAACGCCCAACGGGCCGACTCGAGCGGCCTGTCGGCCGGCAGCGGCCTGCAGGGCGAGCGCTTCAACTACATCCGCAACTCGGTCAAGGGCGTGGTCGACACCTACGACGGGACCGTGAAGCTGTACGTGATCGATCCCGACGACCCGATCATCGAGGCCTACCAGAAGGCCTTCCCCGACCTGCTCCTGAACATGGACGACATGCCCCAGGAGCTGCGGGCCCACTGGCGCTTCCCCGAGGACATGTTCCGGGTCCAGACCAACATGTACGGCCGCTACCACATCTCCGATCCGAGCGCCTTCTACGAGAAGACCTCGGCCTGGTCGGTCGCCGCTGATCCCGGCTCGTCGGTGAGCGGGGCCGGAACCACCTCGGCGGCGGTCTCCCAGCTGGTGGCCGGACAGGCCACCGCGGTGCCCCGCACCAATCGCATCGAGCCCTTCTACCAGCTGATGCGCCTCCCGGGGGAGGACCGCGAGACGTTCGTGATGACGCGGCCCTATGTGCCCTTCTCCGACACGAACAGCAACGAGCGCCAGGTCTTGACGTCGTTCATGGTGGCCAAGAGCGACCCCGAGGACTACGGCAAGATCATCGTGTACGAGATGCCGACCGGGCAGGAGATCAACGGGCCGGTGCTGGCCAACTCCCAGATCCTCGGCAACCAGGCCATCGCATCCCAGCTCACGCTGCTGAACCAGCAGGGCTCGCATGCGACCCTCGGCAACATGTTGCTGGTTCCGGTGAACGAGTCGATCCTGTACGTGCGCCCGCTCTACGTCTCCTCCGACGCCAACCCGGTGCCGCTGCTCAAGCAGGTCATCGTGGTGGCCGGCGGGCAGGTCACGATGAAGCCCACGCTCCGGCAGGCCATCGAGACCCTGTTCCCGGGGGCCAAGGCCGAGACCTTCGAGAGCACGACCATCAAACAGCCGGAGGTGCTCGACCCGAACGCCAGCCCCGGCAGCACCACCTCCACCACGTCGACGAGCACCACCACGGTGCCGCCCCTGTCGGGGGGCGAGACGGTCGACCAGCTGGTGGCCCTGGCCTCGCAAGCGCTGAACCAGGCCGAGGCCGCCCTCCTGGCCGGCAACCTGGGCGAGTACCAGGCCAAGGTGGACGAGGCCCAGGGTTACCTGTCCCAGGCCCAGACCCTGTCGGGCACCGCGTCCACCTCCACGTCGAGCACGACGGCGCCGAGCACGACGGCGCCGAGCACCACCACCACGGTCGCCGGCACGCCGGCCTGAGGTCGCTCCGGCGCTATCGGCGCGCCCGCGGGCGGGGCCAGGAGCCGGTCTCCAGCGCCGACACGAACAGGTCCACCGTCTGCTCGAGCGCTTCGTCGGCGTCGTCGCGGCCCGCGGGGGTCTGGATCTCGCTCTGCACGAGGCCTCGGACCGCGGCGCTGAAGACCTTGTGGGCCACGGCGACCTGCTCCTCGTCGAGGCCGAACGACACGAAGGTCGCCCGGATCGGTTCGGCCAACCGCGTGCCCCGGGCCGAGAACTCCGGGTCGTCACGACCGGAGAAGGCGTTGATGGCGGCGATGCGGCCCGGGTGGGCCCGGGAGAAGTCGCGCTCCACGGTGGCGATGGCGGTGAGGGCGTCACCCCCGCTGCGGCCGAGCGCGGCCCGCCACACCTCGTCGCTCAGCTCGTCGATGGCCAGGAGGCCGACCTGGAGGCGCAGGTCGGCCAGGTTGGCGACGTGGGTGTAGAGCGACGAGACGTGGCGATCGACCTGCTCGGCCACCGCTGACAGGGTGAGACGGGACCACCCGTCGGCATCGGCCAGGTCGGCCGCCGCCCGCACGAGGGTGGCCCGGTCGAGGTTGGGGCCGGGGGCCCGGGCCTGTGTGGCGGTCACAGCTTCCAGACGTGGACCGCGTTGTCGCACAGCATCTGGCGGCGTTCGTCGGCGGGGATGTCGCCGAAGACCTTCTCGATGACGTCCTGGGAGTCGGGCCAGCTGGTCACGGGGTGGGGGAAGTCGGTCGACCACATGATGTTCTCCACGCCGATCTCGTGGCGCAGGAGGTTGATGCCCCGGGGCTCGTCGATGAACGTCAGCCAGATGTTGCGCTTGAAGTAGTGGCTCGGGAGCTCCTTCAGGTTCTCGAAGACGTAGCCCTGGCGCTCGACCATGTCGTCGATGAGCTCGAGGTACCAGGCGACCCAGCCCACGCCGGGCTCCACGAAGACGATCCTGAGGTCGGGGAAGCGCTCGAGGACACCGGTCATGACCCACATGCCGAACGCCTCGGCGGTGGTGAGCCCGACCTGGCCGACCATCACGCCCTTCTGGGGGGTGGGGTCGCGGCGGGTGAGGTCGTCGAGGGCGGTGTTCACGCCGATGTGGCAGCACAGGGGCAGGTCCACCTCCTGCACCGCGGCCCACAGCGGGTCGTAGCTCTCGTCGTAGTAGTCGGGGGCGCCGATCTCGGTGGGGAACACCGGGATCTGGAGCGACTTGCCGCCCATGGCCGCCACCCGGTGGACCTCGTCGACGGCGGCGGGCACGTCGAGGATGGGGATCTGGTAGCTGACCACGAGGCGGCGGGGGTCGGCGGAGGCGAACTCGGCGAGGACGTCGTTGAAGGCCCGCGTGGCCTCGGTCGAGCCGTACTCCATGTCGCCGATGTAGCGGAAGGCGCTGACCTCGGAGTAGATGACCTCGACGTCGACGCCGTCGGCGGTCATGTCGGCCAGGCGCTCGACGCCGTCGCTGTAGCCCGGCCGGGTGAAGGCGGCGTGGGGGTTGCGGGTCATGGCATCGGTGTTGGTCTTGGCCTGGGCCATGTTCTGGGCCATGCGCTGGGCGAACGCCTGCTGGGCCTTGTCATAGGGCTCGTGGAAGCGAGGATCGAGGTGGGACTTGATCTGGTCCTGGCTGATGGAGACGTGCGAGTCGGCGGAGATGATCCGCTCGCCCCTGTGGTTGAGCACGATGTCGGACTGGTTCTCGGTGACGGTCATGGGTACCCCTGTAGGTCAGTGGCCGAGGATGAGGCCGCTACGACCGGCGCTGACGAGCACGTGCTCGACGCCGGAGATCTGGTTCGGTGCGGTGCCCCGGAGCTGGCGCACCCCTTCGATGATGTTGTTCACGCCGTGGATGTAGCCCTCGCCGAGGAGGCCGCCGTTGGTGTTGACGGGGAGCGACCCACCCCGCCCGATGTGGCCGTCGGCGACGAACCCGGCGGCCTCGCCCCGACCGCACAACCCGAGCGACTCGAGCTGCAGGAACACGATGGGGCTGAAGTTCTCGTAGATCATGGCCACGTCGACGTCGGCCGCGGTGATGTCGGCCTCGCCGTAGAGCCGACGGGCGAGCGCGGCGGCCTCCTGGTGCTCGGTGAGGTCCTGGTCGTAGTAGGCGAACATCTCGTGGCCACCTTCGAGGTGGGCAGCCTCGGCGGCGAGGATGGGCACGGCGACGGTGTCGAGGTCGGCGGCCCGTTCGGCCCGGGTGACGACGAGGGCGACGCCACCGTCGCTCTCCAGGCAGCAGTCGAGCTTGCGCAGGATGGGCTCGACGATCCAACGGCTGGCCTGGTGGTCGTCGAGGGTGATGGGCCGCTTGTAGAACTGGGCGTTGGGGTTGGTGCTGGCCCAGTCGCGAGCGGCGACGGTGTAGCGACCGAAGTCGGGGTTGGTGAGACCGAACTCGTGCATGTAGCGCTGGAAGGCGAGGGCGTAGATCTTGGCCGGGGTGTCGAGCCCGAAGGGCATGGCGAAGTTCCATGCCGGGTCGGGGTTGCCGGCCCGCTGGGGCTGGCCGAACCGGTGACCGGAGCGCTCGTTGAACGCCCGGTAGATCAACACGGCGTCGGCGTGCCCGCTCTCCACCGCCGCGGCGGCCAGCTGCACGGTGGCACAGGCCCCGCCGCCCCCACCCCGCGTGCGGGCCGAGTAGCGCAGCTCGGTCACGCCCAGGCTGCGGATGAGGGCCAGCTCGTCGTTGGTGTCCATGGTGAACGTGACGCTGCCGTCGATGTCGGCCGGTGACAGCCCGGCGTCGACGATGGCGTCGCGGGAGGCCTCGGCGGCCAACTGCAGGGTGGAGCGGCCGGAGTTCTGGGAGAACTCGGTGTGGCCGATGCCGGCGATGACCGCTCGGCGGTGGGCGGGGAGGCCGTTGTTGGACGCTGAGCTCATCGGGTGGCCTCCGCCCTGGGGGCCAGCCGGAACTGAGGGAGCACGACGTCGCCGTAGGTGACGAAGCAGACCTCGACCGGGAGGCCGTTGTCGACGTCGGTGACGGCCGCGTCGACCAGGTTGGACACGATCCGGGTGCCCTCCTCGAGGTCGACGAGGATGACCACCCGGGGTTCGGCGTCGGGCTCGGTCGGGTGGTGCGAGACGATCCAGGAGTGGATCGTTCCCCGGCCGGTGGACTCGGCCGCGTCGGATTCGAGCGAGCCGCACCGGGCGCACATCGGTGCCGGGGGATGCCGGAGCGTGTGGCAGCTGACGCAGCGTTGGATGAGCAGCTCGTCGTGGCGCGCTCCTTCCCAGAAGAAGGCGTCGTCGCGGTCGGGGATGGGCGCCTTGACGGTGGTCATGTGGCGCGCTCCTGGGTGAGGGTGGCCTGTTTGACGATGCCGGCCTCCACGAGGCCGTCGATCGCGGCTTGGTCGTACCCGAGCTCCAGGAGCAGGGCGGTGGTGTCGTGGCCCACGATCAACGGCGGCCCGGCGACGCGGGAGGGTGTCTCGGAGAAGGACCACAGCGCGCCGAACTGCTCGAAGCGTCCGACCTGGGCCTGCTGGGTGGAGGTGACGAGACCGGCGTCGCGATAGGCCGGGTCGTCGAACAGGCGGTGGACGAAGTCGGGGTCGTCCACCTCGCAGGGAACGCCGGCGGCGTCGAGGCGGGCGAACCAGTCGGCGGCCGAGGCGGTGCGCAGCACGTCGGTGAGGGCGGCGGCGAGGACGTCGGCCCGTTCGGCCCGACCGGCGGCGGTGGCGTAGTGGCCGACGGTCAGGCGGTCGTCGTCGAGCACCTTGGTCATGGCCGCCCACTGGCTGTCGTCGTCGACGGCCAGGCACAACCAGCCGTCGCCCGTGTCGTACAGGCGGTGGAGAGGGCCGAAGCCGAACATGTCACGGTCGACGTGAGGTCGGTCGACCCCGACGCCGTCGGCGTCGATCCACCCGTAGGAGGTGTTGAGCAGGCACGCCGCGGTGATGTTGGTGGTGAGGAACTGGCCCTCGCCGGTGCGGTCGCGGTGCATGAGGGCCTGGATCATCCCGGCGGCCGACAGGAAGCCGTTGCCGGTGTCACCGAACGAGGTGAGGCTCCAGATCGGCTTGCCGCCGTCGGCCACGCCGCCGTCCTCGTATTCGATGCCGGCCAGGCAGGCGCCGGTCTGGTCGTTGCCCGGGAGGTGGGCCCGGCTGGGGTCGAACCCGGCGGTGTGGCAGTAGATGAGGTCGGGCTTCACCGTTCGCAGTGACTCGTAGTCGACGCCGAGGCGGATGGCGGCCTCGTAGCGCATGTTGTGCTGGACGATGTCGGCCCGCTCGACCAGGCGGTGGAGGATCTCCATCGCCTGCGGGTCCTTCAGGTTCAGCGAGATCGACTGCTTGCCCCGGTTGGCGCAGAAGGCGATGTGGGTGGCGTGCCAGAAGTCGTCCCACAAGGTGTTGGTCTTGATGACGGTGGCGCCGAGGTCGGACAGCACCTGGGTTCCCCACGGGCCGGCGATGGCCAGGCCGAGGTCGAGCACGACCACGCCGTCGAGCGGCCACCGCAGTTCACGGGGCTCCGCCGGGCCCTCGGCGGTCACCGGGGGAATCCCGAGCTCGGCGAGGACGTCGTCGGTGTGTTGGCCGGGGGACGGGGCCGGGCCGCGAACCGCGGCGGGGGTGGCCCGCATGTCGGTGAGGACACCGGCGTGGCGGATCGGGCCGAGCTCGGGGTCGTCGACCTCGACGACGATGCCGGCGTCGAGCAGGGCGGGATCGGCGAGCGCCGTCTCGATCGACCGGACGGGTTGCAGGGCCACGCCCACTTCGGCGGCCACGTCGACCCACTCCGCCGCCGGGAAGCGGGCGTAGGCCGCCGCCATCTCCGGGTGGTAGTGGGCCAGCACGACGAGCTCGCTGTAGTCCGGACCGATGCGGGTGGGGTCCTGGCGGGGGGCCTTGGCGGCGCTGGGGTCGAGGGTGTCGCCCTCCGACACGCCGAGGGCGAAGGCGGGGTTGGGCACCCAGTTCTGGATCCAGTTGCCGTCGGCGCACCGGAAGTGGCCCTTGCTGCCACGCGGGTCCATGATCCAGCTCAGGTAGCCGTCGGCGGTCGGGTCCTCGGGCTTCTGCCAGGCCCCGGCCGTGGCGGCCAGCACGCCCTGGAGCATCGAGGTCTCGACCCACTGGCCCCGGCCGGTGCGTCCGCGTGCGAGCAGGGCGGCGCTGATGCCGGTGGTGGCGAGGAAGGCCGCGCCCAGGCTGGGCCAGCTCGACCGGGGGAACAGCGGGCCCTCCCGCTCGGGCCCGTCGGCGCACCCCGGTGGGATGTCGAGGTCGGCGAGCTCGACGGGCAGGTCGCACAGCTCCCCGATGGTGGTGCCCAGTCGGCCCCGCTGGTCCCAGTGGATGCCGGTACGGGCGGCGACGAGAGCGTCCACCGCCGGGCGGTCACGCTCGGGCACGTGGCGCCCGTAGGCGGTGATGGAGCACAGCACCAGCCTCGGGTTGCGGGCCTGCAGGCTGTCCCAGTCGAGGCCGAGGCCGGCGGCCACGCCGGGGGCGTAGCTCTCCACCACCACGTCGGCCCGGTCGATGAGCTCGAGGAGCTGCCGGCGCCCGGCGTCGTCGTCGAGGTCGACGACCGCGCTGCGCTTGCCCCGGTGCCACACCCGCGATCCGGTGAACGCCCGAGTGGGATCACCACCCGGCGGTTCGATCTTCACCACATCGGCGCCGTGATCGGCGAGCAACATCGTGGCCATTGGTCCGGCGATCCCCGACGACAGATCGAGGACCCGGATTCCCCCCAGAGGTCCGTTCATGACCCCGTTCTACCGGACCAAAAGAGTTTTGGCAATACCCAACATGGGTACGCACAGGGGCGGAGATGGCTACTGTCGACCCCGTGACCCGAGCTCACCGACTCGACATCGACGTCCGCTCCGTCGCCCCCGCCGGGGCGACCACGGTGGCGGTCGACGTCTTCCTGCCCGACGCCGACGTCGTCGGCGCCCCGCTGGTCGTGTGCCTGCCCGGCGGCGGGATGACCCGGACCTACTTCGACCTGCCCGACGAGGTGCCGGGGGGCTGGTCGATGGCCCGTCACCTGGTGGATTCCCACGGCGTCGCGGTGGCGGCGATCGACCACCTGGGGGTCGGTGACAGCCCCCCGCCCGACGACCCCTACACGCTCACGCCCCGCGTGGTGGCGGCGGTGAACCACCGCGTCGCCGAACAGGTCGTCGCCCTCCTCGACGCCGGGGCGGTGGACGACGAGCCGCCGTTCTCGCCCACCGCGCTCATCGGCCTGGGTCACTCCATGGGCGCCATGTTGGTGGTGCACCAACAGGCCCGCCACCGGACCTTCGCCGGCCTCGTCCTCCTCGGGTTCGGCGCCGCCGGGCTGCCCGAACACCTCGATGAGGACGAGGCCGCCTACGCCGGGCGCCCCGACGAGCTCGAGCTGGCCCTGCCCGCCCTCGTGGCCTCCCGGTTCGGTCGTCCGCTCGTTGCGGGTTCGACCAGCAGCTCGGACTTCCTCAACGTGGGGGCCACCACCCCGGGCGCCCGTGACCTGCTCGGCCGGGCCAGCGGCTCCCTGCTGGCCCTCGGCGGCCTGGCCTCGATGATCCCGGGTAGCTCCGACGACGTGCTGGCCGCTGTGGCCGTACCCGTGCTCGTCGCCGTGGGCGAGCACGACATCGTGTCCGAGCTCGACTCGCTCGCGGCCCGGATGTCCTCGGCCCCCTCGGTCGACCTCTTCGTGCTCCCTGGTGCCGGCCACAACCACGTCATCGCCGACGGCCGCCACCTGCTGTGGGACGAGGTCGGTCGCTGGGTGACGGCGCTGGGCGCCTGACCCGACGGTGCGCCGACGGCGCGACGCGCCGTCGTCAGGCGTTGACCTGGGTGGCCCGCTCGCCCAGCGCCTCGACGAACCCGTCGGCGTTGGTGCGCCGGTCGATCCGGGCCGAGGTGCGGACCCACTGGTCACCCAGGACGAACAGCATGTGGCGCTGGTCAGGGCCGACCTGACGCTGGTCCCACCACTCGAGGCAGACCTGGTCGACCGGTACGGACACCAGGAGCTCCTTGGGCTTGATCCGGCCGAAGCCCCCCACCGACCCCACGAGGAGCTCGACGGGCGTCAGGACCGCCACCAGCTGGGCGTGGCCCTGGGCGACCTGGCGTTCCGGGTCCAGTCCTCGTTCGGAGAGGTAGGAGTCCATCGAGTGCTTGGCCCCTCCGCTGTTCGGCGCGGTGGGGTAGCCCAGCGTGACCCACGAGACGAGCGATGCCGACGGCCCGGCGACCTCTCCCAGCCAGTCGTCGAGTCGGTCTTCGATCTTGCCCATGGCCGGAAATCTAGGTGACGGCCCGTGGGGCCGGAGCGGGGACCGCTACTCGTCGACGAAGGTGTGCTCGCCGGAGCCGGAGAGCACGTGCTTCAGCACCTTGCCGCTCGGGTTGCGGGGGAGCGGCTCGGCCCGCACCTCGAACGACTCGGGCACCTTGTAGGACGAGAGGGTCTCTCGACAGAAGGCCCTGAGCTCGTCCTCGGTGGCTGTGGCGCCGGCCCGGAGCACGACCACGGCGTGGACCCGCTGCCCGAGGACGTCGTCGTCCACACCGATGACGGCCGCCTCCTCGACGTCAGGGTGTTCGTCGAGGCGGTACTCGACCTCGAAGGGGTAGATGTTCTCGCCTCCGCGGATGATCAGGTCACGTCGTCGGGTGGCCATGTAGAGCAGGCCGCCCTCCATGCGTCCGAAGTCGCCGGTGAGGAACCAGTGGCCGGGGAGGAAGGCCTCGGCGTCGGCGTCGGGGTTGCGCCAGTACCCGAGCATCACGAGCGGGCTGCGCACGGCGATGTTGCCCTCGTCGCCGTCGGGTACGTCGTGGCCCGACTCGTCGACGATGCGCACGTCGACGCCGGGAAGAGGCGGGCCGACGCACTCGGGCGACGCGGCGATCATCCAGTTCGGGGCCCAGGACACGAGGGCGCCCGTCTCGGTGGACCCGTAGCCGGTCGACATCGTGCCCGCCAGGTGAGGGAGGCGGGTGTCGAGGCGGCGCATGATGTCGGGCGTGGTGGCCGAGCCGCCCATACCGACGCTCTGCAGCTGGCTCGGCTCGATGCGGTCGAGGTCGGGATGCTCCAGGAGCCGGATCACGTGGGTGCCGGTGCCGCCCCAGATGCCGATGCCTTCCTTGACGGTGAGGTCGATGGTGGTGGCCGGATCGAAGCGGCCGAGCGTCCACACGCCGGTGGCGCCGGTCATCATCCCGCTCACCGTGGCTCCGAGGCCCGAGACGTGGAACAGGGGGAACACGGCGAGGCGCACGGGCGGCGGCCCGGTGGGGGCCGGCCGTCCCGACATCATGAGGCCGCGGGCCCCGATGAAGGACTGGTTCATGCCGTAGGCGATCACGCTGCGGTGGGCGAGGATGGCGGCCTTGGGCCGGCCGGTGGTGCCGCTGGTGAAGATGAGGATGACGGGGTCGTCCTCGTCGATGGGCTGGGAGGGCATCGCCGCCGACGGGTCGTAGGCGATCATGGCGTCGGTTTCGAAATCGAGGTCGACCTGGGGGATGCCTGGCGTCTCGCCCATCCGCTCGGCCCGTTTGGTGTCGACCAGGATGAGCTTGGGTTCGCTGAGGTCGAGGGCGTGGTGCATCTCGACCTCGGTCCACCAGCCGTTCATGGCCACGGTCACCGCACCGAGGGAGATGCACGCCCAGAACGACAGGATCCACCCGGCGCTGTTGGCCCCGCAGATGGCGACGCGATCGCCCGAACCGATGCCGTGCTCGCGCTGCAGGTAGGCGGCGACGGACGCCACCTGCTGCTCGGTCTCGGCGAAGGTGATGCGGCGGCCGTCGCTGAACACCATGGAGTCGCGATCGCCGAACTCGAAGGACTTCACGAGCACGTCGCGCAGCGACCGGGGGCGGTTGCGGAACACGCGCATGGTCTCGCCCAGCACGTCCTCCTCGACCAGCTCGAACGGCGAACCCGGGCCGGTGAGGCGCTCGGTGGCTTCCAGCAGGTCGGCCACGGCGGGGAGCTCGTGGGCGGGTCTGGTCGTCTCGGTCACGGTTCCTCCAGGAAGCGATCGGTGTAGAAGGCCCAGTGCTCGCGCATCTCGCCCTCGTCGAGGCCGTACTGCTCGAGCGTGTAGCGGTGGTCGCCGCGCTCGGTCGACCGGTTCTCGTCGATCCACGTGGCCATGGCCTGGCGGGTGGTGGGGGGGAGGTCGAGCCCGAGGAAGGCATAGACGGCCTCGAGGGTGCCCATCGGGTCGCGCACGAAGTCGGTGTGGTGCACGTCGTGGAACCGTTCCTCACCGAGGCGGTCGCGAGCGGTGACGGCCTGCTCCATGCCTTCGCGGAGGTGGCGTTCGGTGTGGCGACCCCAGTAGACGGAGTCGCGGCGGGCCCGGTTGTCGGGCGGGTACAGGGCCGAGGTGAGGCTGGCGTAGGAAGGCACCGACTTGAGGGGATCGCGGTGGGTCATCACCAGGCGGATGTCCGGGTAGGCGGCCACCAACGCCTCGAAGTGGAACTTGTGGTGGGGCGCCTTGAACAGCCAGAGGTTCGGTGGTCGACGGGATTGGAGCAGCTTCACCACCCGCCGGTGGTAGGCGTAGGCGTCGGTCATGTCGCAGCGGCGCCACCAGTCGTGGTACCGGCGGACGGGCAGGGTGAACTGCTGGGCCTTGAACTCCAGGCCCAGCACCTCGGTGTCCTCGGCGGCCGCGTCGACGTCGAAGAGGTGCATGGCGGCCAGATCGGGGTTGGCCCGGATCATGGCGTCGAACTCGTCCTGCTGGGCCTGGCGGCGGGGGTCGTCGGCCTCGGTGGCCAACTCCGGCGGCGGGCAGGGCTCCGCCTGCTCCCACATGCGCAGCGAACGGAACTGCTGGTCGATGGACATCACGTTGGCGATCGCCGTGGTGCCCGTCCGGGGCAGGCCGACGATGGACACCGGCGCGGCCAGGACCTCCTCCTCGACCTCGGGGTGGGTGCGGTACCAGTCCTCGATGCGAAGTCGGTTCACCAGTCGGCGGCGGATGACGGCGAGCGGGACCGCCGCCTGCTCGTCGTCGTAGCCGCTGTCGGTGGCCAGGCTGTCGAGCAGCACCGCCAGGCCCTCGTGGAACGAGTCGGACCCGAAGTCGTCGAGTCCGGTCGACCGGCGGGCTTCGTCGAGCAGCTCGGGGATCGAGGGGTAGGTGACGGGCGTCGCGGCGTGGGTGCTCATCGCTTGGGCTCCTGCAGCCGTGCTCCGGTGACCATCCCCGGACCCTAGGCACACCTGAGGCCGGCGCGCTCCGCCTCCGGGCCGCGACGTCGGAGCTCTGAGGTGGAGCGAGCCGCGCTGTTATCGTCGCCCGCTCAGGGGGTCACATGACGAACGACGCAGGATCAGCATCGAAGTTGCCGAGTTGGGCCGAGCAGATGGAGGCGCTCACCGAGGTGGGCGACAACCTCATCGCCAAGTGGCGTCCGGGGGCGTCGGAGGCGGAGCGCCAGGACATGTACAAGCTGGCCCTGGCCATGCTGGCCGGGGGCTACCTGTGCCACGTGAACATGGACCCGTCGCGGCCCATGTGGGCGCCGCTGTGGAACATCGCCCTCAACCAGGGCGGCCCGGTGCCGGACTACATCTACATGACCACCGAGATCGACCCAGCTGGCACCTACCGCCTGTCGGGCCAACGGGGCACCACTCGCTTCGTCGAGATCACCCAGCAGGGGTGGATGATGATGAAGGACCTGGCCAGCCTCGCCCCGTCACCGGCCACCCACGACCTCGACCAGCTCGACGTGGCCGCCGACGGCTCGTTCAGCGTGGTGATGAGCGCGACGCGGCCCGACGGCTACACGGGCGACTGGTGGGAGCTCGACCCGTCGACGGTGCGCCTGCTCATGCGGAAGTGCTCGTGTGACTGGCAGAACGAGGTCGACGCCCGGTTGGCCATCGAGCGTCTCGACGAGATCGCCCCCGAGCCCACCCCCGAGGAGATCGCCGGCCGGTTCTCCGATCTGGCGGCCTGGGTGGAGGGGATGATCAGCCTCGACATGGAGCTCACGCAGTACTACCGGGCCAACCACCCGACCAACGGCATCGAGCGGTCGAAGATCGTGGACACCCTCGCCGGGCTGCCGAACCAGGTCTATTACGACGGCGTCTACGAGATCGACGACGACGAGGCGCTGATCCTCGAGACCGATCTGCCCGAGCAGTGCCGCTACTGGCAGACCCTGGTCTCCGACGACCGCTTCTGCACGGTCGACTGGGTCAACCGCCAGAGCAGCCTGAACGACACGCAGGCCGTGCTCGACAGCGACGGGCGGTTCCGGGCGGTTGTCTCCAAGCGCGACCCGGGCGTGCCCAACTGGCTCGACAAGGCCGACCAGCCGTGGGGGATCGTGCAGCTGCGGTGGAACAAGGCGACCGACTTCCCGGACCCGATCATGTGGAAGGTGCCCTTCGACGAGGTGCGGGCCCACCTTCCGGCCGACACGCCGGTGGTCACCCCCGAGGAGCGGCGCGAGCATCTGGCCCGTCGCCGGGTGGCCGCCCAGATGCGCATCCTCTGGTAGCTGACGCGCGCCGTCAGCCCGCGCCCGGCAAGGCGCGGGCTGACGGGTTCAGGTGCGGCGGACCCGGAGCCACCATCCGCAGACGAGCGACAGGATCCCCGCCAGCGCGAGGTGAAGCGCGGTCTCGATCCACTGGAGTCGCCAGAACTGGCTCGCCGGCACGTACACGAGGCGCTGGTGGTAGCCGGCCTCGGTGAGGCGCCCGAGGCAGTCCGACACCGGATCACCGGAGACCTCGGCGCGAGTCACGGTGGGCTCGGGGCCGGGAAGGCACTCCGTCACCCAGTCGGGGAGCGAGGTCGGGCGGCTGTCGGGATCCACGGTCGTGTTCTCGAGGATCCAGTCGCCGTGGTTCGCCGAGTGGACGGTCAGCCGAACGGGGTGTCCGGCGCTGTCGTTGCTGATGCTGATGCCGTCGAGGGTCGTTCGATCGAGGACCACGGTGTCCGAGACGGTCGGGGCGAGGTGGAGACGCACCCACGCAGGCACGGCGACCTGCAAGGCGACGACGATCGCCAGCGTGAGCGCCATGGCCGGGAGGGTGCGCCGCAGGACGGTTCCGAGGGTCGCTCCCAAGGCGATGGCGAACACGGCGTAGCCCACCGGGACCACGCCGCGCATGGCGAAGCTCACCGGGGTCAGGCGGGAGGGAAGGCCGCCGGTGCGGTTCCCGGTGGCGCCGTCGAGGGGGGCCGCCGCCCAGGTCACGGCGAGGGTGACGACCGCAGCGGCGGCGGCGGCTGCCAAAGCGGTCACGGTCAGCTTGGTAGCCAGCCAACGGGTGCGGGTGATGCTCTGGTTCCAAGCCAGGAGGTGAGTTTCCGACTCGACCTCACCGGCCACCATCGGCGCACCCCAGAACGCACCCAGCAGCGCTGGTAGGGCGGCGACGAGGACGATGCCAGCCCAGAACAGCGTGCGGTCGATCGACTGCAGGGCGTCGTAGCGGGAGCCGTTGACGGGAGCGAGCGCCGCGACATGTCGTCCGTTGACGATGGCCACCGCCGCGATGCCGAGCACTGCGAACCCGACGACGAGGGCACGGGCGCGGAGCTGGCGCCAGGTGACCCAGATCATCGGAGTACCTCCAGTGGGCGCTGAGGCCGAGCCGTGTCCGCCGGTGCCATGTACGTGAGCACCAGGTCCTCGAGGCTGAGTGGCGTCACGCTCCAGAAAGGGTCCCGAATAGGGGTCGTGGAGCGCACCACGAACGTGCTCTGGCGCTCGGTGTGGCTCGCGGACACCAGTTGCTGGTCCGCGGGCAGTGGGCGGGCGCCCACGCGGGGACCGACGAGGCGGTGGTGGGTGTCGATCAGGTCGTCGACCTCCCCCTCGACCCGGACACGCGAGTCGACGAGCACCACGAGGTGGTCGCAGACTCGCTCGAGATCGGAGACGACGTGGGACGACAGCACGATCGTCAGCTCCTGGTCGGCCACCGCTTCCATGAGCACCTGGAGGAACTCGCGACGAGCGAGTGGGTCGAGGCTGGCGACCGGCTCGTCGAGGATGAGCAGCTCGGGGCGCTTGGCCAGTCCCATGGTGAGGGCGAGTTGGGCTCGTTGCCCGCCGGAGAGATGGCCCGCCTTCTCCCGGCTCGGGAGACCGAGCCTCTCGATGCGGGCTCGAGCGGCGGCGTCGTCCCAGCGGGGGTTGAGGCGGGCACCCAGGCGGAGGTGGTCCTCGACGGAGAGGCCGCGGTAGGTGGGGGTGCTCTGGGCCACGTACCCGACGCGGGCGAGCTGCTCGGCGGAGCCGCCCGGGCTGTGGCCGCAGACCTCGATCGTGCCGGTGGTGGGCCGCTGGACGCCGACCGCGAGATTCAGCAGGGTCGACTTGCCGGCGCCGTTGGGGCCAACGAGGCCGGTGACCCGGCCCGCCGGGATCTCGAGGGTGCAGTCCTGCAGGGCCCAGCGTCGGCCGTAGCGCTGGCCGAGGCCGCCGGTGCGGATGATGGCGGTCACGCGACGTGCCGTTGGCCCGCTCGCAGCGTGCTCGCCACCAGCGCTTCGATGCTCTCGTCGTCGAGGCCGGCGTCTCGCGCCGAGCCCAGCCAGCGCTCGAGGTCCCGTCGTAGGGGACCGTGGGCGGCGACGGAGCCGCTCTCGACGAGTGAGCGGATGACGAACGTCCCAACTCCCGGGCGAGCGGCGACGAGACCTTCGTGTTCCAGCTCCCGGTAGGCCTTGAGCACGGTGTTGGGGTTGATGGCGAGATGGCCCACGACCTCCTTGACCGTCGGGAGCTGGTCGCCTTCGAGGAGAAGGCCGAGCCGGAGGGCGTGGCGCACCTGCTGCACCACCTGCAGGTAGGGCGACACCCCGGATCTGTCGTCCAGGAAGAACTCGATCATCTGCGCCTCCCCGGGAGCGAGGTAGTCAACTAGGTAACTAGCACTTTAGACAGATGTGTCTCGTGCGGCAAGGCGTGCTCCGGCGTCGAGCTGGCCGTCTGTCCAGGCTGCAGTCGCGAGCCGAGGTGGAGGACCCGTCGAGGCGGGTTGGCATGGGGACGGGGCGGTCGGTAGGGTGCTGTCCACGCCGCGGGGTGGAGCAGTCTGGTAGCTCGTCGGGCTCATAACCCGAAGGTCGCAGGTTCAAATCCTGCCCCCGCCACCATCGAAACACCTGGTCAGGGCCCGTCCGAGAGGACGGGCCTTCGCCGTTCCCGGCTCGACTTCTAACGGATCTTCTGACGGGTGCTGTCCTTGCTTGGGATGAGGGCGGTGCATTCCCACGCTCGTGAGAGAAGAAGCTGGATCGAGACGAGGCACCCAGTCGCTGGGCGCTGGGTGCCCAGGCAATCGAGCTCGGAAGTTGCACCGGGCCTATCGGCTCAACGCTTGCGACGGGTTGCGGGCGGCTCGGCCGGAAGGTTCAGGCTCCGCCCGAAGCGGGCGGCCATGTCGGCCCAGCCCCTTCTGGTTCGGGGTTCGATGCCGACCGCCTCCATGACCCCGAGGCCGATCTCGGCGGCCCAGGTGTAGAGGACTGCTTCTCGGATGTCCACGGAGGGGTCGATGCCGAGCTCTTCGCGGTGTTCCTCGTAGGAATCGATCCAGGTCTGCAGATGGCTCATCTGCTCGTCCCGGAGCCGCTCCCGGGTCTCGTCGTCGGTCAACGCAGCCGCCGCGCCCTGGAGGATCAACGCCCGCAGCTGTCGCCGATCGGCGTAGCGGCTGGAGAGGCGTCGGAGCGTCTCGACGTGCAGTGGCTCGCCCGACCTGGTCGGAGTCCCGGTGATGCCCAGAGAGAGCGACTCGAGGTCGGTGACCGTCCTCGAGCTGATGGCCTCGGCCAGCAGCTCGGCCTTGTTCCGGAAGTGGCCGTAGATCGCTCCGGTCGTCAGGTCGGCGGCCCGGGCGATGTCACGGATCGAGGTCTGCAGGTAGCCACGCGGACGCGAACAGCTCGGCGGCCAGCTCGACGAGGTTGGCGCGCGTGGCGATCGCCTTCGCGCTCGTCCGAAGTGGGGGGCGTCGCCTATCGGGGTTGGGGGAGGGTGCCACGTGATCGCCTCGTCCTCGGGTCATCAGCATTCTGGTCGACCCTGCGCCGGGTTCTGCGCTTTGGCGGTGGCGCGCCGGCGACGATGTTCCGGTCGCTGGTTCAGCGCTCGAGGAGGGAGAGGCCGAACCGTTCTTCGTGCTCGCTCATTTCATCATCCCGCCGGAGACCGAGATGTCGTCGGCGGTGACGAACGACGACGCTTCGCTGGCGAGGTAGAGCACCGGTCCGACGATCTCGTGAGGCTCGGCGACCCGCTTGAGCAGCGTCCCGTCCGAGACCATCGCCAGGTAGTCGATCTCGCTGCGCTCGGCGGCGCCGGCGAGCATCTCGCTCATGAACGGGCCGGGGCTGAGGATGTTGACCCGGATCTTCCAGTCGGCCCACTCCATGGCCATCGCCCGGGTGAGGTTCCTGAGGCCGGCCTTGGAGGCGCCGTAGGCGCAGATGTTGGGGCCGGGTCCGTAGGCGGCCATGGTGCCGATGTGGACGATGCTGCCGCCGCCTCCGTCGCGCATGACGGGGGCGACCTGCTGGCTCATGCGGAGGGGGCCTTCGAGGTTGACCGAGAACACCTTGCGCCAGTAGTCGAGCGTCATCTCGCCGACGGTGACCGGGGCGGGGTTGATGCCGGCGTTGTTGACGAGCACGTCGATTCGCCCGAACCGCTCGACGACCTTCTCGACGAACCCGGGGATGGCGTCCCAGTCGCCGACGTGGCACGCCAGGCCCAGCACCTCGGCGCCGGTCGAGGCCTCGATCTCGGCGGCGACCTCGTCGCAGAGGTCCTGCTTGCGGGAGCTGACCACCACCTTGGCCCCCGCGGCGGCGAGGCCCTCGACCATGGCCCGCCCGATGCCCTTGGTCGAGCCGGTGACGATGGCCACCTTGCCGGTGAGGTCGAAGACGTCAGTTTTGCTCATCGAGACTTGTTCCGTTTCTGGGGACGAAAGGGGGACCGAGCGGCGCCACGTCGTTCTAGGCGGCGCTGATCCAGTCGGTGGTGGGGGCGATGGTGTAGGTGGCGATGAGGGCGCGGATGAAGTCGGAGTCGTGCAGGGGATCACTCGGGTCGGAGATCTCCACGCCCCTGCTGCGCAGGTCGGCGAGCAGGCGCTCGAAGACCTCATCGAAGGTGAGGTCGTCGCTGTGGTCGGCCGCCTTCTCCGCTTCGGCCCGATCGGCGTAGAGCTCGGCGCTCCAGTGCACCAGCAGGCGCATCTCGTCGGGCCGGTAACGGCGGATCACCTCGTCGTCGGTGGTGATGGCCCAGTCGTCACGGTCGGGGTCGTAGCCCAACATCGACCGGTGCTTCAGACCGGGGATGTCGCGCTCCTCCGGCCGCCCGACCGGGTCGCCGCGGTGGAACATCACCTCGTTCTGCACCACCACGCCCTTGTTCCAGAGCGGATGCTCGAGCACCTGCGGCTCACCGTTCGGGCCGTCGGGCCAGTAGGTGAACGTGCCGTTCTCTCCGAGGTACCACCACGTGATGACCTGGGCCATCTTCACCATGTGCTCCTGGAAGAGCCCGGATTTGCCCATCACGTTCTGCAGCCACACCGGGGAGTTGTGCAGCCGGATGCCCCGGAACTGCACCGCGTCGAGGTGTGAGCTCAGTCCGCTGTGGTGAGGGCCGCACAGGTTGAACAGCATGTGCGTGGGCTGGGCGTAGGGAACGCCCCAGTAGTCACGGACCAGGTCGAGGAACTTCAGGTTGTAGAAGCAGTCCTCGATCTCGGTCTCGAAGCATGTCGATCCGTTGGCGATGTAGCCCCGGAAGTGCCCGGTGGCCACGTCGTCGAGGGTCAGGTCGAGGCCCTCGGGCACCACCCCGGTCGAGGTGGCTATGAGCTCCTCCACCGTGTCGAAGTGGTGGGCCGTGATCGTGGGCCACGGGCCCCGGGTCTGGACCATCCGCACGATCCGCTCGTACTGGTCCTCGCTGTACACGCCCTCGATCACCCGGGGCGGAGCCACGGGTCGCAGGACCTGCGCCATGTCGTCGTTGCTCGGTGTCATCGTCTCACCCTCGTTCGATCGGATGAGAGGGAATGTAACGGTGATATCTGCAGCTGTCACGTGAACACCGCCAGGCAAAGAAGATAACGGTGATATATCGTGCGCAGATTGACTGACCGCTCGCCCGTCGAGCGGTCACAGGCATCCCGAGGCCGATGCTCGGGACCGACAGGGGGACTCGAATGATCCAGCCCGCAGACGCGCAGCAGCTGATCCTGAAGTGGTGGTTCGCGTACGACAACGCCCTGTTCGACGAGTGGCCCGAGATGTGGAGCTCAGAGCCCCACTTCTCCTGTCGGACCGACACCGGGAAGACCTCGTACGAGGAGTTCGTCAACGCCGACGTGAGCGGGCGGGGCGAGGTGATCGCGTGGCAGACCGATCACCGCGTGAACAGCCCTCACCCCCTGCGCCACAACGGCACCAACGTGCACCTCGACGCGGGCCGACGACAGGACCGCGGACTTCCGCTCCTACATCTGGGTGACGCAGATCGTCGGGGGCTCACCCTCTCCGCTCTCGACCGCCATCGTCCACGGCTCGCTCGTTCTCGAAGACGGGATGCTGCGGATCTCCGACCTGAACGTCGTGCTCGACACCGAGAACTCGACCGTCCTGGCCGAGAAGCAGACGGCCGCATCGTGACCGATGTCGAGGCCGCGCTCGCCGTGCTCGACGTCCTGAGCAAGGGCGACCCCGACGCCGCTGACCACGTCCTGGCGCCGGACGCGGTGCTCTGGCACAACGACGGGACCGGGGAGGTCCCGGCGAAGGCCGGCTTCGCCGGTGCTCGCGGCCTGCACCAGCTCGTCGAGGGCCTCACCGTCCACGTGGTCCTCGCCCAGCCCATCCAAGGTGGCGCGGTGATGCGGTTCGAGGTGCGAGGCACCGTCCGCAGCACGGGCAACGAGCTCAGGGCCCGCAACTGCATGTTCGCCACTGTCGTCGAGGGCCGGCTCACGCAGATAGACGAGTACCTGGATCCGACCTTCACGAGCCAGCTCGGGCTGCAGTAGGTCACCCTCACGACGAGACGCAGAGATCGGGGAGCAGGACATGGCGATACGAACGACAGGGATCGACCGCAGCCGTGATCGGAAGGCCACCGATGTCTGATGCAACGGAGCACCCGGTCGATCTCGTGAGACCGAAGTTGGTGCTCGACTTCGATCTTCGCCACCCCCCGCAGCTCGGTGCGTCCGGTCCGGCGACCTACGCCGCCGCGCTCGACATCATCAGATGGGCGGACCAGGTGGGTTTCGAGCGGGTCGGGTTCGGTGAGCACCACCAGTCCGATGACGGCTACCTGCCGTGTCCCCTCGTCTTCGCCGCCGCCGCCGGCGCCGTGACCGGGCGAATACGAGTTCGGATCTCGATCCTCCTGGCGCCGCTCTACGACCCGTTGCGACTGGCCGAGGAGGTGGCGGTGGCCGACCTGTGCACGCAGGGTCGGCTGGATCTGGCCCTCGGAATCGGATACGTCGAGGACGACTTCATCGCGTTCGGCAAGGACTACCACCGGCGCGGCAAGGACCTCGAGGACCTTGTGCCGTTCCTCCGCCGGGCATGGACGGGCGAGCCGTTCGAACATCGAGGGGCCACGGTGAGGGTCATGCCCCGGCCGTTCCAGAACCCGATGCCGATCTACCTCGGCGGAGGCGCAGCTCGAAAGAGCATCGAGCGGGCCGCCGCGATCGCCGACGGATTCTTCCCCCCGGGTATGCCGAAACCGTGGGAGGCCTACCGCCACGCGTGCCTCGCCCTTGGCCAACCCGACCCCGGGGAGTGGGCACCGCGTGGTCCCATCTTCCTGTGGGTGACCAGGGACGACAAGGACGCGACCTGGGAGAAGCTCGCGCCGCACATCCGCCACCAGATCGACTCCTACGGGCAGTGGACGACGAAAGGCCTGGGTCGCGCCACCGGGCCCTACATCCCCACGGAGGACATGGCCAGCATCCGTCAGGGCGGTGCGTATCAGGTCGTCACGCCGGAGGAGGCCATCGAGTTGGCTTCGAACCTCGGCCCGAACGGTGAGCTGCACCTCAATCCTCTGCTCTCGGGCATCGATCCCGACGAAGCCCGGCGCATGCTCGACACCTTCGAGGCCGAAGTGCTGCCTCACATCGGAAGCAGGAAGCTCGAACCGCTCCTGTCGGGCAGCTGACATCGGCGTGCTGTTCACCACTGCTCGGTCGAGAGCGGCACGCGCGACGTCGGTGAACCGCCCGTACTGCTCGGCAACCAGCCGGCGAAGGTCCTCGATCGGAACCGCCACGAAGATCCGGGCTACAGCGGGTCGCCGGTCCGGGCGAAGACGTCGGACGCGGTCGTACCGAGGAACGCGTCGCGCAGGTGCGGCTCCAGGTGCACCAACGACTCTCCGTACAGGTTGATCGGGTCGGGGTTGCCTTCCTGGTGGGGGTAGTCGGAGGAGAAGAGGCACATGTCGGGAAGCTCGGCGAGCACGTCGAGCGCCTCGCTGTCACCGAACCCCGGAAGGGGTGTGGCCTTGATGTTGCGGTGGACCATCTCGGCGCCACTCACCGGGAAGGGCCAGTCGCCCAGACCGGGGTTCGACATCGACTGCCGGCTGATCATGGTGACCCAGGCCGGTAGCCACCCGATGCGGACCTCCTCGAGCATCACGGTGAGATCGGGATGGCGGTGGAACACGCCCCCGTAGAGCATCGACACGAGGATGTTCTGGGCCATGTGGATGTTCTGCGTGTTGGCCAGACGGGTCAGCGCGGTCGGGCCCGCACCGCCGGGCTGGTCCCAACCGACCCGGGCCCACCGGTCGAAGCCCGAATGCAGGTTGCCGACGTGGATGGACGCCACCATCCCCAGGTCGGTGGCGGCCGACCAGACGACGTCCCAGTCGGGATGACCGAAGGCGACCTCGTTCGGAGGCTGACCGCCCTCGGTGCGGAGGAAGAACGCCCGGAACCCGCGCTCCCGCATCCGGGCGAGCTCGGCGGCCGCGCCGCGGAGATCGGTGAAGTCGAGCACGGTGACACCGTGGAGCCGGTCGGACCCATCGGCCAGCTGGTCAGCGAGGAAGTCGTTGCAGCGACTGACGCCCAGGGGACGATCGGGGCCCAGGTGCTCGAGCAGCTGCCAGTACCCGCCAGGGTTCACCAGGCTGTGGTCGATCCCGATGGAATCCATCCACTCGACTCGTTCCGCGGCGCTCGAGTCGTGGTGGGGGTGGAGCTGGACCTCGCCGCCCCGTGACTTCGCCATCGCGATCAGCGACGGCAGGAGAGTCGGGGCGTCGGGTCGGTCCTCCTCGGGCAGCGCTTCGAGCAGGTCGCCGGCGATGGCCTGGGCCAGCCGGTCGGCCATGTCGGACGGGAGGTCGTCCCGCCACGGCCCCAACGGGTCGTTGCCCGGGTCGAAGTGCCCGACCTCCCAATGGGTGTCGACGTCGATCACGGCCATGTCATCCCCCTCGATGCCATCTCCCAACCACAGATAACGATGTTATGCGGCCGGAGGTATCGTCTGTCGTCCAGATCGACAGTGGAGGCCCGATGGGGGAGCAGTTCGCAGGCAAGGTCGTGATCGTCACCGGAGGCAGCCAGGGCGTGGGCATCGGCATCACCCGGGCGTTCCTCGACGAGGGGGCGTCGGTCGTGACGTGTGCCCGGAAGAGCTTCGACGAGCATCCTGCCGCACGGAACGACGACGAACGCCAGCGCTGCCTGCACGTCGCCGCCGACATCCGCGACGACGCCCAGATCGACACCGTGGTTGCGACCACCGTCGATCGCTTCGGACGCCTCGACGTGCTGGTGAACAACGCCGGCGGCCAGCCGCCGGCGGACATCGCCACGGTGTCGCCCCGGTTCATCCGCGCCATCGTCGAGCTCAACCTCACCGCGCCGATGATCTTCGCCCAGAAGGCGTACCAGGTGATGGCGCAGCAGGACGAAGGGGGCTCGATCATCAACATCTCGAGCCAGACATCGCTACCCGACGGCAGCGGCGCCTCGCTGACCCCCTACGGTGCGGCCAAGGCCGGGCTCAACCACATGACCCGCTCGCTCGGCCGGGCGTGGGGACGTCAGGTGCGGGTGAACTGCGTCTCGCTCGGCTGGGTGCGCACCGAGGCGATGGTCGGGCTGGTCATCGACGGACCCGAGGGCCACGGTGACCCCTCCGACGACATCCCGGTCGGGCGGATGGGCACGCCCGAGGAGATCGGCGGGATCTGCGTCTTCCTCGCCTCCGACGCTGGCTCCTACATCAACGGGGCCACCGTGTGGGCCGACGGCGGCGGGGGGTTCTGACCCGCCCGAGTGCTCGTCCTCAGGAGCGGAGGGCGGCGAAGCGCTCGGCGACCGCCATGGCGGCCACGTTGGTACCGGACCGCGGCACCCGCGGGATGACCGAGGCGTCGACGACGAAGAGCCCGTCGACACCGAGCACCTGGCCGCGGGTGTCGACCACGTGCTCGGCGTCGCCTTCTCCCATCCGGCAGGTGCCGACGCCGTGGAAGAAGGCGCTGTGCTCGGCGGCGATGCGCGTGTCGAGCTCGTCGTCCGTCGCCGCCAACGCCTCGTCCACCGCGCGCCGGCCCGCTGGTGTCACCAGGCCGCTGGCGCCGGCGATGAGGGCACAGGTGCGCCACCCCTCCCGCAGGCGGGCGACGTTGGAGGCGATGGTGGTGAACGGCCACCGGATGTCGGCGGGGCCGTCCAGGCGGTCCGGCGAGGGCACGATCTGGCCTTCGCCGTCGGGCACCTGCAGCGACAGGCTCATGGCGAGGGAACGGCGACCGTCGGGATGGCGGCGGGTGAACGGCGTGATCTGGAGGTCGTTGGTCGGGCCCGTCGGCGACGTCAGGTGGGCGATCGTCTGCAGCGACGGCGCGTCGTCGGGCGCGGTGGCCGGATCGATCTCGGCCGCGACCGTCACCACGAAGTGGTCGCTGAGGTGACGGCCGACGGCAGGAAGATCGACCAACTCCGGCGAGGGGCGGGTCCCGAGACCGTCCAGGAGCCGGGCGTCGCCGATGCCGGAGCGCCACAGCAGGAGAGGGTCCTGCACGGTGCCGGCGCACAGCACGACCTCACCCGCTTCGAGCACGGTGCCGTCGACCAGCTCCACCCCCGTGGCCCGGCCATCGTGGAGCAGGATCCTGTGCACGTGGCTGTCCGGTCGTATGGCGAGGTTGGGCCGCTGGCGTACCGGGTCCAGGTGCGACAGGCGGGCCGACCACCGGACGGGCCCCCGGCGGTTCATGGGGACCGGGCCCACGCCGGTGGCGTCGGGGGCGTTCTGGTCGTCGCCACGAGGAAGGCCGACCGCTTCGCAGCCGGCGACGAAGCCGGCCTGCATCGGAGTCCATTCGGCTTCGGGCCAGCGCACGATCGGCACCGGGCCGTCGGAGCCGTGCCAGGGGAGGTCGCCGAAGTCGGCGTCGGCCTCGAGGGCGCAGAGGTGGGGGAGGAGGTCGGCCCACTTCCAGCCCGTCGGCCAGGCGTCGACGTCGCCGGGCTCGGGTCGCAGGGCGACACCGCCGTTGGTGCCCGACGATCCGCCGACGCCGCGACCGCGTCCGTAGGCGAGCATCCGGCCGGTGCCGCTGCGCACCTCGTCGCCCCAGTCGTAGGGCCAGGTGATGCTCTGGCTGAGCAGGCGCAGGTTGTCGGGGAGCTGGTCGGGACGGTGGTCCGGTCCGGCCTCGAGGAGGAGCACCTGACGAGCGGGGTCGTCGCTGAGCCGCGCCGCCAGGACGCACCCGGCCGAACCCGCTCCCACCACGATCACGTCGGGACGGCTCACGCCACGACCTCGTGGTCCGTTGCCCGCTGGACGAGCCTGTCGGTCTCGTCTTCGAGGAGACGCCGCAGGTCAGCGGCGTCGCTGTCGTCGAGGCCCGCCGCGGTCAGGGCGTAGGAGCCGAACAGCTTCCAGCCGAGGGCCTGGACCATGGCGGCGCCGACGGCGAGGCGGAGGTCCCGCGGTCCGTCGGGGTGCGCCGCCATCACCGCGTCGAGCGCTCGGGATCGGCCGTGGAACTCGGCGGGGTCGCGGCCCTCGAGGATCGACCAGGCCAGGAGACGGGTGTACTCGTCGTCGTCGCCACCGAGCGCGCGTAGGCGGCGGATGGCTTCCAGCGGTTCGATGGCGTCCTCGAGATCGGCTCGAGCGTGCTCGGTCGAGCGGGCGAACACGAGGGTGAGGAGGTCATCGCGCGACCCGATGTAGTGGTGGATCAAACCGTGGCTCACCCCCGCCCGGCGGGCCACGTCACGCAGCGACACGGCATCGGGTCCGTGTTCGGCGAAGAGTTCGCGTGCGGCGTTGACCAGGGCGTCGATCGACCCCTCGCGACCGAGGCGGCGGCGGGGCTCGTTCACGTCGACACCGCCTCGAACTCGACCTCGAGGTGTTCGAAGCCCCACGCCCACACCGAGCGGATCCGGTCGGAGCGATCGACGACCTCGAACTCCGGCATCACCTCGAGGAGGGTGGAGAAGGCGACCCGGGACTCCATGCGGGCGAGGGCGGCGCCCATGCAGAAGTGGGCGCCGTGGCCGAGCGACAGGTGACGGGGCGGCGTGCGGTGGATGTCGAACCGCTCCGGCTCGTCGAACTCGCGCTCGTCGAGGTTGGCCGCTCCCCACGCCAGCAGAACCCGGCTGTCGGCCGGGATCGTGACGCCGTGGAGGCGGACGTCGGTCGTGGTCTGCCGGGCGCTGGTCTGGGTGGGCGGTTCTCGACGCAGCATCTCCTCGATGGCATCGGGCAGCAACGACGGGTCCGCCACCAGCTCGGTTCGCTGGTCGGGATGGCGGGCCAGGAGGTCCATGCCGTTGCCGATGAGGTTGGTCGTCGTGTCGTTGCCGCCCACGAGCAGCAGGTAGCAGAAGCCGAGGATCTCGTCCTCGCTCAGCGGTTCACCACCGTCGCCTCCGACCGCGAGCAGGGCGCTGATGAGGTCGTCGCGGGGCTCGGCCCGCCGCTCCTCGACCAGCGCGGAGAAGATCGCGTCGGCCCGCTCGACCGGTGACGCGTTGCCTTCAGGCCCGTCGATGCGCATCACCGCATCGGTGATGGATCGGCACTCGGCCAACAGCTCGTCGGGGATGCCGATCAGCTCGCCGACCACCATGGACGGGAACAGGTGGGCGAACTCGGCCACGACGTCGCAGCGGCCCCGCGTCGCGAAGCCCTCCGTGAGCGACCGGGCGATCTCGCGCAGACGCTGCTCCATCTCCGCCACTCGTCGAGGGGTGAAGGCCCGGGCCAGGTTGCTGCGCCGGTCGGTGTGCCGCGGCGGGTCCATGTCGTTGATGATCGGCCGGAGGATCTTCGACTCGGCGGTCACCGCTGAATACGTCCCCCAGTCCGACGCCGCCGCCCGAACGTCGTCGAACCGGGAGAGCACCGCGTACCGGCCCTCGGGATCGAGCAGCACCGGCGCCTCCTCCCGGAGTCGGCGGTAGGCGCCCTCCCGATCGGCGCGGAACTCGGGCGAGGTGGGGTCGTAGCTCGTCGCCATCACTCTGTTTTAGACGACTGTCCAAGTTGGGGCAACAGGAATAGTGTCTGGCCATGGACCCCACCACCTTTCGCGACTCGGAGCCGGCCCTGTCGCCGGTCGGCCTCGGTTGCAACAACTTCGGGATGAAGCTCGACGCCGCGGCCTCGGCGGCGGTGGTACAGGCCGCCGTGGATGCTGGTGTCACGCACTTCGACACGGCCGAGATGTACGGCGGGGGCAAGAGCGAGGAGTTCCTCGGCCAGGCGCTGGGCCGCCGTCGCGACGAGACGTTCATCGCCACCAAGTTCTCGCCTCGGCCCGGAGACGAGGCTTTCGAGCCCGGCGCTCTGGCCCGACGGATCCGGGACGCCTGCGAGGGCAGCCTGCGTCGGCTCGGTACCGACCACGTCGACCTGTACTACCAGCACTACCCGGATGCCGAGGCGCCGCTGGAGGAGCTGCTGACGACGATGAGTGAGCTGGTCGACGAGGGCAAGGTGCGTCACATCGCGCGATCCAACGTCGATCACGGCGACCTCGAGCGGGCGGCCGACCTCACCGCCGCGGTGCAGGTCGAGTGGAGCCTCCTGAACCGCGACGTGGAAGCGGACCTCGTTCCCGCGGCGGAGCGCCTGGGCATCGGCGTCGTGCCCTACTTCCCGCTGGCGTCCGGCCTCCTGAGCGGCAAGTACCGCAAGGGCGAACCGTTCCCCGAGGGCTCCCGACTCGACACGATGTCGTACTTCGCGTCGGTCGCGACCGACGACAACATGGAGCGCGTGGAGCGCCTCCGTGCGGTGGCCGAGCGCCACGGCCATTCCCTCCTCGAGCTGGCCATCGCCTGGCTGCGCGCTCGGGACTCCGTGATCTCGGTGATCTGCGGTGCGACCAGCCCGGAGCAGGTCGCGGCGAACGCCGCAGCCGCCTCGTGGACTCTCGACGCGCGAGTGCTCACCGAGGTCGACCAGGCGCTCGACCTGGGTGGCGGCTGAGACCCGGACCGGCGCCCGCTGGTGATGGGGTCGATCGCATCCCGTAGCGCGTCAGGGTGTCACCCGGCGAAGCGACGCAGGTGAAGGGTTGGGCCCGGCGCCCGCCCGTGATGGGTCACGTGTCAGTCCCGTAGCTTCGGCGGCATGCCGCACCCGCCTGGAGGCCCCGTCTCGCCCCGTGACAGCTCCGCTGCCACCGTGCTCGACTACCACCTGAGCATGCTGCACGACACGGCGCGGATGGACGCGTTCCGGCGGGCCATCACCGCCTCTGTGCAGCCCGGAGACGTGGTGGTGGACATCGGCTCCGGGAGCGGAGTCCTGTCGTTCATGGCGTGCGAGGCGGGCGCCAGCAGGGTCTACGCCATCGAAGGTGGGCCCGTCATCGAGCTCGCCCGAGAGCTGGCGATCGACAACGGTTTCGCCGATCGGATCACGTTCGTCGAGGGGTGGTCGCTCGGGGTCGGCATCCCGGAGCCCGCGGACGTGCTCATCTCCGAGACGATCGGCAACGCGGGGTTCGACGAGGGGATCATCGCCTGGACCTTCGACGCGCGACGACGTCTGCTTCGTCCCGGTGCGGTGCTCGTGCCCCAGCGACTCCGCATGTGGATCGCCGCCGCTGAATCGTTCGACGATCACACACTGGTGTCGGACTGGTGGACGACAGGTCTTCCGTACGACTACGCAGCAGCTCATCGCCGTGCGGTACGGACGCTCTGGTACGCCGACCTCACGCCGAGCAACCTTCTCGGCCAGCCGGAGCTCGCCGCCGATGTCGACCTGAGGACCGCACCCGACGAGACGATCACCTCCGCTGGCACCCTCCAGGTGGACCGAGACGGCACCCTGCACGGGCTGGCCTGCTGGTTCGATTCGCTGTTGTGCGCCGGCGTCACCATCGACAACACGCCACCACGGACCGAGTCGAGCTGGTTCCACGGGTTCCTCCCCCTCGCCGCGCCGGTTTCCGTCTCCGGAGGTGACCAGCTGACGTGGGAACTGTCGGTGTCGGCCGACGGCGAGCACTGGACCTGGCAGGTCGATCGCCTCGAGGTCTGACCTCGGCGACTCGCCGAAGGGGACCGGTGGCCGAATACGTTGTGATCGTGGACGAACTCGTGAACGTGCGCATCACCGACCAGGACCGGGTGCGGACGATCTCCATGCACCGCCCCGAGCGGCTCAACGCCTTCGACGGGGGCCTGGTGAACGATCTCGCCGACGCCCTCGGCGCCACGGCCGCCGACCCCCAGGTGAGCGTCGTCGTCCTGACCGGCAGCGGGCGCGCCTTCAGCACCGGCGCCGACCTCAAAGCGCTGGCCGAGCCCCGATCGGAGCAGCCCGCCAGCGAAGAGACAGCCGAGAGCAACGGCTTCGACCGGCTCCTCGACACGCTGGCGGACTTTCCCAAGCCGCTCCTGATGGCCGTGAACGGCTATGCGGTGGGGTTCGGCATGACGATGCTCGCCTTCGCCGACCTCGTGTTCATGTCGACCGAGGCACGACTGCGTTGTCCGTTCACCGAGCTCGGTGCGCCGACCGAGGCCGGCTCCAGCTACCTGTTCCCGAAGCTGCTCGGCCGCCAGCAGGCCGCCTGGACACTGCTGTCCTCGGAATGGATCACCGCCGAGCAGGCCCAGGCGATGGGGCTGGCCTGGCAGCTCTGCGGACCGGACGACCTGCTCGCCGTCACCTACGACCACGCCCAGCGCCTCGCCCGTCAACCGGCCGAGGCCCTGGCCCAGGTGAAGCGGCTCCTGAACGTCCCGGAGCGGGCCGAGCTCGCCGCCGCCTTCGAGCGGGAACGGGAGGCGCTGGCGTTGTTCGTCGCCAGCTTCGGATCACCGCCCTGATGGCTCCCGTCCTGGCGTTCTTCGGCGTGGCGACGCTCGTGGGGTGTCTCATCCGAGGGATCGGAGAGCTGCGGCTCCGAGCGGCTGCTCGACGGCCCGGCGTGGCCGACGGGGACCTGTGTGGCATCGAGCGGGCCAATCGGATCACGTCGTTCACGCTCGTGGCATCGCTGCTCGGCCTTGCCTTCCTGGGGCTGGCGTACCTGGTTGCGTGAGCGGAGTCGCTGACCCGTTCAGCGCGCTCGGTCCAGTGCGGTGTCAGGCGAGGCGTTCGATGTCGCCCGGCTTCCAGGTCTGGTCGAACCAGGCCTCGAGCGGCCCATAGATGCGCAGGATCGCGAACCATCCCTTGCCGGGCACGGTCTGGATCCAGTTGCTCGTGGTGCCGCCGTCGGGCACCTCGGGACCGAAGAAGAGATCCACGGTGCCGTCCGCGTTGATCGTGAGGTCGTCGCGCTCGTTGTTGCGGCTCGGAAAGGCCTGGCTGGTCTGCAGCTCGGATCTCGTCTGCGGGTCGTAGACGACGACCGACCAGAACTCCCTGGCCGGTACCTCGGCGGGAACCGTGAGCCGGTAGTGCGCAGCACCGTCGAAGTAGGCGCCGTCCGCATCACGAAACGCCAGTGCGTACTGGGATCCGACGCCGACCATCTTGAGCGCCATCGCCGGGGTGTTGACGGTCGCGAAGTAGAAGAACATGGTGCGGGCGTCGTGGTTGATGCCGTTGGCGGGGTCGCCGGCCATCCACTGGTAGTCGTCGCCGACGAACCCGGTCTGCCACTGCCGATCCTCGTAGATCGTGACCTCGGGGTCACGCGGGGCCAGGGCGGTGGCCCGAGCGGTGGCGTTGCCGATCCGCACGGCTTCCTCCAGGATCGAACGCATGCGATCGTCCGGTTCGAAGGGCCTGCCCTTGCGGATGCCGATCGACGCGAGCACGCCGCGGGTCTCGGGGTCGATCAGCGTCAGCGGCTCACGCTCGATCACACGAGCGATCTCGTCGTAGAACTCGAAGTCGTTGGCGTGGATCGTGTTCATCGGCACCCGCGAGAAGCTCGAGAACTGCATGGCCGGCGGGGCGGCCTGCTCGGACAGCGGGTAGATCCGCAGGCCTCGACGGAACATGTCGCTCGCCGCATCGGGCCGACCGTCGACGAGGAAGCCCCGCAGGATGAGCCAGTTCACCGAGCTCGGGCTCCGCGCCACGAAGTAGCCGTCAGGCAGCTCGCCGTCGTAGTCCTCGGCGACGATCAGGTACGTGCCTCCCTGACCGCGATCGGGTCCGGGCCCCCCCATGTCGATCACGAAGCGGAACCAGGCGTCGTTGACGGTGCCGGGACCGCAGTGGGCGGGGATCTCCACGACGGTGGGGCCGTCCCGGTCGAGGTCGAGCAGTCCCGCGGCGTAGACGGTGTCGGTGTTGCCGGTCAGGAACAGGGGAGCGGAGTCCAACAGCTCGTCGGTGATGAGCACCTGGTGGCAGGCGTCGATGCCGTGGTCGACGAGCCCGGCGCGCATCGCTTCGAGCGACGCCGGGGGAACACAGTCCAGGAAGACCTGGACGCCGCGCATCAGGTCGACGAAGTCGTAGAGCCGTTCGACGGTGTTGGCGTCGGGCCGGCCGTCGTCGAACTCCAGGGTCCCCAACCGGGTCTCGATCCGGTCGGGGGTCATGATCTTGGCGGGGATCGGCGTGTTGTACCCCTCGGGGGTCGCGCTGCTCATGGCCGGCAGGATCGCACACGGCACGGACCCTCGGCGTGTCGTGCGGATCCATGATCTGCGTCGCTCATCGAGCAGGCCGATCGGATCACGTCGTTCATGCTCCTCGCATCGCTGCTCGGCCTTGCCCTCCTGGGGCTGGCCTACGTGGTTGCGTGAGTCGGGTGGCCGGACCGAGCACGTCGACGCCCTCATGCGCCGGCTCCGATCAGGTGGTCAGCGGGGCGGTCGTGGGTCGGCGCCGCGTCGAGCGGGCTCAGGCGCTCGAGGCGCTGGCCCTTGGTCAAGAGCCACAGGGCGAACCAGATCTCGGCGACGAGCGCAGGAGCCAGGACGATCGCCGACGCCGATCCGTCGTAGCCGGGGATGAGGAAGTAGCTGAAGGTGTCGACGAGGTAGCCGGCACCCGCCAGGCCGAGCAGGACACCCAAGGGACGCGGTAGTTCCTTCGACGACAGGGCCAGGTAGCTGATGATGATGGTGCTGGCGCCGAAGAACGCCAGGCCGAGGATGTACCCGTACTTGTGGGCGTCGAGGTAGAGCAGTGCGAGCGCGTCCACCTGGCCGGCGGCGAAGCCCCTCAGGTAGTCGGCATCGTCGATGATCCGAACGGCCTGGAGCATGTTGAGCAGGTTCAGGCCGAGGATCGCCGTCTGGGTCATACGGAACGCCGCCGCCAGCAACGACAGCGTCCGGTCGAGCGGCTCGAACAGCCGGAAGAGCGCTATCGCGATGGCGACATCGGCGATGAGCATGACGATGTCGGCCGCCATTCCGGCGCGGAACAGGATGGGCGAGTCCATGATGTTCTGCGCGGTGGTTGCCGGGTCACCCGGTTCGATGAGTTGGGAGCGCACGCCGATCTCGGCGAAGAGGCCTGAGGCGATGATGACCAGGTAGAGCACTCCCGCGACTCGCGCGGTCCCGAATCGCGCCGCGAGCGATGCGGGGCCGGATCGTGAACCGGGCGATGGTGCACCGGTCGGCTGGGCATGGTGGGTGTGGATCTGGATGGTCATGACGGCTCTCCCTCTCGGTGGCTTGCGCTCTCTCGCCAGCAATCACGCTGGAAAGTAACTTCTAGGCGAGAGACTTTCGAGTATGGAGAGTAAGAAGACTGCTGTCAAGATTCTTCTTGGTAAGATGCTTTCATGAACGTAAAGTCGGAGACAGACGCGGTGGACGAGATCGTCGAGGAGGTGCGCGAATGGCTTCCGGACGTCGACGTGGCCGGTCTGGCCGTCACCGGGCGGATCCTGCGATTGGCCCGACACCTCGAGACCGGTCGGGAGCGGGCGCTCGCGCCATTCGGGCTCACGATCGGGGACTTCGACATGCTGGCCACGATGCGCCGACGAGCGACCGGTGAGCCGATCAAGATCAGGGATCTTCAGCGTTCGCTGATGTTGTCCTCGGGAGGAACGACCAAACGACTCGACCGTCTCGAGCACGCGGGGCTCATCCAACGCCACCCTGACCCCAACGACCGCCGGGGCACGCTCATCACGCTCTCCGCCAGAGGCCTCGACCTGATCAGCCAGGCCGTTCCTGTCGTCCTCCGCCACGAATCAGCTCTGGTGAGCGAAGCGATCGGTCCGCAACGCAACCGCTCAGCCGTCGAGGACGGACTCCGACGGATGCTCATCGCCCAGGAAGCCGCGGCGTCGACGTAGGGCGTGTCCCGGTTCAGCCGAGCGGATCCCGCGATCGGGCGTCGTGGTCACGCAGGGCAGGCGGCGCTGTCGACGGGCCCCTTGTTGGTGATCTGGCGGTAGCCGTTGCCGCCGAGGTCGACCTCGGCGCACGACACCGTCGCCCCGTTGCGAGCAATGAGAGCGAAGCCGTCCCCGGTGCCGAAGGTGACGCCGGTGAGGGCGACGGATCCGTTGTCGACGTGAAGGGCGGCTTCGGTGTCTATCCCGCCGAACCACGCCGCCGAGCCGGCGTTGCGGACCACGACGCCCGTGAGGACGTTGTCGGCCGAGACGGTACCGATCGAGAGTCCCTTCCAGTAGCCGGCCAAGTCCTCGCCGCCCTGGAAGGTCACGGGGGCGTCCGGCTCACCCACCGCCCGGAGGGAGCCGCCGCCATCGGCTTTGACCTCCATGCTGGCGTCCTGGGCGAACTCCACCACCGTTCCCGGGCCGATGGTCAGAGCGGCCTCGACGAACATGCGGTCGCTCACGTGGAACGGCACCCCGACGTTGTGCCAGGTCTGGTCGGTCGACACCCGGTCGGTGTTGCCCGTCCCCACCCGCACCTGGTCCTCGTCGTTGCCGACGAAGGTGTTCGAGGCTTCGATCTGCCCGGCCCGTTCGGGGTGGACGTACATGGGTTGGACGTTCTCGGTGAACGAGTTGCCGTCGAAACCGGAGATGTCGCCGTCTTCGGGCACCCAGAGCCCGTAGTTGCCGCTGCCCTGGAACGTGCTGTTGGTGATGACGGCCTTGCTGTTCCCCTCCAGGCGCACCATCGACGCGGTGTCGCCGCCGCCGGTCCACTCCTCACTGCCGCCGTTCTCGAAGGCCACGTGGTCGAGGACGTTGGCGGCCGCAGAGGTGGCGATCTTCAGCCCCTGCCAATAGCCCGGTAGGTCCTCGGCGCTCGTGAACGTGATCGGCGCGCTCTCGGTGCCCTCCGCCGTGAGGGTGCCGTCGTCGATCACGGCCATCATCACGTCGGCCAGAAATGCGATGTGGGTGCCGGGTTCCAGCGTGAGGGGCGCTTCGATCCTCACGGTGTCCTGCACCTCGAAGGGGATGCCCGCCGCCCAGGTCTGCTCGGTGGTCACGCTGTCGGTGTTGCCGAACCCGACGCGCACGACGTCGTCGTCGTTGTTCTCGAGCACCGTGGTGCCGCTGATCGAGCCGGCGATGTCGGGGTGGACCCACGCGGCGACTGCGTTCTCCTGCAGGGTGTTGGCCTCGAAGGTGAGGTCGACGCCGTCGCGGACGATCATGCCCTGCGAGGCGCTGCCGGCGATCGTGGAGTCGGCGATCTCGATCTCGGTGTCGCCGGTCAGGTACACGGCGGCCGCCGACTTCGGGTCCCCGGTCCACGCCGCAGAGCCGCCGTTGGTGATGGCCACGTGGCGCATCACGTTGCCGACGCTGGCGTCGAACTGGATGCCCTGCCAGGAACCGGCCTGATCGACGCTCGTGATGTCGATCGGCGCGTCGGTGGTGCCCTCGGCGGTGATCTTTCCCTGGCCGCTGACGGTGAGGCCGGCGTCGGTCTCGAACGAGATCTGCACGCCGGGCTCGATGTTCAGCACGCCGTCGCTCAGTCGCAGGGAGCTCGCAACCGTGTGGCACGAGCCCTCGGGCAGGGTCGTGCCGCCGGCGATGTCCGCCTGGGTGAGCGGTGCGCAGTCTGCCGAAACCGGCGTAAGGCTCGTCTCGGTCGACTCCGAGGTGTCGGACCCGGTACTGCAGGCGCCCGCTGCGAGCAGGCCTCCCGCCAGTGCGATGGTGGGCAACCGCTTGTGCATGACGATCTCTCCCCGAGGTAGATCGGGTCGAATGATAGCCGGCACATGGATACTGAGCCGGGAAACTATGCAGCTGGGACCAGGCCGAGGCTCACGACGACGCGCTCCGTCGCGGTGGTGCGGCTGGATTCCGGCGCCGCGGTGGGAGAGGCTTTCTCGGTGGTCTTCGCTGACGGGCTGGTGGGGCGGGGAACGGAGCTCGACGTGCTCGCGTCCGCTCTTCGCGAGCTCGGCGACGGTGCGGCCTCGACTCTGACCATCGAGGGAGAGGCCGGGATCGGCAAGACCCGTCTGGTGCAGCGCCTGGTCGACGACGCGGCCATCGAACGGCGTGGCCACCTACTGCGGACACGCCCACCCGTTCGAACGGACCCGGCCGTTCGGTGTGGTCGCGGCGGCGCTCGGTTTGAGCCGGCGCTCGCCGGACCCGAGAAGGGCTGCCATCGGAGCGTTGCTGGCGGGCCAGGATGCCGGCCCATCGGCCCTGGCCGGTGGAGACGTCCAGTACCGGGTCGTCGAGGAGATCGTGGACCTGGTGGAGACGGCATGCGTCGAGCGCCCGGTGCTGTTGGTGGTCGAGGACCTTCACTGGGCCGACAGTGCGAGCATGCTGGCGATCTCGTCCGTCGTCCGGCAGCTACCGCTGTCGGCGTTGCTGGTCGTGGTGACCGCTCGGCCGGCCCCGCTGTCGGCCGAGGCGGTGCGGCTCCTCGACGACCTCTCGCCCGGAGGCTCGCGCTCCGTGCAGCTCAGACCGCTGGCGGCCGAGGACGTACGGGCTCTCGCCGCAGGGGTGCTGGGAGAGCCCCCCGGTCCTGTGCTGACCGTGCTGTTGGCCAAGGCCGGTGGGAACCCGCTGTGGGCGGAGGCGATCCTGCGTTCGTTGGCCGACGAAGGGTTGCTCCGATCGGACGACGGCTTCGTCGAGGCGACGACGACCGAGCTGCCGGTGTCGCTGAGCGATCTGGTGGTTCGCCGGCTGCGTCCTCTCTCACCGGACACGCTGGACCTCCTGCAGATCACCGCCGTGCTCGGGGATGCCGTGTCGCTCCGCGACGTCGCTGCGGTCGCCCGGAAGTCGCCGACCGAGGTCGTCCGCGAGCTCGGTGACGCATTTGCCGCCCACCTCCTCGACGAGGCCGACGACCGAGTCGTGTTCCGGCACCAACTCGTCCACGACGCCATCTACCAGCACGTCCCCGCTCCGGCCCGTCGTCTCCTCCACCGTGAGGCGGCCCTCGCCCTGATGGCCGCCGGCGCCGATCCGTTGGAGGTGGCCAACCACCTGGTGCTCGGAGCCGAGCGAGGCGACGAGCAGGCGGTCGCGTGGTTGCGTGACGCGGCGGGTGAGGCGTCGGCCCGGGCGCCGACGGTCGCGGTCGAGCTGCTTCGCCGAGCGGAGGCGCTGCTGCCCGCCGGCCACCCGGATGCCGACGTCCTGTCGTCGGAGATCGTCTTCGCCCTGTTGCGCGTCGGGAAGGTCGCCGAGGCGACCGACCGAGCGGAGGCCGTGCTCGCTCGCCAGCACGCCGCCGATGTCGACATCCCGTTGCGCCTCGCCCTGCTCGGTGGGCTGGCTCTGGAGAACCGCGCCGATGAGGTCATCGCGCTCGCGCAGGCGAGCCTCACCGGTCCGGGCGCGCTCCAGCCGTACGAGCAGGTGTCGATGCTCGCCCAGCAGAGCTGGGCCCTCACGTACTCCGGCGACCCTCGGGGCGGTGAGGCTGCTGCGACCCAGGCGCTCGCCATCGCCGAGGAGTCCGACGATGCCGCGCTGACCTTGTCGGCGCTCACGTCCTTGCTGGTGGCCACCGGTCGGCAGGGTCGCTACGACGAGGCGCTGGCCCACGCTCGGCGGGCGGCGGCGCTGGCCGGCCGCTCTGCCGACTCGGGGCCGCTGCCGCTCCAGCCGAAGTTTTTCCTCGGCCTGGCGCTGTTCGACTGCGACCTCGTCGCCGAAGCGCGCGCCGTGTACCGGGAGGCCCTCGACGACGAGTTCGGGTCGGGGTGGTGGCTCTCGGACACGCTCATGGCCGACGCCCAGGCGTCGTTCGTGGTGGGGGAGTGGGACGATGCGGTTCCTCGCCTGCTCGCCAGCGGTCAGGCGGCGCGGGACAAGAACCACCCGCTCCTGGAGTCCCAGGCGCTCGCCTATCGGGCGATCATCGCCACGGCGACGGGAGACCACCGGGCGGCCACCGAGTTGGTCGGGGAGATCGCCGGATCACTGGCCGCGGAACCGCCCAGCTACAACGCCGGCATCATCACCTACGCCGTCGCCGGGCTGATGGCGGTGGACGGCGACCAGGTGGGGGCCTACGAAATCCTGCTGCGGCGCTGGCGTGAGGATGCGGCGACGGAGAACCGCTTCTACCAACGCTGCCTCGCTCCCGACCTGGTGCGCCTCGCCCTGGCGCTCGGCCACCGTGAGCTCGGCGCCGAAGTGGCCGAGTCGGTCGCCGCTGGTGCCTTCCTGGCTCCGGACGTGCCCACGGTGCGCAGCCTGGCGCTGCGGTGCCGGGGGCTGGTCGACGTCGACCCCGATGCGATGTTGGAGGCGGTCGCCATCGTCCGGCGGGTGCCCCACCTGGTCGAGCACGGCGGCACCTGCGAGGACGCGGCCAGCGTGCTGGCTGGCCACGGACGAGTCGACGAGGCGGCCGCACTGCTGACCGAGGCGCTCGAACGCTACGAGGGGACCGGGGCCACCGCGTGGGCGAGCCGGGTCAGGTCGCAGCTGCGGGACCTCGGCGTCCATCCCGGCCAGCGCGGATCGAGGAGCCGTCCGACCCACGGCTGGGAGAGCCTCACCGACACGGAGCGGAACGTGTCCCTCCTCGTGGCCGAGGGGCTGACGAACGGCGCCGTGGCCCGACGGCTGTACATGTCGCCGCACACTGTGAACACGCACCTGCGCCATGTTTTCGCCAAGCTCGACGTGTCGAACCGGGTGGCGCTCGCCGGCGTCGTCCATCGCTCGATCGAGTGATGTCTCCGCGCCCAACCTGTCGCACGATGGCCGAAGCAGCTCGAGTCGGGAGCGGTGCGCCAGGAGATCCCTGGTGATGCTCCTGCTCTGACAGGGAGAAGGCGACGTGCGAGTGGCGATCATCTACCGACCGAGGAACCCAGCACCGCCGGAGATGTTCCCCATGCTGATGGGAGCGCGGGGCACGGCCCCGTCGTGATGGCGCCCACCACAGGTTGGATCGAGAACCCTCACCGGCCGCTCGGAGCGATCCCGTGGACTCGGTCGCCTTCACCGTCCCGGTGATCCCGGGTCGGACCGACGCCGACCGCGCCGCGCTCGAGTCGTGCTGGGTGGGCGCGCGGCGGGAGGCCTTCCAGGACGCCCGCCGGCGCGCCGGCATCACCAGGGAGGCGGTGTGGATCCAGACGACGCCGGGCGGAGAGCTGGCTGTCGTCTACCTCGAGGCCGATGACCTCGCCGGCGCCCTGGCGCTGCTGGGCACCTCGGCCGAACCGTTCGACCGGTGGTTCCGCAGCCACGTCCGCACTGTGCACGGCGTGGCCTGGGACGACCAGTTGCTGGAGGTCGAGCTGGTGCTCGACTTCGACATCGACAGGACCTGACCCAAAAGGAGGGCGCCATGTGGGCCCAGCTCATCAAGATGCAACTGAAGCCCGGTGAGGACACCGCCGGGATGATCAAGGAGATCAAGGGGGCGGAGCAGCCCGGTTCAGGGCTGATCCGATCGCTGATGATGCGCGATCAGAAGGATCCGAGCTCCGTGTACACGCTGGTCGTGTTCGAGAACGAGGAGACCGCTCGTTCCCGTGAGCAGGATCCTCGGCGCGAGGAGCGTCTGCAGACCGCCCGGGAGATCATGAGCACGATCTTCGAAGGGCCCCCGGAGTTCACCGACCTCGAGGTCGTGGAGGAGTGGACGGGGGAGAGCACGTGAGCGAGCACCCGAACGCCGCCGTCGTGCGATCGGCGTACGCCGCCCTCGAGCAGGGCGACCTGGCCACCTTCGCCGGGTGACACCAACTGGTGCGCGCTCGAGCAGTCACGAACCACCACCGAGACACGGAGAGAATGACCATGGATCACGCCGAGACGATGCGACGAACGTACGAGCTGATCAACGACGGTGACATCGACGGGTTCGGTGAGCTGCTCGCCGACGGCTTCGTCGAGCACGAGGAGCTGCCCGGCCTGGCGCCGACCAAGGAAGGGGTGCAGGACTTCTTTCGCAGCTATCGGGCTGCGTTCCCCGATCTCCGCATGGAGGTCGCCGACATCATCGCCGAGGGGGACAAGGCCGTCGCCCGGGTCATCGCCACCGGCACCCAGACCGGTGAGTTCATGGGCATGCCGCCCTCCGGGAAGCGCATCGAGGTGCCACTGATCGACATCATGCAGTTCGATGACACCGGCTCGGTCTCCGAGCACTGGGGCGTCATGGACTCGCTGTCGATGATGCAACAGCTCGGGGTGATCCCCGAGGACGGGGCCCCCGCCTGACCACCCCGCGAGGCTGCGGCCTCACCCCACTGCCGGTGCGATATGTAGGGTGAGATGTCCTGTATCGGCAGGGGGGCGTCGTGTTCGAAGAGGGCAGCGTGGCGGTCGTGACCGGCGCCGGACCGGGCATGGGGCGGGCCATCGCCGCCGGCTTCGCCGAGCGGGGGGTCGATGTCGTGCTGGCCTCGCGACGCAAGGAACGGCTCGACGCCGTGGCCGCCGACGTGGCCGCGCTCGGGCGCACGCCGCTCGTCGTGCCGGCCGACCTGAGCCGGCCCGCCGACTGTCGGGCCGTCATCGAGCAGGCCATGGACCGGTTCGGTCGCATCGACCACCTCGTGCAGAACGGCCACCACCCCGGTGACTGGGAGCGGGTCGTCGACGCCGACCCCGCCGCCTGGCACGACGTGTTCGAAGTCAACTTCTTCGGGGCCATGCACCTGATCCAGGCGGCGGCACCGGTGATGAGCGACCCGTCGTCGATCACCCTCGTGAACTCGGGTGCGGCCCTGCGCAACCCACCGACGATGGGTGCCTACGCGGCGTCGAAGGCGGCCCTGGCCAGCCTGGTGCGCACCGCGGCCCTGGAGCTCGGCCCGAAGATCCGGGTCAACGGCATCTACCTCGGGCCGGTCACCGGCGAGAGCCTCGACGCCGGTGCCGCCGCCACCGCGGCGGGCCAGGGCATCACCGAGGAGGAGTTCTTCCGCCAGCGGGCCCAGGATCTTCCCATCGGCCAGATCCCCACGCCGGAGCAGTGCGCGGGGTCGGTGCTGTTCTTCGCATCCCGGCTCGCGGCTCCCGTCACGGGCCAGCACCTTTCCGTCAACGGCGGACAGTGGGTCACCTGACCGTCCCGAGAGGATCCCGATGACCGAGAAGCAGCAGTACCGCGTGGCGCAGTGGGCGACCGGGTCGATCGGGCAGATCGGCATCCGCCACTTCGCCGACAACCCCGTCTACGAGCTGGCCGGCGTCTACGTGACCAACCCCGACAAGGTCGGACGCGATGCCGGTGACCTCGCCGGCATCGCCCCCACCGGCGTGGCGGCCACGGACGACCTCGAGACCCTCCTCGCTCTCGGGCTCGACTGCGTGCACTACGCCCCGCTCCACGCCGATCTGGACGACCTCTGCACTGTCCTGGAGCGGGGGGTGAACGTCGTGACCCCGGTCGGTTTCGTGTATCCGACCCCTGGCTCGGCTGCCGATTTCGAGCGCCTGGACGCCGCCTGCGCCGAGGGGGGATCGTCGTTCCATGGCACCGGCATCCACCCCGGCTTCTCGGGCGACCTGCTGCCACTCATCTTCTCGCGGATCATGACGCGCCTCGACCAGGTGCAGGTCCGCGAGGTGGCCGACTTCCGGCTGCACCCGTCGAAGGCGATGCAGGAGGCGCTCGGCTTCGGGCGCGACCCGCTCGACGCCGTCGCCAACCCGGGGCCGCTGGTGAAGACGATGGACCGGATCTTCGAGCAGTCGATGACGATGGTCGTCGAGGCGCTCGGGCTGAAGGTCGAGCGGTTCACCGTCGACTTCGACGTCGCCACCGCCAAGCGCGACCTCGACGTCCGCTCGGGCACGATCCCAGCGGGCACCGTCGGTGGCATGCGCTTCGTCTGGACCGCCTGGGTCGACGACAAGCCGCTCGTCGTGTTCCGGACCTTCTGGAAGATGGACGACGACCTCGAGCCCGACTGGGGCTACGGGAGCATCAAGTACAGCCTCGTCCTCGACGGCGACCCGTCGATCGAGATGAACTTCGAGTCGGCCCACAAGCACCCCGACGGCGACGAGGGCTACTGGGGTCGGGTCTGGACGGCGATGAACGGCATCAACGCCATTCCCACCGTCTGCGACGCCGCCCCGGGCGTGCTCACCCACCTCGATCTGCCGCTGGTGCGGCCCTCCGGCCTGGTTCGGCCCCGCGCCGACGGTTTCGGTGAGCCCCGGGGCGTCTGAAGAGACGTCCTGAGCGCGACGGATCGCGCCCGGGCGGCGGCGCCCTGCTCGGCTGCGGGCGGGTGATGCTGATGACCCCGTCGCCGGCGGCCGATCCCGGCCGTGTCGTTCAGTCGACGAGCAGCACGAGGCCACGGGTGCCGTCGACCCGGACCCGCTGGCCGTCGCAGAGGGTGGTCGTCCCGCTGCCCGTTCCGAGCACGGCGGGCAGACCGTGCTCTCGAGCGGCGATGGCAGCGTGGCTCAGGACGCCTCCGCCGTCGGCCACCACGGCTGCGGCCAGAGGGAAGAGCGGCGCCCACGCCGGGCTGGTGACCTGGCAGACCAGGACCTCGCCCGGCTCGAGCCGGTCCATGTCCCGGTAGCTGGCGATCACGCGCACCGGTCCCTCGGCCACCCCGGCGGCGGCCGCGACGCCGGCGAGGAGGACGTCGTCGTCGCTCGGCACCTCGACCGGTGGCGGGTACTCGTGGCCGATGCCCCAGAGGACCGGTTCGTTGACCTGGCGGAGTGCGGCGGGAAGATGCGCGATGTCGGGCGGTGCCGCTTGCTCGCCGAGGTAGGCCGGGCCGGGGTGGGCCCGCACCCAGGCCTCCTCGCCCCGTCGCTCGACGATTCGATCGGTCAGGCCCTCGGCGGGGTCACCGGCCACGGCGGCGCGCAGCTCGTCGATCGTGAGGTAGGCGGCGTCGGTGGCGGCCGGGATGGTGCCTCGAGACGACGAGCCGGTCGGCGACCTCGAGCATCCAGCGGCGCAGCAGAGCCAGTGGGCGGTCTCCCACGACGACGGTGTTGTCCTCCCGCACGCCGTACACGGCTCGGGCCGCGGCGAGGGCCTCGTCGAACGCCGCCCGTCGTTCGGGTGGTAGCGCAGCGCGGGCCTCCTCGACCCGGGTGTCGGCATCGCCCTGGCTCGGTGGGTTCGTGTTCGCTCAGGACCAGCCGGGAGAGCATCGCCGGTCGTTCGGCCAGCACGGGCACGCCGGCGTCGTAGTTGACCATCGCCCACCCGTGCTCGTCGGCCCAGGCCGAGAGCTCGTCGGCCAGCGCCGGGTCGACGGCCCGTAGACCCGCCACCGGGTGCCCGAGGTCGGCGGCCAGGGCCTCGGTGGCACCGGGCGTGCGGCGGATGCGGTCGCGCAGCGAGGCCATGGCCTCCTCGGCCGCCCGGGTGGCCGGGGAGTGGCCGGCGAGCATGCCGGCGATCGTGGCGTCGTCCCATCCGAGCTCGTCGCCGACGAGGGTGTGGAGCCGGTACAGCGCCTGGAAGAGAGGCATGACGAGGCGGAAGTGGATCTGGATGCCCCGCTGGGTCAGGGCCACGCAGGCGTCGAGGTGCTCGAGGAGGGCGGGGTCGTCGAGGGCGGCGAGGTCCACGGCGCCGAGGGCGTCGGCTCGCCGGCCCATCTCGTCGCGGTCGGTGGTGTGCCACTCGTCGGCCCACCGCTGGGCCGAGCCGGTCTCCACGGCTCGCCGCGCCGCGGCCGTGCGTCGGCGCAGCTCGGGCACGACCCGGGCGGCGAGGCCGAGCACGAACGCCGGCGGTGGCTTGCCGGCGCTGTCGGCGGAACCGAACGCCGGCAGGACCCGGCCGTAGATCTCGCCGCCGACGAAGCGCTCCTCGAGGCCCCGGACCAGCAGCCCCATCTCGTCGAAGACGCTGCGGATGGCCGGCGCCGACACCTCGAGCGCCGACCACCCGAACGGCGTCATGGGTTCGGGGTAGTGGGCGGTGTCCTTCTGCCAGTTGTTCCCCGTGGGACGGGCGGGCTCGACGGGCAGGATCGTGATCGGTCGGGCCTGGAGCAGGTGCACGACGCCATCGAGCACGGCCCACTCGATGTCCTGGGGTCGCCCGAAGGCGGCTTCGACGTCACGGGCCACGGCGGCCACGGCTCGGGCGTGCTCGGCCGGCAGGTCGGCCAGGTCGCCGTCGATCGACGTCGCCGCGCACGGTCACGTCGATGCCCACCACCTCGCCCTGGACCAGGGCCTCGCCGAGCCCGGCGGTGGCGGCGAGGCGCACGACCCCGCGTTCGCCGGTGAGCGGATCGGCGGTGAAGGCCACGCCGGCGTGGTCGGCGTCGACGAGCCGCTGGAGCACGATGGCCACGTCGCCGGTCGTGCCCTCGGCCCGGGCGGCGACGTCGTCGGCATCGAGGCAGCGCCGGATGGCGTCGAGCACGGCGTCGGTGCCCGACACGTCGAGCACGGTCGTCGTGGCCCCGGCGTGGGCGGCGGTGGCACCGTCCTCCCAGGTCGACGACGAGCGCACGGCCAGCCGTGGTCCGAGGGCGGCGCACGCGTCCTCGACCGCGGCGCGGATGGGTTCGGGTGCGGGACCCGTCGGCCATCGGTCGCGCGAGGCCGGCGGGCAGGACGACGGCGTCGGGCACGGCGAAGCCGGCCGCCACCAGCCGGGCCAGGCCGGCGGCCTTGGCCCCGACGAGGGTCGGGTCGGCGGCGCGCTCGTCGTCGAGGGCGATCAGCTCGTGGTTCACGGTTCCTCCATTCGAGAGGGCAGGTTCCCGCCCTCGGCGGCGTCGGTGAGGGTGGCGATGGCCCAGGTGACGACCTGGGCCACCTGCTCGGTGGTCAGGCCGTACTCGCGGGAGAGCCAGAACCAGCTCCGGTGGCTGAGCAGGTGGCGCAGCACGACGGCGATCTCGGTGGCGTCGGGTTCGGGCACGCTCGGCATCTGAGCCCGGAGCTGGCCGGTGATGCGGCGGGTGCGCTCGGCCCGTCCCGAGTCAGTGCCGACGTCGGCGAGGGGCATCTGGGCGAACGCCTCGCTGATGCCGCCGAGCGCGTCGAACAGCTCCACGTTGACCCGAACCGCTCGGAGCAGGTCCTCGAGGCTGGCCACGTCGTCGGCCACCGGGCCGCCTCGCCGGGCCATCTCGTCGTTGAAGGAGCGGCCGAGCGCGCTCGAGCAGGTCCTCGCTCGTGGGGAAGTGGTTGTAGACGGTGCGCAGCGACACGCCGGCCCGTTCGGCCACCTCCTTCATGGAGAAGCCGAGGTGGCGGCGCTCGGTCACCAGCTGCGGCGCAGGCATCGACGATCGTCTGTCGGGCGAGTGCTCGCTGCCGGGTGCGGAGGTCGGGCATGCACGAATCATAAAGTAGTTGCACGAATCGTGCAACCAGTGTCGGTGACGCGCAGAGGACGCAACCGTGGCAGGGATCTGCGCCCCACGTGGCGCCCTTCTCGCGAAGAAGCCCTCAGCTCGGGGCGATGTTCAGGGTGTGCGCACCGGGCAGGAACCGTTCGCCCGTTCGGCTTGGCGGAGGAATCGAAACCCGTACCCGGTGCCGATGACCCAGAGAGCGGTGATCAGCGTGGCCGGCACCCAGACGTGGTCGCGCAGGATCACCCCGAGCGACGTCCCGGCCAGCACGGTGGTGAGCACGCCCAGGCTGAGCGGGAGGTGGCACGGGCACAGCAGGAAGGACCAGAGGAGCCAGGCCCGGCCTCGGCGTTCCAGTACCGGTGCCACTGGGACCGGGACCGCCGCCGGTGAATCGCTCGAAGGGGCCTCGTGTGTCGAATGGCCCATCACGCAGCCCCAGCCCGGTCGGTGAGCGTCGACGAAGCGACGCCGCTCGGTGCACTCCGAGGTCCAACCCGAGCGTCGCCATCCGAGGGAGTCGACATCGGGCCTCCTCAGGCGCTCAGCGAGTCGAGCGCGGCCGTGAGCTGGGCTGCCGCAGCACCGGCCAGATCGGTGAGGCGCGGATCGGATATGAGGTCGCGGGGATCGACGACGCTGATGCGGGTCCCGCCGCTCCCGTCGGGTTCGAGCACGACGTTGCACGGCAGGACCAGCGCAGCGGACGGATCCAACGTGAGCGCCTCGTGCGCGAAGGTCGGGTTGCAGGCGCCGAGGATCTTCAGCGCCGGGCGGTCGACGCCGAGCTTGGCCTTGATGGTGGCGGCGATGTCGATCTCGGTGAGGACGCCGAAGCCCTGTTCGGCAAGGGCACCTCGCACAGCGGTCTCGGCCTGGTCCGATGGGAGGTCGACGGTGGTCTCGATGGCATGCATGGCGTCGCTTTCGATGGGGTTCGGAGGTGGGAGGCTCACTTCGGCGATGTCGGGGTGGGGGCTGGTTCGTTCGAGGGGCGGCGTCGTGCGTCGGTTCGTCGGTGACGCGGATGGCGCACGCCGTCGCGGTGCCACGGACCCGCTGGACGACCAGGAGAACGGCCACGACGGCGGCTGCTGCGATCCACCCCAGGAGATCGTTGCCGGCCACCGACGACACGCCGATGCCGACGAGGAATCCGGGGACCAGGAGGCGGGTCGCCCGGCAGGTGTCCACGATCAACCCCGTCCGGCCGGTGTCGATCCGACCCGGCGTGGCGTCGAGCCCGATGAGGCCGTCGCTGACTGCTCGCTCGCGCATCGACAGCGATCATCGGGGTCGATGTCGCCGAGGACCTGCTCGACGTGGTTGCCGCACCCGGCATAGCTCGGACGGTGGCAGCGTGGGCACTGCACTCGGTTGCACATACCCCCCAGGGTATCGGGTGGAACCGGCATCGGCAACGATCTCCCCGCAGGGATCGCCAGCGAGAGCTGTCTTCTACAGTCGGAGAGGACCATGGGGGAGACGACGACATGACGCTCGTACCGGCATCGCTCGACGAGATCGACTACTGGGACCTGGAGATGTTCGTCGCCGGCGATCCTCACGCTGCGTGGACCCTTCAGCGTCATCAGGCAGGCGTGTGGTGGCACGATCGACCGGGTGGTGAGCCGTTCTGGTCCGTAGCCGGCTATGAGGACGCCAAGGCGGTGCACAGCCAGCCCCTGGTGTTCAGTTCGCAGGCGAAGGGCATCGTCATGCGGGACCGGGCCATGCTGGCGAACCCTCGGCTGGGCAGCGGCAGGAGCATCAACCCGATGATCCACACCGACCCACCACGGCACGCTCCTCTCCGCAAGATCGTCGCCCACAACTTCACGCCGCGGTCGATCGCCGAGCTCGAAGCGCAGATCCGGGCGTACGCCGTGGAGTGTTTGGACGAGGCGGCCGAGCGGGGCGAGGTCGACTTCGTCGTCGACATCGCCCATCGCATCCCTGCGGCGATCGCCCTTTCGCTGATGGGCGTTCCCCGTGACGCGTGGGATCGTCTGGCCGAGCTCGAGCACCGCACGGTGACGATCACCGATCCGGAGTTCTCCGACGGGGCGGATCCCTACCAGGCCGCCGATGCGGCCAGCATGGAGCTGGGCATGTACTTCGTCGAGCTGCTCACGGCCCGATCCGGTGAGCTCGGCGACGATCTGCTCAGCCAGTTCATGCGGGGCCGCATCGACGGGGAGTCCCTGCCGCTGGCACAGGTGGTGGCCGAGGCGGGACTGTTGCTCGCCGGTGGTCTCGACACCACGCGCGCCGCAGCGTCCGCGGGGGCGATGTTGCCGCTCATGGAACACCCCGACCAGATGGCGCTGCTTCGTGATGATCCCGGTCTGCTCCCCGTCGCCGTCGAGGAGTTCGTGCGCTGGTCGAGCCCGATCACCTCGGAGGCACGAACCGTGATCGCGGACACGGTGCTTGGCGGCCAGGATCTGCGAGAAGGAGAGCGAGTCGTGGTCTGGTCCCCATCGTGCAACCGAGACGAGACGATGTTCGACGACCCCTTCCGCTACGACGTGCGACGCCAGCCGAACCGGCATCTGGCCTTTGCTCACGGGGAGCACTTCTGTCTCGGCGCACATTTGGCCCGGTTGACCCTCAAGGTCGAGTTCGAGGAGCTGTTCGCCCGCTTCTCTTCGGTCGAGCAGATCGGTGACGCGGTACGGGTCCGTTCGAACTTCGTCGGCGGCCTGAAGCACCTTCCGGTGCGCCTCACCCCCCGCTGAGGGTCGAGCGTCGATGACCGGCGAGGCTCGGTCGCTCCGACTTCACCGACGCATGTCTGCGCTTCGACGCGCCCGTTCCGACCAGCACGTCGGCGGCCGTCGGTCCAGTCGTCCGTGGCGGTGGGCGGTGATGGTCACCGCCTGCTCGTGGCTCCACCGCAGCAGCTCTATCCGCCCCTCGGCCACGGGGGAGCGGTCGTCGAGGTGGACCCACACGTCGGCCGCCAGACCCCAGAGTGCGTCGGGCACCGTTCCGAGGACGCGCAGCCGCTCGACGGGCTCGGCCGCCAGGCGCCGGGCCAGCGCGTCGACGGGCTCGTCGGCCCGACTCACGAGCACCGTGACGCCAGCCGTGGCCGCCGCCAGCAAGCACAGCTCGACGTCATCGGGATCGGCGTCGCCTTCGATCCGCAGCAGGACCGATGCGAGGGCGACGCTGCGCAGCTCGTTGCGCTCGGCCAGGAGCCCGCTCGGATCGCTCGGCCGGGTCAGCGTCGCCCACGCCCCGGGGTAGCTGTTCCGGGCCCGGGCGACACGGGAGCGGGCTGAAGCGGAGCCGTGCCCGACTCGCCCGTCCTCCTCGACCTCGTGGGGGTCGGACCAGTCGCAGAGGCTGGCCACGTAGGCCGGGCCACCGGCCTTCACCGCCGGCCCGACCGACGAGCGCTTCCAGCCGCCGAAGGGCTGACGACCGACGATGGCGCCGGTGATCGTGCGGTTGACGTAGGCGTTGCCGACCTCGACGCCGTCGAGCCATCGGGCGATCTCGTGGGGATCGAGGCTGTGGATGCCGCCGGTGAGCCCGAACTCGGTGGCGTTCTGGAGCTCGACAGCGTGATCGAGGTCGCGAGCGGCCATCACGCCGAGCACCGGTCCGAAGCACTCGGTGCGGTGGAACGACGAGCCGGGGCGCACGCCCACCTTCACGCCGGGGGACCAGAGCAGGCCGGTGTCGTCGCGCCGCTCGGGACGAACCAGCCACGTCTCACCGGGGTCGAGGTGCTCGAGGGCGTGGCGCAGCGGCCCCTCCGGTGGACGGATGAGAGGACCGACGTCGGTGGCCAGATCATGAGCCGAGCCGACTCGGAGCGTGCGGGTGGCGTCACCCAGCTTGGCCAGGAAGGCTCCGTCCTCGAGGACCGACTGCTCGACGATGGCCAGGCTCGCAGCCGAGCACTTCTGGCCGGCGTGCCCGAAGGCCGAGCGGACCACGTCGGCCGCCGCCAGGTCGAGGTCGGCCGTCGCCGTCACCACGATGGCGTTCTTACCCGAGGTCTCGGCGTGCAGGCGCAGCTCCGGTTGCCACGACACGAAGAGCTGAGCGGTGGTCAGGGCCCCGGTGAGGATCACCGCGCCGACCCTGTCGTGGGTGATGAGCGCCTGGCCGACCTCGTCGTCGGGGCACGGGAGGAACAACACCACGTCGCGGGGCACACCGGCCTCCCACAGGCACGTGGCCAGGAACCACGCGGTGGCGACCGTCTCCGGCGCGGGCTTGAGGATCGCCGTGTTGCCGGCAGCGAGGGCGGCGAGCACGCCGCCCGCGGGGATGGCGAGAGGGAAGTTCCACGGCGGGGCGACGACGACCGGGCCGACTGGCCGATGCGCCGCGTCGAGGTCGTCGAGCGCATCGGCGTCGCGGGCGTACCGGCGGGCCATGTCGATCGCCTCGGAGACCTCGACGTCGGCCTCGGCCACCACCTTCCCGGCGTCGCTGACCATGGTCATGACGGCCGTTCCTCGCCGCTCGGCCAGGATCTCGGCGAACCGCTCGAGCACGGCGGCCCGCTCGCGCCCGGAACGGGCCGACCAGTCGAGCTGGGCGGCCGCCGCGGTGACGACGGCTCGGTCGACGAGGGCCCGGTCCGCCAGCGCGTAACGATACGAGTCCGTCTCCGGCGCGGAGGGATCGAGCCCGACGCCGGTCGCCGGTCCCGGCCAGGTGGTGTCCTCGGCGATCACGATGGGGATCTCGGACGGGATCACGGCCCCGTCCCGATGGCGGAGCTCGGCCAACCACGCTCGGTTGGGGGCGAGGGACCAGTCGGTGTCGGGCTCGTTGGCGAAGGGGTCCTCGATCGAGAACCGCCGCCGTTCGGAGGCTCGGTCCTGTCGGCGCCGAGGTGTGCGGTCGACGAGGTGCCGGTCGGCCACGGCGTCGAGGAACCGGTCGCGCTGATCGGCGAACTCGGCTGTCCCGGGTCGGATCGAGAGCTGGTCGCGCAGGAAGTTGCCGGGGCTGGTGTTCTCGTCCAGCCGGCGCACGAGGTAGGCGATGGCGGCGTCGAAGCTCGCCCGTCGCACCACGGGGGCGTAGAGGGTGAGTCGCCCCACCCGTGCGAGGACGGCCGTCGACTCACCCGGGGCCATGCCCTCGAGCATCTCGATGTCGAGGCGGTCCTCGGTGGCCATCCGGCGGGCCCGCACGATGCCCCACGCCACGTCGAAGGTGTTGTGCGACGCCAGCCCGACACGGGGCCCGTCCTCCAGAGCGGGATCGAGCGCCCGGTCGATCAGCCGCTTGTACGACGCGTCGACGTCGGCCTTGGTCGGGTACGGCGCGGCGGGCCAGCCGTGCAGCTCGGCGTCCACCCGCTCCATCGCCAGGTTCGCGCCCTTGACGATGCGAACCTTCACAGCGCCTCCACCCCGTCGCCGCCGCTCACCCGTCCAGCGGGCGATGTCGTCGAAGGCGGCGTGCGAGTCGGGGAGGTAGGCCTGGAGCACGATGCCGACATCGGCGTCGTCCAGCTCGGGTAGGCCCAGGATGCGCTCGAAGGCGGCGAGGGTGAGGGCCAGGTCCCGGTACTCCTCCATGTCGAGGTTGACGAACACACGCGGTTCGGCCCGAAGGGCCTGGCGGTACAGGGGCAGCAGGGCCTCGACGACGCGGTCGACCGTGTCGTCGAAGGCCAGCGAGGAGAGCTGGGCGCTCACCGCGGAGATCTTGACGGACACGTAGTCGACATCAGGTCGGCCGATCCGCGCCAGCAGGTCATCGCGTCGGCGGTCGGCCTCGTCGTCGCCGAGGATCGCCTCGCCGAGGAGGTTGACGTTCAGCCGGAAGCCCTCGGCCCGGCGCTGGGCCACGTGGCGGGTGAAGGCAGGATCCTCGGCGTCGAGCACGATGGACGCGCTCTCGCGCCGTAGCCGCCACCGCAGCCCGGCGGCGACGATTCGAGGCGCGGTCGGGCCCACCAGCGCAGCGCCTCGCAGCAGCACCCGGTCGACGGGACCCAGGAAGCGGGGTGCGCCCCTGTCGGCGAGCAGCGAGCGCAACCGCTCGACGGCACGGGCCGGATCGGCGATGCGAGCCACCTCGTCGGTGAGGGCCATGGAGAAGGCCATGCTGGCCGGGTCGTCGACGAGGCGAGCCAGGCGCCGGGCCCGCCGTCGCGCCGACGGCCGCTCGGCCTGGTGCGCGGCCTCGATGAGCTCGATGGCCAGCGCCACCGCGGCGTCGGCATCCTGCTCGTCGGCCGGGGCGGCAACGGGCCCCGCGGGCTCTGGCCTCGGCTCGGGCTCGTGGTCCCCTCGGTGCGGCATCGGAAGTGGGGTCATCGATGGATGCTCCCGGCGGAGGCGGCGGCGATCACCTCACCGAGTTGGCCGATGGCCCAGTCGAGGTCGGCGGGGTCAGTGGTGAGAGGTGGCGCTACGCGCAACGTGTGGGTGTGCGTGTCCTTGACCAGGATGCCGCGCCCGACCAGCGCCTCGCTGATCGCCCGGGCCTTACCGACGGAGGGATCCAGGTCGATACCCGCCCAGGCACCGATGGTGCGCACGGCGGTGACCGCGCCGGGGGTGGTGCGCCGCACCTCCTCGAGCCCGACGACCAGGCGCTCGCCGAGCGCCCGGGCCGAGGTCTGGGGCTCGCCCGAGCGCACGATGGCGACCACCTCCCGGGCGATGGCGCAGGCCAGCGGGTTGCCCCCGAAGGTCGATCCGTGGGAGCCGGGGTCGAGGGTGCCCACGACCTCGGCGGTGCCGATCACCGCCGAGATGGGCACGATGCCCCCACCGAGCGCCTTGCCGAGCAGCACCAGGTCGGGCCGAACGTCCTCGTGGTCGCAGGCCAGGGTCTCACCGGTGCGTCCGAGCCCGGACTGGATCTCGTCGGCGATGAGCAGCACGCCCTCGCGGTCGCACAGGTCCCGCACCGCTCGCAGGTAGCCCGCCGGCGGGACCACCACCCCGGCCTCGCCCTGCACCGGTTCGAGCAGGACTGCGGCCGTGGTCTCGTCGATGGCGGCGGCGATGGCGCCCAGGTCGCCGAACGGGACCGAGCGGAAGCCGGGTGTGAACGGTCCGAAGCCCCGTCGGGCGTCGGGGTCGGTCGAGAAGCCGACGATCGTGGTGGTGCGGCCGTGGAAGCAGCCGCCCATGGTGATGATCGTGGCTCGGTCGGCCGGTACCCCCTTGCGGTCGTAGGCCCACCGTCGGGCAACCTTGATGGCGCTCTCCACCGCTTCGGCCCCGGTGTTCATCGGGATCACCTGGTCGAGCCCGACGAGGTCGGCGAGCTCGGCGCACAGCGGCCCGAGCTGGTCGTTGCGGAACGCCCGGCTGGTGAGGGTCAGCCGATCGAGCTGGGCGTGGGCGACGGCGGTCAGGCGCGGGTTGGCGTGGCCGAAGTTCACCGCCGAGTAGGCGGCGAGGAGGTCGAGGTACCGCCGTCCGTCGACGTCGGTCACCCAGGAGCCCTCACCGGAGACGAGCGTGACCGGCAGGGGGTGGTACGAGTGGGCGGCGTAGCGGTCCTCGAGGGCAGCAGGGTCAGCGTCGCCGGAACCAGGAGGTTCGGAACCGTTGGACTCGGGCCGTACGTCGATCGTGGTCATGACCGCACCTCCAGGGTGGCGCACTTGGCCGAGCCTCCGGCCTTCTGGAGCTCGGACGTGTCGAGGAGGATCGGGTCGAAGCCCCGTTCCTCCAGCTGGTCGGCCAGACCGACGGCGCCGGCGGAGAGCACCACGTGGCGACCGTCCGAGCAGGCGTTGAGCCCGAAGGCGAGAGCGTCGGCGGTCGAGGTGATCACCGCGTCACCGAAGCGCTCGGCCAGCACCCGGCGGCTCGCGGGCGAGAAGGCGGGCGGGTGGTAGGCGATGGTGCCTTCGTCGTCGAGCACGGCCAGGGCGGTGTCGAGGTGGTACCAGCGCGGATCGACCAGCTCCAACGCCAGGACCTCGCGGCCGCTGAAGTCGCGGACCTCGTCGTGGGCGGCTGGTTCGGTGCGGAAACCCCACCCGGCCAGCAACAGGTTCCCCGCGAGGAGGAGGTCGCCCTCGCCCTCGTTCCAGCGCGTCGCCCGCACGACCTCGAACCCCCGTGCGGCGAACCAGGTGGCGAACACGTCCTCCTCGGCCGTGCGTTCGTGGTGGCGGAACCGGCTGATCAGGACCCGGCCGTCCAGCACCAGGCCGGCGTTGGCGCAGAACACGAGATCCGGTAGGCCGTCGACCGGCTCGACGATCTCGACGCGGTGGCCGAGACGCTCGTACGTCGCCCGGAGAGCCTCCCACTGGTGTTGGGCGAGGTGGCGGTCGACCGGTGTCGATCGGTGCATCCACGGGTTGATCTCGTAGTCGACGCCGAAGTGGCGCGGCGGGCACATGAGGAAGGTGCGGGGCCGTGATCGGCGATCAGCGGGGTTGGCGTCGGAGAGGGCGGACGGGCTCGGGGCGACCAGGGTCATGACTGAACGCTCGCGTGGGTTGACCAGCGAGACAATGCACAGACACTGCGAATAGGGTTCGAATCGTGCTTAGAGACGAGATCGACCGACAGATCGTTGCGCTTCTCGTGATCGACGGTCGGGCCACGTATCACGCCATCGGCGAGGCGGTCGGCCTGTCCGCCCCCGCAGCCAAGCGTCGGGTCGACCGGCTGGTCGACGAAGGCACGATCACCGGCTTCACCGCCCTCGTCGACCCGGCGGCCGAAGGCTCTCCGCTCGAGGCCTTCGTCGAGCTGCACTGCCAGGGGGCGATAACTCCCGGTTCGGTCCTCGACATCGTCCGGCCGCACCACCAGGTCATCGACGCCTACACGGTCAGCGGCACGGCCGACGCGCTGGTGCATCTGCGCTGCACGGACGTCGCCGAGCTGGAGCGCACCCTCGAGCAGATGCGCACCGACGAACGCGTGGCCCGGACCAGCACGATCATCGTCCTCTCGCGCCTGATCACCCGTACGCGCTGAGGGGAGACCGGCGCCCACGGTGGTCGCCGGGTGCGGACACAGCCCGATGGCGTGGCCCTCCTTCAGGCCGCCCGGGTGCGGTAGCGCTGCGGGCTGATGCCGTACCGGCGTTTGAACGCGGTGCTGAGGGCGAACGGGCTCCCGTAACCGACCTGGCCGGCGATGGTGGCGATCCCGTCGGTCGATGACCGGAGCCGGTCGGCGGCGCAGGCCAGCCGCCAGCCGGTGAGGAAGGTCATCGGCGGCTCGCCGACCGTGTCGGTGAAGCGCTTGGCCATCGTCGCTCGCGACACCCCCACCTCCCTCGCCAGTTCGGCGACGGTCCAGGGCCGTTCGGGTGCCTCCTGGAGGAGGCGCACGGCCGGCCCCACGACGGCGTCAGCGTGAGCCGCGAGCCAGGCGGGGACGTCGGCGTGGTCCGATGTCATCCACGCCCGCAACGTGATGACCACGAGGAGATCGAGGAGACGGTCGAGCACGAGCGGCTGAGCGACGTCGGAGCGGACGACCTCGTCGGCCAGGAGGTGGGCGAGCGCCGGGTCGAGGTCGCCGTGGCGCACGACCAGCGCACGGGGAAGGGCATCGAGCACGCGTCGTCCGGTCTCGGCGACGGTCTCGTAGGTGCCGCTCAACAGGACGTGGCTCGTGCCGTCAGCCTGGCCCCAGGTGCGGACCCCGAGGCTCATCGACTCGTCGAGCGGCTCGCCGTCGAGGGTCTCGCAGCGTTGCCCGGGGTGGATGACGATGGTGGGCTCCGACGTCGGCGAGTCGGCCAGGACGTAGGGGTCGGGTCCGCGCACGAGGACGAGATCGCCGTCGCCCAGATCGTGGTGCTCACCGTCGTCGAACTGGAGCGTCGTGGTGCCGTGGGCGGCGATGACGAGCGTCAGCGGGGCCTCGTCGGCGATGCGCATCGCCCAGGGTGCCGACATCACGGTGCGGAGGAGGAACGCCCCCCTCGCCCTGGGTCCGTCGAGTAGCCCGCTGAGTGCATCCACGCCGCGGAGCGTAGACGCAAAGACATGAATTGACGACGCTGGGCTATGGAAAGTCTGACCAGTCCAGTGTTGGATCGGGAGCATGAACGACAGCGAACGCATCCTGCTCGTCGGCCGAACCGTCCCGGGCGGTTTGGTGCTCGGTTCATCGGTCGCCGATGCCCGAACCACCGCCGGACCCACCGGGAGGTGGGCCCGATGAGCAACTCGACCACGCTCGACACCGTCGAATCGCTTCTGCTGGCGGCCTCTGGCGTCGGCGCCGGCGTGGTCGGCGGCGTCCTCTTCGGCTTCTCCACCTTCGTGATGTCGGCGCTGGACACGCTCGATCCGAAGGAGTCGATCCGGGCCATGCAGGCCATCAACGTGAAGGCTCCCAACGTGTGGTTCATGACCGCCATGTTCGGCACCGCCGCCGCGGCGGTCGCGGTGGGAGCGATCGCGGCGTCTCACCTCGATCGAACGGGTGCACGGTGGACGATCGTCGGAAGCGTCGCCTATCTGGCCTCGGTGGCCATCACCGCCGGGTATCACGTCCCCAAGAACGATCGGCTCGCGAGGCTCGGCCCCTCCGTCTCGGACGCCGCCCGGGTGTGGGGTGACTACTCCTCGTCGTGGACCACCGGGAACCACCTGCGCACTGCACTGGCCGTCGGCGCCGCCGCTTGTTTCACGCTGGCTCTCCGAGCGGGTGCCGTCGACGGGACGTTCTGACGGCGGTCGACTGCCGTGGGCTCGGCCTCAGACGCGAACGAAGGTCGCCGAGAGCGGCGCGCCGGGACCTTGCAGACGGACAGAATCACCGGCGCAGACAGCTGTCGACGGCCCTGCCGTTGGGTCGAACAACGGCACTGACGGTTGGTCGGGGGTTGTCGGGGTCGGCTCGATTCCCCAGATCCAGTTCTCCACGGTAAGGGCACCACCGTTCGTGGACCACTCGCCGTTCCCGGACGACTGCGACGTCGCCGAGATCGGGTTCCCGAACACCGAGGCGTTCACCTCGAGGTCCGTGCGCACGGACATGACCCCTCGGTCCTGGAACTCGATGACCTGTTGTCCACCGACGGTCAGCGATTCGAGGGGGATGCCGAGACCGGAGAGATAGGCGAACGCCTGGGCCTGGTAGTCCTCGGTGTCGAGGGTCCATTCGCCGACCAGACAGTCGGTCTGTGGGTCGCTGGGTGCCATGGTGGTCGCTGGCGAGGTCGTGGTCGAGCTCTCCTGGGTTGGCGATTCCGATGAGGGTGTCTGAGCGCCGTCGTCGCCACCACATCCCGCCAGCCCGAGAGCTCCGAGAATCACCGCTGCTGCAACCACCGCTGTGTTGGCTCGCCGCACCCTGGACTCCTCCGATTCCCCACCCACGGTGGGTCTGACGGTTCGGCAGCACAGTTCGTGCCCTCCGGTCCATCGACGCGAGGAGACCGCCCCCGCCGTCAGTGAGACCTCCTTGTCATCGACGTGCGAGTGCCCCTGGTTGAGTGGATCCGCTCAGGGTTCCTGGCCGGGTGAGAATCCCAGACGATCGATCGGTTGGGCAGGAGTTCGCATGTGTCGCCCCCAGGCGGTGGCGGTCGCCACCCCGAGCAGTGGGAGGGTTCGCGTGGGGGGATCGTCGGTGGGGTTGACTGTGGTCGACTTCGAGGTCGTCGGGGAGGTGCCGTGGCGCAGGACACCAAGATCACCAGGGACTCCCTTCGCACACCGCGGGCTGCCGCCGTTGCCGGAATCCTGTTCGCCCTGCTGCTCGGGGTCGCCCTCGTCCTGATCCGGACAGCGGTCCCCGCCGACCCGGGTGATGCGCCCGCCTGGCTCGACGACCCCTGGCGCAAGAGGTCGGTGGTTCTCGCGCTGAATCTGGTGCCCTTCGCGGGCCTGGCGTTCCTGTGGTTCATCGGCGTCGTGCGCGACCGGATCGGTGCGGCCGAGGACCGGTTCTTCGCAACGGTGTTCCTCGGCACCGGGCTGTTGTTCGTGGCGATGCTCTTCGTCGCCGGTGCGGTGGCGGGTGGTCTGATCGCGACCGGGGCCCAAGGCGAGTCCGCAGGTATCACGCCCGATGTGTGGCGGCTCGGTCGCCAGACCGCCTTCATGGTGTTGAACGTCTACGCGATGCGGATGGCGGGCGCGTTCACGATCTCGACCACGACGATCGCCCTGCGCCTCGGAATCCTCCCGCGGTGGCTCGCGGTGTTCGGCTGGGTGGTCGCGGTCGTGCTGTTGCTCACCATCGAGCGGTTTGCGTGGGTGCAGATCCTCTTCCCCGTCTGGGTGCTCGCGCTCAGCATCCACCTGTTGGTCCATCCACCCGAGGCGGCCGCCGAGGGCACACGTTGAGCATGGCCGAGCAGTGGTCGACGAGGCCGTGCTGAGCCCGAGAGCGATCCGGGCGGCTGCCGTCGGCAGCCACGGCTCGAGCGGTCGGGAGGGGCGATGACCCTTCCTCGGTCGGCGGGAGGTGGGGGGCGCGGACGATCGCGGCTGTCGGATCTGAGCCGGTGGGCGCCGGGGATAGCCGTCGCTCGCGCCTACGACCGTGGGTGGCTCCGCTTCGATCTGGTCGCCGGGGCCGTGCTCGCGGCGATCCTCGTGCCGCAGGGCATGGCCTATGCGGAGTTGGCCGGGCTCCCCGCCGTGACAGGGCTCTACACAACGGTGGCGTGCCTCGTCGGCTACGCCATCTTCGGGCCGTCGCGGGTGCTGGTGCTCGGGCCGGACTCCTCCGTGTCGCCGATGATCCTCGCCGCCATCACGCCCCTTCTCGTGGTGGACGACCCAGGTCAGGCGATCGTGCTGGCGGGGATGCTGGCGCTCTTCGTCGGGTGCGTCGAGATCGCTCTCGGGCTCGGCCGGCTCGGCTTCGTGGCGGACCTGCTCTCGAGCGAGGTACAGGTCGGCTATCTCAACGGGTTGGCGATCACCATCATCGTGAGTCAGCTCCCGAAGCTGTTCGGGTTCTCGACCGACGCGTCGGGCTTCTTCGACGAGCTGAGGGCCTTCCTCGAGAGCCTCGATCAGACTCACTGGGCGACCCTCGCTGTGGGACTGGCGGTCCTCGTCATCCTCCTCGGGCTCCCTCACGTCACCCGACGCGTGCCGGCCGTCCTCGTCGCGGTGGTCGGCGCCACGATCATCTCGGCGGTGCTCGAGCTCTCGAGCCACGGGGTGACGACGGTCGGGACCCTTCCGCAGGGCATCCCCCGGCCGACGCTGCCGTGGACGTCGCTGCAGGATCTCGGCGCCCTCGCCGTCGCTGCTCTCGGGATCACACTGGTGAGCCTCACCGACACCATCGCGACGGCGTCGAGCTTCGCCGCTCGTCGTGGCGAGGACGTCGATCCTGACCAGGAGATGATCGGCATGGGGGCGGCCAACCTGGCGGCCGGTCTCCTCCAGGGGTTCCCTGTCTCGACGAGCGGTTCCCGCACGGCGGTGGCAGAGCAGTCGGGGGCCCGCAGCCAGCTGGCCGGTGTCGTGGGTGCCGTCGTCGTGGCCGCGATGCTGATCCTCTTCAACGGACTGCTCGCCGATCTTCCGCAGGCTGCTCTGGCCGCGGTGGTCATCGCCGCCGCCCTGAGTCTCCTCGACCTACCTGCCCTTGCTCGCTACTGGCGGGTTCGGCGCAGCGCCCTCGTCCTCTCCCTGACCGCCAGCGCCGGGGTCATCCTGTTCGGCGTGCTCCAGGGTGTGCTCGTCGCCATCGCCTTGGCCGTGGCGTTGTTCTTCCGTCGGAGCTGGTGGCCGCACGGGGCGGTCCTGGGCGAGGTCAATGCCACCGACGGATGGCACAGCACCGAGGTCTTCCCCGAAGCAATCCAGCGGTCGGGGATCGTGGTGTACCGGTGGGAGGCCCCACTCTTCTTCGCCAACGCCGGCGCATTCCAACGACAGGTCCAGCACCTCGCCGAGCAGCCGGGCACCAGATGGATCGTGTTGCAGTGTGAAGCCATCACCGACCTGGACGTCACCGCCGCCGGGATGCTCGAGTCACTCGACAAGGACCTCAACGCCGAGGGCGTCCACCTCGCCTTCGTCGAGCTTCGGAGCCGACTCCAGGACCTCGTGCTCCGGTACGGGCTCATGGACACCCTTGATCGTGACCACTTCTATCCCAGCCTCGAGCGAGCTTTCATCGCCATCGAACTCGAGGGCTGACCTCGCCGACCGCGCTCACGCGTGGGTGTGGTCTTCTCGACCCAGAGCGACCGCGAGCAGCCGACGAACGTCCACATCCCGCGCCCGTCGACGTTCCGCCACTTCGAGCGAGGGTGGAGGCACGCGCAGGCGGAGCCCGCGGGGGTGGCTCCGGAACACCAAGGGAGCCTCCAGCACGAGCGCCTCGCCGTCGACTCCCGCCGCGATGGAACCGGATCTCGACCGCACGATGAACTCATCGGCGGTGAACTCGTGCCACTGCGAGCTGAGGCGCCGCTGGCCGACGGCCGAGAGCGTGAGGATCTTCGCCGCGTCGCTGCCGGTCCGACCGGTGACGGCGACGATGCCGAGCTTCCCGCTGTCGAGCCGGCGACGTTGGGCGGAGTCGAGGGAAGCTCCGATGACGTAGGGATTGTTCGAGACCTGGATGAGGAAGGCGCCGTCGACCTCGACGCCGTCCGGGTCGACGAACTGGAGATCGAAGGGCTCAGCCTCACGGCCGAGGAGCTCCGGGAGCAGGGTCTTGGTGGTCTCGAGCTTCGCGTCCCGGTAGTCCGACTCCTGCACGACCGTGGCGTAGATCCCGAGCGACACGTTGTTGACGAACAGCCGGTCGCCGACCGTGGCGAAGTCGACGCGGCGCTCTTCGCCGTCGGTGAAGGCCGTGACCGATTCGCGGGGGTCGTCTCGGTTCAGACCCAGGTCGAGGGCAAAGTGGTTGCGGGTCCCGGCGCTGACGCACACGAACGGCAGGTCGTGCTCCACCGCGATGGAGGCGACCAGGGCCTGCGACCCGTCGCCTCCCGCCATGCCCAGGCAGTCCGCCCCCCGGGCCACTGCGTCTCTCGCCAGTTGCTCGAGGTCGAGGCCGTGGTCGAGCATCACGACCTCCACGCCCTGGCGCTCGGCGAGCTCCACGAGTCCGAAACGCTCGACCTTCCCGCCGCCCGACCATGGATTGCACAACAGCACCGAGCGACGCGGCGAAGTGCGCACCCGCGTGTTCTCGGGAGCGCGGTGGAGGTCCCGGACCAGCGCCACCCGGGCGGCGCCCATGCCGATCGCCAGCGCCGCGACCGTCAGCGCCAGGCGAAGGGCGATCCGCTCGGCACGGGTGACGGCGATGGCCAGGCCCGAGGCCATCATGACCACCCCGACGACCGCCGCGAGCCCACCGATGGCCCGGCGTGGCATCGGCTCGGTGGCCACCCACCATCCGCCTGCCGCGGCGATCGCCAATCCGGCCAGACCCAACGCGAGGCCGCCGAGGTTGCCGGCCAGGAACACGACAACCAGCGCCAGCGCAACGCCGAGCGCAGCCAGACTGACGACTGCGGCGGCCTGTCGCCGTCGGTGGCTCGTCATCGATCGACGCCGATGCCGAGTCCGGCCACCAGAGCGGGTCCCGATCCCAAGAGAATCTGAACACTCGTCGACATTGTGGAGAGACGTTACGTCTCCGGGACGACGCATGGTCGTGGACTTCAGGCCCGGCCGGCCCGAACGGGGGAGAACGGCCGACAACGGGCTGCGCTCCGACGAAGCGCGACTCCTCTGGCCGGCGAATGCTCAGCGCCGGGTCGGGGCCGGACGTTGCCAGGGACGATCGGGGTCGAAGAGGTGGAGGGCGAAACGAGCGGAGAGCTCCTCGAACACCCGGACCCCTCGCACGCTGTTGCCGTACTCGTCGAGCGGTGGGGAGAACGTCGCCAGCCCGCCCACACCGGGGAGGATTCCGAGGATGCCACCGCCGACGCCGCTCTTGGCGGGGATGCCGACGGTGAAGACCCACTCTCCGGCGTAGTCGTACATGCCGCAGGTCAGCGCGACCGAGAGCATGTCGCGCACCACCTCGGGCGCCACCACCTGCTCGCCCGTGGTCGGGTGCACCCCGTGGTTGGCCAGCGTGGCCCCGATCAGGGCGAGGTCGTCAGAGGTGACCAGCAGGCTGCACTGGGCGAAGTAGAGGTCGAGCGTCTCCTCGACCTGGTCCCCGATGATCCCCTGGCTGAGCATCAGGTAGGCGATCGCCCGGTTGCGATTCCCCGTCGCCTTCTCCGATGCCCACACGCGCCGGTCGATGTCCGGCCTGCGGCCGATGTAGCGCTCGACGAGGGATCGAATGACGTCGAGCCGCTCGTCGGGGCCGCTTCCCGGCACGAGGTCGGTCACCGCGATGGCGCCCGCGTTCACCATCGGGTTGGGCGCCCGGTGATCGTGTTCGTCGAGCACGATCGCGTTGAACCGGTCACCGGTCGGCGCGACTCCGACCCGCTGCATCACGACCTCTCGGCCGTGTGTCTCGAGCGCCAGCCCGTAGGTCAACAGCTTGGAGATCGACTGGATGGTGAACGGTTGCGTCCGGTCGCCGATGCTGACGTGCCTTCCGTCGACTGTGGCCGCGGAGATCGCGAACGCGTCGCGATCCGCGGTGGCGAGCTCGGGGATGTAGTCGGCCACCCGGCCCTCGTCGAGTGGCCCGTACTCGGTGTGCAGCTCGCCGATGACCCGTCGGACCCATTGGTCGCGTGGCTCGCCATTGGCCGGCTCGTCACGGTCGGGCATCGGGCGTGAGCGTAGGTCGAACGGTCCATCGTCGGCGGGCTACCGTGCCGACGGTGCAGATCCTCCGGTGCCCTCGGTGCCGTCACGCCGCGCCGATGCAGTCGCTGACGTGCATCGCCTGCGGTGTGGACATCGGGTTTCACCCGGCCAGGATGGCCATGGTGGAGCTGGCCCCGAGTGGCGACGCGGAGGGCGGCGAGCCCTGGACGGCGTGCGCCAACCGCGGGTGGGACTGCAACTGGCTACTTCCGACGGCGACTGAGGCGGCTCGTTGCTTCTCGTGTCGCCTCACCCGGAACCGTCCGGCGTCGGACGACACGATCGCCCTCGAGAAGTTGGCGGACGCCAGTCGATCGAAGCGCCGCCTCCTGATCCAGCTGGCCGAGCTGGGCCTGCCGGTCGACCCGTACCACGAGCACGAGGGCGGCCTCGCCTTCGACCTGTTGTCCTCCTTCTCCGGTGCCGGCCCCGTCACCACGGGCCATGCCAACGGTGTGATCACCATCGACCTGGTCGAAACGCTCGATGACTACCGGGAACGGCTGCGGGTCCAGCTCGGCGAGCCCTACCGGACCATGCTCGGCCACTTCCGCCATGAGGTCGGCCACTACTACCAGTGGATCCTGGTGGAGCAAGGCCCCCGGATCGCGGAGTGCCGGGCACTCTTCGGGGACGAGCGAGCGTCGTACGCCGACGCCATCGAACGGCACTACCGGTTCGGCGCTCCGGAGGGGTGGGAGGATTCCTACATCTCCGAGTACGCCACCATGCACCCGTGGGAGGACTTCGCCGAGACCTTCGCCCACTACCTCCACATCACCGACACCCTGACGACGGCGGCCACGGGCGGGATGATGCTCGAAGCTGCCCGTCTCGACGGACTGATCGACCACGATCTCGTTCCCCGGAACTCCTATGCCGATGTGGGGATCGACGATGTGCTCTCGGACTGGCGCTGGCTCTCCCTGTTCTTCAACGCGGTGAACCACGCCATGGGCAAGGACGATCTCTACCCGTTCCGTCTGGTCGAGCCGGTCGTCCGCAAACTCGCCTTCGTGCACGAGGTCGTGCGGGAGACCGGGCGCAGCGTCCCCCGACCGATCCTGGTCTGACGGGTCGGGCCCGGCCGCGGCTGGAGCAGGTGATGCGTCGTCGTGATCAGGCGAGATCGAGGAGGCCGCGGACGTCGTCCTCGGTGAGGGCGCCGGCCAGGGCACCCTCGCCGTCCAACACACTGGCGAACAGGTCGGCCTTGCGGGCCTTGAGCTCCATGACCTTCTCCTCGATCGTGTTGGCCGAGACGTAGCGGTACACCATCACCGGGTTCTGCTGGCCGATCCGGTGGGTGCGGTCGACGGCCTGGCTCTCGGTGGCGGGGTTCCACCACGGGTCGAGGACGAAGCAGTAGTCGGCTTCGGTGAGGTTGAGCCCGAACCCGCCCGCCTTGAGGCTGATGACGAACACGGGGGCGTCGCCGTCCTTGAACCGGGAGATGGCTTCGTCTCGCTTGCGAGTGCGGCCGTCGAGGTAGCTGTGGGCGATGCCGGCGGCGTCGAGACGGGTACGCACCCGGGACAGGTACCGGGTGAACTGGCTGAAGACCAGGGCCCGATGCCCTTCGGCGACGATCTGGTCGAGGTCCTCGAGCAGTCGGTCGAGCTTGGCGGAGCCGACTCCGTCGTGCTCCTCGTCGACGAGGCCGGGATCGAGGGCGAGCTGGCGGAGGATGGTGAGCGACTTGAGGATCTCGAAGCGGTGCTTCTGCACGTCGCCGACCAGGCCGAGCACCTTCTGGCGTTGCCGTTGGAGCTGGGTCTCGTAGATGCGGGCGTGCCGGGGGCTGAGCTCGATCTCGACGGTCTGCTCGGTCTTCGGGGGCAGCTCGGTGAGCACCGCGTCCTTCGTGCGGCGGCGCATGAGGGGGGCGATCCGGCGGCGGAGGGTGGCGAGCAGCTCGGGCGCCTCGCCGCTCTCGATCGGCTTGCGGTAGGTCTCGCTGAACCGCTTGGGGTCGGGGTACAGACCGGGCGCGGTGATGGACAGCAACGACCACAGGTCCATGAGCGAGTTCTCGAGCGGGGTTCCGGTGATGGCGACCTTGGTGGCGGCGTCGAGGCGGCGGACGCACTGGTAGGTCTTGCCCTGGTGGTTCTTGACGAACTGGGCCTCGTCGAGCAGGAGCAGCTCCCAGTCGTGGCGGGCGTACGCCTCGAACTCGAGGCGGAACAGCGCGTAGGAGGTGACGACGAGGGTGGCCCCGTCGATCTCGTCGTCGAGCGAGTGGCCCCGCCGGGTGGCCGTCTCCCCGATCGTGCGGACCTCGATGCCGGGAGCGAAGTGGGCGGCTTCTCGAGCCCAGTTCTCCACGACGCTGGTCGGCGCGACCACCAGGAACCGGGCGTCGGGGCGGTCCTCCAGGACATGGAGGCACAGGGCGAGCGCCTGCACGGTCTTGCCGAGGCCCATGTCGTCGGCGAGGATCCCGCCGAGCCCGTTGGGGTGCAGGAACGCCAGCCAGTCGAGGCCCTCCTGCTGGTAGTGGCGGAGCGTGGCCTCGAGGCCGTTCGGTACGGCGACGGGCTCGGGCGCGGCCAGGGCGGCCATGCCGCCGATGCCCTCGGCCCACCGCTTCGACTGTTCGGCGACGACGCCCAGGCCGGCCAGCTCGTCCCACCAGCTGGTCTGGAAGCGGTTGAGGCGGGCGACGCCGTGGCCGGTCGGGTCGGCCAGGCCTCGCGCCTCGTCGATGAGCTCCCGCAACCGTGCGAACTCCGGGCGGTCCAGGCGCAGCCAGGTGCCCGACGGCAGGATCAAGGCCTCGTCGTTGCGGTCGAGCGCGGCGAAGAGGCTGGCGAAGTCGATGGTCTGGCCGTCGACGCTCACCTCGACATCGAGGTCGAACCAGTCGTTGCTCTCCCGGCGGCCGTCGCGGTCGACGTCGCCGTCGGTGACGAAGAGCGAGATCAGCGGGTCCTCGACGGCCTCTCGCAGCGCGGGGTGGTCACCGACGATCTCGATCTCGATGCCGCCCTTTGCCCGCAGCCACGGGAGGACCTCGGTGAGCAGTGTGACGACGGCGGGGCCCGACACGGTCAGGTCGAGTGGCGATCCGTCGTAGTCGACGAGCGACGGCAGAAGGTGGGTGGGCAGCTTCAACCGGCCGAGCGCCTCCGCCTCCGCCTCCCGATCGCGACTGCGGCCCGTGGGGGCATGGATGGGGTGGTCGGTGGTCCGGTCGCCTCGGCGGTAGCGGGCTGACCAGCGAAGCGTGGCGCGGTCGAGCGCGGTGCGTTCGACGGTCAGGACGATGCCGTCGAACCGGCTGGTGGTGATGGTGACGCTGCGGTCGGGGGAGTCGACCGTCGCATGACGGGAGAGGGCCGGCTGGTAGACGTCGAGAAGCTCTTCGACGTCGTGCGACGGGCACCATGATCGCTTCGGTGGTGGCGAGTCGGGCGACGGTCGGGTGGAGGGGAGCGGCAAGGGCGACGAGGTCCAACCGGCCGCCGTCCCTGATCCACAGTCCGTGGGGCGGCGTGCCGATGAACCCGCTTCGCCCCTCGCTGAGCTCCACCGGTTCGTCGTCGAGGGTGAACGAGGCCGACAGGGTGACGTCGCCGGCCTCGTCGGCCGAGAGGTCGATGCGAGCGGTGGCCGTGGAGGAGGACAGCACGACGACGTCGTCGGGGAGCTCGCCGATCAGTTCGACACCGACATCGACAGCGCGGTCGAGCTGGAACCAGAGGTCAGGGTCGAACCGGGCGAGGGGCGCGTTCTGGATGTGCGAGTGGGCGAGGTCGGGTGGGCCGCTGGCCATCAGGGACTTCAGAGCGGCTCGCTGCCGTGGATCGACGTCGTTGAGCGAGTAGCCGAGCGGGGCGGTGATGTCACGCCAGGACGCGCCGGTCTTGATCCACTGACCGCCCTTGCCTTTGCCTCGGCGCATCGGGCGGACGGTGATCCGGGGGCCGGAGCTCGTCGCGTAGCGGCTCGGGCCGGGGTGCTCGACCGCGATCTGCAGGGCGAGGCCGGAGATGGGGGGTTCGTGATCGTCCTCCGCCGTGGCCAGGCCCTCGAGGGCCTGCCGCCACCCGGGCGCCCGCGGGGACCCGAGACCGGATGTCGGTGGCCGGGTGGCCTGCGCACGGGCCGTGAGGATGACGGCCACACAGTGCTTGCAGCGGCCGCCGAGCGGGCAGCTGCAGGTGTCGTTGAGATCGATCGCCTGGTCTCTGCGACTCCACCGGATCCGGACGACGTAGGTGGCCCGGCCCGAACCGCGACACACCGCCTTGATCAGCCCGGGCTCCGAGCTGAGCAGGTTGACCCGGTCCTCGTCGCCGTAGGCGCGTCCGCGCGCGAGGGACCCGGTGTCGTACATCGCGTGGAGGAAGCGATCGTCGAGCTCGTCGACGGTCGGTGGTGCGGGCAGGGGACAGTCCTTCGGGGGAGACGCAGCCCTGGTCTCGGCCCCGTGAACCGGTGGAGCGAGGGCTGGTCAGGCCGGATGGGTCGCCGTCAACCCTACGCACCGCCTGGGATGGTTCCGCAGACGATCCTCGCTGCGGCGGTACGAGGGTGAACTGGTGGTCGGCCTCGCCGACTCGAGTGGATCGCTAGCGTCCCCGGAGACGGCCCGCGGGGCCAACGGGGAGGCACGGATGGAAGAGCGGGTGGCGATCGTGACCGGCGGGGCCAGTGGGATCGGCGCGGCCACCGTCGAACTGCTCCGCGGCCAGGGCGTGCAGGTCGCCGTGTTCGACGTGGCCGGGGGCGAAGGGGTGGCTCGTGTCGACGTGTCCGACGCCGGAGCGGTCGAGGCCGCGGTCTCCGACGTCCGAGCGTCCGTCGGACCGATCGACATCCTGGTGAACGCGGCCGGCATCGCCGCCGGAGGACCGATCGACGGTGACGGCTACCTCGAGGAGTGGGATCGGGCGATCGCCGTCAACCTGACCGGAACGATGCTGATGGTGAGGGCGTGCATCGGCGACCTGCGGAGCCGCGGCCAGGGCCGCATCGTCAACATCGCCTCCACCGAGGGCCTCGGCGCGACCCGGGGCACCGGGCCCTACAGCGTGTCCAAGCACGGCGTGGTGGGCCTCACCCGGTCGCTCGCCGTGGACCACGGCCGAGAGGGTGTCACCACCAACTGCGTGTGCCCGGGGTCGACCCTCACCGGGCTCACCCGGTCGATCCCCGAGGAGCGACGAGACGGCTTCGCCCGACGGAAGGTCCCCGTGGGCCGCTATGCCGAGCCGGCCGAGATCGCCCACATGATCGTGGCTCTCACCGCCCTCGAGGCGTCCTACGTCAACGGCGCCATCATCCCTGTCGACGGCGGCCTGACGGCCAAGGGAGACTGAGGTCTCGTCACCGCGTCGAGGTCCGTGGAGCGACGTGAACCGATGTGGTCGGTGCTCGCGACAGCAGCAGTAGCTCACCGTTGGCGCAGTGGGCCCGCCCGTGGAGGTGCCCTGATGTCCGTCGCTCTTCCCGCACCACCGCTCCGGCGTCAGCCGGCCCTCCTGCGGCGCCTGTTCGAGGATCCGTCGCCCGTGCTCGACGAGCTGCGCTCGACGGTCGGGCCGGTGTGTGGGCTCGGCGCCGGACCGATCCGCATGGCGGTGGTCGGCGACCCGAGGGCGCTGCGTGAGCTGTTCGCCCTGCCTCGCGAGTCCTTCCGGTGGAACCACAAGTTCAACGTGCTCGCCTTCGTCGTCGGGCCGGGCTCGATGATCGCCTCCGACGGTGACGACCACCTGCGCCGCCGCAGGTCCGTGCAGGCGGCCTTCACCCGGCGGCGCCTGAACGGCTGGATCCCCACCATCGTCGAGCGAGCCGATGCCGCGATCGAGAGAGTTCTCGGTGACCTTCCGCCCGGCGGCGCCGAGGTCGACCTGTACCCCGTCGGCCGGTCGCTCGTGCTCGACATCGTCGTGCGGACCCTGTTCGGCGAGCGAATGGCCGGTCGGGCGACGGAGATCGGCGACCTCTTCGAGCGCCCGCAGGCCTATCTCGAGTCGTCGTTCCTACGCCAGCTCCCCCATCCGCTGCCCTTCACCCGGCGGGCCCGAGTCGCCGCCGACCGGCGGGTGCTCGACGAGTTGATCGACTCCGAGATCGTCGCTCGGCGCCGCCGGCCCACCGGTGACCCCCTCGACGTGCTCGAGGCCCTCGTGATCGATGCCACGCTCGACGACGGCGAGATCCGAGACCAGGTCGTCACGCTCATCGGGGCCGGGTATGACACCACGTCGTCGTCGCTGGCCTGGACGATCGCGTGCTGTGCCCGCGATCCGGACACCTGGGACCGCCTCGGGCAGGAGGCTGCCACCGTGTTCGACGAGGACTCCGTGCCCGACCACATGACCCTCGCCGCCCTCGAGTTCGCCGGTCATGTGGTGCGCGAGACGCTTCGGCTGCACCCCGCCGGTGTCCTCAGCCCCCGGGAGGCGGCCACCGACGTCACCGTGGGCGGCTACCTGATCCCCCGAGGGACGCTGATCCTGTGGTCGGCGCATCTCGCCGGGCGCGACCCGGAGGCATGGACCGACCCCCTGGCCTTCCGGCCCGATCGGTTCGTCGAGGCGTCCGGTGACCAGAAGGAGCTGGCCGACATGGCCTGGGTCCCGTTCGGCCGGGGTGCCCGCAACTGCATCGGCTTCGCCCTGGCCGAGATGGAGCTGACGCTGATCGTCGCCCGGCTCGCCCAACGGCTCGCCATCTCGGCCACGGGGCCCGTTCCGGGTCCCCGGGGCATGGTCGTCAACCGACCCACCGGAGGCGTACCGGTGCGGGTGAGCACCCGCCCACTGTCCTCCTGAGCAGGCGTCGACCGGGGCGCGTCGGTTGCCGCGCGATGCTCGTGGGGCGCGTGCACGGCCTCGAACTCCGGTGGGCGGGTGCAGGGCCGGAGGGGGAGCGATGATCGACCAGGGCCAGGGGGAACGCGGTCAGCACGCCGATCTCGCGTTCTCGACGTTGAACCACTCCCCGATGTTCGGCTGCCGGATCGAGCTCGAGGACCAGATCCGGGCGGCCTCCGATGCCGGCTTCGATGCGGTCTCGCTCGATGTCTTCTCCCTCCGGGACGCCCGTGAACGGGGCACGCTCGATCGAGCCGTCGCCGCCCTGGCCGACGGCAGGCTGAGGATCCTCGACATCTCGGCGCTGATCCTCCCGGAGGATCGGGACCGGTGCCGGGCGGCGATCGAGGAGATGGTCGATCTCGTCGCGGCCACGGACCCCCAGTGGGTGATGGTGAAGGTCGACGCCAGCGCCGGCGCCTCGGCGACCGACCGGCTGCGAGAGGCGGCGGAGGCGCTCGGGGATCGTGGCCCGGGACTGGCCATCGAGCCGTCGCCGGTGTCGGACCTGACCGATCCGATCGGTGCCCTCGATCTGATCGGATCGGCGGGTGGCACCCGCTGTGGGATCGTCCTCGACACGTGGCACGCGTGCGTGGGGGGATGGCCCACCGACGTGCTCGACCGGGTGGGACCAGACGGGGTGGCCTACGTCCAGGTGGCCGACGGCACGATGCCCCCTCCTGGGGCCGATCTCGTCCGGGCGACGCTCGCCCACCGTGCCGTGCCGGGCGACGGGACCTTCGACCTGCATGCCTGGTTCGCCGCCCTCGGTGCCCGCGGCTTCGGGGGGCCGGTCTGTGTGGAGGTCCTCGACAGTGTCACCCGGAGTGGCTCGGTCGCCGCCCTGGCCCGCGACTCGGCCCGAGCCACCCGTCCCCTCCTGGAGCTGCTCGCGCCGCCCGGGGCACGGTCCACCTCCGCAGTGGGGGGATCGCCGCGATGACCCAACCCACGCAGACCGTGCCCATGAAGACCGTGTCCGTCGAGGACACCATCACCGCCGAGGTGGTTCGCAACGCCCTCGCCGTCGCGGTGGAGGAGGCGAGCATCATCGTGGTGCGCTCCTCGCACAGCGCCTGGATCCAGGAGGGGGCCGACGCTGCGGCCGCACTACTCGATCGCGAGGGAGGTCTGGTCGCCCAGAGCGCAGCGACGAGCCTGCTGCACGGCGCCAGCCTGCGTTGCAGCCTGCAGGCGTTGCTCGAGGACATCTCCCTCGACGAGATGCGACCGGGCGACGTGCTCGCCCTCAACGACCCCTATCGGGGCGGCATCCACGCCAACGACATCCTGGTCTTCCGGCCGATCTTCGTCGCCGACCGGCCGATGTGGTTCTCCGGCACGGTGATCCACGTCGCCGACCTGGGTGGGGTGGCCGCCGGCGGCCTGGCCGCGCTGGCCACCGACACCTACGCCGAGGGAGTCCTCATCCCACCGGTCTGGCTGTACCGGCAGGGGGAGCCCGTCCGGGACCTGTTCCGCCTGATCGAGCGGAACAGCCGGGCCCCCGAGAAGGTCATCGGTGACGTGAAGGCCCTCGTGGCCGGCGTCAACGTCCTCGCCGCACGGGTGGACGAGCTGGTGGCGCGGTACGGGGCAACCGAGCTCGACCGTCAGATCCGTGCGTACGTCGCCTACGCCGAACGGCGCATGCGGGAGGACCTCCGCGCCCTGCCGGCGGGGACGTTCCGCGGCGAGTTCAGCATCGACACCGACGGCCTCGACCCCGACCGGAGCTACGACGTCGTCGTCGCCGTCACGGTGGCCGACGGGAAGGTGACCGTCGACTTCACCGGCACCGCCGAGCAGTCGGGTGGCGCCATCAACTCCTCGTACTCCCAGACGCTGTCGGGGATCGTCTACGCCGTGCGCTGCTTCGTCGACCCGTCCATCCCCATGAACGAGGGCTGCTTCGCCGTCATCACGGCGATCCTGCCCGAAGGGGCCATCGTCAACCCCAGGGCGCCGGCGGCCTGCGGGGGTCGCGTCGTCACCGTCGCCGCCGCCGTCGATGCCATCGTGCGGGCCCTCTCCGCGGCGACCCCCGAGCGGGCGGTGGCGTCGAGCGGGCTGATCCACGTCTATGCCCTGTCCGGCACACGCCCGGACGGCCAGCCGTGGTTGACCCTCGGCTACGAGTTCGGCGGCATCGGCGGCCGCTCGGGTGCGGACGGCCCGGATGCCACGGGTGCCTTCTTCTTCGGAGGGCGCAGCGTGATCCCTCAGCTCGAGCCCCTCGAGGCCCAGCTCCCGTACGTGGCCGAGTGGTGCCGGCTGGTGCCCGACTCCGGGGGGGCCGCCACCTGGCGCGGCGGCCTCGGCGTGGAGCTCGGGCTCCGCATGCTCGGCGCCACCGAACTGACCGTCCGTGGTGACCGGATCGGCATCCCGCCGCCGGGGATGCTCGACGGAGCCTCCGGGCAGCCCGGGGCCTACGAGGTCCGCCGGGTCGACGGCACGGTGGAGCGACTTCCGTACAAGCAGCAGGGGATTCGACTCGACGCCGGGGACGTCTTCGTCATGAGGACATCGGGTGGGGGCGGGGTGGGACGCCCTGAGGAGCGACCGCCCGAGCGGGTGCTGGCCGACGTGGAGGACGGTCGGGTCACTCCGGAAGGCGCCCGGCACGACTACGGGATCGTCCTCGATGCGTCGGGCACGCTCGACGCCGAAGCCACCGACCGGCTCCGGCGGGAGCGTCGGGCGGAGGTACCGGGCCGATGAGCGCGACCGACGGCTCGACCTTCCTCGGGGTCGACGTCGGCGGGACGTTCACCGACGTCGTGCTGGGCGGGACCGACGGACGGATCCAGACCTGCAAGGTGGCAACCACCCCGGAAGATCCCCGTGAGGGGGTGGCCGTCGGCGTCGAGGAGGTCCTGCGCCGGACCGGCGTGGACGCCGGACAGGTCAGCCGGGTCGTGCACGGCACGACGCTCGCCACCAACGTGATCCTCGAGCGGCGGGGGAGTCCGGTCACCTTCGTCACCACCGAGGGCTTCGCCGACATGGTCCGCCTCGGCCGTGAGGTCCGCCTCGAGGACGAGCGGTTCGACCTGTGGTTCACCACCCCGGAACCACCGGTGCGCCACCGCGACACCGTGGAGGTCCGTGAACGGGTCGACGCTCGGGGAGGGATCACTCGCGCGCTCGATCCCGATGCCCTCGAGCGCGCCGTGACCCGGGTGGCTGCGACCTCGCCACGGGCGGTGGCCATCTGCTTCCTGAACTCATACGCCAACCCGGCTCACGAGCAGGCGGTCGCCGCTGCGGTCCGCGCCGCGCTGCCCGATGCCTATGTCGTGGCCTCCTCGGAGATCTGGCCCGAGATGAGGGAGTACGAGCGGGCCATGACCACGGTGATGTGCGCCTACGTGGGTCCCGTCATGGCCACCTACCTGGCCGGGCTGGAGGCGCGCCTCGCCGCGCTGGGCATCCACGGCCCCGTCGAGATCATGGAGTCGAGCGGCGGCGTCATGTCGGCCGCCCTCGCTGCTCAGCGCCCGATCTACACCGTGGAGTCCGGCGGCGCCGCCGGGGTCATCGCCGCCGGTTTCGTCGGTGCTCGGCTCGGCATCTCCGAGGTGGTCTCGTTCGACATGGGGGGTACGACGGCCAAGGCCGGCATCGTCCGTGACGGGCGCCCCGACATCACCCACGGCTTCCGCGTGGGGGGCTCCGCCAGCACGGGTGGGTCCCACGGCGGGTCCGGCTTCCCGGTGAAGATCCCCGTCGTCGATCTGGCCGAGGTGGGCGCCGGCGGCGGCAGCATCGCCTGGGTCGACAGCGGCGGCGCCCTCCGTGTCGGGCCCCGGTCCTCGGGGTCGGTCCCTGGGCCGGCCTGCTACGCGAGAGGTGGCACCGAGCCCACCGTGACCGACGCCAACCTCGTCCTCGGCTACCTCAGAGCGGGCGATCTCAACGGAGGCGTCAGCCTCGATCCCGAGCGGAGCCGCGAGGCCATCGAGCAGGTCGTGTGTGGACCGCTCGGTCTCGACCTGCCCGATGCCGCCCACGCCGTGCGGGAGATCGCCAACGCCAACATGGCGGCGGCCATCCGTGTCGTGACCATCCAACGGGGAATCGACCCCCGGGGCTTCACGATGGTCGCCTTCGGCGGGGCCGGGCCGATGCACGCCGCCGCCCTGGCCGAGACCTTCGCCATGAGCCGGGTGGTGATCCCATGGGCGGCCGGCGTGGCGTCGGCGGTCGGGTTGATCACCGCCGACCTCGTCGTGGACCGGGTGGTGACCCACGTCCTCGCTCAGCAGGACCTCCGCCCGGAGGTGGTGACGGAGGTGTTCCGCCAGCTCGAGGCCCGGGCCGGGGCCGACCTCCCCGAAGCCGGGCCCACCGAGGTGACCCGCTCGGTCGACGTGCGCTACCTGGGCCAGGCCCACCAGCTCCGGGTGCCGGCGCCGGCCGGCACCTTCGGACCCACCGAGGTGGACCTGATCGTGAAGGGCTTCATCGACGAATACCAGCGGTCCTACGGCATCGACCTGGATGCGCCTGTCGAGGTCGTGAACTTCAGGATCCGCATGGTGCGGACCGTCCCGAAGCCCACGCCGGTGGCGCCCGCCGCCGATGCTGGCGGCGGGGCCTCGGCGCCGGTCGGCGAACGTCCGGTGCACTTCGCCGCGCTGGGCGGGTACGTCCCCGCCCCGGTCCACGACTGGACGGCGCTCGTCTCCGGCACCCAGCTGCGCGGCCCGGCGTTGGTCGAGGGGCCGGACACCACTGTGGTGGTGCCGCCGGGATTCGTCGCCCACGCCGACCAGTGGCGCAACCTCGTGATGAGCCGGCTCACCGACTCGGAATGAGCGGCCACGAGCCGCCGCTCGCGCTGTGGGTCCACCATGACGACCGGCGACCCTGTGGTAGACCCGCCCTCGTCGAGGGGATGGGGTAGCGGGTGGCTGAGAGATCGCGGCGGGAGTTCCTGAGAGGGGCCGGCGGGGCCGCCCTGGGCGTGGGTGCGGCGGCGACCTTCGGCCGGGCGTTCGGCGCCGTGCCGGCCTGGGCCGCGGGCACGGGCAGCTCCGGTCTCGCCTCACCGGCGGCGGTGTCCGGCGCCGACTGGGCCGCATTGGCGGCGCAGCTCTCGGGGCAGCTCGTGCTCCCGCCCGATGTCGCGTGGTCGACGGCCATCGAGCTGTTCAACACCCGCTTCTCGTCGATCGTCCCCGGCGCCGTCGCCTTCTGTGCCACCCCGGCCGACGTGGCCGCCAGCATCGCCTTCGCCCGGGCCAACGGCTTGCCGCTGCGCGCCCGCAACGGTCGCCACAGCTACGGCGGCTACTCGACCTGTGACGGGCTCGTCATCGACGTCACCGAGATGGACGCCGTCGCGGTGGCGACCGACGCCACCACCGCCACGATCGGCGCCGGCGCGGTGCTGATCGACATCTACGTCGCGCTGGCGGCCCGGGGCGTCACCATCCCGGGTGGCACGTGCCCGTCGGTCGGCATCACCGGTCTCACCCTGGGAGGGGGCCACGGCGAGGTGAGTCGGGCCTTCGGGCTCACCAGCGACGCCCTGGTCGCCCTCGAGATCGTCCTGGCCGACGGTCGGATCGTCACGGCGTCCGAGCAGACCGAGCCCGACCTGTTCTGGGCTTGTCGGGGCGGCGGTGGCGGCAACTTCGGGATCGTCACCTCCATGACCTTCGCCACCTCACCGATCGGCGACGTCACGCTCTTCTCCGTGGACTGGGCGTGGGCCGACGCCGTGCCCGCCATGGTCGCCTGGCAGGAATGGGTCTTGGGCCTCCCCGACGAGGTCTTCACCGGCATCGCCCTGCTCACCCAGCCCGGCGGGCCGTCGGCATCGCCCTACATCGGGGCCTCCGGCACCTTCCTGGGCACTCCGGCGCAGTGGTCGGCCATCGTGGCGCCGCTGGTGGCCGCGGTCGCCCCCACGGCGACCAACGTGGAGCAGAAGACCTACCTCGAGGCGATCGACATCCACGCCGGCTGCGCCACGATCACCGAGCAGGAGTGCCATCCCACGTACTGGAACCCGCCCGGCCAGCTGGTGCAGAACACCTGGGCGGCCACCTCCGCCTACGTCGGAGAGGCGGCGCCGCTGTCGGCGGCGGCGGTGCAGGTCATCGTCGACTTCGTGGACACGCGCCAGGCCGACCCCCTCCAACCGACCGATGCCGCGTCGTTCGGCACGGGCGGCGTCGGCTTCGACAGCTACGGCGGCGCCATCAACCGGGTCGCCCCCGACGCCACCGCGTTCGTGCACCGTGACGCGCTGGCGCTCGGCCAGTACCTCGCCTACTGGCAGGTCGACAGCCCGGCTGATCTGGTGGCCAGCAACCAGGCCTGGCTGCGGGCGCTGACGGACGCGATGGCCCCGTACTCGAACGGGCAGGCCTATCAGAACTACATCGACCCGGGCCTCGACGGGTGGCTCGAGGCGTACTACGGGGCGAACCTGCCGCGGCTCCGGGAGATCAAGCTCCAGGTCGATCCCGAGAGCGTGTTCTCCTTCGCCCAGAGCATCCCGCCGGCCGAGCCGCCGCCGTCCCCGTCGACCACCGCGCCGGCGCCGGTGGCCGTCGCCCCGAAGTTCACGGGCTGAACCTCCCGCCGACGAGGGCGATGACGACGTCGCCGCTCTTCGGGGCCTTGTCGGCCACGGCGAGGTCCACCGTGCCGTCGTCGGCGACGGTGGCGAGGCGGAGGGCGTCCTCCTCGCGGGCGTCGTCGATCCGCCGGATGCTCGCGCCGGCGGCGATCCGTTCGTCGATGTCGGCCCGGGTGAGCCCGCGTCGGAAGGCGTGAGCGGTCGCTCGGGAGGCCAGACGGGAGTCGATGCCGCTGCCTGCCGGCTCCGGTAGTCGGAGGAGGTGCCGGCGACCCAGCCGTTCCACGAACACGGCCATGACCACGGTCAGCGCCGTGCTCGCTTCAGTGCAGATGAGGACCTGCGACAGGCCCACCTCCTCGACTGCGGCGGTGATCTGCTCCTCCGAGTCCGACAGGGAGATCGTGGGGAGGCGGTCATCGGGTGCCGGTAGGGAGGCCGGCGGGGCAGCGGTCACGAGCAGCACCGGTACGCCGCAGTCCTGGAGGCAGTGGGCCAGATCGGTGAGCCAACGGGCGTCACCGACGAGGCCGACACCCTTCGGTGCCGGGAGGGCGATGCCGATCCGACGGGCCAGAGGTGCCGCGCCGAGCCCGTAGACGATGCCGGTGCCGAGGATCACCCCGAACACGACGGGCAGGATGAAGTCGCTCTCGAAGCCGGCGGCCGACAGGGTGACGGAGAACTGGGCGGCGGTGGCCGCGGCGACGATGCCTCGAGGATCGAGGCCGCCGATCATGGCTCGGTCGCGTCCGGGCAGCTTGGTGCGCACCAGCGCGATCGCCGCCGAGGCCGGACGCACGAGGACCACCAGCGCCACGATCAGCGCGAGGATCCGCCAGGCGTAGTCGCGGAGCTCGTCGATCTGGACGAGCGCGCCGAGAAGGATGAACAGCGTGCCGATGATGAGCACTTCGAGGGTCTCCCCGAAACCGTTGATCCGTCCGATCGCGACCACCTTCTGGTTGGCGGCGATGACGCCCAGCGTCACGGTCGCGAAGAGGCCGGCCTCCGACAGCAGCACCTCGGCCACCGCGAAGGCGGCGACCGCGAAGAGCAGGGCGACGGCCGCCTCCATGTTGTCGGTGACCAAGAAGCGCGACATCACGAAGACCAGCAGGGCGGCGGCGACGGCGCCCACGAAGATGCCGAGGGCGAGACGGGCCGACATCTGGAGCAAGGGATGCACCCCGCCCCGTCCCGATGCCAGCACGAGGTTCAGGACCACGACGCCGAGGGTCGCGCCCACCGGATCCAGGACGGTGCCCTCCCAGTTCAGCACCGAGCCCGTCGGCTTCCGGGGGCGAACCACCTCGAGCAGCGGCCCGACGACCGTCGGACCGGAGACGACGATGATGGCGCCGACGAGGAACGCCATGTCCGATCCGATGTCGAAGATCGCCATGACGGCCAGCGACGCGCCGAGGAAGGTGACGGTCCCTCCGATGGCCACGAGTCGGAGCACCGGTCCACGCGCGTCGCGTGGCAGGTCGGAGAGCCGCAGTTGGAGCCCGCTCTGGAACAGGAGGAGGGCGACCAGGAGCGTGACCAGCGGGAACAGGGTGTCGCCGAAGAGCTCCTGGGGCTTCACGAGGCCGAACACGTCACCAGCCAGCAGACCCGCAGGCAGCAGGAGCAGCAACGACGGGAAGCCCAGCCGCCGACCGATCCACTGCGCACCGACGCCGAACACGATGATCGTCGCCAGGCCCACGATGATCTGGTTGTCGCTCATCGCGTTCTCACCCGAGCTCGGACGGGCCAAACCTACACGGCACGATTGCGCGGGCGTCGAGGTCAGGTCGGCGACTACGGCGGTTGCTACGTTGTCCCCGCCGGGCCCGAGGGGGTCGGACCGGTGGTGGTCACCGCCGGTGCTCGGCGGCCGGTCACGGTGAGGCGAAGCGCAGCTCGATGCTGTCGGGCCGCCTCGCCCAGGTTCGCCATCCACGAGGTCGCCGCATGACTGCAGCACGAGCGCTGGAGGGGGTCCGGGTCCTGGAGTGGACGGACTCCGCCGCCGGACAGGTCGCAGGAATGCTGCTCGCCGACCTGGGCGCCGACGTCGTTCGGGTCCTGCCCGACGGAGACGTGGACCGGGTCGGGCTGCCCGGGTGGCTGTGCTGGAACCGGGGCAAGACGCTGGTCGCCAGGTCTGACCGGATCGACCACCTCCTCGACCGGGCCGACGTGATGGTCGACGACGGCACGCACGCGGAGCTGTCGGCTCGAGGTCACACCGGGGCGACGCTCCGGGACCGGGCCCCCACGCTGGTCAGGGTGTGGATGCCGGCGACCCGCTCGCCCTACCTCGGCCACGAGCTGCCGCACGACCAGCTGTTGTCGGACGCCATCAGCGGGTTCGCCGCGAACCACCCCGCCCTCGAGGAGCGCCCGGTCGCCTCGGTCACGCAGGCCCGGCCCATGATCCACGGCGCACTGGGCGCGGTGGCGGCCGTGGCCGGGCTCCTCGCCCGCACGAGGGACGGCTGGGGGCGGGCGGCGACGGTGACGGGCCTGCACGCCGAAGCGGCCACGCTGGCGACGCTGGTCAACGAGACGGTGGATGGACCGGCCAAGGTCGCGCCCGGCCGGTCGGTGAGCGGCGGACCGTACTTCCGGCTGTACCAGGGCGGCGACGGCCGGTGGTTCTACCTCGCCGCCCTCTCCCCGGAGCTGTTCATCCGGGCCCTCGACGTGATGGACCGCCTCGACGTCTTCGCCCTACCGAGCGTCGCCGGCGAGTTCCTCAACTTCATCAGGCCCGAGGTCACCGCCGAGGTGAACGCCGAGCTCGAGACCACCATCGCCGAGCAGCCGGCTGGGGAGTGGGTGCGACGCTTCGAGGGTGCCGGCGTGCCGGCCGCCCTGCTCTGCGATCCGGACGAGTGGCTGCGCAGCGACGTCGTCGCCCACGCCTGCCCGCCGGTGCGGCGTCGGCACCCGGACGTCGGCGAGGTGACCATGCCGGGCCCGCCTCTCGACCTCAGCGGCGGCGGTGTCCGGGCCGGCGAGCTCCCGTCATCGAGTCGCCCGGCCGTCGCCGCCGACGTGTGGGCGGGGGTGGACCCGGTCATGGCGCCGGCCGGCCCACCACCCGGTGTCGCCGACCGACCCCTCGCGGGGCTCCGGGTGATCGACACCGCCACCTTCCTGGCCGCTCCCTTCGTCAGCACCCTGCTGGCCGCCCACGGCGCCGACGTCGTCAAGGTCGAGGCGCCCACCGGGGACCCCTACGGCATCTACACGCACTCGTACGGGATCATCAACGAGCACAAACCTCGGCTGGCCGTCGACCTGAGCGACGAGGAGGGTCGCCGCCGCTTCCTCGAGCTGGTGGGTGTGGCCGACGTGGTGGTGGACAACCTGACGGCGGCGAAGCTCGCCCGGATGGACCTCGGACCCGAGCGCTACGACGCGGCGAACCCGTCGCTGGTGCGCTGCTCGGTCACCGCCTTCGGAGCCGTCGGCCCCTACGCCGACCTCCCCGGCTTCGACCCCGTGCTCCAGACCCTGAGCGGGCTCGCCGCCGTGCAAGGGGGATCGGGGCGCCCCATCACCATCAACGCTCCGGTCCACGACGTCGCCGTCGGCTGCATCGGTGCCCTCGGCACCCTCGCCGCTGTCTGGCAGCGCCAGCAGACCGGCCACGGCCAACGCGTCTTCACCTCGTTGGCGGCCAGCTCGACCTTCCTGCAGTCCGGCGACATCACCGACTACACCGACCGCCCGGCGCGTCCGGTCGGTGGCCCCGACTTCCCCGGTCCGAGCTCCTGGCAACGCTTCTACCGGGTCGCTGACGGGTGGATCGGCGTCTCGGCGGTGACCGACACCCAACGGCGCGCCCTGCTGGCCGTCCTCGACCGGTCGGGCCTCTGGTCCGCGGGCGACGCCGAGCGAGCGTCTGCCATCGAAGCGGCCACGACCCGGGAAACGGGTGAGGGGCTGGTGATCCGGCTCCTCGACGCCGGGGTGCCGGCCGGCTGTGCCGTCGAACGGGGGCGAGAGCTCACCGATCCGTTCCTGCTCGAGGAGGACTTCTCCCATGTGGTGGAGACCGTCGGGGTGGGCCGCATCCGGGCGGCGAGCGGCTACACGGACTGGGAGCACGCGCCGCGCCGTCCGCCCCTTCCGGCCTCGCAACTCGGCATCGATCTCGACGCCGTGCGAGCTCGTTGGACCGCCGGAGGCGGCTGAGCGACGGTGGTCCCCGAGTCGGCCGCCGGCCGGCCTCGGCCGAACGTGGCGAGGACCGGCCCGGTTCGGGCACACTCGATGCAGACACCGCACGGAGGGGGGACCACCGTGACCCTGATCACGCTCGACCCGACGACACCCGCACCGGGGGACGATCATCCGTTCCGGCTGGCCCCGAGGCCGGCCAGCCTCGAAGGTCAGATCCTCGGAATCGTGGCCAACGGCCTCGGTCGCTCGGAGCTGATGTTCGACGCCATCGGTGATCAGCTCGTCAAGTGGCACGACCTGGCCGGCACGGTGAAGGTCGTCAAGCCCAGCGTGGCTGTGCCCCCCTGGCCCGAGCAGTGGGAGACGATCATCTCCTCGGCCACGGTGGCGGTCACCGGCTTCGGCGGGTGCGGCAGTTGCTCCACCCGCAGCATGCGTGACGCCCTCGACCTCGAGGCCGCCGGCATCCCCGCCGTGTGCATCGTGCACGAGGCACTGGTTCCCGCGGTCGAGGCCCTCTGCCGGCTGCTCGGCGCCGCCGACTACCCGTTCGTGACCGTCCGGTACCCGCTGAACCCGACGGCCATGTGGGACGAGGACGAAGCCAACGAGCTGGCCGGCCTGGTCCTCGACGGGGTTCGGGAGCGACTCACCGCATGAGCCTGACGTCGGGAACGGTCGCCCACGACGGTTGGGTCGAGGCGGTCGACACCTACATCGACAACGGGTGGACCGACGGCCTCCCGGTCATCCCGCCGACTCCGGAGGCGGTGGAGGCCATGCTCGCCGCCGGCGGGCTCGTCGGCCCGGAGGTGCTGGGGGAGATCCCGACCCGCAGCCTCGCCATCGAGGCCGAGAAGGTGGCCATCAACGCGGTGATGGCCGGGTGCCGTCCCGAGTACTTCCCCGTCGTGGTGGCGGCGGTCCGGGCGCACCTGCAGCCGCTGGCCAACGCTCACTCCACCACCGCCACCCTCGCCGGCGCGGCGCACGCCGTGGTCGTCAACGGTCCCATCCGCAACGAGATCGGGATCGAGTGCGGCCAGGCCTGCCTGGGGCCCGGCTTCCGGGCCAACGCCACCATCGGCCGGGCCGTGCGCCTGGTGATCCGCAACGTGTTCCGCACGGTTCCGGGCGTGCTCGACCGGGCCTCGTTCAGCTGGCCGCTGCGCTACTCGTTCTGCTTCGGCGAGAACGAGGAGTTCAGCGACTGGACCCCGATGCACGTGCTCGAGGGCTACGCCCCGAGCGACGACGTGGTGACGCTGATGTCGGTGATGCGCTACCTCACCGCCACCGAGTTCGAGCCCGAACCGGAGGTGATCCTCGACACGCTGGCCGACACCGGCCGGATCTCGGGCCTGCTCCTCGACGAGTTCGTGGGCGACGAGCGCGGCGTGATGTTGATCCTCGGTCCCGAGCACCAGCGACGCCTGATGGACGGCGGCTGGACCAAGGAGTCGACCCGCATCGCGCTCTGGGAGCGCATGACCGCCCCGACCGCGGGAAAGCACGACAACAAGGTCCACCTGGCCTCTCCGGAGAACGTGCTCATCGTCTGCGCCGGCGGGCCCGGTCTGGCCCAGTCGAACCTGATCATGCCCCACCTCGCGGCGCCGACCCACGAGCGGATCGTGCGGCCGTGAGCGTCGACGCGGTGATCGAGGAGCTCAACCAGATCGTCCAGCCCGACGGTGCCGTGCTGCGGGTGCGCGAGACCACGGCGACCGCGCTGCGCCTCGAGCTCGACCTGAGTGCGTCGTCCTGCCCGGAGTGCGTCGTGCCCAAGGCGCTGATCGTCGAGATCCTCAGCAGCCGGGTGGCCTCCGTCGATCCCGACATCCGCACCATCGAGCTCCACGACCCCCGCGAGCCCTAGGCGAGCTCGGGCGGGGATCAGGCTCCGAGCGCCTGGCGGAGCCAACCGATCGTCGGGTCCGCCTGCCCGTCTCGCGCGCGACGAAACCACCGGGCGGGGGAGGGCCCGGTGGCTTCGTCGGGGGGAGGGATCAGTTGGACGTCGTCAGACGCGCAGGCCGCACACCGGCCACGGGCGGGGGCCGCTCATCGACCAGAGGGCCCGGGCCATGGCGTCTTGCACCTCGGGTCGGGCCGCAGCCGGGTCGAGGCCCACGTAGGCGGGGTAGTGCAGGCGGGCCACGCTGTCCCACGTCGACCGCAGGAACATGTAGGCACCCCGGTACGCGCCCAGATAGGCGCCGGTACCGCCGACGGCGGTGTAGTTGTCCCCGGTCTCGCACCAGCGGAGGCGGTAGAGCTGGTCGTCGCTGAGCACGTGGTTGAACTTGGCCAGGTCGCGAGCCTCGGCGAACCGGGCGTCCCAGTAGGCCGTGGCGACCGCCGCCGGCGTTCTGGACCTCGGCCTCGCTCAGCTTCGAGTGGTCGTAGCCCTGCGTGTCCCACCACGCTCGCATCTCGGCGGGGGTGCAGCTGGCGGCGAAGACGAGAGCGAACAGGCCGAGCACCAGCGAGGCGAGCACCCGGCGTGAGCGACGGGGACGGGGGGACGACTCGCGGGCTTCGGGCTGTTCGAGTGTCATGCGGCGGGTTCCTCGCGGTGGCTGGACGGTGCAGGCGTCGTGACAGTCTGGTCACGATCGCAACACGATTGCAACGCGCCCCCGTTCGGTCTCCGGGTCCGTCGCGCCCGGAGAGCGCCAGGGGGCTCCTGCCGTTCGGCGAGCTTGCTCCTCGAACCATCTCTGTCCGTATCATCTAGATGTTTCTGAGGGCAGCGTCATACCAGACCAGGGGGGTCCCATGACCGACCAGAACTTCCGCGAGCGCTACGGGCCGTGGGCCCTCGTCGCCGGGGCCTCGATGGGCATCGGCCGGGCCCTCGCCCGCGAAGCGGCGGGGCGAGGACTCAACGTGGTTCTGCTCGCTCGTGGCCGCGACGTCCTGGAGCAGACCGCCGCCGAGATCGTCGCGGAGCACGGCGTCGAGGTCCGCACCATCGCGGCCGACCTGGCGTCGCCGGAGATCGGCTCGATCGTCGAGGGGGCCACGAGTGACATCGAGGTCGGCCTGTTCGTCTACAACGCCGCGGTGGGGCCCAACGCCCACTTCATCGACGGCGACCTGGACCTGCACCTGCTCAGCGTGACCGTCAACTGCACGACGCCGGTCGTGCTCACCCACCTGCTCGCCAACAAGATGGCCGCGAGGGGGCGGGGCGGGATCGTCATGATCAGCTCCATGGGTGGCACCCAGGGCGCGGTGAACTTCAGCACCTACAACGCCGGCAAAGCGTTCGAGTGGATCCTCACCGAGAGCCTCTGGACCGAGCTGGGCGACCGGGGGGTGGACGCGACCTGTGTCCTGGTGGGGGCGACGTCCTCGCTCAACTACGACTCGTTCAAGGAGACCCTCGACCCGGAGCTGTGCAACCGCACCGACACCGACGATCCCCTCGATCGGGCCCGGAGCCGGCTGATGCGCCCCAGCTCGCCCGAGGAGGTGGCGCTGGCCTCCTACGAAGGTCTCGGCCGGGGCCCGATCACCTACGCCCACCCCGACGACGAGTTCGTGTCGCGCTCCTGCTTCTCGTTGCCACGCGACGAGGCCACCCTCGTGTGGCGCGGTCTCCAGGAGACCTCGACCCGCCGTCCCGACCGGATCGCCAAGTGAGCCGGAGCCTGAGGGTCGTGCAGTGGACGACCGGCAAGACCGGAAGCGCCGCGGTCAGGGGCATGGTCGGTCACCCCGTCATCGACCTCGTCGGCTGCTTCGCCTACTCCGCCGACAAGGTCGGGCGCGACGTCGGCGAGCTCTGCGGCATCGACCCGATCGGCATCACCGCGACCGACGACGTGGGGGCCCTGCTGGCCATGAAGCCCGACTGCGTTTCCTACATGGCCTATCGGCCCGACTTCGATCACCTCGAGCGGATCCTCGAGTCGGGTACCAACGTCGTCGCGACCATGTACATGCTGGCCGGGCACGGCTACGGCGAGGAGCCCACCCGCCGGATCCGGGAGGCCTGTTACCGGGGTGGCTCGTCGCTGTACGCGAGTGGCATCTATCCCGGCCATGCCCCCATGGTCGCCATGGCGGCCAGCGCCATGTGCAGCCGCATCGACCGGATCTCGGTGCTGGAGTCGCTCGACATCGTCGGCTACGCCAACGAGCAGATGTTCCGAGCCCAGGGCTTCGACCTCGACCCCGACGACCCCGTGGCCTACGAAGCGTGCGAGTCGGCGTGCGGGTCGTTCAAGGAACAGGTCCCGGTCATGGCCAAGGCCATGGGACTGGCCATCGACCGGGTCGGGTTCCGGGTCGAGTTCGCCACCGCCGACCGGGACACCGACTTCGGATTCATGACGGTCCAGAAGGGCCGGATCGCCGCCTTCAAGGGCACCGTGTTCGGAGAGAAGGACGGCCGGTCCCTCATCGAGTGCAGCTTCGTGTGGAAGTTGGGCGAGGACATGACCCCCAACTGGCCCGTCACCCACGGCTACGTCATCGACCTCGAGGGCGTGCCCGGCGTGCGCGTCCGACTCGAACCCCACGGCGAGCACCTCGACGGCACCGTGACCACCGCGATGCCCGTCGTCAACGCCATCCCCATGGTGTGCGCGGCGCCGCCCGGGATCGTCAACCAGATGGAGATGCCCTTCGTGCGGGCGGTCGGTCAGGTCGGGCGATGATCGGTGACAGGCTCCGCCTCGACGGCCGCACCGTCATCGTCGCCGGCGCCGGCGGCGGCGGCATCGGAACCGCGGTGTGCATCGGGGCGGCCGAGCTCGGCGCCGACGTCGTCGGCATCGACATCGCCGAGGGACCACTGGGCGAGGCCGAGGCGGCCACGGTCGCTGCCGGCGGTCGCTTCCAGGGTGTGATCGCCGACGTGTGCTCCAAAGCCGACGTCGACGCCGCAGTGGCCACCGCGGCCGAGACGTTCGGCTCGGTCGACGGTCTGGTGCACGTGGTCGGGGGCCAGCGCCCCCAGCACTGGCACACCCTCGACGGATACCCGCAATCCACCATCGACGAGGTCTTCGCCCTCAACTTCACGTCGGCGTTCCTCACCAGCCAGTCCGTCGCCGAGCACCTGATCCGTGCCGGCCACGGCGGCAGCATCGTGCAGGTGGCCTCGGTCGCCGCCCTGGGCGCGGCACCGTTCAGCATGGCCTACGGCGCCGCCAAGGCCGCCCTGGTCTCCATGACCAAGACGATGGCCGTCGAGTGGGGCCGTCACGGGATCCGGGTCAATGCCATCGCCGCAGGCACCATCTCGACCCCTCACAGCCGCGGCGTCGATCGTGACGACGCAGCCCGCGACGCGGTGCTCCCCCTCAAGCGCCGCGGTACGCCCGAGGAGCTCGCCGGTGTGGCTCTGTTCGCCCTCGGCGACCTCGCCGGCTTCGTCACCGGGCAGACGATCCCGGTCGACGGCGGTTCGTCGGTGCGGCCGTCGTACCTCGACGAGCACGACATCCCGGTCTTCATGGAGGACGGCGAGATCCGCGGTCGGCTGACCGGTGGATGACCCGATGACCCCTGACCCGAACCGCGTCACCCGCCCACCGAGGAGCGCACGTGCTTGACGATCTGAACGACGAGCAGCAGCTCCTGCTCGACGCCACCACCCGGTTCATCGACGAGGCCTATCCGCTCGCCAGCCTGCGGGCCGCGGCATTCGACGACCCGGACCTCGCCTGCCGCTACCGGCGCCAGGCGGGCGAGCTGGGTTGGTTCTCCTTCGTGGTGCCCGAGGAGAACGGCGGTGGCAGCGTTTCCGGGAACGGCGTCGTCGACGCCGCCCTGGTGGCCCACCAACGCGGCGCACTGCTGCAGCCGGGCGCCTTCGTGGCCACCAACGTGGTCGCTCATGCCCTCGGTCTGGTCGGGAGCGAGGAGCAGCGGTCCACCGTCCTCCCGGCCCTGATGGCCGGTGAGGCCTCCGCCGGCTGGGGCTTCGGGGTGGCACCGGGTCTGCCGGCGACCACAGGGGAGCTCCGGGCCACGACCACCGATGACGGCTACCGCCTCATGGGGCGGGTGACCTTCGTGGAGGACCCCGGCCCCGGCGGATGGCTCCTGCTCACGGCGACGAGCGAGGTCGGTCTCGCTCAGTTCCTGGTCGCCGTCGACACGCCGGGTCTCGAGGTCGTGGCCCTCGACGGCCTCGACCTGTCCCGTCGCTTCGTCGAGGTGCGCCTCGACGATGTCGGCGTCCCCGTCGACTCGGTGGTCGGCCATCCCGGCGAGAGCGATGCGGACGTCGCCGCCCAGCTCGCCCTCGCCTGCGTGCTGACCACCGCCGAGTCGGTCGGCGCCATGACCCACGAGTTCGAGATGACGGTCCAGTACGCCAAGGACCGCATCGCCTTCGGGCGCCCGATCGGCTCTTTCCAGGCCATCAAGCACGTACTGGCCGACACCAGCCTCAACCTCGAGATGAGCAAGGCCATCACCCTGGTCGCCGCCCGCTACCTCGGCGAAGGAGACCCCTACGGTGCCCAGGCGGCCTCCATGGCCAAGGCCTTCGTCGGTGACTGCGGCATCGACCTGGCCCAGCGCTGCTTCCAGATCTTCGGCGGCATCGGGTTCACCTGGGAGCACGACCAGCACCTCTACCTGCGTCGCCTCTCGACCGACGCGGCCCGGTACGGCGACCCGACCTGGCACCGCGAGCACCACTGCCGCATGGCCGGCATCTAGGAGACGTGACGCGACCATGACCGACCAGATGACCCCTGTCGACGAGTTCCGGGACCGCTTCGTCGCCTGGTGCGAGAGCAACCTCGAGCGCTGGCCCGACCCGAGCTCGGTGCCCGCCGGCTCCGAGGACCCCGATCCTGCGGTGGTCGCGTCCAGCCGGATCGTCCAGCGCAAGCTCTACGACGCGGGTTACGCCGGCATCACCTATCCGAAGGAGTTCGGCGGCGCCGGGCTCTCCGCCGCCCACGAACAGGTGGTGAAGGAGGAGTCGAGGCCCTACGTGATGCCTGAGTTCGGCGGCGCCGGCAAGGTGATGTTCACCGCCATCGGCCGATCGTTGCTCGACCACGGTTCGCCGGAGTTCCTCGCTGAGCACATCCCGCCGCTCCTCGCCGGAGAGCGGTTGTGGTGCCAGTTCTACTCCGAGCCCGAGGCCGGCTCCGACCTCGCCGGCATTCGCACCACCGCCCGTCGTGACGGTGATACCTGGGTCATCACCGGGTCCAAGATCTGGAGCACCGGGGCCCAACACGCCGACTGGGCCATGTGCCTGGCCCGCACCGACTGGGACGTCCCCAAGCACCGCGGCCTCACCTGGTTCGCCGTGCCCACCGCCGCCCCGGGCGTCACCGTCCGCCCCATCCGTCAGATCAACGGGGCGTCGGGGTTCTGTGAGGCTTTCCTCGACGACGTGGTCGTGCCCGACTCCGATCGGATCGGCGAGCTCAACCAGGGCTGGACGGTGGCCCAGACGATGCTGGTGTACGAGCGGGGGGCCGGGGAGTCGGGCGCCCACACCGTCGAGCCGAGGGGCCTCCCCTCGGACCTGGTGGAGCTGGCCCGCCGGGTCGGTCGGGCCGACGATCCGACGGCCCGTCAGCTCATCGCCCGGGCCCACATCAACGACTTCGCCCAGTTCCACCTCGGTCGACGCCTCGCCACGGTGATCCGCAACGCCGCCACCCCCCAGCCCGCGCTGGCGGCCTACGGCAAGCTCGCCGGAGGCACGATCATGCCCATCCGGGCTCAGATCGGGCTGGAGCTCGGCGGGGCTGAGGCCCTGCTCTGGGAGCCCGACGCGGGGGAGGAGGCGGCCGACACCGCGCTCGCCTTCCTGAACGGGCGGATGACCTCGATCGCCGCCGGCACCAACGAGATGCAGCGCAACGGCATCAGCGAACGGGTGCTGGGCCTTCCCCGGGAGCCGAGCTTCGACTCGGGCAAGCCCTTCAACGAGGTCGTCCGGGCGGCCCGCAACTGGGACGGCAAGGTGACATGACCCGAAGCACCGAACCGTCGGCCCCCGGTCCCATCCGCCTCGTCGCCACCGTGTCCGTGGCCCCGACAGCCGTCGCCGAGGGCGTGGCCCGGGCCCGGGCCATGTTGGCCGTCGCCCCCGGGGTGCTGTCGGCCGAGGCCGGTGTCCGGCGCAACGTCAGGAACGGCGAGGTCGTCCCCGGCGACTACGTCATCAGCGCCACCTTCTCCGACCATGCCGCGCTCCTCCGCTACGCGACCAGCGACGAGCACAACGAGGTCCACGACTGGGTCGTCAATCACATCGTGGGTGAGCACGTATCGGTGTTCGAGGCCGACCCGGTGTCGCGCTGAGCGTGGCGACCGCCACCGACCTCGACAGACAGGACCGAAGGGCAGACGATGCAACCGCTGAGCGGGTGGAGGAGTAGGACGTGGAACGACTTCTGATCGTCTCGGCCGACGGGCACGCCACGCCGCCGATCCACGAGATCGTGAGCTACCTCGAGGGTCCGGCCCGGGCGATGGTGGACACGGTCGTGCGCGAGAACCTGCTGTTCGTCGAGCTCGCGGCGGGGCCGCGGCGCCCGTCGGCGGAGACGCTGGAGCGGTGGGACGACCGCCTCCTCGTGCGCTCCGGGGGCGAGTACGGCGCCGGCAACCCGGAGGTGCGCCTGCAACAGATGGATCTGGAGGGCATCGCCGCCGAGGTCGTCCATCCCCATGCGCAGACCAACGCCCCCGCCTTCTTCGTGGGTCAGTCCCTCGACGTCCGCGCCGCCGGGGCCCGGGCCTACAACCGGTGGCTCGCCGACTTCATCGCCGAGTGCGACGGCCGACTCTTCGGCGTGCTGGAGTCGGGTCCGATGCACGATGTCCCCGCCGTGGTCGCCGAGCTCACCGCCGCCCGCCATCGCGGCTTCGTGGCGGTCAGCGCTCCCGGTTCGTTCCCGTGCCCACACCTGCCGTATCTCTACGACGAGCACTTCGAGCCCTTCTGGGCGGCCTGCGCCGAGCTCGGCATGGTGATCTCGGTGCACGCCGGCTGGGCCGGGACCCACGACAGCATCATCGACTTCACCCTGATGGCGCCCGAGGAGCGGCAGACGGCGATGATGGCCGCCGCCGGGAACGTCGTCCACGACGACCCGGCCGAGCAGGCCCGCCTGGTCACCGAGGCCATGAACACCAGGGGCTCGGTGATGCGGCGGGGTCTGCAGCAGCCCCGTCGCGTGATGTGGCAGCTGATGGCCGGTGGCGTGCTCGACCGGCACCCGGCGCTGAAGGTCGCCCTCACCGAGATCCGCGCCGACTGGGTGCCCGACACCCTCGAGCACCTCACTGCCCGCTTCGCCTCGAGCGGGCTGCCGTGCGAGCTGGCGCCCCGCGAGTACTGGGAGCGCAACTTCCTCGTCACCCCGTCGTCGATCCACCGCTCCGAGGTGGCGATGCGCCACGAGATCGGCCTGGACCAGATGGCCTTCGGGCAGGACTTCCCTCACTGGGAGAGCACCTGGCCCCACACCCTGCCGTGGCTCCAGGACGCGTTCAGGGGCCTGCCCGAGAACGAGGTTCGGGCCCTGCTCGCCGAGAACGCCATCGGCTTCTACGGGCTCCCGGCCGGTCGGTTGCGAGCGATCGGCGAGCGCGTCGGTCCCGCGACCGGCAACGTGCTCGGTGACCATCGCGTCGACCGGGACCTGCTCGAGCACATGCACCAGCGGTCCGGCTACCTGCGCCCGGCCGACCCGTTCTTCCCCGAGGAGATCGACGTCGCCCTCGACGGCGATCTGCGCGACGTGGCCGTCCAAGCCTCGAGCCGGTCATGACCGCGGCGGCCGAGGCCAGCTCCGGGAGCCCGTTCCTGGGCGACATCGAGCCCATCACGGAGACCGACCAGCGGCTGCGGGAGATCCTCGACCAGGCGGAGCTGGTGCCCCTCCTGCCCGCCCTGGCCTACGTCACCGGCGACCTCTCACTGCTGCGGGAGGAGCTACGGCCCGACCCGATGCTCTTCTCCCTTCCCGGCGGCGGGCTCACCGACGACCAGGCCGAACAGATCCGGCGCCTCGCTCTCGACACGCTCATCGCCTTCCGCGACGGCGGCTGTCGGCCGGCGCCGGTGCCGTCCGACGAGGACGTGCTCCGGATCATGGAGTTCGCCGTGGGTGGGGCCGAGATGCGCGAGTACCTCCCGCTGTTGGAGGAGGAGCTGGGCCACCGGGGGGAGGACCGCCGCGCCCCGACCTGGCACAAGGACGAGCTCGCTCCCGACGTCTCGTTCACGGTGGCGGTGATCGGCGCCGGCCTCTCCGGCCTGGCCGCCGCCCACCGCCTGCAGCAGGCCGGCGTCGACCACGTGGTGTTCGAGAAGAACGCCGACGTCGGCGGTACCTGGTACGAGAACCAGTATCCGGGCTGCCGGGTCGACAACCCGAACCACAACTACAGCTACTCGTTCGCCCAGCGCCACGACTGGCCGTTCCACTACTCCACCCAGCCGGTGCTGCAGGCCTACGCACGTGACTGCGCCGAAGCCTTCGACGTGGTGGACCAGATCCGCTTCGGTACCGAGGTCACCGACGCGGTCTGGTCCGACGAGGAGCTCCGGTGGACCCTCACGGTGCGCTCGGGAGACGAGGGCGAGGAGGTCGTCGTCGCCGACGCCGTCATCAGCGCGGTCGGCCAGCTCAACCGGCCCAACCTGCCGTCCTCTATCCCGGGCTTCAGAACTTTCGAAGGTCCGGCGTTCCACTCGGCGCAGTGGGACCACGACGTCGATCTGACCGGGAAGCGCGTGGCGGTGATCGGCACTGGCGCCAGCGCCATGCAGTTCGTGCCCGAGATCACCCCGATCGTCGGCGAACTGTTGCTGTTCCAGCGCACTCCGCCCTGGATGGGGCCGACTCCCGACTACCACGACGCTGTGTCCGACGAACTGCAGTGGCTGTACCGCCACGTGCCCGCCTACGCCGAATGGAACCGGTTCTGCATCTTCTGGCGTCTGGGTGACGGCTCCATCAAGGGCGTGGAGGTCGACCCCGGGTGGGACGGCGGCGGAGAGTCGGTCAGCGCCATCAACGACCTCATGCGCCAGATGCTCCTCGGCTACATCACCGAGCAGTTCGCCGACCGACCGGACCTCCTCGCCGCGTGCACGCCCCACTACCCGCCGGGAGCCAAGCGGATCGTCCGTGACGCCGGCGGGTGGCCGGCCGCGCTCAAGCGAGACGATGTCCGACTCCTCGACGGTGGCGGCATCCAGGCCATCACCCCTCGGGGCATCGTCACCGCCGACGGCACCGAGGAGGCCGTCGACGTGATCATCTACGGCACGGGGTTCACCGCGTCCAAGTTCCTCACCCCGATGACGGTGAAGGGGCGCGACGGCCTCGACCTGCACGAGCACTGGGCCGGTGACGCTCGCGCCTACCTCGGGGTCACCATCCCCGGGTTCCCGAACCTGTTCTGTCTCTACGGCCCCAACACCAACATCGTGATCAACGGCAGCATCATCTACTTCTCCGAGTGCGGGGTGCGGTACATCCTCGGACTGCTGGGACTGGCCCTCGGAGGTGGCCATCGAGCACTGGACGTGCGCCGGGACGTTCACGACGAGTTCAACGAGCGGGTCGACGCCGAGAACGACCGCATGTCGTGGGGCGCCGCCCACGTGAACAGCTGGTACAAGAACGAGCACGGCCGGGTGGCCCAGAACTGGCCCTTCACCCTGCTCGACTACTGGCAGCGGACCCTCGCCCCGATCCCGGAGGAGTACGACCTGCTGGGGTGAGCGTGACCTTGCCCCCTTCGGGGAAGGGAGCGGGCGCCAGCGCGTTCCCGGCGCGCTACTCCTCGGGGCCCACGTCGAAGAACTGCTTGGACCACTTGCGCAGCGTGCTGTAGCCCTTGGCATCGACCTTGGAGTACGCCGGGTTCTCGATCCATGCCTGGTAGCGCCAGATCTCGAGATCGTCCTCGACGGTGGACAGGAACTCCTTGGCGACCCGCTCGGCCAGGTCGTCGGGGGCCGTGGGGGAGTCGTCGCCCGGTATCCGGGGCCACCAGATCGTGTAGTACATGTTCGAGGCGCCGTTCTCGACCGGTGTGGTGGAGAAGACCACCCGGTAGTTCGCTGCCCCTTCGAAGGCGCTGATCGCCCCGCCCAGGCCGAAGAGCCGGCTGTGGATCTTCATGCGCATGGCGTCCGGATCGTCGCTGGAGGTGTCGGGCCAGCCGGCGATGAAGTCCCAGATCGGCCCCTCGTAGGACCAGTGGATCACCTTCGGTGTCACCGAGGCCCGGTGGACGAACTCGAAATGGGCGCTGTCGGCCGAGTTCTCGAGCACGATCTGAGGGTGCACCGGCTCCATCTCGTTGGTCACCGTGAACACCGGGTAGTACGCGTCGGGGTCGAGCTCGAACTGGGGGTAGGTGTGGAAGACGTCGAGCATCTCCCACGCCGGCGGTTCGCCGAGCGGGTGGTGCCACATGAACACCAGCCCGTACTGCTCCATCACCGGCCACACCCGGAGCCGCTTGGACCGGTTGGGCCGGTCCTGGTCGGGGATGGCGGCGTTGTGGCCGTCGGGGCCCCACTGCCAACCGTGGAACGGGCACTGCACGCAGTCCCCGACGACCTTGCCGCCGTGACCGATGTGGGCCCCCAGATGTTGGCAGTGGGCCTGCATCACGTGCAGCTCGCCCCCGTCGCCGCGATAGCCCACCAGGTCCTCTCCGAAGAACCGCAGGGGCTTGGCCTCGCCCGTCCCGAAGTCGCCCGACCAACCGATCTGCCACCAACCGGTGACCTTCCACGTGAACGGAACCTGCATGGCGACCTCCGGGAACTGGTCGAGGAGTGCGACACCGCGAAACCTCTACATCTATCCTAACGTCCCGGCCACGATCGATCGCCGGCCGGTCGCCGTGGGGATCGGCCCCGAGCGACGGTCCGGCGCCGACGGTCCGGACCTCGTCCGCTGGGGAGGACTCGATGACTGACGCACTGCAGGTCAACCTGATGGACGGGACGTGGCACGCCGACGACCCCCACGCCATCTGGGCGCAGCTCCGCCGCGATGCCCCTGTCCACCACGACCCCCAGGGCGACGTGTGGGGCATCTCGAAGTACCACGACATCCTGGCCGTGGAGAAGGACCCGACGACCTTCTCCAGCTTCCGGGCGCCCGCCCCTCACGGGATGCACCTCCCCATGATGATCTCGATGGACGACCCCGAGCACCAGTGCCGCCGGGGCCTCGTCAGCCGGGGCTTCACCCCCAAGCGGGTCGCCGCCCACGAGCCGATGTTGCGACAGGTGTGCAACGACATCATCGACGAGGTCTGTGAGAAGGGCCGCGCCGACTTCGTGTGGGACATCGCCGCCCCGCTGCCGTTGATCATGATCGCCGACCTGCTCGGCTTCGAGCCCGAGATGCACGACGATCTACTGCGGTGGTCCGAGGCCCTGGTCACCCCCGTCGAGGGCCGCTCGGTCGAGGAGGGCATGGTCCATGCTGCGGCGGTGACGATGGAGTTCGCCGAGGCCCAGCTGGCGCTCGTCGCCGATCGTCGGGCCCACCCTCGCGACGACGTGCTCACCACCCTGTGCCAGGCCGAGATCGACGGCGAGCGCCTCGACGACGAGTCGCTCGTGCAGGAGAGCCTGCTCATCCTCATCGGCGGCGACGAGACCACCCGCCACGTGCTGAGCGCCGGCATGCTCGCCCTGATCGAGAACCCCGACCAGCGCGGGGCACTGCGGTCGGGGGCGGCCGACATGGCCACTGCGGTGGAGGAGATGATCCGCTGGGCCTCCCCGGTGCAGGCCATGGGTCGCACCGCGACCAGCGACGTCACCTTCCGGGGTCACGACATGAAGGAAGGGGACCAGCTCGCCCTCTTCTACCCGTCGGGCAACCGCGACGAGGACGTGTTCGACGATCCCCAGCGGTTCGACATCACCCGCAAGCCCAACCCGCAGATCGCCTTCGGGTTCGGCACCCACTTCTGTCTGGGCGCGTCGTTGGCCCGCCTCGAGTGCCGGGTGATGTTCGGCGAGCTGCTGCGACGGCTCCCCGACATCGAGCTGGCCTCCGACACGGTGCCGCACCGGCGGCCGTCGAACTTCGTCTCCGGCCTGGAGTCGCTGCCGGTGACCTTCACCCCCACCGCTCGGGAAGGGCGCACCCATGGCTGAGGAGACTCCGAGCAGCACGACACCGTGGCGCCGCGACGCGACCGACATCGGGAATGCCCTCCAGCGGTGGGCCCTCCACCTCCGGGGCGACCGCTCGGTGGTCACCGACGTGCGCGTCCCCGACAGCGGCATGGCCAACGACACCGTGCTCTTCCTCCTCGACGGGGAGCCGCTCGTGGCCCGGTTCGCGCCTCATCCCGACATCCCGTTCCAGACCTTTCCGACCTTCGACCTGCCGATGCAGAGGCAGGTCCTCCAACTGGTGCACGACACCACCGACGTGCCCGTCCCCGAGGTGGTGCACCTCGAGGAGGACGAGCAGTACGTCGGGGTGCCGTTCCTCGTCGTCCGGGCGGTCGAGGGCCAGGTGCCGGGCGACAACCCGCCCTACCTGCTCGACCCCAACGGCTGGTTCCTCCAGGGCAGCCCCGAGGACTGGGCCCGGCTGGAGGCGAGCACCATCGACGTCCTCGTCCGGCTCCACCGGGTCAGCGACGAGGACGGTCGGTTGGGCTTCCTGCACCACGACGAGCCCGGCGCCACCGCCCTTGCTCGCCTGCTCGCCGACCAGCGGGCCTACTACGAGTGGGCGTGCGTGGGTCGACCCGTGCCGGTGCTCGAACGGGCACTCGAGCAGGCTCGAGGCCACCCTTCCGCCCAACGACAAGGCGGTGTTGAACTGGGGGGACAGCCGGCCCGGCAACATCATCTACCGGGACTTCGAGCCGGTGGCGGTGCTGGACTGGGAGATGGCGGCGGTGGGGCCGCCCGAGGTCGACCTGGCCTGGGTCACCTTCTTCCAACGGTTCTGGGCGGGCATGGCCGACACCTACGGCCTCCCTCCGGTGCCGGCCATGTTCGGGCCCGCCGAGTCGGTCCTCGCCTACGAGGGCCGATCGGGGGAGAAGCTCGACCGTCTGGCGTGGTACGAGGCCTTCGCCGGCCTCCGGTTCGGGATCATCCTCGCCCGGATGAGCCAACGCTCGATCGCCTTCGGAGTGCAGGACGAACCGGCCGACGCCGACGACCTGATGATGTTCCCGACCCTGCTCGACCGCCTGCTCCAGGAGATCTGACATGCGCGCCGCCGCCCTCACCGACGACCACACGTTCGAGGTGGTCGATCTACCCGATCCCACGCCGGGACCCGAGGACCTGGTGCTGCGCATCAAGGCCTGCGGCATCTGTGGTTCGGACCTGAAGGCCCACACCTTCATGCCCGGAGGCACGGTGATGGGCCACGAGTTCTGCGGCGACGTCGTGGCCGTCGGTGCCGACGTCCGGGACCGTTGGCAGGAAGGGCGATCTGGTCGCCGCCCTGCCGCTGACCGCGTGCGGACGGTGCCGGTGGTGCCTGGTCGACGACCCTGCGCACTGCGAGTCCTTCGATCCTCAGGGGGTCGGTGGCTCGCCGGGCGCCTTCTCCGAGTACCTGCGGGTCGCAGCCCGGTCGGCGGTGAAGTTGGCGCCCGGCACCGGCGATCTCGGCGCCCTGGTCGAGCCCCTCGCCGTGGGCCTGCACACCGTCGCCGCCGCTCGGCTGCGGGCGGGTGATCGGGTGCTGGTGATCGGTGGCGGCAACGTGGGTGTCGGCGGTGTCGACCTGGGCCCGACGGCTCGGGGCCGGCGCCGTGGTCGTCAGCGATCCGTCCCCGACTCGACGCGACAGTGCCGACCGCTTCGGGGCCACCGACGTGCACGACCCGGGCGAGGGTCCGGTCCCGACCGGCTTCGACGTCGTCGTGGAGTGCGTCGGCGCCCCCGGGATGCTGCAGGCCGCCATCGACGCCGCTGCGGTCCGGGGCCGGGTCGTCGTCGCCGGGGTGTGCACGGTTCCCGACCAGATCGTTCCGTTGACCGCGGTGCTCAAGGAGGTCGAGCTGGCTTTCGCCGTGTACTACCGGGCCCACGAGTTCGCCGCCGCCGCCGATCTGCTCCAGTCCGGCGGCATCGACGCCGCCGCCTTCGTGAGCGGCCGCGTCGGTCTCGACGGGGTGGGCGACGCCTTTCAGACCCTGCTGTCGACCTCGACCGAGCGCAAGATCCTCGTCACCCCGAACACCACGCCTGAGGGCGTCCGACCCATCACGTCGCCTCAGACCCGTCGCGCGCTCCCGCTGCCTGAGGCAGATGTCCGGCCGGAAGGGAGAGATCTGCCTCCGCGGCGCGGGCGCGTGGGTTCGCCAAGGCAGATGTCGGGCCGACCGGAGATCTGCCTCCGGGGCAGATGTCGGGCGCGAGGCAGATGTCGGGCCGGTCCCGGAGATCTGCCTCCGGTGAGGTGTGCCGGAGGGTCAGCCGGCGGCCGCACCGCTGCTGTCGGGAGCGAACATCGCGGCGGCCCGGTCGAGGGCCCCGAGCACGTCGGGGTAGCGCTTGGTGTGGGCGCCTCGATCGATCAGGTGGAGGTCGCCGGTGATCGACGAGGACTCGTCGGAGGCGAGGAAGGTCACCAGGTTGGCCACGTCGTCGGGTCCGGTGGTGGTGGCCAACGGCGCGTTCTCGTCGAACTCGTCGACGATCTCGGGCATGAGCCACATGCCCTCGGTGAGCGGCGTGCGCACCAGGCCCGGGCCGATGGCGTTGACCCGGATCCCGGCCGGTCCGAGCTCCATGGCCGCCACCTGGGCCAGCATGGCCGCCCCCGCCTTGGAGGTGCAGTACGCGCTCATCCCCGCCGAGGCCTGCACGGCGTTGAGGCGGCGCCACGATGGGGGCCGAGGACCCGATGCCGGCGTTGGCGAACAGGACGTCGAGCCCTCCGAAGCGCTCGACGGCCGTGGCGCACAGGACCTCCACGTCGGCCTCGACGGTGACGTCGCAGCGGACGCCCGCGACCGACGGAGCCAGCTCCTTCTCGACCGCCGCCACCCCGGCGTCGCCGAGGTCGCCGACGACGACCCGGGCGCCCTCGGCGACGAAGCGACGGGCGCTGGCCAGCCCGATGCCCGAGGCGCCGCCGGTGACGACGGCCACCTTGCCGCTGAGTCGACCGCTCATGACGCGTCCATGCGGTCGAAGGCGGCCTCGATGGTGTCGCGGCGAGCGTGCCAGGCCGGGCGGTAGGAGCCGTGGGTCAGGCAGAAGGGCTCGTCGGCGGCGAGGTCGGCGAGGAGGTTGCGGATGGCGTGGTCAGGGGTGGCCAGGTCGCCGTCGACCATCGGCGCGGCGGCGAGCATGGCGTCCACGTCCTCCTGGCGGAGCGCCGACTCGCCCAGCTCGGGGGGCCGGGCGGCCACGCTGCTCTCGAGGTGCCGCGTCAGCATTCCTCCCGGGAACAGGACGGTGACCCCTATCCCCTCGCCGTCGAGCTCCAGGCGCAGCGTCTCGCCGAACCCCATGACCGCGTACTTGCTGGCCTGGTAGGCCGCCAGGCGGACCGAGGGGGCGAGAACGCTGGAGGACGCGGTCAACACGATGGACCGCGATCCGGTGCGCTCCCTGAGCATCGGTAGGAACGCCCGGACGACCCGCACGGTGCCCAGGACGTTGACGTTCATCACCCAGGACCAGTCCTCTTCGGTGAGGACCTCGATGGCCCCGAACTGCTGGACCCCGACGTTGGAGCACAGCACGTCGCAACCGCCGAGGGTGGAGCGGACGTGGTCGGCGCCGGCGGTCACCGACTCCGGGTCGCCGACGTCGACCCGGGCCGACGTGGTCGCCACCCCGTGGGCCTCGGCCACCTCCGCGGCGGTGGTGGCGGCGGCGTCGCCGTCGATGTCGAGGGCGGCGACGGCCATGCCCGTGCCGGCGAACAAGCGGCACAGGGCGGCACCCAGGCCGGAACCGGCCCCGGTGACGACCGCGACCCGGTCAACATTGGTGTCCATCGCCGGACGTTAGCAAGACATGTAGATGTTTTTCCGGGGCCTCAGGAGAGCGAATCCACCCGCAGGCGCTCGAGGCGGAGGCGGGCGATGCGCCAGTGGCCGTCCTCCACGACGTACTGCTCGAGGTAGTGGCCGTAGCCCTTGAGTCCCCAGCGGCTCCCGTCCTCCTGGGGCCACGCCACGTAGTCGAACATGGCCCAGATGCCCCGGGCGGTGCCTTCGCCGGTGATCTCGATCTCGGGCATGTGGCCGTGGTGGGTGGTGGTGGCCCCGGTGAGGGCGGTGCTCACGGTGCTCACGATCTCCTGGCGACCGACCGTCACCATGTCGGCCTCGGGGACCTCCATCGTGCAATCGGTGGCGAAGACCTGCCCCCACTCGTCCCACCGCTTGGTGTCCATGAGCCGGAAGTAGCGGGCCTTGAGCTGGTGGATCTCCTCGATGGCGACGAGGCGGTCGATCTGGACCTGGATGTCGGGCATGTCACTCCCAGAGCTGGTCGGCGGCGGGCTCCATCATGCCCGTCCGGCCCCAATCCATCTAGACCTTTGTGGGGTTCAGCGGCGCGACCCGGTACTACGCTCCGGGTCCATGCTCGAGTTCCCTTCCACCTACGCGGCCAGCACCCCCGACCGACTGGCGGTCGTCGTCGGAGGGACCGGCCACAGCCTCACCTTCGGCGAGCTCGAGGCTCGGGCCAACAAGGTGGCGCACGTCCTGCGGGCCAACGGTCTCGGGGTCGGCGACCACGTCGCCCTGCTGCTCGAGAACCGTGTCGAGTTCTTCGAGGTGATGTGGGCCGCTCTGCGCGCCGGAATCTACGTCACCCCGATCAACTGGCACCTCAACGCGGCCGAGGTGGCCTACATCGTCAACGACTGCGAGGCCTCGCTTCTGTTCGGGTCGGCCGATCTGCTGGCCGAGATCGACGACGAGGTTGCTCTGCCCTCCGAGCGGCGCATCGCCGTGGGCGGTGCCGTCCCGGGCCTGCGCGACTACGAGACCCTGTTGGCCGACTGCCCGGCCGAGCCCATCGCCGACCAGTCCGAGGGCAGCTACATGTTCTATTCCTCGGGCACGACGGGCCGACCCAAGGGCATCAAGGCGCCGGTCATCGGCGGCGAGATCGGCACCCCCAACTCCTTCAGTGGGCTCATGTCGACGATGTTCGGAGTCTCCGAGAGCTCGGTGTACCTCTCGCCCTCACCGCTCTACCACGCCGCTCCGGCGGGGTGGACGACCGGCGCCCACCGCCTCGGGGCGTCGACGGTGGTGATGGAGCGCTTCGACCCCGTCGAGACGCTGGAGCTGATCCAGCGCCACCGGGTCACCCACGTGCAGTTCGTGCCCACCCACATGGTTCGCCTGCTGAAGCTCCCGGCCGAGGTGAGGGACCGGTACGACCTGTCCAGCCTCGAGTACGTCATCCACGCCGCCGCCCCGTGCCCCCCCGACGTGAAGCGGGCCTTCATCGACTGGGTCGGGCCCAAGGTGTACGAGTACTACTCGGGCAGCGAGGGCATGGGGTTCTGCATCATCGGGTCCGAGGAATGGCTCGCCCATCCCGGCTCGGTCGGCACGTCGTTGCTCGGCGCCGTCCACGTCGTCGCGGCCGACGGCACCGAGCTCGGCCCCCGCGAGGAGGGCCAGGTGTACTTCGAGACACCGTCACGGATCGAGTACCACGGCGATCCCGAGAAGACGGCGGCGGCGTTCAACGACAGGGGCTGGGGCTCGCTCGGCGACATGGGCTGGGTCGACGAGGACGGTTACCTCTACCTCACCGACCGCGTGTCCAACATGATCATCTCGGGCGGGGTCAACATCTATCCCCGCGAGATCGAGGATGTGCTGGTGATGCACCCCGACATCACCGACGCCGCGGTGATCGGCGTGAGCCACCCGGACATGGGTGAGGCCGTCCGGGCGATCATCGAGCCGGCGGGACCGGTCGACGACGACGCCGTCTTCGCTCGGGAGGTCATCGACTACTGCCGTGGGCGGCTCACCCACTTCAAGTGCCCGACCTCGGTGGCTCTGGTCGGCACCCTGCCCCGTCTCCAGACCGGGAAGATCTCCAAGCGCCTGTTCGACGACTGGCTCCGCCGACCCTTCCCCGACGGGGTGATCGTGGAGACCGATCTCTCCGACGCCTGACCGCACGGGGGCCTACGACCCTCGGCCCGACCGGCCCTCACCGGGCCGCCGGAGGAGCCATGACGACAGCCGAACAGGTCAAGACGTTCTGCCGCTTGTGCGAGGCGGGCTGTGGACTCGTCGCCACGGTGGAGGGCGGTCGTCTCAGCCTCCTCCGCGGTGACGACGACCACCCCGGGACCCAGGGCTACGCGTGCAGCAAGGGGATCCGGTCGGTCGACGTCCACCACGACCCCGACCGGGTACGTCACCCGCAGCGTCGCACCGCCGAGGGCTTCGAGGACGTCTCGTGGGCCGACGCCATCGACGACGTGGCCGCCCGTCTCGAGGCCCTGATCGCCGAGCACGGTCCGCGCTCGGTCGGCGTCTACCTCGGGAACCCCAACGCCTTCAACGCCCTCGGGAGCGCCTCGGGCATGTACCTGGGGGCGATTCTCGGCACCGACCGGAAGTTCTCGGCCGTCACCCAGGACTGCGCGAACAAGTACGCCGCCGCCGAGATGCTCTACGGGACCATGTCGGTGAACCCCATTCCCGACGCCGAGCACACCGACCTGCTGCTCTGGATCGGTTCCAACCCGCGCGTCTCGAAGTCGTCGTTCTTCAGCGTGGGTGACCCGATCAGGACCCTGCGCGGCGTGCGCGACCGCGGCGGCCGGGTGGTGTTCGTCGACCCTCGCCAGGTCGAGCCGCAGATCGGCGACACCCTGCAGATCCGCCCCGACACCGACCCGTACCTCCTGGCCGCCATGCTCCACGAGATCCACCGCACGGTCGGGTTCGACCTCGGCGCCTTCGCCGGGCAGGTCGAGGGTCTCGACGACCTGGTGTCGTTCCTCGAGCCCTACTCGCCCGAGGCGGTGGCCGAGGTCGTGGGCGTGCCCGCCGACGCCATCGCCGCACTGGCGCGCGACTTCGCCGCCGCCGACGGGGCTTCGATCCATGCCTCCACCGGGCTCAACATGGGACGCCAGGGCGCGCTGGCCTACTGGCTCGTGCACATGCTCCTGTTGACCACGGGCAACCTCGACCGGCCCGGTGGGAACTACCTCGCCGCCCGGGGCTTCCCGATGCCGTCGATGCCGGCCGACCGCACCATGGCGTCGTTCGAGGAGAGCCCCTGGGGTTCGTTCCGTCGCCCGGTCGGTTTCCTCCCGTCGGTGCTCCTGCCCCAGTACATCGACGCGGAGGAGGAGCCGCTCAAGGCCCTCATCGTGCTGGCCGGCAACCCGCTGCTCACGGTCGGCGGTGGGCCCGAGCTCGAGGCGGCGCTGCGGTCGCTCGACCTGCTCGTGATGGTCGACATCTACCGCAACGCCACCGGCGAGCTGGCCGACTACGTGCTCCCCGCCACCGACCAGTTCGAGCGCGAGGACCTCAACACGTTCGTCCAGGGCGTCCAGGGCAGCCCGTTCCTGCAGTGGTCGCCCAAGGTGGTCGAGACCGTCGGCGAGCAGCGCCAGGAGTGGGAGATCTTCGGAGATCTGCTGACCGCCATGGGTCGGCCCCCTCTGCTCGATCCGGAATCGGTCGATGACCCGATGGCGACCTTGTTCGACGCGGTCCTCGAGCCCGGCGGCGTCTCCGTCGGCGATCTGCGCGAGGCCGGGGGAGTGGTCGAGGTGTCCGATCCCGGACCGGGCGGGTCCTTCGAGCGGGCCGGGGTCGAGCTCCCCATCCAGGTCGTCGCCGAGGGGTTGCGCCCGACTCTCGAGCGGGCCCATGCCCTCTTCGCCGAGCTGCGCGCCGAGGGCCCCGACCAGGTGAAGATGATCACCCGACGCACCCGCAACACGATCAACACTTGGCTCCACAACCTGCCGGCGGCCACACCGGACCCTGCGGGGAACCCGTTGTGGATACACCCCGATCACGCGGCGGCGCTCGGTCTGGACGAGGGAGACCGTGTCGCCATCGGCAACGAGTGGGGCCACATCGAGGCGCCGACGCACTTCGACCCGGCGCTGCGCCCCGGCGTGGTGGCCATGACGCATGGCTACGGCAACGCCGACACCACCGGCATGCGCCGGGCACGCGAGCGCCCGGGCGTGAACGTCAACGCGCTGGCGCCGCACGGCCCGGGCACCTTCGACCCGGTCAGCAACATGGCCCAGGTGACGGGGATCGCCGTCGAGGTGCGGCCCGCGGCCGAAGGGTGACCAGCCACCGCCGGCCGTCTCTCCCACCTCGATCTGCCGCTCGTGCCGCCTCGGCACCTGTGTCGATGAGCCGGCCGTCTCGCCGCCCCGCCATCGGCTCCGACCCATCGCCGCCGTCGAGTCGCACCCGATCGGCGACACCATCCACCCGAATCACCTCACATCGGAGCGAAGACGATGACCGACCTCTACTGGGATCCCTTCACCCCCGAGCTGCGGGATGACCCGTACCCGCTCTGGAAGCGTCTCCGGGACGAAGCGCCGGCCTGGTACAACGAGCGCCTCGACTTCTGGGCCATCACGCGGTTCCACGACATCGAGGTGGCCTTCAAGGACTGGGAGACCTACGGCTCCGCCCACGGCACGACGCTCGAGGGGATGTCCGAGCAGCCCAGCAGCGAGGGCGGCCTGATCATCTCGCTCGACCCACCCCGGCACACGATGCTGCGCAAGCTGGTCTCCCGATCGTTCACCGGACGGCGACTGGCGGTGATGGAAGCGACGATCAGGAGCGTGTGCGCCGACCTGCTCGACCCGCACATGGGCAGCGCCGGGTTCGACTACGTGCAGGAGTTCTCGGCCATCCTCCCGCCCACGATCATCGCCTCGATGCTCGGCGTCCCCGAGGCCGACAAGGAGCGGTTGCGTCCTGTGGTCGACGACGTCTTCCACATCGAGGAGGGCGTCGGCACGGCCAACGCCGTCGCCCACACGGCGCTGTTCACGCTGCGCCAGTACCTCCGCGAGCAGTTCGTGGAACGGCGCACCACGCCTCGCGACGACATGATGACCGACCTCGTGAACGAGCAGATCACCGACGAGAGCGGTGTCGTGCGCGGGCTCACCGACGACGAGCTGGCCGACTTCGGCCTCCTGCTCTTCGCGGCGGGCAGCGAGACGGTGGCCCGCCACCTGGGCTGGGTGGCGGCCCTGCTCGACGAGTTCCCCGACCAGCGGGCCGAGCTGGCCGGGGACCTCTCCCTCGTCCCGAACGCCATCGAGGAGATCCTCCGCATGGAGGCGCCCTCGCCGGTCAACGCCCGCTGGGTGAACCACGACGTCGAGCTCCACGGCTCGTCCATCCCGGCCGGCTCGAGGGTGATCCTGGTGAACGGATCGGCCAACCGCGACGAGCGCAGGTACGCCGATCCGAATGCCCTCGACATCCACCGCAAGGTCGAACTGCACCTCACCTTCGGCTACGGGATCCACTTCTGCCTCGGCGCGGCCCTGGCCCGTCTCGAGGGGCGGATCGGCCTCGAGGAGACCCTCAAGCGGTGGCCCACGTGGGAGGTCGACCGCGACCGTGCGGAGTTGTTGTACACCAGCACGGTGCGCGGCCCCCACAAGCTCCCGATCAACGTCTGATGCTCGACGGCGTGCGGGTGCTCGATCGCACCACCGAGATCGCCGGCCCCTACTGCACGAAACTGCTGGCCGACGCCGGCGCCGACGTGGTGAAGGTGGAACCGCCGGGAGGCGACCCGCTCCGGCGATGGCGATCGGGCGCGCTGTTCGAGTTCCTCAACACCTCGAAGCGGTCCGTGCTCGACGAGGGTGACCTTCTGGCCGGGTCGGACATCCTGGTGGTCGGCGAGCGGGTCGATGTGGCGTCGTTGCGGGCGACCCACCCTGCGCTGGTCGTCGTGACCATCACCCCGTTCGGCTGCGACGGGCCGTGGGCCGACCGCCCGGCCACCGAGTTCACCCTCCAGGCCCTCTGTGGCTCGATCGGTCACCGGGGCGACCCCGACGGGCCGCCGCTCGCCGCGGGTGGTCGCGTCGGCGAGTACGAGTCGGGCACCTACGCCGCGCTGGCCGCGCTGGCCGCGCTACGGGTCGCGGAGCGCACCGGTCACGGCGACCACGTCGACGTGGCCCTGCTCGACGCCATGGCCGTCACCATGGCGACGTATCCGTCCATCTACGCCGAGATGATGGGATGGGCGCCGGTGCAGGGAACCGGGCGCGTCATCGAGGTGCCGTCGATCGAGCCCAGCTCCGACGGGTTCGTGGTGTTCACCACCAACAGCGCCCAGCAGTTCCAGGACTTCATGGTCCTGATCGACCGGGCCGACCTCCTGGCCGACGAGAGCCTGGCCATGGCCGCCACCCGCTTCGCCCGTCGACGCGAGTTCCTCGGCCTCGTCCACGAGTACACCACCGAGCACACCTCGGCCGAGCTGTTGGAGAAGGCCGCGCTGTTCCGGGTGCCCGCCGGGCCGGTCGGCAACGGTGCCACCGTCACCACGTTCGACCAGTTCGTCGAGCGAGACGTCTACGTGACGTCGCCGACCGGACGCTTCCGCCAGCCGCGCGTGCCCTACCGGATCGAGGGCCTGACCCCGCGGCCGTTCGAGGTCCCACCGACGGTGGGGGAGCACGATGGTGCGGTCGCCTGGGAGCCTCGACCCGACCGGGAGCGCACCGAGTGGTCGATGCCGCTCGAGGGGGTGCGCGTCCTCGACTGCACGGCGTGGTGGGCGGGTCCGTCGGGACCGCACGTGCTGGCCTGCCTCGGGGCCGACGTGATCAAGGTCGAGTCCAACGGGCGCCCCGACCTCATGCGCCTGGCCGGCGCCAAGCCCCCGACCGAGCCCGACTGGTGGGAGTGGGGCGGCGTGTTCCACGGCGTGAACAACGGCAAGCGGGGGGTCGCCATCGATCTCACCGCACCCGACGGCCGAGCGGCGTTCGAGGAGCTGGTGAAGACCGCCGACCTGCTCGTCGAGAACTACACGCCCCGGGTGATGGAGCAGTTCGGTCTGGGCTGGGACCGTATCCACGAACTGAATCCCGACGTGGTGATGGTGCGGATGCCGGCGTTCGGTCTCGACGGGCCCTGGCGGGAGCGGGGTGGGTTCGCCCAGACGATGGAGTCCATCTCCGGCATGGCGTGGGTCACCGGCACCGAGGAGGGCCCGCCGGTGCTGGTGCGCGGCGCCTGCGACCCGCTGGCCGGAATGCACGCCATGTTCGCCACGCTGCTGGCCCTGCGCGCCGGTGGCGGCCGCCTGGTCGAGAGCATCATGGTCGAGGCCGCGCTCAACGCGGCCGCCGAGCAGGTCGTGGAGTACGACGCCTCCGGCGAGCTGCTCACCCGCCGGGGGAACCGCGGGGGCCCGGGGGTGGTCCAGAACCTCTATCCGTGCTCGGGACCCGACACCTGGATCGCCATCGCCGCCGCCGACGACGAGCAGCGGGCGGCCCTGCGCGAGCTCGTCGGCGGTGTCGACGACGACGTCGTGGCCGCCTACTGCGCCTCGCGCGACGCCGCGGTCCTGGCCGAGCAGTTGATGCAGGCCGGAGTCCCCGCCGGGGCCGTCATCCCGGCCCGTGACGTGGCCAAGAACCCTCAGCTGCGCCACCGCGGCCTGTTCGAGATGGCCGACCACCCGGTCGTCGGGCATCGCGAGATGGTGATGCTCCCCTTCCGGATGAGCCGTGTCCCCCACTGGCTGACCCGACCGGCCCCGACCATCGGCCAGCACAACGACGAGGTCCTCGAGCCGGTCCTCGGGCGCGAGGAGCTGCAACGGCTCCGGACCCTCGGTGTCGTGGGTGAGGGCCTCAGGTCGTGACGGGCCCGCGTCAGCGAGAGAGGATCGTCACCGCTGCGGTACCCGGAGCGCCGTAGACCTGGGCGTAGCCGACCCGCGGCTCGACCGGCCACCTGCCGGTCCCCGGCCTGACCACGCAGCTGCAGCACGAGCTCGTGCATCTGCCGCAGGCCCGAGGCCCCGATCGGCTCGCCGTTGGCGATCAGCCCGCCGTCGGTGTTGACCGGCATGGGGCCGTCGATCTCGGTGGCTCCGTCGGCGACGAGCTTCTCCTGCTCGCCGTCGGCGCAGAAGCCGTTCTCGGCCATGTGGATGATCTCGGCGCCGGAGTCGGTGTCCTGGAGCTGGATGACGTCGACGTCCTCGGGTCCGATGCCGGCCTGCTCGTACGCGGCCCGCGAGGCGTACACCGTGGGGCTGTGGTCCTCCTCGACGGCGGCCCAGCTGGTGTTGACCTCGTAGGCGCCGTAGTTGCGGGTACGGATCTGCGGACGCCTTCACGAACACCGGCGTGTCGGTGTAGCGGTGGGCGATGTCAGCCCGGCACATCACGACGGCGGCGGCTCCTTCGTCGGGAGCGCAGAACATCGAGGCGGTCAGCGGGTGGTTGAGCATCGGCGCGGCGAGGATCTCCTCCTCGGGGACCGCCTTGCGCCGGAAGGCCTTCGGGTTGAGCGAGCCGTTGCGGTAGTTCTTGGCCGCCACCTTGGCGAGGGTCTCCGAGGAGATGCCGTGGTCGTGCATGTAGCGGTTGATCTTCATGCCGAAGAACTTGGTGGTGACGTACTGACCGTTGTCGGCGTACCACATGGGCATGTTGACGAGCGTGGGATCGACCTTGAACGAGCCTCGCGGGTGCTTGTCGAGGCCGACGGCCACGCCGATGTCACCGACGCCGGCGCGGATGGCGTTGGCCGTCTGCTGGATGGCGCTGGCCGCAGTGGCACAGGCGTTGAACACGTTCATGAAGGGGATGCCGGTGAGCCCGAGCAACCCGGTGAGCGGGTCGGTCTGGGCGACCTCCCAGCTGCCGCCGAAGGCGAACTGGACGTCGGGCCAGGCCACGCCGGCGTCGTCGAGGGCCAGGTCGACGGCCTCGGCTCCCATCTGGAAGGCCGTCTTGTCGCCGAACCGGCCGAAGGGGTGCAGGCCGACCCCGATGATCGCAACGTCGTCCATCTCGACTCCTCAGTTGGTCCCGGCGGCGCCGCCGACGACGGGCGCGAAGGCGAAGGTCATGATCTCGGTGCCCTCGTCGTCCTCGTAGAACGGGATGATCCGCAGCTCGACCTCCATGTCGAACTCGAGCTCGGCCGGGTCACACGTGGTGAGCTTGGCCTCGACCCGGACGATGTCGTCGAGCTGCACCAGACCGACGCCGAAGGGCTCGAACCGGGCGCCCGTCTCGTCCCCGGCGTAGGGCACGACCGGCGGGTAGCCCTGCGTCGTCCACGACACCAGGGTGCCCCGGGTGGGGAGCAGGAGCTCCGACATCGTCGATCGACCGCACCGGGGGCAGCGGGTCTCCACCGGGAACGTGGTCGCCCCGCAGTCGTCACACCGGCTCCCGATTAGCTGGGGCGTCTCGGATGGCCACGTGAACACCTCGGCCAGCGCCTTCTGCATGGGTGATCCTCGGTTGTTCATGTCTCGGCGGGTACGACGTGGATCGCCGGCGACCACGTCCGGCGTCGATCGGTGGCCTGCTGCTCAATCCATCTACATCTTTACATTTCCCCAGGGGGGATGGCGAGCGCGCCGGTCGGGCCGGGCGAGGCCTCGGCCACCCCGGCGGGGGCGCTCCCCTCAGCAGGTGATGTCGACAGTCGCCTCCGACTCGGCACCGTGAGGCTCGTTGGGCCCGATCGGCTTCATGGTGAGCGTGCCCGACACGTGGCCACCGTCCACGGTGAGGGCCATGGTGTCGGTCACGTCCGTGTAGATCAGCTCGGCGTTCTTGCCGTTCTCATCGAACTGGCCCTCGAGCGTGGCGATCTCCGAGATGGTCTCCTCGTCGAAGCCGGCCCGGTTGAACGAGGCGTGGAAGGCGCCGTCAGCCGTCTTCCCGAAGATGTCGTAGCCATTCTCCACCAGGAACGCGTCATCGTTCTCCGAGGTGTCGCACGTCGACATCTCGAACGTGTACACGGTGCCGTCGGCCATCGTGAGCGTGCCGGTCCCGTCTCCGCTGGCGCTGCTGGCGCCTTCGTCGGGTCCCCCTGACTCGCCGCCGGCGTCCACGGTGCTGGGGGAGTCGTCGCCCGGCGGGGGAGAGGCGTCCGAACCGGCGTCGGACGAGCAGGCCGCGAATCCGACGCTGAGGACGGCGGCGACGATGACGAAACGGATCCTGGCGATACGTGGATGACGACTCATGACGGGGTTTGCTTCGGATTGGCCCATGTCGCCACGGTGTCCGGTGGGGGAAGAACTGCCATACGTGCTCAAACCGGTCTACGACCGCCTGGCTCACCAGCATCCGTTGATCCGTGAGTCCCAATCGCGACCAAGGGTCGGGGCGCGGCGGTTCTGTGATGTCCCGGGTCGACCAGTCACCGAGTCGGACCTGTACCGCGAGTTCTACGAGCCGTTCGGGATTCGGTACCAGATGGTCATCCAGCTCCCGTCGCCCCCGGATGTCGTGGTGGGATACGCGTTCAACCGAAGCTCGGCCGACGGCGAGTTCAGCGACCGTGACGTGGCTGTCCTGAACGCGCTGGAAGCTCACCTGGCGATGCACCATCGCCGCATCGTCGATGTCGAACGAGCGGAGGCCATGGCGAGCGAGGTCGATCGACGAGGGGGCTGGACGGTTCTGACGGCCCGATCGGACGGCGTCGTCGAGTCGTCGTCGCGCTCCCCGTCACCGGCCCTCGGTCGGGAGGGTCGGATCCCGTCGGACGTCAGCGACCTCCTGCCCACCGCCGGTGACCTTCCGTGTGAGCCGGCCAGCCACGACGTCACGATCGGCGACGAACGGTGGCGGTGGGTGGTGCATCCGGTGTCGGTCGGTCCCACCGTGCTCCTGGTCCGCCGCCTGGACGACGAGACGGCCGCGGCATCGTCGCTCCTCGATCTCGGTCTCACACCACGGCAGGCCGAGGTGGCGATCGAGCTGGCCCGGTCGGGCGGCACGAACGTCCAGTTGGCCCGATCGCTGGACATCTCCGAGGGCACGGTGAAGAAGCACCTCGAGCCGGTGTTCCGAGCGCTGAGTGTCGACAGCCGGGCGGCCGCGGTCGCCGCCCTCCGATCGGTGGTGGGCTGAACCCGCAGGACGTGAGCGGCGGTCGGGGACGCTCACCGGGACGGGGTCAGGCCGGCGCGTTCACCGGGAGGCCGAGCAGCTCGGCGCTGTTCTCGCGCATGATCATGTCGACGGCGCGCTCGTCGAAGCCGTGGTCATCGGTGAGCTCGCGGGTGTAGCCGGCCGGGTCGGCCAGCCCTTCCCCGTGGGGCCAGTCGGAGCCGAAGAGGATGCGGTCGACACCGATGGTCTCGGCCAGGCGGGCCAGGTCGTCCTCGTAGTACGGCGCCACCCAGATGTGCCGCTTCATGATGTCGACCGGGGCGTCGGCGAACTCCCACGGGCGCATGTTGGCCAGCTTCTTCAGGTCCTTCAGCAGCGTGTGCACCCAGTCCGAGCCGTTCTCGATGCTCATGACCTTGAGGGTGGGATGGCGGGTGAAGACACCGTGGACGATGAGCGTGGCCATCGTGTCGTGGATGGCGCGGTCGCCGATCAGCACGTGTTGGAGCGGGTCGGGGTTCAGGAACGGGGCGAACTCGTCGCTGCCGCCCCATGCGGCGTTCACCGTGGCGTGGTAGCCGCTGTCGCCCAGGTGGAAGGCCACCGGGATGCCGGCCTCGGCGATGCGGGCCCACACCGGGTCGTGGATCGGATCGCCGAGAGAGCGACCGGTGGGCCCGCCGGTGGGTACCGGCGCAGGGCGCACGTGGACGGTGCGGGCGCCGAGGGCCAACACCCGCTCGACCTCGGCCACCGCCGCGGCCGGGTCGGCGAGGGAGATCATGGGGGCGGCGACGATGCGGTCCTGGTAGGAGTAGCCCCAGTCGTCCTCCAGCCACTTGTTGAACGCGGTCAGGCTGGCCACGGTGGCGGGGATGTCGAACCGGAGCGCCTGCTCGACGCCGCAGCCGAGGGTCGGGTACAAGACGATGGCGTCGAGCCCCTGCTCGTCCATCTTGGCGAGCCGGGCGTCTCGGTTCTGATAGGTCGGGGAGAGCGGCGCGAGCTGCTGCAGGCTACGAGGGTCGACGCCGTCGGGGATGTTGCCGCGGAACTGCAGATCGGTGCAGCCCGGCACCACCACCGGGTCGAACGTCGGGTTGGCGATGAAGCGGTTGAGCTTCCCGCCCATCAGCATCTGGGTGTGGGTTCCGTCCATGACCGCCCGCACCCCGCGGAACTTGAACTCGCGATCGAGGTGACGGCTGAAGGCGTCGGTCGACTCGTAGTAGTGGTTGTCAGCGTCGATCGGTCGTGCCGCGTCCGACATGGTGGTGCTCCTGGTGTCGTTCCCCCGATAGCTCTAGATGATTGTACCCCTCTGCGGGTGCTCTGGCGGGCGGGGTGTGCTAGATGTTTAGATGTTTGAGGGGGCACTCACGAAACGCAACCGAGCGGAGGCCGCGAGACGGCAGCCGGCGAGGTAACCCTCTGGCGACCCGCGGAGGTGCTCGTGGGGAGCCGTGACCGCAGGAAGGGGCACGCGGCGAGCTGCGTGCACGGCTAGCAAGGAAAGCAAGGGACCCACGTGGACCACGTCGGATCGCTCCTTCTCGGACTGGGCAATGGCGCCGTCTTCGCCGCGTTGGCGCTCGCCCTGGTCATGACCTATCGGAGCTCCGGCGTCATCAACTTCGCCACCGGCGCCATCGCCATGTTCTCCGCCTACACCTACGCCTCGTTGCGCAAGGGCGAGCTGCTGACCTTCCTCCCCGGGCTGCCCAAGACGGTCGACCTGGGGGCCAAGCTGGGCTTCCTCCCGGCGGCGGCCATCGCCCTGGCGATCACCGCCCTGCTCGGCGCGCTCTTGTACCTGGTCGTCTTCCGGCCCCTTCGCGACGCCCCGCCACTCGCCCGGGCGGTGGCCTCGCTCGGGGTGATGGTCGTGATCCAGAGCATCATGGCCATCGCCGTCGGTAGCGCCCCGGTGGTGGTGAAGGCCATCTTCCCGGTCAAGCGCTGGGAGTGGGGATCCCTCGTCGTCCTCTCGGACCGCTTCTACCTGGCCGTCACCATCGTGGTGGTCACCGTGGCCCTCAGCCTGGTCTTCAAGTTCACCCGGTTCGGGCTCAACACCCGGGCGTCGGCCGAGTCCCAGACCGGAGCCTTCGTGAGCGGGGTGTCGCCGGACCGCGTGGCCATGTTGAACTGGATGATCAGCGCCGCGATCGCCGGTCTGGCCGGCATCCTCATCGCCCCGATCAGTCCCTTGACGCCGATCAGCTACACGCTCTTCGTCATCCCCGCCCTGGCCGCCGCCCTCGTGGGCAGCTTCCAGTACATGGTGCCTGCCGTCCTGGCCGGGCTCGGGATCGGGATGCTCCAGGCCGAGGCGCTCAACCTCTCGGGCGACTACTCGTGGATGCCGAGCAGCGGTGCATCGGAGCTCGTCCCGCTGATCGTCATCCTGGTGGTCCTCACCGTGACCGGGCAGGCCATGCCCGCTCGAGGCGGTCTGCTCCGCCACCCGCTCGGTCGGGCACCACGGCCGCGGGTCGTCATCTTCCCCGCCGTGGTCGGGCTGGCCGTCGGTGCCGCCGCGCTCGTGCTGACCTCGGGGACCTGGCGCAATGCCGTGATCGGCACCTTCATCGCCGCGGTGATCGGCCTGTCGTTCGTGGTCGTCACCGGCTACGCCGGACAGGTGTCGCTGGCCCAGCTGGCCCTCGCCGGGGCCGGCGGGTTCACCCTGAGCTTCCTCACCGTGAGCTGGGGCATTCCCTTCCCGATCGCGCCGATCCTGGCTGCCCTGTTCGCGACCGTCATCGGCGTGGTCGTGGGCCTGCCCGCGCTCCGCCTGCGGGGCCTCACCCTGGGTGTGGTGACCCTGGCCTTCGCCTACGCCATCGAGGCGGTCTGGTTCCGCAACACCCAGATCGTCGATGCGCGGGGCGCGTCGGTCGTGTCCCCCACCCTCTTCGGGATGGAGCTCGGGCCTGGCATCGGCAAGGCCTTCCCTCGGATCAGCTTCGGGATGGTGTGCCTCGTCACGCTGGTCCTCGTGGCTTCGGGCGTGGCCCTCCTGCGTCGCAGCTCCCTTGGTTCGGCCATGCTCGCAGTGCGGGCCAACGAGCGGTCGGCGGCCGGCCTGGGTGTGAACGTCACCCGCGTCAAGGTCCTCGCCTTCGCCATCTCGTCGTTCATCGCCGGTCTCGGCGGGTGCCTGCTCGCCTACAGCCGGGGGACCATCACCTTCGAGTCGTTCCTCGCCGTGTCCGGCCTGATCCTCCTCTCGACGGCGTACCTCGCCGGGGTCACCTCGGTGTGGGGCGGGATCCTGGCCGGGATCCTGGCCGCCGGCGGCATCGTGTTCTTCGCCACCGACAAGTGGATCGACCTCGGGGACTGGTTCACCGTGCTCACCGGGGTCGGTGTGATCTTCACCATCATCAACAACCCCGAGGGCCTCGCCGCCGGTGGCCACGCGCTGGCGGCCCGCCTCCCGCTGCCCCTCTTCGTGCGCAACCGCACCGACGCCACGGTGACGGTGGAACCGGCGCCGGTGGTGCAGACGCCGGCCGATGCCCCACCGATCCTCGACGTGCGCTCCCTCCACGTCCGCTACGGCGGTGTGGTCGCCGTGGACGACGTCTCGCTGCAGGTGCGGCCGGGCACGGTGGTCGGGCTCATCGGGCCGAACGGGGCGGGCAAGACGAGCGTCATCGACGCCATCACCGGCTTCGCCGCCTCGACCGGCGTCATCGAGGTCTCCGGGGTGTCGATGGGCGGCCTCGCCCCTCATCAACGGGTCAGGAAGGGCCTGGTGCGCACGTTCCAGGCCATCGAGCTCTACGACGACCTCAGCGTCGAGGAGAACGTGACCGTCGCCGCCTTCGGATCGAGCCTCAGCGAGCGCAGCGCCACCGTCACCCGGGCGCTCGACCTGGTGGGCATCGAAGAGCTCCGCGACCGTCCGGCCGGCGATCTGAGCCAGGGTCAGCGCCAACTCGTCTCCATCGCCCGCGCCTGCGCCGCGCAGCCATCGGTCCTCCTCCTCGACGAACCGGCGGCCGGCCTCGACTCGACCGAGAGCCAGTGGTTGGGTGATCGCATCCGCGCCATCGCCGATACCGGCACCGCGGTGCTCCTCGTGGACCACGACGTCGCTCTCGTCCTCGGCCTCTGCGATCACGTGTACGTCCTCGACTTCGGGCGCACCATCGCCGAGGGCGACGCCGAGGCCATCCGCTCCGATCAGGCCGTCGCGGTGGCCTACCTCGGCACGGCGCGCGGCGGCGACGGAGAGGGGGACGTGCCCGGGGAGACCCTCGAACCCGTCCTCGAGCCGACGCCGCCCGCCCCGGCCGTCGAGGTGACCGAGTGAGCCCCCGACTCGAGTTCGCATCCCTGCAGGGGGGCCGTGGGTCGACCACTGCGTTCCGCGACGTCTCGCTGTCGGTCGCGCCCGGTGAGATCCTGACCCTGTTGGGTCCGAACGGTGCCGGCAAGACGACGCTGCTGCTCACCCTGTCCGGTCTGCTGCCGGCTCAGGAGGGCACCGTCTCGATCGACGGCGAGGCCCTGAAGAACGGCCGGCCCTCCCTTGCCAACCGCGTCGGCATCACGCTGGTGCCCGACGATCGTTGCCTGTTCACCACGCTCACGGTGGAGGAGAACCTGAAGGTCGCGTCCCGCAAGGGCAGTCCGGCTCCTCGCCAGATGCTCGAGGTCTTCCCGTCGCTCGAGAAGCGATGGGAGCTCAAGGCCGGGGCCCTCTCCGGCGGCGAGCAGCAGATGTTGGCCATGGCCCGGGCCCTGATCCAGCAGCCGAAGGTGCTGCTCGTCGACGAGATGAGCATGGGCCTGGCCCCTCTGGTCGTCGAGTCGCTCTTCGAGGCGGTGCGTCGCATCGCCGACGAGCAGGGCTGTGCGGTGGTGCTGGTCGAACAGCACGTGCACGTCGCCCTCGGGGTGGCCGACCGGGCGGCGGTGCTCAGCCACGGCACGCTCGTCCTCGACCGTCCGGCGGCCGAGTTGCGGGACCGGCCGGAGATCCTCGAACAGGCCTACTTCGGCACCGCGGAGCCGGCGGCGATCTGACCGACCCCGCTCACGGGCCCACGAGGTCCGCCTTCATCTCCCGCTTGAGCAGCTTGCCGGTGGGGGAGCGCGGGAACGGGTCCTGTAGCACCCAGACCTTGGCGGGGACCTTGAAGGCGGCCAGCGAGGACGCCGCATGGGCCCGGAGTGCCTCTTCGTCGACGGTGGCGCCGGGACGGAGGCGCACGGCGGCACCGACCTCCTCGCCGAGGGTCTGGTGGGGGACGGCGATGACGGCGGCCTCCAGCACGTCGGGATGCTCGTAGAGCGCAGCCTCGACCTCCAGGCTGGACACGTTCTCGCCGCCACGGATGATGACGTCCTTGGCCCGGTCGACGATGTAGACGAAGCCTTCGTCGTCGACTCGGGCCACGTCCCCGCTGTGGACCCACCCGTCGGTGAACGTCTCGGCATTGGCTTCGGGACGGTTCCAGTAGCCGGGAACGACGTTGGGGCCCTTGACCCAGAGCTCGCCGGGGTCGCCGGCGGGGACGTCGTTCCCGTCGTCATCGACGAAGCGGAGCTCGCACACCGGCGCCGGCACGCCCACGCTCGCGGGGTGCTCGTCGTAGTCGCGACCGCTGATGTAGGTCACCACTGCGGACGTCTCGGTCATGCCGAAGCCGGTCGAGGCACCCCGGCCGGGGAGGACCTCGTGGACCCGGCGCAGCAGCTCGGGAGGAGCGGCGGCGCCACCGCCGCCGAGGCTGGTCACCGAGCTGAGGTCGCGTCGGGCCAGCGTGGGCGAGTTCACGAGGTCCCACACCATCGCGGGGACGCCACCCAGTGCGGACACCCGGTACCGCTCGACGAGGTCGAGGGCGACTTCGGGGTCCCACTTGCGCATGAACACGATGCTCGTGCCGAAGTACACCCCGCCGACCAGGCTGGCGTAGCAACCCGACGCGTGGAAGAGGGGGACGGCACCCAAGGTGACGGGCTGCTCGGTCGGGGGCTCGGGGGTGACGCCGTCGCGCGCCGCAGTCCGCGCGCCGGTGAACATCAGGGTGACCAGGTTCGAGGCGATGTTGCGGTGCGTGCCGAGCACCCCCTTCGGGTGGCCGGTGGTGCCCGAGGTGTAGAGGATCGCCGCGGGGGCGTCGGGTTCGACGTCGACGTCGGGGAGCGTCGCCCCCTCGTCCCGCACGAGGTCGACGAAGGCGACGGCCGGCGGCAGTGGTTCGGTGGTCTTGCGGTCGTCCAGACGGGTTCCGATCACGGTGACGTCACCGAGCTCTGCGAGGTGGGGAGCGAGGCGCTCCAGCCGCTCACCGTCGAGCACCAGCGTCCTGGCCCCGCAGTCCTCGGTCCCGAACGCCATCTCGGAGCCGTTCCAGAAGGCGTTGAGCGGGACGGCCACGGCGCCGACGGCGGTGACGGCGAAGAAGGCGATCGACCACTCGGGGACGTTCCGCATGGCGATGGCGACCCGATCGCCAGGACCTACGCCGAACCGCTCGCGGAGCGCGGTGGCCAGCGACGCGACCCGGGTGAAGTGCTGGGCGTGGGTCACCACCTCGTCGTCCAGGCGGAGGAACGGCTTGTCGCCGTGGGTCGCCCCCTGGGCCAGGATGGTGCGCAGGTTCCGAGGTGCGTTCTTCCACGTCCTGGTCGGGACGCCCCGGATGTCGACCGTCTCGATCTCGAAGAACTGCCCCGGCGCGCAGAGCGTCGCGGTGATCTCGTCGTACGTCGGCACGTCGTCCTCCCCGGACACCCGCTGAGGGTTCGACCGTAACAAAGATCTAGATATTCCAGCAGCCGGGCATGGTCGAGGCGGCGGGCGTGCGACCGGGCTCGAGGACCGGGCGGCTCAGGCGATGCCGTAGCGGCTCGACTCGAACCAGCCGCGACAGGTGCCGTCCCAGCCGGACACTCTCGCCTCCACCAGGGTGCGGTAGTAGAGCCAGTGCTCGGGCGGTTCGCAGGTGTGGGCCATGTCGAAGGTGACGCTCGGGGCGACAGGGGTCAGATCCACCTCGACGCGGGTGTCGCCGCCTTCCATCACCAGGTGTCCGGACGTCAGGGTGTGGCGGTCGTCGTCGTACTCGATGGCCGAGCCGTCGGCGACCACGAGGTGCTCGACGGGCCCGTCACCTTCGCGGACGAAGCCGCCACCGAGGCCGGGGAACTGTTGGCCGACGAAGTAGAGCTGGCGGTCCGGGGCCTGGAGGTCGCCGAGGGTGAAGGCGACCCGCCACTCGCGTGGGCCCCAGGAACGATCTCGGTGAGCACCGGCGCGGATGCGGTGCTCCGCGCCGTCGACGACGACGGTGCCCTCGGCGACGAGGGACTGCTCCAGTCGTCCGTACGGGTAGGCGGTCTTGCCGTCGTCGTGGCCGCTGCCCGTACGCACCGCGTCGCTGCTGGCCTGGCCGGTCAGGTCGATCGAGATGGGGACCCAGGCTCCCGATTCGGCGCCGGTGCGCTCGAGGGCGGTGCCCGAGAAGGTGAAGCGGGCACCTCGGAGGGGAGGGTCCGGGTGCCAGGCGAACTGCAGGTCCCACTTGTCGTAGGCCGCGCCGTCGGAGAGGTCGAAGTCACCGAAGGCGAGCCGCGACTCCTCCACGCCCAACCAGCGACCGTCGACGTGGACGAACGCCCAGACCATGGCCCGGTCCTGGTTGGGGAGCAGACCCAGCCGGAAGAACCCGGCGGGGCCGCCGTCGAGGTCGATGAAGGAGAAGAACCAGGACTCGTTCCACGACGGGAGGGCCGGGTCGACGTCGTGGAACTGCTCGTCGACCTCGGTCAGGGTGTCGGATGTGTCACTCATCGGGCCTCGGCCTCCTCGACCTTCGTCGTCCACGACGCGACGACGGGGTTGTCGCGGTCGAGCTGTTCTGGGGGAAGGCCCAGCTGGGCCATGAATCGGGTGGCGGTGACGGCCAGGATCATGGCGCCGAACGCCTTCCAGTAGGCCCGTTGCGACGAGGGGCACGTGCGGCCGGTCGCCGCCTCCCAGCGGGCCCAGGTGTCCTCCTCCGGCGGGATTCCCGCGAGGGGCGCGTCGGCGTTGCCGCGACTCTGCTCGTCGAGGAAGAGGCTGTAGCCGATGTCGGCGGCGGGGTCGCCGAGATAGGCGATCTCGAAGTCGATCAGCGCCCGGACCTCGGTGCCCTCGACGAGGCAGTTGACCAGGCGAGCGTCGCCCATGCACACCGCAGGGTGCTCGCCGGCGTGGGCCGGGAGGTTCTGCTCGAGCCAGGCCAGCAGGGCCAGCTGACGGGGGGCGGCGTCGGCGTCGAGGACGTCGAGCAGGGACGCCCGCCAGTAGGCGAACACGCTCGTCATCGAGTCGGGGCCGAGGCTCGCGTCGGGGACCGCCGCGGGGTCGACCGAATGGAGCGCGGCGAGGGCGTCGTGGAAGGACTCCCACACCTCGCGTTGGGCCTCGGGTGAGGACTCGAGGAGGACCGGATCGCTGTGGTAGCTCCCCGGCGGAGTGTCGGCCGGCGCCCACCCCTCGACCAGGTCCGACAAGAAGCACGGCCGGCCGATCGAGTGCCGGCCATCGTCGACGGCGCGCACGGCCGGCACCGGGGCCCCGGCCCGACCGGCGTCCCGGAGGATCCGTGCCTCCCGGACGGCATCGCGCCGGAAGACGGGGCTGACCGGCCCGGGGGCCTTCAACACGAGCGGACCGACGGCTCGGGCCGCGGTGACGTCGACACGCCACGCGCCGCTCGAGTGGCCGCCGGCCAGACGGCTGATCTCGACCGAGGAGGTCGTCGGCTCCACGTCGGCGACCAGCCACTCGGTCACCCGCTTCCCCGCATCGTCGGGCAACATGGTCCACCCCTCGTCCCTGAAAAGATCTAGATGTCTAAGGTACGGGGGGTGCCGTGACACGCGCAATGACGGGATCATCGGCGACGATGGACCCCCGTCCGACCCGGATCTCCCGAGGAGTCAGCAAATGTCGACTACGAAGCTCCACCACGTCGTGTTCTGCGTCCGCCCGGAGAACCAGGACGAGGCGGCGGACTACTGGCGTGACCTCGGCATGACCTTCGTCGAGGTACCGCTGGAGGAGGAGGGCATCCGGGTGCTGCTCGACTGGGCCGGTGGTATCGAGATCGTGGCCCCGACCGAGCCGGTGGGTACCGAGACCGCCCGCTTCGTGGCCTTCCTCGACGGGCCGGGCGAGGGTGTCTACTCGGTGGTCGTCCGCACCGACGACATCGACGGAGCCATCCAGTCGGCGGACCGCCACGGTGCCGGAGTGCAGTACCAACAGCACCGGGAGCACGGCGAGGGCGAGGGTGCCGTCGTCATCGACGAAGCCGACCTGTTGCCGGTGATGGGCATGGGGGTGACCCTCTTGTCCACCAACCTGCCCGACGACGACTTCTCCGCCGTGACCGACTGAGGAGGGGCGGGGACCGCCCCCGCCTCGACGTTCGGCGGGTTCAGAGGCGGACGAGGCCCTTGGGGAGCGGGAGCAGGCCGTCGGCGTAGGTGATGATGCCGGGATCGGCGGCGACCACGTGCGGTATGGCGTCGATGGCGGGCATCGCTGTGGCGATCATGCCCAGCACCATGAACTCGCCGAACGTCGTGGCCTGGAAGTCGGGTGGGGGCAGGAGGTCGACCTTGGTGCGGATCGTCGGTCGACCGTCGATGTGGATGTGGTACCCGGGCTCGATGGCCAGCGGCGGATCGAGGGCCTCGGTCTTGCGCCACCGGATGCGCAGTTCGACGATCGAGCGTCCGGCGACCTTGCCGTGCCAGCTGGCGGCGATGCCGGCGACGCAACCGGGTTCGATCGCCCACGTGCTGAGGTCCACGTGCTCGGTGGCAGCGTGGTACTCGGCCTCGCAGACCACCTCGTCGAACTCGACCCCGAGGGCCTGGCCCAGCAGGTGGACGACGTCCTGGAAGACGGCGGTCCCCGCCGCGGTCATGCTCAGCAGGTCGGGGTCGTCGACGGGACGGGCGAACCCGACGGGGAGCTCGGTCTCGGGGGAGTCGTAGCCGGCGATGTCCGCGGCCTCGGTGATGGTGATCTTGTCGACCCGGTCACAGATGCTGGCCGACGCGATGGCCATCAGATCGGCGAACCCCGGGTTGATGCCCGACCCGAACACGGTGGTGCCGCCGCGCTCGCAGGCGGCGATGATGCGATCCCGGCCCTCGCCGAGGGAATGCCCGGTGATGAAGGCGGCGGTGCTCACGATGTTCACCCCGGCTTCGAGGATGCGCACCATCTCGTCGACGTCCACCCACATCGGGCTGTAGACGACGACGTCGGGCCGCAGGGCGAGGAGGGCGTCGACGTCGTTGGTGGCCACGACACCAACCGGCTCGGTTCCGCAGAGCTCGCCCACGTCCCGGCCGACCTTGCTCGGCGACCAGGCGTAGCACCCGACCAGGTCGAGGTCGGGGTGGTTCACCACGGCCTGGACCGCCTGTCGGCCCACGTTTCCGGTGGTCCACTGCACGACTCGGTAGGTCATCCCCACTCCGTTCCTCGGGCTGCGCCGTCATGCTCACGGGACGGCCCGATCTTCGAGAACATCTAGATGTTTCCAAGGTAGTCTCGATCGCGATCACCGCACCCCGATCGGGTGCGCCGCGGACGTAGGGGGGATGTCGATGATTCGCGTCGTGCAGTGGGCCACCGGACCGGTGGGGCGTCACGCCGTCGCCGCCGTCGCCGATCACCCCGACCTCGATCTCGTCGGGGCACTCGTCTACAGCCCCGACAAGGCCGGGCGGGACGTGGGTGACATCAGCGGGACCGCCCCGCTCGGCGTGGTGGCGACGACCGACAAGGACGAGATCCTGGGCCTCGACGCGCACTGCGTTCTCTACATGGCCCAGGGGGACGCCAACCCGGCGGCCGCCCTCGACGACATCTGCGCCATCCTCGTGTCGGGGAAGAACGTGGTCTCGACGGCGGTCACCCCCCTCATCGATCCTCGCGTCATGGGGTCGCAGGTGGTCCAGCGGCTCGAGGCGGCCTGCCAGGAAGGGGGCGCCACCTTCCACGCCACCGGCATCGAACCAGGCTGGGCGTCCAACGTGTTGCCGTTGGCCATGTCGGGGATCTTCCGGTACGTCGAGTCGCTCACCGTGCAGGAGCTGCTCGACTACTCGACCTACGACAACGCCTTCATGTTGTTCGACGTCATGGGCTTCGGTCGGGCGCCCGACGACTCCAGCGTGATCGGAGCCGAGCCGTCGGTCCTCGCCGGGGTGTTCCGGGCGGCGCCGATCATGTTGGCCGACGCCATGGGCGGGGTCATCGAGGACTACGAGTACGACCGACGGGTCTGGCTGGCCGACGAGCCCTTCGACGTCGCCGCCGGACGTATCGAGGTCGGGACCGTCGCCGCCCTCCGCTTCTCGGTCACCGGGATCATCGATGGTCGCCGGGCCCTCACCGTCGAGCACGTGACGCGCCTGCGCCCCGACGACGCGCCCGACTGGCCGCGAGGCCGGGGCTGGAAGGTCAGCGTCGAGGGCCTGCCCTCGATGGTGCTCGAAGCCAAGATCGCCGTGCACGACGAGGACGAGAACGACCAGGGGTGCCTGGGCACGGCCATGGTGGCGGTGAACGCCATCGGCCCGGTCGTGGCCGCCGAGCCGGGGATCCGCACCTACCTCGACCTGCCCATGATCGTCGGCAACGCCGTCCTCCGCCCCCCAAGCTGGCTCAGTACGTAACGGAAACCGTTACGTACTGAGCCAGCTTGGGTGGTGGTGGGAGGGGGCGTGTCAGGGGGGGCGTGTCAGGGGGGCGTGTCAGCGGAGGCGCCACTCGGGGCGGGTGCCGGACTCGAAGCGGGCCTGCCCGGCCTTGAACGTCTCGGCGTCGGAGCCGATGCGGGTGTAGAGGGCGGCCAGCTCGATCGCATGCATGCGGCCCACCTCGAGCGCGGTCCACAGAGCCCGCATGGTGCCCTGGATGGCGAGGGCGGGGGAGTCGGCGATGACCTTCGCGGCCCATTCGGCGCGCTCGGCCAACTCGGCGCGTGGGGCGACCTCGGACACGAGCCCGATCTCGCGCGCCCGCTCGGCCGACATCCGCTCGTGGGCCCCGAGCAGCGAGAGCCGCATGATCTCCTGGAACGGCATCTTGGAGAGCATCTGCATGGGCTCGAAGGCGGCGGTCATCCCGTAGGTGACGTGGGGGTCGAAGAAGGTCGCGTCGTCGGAGGCGATGATGAACTCCACCTCGCCCAGCAGGTAGAAGGCCCCACCGCAGGCCATGCCCTGCACGGCGGCGACCACCGGCTTCCAGCAGTCACGTGACTTCGGCCCGAGGTCGCGTCCGGGGTCGTCGTACATCCACGGTGTCGGGTACCCGGGGTGGTTGCCGGCCGCCATGTCGTCGGTGCTCTCCTCGGTGATCGACTCGCCACGGTCGATGCCGGTGCAGAACGCCTTGCCTTCGGCGCTGAGGATCACGCAGCGCACGTCGTTGTCGTAGCGGACGTCGTCCCACACGTCGCGCAGCTCGGTCTGCATCTGCTTGTTGATGGCGTTGAGGACCTCGGGGCGGTTCAACGCCACCCGCGCGATCCCGTCGTCACCCTTGGCGTATCGCAGCGTCTCGTAGGTCACGGCGGTCATTGTCGGACAAACGTCGTCGGACCTGCCAGACGGAACGAGGGCTCAGGGCTCGGGGACCTCGAAGTGCTCGTCGCGCAGCTTGAACGCCTGCTTGGTGCCGTGTTGGGCCCGGCTCTTGACGAAGTTGAACTCGCCCTCCTCGAACTGCAGGTTCGTGCCGAAGGCATGGATCATGTAGCTGAGGATCTCTTCGCCCTGGTACGCCTGCAGCTGCTCGACCAGACGGAAGGCCTCCTTGGCCATCACGATGCCGTCGGCCGGCATGCGGGCGATCTTGCGGGCCCACCAGTCGGCGCGGGCGGTCACGTCGGCGTCGTCGACGACCTCGGTGAAGATGTCGAGGTTCTCGTAGGCGGAGGCCGCCACGATGTCGCCGGTGAGCAGCAGGCGTCGAGCCTGCACGGGGCCGAGGCGGTGGAAGAACATGTGCAGGGAACCGAGCGCGGGGCCGAGGAACCGCGTCGCCGGCATGCCGATCTGGGTGTTGCGCCCGACGACCGCGATGTCGGCCATCAGGGCCAGCTCGAAGCCGCCGCCCAGCGCGTAGCCCTGGACCTCGGCCACCGTGACCTTCGGATAGCCCATGAAGTCGTGGTAGAAGTCGAATGCCCGGCGGTCGACCGCCAGGCGACGCCGCTGGCTGGGCCGTCGTTCCTTGGCCGGCTTCCCGCCGTTTCCGTTCTCGTACCACTCGTAGGCGTTGCCCATGTCGGCGCCGGTGGAGAACACGCCGCCCTCGCCTCGGAGCACGACGACCTTGATGGCGTCGTCGACCGCGAGGTCGTCGAGGTACTCGCCCATCTGGGTGCGCATGGCCGGGTCGTAGGTGTTGCGTCGTTCGGGATTGTTGATCGTGACGCGAGCGATGCCGGTCGCCTCGTCGCGTTCAAGGAGCACTCGCCCGTCAGTCACAGGTCGTCCCTCGTGGTTCATCCAAGATGGGACGGACCTTACTCATTACATCTAGATGTTTCCAACGACTGAGGGGATCGACGTTCGGGCCCCGCCGTCGCCGCTCAGCGACTCCCCGGACCGATCAGGTCGAGGGCGTTGTCCCGCATGATCCTGCGCACGTCAGCGGCGTCGAAGGCGTGGAGCTCCTTCACGAAGTCGGTGGGCTCGGCCAGGCCCTCGCCGTGGGGCCAGTCGGAGCCGAAGAGGATGCGGTCCACGCCGATCAGCTCGGCCAGGGCGGCGATGTCCTCCTCGTAGTAGGGCGTGACCCACAGCGCGCGCCGGATCGTGTCCAGAGGGGCCTCCTCGAACTCCCACGGCGTCTGGTTGGCCTGCTTCTTCAGCCGCTTGGCGAGGAGGGCGACCCAGTCCGAGCCGTTCTCGATGCTGGCCACCCGCAGCTCGGGGAACCGGTAGAAGACGCCGTCGATCAGCATCGAGGCCATGGAGTCGTGGATGGCCCGGTCCGAGACGAGGATCTTGGAGAGGACGTTGGTCTTGCCGTAGGCCATGAAGGTGGCCGAGCCGCCCCACATGGCGGAGAAGGCGTTGTACCCGCTGTCGCCGAGGTGGAGGGCGACCGGGACGGATGCTTCCACCAGGCGGGCCCAGACCGGGTCGTGGGATGGGTGCCCGAGGGAGCGGGAGGTGCCGTTCTCGCCCGGGACGGGGGCGGGGCGGACGTGCACGATGCGGGCGCCGGCGGCGATCACCCGGTCGAGCTCGGCGACGGCGGCCTCGGGGTCAGCGAGGGAGATCATCGGGGCGGAGACGATGCGGCCCCGGTCGAAGCCCCAGTCCTCGTCGAGCCACCGGTTGAAGGCCGACAGGGTGGCCATGGTGGCGTCGACGTCGTCCTTCAGGGCCTCCTCCACCCCGCAGCCCATGGTGGGGAACAGCCAGATGGAGCTCAGCCCCTGGCGCTCGGCCACCTCGGAGCGAGCCGCGCTGTCCTGGTACTCGGCGCGTAGGGGCTCGACCTGCATGAGCGAGCGGGGGTCGACGCCCTCGGGGACCTGGCCCCGGAACATGGGGTCGATGCATCCGGCCACGATGATCGGGTCGAAGGTGGGGTTGGGGATGAAGTTGTTCACCCGGCCGCCGATGATCATCTTCGTGCGCCGTCCGGTGGTGACGACCTGCACGCCGCGTTCCTTGAAGGCGGGGTCGAGGTGGCGGGTGAAGGCGTCGAGGGGCTCGTAGTAGTGGTTGTCGGCGTCGACCGCCTCGTAGTCCAGCTCCATGGCGCACCCCTGTCTCCGGTCCACCCCGGCATCGGGGGTGGAAGTGTGACTTTCCAATGACGTACGGTACCGCTGTACAACGGTGAGCACCACACCTTGCTCGCGCCTGTCGCCTACGGGGGAGACCCATGACCGACGAACGCTCGTCCGACGCCGACACTCACACCGACGCCGCCACCCCGACCCGACGGGGCATGCGCGTGTTCCGTCAGGCCGATGCGCCCATGCTCTACGACGCCGGGATGATGTCGATGCCCACCATGGAGCCCGACGCCACCGAGCAGATGACCGAGTGGGCCACCAGCGGTGGCCAGATCGTCAAGGTCCTGTTCGGCGACCCCGACAGCGGCGGCATGAGCCTGGTGTGGTCGTGGTTCGGGCCGGGCTTCACCCTTCCTCGGCACTCCCACAGCGGCGACTGCCTCTACTTCGTGCACCGGGGCGAGGTGCACATGGGCAACACCGTCATCGCCGCCGGCGACGGCTTCTTCCTCCCGGCCGACGCGCCCTACGCCTACTCCGCCGGTCCCGAGGGACTCGAGATCCTCGAGTTCCGGGGCGTCAGCTCGTTCGACATGCAGATCACCGAGAGCCTCGGCCGATGGGACGCCATCCTCGACGTCTCCCGGGCCAACAAGGACCGCTGGGCCACCGACGCCGAGGCCTACTCGTGAGGGCGAGCCTCGATTTCCCGGTGTTCGACGCGGACAACCACCTCTACGAGAGCGAGGACGCCTTCACCCGCCATCTTCCGCCCGAGCACGCCAAGCTCTTCCGGTTCGTGGAGATGAAGGGACGCAAGAAGCTCGTCGTTCGCAACGTCATCACCGAGTTCATCCCCAACCCCACCTTCGAGGTGGTGGCCCGCCCCGGCGCCCACATGGCCTTCTACGCCGCCGACAACCCCGAGGGGAAGTCGCTGCGGGAGCTGACCGGTGAGCCCATGCGGGCCATCCCCGCCTTCCGCAACCCCGTCGACCGCGCCGCGCTGCTCGACGAGCAGGGCGTGCACGCCTGCCTCATGTTCCCCACCCTGGCGAGCCTGGTGGAGGAGCGGCTGAAGGACGATCCTGACCTCACCATCGTCGCCATCCGGGCCTTCAACGAATGGCTCCACGACGAGTGGACCTACGACTACGAGAGCCGCATCTTCGCCACCCCCATCGTCAGCCCCTGCGTGCTCGACGAGGGGATCGCCGAGCTCGAGCGGGTGCTCGACCGGGGCGCCAAGGCGATCCTGGTGCGGCCGGCACCGGTGGCCGGGCCGAAGGGGCCCCGCTCGCCGTTCCTGCCCGAGTTCGACCCGTTCTGGGCCCGTGTCCAGGAGGCGGGGGTCGTCGTCGCCCTGCACGCCTCCGACAGCGGCTACCAGGACTACCTGAACACGTGGGAGGGGACGAGCGGTGAGTTCGTGGCCTTCAAGCCGAGGACCTTCAGCTACGTGGCCGACGGCGGCCGCACCATCCAGGACACCCTCGCCTCCGCCATCTGCCACGGCATGCTCGACCGCTTCCCCGGCGTGAAGCTGATGAGCGTGGAGAACGGCGGCCAGTGGGTCCACACCCTGGCCCGCAACCTCGAGCTGGCGTGGAAGAAGATGCCCAACGAGTTCCCCACCCATCCGCTGGAGGTGCTGCGGCGCAACGTCTGGCTCAACCCCTTCTGGGAGGAGTCGGTCAGCGGCCTGGTCGAGCTGATGGGGGCCGAGCGGGTGTGCTTCGGCTCCGACTTCCCCCATCCCGAGGGCATGGCCGAGCCGCTCCAGTTCCTCGACATGGCCACCGATCTCGGCGACTCGGTGGTCGAGCGGATCATGTCCACCAACATGTACGAGCTGATGGGCCTCACCCGCCCGGCCATGGCGCAGGGCCCGGTGACGGGATGAGCGGCCGGCGACGGTACAGCGGCACTACCGGTCGCCAGTAGCGTGGGGGCAATGGAGAGCACCGGTGCCGCCCCGTCGACCGTGCCCGACGAGTCCGATGCCGGGGCCGACTGGCAGCGTCGGGTGGTGGGTCGCTCGCTCAACGGCGCCCGCCGCCGCTCGATCGACCGCGGCGCCCGCCTGATCCGGGCCGCGGCCAAGGTGCTCGAGCGCACCAACGGCGAGTCGCTCACCGTGCAGGAGGTCGCCGACGAGGCCGGTCAGTCGCTGCGCACCCTGTACCAGTACTTCGCCAGCAAGGACGACCTGCTGCTGGCCGTCTACGAAGAGGCGATGGGCACCTACGCCCGCATCATCCGAGCCGCCATCGACCCCCTCGACGAGCCCGTCGAGCGACTGGCCGGCTCGATCATCGCCTCGACCCGACTGCCCGCCCTCCACGACAAGTCGGGCATCGACCGGGGACTGTCACGACTGCGGCTCCAGCTCGGGCAGGCCGACCCGGGGCTCATCGCCCGCTCGCAGGAACCCGTCACCGAGGTCTTCCGGGAGCTGGTCGAGGCGGCCTACACCGCCGCCTCGCCGCAGCTCGTCGGGGTCGAGCAGGGCACCTACTTCGTGCTCGCCGTGCGCAGCTCGTTCACGCTGTCGCTGACGCTGGGCAACGAGTTCAACGTCGATCTCCCCGAGCCCGTCGACCTGTCCGTGTTCTGCCTCACCGGTCTCGGCATCGAGCGCCCTCGGGACTGGCACGAAGACGTCGACGCCCGGCTCGACCTCACCGGGGAGGACGGTCGGTCGATTCTCCGGCGGCTGGCCAAGGGGGTCCCGCCGCCGGCGTGAGCCGGCACCTCGAGGTCGCTCCGCTGCTCTGTTGGATCTGTCCCGAGCCCGCGTCCTACTCTCATTACATCTAGATCTTTTGCGTCGTCGATCGACGACACCAGGGGGATTCGATGCAGTTCCGCTTCGACGAGGACCAGGTGGCGATGCGCGACGCCGTGCGGGCGTTGTGCGCTGACCACTTCGCCCTCGACGCGGCGGCCAGCCGGGAGGGCCAGGCCGCAGCCGACCGCGCCTGGGCCGGGCTGGCGGGGCTCGGCGTGCTCGACCTGTTGGGCGACGACGACTCGGGCTTCGGTCTGGTCGAGGCGTCCCTGGTCTTCGAGGAGCTGGGCGCCCACCTGGTCGGCGGGCCCGTCCTGTGGACCACCATCGCCTCCCGATGGGCTCCGGGGGCGGCCGACGGAACGGTGCGGATCACCGGCGTGGAGGCCACCGGCTCCGCCGCCGGACCGTTCGTGGTCGACCACGGCGACGAGTCCGACGTGCTGGTCGTCGTCCGCCCCGACCGGGCCGAGCTCGTCCGGTGGGCCGACGTCGGCGGAGGCGAGGCCGGCCACCCGATGGACCCGCTCACGCCGGTGACGATCCTCGCGTCGCTCCCCGACGGTGAGGTCGTGGCCGAGGGGAGCGCGGTCGACGACCTTCGCCGCTCCGGGGAGATCCTGAGCGCCGCACTGCTCGTGGGCGGCGCCCAGGGCGCCCTCGACGTGGCCCGTGACTACGCCCTCGAGCGCGAGCAGTTCGGCGTGCCCATCGGCTCCTTCCAGGCCGTCAAGCACCTCCTGGCCGACATGTACGTGCGGGTCGAGATGGCCCGGGCGGCCACCTACGCGGCGGCGGCCATCGCCGCCGGCCGGGGCGACGGTGACGCCGGGCGGGCGGCCGCCGCGGCCAAGCACCTCGCCGGTGACGCCGGCATCGCCAACGGGCGCACCGCCGTGCAGGTGCTGGGCGGCATGGGTTTCACGTGGGAGATGCTCCCGCACTACTTCCTCAAGCGGGCCTGGAGCCTCGACCTCGCCTTCGGCTCCTCGAGCGTCCACGCCGCCCGGCTCGGCGCGTCGGTCGGCACCGAGGTGGCGTCGGCATGAGCGAGGATCACGACGGCGTCGTCATCGAAGTCACCGACGGAGCCCTGCGCATCCGCCTCGACCGGCCGGCCCGCAAGAACTCGCTGCCCGTCGCCGCCATCGCCCGCATCGTGGAGGCCCTCGAAGCCGCGGCCCTCGACGAGACCCTGCGGGTCGTGGTCATCAGCAGCACCGGCGACGACTTCTGCTCCGGCGCCGACTGGGTCGCCACCAACGCCAAGGACGGGCCCCGGCCCCGCACCGGCAGCATCCAGCGCCGCACCCCTCTCCAGGCCCACCGCTTCATCGAGCTCATCATGGAGATCCAGCTCCCGGTGGTGGCCGTCGTCAAGGGCTGGGCCGCCGGTCTCGGATGCCAGATCGCCGTTGCCGCCGACTTCACCGTGGCCGCCGAATCGAGCCGCTTCTGGGAGCCCTTCCTCGATCGCGGCTTCAGCCCCGACAGCGGCGCCACCTGGCTCCTCCCTCGCCTCGTCGGGGTGGCCCGGGCCAAGGAGATGCTGTTGCTCGGACGGAAGCTCTCGGGCGCCGAAGCGGCCGAGTGGGGCCTCGTCCACCGGGCGGTGCCCGACGATCGAGCTCGACGCCGCCGCCGAGGAGCTGGTGGGCCAGCTGGCGGCGGCGCCGACCGTCGCCGTCGGCCTGACCAAGCGCTGCATCCACCGGGCCCTCGACTCCTCGCTGGCCGACGCCATGGAGGCCGAGGCCAACGCCCTCGAGCTGAGCTCACGATCCCTCGACTTCAAGGAGGGCCTGTCCGCCTTCCGCGAAGGCCGACCGCCCCACTTCTCGGGCTCCTAGACAGGAAGAGACGTGCCCATGGACTTCGAGAGCATCCAGTACGAGGTCGCCGATCGGGTGGCGACGATCACCCTCGACCGGCCCGAGCAGCTGAACGCCCTCAGCCCGGCCATGATCAACGAGCTGCGCACCGCCTACGCCGCGGCCGAGGCCGACGACGACGTGTGGACCCTCCTCGTCACCGGCAACGGACGGGCCTTCTGCACCGGCGCCGACGTCACCGAGATCCCCGACGACGGCCGCGTCGTCTACGACGAGCCCTACCTCTCGACCTTCCCCCAGTGGGAGGCCCCGCAGGAGGGCACACCGCCGTTCCGCTCCATGACCAAGCCGATCCTCGTGGCCGTCAACGGGCTCTGTTGCGGCGCCGGCCTCGACTGGGTCACGACCGGCGACATCGTGATCTGCTCGGACCAGGCCCAGTTCTTCGACCCCCACGTGAGCATCGGCCTGGTGTCGGGCCGCGAGGTCGTCCGGCTGGCCCGGGCCCTGCCCACCCACATCGCCATGCGAATGGCCATCATGGGCAAGCACGAGCGCATGCCGGCACCGCGGGCGTACGAGCTCGGCCTGGTGTCGGAGGTGGTGCCCCACGACGACCTCGTGGCCCGGGCCCTGGAGATCGCCGCCGTCGTGAACCGCAACGCCCCGCTGGCCGTACGAGGCACGCGCCTGGCCATTCGCCGGGGCCTCGACCTGCCCATGCACGACGCCGAGGTCATGGCCGAGACCTTCCGGGAACGGGTGGTGCGCACCGACGACGCCAAGGAGGGCCCCCAGGCCTTCATGGAGAAGCGCCCGCCGGAGTGGAAGTGCCGATGAGCGACCGGCCCGTCAACGACGCCGACTACGAGACGATCCTCTACGAGACCTCGGACGACCACGTCGCCACCATCACCTTGAACCGGCCCGAGGCCCTCAACGCCTTCGACCGGCAGATGTGCGAGGAGGTCCGCCACGCCTGGAAGCGGGTCAAGGACGACCCCGACGTCCACGTCGCGGTGGTGCGCGCCGCCGGCGACCGGGCCTTCTGCTCGGGCGTCGACACCCGCAAGTCCTACGGCCAGCCCGACGACGTCTGGAACCACGAGGACCCCGGCGAGCTCCTCAGCCCCAAGGGGCAACAGGTGTGGAAGCCCGTGGTGTGCGCCGTGCACGGCATCTGCACGGCGGGCGCGTTCTACTTCCTGAACGAGGCCGACATCGTCATCTGCTCGCCCGACGCCACCTTCTTCGACTCCCACGTCACCTACGGGCTCGTGTCCGCTCTCGAACCGGTCGGGCTCATGCGCAAGATCGGGCTGGCCGACACCCTGCGCATCGCCCTGACCGGCAACGACGAGCGGGTCACAGCGGAGACCGCCCTGCACATCCGCCTGGTCACCGAGATCGTCGAGCGCGACGAGCTCTGGGTCCGGGCCCACGAGATCGCCGCCGGCATCGCCCGCAAGCCGAAGTCCGCCACCCAGGGCACCGTGCGGGCCATCTGGGAATCCCTCGACAAGCCCTACCGCGCCGCCATGGCCCAGAACCTGATCTACACCCGCCTGGGCAACCCCATCGGCCAGGCCGAGGTGGCCGAGAAGGGCCCGGACCGTCCCGAGCCGAGGCGGCGGTGACCGAGCCGGACCGACCCGAGCTGAGCCGCCGGATCGGCCAGGTGCTGGCCCTCGACCCGGGTGCCGACGCCTTCGAGTTCGAGGGGCAGTGGCACACCTGGGGCGAGTTGGGGGCCACCGCCGCCGCCGTCGGCCCGCTCGTCGCCCCCGGTGCCCGCGTCGGCCTCTTGCTCCGGAACCGGCCGCCCCAGCTCGGGTTGCTCCTGGGGCTGCTGGCCGCCGGGGCCACCGTGGTGGCCGTCAACCCCGGCCGGGGTGACGACCGCGTGCGGTCTGACCTGGCCGAGCTCGACCTGGCCGTGCTGGCCGGCGAGCCCGACGACCTCGACGCCTTCGGGGCCAGCAGCCTTGCCCCCGTGCGCCTGACCAGCGCCCGCCTGGGCGAGATCGGCACGGCCGGCACCGCGGCCGAGGGGGGTCCTGCGGCCACCGGTCCGCACCCCGGGGTGGCGGTGGAGATGCTGACCAGCGGCACCACCGGCGCACCCAAGCGGATCCCGCTCACCTACGACACCTTCCTACGGGTCCTGGTCGGCGCCAAGCACTACGAGAAGGACGCGGCCACCGACGTCCGGCTCCGCTCCGGCGTCGTCATCGTCAACGCCCCGCTCGTGCACGTCGGTGGTCTGTTCCGGGTGCTGCAGTGCGTGAACGACGGTCGCCGCTTCTGCCTGCTCGAGCGGTTCCGGGTCGACCAGTGGGTCGACGCCGTGCGCCGCCACCGCCCCAAGACGGTGAGCCTGGTCCCCGCCGCCCTGCGCATGGTCCTCGACGCCGACCTCGACCCCGCTGACCTCACCAGCCTCCGATCGGTGATCTCCGGCACCGCACCGCTGTCGCCCGACGACGCCGACACGTTCTTCCAGCGCTACGGCGTCCCCGTGCTCATCTCCTACGGCGCCACCGAGTTCGGCGGCGGCGTGGCCGGATGGAACCTGCCCGACCACGAGCGCTGGTGGGCCGAGAAGCGGGGCAGCGTGGGCCGCGCCCACGCCGGGTGCGAGCTGCGCGTCGTCGACCCCGACACCGGCGAGCCCCTCGCCGCCGACCAGGAGGGCCTCCTCGAGGTGAGGGCCCGCCAGATCGGTGACGGCCGCGAGTGGACCCACACCACCGACGTGGCCCGCATCGACGACGACGGCTTCCTGTGGATCCTCGGCCGGGCCGACCAGGCCATCATCCGGGGCGGGTTCAAGGTGCTCCCCGACACCGTGCGCGGCGCCCTCGAAGGCGACCCCCGGGTGCTGGGTGCCGCCGTCGTCGGCCGCGACGACGAACGGCTCGGCTCGGTTCCGGTGGCCGCCGTCGAGCTGCGATCCGACGCCGGCTCGGTGTCACCCGACGACCTGCTCGACGCCGCCGCCAAGGTGCTGGCGCGCTACGAGCTGCCCGACGAGGTCAAGGTCGTCGCCACCCTGCCCCGCACCCCGTCGGGGAAGGTCGACCTCACCGCCGTGCGCGACCTCTTCACGGTGGAGCCCTGATGGATCTGACCTACAGCGCCAGCGACGAGGCCTTCCGGGCCGAGGTTCGGGAGTGGTTGGAAGCCGCAGTGCCCGAGCACGGCCCGCCGCCGCCCCCCGGGGACTGGCCCGCCCGTCGTGCCTACGACACGGCCTGGCAGCGCAAGCTCTACGACGCCGGGTACGCCGGGGTGAACTGGCCCGCCGAGTTCGGTGGGCGGGGGCTTCCCGTCACCCAGCAGCTCGTGTACCTGGAGGAGTACGCCCGGGCCGACGCCCCCTACATCAGCGTCAACTTCGTCGGCCTGATGCACGCCGGACCGACCCTCATCGCCGAGGGGACCGACGAGCAGCGGGCCCACCACCTGCCCCGCATCCTCAAGGGCGAGACCGTCTGGGCCCAGGGCTTCTCCGAGCCCGAGGCCGGGTCCGACCTGGCGTCGCTGCGCACCCGGGCGGTGCGCGACGGCGACCGCTACGTCGTCAACGGCCAGAAGATCTGGAGCACCCGGGCCCACGTGGCCGACTGGTGCGAGCTGCTGGTGCGCACCGACCCCGACGCCCCCAAGCACAAGGGCATCACCTGGCTGATCCTCGACATGCACCAGCCCGGCGTCGAGGTGCGACCCATGCGCACGATCGACGGGGAGAGCCACTTCTGCGAGGTCTTCCTCACCGACGCCGTCGTGCCCGTCACCGACCGGGTCGGCGCCGAGAACGACGGCTGGCGGGTCACCAACGTCACCCTCCGCTTCGAGCGAGGCACCGCCTTCGCCCAACACATCATCACCCTGCGGTCCCAGCTGCGGCGCCTCGTGGAGATGGCCCAGAAGCTGCCCGGCGAGAGCGGGCGCGGCGTGGGACGACCCCATCCTGCAGGCCCAGGTCGGGCACCTCGAGGCCAGCCTGGACGCCCTCTGGCGCATGACCCAGAAGGGCATCGCCGAGGCCGAGGCCACGGGCATGCCCTCACCGACCGGCTCGGCGGTGAAGCTGCGGTTCAGCGAGCTCAGCCAGGAGCTGAGCGAGCTGGCGGTGCGGGTGCTCGGGCGCCTGGCCCTGGGCGGGGTGCGCATCGACGGGATCGACGGCGTGGAGGTGGCCCGGGAGTACTTCTGGTCGCTGCAGTACACGATCGCCGCCGGCACCTCCCAGATCCAACGGAACCTGGTGGCCGAGCGGATCCTCGGGATGCCGAGGCGCTGAACCGATCGGTTCCGGGGGGACCGGCGGCCGGTGACACACGAGAGAGGGACGGCATTGGAGCAGGTTCTCGAGGGGGTGCGGGTTCTCGACTACGGGCGGTTCATCGCCGCGCCGTGGTGCAGCGCCCTGTTGGCCGACATGGGCGCGGACGTCATCCGCGTCGAGAAGCGCGAGGGAGGCGAGGACCGGTGGGTGCAGGCCGTCACCGAGGGCGGCGAAGGCGGAACGTTCCTCCAGTGCAATCGCAACAAGCGCTCGCTCACCCTCGACTCCACCACCGAGGAGGGCGCCGAGATCACCCGGCGCCTCGTGGCCGGCGCCGACATCGTGGTGGCCAACATGCCCCTCGCCGGCATGCGGGCCAGCGGCCTCGACTACGAGAGCCTCACCGCGGTCAAGCCCGACATCATCCTGGCCAGCGCCACCGCCTACGGCGACGGCGGGCCCTACAGCGACCGGGTGGGCTTCGACGGCACCGGTCAGGTGCTGTCCGGCGCGGTCTACCGCCAGGGGCTGCCCGACCAGCCCATCCGCACGGTGGTGCCCTACGCCGACTTCGGCACGGCCATGACCCTCGCCCTCGGCACCATGATGGCGCTCTACCACCGCCAGGCCACCGGGCGGGGCCAACACGTCGAGGGGGCGCTGCTGCCCACCGCGTTGATGATGTCGAACGCCTTCCTCATCGAGCGCGATCTGCTCGGCGTGGAGAAGCCCCGCATGGCCAATCGGGGCACCTCGGTGGCGCCCGTGTGACCTCTACCGGGTCACCGACGGGTGGGTGCTGGTGCAGATCGCCGGTCCGCCCATGTTCAAGCGCTGGTGCCGTCTCGTCGACCGCCTCGACCTGTTCGACGATCCCCGCTTCGCCGACGACGACCTGCGCTGGGAGAACGGCGACGTCCTCAACGACCTGATGCAGGCGTGGTGTGACGGCAAGACCAAGGCCGAAGCCATGGTCCTGCTGGAGGCGGCCAAGCTGCCGGCGGCGCCGCTGCAGTCGCCCCAGGAGGTCCTCGAGGACCCCCATGTCGAGGCCATGGGCTACCTGAACCGGGTGCCCTACCCGGGGGCGTCGCACCCGGTGCCGATCGTCGAGACCCCGTTCCGCCTGTCGGAGACGCCGGGCACGATCCGCCGGCGCGCCCCTCTGCTCGGGGAGCACACCGACGAGATCCTCGCCGAGGTCGGCTACGACGCCGACCGGATCGCGGAGCTGCGGGCGGGCGAGATCGTCTGATCCGCGTGACGGCCCGCGCCTGTCGCTGTCGACGTCGGTGACGGGCTGGCTCTCACCGTCCCCGCCCTCCTCTCGGCGCGGGTCGCGGCGCGCGGCGACCACCCGCTGCTCGTGGGCGACGACCACGTCCTCACCTACGCCGAGGCCGACTCGCCGTTCCGCCGCCCTGGCCCGAGGCCTGCTGGCGCGGGGCGTGGCAAGGGCACCCGCGTCGGACTGCTGCATCCCAACGGCCCCGAGTTCGTGGTCGGGTGGCTGGCCGCCGCCCGCATCGGGGCCGTCACCCTGCCCCTCAGCACGTTCTCCACCAGCGGGGAGCTCCGCCGTCTCCTCGGTCAGGCCGACGTGGCCCTGCTCCTCGCCGCTCCCCGCTACCGCAACCACGACCACGTGGAGGACCTGGGCGCCGCCGTGCCCGAGCTGGACTTCACGGAGTCGCCTCCGCTGCTGGCTCCCTCGGTGCCCTCGCTCCGCCTCGTCGCGTTCAGCCCACCGGGGCCGGGGCCGGGCCACGATCCCGGCTGGACGGTCGCCGCGCTGCTCGATGCCGGGGCTGCCATCGGCGCCGACGTCCTCGCCGCCGCCGAGGCCGAGGTGAGCCCGGCGGACCGCATGGTGATCGTGCACACCTCGGGCTCGACCAGCGCTCCCAAGGGGGTGATCCACCAGCACGGTCCGCTGATCCGTCACCTCGACGACCTCAACGGCCTGCGCCGGTACACCGAGGACGAGGTTCTGTTCTCGAACTCCCCGTTCTTCTGGATCGGCGGCTTCGCCTACGGGCTGCTCGGCACCCTCGCTCGCCGGGGCCACCTTGGTGTGCTCGAACGCCACCGACCCGGCGGTCACCCTCGACCTGCTTGGAGCGGACCCGCCCGACCATGGTCAACGGCTTCGCCGCCTCCGTCGCCCACCTGGCCGCCGACCCGACGTTCCCCGGCCGGGACCTGTCGTCGATCCGGCGCGGGAACCTCTGGCCGATCATGCCCGCCGAGGTCCGCCCCGCCGACCCGGAGCTGCGCCACAACATGCTGGGCATGACCGAGGCCGGCAGCGTCGGCCTGGCCAGCGCCGACGAGGGCGACCAGCCCGAACGGCGGCGCGGCTCGTTCGGACGGCCGGTGCCCGGCTTCGAGGCCCGCATCGTCGACCCCGAGACGGGCACCGACCGGGCCGTCGGCGAGGTGGGGGAGCTGTGGTTCCGCAGCCCGCTGCTCATGGAGGGCTACGACGGACGCACCCGCGGGGAGACGTTCACCCCCGACGGGTGGTTCCGCACCGGCGACCTGTTCCACGTCGACGACGAGGGCTTCTTCCACTTCACCGGCCGGGCCGGCGACATGATCAAGACGGCGGGCGCCAACGTGTCCCCCCGCGAGGTCGAAGCGGCCATCGCCGAGGTGACCGGCCTGGTGGCCCACGTTCTCGGCGTGGACGACCACGACCGGGGCCAGGCCGTGGCCGCCGCCGTGCGCGTCCCGCGCGGCGAGACGGCGCCGGCGATCGACGATCTCCGGATCGAGCTGCGGGGCCTGCTCTCGGCCTACAAGGTGCCCACCCGGTTCCTGTTCCTGGCCGACGACGACGTCCCCATGATGTCGAGCGGCAAGCTCGACGCCCGAGCCCTGAAGGAGCGCTTCGGTGCCGGCTGAGCCGATGACCTTCGGCGCTCTCGTGCGGCGCAACGCCGACGCGCGCGACGCCGAGGCCGTGATCGTCACCGACGACCACACCTTGACCCACCGCCAGCTCGACGACGAGAGCCGGGCCCGGGCCGCCCGCCTCATCGCCGCCGGCGTGGGCAAGGGGACGAGGGTGGGCCTGCTCGCCCCCAACGGCATCGACTGGGTGGTGACCGCCACCGCCGTCATGCGGATCGGTGGGGTGTTGGTGCCCCTCAGCACGCTGCTGCGGCCGCCCGAGCTGGCGGCCCAGCTGCGGACGGCGGCCGTGAGCCACCTGGTGGCGGCCCGCTCGTTCCGGGGTCGCCACCCCCTCGACGACCTCGACGCCGTCGCCCCGGGCGTGGCCGATCTCACCGCCGCCGGTCGCCGCCACCCTCAGCTCCCGTTCCTGCAACGGGTGTGGGCCGCCGACGCCCTTCCCGAACCCGCCGTGGTGCCGGCCCTGGCCGACGCCCTGGAAGCGGCCGTCCGCCCCGCCGACGACCTGGCCGTGCTGTTCACCTCGGGCAGCCGGGGCACGCCCAAGGGCACCATCCACACCCACGACGGCGCTCTCCACGCCGTGGCGTCCGGACTCGACGCCCGCGGCCTGGGCGCCGACGACCGCCTCTACATCCCGATGCCGTTCTTCTGGACCGGCGGGTTCTGCATGGGGCTGCTCTCCACCCTCGTGGCCGGGGCCACCCTGGTGACCGAGGCCGTCCCCGACCCGGTCCGCACCCTCGCCCTGCTCCAACGGGAACGGGTCACCCTGTTCCGCGGGTGGCCCGACCAGGCCGCCGCCCTCGCCGCCGACCCGGCCTTCGCCTCGGCGGACCTGTCGGACCTGCGGCCGGGCAGCCTCCCCGCCGTCCTCCCCGCGGCCGAGCGGCCGACCGCCGGCACCCGGCCCGTGCTGTTCGGCATGACCGAGACGTGCGGGAGCTACGCCGGCGACCGCCTCGACCGCGACCTGCCGGCCGAGAAGCGGGGCAGCTGCGGGCGGCCTTTCGCCGGCGTCGACGTCCGGGTGGTCGACCCCGAGTCGGGTCGACCGGTGGCGCCGGGCGCGAGCGGGGAGATCGGCGTGCGGGGCCGCAACGTGATGCGGGGCATCTGCGGGCGGACCCTCGACACGGTGTTCGACGCCGACGGCTACTACCGCACCGGCGACCTCGGGCGCCTCGACGCCGACGGCTACCTGTGGTTCGAGGGTCGGGCCGACGACATGTTCAAGGTCAAGGGCGCCACCGTGTACCCCACCGAGGTCGAGGCCGCCGTCCGGGCCGCCGGTGGGGTGCAACAGGTCCACGTCACCGACGTGACCGACGACGCCGGCGGTGCCGTCGTCGGCGCCCTGGTGGTGAGCGACCGCCCGCTCGAGGAGCTGGCGGCCGACGTGCGCCAGCGCCTCAGCGCCTTCAAGGTCCCGACCTGCTGGGTCGTGACGACGACGGCCGCCGCCGTGCCGCTGACGGCCACGGCGAAGGTGGACAAGGCGGCGCTGCAGCAGCTGCTGCGCCGCCAGGGGAAGCGGGTCGACCCGACCCGATCGACACAACCAAAGGAGCGTGGGCGATGACCCGTGCGATCGACTGCCTCGTGAACGTGGACTTCGGGGACCGCGAGATGCCCGACTGGATGATCCGGGTGAAGGAGGACTACTTCGGCAACGGCTTCACCTTCACCAGCCCGGAGATCGACGAGCTCATCGAGGAGCTGGACGCCCAGAACGTCGAGAAGGCCATCCTCATGACCCAGGTGTCGGCCACGTCGGGCCGGGCCTTCGATTTCGTGGAGGCCCGCCCCGACCGCTTCGCGCTGGGGGTGGGTGGGTTCAACCTGCTGCGCCCCATGGAGACGGTGAACGCCCTCGACGCCTTCGTGAAGAACCACCCGGTGGCCTACGCCGTCGGTGGGGCCGAGCTTCTGGGGCGACGGCATGTACAACCCCACCAGCGCCGTGTACTACCCGCTGTACACGAAGTGCTGCGAGCTCGACCTGCCGCTGTGCATGAACACCGGCATCCCCGGACCGCCCATCCCGGCCGACCCCCAGAACCCGATCTACATCGACCGGGTCTGCTACCACTTCCCCGAATTGCGGCTGTCGATGATCCACGGCGCCGACCCGTGGTGGGGCGTCGCCATCCGGCTGATGATCAAGTACAAGAACCTGCGCCTCATGACCTCGGCGTGGTCACCCAAGCGCCTCCCCGAGGAGCTGCTCCACTTCATGCGCACCCGGGGCAAGGGCCGGATCATGTACGCCTCCGACTACCCGGTGCTGAAGAACGACCGGCTCATCCCCGAGGCTCTCGCCCTCGACCTCCCCGAGGACGTCCAGGAGAACTGGCTCTACAACAACGCCAACGACTTCTTCTTCGGCGGCGCCTGAGCACCCAGGTGGCGGGGCGGGCCCGTTCCGCGGCGGAGCTGCGTGCCTGCCTGCCTGCTCCGCTCGCTCACGGTCACCCTGGGTCTCCTCCGGGTTCCCATGGTGGGAGGGGCGAGTAGCGCCGGTCGGCCAGCGACCCCATGGCGGGCCGCAGCACCTGCGTGCGCCGGGCCCAGTCCCGTAGGCAGTACTCGACGACGGGACCGTCGGCGATCGCCCCCGCCCGGATCCGCTCGCAGAGCGTACGCCGGGCCTGGTCGACGTCGTCGACGTCGCGTCCGAGCAGCGCGGCCAGGTCGGCGCGCTGGGCCTCGGCCACGGCCGGCCCGAAGCGGTCCTCCTCGCGGAGGTACTTCACCAGCCGAGCGACGCCCTTGGCCCGGCGGGCCGCGAAGCCGTCGTCGACCGCGGGCACCACCCGGGTGCGCAGGTCGTCGAGAGCGACGTCGTAGATCCAGCTGAGCGACGAGTGCCCGGGGTCAGGCAACGGGTCGACCGTCGACGGCTGGGTCACACCGGTCGCGGCGGCCAGGGCGTCGGCCAGGGCCCGGGTGTGCAACGTCGTGTAGATGAGGTGGCTGGCGATCTCACCGCGACTGTCGCGGGCGAGCAGACCGCCCCGGGTGCCGATGGCGCAGCGGGCCTGGGCCAGCACCAGGAAGTACCGGAGCCGGGCCGGATCGACCGCCCGGCCGGCGGCCCGGCTGTAGTCGCCGAGCCGGGCGGTCAGGTCGGGGAGCCGCTCCTGCAGGTCGTGCACGTAGACCCAGCCGAGGTCGTCGTGGAAGTCGCCGTAGTGGGCCAGCTCCCAGTCGGTGATGGCCACCAGGTGCGAGCCGTCGAACATGAAGTTCCCCGGACCGGCGTCGCCCTGGACGAGCACGGTGGGCCAGCCGTCGTCGGAGGGCCGCGTCCGCTTCAACCAGGCCAGGGCCAGCTCGATCGTCGGCTCGGGCTCGTCGTGGGCCCGGAACTGGTTCTCCCACTCGGCGATCTCCTCGTCCACGTGCGAGCCCAACGAGCGCAGGGGTCCGAGGGCGGGCAGATCGAGGCGGGTGACGTCGATGCGGTGGGCGGCGGCCAGCTCCTCCATGAACTCCACGGCGATGGTGTCGCGTGCCTCGGGGTCGGTCACCTCCGAGAACCAGTTGCGGCCGTACAGGCGCTTCATGAGGAAGGCGTCGGCGGTGGGGTGCACGGCGACGACCTCGGCGACCTTGACGCCCCGGGCATGCAGGGCGCGGTACACCGACGCCTCTCGGCGCAGGGTGTAGGGCCCGCCCGACTGGGGACCGGCCCCGGTGTCGCAGCGGAGCCACAGCTCCTGCGTGGTGCCGTCGCCCATCTCCGCCTCGACCGCGTACCCCGCCCGGGAACCGCCGGCGCTGCGTCGCTCGAGCTCGACCCGGTGGGCGCCGGTCACCTCCTGCACCCAGCCGTGCAGGACGGCGCCGACGTCGGAGTCGGCGTCGCTCTCGGTCTCGCTGGTCGGTCATCGGATGGTGATGCCCTTCTCCCGGGCGAACGTGTTCCAGGCCCGAGGGTGCCACACGTCCTGGTCCTCACCCCATGCGGTTGTCCCGTCGAAGTGCCAGGAGGCGAGGCTGTTGACCCGCATCACGAAGTACCAGTGGCCCATGAGCCGGCGCTCGGGGACCATCCACGAGAACCAGGTCGTCTCGGTCCACCACGGGTCGTCGTCGGGGGGCGCGTGGTAGCCGTCGTCCTCCGGGAGCAGTCCCCATTCGTCGATCATGTGCTGATCCCTCGCCCTCCCCGTAAACATGTAGAGGTCAATGCGGGGCGAGAGCACGGACGACTCAGCGACCGAGGAAGCCTCGCTCGACCACGAGGAGGGCGGCCTCGAGCTCGGCATCGGTCCTCGGCGTGGACCCGAACTGCTCCACCACGGCGAGCAGGAGGAGACCGTCGACGTCGGGATCGCCGCATCCGTGGCCGACGAGGAGCTCGGCCATCCGTCGCCGACCCCAGTCGAACACCGCGCCGAGCTCGTCGCGCAGTGGGCGGTCGGCCGCTTCGATCCAGATCCTGACGAGCGGTCCCTTCGCGGCGTGGACCTCGTTGTAGCGGCGCAACCACCCGCGCAGAGCCGTCGGAGTCGGCTCGGCCGGGAGCTCCCGGACCACGACGGAGACATCACGGACGGCACGGACGGCCACGACCGACACGAAGTCCTCGATGTTGGTGAAGTACGTGTAGAAGGACCCCCGCGAGATCCCGGCCGCCTCCACCACGTCCTCCACCCGCACGCCGCGGTAGCCCCGCCCGATCAGGAGGTCGTCGGCGACGGCCAGCATCGATGCCAGGGCGCGTCGGCTGGACCCTGCGGCCTGCGCGTCGAGGCTCGTGACCCGGGCGAACACGGCCGATGCCGCCGGTCCGAGGCGCAGCGCCGGCGCCCGTCCGCCGGTCCCGGGATGCACGTTGGTGTCGGGCCGAACGCCATGGAGCGTCCGGTGGATCACGTCGGTGAGGGCGAGGTCGACCTGCTCCCTCGTGTAGTGCCCGGGGGCGGCGGCCCGGAGGATCGCGGCCAGCGCCAGCCCCCGGCTGGTGCCGGCGAGGGCCAGGTCGACCACCGGGTCGAGCAGCCGGGTCGGTACACGGGTGGCCGCCAGGCGCGCTTCGAACAGCTCCCGGTCCTGACGGGCGATGACGGCGGCCCCGCCGGCCAGGGCCTCGTCGTTGGCGGCCGCCGCCTCGAAGGCGCGCAGGATCGGCTCGTAGCGGACCTCGGTGTCGGCGTAGCGGGCGATCCAGGCCCGCAGGGCGCCATGCCCGTTCGTGTCGGGGGTGATGGGATCGAGCACCTCGAGGGAGGCCCGCAGCTGGCGGGCCAGCTGCGCGGCCAGACGGCGGAACAGATCGTCCTTGCCCTCGAAGTACTGGTAGATCGTGACTCTGGAGCAGCCTGCCAGCTCGGCCACGCGGTCGAGGCTCGTCCGGTCGTAGCCCGTCTCGCCGAAGGCCTGGAGGGCGGCGTCGAGGATGCGTTGTCGGGTCCGGAGGCCGCGCGCCCCGATCACCGGGTTGTCGGCGAAGGGGGCGCGACGGGCCGGCACCGGGCTACCGCCTCCGGGAGGCAGCGGCCCGCGGCTCACGGGTGAGCGGCCCCGCCGCCCGCCGCCTCCGCAGCATCCACCCGCAGGATCCGACTGAGGTTGCCGCCCATGATGGCGGCCTTGTCGGTGTCGCTCATGTCCGCCGGGAGGTGGTCGAGGAACGAGCAGGGCTCGGCCAGGCCCTCGGGATGGGGATAGTCGGAGCCGAAGCACAGGTGGTCGACCCCCAGCTCGGCCACGAGGGCCTCGAAGTCGTCCTCGTGGAACGGGCAGACGTAGACGTTGCGCTTGAACGCCACGACCGGATCCTCGCTGAAGGCCTGGGGCATCTTCTTGTAGGTGGCCTTCAGGTTGTGGAGGAACGGGAAGACCCACTCGGCCCCGTTCTCGACCGACAGGATGCGCAGGTCGGGGAAGCGGCTCAACAGCCCGTGGCACGTGAGTGCCGTCATGGTGTCGGTGATCGGACGCTCCTTGTCGACCATGAGCTGGAACGGATCCAACACGAACGGCAGGTACTCGCCCGGGCCGGTCCAGTCCGCCTTGTAGCGGGCATACCCACTGTCGGAGGCATGCATGGCGACGAGGACGTCGTGTTCGACGACCTTCTCCCAGAACGGGTCGAACTCGGGCAGCGCCGGCGAGCGTGAGCCTCGCGAACCGGGAACCGGGGCCGGGCGGATCAGCACGACCTTGGCCCCTCGCTCGACGCACCACTCGAGCTCCTCGATGGCCTTCTCGACGATCGGGAGGGTGATGACGGGCGTGGTGAAGATGCGATCCGAGTGGTTGAACTGCCACACCTCGTGGATCCACTCGTTGAGCGCATGGATGGCGACGTGGGTCAGTTCCGGATCGTCACGCATCCGCTCCTCGAGGAGGCTGGCGAGCGTCGGGAACATCAGCGTGCGGTCGACTCCGAGCTCGTCCATCTTCTCGAGGCGGGCCGTCGGCTCGCGAAACGCCGGGATCGAGCGCATCGGCTCGCCCAGGATCTCCCGGTAGCTCTTGCCATCGGGGTTCCCGACCCGGAAGTACTCCTCCTGGGCCCCGGGACGGGCCACCACGTCGAAGGTGGGGTTGGGGATGTAGTCGCTGATCTGGCCGCGGATGGCGATCTTCGTGCGACCGTCGATCTCGACGTAGCGGATGGCGGCCTGGTAGCGCTCGGGGAGGAAGCGGGTGAAGGCGTCCTTGGTCTCGTAGAAGTGGTTGTCCCCGTCGAACACGGGGAAGGCGCAGAGGCTGGGCATACCAGGATCGTATGATCTTTATAACGAAAACGTCAATCAGTCGTGAGATTCCCCAGCTTCCGGCGATCAATCGTCCACGCACTCGAGGACGCCATCGACGAAAATGTCAGCATTACTCGGCCCGGAGGGTCGCAGCGGGACGCTCACAGCGGGCCCGCACGTCGAGATCGACCTGGACCCGCGGGACGACCGGGCCGCGGTGGCTCCCCTGTCGGTCCTCGGCGACGACGCCCCAGTCGTCGCTGTTCACCTGGGTGCGAGCGGTGAAGGTGATGCGCGTCGCACCGTCGGTCGACCGGGCCGCTCCGTCGAAGCTGGCGTCGAGGTGGATCGAACGGGTGATGCCGCGGATCGTCAGGTCGCCGGTGACCGTCCACGCGCCGGCGGTTCCGGCGGTGACCCGTGTCGATCGGAAGGTGATCCTCGGGAACCGGTCGACGTCGAGGAGGTCGGGGCCGCGGAGATGAGCATCGCGAGAGCTGTTGCCGGTGGCGACGCGAGCCACGTCGATCTCGATCTCGGTGCTCGACCGCTCGGGTTCCTCGTCGACCGTGATGGTGCCGGACACGCCGGTGAAGCGACCTCTGAGCCCGGTGCCCGACGGGTGGCGAGCGATGAACTCGACCGACGTGCGGACGGGATCGACCTCATAGCGGCCAGGGACGGGAACCGGTCGACCGGCGTGGGTTCGAACGATGCTGTCGAAGGTGGTGGTCACGGCAGGCGCTCCTGGTCCGGTGGCTTCGGGCGATGCTCCGGCGTGGGGCCGTCGGTGAGGCACCCCTCGGAGGCTCCTCCTCCGTGTTGGCCGCTGTCCGGGGGAGGCAGGACAGCGGCCAACAACCCGGGGTTCAGCGGGCGCCGGCCGGCTCGGCGGTGGCCGTGGCGACCAGTGCCTCGACGATGGTCGCGGCGACGGCCTCGGGGCTCGACACGCTCAAGGCGTGGGACACGCCGGGCAGCTCGGTCGTCGCGCGGGAGCCGGCTCGCTCGGCCACGAAGCGGTGGAGCTCGACGGGGATGTTGCGGTCCTGGTCACCGAACACGAACCACGACGGGACGTCTTTCCACGCCGGACGGTCGGTGGGGAGTCCCTCCGACAGGGCGTTCTGGGTCACCGGCCGCTGGGTCGCAGCCATCAGAGCCGCCTCGCCGGACGCAACGTCGGCGGCGAACTGGCTGTGGAACACCTCGGGCTTGATGGCGAACTCGTTGCCGCCCGACGTGACCGGGTAGGCGTTGAGGGCCTGGGCCAGGGTGCTTCCGGGAAACATCGTGGACAGGTCGAACGCCGACTCGCCCTGTTCGGGGGCGAAGGCGGCCACGTAGACGAGGGCGTGCACCTGGGCGTTGCGGGACGCGGCCTCGGTGATGACGCATCCACCGTAGGAGTGCCCGACGAGCACCACGGGACCGTCGATGGACCGGATCACGTCGCGTACGTAGGCGGCGTCACCGGCCACGCTGCGCAGGGGGTTGGCGATGGCGATGACGTCGCAGGACGGGATGCCGTGGGTGGCGGTGAGGGTCGCGGCGTGGTGGTGGAGCCGATCGATGACGGGGTTCCAGCTGGCCGACTCGGCGAACGCTCCGTGGACGAGAGCGATGGTGGGCTTGTCGATGGACATGGTGGGTCTCCTTCGGGGATGAGCAGTGCTGCTCCGTGGGTTTCCTGGGTGAAGAGATGGCTGGGGGGGGGGCGTCAGTCGGTGCCGAGCGCCTTGCGCAGGACGTGGATCGCCTGCTCGACGGCGCCGGTGCTGGCGGCGGTCTGACGCAGCGGGTTGAGCATCATGAAGTCGTGGATGATGCCGTTGTAACGAAGGCAGGTCGTCCTCACGCCGGCCTCGGTGAGGCGTCGGGCGTAGGCCTCTCCTTCGTCGCGGAGCACGTCGTTCTCGTCGACGATGACGAGCGTGTCGGGCAGGCTCGCGAGGTCGGCTCGGGTCGCCCGCAGGGGCGAGGCGGTGACATCTCCTCGGAGCTCGACCTCGGGGAGGTAGGCGTCCCAGTACCAGGCCATGGCCTTGGCGGTCAGGAACGGCCCGTCCGCGAACTCGCGGTAGCTCTCGGTGTCCTGAGCGGCGTCGGTGACCGGGTAGTAGAGGGACTGGTGGAGGAACGTCACGTCCCCTCGCTGGGCGGCGAGGATGGCGACCACCGTCGCCATGTTCCCGCCGACCGAATCGCCGGCGACGACGAGCCGCGAAGCGTCGAGCCCGACCGACCCTCCCTCCTTGGTGACCCACTGGGCCACGGCGTAGGCCTGCTCGACGGCCACCGGGTGGCGGGCCTCGGGCGAGCGCTCGTACTCCACGAAGACGACGGCGGCGCGGGCGCCGACGGCGAGCTCGCGGACGAGGCGGTCGTGGGTGCCGGAGTTGCCCAGGACCCAGCCACCGCCGTGCAGGTAGAGGACGACCGGGAGGGGTCCGTCGCAGTCGGGAGGCCGGACGATTCGGACGGCGACGTCACCGATGTCGGCGGGAACGGTGACCCACTCGTCGTCGACGGCCAGCTTGTCGACGGGCATGGCCTGGAGATCGTCGAGGACCTTGCGGGCACCCTCGGGGCCCAGCTCGTAGATCAGCGGTGGTGTTGCTGTCGCATCGGCGAGCGCCTGCGCGTCGGGCTCGAGGACATGGGGGCTCATGGCAGAACTCCTTCGTTGGTCGGTTGCGATCAGAGACCGGAAGAGCCCACCGGCTGTGACAGCGGACGAGGGTCCGTCGAGGGCCGGGCCCCACCGGCGCGGGTCAGGCCCGTGAGCTTCGCCGGGTTGACCAGCCACAGGATCTGGTCGATGGCGCCGGCCGAGCCCTCGACCGTCACCATGGCGACGGTCTCGCCGTCGCGTGTCGAGCGCGGCTGCACAGCGACCGTTGGCCTCGACCCACTCGACCGAGGCGCCAGCCCAGAAGCGCTTCGAGACCTTGGCCACGAAGACGGCGACCCGCTCGCGGCCAGCGACGGGTACCCGGGCCGCCCGCGCCACCCCACCGCCGTCGGACAGGCTCACCACGTCGGCCGCCAGCAGGCTCTCGAGCGTGGCGACGGCACCTCGTTGGCTGGCCTCCACGAAGGCGTGCATCAGGCGTTGCTGGCTCTCCGCGTCCGCCGGCCGCCGGCGGTCGGACCGGACGCGCTTGCCTGCCCGGCTCACGAGTTGGCGGGCGTTGGCTTCGTTCACCTGGAGGATCTCGGCGATGCGGTGGTACGGGTAGTCGAACGCCTCGCGGAGCACGAAGGCCGCCCGTTCCGTGGGCGAGAGCTTCTCGAGCAGCACCAGGATCCCGAGCTGCAGGGCCTCGGCCCGCTCGGCCCCGAGCGACGGGTCGTTGCTCGTGTCGACGGGCTCGGGGAGCCATCGCCCGACATAGGACTCCCGGCGTACCCGTGCGGTCTGGGCTGCAGTGATCGCCAGCCGGGTGGTGGTCGTGACCAGGAACGCAGTGGAGTTGCGGACCACGGCGCGGTCACACAGCTGCCACCGCAGCCAGGCCTCCTGCACGAGGTCCTCGGCCTCGGACCAGCTCCCGAGGACTCGGTAGGCGATCCCCAGCAGCCTCGGTCGCAGGGCGTCGAAGGTGGCGACCGGATCGTCGGGGTCGTCGCGCTCGGAGCGCACCGAACCGGCGGGGAGTGGTCGGGTGGGGAGCTCTTGCAGGGAGTTCGGCATCGTGGACCTCGTGGTCGTGCGCTGGGGGGATCGGGTGCGCCGACGGGCGCTTCACCCCGGTCGATGGCAACTTCGGCGATCCCTTGGATGGCGGGTCGCCGTCATCTCGACGGTGGTGCCCGGGGCTCTCCTCCACCGTGCGCTCCGCCACCCCCCGATCGCCTCCGTGGAATCCCCTAGTCCGGACACGGGGAGATCCCTGGTGACCACCCTCCGGAGGAGAAGATGCGCCCACAGAGGTCGTCGCCGTGTTCCGTCGGCGACTGTCCACGGGCTCCCGTCCGAGGCATGTGACGACGTCGGTCGCCCGGTCTACGGTCATGGTTTCCCCGGACCCTGGCGGTGGCACGTGGCCCCACTCTCCGACGCGCCGGCTCTCGTGGGGAGGTCCCGCGAGAAGGGGGCCCTCATGGCCGTGCTGGATTCGGCGAGGAACCACCGCAGCGAGTCACTCGTCCTGGTCGGAGCCCCTGGCGTCGGGAAGTCCGCGTTGTTGGCCTACGCCGCCGAGCAGGCGTCGGACTTCCGGGTGCTGCGGGCGGCGGGCGCGGAGTTCGAGATGGAGCTGGCCCTTGCCGGTCTGCAGCAGCTCTGCGCCCCACTGCTCGAGCATCGGGGCGCCCTGCCGGCGCCCCAGCGCCGATCGCTGGACACCGCCTTCGGACGCGAGCACGGCACGACGGACGGCTTCGTGCTCGGGCTGGCGGTGCTCAGCCTCCTCGCCGAGGCCTCGGTGTCCGGTCCGCTCGTGTGCATCGTCGACGACGCCCAGTGGCTCGACCAGCAATCGGGGCAGACGCTGCGGTTCGTCGCGCGCCGGCTCCTGGCCGAGCCGGTGGCGCTGATCTTCGCCTCCCGTGACGTGAGCGACGGACAGCCCTTGAGCGGGCTGCCGTCGCTGGCGGTCAGCGGGCTGGATCGGGGCGACTCGGCCACCCTTCTCGACTCAGCGATCATGGGCCGTCTCGACGAGCGGGTGCGCGACCGGATCATCGCCGAGGCGGGTGGGAACCCGCTCGCCCTGCTCGAGCTGCCGCGTTCGGGATCGGTGACCACGCTCGCCGGGGGCTACGAGGTCCCCGTCGCCACGCCGCTGGTCGATCGGATGGAGAGCTCCTTTCGAGCGAGGATGGCGGAGCTGCCCGACGACACCAAGCAGTTCCTGACGACGGCGGCAGCCGATCCGCTCGGCGACGTCGCCGTGCTGTGGCGAGCCCTCGCCCGCCAGGACCTCGACGCTGAATCGGCGGCGCCGGCCGAGGAGGCCGACCTGGTCGCCCTGGACAGCCACGTTCGCTTCCGCCATCCGCTCGTACGCTCCGTCGCCTACCGAGCAGCGAGCCCGGCGGGCCGGAGGGCTGCGCACCACGCCCTCTCCGAATCGATCGACGAGGCGGATGGCGATCGTCGGGCCTGGCACCGCGCCCAGGCAGAATCGGGACCGAACGAGGGTGTGGCGATCGAGCTGGTGGGCTCGGCCGGGCGCGCCCGCGCCCGAGGCGGATTCGCAGCGGCCGCGGCGTTCCTCGAGCGGGCCTCGGCGCTCAGTGCCGATCCACGAGCCCGGGGCGAGCGAGCTCTGGCCGCCGCGCAGGCCAAGTTCGAGGCCGGCGCCCACGAGTCGGCGATCGGGCTGCTCGCGACCGCGGAGGCGTCCCCCATCGACGCCATGGCGCGAGCGCGCGTCCTCCTCTTGCGAGCACAGATCGAGTTCGCCCTGCGGCGGGGGAGCGACGCCCCGTCGATGCTCCTGGACGCGGCCACCCGCCTCGGGGCCTACGACCGCTCCCTGGCGAGAGATGCCCACCTGGAGGCCATCGGGGCGGCCATGTTCGTGGGGCGACTGGCGGACGCGGATGCGGTCCGCGTCGCGGCCGAGGCGGCCCGGGCGGCGATCCGACCGACCGGGCCGGAGTGTCCGGCGGATCTGCTGCTCGAGGCGCTGACCGTGCGATGGACACTCGGTTACGAGGCCGGGGTCGTACCGATCAGAGAGGCCATCACCGCCTTCCGCCGACAGGCCGCCGAAGGGAACCGCGACCTGCTGCCCTGGTTGTGGCTGGCCTGCCCCGTGCTCCCCGGGCCGTTCGGCCCCGAGCTGTGGGACGACGCGGCCTGGCACGAGATGGCCACCGTCTCGGTGGAGCTGGCGCGCCAGTCGGGGGCGCTCGCCGTCCTCCCTACCGCGCTCATGTACCGGGCCGGGGTGAGCATCTTCATGGGCCGGCTCGAGGAGGCCGGCGCCCTCCTCGAGGAGAGTGAGGCGATCTCTCAGGCCACCGGGCTCGCTCCCGGGCAGTACGCGACGTTGTTGCTCATGGCCTGGCGAGGTCAGGAGCAGGAGGCTCTCGAGGTCATCGAGTCCCAGGTCCGAGACGCCCGGGAGCGAGGCGAAGGGCGGGTGCTGGGCCTCGCGTCGCAGGCCTCCGCCGTCCTGTTCAACGGCCTCGGTCGCTACGAGAGCGCGTTGACAGCGGCGAAGGAGGCGGTCGAGTACGACGACATGGGGTTCTACGGTTGGTCCCTGGCCGAGCTCGTCGAGGCCGCGGTTCGATCGGGCGCCACCGCCGACGCGAAGGCGGCCATGGCGGAGCTCGATCCGATGACCCTGGCTGCCGAGACGGACTGGGCCTTGGGGGTGAGGGCCCGATCGCTCGCGCTGATGAGCGCCGGTCCGGAGGCCGAGTCGCTCCACCAGGAGGCCATCGACCGGCTGGGGCGCACGACCGTCCTCGCCCACCTCGCCCGGGCCGAGCTCGTCTACGGAGAATGGCTTCGCCGGGAAGGGCGGCGCGCCGATGCCCGCGGGCATCTGCGCGTGGCTCACGAGACCTTCTCGACCATGGGTGCGGAGGCGTTCGCCGAACGTGCCCGTCGGGAGCTCATGGCCACGGGTGAGTCCGTGCGGAAGCGGGCCGCGGGCACCGCAGAGGGCCTGACCGCGCAGGAGGAGCAGATCGCGCTGCTCGCGGCCGACGGGCGCACGAATCCGGAGATCGCGGCCCGGCTCTTCATCAGCCCGCGCACCGTCGAGTACCACATGAGCAAGGTGCTCCGGAAGCTGAACATCAGCTCTCGGCGCGAGCTGCGCGACGGCCTCGGCGTTCGATCAGCTGAAGGGGACTCCTTCGGTGGCCCGGTCTGATCGCCGGTCTCCCGATCCCTTGCCCGCCCCGGACTCCCGGGCCACCTCGAGTCGCGTGGTCCTGATCGACTCCTCGATGATCAGGAGCGCGCCGACGACGGCGATGCCGGAGAGGACGACGGCGTTCCCGGCGACCTCGGCGCCGAGCGGGAGCAGGAGGATGACGCCGGACGCGGCGGCCGTCGCCGCCGGCCGAAGAGCCAGGTGCCCGATGACGGGCCGGTTCACCAGGGCCAGGAGGCAGAGGAACGTGGCGATCGGGATGGCCACCGTGTAGCCAGCGATCGTCGGGGACGCGGCGATCTCTCCTCCGATCTCCTCGACGACGACGTCGAGGCCGGCGCTGAGAGCAGCCAGCGAGGCAAAGACGCCGTACTGGGCGAAGCCCCAGGCGAACGCCCGGTTCCGGTTGTGAGCGAGTCCCGGGCCCGGGTCGACGATGAAGTACAGCCACCACAGCTCCATGACCACGACGAAGCCGGCGCCGGCGGCCACCACGAGGTCGGCGTTCATCGCCGTTCCGTCCAGGACGTCGGGTACCCGCGACGAGGCCGACAGAAGAGCTTCGCCGAGCAGGATGATGGCGAACAGCCCGTACCGCTCGGCTATGTGGTGTGGGTGCCAGCTGGTGTGGTCGTGGCGTTCCGCCCAGCACGGGACGGCCATCTCGACGATGGCCAGGGCGATGAAGATCGGGAGCAGCGACGCCGCGGGCAGGACACCGTGCTCGGCGAGCACCAGGCGCAACACCCACAGGACCTCGAGGACGAGGATCCCCCGGGCATAGCGGTATGCCGTCCGGCGGCCCGGTCGGCATTCGATCCCGGCCCTGATCCACAGCGAGACGAGCGCGATCCGCATGATGAGGTAGCCGTAGGTGATGGCGCCGTAGTCGCCGTGGTTGAACGCGGCCGGTACGCCGGCGGCCAGCAGGAGCGCTCCCGCCATCTGGACCATGGCCAGGACTCGATAGAGGGCGTCGTCGTTGTCGTAGGACGATGCGAACCAGGTGAAGTTCATCCACGCCCACCAGATGGCGAAGAACACCTGGAGGAACGGGACGAGCCGGCTGGCGCCCTGCCCTGCCGCGATGCTGTGGGCCAGTTCCGAGCCGATCCGGGCGATGGCGATGACGAACGTGAGATCGAACAGCAGCTCGAGCGGGCTGGCCGACCGGTGGACCTCGGTGATCGAGCGAGAGGCCATCGGCACGCGGAGCCGCACCCAGTTGCGCGGGTTCGCACTTGGTGGACCAGCATCGTCGAAGCGCCGGATGTCTGGGTCCGCGACCTCGGACCCCCCGGGGATGCGCCGGTCCGGAGCGGTCTCCGGCGCGGTCACGGCCATCGGGGCCCGGGCGCGACCTCGGCCCGGGCCATCGACGTCGTCAGAAGGCGGACGTCGAGGAGGGTCGCCTTGTAGGGGGCGAGGTCGCCCGATGTCCACCGGACGCTGTGGTGGGCGTGCAACTCCGTGGCCAGCGCCCAGGGGGCCAGGCCGCGGTACATGGCGTCCTCGACCAGCCAGGCCGTGAACTCGCCGTTCCGGCTGAAGTCGCACCCCGTCCGTCCGTGGCTCACGATGTCGTGGACCGCCCGGAACCGGTCATGGCCGCCGCCGAGGGCATTGTCCAGGAGGGGGTGGCGGCGGTCGTGGTCGTGGTTCGTGGACTCGAGCTCCAGGAGCCGTTGGCCCCGGACCGACTGCGAGAGCTCGCTCGCATCGGCGTACGGACCCGGGCACCGGGTGAACACCACCCGGACCGGGTCGTGGCGGTCTGGGTCGGTCAGCAGGCGGTACCAGCGGTCGGCCTGCTCGGTCAGCTGGGCGTAGGCCTGGTGAACGATCGGTCGCCACGGTTGCGAGGGCGCGGCGGTGAACGCTTCGGCCACCTGGCGCGCGCACGCCGCGTCGACCCGGAGGCATGGGGTCTGATCGGAACGGTGAGATCTCATGGCGGTCGCCTCGTCTGCGGGCTCTGGTGGTGCCGGATGGATGGTTGAGACCCGTCCATCCGTGTCGCGAGACCGGACGATGACGTCCGTTGTGACACGACCCGGTTCGCAGGCCGCGGCCCGGCATCGCCTGGATCAGTCACAAAACGCAGGGCCATCCGGTCGCTCGGTCGGGTGCTGTCGCGCTCAGCCCGACGCGGAGACGAGGACGTCATGCAGATCCATTCGATCGACCGGAGCCCGGAGGCCCCGGCCGTCGCGCGACCCGCCGAGCGCCGTGAGGCGACGGTGGGGATCTCCACGATCGTCGGCCTCCGCCGTCATCTGCAATGGGCGGTCGAACTGGAGCACTCGACGCTCCCGTCCTACCTCTACGCCCTGTACTCACTGGACCGACGCACCAATCCCGAGACCGTCGAGCTGCTGACCAGCGTGGTCTTGGAGGAGATGCTGCACCTGGGGCTGATCGCGAACCTGCTGACCGCGGTCGGCGGACGCCCGGAGCTCGACCGGCCCCGCATGCTCCCGAGCTACCCGCGCCGTCTGCCCCACAGCAGTCCCGCCATCGAGCTGTCGCTCCTTCCCTTCGGGCGCGAGGCGCTCGAGATGCTCCTGCGGGTGGAGCGTCCGTGTGGCCCCGACGCTCCGGCCGAGGCCGACGACTACGAGACGATCGCTCAGTTCTACGCGGCGCTCGAGGTGGGCCTGGTCGCGTTGTGCCGAGAGTCAGGGGAGAGCGCCGCCTTCAGCGGGGACCGTCGCCGGCAGGTCGCTGCCGCGTTCCACGACGGGATGGACGACCTGTTCGAGATCACCGGGCTCGACGACGCTCTGCGCGCGCTCGACCTGGTCGTGGCCCAGGGGGAGGGAACCCAGCACACGCAGGTCTGGGACGGTGATCGTGACATGTTCCGCCCCGACCGGCCGGCCGTGGGCCACTTCTACCGGCTCCGGCAGCTCGAGATCGGTCGGCGCTATCAACAGGGGGACACGCCGTCGTCCGATCCGAGCGGCGACGCGATCCGGGTCGACTGGGACGAGGTGCGACCGTTGCGTCGGAACCCGCGTCGCACGGACCTCGGTCCCGGCACTCTCGTGCGGCAGGCGTTGGATCGGGCCAACAGCTCCTACTGCACGTTGTTGAACCGTCTGGAGCAGACGTTCGACGGAGCTCCCGCGATGTTGGATCAGGCCATCGCCACGATGTTCGAGTTGAAGGCCCGGTCCCACGACCTCTCGGAGCTGTCCGAGCAGAACGAACTCGGCGGGCTCGGACCGAGCTTCGAGTTCGTGCCCCCCGAGGACAGGATCTGATCCCAACCGTGGGGCGCATCGCGGTCCGAACCACGCGGCGACGCGGATCAGGTGGGGGTGGCACCAGACGGCGGGTGATCGTCGGTCCTGTCGCCGAGGGAGCGATCGGCCATCGAGCGGATCACCGCGGCGGCGTCCTCGGCGTTCTCGTACTCGGCCAGGATGGTCTCGCCGTCGTAGGTGGTGCGCCCGTAGATGACCCACGTCATCGACTCGGTGAGCACGGCTTCGCCATCGACTTCGAAACCCCGGTCGAGGAGTCCGCACAACATCTCCACGTCGATCTGCAGCCGCTCGTTCCGTCCGGCCGGTCGGGGTCCCTGCTCTGCGAACGTTCCTTGCCCTGCCTTCGGTTCCATTGGACGTCCTCCCATGCTCCCGGGACTCCTCGGGCCTTCGTCGAGGGTCGCTCTCGGTCGTGTCGAGCCCGTCGGCGGGGGGCCGGCGGCTCTGCTCGAAGGACCGGACAACCCGGGTGGACGTGACAGTCCTCGACGGAGCCCCGGTCACCGGGCGTCGGTGAGCTCGAGGATCGCGTCGGCGAAGGCGGCCGGTGCTTCCTGGGGGAGGTTGTGGCCGGCGCGGGGTATCTGGCGATGGACCCGGGGGCCGCTGAAGTGAGCGGCTCCGGGCGTGCCGTCGGTCGCGGGGAAGTTGCCGTCGGCCATCCCGTCGAGCGTGACCGTGGGGACGGTGATGCTGGGTTGGTCCGCCCGCCGGCGCTCCAGGTCCTCGTAGGCGCGGTGTCCGGGGGCGAGGCCCAGTCGATGTCGGTAGGAGTGGATGACGACGTCGACGTAGTCGTGGTTCTCGAACGCCTCGGCCGTTCGGTCGAGGGTCTCCTCGTCGAAGGGCCAGCTGGGGGAGTTGTGGGTCCAGATGACCCGGGCGATCTCCCGGCGACGGGCGGTGAGCCCGAGCCGACCTCGCTCGGTCGCGAAGTAAGAAGAAGTACCAGAAGCCGGCCTCGAGGGTCGGGTCGATCGGCTGTCGGGCACCAGCGACGTCCTGGATGAGATAGCCGTTCACCGAGACCAGGCCGGCACAGCGCTGCTGACGACGTCGTAGGAGCAGCGCTCGATGTTCGCGGCGCGGAAGACCTCGCCGATCCGGGCTGCGCAGGCGGCGTCGAGGCCCTCGTAGGTGGCGATCCCCATCGCATGGCGCGTCATGACCGGATGGGTGCCGGCGGCGTCCGGCGTGGGCACGGTGGTGATCGTCATGGTCACGTCCTCGGTGGATGGTCGGGTGCGCTCAGACGCCAGGAGCCCGAAAGCCGGAGCACAGGTGGGAGCTGTCGCATCTGGGCTTCGAACCTGATCGCCCGCATCGACAGAGGGTCAGGCGGGTGGCCGCCTCGGTGGACCCGTCGGGGAGCGTGAGGCGGATCGTCCCCTCGACCAGGAGGGGACCGTCGGCCTGAGGCGTGATGGTCACGGGGACCGTGGGCGCGACTCCGACCTCCTCGCCCGAGGATGAGCGCTCGGGCTCGGAAGACGACGGCTCGGGGCGGCGATCGTCGAGGCGAGGTGAGTCGTCTCCGGATTCGGCCATCGACGGGACGTCGATGAACTCCGCCGCCTCGAGACCGGTGGGATGGATCTGCGTGAGCGAGAGATAGAACGACACCGGACGGACTCCTCGGTCGGGCGGGGCCCACCTGAGCCTCCGCTGGCGGAGGAGTGGGTGCTCCGAAGACCGATCGGGTGGTGGATCTGTGACGGCCGGCGTCGACCGCCGCCCCCACCGCCGTCGCGATCACCCGTCCGTTGTCACACCCCGCTGGGGAGTCCGGTCTCCACCTCGTCCAGCCGCCGACCCGGGTTGCTGGTGAACGAGGAGCCCCATCATGAAGATCACAGTCATCGGCGGTACCGGTCTCATCGGATCGAAGGTCGTCAGCCGGCTCCAGGACCAGGGTCAGGACGTCGTGGCCGCGTCACCGGCCTCAGGTGTGAACACCCTCACCGGCGAGGGGCTGGCCGCCGCCGTGGGAGGCGCCTCGGTCGTCATCGACGTCTCCAACTCGCCCTCCTTCGAGGACGCCGCCGTCCTCGAGTTCTTCGAGACGTCGACCCGGAACCTCCTCGCCGCCGAGCTCGTCGCGGGTGTGGGCCACCACGTCGCGCTGTCGGTCGTCGGGACCCAGCGCTTGGCCGAGAGCGGCTACTTCAGGGCCAAGATCGCCCAGGAGAAGCTGATCTCGGACTCGTCGATCCCCTATTCGATCGTCCACGCCACCCAGTTCTTCGAGTTCCTCCCGGCTCTGGCCGACATGCACGCCGAAGGCGACACGGTCCGCGTCCCGTCGGCGCTCTTCCAGCCCATGGCCGCCGACGATGTCGCCGACGCAGTCGCGCGGACTGCCCTGGGCTCGCCGGTCAACGCCGTCGTCGAGGTCGGCGGACCGGAGACCTTCGGCATCGACGAACTTCTCCGACGCGACATGGAGGCTCGCGACGACCGGCGTGAGGTGATCGCCGAGCCGGACGCTCGCTACTCGGGCGCACGGATCGAGGAGCGAACGCTGGTGCCGTTCAGCGGCGCAGCGCTGGGTTCGGTGCGCTACGAGGACTGGGCCCGGTCGCGGATGACGGCGTGAGGCCGGCGGTGACGTGGCTCGTCGGCTCGCCCCGGTGCACTGATCAGGGGCGTCGGTCGTGTCCCTCGTCGAGGTCGACCCTGGTCGTCCGGAGCTCCGAACGCGAGGTGATCCCGAGTTTGAGGAACACCTTGTGCAGGTGGTACTCGGCGGTGCGATCGCTGATGAAGAGACGGGCACCGATCTCCCGGTTGGTGAGCCCCTCGCGCGCCAGGCGCGCCACGTTGAGCTCCTGCACGGTGAGCCGATCGACGTTCTGGTCGCGGCGCACTCGCACGGTCTCGCCGGTTGCCTCCAGCTCGCGGGCGGCGCGGTCGGCGAAGCCGTTCATGCCCAGACGCGCCAGCACATCGTGCGCGGCCCGGAGCTGCTCACGGGCGTCGACGCGTCGGTTCTGCCGGCGCAGCATCTCGCCGTAGAGCAGTCGGGCCCGTCCGATCATGATCGGTATCTGTTGGCGCTCGAAACGCTCGATGGCGTCCAGGATCAGGGACTCGGCGTCCTCGCCCTCGCGCAGCTGGGCCGTCGCCATGGCCAGCACGGCCAGCGCCCAGTCGTTCTCCAAGGGTCGGGTCACGCTGGCCAGCTGAGCGAGGGCCTCCTCCGCCAACGCCCGCTCGCCGGTGCGCACCGCCGCCTCCACGAGCTCGAGAAGGGTGCGCATGGCGTGGCTCAGCTCGTGGATGTACGGCAGCTCCCGGCGAGCGACGGCCACGGCTTCCTCGTAGCGACCGAGGCCGTTGTACAAGATGGCCTCTGCGAAGTTGGCGGCGCTCAGCGCGTAGCCCTCCCCGCGGCTTCTCCGTCAGCTCGCACCTCGCGGGCCAGGTCTTCGGCCTGGTCGGCCTGGCCCCTGTAGGCGGCGAGGAACATCCGGCCGTACGGGGGCAGCGGACTACCGGTGACGCTCTTGATGGCGTCGATCTCGTCGCACGACGCGTCGGCCGCATCCAGGTTCCCGTCGACGGTCTGGGCGAGCATCAGGAGGCTGAGCGCGATGGGCAGCACCGTGAGGACGCCGTCGGCCCGGGCGAGCTCGACCTGTCGATCAGCGAGAGAGCGGAGCATCTCGGCGTCCCAGAGGTCCTGAGCGGCGCGGGATGCGAACCACATCCAATGGAGCTCGTGTCCGTCCGGGGGATGATCGAGGAAGGCCTGCAGGGCGCGGCGCAGGGTCGGGATGGCCGCCGCCTGGCCTTCGGCGACCAGCAGGGCCTGGCCCCGCAGGATCAGATCCCGGGCCCGTTCGGACTCGTCGTCGGCCGTCGCCCGCAGGATCGTGTGGGCGACGGCGGCGACCGCGTCGGGGTCGCCGAGGCGCCCGCCGTAGATCGCGGCCGCCAACGCCTCGATGTAGGTGTCGCGTGCCAGCACGGCGTCCAACGGTTCGAGGCCCTGAGCGGCGGCGAGGAGCTGACGAGCCCCGTCGCTGTCTCGTCGCTGCGCGTAGCTCGCTCGGGCGCGCAGTCGGTCGATGAGGGCCCTCTGGAGTTGGGTGAGGTTCTCGTGGCGGGCGGAGTCGAGCAGGCGCAGAGCGGCATCGGGGGCCCCCGCCTCGTGCTTGGCCTCCGCGGCGGCGAGAAGCCGCTCGACCCGCTCGTACGGCGTCGGTGTCAGGGCCGCCGACCGCTCCAGGAACGCGCCGGCGGCGGCGGCACCGCCTCGTCGGCGGGCTCGCGTCGCAGACCGTTCCAGCTCGGCTGCGACCTCGCCGTCGGGCCGAACCGTGGCACTGGCCCGGTGCCACGCCTTCCGGTCCGGATCGCGGGCGACATCGGTGGCATCGGCCAGCGCGGCATGGGCGCGACGGCGTTCCTCGGGCGTCGATGACCGGTAGACGGCCGACCGTACGAGCGGATGGCGGAAGCCGACCCGCTCGGTGACGACGAGAGCGTCGGCTTCCTCGGCCAGGTCGAAGTTCTCCGGGCCGAGGTCCAGCGCCGCGCTCGGCGCGCCACAAAAGAGCGGGGTCGCCGGTCGGGTCGGCCGCCGCCAGCAGCAGCAGCCGGCGCGTCGGCTGCGGGAGCGGCTCCAGCTGCGCGATGAGGCTCTGCTCGATGCGGCTCTGCAGCGGCATCGAGCTCGTGAGCGCGAACCCGCCGGCGATCTGCGCCGGGCTCAATCCGCGAGGCAGCTCCTGGAGCGCGAGGGGGTTTCCCCGGGCCTCGGCGATGAGCTGGTCGCGCACCCGATGGTCGATGGGGCCGGGGACCGCCCGGCGGAACAAGACCCGTGAGTCTTCGTCGCCGAGCCCGGCGACGACGAGCTGGGGAAGGGCGGCGAAGCGGTCGCTGACGGTGCGCATGGCGAGCACGATCCCGATGCTCTCCGCGTCGAGGCGGCGGGCGACGAACGCTATGGCCGCCGCCGACGCCTCGTCGAGCCACTGCGCGTCGTCCACGACGCACAGCTGCGGCCGTTCTCCGGCCACCTCGGCGAGCAGGCCGAGCACCGCGAGGCCGACCAGGAAGGGGTCGGGCGCGGTGGCCATCCGGAGGCCGAAGGCCCCTTCGAGCGCGGCGCGTTGTGGCTCCGGGAGGTGCCGGGCGGCGTCCATCATCGGCCCGCAGAGCAGCTGCAGGCCGGCGTAGGCCAGCTCCATCTCGGACTCCGACGCCACGATGCGGTTGATGTGGAGGTGGTCGGCAGCCCCGGCCGTGGCGTGTTCGAGCACTTCGGTCTTGCCGACCCCGGCCTCACCGGAGAGGACCAGGGTGGCGCTGCGACCACCACGGACGCGATCCACGAGGCCGTCGAGCTCGGCGAGCTCACGTCGACGCCCCCGGAGCGGCGGGGAATCAGTTGCCGTCACGGCGTCGAGGGGGCGCAGGGAACCATGGCTTGACCTCCGCGGAGACTATCCGGGACGGTCTCCGGGTGTCGCCGGCGCGAACGCCTCCTCTTCGTCCGCAGGCTGCGGCGGGCGTCTCGAGGGGAGGCTCGATGTCGACATCGACGACGGCAGGGTCCGGACGGACCACCGCATGTGCACCGCCCTCGTACGAGGCATGCTCGTCGGGCAACGGATGGGAGTTCCCGACCTCGAGGAGAGCCAGTGGCCAACCGCAACCTGTACCTGTACGAGGTCGTCGACATCGTCGGCCAGGGCCAGTACGCCTACATGGAGCACCTCTGGCAGGACCCGGTGCTGCGGATGCCGGAGATGTTCGGGCTCCAGGGCGCCTTCTACGTGTGCGCCGCCGGCGGCGGCCGCTGGCCGCAGGTCGTCAACATCTGGGACATCGGCTCGAAGGGCTGGACGGGGTGGGCCTCCAACGTCGACCGCATGAACCTCAAGCGCCGCAAGGCCTTCTACGGCGAGTGGTGGGACAAGGCGGCCGAGTGGCGCAGCGGCGGGTTCGACCGACTCTGTGCCGGGGTCCCCGGCAGCCCCTCCACCGAGGAGATCAAGGCGCAGGGGATCAAGGGCACGTTGTTCGTCAACGAGATCCTGACCGTGCGCCCCGGCTCGACCCTCGAGTTCCTGGCTGCGGTGGCCGAGGAGCGCAAGGCCCTCATGGCCGACTACGGCCACCACGCCACCGGCCTGTACGAGGTGACCTCCAACCAGCACGAGGTGGTGATGGTGTGGGCCACCGACATCCCCTCGCAGGTGCGCTGGCACCAGAACCGCGACACCACTCGCGGGTTGTGCGACGAAGGCGAGGTCGATGATCGCATCGTGGCTTGGGAGCGCCTGTCGGCGGGCTACGTCACCGGCGGCGACACCCACATCATGACCCCCCTGCCCCGCACGGTGTACGGGCCCGACGACTGGGAGGACGCCACCCTCGAGCAGTGGCTCGACCAGGCCGGAGACGCCCAGGGCGGCCGCCCGACCAAGAAGGCCTCGACGAAGAAGGCCTCGACGAAGAAGGCGTCGGCGAAGAAGGCGTCGGCGAAGAAGGCGGCGACCAGGAAGGCGGCGACCAAGAAGGGTCCTGCGAAGAAGGGTCCCGCGAAGCAGCGACCTGCCACGACCTGATGCCGGCGGCGTCCTCGTCGGTCAGCCGGGACGCACCACGTGCCCGGGAAGCGCTCCGGTGAGCTCCCCGTCCACCACGATGGGGACGCCGTTCACGATCGTCGCCTTCACGCCCTTGCCCCACGCCTTGTAGCGGCCGGCGCCGCCGGGGAGGTCGTTGACGAACTCCTTCTTCCACGGCCCGATCGTCTCGGGATCGAAGATCATCAGGTCGGCGTGGTGGCCGATCTGGATGGTGCCTCGGTCGGCGAAGCCGAGGAGGGCGGCCGGGATCTGGGTGATCTGGCGGATGCCCTCCTCCAGCGACCACACCTTTCGGTCGAGGACCCAGGAGCGGAGGAAGTACGAGCTCCAGTCGGCGCCGTCGTCGCGCGCCAGGTGCGCCCCGCCGTCGGAGGTCCCGACGATCATCCGGGGATCGAGCTGGGCGGTTCCCACGGCGTCGGTCCACTCGGGGGTCTCGGTCCGCCAGCGGAACTCGGTTCGGAAGTCCTCGGCCAGGGCCAGATCGAGCAGGGCATCGGCCGGCTCGACCCCGAGCTCGTCGGCCATCTCGGCGATGGACCGGGCCTGCCACCGCTCGTTCTCGGGAAGGGCGACCTGGTGGACGAACACCACCTTCCACAGCGGCGGCGGCACGGTGGTGCCCTGGGCCGGGTCGCGGTTGTAGTTCTCGACGGCGTGGCGCAGCTCGTCGCGCGCCGCCGGGTCGCGCAGGAGCGCCGCCCGCTCGTCGCCCGGCAGGTTCACCATGTGGTTCCACGACGGGACGGCCAGGTAGTGGAAGTTGTCGGGGTCGACGGTTACCTTCCGATCGAAGGGGCGGGCGATCAGCATCGAGTAGACGGGTGCGCCCTGCTCGGTCGCTCGATCGAGGAACGCCTGCGAGGCCTCCCACGTCGCGGTGGGCGCATCGACCTTGTTGCGGCCACCCAGCCCCTGGATGATGACCGGCAGACCGGCCCGACGACCGATCTCGATGAGGTAGTCCTCGTCGGCCCGGTCGATGCCGCCGATGGCGCTGGCGGGCAGGAAGCCGACCGAGCCGCGTCCGAGCTCGCCCAGCACGTCGGCCAGGGCCAGCACCTCGCCGTGCGACGCCAGGCGCGACGGGACCGGCCGACCGGCCGTGTCCAGATGCGTGGGCGCGGCCGAGGACGACAGCCCGGCGGCACCGGCCTCGATGGCGCCGCGCAGGAGGAGTCCCATCTCGGCGATCTCGGCGTCGGTCGCCTCCCGCTCCGTCGAGTCGTCGCCGAGGACGATCCGCCTCAGGTTCGAGTGCCCCACATAGCTCGCCAGGTTCACGCCCAACTTGCCTTCGCGGCTCTCCAGGTAGTCGGCGAACGACTCGAACTCGTCCCAGGTGATGGCCGAGAGGGCGATCGGGTCCATGTTCTCGACGGCGGCGAAGATGCCGGTGAGGAACTCCCGGTCCTGGGGCCGGCACGGAGCGACCGAGAAGCCACAGTTGCCGGCGAGCACCGTGGTGACGCCGTGGAAGCACGACATGGTGGCGTAGGGGTCGAAGGTGATCTGCGGGTCGTAGTGGGTGTGGGCGTCGACGATGCCCGGGGCCACGATGGCGCCGTCGGCGTCGATCTCCACCTCGGCCGTGGCGTCCTCGAGGTGGGCCAGACGAGCGACACGTCCGCCTCTCACGCCCACGTCGACCCGCCGTCGGGGAAGGCCCGTGCCGTCGATCACCAGTCCGTTGCGAACGATCAGGTCGTAGTCACTCATCGACGACACCGTGCCTCAGCCTTCTCCCATCCCCGCCGGACGCAGGTCGGAGGAGATCGGCGTCCCCCGCCGTCTCGACGACCGATGGTACCGGGACACGCATTCGCAAGCAGGCGTTTGACTTGGAGCCTGGAACGAGGCCGGGCACGGACGGGAGGAGGCGCCGCAGCCCCTAGTGTTCCGCCGGTGGGCAAGGACGAGGGCGAGGGGGCGAGCGACGCCGAGGACGGGCCCGGGCGCGCTCCTCGAGGTCGGGCCCGCAGCGGCTCGGACACGCGCCGCAAGCTGATCGACACCGCCGAGCGGCTGATCGCCGAACGAGGCCTCCAGGCGGTTTCGGTGCGCGACATCACCGGAGCGGCCGAGGCGAACTCGGCGTCGATCCACTACCACTTCCAGTCGAAGGAAGGTCTGGTCCTCGCCGTCCTGGCCGATCGAGCCGAAGCTCTCCACGAGCGGCGGTCGGTCCACCTCGAGCAACTCGGCGCCGAGTTCACGGTGCGGGAGCTGTCCCGGGCGATGGTGCTCCCCACCATCGAGCTGACCGGAACCGACGACTCGGCCGGTGACGCGACCTACGTCGGGTTCCTCGCCGCGCTCCTCGAGGAACCCGGGATGATCGGAGCCATCGAGCAGCTCTTCGGCGACCAGTACGACCGCTACGTCACCGCTCTGCTCGTCGCCTGCCCCCAGCTGCCCACGGACGTGGCCCGCAACCGCGTCGCCTTCACGACCCATCTGGTCCTGAACGCCGCGTCACCACAGCCACGCGGCATCCGACTGTGGGTCGACGCCCGCCATCCCAGCTCGGGAGCGACGTTGGCCGACGACCTCATCGACTTCCTGGCCGGGGCCCTGGGGGCACCGGTGGCCGCCGATCGTGACGAGCGGTCCCGGCGGTCGTGACCGACGAGCTCCTGGCCCGGTACCTGGCCGAACCGGACACGGCGGGCCTGTTCACCCGCCTGACCCGCGTCGCCCTGCGCCTCGAGGCGTTCCAGCGGCGATGCCTCGACGGGCTCGGCCTCAACTTCGGCGACTTCGCCGTGCTCCGCGTCCTGATCCTCGCCGAACCGGACCACCAGCTGCTCCCGACCGAGCTCAGCGAGCTGGTGCTGCGCTCGAGCGGCGGGATCACTCAGATCGTGGACCGCCTGGAGGCGAGGGGCCTCCTCGAACGAAGCCGCGACTCGGCCGACGGCCGCCGTGTCGTGGTCGGGCTCACCACCGAGGGCCACCGCCTCGGCGAGGTGGCGTCGGAGCGCTACCGCGACGCCCGGGCCTCGGTGCTGGGCCCCCTGGACCCGGCCGAGACGGCGGAGATCGACCGGTCGGTCAGCCGCCTGCTGGAGCTGCTCGACGCCGACGCCGAACGAGCAGCCCGCCCCGGCGACGCGGCCGAGCGCTGAGCGAGGCGCGCCAGCTGGTGCCGGTGGGTGACCACGACGTGATCCGCCACCTCTGCCATCATCGAGGTTCGGCGAGCCGGGGGGCACCGATGGACGAACGACGACCAATGCCAACCGGGGAGCCCCGCACGGGCGGGCCGATGCGACCCGACGATCCGGCGCTCGGGCCCCCGTCGGTCACGGTCGGCTGCGTCAACTTCGAGGCGGTCCCCCGGGACAAGGCGGCCACGCTGGCCAAGCTCCTCGCCGGCATCGCCGAGGCGGCGGCGCGGGGATGCGACCTGGTCGTGTTCCCGGAGCTGGCGCTGAACACGTGGGGCGAGTGCGTCGAGTGCGCGTCCGGGCACCGCCCGTGTGCCTGGCACCGGGACCAGGCCGAGCAGGCCGACGGACCGGCGGGCCGGGCGGTGGCCGAGGCGGCGGCCACGCACGGCATCCACGTGATCTACGGCTTCGAGGAACGCGACGAGCACGACCCGTCGGTGATCTACAACTCGGCCAACGTGGTGGCCCCCACCGGCCTCGTGGGCACCTACCGCAAGCTCCACCTCGGGATCCCCCTCGAGACCGACCGCTTCACCCCGGGCAACGCCCTCCCGGTGTTCTCCACCGCGCTCGGGCCCATCGGGATCTCGATCTGCTACGACTTCTACAACAACCCCGAGCTGTGCCGGGTGCTCGCCCTGAAGGGGGCCCGCCTGCTGGTCAACCCGACGGGTAGGTCCGATCTCCCCCGGGCCCGGGACCACCTCGCCCAGGCCACGCTGGTGCGGGCCCACGAGAACCTGGTCTTCGCCGTCTCGGCCAACCGGGTCGGTTCCAGCCACGGACCTCCGACCTGGGCCGGGGGGAGCGTCATCGGCGCGCCGCGGTTCCCCGGTTTCCCCGAGGTCCTCGCCCAGGCCGGCACCGACGAGGAGCTCATCTGCGCCGTGCTGGACTTCACCGAGTTGGCCCGTTGGTACGACTGGCTCCCGTGGCGTGAGTGGCGGTCGGGCCCCCAGAGTCCGATCACCCGCCTCGTGGCCGACGAGCTGGCTGCTCTGGCCGACGCGCCGGCCCTCACCACCGAGGCCTGAGGCCCCGAGACCCGAGCATCCGGGCGGGACCCGACGTCAGTCGGGCTGGGCCGTGGCCCGTGCCGGGTACTGCAGCACGGCGATCCGCACTCCGGCGGGGCCACCGGCGACCGTGAGGACCTCGGCGGCGCCGAGCCACCGCAACGCAGCGGGCTCGAAGCGTTCGCCGTCAGCGGCGAGGACGCCGGACACGACGACGGCGTAGGCGCCGCCGGGACCGACCACCAGCGGATCGACCTCGGCGTCGGGGGGGAGGTCGACCACCGAGATGCGCAGCCCGTCCGGATCGTCCCGGAGGTGGTGCCAGCGAGCGGGCTCGACAGGGTCGGCCAGCTCGACGGTGACGTTGCGGCGGTCTCCGGCCGGACGAGGCGACCGGCCGAGGCGATCCTTCAGATCGTCCTTGGACTGGGGCATGTAGCGCACCCCTCCGTCGTGCACCGCCCGCAGGGTCAGGTAGGACATCCCCGGCGCGCCCGGGCGCAACGGGCCGTACGGCGTCAGGGCATCGGAGAAGTGGACGGTCCCGTGCCCCACGTCGTGAGCGCCGACCACGCCCCGGCCATGGGCGAAGTACTGGAACTGGTCGACGGTGTGGAAGTGCACCGGCAGCTCGTCGGTCGCCGAGCCCTGGGCGACCAGATAGGCCTGTGGGCCCTCGCGCTCGGCCGGGCTGAGCTCCGGGGTGGAGATCGCGCCCAGGCTCATCACCCGTTCCAGCCGGTGGGGCGGGAGGTCGGAGGCCCCCTCCACCGGAATCCACTGCGACCCAGCCATGCGCCCCTCCCATGTATCTTAGGCGCAAGACAGTAGCGGACACCGTCCGAGGGGGACCCGTCGATGGAGATCGAACCGCTCACGCCGACCATCGGCGCCGTCATCCGCGGCGTGGACCTCTCGGTGGCACCGGACGACGAGACGGTGGCCGCTCTGCGCCGGGCGCTGCTCGACCATCTGGTCATCTTCTTCCGGGACCAGGACCTCGACGACGAGAGCCATCTGGCCTTCGCCCTGAAGTTCGGGACCCTGTCGGTCCCGCCCCTCGCCACCGCCTACCAGGACACGCCGGCGGTCACCGTGCTCGACCAGGTCAACCCGAAGGGGGAGGGTGCCGACCAGTGGCACAGCGACAACTCGTTCATGGCCCGACCGCCCCTCGGCTCGTTGTTGCGGTGCGTCCGGCTTCCCGCGAGCGGTGGTGACACCTGCTTCGCCAGCGCCTACGGCGCCTACGAGAGCCTGCCCGACTCCGTCCGTGGGTTCGTCGACGGCCTCCAGGCCGTGCACGACATCACCAAGCCCATGCGCAAGGCCCTGCTGGCCGGGCACACCAACCTCGACCTGGTCGAGACGCAGAAGCGGTGGCCCCCCGTCACCCACCCGGTCGCGCTGGTGCACCCCGAGACCGGTCGTCGGGCCCTCTACGTGAACCGCAACTCCACCACCCACATCGTCGGGCTCACCGAGCGTCAGAACGAGGTCCTGCTCCCGTTGCTGTGCGACCAGTTCCGCTCGCCCGACCTGCAGTGCCGCTTCCGGTGGGAGCCCGGTTCCGTCGCCTTCTGGGACAACCGATCGGTGCAGCACTACGCCGTGGCCGACTACGCCGAGCGGCGGGTGATGCACCGGGTCACCGTCGACTTCGACCCCGATGTCACCGGCGCCGCCTCGTCCTGACCGGGGCGCTTCGCCTCAGGCGGAGGACTCGGCGAACCTGACCCGCAGCCGAGGGATGACCTCGAGGCCGATCCGCTCGATCTGGGCGCGGGCGTCGGCGGGGCTGATGCCGGCGTGGAACACCCTCAGGTTGACGGCGTCGCTGCCAGTGGCGGCCACGAGGGCGGCGATCCCCTCGGCGACCTCGGCCGCGTCCGTCGAGGCGACGATGCTGTCCCCCTCACCCCAGTGGCGCTGCGTGGAGGCCGAGGCCGCGCCGCGGAAGCGCTCCATCTGCACGGCGACCGCCTCGGCGGGGGGTTCGCCGAGCCACACTCGGCGGATGAGGATCCTCGATCCCCCTCCTCCTGCCTCGCGATGGACTCTCGACACGTCGGCCGCTCGCTCGACCGACACCAACGAGTCGTAGAGGAGTCCGATGCCGAGGGCAGCCGCTCGCCGGGCGGCGGCGGGGCTCTGGGCGGCGCTGACGACGGGCACGGGGTGCTCGCGGAGCGCCCGGACCCCCGGATCGGCGCCCAACAACCCCTCCGGTTCGCCGCGGAGCCCGGCGACGACCAGGGGCAGGGCCTCCTTGAAACGGGGGACCATCTCCTCGAAGGGCACCCCCGAGAGGTCGAAGTCGTCGCGCAGAGCACCGGCGGCGAAGCCGGCCCCGACCCGCCCGGGGAACCGATGCGAGGTCCAGCCGTAGTCCTCGACGATGTGGTTGACGTTCCGGAGCGGCAACAGCATCGGGCTCGCCGCCGCCCAGATGTGCTCGGTGGCCTCGAGGGCCCACGTGGCCGCCAGCAGCGGGTTGGGCAGGTAGTTGGGGAAGCCGGCGTGGTGCTCGCTCGTCATCACCCCGTCGAAGCCCACCGCCTCGGCGACCCGGGCCTGGGCCATGATCTCGGCCACCACCTCCCGAGGCTCCAGGTCATGGGGATAGAGCCGCAGCGAGATCGACGCCGGAGCCAGTGGTGCGGTCATCGGTGCCCTCCTGGGCTCGGGTCGACGAGGTTCCGGGCGTAGCCCTGCACCGAGGTGCCGTCGAAGAACCTCGGGTTCATGGCCGCGTGGAGCCGGATCGGGTTGTCGCAGGCGAAGGCCTGGAACTGGTCGCGTCGAGGCGGCCGTCGGTCACCAGCTCGTAGGCCTCCCCGAGCACACCCCGCATGTCGGGGACGTCCCAGTGGCCGATGTCGGAGCCGAGCACCGGTCGGCAGCACGGCGCCGAGCGGGTTGGTCGTCGGCGTCGAAGGCCCACCCGATGGTGCCCTCGTCGGCCTCGCAGCCGAAGTAGAAACGATCGAACAGGGCCACGAGGTCGCTCGGGTCGGTGACGCCGCTGTCGCGGAAGTCGTCGAGATCGGGCGGCGGGTTGTCGCTCTGGGCGAGCATCGAGCGGCCGGAGCTCGGGGTCGGCGAAGCGCTCACCGCCGTGGCGGTCGAGGAGCCGGTCCCACTCGGCGGGATCGATGGCTCCCGGGTCGAGCCGAGCGATGGCGGCGCCGCCCCGCTTCTCCCACCGACCCACCAGGTCGAAGAGGAGCTGCACGCCCCACGCCACGCCGCACTCGAGGAAGCCGAAGTTGAGATCTCGGGAAGCGGTGCGGCCACCCCGCCGAACACGAGCGCCTTGGCCACCGCCTCGCTACCGGCCGCGAAGGTCCCGATGTGGTTGAACATGTAGCGGCTCGACGACTGGCGCAGGTCGAGGCCCATGGTCGGCGAGTGCGCGGTGACGGCCACGCCCGAGCTCGGTGAAGCGCTGCCACATCGGGTCGTAGTCGTACGCGCTGTCGAGGGCCAGCAGGTCGATCCAGGTGCGGCCCCGACGGCTCGGTCCGCGACGACGCAGCAGTTCACCACCGCGGCCTTCAGGCCGAGCTCGACCACGGCGTGCTCGAGCTCGGCGACGGCCTCATCGGGGGTGTGGGCGGGGATCACCGCGGCCGGGGTGAGCCGGTCGTCGAGGCCGTGGCACATCTCGGCCAGGTAGGTGTTGAGGGCGCGGCAGCTCCCCCGGCGGACCTCGTCGTCGGGGTGGTTGAAGCAGGCCAGGCCCACGCTCGTGTAGAGCACGCTGAAGTCGAGCCCGATCTCGTCCATGCGTTCGTGGAGCAGTCCCGGGAGGAACGCCGTGGCCCGATCGAGGGGGTTGGAGGCCACCGTCCACCACGGCGGGATGAACGCGCCCGGTGCCCGCTCGGTCGTAGCTCTCGGCGGCGGCGAGGAGGCGGCTGCGCCGCGAGCCGAAGCTGGGAACCGATGCCGAGAAGCGATCGGCCACGTCGGACGCCGGCCACGGCCCGCATGTACTCGACGACCACCGGGATCGACTCGACGATGTGGCCGTCGGCGTCGACCACCGGGTGGTCGAGGCGGGTCCGTATCGAAGAGGCGTCCTCGCCCACGGGCTCCCCCCGTCGCTCGCTCACCGTCCGGCGTCGGTTCCAGATGATCGACTCTTCGACGGGCGCCCGGGGCGAGGGGACGAAATCGCCGCCCGTGGTGTGGGCGACCGGCAACAGTGCGGTCTGGTACCACGTCTTCGGGATGCCGAGGATGGCCGCCATGGTGTCCTGGTCGGACTGGTGAGCCGTGGTGAGCACCGATCCCAGCCCTCGGCTGCGGAGGGCCAACAGGAAGCTCCACACCGCCGGGTAGATCGAGGCGTACATGCCCGGTTCCATCTCGTGCGGTCTCGCGCTCCGGGCCGATGAGTCGGCCGTAGCGGGCGCGCCGCGGCTTCGACGTCGTAGCAGGGGATCACGAGGATCGGCACCTCGGCCATGTGCTCGGCGAGGTAGAGGATCGAGCGGGAGATCCGGGCACCGGCCTCGTCGCCGTCGGCCTCCTTGGCGGCCAGCATCGTCGACACCACCGACGCGGTCGTGCGGCGGTACTGCTCCCCGACGGCCCGGCGCAGATCGGGGTCGTCGACCACCACCCAGTGCCACTCCTGGGCGTTGGACGGCGTTCGGCGCGTACGACGCCAGTCGGATGCAGTCGACCACGACGTCACGATCGACCGGCCGGGTGAGGTCGAGACGGCGGCGGACGGCCTTCGTGGTGGTGAGCAGGCGGTCGATCTCGGTGAGATCGAAGGGGTCGGGAGCCACGGGCTGTCCTCAACTTCCTCGATCAGGCCCACGCCTGACCGAGCCAAGCTAGCCCTCACCGCGCGGCGCGCGAGAGGGGAGCGGTGCGTCCCGGCGGCGATCCGCGGAGAACATTTCAAACGCTTGCTTCATTGACGGCGGGTGCCATATCCTCGCCGCGGACCCGGGTCGCCGGGGGAGGAGCAGGGGGACGCATGCGCAAGGGATTCAAGGTGTTCGACGCGGACGCCCACGTCATCTACCCGGCCGACCTGTGGGCGCCGCTTCCTCGACGCCCGGTTCCAGGACCGCGTCGGGGCGCCAGCACCGTCCCCGGCTTCGACCACTACAACCCGGTCGTCGTCGACGGCCGCTGGACCCAGCACACCACCTCGATGCTCGGGCAGTTCCAGAAGGCCATCAACTGGACGAGCCGAGGACATGTTCGCCCAGTACGGCGAGGAGATCATGGTGAAGGGCTTCCCGGGGGACCTCGTCGCCGAGGCCCTCGAGGTCGAAGGCGTCGACGCCATGGTCGTGTACGGCCCCGAGTACGACATGTGGCTCGAGGGCATCGACCCCGAGCTGCAGGCCGGCATGGCCCGGGCCTACAACCGGTGGGGCGCCGAGATGTACGAGACCTCGGGCCACCGGGTGATGACCTCGGGCCCGATCCCGCTGAACGACATCACCCGGGCCGTCGAGGAGATCCGCTACGCCCACGACGAGCTGGGCATCAACTGCTTCTGGGCCCGACCCAACCACTTCAACCGCCGCAACCTCGGCGACCGGTACTACGACCCCATGTACGAGCTGCTCGAAGACCTCGACTGCGCCTTCGCCACCCACGAGTTCATGGGCCTGAACGCGCTACACCGCCGGCGTCGAGCGCTACGACACCTTCACCGAGTGGCACACCACCGTTCACGCCCACGAGGGCCAGCACGCCGTGCTTGTCGATGATCACCCACGGCGTGTTCGAGCGCTTCCCGAACCTGCGCTGTGCGTACATGGAGGCGGGCTGCGGCTGGCTGCCGTCGTGGCTGCACCGCATCGACGAGCACCTCGAGCTGGCCGGCGCCAACGAGTTCCCGGACCTGACGATGAGCGCCACCGACTACTTCCGGCGCAACTGCTGGATCTCGACGGAGTGCGAGGACCCGTTCGTCACCGACGTGATCCGCTGGATGGGCGACGACCACATCGTGTTCGAGACCGACTTCCCCCACCCCGACTCGAAGTACCCGCACGCCACCAAGGAGTTCCTGGAGCTGCTCCCGGACCAGATCTCCGAGGAGTCCAAGGCGCAAGATCCTGTGGGACAACGCGGTCGACCTCTACCGGTTCCCCGACGGCTACCTCCCCGACGAGTCGACCTTCGTGGAGTACACCGCGGACAGCGTCCCGGCGTCCTGATGGCCGGCGGTCTGCGTCGCCCCCACGAGGCCGTCGACCTCGGCGCCGTCGAGCGGATGTTCCCGCCGCCGCCCGAGTACTTCGAGTGCGGCCTACTACGCGAGCCCCGACGTCATCGAGCGCACCCAGCTGGCCCGTCTGGTCGACAAGGCGTGGCGGGCGTACGCCATCCCGTTCCACCGAGCGCGATGGGACGCCGCCGGGTTCCACCCGAGCCAGCTGAAGACCCTCGACGACCTGTGGCGGGCTCCGGCCTACACCGTCGACGACATCCGCCGCAGCATCGAGGACCACCCGCCGTTCGGCGACTACCAGGGCGTCACCCCCGACTTCGCCGTCCGGGAGCCGATGCGGGTGTACATGTCCGGCGGCACCACCGGGAAGTCCCGGCCCACCTTCTACACGGCGTGGGACCGCGCCGTGCGGCGCGTCGCTCACCGCCCGGGCCCTCTACGCGCTCGGGATCCGGCCGGGCGACACGGTGCTCAACTCGTGGAGCTACGGCACGCACAACGGGGCGTGGAGCTTCGACGAGGCGCTCTACCAGTGGCTGAGCTGTGTGGTCCTCACGACCAGCACCGGCAACGTGACCAGCACCGAGAAGCAGGTCGAGCTGGCCATCCAGTACGGCGCCACCGCCATCCTCACCACGGGCGACTACTTGTTGCGCATCGCCGATGCCGCCAAGGCCATGGGCTACGACCCCGCCGTCGACCTCAGGATCGCCGCGCTGCCCAACATCGGTGACGCCGACGTGCTGTCGGCGGCGTTCGGCGCCGAGTACTTCCGCTCCTACGGGTTCCACGAGGTGCAGTGGGTCGCGAGCGAATGCCCGATGCACGACGGGCTGCACGTCTACGAAGACGCCTTCGTCGTGCAGGTCGTGGACGTCGAGACCGGGGAGCCGATGCCCGACGGCGAGCTCGGATCACTGGTCGTCACCGAGCTCTACAAGACCGGTTCGTCCCAGTTCCGCTACAACATCATGGACCTGTCGTACCTGTACCCACGGGGGCAGTGCGGGTGCGGGAGCTGGCTCCGCAAGATCGGGCCGTTCTCCGGGCGGGGCGACAACATGATCAAGCTCCGCGGCATCAACGTGTGGCCCGAGGGGGTGGGTGAGATCGCCGGTTCGGTTCCGGGCACGCTGCCCGACTACTTCGTGACGGCCCGCCGCGTAGGCGACCGCGACGAGATGACGATCCAGGTCGTGAGCGATCGGCCACCGTCGGAGTTCGCGGGCATCGGCGCCGAGGTCGAGGCCCGACTGAAAGCCCAGCTCGGCGTCGGGATCAGCGCCGAGGTCGTGGAGCGCGGCGCCATCGACCACCTCACCGAGCTGGCCACGTCGCCCAAGCCGAAGCGGTTCTCCGATCAGCGGGAGACGTCGTGACCGGCGCCGAAGGCGATGGGGCAGGGGCGGGAGCTCGAGGGGTCGCGGTGCCCTCGACGGGCACGATCGACGTGCTCTGCAACGCCTTCTTCCCGGATCGGGAGCAGGTGTGGGACGACGCCGTCGCCGCCCAGGGCATCCCGCTGAAGGTGCGCCGAGACCCGAACGACGCCTTCTGTGACGCGCCCACCATGGTCGCTCGCATGGACGACACCGGCGTGGCCACCGTGATCATCCCGACCGGTGACCTCCACCGCCACGGCACCGTCGTCGAGTACGACCCGGTGGCGGCCCGTCCCGAGGAGACGGCGGCGCTGGTCGAGCAGTTCCCCGGCCGGTTCGCGGCCTGGTGGAACGTGAACCCGCAGCTGGGGATGGCCGGCGTGCGCCGGGCCCGGCAGATGGTCTTCGAGAACGACTGGATCGTCGGGCTGTGGATCCACACCCACTCGTTCGACCGGCGCTTCGACCATGCCGACTACTACCCGTACTACGCCCTGGCCTCGGAGCTCGGCCTTCCCGTGGCCATGCAGGCCGGGGCGTCAGGTGGGCTGATGCCGAGCGAGTGCGCGGTTCCGATCGGCATCGACCGGCCGGCGATCTACTTCCCGGACGTGGAGTTCGTGCTCTCGCACATGGGGTGGCCATGGGTCGACGAGACGCTGGCGCTGGCCATGAAGCTGCCCAACGTGTCCATCACCACGGCCGGGTTCCCGCCGGCGCACTGGCCCCGGGCCGTCGTCGACTTCGTCGGCCGACCGGGGCGGCGCAAGGCGCTCTTCGCCTCGAACTTCCCGACCGTCGGGCTGCGCCACGGCCTGGGTCAGATGGATGCCCTCGCCCTGGGTGACGAGGCAAGCTCGTTGCTGCGGCGCGACAACGCCCTGAGGATCTTCCGCCGCCTCCACGACGGGGTCGGCGCCTCACCGGAGGTCGAATCGTGACCGAGCCCCGAATCGGTGTCGTCTACAACATGGCGCCCCAACCTCCGTCGGAGGCCGACACCCGGTGGTTCCCGGCCGGCGTCGTGACGATCGGGGTCGAGTACCGCGACGTCAACCCCGACGACCTCCTCGCCCTCTACGCCGATGACCCGGCTCAGCTGGCCGAGCTGTTGGAGAAGTCACCAGAAGGTGGGTTCTCGGACAACGGCGTCTCCATCCACGTGCGCGGGACCGCCGACGGACACGAGTACCTGCGTTTCGACGTGTTCGACGACGAGCCGCACTACCACTACATCCACAACACGGCACCCGACGAGGAGATCGTCAACAACGTCGTCACCTTCGACACGTTCGCCTTCGGCGAGATGCTGCCGGTCGCGGTGCGGTGGCTGCGCGAGCGGCTCCCCGAGATGCTGCCCCGCGCCGGTGGCGGACACCTCGTCGTCGGCCTCGAACCCGCGACGCTCGATCCGGTCGTCGACGAGGTCGAGACAGTGGCCCGGGCCGCCCAGGACGACCTGCGGCGGGGCCACCGCCTCTCGGGCACCACGGACGAGACCGCCCGCTGACGCCGATGGGGCTCCCGCGTCGGCGACGAGGGTCGCCGACTACCATCCGGCCGTGACACGCGACGAGCGGCCACCCGCGGACAGGGCACCGGTGGGTCGTCCCGGCCCGCAGGGGGCGAGCCCCACCCTGACGTGGCTCGGTCACGCCAGCGTGCTGCTCGAGATGGGCGGACAGCGGGTCATCACCGATCCGGCGCTGACGCACCGGGTGGCGCACCTCCGGCGCCATCACCCCGTCGACACCGACGCCCTCGGCCGACCCGACGTGATCCTCATCTCGCACGTGCACATGGACCACCTCCACGTCCCGTCCCTGCGCCTGTTCGGACGCGACGTGGCGTTGGTCGTGCCGACCGGCGCGGGCGCGTTCCTGCGCCGACGCGGGTTCCGGCGAGTCCGGGAGACGGCGGCGGGCCGCACCACCGACGTCGGCCGCCTCACCATCGAGACGGTGCCGGCCGTGCACAGCGGGCGCCGAGGCCCGCACAGCCGTGTCGCCGTCGACGCCGTCGGGTACGTACTGCGGGCTGACGGCGGCTCGGTCTACTTCCCCGGCGACACCGACCTGTTCCCGCAGATGGGCGCGCTGGAGAACATCGACGTGGCCCTGCTCCCGATCGGCGGGTGGGGCCCGACCGTCGGCGAGGGCCACCTGGACCCGGCGCGGGCGGTGCGGGCGACGGAGCTCGTGGACCCGCGGTTCGTGGTGCCCATCCACTGGGGGACCTACAGCCCGATCCGCGTTCCCCGCGGGGCCCCTCGGTGGCTGCACGATCCCGTGCACACCTTCGAGGCCGGCCTCGTCGACGCGGGCGCCGGCGAGCGGCTGTGGGTCCTCGAGCCCGGCGACGCGACACCCACCCGTCCGGTCTCGCCGTGACCGACGCCGTCGAGCACCGCCCCCTCGGCCGGCCCCGCCCGTCCGCTGATCGACCTTCGTGGCGCCAGGTCGTCGGGCGGACCGTGGTCGTCACGCTCGTCACCGCCCTTTCGTTGTGGCTGCTGGCCTGGTTGTTCGACGACTTCACCATCGACAGCCCCACCGACGCCCTCCTCGCCGGGTTCGTCGTCGGGCTGGTGAACGCCGTCGTGTGGCCGGCCCTCGCGGTGATCGTCGTCCCCCTGTCGGTGCTCACCCTCGGGCTCGGCGCCATCGTCCTCGATGCGTTGCTGGTCACGCTCGTGCTCGACCAGCTACCCGGTGTGGCGCTGTCCGGCTTCTGGACGGCGGTGGCGGTCGTGGTCGGGCTGGCGGTGATCTCGACGCTGGTCTCGAGCGTCCTGGCCTTCGACGACGACGCGTGGTTCGACCAGTCGATGGCGCGCCGGGCTTCGCGTCGGGCCGGCCGTCGCCCCAGCGAGGACGACGTGCCGGGAATGGTGTTCGTGCAGCTCGACGGGCTGGCTCGATCGGTGCTCGACCGGGCGCTGCGGTCCGGCGACGTCCCGACGCTGCACCGGTGGTTGGCCGACGGCCGCTACCGCCTCGTGGGGTGGGAGACGGGCTGGTCGTCGCAGACTGGCGTCAGCCAGTGCGGCATCCTCCACGGATCCGTCGTCGACATGCCGGCGTTCCGGTGGGTGGACAAGGCCACCGGCAAGGTCGTCGTCTCGAACCGACCGAAGTCGGCGGCGGCGATCGAGGAGCGCCACTCCGACGGGGAGGGGCTGCTGGCTCACGACGGATCGAGCTACGGCAACCTCTTCTCCGGTGACGCCGAGCGGGCGGCGTTGACCATGAGCAACGTCGCCAAGAAGAAGGAGAGCCGGGTCGGCGCCGGCTACGTCGGATACTTCTCGCGTCCCCAACAGGCGGCCCGGACCCTGATCGCGGTGGTGGCGGAGATCGTCCGGGAGCGGGTGGCGGCCCGCGCCCAGCGGCGGCGGGGCGTCGAGCCTCGCGTGTTCCGGAGCTGGACCTACGCCCTGCTCCGGTCGTTCACGACGGTGGTCAGCCGGGACGTGTGCGTGAACGGCGTCCTCAACGACGTGTGCGAGGGGCGAGCGGCCATCTACGTGGACCTCCTCGGCTACGACGAGGTCTCCCACCACTCGGGACCGGAGCGGTCCGACACGATGGCCGTGCTGCGAGACCTCGATCGTCAGATCGGTCGCATCGAGCGGGCGCTGCGCTGGGCACCCCGCCCATACCACCTCGTCGTCCTCTCCGACCACGGCCAGACCCAGGGTGCGACGTTCAAGGAGCGTACGGGTGAGTCCCTCTCCGACTTCGTCGGTCGGGTCTGTGGGGTGTCGAGCTCGGCCGATCCCGACTCCGAGGAGGGTCGCACCGAGTCGTCGGCGTGGTTGCGCCAGGCGAGAGGGCACGGCGAGGAGCTCTCGACGCCGAGCACCTCGGCTCCGATCGTGCTGGCGTCGGGCAACCTCGGGCTCGTCACCCTGCCCGGCGAACCGCGGCGGCTGACTCGCGACGAGATCGACGCTCGTCATCCGGCGCTGATCCGGGAGCTGGTCGCCAACCCCGAGGTCGGGTTCGTCCTGGTGGCCCGTCCGAGCGGCGGTTCGATCGTGCTCGGCGCTCGCGGGAGTCGAACGCTGGACGACGGCGAGGTCGTCGGGGAGGATCCTCTCGCTGCGTTCGGTCCGGGGGCGATCGACCAGGTGCGCCAGGTCGACGCCTTCACCACGACGGCCGACCTGATGGTCAACAGCCGCTATGACGCCGACCTCGACGAGGTCGCGGCGTTCGAGGAGCAGGTGGGTTCCCACGGAGGGCTCGGTGGCCCCCAGACCCACCCGTTCCTGCTCTATCCGGTGGAGCTGTCGGCGCCGCCGGCCCGGATCTTCACGTCGGTGGGGATGCACCGGGTCCTCAAGTCCTGGCTGGCCGAGGTCGGCCAGCCGGTCACCCTGCCGTGGCGGACCGATGGCGTGGTCGCCGAGACGGAGTCGGGCGCCGGCACCTGAGCGTCAGGCCTTCGTGGCCCAGACGCCCCACAGCGGATCTCCGTGGCTGTCCGGGGCGGTGCGCAGTTGCGCCGTGGGTTCCGCGAACCCGCCACTGAGCCGGAAGTAGCGGCGGACGATCTCGGCGTGACCGCGCTGGTCGGCCCCGGCCCAGCCCCGGATGACCTTCGTGGGGAAGCAGCGGTTCGAGTAGGTCACCACGAATCGGCCGCCGGGGCGCAGGACCCGCGCCACCTCGGCGAAGACCTCCACCGGCCGCACGAGGTAGTCGACGGACACGCAGCACGTGGCATCGTCGAAGGTCCCGTCGGCGAAGGGGAGCGCCGGATCGGAATTGAGGTCGTGCACGACCTGGGCCGCGGCCTGGGTGTTGGCCGCCAGCTCGCGAGCGTTCATCCCCAACACCACGAGCCGGTCCGGTCCCGTGTGGAAGTGCGAGATCCACGACGCCATCAGATCCAGCACCTCACCGTCCACCGCGAGCTCGTCGTACAACGAGCCCACCGCCGCCACGGCCCCCGGGTCGATGTGGGTCACCAACCGGTCGGGACCGTAGAACCGATCGTCGGGCGTGGGGTCGGCCCGGTCGAAGAACCCGGGCGGGAAGGCATCGGTCGTCGCCATCGGCCCACGCTCCCAGATCGACGGGCCCCACCCGTAGTCGACGGTTCCCCCGCTGTCGGCGTCGAGGCACCCGACACCGGCGGCCGGTCGAGCTGCTAGCCCCCGATCGTCGAGCCCTCCGCGGCGGCCACGAGCTCGGCGGCGTCGGCCTCGACGAGGAAGCCGTCTCGGAGGGCGCGTTCGGTCGCCGCCGTCCACTGCGCCACGAACTCGTCGTGGGTCGGGTACAGGCTCGCCATCGCTTCGGAGCTGAACGGCTCCGTGTTCCCGAACAGTCGGCAGAACACGCCGATGCCCTCGGTGCCGGAGTTGCCGACGCCGCCCAGCCGGGCCACCGGGGCGTCGACGTGAGGTGTCCGGACCCCGCCGAGGACGTTGCCGTTGGCGTCGAGCGCGTAGGTGACCGGCGACGAACCGGTCGTCTCGAGTGGCGGCGCGCTCGGCGGAGGGGCTCCCTCGGCGACCCAGCGCTGGAGTCCGGCGATGGCGGCGTCCATGACCCAGTGCATCGGTCCCGCGTTGATGGGCAGATCGCACGAGAAGCTCTCGCTCGGCCGGGCGGTCGGATCCCGCATCGTCTCGAGGTTGATGGCGGCGGCGCGGCCGTCGCCGGTGTCGGCTGGTCCGATGGCGATCCCGTACTGGTCGTAGTGGGCCGTGCCCGGCACCTCCCACAGTCGGAAGCGATCGGAATCCGGCTGTCGGGCGGCCAGGTCGGCACCGGCGACGTCGGTCTCGGTCTGGAACACCAGCACGGGGACGTCGAGGTCGTCTCGGATCCGGGTTCCGCCCTCCACGGGCACCGGCGGTACCGGATCCTGGGCCAACGGGGTCCCGCGGCTGCTCCGACTGTGGATCAGGTAGCCCTCGTAGACCCGGGCCAGGGGATGGACGGCGTTGACGTAGGTGGCCAGGCGCCCGGCCGACTGCGACTCGCCCATGGCGAGCACGTGCCGGGGTGTGAGCCCGCCCAGCACAGTGTCGGCGCGGTTCCGGACGGCCTGGCCGGCCTGGGAGAACATGTCGTAGGAGAAGCTGTCTCCGGGGTGCGGGGTGACCGCGGCGTAGCGGATCGGATCGGCGGCCCGGGTGGCGTTCAGACCGACCGCCTGGGCCGAGACCCCGACCCACACCGCCCCCTCGCGGATCAGCTCGGTGTGGGTGAGGGTCCAGTCGGGCCCGGCGTCCACACCCCCCGACACGTTGAGCCACTCGACCACCACGTTCCCGTTGAACCGGTCCGCATCGGTCGGCCGGTACACGACGACCCGGGTCGTGTAGGGGGCCTTGCCGCCGGGGGTGACCGACCACCGGCCGTCGGGGGCCAGGGGCGTGGCGCTCTGGTACGCCGTCGCCTCTCCGGCGAGCAGGAACTCCGACTGCTCGTAGGCAACCGCCCCGAGGTCGAACGTGGTGCCGGCGACAACGGGCGCACCGGCTCCGCCGGTCAGCGGCCCGGCCACCGAGGGGAGGGCGGCGAGGCCTCGGGGCTCGGTTCCCTGCTCGGAGGTGTCGCCGGGAGCATCGGTGCCGGTGTCGGTGGACCGGGATGCGGGCGATCCGCGGTCGGCCGAGCTCGTGCAGGCGCCCAGCGTCAGCCCGAGCAGCAGGCCGGCCACCAGAACGTGCCGTGCGGTGCGAGTCAAACGGTCCCCCCCGGTGCTCGTGACACGTGCGACGCGGGTCCCCGGAGGCGTCCGGGGCTCGCAGCCAGAGTCCTGCCTACCACGGGTTCCCTCGCGCCGCGCCGACGGCCTGCGCTGGTCGAGCGTCCCCATGGGAGGCACGGTGGTGACCGCCCGCGTTGAGCGGCGGGCGGGGACGGTGGTGCAGAGCGTGTTCCTCGGACTGGCCACGTGCGCCTCCTGGCCGGTCCGACGGCGCACCACGACTGAGCGGGATCGCTCCGGCGTCGTCGCTCGGTAGCCTCCCGGCCGTGGAGACCCCCCGATTCGTCGATCTTTCCCAACCGCCGGCACGGGCCCTCGTCGTGGTGGCCCATCCCGACGACATCGACTTCGGCATGTCGGGCACCGTGGCCGCCCTCACCGCCGCCGGCACCGAGGTCGTCTATGCCATCGCCACGTCGGGGGAGGCGGGGCCACCCGAGGCCATGGACCGCTCCGAGCTGGCCGCGCTCCGCGAGAAGGAGCAACGGGCGGCCGCCGCCGTCGTCGGCGTCCACGACGTGCGCTTCCTCGGCCTGCCCGACGGGCACCTCGTCGCTGGGTTGGACCTGCGGCGGTGCATCAGCTCGGTGATCCGGATGGTTCGGCCCGATCTGGTCCTGCAGCAGTCACCGGAGCGTCGCTACGACCGCATCTATGCCAGCCACCCCGATCACCTGGCGGTGGCCGAGGCCACGCTCAGCGCGGTCTACCCCGATGCTCGCAACCCCCACGCCCACACGAGCCTGCTCCGGGACGGCCTCGAACCTCACGCCGTACCCGAGGTGTGGATCGGCGGGCTCGAGCCGGGCGATCTCTTCGTCGACATCACCGACGTGATCGACCAGAAGGTGGCGGCCCTGTCGTCACACCAGAGCCAGGTGGCCTGGATCGAGGACATCGACGGCTTCCTCCACAACGCGGCCGGCCAGGCCACCGCTCACCACGGGCTGCCCGCAGGGCGCCTCACCGAGGTCTTCCGGCGCGTCGTGACCGCCTGACCGCTGTCATCGCTGGTCACCGATCGCCGGGGGAGCGGCGGAGGAGCTGACGCTCAGGTGGGTTCCTCGTGGCGGATGGTGGCGTCGGCGTGGCGACCGTCGATCCGACCGAACTTGCTGTCGAGGAGGCCCTGCATCTTGCGGGCGGCATCGTGGCAGGCCTGCTCCAGCGAGTCGGCGAAGGCCGTCACGACCACTGGCTGCAGGCCCGCCGGGCGAGCTTCGAGCAGGCATCGCTTGTCGGCCCCGCCGCCGTGCTTCTCACCGTTCTCGTCGCTGAGGTGCACCTCGAGGCGCGTGCAGACGGCTTTCGTAGCGGTCGAGCGCGGCGTTCAGCGTGGTGTGGACCATGGCATCGAGGGCCTCGTTGCTCTCGACCGTCCGGTCCGTGTTGATCTGGATCTGCATGGGCGCCTCCCGGGTTGACGTGGTGCTCGAGTCGGCCCACGACCACAGTCGGTGGGCCCGGCTCGACGTCTCCACCCTTCCATCCCTCGCGGCGGTGTGGGGAGCGCCGTCGTGGGCCGACCGCCTGCTCCTGCTCAGCCCTCTGGTTGCATGATCGAGAACACTGCGCCCTGCGGATCGACCATCGTGGCCAGCGTGCCCACGCCGGGCATGGGAGTGGCGTCCATCATCACCTGCGCGCCGCGGGCCTTGGCCAGGGCCACGGTGGTGGCGGCGTCGTCGACCGTGAAGTACACGTTCCAGAAGGGAGGCATCGTCGTGGGTGGGGACAGTGCGCCGGCGATCCCGTTGGCGTTGCCTCCCTCGACCATGAACACCGTGTAGTCCCCCACCGGTGTGGGTGCGGTCTGGGCGGTCCAGCCGAAGACGTCGGCGTAGAAGGGCGCCACGGCGGCCGGCTCGGGGGTGAGCAACTCGTTCCAGGAGAGGGCTCCGTGCTCGTTCACCACCTCGGCACCGACGTGGTCCTTGGCCTCCCACATGCAGATCACGGCACCGGCGGGATCGGCCAGCACGGCCATCCGGCCTGCTTCCATCACGTCCATCGGCGGCTGCATCACGGTCCCCCCGGCGGGCACGACCTTGGCCACGGCGGCATCCAGGTCGTCGACGTTCACGTACGAGGTCCACACCGGTGGCATGCCCGCCGCGCTCATCTGCGGTGACAAGGGGATCATCCCGGCGGCGACTCGGCCGTCCTTGGATGCCATCGTGTAGTCGATGTCGGGTTGGTCGGTCGCGTCGTCGCTGTAGGTCCAGCCGAACAGCGCGGCGTAGAACACCTTGGACGCCGCCGGATCCGGGGTGGCCAGGTCGACCCAGCTCGGCACCCCGTTCGGATAGGAGGACATGGAGGCCATGAGGATCCCCTTCCCGGATCGATGCGGGGAGCGCGGCCGGGGCCGGGCCCGCGGGCCGACGGTAGTACGTGCGTCCCGGACCCGACAGGGGAAGGGCTCGCCGCTCCCGGTCGACGATCGGCCGCTACCCGATGACCTCGAACAGGGCGGCGTACTCCACGCCGAACGCCGCCCCGGCGCCGGCCGCCGGCCCTCGGAGGAAGTCGGCGGGCGAGGCCATGTCGCCGCCGAGGTTCTCCAGGTAGACGCGGTGGCACCGCAGCGACTCGACTCCGGCGTCGAAGGTGTCGGAGACGTCGACCCCGTGCGTGGGCTCGGGACTCCCCGAGAAGGCGACGAAGCGGACGCCGTCCCAGGCGGGGCCCGCCTCCGGGAAGATCCACGGGTTGGCGGCGTCGCGCACCGCATCCAGCAGTGACCGACCGACCGCTCGGTGATCGACGTGGTTCCAGCTGGGGCCGCCCCATGAGTCACGGAAGTTGATGGAGAGCACGACGTCGGGCCGGTGGCGCCGGATGGGTCCGCACAACGCCTCTCGCAGCTCGGGTCCCTCCGACACCAGCCCGTCGGGGAGGCCCAGGAACTCGACGACGTCCACCCCGACGGTGGCGCACGCCGCCACCTGCTCGGCGCGCCGGAGGGGCCCGACCTCGGCCGGGTCCATCGTCGTGATTCCGGCCTCCCCGTCGGTGACCAACAGATAGGCGACGTCCTTGCCCTGGTCGGTCCAGCGGGCCACGGCGGCGGCCGCGCCGTACTCCATGTCGTCCGGGTGGGCCACGACGGCCAAGGCCGTCGTCCAGTCCTCCGGGAGGGGCTCGAGCTCCATCCCTCGAGACTAAGGCGTGCTCGGCGCCGCCGCGGCTGCCGTCGTCCTCGGGCCGGCGGTCTACCTGGTGCGCCGCGCGGGTACGACAACGCGGTGATGTCGACCACCGCCCACGAGCTCCTGACATCGGCGGGGACGCTCCCGGGCGCGCGGGGGCCGATCACCCGGTGGCTCTTCAGCCGGCTGCTCGGTCGTCCCCAGGGTCCGCCAGTCCCGGGCGGCCACGATGACCCCCTCGTCGGTGATGACACCCATCTCGCCCTGCACTGCCTCTACGAGCTCGAGTACCGGGGCTTCACCGACGTGCCCGCGTCCGCCGCCCGGGATCCGCTGGTGGTCGCCCTGCGCCATCGGCTGGAGGATCGCTTCCGGCGCGCCCTCGAGGCGGACGCGCTCGACAGCGGGTTCGCCCGGTGGGCCGACCTCGCCCGCACCGCCGGCCCCGGCGTCGCCGTCGACGAGATGCTGGCCCGGTTCGACGGGCCGTCCTTGTCGCGTTTCGTGCTCCAGGAGGGCGACCTGTCCCAGTTCCAGGAGTTCATGATCCACCGCTCGGCCTACCAGCTGAAGGAAGCCGATCCCCACAGCATGGGGATGGCCCGCCTGGCCCCGGGCCGGCGCAAGTCCGCCTTCGTCGAGATCCAGTTCGACGAGTACGGAGCGGGCGAGCCGGGGAAGGCCCACGCCGAGCTGTTCGCCGCCGCCCTCCGCGCCGCAGACCTCGACCCGCGCTACGGCCAGTACCTGGAGGTTCTCCCCGGACCCACCCTGGCCACGGGGAACCTCCTCGGCCTCCTGGCCGGGCGTCGCGACCTGCTCGGCCCGCTCGTCGGCCACCTGGCTCTGTTCGAGATGACCTCGGTCGGTCCGATGGGCCGCTACGCCGGCGCCGCCCAACGCTTCGGTCTCCCCCCCGAGGTCGCCGCCTTCTACCAGGTGCACGTCGAGGCCGATCGCCACCACGGCCACCTGGCCCGGACGGTCCTGCTGGGCGATGACCGAGACGATGCCCTCGGCCCTGTGGATCTGGCCTGGGGCGCTTACGTGCTCCTCCGGGCCGAGGATCGGTTCGCCCGCGCCCTGCTCGACTCGTGGTCGGTTCCCTGCACCTCGCTCCGCATCCCGCTTCCGAACCCGTGGCGTCTGGTCCGCGCCCGTTCGTCCCCCGGCGACCTCGCACCGTCGGGTCGACCGGGGGTGGTCGGTGCGCTTCTGAGGTCGCCCGTGCTCACCCCGTCCACGCCGCCCCGGCGGGTGCGCTAGACGCTCTCGTCCGGTCCCGGGGCCGTCGCTAGCGTTGCCCGGTGATCCTCATCGGAGTGTTCTCGTTGCTCGTCATCGGCTACGGGCTCGTCTCACGGCGCCTCGAGCCGACACCGATCACGGCGCCGATGGTGTTCGTGACCGCCGGCCTCCTGGTGGCGGGTACCGGGCACCTGTCGGACTGGAGCGTGGTCGCCGGCCCGAGCAACGGCGAGGCACCGATGCTCGAGGTCTCCTACTCGGCTCTGATCACGACGGCCGAGATCGCCCTCGCCCTGGTGCTGTTCACCGACGCCGCCCGTCTCCGGGTGAGCAGCGTCCGTCGCCACGCCCAGCTCCCGGTGCGTCTCCTCCTCGTCGGTCTCCCCCTCACCATCGCCGCCGCCGGCGTGGTCGCGTACCTCCTGTTCGACGACCTCGTGGTGTGGCAGGCCCTCCTCCTCGCCGCCATCGTCGCCCCCACCGACGCCGCCCTGGGTGAGGCGGTGGTGACGAGCCCGTCGCTCCCGGTGCGGGTCCGCCAGACGCTCAACGTGGAGAGCGGCCTCAACGACGGGTTGGTGGTGCCCCTCTTCACGGTCTTCCTGGCTTTGGCCGTGGCCGAGGAGGAGGTGACGGCCACCTCGGCCGCTGTGGTGATCCTCCAGGAGATCGGCTGGGGAGTCGCGGTCGGGCTGCTGGTCGGCGCGGTCGGTGGGAACCTGGTTCGACTCTCGGTGCGTCACGGCTGGATCAACGACCTCTTCCAGCAGCTGACCATCGTCGCCGTCGGCGTGTTCGCCTGGTGGGCCGCGCAGGAGATCGGCGGGAGCGGCTTCATCGCCGCCTTCGTGGCTGGTCTGGTGGCCGGTCGCGTGGTTCGCGACATCGGCGAGTCGATCGTCGACTTCACCGAGGACGTCGGCCAGCTGGTGAACCTGTTCATCTTCTTCATCTTCGGGATCGTGTCCTGGGAGCTGCTCGACTTCGCGACGTGGCGCACCGTGGTGTTCGCCCTGCTCGCCCTCACCGTCCTACGGATGGTGCCCGTGGCCGTGGCGCTGTTGGGAACCGGACTCCGGTGGCCGACCGTCTGGTTCTTCGGGTGGTTCGGACCGCGCGGCCTGGCCTCGATCATCCTCGCCTACCTCGCCGTCTCCGAGCAGCCGGGGCTCCCCGGCCTGTCGACGGTGGTCGTGGCCATGACGGTCACCGTCCTCTTCAGCGTCTACGCCCACGGGATGACCGCGGTGCCGCTGGTGCGGCGCTACGCCGCCTGGTCCGAGCGGCGCCCCGAGGACGACCCCGAGATGCGGCCCGTCCCCGAGCTGCCCACGCGCAAGGGGATGGTCGGAAGCGACCCGCCGACGTGGGAGTGACCCGCCGCGCCGCGGCGCTGACTCACCTGGGGGATGCGGGCGTGGGGTCGTCGCCGGTCCGATGGTCCGCCCAGACGTACAGCCGGCGGGCGCCGAGCACCACGGCGATGGGAGCGACGATCACGGCCAACCCCCAGGGGTCGTTGCGGCCGAGGTCCACCAACACCACACCGATGGCTCCGACGCAGGCGGCACAACCGCCGAAGCCCACGATGCGTCCGCCGACCGACTCGGTGCTGCGGGCGTAGCCCTGGTTGATGAGGGCGAACACGGTCAGGAACGTCACCGATCCGAACGTCAGGATCTGGCCGATGCCCGGGGCCATGGCCAGGCCTCCTCCGATCACGGCCAGCAGCCACATGGCGGTGGTCGGCAGTCCGCGCCGGGTCCGGCCGAGGACGTCCGGGAGCTCGTCCCTGGTGGTGAGATCGCGCACGAGCCGCGACGTGGAGAACAGCGTGGCGTTGATCGCCGAGGAGGTGGCGAGCACCGCGCCCCCGACGGCGAGCGCCCGGCCGGCGGCTCCCAGAGCCTGTTCGCCGACCGCGGCGAAGGCGACCTCGCGCTGGGCCACGATGAGGTCGTCGCTCACCAGCATCTGGGCACCCAGCGTCACCATCACGTAGATCGCGACCACCACGCCGACCGACAGGTACATGGCCCGGGGGAGCATGCGGTCCGGCTCTTCGAAGTCGTCGTAGTCGTAGGAGAGCAGCTCGAAGCCCTCGTAGGCCACGAAGATCGAACCGGCGCCGACGAGAACGCCGCCGACGCCGACGTCGCCGAGGGGCTCGAGCCGGGTCGACGACCACGACCACATGCCGATCCCCGCGATCGTCACCAGGATCAGCACCTTGACGAGCACGATGGCGTCCTCGGTGAGGCTCGACGCCCCGACGCCGCGCAGGTTGACCACGAGGAAGACCGCCAGCACCCCGGCGGAGGCGGCTCGGGCCGCGAGCTCACCGCCTCCCGTCACCGACTCGAGGTAGTGGCCGAAGGTGAATGCGTAGACGGCCAGGGCCACGATGTAGCCGAGCACCAGGATCCAGCTGGTGACCGCGGCCAGCTCGGGGTGGCCCTCCTCCCGGAGGAAGAGGTCGGGACCGCCGGACTGCCCGGTGCGGTGGGCCAGACCGGCATAGGAGTGCGCCGTCACCGCGGCCATGGCCCCGGCGAGGACGAAGCAGAGGAAGGCGAGGTGCCCGGCGATGCGGATCGTCTCGCCCAGCACCGTGAAGATGCCGCCGCCGATCATCCCGCCGATGGCCATGGCCGAGGCGTCCCGCAGCCGGAGGCGGCCTCGACCCTTCGCCCGGTGGCGCTCCGTGCGGGGATGAAACGGCCCCCGGGTCCGTTCTGCTCCGCGGTCGCGCGCCATCGGTCCATCCTCCTCCACGGACCCGGCGAGTGGCGGACGGGTCGGTGGGGGACCGGTCAGCGGGTCCGGGTCAGCCGAAGGCGCGCTCGCCCTCGATGTCGTAGATCTTGACGTCGAAGCCGGTCGGCGCCGGCCCCGTCGACTTGGGGGCATCGGCCAGACCGGCCAGGTGGGCGTCGAAGGACCCCTGGTCCGCCCAGCGCTCGAAGAGCAGCACCCGGGTGGCGTCCAGCGGATCGACCGTCATGGCGTACTCCAGGCAGCCGGATTCGGCCCGGGTCGATCGCATGGCGTCGACCTTGCTGGCGACGAACGCCTCCTGGTCGGCGGGATCGACGACGAAATGGCCAGCCACGATCAGCATTCCTGAGTACCTCGTTGTGTCGGAGACGGTGGACCATTGTGGGCCCTCGCTGACCCTTCTGTCGCCGCGGCGCGCCGGCGAGGGCATGAACCGGTCCACCGGCGGCGGTCGCCGTGGCGGACGCGGTGGCTCCTCGCCGTGGTTCGGCCGCTACGGGCGGCGATCGTCGGAGTCGTCGCGAACGACGATGACCGACTTCCCGGTGGCCTTCCCGGCCGCCAGGTCGGCGATGGCTTCAGGGGTCTGGTCGAGGCGGTAGCGGGTCCCGACCGCAGCCACCAACGAACCGTCGGCGAGGTGCACGGCCAGCTGGTCGATCCAGCGGTGGTGCTCCTCGTTGATCACGGCGGTGAGCCGCTGGGACACGAAGGGCGAGAGCAGCAGGGCACGGATCTGGCGACCGAAGCCTCCGGTCCAGCGATTGCCGCCTTCGCCCCCGACGATGACGAGCGTGCCGCCGGGTACCAGTTCTCGCCGCAGGCGGCGCAGCGACGTGCGGCCGCCCGTGTCGATCACCAGATCGAACCGACCGCTCCCGTCGAGGTGGTCCCCGGACTCGTAGCTGAGGGCCTCCTCGGCGCCGAGGGACCGGACGAGGTCCGTCTTCGCCGTGCTCGACACGCCGGTGACTCGTGCGCCGAGCAGGGCCGCCAGCTGCACGGCGTAGGAACCGACGCCACCCGACGCCCCGAGCACCAGGACTCGCTGACCGGCCTGCACCCGACCGACCTTCGTGAGGGCCTGGAGGGCGGTGCTCCCGGAGATGGCCACCGCCGCGGCCTCCGAGTGGGAGACCTGCTCGGGCCGGTGGGCGAGCTTGGTCTCCTGGGCGGCGGCGTACTCGGCGTAGGCCCCGCGTGCGATCCCGAACACATCGTCGCCGACGCCGAACCGTTGGACCTCGGTGCCGACGGCGACGACCCGGCCGGCGACGTCGAGGCCGGGCGTCGGGTTCTTGGGCCGTCGGACGCCGAAGCCGGTCAGTCGGACGAGGTAGGGCAGCCCGGTCACGAGGTGCCACACCCCCCGGTCGACGCCCGCGGCGTGGACCTCGATCAGCACCTCGTCGGCGGCGATGGCAGGGATCGCCACGTCGGCCAGCGTGAGGGTGTCAGGCGATCCGTACCGCTCCTGGTGCACCGCGGTCATGTGGTCGGTGGCGTTGGTCTCGCCGCCTCGTCGTGGCGTGGTGGTCATCATCAGGAGCTCCTCCGCTCGTCGTGCCGTACTTAGTACGACGACTGGATCGACCGTAACGGTACTTAGTACGGTTGTCAACGGCCCGACCAGTCAGGAGCACGGATGACCCCGAGCACGGAGCGAACGCCACTGTCTCGAGACCGAGTGGTGCAGGGCGCGGTGGCCCTCGCCGACTCCATCGGGGTCGAGGCGCTCACCATCCGGAAGCTGGCCGAGGCCCTCGAGGTCAAGCCGATGAGCCTCTACCACCACATCAGCGGCAAGGAGGAGATCCTCGACGGCATGGTCGACGTCGTCTTCCGGGAGATCGAGCTGCCCCCGCCCGCCCTCGGCTGGCAGGCCGCCGTCAGGCGTCGGTGCGTCTCGGCCCGCGCGGTGCTGAACCGCCATCCGTGGGCTCCGCCGCTGATGGAGTCACGCCTGACCCCCGGTCCCGCATCGTTGCGCCACCACGACGCGGTGATCGGTTGTCTGCGCCGCGGGGGTCTGTCGTTCGGGCTCACCGCCCACGCCTACGCCATCATCGACAGCTACGTGTACGGCTTCGCGCTTCAGGAGGCGAACCTGCCCTTCGGTGGGGACGAGGGGATCGGCGAGCTGGCCGAGGACGTCGTGGGGGCCCTGCCCGCCGATGAGTATCCCTACTTCGCCGAGTTCGCGGTGAAGGTGGCCATGCAGCCCGGCTACCACTTCGGACACTCGTTCGAGTACGGCCTCGACCTGATCATCGACGGGCTCGACCGGGCTCTGGCCGAGGAGAGTGCCGGCGCCGACGGCGACGCGGCCCGCTCGCTTCGGACCCGCCGCTCAGGCGGCGACGGTGGCGTCGATGGCTGACCGCTCGTCGTCGGTGAGCAGGAGCGACGCGGCCGCCATGTTGTCGACCAGGTGGTCGACCCTGCTGGTACCCGGGATCGGGATCATGACCGGCGAGCGATGCAGGAGCCAGGCCAGCGCCACCGCGCCGGGAGTCACGTCGTGGGCCGCGGCTGCCTTCTCGACCGGGCTGCCGCGGCCGGTGAGCTGACCCTGGCCGAGGGGGGCCCAGGGCATGAACCCGATGCCCTCGGCGGCGCAGTAGTCCAGCACGTCGGCATCGGTCTGCTCGGCGAGGTTGTAGCGGTTCTGGACGGTCGCGACCTCGACGATCTGCCGGGCCGCCTCGATCTCCTCGACCGACACCTGCGAAAGCCCGACGTGGCGGACCTTGCCCTCGTCCTGGAGCGACTTGAGCAGACCGAACTGATCGTCTCGGGCCACCGCCGGGTCGATGCGATGGAGCTGGAAGAGGTCGATGACGTCCCGCCGCAGCCGCCGGAGGCTCATCTCGCACTCCTGGCGGAGGTACTCAGGACGTCCGACGGGCGCCCAGGCGTTGGGCCCGCTGCGGGTCAGACCGGCCTTGGTGGCGATGACGACACCGTCGTGGGGACCGATCATCTCGCCGATCAGATCCTCGGCCACGTGCGGGCCGTAGGCGTCGGCGGTGTCGATGAGGTCGACGCCGAGCTCGACGGCCCGGCGCAGGACCGCTCGGCACTCGTCGGGGTCGTCGGGCGGCCCCCAGATGCCCTTGCCCGTGAGCCGCATCGAGCCGAAGCCGAGACGGTGCACCGTCAGGTCGCCGCCGATGGTGATGGTGTCGCTGGAGGCCATGGATCCAGTTCTACCCGTGCCGCTGCCATCCCGTGCGGGTCAGCGCCCGGTCGTCGTGGCCCGATCAGGGGGCCGCCGCGGGGCGTCGCAGATCGCGACGCACGACGTGCGTCTCGGACCCGGGCGCGGCGTCCTCGCCGCCCACGACCACCAGGCCGGGTCCCCACGCACCGGCCCCTTCCAGCGCGGCCAGCGTCGAAGGATCCAGGGCCCACGGTGGCCCCGATGGTGGCCGGAGCCCGTCGCCGACCAGCGCGATGATCACGAGGAGACCGCCGGGGCGGAGGAAGCTCGCCACCGCGGCGGCCGCCCGGGCCTGGTCGGCCGGTGGTGTCGACTGGATGGTGAACACCTCGAGGACGAGATCGAACGAGCCCGACCAGGCGGCGGGGGGGTCGAACAGGTCGGCCACCGTCCACTCCACATCGGTGCCTGGGTGGCGCTCCTCGGCCCAGGCGACGGCGGCGGGGGAGCGGTCGAAGGCCACCACGTCGAGCCCCCGATCGGCGAGGGCGGCCGCGTGGTCCCCGAGCCCCGCGGCCACGACCAGCGCCCGCCGGTGGAGAGAAGGATCGAAGGTGGCCAGCCACCGCTCGACCATCGCTTCGGACACGGCGTGTTGCCAGGGGATGCCCGAGTCGTCGCGTCCGGCGCGGCGGTAGATGTCGTCGAAGAAGGCGCCGAGGCCGTCATCGCCGGGGGTTCGCTCACCCATGTCGAGGACGACCTGGGCCGCGCCGCGGCGCCCGACCCGTCGGGCCGGGTGGATCGGAGGGACTCACCTGGGAGTCCCGAAGCGGGCCGGGTCGATGCCGAGCGGTTCGACGATCGCCGACACGAGCCGCAGCTTGGTCGCCGGCGACGTTTCGTGGGCGTCGACGACGGCGTCCGCCCATCGTTCGATGTCGCCGATGGTGTCGGGATCGTCGATCGCGCCGTCCTCGTCGACCTTGGTGCGGGGTGCGTCGATGCCGAGGGTGGCGACCACCAGGGCGCCCTGCCAGCTGAGCGTGCGCACCAGCTGCTCGAGGGCGAACTCGCCCCCGGTCGTGCCGGCACTGAGGACGCCGACGAGACGGTGGTGGACGGAACCCGATCCGACGAGCCAGTCCAACGCGTTCTTGGTGGAGCCGGCCACCCCTCCGGCGTACTCGGGGGCGGCCAGCAACACACCGTCAGCGGCCTCCAGGGCGGCCCGTAGGGCGACGACCGAGGGGGGTGGGTCCTCGACCTGGTCCGGTCGGAACGCCGGGACCTCACCGGGGTGATCAACCCAGCGGGTGTCCACCCCCACCGCGGCGAGGTGGGCGGCGGCGACATCGAGGGCTGACACGTTGGCGGACCGGGGGCCGAGGCTTCCGGACCACAGCACCATCAGCACGGAGCCGATGGTAGGCCCGCCCGCCCCTGGGATCCCGATCGACGCAACCGGGTAGGGATCGTTCGTCACCGACCGAGAGCGAGCCATGGCCCGTCCTTCCCCGAGCACCGACACCGAGAAGACCTCGACCTCGGCGTCGAGCGGTTCGGACGAGGGCGGGATCACCCTCACGGGTGCGGTGTCGATGGGTACCGGGGTGATGATCGGGGCCGGCGTGTTCGCCCTCACCGGTCAGGTGGCCGGCGCCGCCGGACGGTGGTTCCCGCTGGCCTTCGTGCTCGCCGCGGTCGTCGCCGGCACCACCGCCTACTCCTACGTGAAGCTGTCCAACACCTTCCCGTCCGCTGGCGGGATCGGGAAGTTCCTGAACGAGGCCTACGGCGTGGGCCCGGTGGCGGCCACGTTCACCATGGCCATGTGGGCGTCGATGGTGCTCAACGAGAGCCTCGTGGCGCGGACGTTCGGTACCTACTTCTCCCGGCTGATCGGCGTGGACACCGTCACGGTGGTCGTGGCCGGACTCGGCGTCACCCTCTTGTTGATCTCCTTCGCCGTGAACGCCGCCGGCAACCGCGTCGTCAACGCCACCGAGTCGGCGATGGCGGTGGTCAAGATCGGCGGGCTGGTCGTGTTCTCCGCGGCGTGCCTGTGGGTGGCGGACTTCCCGAGTGGTGGCGGAGGGGACGCGGCGTCGCTCGGCTCGGCCGACGCCTTCATCGCTGCCGTGGCGTTGTCACTTCTCGCCTACAAGGGGTTCACGACCATCACCAACACCGGCGGCGAGATCGAAGATCCGCACCGGAACGTGGGTCGGGCCATCGTCATCTCCATCGTGGTGGTCACCGTCGTCTACCTGGCGGTGTCGTTCGCCGTCCGGGGCAACCTCTCGTTGGACGAGATCGCGGCGAGCCGTGACTACTCGCTGGCCGAGGCGGCCCGGCCCGTGTTCGGATCAGCCGGCTTCAGGTTGGTGGCTGCCCTCGCCGTGATCGCCACCGTCACCAGTGTGATGGCGTCGATGTACTCCACCTCCCGCATGCTCGGGATGATGGGTGACATGGGCGAGGCCCCGGAGCTCCGGGCCGCCCAGCGGGTCCCGTTCGGCCGACCGTCCCTCGTCGTCACCACGGCGGTGGCGATCGTCCTGACCGTCGCCTTCGATCTCACCCGGGTGGCGGCCTTGGGGGCGTTCGCCTACCTCGCCCTCGACGCCGCCATCCACTGGGGCCACCTCCGTCACCTCCGCCACGAGACCGGAGCCCGCTCCGCCCCTCTGGTGGCGGCGATCATGCTCGACGCGGTGGTCTTCGTCGGGTTCGCCGTCTACACCGTGCGCACGGACCTCCTCGTGATCGGCGCCTTCGTCGTGTTCTCGCTGCTCGTGGCGGTCGGCGAGACCTACTACACGCGCCGTCACGCTCACGCCGGGGACGGCTAGGGCGCCGAGGGCCGCCGTGGCCTCAGAAGACCTCGGGCACGAAGGTCTGGTCCTCGACCGGGGGTCGGACGTAGTTGTCGGGCCCGCGCGGTGGGAGCTCCATGGGCGCCGACGTGACGTCCTCGTAGGGGACCTGGCCGAGCAGGTGGCTGATGCAGTTGAGGCGGGCCCGCCGCTTGTCGTCGGCCTCCACCACCCACCAGGGGGAGTGCTTCGTGTCGGTGTACCGGAACATCTCGTCCTTGGCCCTCGAGTAGTCGGCCCACCGGGCCCGGGACTCGAGGTCCATGGGGCTGAGCTTCCACCGCTTGTCGGGCTGATCGATCCGGTCCTGGAAGCGACGTTCCTGCTCGTCGTCGCTGACGGAGAACCAGTACTTCACGAGCACGATGCCGGCGCGCAGCAGCATCTGCTCGAACTCGGGGCAGGAGCGGAGGAACTCGCGGTACTCGTCGTCGGTGCAGAACCCCATCACATGCTCGACGCCGGCCCGGTTGTACCAGGAGCGGTCGAACAGGACGATCTCGCCGCCCGCGGGCAGATGGGGCACGTAGCGCTGGAAGTACCACTGCGACTTCTCCCGCTCGGTGGGCGTGCCCAGCGCCACCACCCTCACCACTCGGGGGTTGGTGCGTTCGACGATCCGCTTGATGGTGCCGCCCTTGCCGGCGGCGTCGCGCCCCTCGAACAGCACGCAGACCTTCAGCCCCTCCTGGCGGACCCAGCCCTGCATCTTCACCAGCTCGCGCTGCAGCTTCTCCAGGTTGTGGTCGTAGACGTCGCGGGGGAGTCGCTTGTGGTGCTTTCCGTGCCCGTGGTGCTCCGACGACGATCCGCTCGACATCACCGGGACGTTACCCGTCGGACCCGCCCTCGATCCGAGGCACCCAGCGCCGGCCCATCGGACGTGCCCATACTGGTCGTCGACGAGGGGGACTCGCCGGTCGAGGGGTCGGCGAGAACGGAGGAGGCCCGATGGAGTTCGCCATGTTCTACGAGATCCCGGTGCCGCGGCCCTGGAACCCGACGAGCGAGTACGAGGCGTACCAGAACACCATCGAGCAGGCGGTGCTCGGCGACAAGGTCGGCTTCGACTCGTTCTGGACCGTCGAGCACCACTTCCTCGAGGAGTACTCGCACTGCTCCAACCCCGAGGTGCTGTACGGCGCCATCGCCGCCCTCACCGAGAACATCCGCCTCGGCTACGGCGTGCGTCTGACCCCGAAGCCCTACAACCATCCCGTGCGCTCGGCCGAGTCGGCCGCGGTGCTCGACCTCATCTCCGGGGGACGGGTGGAGTTCGGCACCGGGCGCTCGTCGACCCGATCCGAGCTCGAGGGGTTCGGCATCCGCCCGGAGCAGACCCGGGCGATGTGGCAGGAAGCGGTCGACCACATCGTCGGGTGCTGGACCAACGACGAGTACGAGTTCGAGGGCGAGCACTGGTCGATGCCCCGGCGTCGGGTGCTGCCCAAGCCGCTGCAGAAGCCCCATCCGCCGCTCTGGGGGGCGACGGGCAGCCCCGAGACCCACCGCATCGTCGGGGAGATGGGTCTCGGTCTCCTGTCGTTCAGCGTGGGCACCCCGCCCGAGGAGCTCAAGCGTCGGATCGACATCTACCGCGAGGGCATCGCCGCGTGCACCGAACCGGTGGGGAACTTCGTCAACGACCGGGCGGCCAGCTTCACCATGGTGAACGTGGGCCGCACCCGGCAGGAGTCGCTGGACGCGGCGTCGGAGTCGTTCGTGTGGTACCCGAAGAAGGGGGCGGAGCTCATCGGGTCGGTGGCCCAGTGGCTCCGGGAGGAGGAGCAGGAGCTGGGAACCTACGACTACCTGTCGGGCACGGCTGATCGGGTCGAGGACGGCTCGCTCGAGTACCTGACCATGGACTACCTCGTCGACAGCAAGGCCTGCGTGGTCGGTGATCCCGACGACGCCATCGAGACGTTCAAGGCCTACGAGGCGACTGGCTGCGACGTGATCTTCTGTCTCCTGAACCCCTACGCCGTGAGCCACGAGGCGGTCATGACGACCATCGAGCTCATGGGCGAGCACGTCATGCCGGCGTTCCGGTGACGGCGCTCCGCCCGGGCGGCCCACCGTTGCGGTGCTGGATGCCGCTCATGTTCGAGCCGCTCGATCAGTTCCTCGCCATCGCCGAGATGGCCGATCAGCTCGGATTCGAAGGGCTGGCGTTGGCCGACCACGTCGCCGTCCCCACCCGCTTCGACTCGCTCCACCCGTCAGGCGAGAACCCGTTCACCGCCGAATCCGACTTCCCTGATCCCATCGCAGTGGTCCCGGCCATGGCGGCGGTGACCGAGCGGCTCCGCTTCATGAGCTACGTGTACGTCCTGTCCATGCGTGAGCCGCTGCAGGTCGCCAAGCAGGTCGGCACCGTGGCCGGGCTGTTCCCCGATCGCTTCCGGTTCGGCGTGGGCGCGGGCTGGCTCACCGAGGAGGTGCGGTCGTTGGGCGTCGATCCCGCGACCCGCGGCCGACGCATGGACGAGATGCTGGCCGTGATCCGTCAGGCCTGGGACGATGGTTGGGTCGAGTTCAGGGGTGAGCACTTCGCCATCGACGGGGCCGGCGTGTTTCCCGTACCGGCCGTGCCACCGCCTGTCTGGGTCGGCGGGAAGAGCGACGCCGCTCTGCGCCGGGCCGTCGCCCAGGACGGATGGCTGGGGATGAACTACGACCTCCCCGAGGTCGAGCGCCTCCTCGTCCGCCTGGCCCAGATCCGCGAGGAGGCCGACGACCAGCGCGACGACTTCGAGGTCTTCGTCATCCCGAACGCAGTTCCCTCCCGCCAACTCCTCGACGACCTCGCCGGGGCCGGCGTGACCTCCACGATGGTCATGCCCTGGGTGCCGGCTGACGACGCCGTGTCGGCGCTGGAAGCCAAGCGAGACGCCATGGCCCAGGCGGCGGCCACCCTCGGCCTGGTCCCTCTGGACGCTCTGGACGCTCCGAACCGGTCCGAATCTTCAGGATCTCGGTCGCCGGCCTGACCCCTCCACGCTCGGACTTTGACGTCAGCATCCACGTCTCGGGGCAACCACTCTGGGAAGGTACTTCCCTACGCTGCGCGGTTGTGCTTCGATAGCAGGGACGGCATGGGCCAAACGGCCTAGGTGATGGGTCGTACGACCTAGATGGAGTGACTCCGATGGCTGATCGACGGGAAGTGCACTCGCAGGTTGGCTTGGCCGCCCTGCTCGACGTCCAGTGGCTGGAGATCACCGTGACCGGTGACCAGTTCGTGCCGGCCCCCGGTGCTGACGGCGGGGCCGATCTGACCGCGACCCACCCGACGGTCGAACGGCTCATCGAGATGGCGGCGACCTCCACGGGGATCCACGTCCGGGCCACGGTGGCGGCCCGCCCCGACCTCGACGCCACCGTGTACGCCCTCGTCGGCACCGACGACCATCCCCTCGTCCGGGGTCGGGTGGCCGCCAACCCGTCGGCGCCGGCCGCCGTGCTGCGCCGCCTGAGCCAGGACACGGACCCCGGAGTGCGTGACGCCGCTCGTCGTGAGCTGGCGCGCCGTCGCACCTGCCGGGACCACGAGCGCTATCTCGGCCCGGACCGGCACGTCCCCCTGAGCGCCTCGGCCTGAGCCGACCGCGGTCTCCGCTCAGCAGAGCGGTTCGATTGCGGGGTGTCGCCCTACTCGAACACCGATACCTCGCCGGTCCCCGTCACTCGCTCCGGGCCCCACAGGTCAGCGTCGACGGTAGCCATCCAACCAATCCGCGGCGTCGAGTCGTGCTTCGTCGAGCCTCGCCCGCGCCTGGCGGTCGGATGAGGCAAGGTGTCGGTCCGAGCACGACCACGAGGGGGACGGAGATGGACAGCTTCGAAGACGCGGTGGTGGTGGTGACGGGCGGAGCCAGCGGGATCGGTCGGGGCATCGCCCTCGAGGCGGCCGGCCGCGGGGCCGACGTGGTCGTGGCCGATGTGCACGACGAGCGCCTGGCCGAGACCGTCGCCGCGCTCGGAGGCCACCGGCCGCCAAGCACTGGGCGTTCACTGCGATGTCACCAGCGACGCCGAGGTCGACGCGCTGCGCGACGCGACCATCGACCGGTTCGGTCACGTGGATCTGCTCTGCAACAACGCCGGGGTCTCCGTCCTCGGTCCGCCCGAGCGGGTCGACATGGACGACTGGGAGTGGATCCTGCAGGTCAACGTGCTCGGCATCGTCCGGGGCGTCCGGGCCTTCGTCCCGGGGATGTTGGAAAGGGGTCGTGGTCACGTCCTCAACACGGCGTCGATCGCCGGGGTGTGGGCCTACACCTGGGACGCGGCGCCCTACATCTCCTCCAAGTTCGCGGCGTACGGGTTCACCGAGGTCCTCGCTCGGCGCCTCGAGCCTCACGGGATCGGTGTCTCGGTCCTGTGTCCCGGCCTGGTCGACACGAACCTGGGCGAGACCGCTCGTTTCTCGGGGGTCCCGGAGGGGAAGCACGCCGACTGGGTCTACTTCCCGCCCGAGCTGGCCGACGCGGTGGAGCCGGCCGCCGTCGGGGTCCTCGTCGCCGACGCCGTGCTCGCCGACCGGTTCGCCATCTTCACCCATGCCCGGGACGAAGAGCGCTATCGCACGTGGCGCACCGACATCGACACCAACCTGGCCGACGTCATCGCCACCCAGAAGGCGCCGCCCCGCCAGGCCTGACGGGCGGCGGGGCTCCTCAGCCCTGGTAGTTGGCGCGAACCCGTTGGGCGAGGTAGTCGGCCGCGCTGATCGGCGGGTACGTGCCGGCTGGACCCTCGATCATCACCCGCCGGTTGGCCTGGGCGAAGAAGGCGATGCTGTAGCGGTCACCCTGGGGGTCGTCGGGCCCCGGGGCCTTCACCCGGTGGAGGGTCGACTGCAGGTCGTCGTCGCTCCAGCGCATGAGCATGTCGCCGATGTTGCAGGTGATGAGCTCGGCGTCGGCCACGACCGGCGTCCACGCCTCGCTCTCCCGCTCGGCGCCCGGGCACACCTGCAGACCTGACTGGCCGTCCTGCTGGAACAACAGCGTGAGGCAGTCGAAGTCGGTGTGCGCGCCCGCCCGCCAACCGCCGACCGCTCCGGCCCCAGGAGCGGGGTAGCGGAGGAGGCGGAGCGTCGACTGGTAGTCAGAGGCCGTGGGGTCGTGCGCCTGCCCGAAGAAATCCGGGCCGAACCCGAGTCGGTCACCGAAGCACGAGAGGACCAGCATGGCGACCCGCCAGCTGGCCGCTTCCATGGCGACCATCGTCGTCCGGAAGCCGGGCAGGTCCTCGTCGCTCGGCCACAGACCGGACATGGCCGGGAGGGTGATCTGGTACGACTCCTTCTCGTCGGGTCGGCCCGTGGAGGGTCGGTACTGGCTGCGGCTCTCCCACCCGGCGTTCAGCCCTCGGTCGAGCGGCCACGACGCCTTGGTCTGTTCGGGGAGGGCGAAGAACCGGGCGCTGGCGGCGAAGGCCGAGCTGACCAGCTCGGAGGGCATTCCGTGTCCTCGGAGCTGGAAGAAGCCGTCGTCCCGGGCGGCGGCCCACAGCTGCTCGGTGATCTCGGCGCGTCGTTCGTCGAAGGCAGCGAGGTCGATGGTGCGGATGGCCCGACTCGTCGTCTCGCGCCCGGCCCCGCCCATGCGGGCCTCTCGGGTCAGCTCGGCCAGCTGCTCCTCGGTGGCTCGGTTCGACTGGTCCTCCACCGGCCCATGCTGTCACGGGAACGTCCAGCACCCCGTCTGCTCGAAGCTGCCTGTTCCCGCCCATCCCGCTGTCCGCCACCCCAGCACACGCCGGGGCGCCACCGTGGTGAGCGGGCCGTGCGCGTCGACGTCGTAGGGCGATCCGTACTTGGCCCCGTACCCGGCGATCACCTCCGGAAGGGTCGTCGGTCCCACGACCTCGCCCTCGACGATCACGACGTCGGTGCCGCTGTCGAGGTGGACGGTCACGGGAGAGCCGGGGCCGGAGCGCCGGACGATGGTGGGGCTCCCGATGCTGAGGTGGAGCTGATCCCCCGCCCAGACGCCCCAGACCGGACGGGGATGGGGGAGGGGTCCGCCGACGGGGACCACCCAGTACGTGCCGGCGGCGGCCAGTTGCCCGTCGACCCACGACCACCGGAGCGGGTCGAGCTCGCTGGGCCGTCCGTAGAGCTCGAGGGTGCGATATCGCCCGTCCATGCCGTCACCATCCCCGCGGCGGGGACCGGTGGCAAGGCGTCACGTGCCGAGAACGCCGTTCAGCCACTCGATGGTCGGGGTCATCAGCTGTGAGTCGAACAGCGGGTCGCCGTGCTGCCAGGTCGGTTCGATCAGGAGCTGGGGGGTCTCGCCGGCGGCGGCGAGGGCGTCGGCCAGGAGCTGTGACTGCTCGAAGGGCACCTGGCAGTCCGCCGTCCCGTGGGCGATGGAGAAGGCGGGCAGCCGGGTGGCAGTGGCGATGTAGGTGATCGGGTCGGCCTCCGCCGCGGTGTCGGGCACGCTCTGGAGTGGGGCCCCGAACCAGTTCGACTCGGGTGAGTCGGGGCCGTCGTGGTCGAACGGTGGGGTGCAGGGTCCGCTGTCGGCCTGGGCCTGCATGAGGAGCAGGTCGATCGGCCCGTACCAGTCCACCACCGCCTGCACGGCGCTCGACGTTTCGGCGTTCCCGAGGGCGGGATCGTCGAGGAGCGTGGCCTGATCACCGGTCGTCCCGAGTAGGGCGACCAGGGTCCCGCCGGCCGACTCGCCCCATGCCGCGAACCGTTCGGGGTCGACGGCGAAGGCGTGGGCGTTGGCCCGCAGCCAGCGCACGGCGGCCTTCACGTCCTGGGCGCCGGCCGGGAACGTGGCCTCGGGTGACAGCCGGTAGTTCACGCTGGCCACCGCGTAGCCGGCGTCGAGGAGCGGCTGGACCTTCGGCTCGACGTCGCTCTTGTCCCCGGCCTGCCAGGCCCCTCCGTGCACGTAGACCACGAGCGGGGCCGGTGCGGTTCCGGTGCTCGGGGTCCACAGGTCGAGCACCTGGGCCGACGAGGTCGTGGCGTAGGAGAGGTCGGCGTGCAGGCCGGGCGCGGCGGGGTCGGGTCCGAGGTCGGTCGCCGCCGTGGGGGCGGACTCCGCCGGGCCGGCCGCCTGGTCATCGGCGGTGGTCCCACCACCGCTCGCGCACGCCGTCAGGACGAGCAGCACGGTGACGGCGACGATGCACCAACGCAGGCGGGACATGCACGGACCTTCCGGATCGGGTCGCGCCAACGGTAGGTGGCGGTGGTGGTGCTGTGCGGGCGGGTGAGGGGTGGCCGCCCGACGGCGTCACGGCTCTGACTACGCTCGCCCCGCTGGTGACCACCAGGGGGAACGGAGCGCACCACCATGTCGATCGCCATCACCGACGACCATCGGGCCCTTGCCGAGGTGGCCGCCGACTTCCTCGCGCGCCACGACGCGCGAGGCGCCGCCCGGGCCCTGCTCGAGGCCGAGGTCGAGGACCGCCCGCCCTTCTGGGCGGACCTGGCCGAGCTCGGTTGGCTCGGGCTCCACATCGACGAGGCCCACGGTGGGTCGGGTTTCTCACTCGCCGAGCAGGTCGTCGTGGTGGAGCAGCTCGGGCGGTCTGTCGCCCCCGGCCCGTTCGTCCCGACCGTCATCGCCAGCGCCACGATCGCCGCTGTCGCCCCCCACGACGTGAAGGACCGCCTGCTCCCTGGCCTGGCCGACGGATCCCTGGTGGCGGGCATCGGCCTGGACGGCGACCTCGCGGTCACCGGGAGCCGGGTGACCGGATCGGTGCGGACGGTGCTGGGGGGCGGGATGGCCGACGTGTTCGTCGTCGCCGCCGGAGCCGACCTCGCCGTCGTCGAGCGCTCGGCGCCAGGGGTGGCGGTGGACCTCCCCGCCGGCATCGATCCCACCCGACGCAGTGCCGAGGTGACCTTCAGCGACGCCCCGGCGACCGTCGTGGTCGGCGGTCGGGCCGCCCTCCTCGACCGGGCCCGTGTGCTGCTGGCGGCCGAGTGCGTGGGCATCGCCCGCGAGACCACCGAGTCGGCGGCGGCCTACGCCAAGGAGCGCGTCCAGTTCGGTCGTCCCATCGCCATGTTCCAGGCGGTCAAGCACCACTGCGCCAACATGCTCGTCGAGGCCGAGGTGGCCACCGCGGCGGCGTGGGACGCCGCCCGGGTCGCTCCCGCCGGCGGGGTCGAGTTCTCCTATGCCGCCGCGGTGGCGGCCACCCTGGCGCCGGCGGCGGCCGACATGGACTCGCAGCTCAACATCCAGGTCCACGGTGGCATCGGGTTCACCTGGGAGCACGACGCCCACCTCTACCTGCGTCGAACCCTGGCCATCGCCGCCGTCATCGACGCCGAGGCGGCGGCGGTCGACGTCTTCGGGCACCTGAGCGAGGGGGTCGAGCTGCCCCGCTCGGTCGACCTGCCGCCGGAAGCGGAGAGCTACCGCGCCGGCGCTCGCGCCGCGGCCGCCGGCGTGGTTGACCTGGACGGCCAGGAGCGGACGAGGGCCCTGGTGGGGTCCGGCTACGCGGTACCGCACTGGCCCGAACCCTGGGGGCGCAACGCGTCAGCGGTGGAGCAGCTGGTGATCGAGGAGGAGTTCGCGGCGGCGGGCGTCAAACGCCCGAGCTACGGGATCACCGGATGGGTGATCCTCACCATCGCCCAGTTCGCCACCGACGACCAGGTCGCCCGGTGGATCCGACCGGCTCTCGACCAGGACGTGATCTGGTGTCAGCTGTTCAGCGAGCCCGATGCCGGGTCCGACGCCGCCGGGGTCAAGACGAGGGCCACGCGTGTCGACGGCGGCTGGCTGATCAACGGCCAGAAGGTCTGGACCACGGGCGCCCAGCTGGCGAGCTTCGGCCTGGCCACTGTCCGGACCGATCCCGACGTGCCGAAGCACAACGGCATCACCACCGTCGTGATCGACATGCACGCCGAGGGCGTCGAGGTGCGGCCCCTGCGGATGGTCAACGGCGGTGCCGAGTTCAACGAGGTGTTCTTCTCCGACGTGTTCGTGCCCGACGACGACGTGGTGGGACCGGTCGACGGGGGCTGGAAGGTGGCACGCGGCACGCTGGGGAACGAGAGCGTGAGCATCGGCAGTGGGGACGGGGGCATGACGGTCCCCCCGGACTGGTTCGTGGCTCCCATGGTCGCCCACCCCGGGCGCCTCGCCGGTGGCGCGGGGCGCATCGGCCGGGCGACGGCGCGCGCCCAGGCCGCCGACACGCTGAACCTGCGCAGCGCCCAGCGGGCGGTGGCGGGGGGCGAGCCGGGACCGGAGGGTGCGGTCACCAAGCTGCTCGGATCCGAGAACGTGCAGGAGGCGGCGGCCATCCTGTTCGAGCTCAGCGGCCCCGACGGGGCCTACCTCGACGGCCCCGGTGCCCTCGGCGGCTCGCTGGCCCTCATGCACCGTGCCCTGGCCATCGCCGGGGGCACCTCGGAGATCAAGCGGAACCAGATCGGTGAGCGCATTCTGGGCCTCCCCCGCGACCCGCTCATCGACTGAGGGTCTGCGGGGTACCGAACCGGTTCGGCGTCAGCTCCCCGTTCGGGTCGCGGTGAACTCGCCCCGCGCCGCGGTGGTGCTGCGCGCACCGGTGGGGGTGGCGAAGATGGCCAGGTCCACCATCGTCAGCACGCCGGTGAGGTCGAGGATGTACTGCGTGCTCCCGGCGCCGCCGCAGCTCACCTTGATGCCCTGATCGGACTGGCGGATCCAGGTGTAGGCGGTGTTGACCATCGTCTGGTTGGCCGCGAACCAGTTGATGGTGGAGGACTGGGTCGTGGTGTCGTCGGCCGAGAAGATGTTGAGCCAGCCGGTGCCCGCGGTGCCCACGACGGTGACGTTGAGCAGGAAGGCCAGATCCTCGGCGGGGTTGGCCGTGGTGAGCACGTCGAGCTGGCCGCCGCTGATGCGGCCCCCCGCCTGACGGGAGTCGTAGAGCCGGAACGGCGTGGTGGGGAGCAGGAGGGGAGCCAGCGGATCGGCACCGGCGGCGCTGGAACCGATCACCGTGGCTCCGGCGGCGGCCACGGCGGCGGCCCCGCCCATGGCGAGCATCTGGCGGCGGTGCATGCCGCCCGTGGACGCGTTCTCCGAGAACTGCTCGGTCATCGTGCTCTTCTCCCGTCGTTGTTCCGCCTGGACCGGCGGACCCCTTCTGGCCCCCGCCGCCTCGAAACGTACACGTCGGGCCGCGCCCGGGAGTGCCGGTCCGGCCTCACCCCAGGTCGCGAGCCAGACCGTCGAGCAGGTAGTCGAGGTGTTGGGTGAAGAGGGCTTCGGCGTCGGCCGCGTCGACGCCCGTCGGGTCGGCGCCGGGCTTGCGTCGCCGGCCGGTGTCGTCGCGTCCGACACGAGCCGCCCCACCGCCGATGATCGAGAAGCCGACCACCGACCACAGCAGGAGCCGGGCCGAACGGACCGCATCGTCGGCCGAGATCCCGGAGCGGCGAAGGATGGCGACGAGGGGGTCCACGGCCCCGACGTACACCCGACGGCGGGTGCCGAGCACCTTGCCCAGCTCGGGGGCGGACAGGAGGCGGTCGTGCAGGGACGTGGACCAGCGGCGGGCGTAGTCGATCCAGTGCTCCTCGTCGCCGGGGCTGGGGCTGGCGTCGGTGACGAGCCGGTCGGCGATGGCATCGAGCAGGCCTTCCTTGCTCCCCACCCGGCTGTAGAGGGGGAAGGGGGAGACACCGAGTCGGGCGGCCACCGAACGCATGCTGACGGCGCCGAGCCCGTCCTCGCGGAGGATGGCGATGGCGGCGTCGACGACGTCGTCGTGGTCGATCGGTAGCTCACGAGCGCCGGCCATGGCCCATACATTACACTGTGATTATGTGGGACTTCGAGACTGACCCCGACTTCCAGCACCAGCTCGACTGGATGCGCACCTTCATCGACGAGCAGATCGTCCCCTTGGAACCGATCCAGGCCGAGCTGCCCCTCGACGAGTGGAACGTGGTGAAGAAGCACCTCCAGGACCAGGTGAAGGAGCAGGGGCTCTGGGGGGCGTTCCTCGACCCCGAGCTCGGCGGGGCCGGCTTCGGGCAGCTCAAGCTGGCCCTGATGTCGGAGATCATCGGTCGTTGCATGATCTCGATGACCATCTTCGGCGTGCAGGCCCCCGACAGCGGGAACATGGAGCTGATGGCTCACGGCGCGAACGACGAGCAGAAGAAGCGCTGGCTCGAGCCCAACATGCGAGGCGAGATCTCGAGCGCCTTCGCCCTGACCGAACCGTTCCTCGCCGGAGCTGATCCCACCAGCATCGGCACCACCGCGGTGCGCGACGGCGAGGAATGGGTGATCAACGGGCACAAGTGGTTCACCACCAACGGCTCGGTCGCCGACATCATCCTCGTCTTCGCCGAGACCGACGCCGAGCAACGGCCCCACCGCCACGCATCGATCTTCATCGTCGAGGCGGGCACGCCGGGCATGGACATCGTGCGCGACATCCCCACCATGTCCCACCCGGAGGTCGAGTTCGGGAAGGTGGGGAACCACGCCGAGATCGTGTTCCGCGACTGCCGGGTCCCCGCCGACCACCTCATCGGTCAGCCGGGTGAGGGCTTCGTGCTCGCCCAGAAGCGCCTCGGGGGCGGTCGCATCCATCACGCCATGCGCTGGATCGGTCAGGCCCAGCGCTCGCTGGAGATCATGTGCGAGCGGGCGGTGTCGCGCGAATCTCACGGGCGTCTGCTCGGTCAGCACCAGATGGTGCAGGATTTCATCGCCACCTCTCACACCGAGATCGAGGCGGCCCGCCTGCTCACCTTCCGGGCAGCCTGGAAGATGGACAAGTACGGGGCGTCGGCCGTTCGGGCCGACATCTCGATGGTGAAGGCCCACGTCTCGCGGGTGGTGCTCAACGTCCTCGACCGCACCATCCAGGTGTGCGGCGCGCTCGGCTACTCGAGCGACCTCCCCGTCGAGGGCTGGTACCGGTCCACCCGGTTCGGCACGATCGGCGACGGCCCCGACGAGGTCCACAAGACCGTGGTCGCCCGCACCCTGCTCAAGCAGTTCAAGCCGGTCGAGGGGTGGCCGACCGAGCACATCCCGAGTCGACGTCCGGCCGCTGAGGCCCGCTGGGCGGAGCTGCGGGCCGCGGCGGGGGTGGCGTGAGCTCGACCGACGCCCTGGCTGCGTTCCTCGACGACGCCCTCGGCGACAGTCGGCCGTTGCTGGTCGAGCCGATGGTGGGCGGCGGCTCCTGTGAGATCTTCGGCCTCGATCGGGGCGACGAGCGCTGGGTGCTGCGCCGGGCCCCCGCCCACGCCAGCTCTTCCACCGCCCACGACGTCGTCCGCGAGTACCGCATCCTCGATGCCATCAAGGACACCGGGGTGCGCATCCCCCGGCCCGTGGTCGCGTGTGAGGACCCGAGCGTGTTCGAGTCGTCGTTCTACGTGATGGAGCGCGTGGAGGGCGTACCTGTCCGCACGGGAATCCCGACGGCCTGGGTCGCCGCTCCGGCCGACCAGCACCGGGCCTTCGAGGAGCTGGTCGACGCCATCGCCTCCATCCACGCCGTCGACTGGCGCTCCGTGGGCCTCGAAGGGCTCGGCAAGCCCGAGCGCTTCCTCGAGCGCCAGGTCTCGCGCTGGCTGGGCCAGCTCGACTCCTACGAGGGTCGCGAGCTGCGCGAGGCCCGCGACCTGGCCGACTGGCTCGAGAGCAACCGCCCGCCCGAGCAGGAACCGGCGTTGTTCCACGGCGACTTCAAGATCGACAACGTGCTCTACGCCGAGAGCACCCCGCCCCATCTGCTGGCCGTCGTCGACTGGGAGATGGCGTCGATCGGCGACCCGCTCGTCGACGTGGCCTGGGCCATGATCTTCCACCCCGAGCGAGGCAAGCCCATGAGCCTCGGCGGCAGTGGCGACCACGCCTTCGACCTCGACCTCGTGCCCACCCAGGAGTCGCTCCTCCAGCGTTACGCCGAGACGTCCGGTCGCGATCTGTCGGCCTATGCCTGGTACGAGGTCTTCTCCCGTTGGAAGCTGGCCATCGTGTTGGAGGGCAGCTTCGCCAAGTGGCAGCGCGGCGAGTCGACGAAGCCGATCCACGAGTACTTCGGCCCCCAGGCCGACATCCTGCTGGCCCAGGCCACGGAGAGGATCTGAGATGGCGAACCCCACCTTCCGCCTCGACGACAAGGTGGTCGTGGTCACGGGAGGCAGCAAGGGACTGGGCCGGGCCATGGTCCTCGGTTTCGCCGAGGCCGGCGCCGACGTGGTCGTGGCCAGCCGGAAGATCGAGGGCTGCGAGGAGGTGGCCGACGAGGTGCGGGCCCTCGGTCGGCGCGCCTTGCCGGTGGCGTGCCACGTCGGTCGCTGGGACGACTGCCAGGCCCTGGTCGACGCCACGGTGGCCGAGTTCGGGCGGATCGACGTGCTCGTCAACAACGCCGGGATCGCTCCCGTGCCTCCCTCGCTGCTCGGTGTCACCGAGGACCTCTTCGACAAGACCATCGACGTCGACCTCAAGGGCCCTCTGCGCCTCACCGCCCTCGCCGTCGAGCACATGCCCTCGGGCGGAGCGGTGATCAACATCAGCTCCAAGGCCTCCACCCATCCGTCGCCGTTCACCGTCGTCTACGCCGCCGCCAAGGCCGGCCTCAACGCCCTCACCAAGGCGTCGGCCCAGGAGTTCGCGCCCCGGGGCATCCGGGTGAACGGCATCGTGTGCGGCACCTTCCACACCGACAGCTTCCACGCCAGCGTCCCCACCCCGGAGATGCAGGAGGCCATGGCCGAGCGGGTCGGGCTGGGCCGGATCGGTGACGCCGACGAGATCGTGGGCACCGCTCTCTACCTGGCCACCGCCGCCTCGGCCTACCTCACCGGTCAACTGATCACCCTCGACGGGGGAGGGGCGGCATGAGGGCGCTGGTGTGCCCCCGTATCGGGACCGAGGACGACCTGGTGGTCGTCGACGACTGGCCCGAGCCGGAGTGTGGCCCGGGCCAGATCCGGGTCGACGTGGCCGCGGCGTCGGTGAACTTCCCCGACGTGTTGCTCATCCGCGACGAGTACCAGGTGAAGAAGGAGCCACCCTTCGTCCCCGGCAGCGAGTGCGCGGGGACGGTGAGCGAGGTCGGATCCGACGTCGAGGCCTTCGCCGTCGGCGACCGGGTGATGGCCCTGCCTGGCACGGGAGCCTTCACCGAGCAGATCGTGGTGGCCGTCCCGCCCGTGCAGGTGCACCGGATACCCGACTCGATGCCCTTCGACCACGCCGCCGCGTTCGACCTCACCTACGGCACGGCCGGACTGGGTCTGGCCCGGGGCGCGGTGGCGGCCGAGGACGACGTCGTCGTGCTCGGTGCCGCGGGAGGATGCGGGTCGGCGGCGATCCAGATCGCCAAGGCCATGGGCGCACGCGTCGTGGCCGTGGCCGGGGGCGCCGAGAAGGTTGCCCTGTGCCGTGCCCTCGGCGCCGACGAGGTCATCGACCACCAGACGGTCGAGGCCCTGGCGCCCGCGGTCAAGGCGGCCACCGGAGGCAAGGGCGCCGACGTGCTCTTCGACACGGTCGGCGGCCCCGACGTCCGTGACCTGTTGCGGTGCATGGCCTGGAACGGGCGCTACCTGGTCGTGGGCTTCGCCGCCGGCGGGGTGCCCACCATCGGCCTGAACCAGACCATCCTCAAGTCGATCTCGGTGGTCGGCGTGGCCTTCGGGGCCTCGGCCATCGTCGACCCGGCCGGCAACGCCGCCCTCTTCGAGCAGCTCCTCGCCTGGTACGGGGAGGGGCTGCTCGATCCCCACATCGGGCACCGGTTCGCTCTCGACCAGGCGGCCGACGCCATCCGGACGGTCGGTGAGCGGCGGGCGATGGGCAAGGTCCTCGTCGAGATCCAGGCCCCTTAGCGCGGGTCCGAGGGGCCGGAGCCGGCCAGCGGACGCAGGGTGACGGGGACGCCGGACTGCAGGACCATCCCGGTGAGCGGGTCGATGCCGTCGTCGGCGCTGGTGAGGGCGCTCACGTTGCACTCGCCCCAGCCGTGGGCCACGGCCACCGCGGAAGGATGCAGGCGGTCGTCGGCGCGCAGGGTCCCGGTGAGCGACCCCCAGGGCGACCCGACCTCCACCCGGCACCCGTCCGGGCCCAGCGCTCGGGCCGTCGAGGGATGGACCAACACGGCGACCGTCTCCCGGCGGGAGCCCGGTGCGGTGATGTCCCGCAGCTGGGAGTTCATGGTGCGCAGCTGGCGGTGGGGGACGAGGACCAGTGAGTCCGCCGGGGTGGCGCGCGCCGCGTCGAGATGGGTGGCGAGCTGGTCGAGCAGCGGCGCGGGAGCGATGCGCCACCGGCCGTCGGGCAGCACGTTCTCGTGGACCCAGCCGAACACGGCCCCCGATGCCACCACGCCCGACGGGGCCCCGGTCATGGCGCCGAGGCCGCCGACGCTGCGCTCCATGAGCGGGCCGAGCAGGTCGAGCTCGTCGGCCGTGTCGACGTCGACGCCGCGAGGGAGAGCGGTGCACCCGAGGCGCTGAGCCAGTGCACCGAACATCCACCACACCGGCCGTCGCTCGGCGGCGGGCTCGATGACGGCCGGGGTGTACTGGGCGGCGACCGCGAGCTGGTAGCCGTCGAGGAGCCAGGTGAGGTCCGCCCGCTCGAGCTGGTCGACGGCGGGGAGCACGTGGGTCGCCAGCCGGGTCGTCTCCGTGGACAGGATGTCGATCACCGCGACCGTGTCCAACGACAGCAGGGCGGCGCGGGTGCGACGCTCGTCGGGGAAGGCGGTGACGGGGTTGCCCCCGACCACGAAGAGGACCTTGACGTGGCCGGCTTCGATCTCGCTGACCAACCCGGCACACGGCCATTCTCCGAAGCGGCGAGGGAGCTCGGGGCGGCTGGGCGGGCCCGGGTCCGGTCGACCGTCGGAAGGGGTCCACTCCCGGGTGTCGAGGCGCATGAGGTACCCGGGGTTGAACCACATCCCTCCGGGCCGATCGTAGGAGTCGGTCACCACGTGCAGGGCCCACAGGAGGTACTCGGTCACGTTGGCGGTGGCGGCCATCGACGTGCCCGTCCCCGTGAGGGCGCTCACCCGCCCCGCCCGCTCGACGGCGGCGAGGAGAGCCTCCAACTCGGCGAGCTCGAGCCCGCTGAGGTCGGTGACGACCTCGTCGGTGAAGCCGTCGACCGCGACCTCCAGCTCGGCCACTCCGTCGGCCCGCCCGGCGGCATCGGCCCGGCGCGGCGGGTGGGCGAGGAGCCGGCGCACCAGCCAGCCGAGGACCAGCCAGTCGGCGCCGGGCCGGATCTGCAGGTGCCGGTCGGCGCGCTCGGCGGTCTCGGTGCGGCGGGGGTCGACGACCCACACCTCGCCGCCCTTGGCCCGGTGCTCCCGCAGGCGGATGACGGGGTCGGGGATGGCGTTCGAGTGCCCGTGGGACACGACCGGGTTGCATCCGAAGAGCACGAGCAACGACGACCGTTCGTGATCCCACACCGGCGTGAGACCCGACCAGCCTCCGACCAGTTCGGCCACGAGGGGCTTGCACGGCGTGTCGATGGTGGTGGCCGTGTACTTCTGGCGTGAGCCGATGGCCGACAGGAAACGCTCGGCCGCTCGCCGCCCGACGGTGTCGAAGGCCGAGCCGCTGGCCAGGTACATGGCCACGCTGTCGGGTCCACCGTCCTCGATCGCCGCCCTGACCCGGGCGGCCAGGTCGTCGATGGCGACCGTCCAGTCCACGGCCGAGGTGCGAAGGCCCTTTCCGATGCGGGGGTGGTCGAGTCGCCGGGGATCGTGGTGCAGGGCACCGACAGCCCGACCCTTCGGGCACGTGTACCCCCGCGAGAGAGCGTGGTCCTCGTCGCCCCGCACCCGCTCGACCCGGCCGGAGTCGTCCACGGTCACGACGAGCCCGCACATGGCGTTGCACACCCGACAGAACGTCCGATGCTCGGTCGACGGCGCCGGACCCTCTGCTCCTTGCCCCTGGTCCCCCATGGCGGCGAGTGTCGCACGCCCGCTGGTCGGCGAGGAGGCGCAAACCGCGAGCGCGAGGAGGACCGGTCGACGGTGGCACCCGTCCGACGGACGCTCGCGGCATATCCTTCGCCGCGGATCGAAGTTCCGTGCGTCGACGCGACCGGGGTCGATCCGGTGAGGAGACATCGTTCATGAAGCGCTACTGGCCCCTCGTGGCCCTGGCCACCGCCCAGTTCGTGATGGTCCTCGACCAGTCGGTGATGAACGTCTCCATCAGCAAGCTGGTCGACGACTTCGACACGACGGTGACCACCATCCAGGCGGTCATCACCCTCTACTGCCTGGTGATGGCCATGTTCATGCTCACCGGCGGCAAGATCGGCGACATCATCGGCCGGCGCCGGGCGTTCGTGATCGGGCTGTGCATCTACGGCGTCGGATCGGGCGTCACCGCGGTGTCCCCGACGGTGGGCATCCTGGCCCTCGGTTGGTCGGTCCTCGAGGGTCTGGGCGCCGCCCTGGTCCTGCCCGCCCTCGCCGCCCTCATCGCCGGCAACTTCGAAGGCCGCGACCGCAAGCTCGCCTACGCCGTCATGGGCGGCATGGCCGGCGCGGGCATCGCCGTCGGTCCCATCCTCGGCGGCTGGGCCACCACCGAGCTCTCGTGGCGTGTCGTCTTCGTCGGCGAGGTGGTCCTCGTGGTCTTCATCCTGGCCATGACCCGCTTCGTCGGGGACGCCGTGCGCACCGGGCCCCGGCCCCGGCTCGACTATGTCGGCACGATCCTGTCCGCCGGCGGCCTCGGGGTGGCCGTGCTCGCCGTGCTCCAGTCGACGACCTGGGGCTGGGTCCAACCCAAGGACTCGCCGGTGGAGCCCTTCGGGTTCTCGCTCACCCTCTTCATGCTCGCCGGGGGCGTCGTGCTGCTGTGGGCCTTCGTCCGTTGGGAGCGGCATCGGGAAGCCATCGGCGCCGATCCGCTGGTGCACCTCGACCTCGTCAAGATCGCCCCGTTGCGGGCCGGCCTCATCGGCCTGTTCAGCCAGAACCTGATCCTGATGGGCGTGTTCTTCGCCATCCCGCTCTACCTGCAGCTGGTCCTCGGTCTGGATGCCCTCGAGACGGGCGTGAAGATGCTGCCCGTCTCCATCACCATGCTCCTCGCCTCGGCCGTCGGCTCCCGGCTCTCGACCCGCTTCTCGGTCCGCACCATCGTGCGGACCGGGTTGTGGACCACCGTCTCGGCGATCGTCGCTCTGCTGGTCACGATCCAGCCCAATCTGGCCAACGTGGCCTTCGCCGTCTCCATGGGTCTGCTGGGGATCGGCATGGGTCTGATCGTCTCCCAGCTCGGCAACGTGGTGCAGTCGTCGGTCGATGCGTCGGGCCGGGGCGAAGCGGGCGGGCTCCAGTACACCGGTCAGCAGCTCGGGTCCTCGCTGGGCGTGGCGTTGGTGGGGGCGATCGTGCTCTCCGGGCTGACTGCTGTCTTCATCGCCAAGGTCCAGGACGACGCCCGGATCGACGAGCAGATCACGGCCGAGGTGAGCACGGCCGTGAGCTCGGGTGTCGACTTCGTCGACTCCGGGGCGATCGCCGACGCGTCGCGTGCGGCCGGCCTCGACGAGGGCACCACCGAGGCCCTCGTCGACGACTACGAGCAGGCGCAGCTCCTCGCCCTGAAGGCCGGCCTGCTGGCCTCGGGGCTCCTCGCCCTCGCGTCCCTGGCCTTCACCGGTGCCCTCCCGTCCCAGGTCACCGAAGGGGCCGACGAGCCGTCCGACGAGGACGTCACCACCTCCTGAGCCAACTCACGGGTGCGGACCGTCTGGCAGACTTCGCCGATGTCAGCCTCCGCCGCACCGTCGCCGGTCGGTCCGGCCAATCCGCTGGACCTCCTGCGGAGCCGCGCCTACGTGGCGCTCCTCGTGTTCGGGGCGATGGTGGGCGTGCCCGTGGCCGTGGTGGCGTACTTCTTCCTCAAGGCCGTGGCCGTCGCCCAGGAGTGGGTCTTCACCACCCTCCCGGTCGACCTCGGCTTCGACTCGACCCCCATGTGGTGGCCCCTGCCCGTGCTGGTCGTGGCCGGTGCGCTGGTCGCCGCCACCATCCGGTACCTGCCCGGTACGGGGGGTCACGTACCGGCCGACGGGTTCAAGTCCGACGGCGCTCCCGCCACGATCGAGCTGCCCGGCATCTTCATCGCCGCCTTCCTGTCCCTGGCCCTGGGGGCCGTCGTGGGCCCCGAGGCACCGCTGATCGCCATCGGAGCGGGGCTGGCCGTGCTGCTGGTCCACCTCGTCAAGAAGGACGCCCCCGCCCAGGCGGTGGTGGTGATCGGCGCCGCGGGCAGCTTCGCCGCCATCAGCACGCTTCTCGGCTCGCCGATCCTCGGCGCCTTCCTGCTGATGGAGATCATCGGGCTCGGCGGCCCGATTCTCGGGGTGGTGCTCATGCCGGGACTCCTCGCCGCCGGGATCGGCTCACTGGTGTTCGTGGGTCTCGACGGGCTGACTGGCTTCGGCACCTTCACCCTGGCCGTACCCGACCTCCCGCCGTTCCCCACGGTCACCGTGGGCGAGTTGGTGTGGGCCGTCGTGATCGGGGTGCTCGGCGCGGTGGTGGGCACGGCCATCAAGCGTGGGGGGGAGGGCCTCGTTCCCCTCGTCGCCCGGCGCCGGATGCTGGTCACGCCGCTGCTGGGGGCCGGCGTCGCTGTGGCCGCCATCGCCTTCGAACAGTTCACGAGCCACGGGGCCCAGCAGGTGCTCTTCTCGGGGCAGGACGCGCTCGCCCCGCTCATCCAGGAGTCCGCCACCTGGTCGGTCGGAGCGCTCGCGCTGCTGGTCCTGCTGAAGGGGGTGGCCTACAGCCTGTCGCTCAGCTCGTTCCGGGGCGGCCCCACCTTCCCGGCCATGTTCATCGGGGCGGCCGGCGGCATGGCCCTCTCCCACTCGGTCGGGCTCCCCATGATCGCCGGGGTGGCCATGGGCATCGGAGCCATGGCCGTCACCATGCTCGACCTGCCCCTGACCTCGGTCCTGCTCACCGTGCTGTTCCTCGAGGCCGACGGTCTGACGCTCATGCCGTTGATCATCGTGGCCGTCGTGGTGGCCTACGTGACCGCCGCCCGCCTGGCCCCCGCTCCGGCGACGACGTCGGCGCCGGCCACTGCTGACTCCTGAGGGCGTCCGCGCCCGCCGTGCCGCTCCTCGTCGTTTTGAGGACGATTCTTGCTATCAGTCTCAAGACCGGTAGAGTCGGAGCGTTCCGTCGCCACGCATCCCCGGCAGGGAGAGCCACTCGATGTCCCGCCCCCGCTGCCTCTCCGTCGTCGCCCTCGTCGCCTTCGTGGGCATCCTCGGCGCCTCCGGCTGCTCGTCGGCCGGCACGGCCGCCGGACCGCGAGGTGACTGTCCCGTCGCCCCGGTGCGGGTCGTGGTCACGGTCGACCAGTGGGGTGACATCGCCGAACAGCTCGCCGGCGACTGCGCCGACGTGACGACGATCATCGAAGGCTCCGGTGGCGACCCCCACGAGTTCGAGCCTTCGCCATCGGACAACGCCGCCTTCGGACGGGCCGACCTCGTCGTGGTGAACGGGCTCGGCTACGACAGCTGGGCCGACAAGGTGCTGGGCACGGTGTCGCCCCGGCCGCCGGTCGTGGATGCCGGTGAGGTCGTCGGTGGCCGCGACGGGGACAACCCGCACCTCTGGTACGACCCCGCCGCCGTCGAGGAGGTCTCGAGAGCGATCACTGAGGCTCTGGGCCAGAGCGCCCCTGACGCTCAGGAGTACTTCTCGGAACGGGCCGCGGACTGGTCGACCCAGCTCGGGCCCTACCGGGCGGCGATCGACGCGGCCCGGGTGCAGGGGGCCGGCCGCTCCTACGTCGCCACCGAGTGGGTGTTCGACGACATGGCCCGTGCCGTGGGCCTCGTCGACGCCACGCCCGCCGGCTACCGGAGCGCGGCGGCCGCCGGCAGCGATCCGTCGCCGGCTGACGTCAACGCCCTCGAGGACGTGCTCCGCGAGGGTGGGACGGCCCTGCTCGTCTACAACACCCAGACCGAGGGATCGGTGCCGGCCGGCATCCGAGACGTCGCCGACCGGGCCGGCATCCCGGTGGTCGACGTGACCGAGACCGTACCGCCGGGGCAGAGCTCGTTCGTCGCCTGGCAGATCGACCAGCTGCGCTCCCTCACCGCCGCTCTGGGGGGCTGATGGACACCCCGCCGTCCCCGCCGGCCCCCTCGCCCGGCCCCGACGATCGGCCCGCCGCAGTTGCCTTTCGTGCCGCCGCGGTGACCAGGGGAGGACGAACGGTCTGGGAGCACGGCGACTTCGCCATCCCCGAAGGGGCCTTGGTCGTGGTCATCGGTCCCAACGGCTCGGGCAAGACGACGTTGCTCCAGGTCGTGCTCGGTCTGGTACCGGTCTCGTCGGGATCGGTCGAGGTGCTCGGTGCCACCCCGGCCCGGGGCGACTCCCGGATCGGCTACGTCCCCCAGAACTACACCGCCACCATCGGCAACGCCGTGCGGGCCCGCGACCTGGTCGGGCTCGGGCTGTCGGGCGGACGCTGGGGCCTGAAGCCGCTGGACTCGGAGGAGCGCGACCGGGTGGACGCCACCCTGGCTGCCGTCGGGGCCGCCGGCTTCGCCGACCGTCGCATGTCGACCCTCTCGGGCGGGCAGCAGCAGCGGGTCGCCATCGCCCAGGCGCTGGTGGCCCGCCCCCGTCTGTTGCTGTTGGACGAACCGCTCGCCAACCTCGACGTCCGCAACCAGAACGAGGTCGTCGATCTTCTCGACTCGCTCCGTGCCAGCCACGACATGACCGTCATGGTGGTGGCCCACGACGTGAACCCACTGCTCTCGGTGCTGACCGGAGCGGTGTACCTGCTCGACGGGCACCCCCACTACGACACCATCGGGGAGGTGGTCGACGAGCGGCTGTTGACCCACCTCTACGGGACCCGGATCCGGGTGGTCCGCACCGCCCAGGGCGACATGTTCACGAGGAGCGGATGATGGCGCCCCCCGCCCTGCTCGCCGCGATCGGGTATCAGAGCAACTGGATCGACATCGTCAACGCCGGCTTCATGCGCTCGGCCATGATCGGCGGGGTGCTGGTGGCACTGGCCGCCGGGATGCTCGGCTACTTCGTGATCGTCCGTCAGCACGCCTTCGCCGCTCACGCCCTGGCCCACATCGGCTTCCCGGGCGCCACCGGCGCCGTGCTCATCGGCGCCCCCGTCACCGCCGGGCTGGCGGTCTTCTGCGTGGGCGGTGCCTTGGCCATCGGTCTGCTGGGCAAGCGGTTGGCCGACCGGGAGATCGCCACGGGGACCATCCTCGCTCTGGCCACCGGGCTCGGCGTGCTGTTCAACTCCATGACCACCCGCAACGCCAGTGCCGTCACCAACGTGCTGTTCGGCAACCTGCTCGCCATCTCCACCGATCAGCTGTGGACCTTCGGACTGTTCACCCTGGCCCTCGCCGTGGTCCTGGCGGTGGTCGCCCGTCCGCTCGTGTTCGCCTCGGTCAACCCCGACGTGGCCGAGGCCAAGGGCATTCCGGTTCGTCTGCTCGGCGTGGTGTTCATGGTGTCGTTGGCCCTGGTCATCACCATGGCGGTGCAGGTGGTGGGCACCTTGTTGCTGTTCGGGCTGGTCGTCACGCCCAGCGCCACCGCCCTCGCTCTCACCGCCCGCCCGTCGCTGGTGGCCGCGCTCAGCACGGGGATCGGGATCGTCTGCGTGCTCGTCGGCCTCGTCGTGTCGGCCATGTTCAACCTGCCGCCCAGCTTCGCCATCGTGACGCTGTCGTTCGTGCTGTGGCTGTCCGCTGTCGTGTTCGGGCGGGAGCGGCACCGGGCGGTCGACGACCCGGTCTCGGCGTCGGCGCCGACCACGCTGGTGGAGCTCACGAGCAGGACGCCGACACCGGGCGAACCGGCGACGCCCTAGGCGGCGGCGCAGCTCTGGCAGGTTCCGAACAGGTCGAGCACGTGGGAGCTGACGGCGAACTGGTGGCGGCGTGAGACGTTCTTCATCGTGCGGCCCAGCTCCTGCTCCAACGGCTCGGGGACGACGAAGTCCTCGATCGCCCCACAGTTCGAGCAGATCAGGTGGTGATGGTGGTTGCTGAGGTCCTCGGCCAGCTCGAACGCGGCGTAGTCGTCGTTGGTGACGATGCGGCGCACGATGGCGGCGTGCTCGAGCACGGCCAGGTTGCGGTACACGGAGCTCTGGGCCATGCCGGGGCTCTGCTCGAGGATCGCCGGGATGCTCAGTGGACGCCCGGCGGCCTCCAGGACCTCGACCAGGGCCCGACGCTTCGACGTGTAGCGCTGGTCGTCGCGGCGGAGGCGGGTGCCCGCCACCTCGTGGATCTCGGCCAGCTCCATGGGACCCACCATAGATGAGAACCGCTCCGAAACGGTCTGGTCGGCGAGCGTCGCCCCACCGCCCGGCTGCGCCGGGCCGTGGGGGTGGGGTGGGTGTTGTCGCGGGTCGGGTTGCAGGTGGCGGCCGCGAGCGCCAGCGAGCGTCGCCCCACCGCCCGGCTCCGCCGGGCCATCGACTCAGCCGTCGCGGCCGAGGAGGCTGAAGGTCTGACCGCTGGGACCGTCGTCGGGCAGGGTGGCGAGGAACAGCGCCATGGGTACGACGTCCTCGGGAGCCTTGTGCCAGTCGAGTCGGATGGCCGGGGGGAGCCCCGGAGCGTCGACGATTCCCGAGGCCATGGCGGTGCGGACCGGTCCGGGGACGATCTCGTTGACGGCGATCTTGTCCTCACGCCACTCGACGGCGAGGCAGCGCACCAGCATGGCGACCGCCGCCTTGGACACGGAGTAGGCGGTACCTCCCGGGAAGGGACGTCGCCCGGCGCCCGACCCGGTGACCATGAACTTGCCGCCCTTCTCGGCGAGGTGGGGCCGAGTGGCGAGGGCCAGGTCGTAGATGCTGGTGAGGTTCACGTCGAGGACGGCCACGAAGTCGTCGACCGGCGTCGTCGGGGTGCCCGCCGACACCGCTCCGGCGTTGGCCACGACGATGTCGAGGCCCCCGAAGGTGGCCACGGCCCGTTCGACCACGTTGGCGATCGCCGACCGATCGGTGACGTCGGTGACGACGCCGACCGCCGAGCCGCCCGCCGCCTCGATCGCGTCGGCGGCGGCCTCGAGCTCGCTCGCGGTGCGGGCGGCGAGCACGACGCGTGCCCCTTCGGCGGCGAAGCCGGTGGCGATGGCTCGACCGATGCCCCGTCCCGCTCCGGTGACGAGGGCGGTCTTCCCGGCCAGGCGGCCGTCGCCCACCGGCCCCGGAGAGGCCGTCACCGGCTCCGCCGAGCGCCGAGTACGAGTGCTCGCGTCGCGGTGCGTGGCGCGACGGCCGGGTGGATCCGTGTCCCCATGGCCGGCGAGTCTACGGACGGCGGCTCGTCTGGTCCCGGTTGCGCCTCGGTCGCCGTCGCCCGGCAGAAGGTGCATGATGCTTTCGCAGCGAAGCATCAAGTTGGCATCGGGAGGCATCATCTCCCGCCGGTGAAGGCAGATGACGAGTGGCCAAGACCCCGAAGCCGCTGATCTTCAGCGTGGACGACGACCCGGCGGTCTCGCAGGCGTTGGCGCGTGATCTGCGTCGGCAGTACGGCGCCGAGTTCCAGATCGTCAAGGCGTCGTCGGGTCCCGAGGCTCTGGGGATCCTGGCCGAGTACACCTTGCGCGACCGCACCGTCGCGCTCATCGCGTCCGACCAGCGCATGCCCGAGATGACAGGTGTCGAGTTCCTCGACCAGGCCCGTGTCGTGGCTCCCGAGGCCAAGCTCGTGCTCCTCACGGCCTACGCCGACACCGAGGTGGCCATCAGTGCCATCAACAGCATCGGCCTCGACTACTACCTGCTCAAGCCCTGGGACCCTCCGGAGGAGCGCCTGTACCCCGTTCTCGACGACCTGTTGGAGGACTGGCGCACCACGCATCCCTCGGCCCCGTCCGACCTACGGATGGTCGGTCACCGTTGGTCCGAGCGCAGCCACGAGCTGAAGAGCTTCCTGCTCACCAACCACGTGCCGTACCTCTGGCTCGACATCGAGAGCGACGAGGAGGCCCGGCGTCTGCACGGCCTGGCCGGCTCCGATCCCGCCGACCTGCCGCTCGTGCTCGTCCCGGACGCCGAGACCCTCCGCTCGCCCTCGACCCTCGAGCTGGCCACCGCCCTCGGGCTGCGTACCGCTGCCGAACGCGAGATCTACGACCTCTGCGTGGTCGGGGCCGGGCCGGCCGGCCTGGCCGCCGCCGTCTACGGCGCTTCCGAGGGGCTGCAGACCGTGGTCATCGAGCGGGAGGCGCCCGGCGGTCAGGCGGGCACCAGTGCGGCGATCGAGAACTACCTCGGGTTCCCGAAGGGTCTCTCCGGGGCCGAGCTGACCCACCGGGCGGTGTCCCAGGCCCGACGGTTCGGCGCCGAGATGGTGTTGGCCCGGGACGTGGTCAGCCTGGACGTCGAGGGGCCGGTGCGCACCGTCCGCTTCGCCGACGGCGTCGCCGTCGAGGCCCGGGCCGTGCTCATCGCCACCGGTGTCTCGTACCGGATGATGGCGGCGCCGGGGTTGGCCGAGCTGGCCGGTCGAGGCGTCTACTACGGGGCGCTGGCCAGCGACGCCCGCTCCTGCGAGGGCTCGGTCGTCTACGTGGTCGGAGCGGCCAACTCGGCGGGACAGGCGGTGCTGAACCTCGCCCGGTACGCCGACCGGGTCGTGATGGTGGTGCGATCCGACGACCTCGGGAAGTCGATGTCGAGCTACCTGGTGGAGCGCATCGTGGCCGCCGGGAACATCGACGTGCGGCTGCAGACGGAAGTGGTGGGAGCTCACGGCGAGGATCACCTGGAGACGATCACCCTGGCCGACCGCGCCGCCGGCACCGAGGAGGAGGTGGCCACGGACCGGATGTTCATCTTCATCGGCGCCCAGCCCCGAACCGACTGGCTGGGGGCCGAGGTCGCTCGCGACGACAAGGGCTTCGTGATCACCGGTCACGACCTGACGGCCAGCGTGGTGAAGCCGGGATGGAGCCAGACGCGCCCACCCTTCGCGCTGGAGACGAGCGTCCCGGGAGTCTTCGCCGCCGGGGACGTGCGGCTGGACTCCATGAAGCGGGTCGCCTCGGCGGTCGGTGAAGGGGCCATGGCCGTGTACCTCGTCCACCGCTACCTGGCGAGCATCTGATGGATCTGGCCGAGCTCCGTAGCCTCTTCCTGTTCGATGGTCTGAGCGACGATCAACTCGGCGAGCTGCTGGGCGCAGCCGAGGAGATGGCCTTCGGCCCCGGTGACGTGTTGTTCCGCGAGCGGGAGCCGGCCGTCGCGTGGTGGGTTCTCCTCGAGGGCACCGTCGAGCTGGTCCGGTGGTCGAACCACGAGGAGTCCGTGGTCGGGGAGCTGGCCCGTCCCGGTGTGTGGGCCGGTGGCTTCCAGGCGTGGACCGAGTCGGCCGGGTATCTGGCCACCGGGCGGGGGGCCACCGCCGGGCGGGTGATGGTCGTCCCCTCCGAGGTCCTCGGTGTCCTGGTGCGGTCGTGGTTCCCGTTCGGCGTCCACATGATCGAAGGCTTCTTCTCGACGGTGCGCAACATGGAGGCCATGGCCCGGGCCCGTGATTCCCTCGTGGCCCTGGGCACCCTGGCGGCGGGGTTGGCCCACGAGATCAACAACCCGGCGTCGGCGGCCGCCAGGGCGGCCGACAGCCTGCAGGAGACCTGCAAGGCGGTGCTGGCGTCGTTGGTGGTCCTGGCCGAGCACCAGATCACCCCGAGCCAGTTCGTGGCCATCGACGCCCTCCGCCAGGAGCTCGATGCCCGGCCGGCCCTCCTCGATCCGTTGGTGGTCGGCGACCGCGAGGAGGAGCTGATCGACTGGCTGGACGAGCACGACATCGACGAGAGCTGGAGGATCGCCCCGACCCTGGCCGCGTCCGGTGCCGATCTCGAGTGGTGCGAGCGTCTCGACGCCGAGATCGAGGCCAGCGCCACGGGACCGGCCTTCGACTGGGTGGCCTCGACGATGGCCACCTCGGCGCTGCTGTCCGAGGTGAACGAGTCGACCCGACGGGTGTCGGGGCTGGTCGCCGCGGTGAAGGAGTACTCACAGCTCGACCGGGCCTCCCTGCAGACGATCGACGTCACCGACGGCCTCGAGAGCACCCTGGTGGTCCTCGGTCAGAAGCTGGCGGAGGGGATCGTCGTCGAGCGCGACTACGCGCCGGACGTCCCCCACATCGAAGCCAAGCCCGGCGAGTTGAACCAGGTGTGGACCAACCTCATCGACAACGCCATCGATTCCATGGACGGCCACGGCACGCTGCGGATCGCAGTGCGCGTCGAGGACAGCGAGGTCGTGGTCGAGATCGGCGACACCGGCCCGGGAATGTCCGAGGAGGTGCGAGCCCGCATCTTCGAACCGTTCTTCACCACGAAGGACGTGGGCAAGGGCACCGGGCTCGGCCTCGACATCTCCCACCGGATCGTCGCCGAGCGCCACCACGGCCGCATCACGGTGTCGTCCGAGCCGGGCCGGACGGTGATGGGGGTCCGCCTCCCGATCGAGCACGGCTCGAGCCTCGGCGGGTGACTCAGCCCCGTTGGTAGTCCGGATCGGCCCGCCTGAGGATGACGTCGGCCCGTTGCTGCACCTGTTCCTCGAAGCGCCCTTCCTCGACCATCCAGAAGCGCCCGGCGTAGAGGCCGTCCACCACCGTGTCGGCCACCTCGGAGAGCGGGGTGAAGGCCACCGGGGTTCCGGCGGACTCCTGCATGTCGATCCACATCTGCATCTTGTTGGTGGTGTCGATCGGGGCGTCGGGGGCGAACTCCGCCGGGCGGTCCGCCGCCGCCCAGATCCCGGTGTCGAGGATCCCCTCGGTCTTCCCGGAGGGGAACAGGACCGACACGCCGATGGGGGCACCGATCTCGTGGAGCTGACCCCACAGGCACTCCGAGATGGTGGTGACGGCGGCCTTGCAGGTCGCGTACGTGGGGGACTGGGCGATGGGCAGGAACCCACCGTTGTGCGAGGCGGTGTTGACGATGTGGGCCTCCTCGCCCCGCTCCAGCAGGGTGGGGACGAAGGCGTTGATCCCGTTGATGACGCCATAGACATGGACGCTGAAGGCGAAGCGCCAGTCGTTGATCTCGTGCTCCCAGAGCCGTCCGTGGGCGCCGGAGGCGACCCCGGCGTTGTTGCACACCACCTGGACCGAACCGAAGTGATCGAGCGTGGCGTCGCGCAACGCCTCCACCGACTCGAGGCGGGACACGTCGGCCACCACCCCGATGGCGTCGGCCCCTCCGGCGCGCAGCTCGGCCACGGCGGCGTCGAGGGGGTCGGCCTTGATGTCGGAGAGCACGACCTTCATGCCCTCGCCGGCGAAGCGCTCCCCCATGGCCCGCCCGATACCGCCGGCGCCCCCGGTGATGACGGCGACCTTGTCCTTCAGGTCCTTCACGTGTCTCCCCCTCAGTTCGGTGCCGAGCAGCCCCGGGGGCCGTCGGACCACGGGTCCGGCCGCGGCACGAGCGACCGTACTGCGCGGCGCGCCGGGTCGGTCACGGGAGGTGATCGCCGACGCTCCGGACGCCCCGGCGCACACGGGTCGGCTCGGGACGGGGAGCGATGCTCGATCTGGTCATCCGCGGCGGATCGGTGGTCGACGGCACGGGCGGCGGGGGCCCGTCTGCGCGGGGTGGGGGCGATCAGTGCGTCGAACGGACCAGCCGTCCGGGGCGGGCCCCGGTGTCGACCCCGTCGCGTCGGGTGACGACGCCGGTGACGATGGTGGCCACGTAGCCGGTGGCGTCCTGCAGGATGCGCCGACCGCCGGCGGGGAGGTCGTCGACCGAGCGGGGCGCGTGCAGCTCGAGGTGTTCGAAGTCGATCACGTTCAGGTCGGCCTTCTTGCCGACCTCGATGGTGCCCCGGTCGTCGAGGCCGACCACGGCTGCGGTGCCGGCCGCCTGCTTGCGGACCACGGTCTCGAGGGGCAGACGGTCGCCGCGTGAGCGGTCCCGGGCCCAGTGGGTGAGCAGGTAGGTGGGCGCCGAGGCGTCGCAGATCATCTTCACGTGAGCACCCCCGTCGGAGAGCCCGATCACGGTGTCGGGGTGGTCGATCATCACCGCGAGCGGGTCCTGGGTGGCCTGGGCGTAGTTGGTGAAGGCCCCGAGGAGCAGCTCGCCAGCGGCGAGGTGGTCGTACAGCACCTCCCACGGGTCGGTGTCGGTCGCCGCGGCGATGCCGGCGATCGACTGGGCCTCGGTCGGCTCGTACTCGGGTGGGTCCCCCAGCGGGAAGATGCGGCCGAACATGTGGGGCATGTTCTCGGTGAGGGTCTCGAACTGGCGCTTCGGGTCGGGCGGCAGGTCCTCCTCGGCCAGGATGGCCGCCTTCACCTCGGGCTTGCGCAGCTCGACCAGCAGCTGGTCGATCGGCAGCGAGTCCTCGAGGGCCCGGAAGGTGGGGCGGCGCATGAAGCCGTGGTAGCTGACCACCCCGAGGAGCATGCCGCCCGGCCGGGCCGCGACCTGCGGGATGAGCCGGGCGCCCGCCGCGGTGGCCTTCTCGACGGCCTCCAGCTGGCGCTTCCACAGGTCGGGAGCCCCGGAGGACTGGATCATCAGGAACGAGACCGGGAGGCCGGTGGAGATCGACACCTGACCCATCAGCTCGATCTCGCCGATGGTGACCGCCTCGTCGTCGCCGGTCTCGCCGGTGGGTACGACCTCGAAGAGGCCGCCGCCGCCGTCGACGACGGCCTGGGCGAGCCCGGTCAGTTCGTCGGCCTGGGCGAAGGTGCCGGGCACGAGCTCGCCGTCGAGCGACGTGTGGTTCAGCGACCGGGAGGTCGAGAAGCCCACGGCGCCGGCCTCGATGGCGGCGCGGACGTGCACGGCCATGGCTTCGATGTCGGCGGGAGTGGCCGCTTCGTTGTCGGCGCCGCGGTCGCCCATGACGTAGACGCGCAGCGGTGCGTGGGGGATGAAGGCGGCGATGTCGAGGGCGTACTCACGACGACCCAGGGCGTCGAGGTACTCGGGGAACGTCTCCCACTCCCACTGGATGCCCTCGTGGAGGGCGGTGCCGGGGATGTCCTCCACGCCTTCCATCAGCTCGACGAGCCATGACTCCTGTCCCGGACGCACCGGGGCGAAGCCGACCCCGCAGTTCCCGGCCACCACGGTGGTGACGCCGTGGCTGGCCGAGGGGTCGAGGACGGGGTCCCAGGTGGCCTGGCCGTCATAGTGCGTGTGGATGTCGACGAAGCCGGGGGTGACGATCAGACCGGTGGCGTCGATGGTCTCGCGGGCGTCGCCGTCGATGTGGGGGGCGACGCCGACGATGACGCCGTCGGTCACGGCCACGTCGGCCACGAAGCGGGCGCGACCGGTGCCGTCGACGACCGTTCCTCCGGTGATCTTCAGATCGAACATGACCTGACGGTACCCGTGGGCGGAGGGTCGTGGGCGGCCGGTGGGAGCGGTAGCGTTCGCCCGGTCGTCCAGGCCCGGTCTCGCTCCGATGAGTTTCGCGGTCACCGGATGTCGAAAGCGGGACGACGTTCCGGCGTCGACCTCCCCGAAACCGGTCACTCCGTGGCCACATAGCTGATGGAGACTCCCGGCATGGAACCCATCCTCGAGGCCGTCGGCCTCTCGAAGTCGTTCGGCGACGTCGTGGCGCTGGACGGCCTCGACCTCACCGCCCAGCGAGGTCAGGTGCTCGCCGTCCTCGGGCCCAACGGGGCGGGCAAGACCACGTTCATCCGGGCGCTGTCCACCCTCATCAAGCCGACGTCGGGGAGCCTCCGGGTCGCTGGCATCGACGTCGTCGAGCACCCGGCCGAGGTCCGCCGGGTGATCGGCCTGGCCGGCCAGTACGCCGCTGTCGAGCCGGCCATGACCGGCCGGGAGAACCTCCGCATGGTGGCCCGCCTGTTCGGTCACGGCCGGGCCGACGCCCGCCGGGCCGCCGACTCCGTGCTCGAGCAGCTCAACCTGGTGGACGCCGGGGACCGGCTGGTGCGCACCTACTCCGGGGGCATGCGCCGGCGCCTCGACCTGGGGGCGAGCCTGGTCGGCGCCCCCCGCCTGTTGTTGCTCGACGAACCGACCACCGGGCTCGACCCCCGCAGCCGCAACGAGCTCTGGCAGGCCATCGAGGGACTGGTGGCCCAGGGCACCGACGTGTTGCTCACCACCCAGTACCTGGAGGAGGCCGATCAGCTGGCCGACCTCATCGCCATCATCGACCACGGCCGGCGGGTGGCGGTGGGCACCGCCGGCGAGCTCAAGTCGCGGGTCGGCAGCGACGTCATCGACGTCCGCGTCCGCGACGAGGTCGACCTGCACCGCGCCGCCGACGCCCTCGGCGAAGGCGCGACCGTCGACGAGCGGGCCGGCCGCGTGTCCCTGCCCGTCTCGGAGGGTCCCGATCAGCTCGTCGACGCGGTGCGGGCCCTCGGGCGGGTCGGCATACCCATCGACGACATCGCCCTGCGCCGACCGACGCTCGACGACGTGTTCCTGACCCTCACCGGCCATTCCACCGAGACCGACGAAGACGAGGACGCCGCATGACCGCCACCGCCACCTCTGCCGCCCCCACCCAGGCGACGGTCGTCGCTCCCGAGCAGGCGCCGGGCCGGTCGGCCACCGTTGGCTCGGTCGCCGCCCGCAGCGTGTTGAAGATCATGCGCAGCCCGCAGATCTTCGGCATCGCCATCGTCCAGAGCATCGTCTTCCTGATCATGTTCCGCTACGTGATCGGCGGGGCCATCGGCGTGGGAGGGCTCGACTACGTCGAGTTCCTCGTGCCCGGGTTCGTCGTGTCCGGCCTGGTGTTCACCGCCGGGGGCGGGGCCGTGGGCACCGCCGAGGACGCGGCGTCGGGCCTGTTCGACCGCCTCCGGTCCCTCCCCATCTCCGACTCGGCGGTGCTGTTCGGTCGGGCGGTGGCCGACTCCGGCCTCATGGTGGTGGTCGGCATCGTCACCCTCCTCGCCGGGTTCATCGTCGGCTTCCGGCTCCACTGCAACGCCGGCGCCGTCGTCGCCGCGCTGGCCCTGCTCGTCGTCTACGCCTTCGCCGTGGCGTGTGTGTTCATGCTCCTCGGCCTGGTGAGCGGGAGCGCCCAGGCCGCCCAGGGCCTCGGCATCCTCGGGGTGCCGTTCTCGTTCATCTCCAGCGCCTTCGTACCCATCTCGACCATGCCCGACCCCCTCCAGGTCGTGGCCGAGGCCCAGCCCCTCACCTTCATGATCAACTCGTGGAGGGGCCTGCTGCTGGGCGATGCCGCCACCGCGACCTTCAGCCACGGCCTCTCCTACTACGTGATCGGCTCCCTCCTGTGGTGCGTCGGGCTGGTGGCCGTGTCGTTGCCTCTCGCCCTGCGCTCCTACCGCAAGGAGTAGCCCGAGCGGGTCGGCCGACGATCTGCAATCGTGTCCCCGCCGACGACAGGGGGATGACCGATGATCGTGATCCAGGGCTCGCTGCCCATACATGCCGACCGACGCGAGGCGGCCATCGCCGCCACCACCGAGATGCGCGACGCGACCCTCGCCGAGCACGGCTGCCTCGGCTACCGCTTCGGGTTCGCCATCGACGATCCCGACGTGGTCATGGTCATGGAGCAGTGGGCCGACGAGGAGGCCCTCGGCGCCCACATGGCCACGCCCCACATGGCGGCCTTCGGTGCGGCCGTCGGCGAGATCGTGTCCGGTCCCGCCGCCGTGATGCGCTTCGACGTGAGCGCGGCGCGACCGTTGTTCGGCTGACACGAGGTCGAATCCGAGGTCGGCATCGACACGCCGGCACGCGATCTGCGACGATTTTGTCGGCGCGACGGATCCGTCGTCGTGGCTGATGGCACATCCTCCTCGTGTTTCGGATAGGAAGTGACCACCGGTCGTTCACGTCCCAGGGGGGAACCACATGCCAACCAGCGTCGGCCAGTACTGCATCGCCGTCGAGGATCTCGAACGATCGGTGGTCTTCTACCGCGACGTCATCGGGCTGGCCGAGCAGGGCCGCACAGAGATCCCCAACGTGCTCGAGGCGGTGATGGCGGCCGACCACGGCGGAGGGCGGCTCCAGCTGGCCGAGTTCGCCAAGACCCTCAAGCCCCAACCCATCGACCACGGCAACGCCCTGTGGAAGATCTACATGAACGTCGACGACTGCCAGGCCACCTGGCAGAAGGCGGTCGACGCCGGTTCCGAGTCGGTGATGGCCCCCGAGCGCCTCGAGCGGTGGCCGGTGGTCGTGGCCTTCGTGCTCGATCCCGACGGCTACCTGATCGAGCTCATCCAGCACGACGGCACGCCCCCAGGGCAGTGAGCGAAGGAGACACCATGAACCCAGACGACCTCATCCTCATCAGCGTCGACGACCACATCGCCGAGCCGGAGGGCATGTTCGACGCCCACGTCCCGGCCAAGTACAAGGAGCTGGCGCCGCGCGTCCTGACCGACGACGACGGCGTGCAGCAGTGGTGGTACGGCGAGGTGAAGGGCCGCAACCTGGGCCTCAACGCCGTCGCCGGCAAGGCACCCGAGTTCTACAACATCGACGCCAGCCGCTACGACCAGATGCGTCCGGGGTGCTACGACGTCGACGAGCGGGTCCGGGACATGAACGCGGGAGGCCATCTGGCCGGCCTCAACTTCCCGAACTTCACCGGCTTCTCGGGCCAGGTCCTGAACCAGGGCCCCGACCGGGCGGTGAACGAGGTGATGATCAGGGCCTACAACGACTGGCACGTCGACGAGTGGTGCGGGTCGCATCCGGGTCGGTTCATCCCCTGCGGGATCCTCCCGTTGTTCGACGTGGAGAAGGCGGCCGCTGAGGTCCGGCGCCTGGCCGCCAAGGGCTGCCACGCCGTCACCTTCTCGGAGAACCCCGAGGCGCTGAACATGCCCTCGATCCACTCGGGGGAGTGGGATCCGCTCTTCGCCGCCTGCGTCGAGACCGAGACGATCCTGTGCTGCCACCTGGGTTCGTCCTCTCGCAGCGCCATGACCTCGTCCGATGCCCCGGCCGGGGTGGCCATGTCGGTGTCGTCGGCCGCCACGATCTACACCCTGATGGATCTGGTCTGGGCCACCTTCTGGGAGCGGTTCCCCACCCTCAAGTTCTCGCTGACCGAGGGCGACATCGGATGGATCCCGTACTTCCTGTGGCGGGCCGAGCACGTCAACTCCCGTCACCACGGGTGGATCGACCACGACTTCTCGAAGACCGGCGGCCCCACCCAGATCTTCCGTGACCACATCCTCGTGTGCTTCATCAAGGAGACGGTCGGGCCCGAGCTGCTGCACCACTTCGAGCTCGACAACGTCTGCTGGGAGTCCGACTACCCGCACTCCGACGGCACCTGGCCCAACGCCCCCGAGGAGCTGGTGAAGACCCTCGAGGGTCTCTCCGACGCCGAGATCAACAAGGTGTCGCACGAGAACGCCATGGCCCAGTACCACTTCGACCCGTTCGCCCACCGGCCCAAGGAGAAGTGCACGGCGGCCGCTCTCCGGGCCGAGTCGCCCGACGTCGACGTCGTGACCCGCGTGGGCCGCAAGGCCGACCAGCGCGACCTCGAGCGCTGGCAGCAGATCACGAGCGGCCGGCGCTGAGAGAGCCGTCAGTGGCCGACATCGCCTCCACGACGCGTCCCCTCGACGGGCCCAACCCCCACGCGGGGACACCCTTCGACGACGATGACGCGGCCATCGCCGCCGCCCTCGAGGACGTCAGCGTCCCCGCCCTGTTGTGCTCGATGGTCCACCTCACCGGGGACCCGTCGTGGATCCGCAGCGAGCTGCGTCCCGCCCTCGCCCTCATCAACGAGTACCAGGGGGGCATGAGCGAGCAGGACCAGGCCGAGGCCCGTCGGCGCGCCCTCCCGGCCATCGCCGAGTTCCGCGACGGCGGGTGCGTCCTCCCCGAGCAGCCGTCGCCCGAGATCATCCGGGAGATGATGGCGTTCCTCGGCTGCGGGCCGGTCGACGAGCGAGTTGTGCCCATGTTCACCGAGGACCTCCACCTCGACGGAGCCGACAGCGGGGCGATCAGCTGGGGCGACGAGGTGTCCGCCGACGTGCGGGCCGATGCCCACACCGTGGTGATCGGCTGTGGCGAGTCGGGTCTGCTCACCGGCATCCGCCTGGCCCAGGCCGGCGTGCCGTTCACCATCGTGGAGAAGAACCAGGGCCCGGGCGGCACCTGGTGGGACAACCGGTACCCGGGTGCCCGCGTCGACATCGGCAGCCACTTCTACTGCTACTCCTTCGAACCGTCGGACCATTGGACGGAGTACTTCGCCCAGCAGCCCGAGCTGCGGGACTACTTCACCCGGATCCTCGACCAGTACGACATCCGCTCGCACTGCCGCTTCGGGGCCGAGGTCACCGAGGCGACCTACGACGAGGACACCGGCCGGTGGGCCGTCACCGTCCACACCCTCGGCGGAGGGACCGAGGTCATCGACGCCCGGTTCGTCGTCAGCGCCGTGGGTGCCCTCAACCAGCCCAAGCTGCCCGAGATCGAGGGGATGGAGGACTTCGCCGGACCGTCGTTCCACTCGGCACGATGGGATCCCGACGTCGAGTGGAAGGGCACCAGGTTCGCCCTGGTGGGGGCCGGGGCCAGCGGCTTCCAGATCGCCCCCACCATCGCCGACGACGTCGAGCACCTCACGGTGTTCCAGCGGACGGCCCAGTGGATGTTCCCGAACGCCCGGTACCACTCCGAGGTCCCGGCCGGGGACACGTGGGCCATGCGCCACCTGCCCTTCTACGGCCGGTGGTTCCGCTTCCTCACCTTCTACCCGGCGGCCGGGCTCAGCATGGAACGCAACCGGATCGACCCGACCTGGGACGACGGCGGGCGCTCGATCAGCGCCGGCAACGCCCAGACCCGCGAGATGTTCACCGGGTGGATCGCGTCACAGCTCGAGGACCGGCCGGACCTGCTCGAGGTCTGCGTACCGCACTATCCGCCGTCGGCCAAGCGGATGCTGCAGGACAACGGCTCCTGGCTCGCCTGTCTGAAGAAGCCGAACGTCGAGCTGGTGCGCACGGGCATCGAGCGCATCGTTCCCGAGGGCATCGTGACCACCGACGGCACCCTCCACGAGGCTGACGTGATCTGCTACGCCACGGGCTTTCGCCACAACGACTTCCTCTGGCCGATGGAGATCACCGGTCGCCACGGGGTGACGTTGCGCGAGCAGTGGGGCGACGAGCCCACCGCCTACCTGGGCATCACCGTTCCCAACTTCCCGAACCTGTTCTGCCTCTACGGACCGGGCACGAACCTGGCCCACGGGGCCAGCCTCATCTTCCAGTCCGAGTGCCAGGTGAACTACGTGCTGAGCGCCATGCACGAGGTCCTGGCCACCGGCCACCATGCCCTGGAGCCGCGCCAGGAGGTGCACGACGCCTACTCGAACCGGTACCAGGACGAGATCGCCCAGATGGTGTGGGCGCACTGGTCGGTGCAGCACTCGCACTTCAAGAACCCCGAGGGCAAGGTGTTCACCCTCTCGCCGTGGCCCATCCCGATCTACTGGGACTGGACCCGGGCCGTGGAACCCGACGACTACGTGTTCACCTAGGGCTGTCGACGCCGTCGCGCCCCTCGGCCGAGCGGTGGAGCTGGCCCAGCAGGTCGGGGAGCACCAGGTTCTCGGGGTCGGCCACGGGTATCGGGGTGGTGTGGGGCGTGCCCGCGGTGTGGCGAGGTAGCCAGGCGTAGAGGACGAACTGCACCACACAGAGACCGGCGGTGAGCCACAGGATGGCGCTCAACCCGTCGAGGTAGGCGGCGAGGGAGTCGCTCCCGTCGATCACGCCGAAGAAGGCGATGCCGAACACGGCGATGCCGACGGCGCTGGCCAGCTGGAGCACGGTGGACTGCACGCCCGACGCGCTGCCGGCGTTGGCCTCGGGGATGTCGGCCAACGTGATGGCGATCGTCGCGGCGATGGAGATGCCCAGCGAGAACCCGAGCAGCACGAGCCCGGGTTCGAGGTGGATCGGTTCGAGCGACGCCGGACCGGCCCGCAGCGTGAGGAGCAGAACGACCGCCGACAGGGCGGTGAGCACGGCCCCGATGGCGATGGTGGCCCGACCGAACCGGCGGAGCAGGGGTGCCGCCACCAGGGAGCCGAACATGTTGGCGAACGGGATCGGCGCGGTGAGCAGCGCGGCCTGCAGGGCGCTGCGATCGAAGCCGTCCTGGAACGTGAGGGTGACGAACACCACCACCGCGAACGACATGAGCCCCGACACCACGCCCACCACGTTGCCAACGCGGAACGTGCGGATGCGGAACAGGATCGGATCGATGAGCGGTTCCTCGCCTCGCCGGACGAGCCGTCGCTCCACGGCCACGAAACCGATGAGAGCGGGCACCGAGGCGGCGAGCACGACGAGCAACCAGACGGGCCAGCCCGCCGACTGGCCCTGGATGAGGGGGAACAGGACGAGCAGGCTGGCCACGGCCAGGACGACCGACCCGGCCACGTCGACCCGTCCGCCGGTCTGACCGGCCAGCGAGGGGAGGAGCCGGGCCGAGAGGGGCCAGGCGATGAGGCCCATGGGCAGGAAGACGATGAAGGCCCAGCGCCAGCCGACACCGAGGGCGTCGCTGCTGATGAGGGCGCCGGTCACGAGCTGGCCGACCATGAACGCGCAGGCGGCGACGGTCATGAAGATGGCGAAGGCCTTGGTTCGCTGCTCGCCGACGTACATGCGCTGGATGATGGCGAGGAGCTGCGGTGAGGCGATCCCACCGGCCACTCCCTGCAACAGCCGGGCGAGCAGCACCACGGCCACGCCGGGAGCGACGGCCCCCAGGGCAGTGGCCACCACGAACCCGCCGAAGCCCAACAGCAGGAGCCGCTTCGTGCCGTAGATGTCGCCGAGTCGCCCACCGAGCACGAGGACCAGGGCGAAGCCCAGCTGGAAGAGGGCGGCGAACCACTGGATGGCACCGTCGCTGGCTCCCAGACCGTCCTGCACAGCAGGCAGGGCGATGCCCGCCGAGCCCATGGCGATGATCATGGCGAACTGGAGGGCGACGACGACCACGAAGGACACATCGCGGAGCGACGTGGCGCCGGGGTGGGCGCCCACGTCGGCCGACGGGAGGGTGCCGGTCACGACGACGGCTCGACGACGACCTTCGACCGCCCGCTCCGCTCGATGGCGACCACGGCGTGGTCGGGTCGGGCCGTCGGCTCGGGCATGTCCACCAGCTCGCGACGCCGTGGCCCGGCGATGAGCCCGGCCTTCATCCGGCCTGCTCGCTCGACGTCATGTCCGATTCCCCCACGTTCGCCCTCGCCTGACGATACCGATCCTCCCACCGTCCGCTGTCATCGTGGTCGGGCGCTCTATCGATCCTGCTGGACGCCCTCGTCGTCGCGTTCGACGACAACGGCGGGCAGCTCCTCCGTCGGCAGTTCCACGAAGGCCAGGTCGGCCGCCGATCCGCCCGGTGTGAGCCGATCGGCCAGAGCCTGGAGAGCGGGCTCGTCGCCTACGTCCTGGCCGGCCCGTTCGCTCAGCAGCCATCGCACCTCCAGCAGGTCGCAGTAGGCCTGGGTGGGGTCGCCGACGCCCTGCACCGCCCGGTGCGCCCGCTCCACCCCGGGACCGAAGACCTCGGTCAACCACGCTCGGGCGGCGACCGCTTCGGGCACGGCTGCCCCTGCGTCGCGCTGCATCCGCTCCCGGTGGTCCGCCACGTCGTCCAACAGGACCGTGGCCTGGCCCTCGCCCACCTCGAGGCCGGTGAGGGCCCGGAGCCGGTCCCCGTGGAACCGGCGTCCGGCCACGGCCACCCGCATGCGCACCGTCGCCTGCTCGTCGTCGGCCGACTCGAGCCGGACCTCGTCCACCGAGAAGCCCGAGGCGTTGAGCAGGCGCAGCCGGGACGCCACCGGAGCCTCGTCGCCGAGGGTCATGGTGGGTTCGTCGTGCAACATCTCCCACAGCTGTTCGTAGCGGTCCGCCAGCCATCGGGCCTCGTCGAGGAGGGCGGCGTAGTCGTCGTCCAGCTCGCCCCGCCGGGCGGCCACGTCGAGGAGCCCGCCGGCCACGTTGTCGACCATGATCTCGAGGTCCATCCGGCGCTGTCCGTCGCTCAGGGCGGGGTGGAACTCGGCCGTCTCGGCGTCGACCATGAACGCCTGGATGGCCTGGCCGTCGCGGGTGAACAGCGTGTTGGCCAGCGAGCAGTCCCCCCAGTAGATCCCGTTGCGGTGAAGGTCCACCAGGAGCACCGACACCGCCTCGAACAGGCGGGCCCGGTGCGTCCGATCCGTCCGGGGAACCCGCATCAGCAGCCGGCGGTACTGCCACGAACGCTCGAGGAACCGGGTCACCAGGACGGCGGCGTCCTCGTGGGGTTGGAGGGCCACGCCGGCGGCCCGCACGGCGGCCAGACCCCGTGCCTCGATGGCTCGGAGCACGCCGTACTCGTGCAGGGCGACGCCCCGGGGCAGGTCCTTGAGGGCCCACAGCCGACCGTCGGCCTCCACGAAGCGGACCAGGTGGCGGCTGGGTCCGACCGGGATGTCGCGGAAGTTGACGGCGGTGACGTCCCAGTCGGCCAGCCGGTGGCGCCACGGCAGGGCGAGCAGGTCCGGCGCGGGATCACGCAGGCGGAGATCGAGCGAGGGCACGGTCGGACCTCCCGGGCCGGCGGGCGGGTCAGACGGCGGCGATGACCTCCAGGCTGAGGTTCTCCCCGCTGGTCGGATCGAAGATGTGCAGTCGCCGAGGATCGAACCAGACCTTGGCCCCCGCGCCGTCGGCGATCCGGCTGGCCGGGTCGAGGGCGATGACCAACTGGTTGCGCAGGTGCTCGCTGCCCAGGTCCCCTTCGAGCTCCTCGAGCTGGGTGGTGGAGCCTTCGGGGGCGTCGTAGGGCACGTAGGCGTACTGCTCGTTGCCCAACCACTCGACGACGTCGACGTGGGCGTCGAAGGTCACGCCCGTCTCGCTCTTGCCGGACTCCATGAGCGAATGGTCCTCGAAGCGCTCGGGGCGGATCCCCACCATCACCGCGGTGCGGTCGCCGACGGCGTCACGGAGCTCGGGCGGGAGCTCGAACGACACGAAGGGCAGCTTCATCGATGTCCCGTCGATCGTGGCCGGGACGAAGTTCATCGGCGGGGAACCGATGAAACCGGCGACGAACATGTTCTTCGGAAGTTCGTAGAGCTCACGGGGTGAGGCCACCTGTTGCAGCTCGCCCTTGCGGAGGAGGGCGACCCGGTCCCCGAGGGTCATGGCCTCGGTCTGGTCGTGGGTGACGTACACGGTCGTGATGCCCAGCCGCCGTTGCATGCGCAGGATCTCGGTGCGCATCTGTCCTCGGAGCTTGGCGTCGAGGTTGGAGAGCGGCTCGTCGAAGAGGAAGGCGTCGGCGTTGCGCACGATGGCCCGGCCCATGGCCACGCGTTGGCGCTGACCGCCGGAGAGGTTGCCCGGCTTGCGATCGAGGTGTTCGGTGAGCTCGAGCATTGCGGCCGCGTCGTGGACCTTCGTCTTCACCTCCTCGTCGGAGAGGTTCTTGCGCAGGCGCAGCGGGAAGGCGATGTTCTCGAACACGCTCAGGTGCGGGTAGAGCGCGTAGTTCTGGAAGACCATGGCCAGGTTGCGGTCCCGGGGGGCCTTGTCGTTGACCCGGACTCCGCCGATCATCATGTCGCCCGAGGTGATGTCCTCGAGTCCGACGATCATCCGCAGGACCGTGGACTTCCCGCAGCCGGACGGTCCGACCAGGATCATGAACTCGCCGTCGGCGATGTCCAGGCTGATGTCGTTCACGGCGGGGAAGCCGTCGCCGTAGGTCTTGACGATGTTGCGCATGGTGATCTCGGCCATGTGGCGCGCTCCTTGGAACGGTCAGCCCTTGACGGCGCCGGACGTGAGCCCGGCGACGATCCGGCGTTGGAACAACAAGACGATGATGACGACGGGGATGGTCACGACGATCGACGCCGCCATCACGGCGGTGACGGGCGACTCGAACTGCGACGCCCCGTTGAAGAAGGACAGGGCCGCGGGGACCGTGCGGGCGCTGTCGGTGGAGGTGAGCGAGGCGGCCAGCAGGAACTCGTTCCAGCAGAAGAAGAAGGTGAGGATCGCCGTGGTGAACACGCCAGGCGCGGCCAGCGGGATGATCACCTTGCGGAAGGCCTGCCAGGGGGTGGCTCCGTCGACCTGGGCGGCCTGCTCCATCTCCCAGGGGATCTGGCGGAAGAACGCCGACATGGTCCAGATCGAGAGCGGGAGGGCGAAGGTCAGGTACGGGATGATCAACCCGATCCACGTGTCGTAGATGCCGAGACCGCGCCACATGTTGAACAACGGACCGACCAGGGCGGCCAGCGGGAACATGGCGATGGCGAGTGACATCGACAGCAGCAGGCGCTTGCCCGGGAAGTCGAGTCGTGCGATGGCGTAGGCCGCGAACATGGCCACGATCACCGACAAGACGGTGGCGATCACGGCGATGCCGAAGGAGTTGCGCAGAGCTGAGGTGAACAGCTCGTCGCTGAAGACCGTCGAGTAGTTGTCCCACGTCCACTCGCTGGGGAAGAACGACGGTGATCCGCTCCGGAAGGTGGTCGGGCTCTTGAACGACAGCGAGAGCATCCAGACCAGGGGGAAGGCGGCCCAGGCCAGGATCACCAGGCCCCAGACGGTCCACCAGTTGCTCGTCTTGCGACCGTCCATCAGTCATCCCCCCTCACCTGGGACAGGTCTGTCTTGAAGATCTTGATGAACACGAAGGCGATGAGCACCACGCTCAGGAACAGCAGCACCGACACCGCGGAGCCGGCCCCGAGGTTCACCAGCGTCACGTTCTGGCGGTAGGCGAGGAACGACAGCGTCTCGGTGTCGTTGGCCCCCTGCGTCATGATGAAGGGGTTGTCGAAGATCCGCCAGGCGTCGAGCGTGCGGAACAGCACGGCGACCATGATCGCCGCCTTCATGTTCGGCAGGACCACCTTCCACAGGCGCTGCCAGGGGGTGGCACCGTCGACCTTGGCCGCCTCCTGGAGCTCCTCGGGCACCTGCACGAGCCCGGCCAGCAGGAGCAGGGAGATGAACGGCGTGGTCTTCCAGATCTCCGACATCGTGATGACGAACAGCGACGACCAGCGTTGGCCGAACCAGTTGAAGTCCCCGAGCCCGAACCACTGGTTGACGAAGCCCGAGTCGAGTTGGAAGGCATAACGCCACACGTAGGCGGAGACCACGGTGATGATCCCGTAGGGCACGAGGATGGCGGTGCGGACGAACGACCGACCGCGGATGATGCGGTACATGACCCAGGCGAAGGCGAATCCGAGCACCAACTCGATGGCCACGCTGGCCACGGTGATGATCGCCGTGGTGCTGACCGAACCCCACCACACCGGGTCGGTGAGCACGGTGCCGTAGTTCTTGAGGCCGACGAACTCCTTCCCCGAAGGGTCGGTCAGCCGATAGCGGTAGAGCGACAGGAACAGGGCGTACCCGAGCGGATAGGCGGTGACCAGGATCATCACGATGAACGCCGGCGCCGAGAGGCGGAGTCCGAGGGTGCGCTCGTGACGCAACCGGTCGGAGGCCCGGGCTCTGGGGGCGGGCGGGGGCGCCACTTCGGGGGGCGCCTCGGCGAGGGTCATGTTCCTCTCCTCCCTGCTGAGGGCGGTCGGCACCCGGGGTGGCGGCTCACAGGAGCCGGTCCCCGCTCAGCACCTCGGCCATGTAGCTGTCGGTCTTCTCGGGTGTCTGCGGTGCCTTCACCCCGGTGGCCGGGTGCCAGGTCCGCTGCACCGAGGTGGACACGTCGCCGTAGTAGGGGGTCACCGGCCTGGACCCGGCGTCGGCGATGGACGCCCGGATGAGGTCGGCCATCGGGAAGGCCTCTCGCACGCTCGGATCGTCGTAGGCGCCGCTGCGGGCGGCGGGGTTCCCCGACTCGACCATGTACTGGATGTTGCTCTCCAGCGAGGTGATGCACTTCACCGCGGCGAGCGCCTCGTCCGGGTGGTTCGTGAACTTGCCGATCCCGAGGTCGATGCCACCGAGGGGCGGGGCGCTCGGTGTCCCGGCGGTGACCTCCGGGTAGCGGGCCCAGCCGATGTCGTCGACCACCGACTGGTCGAGGGCACCGCTCTCCACCGCGGACTTGGCCGCCTGGTAGACGTAGGGCCAGTTGACCATGAACGAGCCCGAGTCGCCCTGGAACAGGGAGCGGGCTTCCTCCTCACCGGCGGTCGACATGTCGGCGGGGGCGGCCGAGGAGTTGGCCAGGCGGCCCACCACCCGGGCGGCGTCGTCGCCTGCCGGTCCCGCCATCGACGGGACGGCCTTGGCTCCGGCATCGGCGTTCTCGATGATCTGGCCGCCGGCCGACACGACCAGGGCGTTGATCCAGACCATGTACCCCTCGTAGCGACGGGCCTGGACCCCGATGCGGGTGCCCTGGGCCTCGGCCGCGTCGATCATGTCGTCCCAGGTGAAGTCGGCCGCGGTGGGGTCGACTCCCGCCGCCTCGGCCACGGACTTGCGGTACCAGAGCAGCTGGGTGTTGGCCCAGAACGGAGTGGCGACCAGCTGGTCGTCCCAGTAGGCCGCCGACATCGCCGCCGGCAGGACGCCCTCGGTGAGGGCGGAGACGTCGGCCGGGTCGGTGACCGGCTGCAGGTAGCCGGCGTTGGCGAACTCGGCCACGAACACGGGATCGAGGCTCATCAGGTCGATCGAGGAGTCGTTGGCCGCCAGGCGGCGCACGAGCTGTTCGCGCTGGGAGTCGGCCTCGTTGGGCAGGACCTGGGTGGAGATCGTGTAGGCGCCGTTCGACTCGGCCGTGCACTTCTCGGCCAGCGTCTTCTGGCCCCCGTTGTCGGGGTTCGTGTACCAGGTGAGCTTCGGTGTGCCGGAGCTGTCGCCCCCGCATCCGCTCAGGGCGATCGGAAGCCCGATGGCCATGGCCAACGGGATCGCCCAACGTCTGAGCATCCTGCGACGTCCTGACATCGCCGCCCCCTCTCGCGACCTTCGTCAGTGCTGCTCTCCTGTGATCCCACCGGGGCCCCCCGGCCCTGGAATCACTTCGTCAACTTTCTATACCCGTTCCGTCGCGCGATGTGCGGTCGAAGCTCAGATGGTCCTCATTCATGGTCGCGCAGGTCCTCGAGGGGCCCTTCGGCGATGAAGGTCAGACTCCCGGTGCCGTGGCTCGCGCCCAGCGCGCCCGACAGGTTGACCGACACCGGCTGGATCCGGTGGACCGGGCGCACGCTCGATCTGTCCACGTGGGTGACGACGGCGGGGTGAGACACGTCCCAGACCTCGGTCTCGAGGTGCTCGAGCCCGCGCCACACGCCGAGACCGAGGCCGTCGTCGTAGCCGCCGTACCCGAGTCCCTGCATGGCGACGGCCGGACCCTCGGCCTCGAGCTCGAACCGCAGCTCGTCCCCCGTGGTCGTGCGGACGGTGAACACCACCCGACGCATCCGGCGGGGCCGGTCGTCGTCGACGAACTCGGCCTCCACGTCGGCTCGAGCTCCCTCGGCCACGATGGCGCCGGTGACCCGATCGACGACGGTGGCCGACAGGTAGCGCTCCCCGCCGGCGGGCTGGGCGACCTGCACGTGGCCGCCGTGGGTGTCGGTCGAGAAGAAGAGGAAGGAGAACAGGCCGCCGACCGCGTCGGGGACCGACCCCGTGACCGGCTCCGGGATGCCGACGTGCTCGCGAACACCCCACGAGTGGTCCCGGCACCCGAACCAGGAGTCCACCGCGACGTCGCGACCGGCGACCTCGAGGACGCCACGGCACTCACCGATCTGGTCGTACCGCTGGTAGTCCTCGAGCACCCGGCCGTGGCGCCGGCGATGGTGGGTGTGCTCCTCCTGGGCCGGAAGGGTGGCGATCCACTCCAGCTCGCCGTGGATGCCGGAGGGGTTCGGGGCGATGGTGAGGGCGAGCCGCTTCATGGGCTCGATGACGTCGATGCGCAGCGGCCCACTGCTGACGTCGTAGGTGGGACGGAGCTGGCGGGAGACGCGGAGGTTGTGTTGGTGCCCGTCGACGATGACGACGAAGCCGCCGTCGACCACGTTCATGTTCTGGTAGACGCCGATCGTGAACTGCAGGGCGGAGCGGCCCACGCGGTCGCTGGCCGCGAACCAGAGACGATCGAAGAACCGAACGTCGCTCGTGCCGACGTGGTCGAAGGTCGACGCGATCTGGTGCCACGGGGTGTCGTCGAGACCGGTGAGCATGGTCCTCCTCAGTTGGCGGGGGCGGCGGCGCCGCCACGGAGTCCGTGTGGCGGTCGGTGGGCCACCACGATCGGGAAGCGCTCGGCCCGCTCGAGCATGTGGTCGGCGATCCGCCGCCGGACGTCGGCCGCGCCCGCCCCGGAGCCGAGGGCGGGAACCGATTCGGCCAGCAGGGCGCGCCATTCGACCTGGGCCGACTCGAGACCGAGCACGTCGAGCGGATCCGACGGCGGCGACGACAGGGCCTCGTCGATGCGGTCGCCGAGAGCGGGGTCCAGATGGGGTCGGGCCGCTCGGAGGAGCTCGGCGGTGACCTCGGTGTCCCAACGGAGGTAGGCGGGAACCTGGTGCCAGGCCGTGGCCAGGGCGCGAAGGGTCGCGCCGGCGCCGTCGAGGATGTCGGCGGCGTAGGGATCGTCGAGGTGGGGTCCGACGACCTCGTCGAGGATGCGGGCCAGCCCGTCGAGCTGTTCGGAGAGTGAAGGGCGCACGGTCAGTCTCCGATGGAGGCGAGGAGCAGGCGATGGAGTCCGACCGGGGACTGGAAGACACGGTCGAGGCGACCTTCGACGAAGGCGCGCGTACCGGTGAGCACGATGACCGCCAGCTTCAGGGTGGCGAGCACGTTCCACCAGTGCACGGCGGCGGGCTCGGCGGGAAGTCCGGTGCGGGCACTCCAGCGGGCGATCAGGTCGCTCGGCTCCCACACGCCGGGGATGCGGTGCTCGGGCGCCCGGAGGGGATTGGTGACCCACCCGACGTCCTCCAGCGGGTCGCCCAGGTGGACGGTCTCCCAGTCGAGGATGATGGCGACCCGGTCGTCGTGCAACAAGACGTTCCCCGCCTTGAAGTCGCCGTGGACCAGCCGTGTCGTCGCCGATGACGGGGCGTGGGTCCGTAGCCAGCTCAGCACCAGGTCGAGCTCGGGCTCGGGTTCGAGCTGCACGCGCCGCAGCTCGCTCTCCCAGTGGTCGACGGCGGCCAGTGCCGCCGCGGGACCGGGATCTTCGAGCTCGGCGCCCAGCCCGGCGGCGGCCCAGTCGAAGCAGTGGATGTCGGCCATGTGGTCGTAGAGATCATGGGCGAGGGCGAGTCGCTCGCCCTCGGGTAGGGGGCCGTTGAGGACCATCGAGTCGCACGTTCCCTCGGCCAGGTCCATGACCACGGCGGGTCGGCCGAGTCGGGCGCCGCCGACGTCGAGCCAGCGGACGACCGGCGCCGGGACCTCGGAGCCCTCGAGCGCCCGGAGCACCGCCCCCTCGACCCGCCGATCGGTGTCGAGCACGCTGCCGACCGGGTCTCGCCGGGCGATGAACCGGCCGCCGTGGTCGTGGCCGTTCTCCACCCAGCGGGCGTCGAACACCCAGTTCTCCCTCGAGAAGCCGGCGGAGGTCCGGCGCACGCCGGAGACCTGGAGGCCGGGGTCGTCGACCTCGGCGGCCAGCCACGTCTGCAGGGCCTCGGCGAACTCGTCGGCTGTCGTGGGAGCCGTCCCCTCGCCCTCGCTCACCGCTGTAGTGAAGCAGACGAGCAGGGGTCGGGGATCGCTCACCCGACGACCCGGCGGCCTCAGGCCGGAACGGTCTCCCGGGCGATGCGGGCCACGACGTCGCGACCGCTGCCCCGGCGGGCGAACGCCTGACGTTGGCGATCGGCACCGTTGCCGTCGCGCAGGATCCGACCGACCCACTCGCACACCGACTCCCAGTCGCCGTGGGCTTCGAGGGCCTCGCGCACGTGGTCCATGAGCTCGGTGACGACGGCCCGGGCCGGCCGCAGGGTGGTGGTGGTGGGGGAGACCAGTTGATTGGCGAGGCCGTAGCGACCGGCGCGCCACGTCGCCGCCGCCATCACCTCGCGCGACGGCATGGTGACCGGCTGCTCGGCGACCGCCTCCCTGGCTGTGGTCCAGGCCAGGGCCCTCACCAGGCCGGCGATGGCCATGGTGTCGTCGACGTGGAGGCAGGTGTCGCACACCCGGAACTCCAACGTGGGCCACCGTACCGACGGGCGGACGTACCAGTAGAGGAAGGTGGCGTCCTCGATGGCGTCGAGCGCCTCGAGGTCGGTCACCATCTGGTCGAAGTCGCGGCGGCTGGCCAGCGCCGGGGGCATGCCCGAGGTGGGCCAGCGCTGCCAGACCTGCAGGCGGTAGCTGGCGTACCCGGTGTCCAGGCCCTGCCAGAACGGCGAGTTGGAGGAGAGGGCGAGCAGCACGGAGATCCAGGGCCGCACCCGGTTCATCACCGCCACCGCCAGGTCGGGCTCCTCGATCCCGACGTGGACGTGGCACCCGCAGATGACCTGTTGGCGGGCCACGATCTGGTACACGTCGTCCATGCGCGTGTAGCGATCGTTGCGGAAGTCGATCTGCTGGTCGCGCCACGACGTGTACGGGTGGGTGCCGGTGGCGGCCACCTGGAGACCGAGGTCGGAACCGGCGAGCGACAGGCCCCGCCGGAGTCGGACGAGATGATCGCGAAGGGGACCGAGGTCCTCGCACACCGGCGTGCCCACCTCGATCTGGCAGAGGTTCAGCTCCGGCGTGACGTCGTCGCCCAGGATCGCCTTGGCCCGGGGGATCAGCTCATCGGACCGGGGCACCAGATCGGCCGTCTCCGAGTCGATGACCAGGAACTCCTCTTCGACGCCCAGCGTCATGGCTTCCATGGCCGACTCTCCCGTCCGGGCCCCCGCAGGGCTCAGCCCGGTTCTTCCTACCCTTCGATCGGCCCCGTACCCCTTGGATGGTCGATTGCCACAGAAGTCGGGAAACACGCACGAGGACTGGCATGGGGGTCGGAGAGCGGGTAGCCCTGGAGCCATGTGCGGCATCGCAGGCGAGATCCGATGGGACGGCCGGTTGCCGGACGTCGACGCCGTGGGCCGGATGACTGACGCCCAGGTGTCTCGCGGGCCGGACGGCACCGGTTCGTGGGTGGACGGTGGGGTCGCTCTTGGTCATCGGCGCCTGGCCATCATCGATCTCTCGGAGACCGGGGCCCAGCCGATGGTCGACGACGAGCTCGGTCTGGTCGTCGTCTTCAACGGCTGCATCTACAACTACCGGGAGCTGAGGGACGAGCTCCAGGCCGCCGGCTACCGGTTCCGGTCCACCAGTGACACCGAGGTCCTGCTGAAGGGCTACCACCGCTGGGGTGACGGATTCGTCGACCGGCTGATGGGCATGTTCGCCTTCTGCATCAGCGAGACCGCCTCCGGCCGGTGCCTGCTCGGTCGCGACCGCCTCGGGGTCAAGCCCCTCTACCTGGCCGACATGGGTGGGGGCCTTCGCTTCGCCTCGAGCCTGCCGGCGCTGGTGGCCGGCGGATCGATCGACACCTCGATCGATCCTGTTGCCCTGCACCACTACCTCACGCTGCACGCCGTCGTGCCGGCGCCGCGCACCATGCTCCGCGGTGTGGCCAAGTTGCCGCCGGCCACGCTCCTGGCCATCGAGCCGGATGGGCGCCGGAAGGAGTGGCGTTACTGGAACCCGGGGTTCGGGTCGGCCTCGTCGCTGGCTGGTCGCTCCGACGACGAGTGGAGGGACGCGGTCGAGGCGGCGTTGCGGACTGCGGTGCGTCGCCGGATCGTCGCTGACGTCCCGGTGGGCGTGCTCCTCTCCGGGGGCCTCGACTCGAGCCTCATCGTCGGACTCCTCGCCGAGGAGGGCCAGGAGTCCATCTCCACCTTCAGCATCGGGTTCGAGAGCGCCGGCGGGGAGGAGGGCGACGAGTTCCGGTGGTCCGACCAGGTGGCCGAGCGCTACCAGACCGACCACCACCAGATGACGGTCCCCACCGGCGACGTGCTCGACGCCGTCCCTTGGGCGGTCCGGGCCATGAGCGAGCCGATGGTGAGCCATGACGTCGTCGCCTTCCACCTCCTCTCCCGAGCGGTGTCGGCCCACGTGAAGGTGGTGCAGTCCGGGCAGGGGGCCGACGAGGTGTTCGCCGGTTATCACTGGTACCAGGACCTCGGCACCGATCCGTCGGAGGTGCTCGACGACGTCGAGACCTATGCCGGTGTGTTCTTCGACCGCGACGACGGTCAGGTCGCGGCAGCCACTGCGACGCGCCGGCGGGTGAGCGGCGACCCGACCAGAACGCTGGTGGGCGAGCACTTCGCCCGGCCGGGGGCGTCGAGCACCCTCGACCGGGTGATGCGCATCGACACCGAGATCATGTTGGTGGAGGACCCGGTGAAGCGGGTCGACAACACCACGATGGCCTGGGGTCTCGAGGCCCGGGTCCCCTTCCTCGACCACGAGCTGGTCGAGATCGCGATGGCCTGCCCACCGTCGATGAAGACGGGCCAGGGGGGCAAGTCGGTCCTCAAGGACATCGCCCGAGCCGTGCTCCCGCCCGACGTGATCGACCGGCCCAAGGGGTACTTCCCGGTGCCGCCCCTGGTGCATCTCGAGACCGACGCCGTCGAGCTGTTGCGGGAGGCGTTGTGCAGTGCACCAGCACGCGAGCGGGGGCTGTTCGACACCGTCCACGTCGAAGGACTGCTCGCCGATCCGGGACAACTCACCAATTTGCGTTACAACCAGCTCTGGGAGCTGGGAGTGCTCGAGATGTGGTTGCAGGCCTACGATCTGGGCTGAAAAGCGCTCACGGGGACCGACCATCGCATCGACGGATCGTCGACCGTTCGAAACATTCGTGAAACGCCGACCACGCATACTGGCGGCGTGATCACACCCCGTATCGGGATCACCTCGACTCCCGTCGTCCACGAAGGACTGGCCCTCGAGTCGTGCACGCGTGCGTACGTCGACGCGGTGATCGCCGCCGGTGGTGTTCCGGTGCTGCTGCCGGTGCTGCCGCTCGAGTTGGTGGGACCGCTGCTCGACGGTCTCGACGGTGTGCTGCTGTCCGGCGGAGGTGACATCGATCCCCGCGCCTACGGCGCCGCGTCGGCGCCCGAGACAGTAGGGATCGACGAGGAGAGGGACCGGTTCGAGCTGGCGCTGGTGCGGATGGCGCTGGCCGGCGACCTGCCGATCCTCGGCATCTGTCGTGGTCACCAGGTGCTCAACGTCGCCCTCGGCGGGGCCCTCGACCAGCATGTCCCCCACCTCACGGGCAACGACCACCAGGAGCGGGTCCGCGTGGCCGAGGAGATCCACCGGGTCGACCTCCTTCCCGCGTCACAGGTGGCCCGGGTGGTGGGCACACCGTCGATCGGGGTCAACACGCTGCACCACCAGGCCGTGCGGGTTCCCGGCGACCACCTCGACGTGGTCGGCCGCTCCGACGACGGTCTCGTCGAGGCGGTGGAGGGCGCCGACGGCCTGCGGGTGATCGGTGTCCAGTGGCACCCCGAGCTCCTGACGGCCTGGCCCGAGCACGAAGCCCTGTTCCGATGGTTGGTCGACGAGGCGGCGGTGGAGCGCGCGGTGGGCCCGGTCGAGGTTGGTCCGGTCTCGTCGTTGCACGAAGCTGTGGCGTGACCTTCGATCCAACCGAGCCGTCACCCACCGTCGACCGGCCCTCGGGCTACGACCAGCTCAACCGGTACACCACGATCATCGTGGACGAGGCGCAGCAGCGCGGCATCCACGTCGAGGTGGGGGATCCTTCGCTGGGTGAGCTCACGTTGAGCCTCGACGGCCGTCGGGTGCGCACGTTCGAGTCGCTGTCCGAGCTGACCAGCGCGGTGGCCTTCGTGCGCTGCTCGGACAAGGTTCTGACCAGGCAGGTCCTCCTGCGGGCCGGCCTCCCGGTGCCCGAGGGCGTCGAGGCCACCTTCGACGGCGGCGACGAGGCCTTCCTGGCCCGCTGCGGTGACCTCGTCGTCAAGCCCGCCGTGGGAGAGGGCGGCGCCGGGATCACCGTCGGCGTCACCGATCCGCATGGCCTTCGCACCGCCGTCGAGCGTGCTCGGGCCGTGGCCCCGCGGGTCCTTCTCGAACGGTGCCACGAGGGCCACGACCTCCGAATCGTCGTGATCGGAGGTGCGGTCGTCGCCGCGTCGGTCCGCCGGCCCCCCACCGTCGAGGGCGACGGTCGTCGCACCATCGCCGAGTTGCTCTCCGCCCTGGCCGACGAGCGTTCGGCGGCCACCGACGGAGCCTCTCACCTGTCACTCGACGAGACGACCCTCGGTGTCCTCGCCGGCGACGGCGTCACGCCCCTCGACGTGTTGCCCGAAGGAGCGCTCCAGCGCGTGCGGCGCACGGCCAACGTCCACACCGGTGGGACCATCGAAGACGTGACCGACCACATAGATCCCGGCCTGGGGGCGGTGGCGGTGGCCGTGGCCGAGGCCATCGTCATCCCGGTCGTCGGTGTCGACCTGATCGCGCCCGACCTCAAGGCGCCCGACTGCGTGGTCATCGAGGCCAACGAGCAGCCCGGTCTGGCCAACCACGAACCCCGCCCCACCGCCGCCCGCTTCGTCGACCTGCTCTTCCCGGCCACGGTCCGGTCGAGATGAGTCGTCGAGGTCGGTAGGCTCGACCTCTCACACCGTCTGCAGCTCTGCGGGAGGACGGATGGCGGAACGCCGTGTCGTGGCCAATGAACCTGCCATCGTCCACGAGACCCTCGACGGGGAGCTCGTGGTGGTCCACGTCGCGTCCGGTACCTACTTCTCGGGTGCGGGCCCGGCCACGGTGGCCTGGAACGAGCTCGTCTCGGGTGCCACCACCGGCGAGGTGGCGGCCCTGCTGAGCGAGGCCTACGACGTCGATGTGGCCCAGGCCGCCCTCGATCTCGAGGACTTCGTGGCCGAGCTGGAGTCCCAGGGCCTGGTGCGGCCCCTCGCTGACGCCACCGGCGAAGCGGACGCCTCGTCGTGGGGGACGTCGGTGCCCGGAACCGGCGCCTACGTCGCTCCTCGGCTGAAGCGCTACGACGACCTCGTCGACCTGGCGCCCCCCTCGCGAGACGGTGGCGGTTTGGGGCCGTCCCCTCGCGACTCCTAGCGTCGGATCATCGAAGGGTCACACCTAACACGACGGGGGATGGCGTTGAACGATCGCACGCACCGCTGGGAGCCGCCGGCCTCGGCCGCGCCACTCGTGGGTCCCGGTGGCCCCTTCGAGTTGGTGACCGAGGACGTCCTCGGAGCCGCCGTCACGGTTTTTGCCCGTCGCCCGCCCCACCTGCGGGCGGTGCTGGAAGCAGCCGTGGAGCGCACGCCGACCCAGGACTTCCTGGTGTTCCCCGAGCTCACGCTGACCTTCGCCGATGCCGGCGCCTCGGTGGCCCGGATCGCCGCCGTCCTCGCCGGCCACGGCGTGAGCCGAGGGGATTGCGTCGCCTTCGCCGCCGCCAACGTGTCCCCCTACCCGGTGGCGTGGTGGGCAACGGTGGCCCTCGGGGCCGTCGTGTCCAGCCTCAACGGCTGGTGGACTCCGTCGGAGCTGGCCTACGGCATCGAGCTCTCCCGACCGACGGTCGTGGTGGCCGATGCCCGGCGGCTGGAGCGGCTCGAGGAGGCCGGGCTCTCTGACGATCTCGTCGTCATCGACATGGCCGATCTCGAGCCGTTGCTCGGTCCGGCCCGACCGGACGACCCCCCGATGCCCGACGTCGAGATCGACGAGGACGACCCCGCAACCATCTTGTTCACGAGCGGCACGACCGGCCGGCCCAAGGGGGCGACCCTCTCGCACCGCAACTACGTGCACTGCCCGCAGGTGCAGCTCCTGCAAGGGGCCATGGCGGCGTTGGCCATGCCCGCTCCGCCGGACGCGCCCGCTCGCCCGCAGGCTTCGAACCTGTTGGTGTCGCCCCTCTTCCACGTCTCGGGGGCGCTCCCTCTGGCCAGCGCTCCGGCCACCGGCAACAAGCTGGTGTTCCCGGCGGTGGGGGCCTGGGACGAGATCACCCACCTCCGCCTCACCGAGGAGCACCACATCGCCGGCTGGAGCGCGGTGCCGACCCAGTTCTGGCGCCTGCTCGAGCACCCCCGGTTCGACGAGTTCGACACCTCCAGCGTCATGAACGTGGGTGGCGGTGGGGCGGTGTTCCCCCCTGAGCTGTTCCGGCTGATGGCTCGCAAGCTGCCTCAAGCCCGCGTGGGCGCCGGCTACGGGATGAGCGAGACGCTCGGCTCCGGGTCCCGTCTGGGCGGTCTCACCCTGGAGACCCACCCGGCGTCGGTCGGCGCCGTCGAGCCGCTGTGTGAGATCCAGATCCGCGGCGTCGACGGCGAGGCCCTTCCCGACGGGGAAGTCGGAGAGATCTGCATACGGGGGGCGGCGGTCTTCATCGGCTACTGGGACAACCCCGAGGCCACCGCCGAGGCTCTCGACGACGACCGCTGGTACCGCACCGGCGACTACGGACGATTCAGCGACGGCGTGCTGCAGCTCGACAGCCGGATGCGCGACCTCATCATCCGCGGCGGCGAGAACATCTATCCGATCGAGATCGAGAACCGCCTGATCGAGCACCCCGACGTGGCCGAGGTGTGCGTGGTGGGCGTGGCCCACCACCTGCTGGGCCAGGAGGTCGCCGCCGTCGTGGTGATCCACGAGGGGTCGACGCTGGACGCCGACGGGATCCGCGACTGGGTGCGGGCGACCCTGGCCGGCTACAAGGTCCCCGCCCACGTCCTGTTCCGCGATGCACTGCCCTACAACGCGACGGGCAAGGTCCTCAAGCACGAAGTCGAGGTCGAGGTCGTCGACGAGCTGGGGATCGGGACCACCTCCTGACCGCTGTCGCGAACCGGGCCCGAGTGGTCCTAGCCTGCAGACCATGGCTATCGAGACTGGTGCAAAAGTTCCTGACGTCGAGGTTCGCGTGATGGGGGCCGAGGGCCCCGAAGCGACCACCACGGGCGAGTTGCTGGGCCACGGCAAGGTCGTGCTGTTCGCCGTGCCCGGCGCCTTCACCCCTGGCTGCTCCAAGGTGCACCTGCCCGGCTACGTCGCCCAGGGCAAGGAGCTCAAGGACAAGGGCGTCGAGCGCATCGTGTGCGTCTCGGTCAACGACGCGTGGGTGATGGACGCGTGGGGCAAGGATCAGGGCGTCGAGGACGACATCGTCATGGTGGCCGACGGCAACGGCGAGTTCACCGAGGCCATGGGCCTGGCCAAGGACATCAGTGCCGCAGGGCTGGGCACCCGCTCGCAGCGCTACGCCGCCATCATCGACGACGGTGTGATCACGTCGCTCCAGGTCGAGCCGGCCGGCGGCGTCGAGGTGAGCGCCTGCTCCAACATCTTGTCGCTGCTCTAGGGATGCCTCCTCGCCCGCAGCCTCGGCTGTGGGCGAGGCGATCGCTCAGGTCGATCCGTCGGCCAGGTACGCCTCCAGCGCATCGAGGAGGGGGCGTTGGGACGCCAGCATCTTCGACCGCGCCTCGGGAACGGTGAACCACCCGGCCCGATCGACCTCGGGGAACTCGACGAGGCGGCCGGAGCCACGGGGCCACTCCATCTCGAAGGTGTTGCTGTGGACGTGCTCGACATCGACGTCGCCGGCCACCGCCCACGCCGTCACCCGCTTGCCTCCCGTCTGGCGGATCTCGCCGAGCAGGTGCTCGGGTCCCGACGGGGCCGGCTGACCGAGCTCCTCGGAGAACTCCCGATGCGCGACCTCGAGCGGGTCCTCGGCGTCGTCGTACTCGCCCTTGGGGATCGACCAGGACCCGTCGTCTCGCCGGGCCCAGAACGGGCCGCCCGGGTGCACGAGCAGCACCTGGACGCCATCGGGCCCTCGGCGGTGGAGGATCAGACCGGCGCTGCGCGGTGGCATCGGGCGAGACGGTAGCGGTGCCTCGCCTTTCCGGTCTGCCATAGGGTGGCGCTGACGTCCGTCGTTCAGGAGGGGACCATGTCCGACGACCACGCGGTCAACACCAGCGAGCTCGGCCTCGACGTGAGGCCCATGGCCGGGGTGATCGGCGCCGAGGTGCTCGGGATCGATCTGACGGGCCCGCTCAACCCTGCGGTGGTGGCCGAGATCCGGGCCGCCCTGCTGCAGTGGAAGGTCGTCTTCTTCCGCGACCAGCACATCGACCAGGACCAGCACCTCGCTCTGGCCCGGGCCTTCGGGGAGCCCACGCCGGCCCACCCGACGCTGCCGGCGGTGTTTCCGGACCACCCCGAGATACTGCTGCTCGACAACCAGCAGGGCGCGACCAGCACCAAGGGGGAGGATGCCGGCGACGGTCCCCGGATCGAGAGCCGGTGGCACACCGACGTCACCTTCCTGCCCGCTCCGCCGATGGCGTCGATCCTGCGGGGCGTGGTGGTGCCGCCCTACGGCGGCGACACCCAGTGGACGAACCTGGCCGTCGCCTACGAGCGCCTGTCGCCCGAGGTGCAGCGCTTCGTCGACGGTCTCCACGCCGTGCACCAGAACGCCCTTCCCCTCGACCGGGGGGAGATGCCGAGCGGCCTGGCCAAGACCTTCATGTCGACGCCCATCCGGGCCGTGCACCCGGTGGTGCGGGTCCACCCCGAGACGGGTGAGCGGGTGATCTTCGTCAACCCGAACTTCACCAGCCACATCGTCGAGCTCTCCCGGCGGGAGGGCAACCACGTGCTGGCGATGCTCTACGAGCACATGACCCGTGCCGAGTTCACGGTGCGGTTCCGGTGGGAACCGGGCAGCATCGCGTTCTGGGACAACCGGGCCACCTCGCATCTGGTGCCCACCGACGTACCCCGGGGGATGCACCGGTCGATGCAGCGGATCACCCTGGCCGGGGAACCGACGGTCGGGGTCGACGGGGCGACGTCCTACGCCGTCGTCGAGGATCAGGTCAGCGCGTAGCGTTCCGCAGCGCCGTCCTTGAACGCCTCCTGGCGGCGGAGCAGGTGTTCGCCGGCGACGATGGGAGCGATGGCCGGATGGTCGGCGTCGACGCAGGATGGTGCTGGCGTGACCACCGCGTCGAGTGCGGGGTAGTGGAAGTAGACGAGCGCGTACCGTGACGACTGGGCGGCCAGCTCCCGCGGCGGGTTGACCACGCGGTGCAGGTTGGCGGGGATGCGCCGATTGGTCCAGCGGGAGAAGAGGTCGCCGACCTGGACGACGTAGGCCTCCTCGGGGATCACCACGGGGGTCCAGCCCCGACCGGTGGGCCTCACCTCCAGGCCGCCGGGCGCCTCGTCGGCGGTGAGCAGCGTGATGCCTCCACGGTCGGTGTGGGCGTCGACACGCGTCTGGCCGGGGAGGGGTGGGGTGGGCTGGGGGATGTAGTGGTTGGCCACCAGGTTGGCGAACTGGTGCTCGGTCCAGGCGGGCAGCTCGGACCGGGGCAGGTCGAGCTCCTCCACCGTCAGCTCGACGAGGCGGGAAGCGAGGGCGCCGGCGGCCTCGTAGTAGGCGGTCCACGCCTCGGCGAAGCCCGAGGGCTCCGTCGGCCACTGGTCGAATCGGTCGAGCTCCTGGCACTCGAAGCGCTCGACCAGGTCGGGTACCCGGTCACCGGTGAGCTCGGTCGCCCCCTCGTAGACCGGCTGCCAGCCGCTCCACGGCCCGGCGCCGTCCCAACGCACGAGAGCCTTCTCCTCGGCCGGGAGGGCGAAGAACTCCCGGGAGCGGTCGAGGGCGCCGCGCCGCAGGTGAGGGTCGACGCCATGACCCACGAGCAGCGCCGACGCATGGGAGCGCAGGGCGTCGACCAGGGCGGAGCCGGCGCCTGGTGCTGCGAGATCGACGACAGGAACCGGGGAGGTGGGTCGCGAGGCCATGGGTGCGACGGTACCCACCTGGCCCCGGCCTCGACAGGGGGGTGGGTCACGGGCCGGTGAAGGTTGTCTGACAGCAACCTCGACGGCCGCCGACCGGGGCGCCCGGGGGCCCGTGCTCACGACCGGCCCGACCACGGGGACCAGCTCGTCGCCGTCGCCGAGGTCGGCTCAGGAGGGGCCTGCGAGCTGATCGACGGGGTCGGTCAGGACACCCGTACCCGGGGGGCGTGCACCGGGGTCTGACAGCCACAGGACCTCAGCTGGGCCGCCCAGACGGTGGCCGACAGCTCGATGGTGTCGAGGGACAGACCGAACTCGTCCTGGCAGTAGACGAGCCACATGGCGGTCGACCGGGCCACGTCGTCCATCTCGATCGAGGTTCCGTCGGCCAGTCGGAGACGGAGTCGCCCGGCATCACCGGCGAGGCCGACCCGGGCCGGATCCCAGCTCAGCGACCGGATCTTGCGCTGGCGTCTACCGGCTGGGACCTGGGCCATGATCAGGGCCAGTCGGTCGTCGATCACCTCGGCCCGGACGAGCGAGTCGATGCTGCCCAACTCGGCTATCTCGCCGGGGCTGAAGGCGTCGAGCACCCAGGCGTCGGAGGCGGCCGGGGCCCGGGGAGGGCCGGGGACGGCGTGCCAGGGCGCCGTCTCGGGCGGCGGGGTCTCGCTGACCGGTGAGCCGCCGCGGCGCCGCCCGAGGGCCCCGGCCGAGGCCAGGACGACGGCGAGGACGAGGGGGCCGGCGAGCACCATCTGTCCATGGTGGCGGCGAAAACCGCGTTCACCACCTCGGGAGAGCGTGACTACCGCCACAGTGGCCGATGACCACGAGGGGCCACTGGCCCGGTCAGACCGTGGGCGCCAGCGCCTCCGACGACGACTCGCCGAACTGGGAGGACCAGCGCCACCGGGCCACCAGCAGGAAGACCACCATGATGGCGGCCGTCCCGCCGAACACCGCCAGGCGGCCGAAGCTCCCGTAGACCGACGATCCCACGAGGGCGGCCAGACCGGCCACGGCGAGCCCGGTGGCCCCGAGCAGGCCCTGGCCGGTGGCGACCTGGTCGGGGGGACTGGCCATGGCCACCGCGACCTGGTTGGCGGGCAGGGTGAAGGCGTCGGCCACGGCGTGCACGCCCGACAGGACGATGAGGATCCACAGCGGGGCCAGCCCATAGCCGACCATGCACCCCGCGGCCACGAGGATGCTCACGGTGACCACGCGGATCGGCCCCTTGCGCTGGGCCATGGCGCCGCCCTTGGGGGCGAAGACCACCATCGGGATGGTGAACACGCTGAGGGTGAGACCGGTGAGCCAGGTCGCCGCGCCCTGGTCCTTCAACAGCACCGACCACAGCGCCTCGAACATGCCGAGGGTCAGGTAGAAGGCCACGGCGGCGGCCAGCGCCGACTGCACGGCGGGGAGTCGTACCAGCTGGCGTACGGCCCGCCGACCGGTGCCGGCCTCCCCGGCCCGCAGATCGAGGCGGAGGAGGGTGACGAGCACGGCTCCGTAGATGAGGGCGAGCACCACGAAGGGGGCCCGCAGACCGAGGACCTCGGCCGCCCCCGCGGCGAGCAGGGGCCCGAGCACGAAGCCGGCGACATCGAACGCCGTCTGGCGCCCGAGGTTGGCGCCCACGTTCTCCGGGTCCCGGGCGATCACGAGGCGTCGCACCGCGGGGCCGACCATGCCCGAACCCAGCCCGAGGATCAGGCGGGCGCCGACCCACTGCCACAGCTCCGTCGCGAAGATCATCCAGATCACGCCGGCGGCGGCCACACCGACACCGAGGCGCACCATCGTGGCGGTGTGGCCCCGGTCGGCGTACCGGGCGAGGAAGACCTGGCTGGCGAAGCCCGTGGCGAATCCGGCGAAGACGATGAGGCCGACATCGCCGTCGGAGAAGCCGAAGCGGTCACGGATGTCGGCGAGCAGCGTGAAGATGCTGCCGTAGCCGAGCGACATCACGCCGGTCAGCAGGAACAGCAACACCATCGGTCGGTCCGCTGCCTCGGTTTGCTCGCCGTGGGGCGTAGCCCCGCTCTCGTCCATGCCACCCCCCAGGCGTGCCTCGACGGTAGTGCCCCGTCGCAGGCCGCGGGTCCGGTGGGCGGGGCCGGGAGCCGGTCAGCTGTCGACGGCCTCGCCGGCGAGGGGTCGAGCGGCGTCGGCGCCCATGGCCAGGGCGACGGGCTCGCCGGCGCTGAACACGGTGACGGGTCCGTCCTCGCTGACGACGATCACCAGCGCGCCCGGGTCGTCGTAGCTGTAGCGCCGGGCCGAGGTGTGGCGGGTCCCCCGGAAGCCGTCCACCTCGAGGCTGGCCTCCGGCGTGGAACCCAGATGGACCCCGATCTGGCGCAGGACCCCGGTCTCGTCGAACAGGGCGGCTCCGTCCAACTGGGCCAGGGCGTGGCGCAGCGGGGCCAGATCGAGGGGGTTGTCTATCTGGAGCGGGGGCGGCACCCCGAGTCGGGGCTCGACGACCCCGTTGCGGGTGGGATCGGGACGAACGACGAGCGTGGCGCCGATGCCTCGGGCTCCGAGGTCGTGGACGGCGAACTCGAGCGTGCGCTGGAGGAGGGCGCGGCGGTCGTCGTCGACCGCCACCGGCAGGGTCTGCACCCAGTTCGCCACCAGCGGCTCGTGGTGCCAGCCGAGGCCGGCCCAGCGGAGCACGCCGAACTGGCCGACGACCCTCACGAACCCGGCCGGATGGCGTTGTACGACCACGCCGTCGAGGGCGGTGGACAGCACGACGAGGTCCCGTTCGGAGCCGGCGGGCCGGTCGAGCACGATCCATTCGTCGTTGCCGTCGATTCGCCGGATGAGCCAACTCACCATGCCGTCGGCGTAGCGCCGGGTGCTGGCCACGCTGCTGCCGTCGACCGGGCGCCGATGGACCTGCAGAAGGGTCGCCGCCTCCCAGGTGGCCGGATCGCTGCGGGGCTCGATGACCGCGCCGTAGCTGGGGATCCGGCGCTCGTGGGCCCGGGGGCGCAGGGCGTAGGCCGTCTCCACGATGGCCAGCTCGTGCCACGGCTCGGAGCCGTCCAGGTCGAGCCCGGCCTCGGACAGCTCCTCGACGAGGCGACGGAGCTGGGTTGGGGTCGGCTGGCCGGATCCGGTCATGGTCAGAGGCTACGGAACGGGCGGCGCGACGCCGACCCGCGTTCCTGCGACCAGCGACCGGAGCGATCCGGGCGGTCGATACCCTGCGAAGGGCCCCACACCCGGAGGACGGATGGATCACCACGAATCACTGCGCGTCGACGTGTGGTCGGACATCGTGTGTCCGTGGTGCGCCATAGGGAAGGCCAACCTCGATCTCGCCCTCGCCGACTTCGCCCACCGCGATCTCGTCGAAGTGGTCTGGCACAGCTTCGAGCTGGACCCGAACGCCCCCGCGGTCCGCTCGGGCTCCTACGTCGAGATGCTGGGTCGCAAGTACGGGCAGGACGCCGGATCGGCTCAGGCGATGGTGGACCAGATGACCGAGCGGGGTGCGGCCGCCGGGGTCGAGTTCCGTTTCGACCGCGTGCAGCCGGGCAACACCTTCGATGCCCACCGGATCATCCACCTGGCGGCGGACCGGGGCATCCAGACCCCGGTGAAGGAGCGCTTCCTCCGCGGGTACCTGAGCGAGGGCGAGGCCGTGGGCCTGCCCGAGACGGTGGCTCGGCTGGCCGTCGATGCCGGACTCGCAGCCGACGAGGTCGATCTGGTCCTGGCGTCGGACGCCTACGCCGAGGACGTCCGCGCCGACGAGGCCCTGGCCGGCGAGCTCCAGGTGAGCGGGGTGCCCTTCTTCGTCATCGACCGCCGCTACGGCGTCGCCGGGGCCCAGCCGCCCGCTGTGCTGCTCCAGGTGCTGGACCAGGCGTGGGACGAGCGGAAGCCGGCCCTCACCGTCCTCCCTGGCGACGATGCCGGGGCCTGCGGCCCCGACGGCTGCGAGGTCTGACCTTCTCGGTCGATCAGACCGGGCGGGACTCGGGGAGCCGGACGAGGGGGATGGTGCGGTCGGTGCGGTCCTGGTAGTCGGCGTACCAGGCCCGATCCTCCACCAGCAGGGCCCACAGGCGATCGTGCTCCTCACCCTCCTCGAGGATGTCGGGCACGGACCAGAACTGGCCGTCCTGGACCCGCACGAGCACCTCTGGGTTGGCGTCGCGGTCGCGCAGGTTCACGAACCACGACGGGTGCTTCTCGGAACCGGCGAACGAGGCCACGACCACCCGGACGCCCTCGGGATCGAGCCAGTAGGGAACGGCGATCTTGTGCTCGTTGCCCGACTTGCGGCCGATGGTGCGGATGAGCACGTGGTGCATGTTGGCCTGCACCCACACCATGTCGTCGCTGCTCGTCTCCATGGCCTGCACGTGCATGGCCGTGATCTTCGGGATCTCCTCGTGTGAGGGTGTCTCCCAAGCCTGCTCCACCTTCTGATCGGTCGCCACGACCGTCCCCCTCTCGTCGGCGACGAGTGTGGCAGACGGCTCGGCCCGGGCGAAAGCGGGCGACCGGTCCGTGCTACGGGTGCTCGACGGCCAGCGGCTCGAGTCCGTCGATCGTGGGTGGGATCTCCTCGGCCACGCTCGGGTCGAGCATGGGCACCTGCGGTATGAGCAGGCTGAGGAGGGCCCCGGCGAACACGACGGTGGCGGCGAACACGAGAGCGGCGCGGGTCCCGGAGGCCAGCGCCTGGTCGAGGATCCGGTTGGCGGTGGCCGTCACCGACGGTGACGCGCCGGCGGACGGGGTCCAGCTCGCTCCCATCTCCTGCACACCGGCGATGGCCTGGTCGCGGGCCGCCGGGGCCAGGTCGCTCGCTCGGAAGGCGTCGACCGCGTGGTTGGTGGTGAGCACGGTGATGAGCGACCCGATGATGGCCGCGCCGAGGGCGGCACCGACCTGGCGGGACGAGCTGTTGGCTCCGCTGGCGACGCCGGTCTTGGGCAGTGAGATCTCCGAGAGGATCACGTTGGTCAGCTGCGAGCTGAGAAAACCCACCCCGACGCCGAACACCACCAGCCCCGGGAGGATCCCCGGGAACGAAACCGACGGGGACACGGCCACGATGAGCAGGACGATGCCGATGGCCTCGCTGACCAGACCGAGACGGCAGACGCTGGTGACGCCGATGCGACGCGTGAGCGGGCCCCCGATCTGGGCGCCGGCGATGATCGCCAGCCCGATGGGAAGCATCCAGAAGCCGTTCTGCTCGGCGGTGAGGCCGCGCGCTCTCTGGAGGAACAAGGGGAGGGCGAACAGCACGCCGAGCTGGCCGAGCGAGAGGATGAAGGCGGTGATCAGTCCGTAGCGGAAGGTGCGGTGCCGGAGCTGGGCGATCTCGAACAGGGGATGGGTGCCGCGTCGCTCCTTGTGCCGCTCCACCAGGATGAAGGCCACGATGGCGAGGACACCGAGCACGAAGGCGGCGACCGCGGCCGACACCGGCATGGCGTCGGGCCAGAGGTGCACGCCGCCGACCTCCAACGACTCGATGGGGGCGAACCACCCGTAGGTGGGGCCCTGGCTGAGGGCGAACACCACGAAGAAGGTCCCACTGGCGATCAGGGCGGCGCCGAGGGCGTCGATGGGGACGCGCCGATCGGCGCGAGGGCTGCGGTTCATCAGGGCCATCGCTCCGATGACCGCGAGGGGCGCGAGGAAGACGTTGATCCGGAACGACCAGCGCCACGAGTAGTTCGTGGTCAGGTAACCGCCCAGCACCGGGCCGAAGGCCACGGCGGCGCCGGCGGCGGCACCCCAGGCGGCGAAGGCGGTGGCGCGCTCGCGGCCCCGGAAGGTGGCCGACAGGATGGCCAGCGTCGACGGCATCATGAGGGCTGCTCCGGTGCCTTCCACCACGGCCTCGCCGATGATGAGCACGCCGACGCTGGTGGCCACGGAGGCGATGAACGAGCCCGTCCCGAAGAGCGCGGCGCCGATCACGAACAGGCGGCGGTGCCCGTAGAGGTCGCCGAGGCGTCCGCCGACGATCAACAGGCTGGCGAAGGTGAGCGAGTAGCCGGCGATGACCCACTCGAGGCTGGGAACCGTGGTGTCGAGGTCGCTCAACATGGTGGGGATGGCCACGTTCAGGACCGACGTGTCGATGGCGATGAGCACGACGGTGCCGACCAGGATGACGAGGGTGAGCCACCGCTTCGGGTCCGGCTGGTGTTCGCTCCCGGCCAGGTCGTCGTGCATCTCGTCCTTCGCGTCGGGGGCGTGGGCGTTAAAGTGGAAGAGCCATCCCGTTTCGTCCAGGATACGGAAGTCTGGTTCCGGATGCCACCGACATCGACGAGCTCTGAGCCGGTCGCTGACCGTCCCCTGCGGTCCGACGCCCGCCGCAACCGCCGGCGTGTGCTCGAGGCCGCCGAAGCGCTGTTCGGCGAGGCGGGGACCGGAGCCTCCATCGAGGACATCGCCAAGCGGGCGGGGGTCGGCGTGGGCACGGTGTGCCGGCACTTCCCCACCAAGCAGGACCTGCTCGACGAGGTCCTCACCGAGATGTACCGCGAGCTGGTGGCCGACGCCGACGCCGCCTTGGAGATGGGTGAGCCGGCGGCCGCCTTCGAACGGTTCGTGCACCAGTTGGCCGGGCACCAGGCCCGCCGCCGGGTCCTGGCCGAGCAGATGGCCATGGAGCTGGAGCTGCCGGCCGCCGCCGTGGGCCTGCGCGCCGCCATGCGAGCGGCCATCACCGACCTCCTCGAGCAGGCCCAGGCCGCCGGCGCCGTGCGGATGGACATCAGCCCGGCCGACACGTCGATGCTCTTCGCCGGCATCGCCCAGATCACGGCCATCGCCGGCGGGGTGAACTCCTCGCTGCGCGACCGCTACGTGGCGGTGATGCTCGACGGCCTCCGCCCGGCGGCGGCCACCGCTCTGCCTGGTCGGCCCCTCGAGTACCGAGAGGTGGACCGCATCCTGCGCCGCCAGTCCCGCCGTCGCGCCGACAGCTGACCTCCCCCGCCGAACGAGAGACCACTCCCGATGGTTCGGTTCGTGACCCCAGAGGTGAACCGCGGGGATGGGCTCGGGAAACCTGGTGCCCACCGCGGCCGGCCGGCGGTAGACAGGGTCGGTGGCTCCCCTCCGCCTCCACCTCATCTTCGACGCTGACGACACGCTGTGGGAGAACAACGTGCTGTTCGAGCGGGCCATCGACGACTTCACCGAGTGGTTGGCCCACCCGACGCTCGACCACCAGGCCATCCGGCAGGTGCTCTACGACATCGAGCGGGCCAACTCGGTGGCTCACGGCTACGGCAGCACCGTCTTCCTGCGCAGCCTCCACGACTGCTTCGAGCACCTTCTCGAACGGCCGGCCACCACCGCCGACTCCGATCGCATCCACCAATTGGCGGCCAAGGTGGTGGCCCAGGAGATCGAGCTCATCCCCGACGTGGAGCACACCCTCGACGTCCTCGCCGAACGCCACGACCTCCTGCTGTTGACGAAGGGAGACCCCGACGAACAGCAGCGCAAGATCATGGCGTCAGGGCTGGCCGGCTACTTCCGACGGGCCGAGATCGTCAGGGAGAAGGAGCCGGCGGTCTACGCCGATCTGGTGGTGAGGGAGGGGCTCGATCCCGCGCTGACCTGGATGGTCGGCAACTCGGTGAAGTCCGACATCGCTCCGGCGCTGGCGGTCGGCTTGGGGGCGGTCTTCATCCCCAACGACAACACCTGGGCGCTCGAGCACGCCGAGCTCGACACCGCCGCCCCTCGGTTGGTGCAGCTCGAGCGCTTCCCCGAGCTGCTCCACCACTTCGGTCCGTCGGCGAGCGTCGGGGCCGGGAGCTAGAGGGACATCTCCCCGCCGTTGACGTTGAGCTCGGCGCCGGTGATGACATTGGCCAGGTCGGAGGCGAAGAAGGCCACCGCGTTGGCGCAGTCGGCGTCGTCGGGGATGATCCCGAGGGGGATGTCCTTGGTGATCTCGGCGATGACCTCGTCGCGGTCGCGGCCCTGGGCGGCGGCGTAGTCGACGTAGCCCTCGACCGGCGGGCCCCACATCCAGCCCATGAAGGTGCTGTTCACGCGGATCTTGTCCGGACCCAGCTCCTTGGCCAGCATGCGAGCGGCGATGGTGAGCGCGCCCTTCGACACCGCGTAGCCCGACTGGGTGGGCAGCGGCTTCTTCTGGATCATCGAGTTGACGAAGACGATCGACCCGCCTCCGGCGGCACGCATGTGGGGGATCACCTGCTGGGTGAGCTCCAGGGTGCCGAACACGGTGACGTCGAAGGAGCGTCGCCAGTCGGCGAAGTCGGCCTCCTCGAACATGGTGAACGGCGGCGGCACGTAGGCCGAGTTGACCAGGGCGTCGACCCGACCGAACTCGGCGATGGTGGCGTCCACCAGGCGCTTGGTCTGGGCCGGGTCCGAGATGTCGGTCGGGCACACCAGCGCCTTGCGCTCGGGCCACTGCTCGGCGATCCGGTCGGCGACCTCCTGCAGCTTGGACTCCGTGCGGGCCGCCAGGACGACGTCGGACCCTTCACGGGCGAACACGTACGCCAACTCCTGGCCCAGCCCCGGGCCGATGCCCGAGATGATCGAGACCTTGCCGTCGAGCAACATCGTTCTCCCCCTCGTTGATGACGTCCGTTGCCTACCACGGATCCGGCGCCGTGGCCGCCGCGTCGGGTCGCTACGGTGGCGCGGTCCGACCACGGGGGGAACGATGGCGCAGCGCACGTTGGTGATCGGAGGGACGGGGCCCACCGGGATCCACCTCGTCCGAGGACTGGTCGATCGGGGCCACGACGTCACGATCCTCCATCGCGGGACCCACGAGCGGCCCGAGACGCCCGATGAGGTGGCTCACCTCCACGCCGACCCCTACGACGTCGATTCCCTGGTCGGCGCCCTCGCTGGTACCGACTTCGACCTGGTCGTGGCGATGTACGGGCGACTGCGTCGCATCGCCGAGCTCACGGCCGGCCGGATCGGTCGCTTCGTGTCGGTGGGCGGCGTTCCCGCCATCCGGGGCTGGATGAACCCGTGGTTGTTCGAGCCGCCCGGCCTCCCCGTCCCGGTCGCCGAGGATGCCCCCGTGACCGCGCTCCCCGAAGAGGACGAGAAGGGGTACCGGGTGGCTCGCACGGAGGAGGCGGTCTTCACCCACCATCCCCACGCTGCTCACTTCCGATACCCGTATGCCTACGGTCCCCTCCAGGTCGTGCCCCGGGAGTGGAGCGTGGTGCGCAGGATCCTCGACGGACGTCGCCGGATGGTCATCCCCGACGACGGTCTCACCCTGCACCACCACGGCTTCACCGAGAACCTCGCCCACGCCGTGCTGTGCGGGATCGACCAGCCCGAGGCCGCCGCCGGTCTGGTGTTCAACTGCGGTGACGAGGAGGTGCTCAGCATCCGCCAGTGGATCGAGATCGTGGCCGAGGCGCTGGGCGCCGAGCTGGAACTGGTGTCGATGCCCCACGCCATCGCGACATCGGCGCGCCCGCTGCTCGGTCAGCCGGCCACCACCCACCGGGTCCTCGACGTCTCGCTGCTCCGGGAGCGGCTCGGCTACCGCGATCTGGTACCGGCACGCGACGCGGTGGCCCGAACGGCGCGCTGGCTCGCGAACCACCCGATCGCCCCCGGCGCGACCGAGGAGTTCGTGCTGATGGACCCGTTCGACTACGCCGCCGAGGACAGGTTGATGGACGCCTGGCAGGCCGCGCTGGCCTCGTTCCCCGCGGTGGCGTTCGACCCCGAACCGGGCGTCGGTCACGCCTACAGCGGTCCCGGCGGAAGGCCCCGGACCCAGGTCACCTACGTGGAGTGAGCACTAGGGTCCGGCCATGACGACGCGAGTTGTGGTGTGGGGGACGGGGAACGTGGGGCGACCGGCGATCAGGGCCGTCGCCGCCCACCGGGATCTCGAGTTGGTGGGAGTCGTGGTGTCGAACCCCGAGAAGGTGGGGCGCGACGCCGGGGACCTGGCCTTGGTCGGTCCTCTGGGCGTGCTGGCCACCGACGACGTGGAGGTCGCTCTGGCCGACGACGTGGACGCCGTCGTCTACGCCGCCACCGCCGACAGCCGACCGGCCGAGGCCTACGCCGACCTCGAAAGGCTCCTCCGGGCGGGGCGCAACGTCGTGTCCACCGCGTTCTATCCGCTGCTGCATCCGGCGAGTGCGCCCAACGAGCTCATGGGCGTGATCGAGCCGGCGTGCGAGGCGGGGGCCTCGTCGGTCTTCGTATCGGGGATCGACCCTGGTTGGGCCCTCGACATCCTCCCCGGACTGCTGAGCGGCGTGGTCGCCGGGATCACCGAGATCCGCGTCCAGGAGCTGTTCAACTACGCGCTGTACGACGCCCCCGACGTGGTACGGGAGGTCATCGGCCTGGGCGGCCCGATGGACGTCACGCCGATGATGCTGCACGACTTCTCGTTGCAGATGGTGTGGGCGCCCATGGTCCGGTTGATCGCCGACCAGCTCGACGTCGAGCTGGACGACGTCACCACCTACGTGGAGCGTCAGGCCCTCGAACGCACCATCGAGGTACCGGGGATGGGCACCTTCGAAGCGGGCACCCTCGGAGCCTTCCGGTTCGAGGTGGTGGGCACCGTCCGCGGTCGGCCACTGATCGTCGTCGAGCACGTCACCCGGATCGACGACGACTGCGCACCGGACTGGCCGCGCTCGACGTCGCCCGGCGGTCAGCACTGCGTCGTGATCTCGGGCCACCCGCACCTGTCCGTGACCGTGCACGGCACCGAGCCGGGGGAGCCGGGCGCGGCCGGTGGCGGGAACGCCACGGCCGCCAACCGGATCGTCAACGCCATCCCGGCGGTCTGCGAGGCCCCGCCTGGCGTCGTCGACCCCCTCGATCTGCCGGTGATCACCGGAGCGGCCACGCTCGCCCTCGACTGACTGGGCGCGGGCGCGACCTCGTCGTCGTCGCCGGGCCCGCTGGTGAGCGACCATCCGCATGCCCTCGAGCAGTTCGGAACCGGAGGTCAGGTGTCTCCGTCGTCGGCCAGTTCGTCGAGCAGGCCGGCGAGCTCGACCGGCATGTCACCCTGCACGCTGTGGCCGGCCTCCGCGAAGTGCTCCACTCGGGCGGTCGGTTGGCGCCGCAGCAGCTCGGCCTCGTCGGCATCGTCGACCACCGACTGTTCACGCATGCCGCGGACCAGCACCAGCGGTACCTGCAGTTCGCCCAGGGCGTCCCACAACGAGGTGAAGTCGGGTCGTTCGGTCTGCTCGTCGCGGAAGCGTCGGTAGCGCCACACCCAGCTGCCGTCGTCGCGCTGCTGCGCGTTGTGGAGGATCCCCCGCCGCAGCGAGGACTCGGTTCGGGTCGGGTTGTACTCGATGGTCCGCGCCAGCAGCTCCTCGAAGCTGGGGAACGACTCGGGCCCGTCGATGAAGTCGGCGATGGTCTGGGCCTTGGGACCGTCGACGCCGGGGGTGACGTCGACGAGCACCAGCGTGCCGACCAGTTCCGGGAACTGGGCGGTCAGGGCCAGCGCGGTCATCCCTCCGAGGGACATCCCCACGAGCAGGCGGGCGTCCGGCGCGAGGGCCCGCACCACGACGGCGATGTCGGCTGCGTTGCGCCACACGTCGAGGCTTCCCTCGGCGCCGCCGTCCGAGTGTCCGTGGCCCGGCATGTCCACGGCCACCAGCGGTCGGCCCAGGGCCAGGGCCACGGTGTCCCAGGTGTGGGCGTTCTGGGCGCCGCCGTGGAGGAGCACGACCTCGGGCGGCTCGTCGCCCCACACCAGCGCGCTGAGGTGGCGTCCCGGCTCCACCTCGACGGCCTCGCGGCGCACGAGCGGCGGCCCCTCATAGGGGATCGAGAACTCCGATGCGTTGTCCTGGAAGTAGGAGAACTCGTCGTAGTCGACGCGCTCGGGGGTGTCAGTCACGGGGAGACCTCCGGTGGGACGGGGACAGGGACGGCGGATCGACGGAGCGGTCCTCTTCCACGACATCGCTGCCCGGAGGGGCGAGGACGTCGATGGCGTCGAGCAACGCGGGATCGAGGCGGGTGTCGGCGCACTCGAGGATGTCGTCGAGCTGGTCCATCGTGCGCGGACCGATGATCACCGACGTGACCTGAGGGTGCTCCCTCGCCCATGCGGTGGCCATGTGGGCGAGGGGGAGCCCCGCCTCGTCGGCCAGGTCCTGCAGTCGCAACGTCGCCTCGATGCGGGCCCGGTTCTCGGCGGAGTCGAGCTCGAGCCCGAAGCGAGCGGCGAGGGTGGCCAGGCGGGAGTCGGCGGGCACGTCGTCGAGAGCCCGGTAGCGACCCGACAACCAGCTGCCGGCGAGGGGGCTGTAGGTGATGACGCCGATGCCGTAGCGGTCGCACGTCGGGAGCGTCGAGCGCTCGATGCGACGCTTGAGGATGGAGTAGGACGCCTGCTCGCAGCGGAAGCGGGCCAGGCCCATGCGGTCCGACGTCCACTGCGCCTCGACGATGCGCTCCGGCGCCCACATGGAATGGCCGATCATCCGGACCTTGCCGGCCCGCACCAGATCGGTCAGTGCGGCGATCGACTCCTCGGGGTCGACGGTCTCGTCGTAGCGATGGAGCTGGTAGAGGTCGATGTGGTCGGTGCCGAGGCGGCGGAGGCTTCCTTCCACCGCACGGGTGATCCAGCGGCGGGAGTTCCCGCGCATGTTGCGGTCCCGTCCCATCGGATGGAACACCTTGGTCGCCACGACAACGTCGTCTCGTCGTCCGGCCAGCGCCCGACCCACGATCTGCTCGCTCTCGCCTCCGGAGTAGGCGTCGGCGGTGTCGATGAAGTTGATGCCCTCGTCGAGCGCGCGGTGGACGATGCGGACGCACTCGTCGTGGTCCGTGTTCCCCATCGACCCGAACATCATGGCGCCCAGGCAGAAGCGGCTCACCGAGACGCCGGTGCGACCGAGCGTGCGGTACTCCATCGATTCCCCCTCTTCCCGGTCGTCGATCGACCGGTCCGTCCGAGGCTATGGCCAACGCACGGGTGGCGCCGTCGCTGCTGGCCAGGAGGGCCCGAAGGGTCGGAGGGCACAGCCCCCGACGTCGCTAGGGTCACGCCATGGCCGTTGCCGTCGTCCTGCTCGCTGTCCTCCTGGCCGTCGCCCTGGTGGTCATCGTGATCCTGTCCCGCCGACTGGCCGACGGTCGCGCCGACCTCGCGGCCGTGCGAGCCCAGGCGATGGCTGAGACGGCGGAGCAGTCGGTGGCGGCGGCCAACGAGATCGAGGCGGTACGGGCCGAGGCGGCCGTCGGCGCGTCCGAGGCCGCCGAGCGCGAGGCCCAGCTCCGGACCGCGGCGGACGTCCTCGTGATCGAACGCGACCAACTCGTGGCCGAGCTGCGCTCGGCCGACGACGCCGCCTCGCAGACCCAGCAGCGACTGGTCACCGAGCTGGAGGGCACCCGCTCGGTGGCCCTGGAGGCGGAGGCGGAAGCGACCGAAGCGACGGCACGCGCCGATGCGGCGCTGGCCGAGGCCGAAGCCCGACGGGTCGAGCTCGAAGGACTCCGGGCCGAGATCCGCGGGCGGCAGGTGGAGGCGGACGCGCTGCGGGGCGAAGGCGACGGCCTCCGGGATGACGTGGCCCGGCTCGAGGCCGAGCTGGCCGACGCCCGGGAACGAGCGCACCCGGTCGAGTCGACCCCGGACGACGACCGAGCGGCCGCCGTGGCCGCGGGCGACGGCGGGGCACCGGCGTCCGTCGACGCTCTGTGGGCGTTGGAACTGAACCGGAGCGAGCGCAAGTGGCGCCACAGTGTCGCCGTCGGCCCCCAGGATCACGGCCCGTTCGGGGCCGAGGACGACCCACTGCGGGCGGCCATCGGCATCGAGGTCGACGCGGCACGCGAGGAGGCCGGGATCGACGTGGCCGTCGTGTGGCAGCTCGAGGAGGTCCTCGATCGAGCCACCTCGTTGCTCGTCCTGCGGGCCGTGCAGGAGCTGCTCGGCGCATCGATCGCGGTGGTGGAGGAGGCCACGGTCTTGAACGTGGCGTCCGATGGCGGAGGGGTGTTGTTGTCGCTCGCCCACGCCACCGGGGAAGCGCTCGATCTCGGCGACGCGCTGGACGCCATGAGGGCCCCGGGAGTGGACCCGACGACCGGGGGCCTGCGCGTCAGCCGGACGACGCCCTGACTCAGGCCGGCGAGGGCGTCGGGGCGGTCCACACTTCGCGGACGGGCCGATTGGGGTCCTCGACCACGCTGATCTCCCGGTCGAGGATCAACGTCGTGCGCCGCTCGCTGTCGTAGGGCGCCCACTCCGGCACCTCGGCGGCCGGGGACCCGTCGCGGGCGAACGTGGACCACAGTCGTTGGATCGCCGCCGAGAGCACCTGGGCTCCGACGGGGTCGGCGAGGAAGTCGTCCCACCCGTCCACGTCGATGGTGCCGAAGGCGAAGGGGATGTCGACGGCGTGGGGAGCGCCCATCCCCTCGGGCGCCGCCGGCCAGTCGAACCGGTAGGCCCAGGTCGGCGAGTGGGCCGCGTAGGCCTCGGCCAGCCGCACCGACGGGATCCACATGGCCCGGTCGGTGCTGACCCGGGCCCACACCTCCGGTGGCTTCGTTGTGCCAGTGGCCGCGTAGGCGTCGACGACGGCGTCGACGTCCTCGGTGGTGGCCGCCAGACGGCCGCGTAACCCGTCGGCGTCGAGGGTGCGGGCGGCGGGGTCGAAGCTGGCGAACAACGACATCTCGTCGCGAGTCGTCCCGATGACCAGAGGCACGTCGCTGACCCCCCGCTCGGCCGCCTCCTGCCATGTCCAGGGGAGAACGTCGCCGTCGACGCACGGGTGGAACGGCATCATCCCCACCGTGGCGAACAGGGCGCCGGCCGTCTCCGTCTGGGCCGCGATGACGGCGTCGGGCCCGAGACCGCGCAGCGCCTCCAGGTCGCCGGGTTGGACCCCTGCGCACCGGGCGAAGGTCGTGGCCACCTCGGTCGCACCCTCGCGGTCGAGCAACAGGTCGGTGGCCCCGCTCTGGGCGATGGCCCGATGGAAGAGGCCTCGAGCGGCGGGCATGGCGAGGAGAGAGAGCACGCACCCCGCGCCGGCTGACTCACCGAAGATGGTGACGTTGTCGGGATCGCCGCCGAAGGCGGCGATGTCGTCGCGCACCCACCTCAGCCCGGCGACCTGGTCGAGGAGGCCGACGTTGGCCGTGGCCTCCGGATCGTCGAGGAGGAGGAAGCCGAGGGCACCGACGCGGTAGTTGAGCGAGACCACGACGGTGTCGGTGGCCGCGGCCAACCGGGCGCCGTCGTACACGGGGAGCGCCGCCGAGCCGATGGTGTAGGCGCCGCCGTGGATCCACACCATGACGGGCCGCCCCGCTCCATCGGGTGCGGGGGTCCAGACGTTCAGATGGAGGCAGTCCTCGCCCTGGTCGGCGCTGCCCATCCCGGGCACGAGCCCGTCGAGAGGCCCACCCACGGGTTGCCAGGCGGCCGGCCCCCGACGGGAGGCGTCGCGCGGCTCGGTCCAGGGTGAGGGGGGCACGGGAGGTGCCCAGCGGAGGTCGCCGGTCGGCGGGGCGGCGAAGGGGACGGCGAGGAAGGCCGAACAGCCCTCCTCGGTCCGCCCGCGCACGGGGCCGTTGGTGGTGGACACGACGGGATCGCTCATGGCCGTATGCAACCACAGCCCACGGTCGGTCCGGGGAGCGAACCTACGATGGCGACCATGGCCATCGGGGGAAGCCGGATCTACCACGTGAACTCGAACTGCTCGCAGCTCGGCGCCGCAGTCGCCTTCTACGAGGCCCTGGGGATGGTGCGGGTCCTGCGCACGGTGCCGAGCCGGCCGCAGCCCGGCGCCGCCTTCGGCCTCGACGAGGTGGCGTGGGACGCGTGGATCATGCAGTCCGACGACGGGATCCAGGGTCTGTCTCTCGACCTGCTCGAGTGGAAGACACCGCCCCCGACGGGCCGGGCCCCGTCGACGGTGGCCGAGCCGGGGCTGAACCGTCTCGTCTTCACCGTGCCCGAGTTGGCTCTCACCGTGGACCGGGCGGTGGCCGCCGGAGGCATGCTGGTCGGCGGACCGGTGAGCGGGCACGCCACGGGTGGGGCGCCCGAGACGGCGATGCTCCGCGACCCCGACGGGGTCCCGGTGCAGTTGGTCGAAGGGGAGCGCACCTCGATCGCCCAGGTGATCGTGAACTGCACCGACATCGACGTGTCACTGGCCTACTACCGCGACGTCATGGGCCTGCGCCCCCTCGTGGGTCCGATCGACACGAGCCAGCCGCACGAGCTGCACGGCCTCGACGCCGACGCCTCGGTGCGCATGGCGCGGTTGTCCGATGCCGGTTCGAGCTTCTCGGTGTCGCTCGTGGAGTGGGTGGATCCGGCGGTCGACCCGACGTCGGCGCGGGTGCGGGCCGCCAACGAGCTGGGACTGTTCCGCATGGCCTGGTCGTCTCCCGACTGCGATGCCGACGAAGCCGTCGTGCGGGCGGGCGGCTCGGTTCCGCTCGCCCCGGTCAGCGAGCTCTCGGTCGGCGACGAGCTCCCGCTGCTGCGGGTGTTGTTCTGGCCGGGACCCGACGGCGAGTGCCTCGAGCTCATCGAGGCCACCGACGACAGCGGCGCCCTCGATCCGTGATCGCTGACGCGCTGGACCACGACGGACTCGGCCAGGCCGCTCTCGTCGCGTCGGGCGAGATCACGGCGTCGGAGCTGGTCGAGGCGGCCATCGCCGGGCTCGAGCGGCTGGATCCAGTCCTCGGCGTCCTCGTGGCCGAGCGCTTCGACCGGGCCCGGGCCGAGGCGGCCGGCGATCTGCCCTCGGGGCCGTTCCGAGGGGTGCCGTTCCTGGTGAAGGACGCCGTGCAGGAGTCCGAAGGCGACCGCTACCAGCACGGGATGGCGCTGCTGCGCGACCACCCTGTGGTGTCCGAGACCGACAGCGAGCTCGTCCGGCGCTACCGGGCAGCCGGCTTCGTGCAGCTCGGTCGGACCAAGGTTCCCGAGCTCACGGTGTCGCCCACCACCGAGCCGTTGGCGTTCGGACCAGCTCGCAACCCCTGGGCGCTGGACCGGTCACCGGGCGGATCGAGCGGGGGTTCGGCCGCCGCGGTGGCTGCTGGTCTGGTGGCCGTCGCCCACGGCAACGACATGGGCGGGTCCATCCGCATTCCGGCATCGTGTTGTGGGCTGGTGGGCCTCAAGCCGAGCCGGGCCCGCACCAGCCTGGCTCCGCGGTTCGGCCTGTTCTGGGGGCCGCTCACCCACGAGCACGTCCTCACCCGTTCCGTGCGCGATTCGGCGGCTGTGCTCGACGCCACCGCCGGTCCCGTGGCCGGTGACCTCTACACGGCACCGCCACCGTCTCGCCCGTGGCGCGCCGCAGTGGACGATCACCCGGGCCCGCAACGGGTCGCCCTCGTGCTCGACCGACCCGACGGTGAGGCGGTGGATCCGCAGTGCGTCGCCGCCGCCGAATCCACGGCGCGCCTGCTCGAGGAGCTCGGTCACCGAGTCGAGCCCCTGGCCGGATCCGTGTTCCACGACCAGGCCGGCAGCGAGGCCTTCGGTGCGGTGGTGGCCGCCGGGGTCGCCCGTGACGTCGATGCCTGGGAGCGCCAGGTGGGGGCCACGGCCGACGACCTCGAGCCCCTCTCCGCCCTGCAGGTCGGGTGGGGCCGGGCCCTCGGCGCCACCGCCTACGTCGAGATGATGGACGTGTTGGCGCGATGGAGCCGGCGCATCGCCGCCCGCACGGCTCCCTACGACCTCGTGCTCTCGCCCACCCTGGCCGTGCTCCCGCCCCTGCTCGGAACGATGTCGGGAGACCGTCCGATCGAGGAGACGGGGCCGATGATGGCCGCCATGGCCGCCTTCGCCATCCCCTACGACGTGACGGGCCAGCCGGCGATCTCGTTGCCACTGCACGTGTCGGCCGAAGGCCTTCCTGTCGGTGTCCAGGTGGCCGCGGCCTACGGCGACGAGGATCGGCTGTTCCGCATCGCCGGCCAACTGGAGCAGGCTCGGCCCTGGGCCGACCGCCGACCGGAGCTGACGGCGCACGGACGCTGAGTCGTCAGGTTCACAGGAAAGTCCCAGGACCCGCTCACGATTGGCTCATCGGGGGTGGCGATGGTGTCGCCATGGCCTTCGAACCCCGCACCCCCCACGGGTCCTCCACGGTGCCGGGCGCTCCCGTCGTCGATCTCGTCGTCCCGGTCTACAACGAGGAAGTGGACGTGGTGCCGAGCGTGCGTCGCCTCCATGCGTACCTGAGCGCCCATTTCCCGTTCACCTTCCGGATCACGGTCGCCGACAACGCGTCCACCGATCGGACACTCGACCGGGCGACGGCGTTGGCCTCCGAGCTGGACGGCGTCTGCGTCGTGCACCTCGCCCAGAAGGGCCGGGGTCGAGCCCTCGCCACCGTGTGGTCGGCCAGCGATGCGCCCGTGCTCGCCTATCTGGACGTGGACCTGTCGACCGACCTCGACGCCCTGCTCCCGCTGGTCGCCCCCCTTGTCTCGGGCCACTCCGACCTGGCCATCGGCAGCCGCTTGAGCCGTTCGGCGCAGGTCGTCCGAGGGCCCAAGCGCGAGCTCATCTCCCGGGTCTACAACGCCTTGTTGCACCTCGTGCTCCACGTCGGCTTCTCCGACGCCCAATGCGGCTTCAAGGCGATCCGGTCCGACTGGGCCCGGGACCTGCTGCCCCTGGTCGAGGACACCGGCTGGTTCTTCGACACCGAGCTGTTGGTGATCGCCGAGCGGGTGGGACTTCGCATCCACGAGGTGCCCGTCGACTGGATCGACGACCTCGACTCCCGGGTCGACCTCGCCGCCACCGCCCTGGACGACCTGCGGGGCGTGGCCCGCCTCCGGCGGTCCCTTGGCCGAGGTCGGCTCCCGCTCGCGGCCCTGAAGCTCCGGGCCCAGGCCGAGACCGACGCCCACCTCGTCCCCGTCGACCTGCGTCCGGTGTCCGCCGCGTCGGTGCTGGAGACCAGTCGATGACCACGACCGACGGATCCTCTCCGAACTGGATCGGCCTCGACGACATCACCCCCGCGCCGCCCGTGGTCCCCGCCTCGGTCGGTCCGGCCCGGTCGGTCTCGTCGCCGCCCACCGCGCCCCCCGATCCGCCGACCTCGCCTCCACCTCCCGCGGGCGGCCCGCTCGTCGATCCACCGCCGCCCCTCGATCTCGCATCGGTGGACCCGGACGCCCATACGAAGGATCCGCGCTGGGCCCCCTACGCGCTCGGTGCCCTGCTCGTCGTCACTGCTGCCCTCTACCTGTGGGACCTCGGTGCGTCGGGCTGGGCCAACTCCTTCTACTCGGCCGCCGTGCAGGCCGGCACGCAGAGCTGGAAGGCGGCGTTCTTCGGATCCTCCGATGCAGCCAACCTGATCACGGTCGACAAGTCGCCGCTCTCGTTGTGGCCCAGCATCCTCCTGGCTCGCGTGGTGGGGGTGAACTCGTGGTCCATCCTCGTTCCCCAGGCCCTCATGGGCGTGGGTTCGGTCGCCGCTCTGTACGCCGCGGTGAGGCGCTGGCACGGTGCCGTCGCCGGACTGATCGCCGGGGCCGTCCTGGCCCTCACACCGGTCGCCGCGCTGATGTTCCGGTTCAACAACCCCGACGCCATGCTGGTCCTGCTCCTCACCCTGTCGGCCTACGCCCTGGTGCGAGCGTTGGAGAGCGGGTCCCGGCGGTGGGTGATCGCGGTGGGGGTGGCCATCGGCCTGGCCTTCCTGGCCAAGTCTCTCCAGGCCTTCCTGGTGGTGCCCGGTTTCGCCGTGGTGTGGATGATCGCCGCTCCGACCTCGGCTCGTCGGCGGCTGGTGGACCTGGTGCTCGGTGGCGCGGCGATGGTCGTCGCCGGGGGGTGGTGGGTCGCCATCGTCGAGTGGTGGCCGGCGTCGTCGCGTCCCTACATCGGCGGCACACAGAACAACAGCGTCCTCGACCTCATCTTCGGGTACAACGGATTCGGGCGGCTGAACGGCAACGAGACCGGAAGCGTCACCCCGGGCGGCGGGCTGGGGGGCGGCACGTCGATGTGGGGTTCAACCGGCCTGACCCGCCTGTTCAACAGCGAGTTCGGGGGTCAGATCTCGTGGCTGCTGCCCGCCGCGCTGGTGCTCGGTGCCGCGCTGTTGGTGGTGACCCTGCGCCGTCCCCGCACCGACCGTGTGCGGGCATCGGCCCTCCTGTGGGGCAGCTGGCTCGTGGTCACCGGGCTCACGATCAGCCTCGGTCAGGGCATCATCCATCCGTACTACACAGTCGCTCTCGCTCCGGCGATCGGTGGCCTCGTCGGCATCGGGTCGGTCGAGCTGTGGCGTCGGCGAGGCCAGCCGTCGGCGTCGGCCGCCCTGGCCACTGCGTCCGCCGTGACCGGGGTCTGGGCCTACGTCCTGTTGGGGCGTAGCCCCGACTGGAACCCGTGGCTTCGGCCCACCGTGCTCGTCCTCGGTCTGGCCGGTGCCCTCGGCCTCGCCTTCGCCTGGCGCCTGCCCCGGCGCATCGCCCTGGGGATGGCCGCCATGGCCGGGATCGGGGCCCTCCTGGGCCCGACCGCCTATGCCCTCGAGACGGTCACGACGCCCCACACCGGGTCGATCCCCTCGGCCGGACCGGCGGTCGTCGGAGGTGGGTTCGGAGGTCGCGGCGGCTTCGGCCCGGGAGGTCAGCTCCCCGCCGGAGCCCAGCTGCCCACCGGCGGCCAGCTCCCCGCGGGGGCCCAGCTGCCCGGTGGCGGTGCCACTGGTGGTCAGCTGCCGCCGGGCGGCCAGTTCCCGGGCGGCGCACCCGGAGGGGCGGGCGCCGGGGCGGCTGGTGGTCTGCTCGAGGGCTCTGCGCCGAGCGACGAGCTGGTCGCCCTCCTCGAGACCGACGCCGACTCCTACACCTGGGTCGCCGCCGCCGTCGGGGCCAACAGCGCCGCCGGCTATCAGCTCGCCACCGGGGATCCGGTCATGAGCCTGGGCGGCTTCAACGGCAGCGATCCCTACCCGACCCTCGCCCAGTTCCAGCAGTTCGTGGCCGACGGTCGGGTCCACTTCTTCATCGCCGGTGGCGGCTTCGGGGGCCCCGGCGGTGGTCAGAACGGCGGCTCGAGGGCCACGTCGGAGATCACGTCCTGGGTGGAGAGCTCGTACACGGCGACGACGGTGGGCGGGGTCACGGTGTACGACCTGAGCGCTCCGGGCGGATCCGGGTAGCGTCGGGTCCGGCCCCGCACGGGGGTGCCGTCGACCACCGGGGGGCAGACGATGAGCGACAACGTCGACGTCGACGCCATCGACATCTCCGACCTGGACTTCTGGGCCCGCCCGTGGGCCGAGCGGGACGCCGCCTTCGCCACCCTGCGTCGGGAACGCCCCGTCGCGTGGTTCCGTGAGCCCCAGATCGCCGACTATCCCGTCGGTCCGGGGTACTACGCGGTGACCCGCCACGCTGACGTGCTCACGGTGAGCCGCAACCCCGAGGTGTTCTCGTCGGCCCGGGGGGCGGTGTCCATCCTCGACCTGCCGGCCGAGATGAACGAGTTCTACGGGTCGATGATCTCGATGGACGACCCCCGTCATGCCCGCCTACGGCGGATCGTGTCGGGCGCGTTCACGCCGCGGATGCTGGCCAAGATCCTCGCGGACGTGGAGCGCACCGCTCATCGCATCGTCTCGTCCGTTCTCGACGAGGGCGAGCTCGACTTCGTCACCAGAGTGGCCAGTCCGTTCCCGCTCCTCGTGATCTGCGAGATGATGGGCATTCCCTCGTCGGAGCACCAGATGGTGCTCGAGCAGTCGAACATCATCCTCTCGGGCGGCGATCCGGAGTTCATCCCCGAGGGCACCGATCCGCTCACCGCCTTCCTCGGTGCCGGAGCCCAGCTGGCGGAGCTGATGAACGGGCTGGCCGCCGAGCGACGGGGCCACCCGAGCGACGATCTGCTCTCCGCCCTGGTCAACGACCGGGTCGAGGGCGATCAGCTGACCCAGGAAGAGCTGGCGTCGTTCTTCATCCTGCTCGCCGTGGCCGGGAACGAGACGACGCGCAACGCCGTCAGCCACGGGGTGCGACTCCTCGGCGACCACCCGGACCAGCGGCAGATCTGGGCCACGGACGTCGACGGGATCATGCCCACCGCGGTGGAGGAGATCGTCCGGTACTCCTCGCCCGTCGTGTGGATGCGACGCACCCTGACCGGCCCGTTCGAGCTCGGTGGCCGGGCGATGGACGAAGGGGACAAGGTCCTGTTGTTCTACGGCTCGGCCAACCGGGACGAGGCCGTCTTCGACGGGCCGGACCGCTTCGACGTCCAGCGCGACCCGAATCCCCATGTCGGGTTCGGTGGGCCCGGCCCGCACTTCTGCCTCGGGGCCCATCTCGCCCGGCGCGAGATCGCGGTGATGTTCCGCGAGTTGTTCGCCCAGATGCCCGATCTGGAGCTGGCCGGGCCGCCCGTGCCGCTGCGGTCCAACTTCATCAACGGCATCAAGCACCTACCGGTGCGCTTCACTCCAGGAGGAACGTGATGGACGGCTGGGACGACCACGGACCCGACGACCCCCGACGGCGCTACGCCCCCGAGGTCCACCGGGCCCTGGCCGGGGCCTGCGCATCGGTGCGGGCCGCCATCGGCGACGACGGTGAGCTGTTGGAGTTGGCCCGTCTCCGGGTGGCCGCCCTCCTCGACGACGGCGCCGAGCTCGACGCCCCGCCCTGGGGTGACCTCGGGGTGGCTCGGGCCGCGGAAGTGTCCTCGTGGCCGACTGCGAGCTGCTTCGACGACCGGTGCCGGACGGCCATGGCCCTCACCGAGCAGTTCGTGCTCGACGTCACCGGCGTGGCCGAAGGCCCGCTCGGTCCGGCCTCGGCCACCCTCGGGGCCGCCGTGTTGCCCGTGGTGCAGGGGGTGTACCTGCTCGACGTGGGTCAGCGGGTGGCCGTGGGCCTCGGTCGGATCTTCGGGTCCGATCCCTCCTCCGCCCGGTGGGCGTGGCCCGATCCGTCGGCCCCCGTACCGGCCGACCCGATGGCCGCCATCGATGAACTGATGCGGTCGACGGCCCGTCTCCAGACCCTCGATCCGGTGCTGAAGGAACTGGTGCGGCTGCGCGGCGCCCGTCACCACCAGTGCCGGCGGTGCCAGTCGGTCCGGGCCGTGGCCGCGCTGCGGGCCGGTGCCGACGAGGCCCTGCTCGGCGCCGTCGATCCCGACGCGGTGGCCGACCTCCCCGAGGCGACCCAGGCTGCTCTGGCCTTCACCGATGCCGTCATGACCGGTCCGGGGCATGTGCCCGAGGAGCTCGCCGCCCGGGTGCGGGCGACGCTGGCCCCCTCCGAGGTCGTGGAGCTGGCGTGCTACCTGATGCGCAACGCGGCCAACAAGATCGCCGTGGCCTTCGCCGCCGACGCCGCCATCGTCGAGGAGGGCTTCGAGTACCAGGTCATCGAGCCCGACGGTGACACGGTCACCGTCGACGCTCCGGCGTAACCTCAGGCTGCGGCGGGCTCTTCGACCGGAGCCACCGGCGAGGGGCGGGCCGCCGCTTGGCGATAGGTGAGCCAGCACCCTTCGTCGAAGTCGTAGAGCTGGCACTGGCGGGTGTTGGCGATGAAGTCCCGGAAGCGGAGCGGCTCGTCGTGAACCGTGTCGGGGAAGGCTTCCTTGATGGCGTCGGTGGCCATCTCCAGGTTGTACATCGGGATCCGCATGTCCACGTGGTGGGGAAGGTGGACCATGATCCAGTGGAAGAAGAAGTTGAGGCCGAAGCGCGCCCGGAGAACCGTGGTGCCCTCCATCTGGCCCTTGAACTTCGTCCACTCGCGACGCTTCCACCAACGGATGCCCGGCTGCACGTGGTGCACGTGGACGAACGAGGCGATGACGTAGGTGAAGGCCAGGAACGGGATGACCAGGACCTTGACGACCATCCAGGCCACGCCGGCCACCGAGCCGTACATGGCCCAGCCCAGCGCTCCCAGCAGCAGCGACGCCACGGCCACGAAGGTCCACACGATGATGCGGTCCCGGCGTACGGCCTTGGCCCATCGGGCGGGCGGCGCCCCCACGATCATCTTGTGCCACCACACCTCACGGAGGTAGTAGGCACCGGCACCGAGCCAGGACCACTCGAAGCGGTGGCGCAGCTTCCCGAGGGTGGACATCTCGGCGTACTGCTCGGGCGTGTAGGGGTGCCAGACGAAGTCGAAGCCCTGGCGCACCGTGTAGGCGTGGTGGATGCGGTTGTGCCCGAGCACCCAGCCCTCGTAGACGTGCCACGACGGGAGCATGGCGATGGTGCCGACGACCCGGTTCATCCGCTTGCTGGCGAACAGGGCGCCGTGGGCGGCGTCGTGGGCGATCACGAACAGCCCGGAGATCACCAGGGCGGACAGAACCCACAGCGCCACCAGGGCGATGGGGTTGTCGAACAGGATCAGCCCGGTGACGACCAGGGCGTACACGAGGAGATCACGGCCGAGGTAGGCGAGACCCTTCCAGGTCGGGTTCTCGTAGGCCTCGGGCGGGATGACGTCGATGACGGGCTTGAGGGAGCCCTTCCCATCGGCTCGTGCAGTGCTTGCATCGTCACTCTCGGCGTCAGCCGGTCGAGCGTCGGAACGGGGGGGCGCGGCAGCCAGCGCGGCGTCGGCGGGGGACATTGCGGCAGTCTACCGACTGGTAGGTAGGCTGGGGCAACACCCCTCGCGATCCCAAGGGCGGCAAGGTTCATGCCGGTTTCGATGCCCTCTCGCCTCCGTCGCCGGGCGAAGGCCGAGGTCGCAGTTCGGCACTGGTGAGGGGGCGGACGGCGGTCTCCACGGGAACCGGTGGAGCCATCTCTCGGCCCGTGCTCACGCCGTGATCGGCCAGCTTCCGGGCCGTCACCAGCACCCGGCCCTCGAGCGACCCGACGGCTTCGTTGTAGGTGCGGGCGGCCCGGTCGATCGCGCCACCGACCCTGGCGAGATGGTCGGCGAAGGTGCCCACCCGTTGGTAGATCTCCCGGCCCAGCGACGCGATCTCAGCCGAGCTCTCGGCCAGACGTTCCTGGCGCCATCCGTAGGAGACGGCGCGCAACAAGGCGATGAGCGTGCCCGGCGTGGCGAGGAAGACGCCCCGGCCGATGGCGTCGTCGAACAACGAGGGGCGGGCCTCGAAGGCGGCGGTCAGGAAGGCGTCGCCGGGCACGAACATGACCACGAAGTCGAGGGCTCCGTCGACGTAGGTCGAGTAGTCGCGGGAGCGGAGCGCGTCGACGTGGGCCACCACCGCCCGAGCGTGGGCGTCGAGCAGGGCCCGCTCCCGGTCGGGATCGTCGCAGGCCGACGCCTCGAGGTAGGCCTGCATCGGCGCCTTGGCGTCGATGACCACCGCCTTGGCCTGGGGGAGGCGCACGACCAGATCGGGACGCAGGGATCCGTTCTCGCCGATCACGGTGGTCTGGGTGACGAAGTCGCAGTGCTCGAGCATGCCGGCCAGCTCGACCACCCGGCGCAACTGGAGCTCACCCCACGACCCGCGGACACGGGTGTCCTTCATGGCGGTGGCCAGGACCTTGGTGTCCCCCTGGAGCGTGGCCGTGGTGGTGTGGAGCTGGCGCAGCATCTCGGTGAGGGCGGAGGAGTCGTGGATGCGACGGCGGTCGAGCTCGACGAGTGTCTCGTGCAGGGTGCCCAGGCGCTGGTCGATGGGTGCCACGATGTCGTTGATGGCTGCCTGACGGGCCCGGCCCTCGCGTTCGGACGCGTCCTCCAGAGCGCCGAAGCGGGTGGCGGCGAGGGCGAGGAACTGCTCGTTGTTGGCGGCGAGGGCGTCGGCCGACAGGGCGCGGAACTCACGCGCCTGGTGGCGCCGGAGGAGCCCGGAGCCGGCCATGCCGAGAACGACACCGGCGACCACGCCGAGGAGGGTTGCGGCTGCGATGACCATGTCGGCAACCTACGCAGGGGGTGTGACACTCATGTCTGGCCCCTGTCGCGCCGATCACCTTCTGACAGCATCCACTCAGCACGGGGTGAGCCGGTGGTCCGGCCGCCCGCCATCGAGGAGACCCTGCATGAGCCCGATCATCATCGCCCTGATCGCCCTGGTCGTGATCGTCGTCGTCGGCGGACTGGCGCTCAACCCGATCCTGCAGAAGCGGGGCGACTCCGCCATCGCCGACGCCCGCACCGCCCTGGGTGGTCGGGACCAGGTCGTGATCATCGAGCCCAAGGCCGTGGGCCACGGCAGCGAGCCCGACAGCGTCGGTGGCCTCCGGGGCCAGGGCGTGCTGGCCGCCAGCGAATCCTCGCTGGTGTTCGTCACCTGGGCTCCCCGGCACTCGTTCCAGATCGAGCGGGCCGCCATCACCGGCGTCACCACGTCGGCCGCCGATCCCCGGGCCATGGACAAGGCCACCGTCGAGGTCGCCTTCACCTCCGCCGAGGGCCCCGCCTCCGTGTCGTGGCGGCTCACGGAGGTGGCCCGCTGGCTCGACGTGCTCGGCTACGACTGGGGTCCGGAAGGCGCTCCCGTCTTCGACGAGGTCAGCGAGGCCTGACCGGCACCACCCCGGCTCGGTGCGCCGTGCCAAGATCGACACGACATCGTCGTCGATCGGGGGGTTTGTCGTGCCAGGACTGTGTGAGGGTCGCGTCTGCATCGTCACCGGCGCAGGCCGGGGCATCGGGCGTGAGCACGCCTTGATGCTGGCCGCCGAGGGCGCCAAGGTCGTGGTCAACGACCTCGGTGGCTCCCGCGACGGCGAAGGATCCGACGCCGGACCGGCCCAGGAGGTGGTCGACGAGATCACCGCCGCCGGCGGCACTGCGGTGGCCAACACGGACGACATCAGCGACTGGGAAGGCGCCGAGCGCCTGATCCAGCAGGCCGTCTCCACCTACGGACAGCTCGACGTGCTGGTCAACAACGCCGGCATCCTGCGCGACCGCATGCTCGCCAACATGAGCGAGGCCGAGTGGGATTCGGTCATCAAGGTCCACCTCAAGGGCACCGCCGGTCCCTCCCACTTCGCCGCCGCTCACTGGCGGGACCGTTCGAAGGCGGGCGAGGAGGTCGCCGGCCGGCTGATCAACACCACGTCGCCCTCGGGCATCTACGGCAACATCGGCCAGACCAACTACGGCGCGGCCAAGGCCGGCATCGCCTCCTTCACGATCATCGCCTCCGACGAGCTCGGTCGCTACGGCGTCACCGTGAACGGCATCGCTCCGGGTGCGTTCACCCGACTCACCGCCGACCTCGGCATGGGGGCGGCGTCGGACGAGGTCAAAGAGGCGATGTCGCCGAAGTGGATCGCCCCCATCGTGGTCTGGCTGGCCAGCGTGGAGTCGGGTGGGGTGACCGGTCGGGTCTTCGACGTCGTCGGCGACACGCTCGCCGTGGCCGAGGGCTGGCACCGGGGCCCGAAGGTCACCGGATCGCTCGACCCGTCCGCCATCGGGCCCCTCGTCGAGGAGATCGTCTCGGCCGCCCGTCCCAACGCCGACATGCTCGGCGCCGACCGCACCTGATCCAGGGGAACGACACGATGCCCATCAACCACGATGCCGCTGGATTCGAGAGCGAGCCGGGGGAACGTTCCTGGACCTCCACCGACGGGCTCATCTACGCCCTCGGGGTCGGGTGCGGAACGAGTGAGCTGGCCTTCACCACCGAGAACACCACCGACGTACCCCAACGAGTGCTGCCGACCATGGGCGTCGTGCTCGGCGCGGGCGGGGCGGGCACCATCGAGGCCCTGGGCCCGTTCGATTTCACCCAGCTGGTGCACGGCGAGCAGTCCATCACCCTGCACCGTGAGATCCCGACCGAGGGGACCCTCCGCAGCGTCGGTCGCATCGCCGGCGTGTACGACAAGGGTTCGGGGGCGGTGGTCGTGTTGGAGGGTGACGCCGTGCTGGCGGACACCGGCGAGCCGCTCTTCGCGACCAGCTCGAGCATGTTCATCCGGGGCGAAGGCGGCTGGGGTGGCGACCGCGGGCCCTCGGGGGCCCGGTACGCACCGCCGGAGCGGGCACCCGATCATTCCGTGAGCTACCGCACGCGTGAGGACCAGGCTCTCATCTACCGGCTCAGCGGTGACCGCAACCCGCTGCACTCCGATCCGGCGTTCGCCGCGATGGGCGGCTTCGATCGGCCGATCCTGCATGGGCTGTGCACCTACGGGTTCACCGGACGAGCCCTCCTGCACACGCTGTGCGGCTCCGACCCGGCGCGGTTCCGCTCCATGGAGGGCCGCTTCGCCTCGCCTGTGCTCCCCGGTGAGGAGCTCACCATCGAGATGTGGGTCACCGACGCAGGCGACTGCACCTTCCAGACCAAGGGTGAGGACGAGAGGGTCGTGCTCGTCGGCGGCCACCTCCTGTTCGACAACTGACGTACCCGGCTCCGAAGCGGCCACCCGGCCTTCCGGCGTGCCATCCTGCGGGGCGATCGAACGACACGAATGGCAGGTGGCGCGGTGACCGACTTCGAGACTCTTCTCTACAGCGAGAGCGATGGCGTGGCGTGGGTGACGCTGAACCGACCCGACGCCCTCAACTCCTTCGACAACACCATGAGGGAGGAGCTCCGCGACCTGTGGCGAAGCCTGCGCAGCAACGACGACGTGCGTTGCGTCGTGCTCACCGGGGCCGGTGAGCGGGCCTTCTGCGTCGGCATCGACCGCAATGCGGACGACACCTACGTGGTGTTCGAGCGCGACACCTTCTACGGGACCTCGAACAACTACATGTACGACGACCCGGGGGAGGACCTCGGCCCGAAGGCCAACGATCTCTGGAAGCCGGTCATCTGTGCGGTGAACGGGATGGCCTGCGGCGGAGCGTTCTACATGCTCGCCGAGTGCGACATCATCGTGGCCGCCGAGCACGCCACCTTCTTCGACCCGCACGTCACCTACGGCCAGGCTGCCGTCTACGAGCCCATCAAGTTGCTCCAGCACATCTCGCTCGGCAACGTCCTGCGGCTCTCGCTGCTCGGCGCGCGCGAGCGGATCAGCGCCCAGACCGCATTGCAGATCGGCCTCGTCACCGAGGTCGTGCCGGCCGAGGAGCTCCACGACGCGGCGGCCTGGCTGGCGGAGTCGGTGGCCAGCCTGCCGCCCAACGTCTCGGCCGGCACCCTGCGGGCGGTGTGGGCGGCCAACGACCTCGGGCCGCTCGGAGCGAGGTCGATGGCCCCGTCGATCCTGTCGACGGCCACCGACAAGGACGTCATGCGAGCGGGGAACGAAGCGTTCGAGAACCAGCCCCGCATCAAGCCCCGCATCCGCTGACCGCGGCGTGGCAGTACCGGGACCCGTCTCAGAACAGCTTGAGGATGTCCGACTCGATGCCCCGGAGCTCGTCGTAGTCGACCTCGACGCACGAGATGCCCCGGGCCTCGGCCAGGACCTTGGCCTGGGGCTTGATGACCTGGGCCACGAAGATCCCCCGCACCGGGCGCAGGGTGGGATCGCGGTCGAGACGTTCGAGGTAGCGGACGAGCTGCTCGACTCCGTCGATCTCGCCCCGACGCTTCACCTCGATGGCCACGGCGGCGCCGTCGGCGTCGCGACACATCAGGTCGACCGGGCCGATGTCGGTGGGGAACTCACGGCGGACGAGCTTGAGCCCGTCGGCGATGCTGCGCGGGTCGGCGGCGAGGAGCTCCTGGAGGTGCGCCTCCACGCCGTCCTTCTGGAGGCCGGGATCGACGCCGAGGTCGTGGGCCGAGTCGTTCAGCACCTCGTCGAGGGTGATGGTCAAGGTCTCACCCTTCGGGTTGGTGACCACCCACTCGTCCTCACCCTCGACCAGTCGGTTCGGCGCGTTCATCCAGTTCAGGGGCTTGTAGGCCCCGCCGTCGGCGTGGATGGCGACACAGCCGTCGGCCTTGACCATGATGAGCCGGGTGGCCATCGGCAGGTGGGCCGACAACCGGCCGGCGTAGTCGACGGAGCAGCGGGCGATCACGAGGCGCATGGCATCGGCGACTGTACGCGACAGCCGCCGGGATGCGGGTCGTCCTCGCGCGCGACGCTCGCCCAGCATCGGACGGGCGCCTCGGCCCTGGTCGTGATCGTCCGGGTCTGCGACGATTGACCGGCCTCGCTCCACGTCCCCGGAGCGCGTTACCGCGGGGCTGAGCCGAGTGGGCGGGGCATGGCGGAACGGAGGGGCGAGGCGGTGCGATCCGATCGGACATGGCGGTTGGTGGCGGTCCTCGCCGTCGTCCTCGGAGTCGCCACCTTGGTGATCGTCCTCGGTGGCCGTGATGGCGAAGCGAGCAGCGGGCGGGCGATCGCCGGATGGGTCTTCGGTGCGGCGACGTTCGTGCTGGGTGTGTGGGTCCTCAGCGGTCGACGCTCGTTCGACGAGGGGTTCGCTGCACCGGAGTGGATCGCGTCGGCCGGACTGGCGGCGCTGGTGCTGGCTGGTGTCCTCGCCATCGCCTTCGACATCGGCTCGCGGGGCACGTCCATCGAGGGCCGGCCCCGCCGGCAGGGCCCGATCCGACGACGTCGCTCCGCCGTCGCCGGTGATCCGAGCAGACGAGGAGCGCGCCCGGTCCTGGCCCTCGACTGGGGGCGTGCCGCGGTACGAGAGGCCGAGGCGGCGATCGCCTTTCGCGAGCTGAACGCCGAGCTCGACGCGCTCGCCGCACCTCGCCGGCTCCGACTCGCGACGGAGCGTGCCGCTCGAGACGAGCAGCGTCACGCCCGTGTCTGCCGGCGCCTCGCCGGTTTGGCCCCTTCGGTCCCGCCGGCTCCGGAGGCGGTGCCTCCTCGTCGGCCTCGCCCGCGATCGAGCGTGGAGCGCCGGGCGCGCCTGGCCCGTGTGGCGGTGGAGTCCCAGCTCGACGGCGTGCACAACGAGGGGGCGGAGGCTGTCCGCCTGGCTCGGTTGGCTGAGGGTCTGGAACCCGGCCAACGCGACCTGGTGCTCAGGATCGCCGCTGACGAGGCGAGGCACGCCGACCTGGCGCGAGCCACCGTGGCCTGGTCGCTCGAGGAGGGCGGCCGCCTGGTGGAGTTGGTCGTCCGGGCGGTCGGGGGCGACGGGGCAGCGCCCCGACGGGTCAGGCCAGACCGCGCTTCTCGAAACGTGAGCGGATGAGCTCCCGACGCTCGCGGAGCTCCTGGTAGGTGAGTCGTTCCGTGGTGGGATCGACGCCGAACCCGCTCTTCACACCGGCCAGGTCGATCTCGAAGGTCGACGGGTCGACCCCGACGTCGGCGAAGAGCTTCTCGCCGTGGGTCTGGGCGAAGTACATGGAGATGTTGGCGATCTCGGCGAACAGGTCGAGGTCGGGGGCGAGCCGGGCGATGGCGCCGTCGAGGAACACCAGGTTCTTGACGTAGAGCATGAGCTCCTTCGGCATGCGGGCCCCATAGCCGAGCAGCAGCTTCACCACCTTCTGGATCTCCTGGATCATCTCCTCGGGCGTGAGCTGGGTCGGGTCGATGCCCGGGCCTTCGAGACCGAGGTCGTCGATGACCGCCTCGAGGTCGGTGTCCATGGGCAGCGCACCGAGGTCGCGGAGGGCGGCGAGCTGGACGCGGACGTCGTTGGTGGTCGCTCCCAGCATGAGACGGAGGAAGGCCCTCCGCTTCACGTCGTCGAGCCGGCCGGTGATCCCGAAGTCGAGCAGCGCCACCGTGCCGTCGGCCATGACGAACAGGTTCCCGCCGTGGAGATCACCGTGGAAGATGCCGGCGATCATCGCGCCCTCCATGAACCCGATCATGCCGGTGCGAACCACGGCGTGGGTGTCGACGCCGGCGTCCTTCATGCCGGCCACGTCGTCGAAGTTGAAGCCGTCGAGCCGTTCCATCACGAGCACCCGCGGGGTCACGAGCGTGGGATGGGGGCGGGGGATGACGTAGCCGCGTTGACCGAGCTCGACGAAGCTGCGGGCCACATCGAGCATGTTCTGGGCCTCGAGGCGGAAGTCGAGCTCCTCGCTGATCGTCTCGGCGAACAACTCGACCAGCGCGGGCGGGTTGGCCAGGGCGGCGAAGGGGAGGCGCCCGACGAGGAACGGGGCGAGCCACGCCATCACCTCGAGGTCCTGGGCGACGAGGGTGCCCACGGTGGTGCGCTGGACCTTGACGACCACCCGCTCCCCGGTGCGGAGGGTTGCCGCGTGGACCTGGGCGATCGACGCGGCGGCCAGTGGGGTGCGGTCGAAGTGGGTGAAGACATCCTCGAGGGATCGTCCGAGCTCGCTCTCGACGGTGGCCCGTACCGAGCTGAAGGGTTCCGGCGGCACCTGGTCACGGCACTTCTTGAACTCGCTCACGAGCTCTTCGGGGAACAGGCCTTCACCCGAGGAGATGATCTGGCCGAGCTTGATGTAGGTCGGTCCGAGGTGCTCGGCGGCGATGCGGAGCCGGCGGGACAGGTCGGACCGGCTGGTCGCCCGATCCTGACCACGACCTCGCATCCACCACAGGCCGACCGCCGTTCCGAGGCGGCGAACGACGCTGAAGACCCGCCGGCCCCGGGGGAAGCGCCGGGGTCGGATCAGGTCGGGGAGGCGCTTGGCGGTGATCCATCGGACCTCGTCGACGGCATCGCGCCACGGCATGGCGGAGGGGTCGACGATCCACGGGGCGGCGGCGGTGAAAGAGCCGATGTCGAGGTCGGCGGGCCGGTCGTCGGGGCTGACGGGGGTCAGCGGTTCGGGGGGAGCGGACATCGGCGTCGAGTGTACGGGCGGCACTCTCCAACCTCGTCTCGGGGGGCGAGGTTGCCGAGAGGTGAACGGGAGGAATACTGGCGGACATGCGATCGATCGAAGCGCCGGCCGTCACGCGTGGTGACGCCCACCGTTGGCTCGACTCAGGTCTTGACCGGGCCGATCGATTCAGGGCCCGCTCCCGGATGGGGTGGGAGGGCATCGCCGGGGTCGTGCTGGCCATGGCCACCGTCGCCTTCTGTGCCATCTCCTTCTCCAAGCTCTGGGAGGACGTGGTCGAGGGAGACGGGCTGGCCCTTCGCGACGCTTCCGTCCTCCGGTCGATCATCGACCACCGGACAACGCTGCTGGTCGACATCGCCCAGTTCGTGACCCGTCTCGGTTCGGTGGCTGTTCTCGTCCCCGTTGCGCTGGTCGTGAGCGTCGGCCTGTGGTGGTTCGGCCAGCGTGTCGTCGTCGCGGTCGCTCCCGCTCTGTCCCTGATCGCCGCCAGCGTGGTGATCGCCGCCAGCAAGATGATCGTCGGCCGCTCCCGACCGCCGATGGCCTGGCAGCTGGCCCACGAGCAGGACGCCTCCTTCCCGTCCGGCCACACCGGGAACACCACCGCGGTGCTGGTCGCCCTCGCCCTGGTGTTGGCGCTGGTCGTGCTCCGGCGTCCCCTCGCCCGACTGGCGGCCGCGGTCGCGTGTGGAGCGGGAAGCGTGGCGATGGGGGCGAGCCGTCTGGAGCTCGGCGTCCACTTCCCGACCGACGTGGTAGCCGGATGGACGGTGGGCATCGGCTGCGCCGTCGCCGTCACGACCGTGTGCCTGGTCTTCGCGGCCCGGGGCCGGGCCGTCGGAGGATCGTCCGGTCGCCGTGGTCGGACCCAGGCCCGTTTGCTCTCCTGCCGAGCCGACCGCCGAGACGAGACGCCGGTCTCGGGCTGACTCGAGGGTCAGGCCTGGGCGGCGATGGTCTCGAGCACCTGGTCGGCCAGCTCGGGGCGGCAGATCACGAGGTCCGGCAGGTACGGATCGGCGTTGTTGTACACGAGCGGTGACCCGTCGAGGCGGGAGGCGTGCAGTCCGGCGGCGAGAGCTACCGCCGCCGGCGCGCAGTTGTCCCACTCGTACTGGCCGCCACCGTGGACGTAGACGTCGACCTCTCCCCGCACCACGGCCATGGCCTTGGCGCCGGCCGAGCCCATCGGAACGAGCTCCCCGTGGAGCGCTTCGGCGACGGCGACGGCCAGGGCCGGCGGACGGCTCCGACTCACGACCATCTGCACAGGGCGGCCGGGCGGACGAGCGGGCAGCACCGGCGCCGAGGCGGTGGAGAGCACCATGTCGAGCCCGGGCAGCGCCACCGCACCGACGGCCGGCGCACCGCCGATGGACAGGGCCACATGCACGGCCCAGTCGTCGCGGCCCTCGCCGTACTCACGGGTCCCATCGAGCGGGTCGACGATCCAGACGCGCTCGAAGGCGAGGCGGGCGGCATCGTCCTTGCCCTCCTCGGAGAGCACGGCGTCCCGGGGGCGAGCGTCGGCGAGCGCGGCGACCAGCAGCTCGTGGGCCCGGAGGTCACCGGCGTCCTTGACGGTCCGCTCGTCGGCTCCGTCGGCCTTCATCTCGGTGCGCAGGGCGACCAGCAGCCGTCCCGCCTGCTCGGCCAGGTCCCGAGCCAGCCCGTCGTCCTCGGTGGGTGCGGAGCCCGGCGCGGGCGCCGGAGCACCATCGGAGGACGGGGCCCACAGGTGGCTAGGGTGATCGAGGTTTCCGGTCATCTCCGTACCCTAAGGCCCTCATGCACCATGCGTTCTCACACCAGGTCGACTCGGGCGAAGACCGGGCGTGACCACGGAATCCGACCGCAGCCCTGACGTCGTCTGGCATCCAGGCGACGTCGCACGCGACGAACGGTGGCAGGCGACGAGGCTGGGCGGGGCCACGGTGTGGTTCACCGGTCTGTCCGGCTCGGGCAAGTCGTCGGTGGCGGTGGCCGTCGAACGCCATCTGATCGCCGGTGGGCGAGCGGCCTACCTGCTCGATGGCGACAACCTCCGCCACGGGCTCAACGGCGACCTCGGCTTCTCCGCGGCCGATCGCGACGAGAACGTCCGCCGGGTGGCCCACGTCGCCCGATTGTTCGCCGACGCCGGTGTGGTCGCACTGGTTCCGTTGATCTCCCCCTACCGAGCGGGTCGGGAGCGGGCCCGGGCCCTCCACGCCGCCGCCGGAGCCGCGTTCGTGGAGGTCTTCGTGGACACCCCCCTCGACGTGTGCGAGCAGAGGGATCCCAAGGGTCTCTACGCGAAGGCGCGGGCGGGGGAGCTCACCGGGATGACCGGGATCGACGATCCTTACGAGCCGCCGTCGGACCCCGAGCTGCGCCTGACCCCGGCGGACGGTGACGTCGACGCCATGGCCGAGCTCGTCGTGGCTCACCTCGACCGCCTGGCCTGAGTTCGCCGGAGCAGAGCCGGGGTCTCGGGACGTCTGAGATTGGGTACGTCGTGGGTGGACCCCCTTTAGCGCTCAAAGCAGCGCCCGGCCAACATCAAGGAGCTCCCAGTGGACGAGAACGACAAGCAGGCCTCGATCGACGTGCAGGTGCCCGTACGGGTCGCGTACGACCAATGGACCCAGTTCGAGGAGTTCCCGAGGTTCATGGACGGGGTGGAGAAGATCACCCAGGTGACCGACGACCGGCTCAGCTGGGACGTGAAGTTCGGTGGCGTGGAGCGGACCTTCGAGACGACCATCACCGAGCAGACGCCCGACCAGCGGATCGCCTGGACGACCACCGAGGGCCCTGAGCACGCCGGCGTGGTGACGTTCCACAAGATCGACGACGAGACCACGCGCGTCACGCTGCAGATGGACTACGACCCGGACGGCTTCCTCGAGAACGTGGCCGACAAGCTCGGGTTCGTCTCTGCCCGCCTCAACGGGGACATGAAGAACTTCAAGGAGTTCATCGAGGAGCGGGGCGCCGAGACCGGTGGATGGCGCGGCACGATCGAAAAGGACTGACGCTCTTCTCGACGACCGGTCACGGAGATAGCTCTAGCTGGTCCGCCGCCCCATCTCGACGGCTCGGCCCACCAGCTTGCGCAGTTCGTCCTCGTCGGCTCCCTGGGTGACCAGGGAGCCGATGCGCGCTTCGAGGTCGGCAGCCAACCGGTCGTCGAGCTCGTTGGGCGGAGCCACTCCGGACTTGGCCAGCGACCCGGGGGGCGACACCGACGTCACCAGGACCAGACCGATCGCCGCCACCGCGGTGATGAGGCCGAAGGTGATGGCCGTCCCGTTGTTGTCGGCGATCGACCCGACGATCATCCCGGCGATCCCCAGCACGAACACGGCGAGCACGACGCGACGGACCAGGCGGGGGCTGATCTTGGGGGTGCCTGCCGATCGCGACTGAGCGCCGGTGACCCCGGCCGGGCTGGTGATCGTCATCGCACGAGGGGCTTGTACTTGATCCGGTGAGGTTGGTCGGCGTCGGCCCCGAGCTCCTTCTTGCGAAATGACTCGTACTCGCTGAAGTTCCCCTCGAACCAGCGAACCTGGGAGTCGCCCTCGAAGGCCATCACGTGGGTGGCGATGCGATCGAGGAACCACCGATCGTGGCTGATGACCACGGCGCAACCAGCGAAGGCGTCGAGACCGTCCTCCAACGCCCGAAGGGTGTCGACATCGAGATCGTTCGTCGGCTCATCGAGGAGGAGGACGTTCCCGCCGCGGGCCAGGACCTTGGCCAGGTGGACCCGGTTGCGCTCGCCGCCGGAGAGCACCCCGACGGTCTTCTGCTGGTCCGAGCCCTTGAAGTTGAAGGAGGCGACGTAGGCCCGACCGTTCATCTCACGGGTGCCCAGCTTCACCGTCTCCCGTCCGTCGGTGATCTCCTCGTACACGGTCTTGGTGGCGTCGAGCACGTCGCGGCTCTGGTCGACGTAGGCGAGATCGACAGTGGGTCCGACTCGCAGCTCGCCGCCGTCGGGCTTCTCCTGGCCGGTGATCATCCGGAAGAGGGTGGTCTTGCCGGCACCGTTGGGGCCGATGACGCCGACGATGCCGGCCTTCGGGAGGCTGAAGGAGAAGTCCTCGACGAGGAGCTGCTCCCCGAATCCCTTGGTGAGGTGGTCGGCCTCGATGACGACGTCGCCGAGGCGCTGTCCCGAGGGGATGGTGATCTCCAGCTTCGAGGCCGCCGCGTCGCCCGCCTGGGACTCGGCCAGCAGCTGCTCGTAGGCCGAGAGTCGGGCTTTGCCCTTGGCCTGGCGGGCCTTCGGCGCCATGCGGACCCATTCGAGCTCGTGGGCGAGGGTGCGGGCCCGGGCCGACTCCTGCTTCTCCTCCATGCGGAGCCGTTCCTGCTTCTGCTCGAGCCAGCTCGAGTAGTTGCCCTCGAAGGGCATGCCCTTGCCGTGGTCGAGCTCGAGGATCCAGCGAGCCACGTTGTCGAGGAAGTAGCGATCGTGGGTGATGGCCACGACGGTGCCCGGGTAGTCACGCAGGAACCGTTCGAGCCAGGCCACCGACTCGGCATCGAGGTGGTTGGTGGGCTCGTCGAGGAGCAGGAGGTCGGGGCGGCTGAGCAGGAGGCGGCACAAGGCGACTCGACGTCGCTCGCCTCCCGACAGGGTGTCGACGGTGGCGTCACCAGCAGGCAGCCGCAGCGCGTCCATGGCGATCTCGATCGTGCGTTTGAGGTCCCAGGCTCCGCCGGCTTCGATCTTGGCCTCGAGGTCCGCCTGTTCCTCCCCCAGCTTCTCGTAGTCGGCGTCGGGATCGGCCCACTTGGCCAGCACGGCGTCGTACCGCTCGAGCAGGGTGGCGACCTCGCCGAGGCCGTCCATCACGTTGCCGATGACGTCCTTGGTCGGATCGAGATGGGGTTCCTGCTCCAAGAGTCCGACGCTGAAGCCGGGAGACAGCCGTGCCTCACCGGTGTAGCCGTCGTCGATGCCGGCCATGATCGCGAGCAGCGACGACTTGCCCGACCCGTTCGGGCCGATGACGCCGATCTTGGCGCCCGGGTAGAACGAGAGGCTGATGTCCTTCAGCACCTCACGGTCGGGTGGGTGGAAGCGACTCACCTTGCGCATGGTGAAGATGAACTGGGTACTCATGGCGGCCAAGGGTACCGAGATGCCCGAGGCGCGGTGAACCGGGCCCGGACGCGCCGGTGCCCCGCCGAGGCGGGGCACCGGACCGAGCGGAATTCGATAGCCGGCTCAGCGGCGGGTGGTGGCCTTCTTGGCCGGTGCCTTCTTGGCGGCGGTCCTCTTGGCCGGTGCCTTCTTGGCGGGCGCCTTCTTCGCAGGTGCCTTCTTGGCCGGAGCCTTCTTGGCTGCGGTCTTCTTGGCGGGCGCCTTCTTCGCAGGTGCCTTCTTGGCCGGAGCCTTCTTGGCTGCGGTCTTCTTGGCGGGCGCCTTCTTCGCGGTTGCCTTCTTGGCCGGAGCCTTCTTGGCTGCGGTCTTCTTGGCGGTTGCCTTCTTGGCCGGAGCCTTCTTGGCGACCGTCTTCTTGGCAGGTGCCTTCTTGGCGGTTGCCTTCTTGGCCGGAGCCTTCTTGGCCGCCGCCTTCTTTGCTGGGGTCACCGTCGCCTCCTCGGCGTGTTCATCGGGTTGTGAAGTTGTACCAACAACGGGAGAGCTTGTGGAGGCTTTCCGTCGACGACCGGACGCATTGCGCGAACCAGTTGCCGGGGCAACCGTAGTCGGGTCGCCTTCGTCGCTCTTCGATGCGTCGTCACTCGAGCGCCCACGACCGCCTCCCGGCGCGTCGGGCGCGGCTCGCACGACAGGTCCTGACGCGAGCGCCAGATCGATGCCACGCCGAGGTGTGTCGAGCGAGTGGACGGCGAAGCGCCGGACCTCTCCGATCTTCATCACGTCGCGCGCGGCTCGAGGTGCAGGGTCACCCATGAGCTTCAGAGGCACGTAGCAGCGGGCTCCTCCGGAGAGCACGTAGGCCCCGTGCGAGGAGAAGGTCTCGATCTCGGCCTCGACCATGGAGCCGACCGGATGGGCGCCGACGAACTCGATGAAAGGAAGGGCCTCGTTCAGCGGTTCCGATGGCTTGCGTGCGGACCGGCGGGACTCGTCGGCCGCCTTCGTCTTCGTCTTCGAGCGGTCCTTGGACGACGTGTCGTTCGACGTGCTGCTCGACTCGTCGCGCCGGCGTCCGGTGCGTCGCCGCTTGCCGGAGCTCTCCTCGCCATCGGAGGACGAGGAGGTGGACGCCGGCGAGGACGAGCTCGGACGGGACCGGTCCCGACCGCCTCTGGCCTCGCGCGTGGCGCGGCGGCTCACCGGGCCTCGCACGGGGGTGCGCAGGAGGAATACCCATCCGACGCCAGGGACCGGTTTGCCGCCGATGAGGCGCCCCTCGTCGAACACCCAGGGGTGCACGGCGTGCAGCTCCTGGAAGGAGTCGTTGGAGAGAACGGTCGCGTCGACCTTCTCGGCGATCTGGAGGATGAAGGCATCGCCTCGCCCGATGGCGCCAGCCGGCGGGGTGACCAGCTCGCCGGCGAGCAGCGCCTCCTCGTAGTCGTTGCGCTCGGAGGCGTCGATGCGGTTGGGGAAGGTGGCGTCCACCACGACCGTGAGGTTCTCGACAGGGTGCTCGACGAGGAATGCCTTCACGGCTTCGTCGAGCTGCTTGAGACTCGGTGTGGTGCGCCCTTCGGTCGCGATGTTCGAGCCATCGACGACCACGTGGGATCGGATCATGTGGGGGTTGTGTCGCTTCCGTTCGCGTCCCGCCTGCAGCGGGGCCGGGTTGCCCCGGCGTACGGGGTGGGTGGGAAGCGGCTCGCCGGTCGGTCCAACGGCTTGCGCACCGACAGCGCGGGGATCGCCGGTCGCACGTCCGTCGGGGATCGGGCAGCAGGGCCGTTCCTCGACTCCATTTGTCGTACCGAGCCTACGCGCCCGGCGCCGCGGACGCGTGCAACCTCACATCCGGACCCCTGCACCTCCCCGAAAACGATGCGCTGCACACGTGCTGGAGCACGCGGATGGCGCATCGTTTCGAGCTGTCGGCCAAACGATGCGCTGAGCGCGTGCTGGAGCACGCGGATGGCGCATCGTTTCGAGCTGTCGGCCTTCTGATGCGCTGCGCGCGTGCTGGAGCACGCGGATGGCGCATCGTTTCGGGTCGGCGGGCGGTGGGGGAGGGTGTCAGAAGCCTTCGAGGGCGGAGTCGAACAGGTCGCGGTGCTCGGCCTGATGGATGGCCAACACGCCGGTGGCGGGGCTGGCGGACTCCTGGCGACTGACCCGACGGATGGAGTGCGTCGACTCGTGCGCTTCGTACAACCGGCCCTTGATGTGGTTCCAGGCGCCCATGTTCTCCGGCTCCTCCTGCAGCCACACGATCTCGGTGGCGTTCGGGTAGTGCTCGAGCACCTGGGCCACCTGGGCGTACGGCCACGGGTAGAGCTGCTCGACCCGGGCGACCGCGACGGGAGCACCTCGTCGGTCGCGCTCGAGCTGCGCCTCCACCGCGACCTTGCCGGACGCGAAGACGACGCGCTGCACGCTTGCGGGATCGGTGACGCCGAGGTCGTCGAGGACCTCCTGGAACGAACCGTTGACGAGCGAGCCGACCGGCGAGCGTGATGTCTTGGCCCGCAGCCCCGATTTGGGGGTGAAGATCACGAGCGGCTTGCGCACGTCGCGGTGCACCTGCCGGCGCAGCAGGTGGAAGAGCTGCGCGGCGGTGGTGGCGTTGCAGATCTGGATGTTGTCGCCGGCGGCGAGGGTGAGGAACCGCTCGATGCGGGCCGAGGAGTGCTCGGGACCCTGGCCCTCGTAGCCGTGGGGGAGGAGCATGACCAACCCGGAGGTCTGGTCCCACTTGTCCTCGGCGGCCACCACGAACTGATCGACGATCACCTGGGCACCGTTCATGAAGTCGCCGAACTGGGCCTCCCAGATCACCAGGGCGTCCTTGTTCTCGACCGAGTAGCCGTACTCGAACCCGAGGGCGGCGAACTCCGAGAGCAGGGAGTCGTAGATCCAGAACTTGGCGTTGTCGCGGGCGGCGCCCTCGAGGGGGACGATCTCCTTGCCGGACTCGTAGTCGACGAGAGCGGCGTGGCGGTGGGAGAAGGTGCCGCGCCGGGAGTCCTCGCCCGACACTCGCACCGAGGTGCCCTCGAGCAGCACCGTCCCGATGGCGAAGGCCTCGCCGAGCGCCCAGTCGACCTCGTTGTCCTCGGCGTACATCTTGTGGCGGGCCTCGAACTGCTTGGCCAGCTTCGGATGCACGGTGAAACCCTCGGGTACGTGCTCGAGGACCGACAGGACCTCGTCGAGAGCCTCTCGTGACACGCCGGTGTTCACGTGCGGGCGCACGCCCGGGTAGAGCCGCTCGGGTGCGCAGTCCAGCGGCTCCGGAGCAGCATGGGACCTGGTCTCGTCGAGCGCGACCTGGAGCCGGGTCTGGAAGTCGTCGAGCGCGGCCTCGGCCTCGTCGAGGGAGATGTCGCCCTTCTTGACCAACGCCTCGGTGTACAGCTTGCGCACCGTGCGGCGAGCGTCGATCCGCTTGTACATGAGCGGCTGCGTGTAGCTCGGATCGTCGCCCTCGTTGTGACCGTGGCGGCGGTAGCAGACCATGTCGATCACGACGTCCTTGTGGAACGCCTGGCGGTAGGCGAAGGCCATGCGGGCCACTCGCACGACGGCCTCGGGGTCGTCCCCGTTCACGTGGAAGATCGGAGCCTGCACCATCTTGGCCACGTCGGTGGGGTACTCCGACGAACGGGCGGCGGTGGGTGGGGTGGTGAAGCCCAACTGGTTGTTGATGATGACGTGGACCGTGCCACCCACTCGGTAGCCCCTGATGTCGGAGAGGTTGAGGACCTCGGCCACGACACCCTGACCGGCGAAGGCGGCGTCGCCGTGGACGAGCACCGGCAGCACCGGGTAGTTCCCCGGCGGCTCGATGAGATCCATCTTGGCCCGGGCCATGCCGACCACCACCGGGTCGACGGCTTCGAGGTGCGACGGATTGGCGGCCAGGTCGACGGGGATCGTGTTGCCGCGGCGACTGGTGAACTTGCCGGTCTGTCCAAGGTGGTACTTCACGTCGCCCGAACCCTGGATCGACTCGGGGTCGATGTTGCCCTCGAACTCGGTGAAGAGCTGCTCGTAGTTCTTGCCGACGATGTTGACCAGCACGTTGAGCCGGCCGCGGTGGGCCATGCCGATGACGGCGGACTCCATGTCTGAGTCGGCGGCCTCGGCCAGCAGGGCGTCGAGCAGCGGGATGGCCGACTCGGCGCCGTCGATGCCGAAGCGCTTCTGTCCGAGGTACTTGGTGGCGAGGAACTTCTCGAGGGCCTCGGCGGAGTTGAGGCGTTCGAGGATGTGGCGCTTCTCGTCGGGCGAGAGCTGGATGGTCACGCCCTCGACGTGCTCCTGGATCCAGCGCTTCTCAGCCGGCTCCTGGATGTGCATGTACTCGATGCCGATCGTGCGGCAGTAGGCGTCGCGCAGCACGTGGAGGATGTCGTCGAGCTTCATGCGGGCCCGTCCGGCGATCCCGCCGGTGAGGAACTCGCGGTCGAGGTCCCAGATGGTGAGCCCGTAGGTGGCGGGATCGAGCTCGGGGTGCAGATAGGGCTCCTCGGCCGAGAGCGGGTCGAGGTCGGCGATGAGGTGGCCGCGGACCCGGTGCATGTTCACCAGGGTCTGCACCTTCATCTGCTTGGCGAGGGTGGACTCCTCACGGTCGACAGGGTTCACGTCACGCCGCCACTCGACCGCCTCGTAGGGCACGCCGATCGAACGGAACACCTGCTCGTAGAAGTCACCCTCACCCATGAGCAACTCGTGGACCCGCTTCAGGAACAGCCCGGACTCGGCGCCCTGGATGATGCGGTGGTCGTAGGTGGAGGTGATGGTCATCACCTTCGACAGGCCGAGGTCGGCCATGGTGGCCGGGTCGGCGCCCTGGTACGCCGCCGGGTAGTCGAGGTTGCCCACGCCGACGATGAGCCCCTGGCCGGGCATGAGGCGGGGCACGGACTGCACGGTGCCGATCGTTCCCGGGTTGGTGAGGCTGACGGTGACCCCGGCGAAGTCGTCCGGGGTGAGCTTGTTGGACCGGACCTTGCGGATGACGTCCTCGTAGGCGGCTTGGAACCCGGCGAAGTCGAGGGTGTCGGCGTCCTTGATGCACGGGACGAGCAAGGTGCGGCTGCCGTCGGACTTCTCCATGTCGACCGCGAGGCCGAGGCCGATGTGTTCGTGGCGGACGACGTAGGGCTTCTCGTCGGCCCCTTCGGCGTAGGCGCTGTTCATGACCGGGACGGTGTCGGTGATGGCCCGGACGACGGCGAAGCCGATCAGGTGGGTGAAGCTGATCTTCCCGCCGCGGGTGCGGCCCAGGTACCCGTTGATGATCTTGCGGTTGACCTCGAGGAGCTTGGCCGGCACCTCGCGGAAGCTGGTGGCGGTGGGGACCTCGAGGCTGGCCTCCATGTTGGCGACGATGCGAGCGGCGGCACCGCGCAGGGGCTGGCCGGGAGGGCTGGGGTCGGCCGGGGTCGCCTTCGTCGCCGACGCGCCGTTCCCGGCTCCGCTGGTGGCGCCCGACGGAGGGCTGGTCGGCGTCGGCGCCGGCGCCGGCGCCGACGAGGGGGCGCTCGCCGGGGCGGTGGACACGGACGTGCGTGTCGCTCCCGACGGGCGATAGTCGTGGAAGAAGTCCTGCCAGCTCTCGCTCACGGAGGAGGGGCTGGCGAGGTACTGCTCGTACATCTCGTCGACGAGCCAGGCGTTGGGGCCCGCGATCTGGGGGGAGGAGTCATCGGCCACGATGGCTCAGCGTACTGGCGCCGAGTGGGCTCCCGGGCGCTCTGGCGACGCCTGGTCGGCGTCGGTGCCCGTCAGCGTCGCGTGACCGCCGAGGCCCGCAGATCGAGGGGCGTGTCCTCGTTGACGGGCGTGGCCCCCTTGGCCAGCTTCACCCAGCCCCGTTCGTCGGCCCAGATGAGCACCGGGGGGAGGACCACCACGGCGGACATGAGGGCGATCGCCACGGTGAGGGCCACGATGGCGCCGAAGTCCCGGAGGAGCGGGAGGGGCGAGAAGACGAGGACCAGGAATCCGCCCAGGGTGGTGAGGGCCGAAGCGAAGAACGCCCGTCCGGTGCGGGCGGTGGCGACGTCGACGGCCTCACGCGGTGACAGACCGCGGTGCCGCTCCTCGAGGTGGCGGAACATGATCAGGGCGGCGAACTCGGTGCACACGGCGATGACCAGAGGACCACTCACCGTCGTGAGCGGGCTCACCGTGATGCCGAGCAGGTACACGACGCACGAGGAGAGGCCGACGGCCAGGACCACGGGAAGCATGGCCAACGCCATCTTCACCCCGCTCATCATGCGGATGAGCAACCAGAGGGCGACGCCGGCGAGGGCGATGAAGGTGAGCAGCAGCTTGTTGGTCGTGAGGTTCTCGAGCAGCCCCACCCCGACGACGGCGAGACCGGCCGGAGTGGCGCTCACACCGTCGGGCGGAGCCAGTTCCCCGTCGGGTCCGACGTTGTCGCGGATGTCGTTGACGATCACCTTGCGGTTCTCGAGGGAGGACGGCCCGACGCGGAAGGTGAGGTTCGCAGCGGTGCCGTCGTCGGCCACGATGGCGGCCTGGATCTCGGGTGGGGCGACGTCGTAGGCCTTCCTCAGGTCCTCGCCGGTCGGCGCGAGCTGGGTCACGTCGGGGAAGTTCATGAGGTAGTAGACGGTCATGGGCAGGCCGGAGGCCGTCACCAGGGTGTCGGGGTAGTTGTCGAGCTCGTTCACGGCCAGATCGGTGACGAAGGTCCCGACCTCGTCGGTGAAGACGTCGTTGGTCTCCACGAAGACCGAGAGCTCGGTGGCGGTCGCAGTCTGGGCGGCGAGCTGGTCGAGGTCCTTGACGACCTGGCTGTTCTGGTCGATCCAGTTCTGGGGGTCGGTCTCGATCGGGGTGTCGGTCTCGGCGACGAGGCCGAGCCCGAACACGGCGATCGTGATCACGACGAGGGGCAGTACGAGGCGCGGGCTGAGCTTGCCCAGCCGGGACATCTCCCGCTCCACGACCTTCTGGTCGCGGCGCACCGTCGTCGGGGATCGATCCTCCCGGATCGACAGCACCACGATCGGGAGCACCAGTCCGGCGAGGAACACCATCACGATGCCGACGGCGAGGAGGATGCCGAACTCCCGGATCATGGGCACCTGCGACGCCAGCAGGGCGAGGCAGGCGATGACGGCGGCGACGGCGGCCACGGTCAGGGCGGGCCCGATGTTGAGCAGCGTCTCGGCGAAGGGGCTCTCGGTGTGATCGATGAGGACCTCTTCCTCCACCCGGTTGTGGACCTGGATGGCGAAGTCCACACCGAGGCCGATGAGGATCGGGAGGCCGGCGATGGTGACGAGGGAGAGCTGGAAGCCCGAGTAGCCGAGGAGTCCGAACGCCCAGATCACGCCGATCGCCATGACGGCGAGGGGAACGAGGCGCCACCGCACCCGGAAGGCGAGCGACAGCACGACGATCATGACGAGCACGGCCAGGGCGCCGAGCAGCAGCATGCCGCCCTGGAGGTAGTCGTTGACCTCCTTGAGCAGGATGGGAGCGCCGGTCGTGACCGTCGAGGCCGGCGCGAAGTCGGTGGTGGCGAAGGCGTCGGTGACGGCTTGAGCGGCTTCGCTCTGCGCGTCGAGGGCCTGGTTGCCGTCGAGTCGGGTGATCATCAGGGCGTGGGTGGCGTTCTCCGCCGTGGGGGCCACGCCCGGCGGCGTCGGGAAGAAGGGTCGGAGGGCGGCGCGGATGTCGCCGCGGTTGTCGATGAGCAGGAACTCCAGCCACGCCGGATTGTCGAGCGAGTGCTCGCCGGCGGCCGCCGCCCGTTGGATGGTCATCAGGCCGTCGGCGGTGCGGGCGGCGGCCTCGGGCGAGCCCGGCTCCTCACGCCCGATGGCACCGGCGAGGATCAACCCGGCCGGGCTGGCGGTGGGCGGCGCGCCCTCGGGGGCCGTGACCAGGTTGTTGGTCCAGGTCAGTGCGCTCAGCGGCGAGATGGAGCTGGTGACTCCCGGTGTGTCGGCCAGGGTGGCCTGCAGCGCCTCCATCTCGACGATGTTCTCGGCGGTGAACATGTCGAGGATGCTCTGGCCCTGGGGAACCTCGAAGGCGGTGAGCATGGCCTCGCCCCCGAAGAGGTTCTGGTACGCCTCGTTGTCGGTGGCGATCTGCGAGTCCTTGTTGAGGTAGCTCGACTGGCCCGTGGCGAAGTCGAGCTTGGTGACGCCGAAGGCGAGGACCACGCTGACCACGATCCCGATCGCCATCGCCACGCCTGCCCGCCGGGTGAGGGTCTCGGCGAAGCCGATCCACATCCGGCGCGTCCGTGCGTGCCACTCATCCATGGTGATGCCCCCCAGTGCCTTCTACGAGTGCGTCGCTGCGGCGCGCCCTCCGGCCTTGTTACCCACGGGTAGCTATCCGGCTCGCTGTGACATTAGTCGCACCCAGCGCGATTCCACCATGATGCGGCGGTCCTTCTGGTCGGGCCGGCCGGTTAGATTCCCCAACCGTGCTCCGACTGGCGACGTGGAACGTGAACTCGCTCAAGGCCCGCCTGCCGCAGCGTGCAGGAGTGGCTCGCCGATGTCAGCCCTGACATCGCCTGCTTGCAGGAGACCAAGCTCGCCGACCCCGCCTTCCCCGACCTCACCTTCCGGGAGATGGGCTACGACTGCGCCCACCACGGGCAGGGCCAGTGGAACGGCGTGGCGATCCTCTCGAAGGTCGGCCTGGCCGACGTGGTGGCGGGCTGGGACGACGGAGCGGAGGCCGACGGCGATGCCCGACTGCTGTGGGCGACCTGCGGGGACGTCCGCGTCGCCAACGTGTACGTGCCCAACGGGCGCTCGCTCGACGACGACCACTACACCTACAAGCTGCGGTGGTTGGACCGGCTGCGCAGCGCCCTCGACGCCAACGAGGATCCGGCTGCGCCGGTGGTGATCTGTGGCGACTTCAACATCGCCCCCGACGATCGTGACGTGTGGAAGCCCGAGGCGTTCGAGGGAGCCACCCACGTGAGCGAGCCGGAGCGCCAGGCCCTCGGTCGCCTCGAGGAGTGGGGCATGGAGGACGTGTTCCGCCGCCACTACGACGCGGGCGGGATGTACTCGTGGTGGGACTACCGGCGGGGTGACTTCCACCAGGGTCGAGGTATGCGGATCGACCTCGTCCTCGCCACCGAGACCCTGGCGGCCCGCTCGCGGATGGTCCTCATCGACCGCAATGCCCGCAAGGGGAAGCAGCCGAGCGACCATGCTCCGGTGGTCGTCGACTTCGAGACCTGAGCGGTTCGGGAGCGGGCGCAGCCTTCAGCGTGGGGGGCGACGGGCGTCGATCCAGGCGTCGACGGCGGCCGCTTCGTTGGCGAGGTACTCCTGCAGACCCGAGACCAGCGCCCCTTCGACGGCCCGACCGGCCATGAACAGCTTGACCGAGAGCCGGCCATCCACTCGACGCACGCAGCCGCCGGCCTCGCCCGGTTCGAAGCGTTGGTCGGCAGCGGCTCGGAGCCGGTCGGCGTAGTTGTCCGGTTCGAGCTCGATGCGGGCGCGCCGGGCTCCCAGATCGAGGCGGGTGACCTGCACCCACGTCAGCCGGGCCGGGTCGACGACCGCAGTGGCGCCGGGCGGGAGGTCCCCGCGATAGGCGTAGCGGACGCGCAGATGGATCTGGTCACCGGTGCGACGGTGCTCGAGCACTTCGCCCGGGCCGAGCGGGGCCAGCGCCCCCAGCTCGGCGGTCATGGTGGGATCGGCGTAGGCCTCGAGCACCGCCGCCACCGGCGACCGGAGGTGATCCTGGGCGGTGAAGTCCATCGGTCAGCCGGCGTGCTCGCCCACGAGGGCCAGCAACTCGTCCCCGAAGCGGCCCACCTTGACCTCGCCGAGGCCGTGCACGTCGAGCAGCTCGTCGGGCGAGATCGGCCGGGAGCTGGCGATCTCGACGAGGGTGCGGTCGTTGCAGATCACGTAGGCGGGCATGCCCGCCGCCCGCGCCTTGTCCGACCTCCAGGAGCGCAGCGCCTCGAGCAGTCCCCGACCGGCGTCGTCGAGGTCGGCCGGGGCGAGCGCACCTTGGGCGCGGGGCAGATCGGGTCGGGTGCGCGAGCGACGCGCCGGGCGGGGCTTGGCGGCGGGAGCAGCCACGGCGACGCCCCTGCCCACCTCGATCGGATCCGACCCCGCCCGCAGCGCGGCGCAGGCGGCCACCACCGTGTCGAGGTAGGGCGAGCGGTCGCGCCGCATCTCCCGGTTGCCGTAGCGCCGCTGTGCCGCCCAACTGCAGACCAACTCGCGTTCGGCGCGGGTGAGGGCGACGTAGAACAACCGGAGCTCCTCGGCCAGGGCGTCGCCGGTGCGGGCGTGGCCGATGGGCACCAGACCCTGCTCGAGCCCGGCCAGGTGGACGATCGGCCACTCGAGGCCCTTGGCCGCGTGGAACGTGCTGATCTCCACCGCGTCGCCGCCCCGGTCGGGTTGATCGGCCCGGGTGGTGCTCGACAGCCAGCTCAAGAACCCGGGTACGCCGGGCGCCGGGTCGAGGGCGGCGAAGTCCCGGCCGAGCTGGATGAGGGCATCGACGTTGGCCCGCCGCTCGTCGGCCCGATCGCCGGTGGGGCCGGAGGTCTCCGCGGTGGCGGCCATGTCGGCGAGGGCGTCGGTGAACGAGCCCGGCGCGCGCCGTAGCTCGGCGAGGGCCGCCTTGACCTCGGGCTGGTCGAGCAGCGGGGCGCCGCCACGCACGCGGAACGGGATCTTGGCGGCGCCGAGGGCTTCCTCGATGGCCGCGATCTGGGCGTTGGTCCTCACCAGGACCGCCTGGGTCGACCAGCTGGTGCCGGGGGAGTGGTGGTCCCGTACCGCCCGGGCCACGCCCTTGGCCTCGGCTCGGTCGTCCTCGTACTGGTGGACGCTCGGGACGTCGCCGTCGGGACGGGTGGCCCGCAGCGCACCGTCGCGGTCGACGCCGCGCCCGCCGCCGGCGAGCACCGCGTTGGCCACCGCGAGGACCTGGGGGGTGGACCGGTAGTTGTCGGTCAGGCGCACGACCTCAGCCGTCGGGAAACGGCGGGGGAAGCGGCGGAGGAGGTCGGCGTCGGCGCCGTTCCACGCGTAGATGGCCTGGTTGGGATCGCCCACGACGCACAGGTCGAGGTGGTCGCCCCGCCACGCGTCGAGCAGGGCCTGCTGGAGCGGGTTCACGTCCTGGAACTCGTCGACGAACAGGTGCTGGAACCGCCACCGTTGGGTGGCGGCGAAGTCGGGGTCGCGCAGGAGGTCGCGTCGGCAGACGCGCAGAAGGTCGTCGAAGTCGACCAGGCGACGCTCGCGGCGGGCCTCCTCGTAGCGGGCGAACACGCGGGCGACCTCGGCCGGGGCGAGTGGAGGGCGTCGGCCGGCGGCGGTGGCCGCCTCGGCGTAGTCGTCGGGCTCGACCATGCGGGCCTTGGCCCATTCGATCTCGGCGACCACGTCGATGGCCGGGACGTCGCGCGCCGTGCTCGGCAGCAGCCGGGCCACGAAGCCGACCTTGCGATCGAGCAGGCTCGGTGGCTGGATGCCCCGGTCCGCCCAGCGGGCCCGGAGCTGGGCGTAGGCAATGGCGTGGAACGTGCCGGCGGCCACTCGATCGCGCAGGCCCAGGGCCCGCAGGCGCTGGGTGAGCTCACCGGCGGCCTTGCGGGTGAAGGTGAGAGCCAGCACGTGGCGCGGATCCAGGTCGCCGGTGGCGGCCCGCCAGGCGACCCGACGGGTGAGAACCCGGGTCTTCCCGGACCCGGCGCCGGCCAGGATGCACAGCGGGGAGGCGATGGCGGTGACGGCGGCGCGCTGCGCGTCGTTGAGACCTTCCAGGAGGGCATCGGCGTCCACGGAGGAGACCGTACTAACCCCTGGCGACAGTCCTCCCGGAGGTATCGTCTTCCCATGCCGTATCCCGAGGACAGCCTCCACCCGAGCGAGGACCTCATCCTCGACCTGCACCCCCACTGGTGGTACTTCGCCAAGTCGGCTGCGGGGCTCGCAGTGGCCGTGCTCCTCGCCCTCGTCATCCTGGCCCAGGGCTGGGACTGGGCCAAGATCCCGGTGGCGCTGTTCCTGGTGTTCTGCGTCGGATGGTTCGTCGAGCGCTACGTCCGGTGGATCAGCACCCACTTCGTGCTCACCTCGGATCGAGTGATCTATCGCAGCGGCGTGGTCGCCAAGCGCGGCATCGAGATCCCCCTCGAGCGGATCAACACGATCTTCTTCAACCAGCGGATCTTCGAGCGGATGCTCGGACTGGGCGATCTCGAGATCGAGTCGGCCTCCAAGGACGGCGCGCAGCGATTCGACGACATCAAGAACCCGGGGGCGGTCCAGAACGAGATCTACCAGCAGATGGAATCGAACGAGGTGAAGCAGGCCGGGCGCATCTCGGGTGGCATCAACTCCGCCCAGGCCGCGGCCGCCGCCGCCCAGGCGGTCGTCTCGGCGTCGACGCCGGCGGAGCCGACGGTGCCCGAGCAGATCACCCAGCTGGCTGCGCTGCGCGATCAGGGGCACATCTCCGAAGAGGAGTTCCAGGCCAAGAAGGCCCAGCTGCTCGACCGCATGTAGCCGGTCGGTCGCCGTCGTGGCCGGCGCGTGACGGTGAGAGACTCCGGCCATGCGGTACGTGATCTTCGGGGCCGGTGCCATCGGTGGGGTGATCGGCGGACGCCTCCACGCCGCCGGCCTGCCCGTCGCCCTGGTGGCTCGTGGCGCCCATCTCGAGGCCTTGCAGAGCAGCGGACTCAGGCTGGAGACGCCCACGGGCACCGAGCAGCTGTCGATCCCGGTCGTCGGCGACGTGGCCGAACTTGCTCCCACGAGCGAGGACGTGGTGGTGCTGGCCATGAAGAGCCAGGACACCGTCGCCGCCCTCGACCAGCTGAGGGCCGCCGCCTCCCCGGACGTCACCGTGGTCTGCGCCCAGAACGGGGTGACCAACGAGGCGGAGGTGCTCCGCCGCTTCCGGACGGTCTACGGCATGTGCGTGCTGTTGCCCTCGCAGTTCACCCACCCCGGAGTCGTGCACCAGTTCTCGTCCCCCGCCGCAGGAGTGCTCGACCTCGGCCGCTTCCCGTCGGGTGAGGACGACCGCGCCCGGGCGATCGCCTCGGACCTCGAGCGGGCCTCGTTCCGCTCCGAGGTCCACCCGGCGATCATGGAGGTGAAGTACCGCAAGCTCCTGATGAACCTCGGCAACGCCCTCGACGCCCTGTGCGGCTGGGAGGCGAGAGGTACGACGTTGTACCAGCGGGCCATCGCCGAGGGGGCGGCGTGCCTGGACGCCGCCGGGATCGCAGTGCAGTCGGTCGAGGACGAGCAGTCCCGGCGGGCCGACGGTCTGCACATGCTGCCCGCCGGAGGAATCTCCCACGGTGGCTCCTCCACGTGGCAGAGCCTGGAGCGGGGCGCGGGCTCGATCGAGACCGACCACCTCAACGGGGAGATCGTCCTGCTCGGCCGACGGCACGGCGTGGCCACGCCCGTCAACGAGGCCCTGCAGCAGATGGCCGCCGAGGCCGTCGGGTCCGGCCGCCGTGCCGGCTCGGTGCCGATCGAAGAGCTCGACCGACGCGTGTCCGAGCTCGGTGCGAGCTGATCTTCGTCGCGCCGGAGCCCGGCTCAGTCGAGACGCACCCGCGCCGGTCCGGCGGGGAGCACCCGCCACCCCACACCGGTGACCGCGGCGGGATCCGGTATGGCCCCCGACTCGCACAAGGCCACCACACAGCCCCCGAATCCTGCTCCGGTCAGACGGGCACCGAGCACGCCGGACATGTCCATGAGTCGGCTCACTGTCTCGTCGAGGGCGGGGGTCGACACCTCGAAGTCGTCGCGCAGGCTTCGGTGGCTCTGGTGCATCAGCTCGCCGACCACGGTCAGTTCGCCCCGCCCGAGCGCGTCGGCCGCGAGGCGGACCCGCTGGCACTCGGTGGCCACGTGCCGGGCCCGGCGACGGAGCACCGGGTCCTCGATGGCGGCGATGGCGGCGGCCGACGCCGTGGGGAGCGGACCGACGATCCGGGTCGCCTGCTCGCAGGCTGACCGCCGCTCGGCATAGTCCGAGTCGGCGAGGCGCCGCGCCTGGCGCGAGTGCACCACCACGACGTCCACGCCGACAGGAACCGGCACCGGGCTCACCCGGTCGGTGGCGAGGTCGAGCAACAGGGCGTGGCCTTCCACGCCGTTGGCGACCGTGAGTTGGTCGAGCAGCCCGCACGGCACCCCCACCGCCCGGTGCTCGGCCCGTTGCCCCAGGCGGGCCAGCTCGAGGGCGCTGCCCTCGAAGCCGAGGGCGAGGGCGAGGGCCAGCTCCAGTGCGGCCGACGAGGACAGGCCGGCGCCCAGCGGGAGCGTCGAGTCGATGCGCCCGGTGAAGCCGTAGGGAAGGCCCGTCCCTCCACCCGTCTGCATCGCCGTGATCACCCCCGTCACGAACCGACCCCACTCGGCGCCGTCGGGCGGCGGGTGGTCGGCCGAGGAGGCTGAGCGGTCGACTGCGCCCTCGGCGTCGGCCGACGTGAGCCGGATGCGGTCGCCCCCTCGTCGACCCGTCACCGTGGTCCCCCGGTCGATGGCCATGGTCAGCGACACCCCGCCGGCGTGGTCGGTGTGGTCCCCGATCAGGACGACTCGACCGGGTGCGTGGGCCACGACCGTGGCGGAGGAAGGATCGGTCACGGCCCGGCCCGGCGGAGCTGGTCGGCGGCCTCGTCGGGATCGACGGGGTTGAACCACAGGCCGCTGCCCAGCTCGCCGGCAGCCACGAACCGTGGGGTGCCGGGGGCTCGCAGCAGCGGGGCGACGTGCACGTGGACCCAGGCTTCCGGCCACGGCCGTCCGTCGAAGGGGCGCTGGTGGAACCACAGCATGAGCGGCATGGGTGCGTCGAACAACCGGTCGAGACGGTTGGTGACGTCGACGAGGAGAACCCCCAGGCCGTCGCGGCCCTCTCCGTCCAGGGAGGGCAGGTCGGGAATCCGTTCGCCCGGTGCCAGCACCAGCTCATAGGGCCAACCGGCGGCTTCCGGCACCCACGCCCTCCAGCCTCCCGGGGCCTCGGCCACCAGCCGGTCACCGGGCGCGCCGGGCCCGAGACCCGTGTGCGAACGATCGGCTTCGAGCTCGGTCAGGGCCTCGGGCGGAACGGCTCCGAGGGCGTAGATCTGTCCGTGAGGATGAGCGATGGTCGCGCCCACCTCGGGACCGCGGTTCTCGAACACGAGGACGTAGGCGACGTCGTCCTGGGCGCCGAGCGTGGCGCTGCGCTCGGCCCACAGGTCGACCACCTGCCGGGCCTCGCTGGGGGACAACTCGCCGAAGCTGGCGTCGTGGCGGGGGGTGTAGAGGACGATCTCGGCCCGGCTGCGGGGTATCGGGGGCCACCGGTTGGGGAAGGCCCGCACCGAGTAGGTGTCCGGGGCCTCGATGCCGCCGGGGCAGAAGGGGCAGCCCGCCGGCGGCAGGTTGGGCCGGCTCTGGCGCGCCGGCACGATGCGCACCGGCCGACCCGAGAGCGGGTCGACCCGGACGGGTCTGGGGGTGGCGCGGTGCTCGTCCCGACCCTGGTCGTCCACGGACCGAACCTACCGTCCGCCGCTTGACCGATCCGGAGGGCCCGTGAAGGATGCCGCCATGCGTGCCCCCAGCAACGGGATCGAGCTCGAGTACGAGACGTTCGGCGAGTCGGAGGACCCGCCGCTCCTCCTCGTCGCCGGCCTGGGTGCGCAGATGGTCTGGTGGAACCCCGAGTTCTGCCAGAGCCTGGCCGACCGGGGCTTCTTCGTGATCCGGTTCGACAACCGCGACGTGGGTCTGTCGACGTGGGTCCACACCGACGACGATCCCGCGGAGGCCATCGTCGAGCTCCTCGGCGGCGCCGACGTCGACCCTCCGTACACGCTCCTCGACATGGCCGACGACACCTGGGGACTGTGTGACCACCTCGGCCTCGGCCGGGTCCACCTCCTCGGTCTGTCGCTGGGCGGGATGGTCGTCCAGCAGATGGCCATCGACCGGCCCGATCGGGTCGCGTCGCTCACGTCGGTGATGTCGACCACCGGGGACCCCGACGTCGGGCAACCGGAGCCGTCCGCCCTCGACACCCTCATCTCGCCCGTGCCCGAGGACCGTGAGGGGTTCGTGGCCCACGCCCTCGAGTCGGGGAAGATCCTGGCCGGCCCCGAGCACATCGACGAGGACTGGATCGTCGAGCGCAACGGGCTCAGCTTCGACCGCGGGTACAACCCCCAGGCCAGCGCCGATCAGCTGCTGGCCATGCTGGCGTCGCCGTCTCGATCGGCCGGGTTGCGGGAGCTCGACGTCCCCTCCCTGGTGGTGCACGGGGAGCTCGATCCCCTCGTCACCCTGAGCGGCGGCGAACGCACGGCCGAGTGCCTACGCGACTCGGAATTCCTTCCGCTGGAGGGAATGGGGCACGATCTCCCTCGCTACTACTGGGCGACCGTGATCCACCACGTGACCGCGCTCGCCTCCCGCGCCCCCGTCTGACCGGTGGGGCGCCCGACGCCGCAGGGGGACGACTGATGGGACCGCTCGACGGAGTGCGCATCGTGGAGATCGCGGGGATCGGCCCGGGGCCCTTCGCGGCGATGATGCTGGCCGACATGGGCGCCGACATCGTGCGCGTCGACCGGGCCGCCTCGGTGGGAGGCGGTGACCCCTCGGAGCCACCGAAGGACATCATGAACCGGGGCCGCCGCTCGATCGGCGTCGACCTCAAGAACCCCGACGGGGTGGCGACGGTCCTGACCCTCGTCGAACAGGCCGACGCCCTCATCGAGGGCTTCCGACCTGGCGTCACCGAACGCCTCGGCATCGGTCCCGACGCCTGCCTGGAGCGCAACCCGCGCCTGGTGTACGGCCGCATGACCGGCTGGGGTCAGGACGGGCCCATGGCCACCATGGCCGGCCACGACATGAACTACATCTCCATCGCCGGGGCCCTCGGGGCCATCGGTCGCCCGGGAGAGCGACCCCAACCGCCGCTCAACCTGGTCGGCGACTTCGGCGGCGGCGGGATGCTGCTGGCCTTCGGCGTGGTCTGCGGCATCCTCGAAGCACGGACGTCCGGCGTCGGGCAGGTCGTCGACGCCGCCATGGTCGACGGCACCGCCTCCCTCACCGCCTTCATCCACGGGATGATGGCCATGGGCAGCTGGACCGACGAGCGGGGCCAGAACATGCTCGACACCGGCGCCCACTACTACGAGGTCTACGAGTGCGCCGACGGCAAGTTCCTGTCGGTGGGCGCCATCGAGGAGCAGTTCTACGCCGCTCTCCTCGACGGCACCGGCCTCAGCGACGATCCCGAGTTCGCCCGCCAGCACGATCGGTCCATGTGGCCGCACCTGAAGGAGCGGCTGGCTGCGGTCATCGCCACCAAGCGGCGTGACGAGTGGGCCGAGATCTTCGACGGCACCGATGCCTGCGTCGTCCCCGTGCTGTCCCTCGTGGAGGCGACCCGCCATCCGCACACCACCGCTCGGGGCACGTTCATCGAGCGTGACGGAGTCGTGCAGCCCGCTCCCTCCCCGCGGTTCTCCCGCACCGAGGCGACCATCCAGCGTCCACCGAGCCATGCCGGCCAGCACACCGACGAGGTGCTCACCGAGTGGGGTGTGGCCGACGGCGCCGGCCTCGCGTCGCTACGGGCGTCGGGGGCCATCTCCTGATCGAACCGGCAGTACCGACCGGTACCATTCGTCCGGATGTCGACCCTCGTGTGCTTCCACGCCCATCCCGACGACGAGGCCATCGCCACCGGCGGCACCATGGCCCTGGCGGCCGCCGCCGGCCACCGGGTGGTGATCGTGTGGGGCACACGCGGCGAGCAGGGCGAACCCGTCCCGGGCGTGCTCAACGACGGTGAAGCCCTCTGGCAGCGTCGCGTGGTCGAGTCCGAGGCGGCCGGTCGCATCCTGGGGGCCGATCGGGTCGAGTTCCTCGGCTACGAGGACTCGGGGATGATGGGCGAACCCACCAATGACAACCCGGCCTGCTTCTGGCAGGCCGACCTGGACGAGGCGGCCTCGCGCCTGGCCGCCATCCTCGCCGACGTCGACGCCGACGTCCTCACCATCTACGACGACCACGGCGGCTACGGGCATCCGGACCACATCCAGGTCCACCGGGTGGGCCGACGAGCGGCAGAGCTGGCAGGCGTCGGCGCGGTGTTCCAGTCGACGATGAACCGCGACGCGATGCGCCAGGGGATCACCGAGCAGCTCGATGCGCTCGGCACCGACGAGCTGGACGCCGAGATGGCGGAGCTGGCCGAGCGGGTGAAGTCGATGGACTCCGACGGCTTCGGGTCGCCCGAGACGCTCATCACCCATGCGGTCGACGTGACCTCGGTGCTCGACGTCAAGCGCAAGGCCATGGAAGCCCACGCCAGCCAGATCGCTCCCGATTCGTTCTTCCTGGCCATGCCGCTGGAGACCTTCGGCCGGGCCTTCGGTACCGAGTGGTTCATCGCCCTCGAGGCTCGGCGCGATCCCGGAGCTCCGTTCGCGTCCTCACTCCTGCCCGACGGCTGACGCGCCGAGCGGGCACTGCATGGGTCAGTCGATGACGCGTTGGCGGAAGAACCGGATGCCGATCGTGGTGAACAGCACCGTCAGTCCGATGAGCACCGGGTACACGGCCCACAGGGACATGGTGGGAGTGGTGGTCAGCGCGGCGCGCAGGCCCTCGCACACGTAGACGAGCGGGTTCACCAGCACGACGATCTGGAGCCAGCGGATGGGGGCGAGCGACGACCAGCTGTAGTAGGTGCACCCGAGGAAGGTCAGCGGCAGCACGACCACGCCGAACAGCACGGGCACGGTACGGGGGTTGAAGACGGTGCCGAACATGAGCCCCAGGGCCGAGCACATGACACAGGCCAGCGGGGCGAGGGTGATCAGGACGAGCCAGTTGATGTGCAGGTCGACGGGAGTGGCCGGCACCACCGCGGCGATGGGGAAGACGAGCAGCGCGGCGAACAACCCCTGCAGGGCGCCCGACACGATCTTCTCCACGGCCACCATCGAGACGGGCAGCGGCGCGAGCACCCGGTCCTCGATCTCGCGGGTGAAGCCGAACTCCTGCACCATCGGCAGCGCCACCGCCTGGATGCCCTGGAAGAGCACGGCCAGACCGATGGCGCCGGCCACGAGGAGGGTGGAGAACTGGGCGGCCTCGGGCCCGTTTCCCCCCACGCCTTGTCCGATCTTCGGGAACACGTAGGTGAACACGAAGACCAACAGGAGCGGCTGGAGGATGGTGCGAGGAAGGAATTCCTTGAGGTTCTTGCGCAGCACCACCAGGTCCCGCAGGAGCAGGGCCCGGAAGGCCGCGACCCCCGCGGCGCGAGGGCTGCGGACCGGGATGGCATCGGTTCCGGGCTCTGCGGGCGGGGTGGTGGTCGCGTCGGTCGAGGTCATTCGCGCAGCTCCTTGCCGGTCAGCTTGAGGAACACCGTCTCCAGGGTCGGTTCGGCCAGGCGAAGGTCGTGGACGACCACCCCGGCCGCTTCGGCCTGGGCCACCACGGCGGGGAGCACACCCCGTGAGCCGGTTACCCCGAGGCTCACCAGGTCACCGGCCACTTCGACGTCGGTGGCCCCTCGGATGCCGGCCCGCAGCCGATCGGCGAATCGCTGGAGGTCGGGGTTCGTGCCGTCGGCGCTCGGTCCCGTGGTGATGGTGACGATGGTGTCGGCACCGAGGGACCCCTTCAGCTCCTCGGGTGTGTCGAGAGCCAGGACCCGGCCGTGGTCGATGATGGCCAGCCGATGACAGAGCTGGTCGGCCTCCTCCATGTAGTGCGTGGTGAGCAGGATCGTCTGACCTTCGTCGTGGAGCTGGCCGAGGATGTCCCAGAGGGCGATGCGGCTCTGGGGGTCGAGTCCGGCCGTAGGTTCGTCCAGGAAGAGGATCGACGGCCGGTGCATGACCGCTCGGGCGACCATGAGGCGCTGGGCCATTCCGCCGGAGAGGGCCAGCACGGGAGCCGCCGCCCGCTCGGTGAGTCGGAACTGGGCGAGGAGCCGGTCGGCCTCGGCGCGGGCCTCCCTGGCTCCCATCCCGAAGAAGCGACCGTGGAAGTACAGGTTCTCCCGGACGGTGAGGGAGCGGTCGAGGGTGTTGGACTGGGGCACCACCCCGATCAGCTGCTTGGCCTGAGCGGGGTGAGCGACGACGTCCACCCCGCCGACGAAGGCCCGTCCTGCGGTGGGCAGCACCCGTGTCGTGAGCATGCCCGCGGTGGTGGACTTGCCCGCTCCGTTGGGGCCGAGGAGCCCGAAGATCTCCCCTCGGTGCACGGTGAGGTCGAGGCCGTCGACAGCCAGGACCCCGCCGGGGTAGCGCTTGGTGAGCCCCTCGGTCCGGATCACCTCGTCGATGGCGGGCGGTCGGGTGGCGCTCGGTTCGATGGTGGTGGCCACGGCGTGCCCGCTCCTCGGTGCTCGGTCGGTTCGATCCTCGCTGAACGAGGACTTCACGATATATCGTTATAGATCGTAGAGTATCGTCTGCGCTGGCTCAACTGTCGGGTTCGAGGCCGTCGGACGTACGTAGGCCGTCCAGGTCGCCGACGCCACGGAAGACGTGGCGTTGCTCGTCGGACCGCACGACCAGGGCATCACCCCGCAGCAGCCGACCCCCTTCGAGCACCGTCATCGTCAGGCGGCACGGGGCCTGGGGGATGGGCGCTCGGGGCGGGGAGGTGGCCACCAGCTCCCAGTCGAGCTGATCGCTCTCGGCCCGGCGAACCACGACGAGGTCGCCCTGGAGCAGGGTGACGTCGAGATCGTCCACGTCGAGGGTCAGAAGGGTGAACCGCGCGTGGCGCACGCTCAGCCGGCGGTGGCCCGGGCGCCGGTGAGCACCTCGACCCCGTCGTCGGTGACGAGCACGGTGTGCTCGAACTGCGCGGTGCGGCTGCCGTCGGCGGTGACCGCGGTCCAGTCGTCGTCCCAGATCCGGTGCAGGCCGGTGCCCATCGAGATCATGGGCTCGATGGTGAAGATCATCCCGGGCTCCATCTCGAGGGTGAAGCGGGGCTCGTAGTAGTGGGGGATCTGGAGGTCGGTGTGGAACTGCTCGCCGATGCCGTGGCCCACGAAGGCCCGGACCACCTCGAAGCCGCCAGCCGTCGCCCGCTCCTCGATGGCCTTGCCGATGTCCGAGAACGGACGCCCCGGCCGCACGGCGGCGATGCCGTCGTCGATGCAGTGGCGGGTGTTCTCCACGAGGGCCAGCGAGGCGGCGTCGACCGCTCCGACCCCGTAGGTCGCGTTGGTGTCTCCGTGGACGCCGTCCAGGAAGATCGTGACGTCGAGGTTGACGATGTCGCCGTCACGAAGCTCCCGGTCGTCGGGTATGCCGTGGCAGATCACCTCGTTCACCGAGGTGCACAGGGACTTGGGGTAGCCGCGGTAGTTCAGCGTGCTCGGGTAGCCGCCTCTGTCGATGTACGCCTGATGGACCACGGCGTCGATCTCGTCGGTGGTGACCCCCGGCGCGATCACGGCCGCCCCCACCTCGAGCACCTCGGCGGCCGCCCGACAGGCTTCGCGCATCCGGGCGATCACGTCGGGGCTCTTCACCCGGGGCTCGGCCCAGCGGACGGGCTGGCCGGACTCGGCGTAGTCGGGGCGGACGATCTCCGCCGGCACGGTGCGCATGGGGCTGATGTGGCCGGGGCGGAGGCGCTCCGCGCTGTCGCGGTGGCATCGCTTGAACTTGCGGCCGCTGCCGCACCAACAGGGATCGTTCGCCTTCAACATGGTGCTTGGAGTGTACGGGCGGTCGGGTTTGCTCCGACGGCCCGGAACCGGGTGCAGATGCTCCGGGTCGACTGGCGCGCCGCCATGGGGACGGCAACGATTCAGGACCATGTCGATCATCCGCATCAACGCCATCACCGTGCCCGCCGAGGCGGGCGACGAGCTCGCGCACCGCTTCGCCGCCCGTGCCGGCGCCGTCGACGGCGCCGACGGGTTCGAGGGCTTCGAGCTGCTGAAGCCCACCGACGAACGGACGCAGTGGCTCGTCGTCACCCGGTGGCGCGACGAGGAGGCGTTCGAGGCCTGGGTGGCGTCGCCCGCCTTCGGCGAGGGGCACCGCGGCACCGCCGGTGGCGACCAGCCCGGCGCCGGTCACGGTCACCCCGGTGGCCCGGGCGAGGGCCAGGCGCGACCGGTCGGGGTGTCCAGTGAGGTGTGGGCCTACGTTCCGGTGGTCACTGCGGGCCCGAAGTAGTGCTGCTCGACGTCCACCAGTCGTTCGCCTGGTTCGTCATCATCAGCAACGCGCTGGCCGGGGTCTGGGTCCTCGCCGCCAACTGGCTGACGCCCCTCCGCACCCGGGCGATGTGGTGGTTCGTCGTGCTGGCCGAGCTGACCGTGTTCGCCCAGGTCGCCATGGGTGTCGGGATGGTGGCCGGGCAGGGGATCGAAGCCCCCAAGTTCCACATGTTCTACGGCTTCGTCGCCATCATCGCGGTGGGGATCATCTACAGCTACCGCCAGCAGATGGAACAGCACAAGTACCTGCTGTACGGACTCGGGAGCCTGTTCATCATGGGGCTGGGCATCCGGGCCATGCTCGTCGGCCAGGTCTGAGTCCGCCCGGGCGCGACGAGGGCGGGACCCGCAGGCCCCGCCCTCGTGGCGTTCGTCGTGATCGCCGGTAGCCGACCTCGGCTCAGTCGGCCAGGCGCTTCTCGAGCTCGTTGAGCTCGTCGCGCAGCTCGGCCGGCAGCTGCTCGCCGAACTTCTCGAAGTGCGCCTCGATCTGCGGGATCTCGGCCCGCCACGCCTCGTTGTCCACGGCCAGCAGGGTGGCGAGGGTGTCCTCGTCGAGGTCGAGGCCGGTGGTGTCGATGGCCTCGGCCGTGGGCACCCGGCCGATCGCGGTGTCGACGGCGTCGGCGGTGCCCTCGATGCGCTCGACGACCCACTTCAGCACCCGGGAGTTGTCCCCGAAGCCGGGCCAGAGGAACGAACCGTCGTCGCCTTTGCGGAACCAGTTGACCCAGAAGAGCCGGGGCAGGTTGGCGCTGTCGGTCGCCTGGCCGATGTCGAGCCAGTGCTTGAAGTAGTCGCCCATGTTGTATCCGCAGAACGGGAGCATGGCGAAGGGGTCGAAGCGCAGCTCGCCCACCGTGCCGGCGGCCGCGGCGGTCTTCTCCGAGCTCATGATCGAGCCGAGGAAGGTGCCGTGCTGCCAGTCGAACGCCTCGGTGACGAGGGGGACGTTGGTGGCGCGGCGCCCCCCGAAGAGGATGGCCGAGATGGGCACGCCCTTCGGGTCCTCCCACTCGGGAGCGATCGACGGGCACTGTTCGGCGGGGGCGGTGAAGCGGGCGTTGGGATGGGCCGCCGGCCCGTCCGATGCCGGTGTCCAGTCCTGGCCCTTCCAGTCGATCAGGTGGGCCGGGGGCTCGCTCAGGTCCTCCCACCAGATGTCGCCGTCGTCGGTGAGGGCGCAGTTGGTGAAGATGGAGTTGGCGCGGACCGAGGCCAGCGCGTTCCTGTTCGACGACTCGGAGGTGCCGGGAGCCACACCGAAGAACCCGGCTTCGGGGTTGATGGCGTAGAGCCGGCCGTCGTCGCCGAACTTCATCCAGGCGATGTCGTCGCCGACCGTCTCGACCGTCCAGCCCTCGAGCGTCGGGATCAGCATGGCCATGTTGGTCTTGCCGCAGGCCGACGGGAAGGCGGCGGCCACGTACTTCTTGTCACCGGCCGGCGAGGTGAGGCCGAGGATGAGCATGTGCTCGGCCATCCAGCCGTCGTCGCGGGCCATGGTGGAGGCGATGCGAAGGGCGAAGCACTTCTTGCCGAGCAGGGCGTTGCCGCCGTAACCCGACCCGTAGGACCAGATCTCGCGGGTCTCGGGGAAGTGGACGATGTACTTGTTCTCGGCGTCACACGGCCAGGCGACGTCGGCCTGACCGTCGGCGAGGGGCATGCCCACCGAGTGGATGCACGGCACCCACTCGCCGTCACCGAGCACGTCGAGGGCCCCCTGGCCCATGCGGGTCATGATCCGCATGTTGGTGGCCACGTAGGGGGAGTCGGTGAGCTGGACACCGATGTGGGCGATGGGGGAGCCGAGCGGGCCCATCGAGAAGGGCACCACGTACAGGGTGCGGCCCTTCATGGCGCCGGTGTAGAGCTCGGTGAGCTGGGCCTTCATCTCCGCCGGCGGGCGCCAGTTGTTGGTGGGCCCGGCGTCGACCTCGGCCTCGGAGCAGATGAAGGTCCGGTCCTCCACCCGGGCCACGTCACCGGGATCGGAGAGGGCCAGGTAGCTGTTGGGTCGCTTCGCCTCGTTCAACGAGCGGAACGTGCCCGCCGCCACCAACTCGGCGCAGAACCGGTCGTACTCCTCGGCGGATCCGTCGCACCAGTACACGTCGTCGGGCTGCAGGACCGAGCGCCATTGCTCGACCCACTCGACGAGCTTCTGGTTGCTGCTGTGACCGGCCATGAGACCTCCGACGTCGTCGTCGCCTTCGCGCCGTGGCGCGAATGAAGGGTGGGGGGATCCACCCTTGTCGCCGGATCCCTTCCCGGTGAACAGGGGGTGAATGCGGTCATTCTAGGGGAAGGGTCCGGGTGCGGAGCCAGCCGGGCCTCGTCGCCGTCAGTGACCGCAGACGTCGCGAGGTGATGGCGACGTGAGCGATCGCTCAGTCGGGAGCGCCGCCGCCCTGGGGATGCTGGCTGTTGCCGGGGTGCGACTGGGGGAACCCGGGAGTCCCCATGTCGACCTCGGAGCCCATCCGCAGCCGGGTGGCGTGGGCGTCGGCGTCGAGATCGAAGATGACCCGCTGGCCCTGGCGCAGCATCCGGAAGACCGAGCCGGCGAGAGCGTCGCGAGCGAGCTCGTGCTCGGCCAGGTCGGCGTCGGTGATGATCGTTCCGTCGCCGGTGATCGGGTCGTAGGACTTGATCACACCCTGCAACGCGCCGGCCACGGTCAGCGGGCCGCCTTGACGACCTTGCCGGCCTTCAGGCAGGAGGTGCACACGTCGACCCGCTTGGTGGAGCCGTTCACGACAGCCCGGACCCGCTGGATGTTCGGGTTCCACCGACGCTTGGTGCGGCGGTGCGAGTGGCTCACGGCCATACCGAACGACGGGTGCTTGCCGCACACCTCGCACACTGCTGACATGGCCACACACCTCGGGACGTCGGGGACAAACGAACTCGGGATGCTAGCAGTGGGCCGCCCGGGGCCCAACTCGACGATCGCGGCGGGCCTGCTCAGTAGTCTCGCGGCCGATGCCCACGCTCGAGAGCCTGACCGCCGAGGACCTCCGCGCCGCGATCCGCGGTTACGCCGACGCCCTCGCCGCACACCGGGAGACGATCAACCGTCTCAACGTCTACCCCGTCCCCGACGGCGACACCGGCACCAACATGGCGCTCACCCTCACCTCGGTGGTCGCTGAGCTCGACGCCGCCGACAGTGACATGGCCTCGGTCTGCGCCGCCCTCGCCCACGGCTCGCTCATGGGCGCCCGGGGCAACTCCGGCGTCATCTTGTCGCAGATCCTGCGGGGGATGGCGGGGGTGTTCGCCGATCGCGGAGGCATCGACGCCGGCGGGGTGGCCGACGCCCTGGAGGCGGCGAGCGCCGCCGCCTACGGCGCGGTCATGCGCCCGGTGGAGGGCACGATCCTCACCGTGGTGCGGGTGGCGGCGGAGGGAGCCCGGCGCGCCGCCGACGCCGGTGCCGATCTCACCGGCGTGCTCGAGGGCGCCCGCGACGGAGGAGCCGACGCGCTGGCCCGCACCCCCGAACTGCTCCCCGTGCTGGCCGAGGCCGGCGTCGTCGATGCCGGGGGCACCGGCCTGCTGCTGCTGCTCGATGTCGCCCTCAACCAGGTCGACGGCCGTCCCGTCCCCGAACCCGACGAGGACGTGGCCGGCGCCACCGCCGAGTTCCTCGAGGCGTTCGAGGCCGCCCACGGCAGCGGGGGCCACGACGGCGGGGTGGCCGGGCTCCGGTACGAGGTCATGTACTTCCTGGATGCGCCGGACACGGCGATCGGCGGGTTCAAGGACGTGTGGGCCACCCTCGGCGACTCCATCGTGGTGGTCGGTGGCGACGGCCTCTGGAACTGCCACATCCACACCGACGACATCGGGGCCAGCATCGAAGCGGCCGTCGAGATCGGCCGACCCCGAGGCATCCGTGTCACCGACCTGCTCGGTGAGGTGGAGGAGGAGCGCTGGGTGCGCGAGGCCGAGCCCATGGCCCCCGAGCCGGCGACGGTCCACGAACCGGTTCCCTGCGCGGTGGTGGCCGTCGCCGTGGGCGAGGGCATCCGCCGGATCTTCCTGTCCCTCGGCGTCCAGGTCGTGGTCACGGGCGGCCAGACGATGAACCCGTCGACCGCCCAGCTCCTCGAGGCCGTCGAGGCGGCTCCCGCGCCCGAGGTGGTGATCCTTCCCAACAACAAGAACATCATCCCGGTCGCCAACCAGGTCGACGCCATGACCGACAAGACGGTGCGGGTCGTGCCCACGCGGGGGGTCGCGGAGGGGTTCGGGTCCCTGCTCGCCTACGACCCCGGCGCGACGTGCGGGACCAATGCCGAGGCCATGGCCGCCGCCGCCGGTCACGTGGTGGCCGGAGAGGTGACCCGTGCGGTGCGCGACTCCAGCTCGGACCGCGGCCCGATCCGCGACGGCGATTGGCTGGGGATCGCATCCGAGGGGATCATCGCCGTCGACGATGACCTGTCCGGTGCCGCCACCACGCTGCTCGACCAGCTGGTCGGGCCGGAGCACGAGATCGTCACCGTCATCGAGGGCGACGGCGCCACGCAGGCGATCACCCGCCACCTCGAGGTCTGGCTGCACGACAACCGGCCGGGGTGCGAGGTCGAGGTCCACCACGGTGGTCAGCCCCTCTACCCCTACCTCTTCGGCATCGAGTAGCCGGTACCCAGTCATGGCGCGGCGTCTCTCGCAGCTGGCCCAACTTCCCGTCACCGAGCTCAAGGGCGTCGGCGACGCCCGGGCGGGGGCGCTGGGCAAGCTCGGTGTCCGCACCGTGCTCGACCTGCTCACCTACTACCCGCGGCGTTACCTCGACCGCACCAACCAGGCCCGGCTGGAGGACCTGGAGGTGGGGGAGGAGGCCACCGTCCTGGTCTCGGTGGTGCGCACCCAGTCGCGCCGCACCCGCAACGGCAAGTCGCTGGTGACCGCCGACGTCACCGACGGAACCGCTCGTCTCCAGGTCAGCTTCTTCAACCAGCCCTTCCGGGAACGTCAGCTCAAGGAAGGCACCGACGTGGTGCTCTTCGGCAAGCTGGAGGTGTTCCAGGGCCGGCGCCGGATGACCAATCCGGTGGTCGACCTGATCGGCGACCGCACCGGCCGCATCGTTCCCGTGTACCCGCAGTCGGAGAAGGCGGGGGTGATGAGCTGGGACGTGGCCCGGTTCCTCGACGAGGTGCTGGAACGAGCCGGTGAGTTCGCGGAGCCCCTCGACGAGGAGCTGCGTGACCGCCTCGATCTGGTCGACCGCACGGTCGCCTTCCACGGCATCCACGGCCCGGAGTCGATGCGGGAGGCCGCGGCGGCGCGGCGCCGCCTCGCCTTCGACGAGCTGCTGCGGGTCCAGCTCGAGCTCGTACGGCGCAAGCGGGAGCTCGAGCGCACCGCGGTCGGCATCGTCCACGACGTCGGTGACGGTACCGGTGGGCCGTTGGTGGAGCGCTTCCACCAGAAGCTCCCCTACGACCTGACCGACGCGCAGGTCCGCACCATCGGCGAGATCGTGGACGACCTCGGTCGGGGGGTTCCGATGCACCGGCTGCTCCAGGGCGACGTCGGCGCGGGCAAGACGGTGGTGGCCGTGAGCGCCCTGCTCGTCGCTGTCCAGGGTGGGCACCAGGGCGCGCTGATGGCGCCGACCGAGGTCCTCGCCGAGCAACACCACCTCGGCATCCGCGAGCTGCTCGACGGCTTCACCGTTCCCGACGCCGACGAGTCGAACCTCTTCGGCGGCGCCGGCCTCGACCGCCCGCTGCGCGTCGTCCTGCTCACCAACCGGACCCCGGCGGGTGAGCGGCGACGGCTGCTGGCCGACCTGGCCGAGGGCTCGATCGATCTGGTGATCGGCACCCACGCCCTGATCTCCGAGGGGATCGAGTTCAAGTCCCTGGGGGTGGTCGTCATCGACGAGCAGCACCGGTTCGGTGTCGAGCAGCGGGCCGCACTGCGGGCCAAGGGCGCCGACCAGGCCGTGCCCGACGTGTTGGTGATGACGGCCACACCGATCCCCCGGACCGCGGCGATGACGGTCTACGGCGACCTCGACGTCTCGGTGCTCGACGAGCTGCCGCCGGGGCGGACGCCCATCGTCACCCGCTGGGCCCGCGAGGAGCTCGACGAGGCCGACGTCTGGGAACAGGTTCGCGACGAGGTCGCCGCCGGACGTCAGGCCTACGTGGTCTGCCCGTTGATCGACGAGAGCGAGAAGCTCGAGGCCCGGTCGGCCGAGGAGACCTGGGAGGAGCTGACCTCGGGCGAGCTGTCCGGTCTGCGGGTCGGCCTGCTCCACGGTCGGATACCGGCGGTCGAGAAGAACGCGGTGATGGACACCTTCCGACAGGGTCGCCTCGACGTGTTGGTCGCCACCACGGTGATCGAGGTGGGAGTCGACGTCCCCAACGCGACGGTGATGGTCATCCTCGATGCCACTCGCTTCGGCATCGCCCAGCTCCACCAGCTGCGCGGTCGGGTGGGCCGCGGTGCGGCGCGGTCGCACTGCTGGCTCGTGGGCGAGGCCACCACCCCCGACGGTGAGGCCCGGATCGAGGCGCTGGTGCGCTCGACCGATGGCTTCGAGCTGGCGGAGGTCGACCTCGACCTCCGCGGCGAGGGGACGATCATGGGAGAGCGCCAGAAGGGGCGCAACGACCTCAAGCTGGCGTCGCTGCGGCGCGATCGGGAGATGGTGGTACAGGCGCGGGAGGTCGCCATCGCGATCGTCGACGACGATCCGGTCCTCGACGCTCACTGGCTGTTGCGGGAGGAGGTCGAGCTCCTCCTCGGCGACGACGAGTCGGAGTTCCTGCTGAAGGGCTGAGCGGTCGACGCGTCAGTCTGCGGCGGCCGTGTCGACGTTCGGTCCGTCGGGGCGCCGCTCGAGATAGCGGGCTCCCCGGGGGACAGCCGGTACCCGACCTCGAGGCTCTCGGTCAGCCCCAGGGCCTTGAGCTTGCGGACGTTCAGCTTGAACGGGGCCCGGTCGACCCCGAGCTCGGCGGCCAGCTCGGTCGACACCGTGCCCGGGTGGGCCTCGATGGATCTGAGCACCGCCATCGTCCAAGGGCCGGTGCCACTGCGGACGTCGAGACGGGAGAGGCGGCGATCGAGCTCGTCGACCTCCTCGGCGGTCAGTTCATCGGCCGCTCGCAGAGCGATCCGGGGGTCGTCGCCCTGCCGGTGGAAGGTGATGCGGTACACGGTGCGGTCCGGTTCGATGCGGAGCCCGGCGAGCACGCGGTCCAGGGGCTCGCCGGTGGACGCCACGGCGGCGTCGTCGATGCGGGCGACGTCGATCGGATCGACGGCGTCGATGGCGAGCAGCCCGGCGTGGGACTGGAGGGTTCCACCGGCCCTGACCGTCGGCCGCTTCCACGAGCGGTAGGCGACCGTGACCGAACCGTCACGAATGCCGTCGCTCAACCGCACGGGCAGGAGCATGACGGCTAGTAGCGGTCGTCGTCGTCCAGGTCGGGCAGAACGATGTCGAAGCGTTCGTTGCAGTCCGGGCAGCGGTAGGCGATCACGTCGCCGGGTTCCCATCCGCCCTCGGGTGCATACGAGAGCGGGTGCAGGGTCCCCCCGCAGTCGACACAGGTCATCCCCAGCTCCGCTTCCATGCGCACAGGGTACGTTCGCCGGATGAGGGTCGTCAGTGGGGAAGCCAGAGGTCGCAGGCTCGTGGCGCCCGACGGCCGGGACACCAGGCCCACCCTCGACCGGGTGCGGGAGGCGATGTTCAACTCCCTGGAGAGCATGGGTGCGGTGCGCGGGGCGCGGGTCCTGGACCTCTTCGCCGGCTCCGGCGCCCTCGGCGTCGAGGCGCTCTCCCGGGGCGCGGGCCACGCCACCTTCGTCGATCCCGACCGCGCCGCCCGCCGGGCGGTGAGCGAGAACCTGCGGGCCACGGGCCTGATCGAACGGGCGGAGGTGGTCGCGGCCACTGCGACCACGTTCCTCAGCCGATCGGCGTCGGCGGAGGGCGACAGCGACGGAGCCACGACCGGGGAGCACTCGTTCGATCTCGTTCTGCTCGACCCGCCCTATGCGACCGACGACGGGGCGTGGGCGACGCTGTTGGCCGCGGTCGCACCGACGGTCGCCGGCGGGGTGGTGGTCACCGAGTCCGACCGGTCCCTGTCGGTGCCTGTGGGCTGGCATGCGCTGAGAGCGAAGCGCTACGGGGGTACGCTCGTCGCCATCCTCAAGCCCCCGAACACCTCGCCGGAGCCCTTGTGACCCGCGTGCTCTACCCGGGATCGTTCGACCCGATCCACAACGGCCATCTCGAGATCATCGAGACCGCCTCGCGACTGTTCGACCATGTCGTGGTGGCGGCCATGCGCAACCCGCAGAAGGGTGAGCCGCTCTTCTCGCTGGACGACCGTCGCGACATGCTGGAGGAGTCGGTCGCCCACCTCGACAACGTCACCGTCACCATGTTCTCGTCGTTGGTGGTCGATCTGTCGCGCGAGCTGCAGGCCGACTTCATCGTCAAAGGCCTGCGCGCCGTCTCCGACTTCGAGTCCGAGCTCCAGATGGCGCAGATGAACCACAAGATCTCCGGCGTCGACACCCTCTTCATCCCGTCCGCCTCCGGCAACTCGTTCCTCGCCTCGAAGCTGCTGCGCGAGATCACCCGCTTCGGTGGCGACGTCTCGACCATGGTGCCGGCCGCAGTGGCCAAGCGCCTCCAGGAGAAGTACCCCTCGTGAGTGATTTCACCGATCCCGATCTCGACATCGATCTGACCCCCCCTGCGGTGGGGGCGCAGTACCACCCGGCCGAGACCGAGGACGTCCTGCTCTCGCTGCGCGACGTCATCGAGGCCGCCCGCCCGGTCCCGCTGTCGGCCTCCTCCATGATCGCCAAGGAGGAGGTCCTCGACCTCGTCGACGAGGCTCTGGCCCAGCTCCCCGAGGAGCTGCGGGCCGCTCGATGGCTGTTGAAGGAACGCGAGGAGTTCCTCGCCCGGACGCGCCACGAGGCCGACGAGATCGTGGCCCAGGCCAAGGCGCGAGCCGAGCGGATGGTCCAACGCACAGAGGTCGTCAAGGCCGCCGAGCAGCAGGCCTACGAGATCGTGGAGGCGGCCCAGGCCGACGCCCGGCGCCTCCGCCACGAGGTCGAGGACTTCTGCGACCAGAAGCTCGCCAGCTTCGAGATCGTCCTCGATCGCACCCAGAAGCTGGTGGCGGCCGGGCGCTCCAAGCTGCAGGGCACCAACCTGTTGGCCGAGGCGGCAGCGGCGGCCGAGCACGGTCTCGACGGCGCCGACGCCACCACGTCGAGCCCGTCCGAGGACGATGGCGACGACGACTACGACGACGAGGCGGAGCTTCCGCCGTACGAGCCGGTCGACCGCTACGACGACACGGTCGTCGACTCGCCCGCGTCGCAGGGTCGACTGGCGGTGGTCGACAACGGCTACTCGGACCTTCCGCCTCCGCCGGATCCCGACTCCGACGCCGAATCGACCTTCTTCGACCAGGACCTGGCGTAGCGAACGGTGACCAACCGGCCCTTCGTGGTGGTCGTCGCCGACCTACGTCGCCAGCCCGGTAGCCGACGGAGGGTGCAGCGAGAAGCCGTTCTGCCCGGTCTCGGCATCACCAGCGCCACGGTGCCCGACGGCGGAGAGGTGCGCATCGACGTCGAGCTCGAGGCCCTCAGCAACGGCGTGGTGGCGACGGGCACGGTCACCGCCCCCTGGGTGGGGGAGTGTCGCCGGTGCCTCCGACCCGTCCACGGTGAGGCCACGGCCGAGGTCAAGGAGATCTTCGAGCCCCGGCCGGTCGAGGGCGAGACCTATCCCCTCGGCGGCGATTCGGTCGACCTCGAGCCGATGGTCCGGGACGCAGTGCTGCTGGCCCTTCCCCTGGCCCCCCTGTGTGGACCCGACTGTGCCGGTCCCGCGCCCGATTCCTTCCCGACGGGAACGGCATCCGACGACGCCACCGGGGAAGGGCCCGGAGGGGACGTGGACGACGACGACGACCGCCCCGCGCCCGCCGGCGACCCGCGCTGGGCGGCCCTCGACGGGCTGCGCTTCGATTCTCCCGCCGACGACGGGTAGAGTCTCTCGTTCGTGCCCTGGGGAGCTCCGCGCCCCGGGTGCCCCTCGCGGATCAGGGCCGCGGTGCCCCCCAGCCTCAGGAACGACGATGGCCGTCCCCAAGAAGAAGACCTCCAAGTCCAAGAGCCGTAGCCGCCGGGCCTCCGCCTGGCGGATCACGACGACGGCACGCAGCACCTGCCCCCGTTGTGGATCCGTGAAGCGTCCGCACGTGGTGTGCGGGAACTGCGGCTGGTACCACGGCCGCCAGGCCATCGACGTCGACTGAGACGACACCGCGACCGGTGAGCACCCTTCCCATCGCGGTCGACGCCATGGGCGGCGACAAGGCCCCCGGCGAGATCGTGGCCGGTGCCCGCCAGGCCGCCGAGGAGCTCGGCGTCCCCGTGGTGCTGGTCGGCCGGTCCGCCGAGCTGGGCGACGTGGGTGACCTCGAGGTCATCGAGGCCAGCGAGGTCATCGCCATGGACGCCGATGCCGGTTCCAGCGTGCGGCGCATGAAGGACTCGTCGCTCGTGCGCGCCGCCGAGGCTGTTCGCGACGGGCGTGCCTCGGCCATGGTGAGCGCGGGGAACACCGGGGCGACGATGGCGAGTGCGCTGCTGCGCATGGGCCGCATCAAGGGTGTGGCCCGCCCGGCCATCGCCACGCCCATCCCGGTGCCCGGATCGGGCCTCCCCACCGTCCTGCTCGACGCCGGCGCCAACGCCGAGTGCAGCGCCGAGTGGCTGGTCCAGTTCGCGCAGATGGGCGCGGTCTACGCCCGGGACCGCTTCGGTGTCGAGGCGCCGAGGGTCGCTCTGCTCTCCATCGGCGAGGAACCCACGAAGGGCAACCCCCTGGTGAAGGAGACCCACAAGCTGCTGGCCGAGCCGGGTTGGATCGGCGAGACGGGCGCGACCTTCATCGGCAACGTCGAGGGGCGCGACCTCATGACCGACGCCGCCGACGTCGTCGTCACCGACGGCTTCACGGGCAACGTGGCCCTGAAGACGCTCGAAGGTGGGCTGCAGGCCATCGTCAGCGGACTGTTCGAAGCGTTCGAGTCCTCGCCGGAGGCCCGCGAGGCATCGGCGGCGCTGTGGCCGGCGCTGGCGCCGCTGTACGCCACGCTCGATCCCGAGAGCACCGGCGGGGCGATGTTGTTGGGCGTCGACGGGGTCTGCATCATCAGCCATGGCTCGTCGTCGTCGCGGGCGATGGTCAACGCCATCCGCATCGCCCACGACATGGTCACCGGCGACGTGGTCGGGCACCTCACCCGTGCCGTTCGCCCTGACGGGGCTTGACAGAAAATTGTCGCTCTGACCAGGAGTTTCAGCTGCTTCACAAGCGCGCAAGCGCGGTAGCGGCTACGATCCCGACCCGATCCCCGCAGCGACCCAGGAGAGCACGTCCGTGCCCGCAGAGACCCATGTCGAGCAGCCCCCGATGGACCGCCAGGCGGTGCTCGACCTCATCCGTGACCGCCTCGCCGACATCCTCGAGATCGAGCCCACGGCCATCAACGAAGGCGACTCCTTCGCCGACGATCTGGACGCCGACAGCCTCGCTCTCATCGAGCTGGTCGAGGCGCTGGAGGAAGAGATCGGGGAGCGCACCGTCGGCTTCCGCATCGAGGACGAGGACCTCGAGGACCTGAAGACCGTGCGCGACGCCGTCGATTACGTCGTTGCCAAGCTGGGCTGAGGCGCTGGCCGCCGATCCGCTGGTCGCGCTGACCGACCGGCTGGGCCATCCGTTCGTCGAGCCCGGTCCGATGGAGCTCGCCCTGACCCACCGGTCGTGGTGCGCCGAGAACGCCGGCCATGCCTCCAACGAACGGCTCGAGTTCCTCGGCGACGCCGTGCTCGGCGTCGTCATCACCGATCACATCTTCACCACCCACCCCGAGCTGCCCGAGGGCGCCCTGGCCAAGCTCCGCGCCGCCGTCGTGAGCGCACCCACCCTCGCCGCCGTGGCTTCCGAGCTGGGTGTCGGTGAGGCCCTCCGCCTCGGCAAGGGGGAGGCGGCGAGCGGCGGTCGGGAGAAGTCATCGATCCTCGCCGACGCCATGGAGGCGATCATCGGCGCCATCTACGTCGACGGTGGCCTCGACGCCGCTCGTGCCGTCGTGCTCGATCTGTTCGAGGACCGGATCAGCATCGAGGTCGAGGGGCCGGGCGGGCCGGGCGGCGCCGACAGCAAGACACTCCTGCAGGAGCTCGTCGCCCACCGGTTCGAGTCGAGCCCCTCCTACGAGCTGCAGGACGAGGGCCCGGATCACGAAAAGCGCTTCTTCGCCCGGGTGTCGATCGACGGCGAGGTCATCGGCCGGGGCGAGGGCCGGTCGAAGAAGCTCGCCGAGCAGGCGGCGGCCAAGGCCGCCCTGGCCCGCCTCCACGACGAGCCCACCGACGCCACCACCGCCAATGCTTCACCCAACGAGAGCGAGCAGGGACATGCCTGAATTGCCCGAGGTCGAGACCATCCGCAGAGAGCTCGAGCGCGAGGTGGTCGGCAAGAAGATCAAGTCCGTCGACGTCACCGGCAAGCGCTCCATCCGCCGCCAGACCCCGGCCGAGTTCGCCAGCAAGCTCGAGGGCACCAAGATCACCGGAGCCCAACGCAAGGGCAAGTACCTCCTCATGCCCCTCGACAGCGGCGACGTGTGGGTCGTCCACCTCCGCATGTCGGGTCAGCTCCTGCGCACCACGCCCAAGGAGCCGATGGACAAGCACACCCACGTCGTCATCGCCTTCACCCAGGGCGGCCAGCTCCGCTTCGTCGACCCCCGCACCTTCGGCGAGATGTTCCTGGCCACGCCCGACGAGATCACCTCGGAGATCGAGGAGCTGTCCTCGCTCGGCGTCGACCCGGTCGAGACCCCGATGTCGTGGGTGGACTTCGGCCACCTGCTGCGCTCCAAGAAGATGAAGCTCAAGGCCTTCCTCACCGACCAGTCGATGATCGCCGGCATCGGCAACATCTACGCCGACGAGATCCTCTTCGACTCGGGGCTGCGCTACGACCGGGAGAGCGACTCGCTCACGACCCAGGAGATCCGCCGGCTCTACCGGTCGCTGGTCGAGATCCTGCACGAGGCCATCAAGTACGGCGGCTCGACTCTGGCCGACGAGCAGTACGTCGACCTCAACGGCAAGCCCGGGGAGTACCAGCAGCACCACCAGGTCTACGACCGGGAGAAGCAGCCGTGCCGCCGGTGTCGCCGCCATGACATCGTGAAGTCGAAGTTCGCCGGACGGTCAACCTTCTACTGCGAGGTCTGCCAGGTCTGATGTATCTGAAACGGCTCACCATGAAGGGCTTCAAGTCCTTCGCCGACACCACTGCACTCGATCTCGAGCCTGGTGTCACCGTCGTCGTCGGCCCCAACGGGTCGGGCAAGTCCAACGTGGTCGATGCCATCGGCTGGGTCCTCGGCGCCCAGGCGCCGTCGGCCGTGCGCTCCCAGAAGATGGACGACGTGATCTTCGCCGGCACGTCCAAGCGCTCCGCGTTGGGTCGGGCCGAGGTGAGCCTCACGATCGACAACGGTTCGGGGATCCTCCCGATCGAGTTCTCCGAGGTGACGATCACCCGCACGCTGTTCCGCTCGGGGGACAGCGAGTACGCCCTGAACGGCGTGCCGTGTCGGCTGCTCGACATCCAGGACCTGCTCTCGGACTCCGGCGTCGGCCGCCAACAGCACGTGATCATCTCCCAGGGTCAGATCGACGCCGTGCTCAACGCCCGGCCCGAGGATCGCCGGGCGGTGATCGAGGAGGCGGCCGGCGTCCTCAAGTACCGCCGCCGCAAGGAGAAGTCCGAACGTCGGCTGGCGGCCACCGAGGGGAACCTCACCCGGCTCCAGGACCTGCTCCGCGAGGTGCGGCGCCAGCTCCGCCCGCTCGAACGCCAGGCCGACGCGGCCCGTCGCCACGGCGCGGTCGTGGCCGAGCTCACCGGGCTGCGGGTGTACACCGCCGGCCGCGAGCTGAACGGGCTTCGGACCCGACTCGAGCAGGGCGGTCGGACCCGAACCGAGCTGGTGACCGAGGAGGCCCGCCTCCGGCGGACCCTCGCCGAGCTCGACACGGCGGTGATGGCCACGGAGGCCGAGCTGACCGCCATGGGCGGCGACGACATCGGGGACGGGCTGGCCCGGTACGAGTCGCTCTTCCAACAGGCTCGGGGCCTCACCGCTCTGCTCGCCGAGCGGCGGCGAGGCGTGGAGCGGGCTCGGGGGGCATCGGTCGACCAGGGCGTCGTGGCCTCCCTCGAGTCCGAGGCGGCCCGCCTGGCCAGCGAGTTGGCCGACGTGGAGGCCGAGGCCGCGCGCTTCGAGCCCCAGGCCGAAGAGCTGGCTGCGGCCGAGGCGGCGCTGGCCGCCGGCCGCCAGGACTTCGAAGCGGAGTGGTCGAGCGGCGTGGCGGCCCCGACGGGTGCCTCCGCCGAGGTGCGGGGCGAGCTGGCGGCTCTGCGCACCGCCTCGGAACGGGGCCGGACCGAGCGCGACCGTGTGCGGGCCCGTTCCGACGCTCTGGAAGCCCGGATGGCGGAGCTGGTCGGCGAGGCCGAGCGCCTGCGGTCGGAGCTGGTCGAAGCGGAGAGCGCCGAGCTGCCGCTGGTCGAGGCCATCGACGGCGCCGAGCAGCGTCGGGCCGAGGCCGAGGCCGCGGTAGCGGCCGCCGAAGCCGAGCAGCGGGCGACGGAGAGCGATCGCCACGCCTGGCAGGCGCGGGTCGAGGCCCTCGCCCTGGCCCTCGACGAGGCGCGCTCCCGCGCCGGCACCGAGCGGCTGGCCGGCGTCGAGGGAGTGCTCGGCACCGTCCTCGACCTGGTCGAGATCGACTCCGGATGGGAAGCAGCCTTCGAGGCCGCCGCCGGCGAGGCGCTGGCCGCCGTGGTGGTGGACGGCGTGGACACCGGCCGGCGGGCGCTCGAAGCCCTGCACGGTGAGGCGTTGTCCGGAGCGGTCCTGGCCCTGGGCGCGGTCCCCACCGGACGTCCACCTGCCGCCGGGGGCGAACCGCTGCGGCGCCACGTACGGGCGCGACGACCCGACGTCGAGCCGTTGCTCGACGCCCTGGTCGGTGGCGCGGTGGTGGTCGACGGAGGCTGGGTGCAAGCCGTCGACCTCGCGCTGGCGCACCCCGAGGCCGTGGTGGTCACCAGCGACGGAGACCGGTTCGGCGTCAGCGGCTGGCGGGTCGGCGCCTCCGGTTCCGGGGCCACCGGTGCCGCCCTGGAGGAGGCGGAGCAGAAGGCCGACCGGGCGACCGAGGCGGCCGACCGGGCCAGCGCCGCCCTGGCCTCGGCCCGGGCTCTCCTGGTCGAGGCGGTCGCCGCCGAGAACGCCCTGGGCAAGCAGCTGGACGACAACGACAACCGCCTGGCCGCCGCCGCCGACCGTCTGCAACGGGTCGAGACCGATCGGCGTGACGCGTCGACCGAGGCCGAGACCCTCGCCGGTCACCTGCGCGACCTGAGCGACCGGGTCACCAGGGAGGACGAGCGCATGGCGGAGCTGGAGGATCAGCTCCCGGCGCTGGAGGCGGCCGACGCCGACCTGGCCGAGGCGGCCCGCCTGATGGGCGAGGCCCGGTCCCGGCTCGAGGAGCTGGCCGCCGACGTCGGGTCCCGCCGCAGCGATCTCGAGGTCCGCTCGGCGGCCGTCACCGAACGCCGCCAGTTCCTCACCGCCCGCCTCGGCGAGGTCGAGGGGCGCCTCGAGGGGGCCGCGGCCGAGCGAGCGGCGGCCGAGAGCCGCCGTCTCGAGCTCGACCAGGCGGCGACCGCCCTCGATCGTCTGAACGACCTCGTCGCCCAGCAGAGCGCGGTGATCGAGACCCAGTTGACCGAGTTCCGTGAGCGCCGGCGCCGTCAGTCGGAGGCCGCCCGCCAGGTCGCGGTGCAGCTGGACGGGCTCCGCCGTCGGCGGGCCGACGAGGAGCGGGCCCTCACCGAGCAGCGGGAGCGCCTGCAGCGGTCCCAGATCGACCAGGCCGAGGTGGAGATGCGCATCGAGGCCGCCGTCGAGGCGTTGCGACGCGATCTCGACTGCGAGCCCGACGCCGCCATCGCCGCCGAGTGCCCGCCCCTCGACGAGGGCACCACGCCGGCCGCCCGCACCCGTGAGCTCGAACGCGAGCTGCGGATCATGGGCCCGATCAACCCGCTGGCCCTGGAGGAGTTCGATGCCCTCCAGGAGCGCCACGAGTTCCTGCAGAAGCAGCTCGACGACGTCAAGGAGAGCCGTCGTGAGCTGGCCAAGGTCATCCGGGCCATCGACTCGGAGATCGTCTCGGTCTTCGCCTCGGCCTTCGCCGACGTGGCCGCCAACTTCGAAGCTCTGTTCTCCACGCTGTTCCCGGGTGGTGAGGGACGGTTGAAGCTCACCGATCCCGAGAACCTGCTGACCACCGGCATCGAGGTGGAAGCCAAGCCGTCGGGCAAGAACGTGCGGAAGCTCTCCCTGCTCTCGGGTGGCGAGCGCTCTCTCACCGCCCTCGCCTATCTGTTCGCCGTGTTCCGCAGCCGGCCGTCGCCCTTCTACGTGATGGACGAGGTCGAGGCCGCTCTCGACGACGTGAACCTGCACCGCTTCCTCGGTCTGGTGGCCGAGTTCCGCGACGAGGCCCAGCTGGTGATCGTGACGCACCAGAAGCGCACGATGGAGGCGGCCGACTGCCTCTACGGCGTCACCATGCAGCCCGGCGGCTCGTCCAAGGTCGTCTCCGAGAAGGTCACCGCCTCCTAGGTCGGTTCCGCCGGATCGGGGTGACGGGGGCCGAGCAGTGCTCAGCGCACCCAGAGGGTGAAGCGGGTGACGGGCAGGAAGCCCATGCGCAGGAATCCCGGCCGGGAGAAGTCGCTGGTGTAGGCCACGGCGGGGAGCTCGGGGGCGTCGGCCAGGCGGGCCCAGACAAGGGCTTCCCACACCCCCTGGCGCCGGGCCGCGGGGAGGGTGGCGCCCAGGCAGAGGTTCACGACGTCGGCGCCGACGTGGGAGTTGCCGACACCGACGACCTCGCCGTCGAGCAGGCCCAGGCGGATGGTGAGCCCGCTGTCCGCGAAGGCGGGTGGGAAGAGCGAACCGGCGCCGAGTCCGGCCGCCTCGGGGATGGGGTAGCCCTCGACCACGACCTGTTCGGCGGTGGCGAAGTCGTCGGCGGAGGCGGCCGGGCGGACCTGCACCCCCGGGGCCGGCTCGTGAGCGGTGGACCCGGGACCACGCACGACCAGAACGGGATGGCCGACGAGGTGCCAGCCGACGGTCGCCAGGTTCGGCGTGGGCCACATCGAGAGCAGTGTCCACGGCCGGCGCACACCCTCGAAGAACCCGTCGACCTCGTCGAGGACGTCGTCGCCGGGGTCGAGAAGGGGCCGGCGCAGGATCGCCTGGTTCAGGTACGGCACCGGCGTCCCCGTGTCAGCCAGGAACACGTCGCGGGTGTGGGCGGTGCGGCCGCCGAGGATCCGAGCCGTGAGCTCGTTGGCTTCGGCCTGGTTGTGCACGAACTGGCGCAGGATGGTGTCGTCGACCGGCGTGTCCGGCAGCCAGCCGTCCTCGAGAGGTCGCTCGTTCGTCACCTCACGATCGTCGCGCCGACAGCCGCTCGGTGCTCGGAAATTGTGGGGAACGGCGATCTCGCCGGTTTGGGAGTGAGTCGGGACGGCGGGGGCGGGGGCCGCCAGCGAGCGTCCCCGCACTGCGGCGCTCCGCGCCGCCATGTCAGGGGATCCGGTTGGACCAGACCAGGGCGAAGCCGGCGGCGGCGACGAAGCCGAGGATGGCGGCGGCGACGAACCACTGCGAGATCTCCGAGGGAACGTTGTCGTAGCCGACCGAGGAGCCGATGCTGGCGTAGACGTCGGTGAGCTGGCCCTGGGTGGCGGCCTCGTAGCTCGTGCCCCCGGTGTCCTTGGCGATGGTGTCGAGCGACTTGGCGTCGACCGGGACCGAGACCTGTTCGCCGGTCTCGGGGATCGTGACCACGCCCTTGGCGGTGCCGAAGGCGATCGTGGAGACAGGAACGGCCTCCTGTTCGGCCCGCTGGGTGGCCTGCTGGTTCGGGACGCCCATCGTGGTGGTGCCGTCGGACATCACCACGACGGCGGCGGGGACGGGCTCGCCGTCGGGGGAGGGGGGGACCGTGCCGAGGGCGTCGAGGCTGGTGTTGATGGCGTCACCGATGGCCGTGCCCTGACCCAACTCGAGGCGTCCGATGGCATCGGCCACCGCGGTGCGGTCGGTGGTGGGCGCGACCTCCAACGAGGCGTTGCCGCTGAAGCTCACCAGGCCCACGTTCACCTCGGCGGGCACGTCGTCGAGGAACGAGGTGGCGGCCGCCTTGGCCGCGTCGATGCGGCTGGGCTGTACGTCGGTCGCCTCCATGGAGAGGGAGACGTCGATGGCCAACACGACCGTGGCCCGCTCGCGCGGCACCTTGATGTCGTGGGTGGGGCGGGCGAAGGCCACCACCAGAGCGGTGAGGGCCAGCAGCTGGACGGCCGCGGTGAGGTGGCGTCGCCATCCCGGCCGCTTGGGGGCCACGGAGGCGAGGAGGTCGAGGTTGGTGAAGCGCACCGCGTAGGCCGAGCGCCGACGCTGGAAGACGACGTAGGTGATCAGCAGCGCGACCACCACGAGGAGCAGCAGGAGCCGCCAGGGAGCGAGGAAGGAGAGGCCACTCATCGGGCGGCGTCCGTGGTGAGGCGGGCGCCGGCGATGGATCCGACCGTCGGTCCGCTCCCGTGAGCGGCGGATCGAGACAGGGCGTCGACGCGGTCACGGCGGCGGGACACGAAGCGGGCCAGGTCGAGGAGCCAGTCCCGATCGGTGCGCAGGACGAGATGGTCGGCACCAGCCGACCGGATCCGGGAGGCGATCGCCTCCCGCTGCTCGATCGCCGCGGCGGCGTAGCGCTCGCGGAAGGCGTCGTCCCCGGTGGGAACCTCGATCTCGGCACCCGTCTCGGCGTCGTGCAGCACGAGCATGCCGACGTCGGGGATGGCCAACTCGACGGGGTCCACGACCTCGACGCACAGCACGTCGTGGCGGAGCCCGATGGTGCGCAGGGCGGGGACCCAGTCGGCGTCGTCGAGGAAGTCGGACACCACGACGATCAGGCCGCGGCGCCGGGCCACGCCGTCCAACCGGCGCAGGCCGACCGAGAGGTCGCTGCGCCCCGGCTCGGGGTCCTGCAGAGCGCTGAGCACCTGGCGCAGGAGCGCCTGGAGGTGAACTCGCCCGCTGCGGGCCGGGATCGGCCGGGACGCGCCGTCGGCGCCGACGGTCATGCCGCCGACCCGGTTGCCGGTGCGGGCGGTCAGGAACCCCGTGGCGGCGACGGCGGAGAGGGCGAGGTCGCGCTTCTCGCACGTCGCGGTGCCGAAGGCCAGGCTGGCGGAGGCGTCCACGAGGATCCAGGTCTCGAGCTCGCGGTCGGCGATCGTGTCCCGGACATGGGGGTCCTGCATGCGGGCGGTCACGTTCCAGTCGATGCGCCGGACGTCGTCGCCGGGCTGGTACGGACGGATGTCGCCGGGTTCGGATCCGTGTCCGGGGGTCAGACCCCGGTGATCGCCCTGCAGGAGGCCGTCGAGGCGGCGGGTGACCGAGAGCTCGAGGCGGCGGAGGACTTCGGCCGCCGCCGTGCCGGCGATGCCTGGTGCCGCGGTGTCCGGGGCGGTCACCGGATCACGGCCGAGGTGGGATCCTGCGAGGGGGCCACGACCGGGGCGTGGACGGTCGAGAGCACCCGGGCGAGGATCTGCTCGACGGAGAGGCCCTGGGCGAGCGCCTCGTAGCTGGGAACGACACGGTGCCGCAGCACGTCGGGAGCGACGTCGAACACGTCCTGGGGGAGCACGTAGGAGCGCCCGCGCATGAGGGCCAGGGCCCGCCCACCCGCCACCAGGCCCAGCGTGGCGCGAGGGCTTCCGCCCCAGGCGATGAGCTCCTCGAGCTCGGGCAGCGAGTGCCGGGCCGGTTCACGGGTGGCCAGGACGAGGCGCACGGCGTAGTCGGCCACGGCCGGAGCGACGTGGACGGAGTCGGCCGCGGTCTGCAGGGCGATGAGGTCGTCGAGGCTGAGGACCTGCTCGGCCTTCGGGGGACGCACCCCCATCCGGGAGACGATCTGGGCCTCCTCGGCGGCGGTCGGGTAGCCGACCACGACCTTCATCAGGAAGCGGTCGCGCTGGGCCTCGGGCAGGGGGTAGACGCCCTCGGACTCGATCGGGTTCTGGGTGGCGAGCACCAGGAACGGCTCGGGCACCTTTCGTGTCGTGCCGGCGATGGACACCTGGTGCTCGGCCATGACCTCGAGGAGCGCCGACTGGACCTTGGCCGGCGCTCGGTTGATCTCGTCGGCGAGGACGATGTTGGCGAACACCGGTCCCCACTCGATGTCGAAGGCCTCGTTGGAGGCCCGGAAGATCCGGGTGCCCACGAGATCGGCGGGGAGGAGGTCGGGGGTGAACTGGAGGCGGTTGAAGCTCCCGCCGATGACCGTGGCGAGCGTCTCGACGGCGAGCGTCTTGGCCAGTCCGGGAACCCCCTCGAGCAGCACGTGGCCCCGAGCGAGCAGACCCACGAAGAGCCGCTCGATGGCCCGGTCCTGGCCGACGATCACCTTCTTCATCTCGAAGAGCGCACGCTCGAGGACTGCGGCCTCGTCGATGCGGGGACTGTGGTCGGCGACGGGGTCGACGGACATCGATGTCTCCTGCGGGGACGGGGACGAGGGGAAGGGCACGGTGGTGGTCACGGCGGCACCAGACCACGTCGCGCCGAAGAGCACGATAAAGCGGTGTGGCGGCCGGAGCGGTGCCGGGCGCTGGGGCCGTGCCGCCGCCCCGCCGTTCCCGGGCGGTACCGTTCGCGGCCGTGCGCGTATTGGTGGTGGACGACGAGGTCGAGTTGGCCGACGCAGTTGCTCGAGGTCTGCGCCGCGAGGGCTACGCCGTCGACGTGGCCAACGACGGCGAGGAGGCGTTGAGCAAGGCACTGGTCAACGGCTACGACCTGCTGTGCCTCGACATCACCATGCCCGGCATCGACGGACGCCAGGTGTGCCAGCGGTTGCGGGCCGAAGCCCTTGATCCTCAACCTCGTGTCCTGATGCTCACGGCACGCGACGGTCTCGAGGATCGGGTCGCGGGCCTCGATGACGGGGCCGACGACTACCTCGTGAAGCCGTTCGCCTTTCCCGAGCTGCTGGCCCGGGTGCGATCCCTGCTCCGTCGCGACAGCCGCTCGTCCACCTCGGTGTTCGAGGTCGGTCCGCTCACCCTCGACGATGCTCGTCACATCGCCCGCCGCGAGGATCGGGACCTCGACCTCACGGCCAAGGAGTTCGCCCTGCTGCGGTACTTCATGACGCGCGCCGGTGAGGTGCTCTCCCAGGAGACCCTGCTCGAGCACGTGTGGGACGAGCACGCCGATCCGTTCACCAACACGGTCCGCGTCACCGTCGGCACGTTGCGCCGGAAGCTCGCGGTCGACGACGAGGAGCCGCTCATCGAGACCGTCATCGGTCGCGGGTACCGGTTGCTGTCGCCGTGAACGCCGCGCCGTCGGCGGAGTTCGGGCGGGAGCCTCGAACCGGCGAGAACCCGGTGGTGACCCCGTCCTCGGCTCAGGTGCACACCCGGTTCCACTCCCGGGGCCAGTGGCTCGCCGAGCGGCTGCCGCCGTGGATGGGTTCCATCCGCTTCCGCCTGACCGTCGTGTACTCGACGGTCGTGTTCGGCCTGGCCGCCCTGGTCGTCTCGGGCATCTACCTCGGCCTCCGCCACGCCCTCCAGAACCAGAAGATCTCGGGGACGCTCTTCCAGATCGGGGACCAACGCTTCTTCGCCCCCGAGCAGGCCGACCTCGTGCAGCGCCAGGTCAACGAGAAGGCGCTCGAGACCCTGCGCGTCTACTCCTTCAGCGCCCTGCTGGCCCTCTTCTTCGTGAGCCTGGCCGTGGGGTGGCTGGTGAGCGGTCGGATGCTGCGGCCCATCGGCCAGATCACCTCGGCGGTCCGCCAGATCCAGGTCAGCGACCTGTCCCGGCGGATCAACCTGGGCGGACCGGACGACGAGCTGCGGCGCCTGGCCGACACCTTCGACGACATGCTCGTCCGCCTGGACGACGCCTTCGAGAGCCAGCGCCAGTTCATCCACGAAGCCAGCCACGAGCTGCGGAACCCACTGGCGGTGATCCGCACCAACCTCGAGGTCACCCTGGCCGACCCCGATGCCAGCGCCGAGGATCTCCGCCACACGGCCGAGGTGGTGGAGCGCTCCACCGAGCGAATGGCCAAGCTGGTCGACGACCTCCTCGTCTACGCCCGCAAGGGCACGCTGTCGATGGAGCGCCAGCCCGTCGACGTCGCTGGTCTGGTCGCCGCTGCCGCCGAGGAGTTCGCGGCGCCGGCCGAGGCCGCGGGCATCGCCCTGCGCCACGAGTCGACATCGGGGCTGTGGGTGCTCGGCGACCAGCTCGCGCTGCGTCAGGCGTTGGCCAACCTCCTCGCCAACGCCGTCCGCCTCTCATCGGCCGGTACCGAGATCCGGGCGTGTGCCGGTCGTGAGGGCCCGTGGGTGTGGCTCTCGGTCGAGGACGAAGGACCGGGCATCGATCCGGCGGACCAGGAGCGCGTGTTCCAGCGGTTCTGGCGCGGCGACCCTCGCGAGAGCCGAGAGCAGGGCCGAAGCGGTTTGGGACTGACGATCGTGCGCCAGACGGCGGAGGCCCACGGCGGTGAGGTGAAGCTCGTTTCCGAGCCCGGGCAGGGGACGGCGTTCGCCCTCTGGCTCCCGGCCCTACCGGCGCCGAACGGCACCGAGGACGCGCCGGTCGTCACCGTCGGCTGATCTGGTCGGCGTCGGGCTCCAGCCGCCCGGAGAGCAGGATGCGCCGGATGTCCCCGCCTCTGTGCTTTAGTCGCCTTTTCCGGGCTCACCCGTACTGTGCTCGAGAGGCGGGCGCCGATCGGGTCCGTCGTCACCCCGATGCGCCCAGCGCGCCGACCCAGGAGCTTCCCCGATGAGCTGGGAAAACGAGCCGCCGACAACGCCGCCGGAGAAGGGCGAGCCCCGTTCGCCCTTCGCTCCACCGGCGGGCGCGGGCGACGATCCCACCACCGAGCAGCCGGCGGCCACCGAGAGCGGATCCGGGGCCGATCCTTCCTCCCCGACGGGCACCGACCAGCCGCCCACCGTGGAGACGCCGAGTCCGTTCCGGGCAGCCCCCACCTCGGAGGTGCCGCCTCCGCCGCCGCCGCCCATCCCTCCGCTGCGGTCCACGTCCGAGGGTCCTTCCTCGCCGCCGGCGCCGGATCGTGGTCCGGCGGTCTCGCCCTGGGGCGCCCTGGGTCCGCCGGTGAGTCCGTCCGGTCCCACCGCCGACGCCGGATCGAACTGGGGCGGTCCGCCCACGCCGCCCCCGCCTCTGCCCCCGCAGCCTTCGCCCGAGAGCGGGGGAGGGGGCCACCGTGTCCTGAAGGTCATCCTCGCTGTGGTGGTGATCGCCGGATTGTTCGGGATCGGCTTCGGCACGCGCTCCCTGCTCGCCGAGGACGACGCACGATCCGAGAGCGCCAGCGTCGCGCCGGTCTCCACCTCCACCATCGACCCCGGCACCGAGCCCATCGCCGCCGTGGCCGCCGCGGTCAGCCCCTCGGTGGTGCAGATCGAGACCACCGACGGCCTGGGATCGGGTGTCGTCTACGACAGCTCCGGGCTCATCATGACCAACGCCCACGTGGTCGGGTCGGCCTCGGAGGTCAAGGTCCGCACGCCTGACGGCAAGACCGTCGACGGCCAGGTCCTGGGCGCCGACACCGGTACCGACATCGCCGTCGTTCGCGCGGTCGGGGCTGGACGCGCCGGCCGCCACGCTGGCCACGGGCACACCGATCGTGGGTCAGATCGCCATCGCCGTCGGCAGCCCCTACGGCCTCGACCAGACGGTCACCTCGGGGATCGTCTCGGCCATCAACCGCCCGGTCGACAACGACAAGGGTGTGGCCGTGAACATGGTCCAGACCGATGCCTCCATCAACCCCGGCAACTCGGGCGGCGCACTGGCCAACCGCCAGGGTCAGGTGGTCGGCATCAACACCGCCATCTTCAGCCAGACCGGCGAGAACACCGGCATCGGCTTCGCCATCCCGATCGAGACCGCCAAGAACGCTGCCGATCGGCTGGTCAACGGTGAGTCGGTCACCCGCGCCGGCCTGGGTCTGACCGGACCGAGCGAGACGCCCAACGGCGACGCCGGCGCCTACGTCAACTGCGTGGTCTCCGGAGGGGCGGCCGCCGATGCGGGCATCCGCGACGGCGACATCATCGTGTCCGTCGACGGCGTCAGCGTGCGCAGCTTCGAGGAGCTGCGGGGCATGATCAGCGTGTACAGCCCGGGCGAGGTGGTCACCGTCGAAGTCGTGCGCGACAACGAGACGGTTTCGATCGACGTCACCCTCGGCTCCCTCGGCACGACGAACTGCACGCCCACGACGAGCGAGAACTGATCGCCCGACCGAGGGCCACGGTGGTCCGTCGGTCAGGGCTCGTCCTCGAGGTGCTGCGTCAGCTGAGCTCGCGCACCTTCACGGTGTCGACGTGCTGCTGGAAGGCAACGGCCTTGCCGCCGTCCATGGTCCAGACGTGGACCATCTTCACCGAGGCGGGCTCCCCGGAGCTCTTGTGGTTCCACGTGTAGTGGCCGAGGGCGACGACGGTGTCACCGTCGGCGATGATCTGGTCGGGCACCGCCGCGTAGTTGTCGCCGATCTCCCCGAGGCGCATGAAGACACCTTCGAGCACTGCCTGAGGACCCACGTAGGTGCCAGCGAGCGGAAATCCTTCCGCCTCGGTCCACTGGATGTCGTCGGCCATGGCGCCGAGGACGGCGGGCACGTCGCCAGTGGCGAAGCTTCTATAGGCGCCTTCGATGATTTCCTTGTTGGTGGCCATCTCGGATCCCCGTTCCTGCGGGCAAAAGTTGCCCGTCTAAACGATCGTAGTTCGCCGGGTTGAAGTCGGCCGTCGGTCCAGAGACAACTCCGGCGATGGGGTCGGGCGCCCTCGAAGAGCCACTCGGTGTCACTCAGAGGCGGCGATCAGTGACGCTTCGAGAGCGCCGCCCGCCGATCCGTCTCTCCCACGAGCGACAATGCAAGCACCCCGTAGTTCGGGAAACCCCAAGAGAGGAACGGCCCCGTGGGCAAGGTGGTCCTGTACAGCTCGGTCTCGGTGGACGGCTTCGTCGCGGATGACAATGACCGGCCCGGCCCACTGTTCGACTGGTTGGGCAGCGGTGACATCCCGTTGGACGAGAGCGGCCAGTTGAAGGTGTCGCAGGCGTCCTACGACTACATCCGGCCGTACTGGGACCAGATCGGCGTGACGATCGTCGGCCGCCACGTGTTCGACATCACCGACGGCTGGGGCGGAGAGCCTCCGAGCGGGATCGCCCACGTGGTCGTGGTGACGCACCAGCCGAAGCCCGAAGGCTGGAACCCTGAGGCGCCGTTTCACTTCGTCGACGGTGTCGCGGCGGCGGTGGCCAACGCCCAGGAGCTTGCCGGTGACCGCATCGTCGAGGTCGCCGCTGGCGACGTCGGTGGCCAGGTGCTTGCCGCGGGCCTGGTCGACGAGGTGCGCATGGACGTCGTGCCCGTGGTGTTCGGGTCCGGCAAGCGCTATTTCGGCTCGGTCGGCGCGCAGCACCTCCTGGAGGAGCCCGATGTGGTGATTCAGGGCAACCGAGTTCTTCACCTGCGCTTTCCAGTGCGCCGTTGAACGATCGGACCGGGTGCGCGAACGAATGACCTTCCCCGCCTCTCGCGATCCGTCGTCGTTCTGCGGAATTCCGGCGTCGACCCCGATCAGTTGGTGTAGATGCGACCGGGTGGAACCAGCACGACCGTGCGGCGCTGGGCCACCATCTCGTCGTCGTAGGCCTCCCAGTCATCATGTGTCCCACCGGCGGCGGCGAAGACCTCCCGCAGCAACAGACGCAGTCGTTCTGGATCGACTGCGGAATTCGGATCGTTGGGGCCGATCAGCTCGGCGACTCCCTCGACGGCGGCCCAGCGCCACCCTGATCGCACGGTGAGGGTGATCTGCGGGCGAGCCCGCAGATTGCGCAACTTGGCGGGGCCGTACGTCACGAAGGCCATGACGTCGTCACCGGTCACCGGGTGGGGCACAACACCGGCGTTGACCACCGAAGTCTGGATCGTGGCATCCGCCCGCACGGTCGACACCACTACGAGAAACTGCTCGGGCCGGGCCAGCGCCACCACGTCGCTCAGGGTCGTCATCTCCATCCTCCACCGCTCGTCGTCCGGGTGCAGTGTGCTCAATGCTCGAGGTAGCGGTCGCGCCGCGCCGCCGCGTCGACGATCTCCGACAGTCGCTTCTTGATCTCGGCGAGGGGAAGGACCACGTCAGACATGACCAGAATTGTGGTCACAGAGTCCCGCACGTCAACCGCCCAGCGGCGCCGCTCGCGGGCGCACGCTCCCGGCGTTGTGGATGGCCGATCAGCTGGCCGGGCTCGCCGGTGTCGAGACCAGAGCGGCGGCGCCGTCACCTGGGCAGGAGCCCGTGTCGTCACACGTGTCCCGGCTGCACCCCATCGCCGCCGCCGCCAGCAGCAAGACGATGGCCCAGCACCGGATCCGAGTCACTGACCCCCTCACGTCCACAAGTCCCTCAGCGTCCGACGACCACGATGGCACCGTACCTCCGCGTGATCGAAGGCCAGTGCCGACGATCGAGAGCTGCACCACCGCACCCAGACCCGGCGCTCGGGGGTGCAGGAGTCCGCGCTACTCCGATGCGTCGGGCGGGTAGGGCAAGTCTCCGGGCAAGCAGTTTCGGAAGTCGGGCTCTGGTTGGATCTCGAACTGAACCGCGGCGATCGACGCCCGTCCGTGGAGCAGCGCCCGAATCACCCGGTGCATGCCATCCATGACCCGACCGTCGGTCGCAAGAATGATCGGGTATGACACGTCGACATCGAGGACCAGCCGGAAGTGCCCGGCGATCTGACGCACGGTGAGGGCTTGTGTCGGTGACCAGTAGGCCGTGTCGAGTTGCCAGATCGACGCCAGCTCGATGTGCTTCACCGGAAGGTCGCAGCTCAGTTCGATCAGCCGGTCGACGTCCCACGCGTCGAGCCCGACCGGGCCCGGCCAGAAGTTGTACTGCTTCCGCATGGCGACCAGTCCAGCAGGAGCCGGTCGCCTGCGCTCACGTCCGGCGTCCGGCGTCAGGCGTTCGGGGGCGGGCCCAGCCACCACTCCGGTGTCGGGCCCGACGGCACTCTTCGCCCGCTCGGTCCCGTCGTGTGATGCTGGTCGGGTGGACGCAGCAGCGAGGGCGTACATCGACAGCATCGATATCGACAACCGACCTCTTTTCGACCGGATCCACCGCTTGATCGTTGGCCAGTTCCCCGATGTCGAGGTGGGCGTCGCGTACCAGATGCCCGTGTACCGCCGAGCGGGTCGCAGCGTGAACGTCGGCGCGTGGAAGCACGGGGTCTCCATCTACGGGTGGGGCGACCGGGAGAACCTCTCGATTCTCGAGCGGCACCCTGATCTCTCCTCCGGAAAGGGCACGTTGCGGATCCCGCGCAAGGTCGCCGAGGACATCTCCGATGCGGAGTTGGTGGAGCTTGTCCGCAGTGCCTTGGGAGACGACACCACGAGCTGAGAGGCCATCGCTCGGTGCCGGCGATCCGGGACGTTCGAGCGTCCCTGTGCCGATGACGCTGCACCGCTGAGACGGTCGAACCTGGTGACGTCCGAAGGAGGGGTCATGAGCATTCTGAGCAAGCGATTCATTGCCATGCTGGAGAAGAGTCCGTCGAAGGGTGGCTGGACCTACGTCGTCATGCCGGGATCGGCCGAGTTCTTCGGCACACGGGGGTTGGTGCGGGTGCGCGGGGAGGTCCGCCGGGCGGTTGGCCTGTCGCCCGCCGTCGCGGACGCAACCCACTCCCCGGCGGACCTGGTTGCACGAGCATTCGTTGCCCGCGAGGTACGCGGCGGCAACGATCCACGGCACGCCTCACCCACCGGAGCTGTCCATGTCGCAGATCTTCACTCACGTTCCTCACCCTCACATCGAGCGTCGCCATGCCGCTGGACCACCGAAAGCGGTCGACGTCCTGCCCGTGGGGAGCCGAGCGGATCGGTTCAACACCTGGTTGGCCATCAAGATCACGGCCGCCGTTGGCACGATGTGGTGCGCCTATGTCTTTGCCGGACTCGCGCTGATCAGCTTCCCGGCAGCGATCAGGGGTGGCGTCGCCCCGACCATCACCTGGGTGGCCCAGACCTTCCTCCAGCTCGTCCTCTTGTCGATCATCATCGTCGGTCAGAACATCCAGGCCGCGTCCTCAGACCAGCGGGCCGAGGCGACCTATCAAGACGCCGACGCGGTACTCCACACGGCTCTCGCCATCCAAGAGCACATTGCCGCGCAAGACGCCGAGATCGACAAGATCCTCCAAGAGCTGCGAATGCTGCGTTCCTGACCGTCGGTACCCAACCTGACGGTCGGTGCCCAAGTACCCGCCTGGCCGCGTTGCGCATGGACCCACGCGACAGGCTGCCGCACCGTCCCGGCGTTCGGTGCTGCCGATGGAGTGATGATCAGAGTCGCCCGGCTGGACGGACGGCGCGTCAGGCCGATGACGCTTCTGGCACCTAGAGGCTCGCGACTTCTGAGTAGAACTGTGCGCCAGGCACGTTCGACAACGCGGCGGCGTGCTCCGGCGTGGGCTCCCCGAGGACGTAGAACTCCATCGAATCGATCAGCGCCATCAGCCTGCCCATGAACTCACCGTGACCATCGGCCTGCATGTGCTCGAGGTGAGCGGCCGAATCGGCGTAGGCCTCGAGCACGACGAGGCTCCCCTGGTCCTCCGAGTAGTGCCAGTCATAGGTCAGCGTGCCCGGCTCGTCGGCGGCAACCCTGCACCCCTCGGCGGCGAGCGCCCTCACTTCGTCGACCCTCTCGGGCTCGACATCCATACGTGCGAATATCGTGATCTTTCCCACTGACACCTCCGAGTCCCGGCCCTTGTCGGTCGGCACGGATCCATTTCGAGGAGCCGGAGCCCCGCAGGGCCGTTGCCGCGGTGCCATCGGCCCTGGGCCATGGTGTTGCCGGCCAGCGGTGAGAGACATCACTCGATCGAGCCATGCACGACGGCCCCTGCCTCCCGGTTCGAGACGCCGAGCCCGGCGAACACATGGCGGAGGCGGCGGTTGTGGACGCTCGACGCGAGCAGTCCGATGGACTCAGGGTTCCCTTGCTCGCCGGCACGAGGCGAGACGGCTCGCCACTGCCTGTCAGGGGGCTCTGTAGGCTGGACCCCCCATGGTCCTGCTCATCATCCTCCTCGCCGTGCTCGTCGTGCTGGTCGGCACCGGCATCGGCCTGGTCGCGTCCCGGCGGAGCCGGGCCGACGTCCTCGAGCCTCCACCCGTCGCCGCCTCTGGCCCGGCTCCGGTCGAGGAGGCCGAGGCCGTACCGGGAGACCTGGTCGAGGAGATCGAGGCCGCCGAGGCGGAGGCCGTCGTCGCCGAGGCCGAGTCCGCCCTCGTCGAGCCCGAGGTCGTAAAGCCTCGCTTCCGCGATCGCCTGTCGAAGGCCCGTAGCGCCCTGTCCGGTGCCATCGGCACCATCGGCGGCCGCACGCGCATCGATGACGAGACCTGGGACGAGCTGGAGGAGGCCTTGATCCGGGCCGATGTCGGTGTGGCCGCCACCCAGGACCTGCTCGACGACCTCCGGCGCCGGGTGAAGTCCGAGGGCCTGTCCGACGGCGCCCAGCTGCTCGAAGCCCTGAAGGTCGAGTTGAAGGCGAGACTCGACGGCTACGACCGCGACCTGCACTTCTCCGCGGGCGACGGCCCGTCCATCTGGCTGTTCGTCGGCGTGAACGGCGTGGGGAAGACCACCACCATCGGGAAGCTCGGCAAGCGGGAGACCGACGACGGGAACAAGGTCGTGATGGCGGCCGGCGACACCTTCCGGGCGGCGGCGGCCGAGCAGCTCGGCATGTGGGCCGAGCGCTGCGGCGCCGACCTGGTGCGGGGCAACGAGGGCGGCGATCCCAGCTCTGTCATCTACGACGCCGTCGATGCGGCGGCCGCACGCGGGGCCGAGCTCGTGCTGGCCGACACCGCCGGTCGGCTCCACACCAAGGTCAACCTGATGGAGGAGCTGCGCAAGGTCCGCCGGGTGGCCGACAACGGTGCCGGTACGGTGACCGAGGTGCTGCTCGTCCTCGACGCCACCACCGGCCAGAACGGCCTGGTCCAGGCCCAGCAGTTCACCGAAGCCGTCGATCTCACCGGAGTGGTGCTCACCAAGCTCGACGGTTCGGCCAAGGGCGGGATCGTGGTCGCCATCCACACCGCCCTCGACATACCCGTGAAGTTGGTCGGCCTCGGTGAGGGTGCCGACGACCTGGTTCCGTTCGACCCCGACGAGTTCGTGGAGGCCCTCTTCTCATGAAGCTGCTCACTTTCCCCATCCGGCTGTTGTTCCTGCTGATCCTGATCCCGCTGAAGCTGATCCTGGCCAGCGCCGGGTTCACGTTCCGTACGGGCTTCAAGGCGGGGGCGCTGCCGGTCAAGGGCGGCTTCGCCGCCGGGCGGGCCCTCGGGCTCAAGGCGCTGGTTCTGTTCGCCGCCGGGGTCGCGCTCGGTGTGGTCGTCGGACGCAAGCTGGCCGAGACCGACGTCGGTCTGGCCGGAGTCGGTTTCCCCGACACCCCGACCGGCCCCACCGGCGTGCTCGTCGAGGACACCGTCATCATCGAGGAGACGGCTGACGGCCCGGTGATCAGCGAGACGCTCGTGGTCGAGGAGCTCGACGCCTCCGAGGTGGCGGCAGTCGAGGAGGCCGTCGAGGAGATGGCCGTCGAAGCCGCCGTCGACGAGGCCGTCCTCGAAGCACTCGAGGAGGTCGCCGCGGAGGCCGAGATCGAGAGCGACCTCGAGGTCGAGGCCGTCTCCGAGCTGCTGGGTGAGACCGGTGGCGACGTGGGCGACGACGTGGGCGAGCCCACCAGCGGTGCCGATGTTTGAGGCACTCTCCGACCGTTTCGAGGGAGTACTCGGGCGGCTCCGCGGCAAGGGCAAGCTCACCGAGGCCGACGTCGACGACGCCCTTCGCGAGATCCGGCTCGCCCTCCTCGAGGCGGACGTCAACTTCACCGTCGTCAAGAACTTCGTCGGACGCGTGCGGGAGCGGGCGCTGGGCGAGGAGATCTCCCGGGCCCTGAACCCCGGCCAGCAGGTCGTCAAGATCGTCAACGACGAGCTCACCGCCACGCTGGGCGGCGAGACCATCAAGATCACCTACAGCGCCAAGCCGCCGACGGTGGTGCTCATGGCCGGCCTCCAGGGCTCGGGCAAGACCACCAACTCGGCCAAGTTGGCCCGGTGGTTCAAGAGCCAAGGGCGCCATCCGCTCCTGGTCGGAGCGGACCTCCAGCGCCCGGCGGCGGTCGAGCAGCTCCGCACCCTCGGTCGCCAGATAGACGTCCCCGTGTTCTCCGAGGACACCGACCCGGTCCTGGTCGCCACCCACGCCCTGACCGAGGCCCGCACCACCGGCCGCGACGTCGTCATCGTCGACACCGCCGGCCGGCTGGCCATCGACGCCGAGCTCATGGACGAGGTGCGGCGGATCTCCGAGGTCGTCGATCCGAACTTCACCTTCCTGGTGATCGACGCCATGACCGGCCAGGACGCGGTGAGCACGGCCGAGGCGTTCCACCAGACCCTCGAGCTCGACGGCGTGATCCTGACCAAGCTCGACGGCGACGCTCGCGGTGGCGCCGCGCTGAGCGTGAAGGAGGTCGTCGGCCGTCCGATCGCCTTCGCTTCCACCGGTGAGAAGCTCGAGGACTTCGACCTGTTCCACCCGGATCGCCTGGCCGGGCGGATCCTCGGCATGGGCGACATGCTCACCCTCATCGAGAAGGCCGAAGAGGTCTTCGAAAAGGACGAGGCCGAGGCCGCGGCGGCCCGCCTCATGGAGGGGCAGTTCACCTTCGACGACTTCCTCGACCAGATGCAGCAGCTCAAGAAGATGGGACCGCTGTCGGGTGTCCTCGGGATGATGCCAGGCGTGCCAAAGGAGGTGCGCAACGCCGAGATCGACGATCGGGAGATCGGGCGCATCGAGGCCATCATCCGGTCCATGACGGCGGCCGAGCGGGCCGACCCCGATCTGATCGACCAGTCCCGTCGGGTGCGCATCGCCCGAGGCTCGGGCACCGATGCGACCCAGGTCGGTGACCTGATCAAGCAGTTCAAAGAGGTCTCCAAGATGATGAAGCGCATGGGTGGGATGGGTTCCAAGCGCATCGCCAAGTCGCGCCGGAAGGCGGCCAAGGGCAAGGGCAAGAAGCCCGGTGGGCGCACCTCGGGTGGCGGTCGCGTCGCCGCCAAGACCAAGCCGCCGCTACGCCTCCCGAACCTCGATCCGACCGGCCTCGGCAAGGGCAAGGGCCTGCCCGATCTGCGCGGTGGCGGTCTCCCCGATCTGGGCCTGGGGGATGGCCTCCCCGAGCGCTGATACGCTGACTTGCCCTCGTGCCGGGCTGGGCGACACCATTGTCGGTCGCTCCGAAGCCGTCGCGGCCGGGCAGTTCGCCTCGCAGAAGAAGAGAGAAGACCTCGTGGTAAAGCTCCGCCTCATGCGGATGGGCAAGACCAAGCAGCCGACGTACCGCATCGTCGCCGCCGACGCACGGTCCCCGCGCGACGGACGATTCATCGAGATCGTCGGTCACTACAACCCGCGTACCGAGCCGTCGTCGATCACCGTCGACAACGACAAGGCTGTCGCCTGGTTGCAGAAGGGCGCTCAGCCCACCGAGGTGGTGGAGAAGCTGCTCAAGATCTCCGGTGCCTGGGAGCAGTTCACCGGCGTGGCGTCGTGAGCGACGTCGACACCGACATCGAAGGCGAGGACGAGGCCGGCACTGACTTCGCCACCGCCGAGGCCGTGCTCGTCTACGTCGTCAAGCAACTGGTCGAGGATCCCGACGCCGTCGACGTCGAGCTCGACGACCGGGGCCGACGGGCCGTGTTCAACGTCCACGTGGGCGATGGGGACATGGGCCGGGTCATCGGCAAGCGGGGCCGGGTCGCCCAGTCGATCCGCACCGTCGTGCGGGCCGCTGCGGCCCGTGACGGCGGCGACGTCGAGGTCGAGTTCGTCGACTGATCCGGTGAACCTCCTCGAGGTCGGCCGGATCGACAAGCCCCACGGGTTGCGCGGCGATGTCGTCGTGACCCTCACCACCACCGAGACCGTCCGGGTAGCTGCTGGCTCCCGGCTCTGGGCCGGCGACCGCCTCCTGGTGGTCGCCGCCTCGCGTCCGCACCAGCACCGCTTCATCGTCACCTTCGAGGGCGTGCTCAGCCGCGAGGACGCCGAGGCCCTGGCCTGGATCCCCCTGCGGGCCGAGCCGCTCGCCGACGCCGACGACGATGCTGACGAGGAGGACCTGTGGGTCCATCGTCTGGTCGGATCGGCCGTGGTCGAACCCGACGGCACCGATCGGGGAACGGTCGAGGCGGTGCAGGACAACCCGGCCAGCGACCTGCTCGTCCTCGACACCGGCGCTCTCGTGCCGCTGCGCTTCCTCGTCGGGCGTGACGATCAGGACCGTCTGGTTGTCGATGTTCCCGTCGGGCTGTTCGAGCTGCTCGACGAGGGCTGAGCCCGTGCGCGTCGACGTCTTCACGATCTTCCCCGAGATGGTCGGCGCCTTCGCCGGGCAGAGCCTGCTCGGTCGGGCCGGGGCTCGAGGGCTCCTCGACGTGCGGGTCCACGACCTCCGGGACCACACCACCGACGCCCATCGGACCGTCGACGACACGCCATTCGGTGGTGGCGCAGGCATGGTGCTGCGGCCCGAGCCCATCTTCGCCTCGGTGGAAGCGGCCCAGCCGCCCCGACCGCTGCTGCTGCTCGGTCCCGGCGGGCGCCGCCTCGACCAGGCGATGGCCCGGGAGCTGGCGTCGCTCGACGGCTTCGCGCTGTTGTGCGGCCGCTACGAAGGCGTTGACGACCGCGTCCGCTCGCAGCTGTGCGACGGTGAGCTCTCCATCGGTGACTACGTGCTCGGGGGAGGCGAGGTGGCGGCCATGGTCGTCCTGGAGGCGGTCGGACGCCTCGTGCCCGGGGTGATGGGCAACGCCGACTCGGCTGGCGACGAGTCCTTCACCGACGGCCTGCTCGAGTACCCGCAGTTCACCAAACCGGCCCGGTTCCGGGATCTCGACGTGCCCGAGGTCCTGCGGTCGGGAGATCACGGACGGGTGGCCCGGTGGCGGCGGGCCCAGGCCCTGCGCCGGACGCTCAGCTCCCGTCCTGACCTCATCGAGGCCCGAGGGGGGCTGACCGCCGAGGAGCAGTCGTTGCTCGACGAGCTGCCCGATTCCGACTGACCCGCCGCTGCTTTGCTGTTCCCGACGGGCACGCCTAGCATGCAGAGTCCCCTCGGACCGGCTGACGCCGTCCCTCCGACATGCCGGCGGTGCATCCACCGTCCGCTTCGCACGCCAGGATTGCCCGCAAATGAACGCCATCGACCTGATCGACGCCCAGAGCCTCCGCGACGACATCCCCGACTTCGATGCCGGAGACACGCTGAAGGTCCACGTCCGCGTGGTCGAGGGCACCCGTGAGCGGGTGCAGGTCTTCCAGGGCGCCGTGATCCGCCGCCAGGGCGACGGCCTCCGCGAGACCTTCACGGTCCGCAAGGTCAGCTTCGGTGTCGGCGTGGAGCGCACCTTCCCGGTGCACTCCCCGATCGTGGCCAAGATCGAGGTCGTCACCCGGGGCGATGTCCGTCGGGCCAAGCTCTACTACCTCCGGGACCGCATCGGGAAGTCGGCCAAGATCAAGGAGAAGCGGCAGGCCTAGAGCCTGTCGCCCGGCCCTGGGCCGGGTGCTGCTTCTGGTCGGCGTGACCGCGCCGGCGGACTGGTTGCGAGGCTCGGCGTCGGCTGAGACCATCGCGGGATGGCCGAGGAGCGAACGACGTCTGAGCCAACGCTGCTGGCGGGCGGCAACCCTCAGATCCCGAAGGGCGACGGGGCGGCACCGGTGCAGGCGTACCTCGCTGCCATGCCGGGATGGAAGGGCGACGTCGGGCGCCGTCTCGATGCCCTGATCGTGGACGCGGTGCCCGAGGTGCAGAAGGCGGTTCGGTGGAACTCGCCGTTCTACGGCGTCGAGGGCCGGGGCTGGTTCCTCAACTTCCACTGCCTCACCCACTACGTGAAGGTTGCGTTCTTCCGAGGCGCGTCCCTCGAGCCGCTTCCCCCGGTCGAGTCCAAGGACGAGGCCACCCGCTACTTCCACGTCCGGGAGGACGACGACCTCGACGAGGCCCAGTTCGTGGCGTGGGTGAACCAGGCCCGCGAGCTACCCGGCTGGGAGGGGTTCTGACGGCTGTCGACCCCGGCCGGTCGGAGGGTCGGCGGCCTCGTGGTGGACGTGCGCCCGTTGTCCGTCCCGGTCGAAGATCATGATGACCTCGGCGGGCTCGTCGATCGCGGTGACGGCGTGGGGCGTCATGGTGGCGAACTCGGCGGCCTCGCCGGTCTCGACGATCAGGTCGCGTTCGCCGAGCGAGAGGCGGACGCGACCTTCCACGACGAAGAACCAGTCGTGACCGGGGTGGACCTGCTGGGCAGGGATCCGGCGGGTCGGTTCGAGTCTGATCTTGACGGCGATCGTGGTGCCGGTGGGCCGGCTCAGCATCCACGTGGTGCGCTCGCCGGAGCTGCTCGGCGTCGGGCGGATGACCACGTCGTCGTCGCTGTGCACGTCGAGGAGCGAGTCGAGGTCGACCTGGAGGGCCGCCGCCAGGGGCAGGAGGATGTCGAGGCTGATCGTGCGCTTCCCGGTCTCCACCCGGCTGATGGTCGAGGCGCTCAGGTTGGTGCGAACGGCGAGCTCGTCGAGCGACAGGCCAAGGGACTGGCGAAGGCTGCGGAGGCGAGATCGGACCACCGCCTCCACGTCGTGCGACTCGGCCATCGTCTGGCTCCTCTTGCGAATACAGCAACGTGTGTTGCGCTCTCGGGGAGGAACCGTATCGTCGATCCCATGTCGAACCACACCTCTCCGGTCATCGGGCGGTACTGCGACGTCGTCGTCATCGGCGGATCGGCGGCCGGGCTCGCCGCCGCGCTCCAACTCGGCCGCCAGCGCCGGTCGGTCATCGTCGTCGACTCCGGCGAACCACGGAATGCTCCCGCCGCCCACCTGCACGGCTTCCTCGGTCGCGACGGGACTTCTCCGTCGGAGCTGACCACGGTCGGCCGGGACGAGGTTCGCAGCTACGGGGGCGAGGTGCTCGACGGTCGCGTGCTTCGCGTGACCCGGTTCGACGACGAGTGGTTCCGGGCCGAACTCGTCGGGGGGCACTCGATCGTGGCCCGGCGGGTGCTCCTGGCGACGGGGCTGGTCGACGAGCTCCCCGACATCGAGGGGGTCTCCGACCACTGGGGCGGTGGCGTCATCCACTGTCCCTTCTGCCACGGGTACGAGGTCCGCGACCGGCGCATCGTGCAGATCGTCACCCATCGGGTGGGACTTCACCCGTCGCCGTTGTTCCGCCAGCTGACCGCCGAGCTCACCGTCGTACTCCACGAGCGGCTCGACGTGCCGGAGTCTGAGCTCGATTCCCTCCGGGCCGGAGGCGTGAGCGTCGTGCGCTCGTCGGTCCGCCGCGTCGTCTCGGGTCCCGACGGTCAGGTGGCCGCCGTCGAACTGACCGACGGCGGACGCATCGAGGCCGACGCCGTCGTCGTCGGTCCCCGGTTCAGGGTCCGGGCCGAGACGCTTGCCGCGCTCGGCCTCCGTCCGTCCCCGCACGAGACCGGGCTGGGTGACGTCGTCGAGACCGACGCGAACCGGCGCGACATCGGTTCCCGGCGTGTACGCGGCCGGCAACGTGACCGATCCGAGCCAGCAGGTCGTGCATGCCGCGGCCGACGGGAGCCGGGTCGGCGCCATGATCAGCTTCGCTCTGGCCGGCGAAGACCTCGGCGCGGCGGTCCGACCGTCCGCCAACCGGGCTGACTGGGACCGCCGCTACGAGGGCGATCAGATCTGGAGCGGCCGACCCAACGGCAGCCTCGTCCACGAGGTCAGCGGGCTCGCCCCGGGACGGGCCCTCGACGTCGGCGCCGGGGAGGGGGGCGACGCGGTCTGGCTGGCCACCGAGGGGTGGACCGTGACCGCGAGTGACATCTCGGCGCGTGCGCTGCAGCGGGTCGACACCGAGGCCCGCCGTCGGGACCTTCGCATCGAGGCCCGTCACGCCGACGCCAATGCCCCCGACCCGTTCGAAGGCGCGACCTTCGACCTGGTGGCCGCGCACTACGCGTCGATTCCGCGCACCCCCGACGGTCGCGGCGTCCACAACCTGATGGACGCCGTGGCCCCCGGCGGCCTCCTGCTCGTGGTGAGCCACGACCTCGAACCCATGCGGGGGCCGATCGACACTGCGGCCCAGAGCCGGATGTTCGACCCCGACGCCTACCTGCGGGTCGACGACATCGCCGTGGCGATCGGGGGCGCACCGGACTGGACCATCGAGGTGCACGAAAAGCGGCCCCGGCCCGCCGGAGCGGCCACGGCGGCGCACCACGTGGACGACGTGGTGTTGCGCGCCCGTCGCCACCCGAGCTGACCCACCGTCCGGCCCGACGAACTCGACCGGAGCCGGAGCCGGGGCGCGAGGCTGTGGCCATGCGACTGGTGTGGGTCACCGGCATCTCCGGGGCCGGGAAGTCGACGGTGTGCCAGGTGCTGAAGTCGATGGGCGTGGCGGCGATCGACACCGACGGGGACGGCTTCAACCACTGGGTGGACTCCGTGACGCTGGCTCCGGTCGTCGATCCACCGGATCCCACGCCGGGGGACTGGCTCGACACTCACGCCTGGCACATCCGCCCTGCGCTCGTCCGACGCCTTCGCGACGACGGACCAGCGGTGACGTTCCTCTTCGGTGCGGTGGCGAACGAGGCCGAGGTGTGGGACCTGTTCGACCGCGTCGGCTGCTTGGTGATCGACGACGAGACCGTCGTAGGACGACTCGCCACCCGGACGACGAACACGTTCGGCAAGAACCCCGAAGACCTCGAGCGCATCCTGGGGTGGAACCGCGACGTGGAGACGTCCTACCGGGAGTACGGCGCCGTCATCATCGACGCGACCCTGCCGGTCGAGGCGGTCGTGGCCGAGGTGCTCGATCTCGGTGCCGACCGGTAGCGGCGCGTCTCCTCGAACGATGGCCGATGGTCGAGGGCGTCACGGTCAGCGAAGCGGAGGAGCCCGGCGAACGGGACCGCCGGGTCGTGCCCGGCCGGTGGATGACTGTCACACGGGTGCCGGTAGCGTGGGGCCGACTTCACTATGACGACCACCGACCAGCATGGACCGGCGCCACGGGTGCCCGAGGGCCCCGGGAAACGGCGCCACCCTGGTCGCACGAGGGGAGGTGACCAGTGAGCACCGAGGATCTCGAAGACTACGAATCCGACGTCGAGCTGGCCCTCTACCGGGAGTACAAGGACGTCTGTCCGATGTTCCGGTTCGTGGTGGAGACCGAGCGCCGGTTCTACCTGGCCAACGAGGTGACCCAGACCGTCGAGACCGAGGCTGGCCGCACCCGTGTCGAGCTGGAGCTTCGCGATGCCTGGGTCTGGGACATGTACCGCCAGAACCGGTTCGTCACCCACGTACGGGTCGTCACGTTCAAGGACGTCAACATCGAAGAGCTCCCGCGCGACGAGCTGGGGCTGAGGTGAGCAGGCCCCTGGAGTGACCGCCGGCCGCCGGGCCCTGGGAGCCCACGGCGAGCGACTGGCTGCTCGCTGGTACGAGGAGCGGGGCTACACCGTCGTCGACCGCAACTGGCGATGTCGCGACGGGGAGCTCGATCTCGTGCTCGCCAAGGGACGCACGGTCGTGTTCTGCGAGGTCAAGACGCGCAGCTCCGCGGCGTACGGAAGCCCGGCCGAGGCCGTCACCCGCACCAAGCAGCTCCGGCTCCGGCGCCTGGCCGTGCGCTGGCTCGACGAGCACGAGGCCCGACCGGGCGGCCTGCGCTTCGACGTGGCCGGTGTGGTGGGCCGGGAGGTCTCGGTGATCGAGGCGGCGTTCTGAGACGGGACCGAGCCGTACGGGCGGTGGCGAGATCAGGAGACCCGGCGCAACACGTCGAGCACGCTCGTGACCAAGGTCTCGTGCACCGTCTCGCGATCGAAGCGGTCGATGAGGCGACCGATCCCCGACATGGAGAGGAGCACGTCGATCACCGACGCGATGGTGGGTTCCTGGCCGTCGAGCTCGGGCGCCAGCCAGTTGCGGACCTGCACCTCGAAGTGCTGACGGCGCAGCCGCAGCAACGTGGCCGCCAGCTCGGAGCGGGCCGCGAGGTGCTCGACTGCGGCGGCCGTCGGTCCGCCGACCTCCACGAAGTCGAGCCGCAGGGAGACGAGGCGATCGAGGCGGGCGCGGAGGTCGCCGGCGATCGGTTCCGCCTCCAGGCAGTAGGCGATCTGGGGGAACACCTCGCCGGCCACCGCGGCCAGCAGTGCGTCCCGCCCCGGGAAGTAGCGGAAGATCGTGCGCTCCGAGACGCCGCTCGCGGTGGCGATGTCGGCGAAGGTGGGCTCGGGATCGCCGGAGCGGATGAGCTGGAGGGTCGCCGCCACCACCGATCGCCGGCCCCGTTCGGTGCGCAGGCGTCGACCGTCGACCAGGACGTCGGGCGGCGTGCCCGCCTCGACGAGGGCCTCGTACAGCTCCTCGGCGCGACGCTCCGGCGAGATGGTGTCCATCGCCCGTTGACGCTACCGGACCCCCGCCGACGCCACCGGCGGGCCGAGTCGCCCGGTGATGGTCCGGCGCACGAGGCTTCGTCGGGAGCCACCGTTACCGTGGCGGGCCGTGAGCACCTCGCCCGACGTCCAGTTCTTCTTCGATCCGATCTGCCCCTTCGCCTGGATCACCAGCCGGTGGGTTCTCGACGTGTCGTCGCGCCGGGACCTCGCCATCGACTGGCGGTTCATCTGCCTGTCGGTGGTCAACGAGGACACCGACTACTCCAGATTCCCACCCGCCTACCCGGCCATGCACGGGCTCGGTCGCGATCTGCTGCGCGTGGCGGCTGCCGCTCGTGACGACGGGGGGAACGACGCGGTGAGCCGCTTCTACACCGCTGCCGGAGAGCGACTCCACGTGGGCCTGGCCATCGCCGAGCTGTGGAGGGGCAACGAGCTGCCCGACGATCTCGTCCCCGACGTGCTCGCCGCCGCCGGTCTGGACCGCGAGCTGGCGTCGGCCGCCGTCGACGAGGCCTTCGACTCCGTGCTCCGGGAGGAGACCGCTCTCGCCCTCAGCCGCACCGGAGACGACGTGGGAACCCCGATCCTCACCTTCGCTCCGGGCACCGACGCGGAGTGCTCACTGTTCGGACCGGTGATCTCCAAGGCGCCCGCCGCCGCCGAGGCCGATGCCGTTTGGGATGCCGTGACCCTTCTCGCCGCCACGTCGGGATTCGCCGAGCTGAAGCGTTCGCTGCGCGACCCGTTGGACTTCACGTGAGCGAACCGGTGGTCGTGCTCTGGCGACCGGGATGCGGGTTCTGTCGGATCCTCTTCTCCGGGCTCGAACGCCACGAGGTGGCCCACGAGCGGCGCAACATATGGGAGGACGACGAGAGTCGAGCCCTGTTGAACGACCGCATCGGCTGCGAGACGGTTCCGAGCGTGCTGGTCGGCGACGATCTGCTCGTGAACCCGTCGGTGACGGAGCTGCTCGAGCGACTCGGTGTCTGATCGGTCCATCACCGTGGCTCGGGCTGGCCTTCTCGCCCTCGCCGTGATGGTCGCCGGCTGCGCCTCCGAGGGCGCCGCCTCGACCTCGGCCACCACGTCGACCAGCCCGACGCCGGATGCGACGGCGACGTCCACGGCTTCCCTGTGCGGTGCCGTGCCGGACCCGGCGGATGGCGGTCCGCTCGCTCCGGACGCCTTGGTGGAGACCTCCGGCCTCGTCGCCAGCCGACGCCTCCCGGGGGTCCTGTGGGCCCACAACGACTCCGGGGGCGGCCCCGAGCTCTTCGCCGTCGGCCTCGACGGCGCCGACCTCGGGCAGATCCGGTTGGAGGGCGCACCGGCGGTCGACTGGGAGGACATCGCTCTGCTGCCCGGTCGTGCGGGTTCCGAGGACCGGGTGGTCGTCGGCGACATCGGCGACAACCTGGGCGCCGGGACCCGGATGGACGATCCGATCCACCTCTACCTCGTCGACGAGCCCGTCGCCCCCGGCGTGGGTCGCACCCGGTCGGTCGGTGGGGTGACCGCGGTCGAGCTGGCCTACGCGGACGGCGCCCGCGACGCCGAGACGGTGATGGCCGACCCCGACACCGGTGACGTGTTCGTGGTGTCGAAGCAGTGGGACGGGGCCCCCGCCGGCGTGTACCGGGTGCCGGCCGACACGCTGACCTCGCCCGCTGCGCCGGCGACGATGGAGCGGGTGGCCTCGGTGGCCGGGACGGAAGGAACGCTCGTGACGGGAGGAGACGTCTCCGATGACGGCCGGGCCGTGGTGCTGCGCACGTACACCGACGTCCGCATCTGGGACCGTGTCCCGGCTCGGAGCGTTCCCGAGACCTTGACCGCCCCGCCGACGTGCGTCCTCGCGGTGATCGAACCGCAGGGCGAGGCGGTGGCCGTGCTGCCTGACGGGTCGGGCCTCGTCACCGTGTCCGAAGGGGCCGCCGCCACCGTGCACGTGCGACGGGGGCCCTGAGTCGGGTCACGGCTCGAGGACGACCTTGATCGCTCCCGCCGACCGGTCGGCAGCCACCGCGAAGGCATCGCTCGCCGCGTCGAGCGGGAACCGGTGGGTGATGACGGCGTCGGCCAGCTCGGGGCGGGCGGCGAGGATGGTGGCGGCGACGTCGATGTCGCGCGACGGTCCCACCCGGCCGTACATGCTGGCCGGCACCAGCGAGATCTCCTTCATGGTGACCGAGAGGCCGGGGAGCTCCACCGCGCCGTCCCAGTAGCTCCCGAGCAGCACGACCGTGCCGCCGGGACGGCAGCGGTCGACGGCGTCGGAGAGGGCGGACGCCGTTCCTGCCGCCTCGATCACCACGGCGTAGTCATCGCCGTGCGGTTCGCCGGCGCCCAGCCGGTGGGCCGCCTCCCGTTGGCGGTCGTGGCGGGCCACCACGTCGACGGTGGCGCCGGCGGACTGGGCCACGACCAGCGCCATCTGGCCGATCGAGCCGCCTCCGATAACCGCGACCCGGTCGCCGCCGGTCACCCCGCCTCTCCGTACGCCGTGCACGGCCACCGCGAGGGGCTCGACCAGGCAGCCCACGTCGGCGGCGACACCCGCCGGTAGGGGGGCCAACGCGGAGGGGCGGACGAGGCACTCGTCGGCCATCCCGCCGTCACGTCCGACGCCGAACACCATGGCCGGGCCCTTGATGCAGCGTTGGTAGTTGCCGTCGACGCAGGCCGGGCACACCCGGCACGGTTCGATCGGCTCCACCGCCACCGGGGTGCCGTCGGGCAGGAGCCCGGCGACCTCGTGACCGAACGTGGCCTGCAAACCCATCGGCAACATGTGGAGGTCGGAACCGCAGATCCCCGCCGACGCCACCCGGACCCGGATGCCGTCACCGGCGGGCTCGGGAACCTCCACGACCGTCGGTCGTCCTTCGATGCTGCGAACGGCCTTCATGGCCACCCCCCTCGTCTGGTGCCTGCAGGATGACAGACCCGGAGCGACCGCCGGTACCGGACCGCCCCCGACGCCTAGGCGGGGTCGACCTGCTGAGCGAGGTAGAGCGGCACCCCGAGCGACGCGATCAGGTCGAGCTGCGTCTCGAGCCAGTCGGCGTGCTCCTCCTCGCCCTCGAGGATGTGCTCCAGGAGGTCGCGGCTGCCGTGGTCACTGCGGTCGTAGCAGAGCTCGATGCCGGCGGTGAGGCGTTGGATGGCCTCCTTCTCGACGTCGAGGGCGAGCTCGACCTTCTCGGGGACGTCCTCGCCGACGCGCACGTTGCCGAGCCGCTGGAGGTTGGGCACCCCGTCGAGGTACAGGATCCGCTCGATGAGCGCCTCGGCATCCTTCATCTCGTCGATCGACTCGCTGCGGAAGCGGGAGGCGAGCTTGTCGTAGCCCCAGTTGTCGCACATCTTGGCGTCGATGAAGTACTGGTTGATGGCGGTGAGCTCAGCGGTCAGGACATCGTTCAGGAGCTCGATGATCTCGACGTTTCCCTGCATGGCTCAGCTCCTCGGATGGACGGATCAGCGGCACGTTCCCGCCGCCGGGTCCGAGCGTAGAGCGCCGTGGTGAGGCGCGGGGCGGCTCAGGCAGCGCTGGTGACCTGCGGGCGATGGATCCGGTAGCTGGGCACCGGCACGGCGCCGGTGCGCTCCTCGATGAGCTCGGCGATGGCGGACCAGCAGCCCCCACAGCTCGTGCCCGCCTCACAGGCGTCACCGACCTCGGCCACCGACCGGGCGCCGTCGTCGACGGCGGCCTCGACCGCTCGGTGGTTCACCACACGGCAGTGGCACAGGATCACGTGATGTCCCTTCCCGGTCGTCGGCGCACGGCGGTGGGGTCGTCGTGGTCAGGGTCGCTACCCGTGGTCGACGACCCGTCCGGTAAGTATGCCTAACAGCTTGACGTAGGGCAACCCGGTCCCGACGGGCGGATGCGGCCCGCGTCGTTCGGCGACGAACAACTATGGTCGGCGGGCATGGGCTGCTGCGCAGGTGTCCTCGTGCTGTCCGGAGCGCCCCGGTTGGCGCTGTTCCTCACGTGGCTGTTCACCGACAAGCTCACCATCGCCCTGAGCTCGTTCTGGGTCGGCTTCCTCGGGTTCCTGGTCCTGCCCTTCACCACCGTGATGTACGCCTGGGCCTATGCCCCGGTCCGGGGGGTGAACGGCATCGGTTGGTTCTTCGTGGCCCTCGGTGTGGTGCTCGACATCAGCTCCTACACCAGCGGTGGCGCCTACCGCCGCCGTCAGTCCTCGGCCGCGTACTGACCGGAGCTCCCCGTGAGCTCGGCCACCAGCCCGTAGAGCGGGTCGTTCGGAACCGGCTGTCCGATCGCCGAATCGGCCGGAACCGGCCACGGCTGGTTGCCGGGCGCGGTGACCCATTCGGTCGTGGCGATGCGGCGGGCGATCAGCCACGGCCCGCCGTCGCGCCGTTCGAGGCGATCGAGGTAGCGGAAGCCGACGGTGAGGTTGCGACGGGGATCGGGGTCGGACGACCGGTGGTGGGCGACGCCGTAGGTCTCGGTCACGGCGGCGTCGCCGACCACCGTGGCGAGGTGGTTGGCCACCAGGTGCATCGTGGCGTCGTAGCGGGCCAGGAGAGCGAAGGCCCAGTCGACGAACTGGCCGACGGTGCCGTGGAACGAGCCGTGGGTGTCGGTGGCGTCGGGGTGGTAGCAGGCGGTGACCTGGGCCCTATCGCGCCGGTCGACTCCCTGGCAGTAGCGAAGCACCACCTCGTGGATCTCCTGCTTGTCGAGGAATCCGCGCACGGATTCGTCGTCGATGGGAAAAGATACGGGGGTCACGCCCGCCGAGCGTAGGACTCGGGCGGCGAGCACACTGTCGGACAGTGGGTCGGGGCCGTCCCGTCCCGGGAATCGGAGCCACGGACCTTGACCACGCCGACCACCACCTCGCCGAGCGCGGTCGTCGCCCTCGGCCGGCGGACCGTGTCCGCCGGCCGGCGAGCCGCGGGGCGGTTGCCGTGGGGTGCGCAGCTGGCGCTGGTGCTCGGAGCCGCGACCTTCGTGGCCCGGGTGCCGGGCCTCGTCTACACCGGCCTGTTCGACCGCGACGAGGCCTATCTGACGGTGATGGGCAAGGTGCTGGCCAACGGGGGCCACCTCTACGTCGACGTGATCGACCGGAAGCCCCCGATCGTGCCCGCCGTGTACTCGTTGGCCCGCGAGCTCTCGGTCGACATGCGCTTCGTCCGCCTGCTGTGCGCCGCCGGCATCCTGGCCAACGGCGTCGTCGTCGCCCTGCTCGTCCGTCGTCTGGTGGCGGACTCGCCCCGGGTCGGTTCCGAGCGAGGTGCGGCTGTGGCCGCCGGGCTCCTCGCCGTGCTGGGTACTGCGTTGTTCCTGCCCGCCGACGCCCAGGCCGCGAACTTCGAGCTGTGGGGTCTGGCCCCGGCGTCGGGCGCGGTGCTGGCCGCGGTCGTCGCTCGACGCACGCACCGACCGGCCTGGTGGTGGTTCGCGCTGGCCGGCGCCTTGCTCGCCGTCGCCGTGAACTGCAAGCAGCCCTACATCGTCGTCCTGGTCCCGGTGGGCCTGGAGGCCCTGCGGCCGGCGACCCGGCTGGCCAGGTTGGCGAAGGTGGCGGCGATCGGCGCCGGCTTCGTCGTCGGCACGCTTCCGATGGGGTTGATGGTCGATCTGAGCGCGCTGTGGCGCTGGACGTGGGCCGACAACGGCGACTACGTCGACGGCGGCCTGTCGCTGGCTCGGGCCCTCGGCGTCGGCGTCGGCCTCACCGTGGTCTTCCTGTGCTTCCACCTCCCGCTGCTGTACGGGTTCTGGGCGGCGGTCACGCGGCGGGTGCGCCTCGACCGCACGGTGGTGGTCTGGGCGGTCATGTCGCTCATGGTGGTACCCATCGGCTTCCGCTTCTTCGGGCACTACTACCAGCAGGTCGTGCCCCCCCTGGCGGTGCTCAGCGGGGTGGCGTTGGCCAGCGCGCCCCGGTCGGCCTGGCGGATCATCGGGTCGGCGACGGCCCTCGCCACCGGGGTCCTCGTCACCCTGTCCTTCGTGCTCCCGCCCGACCTGTCGAACTTCACCGACCTCGGACGGTACGTCCAGCGCACCACCGGTCCCGAGGACCGGATCCTCGTGTGGGGTGCGGTGCCCGACGTGTACGTCTCGGCCGATCGGGAGCCGTCCGGGGTCTTCCTGCACGACGGCTACCTGACCGGCAACTGGGCGAGCCGTCAGGTGCCCCTCGACCCGACGGCGGTGACGAGCGAACCGTTCCGTAGTCGTTGGCTCATCTTCCTCGCCGACCTGGCCGCCGACCCGCCCGAGCTGATCATCGACGGCGCCCGACCGGGAACCGACTGGGCGGCCTATCCACCGTCGGCCTATCCGCTCGGGACCCTTCTGAAGCGCTGCTACAAGCCCGACACCCGCATCGACGGGCTACCGGTGTGGCGACGCGACTGGGACGCCTGCCCGGCCTGAGCCAACCCCACCCCACCAAGCTGGCTCCGTTCGTAACGGAAACCGTTACGAACGGAGCCAGCTCGGGAGGGGGTGAGGGGGCTAGTCGACGGCGAGGACGCCGCCGTCGACGATGAGGGACTGGCCGGTGATGAACGAGGCGGCCGAGCTGAGCAGGAACGCCGCCGGCTGCCCGATCTCCTCGGGTCGGCCGATTCGCCCCATCGGCGAGCTGGCGTTGAAGGTCTCGCGGGCGCCGGGCGCCTGGAGGGTGGGGGCGAGCATGGCCGTCTCGATGAACCCGGGGCAGATGGCGTTGACGCGGATGTCCTCGGGCGCGAGCTGGTGGGCCATGGAGCGCACTGCGCCGAGCATCCCCGCCTTCGACGCGCAGTAGGCCGGGATGGCGGCGTTGCCGATCCATCCTTCGATCGACGAGATGCCGACCACCGCCGCCCCCGGCGTGGCCGCCAGGTCGTCGTGGAGAGCCTGCACGAGGAGGGGAAAGGCGCGCAGGTTCACCGCCATCACGAAGTCCCATCCCGCCTCGTCGAGCTGGCCGATGTTCTGGGCCCGGACGGTGCCGGCGGCGTGGACGAGCCCGCCGATGGCGCCCACCGCTTCACGGCTGGCGTCGAGGGCGGACGCGAAGCCCGTGCTGTCGGTGACGTCGACACCGAGGCCGATGGTGGCCACGCCCGAGGCCGCTGCGATCTCGGCCGCCACCCCGGCTGCGCCGTCGCCGTCGAGGTCCCAGAGGGCGACGGGGCGGCCCTGCTCGGCCAGTGCCTCGGCACTGGCCCGACCGATACCGGACGCGCCGCCGGTGACGACGACCGCCGACGTCACGGTGTCCGATGTCTTGTCACTTGCCATGTTCCTGGTCCCCCTGTGTCGGGCCGGTCGGGCCCCGTGGTCAATGGATCGATCGATGTCGGCGACGGCTGCCGCGTCGCCTCATGGTTGGTGGTCGCCCGAATGGTCGGCCACGGAGCCGCTGCGCTCGAGCTCGTCGAGGTCGACGAGCATGGCGTCGGTGAGGGCCAGTTCGCTCTCGATGCGGCGACACGTCCAGCGGGCCACGAGCGCCGGGTAGGCCCAGTCGGGCTCGGAGGCCGCGCGATCGGCCGATCGTCGGGCCTCGCCCAACTCGTCGTGGAGCTGCTGACGGTGCCGCAGGATCTGTTCCCGGAGCCGTCGGGGAGGGGCGAGATGGCCCAGCCAGAGCCGGAGCAGCAGCCCGTGCTTGAGCACCGACGGCTCGGCGTCGGTCTCGACCTGCCAACGGCGGAGGGCGTCGAGGCCGGTCTCGGTCACCCGGTAGACCCGCTTGTCCCGGGCATCGGCCCGGGCGACCACCCGTCCGCTGACCAGCCCGAGCTCCTCGAGGCGGCGCAGCTCCGTGTAGATCTGGCTGGTGGCCGGGCTCCAGTAGAAGAACCGGAGGATGGCGTCGGCCCACTGCTTCACCTCGTAGCCGGACAGCTCCCGGTCGAAGCTGAGGATCCCGAGCACGGCCCAGGCCGTGGCCGGGATGGCCGGAAGAGGTGCGCCGTCGCCGAGGTCGTCGCCGGCGGTCGGCTCCCCGGACGACGAGCCCGCATCACCGGTCACCACCGGCTCACTCCACCACAGCGCATCCGGGCATTCAATCCGAGGGCGGCCACGGTGCCAGGCGGGGCCACGGCGCCACCACCTCCAGCTGGGCTGCGACCTGCAGCAGCAGGGCCTCAGTGCCGTGGTCGCCCACGAGCTGGATGCCCACGGGGAGGCCATCGGCGTCGAAGCCGGCGGGGACGGAGATCGCGGGCTGGCCGGTCACGTTGAACACCGACGTGTACTCGCTGAATCGGGCGGCCTTGGTGAACATGGCCTGGACGACGGTGGTGTCGAGCACGCCGAGCTCCGGGGTCGGGACCCCGAGGGTGGGCGTGAGCCAGATGTCGTGATCGGCGAAGAAGGGCGCGACGGCGCGCGACGTCCGCTCGAGATCCTGCTGGGCTCGGATGATGTCGACGGCGCCGAGGCCCAGGCAGCGATCGTGCATGAAGCGGCTGAACGGCTCCAGGTCGTCGTCGGCCAGCGGCCGGTCCAGCTCGGCCAGCCTGGTCTCCACCATCTCGGCGCTGGCCGCCCCCATGAGCACCGACAACACGTTGGCGACGGTGGCGTGGTCGTAGGTGGGTGCCGCCTCGTGCACCTGGTGACCCAACCCGCCCAGCAAGGCGGCGGTGCGGGCCACAGCCTCGGCCGCCGCCGGGTGGGCGTCGTGGCCGTTGGCGGCGACCGTGGCGAACCCGATGCGCAGGGCTCCGGTCGGCCGGGAGAGGGCCTCCTGGTACCCGCCCTCGGGCGGTGCGGTGGGGGAGCCGTAGGGGTCACCCGCGAGAGGCCCGGCGATGGCGTCCAAGAGCGCGGCGGAGTCCCTCACCGTCGTGGTGACGGCGTGGCCGATCCCGACGGGATAGGCCGGGGACGCGAGCTGCGGGTAGCTCGGGGTGCGGCCCCGGGTGGGCTTCAGGCCGACCAGCCCGCACGCTGACGCGGGGATGCGGATGGATCCGCCCCCGTCGTTGGCATGGCCGGCGGGCACGATCCCGCCGGCGACGCACGCCGCCGACCCGCCCGAGGATCCGCCGGGGGAGTGCCCGAGGTGCCAGGGGTTGTGGGCGGGACCGAAGAGGAGGGGCTCGGTGCTGGCGTTCTTGCCCATCTCCGGGGTGTTGGTGTTGCCGAGGATCAACAGGCCGGCGGCCTTGTACCGGCGGGCCAGCTCCGAGTCGGTCGGGGCCACGACGTCGGCGAAGAGCCGGCTGCCCTTGGTGGACGGGAGGCCGGCCACGTCGCAGTTGAGGTCCTTGACCACGAAGGGCACGCCGGCCAGCGGCCCCCCTCGTGTACCGGCCTGCACCTCGGCGGCCTCGGTCCTCGCCCGCTCGAAGCGGTCGGCGACGACGGCGTTGAGCGACGGATTGCGTTCCTCGATGCGTCCGATGGCGGCGTCGACGAGCTCGAGGGCGGTGACGTCACCGGCGGCGACGAGGGCGGCCAACCCGAGGGCGTCCTCGGTGTCCAGGAGGTGGGTCACGTCGGTCATGGGGCCTCGAGGAATGCGGCGTAGCGCTGCAGGTAGTCGGCGTAGCGCTCCTCGAGGGCCGGGCGCGACAGGTCCCAGTCCTCGAGGGAGTAGCGGTGGGCGCCGTGCTTGTCCTTGGGGTGGGCAGCGGCGTGGGCGGCCAGGGCGGCCTCGACGTCGGGGGTGAAGGGACGGTCGAGTCGCTCGTAGAGGGCCCCGACGGTGGCGATGGGGTCAGCAACGAGGTCGCGGTACGCGAGATCGATGAAGGCGTCGCCGTTGCCCGCCGCGGTCTGGGCGTCTCGGAAGGCGCTCTGGCGGTCGAGCAGCGTGCCGATCAAATCGGGCCAGGTGGCCCGGACATAGTCGCGTCCGTCGGTGTCGGTGAACGTGCTGGTGAGGGTGCGGACGAGGTTGCACACCGAGGACGCGATGGTGACGGGATCGCGGTGGGTGAGCACGAACCGGGCGTCCGGGTACACCTCGGCCAGCGAACCGGGATCGACGAGGTGCACGGGGGACTTCAACTGCCAGCGGCCCGGGCATCGGGACTGCAGCACCTGCAGGACTCGCCGGTGGTGGCGGTAGGCCGGTGCGTGGTCGGCGGTGAGCAGCCACTGGAGGTAGCCGTCGATGTTGAGCATGGTCGGGAGGTGGAGGCTCGTGAAGCCCTGGGCCAGCACCACCGCGCACTCGATCGGCATGTCCGGCGGGTCGTGGTGGATGGCTTTGAACTCGGGGTTGAGCAACCCGATCATGTCCGGCGCCTCCATGGCCGCCACGAAGCGCGGATCGGACCGGTAGGTCGCGGCCTCCGGGGGTGGCACCGACTCCCGGGCCTCCCACGCCAGCAGTGACCGGTTGGCCGGGTCGGCCGACAGGAGGTGGCTGAGGGCGGTGGTGCCGGTTCGGGGGAGCCCGATCAGGAACACCGGCGCCTCGACGGGGGTCGCGGCGAGGTCGGGGTGCGAGTGGTGCCACTCGTTCACCTGCAGGCGGTTGACCAGCGCCTCGTGGACCATGGCGCCGGCGGCGGCCTGGCCGACCGGGTTGAGGTCGCCGTCGACCTCGGCCGACTCCAGGAAGACGCCGAGACCCTCCCGGAAGGCCGGCTCGCCGAAGTCGTCCAGACCGCCGGTGGCGGCCGAGGCGTCGTCGAGTGCCGCCTCGATGTCGTTGACCATTCGTCCCCCGAGGTCGCGTCGTCCCTGAGCAAGGTACTCGTACGCAACGAGGCTGTACGCGGCCCGGGGGTGGCCGCCGAAGCGGACTGCTAGACACGCGGCATGGACGACGGGGCGCGAGACACCGATCCCACCGCCGCCGACCTGCCCGGGGGCTGGGGGCCGGCGCTCTCCGACCTGGCCGAGCGGCGGGATGCGGCCCGGGCCATGGGCGGCGAGGAGCGGTTGGCCAAGCGGGCGGCGAAGGGTCTGATGGACGCCCGGGCCCGGATCTCCCGCCTGCTCGATCCCGGATCCTTCCGGGAGATCGGGACACTGGTGGGCGACGTGCCCGCCGACGGTGTGGTGACCGGCGCCGGCCTCGTCGACGGCCGCCCCGTGATGGTCGGCGCCGAGGACTTCACGACCCTCGCCGGATCGATCGGGTCGGGCAGCACCTCCAAGCGCTATCGCATCGCCGAGCTGGCCCTGGGCGAGCGCATCCCCCTGATCATGCTCCTCGAAGGGGCCGGTCACCGGGGTGCGGGCGACGGAGGCCGGGCCCCCACGGACCTGTTGATCCAGGCGCAGTGCTCGGGCAAGGTCCCGGTGCTGAGCGCGGTGATGGGTCCGACCGCCGGGCACGGCGCCCTCATCCTGCCCATGTCGGACTTCAGCGTCATGACCGAGGCAGGCGCGGCGTTCACCGCCGGGCCGCCGGTGGTGAAGGAGTCGCTGGGGGAGGACATCTCCAAGGAGGATCTGGGTGGTCCGTCGGTGGCCATCCCGAGCGGGCTCGTGCAGAACCTCGTGCCCGACGACGCCGCCGCCCTCGAGGTGCTGCGCCACTACCTGAGCTACTTCCCGTCGAGCGCCTGGTCCTACCCGCCGCCCGTCGACGGGGGCGACCAGGGCCCCCGTCCCACCGACGAACTGCTCGGGATCATCCCCCGCGACACCCGCCGGGTCTACGACATGCGGGCGGTGCTCGACGTGGTGTTCGACGACGGCGCCTGGTTCGAGGTCCAGCCCACCTTCGGCCCGGCCATGATCTGCGCGCTGGCCCACCTCGGGGGCGAGCCGGTGGCCGTGGTCGCCAACCAGCCCAGCGTGCTGGCCGGCTCGATCGACGCCGACGCTGCTGACAAGGCCGCTCACTTCATCATGGTCGCCGACTCCTTCCACCTGCCTCTGGTGTTCCTGGCCGACAACCCGGGGATGCTCCCGGGCAGTGCGTCGGAGCGATCGGGAGTGCTGCGCAGCGGGGCCCGGATGTTCGCCGCCCAGACCCAGGCCACCAGCCCCAAGTTCCACCTCACCCTGCGCAAGGCCTACGGCTTCGGGTCGATGGTGATGGCGCTGGTGGGCTTCGACGGCCAATCGGCCACCTTCGGCTACCCCGGGGTCACCCTCGGGGCCATGGGGGCCGGGGCCATGAGCCGGGCCACCGGCGCCGACGCCGACGAGGCCGCCGCTCTGCGCGACGCCGAGGTCCAGGCGTCCTACCGGTCGGCCCGCACCCTGGGGTTCGACGAGCTCATCGACCCGCGCGAGACGCGCGACGCCCTGCTCGACTCGGTGCACCGCGCCCTGCTGCGCCGCCAGGCCGCCCCCGAACCGGTGACCCGCACCGCCATCACCCCGTAGCGGGGGGGGGTGGCGTCAAGACGGCGGGCAGCGGGTCAGCCGGGGACGACCCTGGTCTGGCCGTCGGTGGGGCAGCCCTCGTAGCCGCCCGGCGGGGTGCAGGCCCGAGCCACCATGCCGGCGAAGGTGTCGTAGGTGATGACCCACCGACCGTCCTGGACCATGGCCTCGCCGTAGATGGCGAACGTGTACGTGCCGGTCGGGAGCTTGGCGAGGGAGTCGAACGAGATCGTCGCCCGCTCGGGGGAGGTGAAGTGCACCGAGGTGAGGGTGAACGACGTGTCGGTGCCGCCCTCGACCGTTGCCGCGCCCGACTGCTTGGCCGCCAGCTGCTGCATGGCCAGGTACTCGGCGGCGCGGGCGGTGCCGTCCTCCCGGTTGGGGTAGTTGCCGTCGGCGTCGGTGTCGCCCTGGCCGGCCACCGCTCGGGCGATCTGCTCCTCGGCGGTGCCCCGATCAGCGGGCGGGTCCTCGGCGGCGTCGGGCGGGCCCAGCACCGTGGTCGTCGGCAGGCCGGGGTCGGGGGCGGTGGGCGGCGTGGTGGTTCCCGGATCGACGGGGTCGACCGTGCTCCACTCCACGTCGTCGCCCGTCAGGAACGCCCGCCACTCCTCGGCGGACACGATTCGCAGGGCGGCCACGGCGGCGGCCAGCTCGGGAACCGGACCGGTCGGCGGCATGCACTCCTCGGTCTGGGCCCGGGCGGCGGCGTCGCCGAGCTCAGCGGGGGTGAGCTCGCCGCGGGACGGAACGCCCACGAGCGACACCGACCGACCGTCCATGAGCCAGAACGCCTGCAGCGGCCCGCTGAACCCCGTCGCCGGGAGCACGGTCGTGGTGGTCGTCGGGTCCGGGCCCGGGTCGACGCCGGGGATCGTCGTCTGCGGCACGATCGTGTGGGGCAGGCTGACCGGCGGCGACGGCTCGACGACACCGGTGCCGGTGCCGCTGCTGCTGCCGCCGCCGGAGGCGGTCCCGGGGTCAGAGGCCGTTGCGGTGTCGGGTGCGTTTTCGCCGCCCGACGTCTTGCCCGAGGGGGCGTACTCATCGGGGTACGGACCCGGGCCGGCGGCCACGGCGGTGTCCGACGACGTCGACCACTGGCCGGAGCACGAGAAGTACACGGTGCCGAAGGGGGGCACCTCGGCGGGGGCGCCGGCGGCGGCCACAGACGCCTCGACGTCCTCGGGCGGCAACCGGTAGATCTGGGGCTCGACGCCATCGGCGACGGTGGAGGTCGGGTAGCTCAACGAGTCCGCCCGCACGAGCCACGAGGCGCCGTCCGCGTCGGTGTACTCCATGTACCAGCCCGCGGCTGCCTCGCTGATGGCGACCCCGGTGGAGCCCTCCGGGGGGAGGAGGTACGGCCCGCCGCCGGCCGCGCTGTCGGCGGCCCCGACGGCCACCTCGACCGAGCCCGTCGAGTCCCGGTCGGACACCACCACGACGGTGCCGACGAGCATCACCACCACGACGGCGGCGGCGGCGCTGAGAACCCACGTCCGACGGCGCCTCCGCTGGCCGGCGGCGCTCGTGATGGCGGCCCACTGGGCGGGCGACGGGTGGACGTCGCTGGTGGCGGCGCCGAGGTCGAGGTCGGCCAGGGCCTGATCGTCGTCGGGCTGTCGATCGGGTGTGGGGGGACGGTCAGTCATGGCGGTAGTCCTCGAGCTCGGGACCGAGCGCGGCGAGCGCCCGGTGGAGGTGGGCCTTCACGGTGCCGGGGGCGATGGCGAGCTCACGGGCCGTCTCCTCGGTGGAGAGCTCTCCGAAGTAGCGCAGGGCGACGACCTCGCGCTGGCGTGTGGGCAGCGAGGCCAGGGCGGCGATGACGGCGTCCCGTCGCTCGTTGCGGCCGGCGCTGGTCTCGGCCGACGGGGCCTCGTCGCTGAGCCGCAGCGGCACGACCTTGCGGCGGAAGCGGCTGCGGCAGAGGTTGATCACGGCGGACCGCACGTACGGGAGTGGATCGCCGGTGTCGCGCAGGCCTCCCCACCGGGCGAGGGTGCGCACGAAGGCCTCCTGCACGACCTCCTCGGCGCCCTCGGTGCGGCCCAGGATGGTACGGGCCAGACCGACGAGGCGGGTGTAGCTCCGTTCGTAGGACGCCTCCAGGGAGTGGCCGAGCTCGAGCGTCGACACGACGACGACATCGTCGTCCTCGGCACCGCCCGACTCGTGCCTGACCTCCCCCATGGCCCGTCCTTCCGCCGCCCTGGAACCCGCCGCCACCCCTGAAGTCACATCCGAAGAGACGTCTCGGACCCCGATCGGTTTACTCCATCACCGTCTTCCTCCCCTCGGTGGCTCGATAGGCGACCGTGGAGGGGCGCGAAACGAGCCACCGACGGGAGCTGTGAGATTCGGTGGCTCGATGGGCGACCGTGGAGGGGGGCGAAGCGAGCCACCGACGGGGAGGAGGGTGCCGTGCGCTCGTTGCGCGACGGGTGTAGGGGATTTGGCGCGCTCGGATCTTGGTCGGGGGTAGTGTCCGCGGCGCGGGGACTCATCCCGCCGATCGATGGCGCCGGCACGGCGCAAGAGGGAGACGGCAATGGTTCTGGCAGCGACTGACTGGGGTGTGGGCGAGGTCCTCTGGACGATGCTCTGGTTCACCTTCCTGTTCATCTGGATCTGGCTCGCCATCAGTGTGTTCATCGACATCTTCCGCAGCCCCGACATGGGTGGCATCCACAAGGCCCTCTGGGTCCTGTTCATCTTCGTGGTGCCCTACCTCGGCGTCCTCGTGTACCTCATCGTCCGCGGCGGCAAGATGAGCGAGCACTCGATGGAGGCGGCCAAGAAGCAGCAGGACGCGATGAACGACTACATCCGGACCACGGCGGGCACGACGTCCAGCCCCGCCGAGGAGCTGCACCGTCTGGCCGACCTCAAGGACCGCGGCGTGATCGACGACGCCGAGTTCGCGTCCATGAAGGCCAAGATCGTCCAGTGAGCCCGTCCTCGCCCTGACCCAACCGGTCAGGGCGAGGTGACGGCAGGCACGACCGACCACGGCTCGGACCGGGGTGCGCGACGATCTCCGTCGTGACTCCGTCCGAGCCGTCGTCGTTCCCGCCCGCCTTCGCCGACCCGTGGGCCCGCGCCGGCCACAGCGCCGAGCTGATCGCCGATCGCCTCGGCGGCGACTTCGACATCGCGGTCGTCCTCGGCTCCGGTCTGGGCGGAGCTGCCGCCCGTCTGGGTGACACGACGATGCCCATGGCCGACGCCGGGTTCCCGGCGACCGGGGTGGTCGGCCATGCCGGGGTCATCATGGGCGGCACCATCGGTGGCAAGCGGCTGCTCGTTCTGGCCGGTCGGGTCCACCTCTACGAGGGGCACAGCCCTCATGCCGTCGTGCACGGCGTGCGCACCGCCGCCCAGCTCGGATGCCGTCAGCTGCTGTTGACCAACGCCGCCGGAGGGATCCGTCCCGGCCTGGCGGTGGGTGACCTCGTCGCCATCAGCGACCACCTCAACCTGAGCGGCGCCAACCCGCTGACCGGCGACCACGACCTGCCTCACGAGCGGTTCGTCGACGTGTCCGACCTGTACACCCTGTCGCCGACGGTGGCTTCTGCCGGCGGGCTCCCCGCCGGGGTCTACGCCGCCCTCCCCGGGCCCACCTACGAGACCCCGGCCGAGATCCGCATGCTCGCCACGATGGGCGCCGACCTCGTCGGGATGTCCACCGCCCTCGAGGCCCTGGCCGCCCACGCCCTGGGCGTGCAGGTCGGGGGTCTCTCGCTGGTCACCAACGCCGCGGCCGGGCTCGGAGGTGAGCTCAGCCACGAGGAGGTGGCCGAGGTGGGAGCTCAGCGCTCCTCGGCCGTGATGGACACCATCGCCGCCGTGTGCCGTGCCCTGGCTGAGGCGGGGAACGACGGCGATGGTGTCCCGGCGGCGACCCCTGGGCCGGCGGCCCCGATCGCCGCGTCGGTGGCGACGCCTCGGCCGTCCCGTCTCACCCTGGCCGCCCGCATCGACCACACCCTGCTGAAGCCGGAGGCGTCGGCGGCCGACGTCGATCGTCTCTGCGCCGAGGCCGACCAGTGGCGAGTGGCCGCCGTGTGCGTGTCGCCCACCCGGGTGGAGCAGGTGGTGGCTCGCGCCGCCCGCCAGGCCTGGAAGCCGTGCGCGGTGATCGGGTTCCCGTCCGGCGCCCATCGGCCGGCCACCAAGGAGGCCGAGGCCCGGGTCGCCGTGTACGACGGGGCCACCGAGCTCGACATGGTCGTCAACCTCGGGGCCGTGGCCGACGGGGCCTGGTCGGTGATCACCGAGGAGGTCACCCTCGTCCGCCGCATGGTGGCGGCCGGCACGCTCAAGGTGATCCTCGAGACCGCGGCCCTCGACCCCGCCCAGATCGAGTTGGTCGCTCGTCTGGCCCTCGACGCCGGGGCGGACTTCCTCAAGACGTCCACCGGCTTCCACCCGGCGGGCGGGGCCACGGTCGAGACCGTCGCCACCCTGGCCGCCATCGCCGGCGGCCGGGCCCAGGTGAAGGCCTCGGGCGGCATCCGCGACACCGAGACGGCGCTGGCCATGATCGCCGCCGGCGCTGATCGCCTGGGCACCTCGGCCACGGTGGCGATCCTGTCGGGGCTGGACTGAGCCCTCGGAGGGCGGCTCGAGGGTGCTGGTCCTAGGCTCGCCGTCGTGGCCCACGAACACCTCCTCGCCCCCGGCTCGATCGGGCCCATGGACCTGCGCAACCGCATCGTCATGCCGGCGATGGACCAGAACACCTGCGACGACGGCGCGGTCACCGACCTCACCATCGCCCACTACGAGGCCCGGGCGCGCGGCGGCGTCGGGTTGTTGATCCTCGAGACCTCGGCCGTGGCCTGGCCCGTCGGGGCCACCTCGCTGCACCAGCCCGCCCTGTCCGAGGACCGTTTCGTCCCCGGGCTGGCCCGCCTGGCCGACACCGTGCACCGCCACGGAGCCCGCATGATCGTGCAGGCGTGTCACCACGGGAAGACCGCCGGCGTGGATCCCATGCAGGGTCGCGACCAACTCGTGCCCTCGGTGCCGCTTCCGGCCGAGGAGATGGACATCAGCGCCATCACGATGGACGAGCTGATGCGGATGGCCGCCCTCACCGGGGGCAAGAAGGCCACCCAGCGTGAGGCCACCACCGACGACATCGCCTGGGTGGTGGACCAGTTCGCCGCCGCCGCGGCCCGGGTCCAGAAGGCGGGCATGGACGGGATCGAGATCCACGCCGCCCACGGCTATCTCCTCTCCACCTTCCTCTCGCCCCGCTTCAACCGTCGCACCGACGACTACGGCGGGACGTTGGCCAACCGGGCCCGGCTGCTGGCCGAAGTGGTCGGTGCGGTGCTCGATCGGTGCGGCGACGACTTCGCCGTGGTGGTTCGCCTCGACGGCATGGAGTACGCCGAGGGGGGCATCACCCCGGAGATGGCGGTGCGTCACGCGGCCATCGCCTCGGCGGCCGGCGCCCACGCCGTGCACGTGACGGCCAGCGCCCCCAACGCGATGGGCACCGGCTTCACCGACGGTCCGCTGCCGTGGCAACCCGACCAGTACGTGGGCCTGGCGGCGGCGGTGAAGCTGGCCGTCGAGATCCCGGTCATCGCCGTCGGGCGGATCATGCCCGACGCCGCCGAGGAGCACATCGCCGCCGACGAGTGCGACTACGTCTCCATGGGCCGCCAGTTGCTGGCCGATCCCGACATCCCCGCCAAGCTGCTGGCCGGCCGGCCCGGCATGGTCCGCACGTGCATCAACTGCTACGTGTGCGTGGCCCAGAACTTCTGGGATGGCACCCCGGTCTGCGCGGTGAACGCCGAGCTCGGGCACTACGACGAGGGCCGGATCGCGCCGGCGGAGATCCGCGGCCACGTGGTGGTGGTCGGCGGAGGACCCGGCGGGATGGAGGCCGCTCGCGTCGCGGCCACGAGGGGCCATCGGGTCACGCTGTTGGAGAAGAGCGCCGAGCTGGGGGGCACCGCCCGGTTCTCGTCGTTGACCACCCCGATGAACGCCGAGCTCGTCCGCTACCTCAGCAACGCCGTGCAGGACCTCGACGTCGACGTGCGCCTGTCCACCCCCGCGTCGGTGGACCTGATGCGCCAGCTCGCGCCACGAGCGGTGGTGGTGGCCTCGGGCGCTCGTCGGATCCGTCCCGAAGTGCCCGGCGCCGATCTGCCCCACGTCCTGTCGGGTGACGACCTGCGGGCGCTGCTCACGGGCGACGACCCCACCGCGGCGCGCCGGCTGCCGTGGCACCGCCGGGCGGTGGTGACCGTCGGCCGGCACCTGGGCCTCACCCGGGACCTGGCCCGCGTGCGACGACTCTCGACGCGGTGGATGCCCCTCGGCCGTGACGTGGTGGTGGTCGGGGGCGGTCTCGTCGGGGTGGAGCTGGCCGAGTTCCTCGCCGAGCGCGACCGGAACGTCACCGTCCTCGAACCCGGGGAGAAGCTCGGTGTGGAGATGGCCCACCCCCGCCGGGCGCGTGCTCTGCACGAGGCGCGCGGGCACGGTGTGCGCTTCGTGACCGGCGCCGAGCTGGTGGCGATCCGGGCCGACGAGGTGGAGTACCGGGTGGAGGATCGCTCTCAGACGGTGCCGGCGTCCCAGGTCATCCTGGCCAGCGGCGTGGTGCCGGACGCCTCGGTGGCCGAAGAGCTGACGGCGGCGGGGTTCGACGTCCGCGTGGTGGGCGACGCCGGCGCCGTCGGCTACATCGAGGGAGCCGTACGCAGCGGCTATCTGGCCGGCCGAGCCGTCTGAGCCCCGGCTGCCGGAGGTCATCTCTGCCGGCCAGCGGTACACCTGGCCCTGGAGTTCTCCTACGATCCCCCCGATGGTTCTCAGCGCGCTCCTCGGGGTGGTCGCGGGCGTGCTCGCGGTGGGCGGGGTCGCCAAGCTTCGCGACCCGCAGGCCACCACCCCCATGCTCGTGGCCCTCGGCCTGCCCGGGTCGCCCTTCGCGGCCCGTCTGCTCGGCGCCGTCGAGGTCGGGGTCGGAGTGGCCACGTTCCTGCTCGGTGGGCGCATCCTGGCCGCCGCGGTGGCCGTGCTCTTCCTCGGCTTCACCGTCGCCGTGCTGCGCCTGCGGGCGGCCGACGGAGCGGTGTCGTGCGGGTGCTTCGGGCGCTCGTCCGCACCTCCCACCCTCATCCACGCCGCCGTCGACCTCGCGGCCGCCGCCGTCGCCGGGGCCGCGGCCGTCGCCGGCTCCGTCGGCTTCCTCGAGCTCCGCCCGGAGCTGCCGGCGGCGGGTGTCCCCGAACTGCTCCTCACCGCGTTGGCCGTCTGGCTCGGCGTGGCCGTGCTCACCGTCCTGCCCGAGGCGCTCGTCGCCGCCCGGCGCACCCCTGCGTCGGACGGGCCGACCAGGCCTGTCCGCACCTTCACCCTGGAGTCGTCCCACCCGTGACCGCCTCAACCCAGCTCGTCGACCGGGTGTCGGGTGCGCTGGCCTCCCGCTTCAGCCGCCGAGGCTTCTTCGCCCGGTCCGCCGTGGTGGGCTCGGCCATCGCCGCCAACCCCGTCACCTACGCCCTGACCCCCACCGACGCCTACGCCGCGGTGTGCAGTTGCAGCGGTCAGGGCTGCGAGTGCGGGTCCACCTGTTGCGACGGCTACACCGAGTTCTGCTGCACCCTCACCGGCCGCAACCAGTGCCCGCCCGGGTCGCTGCTCGGTGGCTGGTGGAAGGTCGACGGCTCGGGGTTCTGCAACGGCCCCCGCTACTACATGGACTGCAACGCTCCCTGCAACGGATGCGGTTGCGGCAGTGCCGGGGTCTGCGGCGGGGGCTGCTCGGGCACGTCCTGCGGGTGTGGTCTGGGCAACTGCGGGAACCGCAAGGCGGGTTGCACGGCCTTCCGCTACGGCCAGTGCAACCAGCAGGTGGCCTGCATCGGACCCATCCTGTGCCGGGTGGTGACCTGCCTGGCGCCATGGGAGATCGACGGCTCGTGCACCACGACGGCTCGCTACGACGCCGCCACCGCGTTCCACGACCGGGCGTGCCTCCATCAGGTGCTGGGCGACGTCAACGCCGCCTCGGAGGCCGTGGTCGGAGGGGCGCCCGGCATCCGGGTCAGCGGGTGGGCGCTCGACTACGACACCAAGAACCCGATCGACGTCCACGTCTACGTCGACGGCAACTTCGCCGCCGCCGTGACGGCCAACGTCTCTCGTCCGGACGTGGCCGCCGCCTACCCGGGCATGGGTCCCAGCCACGGCTACGACGTCGCCATCCCGGCCGCCGCCGGTACCCACAACGTGTGCGTGTACGGGATCAACACCGGCCCCCTCGGCAACGGCAACCCGGTGCTCGGCTGCCGGTCGGTTCGGGTCGGTTCGCCCTTCGGGAACCTCGAGGCGTTCAGCGTCGGCCCCGGCAACGTGACCCTGAGCGGGTGGGCCATCGACCCCGACACCAACGGCCCCATCGACGTCCACGTCTACGTGGACGGTGCCTTCGCCGGTCTCGGCTCGGCCAACGTGAACCGGCCCGACGTCGGGGCCGTGTTCCCGTCGGCTGGGCCCAACCACGGCTTCGCCGTGACCGTCCCCGTGCCGGCGGGCCGCCACGACGTGTGCGCCTACGCCATCAACGTGGGGAACGGCTCGCTCAACCCCCAGCTCGGCTGCTTCTCGGTCGAGGTCGGGAACCCCATCGGCCAGCTCGACGAACCCTCTCCGGCGCCCGCCGGGATCGTGGTCAGCGGTTGGGCCTTCGACCCCGACACCCCGACATCGCCGATCTCGGTGCGCATCGAGGTCGACGGCACCCCCGTGGCCACCACGTCGGCCGACATCGGCCGCCTCGACGTGGCCACCGCCTACCCGGCGGCCGGCGCCAACCACGGCTTCTCGGCCACCGTGCCGGCCACGCCGGGCACCCACTCGGTCAGCGTCGTGGCCCTCAACGTCGGCAGCGGAGCGAACAAGCGCATCGCCACCCGCAACGTCGAGGTCCGCACCGGTGCTCCGTTCGGGAACCTGGAGACCGTGAGCGCCGGCCCGGGTCAGGTGCGGGTCACGGGCTGGGTCATCGATCCCGATTCCGCCTCCGCCATCGACATCCGCGTGGACCTCGACGGCGTGGCCGCCGGCACCTCGTCGGCCTCGGTGGACCGGGCCGACGTCGGGGCCGTGTTCCCCGGCTACGGACGGGTCCACGGGTTCGACGTCGTGGTCCCGGCGGCCAACGGCTTCCGTACGGCCCGGGTCGTCGGACTCAACGTGGGCGCCGGCTCCTCGGCGGTGGTCGGCACCCGCCAGGTCCTCGTGGGCGGCAACCCGTTCGGCAACCTGGAGACCGTCGCCGCCGGATACGGAGGGATCCTCGTGGCCGGTTGGGCCATCGACCCCGACACCGCTTCGTCGATCCCGGTGCACGTGTACCTCGACGGGCGCTACCTCGGACAGACGACGGCCGACCGGTCCCGTCCCGACGTGGGGGGAGTGTTCCCCCTGTACGGAGCGAACCACGGTTTCTCCTACTTCTTCCCCGTCGCTCCCGGACGCCACGACGTGTGCGTGTTCGCCATCAACCAGGGTCCGGGTACGGACAACCCCATCATCGGCTGCGGGACGGTGCAGGCGTGACCGCCCTCGTCGTGCTCCTCGGCCTGGTCGTGGCCCTGCTCGCGGTGCTCGTCGTGGGTCTGCTGCGCAGCCATGCCGAGATCCTGCGGCGCCTGCACGAGCTGGGGGCCGGGCTCTACGACGACAGCCCGCCGGCCGACGCCGCATCGTCCACGGGGGTGCGCGCCGAGGTCGAGATCAAGACCCGCCCCGGCGTCCCCGAGCCCCGTTCGACCGAGGGGCTGGTCGCCACCGACGCCCACGACGTGGCCGGGCTCACCCCCACCGGCTCCACCGCGGTGGCCGGGGTCGTCGGCACCGAGCACACCACCCTGCTGGCGTTCCTCTCGAGCGGCTGCGGCACGTGCGCCGACTTCTGGCAGGCGTTCGGCGACGGCGAGGGCACCCGCCTTCCGGGGCGGGACACCCGGTTGGTGATCGTCACCCGTGGCCCCGAGGCCGAGAGCGTCTCGGCGGTGGCCGGGCTGGCCCCGACGGGGTCACCACGCTGATGTCGACCGAGGCCTACGACGACTACGCCGTCCCGGCCAACCCCTACTTCATCCTGGTCGACGGGCCGACGCAGCCGGGTGATGGGCGAAGGGGCCGCCTCCTCGTGGAACCAGGTGGCCACCCTGCTGACCCAGGCCTCGGCCGACGCCGGGTTGGCGCCCGACGGCTCGCCGCTGCAGCGCTCGGCTCCCGACGGGCGCCTGAGCGGGCCGGAGCGGGCGGCCCAGGCCGACGCCGAGCTCCGGTCCGCGGGCATCGGCCCGGGCCATCCGAGCCTCTACCCCGACTCGCTGGTGGGCGAGGACGCGCCGGCGCCTCAGTGGGAGCCGATCCCGACGACGGCGGAACCCGAATGACCTCGACCCAGTGGCGATCGGTCGACCCCGTCCGCACGCTTCGTCCGGGGAGGTCCTCATGGCCACGATGAAGGCTCACGGCGTCAGCGTCTCGCCGCCACCCGGGTGGGACGCCGAGATCTTCACCCGCGCCGCCGACCCCCGCATCCGCACCGCTGCCGGTGTGGCCGAGAAGGTGCCGCCCATCGTCCACGTCTCCAACTTCGCCCTGCCCCCCGTCCGGGGTGACTTCGGCGGTGGAGCGGTGGAGATGATGGAGTCCGGGGCCGTGTTCGTGGCCCTCCTCGAGCACCCGCCCGAGGAGGCCGACACCGCCCTGTTCGCCGGCAAGAAGCGGCCTTGGCCCCTCCGCCCCGACGACTTCGGACCGGACAACCTCCAGCGGGGCATCGCTGGCCAGAGCGGCTGCCAGCGGTTCTTCGTGGTCGACGGCCGGCCCTTCTGCCTCTACGTCGTGCTGGGGAGCCACCGCTCAGCGCACCATCCTCGTGCGTCAGGTCAACGAGGTCCTGGCCTCGGTCGGGATCGGCTGACCGGCGAGGACGACGCCGGACCGAGGGCTAGCGTCCCCGCCATGGGGACATTCGACGAGGTCTACGACGTCGAGCCTCGCCGATCCCGAGGGGTTCTGGGGGAGCGCGGCCAGGCGATCCACTGGGACCGGCCCGCCGACCACGGTGCTCGACGACTCCGAGCCGCCCGTTCTACCGGTGGTTCCGTGGGGGTCGGCTGAACACGTGCTTCAACGCCCTCGACCGGTGGGTCGACGGCGGTGACGGCATCGACGAGCCCGCGGCCGGACCAGCTCGCGCTCGTCCACGACAGCCCGGTCACCGGCACCGTCACCACCTACACCTACCGGGAGCTGCGCGACCTGGTGGCCCGCTTCGCCGGTGTCCTGGCCGGGTTGGGCGTGGCGCACGGGGACCGGGTCGTGATCTACATGCCGATGGTGCCCGAGGCGGCGGTCGCCATGCTGGCCTGCGCCCGCCTCGGCGCCATCCACTCCGTGGTGTTCGGCGGCTTCGCGCCCCACGAGCTGGCCCTGCGGATCGAGGACGCCCGCCCCAGGGTGGTGGTGTCGGCGAGCTGCGGGATCGAGGGCAGTCGGGTCATCGAGTACAAGCCCCTGCTCGACCGGGCCATCGAGCTCGCCGGCGCCAGCGCGCCCGAGCACTGCGTGGTGCTGCAGCGCCCGCAGGCGGAGGCTCCGCTCGTCGCCGGACGGGACCTCGCCTGGGACGAGGCCATGGTCGACGCCGTCCCCCATCCGTGCGTGTCGGTCGAGGCCACCGACCCGCTCTACGTGCTCTACACGTCGGGGACGACGGGCCGGCCCAAGGGCGTGGTCCGCGACAACGGCGGTCATGCGGTGGCCCTGCGCTGGAGCATGGCCAACGTCTACGCCGTCGAACCCGGCGAGGTCTTCTGGGCGGCCAGCGACGTCGGCTGGGTCGTGGGCCACAGCTACATCGTCTACGGGCCCCTGCTCGCCGGGCTGCACCACCGTCATGTACGAGGGCAAGCCGGTCGGGACCCCCGACCCCGGGGCGTTCTGGCGGGTGGCGGCCGAGCACCGGGTGGCGGTCCTGTTCACCGCGCCCACGGCCCTGCGGGCCATCAAGAAGGAGGACGCGCCCGGTGCCCACCTCGCCGGTCACGACCTCTCCCGCCTGCGGGCGCTGTTCCTCGCCGGGGAGCGCACCGACCCGGACACCTACAGCTGGGCGGCCGACCTCCTCGGCATCCCCGTCATCGACCACTGGTGGCAGACGGAGACGGGCTGGGCGGTGGCCGCCGACTGCCTGGGCATCGAGGTCCTCCCGGTGAAGGCCGGCTCCCCGACCAAGCCGGTGCCGGGCTATCGCGTCGAGATCCTCGACGAGGTCGGCAACCCGGTTCCGCCCTGGACGGACGGGGCCATCGCCATCCGCCTCCCGCTCCCGCCGGGATCGCTGCCCACCCTCTGGAACGACGACGACCGCTACGTCGCCTCCTACCTGTCGCGCTACGACGGCTACTACCTCACCGGCGACGGCGGTCGCTTCGACGACGAGGGCTACCTGTTCGTCATGGGCCGCATCGACGACGTCATCAACGTGGCCGGGCACCGGCTTTCCACCGGTGCCATGGAGGAGGTCCTGGCCACCCACCCGGCGGTGGCCGAGTGCGCGGTCATCGGGGTCCACGACCAGCTCAAGGGGCAGGTGCCGATCGGGATGGTGGTGCTCAAGAGCGGCGTCGACGCCGACCCCGACGGGCTGCAGGCCGAGCTGGTGCAGATGGTTCGCGACGAGATCGGCGCCGTGGCCTCGTTCCGCCGGGCCCTGGTGGTCGACCGGCTGCCCAAGACCCGATCGGGCAAGCTCCTCCGCTCCACCATGCGGACCATCGCCGACGGTGGCGAGGTGGTGGTGCCGTCCACGATCGACGACCCGGCGGTGCTCGACGAGATCGCCCGGGCTCTCGACGCTGGTCGCTGAGGGCCGCGGGTCAGTTGAAGGGCTGAACGCCGGCGTCGGCGAGGGCGGCCACGGCGAACACCAGGAGCAGGACCCCCTGGGCGGCGATGACGGCCACCTCGACGCCAGCGAGCCAGTCGGTGCCGGGCGTGTCCGCCCCGGTCGTCGCCGCAGCCCGCGCTCGTACGGCCACCGTGGTGTCCAGCACCGCGGTGGCGCCGAGGATCACCCCGTAGGCGCCCACCACCGCCCCCTGGGCGGTGACCCCCCAGTGCCACAGCACCGAGGCGAGGGCGGCCAGACCGAGAGCGAGGTGGGCGAAGCCGACCTCGATGCCGGGATCGGGGGAGCCGAGGCGCGATCCGGTCCGGGCCCCCTCGCTGCGGTGCAGGAGCGAGCGGCGGACGGCGGTGAGGATCCCGACCACGCCGACCGAGAAGATGGCCACGGGGAGGATGGCGTCCACCGGTGACTGGGTGCCGAGCTGGTTGATGCCCACGGCGAAGCCGAACGCCGCCACAGCCCACGTCTCGACGACCAGGACGGTGGCCGGTCGGTGGTCGGGGGTGCGGGGCATGGACGGCGAGCTTGCCATGTCGAGGTCGGCCACCAGGGTCGGCCCGCCTTGATGGCCGCGCCCTGGCGAGCCCGCCCTGGGGAGCCCGATGGATCAGGAGCGTCGGAGGATGTCGCGCCACGAGCGACGGGGCGCGAGCTCGTGGCTGCGGGCCGCTCGCAGCCGATCGGCGCGCAGGTCGTGGATCTCGTGGTCGTCGAGGGGGATCAAGGCCTCGGGGCCCACCACCCAGCTCAGCAGCAGATCGGCGAGGGCCGGGTTCCGGGCCAGGACCGGCCCGTGGAGGTAGGTGCCGAGGACCCGGCCGCAGGCCATGCCTTCGGTGCCGTCGCCGTTGCCCTCGCCCACCTCGACCCGGCCGAGGGTGGTGGCCGCGGGTCCGGGCAGGGTGCGGCTGGCGTGGTTCTCGAAACCGGTGAGCTGTCCCACCGGGGTGGCGGCACCGCCGTCGGGGCTCGGTACCGCGGCGGGCGCGGTGAGCACCTCGCCGACGGCACGGGGCTTGTCGACGCGGACGGAGGTGCAGTCGAGGATCCCGAGGCCGGGCTGGTCCGTCCCGTTGGCGTCGGGGAAGCGGTGGCCGAGGATCTGCATCCCGGCGCACACCGCCAGCACCGTGGCACCGGCGTCGACGGCCCGGTGCAGAGCCTGGCTCTGGTCCAGCTCCCGGGTGGCCTGGACCTGGGGTCCGTCCTCGCCCCCGCCCACGAGGTAGAGATCGCAGGAGTCCGGAGCGCTCTGGCCGGCGGCGACGGTGACGACGTCGACCGCGATGTTGCGCCAGGCCAGGCGCTGGGCCAGGACCGTGGCGTTGCCCCCGTCACCGTAGGTGCCGAGCAGATCGGGGAAGAGAACACCGATGCGGACCGTCGACTCGGTGGTCATCGCGGGCCGCCGACCAGTTCGAGGTACTCCTGGAAGGCGGTGTAGTTGGCGGCGACGTCGATGGCGTCAGCGGGGGCGTGACCGGCCGTGCCCGCCGCGGTGCGCACCGCCTCGCTGACGTCGGCCGCCACCAGGTGGTCCACCCCGGCGTAGTGGAGACGGACGGCGAGGTCGTGGCGCCGCTCGCCGGTGGCGACCACGAACCGGCCGGCCAGCCGCTCGAAGGGCACGTCCCACAGCCAGGACGGGTCGTGGCCGTCAGCGATGCGGGCGTTGATGGCCACGACGACGGGCGCGGGAGCGGGGGCGAGCATGTCGAGCGCCTCTTGCCATCCGGCCGGGTTCTTGGCCAGCAGGAGGCGGACCGATCGCCCCGCCAGTCGGGCCACGCGGTACCGCCCGGCCACCTCGTCGACGGCGGTGAGCGCGGCCGCCGCCCGTTTGGGATCGGCGCCCAAGGCGCATGCGGCGGCGAGGGCGAAGGCGGCGTTCACGCGGTTGACCCGACCGGGCAGCTGCAGCTCGAGCGAGAGTCGGCCGTCGGGGAGCGACATCCCGATGTCGTCGACCACCACGTCGGGCTCGGGGCGGGAGAGATCGCACTGCATGCAGTGCCACGAGCCCCGCTCGAAGGCGATGCGCCCCGAGCAGTTGGGGCACCCGGCGGCGTCGGCGGTCCAGCCCAGCCCGGTGGCGACCCAGATCACGTTGGGGGCGGCTGACGCCGCCCAGGCGACGAGGGGGTCATCGGCGTTGGCCACGACCCGCGCGGGAGGCGTGGCGGTGAGAGCCCGTCGCCAGCGCTCGGCCAGCTTGCGCACCTCCTGGGTGCGGTCGAGCTGGTCCCGGCTCAGGTTGAGCAGCACGACGGTGTCGGCCTCGGTGTCGGCCAGCACTGATTCGACCCATCGCTCGTCGACCTCGAGCACCGCCGTGGCGTCCGGGGGGGCGGTGCCGAGGGCGGCCACGATGCCGGGCGCCATGTTGGCCCCGAGCACGTTGGACACGACCGGTCGATCGACGGCCAACGCGGCCCCGATGAGCCTGGTGGTCGTCGTCTTGCCGTTGGTGGCGCTGACGATCACGACCTCCCGACCGGCGGTGAGCTGGGCGAGCAGGCGGTCGTCCACGAGCAGCGACGCCCGTCCACCGATCACGCTCCCCGAGCCGAAGTGCACGAGCTGGGAGGCCCGGGCGACGGCGCGCCCGGTGGCCACGGCCACGCGGGCCCGGGGCGGGAGCCCGGCGGAGGAAGGGGACGAAGCGGTGGTCACGGCCCCCGGATGCTATCGGCGGCCGGTCCGGAGGTAGGTTCCCCGGCGTGGCGCCCCTGGCAGCGAACGACGGCACGACAGAACCCGCCGCCGGGTCCGGGGGTCGCCGCCGAGGGGGCCAGCTGGTCCTGCTGGGCCTGGTCGCCGTCGTGGTGCTGGTCGTGGTGGCGGTGGTGTGGCGACGCCCCTGGACCGACCACACCACCGTGGCCATCGTGGGGGATTCCATCACCGAGCAGGGTCGCGACGTCCTCGCCGGCGAGCTCTCGGGGGAGTGGCAGCTCAAGGTCGACGGCGAGCCGGGCTACACCATCGAGCAGCAGGTGCCGGCGGCCCGCACCCTCGCCGAGAGCGATCCGTCCCAGGTGATCGTGAACCTGGGCACCAACGACGTCCTGCAGGGCGTGGCCATCTCGGAGTCCGAGGCCGCCCTGCGCGAGGTCGTCGCCGCCTTTCCCCGGGCGACCTGCATCCACCTCGTGGACGTGAACGAGGACATGCTCGTCGTCGGGGGCGACGGTCCTGAGCGGGCCCGGGCCGTGAACGAGGTGATCAGGCGGGTGGCGGCCGAGGACGCGCGCATCGACGTCGTGAGCTGGGCCGGAATCGTCGACCAACAGCTCGAGGCGGGTCAGCCCGACGGTCCGATCCTGGTCGACACGATCCATCCCAGCCAGAGGGGCAAGGAGCTGCTGACCGAGGCCTACGCCGAGGCTCTGGCGGCGTGCGGTTGAGTCAGCCGTCGACGAGGTCGTGGCGAAGGTGCTCGAGCAGGCCTCGACAGGCGGCCTCGACGAGGTCGTAGACCACCGCGAAGCCCTCTGGTCCGCCGGAGTACGGGTCGGGTACGTCGCCCGACCACGGGTCGTCGGCCGTCAGCGCGGGGTCGAACTCGCGCAGGCGTCGGATTCGCGAGCGCAGCTCCGGCTCGGGAGTGAGGTCGAGGAGGTCGGCGAGGTTCGACCGGTCCATGGCCAGGACGAGGTCGTAGGCGGCGGCGTCGCCGGCGGCAAAGGTGCTCGCTCGCGAGGTGAGCACGACGCCCCGCCGGGCCGCTTCGGCTGTCGCCCGGTCGTCGGGAGGCGAGCCCCGGTGCCACGAGCCGGTGCCGGCGCTGTCGAGCTCGATCCGGTCGGCCAGTCCGGCCTCGGCGAGCAGGTGGGCCATGACCCCTTCGGCCGTGGGGGACCGACAGATGTTGCCGAGGCAGACGAAGCACACCACGAGCGGATCCCCGCCGGTCGTGGTGCTGTGCGTTGGTTCGGGGCCGGTGTCCACGCAGGCAGTCTGGCGTGCTCTGCCATCGGTTCGGGTTCCGACGCCGGCCGCCTACGATCCCGTCGTGGACGACCGCCATCCCGTCCGGTACGTCGGTCACCGCCTCGGGCCCCGGCGGGGCCAACGCACGGCGGCACTGACCTCCCTCCTCCTCGACGTGGCCGGGGTCGCCCTCCTCGTCGTGTTCGCCATCGGTCGGCCGCTCTACATGGCCGTGCTGGTGGCCGGCGGCCTGGGCACCCTGTTCTTCGGTTTCGCCGCCCTCACCTCCGTCGGGGCCGCCCGGGTCGGCGCCGGACTGGCCACCCTCGGGGCCAGCGGAGTCGTGGTGGCGGGCACTGTCGTGCGACTCATCCAGCTCGACGGGGTTCGCTGGTCGGGCCCGTTCGGCGTGCTGTGCCTGGTGGTCGGCGTCGTACTGGGTCGCTACGCGCTGCGTGTCCCACCGCCGTCCGGGAGCCGGGTGTGGGCCGTGCCCACCGACGGACCAACCACCTCCAGCGCCGTCCTCATCGCCAACCCCCGTTCCGGTGGTGGCAAGGTGCTGGACTTCGACCTGGCCGAGGTCGGGCGCGACCACGGCGTCGAGGTAGTGGTCATGGCCGACGGCGACGACCTCCGCCGCCTCGCCCTCGACGCCGTGACCCGCGGGGCCGACGCGCTGGGGATGGCGGGCGGGGACGGTTCCCTCGCCGTCGTGGCCCAGGTGGCGGTGGACCACGACCTTCCCTTCGTCTGCGTCCCCGCCGGCACCCGCAACCACTACGCCGGGGACCTGGGCCTCGATCGGGCCGATCCCGCTCGGGCCATGGCCGCCTTCGTGCGCGGGGAGGAGCACCGACTCGACTACGCGACCGTCAACGGTCGGATGTTCCTGAACAACGTGTCCCTCGGGGCCTACGCTGCCGCGGTCGAGCACCCCGAGTACCGCGACGCCAAGCTGGAGACCACGCTCGGGGTGATGCCCGAGATGGTGGCCAAGGGAGGACCGTGGTTCGATCTGCACCTCGACGTCCCCGGTGACGGCCACTGGGACGCCGCCGCCCTCGTCCAGGTGTCGAACGGGGTGTACGAGACGGCGGGTTCGGCCTTCGGGCGACGGATGGACCTCGACCACGGTGAGCTCGGCGTGATCGCGGTGGACGTGAACCACGTCGGCGACCTCGTCGCCATCACGATCCTCGCCGCCGCTCGCCATCCGGAGCTCTCGGCCGGCGTGTGGCCCTGGTCGACGGACCGGCTACGCGTGGATTCCGATCAGATGGAGATCGGCGCCGGGGTGGACGGCGAGCACGTTCGCCTCACGCCGCCGTTGGTGTTCGAGGTGGTGCCCCGGGGTCTGCGGGTGCTGGTCCCCGAGGGGGCACCGGTGGGGCTCGCCCGCCAACACCTCGGGGCGCGGGGCACGATGAACGGACTGTTCGAGGTGGCCTTCAACCTCGGCTCGCACGACGAGGACGAGTAGGGCGTCGGGTCCGGACGTCCGCTAGACCAGAGCGGTCAGGGCGCCGGTGCCGGTGCCGGCGACAGGAGGACACATGGACGACTTCGGGAGCCGCACCGGGGCGGCCCTCGTCACCGGGGGCACCGGGGGGATCGGCGCCGCCATCTGCCGGATGCTGGCGGAACGGGGCTGCGACGTGGCCTTCACCTACCGGAGCAACACGGAGGCCGCCACCGCCCTCGAGGCCGAGGTGCGGTCTGCCGGGCGCCGGGTGGCGTCCTTCGCCGCCGACCTGGCCGACGAGGCCGCCGCCGCCGGGGTGGTGAGCGCGACCACCGAGGCCTTCGGCGGGATCCACACCCTCGTCCACGCCGCCGGCCCGCACGTGCCCCAGGTCCACCTCAGCCGGGTCGAGCCCTCCGCCTACCGGGCCCAGATCGAGGGCGAGGCGGTGGCCTTCTTCAACGTGGTCCAGCCCGCCCTGCACCACCTCCGGGCGGCCAGCGGGAGCCTGGTCGCCGTCACCACCGCGGCCACCCGTCGCTACCCGGTGCGCGACGGCCTCTCGTCGGGGACCAAAGGGGCCGTCGAGTCGGTCGTCCGGGCCCTGGCCGCCGAGGAAGGACGCTTCGGCGTCCGGGCCAACTGCGTGGGACCGGGCATGCTCACCGACGGCATGGCCGCCCGACTCATGGCCTCCGGGGACCTCGACGACGCCGCCCTCGAGGTGACGAGGAAGAACATCCCGCTGCGGCGCTTCGGCGACGCCGACGACATCGCCGAGGCGGTCTGCTTCCTCGCCTCCGACCGGGCCGACTTCATCTCCGGACAGATGCTCGACGTCGACGGGGGCTACGGGGTCTGACCCCGTCGGCGGTCGGCCTTCCCCCCCCCGAAGGTCCCCCGACGCTGTTCGGGCGCGGGGCGCGAAGACTTCACAGCCGGTTCAGTTCCGCGCCATCCGCCGTGCGTACTGTCCGCTCCGTGCCCGCCCACGAGCCCCCGTCCTCCCCGCCCCGGGAGCTCCCGCCGGGGGTCGGCGACGATCCTCTCGTGACCGGCATCGCCCTCGCCGAGCGGGTGCGGTCGGACCTCGAGGCGCGGACCCGCGCCGCCCGGCAGCGTCTGGGCGAGATCGAGCAGGGCCCCGGGGTCCCTGACGTGCAGGAGCATCTCCGAGTGCTGTTCCTGGCCGCCCGCCGCCAGGTGGACCACGAGCGGAGCCTGGCCGACGAGGTCATCGTGGCCCTGACCGCCCACGCCGAGGCCAAGGCGATCGCGCTCTTGGCGACGGCGGCCGAAGAGGTTCGCGTGCTGCGGGCGGTGGCCGAGCGTCTGCGGACCACGTCTGGTGCGGGGTCGGGTGCTGACGGGCGAGACGCGGTCGCCGCCGATCCGGGCGCTCGCCTGGATTCGGTGCCCGTCGAGGGCGCACCGTTGTCGTCGGTCGCGTGAGGGCGGCGCACCGGTGACCCTGACCTCGACCGTGCACCAGACCGACCCGGGAGAGACGGAGCGGGCGCTCGGCGCTCTGCGCCGGGACATCGAGCGACTCCACGCCGAGCTCTCCCAGCTCGACCAGCAACTGGTCGTGGTGGCCGACCGTCCGTCGGGGCCGACGTTCGCCCGGCGGACCGAGGACCTGGCCCGCCAGGTCACCGAGGAGCTGCTGCGGGCGGGAAGGGCTGACATCGGGGCGGCGTTGGCGGCCGCCGAGCGATCGGCCCGCCATCGCGTGTCGTCGGCCGAGACCCACGCCCGGGAGATGGTGCAGGCGGCCCGCCTCGACCTGGTGGGGGCCCTGATGGCGCGCGACGAACCGGAGCCGGTCGCCGAGCGGGCTCCCGAGCTCCCGGCTCCCGGCGGACCTCGCCCGGTGACGGCGGTCGACCACGCCATCAGCCGGGCGATCGAGCGGGCCTTCGAGGGGACGTTCCCGGAACCGGGTGGAGCCGACGACGTCGATGCCTTCCCCGAACCGCTCATCGTTGGACCGGCCCCGTCGCGGGAAGCCGTTCCAGAGATGACGCGGCAGGTCGAGTACGCGCCCGCCGACGGGGAGCGTGTGATCGCGGCTCCCGCCCCCGACCCGGCGGGGCGATCAGCGGCGGTGGACGGCGCGACGGTCGAGGCCTTCTGGGCCGAGTCGGAGACCACGACGTCGAGCCGTCTGCGACGGTGGGCCCGGCCGGCCGAGCTCGGCGTCCACATGGTGATCCTGCTCGTGTTGATCGTCATCGCTCTCACGTCGATCGGATAGCGGTGGGCTCGAGCTCGCGGAAGGCGGCGGGGATCGGCACCCGGACGGCTGTGGCTCGGCTCACGTCGTCCCAGCCGCTCTCGGGAACGGTTGCTGCGATCCTCTTCATCGCCGACGACGGCTACTGGACGACGGCCACGCGGAACGATCTCCTGGCCGAGGGCTTCGCCGTCGAGGTCGACACCACCGGCGAGACGGCCTACGACGACCAGGCGATCGCTCGCGCCGACCTGGCCCTCGTCGACCTGGGATTCCGTCGCCAGTCGGGTGTCGCCGTGTGCGCCGCCCTGCGAGCGCGGTCGTCGGTGCCGATCGTCGGGGTGGGCACCGCCCGGGAAGAGGCCACCGTGCTGGCCGCGTTCTCGGCGGGAATCGACCAGTTCGCCCCGGTGGACGGATCGACCCGCCAGCTCGTGGCTCGCCTGCGGGCCCTGCTCCGCCGGTTCCCCCCGGGGAACGGCCTGACGGCGGCGGCCCCGTCCGTCACCTCGATCGTGCTCGACGACGAAGGGCGCACGGCCCGCCTGGGGGGTGTGGTCGTGGCCCTGTCCGCCCACGAGCAGGCGGTGTTGCGCCTCCTCCTGGCCCGCCCCGGCCGGGTGGTCAGTCGGGCCGAGCTCCTCGCCGCCCATTCGTCGCGGGCGAGCAACGACCGCACGCTCGACTTCGTGATCCGACGGCTGCGGGAGAAGCTCGAAGCGGCCGAGCCCCGGCGGCGGATCACCGCGGTGCGAGGCGTGGGTTTCCGGTTCGACGAGGTCGTCGGCGTCGACGGATCGGAGCCGGTCTGATGGAACTTGTCGTCTCACCTCCGGCACCCGTTCACCACCCGTTCAGTCCGCCGCAAGGCCTGCCTCTTACGGTCCTCCAGGTGACTGCTTCGGACGTCGTGCCTCCTTCACCGATCGCGGCCGTAGGCCCCGATCAGACCGCGGCGGTGGACACCTGGGCCGCACGGCAGCGGGCCGAGATCAGTCGCCGCTCGCTCGCCCTGCGCGGGGCCGAAGTGGCGGCCCGGCGGATCGAGGACGAGCTCTCCGCTGATGGTGAGGTGGCTGATGAGTTGGTCTCCGTGCTCGACACCATGCTCGACAAGAGCGTGATCGCCGCCGGCGAAGCCGTGGAGTCAGCGCGCCGGCGGGCGGTCGACATCGTGACCTCCGAGTGGGAACGCCTGGCCGCCCGCCTCAGAGCCGAAGGACGCGATCCGATGGAGGTCATCGGTCCGAATCGGTGGACCGCCCCGACGAGCCCGGGAGTGCGTGCGCCCCGGTCGGCGGCCACGCTGTGGACCCAGCTCAGCGCAGACGCCTCCGGCCGGCCCGCCCTCCACCTCGTGGATCGCGCCCGCCCCGATGATCGGACCGCCGTCGAGCGCCACGACGAGGACGACACCCACCGCCATCCGTCGGGAGGGCCTCCCTCCGCCAGCTCCCCGGCCCGAGATCGGACCGCTCGTCCGGACCAGGTCGCTCCACCCCTCTCGAACCCCCAGCCGCCCTCGATCCCCTCCCGCTGGCCCGATCCCGAGGTGGCCGCCGCCGAGTTCCCGCCACCGCTGGACCCGTGGTCAGCGGTTCGCTCGACGCCCGGCGACCTCGACGACGCCACCGTGTTCGACGTCTTCTGGGGCGCCGCCGGCAACGACCGATCCGTCCGGGACCGGCTGCGCCGTCGGCCCGCCCAGGAGCAGCGATGAACCCCGATCCGATCTTCGACGCCTTCGGCCCCCGCCCCGGCGAACCGTCCTCGTCGAACGAGACCTCCGCCGCCGCAGCCCCGGGTGCGGTCGGCAGCGCGGCGATCGCCGGGCTCGACGCGGTCGAGTGGCAGCCGTCCTACGACCGGGCCAGCGTCGATGCCTACCTCTCGGCCGTCGAGGCCGAGAAGGTGCGACTGGCCGAGGCGATCCGGGCCGCCGAGGAGCGGGCCGAGGCGGCACGTGTCCGCCTCGAGGCCCACAAGGCCGAGCGCGACGCCCGGGTCGCCGCCCTCGTGGCCGCGGCGCGAGAAGAGATGGACCGGCTCGAGAGCGAGCAACGAGCGGCCATCACCGCGATCACCGAGGCGACCGAGGACGAGGTCCGGCGGATCCGCGACCGGGCCGAGTCCGAAGCCGCCGCCGTCCGCGACGTCGCCCGTTCCCTGGGCACCCTCACCAGTGCGCCCTCGCCGGGCTCTCCGGTCCCCGGCGCCGACGGGCGGGTCGGCGACGACCTCGCCCGGCCCGACCTCTCCGGCTGGAACGGCAACGGTCGACACCAGGACCACGACGATGGCCGGTGAGGCGGTGGCCACCGTGGCACGCCCCGGGGGAGCAGGCGCCGGCCCCCTTCCGGCGCTGACGCCGGTGGCGGTCGCCGTCGACGTCGCCGTCGAGCCGCTCCTGCGCGCCGCCTCGGCGACCCTGTCCGCCATGGTCCTGCGTCACCGCGCCGCCACGGCGGCCGCGGACCAGGCCGAGGACGCGGCGTCGACGGCGGACCGGGACGAGCGGTCGGCCAACGCCCAGGGCCTGGCCGAGCGGCGGGCGGAGCTCGAGCTCGACCTCGCCGACCGGCGGCGCCGTCACGACCAGGAGCTGGACTGGGTTCGCGCCGCGGCCGTCGAGCAGCTCGAGGCGGCCCGGCGCGACGCGCTGGCGACGGTGGCCACTGCGACGGCCGAGCTCGACGTCGCAGTGACGCGCTTCGAGCGACGCCCCCAGCGCACCGAGTGGTCGCCGGCGTCCTCCTCCGCTCCGGCGACGGGCGCACCGGTCGAGCGGTCGGAGCCTGTCGCTGCTGTGGCGCCGATTGCCGCTGCGGCCGTCCCCGTGGCGCCGCACCCGCCACGGACGCCCGATCCCGTGGTGGCGGTGCCCGACGGGCCCGCCCCGTCCTGGGCGTCCGACCTCTCGTCGCATGGGGAGGTCCCCCCGCCCACCTTCGCCCCCGCGACCGGGTTCCTGGCCTTCGTGGTGCCGGGCTCCGAAGGGCGGCCCGATTCGGTGCTGCGGCTGCCGGTCGTCACCACGGGGGAGGGCTCCGTCGCCCCGGCCCCGAGCCCGACGCCGGCGGCACCCGAGGTGGCGGTGCCGGCCCCACCGGCCGCTTCGGCGAGCCAGGCGGCCGCTCTGCCGCCCCCACCGGTCCATGCCGCTCCGGCCCCGCCGACGGCGGCGATCCCGGCCGTGGTCGCCCACCCGGCCGCCCCTCCTTCGGCACCGGAGGCATCGCTGCTCCGTCGCCTGCTGCACCTCGATGTCGTGCTCCCGCTGGTCGCCGTGGCCATCGTGCTCGTCGTCTTGCTGGCCTGGGTGGGATGACCCCATGGCTGTCGTGACCGCCGCCCCGACCACCCTCCGGTCGGGGCCTCCACCCGAGCCCCGCGAGCCGGAGCCTCGCAAGCTCACCACCAAGAAGGACAACGGCGACCGCGTGTTCCACACCGGCGCCTACACGTCGGGGATCATCGTCCTGCTCGTCATGGTGGCGGTGGGGGTCTTCCTCACCTCGCAGGCCCTCGACGCCCTCCGCTCGGCCGGCCCCAGCTTCTTGACCACCGCGGAGTGGGAGACCGACCGCGGCCACTTCGGCATCGCCTCGATCATGCTCGGCACCGCCCTCGTGGCGCTGGTGGCGGTGGCCGTGGCCATGCCCATCGCCATGGGCACGTCGTTGTTCATCACCAACATCGCGCCGGCCAGGGTGCGGGGCTTCCTCGTGGCCATGGTCGACCTCATGGCCGCAGTGCCGAGCATCGTCTACGGGCTCTGGGGGCTCTTCTTCTTCCAGGGGATGGCCGTCGACGTGGCCCGGTGGATCAACACGTGGCTGGGGTGGATGCCGTGGTTCTCGGTCGACGGAGCCGACCCCAACAGCCCCAACGCCAGCCTCACCGTGTACTCGGCGTCGATCTTCATCGCCGGCGTCGTCGTGGCCCTCATGGTGATGCCCATCCAGTGCTCGGTGATGCGCGAGGTCTTCTCCCAGGTGCCCATCGGCGAACGCGAGGGGGCCTACGCCCTGGGGGGCACCCGATGGGGTGTCATCCGCATCGTGTCGCTGCCCTTCGCCCGCGGCGGGATCATCGGCGGGACGATGCTCGGTCTGGGTCGAGCCCTGGGTGAGACCATCGCCGTGGCCCTGATCCTGTCGTCTCGGTTCGACGTCAACTTCCACCTCCTCGAATCGGGCGGCAACACGGTCTCGAAGCTGATCGCCGACCGCTACGGCGAGGCGTCCGGGTTCGGTCTGTCGGCCCTGATGGCCGCCGGTCTCGCCCTGTTCGCCATCACCCTGGTCGTCAACTTCACCGCCTCGTGGTTCGTGTCCCGGTCCCGCTCCGGAGCGGAGAGCGAGGGATGACCGCCACCGGCGTGGTTGACGCTCCAGTAGAGGTCGAGACTTCGGCGGAAGGCCCTGGACGACCGGCTACGACACGCCCGGACATCGTGGCCACCTCGGTGTCGCCCCACGGGTTGCGGACGCTCAGCGGCATGTCGCGGGCGGACTACCTGAACCTGGCCGGAGCGCTCATCAGCAGCCTGTCGCTCACCCTCCTCCTGTTCGGTCGCCTGGCCCCCCTGTCGGGGAGCCTCGGCTTCGTGATCGTCAACTGGGTCCTGTTCCTCGTCGTCTACGGGCTGCTGGTCTCGCTCGACGAGACCCGGCCGGTGGTGGTCGACAAGGTCATGTCGGCGGTGTTGCTCTCCACCGCGGCTCTCGCCGGCATCGCCCTGGTGTCGGTGATCGTGTACACGATCTGGAAGGGCCACGAGGCCCTGGTGCGCTCCAACCTCTACACCGACGACATGAGCTCCGCCGGACCGGCGGATCCCATCACCGTCGGCGGCATCGGCCACGCCATCGTCGGCACGCTGATCATCATCGGCATCGCCATCGCCATCACGGTGCCGCTCGGCCTGGCCACCGCGGTGTTCCTCAACGAGATCAACAACCGCTTCTCCCGGTTCGTGCGCACGGTGGTCGACGCCATGACGGCGCTGCCGTCGATCCTCGCCGGCCTGTTCATCTTCGCCACCTGGATCCTCATCCTCGGCTTCGAACGCTCGGGCCTGGCCGCCGCCATCGCCGTGAGCATCATGATGCTGCCGATCATCATCCGATCGGCCGACGTCGTGCTCCGCCTGGTGCCGGGCAACCTCAAGGAGGCCTCGTACGCCCTGGGGGCCCAACAGCACCGCACCGTCCGAGGGGTCACCATCCCCACGGCCCGATCGGGTCTGGCCACCGCGGTGATCCTCGGCATCGCCCGCGGCATCGGCGAGACGGCACCGGTGCTGCTCACCGCCGGCTACACGGGGACGCTGAACGTGGACCCGCTGCACAACTCGATGGTCTCGTTGTCGCTGTCGACCTACTACTTCGTCAAGTCACCGCAGCAGGCCCTCATCCAGCGCGGCTTCGCCACCGCCGCGGTGCTCATGGTCCTGGTCCTCATCCTGTTCGCCATCGCCCGCCTGCTCGGGGGCCGAGCCCCCGGCCAGGTCACCAACCGTCAGCGCAAGCGGCTGGCTCGGCGCTCTCGTCGGGACCTCGAGCGGATGTCCCGTCCCGACGCGCCGGTCCCCGCCGCCGGCCGCCCCGTGCCCCCCGCCCCTGCGTCCCCGCTGATCGCTCCGGAGCCCGTGTGATGTCCCGCCTCGTCGACCTGCGCGTGCGAGCCCTGCTGCTCGCGGTCGCCGTCGTGCTGCTCGTGCTCGGCGCCGTGGGCCCCCGGCCCGAGGCGGCCGACGCCCAGGCCAGCTACCAGCGCATCTCCGGGGAGGGGTCCTCCTGGGCCGCCGGCGCCATCGACGCCATGCGCGTCAACGTGAAGCAGTTCGGCATCACCGTCGACTACAACCCCAGCGGTTCGAGCGCCGGACGGAAGAACTGGCTCAACGGCACCGTCGACTTCGCCGCTTCCGACATCCCGTTCCAGTTCCGTCCCGAGGACGGGTCGGCGCCGGAGAACCCGGCGCCCGGGAGCTACGCCTACATCCCGATCACGGCCGGCGGAACCTCGTTCATCTACAACCTCAAGATCAACGGCCAGCGGGTCACGAACCTGCGGCTGTCGGGTGAGAACGTGGTGAAGATCTTCACCGGCGTCATCACCCAGTGGAACGACCCGGCCATCCAGGCCGACAACCCGGGGCTCACCATGCCCGACCGCAAGGTCGTGCCCGTGGTGCGCTCCGAAGGCTCGGGCTCCACCGCCCAGTTCAGCCTCTGGATGATCAAGCAGCACGGCGGCCTGTGGAACGACTACTGCAAGCGCTCGGGCCGGGCCCCGGCCTGTGGTGAGACGTCGTTCTACCCGACCATCCCGGGCATGATCGCCCAGTCCGGCGACCTCGGCGTCACCGGCTACGTCACCCAGGGCTTCGCCGAGGGGGCCATCGGATACGTGAACTACTCCTACGCCATCGGGTCCCAGTTCCCGGTGGCCAAGGTGCTCAACGCCGCCGGCTACTACACCGAGCCCACGCCCGAGAACGTGGCGGTCTCGCTGCTGCGGGCCCAGATCGACACCCGGCCGGGAGACAACTACCTCACCCAGGTCCTCGACGGCGTCTACACCGACCCCGACCCCCGCAACTACCCGCTGTCGTCGTACTCGTACTTCATCCTGCCGACGAAGGTGCAGGGCCAGTTCAACGAGGCCAAGGGCCGGACGCTCGGCGCCTTCTCCTACTACGCCATGTGCCAGGCCCAGCAGCAGTCGGCGTCGCTCGGCTACTCACCTCTGCCCATCAACCTGGTGCAGGCCAGCTTCGACCAGATCCGCAAGATCCCCGGCGTCGAAGTGCAGAGCATCAGCGTCGCCCAGTGCAACAACCCGACCTTCTCGCCCGACGGCACCAACGTCCTGGCGGCCAACGCTCCCTTCCCGTCCGAGTGCGATCGCATCGGTGTCAGCCAGTGCTCCACGGGGAGCGGCGGCGTCAAGGACGTCGAGACGCCCGTCGCCCCGGCGGCCAGCGGCGGCCAGGGCGGAGGCGGGGATGGAGGCGGCGGATCCGGCGCGACCGACGGCACGACGGCCGACGGCACCGCGGCCGACGGCACGGGCGCCGACGGCACGACCACCGCGACGATCTGCGACCCCGACACCGGCGTGTGCTCGTCGGCGAGCGGATCGTCGTCGGGGAACAAGGCCACCACGGAGTTGGCCGGCGCCACCACCACGAACCTGGCGGGATCCAACGGGTGGGGATCAGCTCAGACCCTCGCCCTCGTGATCGGCGGCCTGCTCCTCGCTCTCGTCTTCGTGCCCGCTCTCCTCTGGCGCAACCTCTCGACCACGGATGGCGAAGCGTGAACCGGAGCTCGCTCGTACGCCGTCGACTCACGTTCGTGCGCAACGCGCTGCTCGGCCTCTTCGCGGTGACGATGCTGACCGCGCTGTTCCCGTCCACGACGCGGGCGGCGGCGGTCCCGGGCGACGCCGGCGTCGACACCTCGCTCCCGCCGACCGACTCGACGTTGTCCGTGCGGGGCCGTGACGGGTACTCGGGCCTCGAGATCACGGTCAACCAGAGTCGCAACCTGGTGAACCAGGCGCTGTCGGTCACCTGGACGGGAGGCGTCCCCACCCTTCAGGGCCCGGGTCGCTTCGGCTCGAACTACATGCAGATCATGCAGTGCTGGGGCGAGGACGACGGATCGATCCCGGGCAATCCCGGCCCCCCGCCGGAACAGTGCGTCCAGGGGGCCAGCGCGGCCACCTTCGGCGGCGTTCCCGGCGGCCTCTTCCCAGGAGGATTCGCGCTGACCCGGGTGATCTCTCGCACCGACTGGGCCAACTTCGACCCCGCCGTGGGGGTCGTCGACACGCGGACCACGAACGTCTGGCGCGGCTTTCGTGCGGTCGACGGCACGATGGTCGGTGCTCACACCGACCCGACGTTCAACCCCGCCGTCCAGGGCGGCAACTTCTGGCAGAACCCGTACTTCAACATCGTCACCACCAACGAGATCCCGGGTGCGGTCACCGACGCCACGGGCAAGGGGGCCGAGCTGTTCCAGGTGGCGACCGGAGTGGAGTCGTCCGGCCTGGGCTGCGGGCAGAAGGTCGAGCCCGCGGCGGGCGGAACGCTCAAGATCCCGAAGTGCTGGCTCGTCGTCGTTCCTCGCAGCACCCCGGCGGTCGAGAACGTGGGGACACCGTTCGAGGAGAACGCGTCCCAGTTCGGAGTGGCGACCTCGCCCCTCGCGCCCGAGGCCTGGACGCACCGCATCGCCATCCCCCTCGAGTTCAACCCCGTCGATTCGCCGTGCTCGATCGACGCACGGGACCGGCGCATCGTCGGATCCGAGCTGGTCGTGGCGGCGATGAACAGCTGGCAACCCGCCCTGTGCTCCACCCCGGACGCACCGCCCTACATCTTCGGCACCATCGCCGACGCCAGCGCCCGCCAGCAGATCCTCGCTCCTACAGCGGGGTCGCCGGGCATGGCGATCACCCCTCGGCCGCTGACCGAGCCCGACGACCCACAGAACCCGACGGTGTACGCCCCGGTGACCCTCTCCGGCGTGGTCATCGGGTTCAACGTCGAGCGCAACCCGAAACCGACGGGCCCCGCGGGGGAGCAGGCCCTCGCCGGTGTCCGGGTGGCCGACATCAACCTCACCCCCAGGCTCGTGGCCAAGTTGCTGACCCAGTCGTACCGGTCCCAGGTCGAGATCTTCAGCGACCCGGGCTACCCGTGGGCCACCACCAACGCTCTCCACCTGGGTGTCGATCCCGACTTCCTGCGCTTCAACCCCGAGTTCGAGCTGCTCGACATCGCCTCGGCCAAGAACTTCGGGGGCCTGCTGCTCCCGTCACGGAACTCCGATTCCGCCTACCAGGTGTGGAAGTGGATCCTGGCTGATCCCGAGGCTCGAGCGTGGATGGACGGCCAGCCCGACGAGTGGGGGATGAAGGTCAATCCCGTCTACGCCACCACCGCGGCCGCCAACCCGGCCGGTGTCCCGTTCGCCGACGTGGTGCCGGAGTCGTTCCCCAAGAGCGATCCCTACTGCTACTCGGCGGGGCCGCTCCCGGGGACCGGGCTCGTCCCGCCGTCGCTCTGCGGGACGGACTGGCTGCCCTACACCCAGGGCATGCTCGACGCCGCCCGTCTGACCCGGGCGGCTGACGACGGGGCCAAGGTGGCCAAGGACGTCTTCGCCCTGTCGACCGACCAGATCTGGAAGCGGGACCTGCCGCAGTTCCTCGGCCGTCGGTCGATCCTGTCGGTCACCGATACCGCCTCGGCGGCCCTCTTCGGCCTTCAGGCCGCCCACCTGAGCCGGGCCGGGGACGACGGCGGCGACCGGCGGTTCGTGGCGGCCGACACCCCCGGCCTCACTGCCGGCGTGTCCGCCATGGCCGCCGACACCGTGCCCTCCGTGCTGGAGCCGGATCCGCAGGTCGACGTCGCTGACGCCTACCCGCTCACATCCCTGACCTACGCCGCGATCCGCCCCTTGGACCTCGACGACGAGGCCCGAGCCGAGTACGCAGACTTCCTCGACTACGCCACCGGTGCCGGCCAGGAGGCGGGCCTCCAGCTCGGCGAGCTCCCTCCCGGCTACGCCCCTCTGTCCCCGGAGCTGCGGGCGCAGGCGAGCGCGGCGGCGACGACGGTGCGCGAGCTGGTCGCTCCGCCGGTGGAGGAGACGCCCGCTCCGCCGCCGGTCTCCTCGTCGCCCTCGAGCTTCGGATCGAGCGGGGCGGGCAGCTCCAACTACGCCGGCACCACGTCTTCGGGCGCCTCGCGATCCTCGTCGTCGAGTGGTTCGCAGCCCCTGGCCGACCCGGTTGCCATCGCCGCGGTGGTCGATACGGCCGAGGCGCCCGCAAGCCTCGGCCCCCTCACGCCCATCCTCGCCCTCGCCCGCAGCCGATTCGTGATCCCCGCGCTCGCCGCGCTGGCCTGCATCGCCACCCTGATCGCGCTCGAGATCACGAAGCGTCCACGTCATGTCACCGGCCCCGCCCCTGGAGCGCCGACCGGCGAGGTGGCCTCGTGACCCGCGCCCACGGTCGTCGGTGCGGTATCGAGGCCGGCCCGGTCGCCCGTTGCGTCGGAGCCCTGGTCGCGACCTTCCTGGTGACGGTCGGACTCGGCGCGACCGTGGCTGCGGCGGCCACGAGCGCACCTCGTGAGGGCGCCGTGGTGGTGGTCGATCCCGGCAACCGGTCCACCCCCGTGACCGGCGGGAACAGCGAGACCACGTTCGCCCTCGCCCTGCCGGACGGCGCCGCGTGCCCCGGTGACAGCGCCAACGACGGATACCGCATCCAGAGCTTCCTCGTCCCGGTTGTGGACGATCCCGGCCAGCTGACCTACCGGTCGGTCGCGCCCGAGGGGGAGAACCGGATCTCGCTGTACACCGTGGACACCAATCCGTTCGTGCAGCAGCTGACCCAGATGAACGGCGAGCCCGGTCGCCCGGGACTGATCGACACGGTGCCCGACATGACCTTCGGCATCTACGCGCCGACCGATCTCCGTCCGGGCCCGCACCGGATGGGCATCGCCTGCACGCTCGGCAAGGAGACCGTCTCGTACTGGGATGTCGAGGTCGAGCTCACCCGCGACACCACCGATCAGCCCGCTCAGATCCGATGGGCGGTCGCGGGCTCCGACGCCTCGACCGCGGACTCGGGGTCCAACGGCCCCTCGGGCCTCCTTCTCGCGGTCATCGCCCTCGTCGGCCTCGCCGTCGTCGTCTTCGCCTTCACCCGTCTCCGCCGGCCCGAGCCGTCGAGCAACCGTTCCAAGGAGCTCCAATGATCATCACCAGCACCCTCTGGCGCCGCCGGGCGCGTGAGGCCTGCCGTGCCGCGGCGGTGCTGAGCGTGTGCATGTTGGCTCTCTCGGTGTGGACCCTCGTCGTCGGTGGCCGTTCGCCGGCCGCGGCGGCGGCCACCGGTCAGGGCCCGGCCGCCATGTCTCCCGAGACCGGCGACAGCGGTACCCCCTTCACCCTCGGACTTCCGCAGGGCGCCAAGTGCCCCGGAGACTCCGCGACCGACGGCTACCGGTGGCAGACCTTCCTGGTCCCGTCGAGTGCGGACCTGTCGACCATGCAGTTCAACTCCATCGGCCCGGTCGGCGGAACTGCACTCACCAACAACGACGGCGACATCGTCGTGAGCCAGCAGACCGACATCACCACCGCCACCATCTCCGGCATCCCGCCGTTCACCTGGCAGTACACCGGGGTGGGCGAGGTCTCGGCCGGGGTGTATTCGATCGGCATCGCCTGCTCGCTCGGCGCAGACAGCGTGTCGTACTGGAGCGCCACGGTCACCGTCACCGAGAGCCCGTCGGGCGGGCCGGCTCAGTTCGAGTGGGCCGCATCGGCTCCGACCGCGACGACGACGTCGACGTCCGTGGTCGACTCGACGACGACGACCACCGCCGACGGAACGACGACGACGACGCTCGATCCGGGCACCACGACGACGACCACCGCCGACGCCACCACGACGACCACCCTCGGCGCCGACGTGTCCGGCAGCGACGTGTTCGGCGGCGGCGGCCCGTCGGCCGCCTCGGCGGTCTCGCCGATCGGCCAGCTCCCCTACACCGGAAGCTCTCCGCTACCCATCGTGTGGTGGGGCGTGTTCCTGGTGGTGTTCGGGCGGATGGCCATGCTCCTCGGCAAGAAGCCCAAGGTCGTCCAGGACGGCCCTCCCGGATGACCGCGATCCTCGACTCCGTGTCCGACGGGTCGATCGAGGAGCACCCCGGCCGGTGGGATCGGTTCAACCCGATCCTCCGGTACGGACGCGCTGGACGCAGCCCGGAGATCCCGCTACCGCCCCTGTCGCATCGGGCCCAGCTCGTACGCGGCGTCCTCGTCCTGGTGGCTCTCGTGACGTTCTCCCTGCTCGTCCAGCTGTTGTTCCTCAGTGGCGTCCAGCAGCGGGCGGCCCAGCAGAAGGCCTTCGACTCCTTCCGGGCCCAGCTGGCCCAGGGCGTCGCGCCCACGGGATCGGTGACGAGTGCGCCGGCGGGTTCGGAGGCCGAGGGCAACGAGGCCCTTCGTCCGGGGACGCCCGTGGCCTACCTCGAGATCCCCGACATAGGTCTTCGCCAGGTCGTGCTCGAGGGATCCAGCTCCGGGGTGCTGTTCGACGGTCCCGGCCACCGGCGTGACTCGCCGTTCCCCGGTCAGCAGGGCACCACGGTGATCCTCGGCCGGCGGGCGACCTTCGGTGGTCCGTTCAGTGAGATCAAGGATCTCGACGAGGGCGCGAAGATCCGCGTCACGACCGGGCAGGGTCAGTTCGAGTACGAGGTGGTCGGCGTGCGCAAGGAGGGTGAGCCCTCGTTGCCGGCCCTCGAGCCGGGCGAGGGACGGATGCTGCTCGTCACCGCCGACGGTCGTCCCTACTTCCCGGAGGGAGTCCTGCGCGTCGACGCCCGGCTCACGAGTGACGCGGTTGGGGGCACGGCGCCCCTGTTCACGCCCAAGGGTCTGCCCCGGTCCGAGGCGATCATGGCCGCGGACACCGCCACGCTCTGGGCGCTCGCCATGTGGCTCCAGGTCCTCGTCGTCGCCGTCGTCGGCTTCGTGTGGGCCTGGCACCGGTGGGGTCGAGCGCGCGCCTGGATCGTCGGGCTCCCGCTCCTCCTGCTCGTCGGGCTGTTCGTGGCCGACCAGACCGCCCGACTGCTGCCCAACCTCCTGTGACCACCGAGGAGCAACCCGTGACAGACCATGACGCCCCTCCTGACTACTCGGGCCTGGCCCGGGAGGAGATGCTGCGGGCCTCGTTCCGCAACGGATCGGTGGTGCAGCTCGTCGACGGCGACCCGGCCCTCGGTTCGGCCACCGTCGTCAGCGTCAACCCGGCCACGATCATCCTCACCTCGCGGAGGCTGATCGCCGCTGACGGCGACCTCGAGTGGACCTGGCTGCTCACCGACATCGGCGACCTCCACCACGCCCCGCGAGGGGACTGGACGATCGTCGAGGTGCCCGGGGTGGAGGACCACGGTGTGTCGGTGTCGCCCGGCGACGTCGACGAGTTTCGGCGGGAGCTCGACGCGGCCCGGGCCGGCGGGGCGCTCGGGGCGACCTGGCCGCCGAACCCGTCGGGTCCGTCCGTCTCCGCCTACGTCGCCGGGCCCGCCGTGCCCCTCGAGTCGATCGTGGACCTGCGCGAGGAACCGGCCGAGGAACACCCCTTGCCGACCGTCCCCGGGGCGTCGGTCCCCCTGGGCCCGGAGCACACGTTCGTCGACAGCGAGGACTACCAGCCGCCGGGGTCACCTGACCAACTCGTCAACGCGCCGGCCGAGGGCCGTCACGCCGACCCGCCCGAGACCCCGCCCCACGACCAGCACCACGGCGTGAGCGCCGGTGCGCCGGTCGCCGCGGCGGCCATCGTGACGGTCTCCGAGCTCGACCCGTCGGGGACGCGCTACGACCTTCTTCCACCGCCCCCGCCGGGCAGCGCCGGATCCGAGGACGGGGCGGCGATGCGAACCGGCGTGCTTGGTCGGGTACGGGGCGGCCGGTCCCGACGCGCGACGGAGACCGCGGCGCGGGCGGCGGCCATGCCCTTGGCCGGGCTCGAGGCCCGAGAGATCTCGGCATGGTTCGGCACCCATCACGTGCTCGACCGGGTCTCGCTGGAGATGACGGCGGGGAAGGTCACCGCCCTCATCGGTCCGTCGGGCTGCGGCAAGTCGACCTTCCTGCGGATCCTGAACCGCATGCACGAGATGATCCCGTCCGCGTCGCTGGCCGGCGAGGTCCTCCTCGACGGTGACGACATCTACGACCCCCAGCGGAAGCTGACCGATGCCCGGCGCCAGATCGGCATGGTGTTCCAGAAGCCGAACCCGTTCCCGGCCATGTCGATCTACGACAACGTGGTCGCCAGCTACCAGCTCACCGGGACGAGGATCACCAGCACCGAGAAGGACGAGGTGGTCGAGGCCTGCCTGAGCAAGGCCGGGCTCTGGACCGAGGTGCGCGATCGTCTCCGCTCGCCGGGTGGCGGGCTCTCCGGCGGACAGCAGCAGCGTCTCTGCATCGCCCGCGCTCTGGCCATCCGCCCGCGGGTGCTGTTGATGGACGAGCCCTGCTCCGCCCTCGACCCCACCTCCACGCGCCGCATCGAGCAGACGATCATGGAGCTGGGCTCGGAGGTGACGATCGTGATCGTCACCCACAACATGCAGCAGGCCGCGCGTGTGTCCGATCAGTGTGCCTTTTTCCTCGCCGAACAGGGCACTCCCGGCGTGATCGTGGAGCACGGGCCTACTGACGCCATGTTCCACGAGCCCCAGGACGACCGCACCCTCGACTACGTCAACGGACGCTTCGGGTGAGCTCGTCCGTGACCAGGTCGGGCCTTCCCGGTGGCCTGCCCATGAACACTTCGCGCTCCCCGGAACCCTTCACCTTCGGGCCACGTGGGCGACCAAGTGGCTCGTCATGATCGCCCCCGTGCGGCGCCCACGCGTCGCGCCGTCCGGCCGGGAGAGGCCGGCGTTTCCACTCAGACAGGGGAGCTCGTCAGCACATGATCAATGAAACCCACAGGGTCACCGGGGCCAAGGCGGTGGCGGTGGCGCTCGCCATCGCCCTGGCCGCCAGTGCACTCGTCTTCTCGACCACGGGATCGGCCGGCGCCGACCCCCAGCAGCTGACCGCACTGGTGGGCGCCGGCTCTGACACCACCCAGGACATCATGAACGCCCTCTCCGGCTACGCCAACGGGAAGAACTACACCCCCGTCCAGGGCGGTCCGGCCAAGCAGCAGGTCATCTCCTTCGACGCCACCAACCCGAGCACGGGCGGCGACAACTGCATCGCTCCCAAGGTGAAGGCATCGACCATCTACCGGTCGAACGGCTCGACCCAGGGTCGACGGGCCCTGAGCCGGGCCATCGACCTGACCAACTACGGCCCGGCGGCCCAGTGCGGCGGCTCGAAGCCGGTGAACGGGCTCATCGACTTCGCCCGGTCATCGTCCGGGCCCGCGTCGGGTGACACCGGGACCGACCTCACCTACATCCCGTTCGGTCGCGACGGCGTGAGCTTCGCCTTCTACGCCAACGGTGTGGCCACCCCGGTCACGACCCTGACCCGTGCCCAGCTGACCTCGCTGTTCACCACGGGCCCCCAGACCATCGGCGGCGTCCAGATCGTCCCCTGTGGCATCCAGGACGGCTCGGGCACCTACGGCTTCTGGAACACGGTGACCACGGCGACCACCGCCCAGGAAGCCGCGGCCACCGCCACCTGCAACGCCGCCACCTCGACCCCGACCGGTGACGGTCGCATCCAGGAGAACGCCGCTGACCAGCTGAAGGCCAAGGGCGACTCGGCGACCCTCGTGGGCAAGCAGGTGATCGTCGGCTTCTCGGCCGCCAACTTCATCTCACAGTCGAACGGCGTTGCCGCCAGCCAGCTGGCGTCCGGCGTCGACCTCGGCTCGATCAGCGACAACGGCAGTGGCACCAACCTGGGCAAGCCCTACAGCGGCACCGCCCCGGCCCTGACCCCCAACGCCACCTTCTACAGCGACAGCGTGTTCGGCCGGAACGTCTACAACGTCCTCGACTCCGCCCGCCTCAGTGCGTCCGGCAGCCTCGGACTGAAGTTCCTGTTCGTGAGCACCGGTGCCACCAGCACCGTGCCCGGGGTGCCCGCCAACACCACCGCCGTCATCTGCCAGAGCACGGCTCAGGCCATCGTCAACCAGTTCGGCTTCCTGACCACCAGCGCCTGCGGCAGCACGTCCACCAAGGGCTCGCTGATCTCCGGCATCCAGTAGTCGACCGACTTCTCCCGAATCTCTCGAAAGGAACCTTGATGCAAAGCAAGCTCAAGCGGGCCCTGGCTGGTGTGGCGGCTCTCGCCTCCGTAGCCACGGTCGTCCCGCTGTTCGCAGCATCCCCCGCCGGGGCCGTGAGCCCGGCCGGCGACAAGGGGACGTTGACCATGAACCCCGCCTCGGGCACGAGCGCCTCGACGTTCACGCTCGGCTTCGGAGCCAACCCGACCGACTGCCCTGGCGACAGCTCCACCGGCGGCTACCGCTGGTCGACCTTCATGGTCCCGTCCACCACCGACCTGGCCACCATGACCTGGAACTCGACGGGTCCCGTCGGGGGCCAGGCCCTCATCAGCACGGCCGGCGACGCCATCGTCAGCCAGAACACCGACATCACGACCGGCAACATCTCGGGCGTGCCCCAGTTCACCTGGCAGTACAACAGCCCGACAGACTTCCCGGCGGGCACGTACAAGTTGGGCATCGCCTGCACCCTCGGTACGGCCACGCAGTCCTGGTGGTCGAAGACGGTCACGGTGACCACCAACGCCGCCACCGGCGGTCCGGCAGAGTTCGACTGGGCCCAGGGCGCCGTGCCGGCGGCTCCCGTCATCACGACGGTGACGCCGGGTGACGGCAGCCTGACGGTGGCCTTCACGCCCCCGGCCGCTGACCCGGCCGTCACCGGCTACACCCTGACGGCGACGCCGCAGACGGGTGGCGGCTCGCCGGTCTCGATGACCGGGACCGGTTCGCCGATCACCATCAACACCGGCCTGACCAACGGAATCGTCTACGACCTGTCGTTGACGGCGACCAACACGGCCGGCACGGGGACGGCGGCGACCAGCACCGGCACGCCGGCCAAGCCGGCCCTGTCGGCCCCCGTGGTCACGGCCACGCCTGCCATCGAGGGCCTGAACCTCTCGTGGACGCCGGCCGGTGGATCGCCGACCGGCTACACGGTGACGCTGGCTCCGGATCCGCTTGCGGGCCCGTTCTCGCAGACGGTGACCGGCACCTCGCTGGCCATCACCGGCCTCACCTCGGGCACCTCCTACACCGCAACCGTCACGGCGATCTATGCCGATCCGACGGATGTGGCGGGGCCCGGCACGGCGACGGCCACGCCGCTCGGCACGGGGATCCTGGTCCAGAACATCACGGCGACCCGCCCGGCGGGCGCCCTGGTCCTGACCCAGGACTGCCTGGCTGATCCGACGTGCACGGTGAACCTCACCACCGGGGCGCTCGACGCCAGTGGCACGTACTACACCGCCACCGGAACCCTGTACGAGCTCACCGTCACCGACACCCGTGACGTCGACGCCGGTTGGTCGGTGAAGGGCGATCTCGCCGACACCTTCACCACGACCGGCGACTCGTTCAACTCCCGGGCCATGGGCTGGGCGCCGAACGTCACCTACGACGCCCCGGCGGCGCCCGACGGCTACGACCCCAACCCGGTCGCCGGCGTCACCATCGCTCCGAACACCAGCAACGACATCAAGGACGGCATCGCCGTGCTGTTCTCGGCTCCCAGCGGAGCTGGCCTGGGCGTTGCCCGGGCCACTGCTGGCATCACCCTCCAGATCCCGGTGTCCGCACAAGCCGGCGTCTACACGGCTCAGCTCGCCATCTCGGTGTCCTGATCCTCGCAGTCCCCGGTCGGGGACGGGCACCGCTCGTCCCCGACCGACACCCGTAGCACGGGAGATCAGCGGTACCGGGCCCGGTCCGGTACCGCTTCTCCACTTCTCGACACCCGGCAGAAAGAACCCTCCGATGAAGACCCTGTGTAGGCCGCTGGCGGTAGTGCTGGCCGCCGTTCTGTTCCTCCTCGTCCCCGCGGTGGGCGCCACCGCCCAGGAGCAGACCCCGGCGACCGGTGACCCCGGCACGGCGCAGGATCCGTCCTTCACGCACAGCTGGTCGATCGGACCGGCCGGCTCCCTCGACCCGACCCAACCGGGCAACCGGCCCAACCTGACCTACGACGTGGCGCCGGGCACGACGATCCAGGACGCCGTCACCCTCTCGAACCTCGGCAACGTGCAGCTCGACTTCCGGGTCTACGCCACCGACGCCCTCAACGGTGACGACGGCGGATTCGAGCTCCTCCCCGGTGAGCAGGCCCCGAACGACGTCGGCTCCTGGGTGCAGGTGGGCCAGGAGAACATCACCGTGCCGCCCGGAGTGGCGGTCACCATCCCCATCTCCATCACCATCCCCCCTGATGCCCGTCCCGGCGACCACGTGGGCGGCGTGGTGGCCTCGTCCCCCGTCCCCGGCGTCGGTCCCGACGGCAAGGTCCTCTCCCTCGACCGGCGGATCGCCACCCGGCTGTACATGCGCGTGGCCGGACCCTTGGAGCCCCGCCTCGAGGTCCAGGACCTCCACGTCAGCTACTCGCCGGCGGTGAACCCGTTCGGAGGCGAGGCCACCGTCAGCTATCGGATCCAGAACACCGGCAACGTCCGCTCCGGCGGCGAGTACTACGTCACTGCATCGGGCCCGCTCGGTCTGATGGAGGCCACGAGCGACACGGCCCAGCTCGAGGAGCTCCTGCCCGGCCAGGGTTACAGGGTCACCACCAGGGTCTCGGGGGTACCGGCCGCCGTCGTGGCCTCGGCCACGGTCCACGTCACGCCGGCCGCCATCGCCGGTGACACCCAGAGCGCCGACCCCGTCACCAGCGGGAGCAGCACGTTTGCGCTGCCGATCGGGCTGATCGCGCTCCTCGTGGCCGCGGGGCTGGTGGTGTTCGCGGTGCGGCGCTTCCGGCGCCACGGCGGACACGGTGGCTCCGGTCAGGGTTCCTCCGGTTCGGGCGGTGGCCCATCGGGGACGTACACGGCCGCTCCCTCCGGCGCGGCCGGGAGCCACCGTGCCGGTGCTCGAGGGTCAGCGCCGATGAGGCGGATCGTCCTCGGAGTGCTGGTCGGGCCTTGCTCTCGTCAGCGGGCTGGCGCGCCGTCGCGTCGGGGGCGTCCGCCGAGGATGCCGGTGCGGTCAGGGGCCCGCTGTTGACGCCCAGCACCCGGACGGTCGAGCCCGGCCAACGGATCCAGGTCATCTTCACCGACTGGCAGGCCCTCTCGGCCACGTTGTCGATCTGCGGCAACCAGGCCGGAAACGGCTCGTCGGACTGCAACATGGTGGAGAGCACGGGCGTGCGCCTCCGCCACGGAGGCGACGAGTCTCTCGTGCACGACATGGTCGTGGTGACGCCGCCGGCCGACTGCCCGTGTGTGATCCGCGCCGTCGGCAACGACACGGCCGAGGTCGCGCTGGCCACCATCGACCTCGTCGGTCATCCGGTCGGAGCGGTCACCGCGACGGACCCGGACCGCGCCATCGTGGGCGTCGCCTTCGCCGCCGAACGGGACGGCTCGGGGCCCTTCGGAGGGCTCCGGTCGATGCTGGGGGGCGCCACGGAGTACACGGTCACCGTCGAGGTTCAGAACCTGGTGGCCGAGCCCCTGTCGAACCTCTCGGTGCACGGACGGGCGTTTCGTGGTGACGACACCGCCGCCGAGTTCGACCTCGAGCCCGGTCCGGTCGGACCGGGACAGACCTGGACGGGCCAGGTCGACGTGGCGTTGCCCGCCCCGGTGGCCGGCACGTACCAATGGGAGGTGGTGGCGTCGGGAGCCGGTCCGGTGGCCGTGGCCACCAGCTCCACCCGCTCAGTGCCGTGGTTGCTCATCGGGCTGGTCGCAGTCCTGGCCGGCGTCCTGGTGATGATGCTGGTGCGCTTGGGGGAGCGGGTGGCGGCCCGTCGCCGGTCGGCCCGTGGAGCCGAACGGTCGCCCGTGTCCGGCCCGGCGGTCGCTGACGGCTCTTGATCACTCTCGCCAAGTTGACTCAGTAGATATTGAGTGGAATGATCCCGGCATGGATCGTGTCGACACGCTCGAGCTCCGGGCGCAGCGCCATGCGGCCCTGGGCGACCCGACCCGTCTGGCCATCGCCGACGAGCTGACGGTCTCGGACCGCTCGCCGGTCGAGCTGCGCAGGCACCTCGACCTCGAGTCGAACCTGCTGGCCCACCACCTCGATGTCCTCGAGCAGGTCGGTCTGGTCGAGCGGTCCCGCTCGAGCGGGGACGGCCGGCGCCGGTACGTCCACCTCCGCCTCGACGCCCTGGACGGTCTGAGCCCCGGCCGCCGGGTCGAACCGGGGCCGGCACTGTTCGTCTGCCGGGCCAACTCGGCTCGTTCGCAGCTGGCCGCCGCACTGTGGGTCGCCCTCACCGGGCAGCCGGCGACGTCGGCCGGCACCCACCCGGCCGACCGGGTCCACCCCGGCGCCGTCTCCGCCGCCCGGCGGGCCGGCCTCGACCTGGCCGGTGCCACGCCTGCCGAGTTCGATCTGCGGGGCGCGCTCCCGCCGGTGGTCGTGACGGTCTGCGACCAGGCCCACGAGGAGATCGACGCGGGCGGTGACTGGCTGCACTGGTCGGTGCCCGATCCGGTCGCCACCGGTACGGCGGCCGCCTTCGATGCCGCCGTGGAGGAGCTGCGGGACCGCATCGGGGTGCTGGCCGGGCTGGCGGTGGCATCGTGATCGACGACGCCCGCCCCGACGAGCGCGAGGTGGGCCCGACCGAGGCGGAGCTGCACGTGGAGGTCGAGACCGGAACGGGCGAGCTGCGCCTCGACCTGGTCCGCCGGTTGGCGGCCGAGGCCCTCGGTACCGGGCTGCTCATCGTCGCCGTCGTCGGCTCCGGGATCATGGCCAGCCGTCTCTCGGTCGACGACGTCGGCCTGCAGCTGCTGGAGAACGCAGCGGCCACCGCCGCCGCCCTCATCGGGCTCATCCTCATGTTCGGCGCCGTGTCCGGGGCCCACTTCAACCCGGTGGTCACCCTCGTCGACCGCCTGTTCGGCACGACCACCACCCGGGAGACCGGCCTCTACACCGTCGCTCAGGTCGTCGGGGCCTGCCTGGGCACGATGGTGGCCAACCTGATGTTCGAGCTCCCGGCCATCGAGCTGTCCACGAAGGACCGCTCGTCGCCCGCCCTCTGGCTCTCGGAGGTCGTGGCCACGGTGACGCTCCTCTTGGTGATCCACGGCTGCGTGCGCACGGGGAAGGCCAACGTCGTGCCCTTCGCCGTTGGCCTGTGGATCGGCGGGGCCTACTTCTTCACCTCGTCGACCAGCTTCGCCAACCCGGCGGTGACGGTGGCCCGCACGCTGTCGGACACCTTCGCCGGGATCGCGCCGTCGTCGGCGCCCATGTTCATCGTGATGCAGCTGGTCGGCGCCGTGATCGCCTTCGGGCTCATCCGCTTCTTCTATCCCCAGACCGCCACGGAGCCATCTGATGTCGACTGACCGTCCCGAAGTGCTGTTCGTCTGCGTCCACAATGCCGGTCGCTCCCAGATGGCCGCCGCCCTGCTGCGCCAGCTCGCCGGCGACCGGGTGGTCGTGCGCTCAGCGGGCTCGGCGCCGGCCGAGGACGTCAACCCCGCGGTGGTGGAGGCCATGGCCGAGGTGGGCATCGACCTCCATGCCGCCGGCGCCCACCCGAAGCGCCTCGAGGAGGCTGCCGTCGAGGCCTCCGACGTGGTGATCACCATGGGTTGCGGCGACGCCTGCCCGATCTACCCGGGCAAGCGGTACGAGGACTGGAAGCTCGACGACCCCGCCGGCCAGGGCGTGGAGGCCGTGCGCCCGATCCGTGACGAGATCGCCCGTCGGGTGCGCGAGTTGCTCGATGACCTGCTGAGCCCTGTTGTGAACGATGCCTGAGAGGAACGAGACCATGAGCGAGACGACCCTCGACGACCTGCCCCTCGATCAGCAGCACCTGGTCCGCACCGTCGTGGCCCATCTGACGCCCCAGTTCGCCGGCACCTTCGGTACCGAGACGATCCAGCGCTTCGTGCTCGACTCGCTGGACAAGCTCCTGCCCTCGGCGAAGGTGAAGACCTTCCTGCCGGTGCTGGCCGAGAAGTTCGCCAAGGACCGCTTGCGAGCGCTCGGTCGCCTCGAAGGCTCGCTGCCGTCGACGACGCCGGGAGTCCTCTTCCTGTGCGTCCACAACGCCGGGCGGTCCCAGATGGCGGCCGGCTGGCTCCGCCACCTCGGCGGCGACCGGATCGAGGTCTGGTCCGGCGGCTCGGAGCCGGCATCGGAGGTCAACCGGGCGGCGATCGAGGCCATGGCCGAGGTCGGGATCGACATCACGACCGAGTTCCCCAAGCCGTGGACCGACGAGATCGTCCGGGCGGCCGATGTGGTCGTCACGATGGGCTGCGGTGACGCCTGCCCTCTCTATCCGGGCAAGCGCTACGAGGATTGGGAGCTCGACGACCCGGCCGGTCAGGACGTGGTCGCCGTCCGTCCGATCCGCGACGAGATCCGATCGGTGTCGAGCGACTGATGGCGACGCTGGGCCTCGACGTGCCCGTCGGCTGACGGCCACGTCCTGACCGGCGAGCTCGACCTACGAGCCCAGGGCGGCCTGCAGGGCCACCAACCGCTCGGGCGCCACCCGGTACCAGGCCCACCGGCCTCGCTTCTCCCGGGTGAGCAGGCCGGCCTCGACCAGGGCCGACAGGTGGTGCGAGACGGTGGGCTGCGACCGGCCGACCGGCTCGACGAGGTCGCAGGCGCAGGCCTCTCCGGCCTCGGCCGACGCCACCATCGAGAGCAGCCGCAGACGGGCGGGGTCGGCCAGCACCTTGAAGGCGGCGGCCAACTCGTCGGCCTGCTGCTCGTCGAGGGCGCCGGCGGTCAACGGGGCACAGCACGAGTCGGCCAGCTCGACGGTTCTGGGTGCACGGGACCCCACGGCGACCTCCAGGGACATGACGGAGACAATCGTATTGACATCGGTCGATATGACGGTACAGTCCTCATATCGACAATCGTCAATGACTCTACCGGAGGCTCCCGTGTCCCGTGTGCAGCTCGCCCTCAACGTCACCGACCTGGACAGCGCCATCGACTTCTACTCGCGCCTGTTCGCCACCGAGCCGGCCAAGGTCCGTCCCGGCTACGCCAACTTCGCCATCGTCGACCCGCCCCTGAAGCTGGTGCTGATGGAAGGACCGGAGGGCGGAACCCTCAACCACCTCGGCGTCGAGGTGACCGACGCGGCCGAGGTCGAGGCGGCGGAAGCCCGCCTCACCGACGAAGGGGTGGCGACCACCGGCGTCGACGACACCGTGTGCTGCTACGCGGCCAAGGTCGAGACCTGGGTGGCCGATCCCGACGGCGCCCCCTGGGAGTGGTACGTCAAGACCGGCGACGTCGAGCAACTGGCTCCTGGCGGCGGCGAGTGTGGGGTCGCGGTGGACGAGGACGGCGAGGGTTCGTGCTGCGTGCCGCCGGTCGGCGCCGGAGCCCAGGCCGTGGCCCTCGGGCGGGCGGCCTCGTCCGGGTCGAGCTGCTGCTGAGCCCGAGCGCTCAGGCCGCCGGGTCGAGCGGCGTCGGCTCGCCGGCCGGGCCCGGGCCGTCGTGGTCGGGCACGTCGTCCGGGCTCCCTTGCACGCCGCCGAGCGCCCACGCCAGCGTGCGCACCAGGGCGGTGGCCGCGGGGCGGACCAGCACCGGGTCCACGCCGGGGAGCAACGGCAGCCACAGGGCTCGCCGCACCCATGCCGGGAGCAGGCCGATGGCCGCCGGGGCGATCACCGCGTAGGCGGGCCGGGCGGCGAGCGGGAGCGGCGGGACCAACAGCCAGCGGGCGGCGTCGCGGGCCTGGCTGCCGACCACCAGCTCGGGGCGCACGCTGTGGAAGTAGGCCCGCAGCTCGGCGACCGTACGGGCGGGCGGCTCGCCGCCCAACTTCTCGCACAGCACGGCCATCTCGGCCACGTAGCGATCGGCGTCGGCGTCGGTCAGGGGCGCGGCGCCGTAGCGGCGGTAGGCCCGCAGGAAGCTGTCGACCTCGGCGTGGTGGACCCAGGCCACCAGGTGGGGGTCCGAGGCGGCGTAGGGGCGCCCGTCAGGGGCGGTGCCCACCACCACGGTGTGCACCTTCCGGACCTGGGCCAGGGCGGCCTCGGCCTGTTCGGTGCTGCCGTAGGTGGTCAGGCCCACGAACCGACTGGTGCGCTCGAGACGGCGAGCGGGGTGGCGGCGGTAGTCGGAGTGGTCGGCCACGCCCGCCATGGCCAGCGGGTGAACCATCTGCAACAGCAGGGCCCGCAGGCCACCGATGAGCATCGAGCCGTCGCCGTGGATCCGCCACGTCACGCTGTCGGGCCCGAACAGGCCGGGATCACCCGTCGGCCGGGAGAAGTCGCGCACGGGTTCGCTCTCGCCGGCGATCATGCGGCGCACGCCGTGGCCCAGTTGGCTGCGTACCTCGGACACGGCGCCACCGACGGCCGACCCGACCGCGCCGCCCACGGCTTCCCCGACGACGACGAAGGGCCGGGTCACGGGCACGCTGGCGAGGTCGATCACCCTTCCAGCGTACGGGTGCCTCGTCCTCCGCAGTCGGGTCGTGGCCCACGGTCGCCGGTCACGTCCCACCCCCGTCCCACCTTCGGTCGACATGTCCAAGCTGGCTCACTCCGTAACGGAAACCGTTACGGAGTGAGCCAGCTTGGGTGGTGGGGGCCGTGGTTGACGGCGATGGGTCGGTGTGGTTCGGTGGGCGGACAACGCAACCCGTCGACGTGGGGGAAGCCGGTCCGAATCCGGCGCTGACCCGCAACCGTAGGTGGACGCCCGGAGGGCGTCTGCGAGCCGGAATGCCCGCCCGGGGGGATGCTCCACACGAAGACCCGTCGTCGGACATGCGGGTGGTGGAGCTCGGATCGGTCGACGAGCTTCGTCGCCGGGCTCGGGCCCGTCGCCCGCTCGGAGGAAGCGCCCGTGCCCCAGGAACGCCGATCTGTCGCCGGTCGCCCCGCCGCGCCCGGTCGTCGGCATCGGGGCCTGCTCGTCCTCGTCGGTCTGGTCATGGTCCTCGGGTTGGTCCCGGTGGCCGTCGGCGTCGCCGATCCGGCGCCGGCGGCGGCCGCCGACTCCTGCTCGGGACCGCTCGTGGCGGGACAGCGCCGCGTCGTGGTGGTGGTCGATTCCGGCGCCGGGAGCCCGGCGGCGACCTGCCTCGTGGTGTCCTCGGGCACCACCGGAGCCCAGGTCCTGGCCCAACGGGCCACCCTGCTCGGTCGGCCCACCCCTCGCTACGACGGCAGCGGCCTGTTGTGCGCCATCGACGGTCATCCCGCCACCGGCTGCGGTGACCGCACGACGAGCGGCTACCGCTACTGGGCCTACTTCAGCGGGGCCTCGGGTTCCTGGCTGTACGGCAACTACAACCCGTTCATCAGGCGTGTGGCCGACGGCGACATCGAGGGCTGGCACTTCATCGACGGCGGGGGAAACGGCTCCGACGACCCACCCCGCCTCGCGCCCAGCCGCTCGCTCTTCCCGGCGCTCACCCCGGGCACCACCGTCGCTCCGGCGACGGCCCCGAACGTCCCCTCCGGGGGCGGCTCCGGCACCGGCGGCGGAGCAACGGCGGGCCCCTCGGGCGGCGGCTCCGTGCCCGGCGGTGCGGTCGGGGTGGCTCCGGTTCCCCAACTCCCCTCGAGCCTGCCCGCGGATCCCTCGACCGGGGCCCCGGACGCCGGCGACCCGCTGACCGACCCCACCACGGTCGTGCCCGACAGCGTGTCGACCGGTGACCTCGCCCCGTCGTCGGATCGCGAGGAGTTGGCGGTAGCGCCGGCGAGCTCCTCGGGGTCCGACAACGGCCGGTGGCTGGGTGTGGCCCTCGCCGTCGTGCTCGGGGCCGCCCTCGCCGTCGGTGGGCTCCTCCGGGGACGGGCACGGACGTGAGCACGGACGCGAGCAGAAGGGCCACCCGCCCCCGTCGGCTGCTGCACCCGGGGGCGTGGTGGGCCTGGGCGGCGGGGTGCTCGGCGGCGGCCCTGCGCACCACCAACCCGCTGCTGCTCGGCCTCCTGCTGGCGGCGGTGGCCTTCGTGGTGGCGTCCCGCCGCAGCGACGCGCCCTGGGCCCGCTCGTTCGCCAGCTTCCTTCGCCTCGGCGCGGTGGTGATCGCCGTGCGGATGGTGTTCCAGATCCTCTTCGGGAACCGGATCCCGGGCACCACGTTGTTCACCCTGCCCTCGGTGGCCCTGCCCGACTGGGCCGCCGGGGTGAGCCTCGGCGGACCGGTCACCGCCGAAGCCCTCGTCGGTGCCTTCTACCAGGGACTCCGCCTGGCCGTGGTCATCGCCTGCTTCGGTGCGGCCAGCTCGTTGTGCAGCCCCTACCGCCTCCTGCGGGCCATGCCGTCGGCCCTCTACGAGGCGGGGGTGGCGGTCACGGTGGCCCTCACCTTCGCCCCGCAGGCGGTGGTGGCGGCGCGCCAGGTGAGGGAGGCCCGACGCCTCCGCGGACGGGCCGACCGCGGTCCGGCGGCGTGGCGGGGATCGGCCCTCCCGGTGCTCGAGGGCGCGCTGGAGCGAGCCGTCGCCCTGGCCGCCTCGATGGACGCCCGGGGCTACGGCCGCCACGGCGCCACCCCGGTTCGCATCCGTCGCCTGGCCGCCGGGCTCACCCTTGCCGGTCTCGGCCTCGCCGCGGTCGGCAGCTACGCCCTCCTCGACCCGAGCGCCCCTGCCGCGCTGCGGGTGCCGGTCCTGGTGCTGGCCGCCGCCGCGCTGGTCGGCGCTCTGTTGGTGTCGGGCCGCGGCCAGCGCCGGACCCGCTACCGGCCCGACCCGTGGGCCCTCCCCGAGTGGGGCGTGTCGCTGGCCGGTCTGGGCGCGTTGGCGGGGATGGTGGTGGCCGGCGCCGCTGGTACCGGCCTCGATCCGTCGGTGTATCCCCTCGAGGTGCCGACCCTCCCCTGGCCGGCGCTGGTCGGGGTCCTCATCGCCGCGCTCCCCGCCTGGATCGCCCCGGAGCCACCGCTGCTCGCCTCGGTCGAGGGCCCCGCGCCCGTAGCGCTGGACGTGGCCGCGTGATCCGCTTCGAGCACGTGTCGTTCACGTATCCGGAGGCGACCGGGCCCACGCTGGTGGACGTCGACTTCGTGGTTCCCGAGGGTGAGCTGTGCCTGGTCGTGGGCCGCACCGGTTCGGGCAAGTCGACCTTGCTGCGGGCGGTGAACGGGCTGGTGCCCCGCTTCTCGGGCGGCCTGCTCACCGGTCGGGTCCTGGTCGACGGGCGCAGCACCGAGGACACCCCGCCGCGCGAGCTGGCCGACGCCGTCGGTCTGGTCGGTCAGGACCCGGCGGCCGGGTTCGTGACCGACATCGTCGAGGACGAGCTCGCCTACGTGATGGAGAACCTGGGGCTGGCCCCCGAGGTGATGCGCCGGAGGGTCGAGGACACCCTCGACCTGCTCGGGCTGCACGAGCTGCGCAACCGTCCCCTCGCCACCCTGTCGGGCGGCCAACAACAGCGGGTGGCCATCGGCTCGGTGCTGACGGCCGGGCCCCGCATCCTGGTGCTGGACGAGCCCACCTCGGCGCTCGATCCGGCCGCCGCCGAGGAGGTGCTGGCTGCGCTCACCCGGTTGGTGCACGACCTCGGGATCACCGTCCTGATCGCCGAGCACCGCCTCGAACGGGTCGTGCAGTACGCCGACCGGGTCGTCGTCGTCTCCGGCGCCGACGGCGCCGTGCGCAGCGGCTCACCGGCCGAGATCCTCGCCGCCTCGCCCGTCGCCCCGCCGGTGGTCGAGCTGGGCCGCCTCGCCGGCTGGTCGCCCCTCCCGCTGTCGGTTCGCGATGCCCGCCGCTCCGCCGGCCCCCTCCGCTCCGCCCTGGCCGACCTGACCCCGCAGACCCCCGACGTCTCCGTCCCGAGAACGAACGGGCTGGGTCCGCTGGCGACGGCCCGGGACCTCCACGCCGGGTACGGGTCCGTTCCGGCCCTGCAGGGCGTCGACCTCGAGGTGCACCCCGGCGAGATCGTCGCCCTCATGGGTCGCAACGGCGCGGGCAAGTCCACGCTGCTGGCCCACCTCGTCGGTCTGCGGGCACCGGCGCGCGGTGAGGTCCGGGTCAGAGGGGCCGAGCCCCACCGCCTCACCGCCCGTGAGGTCGTCCGGGTGGCCGGACTGGTGCCCCAGGACGCCGCCGTGCTCCTCTACCACGACACCGTGGCCGCTGAATGCGCCGCCGGCGACCGCGACGCCGCCCTGGCGCCGGGCACCACCCGAGCCGTGCTCGACCGCCTCGTGCCCGACGTCGATGCCACCGCCCATCCCCGTGATCTCTCGGAGGGCCAGCGCCTGAGCCTGGCCCTGGCCATCGTGTTGGCCGCCGAACCGCCGCTCGTCCTGCTCGACGAGCCCACCCGTGGTCTCGACTACGCGGCCAAGGGCCGCCTGGTCGACATCCTCCGCCTCCTGGCCGCCGAGGGGCGGGCGGTGGTCCTCGCCACCCACGACGTCGAAGTGGTGGCCGCCGTCGCCGACCGGGCGGTGGTGCTGGCCGAAGGCGAGGTGGTCGCTGACGGCCCGGCCCGTGACGTGGTCGTGCACTCACCGGTGTTCGCGCCCCAGGTCGCCAAGATCCTGGCGCCGGCGCCGTGGCTCACGGTGGCGGAGGTGGCGGCTGCCCTCCACCGCGACGCCGGCGGCGAGCCGGCCGGACGAGGGGCGAGCGCATGACCACCCTCGAACCCACCGGGCCCTCGGACCCGGGTCCCGGTCAGCCCTCCCGGCCGCCGTCGCCGGTTCCCTCGGCGCGGGCCCCGTCGGGTCGGCGCGGTCCGGCCGCGGTGGCCCTGCGCCCCCGTGCCTGGTTCCTGCTGGCGGCGGCGAGCGCGCTCGGGGTGGTCGCCTTCGGCTGGCCGCTGCTCACCTCGGGCTCGGGCTCGGTCGACCTGGCCCACTCGGCCGACGCTCCCTGGATCTTCGTCCTGCTCGTTCCGCTCCTTCTGGGCGTGATCCTGGCCGAGCTGGCCGAGGGGTCCCTCGACGCCAAGGCGGTGGCTCTCCTCGGCGTGCTGGCCGCCTGCGGGGCCGCCCTACGCCTCCCCAGCGGCGGCGTGGCGGGGTTCGAGCCGGTGTTCTTCCTCCTGGTCCCGGCCGGTCGGGTGCTCGGGCGGGGCTTCGGCTTCGTGCTCGGCGCCCTGACGCTGTTCGTCTCGGCGCTGATCACCGGTGGCGTGGGGCCCTGGCTCCCGTTCCAGATGTTCGCGGCCGCCTGGATCGGGTTCTTCGCCGGATGTCTGCCCGAGCTGCGGGGCCGGGCCGAGATCATCCTGCTCGCCGCCTACGCCGCCGTGGCCTCGCTGGCCTACGGGCTGGTCATGAACCTGTGGTTCTGGCCCTTCGTCACCGACGGCTCCACCGGGCTGTCCTACGAGGCCGGTGCCGGCCTGGCCACGAACCTTCGCCACTTCTGGGCCTTCAACCTGGCCACGTCGCTCGGTTTCGACCTGCCCCGTGCCGTGTTCACCGCGCTGTTCGTCCTGCTCGCCGGCCGCCCCGTGCTGGCCGCCCTGCGCCGGGTGTCGCGCCGGGCCGCCTTCGGGGCGGTGGGCGAGTTCGTGCCGGTGGCCCCGCACCGCCCGGGACCACCGCGGGACCGCGACGGCGAACTGACCACCGGGGCGTGTGCCACGGTGGGGACATGGCCACCGTGTTCGTCAGCCGTCCTCTGCCCGCTCCCGGGATCGCCGCCCTCGAGGCGGCCGGGCTCCAGGTGCGGGTCAACCCCGGTGACCGCCCCCTCGACCGGGCCGGTCTGCTCGAGGGCGTGAGCACCGCCGACGCCCTCCTCGCCATGCTCAGCGACAAGGTCGATGCCGAGCTGCTCGATGCCGCGCCGACCCTCAAGGTCGTGGCCAACTACGCCGTCGGGTTCGACAACATCGACGTGGCCGAGGCGCGCCGGCGGGGCGTCGAGGTCACGACCACACCCGACGTGCTCACCGACGCCACCGCGGACCTGGCCTGGGCCCTCATGCTGGCGGCGGCGCGCCGGATCGGGTCCGGTGACCGCCTGGTGAGGGCCGGCGAGTGGACCGGTTGGGCACCGGGCCAGCTGCTGGGCCAGCCGATCGCGGGCCGCACCCTCGGAATCGTCGGCATGGGGGCCATCGGCCAGGGGGTGGCCCGGCGGGCACGGGGATTCTCGATGCCGGTCCTCTACAACAACCGGCGTCGGTTGCCCGAGACGGTGGAGGCCGACGTCGGGGCCCGGTTCGTGTCGCTCGAGGAGCTCCTCGACGAGTCCGACGTCGTGTCGCTGCACGCGCCCCTCAACGAGGAGAGCCGCCACCTGATCGATGCCGCCGCGCTGGCCCGCATGAAGTCGACGGCGGTCCTGGTCAACACCGGCCGGGGGCCCCTGGTCGACGAAGCGGCCCTCGTCACCGCCCTCCGTGACGGTGAGATCGCCGCCGCCGGCCTCGACGTGTTCGAGGCCGAGCCGCGCCTGGCGGCGGGACTGGCCGACCTCGACCAGGTCGTGCTCGCTCCCCACCTCGGGTCGGGTACCACGGCAGCTCGCGCCGCCATGGTGGAGCTGTGCCGGGACAACATCGTGGCCGTGCTGGGCGGGCGTCAGGCCCTCACACCGGCGCCGGGTCCCCCGCTCGCTGGACGGTGAGCGGGGCGTCGGCCCGGGCGACGGGCCGGGTGCTCGGCGGGCGCCAGGCCGGCTTGGCCAGGGCCATCTGCACGACGCTGATGGCCCGTTCGTCGAAGGCGGCCTCGCAGTAGCAGAGGTAGAAGTCCCACATCCGCACGAACCGCTCGTCGAGGTGCAGGGCGGCCACCGCCGCCGGGTCGGCGTGCAGGTTGCCCCGCCAGCGACGAAGGGTCTCGCCGTAGTGGAGGCCGTAGTCGTCGAGCGCGGTGACCGACAGGTCGGTGACATGGGCGACCGAGCGGGAGATGGCGTCGACCGACGGCAGGCAGCCACCGGGGAAGATGTAGGACTTGATGAAGTCCTGGGTGGACTTGGCCCGCTCGTAGCGCTGGGGCTCGATGACGATGGCCTGCAGACCCATGAGGCCGTCGGGCTCGAGGAGCCGGGCGCACTGGGCGAAGAAGGTGTCGTGCTCGCGCCAGTCGACCGCCTCGATCATCTCGACCGAGGCGAGCTTGTCGTAGCGACCGGTGAGGTCGCGGTAGTCGTCGTTGCGCACGGTCACCCGGTCGGCCAGTCCGGCCCGGGCCACGCGCTCGGTGGCGTACTGGAACTGCTCGGTCGAGATGGTGGTGGTGGTCACCGCCACTCCGTAGTTGCGGGCGGCGTGCACGGCGAAGCCACCCCACCCGGTCCCGATCTCGACCACCCGCTCACCGGGCCGCAGGTGCAGGAGACGACAGAGCCGGTCGAGCTTCTCGATCGACGCCTCTTCGAGGGGCGCGTCCCAGGTCGGGAAGACGGCCGACGAGTACATCATCGTGGGGTCGAGGAACAGCTCGAAGAAGTCGTTCCCGAGGTCGTAGTGGGCCCGGATGTTCTGGCGGTCCCGGTTCTTGTCCTGGGACCGCAGGCGGCGCAGCCGGTCGGTGACCGGGGCGGTGACCCGGGTGATCGAGGACCGGTGGCGATCGGTGCGGCGGGTGGCCCGGCTCAGGATGCGCAGGGCGGTGGGCAGGTCGTCGGCGTCCCACCAGCCGTTGAGGTACCCCTCGCCGAGACCGGTGCTGCCCCGACCGAGCACCGTGGGCCACGCCCGCGGGTCGTGGACGGTGAGGGTGGCACGCAGGGCCTCCCGACCCAGCTCGTCGGTCCCGGCGTGGCCGAAGGTGTGGCGACGCCCGCCCTCGACGATCTCGAGGCGGTCCCGGACGTAGCGGCGACAGAGGGTGAGCACGACGGCACGGGCGATGTCGTCTCCGGTGCGTTCGAGGCCGAGAGCCATGGCTGATCACTCCACCGTGATGAGGGTTCGAGGTGCGGCGGGGAAGAGGTCCCGGTCGCCGAGGGGATCGGGCCGCTCCGTGCACGAATTGTGCGCCGGTGCCGTGTCGCCCGGGCGGAACTCGCCGTCGGCCTGGTCGATGTGGCGTTCCTGATCGGTGTCGGGTTCGCGGTCGGAGCGGACGGGGTGGCGTACGAACGGTACGCGTTTGGCGGCCAGCGCGAGGGCGTGAGCGTGGATGCCGAGCCACACCCGACGGGTCAACAGCGGGTGGACCACCAGCATCCGGGCCAGGGTGACGAGGTCCAGGGCGTGGCGGCGCAGGGCCAGGTCGGCCACGAAGACCCGGCGGGGTCCCGATGCTTCGTCGACGAAGGTCTCCAGCCGGAGCCACAGGCGTTCGCCGGGCGGTGTGCAGCTCAGGTGGTAGGTCTGATCCAGGGCCATGAACGGGGACACGTGGAGGGCCTTGGGCATCTCGGCGCGAAGACGTCCGTGGTCGTCGATCCGGCCCACCGCCACCGCCTCGGTGGGCGTCGTGCCGGGCGGCGTGGCCACGGCGCCGGGTCGGGCGTCGATCACGTAGCAGTGGCGCTCCTGCCACGGTGTGTTGGTGACCTCGAGCACCACCGCTTCCAGCCGAGGTCCCGTGGCGTCCCCGTGGGGAGCGAGGCAGTAGTGCACGGTGATGGGGTTGAAGACGTAGCCGGTGGTGCGCACCTGGGTGAGCGTCCGCACCGGACCCTCCGGTCGCACGCCGGTTCGTGTCTCGACGAGGTCCTTGACCGCCTCGCCGAGCGGTCGGTCGGCGTCCCCGTCGAGGTAGTCGGATCTCCGGTAGCGGGCGGGCCACCATCGCCGGTCGGGGTCGAGGGCTCCGCCGGGAGCGGTGGGACCATCGGGGCCGGCCATCTCATCGTGGTCGAGCAGCAGCAGGTAGAGCGGCATCCTCAACTCGTGGTTGGTCGGTTCCAGCCGTCGGTGGCGGGTCGCGCCCTCGTAGATCCCGCTGGCGGTCACAGGTCCGCCCCGAAGTGTCGACAGACGTCGAGAGCGGAGCGCACGCCGTCCTCGTGGAAGCCGTAGCCCCAGTAGGCGCCGGCGAAGAAGGTCCCGCGGTCGCCCTGGATCTCGGGCCGCCGCCGCTGGGCGGCCATGGCCTCGCCGTCGAACACGGGGTGGTCGTAGTCGAACTCGGCCAGAACGGTCGATCGGTCGATGTCGTCGGGTCGGTTGAGGGTGACCAGCAGGTCGTGGCGGGAGTCGATGGACTGCAGGGCGTTCATCCAGTAGGTGAGGGTGGCGTCGCGCTCGGAGCCCGCACCGAGGTGGTAGTTCCAGCTCGCTCGAGCCCGCTCGGTGCGGGGAAGCATCGAGGAGTCGGTGTGGAGGGTGGCCACGTTGGCCTGGTAGCGGATGGCCCCGAGGATGTCGCGCTCGGCGGGGGAGGGGTCGCCGAGCAGGTCGAGGCTCTGATCGGAGTGGCCGGCGAGGATGACGGCGTCGAACGTCTCGGGGCCCAGGTTCGACACCACCTCGACGGCACTGCCGAACGGGCGGTCGGCGTCCTGGACCCGAACGATCTTGGTGACCTCGGCTCCGGTACGGATGGGGTGGCGCAGACGGGACCGGAGAGCCTCGACGTAGCGCTGTGATCCGCCGGTGACGGTCCGCCACTGGGGCAGGCCGCGGACCTCGAGGAGGCCGTGGTTGTCCATGAAGCGGCAGTAGGCAGCGGCCGGGAAGCGCAGGAAGGTCTCGGGATCAGCCGACCAGATGGACGCTCCCAGGGGCACCACGAACTCGTCGCGGAAGCGACGCGAGTACCCGCCGGCCTCGATCATCTCGTCGAGGGACGGTCCGAGGTCACCGTCGGGGGTCCAGTCGGCGACGAGTCGGCGGGCGGCCCGGTTGAACCGGAGGATGTCGACGAGCATCCGCGTGAAGGAGGGGCGCGCGATGTTGATCCGCTGGGCGTAGAGGGTGTTGAGGTTGGTGCCGCGGTACTCGAGGCCGGAGCGCTCGTCGCTCACCGAGAAGCTCATCTCGCTCGGCTGGGTGACCACCTCGAGGCGGTCGAGGAGACGGACGAAGTTCGGGTAGTTCCGCTCGTTGTAGACGATGAAGCCGGTGTCGACGGCGTGGTGCTCGGTGGTGCCGTCCTCTCCCGGGAGCTCGACGTCGACCGTGTTGGTGTGCCCGCCCACGTAGGTGTTGGCCTCCAGCACGGTCACGTCGTGCATCGGGTCGAGCAGGTGGGCGCACACGAGGCCCGAGATCCCGCTACCGACGACGGCGATCTTCATCTGGCTTCTCCGATCCTGATCGACTCTCCGGGGTGAGAAGCCGATTCTATTTAGTACTTAACCAGGGGGGATGGCGTTCATTCCCGTGGTTGCCGGCCGTCCGAAGCCGTTGGCCTGCTCGGATGACGATGGCGCCTGGATCGGAGGGCGCCTCCGGGCTCCGGGTGGTGGCACCCCGGCCCCGGTCAGCCGACGTCCCGGGTCCGGTCGACGCACCAGTTCCACAGCCGCTCCCGCTCGCCGTCGGGGGTGCGGGTCCACGGCACCTTCACAGTGGATCGCCGCCGTCGGTCGAGCCAGAAGCCGCCGCTCTCGCCCAGTCGGGCGGAGGGCACCGAGGCCAGCCACACCAACGTGTCGGCCCCCTGGGCCGGGGTGCGCAGGATGGGTCGGGCCAGGCGGTGGAAGGTGGGCAGACCGGACACGACCCCCGGGGTGTCGGCCCAGCCCGGATGCAGGGCGTGGAAGGCCACGTCGGCGGGACCGCGTCGGGCCCACTCGGCCGTGAGCTCCACCTGGGCCCGCTTGGCCCGGGCGTAGGCGGCGGTACCGGAGTACTTCTCCGGGTAGGGCGGTTCGAGGTCGTCGACGTCCAGACGCTCGGCGTACATGCCGCCCGAGGACATGGTCAGGACCCGCGCGCCGGGTCCGGCGGCCTCGAGCGCCGGGAGCAGCAGCGAGGTGAGGAGGAACGGGCCGAGGACCTGGGCCGTCACCGTCACCTCCGTTCCGGACGGGGCGAGCTGGAACGTCGGGCTGAGGGCCCCGGCATTGTGGGCCAGGACGTGGACCCGGTCGTAGCGGCTCCGAATGTCGTCGGCCAGCCGCCGGACGTCGTCGAAGTCGGCCATGTCGGCCACTCCCGTCGAGACGTCGGCCCCGGTCAGACGCAGCTCGGCGGCGACCGCTTCGACCTTCTCCGGCGTGCGGCTGACCAGGTGGAGACGGGCTCCGAGCGAGCCCAGCCGCTCGGCCGCGGCCCGGCCGAGGCCCGAGGTGAAGCCGGTGAGCACCACGACCCGGTCGTCGAGGCGCCGAGGAGGGTCGTCGTCCCAGTCGAGCAGCCGGCGTCGGGCGTGGAAGCCGAGAGTGCTCCAGCTCCCGACGATGGTCACCTCGAGGGCGGCGTCGACCATCTCGGCCGGTGGGGGGATCCGGTCGGTGATGGCGGTGGGCAGGTTGGGCATGCCTGGTCTCCTCCTCGGGCTGGGGGGCTACCTTCCCCTCCCGGCGCTCAACGAGCCCTGGGTGATCGGGAGGCGAAGCGGTCGAACGCCTCCAGCAGCTCCGGGGCGCTGCGGGTCACCTCGTCGGCTCCGAGCGTGTCGGCCGCGTCGCCCGAGGCGACGGCCAGGCCGCCGACCACGACGGGGCAGCCGACCTCCTCGTGGAGCCGGGCGATGGTGGCGGCGATGACGTCGTCGTCGTCCACGCTGGTGGCGCTGATCCCGACCCCGATGAGGCGCTCGGCGCCGAGCGCGGCGTCGACGAACGACTGGGACGGGGTGTCGGCTCCCAGGTCGACGACGGTGAACCCGTGGCCCCGGAGGAGATCGGCGGCGAGGGCGACGGGGACGCCGTGGTGGTCGCCGGGAGCGGCTCCGACCACGACCGTGCCCCGCTTGCGGCCTCGGCGGGTGAAGTGGGGGCCGAGACGACCGATGATGCGGTACATCACGACCGAGGCCCGGTGCTCGTCGGCGACCGAGACCCGTCCGGCAGCCCACTCCTCGCCGATCCGAGCCATGGCCGGGGCCAGGACCTCGAGGTAGATCTCGTCGGGTTCGATACCGGCGGTGATCGCCGTCTCGACGATCGCCCAGGAACCGGTCTCGTCGCCGGCCAGCAGACGGCGTTCGAGGCGCAGGTGGTAGTCGTGGCGGCGGCGGCGACCCTGACCGGGCCCGGCCGAGGGGGCTCCGCCCACGGGAACCGTGCCGGGGGCGCCGGCCTTCATGGCGGCCACGTCAGCGGGGTCCACCCGCCATTCGGCCCCGACCTTCACCGCGGCCAACCGACCGGTGCGCACGTAGCGGTAGGCGGTCATGTAGTGCACGCCGAGCTCGGTCGCCGCCTGGTTGAGGGTCATCGTCTCCCGGGCCACGCCACCTGCCGTTCGACTCTGATGAACGGTCGGGTACCGATCAATCAACACTGAACGTACAACCGACTCCGGATCCACCTCGTATCGGAGCTCCAACCCGGTCCGAGGCCCCGGTTCCGACCGGCGCGGCCGAGGAGCTCCGCGACGTGCCGGTACGGTGGCCGAGCGATGATGACCAGCTACAGACCCCAGGTCGCGGCCGCCTTCGAGGTGCTGGCCGAAGGCCTTGCTCCCTTCGTGGACGCCCGCATGGCCAAGGTCTTCCCGGGCGAGGACTGGATCCTCGTCGCCGCGTCGAAGCTGGGCAAGCGCCGCGAGGTCCTGGTGTCGCTCGTCGACCCTCACTTCCAGCTCGAGGTCATCAACCGTTGGTGGGGTCCGGCCTTCTCCCCGGTCCTCCCCGACTCCATCCGCCCGGTGATCACCGAGCTGCGCACGGCCCGCAACCACTGGGCCCATCCCGACGCCGACCATCCTCTCGACTTCGACTACGCCCTGCGGATCCACCGCGCCGCCGAGGCGCTCCTCATGGCCGTGGGCTCCGAGCAGGCCGCCGCCATGACGGAGCTGGCCGACGAGCTGCGGTGGGAGGACGTCCATGAGCGGGCCCGGGCGCGGGGGAGGGCGAGACGACGGTGCTGTTCGAGGAGCTGGTGCACCTCCAGGAGGACCACGAGGCCCTCGAGGCCCAGCTGGTCGAGGCCCGGCAGGCGGCGTCGTCGGCCACGGGGCGGTCTCGAGCGATGTCGCGCCAGCTGGCCGAGCTGCAGGCGCAGTACGCGGCCGTGACCGGGTTGCGCGACGACTACCTCATGGTCCAGCGTCAGCTGGAGGTCGGCCGGTCAGGGGCGGTGACCACACCCCGCGACGACGCGTCGGCGGCGGCCGAGGCCGAGGTGCTCCGCCAGCGGCTGGAGCAGGCGGCGGCGGCCGGTGATCGGTTGCACGCCGAGGCCGAGCACCTCCGCGAGGAGCTGGCCCGCACCCGGGCCGAGATCGCCGAGGTGGATCCGCTCCGCACCGAGATCGGCCGCCGGTGGCTCTGGTTGGTCGCGGTGCTGGTGCTGGTCCTGGGCCTGCTCATCGGGCTGGTGGGCTTCATCCCCCACTGAGCAGGATGTTCTCCCTCCCTGTGGGTCAGGCGTCGTCGGTCAGGCCCGGCGTCCGTACAGGCGGGTCACCATCTCCGACCGTGTCGCCGTCTCGTCGTCGTCGAGGATCCCGGCCTCGTGGAGCAGGTCGAGAGCGTCCATGAGGCTCGCCTGCAGGAGCGTGAGCTCCGTCGGCGCGACCGTCGGGTGCTCCAGCGCCGGCATCGCCACCGTCGCGACCGCCGGCGTGGGCTCCGTCGGGACGGTGGCTGTGCCCGACGGGTGGACGGCCGAGTCCCACGAGTGGTTGACGGGTGCCGTGGTCTCGGCGGTGTGGAGCTGGTGGGCGACGATGGCGGCCCGGACCTCTTCGGCCGCCTCGCCCCGCAGGCCCTTCACGAGGATCTCGCTGCCGGCCCGGCTGCGGACCACCACCACGGCGGTGGTGAGCCGCCGCTGCACGGCCACGTCGTGGATGTCGCTCAGCGCCATCTGGCGTCGGATGCCCCCGCGGCGGTCCCGGAGCTCCAACCGGTCGCCCATGATCACCAGTCGCTCGCCCGAGCGATCGAGGTCGCTGGCCAGCACCGTGGCGCCCGATGGGTCGAGGGTCGTCGCCGTCGGCCGCGGTCGTTGGGCGGCGGCGGCCAGGGCGCCGCTCACCGCCGCGGCCGGCCCACCGATGGGGACGGCCACACCGGGGGGCCGGGTGCGGGGCTCGGTCAGGTCATCGGGCAGGAAGCTCAGCGGAGGCCCCAACGGCTTCACCACCACCGTGGGGGGCAGGGGGGCCAGCGATGGCTCGCCCATGGCTCGTCGCGCCGCCTCCGCCCGGAGCTTGGCCTGGATGGCAGCGTCCTCTCGCGAGGCCCGCTCCCGGGCCGAGATCTGTGAGTTCAACGAATCGGATCCCGTGGGATCCAGGTCATTGCGCGAGAGCGGATCGGACGCACTGTGGGCCACGTTTGTCTCATCGGCGCCGAGGCGTCGATGATTGAGCCACGATCCGACCGAGGAGACGACGATGTCCGAAGCCGAACGTGACGCGGTGACGCCTGACCGTCCCCAGGACGACGGTGTGGTGGAACCCGAGCTGCCCCAGGTCGACGTCGAGGGGGCTCGACTGCTGGGCAACGAAGCTCGGGCCCGCCTGCACGCCGACGGTTTCGACGACGACCAGATCGAGGCGTGGGTCCGGGCCTACTTCGAGGAGGACCACGAGGGCAGCGTCGACGGTCTGGTGGCGTTCATCGCGGCCGAGCAGGCCGCCGGCCGCCACCGCTGAGCCCGTCCTGGTCGATCCCGACCCCCGTTCCGGTGGTGAAACCGCTTCGGACGCGACGCCCGAGCTCCACCGGAGCGGATCGGGGCCGATCGGGGCGGATCGAACGGGGGTCAGCGCCCTGGCGGGGTCAGAACGATCGGTTCGACGAGTCGGGCCGGAGCCGGGCCACCAGCGCGGGCACGGTGGTGACGACCTCGGCCGATTGGTGTTCGACCAGCCATCGGCGGTTGCGGCGGTGCAGGTCCTCGGCCGGGTCGAAGCCGTTGAGCACCACCACCGGCGTGGCCACGTGGGCCCCCCGGTCGAGGGCCTCGAGGGTGAGGGTGACGTCGTTGATCGTGCCCAGACCGGCATGGGCCACGATCACCACGATGTCGGGTTGGAGCTCCTCGATCAGGGTCACGGCGTCGCCGTCGGACGCCTGAGGGGAGCGGACCCCGCCCGCGGTCTCGACCACGCCGAGGGCGGGCGGAGGAACCGGCCAGCCCGTCTCCGCGGCCAGGTCGGCGATGGTGAACGGTGCCCGGCCGAGCACGTCGGCGGCCATGGGCGGAGCCATGGCGACGGGGTACCAGCGGTGACGGGGACAGACGTCGCTCGGGTCCTCGCCGGTGGCGGCGCCGAGTACGTGGGCGTCGGTGTGGCCGTCGTCGGGTTCGAAGGACTGGGCGGGCTTGCGGGCCGCCACGTCGAAACCCTCGGCCGCCAGCTCTCGGAGAACGTGGGCCCCGACCCAGGTCTTGCCCACCTCGGTCCCGGTGCCCACGATGACGACCAGTCGGCGGGGACGGGTGCCGATGCTGCTCACGTGGCCGTGCCGGCGTCGATCGGGTGGTCGCCGCCGGTGGGGGCTCCGGGTTCCAGCCCGAGGTCGTGGAGTGCTTCGGCCAGGCGCTCGATCTGGTCGTCGGTGTGCGACGCCGAGAGCGCCACCCGGAGGCGGCTGGTGCCGGGAGGGACGGTGGGCGGCCGTATGGCGGGAACGTGGAGCCCGCGGTCGAGCAGGGAACGGGAAGCGGCGATGGCGGCCGCCTCGGTCCCGGCGACGACGGCCAGCACCGGCGTGGGGTGGCGGGGCAGGATCCGGGACACGTGGCCTCGCAGTCGGGACCGCAGCTCGTCACCCTCCGGGGAGGCCACGATGGCCACGGCGGCGAGGGCGGCGGCGGCGTCGGCCGGGCTGGGCGCCGTGGTGAAGATGTAGGGCCGGGCCCGGTTGACGAGCAGATCGGTGACGGACCGGTCGGCGGCCACGAAGCCACCCAGCGACCCGAGGGTCTTCGACAGGGTGCCGACCTGGATCTCGGGGGGGCCGCCGACGGCGACCGGGCCCGGTCGCGGCTGCAGCACCGAGTGGGCCTCGTCCAGCACGAGCAGGGCGTCGTGGGCGGCGCAGAGGGAGCGGAGCCGGGCGAGCGGGGCGACGTCGCCGTCCATCGAGAACACGACGTCGGTGACCACGATGCGCCGGACCGGACCGGGCTCGGCCAGCATCTCGGCCAGGCCGTCCACGTCACCGTGGGCGTAGACCCGCAACTCGGCGCCCCCCGCCCGGGCCAGGCGGCAGCCGTCCACGATGGAGGCGTGGTTCAGGGCGTCGGAGAAGATCCGGACCCCGGGCCCGCCGAGCGTGGCCAGCACACCCAGGTTGGCGGCGTAGCCGGTCGAGAACACCACGGCCGCCTCGGTGGCCCGCCACCGGGCCAGGGCGTGCTCGAGGTCCTCGTGCACCGGTCGCGAGCCGACGACGAGCCGTGACGCCCCCGAGCCCGTTCCCCACCGGTCGGTGGCGGCGACGGCCGCCGCCTTCACCGCGGGGTGCTGGGACAGGCCGAGGTAGTCGTTGGAGGCGAACGACACGACCGGGCCGGCGCCGGCGAGCGTTCCGACCGGCCCGGCGGCGTCGAAGCTGCGAGGGGACCGCCACTGGTCGGCGGCCCGGATGCCGGCGGCCTCGTCGGCCAGCCACGTGCTCCATCCGCCGTCGCTCACGTGCGGCACACCTCGTCGACGGCCTCGGCCAGCACGGCCACGATCCGTTCGATCTCCGCCTCGGTCGAGGTGAGCATGGGCATGAGCACGACGACGTCGCCCAGCGGTCGGAGGAGGACTCCTCGGCGGACGGCGGCGGCGCAGACGAGCCGGCCCCAGCGCAGACCGTCGCCGGGAGGGGCCAGCTCGATCCCGGTCATCAGCCCACGACGTCGGACGGCGCCGACCACATCGCGGCGTTCGGTGGCGAACGACTCCAGGAGAGCACCGAGCTGGGCGGCTCGCCGGCGGACGTTGTCCAACACGTCCCACTCGTCCATCAGCTCCAGATGGCGACGGGCCACCGCCGCGCCGAGGGCGTTCCCGGAGTAGGAGTGCCCGTGGTAGAAGGTCCGTTCGCTGAGGTCGGGGCCGAGGAACGCCTGGTAGACACCCCGGCTGGCCACGGTGGCGGCCATGGGCAGGTAGCCGCCGGTGAGGCCCTTGCCGATGCACAGCAGGTCGGGGCGGATCCGGCACTGCTCGGACGCGAACAACGTGCCCGTGCGTCCGAACCCGGTCGCCACCTCGTCGGCGATCAGCAGCACGCCGTGCTCCCGGCAGGCGTTCCCCACCTGCTCGACCGATCCCGGGTCGGTCACGTACATCCCGTTGGCGCCCTGGACGAGGGGCTCGATCACCACTGCCGCCAGCTCGTGGGCGTGGGCCTCGACGAGCGCGCAGGCTCGGATCGCCCAGTCGGGGTCGGCGTAGCCCGGCGTCCGCATCACGGTGAACCGCAGCGGATCGAACACCGTGGTCCCGAACCCGCCGGCGCCGACGGAGATCGAACCCACCGTGTCGCCGTGGTAGGCGTCGCCCAGGGCCAGGTACCGGGTGCGGCCCCCGATGCCCTGGTTGGTCCAGTACTGGAAGGCGATCTTGAGGGCCTGCTCAACCGCCGCGGCGCCGTCGGAGGCGAAGAGGAAGTGGGGCTCGCTCACCGGCACGCGGGGGGCCAGGGCCTCGGCCAGCTCGATGGTGGCCCGGTTGCCGTTGCCCAACATGGTCGTGTGGGCGACCCGGTCGAGCTGCTCCCGGATCGCCTGGTCGAGCTCGGGCACCCGGTGGCCGAGCGTGGTGACCCACAGCGACGAGATGGCGTCGAGGTAGCGGCGGCCGTCGACGTCGATGAGCTCCCGACCCTCCGCCGACTCCACGATCACCGGGGAGTTCTCCCCGTACACGGACATCTGGGTGAAGCCGTGCCAGACCACCGCAGCGTCCCGGTCGACCCAGCGGTCGTTGGCGGTCGTCAGCAGCGGCGTCGTCTGCAGCGGCGTCCTCTCGGCATCGGTCACGGAGAGAGCTTCGCGCCCCGACCGGGGGCCGGTCGTCGCTCGCGCCATTCGGCGATGCGCTCGCCCATGGGCGTCGACGGCGGGCCGTCGACGAAGGGCCACAGCTCCTCGGCCAGCCGACGCCAGTTGGCGGTGGCGTGCAGCTCGCCGAACAGGGCGTAGAGGCCGAGGTTGATGCGTTGGATGATCACGAAGCTGGGCGGCACGTTGGCCGCCTTCTGCATGGTGGCGTAGGGCCCCGTCGTGTCGAAGAAGCGGCGCACCGTCTCGGAGCCGTAGGCCGGCGTGATCGTGTAGGGCCCGTCGTCGCTGACGAACTCGTAGAAGTGGCCGAGGAAGTCGACGACCTCGTCGTCGGTCACGTCGAGCCCCTCGGGCAGGAGCCCGATCCGCTCGACCGTGGCCCGGAAGGCGACCGGGTCGGGGTCGATGACGATGTGGCTGATCATCTCGCCGAACTCGTCGATCTCGGTCTGGGTGAAGTGCTTCACCAGGCCGAAGTCCAGGAACGTGACCTGACCCTCGGGACGGAACAGGTAGTTGCCGGGGTGAGGGTCGCCGTTGAAGGCGTTGAGCCGGTACAGGCTGCCGAAGGCGAAGCGGTAGAGCGTCTCGGCGGCCAGGTCGCGCTCGGGCTGGGGCCAGGTGAGCAGCTCGTCCCACCGGGCTCCGTCGGCCAGCTCGGTGGTGAGCACGCGGGTGGTGCTCAGGTCATGGAAGACGCGAGGGACGTGGATGGTCGGGTGGCCCTCGTAGCTGTCGCAGAAGAGCTGCTGGTTGCGGGCCTCGAGGCCGTAGTCGAGCTCCTCGACGAGCCGGGCCCGCAGCTCGACCACGATCGAGCGGTGGTCGAGGCCGGGAAACAGCTGACCCAGGCCGGCGAAGATGAGACCGGCGTTGTCGAGATCGGCGCCGACCGCTTCGGCCACCCCCGGGTACTGGACCTTGACCGCCACCGCGTCACCGTCGTGGGTGAGGGCCCGATGGACCTGCCCGATGGAGGCCGAGGCGATCGGGACGGGGTCCCATTCGGCGAACACCTCCTCGGGACGGGCACCGAGCTCGGCCACGACGACCCCGGCGGCCAGCTCGGCGCTCATGGGCGGCGCGTCGTGCTGGAGCTGGGCCAATGCCTCGCGGACGTGCTCGGGCAGACCCTGGTCGAGGTAGCTGGCCATCTGGCCCAGCTTCATGAGGGCGCCCTTCATGTGCCCGAGGGCCTCGGTCACCTGCTCGGCGGTCTTCATCTCGAACTCGGTGTCGAGCTGGCGACGCCGACCGGCGTCGGCGAACACCCGCCGGGCCCGGTGCGCGGCGTAGGAGCTGCCCGTGCGGGCACCGAGCAGGGCCAGCCGGGCGTTGCGGGCCGCCCGACGTCCGTGGCGTACGGGGCCGAGCGGCCCGGTGCTCGGGGACGGGCTGGTCGCCGCCCGGCGCCGAGCCGACCGCAGGCCGACGACCCCGAGGGCGACGAGGGCGGCCACCGTGAGGCCGGGGCCGAGGCGGCGCATCCGGGCGGAGGAGGTCTGGCGCGACGGCACGGGCGCACCCTAGGAGCCGCCACCCCTCGTTCCCCACTCGGGTCTCAGGCGGAGTCGGAGGAGAAGGTCCAGGTGGTGGCCCCTCCGGGCTCGACGGTCTGGAGGGCGGTCGCCCGCTGGAGCGTCATCCGGTACAGGCGCCAGGGGGGCGGGCCGGCCGAGGGTGCGCTGAACTCGGCGGTGATGGCGCCGCCGGTCTCGTCCACCCGGGCGGGCCATCCGCCGGCGGCCCAACGGGCGACCATGGCGGCCACGGTGGCCGGCTCGGTCACCTTCTCGGCCACGCCCTCGACCACGATGTCGTAGGCGTCGGTGGCGACGCTCAGGGTGCAGCGCGGGTCGCGGGCGAGGTTGCGGCCCTTGCGGGTGCGTTCGCCGGTCTCGAACCAGAAGGCGCCGTCGGCCCAGAGGGCGCCCACGCCGGTCACGTGGGGCCGGCCGTCGGGATCGACGGTGGCCAGCCAGCAGGTGTGGCGGTTCGGTCCGCCGTCTCCGGGGGCCTGGGGGAGTCCGGCATCGAGTCGGGACACCACCCCCTCCCACTCGAGCGGGGCCAGGTCGTAGAGCTCGGCCAGGTTCTTGGTGTCCACGGTGTCCACGGTGTCACCTCGTCGTCGTCGTCAGGAGGGTCGACTGCCGACGTCGCCGGGACTCATCGACCGGCCGCGCGTGCCAGCGCGCCCCGACGACGGGGTTCGGACCCGGCTACTCGGTGAAGAAGCCGCCGTCGACGTGGAAGATCTCGCCGGTGGTGTAGGACGAGTCGGCGGAGGCGAGGAACGCCGCGGTGCCGGCGATCTCGGCCGGCGTGCCGAAGCGGTTCATGGGCACCTGGGCCATGAAGCGGTCCTGGAGTTGGGGCACCGCCTTGACCACGGCGGTCATGTTGGTGTCGATGAAGCCGGGCCCGATGGCGTTCACCCGGATGCCGGCCGGCGCGAGCACCTTGGCCGCGAACTTGGTGAGCATCCAGACGCCGGCCTTGGACACGCTGTAGGCGGGCGTGCCGGCCTCGGGCTGTTTGGCGGCGATCGAGGCCAGGGTGATGATCGACCCGCCCTCGGACATGCGGCGGGCCGCCGACTGCACGGCGAGGAGCGTCCCGGTGAGGTTCACGTCGAGCACGGTCTGCCACTCGTCGAGCGGGAGATCGAGGAACGACTGCACGGGGTCGGCGGCCGACGGGTTCTCGGCCATCCGCTGGAGCTGTCCCTGGGTGTCACCGTCGCTCACGTACCCCTTGCCCGAGATGCCGGCGGAGGTCACGAGCACGTCCAGGCGCCCGAACTCGTCGATCGCCGCCTGCATGGTGGCTTCGTTGTCCTCGGGGCTGGTGGCATCGGCCCGCACGAACACGGCTCGGCGGTCGAGAGCCTCGACGGCGCCCACGACCTCCTTGCCGGGTCCGTCGAGCACGTCGGCCACCACCACGTCGGCTCCTTCGGCGGCGAACCGCTCGCAACAGGCCCGACCGATGCCGTTTCCACCGCCGGTGACGACGGCGACCTTCCCCTCGAGGCGCATGGGCCGACGCTAGTCCCCGTCGCTCAGGAGGTTCCGGCCGAAGCGATCACCGCGGTCGACCCGGCACCGCTCTGGGTGCGCTCGACGAGCCGGAGCGCCATCGGTCGGAAGACGAAGTGGTGGAACGGCGCCACCGTGTACCAGTAGGCCCGGCCCCACAGGCCCCGGGGGTGGAACAGGGCCCGCTGGGTCAGCCTCGAGCCCGCGTCGGTCGGCTCGACGACCCACTCGAGCCACGCCTCGCCCGGGAGCCGCATCTCGGCCCGCAGGCGCAGGATGTGCCCGCGTTCGAGCGCCTCGACCCGCCAGAAGTCCAGGGGATCCCCGACCCGCAGCCGGTCGGGGTGGCGGCGTCCGCGCCGGAGCCCGACACCGCCGACGAAGCGGTCCATCAACCCGCGCAAGCGCCACAGCCATTCGCCGGCCAGCCAGCCCCGCTCGCCGCCGATGCCCTGCACCGTGGCGAACAGCTCGTCGGGGGTGGCCGTGCACTCCACCACCTGAACGTCCTGCATCACCGTGCCGCCCGACCAGTCCGGGTCCTCGGGGAGCGGATCGGAGGGGCTCGCGCCCCGGAGCTCGGCGTCGGCCCACGTCGTGGACACCTCGAGGTCCATCAGCCGGCGCAGGGCGAGCCCGACGGCCCCCCGGTAGGAGAGTCGTTCCCGGGGCACGATGTCGTCGATGGCGTCGTCGTGCACCACGACCTCGTTCACCAGGCTGTCGATGAGCGGACGGGCGAGGTCCGACGGCAGCGGTGTCACCAGTCCGACCCAGTGGGACGAGAGCGAGGGCGACAGCACGGGCACGGTGACGATGAGGCGCCGGTGGAGGCCCGCCTCCTCGGCGAAGATGTCCATCATCTCCCGGTAGGTGAGCACGTCGGGGCCGCCGATCTCGAGCACCCGACCCATGGCCCGCGGCTCGCCCAGGACGCCCACGAGGTAGCCGAGGACGTCGCGCACGGCGATGGGCTGGCAGCGGGTCGAGACCCACCGCGGGGTGACCATCGCCGGCAGCACCTCCACCAGGTGGCGCAGCATCTCGAACGACGCGCTGCCCGAACCGATGACCACGGCGGCTCGCAGCTCGGTGCACGGCACCGGCCCCGACGCCAGCACGCGACCCACCTCCTGGCGGCTGCGCAGGTGGGGGGAGAGGTCGGCGTTGGCGTCGTCGCCCAGACCGCCGAGGTACACGAGCTGTTCGGCTCCGCCGGCCGCCGCCGCGTCGCGGACGTTGGCCGCCGCCTGGCGGTCGCGGGCCGCCCAGTCGCCGTGGCCCCCGATCGAGTGGACGAGGTAGTAGGCGGTGCCGACCCCGGCGAAGGCGGCCTCGAGGGTCTCGGGTTCGAGCACGTCACCCCGCACGACCTCGACGGCCCCGCCCCACCTCTCCACGTCGAGCTTGGCGGGGGTCCGCACCGCGGCGCGGACCTGGTGCCCGTGCTCGACCAGCTCGGTCACCAGTCGCCGCCCGATGTAGCCGGTGGCCCCGAGAACCAGCACGGGTCGGTTGGCCACGGGCTCAGCCGTTCCCTGTCCGTTGCTCGGCGGACGGGGTTCGGGCCCTGAGGCGGCGGACGACGGGCGGTCGGTGGGGTCCATGTACCGCCCTTCCTACCCCCGATGCCGACGGCGGGGTCGGGTCGGGCCGCCGGTAGCGTGACGCCGCTCGTCACCGCGGGCGAGGAGGACCGAACCGCGTGATCGCCACCACCACGAACACCGCACGATGATCGTCACCACCGAACAGGGCCCGATCGAGGGCATCCAACGCCGGGGCGCCTGGCAGTTCCGGGGCATCCCGTACGCCGCCCCTCCGATCGGCGAGCGGCGCTTCATGCCCCCGGAACCCCCGGAACCGTGGGTGGGTGTGCGTTCGGGCGCTGAGTTCGGCGCGGCCTCGTGGCAGAGCGTGGGTGGCGCGATGGCCTTCCTCGGCGACCAGGCCCCCACGACGTCGGAGGACTGCCTCTTCCTGAACGTGTTCACCCCGGACGTCGACGGCGAACACCGTCCGGTCATGGTCTGGATCCACGGCGGTGGCTTCGTCAACGGCTCGTCGTCCACCCCCTGGTACGACGGAACCGCGCTGGCCACTCGCGGCGACGTGGTGGTCGTGTCGGTGAACTACCGCCTCGGGGCGCTGGGGTTCCTCTGGCTGGGCGACCTCGACGACCGCTACCGGTCGAGCGGGGTGAACGGACTCCTCGACCAGGCCGCCGCCCTACGCTGGGTGCAACGGAACATCGGTGCGTTCGGCGGGGACCCAGGCAACGTCACCATCGTGGGAGAGTCCGCGGGGGCCATGAGCGTGTGCACCCTCTTGGCCCTGCCCGGGGCCCGGGGCCTGTTCCACCGGGCCATCGCCGAGAGCGGTGCGGCCAGCAACACCATGCAGCCCTCATTGGCCGGCGAGATCACCTCGGCGATCATGAGCCGCCTCGAGGTCACCGACCTCGACGAGCTCCTCGCCACTTCGGCCGAGGAGCTCACCGCCGCCGCCAACAGGGTCAACGGCGATGTCATGCGCAACCCCGGCCGGGTCGCCGGACCCACGGGTCTGTCGCTCGCCATGGCCTTCCAGCCGGTGGTCGACGGCGTCCACCTGCCCTGCGATCCGCTCAGCGCCGTCGACGAGGGCACCGACGCCGACGTGCCCCTCCTGATCGGGACCAACCGGGACGAGTGGAACCTGTTCCGTCTGATGAGCCCCGCCGCCCTCGACCATCCGGAGCTGCTGGAACGTCTCGACGCGGTCTTCGGCGAGGGCCACCGCATACGCGACACCTACGCCGAGGCGCGACCGGACGCCGCGCCGGCCGACCTGTGGAGCGCGGTGCTCACCGACGCCACCTTCCGGATCCCGGCCATCCGACTGGCCGACGCCCGCCACCGGGCCGGCCGGAGCACCTACCAGTACTTGTTCACCTGGGCCACTCCCGCCTTCGGTGGGATCGCCGGCTCGTGCCATGCCCTGGAGATCCCGTTCGTGTTCGGGGTGCTGGGAAACCCGGGAGCGGCCCTCGTTCTCGGGGGCGAACCCTCGGCTGAGCTCTGGAGCCTGTCCGAGGCCATGCAGGACGCCTGGCTGGCCTTCGCCCGCGCCGGGAACCCCTCGCACCCGGGCCTACCGGAGTGGCCGGCGTGGAACCGCGACGACCGGCCCACCATGGGCTTCGACCTGGTTCGCGAGCTCCTCACCGACCCTGGACGCGACCAGCGCCGGCTCTGGGAGGACGTCGTGTGAGCCGGCCGGCGATCGTGTTGTTCTCCGGCGGTCTCGACTCGACCACCTGCTTGGCCATCGCCCGCTCGGCGGGGTTCACGCCGGTCGCCCTCAGCTTCCGCTACGGGCAGCGTCACACGGTGGAGCTCGAGTGCGCCGCCGCCATCGCCACCGCCGCCGGGGTCGAGCACGTGCTGGTCGACATCGACCTGGCCGCCTTCGGCGGCTCGGCCCTCACCGACGATGCCCTGGTCGTCCCCAAGCACGACACCGTCGCCGATCTCGAATCGGGGCACCCTGGAGGCGATCGTGGCTCCGAGGGCGACGCCTCCGAGGATGACGAGGACGGTGGCGTGCCCATCACCTACGTGCCCGCCCGCAACACCATCTTCTTGAGCTTCGCCCTGGCCCTGGCCGAGGTGCGAGGCGCCGACGACGTGTTCATCGGCGTCAACGCCGTCGACTACTCCGGCTACCCCGACTGCCGTCCCGAGTTCGTGGCCGCCTTCGAGACGATGGCCGACCTGGCCACCCGCTCCGGCGTCCAGGGCCGGCACCTCACCATCCACACGCCCCTCATCGCCCTCACCAAGGCGGAGATCGTGCGGCGCGGGTTGGCCCTCGGCGTGGACTACGCCCAGACGTCGACCTGCTACGACCCCGGCCCCGACGGAGGGGCGTGCGGTCACTGCGACGCCTGCCTCCTGCGGGCCCGCGGCTTCGCCGACGCCGGCGTCCCCGACCCCACCCGCTACGCCTGAGCCACCGTCACGGCCACCCCCATGGTTCGGTACGGCACGTCCGGGGTCACCTGCTGAACCATTTGGTCTGGGTCTGGGTCTGGGTCTGGGTCTGGGTCCGGTGTCGGGGTCAGGAGGGCTGGTTGCCGGTGGGGGAGGCCCAGGCGACGCGGCCGAAGGCGGCGTAGTCGTCGACCGCCGGGTGGTCGGGAACGACCCGGACGGTGAACCCGAAGTTCCCGGCCCGGGCCACGTCGATGTCGGTGGTGTAGCGCCGCCATCCGGGATGGGAGCCCTCGCCCACCATCTTCATGGTGACCACGACGGGATCCCGCAGGTCGTTGTCCAGGTCCACCTCGCCGTAGACCGCCTCCACGGCGACGTCGCCGGGATCGAGGTCGCCGAGCGCGACCTGGGCGTCGATGCGGTGGGCGCCACCCGGTCCGAGGTCCTCCATCGCCGTCGAGGCCACGAACACCGACGGCCAGGATCGGTCGAGGTGGCGGGCCCAGCGCACCAGCGACCGGGCCTGCTCGAAGTCGCCCGTCCCCATGGCCTCGGTGCTGCTGGCACTGGGCTCGTACAGGCGCTCCACGTACTCACGCAGCATCCGGGACGACTCGACCTGGGGGGCCAACTTGATGATCGACTGCTTCATCTTGCGAATCCACTCGACCGGCAGCCCGTCCTCGTCGCGCCGGTAGTAGAGGGGCACGACCTGGCGCTCCAGGATGGAGTAGACGCTCTGCGCCTCGAGGTCGTTGCGCAGCTCGATGTCCGAACCGGTCTCGGCCGACGGGATGGCCCAACCCACCTCCGGGGTGTACATCTCGTCCCACCACCCGTCGAGGATCGAGCAGTTCAACCCACCGTTGAACACGACCTTCATGCCCGAGGTGCCGCACGCCTCGTTGGGCCGCAGCGGCGTGTTGAGCCACACGTCGCAGCCCTGGACGAGCATGCGGGCGACGGAGATGTCGTAGTCCTCGAGCAGGACCAGACGGTGGCGGATGTCGAGCTCGGAGGCCAGGTTGGCGACCTGCTGCAGGAGGTGGTGGCCGGGTTCGTCGGCCGGGTGGGCCTTGCCGGCGAAGATGAGCTGCACCGGACGGTCGGCGTCGAGCAACAGGCGGCGCAGGCGATCCACGTCACGGAACAGCAGCGTCGCCCGCTTGTAGGTGGCGAAGCGGCGGGCGAACCCGATGGTCAGGACGTCGGGGTCGAGGGCGTCGTCGGTCCACGTCACCTGGGACGTGGTCTTCCCCCGCTTGAGCTGGGCCTGGCAGAGCTTGTGGCGGGCGTAGGCGACGAGGCGTTCCTTGGCCGCCCGGCGCACCCGCCACAGGTCACGGTCGGCGACGGCCTCGACCCGACGCCACTCCTCGGCTCCGGCCTCGGGCCAGTCGTCGCCCATGAGCCGTCCGTAGAGCGTGTTCATCTCCGGAGAGGTCCACGTGCGGGCATGGACTCCGTTGGTCACCGCGGTGATGGGAACGTCCTCGGTGGGGATGTCGGGCCAGATCCCGTTGAACATCTCGCGGCTCACCGCACCGTGGAGCTGGGCCACGCCGTTGGCCTGTCCGGCCAGGCGCAGGCCCATGGCCGCCATGTTGAACACCTCGCCGTCGGGTGTTCCCGGCTCGTGGCCGAGGCCCATGAGGTCGTCGACGGTGAGGCCGACGTCACGGCACCAACCGGAGAAATAGGTCTCGATGAGATGGCGGGGGAAGCGGTCGATGCCGGCGGGCACCGGGGTGTGGGTGGTGAAGATGGAGCCGGGTCGAACCGCGGCCCGGGCCTCGGCGAACGACAACCCGTGGTCGACCATCAGGACCCGGATGCGCTCGAGGGCCAGGAAGCCGGCGTGGCCCTCGTTCATGTGGAACACCTGCGGATCGTGGCCGAGGGCGGTGAGGGCCCGGACGCCACCGATCCCGAGCACGATCTCCTGGCGGATCCGCTCCTCGGGACCACCCCCGTAGAGCCGATCGCAGGTGAGGCGGTTGGCGTCGTCGTTCTCGTCGATGTCGGTGTCGAGCAGGTAGAGCGCGATGCGACCGACCTGAGCCTTCCAGAGCCGGGCGTAGACCGGGATGCCGGACAGCTCGACCATCACCGTGACGTCGTCGACCGACTCGAGGGCCATCGCCCTCGGGTCGAGGCGGGGGAACCGCTCCACCTGCCACCCCCGGTGGTCGAGCTCCTGGCGGAAGTAGCCGTGGCGGTAGAACAGACCGATGGCCACCAACGGGAGGCCGATGTCGTTGGCCGCCTTGAGGTGGTCGCCGGCCAGGACCCCGAGGCCCCCGGAGTACTGGGGGAGGGCGGCGGCGATGCCGAACTCGGGCGAGAAGTAGGCGACCTGGCGCAGCGGGGTGCTGCCGCGCTCCTGGAACCACCGAGGGGCCTGGAGGCTGCGCTCCAGCTCGCCGTGCACGGCGGCGGCGAGGGTGGTGAACGTCGAGTCGTCGGCCAGCTGTTCCAGCTTCTCCCGGGACTCGGTGGCGAGGATGAGGGCGGGGTCGCGGCCTTCGAACTCGAAGCCCTCGCGGTCGAGGCGACGGAAGAGGTCCTGGGCCCGCTGATCGTCGGCCCAGCCGAGGTTCATGGCCACGGCGCGCAGGGGTGCGAGACGAGGGGGGAGCTCGGACACGACGGTGAACGTCTGGACGGCCTTCATGGCGGGGACCGTAGTGCGGCGAACCGGCCGCGCACAGCGGTCACCCGCCACTCCGGCCGGTCAGGTCACCCGGTTCACGCTGGGGAAACGCGAGGGGTGCGAGCGAGTGCGAGAACGTCAGGGGCGTCAGGCGCGAATGACGGCCAGCGCCTCGCCGATGTGCTTCTTCGGCTTGAACTGCGACGAGAAGCGGCGGCGCACGACGCCCTCGGGGTCGATCACGTAGGTGACCCGTCCGGGGAGCAGCCCGAGGGTCTTGGAGACCCCGTAGCGCTTGCGGACGGCGCCCCCCTCGTCGGCCAGCAGGGTGAAGGGGAGCCGGTGCTTGTCGGCGAACGCCTTGTGGGACTCGACCGAGTCGGAGCTGACCCCGATGACGGTCGCGCCAGCGTCGGTGAAGTCCTCGAAGTTGTCCCGGAAGGAGCAGGACTCGGCGGTGCAGCCCGGGGTGTCGTCCTGCGGGTAGAAGTAGACGACCACCCACCCCCCGCGGAAGCTCGACAGCGTCACGCTGTCGCCGTTCTGGTCGGGAAGGGTGAAGTCGGGGGCGGGCTCGCCCGCAGTGGCGGTCATGGGCAGTGGAGCGTTGGATGGCCCGGTGATATTCCTCCACGGGCCCGACGCGTCGGCCGCCCGGGGCCCCGGGGTCCGTGCGCCGAGACGGCCCTGCACTACCGTTGACCCATGCCGGTCGTCGCGGTCGTCAACCAGAAGGGTGGCGTGGGCAAGACCACGGTTGCCCTCGGGCTCGCCTCTGCTGCCTCCGCTCGCGGGGCCAGAGTCCTCGTGGTCGACATGGACCCTCAGGCCAACGCCACCAGCGGTCTCGGCGTCTGGGACCCCCCTCGCACCGTCGACGGGGCCTTGGAGAGCGACCGTCCCGGCGGTGCCGTCGGGCTCGCCGTCCCCTCGGCCTGGCCCGACCTCGACCCGGCGCCCGACGTGGTGGCCAGCACCCCGGCTCTGGCGGCTCGGGAGCCCCAGCTGGCCAACGATCCGATCGGCGCCCAGGACCGGCTGCAGATCGCGCTGGAGGGCAACGGGTACGACCTGGTGCTCATCGACTGCCCGCCGTCGCTCGGCCTGCTCACCGTGAACGCGTTGTTCGCCGCCGACCGCGCCCTGATCGTGACCGAGCCCGGGGCGTGGGCGTCCGACGGCGTGGCCCAGATCCAGCGCACCATCTCCCGCATCTCGGCCCGCCGCGACGGCCGACCGTCCATCGCCGGTGTGGCCGTCAACCGTCTGGGGCGCACCCGGGACGCCAAGTACTGGCACGGTCAGCTCATCGAGCACTACGGCGATCAGGTCCTGGCCCCGGTCCACCTGCGGGCAGCCGTGGCCGAGGCCGCCGCCCAGGCCCTGCCCATCCACGGGCTCGGCGCCCGGGCCGGCGCCCCCGAGGCCTCCGTCGAGTTCGACGTCCTCCTCGACGCCGTCGTTCCCGAGTTGGCCCGCGCCGCGTCGCCCTCGCCGTCACCCGGCGAGGGCCCGGAGCCCGGTGGCGGTGACGGTGGCGTCACGGAGCCCGCCCCCGCACCCGGTCCTCAGGCCCATGATCATCACGTCCCGGTCGGTCACCAGTCGACCGTCCCGAGCGCCACGCCCACCCTCACCGTCACCGGAGACCCCGATGTCGCCGTATGACCCCCAGCGCGGCCGCGCCCGTCCCGAACCCACCGACGACCAGCCCGCCCCCGTCGATGCCCTGCTCGAACCGGGCCCCCCGTCGACCGAGCTCCCCGACGGCGTCGAGCTCGAGATCACCGAGGGCGGCGACACCGTCGTGCACACCCTCGGTGCCGACGTCGAGGTGACACCCCTCGGTGACGACGTCGTCGTCCACACCGCCGACGCCGACGTCGAGGTGCGCAGCGACACCGACGAGGTCGTGGTGACCGCAGCGGGCGAGGAGATCTACGTGGACACCTCGCCCCGGTCGGGGGCCGAGGAGGCTGCGTCGTTCGCCGGCCCGCCCTCGCCGTCGGGCCGTTCCCGCCTGGTGATGGCCGTCGTCGCCGCCCTGGCCACCATCCTTCTCGTGCTGCTCTGGAACCGCCGCCGCCGTTGAGGCGCTCCGGCGTCTGCGTTCACGCGTCGGATCGGCGTCGAACCGCCTTCAGTCGAGCAGGTTCGCCTGCAAGGCTTCGAGGACCTCGAGCTCCACGCCGATGCTGCGTACGTAGCCGACCATCGATCCGTGCTGGGTGCGCACGTGGTCGAGGAACATCTCCATGGCCGCCGGCGGAGTCGCCAGGTAGGCCGTCGGCTGGGCGTTCATGGTGGTGAGGGCCTCGGGGCGATCGCGCTCGAGGCGCTCGGTCAGCTCGGCCATGGCCAAGGCGGTGATGGCGTAGTCGCCCACGATGGTGGCCTCGTCGACGCCGAGCACCGACAACACGATGGCGGCCAGCACGCCCGTGCGGTCCTTGCCCGCCGCGCAGTGGAACACCGCCGGCACCGAGGAGGGGTCGGCCAGGGTGTGCAGCGAGTCGGCCAGTGCGGTGGCCCCGACGGTGAGCATGTCGATGTAGAGGCTCCCCAGCACGACGCCGGCGTCGGCATCGGGGTCGAGCTCGCGGGGCGCCCAGGTCTCGTTGAGCACGGGCAGGTGCAGGTGGACGATGCCCAGGTGATCGGCCACGATCCGGCCGTGCTCGACCTCGGCCGCGGTACGCAGGTCGAGAACGGTGCGCACGCCCATCCCCGACAACTGGTCCAGCTCGTCGTCGTCGAGGCGGTGGAGGGCGTCGGCGCGGTACAGCGTCCGCCAACGGACCGTCTGCCCGGCCCGACCCCGGTAGCCGCCGAGGTCCCGGAAGTTGAACGCTCCTCGGAGCGGGAGACGTCGATCGGGGTGATCGGGGGACGTCAGGGCGTCGGCGTCGTTCACCGAGGCGAGGCTAGGGGTGAGCAGGCGGTCCATGGCAACTCCTCGGGGACGAGGTACCCGGTCGGATACCTCGGCCCCACGTGTCCGCCAGTGTGACGGGGCCCCAGGCGAACTCGCGGTGTGTCCGGTGATGCCTCGGTGAACCTTGGGCGAACGCCGGATGCTTCGCGCTCAGGCCAGGTTCTGCACCAGCACCGGGCAGTGGGCCAGGTGCACGACCTTCATGGTCGTGCTGCCCAGGGCGGTGCGGGCCAGACCGGTTCGGCCGTGGGTGGCCATCGCGATCATGGCGGCCGGGAGGCGCTGGGCCAACTCGGCCAGGGCGGTGGCGGCGTCGGAACCGGTGACGGTCTCCACCTGGGCGTCGAGCCCCTCGGAGCGGAGGAAGTCGGCGGTGGCGCCGAGCCGGGTGGCGAGCTCGTCGGCGTCGACGGACCCGAGGGGTTCGCCGTCGTCGCTGGTGACCGCCACCACCCGCACGGAGAAGCCGAGGGCCTTGGCCCAGCGAGCGGCGCGAGGCAGGATCGACGCCGACGTGGGCGATCCGTCGGTCGTGACGACGAGGATCCCGCCGGCCATGCCCGGCTGGGGGTCGGCGGCGGGACCGAGCAGCACGACCGGCCTGTCGGTGCCCTTGAGGACGTCCTCGGCCACCGATCCGAGCAGGGCCTTGCCGAGGCCCGTGCGGCCGTGGGTGGCCATGACGATGGCGTCGTCGGTGTCCTTGACGGCCCCGACGATGGCCGTGGCCGGAAAGGTGTCGGGGACGACGCTGGTGGTGGTCGCCACGTCGAGCTCGGCGGCCTGGGCCTCGAGCCCGGCCTGGAGCTCCTCGACGGTGCTGCCCCAGCCCGAGGTCAACAACACGATGGAGCTGTCGAGGGAGTGGGCCAGATCCTGGGCCACGGGCAGCGCGGTGCGGGCGAGATCGGACCCGTCCAGAGGGACGACGATGGAGCTCATGGGCGGTCCTTAGCAGCGAGAGGTGTCGGACGGGCGGACGAGGCATCGCGAGGAGTCGCCGCGCTGGTCCCGACCGTACCGTCGGTGGGTGGGGATGGTGTCGACGGGCGCGAGAGGGAGCACAGGGACCCTCAACGGCGCAGCACCACCACGGCGTCGAGTCCGCCGCCCGCCGCCTCGCGGAGCTCCACGTGGCCGCCGTCGGCCTCGACCAGCTTCTGCACGATGGCCAGGCCGAGGCCGCTGCCCCCGAGCTCACTGTCGGGGCGGCTCGCGGTGGCCCGCCAGAACCGATCGAAGGCGTGGGCGCGCTGCTCGGCCGTCATGCCGGGTCCCTCGTCGACCACGTGGATCTCGACCCGTTCGGCGTGGCCGTTGCGGGCGTGGCCGGTTCGGGCCGAGGCCGGTTGGCTCTCGGCGCGGAGGCTGACGGTGCTCCCGGTCGGGGAGGCCTCGATGGCGTTGGCGATGAGGTTGTCGAGCACCTGGCCGAGATGGTCGGGGTTGGTGGCTGCGGTGACCGTGTGCTCGTGCCCCTGAGGGTCGATGACGAGACGGACGTCGCGCTCGGCGGCGACCGGTTCCCAGGCCGTGAGCCGCTCCTCGAGCTCCGCGCCGAGGGCCACGGCGGCCTCGGTCGGCGGGCCCGGGGCTCGTTCGGCCCGGGCCAGTGTGAGCAGGCCGTCGACCAGGCGGGAGAGGCGCATGACCTCGGACCGGGCGGCGTCGAGGTCGACCGATGCCGGGTCGGACGGGTCCGCCTCGAGCATCTCCAGGCGCAGACGCAGGGCGGTGAGCGGCGTTCGCAGCTGGTGGGAGGCGTCGGCCACGAACTGCTCCTGGGCGGTGACGAGCTGATCGAGGCGCCGGGCCGTGGTGTTGAAGGCATCGGCGAGGGCCTGGACCTCAGGCGGCCCCTGGTCCGATCGGGCGCGGGTGTCCAGGTCGCCGTCACCGATCTTGGTCGCCGCGACCTGGAGGTCGGCGAGTGGCCGCGTCACCCAGCGGGCGAGGAGGGCGCCGGCGGCGGCGGCCACGACGAGGGTCACCGCCGCCGCGCCGGTGAGCAGCAGCCAGTAGCGCCGCACCCGTGTGTCGAGCTGGTCGGTGGAGTAGCTGAGCCGGACGGCACCGTAGGGGTTCTCTCCCGACCCGACCGGGACGGCGACGTAGACCAGACCGGTGCCGAGCGTGTCCGACCTCCGGGTGCCCACCGCGACCTCGCCCCCGAGAGCCTGGGCGATCTCGGGGCGGGAGGCGAACGAACGGGCTCCGTCCACCGCCGGGTCGGAGTCGGCCAGCACCTCTGCTTCTTGGTCGACGATCACGGCCCGGCCCGACGTGTCCGCCTGGTAGTTCGCCACCACCGTCTGGAGGTCTTGTTGAGCGGAGCCGTTGAGCGTGTCCTCGACGAAGGCCGACAGCACGAAGGCGTCGCGTTCGAGCCCGGCCTCGAGCTGGTCCTGCTGGCGGTCGCGGTAGGTGACGGCCAGCGGGATCTCGAGCGCGATCAACACCAGGATCGTCAGGGCGAGGTACGAACCGACGAGCCGCCGGGTCACGGGTTCGGGTCCGCCACGCCGGCGGCCGTCGGCGTCGGGGGTTCGCGCAGGCGGAACCCCACTCCCCGAACCGTCTCGACGAGGGTCGGGTCGCCCAGCTTTCGGCGCAGTGACGCCACGTGCACGTCGAGGGTCTTGGTGGGCCCGTACCAGTGCGCGTCCCAGACCTGCTCGAGGATCTCCTCGCGCGTGCGCGTCGCCCCCGGGTCGGCGGCCAGCAGGACGAGGAGGTCGAACTCCTTGCGGGTGAGCGCCACCTCCTCGTCGTCGATCGTCACCCGGTGAGCGCGCGTGTCGAGCACGACCCCGCTCCCGATGTCGACGACCGTGGGAGCGGTGTCGGCCCGGGCGCCGGTGCGGCGGGTGACGGCGCGGATGCGGGCGACCAGCTCCCGGAAGCCGAACGGCTTCACGAGGTAGTCGTCGGCTCCGAGCTCGAGACCCAGGACGCGGTCGATCTCGTCGCCTCGCGCCGTGATGACGATGATGGGGACGCTGGACTCCAGGCGGATGCGGCGGCACACCTCGTAGCCGTCCAGCCCGGGGAGGCCCAGGTCGAGCAGCACCAGCTCGGGGCCGGGCTCGGCCAGGGCCGCGGCGACGGCGGCGTGGCCGTCACCCACCCGCCGTACCGTGAATCCCTGGCGCTCGAGGCCACGACCCAGTGGGTCGGCGATTGTGTCGTCGTCCTCGACCAGCAGCACGTCCACGGCGACAGGTTCCCATGCGGGAGCGCTCCCCAACCGGACTTTGCCCAACCTTTACCCGCCTCTGACAGCCTGCTGTGGTGCGCCTCCGTACGGTGCCCCCCATGAACCGACGCACTGCTCTTGCTCTGGCCGGCACCGCCGCCCTCGTTCTCACGACCGGCTCGGCGGCGGCGGCGGCCAACCTGGGGATCCTCTCCACCGACCGACGCGAACCGGTGGGCGCCCTCGACGCCAGCGCCGTCTCCGCCCTGGCCGAGCCGTCGGACCCGGGATTCGTCATCGTGGACGAGATCGTCCCCGTCCCCGTTCCCGACACGGTGGTGGCCACCGGCACCGAGAGCGACGACGGGGTCGATGATCGAGGAACCGAGACCGACCTCGGGGAGGACGACAAGGGAGCCGCTCCCGCCGTCGGCTCGTCCGGCGAGGGTGGCTCGCAGGGCGGCCCGTCGAGCGAGGCGAAGCCCACGAAGGTGGTGACGCCGCCGCCGGCGGTGGCCAGCACCACCACCACCATCCACCGCAGCGACGACCGTGAGGACGATCACCGCGAGGGCGAGCGCGACCACGAGAACGAGCGCGAAGACGATGACTGACCCACGCGGTGGCGAGCCTTCTGCGGCCAGGATCCCGACCCCGGCCCCGGCCGCCGGTCGAGGTTCGGCTCGGGCCGCCGGTCGCCGCCACCCGGCGCGCCGGAGCCGTATGGTGCTCGGCGGGTTCTCCCTCGCCGCGGCCTGCGGGATCGTCGGTGCCCTGGCCACGTCGCCCCCTCCGGAGAGCAAGGCCCCCGACGAGGTGACCCTCGACGTCGGTCTGGCCTCCGACGCGCTGACCGTGCCCGAGGTGCCGACCTCGACGACGCCGCCGATCACGATCATCAACCGGATCTACGTTCCGGTGCCCGCCTCGCAACTGGAGGAGGCCGGCGCGTCCGGCGATCCTTCCGTGGCCGGGGGCTCGCCTGGCTCGGGCGGGGGTTCGACGGGTGGATCCACCGGTGGGAGCTCCGGAGGTTCGGCCGCGGCCTCGAGCCGGGGCCCGGTCTCCGGCGGGTCGGGTGCGGCGGCCAGTTCCGGGTCGCCGACGGCGTCGGGGGCCACGTCCAGCGCCTCACCGAGCGCGCCGGCTCCAACCAGTCCGGCTCCGGCCGCCACCACCCCTGCGCCGAAGCCGACGACGCCCCCGACCACGGCGGCTCGCTCGCAGGCGAGCTGAGGTGATGACCGTCGAGGGACTGGTCGAGCGCCGCTTCCGGGCCCTCGGCTCGAACTGTGTCGTCAGCCTGCCCGCGCCGGTCTCCGGTGCCGGTCTCGACGCCCTTCTCGACGAGGTCGAGGACCTCCTCGAGATGCTGGAGCAACGCTGGAGCCGCTTCCGGCCCGACAGCGAGCTCAGCCAGCTGAACGCTCATGCCGGCGCGCCGGTGTTCGTGAGCCCCGAGACGTTCACCATCGTCTCGATGGCCGTCGACGCCTGGCGGGCGACCGACGGCCGCTTCGACCCGACCGTGCTCGACGCGCTGATGGCCGCCGGCTACGACCGGTCCTTCGAGGAGATCGTGCCCGGCGCGCCGACCAGGACGCCGTCAGCCGGCGGTGGGGGCCCGGAGGTCCCGTCACCGGCCGGTGTGGAGCTCGACGAGGTGCTGGGGGTGGTGCGCCTCCCCGACGGGGTGCACCTCGACCTCGGCGGCATCGGCAAGGGTCGGAGCGCCGACCTCGTGGTCGCCCACCTGCTCGACCGGGGGACGGGGGCGGCGTGCGTCGACCTCGGCGGCGACGTCCGTGTGGTGGGAGGGGCCGACCCGGGGGTCGGCGGCTGGGTCGTGGCCGTGGCCGACCCGAACCATCCCGACGTCGACCTCACCCGCCTGCGGCTCGACGACGGCGCGGTCACCACCAGCGCCCGCACCCGGCGCCGCTGGGAGACCGCCGCCGGGGAGGCGCACCACCTCCTCGATCCCCGCACCGGCCGTCCGGCGGCGAGCGGTCTGGCCGGAGTGACCGTCGTGGCCGGTTCGGCCGCCTGGGGCGAGGTCCACGCCAAGGCGGCCCTGGTCGCCGGACCGACCGAAGGAGTCCGACTGGTCGAGGCCGCCGGTCTGTCCGCCATCCTCGTCACCGACGACGGTCGCGTCCTCACCGCCGGGCCCCTCGGGGACTACCTGGTCGAACCTCTCCGGAACGCCTCGTGACCGCCACGCTGGTGCCGATCCTCGCGGCCACCAAGGTGTGGTGGTACGTCTCGCGCTCGGCCGGCGTCGTGGCGTGGGCCCTGTGCAGCCTGTCGGTCCTCTGGGGCCTGGCCCTGGCCACCCGAGCCCTCGGCCACCGCCCGACCGCGCCGTGGCTGCTGGACCTGCACCGGTTCCTCGGCGGGTTGGCGGTGGTGTTCGTGGCGGTGCACCTCGCCGGCCTGGCCCTCGACCCGTTCGTGAGCTTCGGCGTGGCCGAGATCGCCGTTCCGATGGCGTCGTCCTGGAAGCCGGGGGCCGTGGCCTGGGGCGTGGTGGCGGCCTACCTCCTCTTGGCCGTGGAGATCACGTCGCTGCTGAAGAAGCGGATCCCGGCGCGCCTGTGGCGCAGCGTGCACCTGACCAGCTACCTGCTCTACGCCTTCGCCACCGTTCACCTGCTCCTGGCGGGCACGGACCGCACCAACCCGGTGCTGCGGTGGAGCGTGCTGGTCTCGATCGGCGCCGTGGTCTTCTTCACCGCCTACCGGTGGATCGGACCGGGTCGGGCGGCGAGCGTCCGGGCGTCGCGGGCTGCCGCGGCGAAACCCCCGTCCGGACCCGGAGGACCGCGATCCGACCCCGCCGTCCCCACCGGCGCCGACGAGCGGCGGTCGGGGATCTGACGTCGTCGGCCCCGTAGGGACGAACCGCCGCTGACCGGGACCTGACGCCGACGTCCCCATCGGGCCCGATCGGCCGTGGACCGGTCGCGATGGTCCTGTCCGTGAGCCGGGCCATGGGCCACAATGGGGCCCGAATGTACAAGCACGTGATCGTTCCCTTCGACGGCGGGCTCGAGACGAGGGCGGTGGTGGCACCGGCGGCCGATCTGGCGTGGCGGTGCGGGGCCAAGCTCGTGATCGTGAGCACCACGGCCATCAGCGACAGCGCGCTGCGCATGGTGTTGAAGTCGCAGGCCATCTCCAAGAGCGGGGCCGACGTCGACTTCTGGATCGACCTCGACAAGTCGATCGGTGCGGCCCTGGTGGATGCCGCCCGTCACCGGGCCGATCCCATCGTGTGCATCAGCTCCCGTCGGCGCATGCGGGGGGTCATCCGGGCCCGCACCACGATCAATCCCTTCCCGATCGAGGTCCTGCAGGGCTGTACGGCGCCCGTGCTGGTGATCGGACCGGAGACCGACGTCAGCAGGGGACTGCCCCTCGTCGAGGTGGTCGTTCCCTACGACGGCTCCCCGGGCGCAGCCGAGGCGCTGGCCCTGGCCGCCCGATGGGGTGAGAGCCTGCGCCTGGTCGTGCACATCGTGGGCACCGTCGAGGGTGACGAGCCGCCGCCCAAGCCCGCCCGCCCCGCCGAGCCCACTCCGCTCGACCTGCTCGAGGGGCTCACCGGGTCCGACGCGTCGGGACCGGTGGCCAATCCGGAGCACCAGGCCATGGTGGGTCGGCTGGAGGCGGCGCTCGACGCCATTCGCCCCCTCGTCCCGTGGGCGGGCTTCGAGTTGATCGCCACCGGCGATCCTGCCGCCGCCCTGGTCGATCTCACCGCCGATCGCCCCGACACGATCCTCGTGCTGCCGGCCAACCGCGACCAGCGCCTCGGGGCCGATCAGGCCACTGCGCTCGGTCCGATGGTGGATGCCGTGGTGCGGGCCAGCCGCCGGGCGGTGCTGCTCACCCCGCCCTCGGTCGCCCCGCCGCCGGTCGCCCCGCCCCGGTCGCCCCGCCCACCTGACCGCGAGCTCGCACTTCTCCCCCCTTTTGGAATCGATGCGCTGTCCGCGTGCCAGGGCACGCGAGATGCGCATCGTTTGGCTCTCTTTGGGAATCGATGCGCTGTGCGCGTGCCAGGGCACGCGAGATGCGCATCGTTTGGGTCGTGGGTGTCCGGGATGGCTCCGGTCAGTCGGAGTTGCCGAGGCCGCCGCGGCCGTCGGGGCCGCCGAGCCCGGCGAGCCCGGCCAGTCCGGCCAGCTGGGCCGGCGACCTCGGTCCGGTGAACACCGCCGGGCCGGTGCGGACGGGTCGGCCCTCCCGCGTCGCTTCGGCACCGCCGTCGCCGGCCTCGTCGCCGCCCGCCTCGTCGTCGAGGTCGGACCCGAGGCGCACGGGGAGGGAGGTCGGCTCGCTGATGACCTGACCCTGACCGTGGCGGACGCCGACCGCCCTCACCCACTCGCGTTCCGCATCGGTGGCGATGCCCTCGGCGACGAGGACGGCGTCGATGTCGGTGGCGAAGGAGACGAGGGCGGTGGTCAAGGCCCGCCGTATGGGGTCCTCGGCCAGGCCTTCGATGAAGGTGCGGTCGAGCTTGATGATGTCGGGCTGGAGTCGGAGGATGTGTTGGAGGCTGGCGAAGCCGGCGCCGGCGTCGTCGACAGCGAGGCGAACGCCCATCTCCCGTAGCCGGGCGACGGGCTCCACCAGCGCCTGGTAGTCCTCGATCCGCTCGTGCTCAGTCAGCTCGATCACGATGCGCGAGGCCGGCAGCTCGGCCAGGGCCCGGTGCAGGCCGGCCGAACGAATCGTCTCGGCCGAGGCGTTGACCGAGAGGAACACCCCGTCGGGGAGCAGCGGGAGTCCCTCCACGGCCTTGCGCAGCGCGGCCAACTCCAGCTGGATGCCGAGACCCACCTCCGCGGCCTCGACGAACCATTCGAGCGGGCTGCGCTGGGACTCGGTGCCGAAGCGGGAGAGGGCCTCGACGCCGATCAGGGCGCCGCTGTCGAGCTCGATGATGGGTTGGTAGACCACCGTCAGACGAGCATCGCTCGGATCCACGGCCGGCCGTCGGTCGGTTCCGTCACCGGAGACAGCGTCACCGGAGCCTGCGTCGTCGAGTCGCTCGAGGACGGCCTCGATCCGTTGGGTGATCGCCCGGCGCCGTTCGGACCGGGCCTGCTCCACTGCGTACTGCTCGTTCATGCGGTGCTCGAGCGCAGCCTTCTCCCGCCGGAGCTGGGTGTGCAGGGCGCGGGTCTCGAGCAGGTTGTTGATTCGCAGCAGGAGCTCGTTGTAGCGGAACGGCTTGGTCAGGAAGTCGCGTGCGCCCACGGCGAGGGCTCGTTCCCGGGTGGCGTCGGTGACATCGGCGGTGAGGACCAGGATCGGCACGTAGCTGTCGGAGCCGACGAGCGGTTCCAGCTGGGCCATGACCTCGAAGCCGTCGGGTTGGGGCATGTGGAGGTCGAGTACGAGGAGGTCGGGCTCGAAGCCACAGAAGCGCTCGATGGCCCGACTCGAGTCGGAGATCGTCTGCAGGTTGGTGTAGCCGGCCCGTTCGAGCATCCGGCGCAGGACGAGCAGGTTCGCCTCCTCGTCGTCGACGATGAGGATCCACGCGTTCTCCACCGGCTGTCCGATGTCGGCCATCCCGCCCATCCCGGTCATGCCCCGGGGGACGGCCGGGCCGCCGGCGGTGGGACCGCTGTAGGCCGCGGCGGGACCGGAGTAGTGGACCGGAGTCGGATCGGTGCCGCCCGGGTCGGCGTCGTCCGGGTCAACCGCGTCCGGGCCGGCAGCGTCCGGGCCGGCAGCGTCCGGCTCGGGGAAGGTCGGGAGGGGAGGGGTGGTGCTCATCGTCGGCCTCCAGAGGCGGCGTGGCTGTCGGTCGCGAGGGTCGGGTCGGGGGCGGGCGCCGGATGGATCGCCCGGGTCGACGAGGTGGGGCCGGCGTGATCGCTCGTCAGGGGTGGTCCGTCGGTGGGGGAGCAGGGGAGCTCGATCCAGAACGTGGAGCCGCGCCCGGGCTCGGAGTGGACGCCGAGGGTGCCGCCCATGTGCTCGGTGAGCCCCCGGGAGAGGGCCAGACCCACCCCGGTGCCCTCGATGCCCGAGTGCTCGAGGCCGAGCCGGTCGAAGGGGACGAAGAGGCGCTCCACCTGGTCTTCGCTGAGCCCGGGGCCGGTGTCGTGCACAGAGATGCGGACCACGTCCCGCCGGGGGCTGACCTCGACGTCGACGCGGCCCCCGGCGTGGTTGTACTTGATGGCATTGGACACGAGGTTCAGCAGGACCTGCAGGAGACGTTGTCGATCGGCGTGCACCTCGACCTCGTCGAGGCCGTCGGTCGGACCGTGGAGGCCGACGCCGGCCCGGGCGGCCAGGGGCGCGGCCAGGTCGACCACCTCGCGGACCGCCGCCGACGCGGGAAGGGCCTCCATTCGCAGGTGCATGCGCTCGCTCTCGATGCGGGCGATGTCCAGGACTTCGTTGATGAGAGCCAGGAGGTGGTCGCCGGCCCTGGTGATCTGGCCCACGTACTCGGTGGTGGACTCGCCCAGGTCCTCCAGCTCGAGCAGCTGGGCGAACCCGAGCATGGCGTTGAGCGGCGTGCGCAGCTCGTGGCTGACCCGGGAGAGGAACTCGCTCTTGGAGTTGCTGGCCCGCTCGGCCTCGTCCTTGGCCCGGCGCAGAGCCTCCTCGAGCTCGATCTGCTCGCTGATGTCACGGCTCACCATCACCACCCCGTCGTCGGCACCGTCAGGTCCCTCGACGAGCTGGGCGTGCGACTCGATGGTGATCCAGGTCCGGTCGGATCGACGGGCCCGGAACCGGAGCGTCACCCGCTGGCGGACACCGGTGCTGAGCTGGTCGAACTGGGCCTCGGTACGGGCCCGGTCGTCGCGGTGGATGAGATCGAAGAGCGGCTGGTCGACGAGGGTCCGGGTGGGATAGCCGAAGATGCGTTCGAAGGCGATGCTCGTCGTGCGGATCGTCCCGTCCGCCTCGAGGAGGGTGATGACGTCGGGTGAGGCGCCGATGACGGTGGACATCACCCGCTCGCGAGCGGCGACGGTCTCCACTGCGTCCTTCAGTTCGGTGATGTCGGTGGAGATGGTGCCGACGGCGACGGGCATCCCGTCCGGATCGAGCAGGGGGAACTTCACCGACAAGAACGTGTGGGTGCCGTCGGCGAGGGGGATGCTCTCCTCGAACTGCATCGGCTCCCGTGCCACCAGCACCTGTTGGTCTCGCGCCCGCAACGTGGGGGCGGACTCGGGCCAGTGGTCGAAGTCGTCGCTGCCCACGACGGACGTGGGATCGTCGCCGAGCACGGCCACGAAGGCCTGGTTGGCGAACTCGTAGCGACCGAACGGGTCCTTCAGGCTGATGAGGGCGGAGGAGTTGTCGAGGAAGGCGGACAGCCTCGACTCGCTCTGCTGCTGGGCCTCCTCGGCCTGACGGCGGGACGTGATGTCGACGGCGTAGGCGAGAATCCTGGTCGGTTCCGTCTCGTGCCCTCGCAGGATCCCTTCCATCCATCGCCAGGATCCGTCGAGGTGGCGGATGCGGAACTCCACCCGCACCTGGCGTCGGGTCTCGCCGATGGCCCGGCGGGCGGCGGCGAGCAGCGCGGCCCGGTCGTCGTCGTGAACCAGATCGAGGAACACACTCGGGTCGTCGGCGATGGCCAACGGCGAGTGGCCCATGACCCGAGCGCTGTTGGAGCTGATGTAGTCGACGACGAGGGGCGTCGGGTCATCGAGGCGGGTGCTCAGTGAGCTGGCGAACATCACCATCGGGCCGGCCGACACCAGGTGCTCCAGAGAGGCGCGGGCCTCCTCCAGTTCCCGGCGTCGGGAGGCGAGCACCTCCGCGGCCCGGGCCAGGGTGGCCTCGGTGGCGGCGATCTCATCAGTGCCCGGCGCCGCGGGTTCGAGGTCGACGTCGCGGGCGAGGCGCTCGGCGTTCACCTGGAGGTGGCTGATGCGGCGGGTGAGAGTGCGGGTGAACAACAGGGTCGCCGTGGTGCCGGCGATCACGCCGATGCACAGGGCGATCAACATGGTCACCGCGGCGGCCGACGTGCCGTCGGTACCGGCCTGGATCGCCACCACCGCGGCGGCCACCACGAGCACGAGCACGGGGACGGCGAGCACCAGTCGGCTCTGGGCGCGTAGGGGCAGTCGGTGTCGCGCCCTTCGAGGGGTGGAGCTGCTGGTTGGTTCGTGATCCCGGCTGGCGGTGGACACGTGGCCCCTTTCCGGGTCTCCGGTCCGACCTCCTCTCATCGGCACGAAGCGACGAGGAGCCAAGGGGAATCTGGCGTCGGCGCCAGATGGGTTCGTATGGCCCACCGGATCCGGGGTCACGAGACCCGGGGTTGCCCGCCATGGTGTCCGGGCCCGGCGCCCGGATCGCCGCTAGCCCGGCGGGTTCACGACTCCGGCAGCTCGACGACGAACTCGGCCACGTCGAGCGTCAGACCGGCGCGCATGGCGGCGATGATCTCGCCCCGGCAGTTCTGGCGGGTGGCGACGAAGGCGTTCGGCCGAAGCCGTTCGGCCAGCTCGGTGGCGTGGTTCACCGCGGCGTCGACGACATCGTCAGCCGGCACGGTCCGGTCGAGGTAGCCCGCGACCACGGCATCGTCAGGGTCGTAGATGGTGGCGTGGTTGACGGCCTCGGTGAACGCGGCGTGGCTGAGTCGGCTGCCGGCCAGGGTGACGGCGAAGCGGGGTACCGGCATGCCGATGGCGACCTCGTTGAGGCCGAGCTTGAAGGTGCCCTCGGCGCCGATGCGGGTGTCGGCCGACAGGCACAGGATGGCGCCCATGGCCAGGGCGTGACCGGTGACGGCGAGCACGACCGGCTTGGGGAAGCCGTGGATCTCGAGGGCCAGCTCCGCCCCCACCCGCAGCAGCTCGCGAGCGGCGTCGGCGCCCGAGGTCATGGTGGCCAGGTCGAATCCGGCCGAGAAGCGGCCGGGCCGACCGGCGATGACGACGGCGCTCACGGCGTCGTCGTCCCGTGCTCGGCCGAGGGCGTCGGAGAGTGCGGCGCACAGGTCGTGCGAGATGGCATTGGCCTTGCCGTCGTCGATGGTGACGACGGCGACAGGGCCGCGGAGGTCGTAGCTGACGGCGGAGTCGGTCATGGGGCGAACGCTAACCGGGGCGAACCGGCGTCTGGAACTCCGCTCAGCGCAGGAACTTCGAGATGCCGTCCCCCTTCACCTTGAACGCGCCGGCGAGGGCCGATTCGGGGAAGCTGTCGCCGATCGGGAGACCGACGGCGAACCGATAGAGCGCCGTGCGGTAGATCGCACCGAGGGCGGCCATGATCGACCCGGCCACGGCGACGTAGATGAACAGGAGCGGGATCCCGACGATCGGCACGAGGAGGCTCAGGCCCCCGAGGACGATCATCCCGGGGATCATGACGAGGGCCCCGACGAACCCCAGGCCGATCTGGGCGATGAGGTTCTCACCCCAGGTCTGCTTGAGCAGCAGCGCCGAGCGCTTGATGGCGGCGATGGGGCCGATGCCCTCCACGATGATGATCGGGACGGCCAGCCAGGTCACCACGTTCCAGGCCGCGCCCACCAGGGTCGTCACGAGCACCCCGAGGAAGCCGGCCCGCTCGCGGATCGCTGACAGGATGACACCCACCGTCGAGTTGATGGCCGACCACCCGAGGATCGACCCCGTTCGGGTGCTGGCCTTGGACAAGGCGCTCCCGATGGTCGGGTCGCCGCCCTCCAGGCGCTCGTTGGCTCCGGCCACCAGCACCGCACCGAAGAACTGGGCCACCATTCCCAGCACGAAGATGCCGATGATCCCGACGGTCCAGGTCATGGGCGTGGTGTTGAAGGCGTTCTCGCCGGGGGCGGGGTTGGTGACCTGCTCGAGGGTGAAATAGGCGCTGCCCCCGAACAGGACGGCCACCACCGTGCAGGTGGCCGCCGACACCAACGGGATGGCGGCGAGCTCCTTGTCCTGCCGCAGGACGCTCAGGCTCGCCTTGGCCAGATCCACGCTGTTGGAGAGCTTGCTCATGACAGGGTTATCGGTGGACGGCCGAAACGGGTTGAGCCGAAGGCTTGCGTCCCATGAGTCACCTCTCACCGCCGCTCGCCAGTTCCACGTGCACGTTGTGGCAGCGGCCGATGACGATCGTGGCCTGGAGGGCGGTGAAGTCGAAGACGTGGCCGCCAGTGCTGCGGTCGGCGGCGAGCATGTGCAGGTGGAAGCCGGCGAAGTCGAGGTCTGAGGCCGAGTCGGGGAAGCAGAACCCGACCATCGTGGCATCGAGGGTGTCGACGGTGAAGCTGTGCTGGTCGGTGGCGAGAACCTCGGCGAGGGGCCGGTACGGCCGGTGCTGGCGGCGCACGCTGCGGAACGCCACCGGACCGAACGTGCCGTCGACGCGGACGACGTAGCAGCCGTCAGCATCGGTGAGGTGCCGGCGCAGCAAGGCCTCGAACCCGGCCCTGTCCAGCGGCCCGTCCAGCGTCAACCGGGTGGTGGGCACGAGGTGGACGAGCACGGCGAAGGGCACGAAGGCGTCGGGGTCGCTGCGATGGGCGCGGCCGTCGACGTCGATGCTCCACACCTCGCCGTCGACCACCACCATCTCCCCGTCCAGCCCTTGCAGGGTGCCGATCCCGGTGTCGCCACGGCCGATGAGGTCGCGGACCTGCACGTCACCGTCGTAGGCGCCGGCCGACACACCGGCCGCCAAACCCACCTGCACGATGTCGTCGTCTTCCACGGCGTCGAGAGCTCCCAGCGCGGCCCGGTCGAGGGCGTCGATGGCGAAGTCGCCCTCCAGATGCGGTGCCGACTGTGCCCCGCGAGCGGCGAAGGGGGCGAGGGCGCGGGCCAGCCGGATGTCGATGCTCACCGGCGGCACCGTACGCGCTCGGCCCGTTCGGCCGTCGTCATCCGCTGTCCGGGAACAGGGTGGCCAAGCCGTCGCCCGGTGGTGGGTGGCGGTCCTGGGGCCAGTTGCCCGGGGATGTGCGTCCGTCGGGGTGGGTGGCGGTGAGGTGGTGGTCGGGGTCGCCGGTGAGGGTCCAGCCGCCTTCGTGGAGGAGGTGGTGGTGTTGGTAGCAAACCAGCGCCAAATTGTTCATCTCGGTGGGGGCGGGCCAGTGGTCGATGTGGTGGCCGTGGAGGAACCGGCGGGCGGTGCAGTTCCCGAAGCGGCAGTGCCCGTCGCGCACGGTGAGCGCCCGGCGTAGGGCGGGGGCGACGGTGCGTTGGGTGGTGCCGATCCCCACCGCCCGGCCCGCCTTGTCCTGCACGAGGACGCTGATTCTCGAGTCGCACAGGAGCCGGCGGGCGGTTTCGGTGGCCAACGGTTCACCGGTCTCGAGCTCGGCGGTGGCCGAGGGGTCGTCGTCACAGATCGCGGCGAGCTCGGCGATCACGACCACGGTGGCCCGATCCGGGTCCTGATCCTCGGCGATCGTGACCGAGGCGAGAGCGAGCAGGCCGTCGGCTTGGCGTTGCCCCATGGTGGTCGAATCGCCGGCGACGCGGTCGGGCATGCCCCGCTCGATCGCTTTGAGGAGTTTGGCGCCGTCGTCGCGGGGCACCGACCCGGAGAACCGCAGTTCGTGCCCGACGGTCCACGCGTTGAACACCCGCGCCGCCCTCGCCGCCACATGATCGGTAGCGCCGGGTCGGCGCTGCTTGGCGGCGCGGCGTTGCAGAGCAGCCACCCCCATACCCGGCGCGGCGTCGGCCCACGCCTGATCAGTGGACTGATCGGCCATCTCGGCCACTGGTGTGGCCTGCTCGGAGCTCAGCTCACCGCGGGCGGCTTTGTCGGCCAACGCCGGAAGCTTCGCGAGCTTGTGGCCCAGAGCGATCCGATCCGCCGCTGCTTTGCGTGACACGCCGAGCTTGTCGGCCGACCAGTCCGCGGTGTCGCGCGACCCGTCCGCGGTGTGGGCGCCGACGTTCGTCGACCAGGGTCAACACCCGTCGTTGTTGATGCTCGACCGCCGAGATCACCCGTTGCAGGTCTTCGACCGCCGTACCCAGATCACCCGCCCCCAACCGGCCCCACTCCAGATCGGCATCCAACCCGAACCGGGCGCCGCACACGGCCAGGACATCGGTGACGAGACCACCCGAACCGGCCGGCGTGGACTCACTGCAGTTCTGGTTGTTGTCGGTTTCCCCGTCGGCCATGGCCGAACCTCACGCGAACGAACCGGTCACGGACACCCCAACCACAACGGCCGGGCATCGAAAGGGGGAAGAACACCAGTATGTCAGATCGAACACCCGCGCGCAACCAATTTCCCCACAGAATCTCGCCTCGTCGCCCGCCAGTAGGTTCCCTGCCCATGCGAACGTTCGAGGTGGAGGGGCCGGACGGACTCCGCGTCCGGGGGGACGAGCGGGGAGACGCGTCGGCGCCACCGGTCGTGCTGCTGCACGGCGGCGGGCAGACCCGGCACTCGTGGGGCGGTACCGCTGATGCTCTCGCCGACCAGGGCTGGCGGGCCATCACGCTCGACGCCCGGGGCCACGGGGAGTCCGACTGGTCGCAGGCCCAGGACTACCGGCTCATCAGCTTCGCTTCCGATGTGCAGGCGGTGCTGGCCACGTTGGGCGGGCCCGCCTTCCTGATCGGGGCGTCACTGGGCGGGCTGACCTCGATCCTGTTGGCCGGTGAGGTGGAGGTCGGGATCGCCCGGGGGATCGTCCTCGTCGACATCATCCCGGACATGGAGCAGGCGGGGGCCAACCGCATCCAGCAGTTCATGGCCGAGCACGCCCGCACCGGATTCGCCTCGCTCGACGAGGTGGCCGACGCGGTGGCCGCCTACAACCCGCACCGCCCCCGCCCGAGCGACCTGTCGGGGCTCAAGAAGAACGTCCGTGAACGCGACGGCCGGTGGTACTGGCACTGGGACCCGGCCTTCGTCGGCGGCACCGCCGACCTCCCGCCCTCCGAGGTGTCCGATGCGCCCCGGCTGGAGGCCGACGTGGCGACCATCGTGGCCTCGGGGACGCCCATGATGCTGGTTCGGGGCAAGGTCAGCGATCTCGTGAGCGCCGAGAAGGCCGAGCAGTTCCGGGCTCGGTTTCCCGAGGTGGAGTACGTCGACGTGTCGGGCGCGGGCCACATGGTCGCCGGTGACCGCAACGACGTCTTCACCGCCGCCGTGGTCGAGTTCCTCGACCGGCACGGTCGCGCCGCCTGACATCCCCCGGCGGTGGCGCGCCCGTACCATCCGGTCATGGCGAGACGGGGCGAGGAACGGCGAGCGTCGGGACGTCAGGGCGTCGTGGCCCTGCTGCTGGTGGTCCTCGCCGCAGCATGTGGTGGGAGCGCCACGGAGGCCGATCCGGGGGAGTCCGGAGCCGCGCCCGAGGACGGGGCGGCGATGGAGCTGGGCGACGTGCCGGCGGGCTACCAGCTCGACAGCATCGACCAGTGGTCGAGCTCGGGGCGGCGCATCGGCTACCGCTCGATCGACCCCGGTCCCTACGGCGACGACGGTTGGCAGATCCAGGTGACGGCGATGGTGCCTTCGCCGGACTGGAACATCGACCGCATGCGGGCCCTCTACCGTCAGGCGGAGGAGTCCGGTGACGTGGACGAGCTGTACGCCGATGTCGATCTCGACGCCGAGGTCCGGGGCCACGAGGCCATCGTCGGCCCGGCCACCGACGACGGTCGCCAGTACGGCTACGAGGTGTTCTGGGAGGAGTCGCCGGGGCTGATGGTGCACGTGGAGGACGTTCGAAGGGACGGGCGTGGCACCCATCTGGCGACGCAGCAGTCGGTCCTGGACCTGGCCGAGCAGGTTCGGCCGCTCACCAGGTCGGAGTGGGACGCGGCGCTGGCCGCGTACGAGGTCACCGACGAGTACGCGGGACCACCCGAGGGGGCGGTGGAGACAGTCGTGGCCCGCGGTGACCTCGACGGCGACGTGTGGCAGCTGTCGGTCCTCGCCGAGCCCGAGGGGCAGACCGGGTACTCGACCTGCCTGCGTCTCAGCTACGCCGGGGAGGACACCGGTCCGGGATGCGCCGTCATCCGCGTGGTGCTCGGTGGCCATGGGTTCGTCGTCGGTTGGGCCGGCGCCTCGGCGAGCACGATGGTGATCGAAGCCGGACCGGGCTCCGAGTTCGAGACGTTCTCCGCCGACGTCCGCCCCTACGGAGACGGCCCGGTCCAGTTCGTCTACGTCGTTGCCCTGCCCGATGGGGCGTGTGCGGTCGATGTCCACCGCGACGAGCCCGGCCGGGGCGGGCCGTACTACCAGTACCTGCTCCCGGGCGATCCCGGGGCGCTGGAGTGCGCCGGCCGCTGACCGGGGCCGGCTGATGCTCCTTCGTCTCAGCCCGGCTCGGCCACGAAGTCGATGAGCTGCTCGACGGCGCCGACGAGCGGGGGTTCCAGGTCGGCGTAGCTGTTGACGGAACCGAGGATCCGCTTCCAGAACAGGCGGGGATCGGCGACACCGAGCCGGGAGCACACGCCCTCCTTCCAGTTCTCGCCCATGGGCACGTCGGGCCAAGCGGGGATGCCGACGACCTTGGGCTTCACCGCCGCCCAGATGTCGACGAACGGATGCCCGGTGACGAGCACGTCGGGATGGTCGACCCCGGCGGCGATGCGGCTCTCCTTGGAGCTCTCCACGAGGTGGTCCAACAAGATGCCGAGCCGTCGTCCCGGTCGGGGTCCGAAGCCGCGCACCACCTCGACCAGGTTGTCGGCTCCCTGCAGGGGCTCGACCACCACGCCCTCGACCCGCAGGTCGTCACCCCAGACCTTCTCGACCAGCTCGGCGTCGTGGGTGCCTTCCACCAGGATGCGACTGGCCCGGGCGATGCGGGCCGGCGCGCCGGGCACCGCGACCGAACCCGATGCGGTGCGGGCCGGAGCCGTGCTGCCCGCCGCCGGCCTGGGTCGCACCAGGCTGACGCGCTGACCCTTCACGTTGAAGGCACCGTCGCGCAATCGGGCCTTGTGGTCGCGACCGTGGGTGTCGCGAACGGTGACGAAGGCCTTGTCGCAACCGACGACCACGCCTCGGACCGGGGTGCCCCGGACCTCCACCTCGAGCCCGGGGGTGGCGGCGACCGTCGGCGGAGGCCGCTTCACCCGGGGGGCGTCGCCGTCGAGGTCGAGGGGTTCGGAGAGGATCCCCCGCATGTAGGGCTTGTCAGCCACTCACTCGCCGCCGACGAGCTCGCGGATCTTGGCCGCGGTGGCGGGCCCGTCGTAGGCCATCTCTCCGTCGCGGAGGCCGACGCAGCGGGTGGCCTTCCCGACGAGGTCGAGCTGGTGGGTGGAGCAGATGACCGAGGCGCCCTGCTCGACGACGTCGCCGAGGATCTCGACGAGCGTCTCCTGGCCCGGCGTGTCGAGTCCGACGAAGGGCTCGTCGATCAGCATCACGCGGAACGGACGGATGAGACCGAGGATGAGCCCGGTCTTCTGCTTGAGACCGCGGCTGAACCTCGACGGCAGGTCGTCGACCCGCTCGGTGAGACCGAACATGTCGATGAGGTCGTCGGCGTAGTCCTCCCAGTCCTGGGTCTGGTGCAGCCGGGCGATGTACTCGACGTGCTCCCAGAGGCTCAGGTCGTCGTAGAGGACCGGGTTGTCGGGAAGGAACGACAGCGCGGCCCGGGCCTCGACGGTGCCGGCCGGGTTGCCCTGGATGAAGGCCCACCCGTCGCTCGCTTCGAGCATCCCCGACGCCAAGCCGAGGAAGGTCGACTTCCCGGCGCCGTTGGGCCCGACCAGCATCACCAGCTCACCGCCGCCGATCTTCAGGTTCAGGGGCTCGATGAGTCCCATGCCGTCCCCGTAGTCCTTGTAGAGGTCGAGGGTCTGGAGCGAGGCCTTGGCGTCGAGCCGGGGCTCGGTGGCCGGGGTGGGCGGCTGCTTGGGGAGGGCGAAGGGCGATGTCACTGGTGCTCGGCTTTTCGTGGCGATTGGTCACCTGGCGCCGGTCGGCCGCGGCCCTGGATCGAGGGTGCGGGGAGCGGCGACGCCCGATGGGCGCGGCGCCACGGTAATCCGCGTCGACGCTCCGCAACGACCGGGCCCGCCTGGTCCGGGATGGGCGTCGTCGCGCCCGGGGTGGAGCGCATCGGCCTCCGGCTCGTCGAGTCCGGTCTCAGAGGTGCTTGGGCTTGCGGGTGCGCAGGTAGAGGAACGCGCCGAGGAGGGCGATGAGCACGTAGGTGACGGCGTTGGCCACCTTCGGCGTGTGGAGGTCGTTCGGATCGGATCCGGCGGCCAGCACGGGCAGGAGGGCGAGGATGGTGATCGCGGGTGGGATAACCACGCGAGCCAGCATCACCCAGCCCATCACGTCGGGGCCCAGGCCGGAGAGCCCGGCCATGTCGGGCGCCCCTTGGGCGGTGCTGATGGTGGCCGAGACGGCGGCGGCGCCGGCGGCGGGCACGAGCAGGATGCCGGTGATGGGGAGGGCGACGCTGAAGGGCACGAGCAGCAGAGAGGCGGCCCCGGCGACGATGCACAGGAACACCATCACTGCGAAGGCGGCCGCGAGGTGCTGGACGAGGAAGCGGCCCGGAGCGTCGGGATAGCTCTCCCACCGGGTGGGGTGATCGACCTCCTGGGCGGTGGGCTCGGCCGCGTCGTAGGCGGCGAGGAACAGCGCCCCACCCGCCAGCACGATGGCCGGGATCGTGCCCCGCCACACCAGCCCCATGCACAGCCCGGCCACGGCCGACAGCAACAGCATGCGGATCAGGCGGGGGAGGGGGAAGCGCAGGTAGCCCTGCCAGTCGCGCTTCCACACGGGCGGCACGTACGAGCGTCGACCCTTCGGCCGGCCGATGCGGATCCACGGATGGAGACGGGGTGACTCCTGGGAGAGCTGACGGCGCAGGAGCACCACGGTGCGGACGTCCTGCAGGGTCACGGCGAAGCGGAGCTGGGCCACCAGGCCGGCTCGTCGCAGGGCGTGCTCGATGGACAGCTCCCCGATGCGGGAGAGGCCGAGGTAGGCGACGACTGCGACGAGCAGGATGCCGACGATGCCGACGATGCGGAAGGTGACCGGCCAGAAGGCGATGTCGGCCAGCATCGTGAGCGGTGACGTGGTGTGCTTCCCGATGACGTCGAGCACCGACCAGCCCACGATCACGGCGCCGAGGATGTTGGCCGGCCACCAGCGCAGGCGGCGCCCCGACGCGGCCATGGCGGTGGCCGATCCCAGCATCCCGGCCAGGGCGAAGGCGACGGCGCAGCACACGATGGAGGCGACCACGTTCACCGGCAGCTTGCGCGAGGCGAGCTCGCCCACGATGGCGCCCACGACCCCGCCGGCGAAGGCGAGGAACCGCAGCTGCTTGATGGCCGGGCCCCGCACCACCTCGACGCGGGGAACGGGCGCGTTGAGCTCGTGGACCACGACGGGGGCCTCGAGCACGAGTGGCCCGCCCCGCCCGCCGGATCGGAGGCCCACGAACATCACGACGGCGAACCCGAGCCCGAGCCACATGGGTGCCTGGTTGGCGAAGTCGATGGCTTCGGCGTTGGTCAGCCGGTCGTCGGGCAGACGGCTGGACGCGAACATGACGAAGATCACCGAGGCCAGGGCCACCATGTAGACGCGGTAGACCGCGTCGATCCAGTGGACATCGGAGAGTCGGTTGCGGCGCCGGGCCCGCCGCAGGTCGTGCAGCGCCCCGGTGGTGGCCTCGACGTCGATCACGTGCGGCAATCTACTGTCGGTTCCGACCGGCCTCCTGCGCGGCGAGCTCGGACTCCTCGGCCAGGGCCAGCCACCGCTCCTCGGCGGCGTCCAGGGACGCCACCACCTCCTTCAGCTCGACCCCGAGAGCGGTGAGCTCGGTGTGGTCGGCGTTGGCGGCCTTCTCGGCCAGGCTCGCCTCCAGTCGCTCCCGGCGGCGGCCCAGCTTCGTCATCTCCTTGTCGACCTCCTTGGTGAGGTGGCGCAGGGTGCTGGCGCTGCGGGGAGTCGGTGTGTCGGGCCGGGCCGGTGTGGGTCGAGTGGGCACGTTGGGCCGCTTCGGCGCGGACGCCTTCTTCGCCGCCCGAGGGGCCGACGACGCCCGCCCCTTCACCCGACTGGCCCGACGCTCGTCCTCCCACGCGGCGTAGCCACCCGGTCGCCGACCGGGCCGCTGGTGCCCGTCCATCACCATCACGTCGGTGACGGTGCGCTCCAGGAACGCCCGGTCGTGGCTGACCACGACGAGGGCGCCCGGCCAGTCGTCGAGGAACTCCTCCAGCACGCGCAGGGTGTCGAGGTCGAGGTCGTTGGTGGGCTCGTCGAGGAGCAGCACGTTGGGCTTGGCCGCCAGCACCAGGAGGAGCTGCAGTCGCCGCCGCTCGCCTCCCGACAGCAGCTCGATCGGCGCCCACTGAGCGTCGCCGTCGAACCAGAACGACTCCAGGAGGGCGGCGTCCTGCCAGTCGGCCTGTCGGTGTCCGCCGGTCACGGCGTCGCGGACCCGTTGCTTCGGGTCGAGCGTGGCGCCGACCTGGTCGTAGTAGCCGACCTCGACCGTGGGTCCGACGTCGACCGTTCCGGCGGTGGGATGCCGGCGGTCGGCCAACAGGTCGAGGAAGGTGGACTTCCCGACCCCGTTGGGCCCGACGAGCCCGAGGCGCTCGCGGTTGTCGAGCAGCAGCTCGACGCCCTCGAACAGGACGGGTCCGCCGTCGTGGCCGTAGGCGACGTCGTGGAGGTCGATCACCTTGTCGCCCAACCGGGGGGTGCCGAGGTGGAGGTCGGGGATTCCCTGGCGGGCCGCGGGCTCGGCCCGGCTCTCCACGATGGCGGTGGCCGACGCGATGCGGGCCTTGGGCTTGCGGGTGCGGGCCGGGGCCCCTCGCCGGAGCCAGGCCAGTTCCTTGCGGGCCAGGATGCGGCGGCTGGACTCGTTGGAGGCAGCCTGCTCCTCCCGTTCGGCCCGACCTTCGAGGTAGGCGTCGTAGCCGCCGTCGTGGAGGTACCCGGTTCCTCGGTCGAGCTCCAGGACCCTGGTGGTCACCCGGTCGAGCACGTGACGGTCGTGGGTGACGAGGACGAGGCCGCCTCGATAGCCGGTGAGGCGTTCCTCGAGCCAGGCGATGGCATCGATGTCGAGGTGGTTCGTGGGTTCGTCGAGGATGAGCAGGTCGCTGGCCTCCACGAGGGTCCGGGCCAGGGCCACCCGCTTGGCCTGCCCGCCCGACAGTCGGCCGGTGTCGGCCTCCACGAGGTCGGCCATACCGAGGTGGTCGAGGACGGCCGCCGCCTCCCAGGGGTGTTCGGCGGCCTGCTCCACTGCGGCCAGCACCGGGCCGGCGGGGAGCACAGGACGCTGGGCCAGGTGGGCGATGCGCACGTCCCGGCCCCGACGCACCGTTCCCGACTCGGGCGTCGTCTCACCGGTGACGACCGAGAGCAGGGTGGACTTCCCACAGCCGTTGAGGCCGACGATCCCGAGGCGGTCGCCGGTCGAGATGGTGAGGGAGAGGTCGGAGAAGAGGGGGCGTCCGGGGCGGCTCATGGCCACCCGTTCGACGTCGACGAGGATCACCCCCCGAGGCTAGGGCCGAGTGCCGCCACCCCGATCTCGCCGAGAGGTAGCGTCTCGCCCGGATCGTTCCGTGGGGGGAACGGATCCGAGCCACCCATGTCCGAGATCTCGTTGACGCCCGCCGCCCGGAGCGGTTCGGTCGACGCCGCCGAGGCGCCTGGGTCCGTCCGCGCTCTCGGGGGCCCGGGGCGGTGGTGGGCGACGGTCGGTCTGTTCGCCGCGGTGGCGATGCTGGTCTGGATCGCCGTGTGGATCGGGAACGTCCACCTGCCCCACGATGCGTTCTTCCCGTCCCGTCCCGGTATCGCGGGCGGCACCTGGTTCGAGGGCTGGGCCCGTTGGGACGCCTCCTGGTACCGCACCATCGTGCGTGAGGGGTACGTCTACTACCCGGGGGTTCAGTCGTCGGTGGCCTTCTGGCCCTCGTACCCCATGGTGATCAGCCTGGTGAGCTGGGCCTTCCCCAGCATCTACATCGCCGGCTCGATGGTCACGCTGGCGAGCGGAGCGGTGGCGGCGGTGGCCATGCGGCGCTGGTCGGGGCTCTTCCTCACCCGGTCCGCCGCGGTGGCCGCCGTGGTCGTGCTGCTCCTCTATCCCTACGGCTACTACCAGTACGGGGCCGTGTACGCCGACGCCCTGTTCGGGGCGGCCACCATCGGGGCCTTCCTCCTCCTCGAACGCGACCGGCTCTTCTGGGCCGGTGTCGTCGGCATGGTGGCCACCGCCGCCCGCCCCAGCGGGGTCATCGTGGCCGTGGCCCTCGTCCTCCGGCTGGTGGAGAAGCGCAACGCCGCGACGGGGGCAACGGGGCTGCAGGAGTGCTTCCGGCTGCGCATCCTCTCCCTGCGGGACACGCCGCTGCTCATCGCCCTGGCCGGGGTCGGCGGTTGGTGCCTCTACCTCTGGGTGCGCTTCGGCGATCCGCTGCTGTTCGCCGCCGTCGAGGCCGACAAGGGCTGGGACCAGGGGGCGGGGCCCAGCACGTGGCTGAAGTTCCGCCTGTGGGAGGACATCGAGCACCGTGCGTTCAGTGGCTACACCCTCGGGTTGATCGCCCAGGGGCTGCTGGTCTTGGGGGCGCTGGCGCTGGTGCCAGCTGTGAAGCGCCGCTTCGGCTGGGCCTACGCGGCCTACGTGCTCGGTGTGGCGGGCATGGCTCTCGTGGCGACCAAGGACTTCCAGGGGTCGGGCCGTTACATGCTGGCCGCTTTCCCGGCGCTGGCCGCCTTCGGCGACCTCGTCGTGACCAGGGTCCGCCTGCGGGCGGTGCTCGCTCCGCTGTCGTTGCTGTTCCTGCTCGGCCTGGCCATGGCCTTCGGCCGGGGTTCCTACCTCTCCTGACCGACGCCCGTTCGATCGGTCACCTCGGTGGGAGGGGGCCGGCGGTGGCGGTAGCTTTGAAAACACGGTTCAGGCCGGGTTTTCCATCGAGAGGTTCCACCATGACGATCGACGCCGATCAGACCGACACATCCGCAGCGACCGAAACCGAAGCCGAGGGGCCCTCCTACGTGCTGACGGTCAGCGCCGATGCCCTCGTGCGGGTGCTCGAGATCCGCGACGGCGAGGACGACCCCGGCAGCCTGTGCCTGCGGGTCGAGGTCACCGGCGTGGCCGGCACCGACTATGCCTACGACCTCGCCTTCGAGGAGATCGCCGATCTCGACGAGGACGACGACCTCTCCGTGCAGGAGGGTCTGTCCGTGGTGGTGGCGGCCAACAGCATCGACCAGCTCCGGGGGGCCACCCTCGACGTGCCCCGCACCTCCGGCCAGGCCGGCCTGGTGATCCGCAACCCCAACCGTCCGCCGGCGGCCAACCCCATGGCCGGCCGCGACATCGAGCTCACCGGCGACATCGCCGACAAGGTCCGCCAGCTGCTGGCCGAAGCCATCAACCCGAGCCTGGCCAGCCACGGCGGCTACGCCGAGCTGGTCGGCGTCGAGGACACCACGGTCTTCCTCACCATGGGCGGCGGTTGCCAGGGCTGTGCGATGAGCGCGGCCACGTTGCGCGAAGGCATCCAGGTCGCCATCAAGGAAGCCATCCCCGAGGTCACCGACATCGTCGACGCCACCGACCACGACGCCGGCGACAACCCCTTCTACACCTGACCCTCAGCCGTCAGCCAGAAGGCTCTCGACCCGAGCTGGGTTCCGTACGTCACCCCTGGGTCACGTACGGAAAAACCGGGTCGCTGTTCGTGCGGCCGAGGTCGGGACGGCGTCAGGGCAGCAACTGGATGGCCTGGATGGCGTCGACGGGGCACTGGGTCAGATCGAACTCGTTGCACGAGTCGAAGGTGAGCCGCACGCGATCGCCGGCCGCCAGGTCGGACGGGGCGATCGGTAGTCCCGAGCTGTCGAGCACGGGGATGCGGTCGACGGGAAGGGGTAGGTCGTCGAAGGAGACACTCGAGGTCGGTCGAAGCACCAACCCGTCGGGCGAGAGGGCGAGCACACCCTGGAGCATCGGGCCCGCTCCGGGCGCGAGGATGCTGAAGGGAGGACCGTCGGGTCGTCCGTCGGAGACGTAGAAGCTGCCGTTGGCTGATCCCATGGCGGCCATCTGCCGAGCCCGAGCGGGATCGACGGAGAAGGTGGACCAGGTGCCGGTCCGCTGGTCGAAGACCGCACCGTCGGCCAACTCCGCGGCGCCGTTGCCCGACGACGAGAGACCTCCCCACACGACGGTCCAGACGCCGAGACGAGCGGCCGCGGCGTACCGCCGGGGCGAGAGCGGGACATCGGGCAGTGTCCGCCACGAGTCGGTCGTCGGGTTGTAGGCCGCCGCCGTTGCGCCCGCAGCGTCGCGTCCCGGTTCGGTCACGACGACGAGCACCTCGGTGTCGGTCCAGACCGCCTCGGCGTGAACGGCGGGGGTGAGGGGCGACTCGGCCATGGCCGACCACGTGTCGGTGCTCGGGTCGTAGACGTACCCGTCGCCCAGCAGGTGACTGTTCTCGTCGTCGCACTGGGCGGAGTCGGAGCTGTCGCAACCGCCCCACACGACCAGCCGGTCACCGGTCCACACCTGGACGGGCGACATCCTCGGTCGACCAGGTCGGGCCGCGGTTCGTCGCCAGGTCTCCGTCCTCGGATCGAAGGCCAGATCGCTGCCGCTCACCACGAGCTCGGAGCCGGTCCAGAACCCGGGTCCGGCTACGGGGACGGGTGGGTCGGGAAGTCGTCGCCACTCGTCTGTCTCGGCGACGTAGGCCGCCGCTTCCGGCCCGACCTCGGGGTTCTCGCCCGCCATCAGGATCTCCGAGCCGGTCCACGCCATGGCCGGCTGGCCCCGCCAGGTGAGACCGCTCGGCGCCATCGGCCTCACCGTGTTGGTGACCGGTTCCCAGATCTCCCCGGCGACCCGGGGGCCGGGGACCGGGCCGGCGGAGTCGGGTCCGTCATCCTCGGGGTTCACGATGAGCAGCCCCATCCCGGCCGAGAACACGGACTTCTCGCCGAATCCGCCCAACGTCGTGGCCACCACGTTCGACGCGATGAGGGGCGATGGAGCCGCCACCAGCGGGTCGACGGTCGTGGTGGGTTGGTCCACGATCACCGTGCGCGAGCCGTCCTCGTCGCTGGACCGGACCACGACGCCGGCGAGAGCGGCGACGACGATCGCCGTTCCGGCGACGGCGGCACCGAGGCGCCGGTTCCGACGCCGCCGGCGGAACGCCGGGACCCCTTCGAGCAGTTGGCGGCGAAGCGGGGCGACGAACTGCGGTTCCTCCGGCTCGTGATCAGCCATGGGTCACCTCCATCCGGTCGGCGAGCTGCTGGAGGCCACGGGAGACCCGGACCCGCGCTGCTCCTTCGGAGCAGCCCAGGCGGCTCGCCACCTCGCGGTAGGGGAGCGCCTCTCCGACCCGGAGCCGGACCGCGGCGGCCGTGCCGTCGGGAAGCGAGGCGAGGGCGTCGTCGAGCTGGGACCGCAGCGCCGCCAGGTCGGCGAGGCGCTCCACGCGGGCGATGTCCGACGGCTCCAGCTCGATCCGGTCGACCCCCAGCCGCCGTCGCGCCCGCTGGTCGACCCTCTCCCGGCGTTGGAAGCGCTTGAGCTGGCGGTCGGCGATGGTGAACAGCCAGGCTCGTCCCGGCGCACCGGTGTCGGTGAAGCGGTGTCGGGACGTGAAGGCGGCGGCGAAGGTCTCGCTGGTGAGGTCGGCGGCGGTCTGCCCACACCCGGTACGACGGACGAAGTAGGCCAACACGGCGGTGACGTGGCGGTCGTAGAGCTCACCGAACAGGTCTCGGTCGTCCACGGAACGCACGAGGAGCTCGGCATCGCTCACCTCCCGGTCCTCGCCGCTCATATGCCCCCTGTATGCCGCTCCCACCCCCAACCGTTACACGTCGCCACCCGAGCTGGTTCGCAACGTCATACCGGAGGTGACGGGCTGAACCATGCAGCGGTGTTCGTCGAGTGTGGAAAGGGTGGGACCAGGAGCCCCAGAATGTCGAGGAGACCGCCCAACCGAACCCGGTGCTGGCGGGTGTAGGGAGTCATGCAGGTGGGGCTGACCGTCGAGGACCTCTTCGTCCGCGAGTTCGCGCGGCTGACCCGCGCCCTGGCGGTGGCCTTCGACGACGCCGAGGGCGCAGCCGACGCCGTGCAGGAGGCCTTCATCGAAGCCGATCGTCGGTGGGACTCGATGGGCGGCTACGGCGATCCGGCTGGCTGGGTCCGGCGGGTGGCGACGAACCGCATGCTCAATCGGCGCCGCAACCGGATTCGCCGATCCGAGATCCTCGCCGCCGTGCGGCCGGTGGCGCCGGAGGATCTGACCGACGACCTGTTGGACCTCCGGGCGGCGATCGACCAGCTCCCCGAGAAGATGCGTCTCGCCGTCTGCCTCCACCACCTGGGCGGCCTCGCCATCGACGAGGTGGCGGAGACCCTCGGTGTGAGTCCCGGCACGGTGAAGTCCAACCTCCACGACGCCCGTCGCCAACTCCGTTCAGGGATCCGGGAGGAGCCTCATGCCTGATCTCGAAGACCAGCTCGACCGACTGGCCCCGGCCATCGACACCGATCTCGCCCGGGAGCTCTTCGACCGACGACGCAACCGGTCGCAACGCGGTCGTCGACTCCGGGTCATGGCGGCTGCGGCGGCGATCCTCGTCGTCGCCGGTGCCGGCGTCGCCTGGCTCGCGGTCGACCGAGCCGACCCGGTCGACGTGGCGACCGGCCCGGGGACCACCAGCGATGCCGGCCCCGTCACCGAGTTCACGATCACGCCCTCGACCTTCCTCCGCGATGGCGATGTCGTGGAGGTGCTGATCCCCGACGCCGACCGGCCCACGGTCACCTTCGTGGCTGAGTGTGCCGGCGAGGTGCTCGATCTGGCGATGATCGACGGGGCGCCCGACGACGAGCTCCGTCAGTGGTGCACCTCGATCGGCCCGGCCACCGAGCCGTCGTCGAGCGTCACCATCGCCGAGGTGATCGACACGCCGAACGGGCCGGTCGACTGCACGGCCCGCTCGGGTCGCTGCCTCGTGGCCGCGAGGATCCCGTCGGGGATGCGGTGGGAGTACCTCCACTTCGCCGACCAACCATCGGCGGAGCCGCTCACGGTCGAGGTGGACCCAACCACCGCGCAAGATGGGATGACCACCACCGTCGAGGGCTATGGCGGGCTGGCCGGGCAGAAGCTCCAGATCTTCCAGTGTCGGGGGGAGAAGCCGCTCGCGCTCGACGCGATCTGGCCGTGCGACAGCGTGCGGACGTCGGAGGCGACGGCGGGAGCCGACGGGCGCTACCGGATCTCGTTCATCGTGTACCGGGAGATCTTCGTGCACTCGGCATCAGGCCAGGGTGGGGAGTGGGTGGCCTGCGAACCCTGCACGATCATGGCCCTGCGCACTGACGCCCCTGACGACCAGGCGACGGCCCCGATCGCGGTGGCCGCGACCGCCGATCCGATCCGGCCCGGACTCGAGGTCCTCGATCATCAGCTGACTCCGAACGGGATGGACCTCACGGTGCACGGATCCGGATTCCAGATCAACGGCTCCGCCACGCCCGGTCTGTGCTTCCCGCGAGCCGACGACGGAGGGTCCCCGCAGTGCAGCTACGGCTTGAGGAACGCCATCGAGCCTGACGAGCGGGGCGAGTTCACCGTCGATCTCTCGTACGAGGATCGGGCGTTCCGGGGTCTCGGCGATGGTCCCTCGTGCACCAGCCTGCCGCTGCCGTGTGTGCTCGGCATCCAACCCGGTGAGGGCCTCGGCCTCGCCGTGTCGGCCCCGGTCCCTCCGTACCCGTGACCCGAGCACCCTGATGCTTCAGGCCCGATGGTTCAGTGCGTCGCCTCTGGCGTGACGTGGTGAACCATCGAGGGGTTCCGGGTGAGCGTCGAGGGTCGGTCGGCGGTATGGGGTCAGTTGGGCGTCCAGGTCCAGACGACGCTGGGACGCTCGGGGCCGGCCGGCGCGGTCGCGGCGAGGCCGGGATCCCAGGTGAGCAGGGACCGGCCGGTCCACACGGTGTTCGCCAGCACGCCCGACGCCAGCCACGGTTCGAGGCCGCCGGGCGTCGGCAGCGGTTCCCAGGTGGACTGCCTGGGGTCGTACAGGCCCACGGCATCGCAGTGGGAGAAGAACAGCTCGGAGTCGGTGGCGACGAGCGTCGGGATGTTCTCGCATGAGCCGTGCAGTTGCCGCGGCGGGCCCCACGCGCCGGTCCCGGGGTCGAACGAGACGATGCCGTCGAGGTCCTGCATGTAGCTCGCCAGGTACAGCTGCCCGCCGAGCACCGCCGAGTCGATCGCCTGGGCGCGGAACCCCGGTGCCCAGACCAGCGACCAGGTGTTGGCGCCAGGGTCGTAGACGCCGACGCTCACGCCCCTGAGCTGGGGGTTGCTGTCGACCGCCAGGACCTTCGTGCCCGACCACTCGACCAGAGGAAACCGGTAGAGGGTGCGGAAGTCGGTCTCCGGAAGCTCTCTCCACGTGTCGCCCTCCGGGTCGTACGCGGCTCCGTCGACCGCGGTGGCGCTGGCCCCCACGAACCACGAACTCGTCCCCGGTCCAGACGCCCGAGTAACCGAGACCTTCGGCCAGCGGTGCTTGCGGGAGCACCCGCCAGGTTCGTGTGGCCGGGTTGTAGGCCGCCCCGTCGACGGGGATGGCGCCACCGTTGTTGCCACCGCCGCCCCAGACCAGCATCTCGTCGCCGGTCCAGGCCGAGGCGGCGAAGCCGCGGCCCGCGATCGGGGCATCGGGGAGCATCGTCCACGAACCGGTGGCCGGGTCGAAGATGGCCCCGTCGTCGCGGACCTCTGTTCCCTCCTCGGGCTTCTGGCCTCCCCACACGATGAGCTCGTCACCGGTCCAGACCTGAACGGGGCCGACCCGATCGCTCAGGGGGCCGACCTCCACGGCGGTCCACGCGCCGTCCGCCATCGGGAGGTCGGTGACGGGCACGGCGGGGAGAGGGGCAGCGGTCGGCGGCGGGGCGATGCTCACGTCGACCGTGGAGGTCGGTCCCTCGTCCACGCGCACGGGCACCGAGGCGTCCTCTCGGGTCACGACGGCGACGGTGATCCCGGCGAGGAGGACGAGTGCGGCTGCGACGCCGATGACCACGAGGCGGCGTCGGCGAGGTTGGTGCCGGCCCGAGGCCCTCGTCCCTTCGATCGGGTATCGCTCGGTGGTGGCGGCCGCTTCGACGGCCTCGCCGTAGGTGCGCAACTGTTCCAGCAGGTCAGACATCGACGTTCACCTCCAGGTGGTCGCGCAGTTGGCGCAGGCCCCGGCTGACGTGGTTCCCGACCATGGAGACGCTGGTCTCCATGGCTTCGGCGACCTCGGCGTAGCGCCACCCGCACGCGTGGACCAGCCACACCGCGGTGCGTTGGGTCTCCGGCAGCTGCAGCAGGGCGGGAACGAGACCCGGCTCGACCTCGGGCACGCCGACCGACTCGGGACGGGGCAGCCGTGGGGTGCGACGGGGCCGGGTCCGCGACTGCCCGACCCGGAACAGCCAGCCGGCGGGGTTGTCCAGCCGGCGCACCGTCTCCCAGTGCTCGAATCCGTACGCGAGGGCCTCGGAGGCGGCGTCGGCCGCCCCCTCGATGCCCCGTGACGGAACGAACGCCCGGGTGAGGCGCGGCCTCACCTCGGCCGCGAACTCCTCGAACTCCGATCTCCCGCGATCTCGGGCCATCTCGCCTCCCACCCCCTAGACCCGTCACCGGAGGTTCGCGCACCATCGCTCTTCGGTGGCTCGTTTCCGGCTCCCTGGGGAGCCGGGAACGAGCCAGCAACGGGTGCTGGTGAGGGGCCGGGAGGCGAGGGGTGGGCGGACAACTTGCTATGCGACGTTAAGTAACCTACGGTCCAGCAAGCCGGCCGGGGGGCCGTCCAACGCCGAGGTCTTCACCGGCGGCGCGCGCCTCCCGGGGGGACGAGTGGCCATCCGGTCCGCTCGACGCCACGAGGTGACGAGGAGGCTCATGCCCGACGCCCTGATCGAGCGTGACGGATCGGTGCTCATCATCACGATGAACCGACCCAAGCGGCTCAACGCGCTCTCCGGCGCCATGTTGATCCGCATGTACGACGCCATGGTGGCCGCCGATGCCGACGACGACATCCGGGCCCTGATCCTCACCGGCGCCGACGGGAACTTCTCCTCGGGCGCCGACCTGCGGGCCATGGCCGGTGACGCCGGCCCCGACGCCGACACCGAGATCGACGTGGCCGCGCGCATGGCCGACGACCCCGGTCTGGCCTGGAAGGGCCTGCTGCGCCACTACCAGCCCACGAAGCCGCTGATCGCCGCGGTCGAGGGCATCGCCTTCGCCGGCGGCACCGAGCTGCTCCAGGGCACCGACATCCGCGTGGCCGGCCGCACCGCCCGCTTCGCCGTGTCCGAGGTCAAGCGGTCGCTCTATCCCATGGCCGGCTCCGCCGTCCGCCTCCGCCGCCAGATCCCCTACACGATCGCTGCCGAGGTGCTCCTCGCCGGCCGCGAGCTGAGCGCCGACGAGGCGCTGCAGTACGGCCTGATCGGCCACGTGGTGGACGAGGGCGGAGCCCTGGCCAAGGCCAAGGAGATCGCCCAGCAGATCGCCGACAACGGCCCCATCGCCGTGGAGGCCGTGCTGCGCACCCTCCGCGAGACCGAGGGGATGACCGAGAGCGAGGCCCTCGCCCACGAGTTCGAGTACGGCCAGGCCGTGTTCTCGTCCGAGGACGCCAAGGAAGGCCCCCTGGCCTTCAAAGAGAAGCGCAAGCCCGTCTTCCGACGTCGCTAGCCCGGTCGGGTCGCCCCCCGCCACGAGAGAGGAACCATGACAGACACATCGATCGCTGATTCATCGAACGACATGGAGCCGTTCAACCTCCAGTTCCCGTTCACGAGGACACTGGGGTCGACCCTCAGCACCTTCTTCTCCGCCGTGGCCGAAGGCCAGCTCATCGGCGTGAGGGTGGGCGGCCGGGTCATCGCCCCGCCCCTCGAGTACGACCCCGACACCGGGGCCGACGCCGGGAGCGACTGGGTGAAGGTCGGCCCCAAGGGCACGGTCAGCACCTGGACCTACGTGCCCGAGCCCACCCACCTGCACCCGCTGCAGGGCCCGTTCGCCTTCGCCTTCGTCACCCTCGACGGGGCCGACACGCCCATGATCCACGTCGTCGAGGTCGCCGAGGACCAGATCGAGGCCGGCATGCGGGTCGAAGCCCGCTTCAAGGAGGGCGACGAGGTCAACGGCCGCATCGACGACTTCGTCTTCGTGCCCGCCTCGGACCCGTCACCGAGCGAGGGCGCCGGTGAGCCCTACGAGGCGCCCGCCGAGCTCGGGATCGAGACGATGGACTCGTTCTGCGACCTCACCTACGTCGACAACGCCGCCCCGTCGACGCGGGTGTGGATCGAAGGCCTGCTGGCCGGCAAGCTGCTCGGCCGCACCTGCCCCAGCTGCGGTCGCGTCTTCGTCGGGGCCACCGGACTGTGCTGCGTCGACGCCATCGAGCTCGACGACTCGACGTTGTCGGAGATGCCCCAGACGGGTGTGGTCACCAACTTCACCGTGATCACGCCCACCCCCTACCCGGGCCAGAAGGAGACCGAGCCCTTCGTGCGCTGCTCGATCATGCTCGACGGCACCGATGCCGTCATGGGTCAGCAGACGATCATCGGCGTCCCCGCCTCGGAAGTCCGGGTGGGCATGCACGTCGAGATCGAGTGGGCCCCCGAGGGCCAACGCGAACGTGAGTGACATCGGCAACGGCGGCCACGGCTCCACCGGTGGAGCCGTCGTCGGCTGGAAGTCGACCGGACAGCCGGACGAGCCGGCCGAGAACTACGTGGATCGGATGATGTGATGCCCCGCACCGAGAACGACATCGCCATCGTGGGCTATGCGCAGTCACCGATGCTGCGCCGCTCCGAGAACACCGAGACCGAGATGATGCTGGACACCGTCCAGGGCGCCATCAAGTCGGCCGGCCTCACCAAGGACGACATCGGCTTCACCGTCAGCGGCTCGTGCGACTACCTGTCCGGACGGGGCTTCTCGTTCGTGGCCAACGTCGACGCCTACGGCGCCTACCCGCCCATCAACGAGTCCCACGTCGAGATGGACGGCTCCTTCGCCATGTACGAGGCGTTCGTGCGCCTCCTGCAGGGCGACATCGACACCGCCGTGGCGGCCGGGGTCGGCAAGACCTCGAACTCCGACCCGGCCACGCTCTACACGATCGAGATGGACCCGTACTACCTCACGCCGCTCGGCGCCGACGTGGCGTCGCTCTCGGCGCTCCAGTACCGGGCGCTGCTCGACTCGGGGAAGGCCACCGAACGCGACGTGGCCGAGGTGGTGGCCCGAAACCGGGCGTCGGCCAAGGACAACATCGGTGCCCAGGTGTCGGGTGACTTCGACGTCGACGAGCTCCTCGCCGCCGACTACGTCCGCAACCCACTGCGCCGCCACGACCTCCCGCCCATCACCGACGGCTGCGCCGCAGTGGTGCTGGCCCGGGGCGAGAAGGCCTACGACCTGTGCGAGCGGCCGGTGTGGATCACCGGCATCGACCACCGCATCGAGGCCCACTTGCCGACCATGCGGGCCGACATCACCACCTCGGTCTCCACCCGCCTGGCGGCGGAGGGCGCTGGGGCCGGAAACGGACCCATCGAGGTGGCCGAGATCCACACGCCGTTCAGCTTCCAGGAGCTCATCGTCCGCGACGCGCTCCCGCTCGGCGACGACACGGTCATCAACCCGTCCGGCGGCGCCCTCGCCGCCAATCCCGTCATGGTCACCGGTCTCCTCCGCGTCATCGAGGCGGCCAAGCAGATCGTGGACAACGGCAAGAGCCGCACGCTGGCGCACACCACGTCCGGCCCCTGCCTCCAGCAGAACCTCGTGTGCATCCTGGAGGGTGACCAATGAGCCACCAGCCCGTAGCCGTCGTCGGTGTCGGCCAGACCCATCACAAGCGCCGGCGCGCCGACGTCTCCATCGCCGGCCTCGTCCGTGAGGCCGCCCAGCGCGCCCTCGAGGACGCCGACATGGACTGGGGCGACATCGACGCCGTCGTCCTGGGCAAGGCGCCCGACCTGTTCGAAGGCGTCATGAAGCCGGAGATGTACCTGGCCGACGCCCTCGGGGCCAACGGCAAGCCCATGTTCCGCGTGCACACCGCCGGCTCGGTCGGCGGCTCCACCGGCATCGTCGGCTCCCACCTGGTGTCGAGCGGTCGCCACAAGCGCGTCCTCTCGGTGGCGTGGGAGAAGCAGTCCGAGGGCAACGCCCAGTTCGCCCTGGGCGGTGGCAAGTCCGGCTCCATCGGTGCCGGCGGTGCCTTCGCCCCGTTCATCCGGGCCTACATCCGCCGGTCGGGCGCACCCGAGGACGTCGGCTGGAAGGTGGCCGTGAAGGACCGCCTCAACGGGGCCAAGAACCCCTACGCCCACCTCAAGCTGGCCGACATCACCATCGAGAAGGTCAAGGAGTCCCCCATGATGTGGGACCCCCTGCACTTCCTCGAGTCGTGTCCGTCGTCCGACGGCGCCTGCGCGGTGGTGTTCACCGACGAGGCGGGGGCCAAGGCGGCGTCCAAGCCCCCGGCGTGGGTGCTGGCCACGGCCATGAAGAGCGAGCCGTCCACCTTCGCCGGCCGCGACCCGGTCAACCCGCAGGCGGCTCACGACTGCTCGGCCGAGATCTACAAGCAGGTCGGGATCACCAACCCGCGGGAGCAGATCGACTGCGCCGAGCTGTACGTGCCCTTCAGCTGGTACGAGCCCATGTGGCTCGAGGGCCACGACATCGCCGCCACCGGTGAGGGCTGGAAGATGAGTGACTCGGGGGCCACCGCCCTCGACGGCGACTTCCCGGTGAACATGTCGGGCGGGGTGCTGTCGTCCAACCCGATCGGTGCGTCCGGTCTGCTCCGCTTCGCCGAGGCCGCGCTGCAGGTGAGGGGCCTGGCCGGCGACCACCAGGTCGGTGGGGCCAAGTTGGCCCTGGCCCAGGCCTACGGCGCCAACGCCCAGTTCTACGCCATGTGGGCGGTCGGCTCCTCGCTCGACCCGCTGGGCTGAGCGAACTCGAGATGCGACACGGAGGCGGCCCGCGGCGGGCCGCCTCCGGCGCGTCGGGCCCGTCGATCGGAGGATGACATGACGACAGCACTGGTGTTGGGGGGAGGCGGTGTGGCCGGCATCGCGTGGGAGTTCGGCGTGCTGGCCGAACTGGCTCGCGGCGGCGTCGACCTGACCGGGGCCGATCTGGTGGTGGGGACGTCGGCCGGGTCGGTGGTGGGAGCCCTCGTCACCGCCGGTACGCCGCTCGAGGAGCTGTGCGCCCGCCAGGAGGGACCGACGGGCACGTCGGGTGAGCTGGCGATCGAGGCCGACATGGGGGAGCTGTTCGAGCGCTACCTGGAGGTGTTCGAGGGCGACCCGGCGCCACAGGCGGTGCGGGCGAGGATCGGGGCCATGGCCCTGGCCACCCCCACGGTCGACGAGGCCGGCCGTCGAGCGGTGATCGAGGCCCGCCTCGACTCCCACGAGTGGCCTGATCGGGAGCTGGTGGTCACCGCGGTCGACGCCGTCACCGGGGAGTTCGTCCCCTTCGATCGACGGTCCGGCGTGGAGCTGGTCGCCGCCGTCGGGGCCAGCTGTGCCGTCCCGGGAATCTGGCCCCCGGTCACCATCGACGGACGTCGCTTCATCGACGGCGGCATCCGTACCACGGCCAACGCCGACCTGGCCGCGGGCCATGACGTGGTCGTGGTGCTGGCACCGATGCCCGCCGGCTTCGGTGAGCCCTTCGAGGACCAGATCGCCGGTCTGCGCGCCGGCGGTTCGACGGTCGCGGTGGTGACGGCTGACGAGGGCGCGACGGCGGCGTTCGGGTCCAACCCGCTCGACCCGGCGACCCGGCGGCCGTCGCTCGCCGAGGGCCGTCGACAGGGTGCCGCGGCGATCGAGGCCGTCGCTGCGGTGTGGCCGTGAACAAGCGGGCGCGAGGCGGGGCTGCGGCCGCGACCGCGACCGAGGCGGCTCGCGCCGACGCCCGCCACCAGCTCAGCGACGCCCTCGGTGCCCTCCAGCGCATCACCGGGTCACCGCGACTGGATCGTCGCAACGCCGTGCGGTCGGGCGTGCCCATCGGCTTCGCGGCCATCGGCGTGCTCGGCAAGGTGATCGCCGACGGCCCGCTGCGGATGAGCGACCTGGCCACCGCCGGACGCATGCACCCGGCGGCCCTGACCCGCCAGGTGCAGGCGCTCGAGGCGGAGGGCTACATCGAGCGCCGGCCCGACCCTCTCGACGGACGGGCCGCCGTGGTCCACGTCACCGCGGCCGGCCGCACGGCCCATCGACGGGTCCAGGCGGCCAACGACGAGATCATGGCCGAGCAGCTCATGGACTGGTCGCTCGAGGACCTCACCGGCCTGGTCGCCCAGCTCGACCGCCTCGTCACCGACCTGCGCGCCTCGCCCCGAAGTCGGATGGACGACGAGGCCACCGGGACGTGATCCCCCCGCCCTCGAGAGCCGTCGTGGGCGCCGGGAGTGAGCCCGGGGCCGGGCGACGTAGGGTCGACGCGCACCATTGCACGACACGACGAGGGGAACACGGGTGAGCATCCGAGCCGACGAGACCGCGGCGGCCGAGTACCACGCCGCCGGCTGGTGGGGCGACGACACCGTCGCCACCTTGGTCGGCCGGTGGGCCGACCAGAAGCCGGACGCCGACGCCTTCGTCATGGCTGACGGACGGTTCAGCTGGGCCGAGTACCACCAGCGGTCGGGTGAGATCGCCACCGTCCTCGCCGCCCTCGGTCACGAGCCGGGAGAACGGGTGGCGGTGATCCTCCCCGACGGCCCGGGCGTGCACTGCGGCCTCGTCGGCGTGGAGAAGGCGGGGCTCGTCGCCGTGGGCATCGGCTCCCGGGCCGGCGACAAGGAGATCGCCCACCTGATGGCGCTCACCGGGGCCACCACACTCGTCACCCTCCCCGAGTACCGCGGGCGCACCGCGGCCCAGCAGCGCTCCGAGCTGGCCGGCGCCGGGGTCGCCATCCGCAGCCACGTGCTGGTCGACCGGCAGGGCGGGGTCGTCGCCGTGGAGGGGGAGCGCCAGCCCGGCCCGTCCCCGTCTGAGGCGTTGCTGCCCCTCGGGCCCGACGAGCTGTTCCTGCTGAACTCCACCTCGGGCACGACCGGTCTCCCGAAGTGCGTCATGCACACCCAGAACCGCTGGTACTACTTCCACCTGCTCGCCGCGGAAGCCGGTGCCTTCGGCGACGACGAGGTGTTCATGGGCGCGGTCCCGGCGCCGTTCGGGTTCGGCCTGTGGACCTCCCACTTCACCCCCGCGATCCTCGGGGCGCCGACCGTGGTGATGGAGCGCTTCGACGCCGGCGACGCCCTCGACCTCGTGGAACGGGAGCGGGTGACGGTCCTGTGCTGCGTGAGCACGCAGTTCATCATGATGCTCAACGCCAACGGCGAACGACCCCGGAAGCTCGACTCGCTGCGGTCGATGTTCACCGGAGGGGAGGCCGTGCCCTTCGAACGGGCCGCCGACTTCGAGGACACCACCGGGGCCCGGGTGCTCCAGTTCTACGGCTCCAACGAGACCGGCGCCCTCAGCCGCACGACCGTGCTCGACGACCGCGACCGCCGCTTCGGCACCGCCGGCCGGGTCATCGACGAGATGCAGGTCCGCCTGCTCGACCCCGAGACGCTGGCCGACGTGCCCGCGGGCATCCATCGCGGCCAGCCCGCATGCAAGGGGCCGGCGACATGCCTCGGTTACTGGGGTGACGACGACGCCAACGAGAAGCTGTTCACCGACGACGGTTGGATGCTCATGGGCGACATCGTGGAGATCGACGACGACGGCTATCTGAGCGTCGTCGGCCGCACCTCGGACTTCATCATCCGGGGCGGCAAGAACATCAGCGCCCCCGCCGTGGAGGCCGAGCTGGCCACCCACCCGGCGGTGGCCATGGTGGCCGCCGTGGCCTTCCCCGACCCGGTGTTCGGGGAGCGCGTCTGCGCCTACGTCGAGCCTCGAGCCGGCGAGGACGTGACCCTCGAGTCGCTCGTCGCCCACCTCACCGCTCGGGGGGTCAGCCGCGAGTGGTACCCCGAGCACCTCGTGGTGGTCGACGAGCTACCCCGATCGTCGGGCGGCAAGGTGGCCAAGGGCGACCTCAAGGAGGACGCCAGACGGCGGGCCGCCGAGCTGGCGGCCGGAGGGTGACCGACCGAGGCGGCCGCCTGGACGGCAAAGCGGCCATCGTGACCGGGGGTGCCCACGGGATGGGCCGGGCCATCGTGCGCCGCTTCGTCGCCGAGGGGGCGCTGGTGGCGGTGGCCGACATCGACGTCGACGCGGGCTCGGCCCTCGCCGCCGAGCTCGGTCCCGCCGCCCGGTTCGTCGAGCTGGACGTGGGCTCCGAGGAGCAGTGGGAGGCCGCCATGTCCGAAACCGTCGGCGCCTTCGGCCGCCTCGACGTGGGCGTGAACAACGGGGGGATCGTGATCCACTCCTCTCTCGAGGACACGACGCTGGCCGACTACGAACGGATCGTGCGGGTGAACCAGATCGGCACGTTCCTGGGCATGAGGGCCATGGCCGCTCCCATGCGGGCGGCGGGGGGCGGATCGATCGTGAACATGTCCTCGCTCCGTGGCCTGGTCGGCGGTCCCGGCCTGCTCGCCTACACCGCGACCAAGTTCGCGGTGCGGGGTATGACCAAGGCCGCCGCCCTGGAGCTCGGCGCCGACGGCATCAGGGTCAACTCGATCCATCCCGGAGCCGTCGCCACGCGGCTCATCGGCAACGCCGATCCGGCCGACCTCGACGCCCGCTTCGCCCACCAAGCGGTGCCCCGCATCGCCCGTCCCGAGGAGATCGCCCACCTGGCGCTGTTCCTGGCGTCGGACGAGAGCAGCTACTCCACCGGCTCGGAGTTCGTGGCCGACGGCGGCGTCTCCGCCGGCGGGGTGTCGGCGCCCCCGGGCACGCGGTAGGGCGGATCAGTCCCAGCCCTCGATCTCGGGGATGCCGGCCGCTTGGAGATGGGCCACGATCCGCGCCACCGTCGTATCCTCCACCGGGAGCTGCGGCCGGCGGACGGTGCCGCCCGGCAGGCCGAGGTGGTCGAGCACGGCCTTGGTGGCCCGGATCCCGCCGAGCCCGTAGAGCAGGCCCGACAGACGCACGACCTCGCCGAACGCGCCGAAGGTGGCCGTCAGGTCGTCGGCGTTGAACCCCCGGACCACCGACGCGCACAGCTGGGGCGCCAGGTTGGCCTCCGAGCTCAGGAACCCCTGGGCCCCGAGCGAGAGAGCGGTGAGCGCCTGCATCGGGCCCCCGACGTGTATCTCCAGCCGGCCCCCCACGGCGTCGACGAGCCCGACGAGGTGGCCGACGTCCGCGTGGCTGCAGTTGACCCCGACGAGGTGGGGATGGGCGTCGGCCAGGGCGGCGACGAGGGCGGGGCGCACGGCGTAGCCCACGCTCTGGTGCGACGAGATGGTGCAGGGGAGGGTGGTGCTCGGTCAGGACCTGGTCGAGGTAGGCCTCGATCTCGGCGCCGGTGGGGCGGTGTCCGTGACCGGGGTCGAGCGAGTAGATCTGGGCCCCGTCGACCCCCGCCTCGGCCGCCATGGCCACGTAGGCCGCCATCTCGTCGGCCGTGCGGGGCTCGACGCCCATGGCCCGGACCGGTACCCGCCCACCGATCTGGTCGACACCTATCTCCAGGACCCTGCGGGCCTCGTCGGGATCGAGGGTGAACCCCTCGCCACTGCCCCCGCCTCCCAGATAGACGCCGACGCCGGCATCGGCCATGCGGTCGAGGTGGCCCCGTAGGCCCTCCTCGTCGAGGCGACCGTCGGCCGCGAACGGGGTGATGGCGATCACGAACACCGAGGGCTGCATTCTCGTAATCTTAGAACCCATGAGCTCCCGACCTCAGTTACGCCAACCTCGTCTGGCCGAGATGGTGGCCAGCGCGCTGCGGGGCCGGATCCTCTCGGGCGAGCTGGCCGACGGCGCTCTGCTCCCGAAGCAGGACGAGCTCCTCGAGGAGTTCGGCGTCAGCCTCCCGCCCATCCGCGAGGCCCTGCGGATCCTCGAGACCGAGGGCCTCATCACCGTGCAGCGGGGGAACGTGGGCGGGGCCATCGTGCACCAGCCCCAGGAGGCCAAGGTCGTCTACATGATGGGGCTGGTGCTCCAGTCCCGTCAGGTCGCGCTGGGTGACGTGCTCACCGCCGTCGTGTCCTTCGAGCCGGCGTGCGCGGCGGCCTGCGCCGGGCGGGCCGACCGGGCCACGACCGTGCTCCCCGTGCTGCGGGCCACGTTGGACGACGCTGCCGCCGCCATCGACGATCCCGCGACCTACACGGGTCTGGCCCGTCGCTTCCACCTCGAACTGGTGGCGCTGTGCGGAAACGAGGCCATGGCCCTGGTCGTCGGCGCGCTGGAGTCGTTGTGGACCGTCCACGTGGACACCCTGGCCCGCAGCCGCGACCGCCACGGCTCGTTCTCCGACGTGGTCGCCCGCCGCCAGAGCGCCAAGGAGCACGAGAAGCTCTACGCCCGCATCGAGAAGGGCGACGCCAAGGGCGCCGAGCAGCTGGCCCGGGCCCACTTCGCCGGCCCCGAGCCGGGCTGGGGCGAATCCCTCGACACCGATGTCATCGTCACCGCCGAGTACCTGGACGCCCGGTGAGCGCCCGGGGCGCAGCCATCACCGGGGTCGGCTACACCGCGCTGGAGCGGCGTTCGGGGCGCAGCGTGCTGGAGCTGGCCCGCGACGCCTGCCGGGACGCCATCGTCGACGCCGGGGTCGACCGGGAGGAGGTCGACGGCATCGCCAGCTTCGCGGTGATGCACGACTCGGTGCCCACCCAGGCGGTGGCCACCACCCTCGCCCTGCCCCAGCTCCGGTACTCCCTCGACATCGATCTGGGAGGCCAGGCCCCGTGCCACCTGGTGACCCAGGCGGCGGCGGCCATCGCCACCGGCCAGGCCGACCACGTGCTGGTCTTCCGGGCTCTCAACGGTCGATCGGGGGCCCGGGTCGGCACCATGCAGTTCCACGGCATGGGGGCCCAGTTCCGCTACCCGATGGGCTACGACGCCTACCTCATGTACGTGGGCATGTTCGGTCAGCGCTTCCTCCACGAGACCGGCCAGGGAGAGCTCGACACCGGCGCGGTGGCCGTCGCCCAACGGGCGTGGGCTGAGGGCAACGAGCGGGCGTTCCGGCGGGAGCCGCTCTCCCTCGAGGACTACCTGGCCAGTCCGTACGTGGCCGAGCCCTACCGGGCGCCCGACTGCACCGTCGAGGTCGACGGGGCCTGTGCGGTGCTGGTGAGCGCCCTCGACCGGGCCCGTGACCTGCCCCACCCACCCGCCGTCGTGGCCTCGGGCTCGTATCGGGGTGGGCCCCGGCCCGGCCTCGACATCGGCGACCACCTGCTCTGGGACGACTACTCCCGCAACTACACCAGCTACGTGGCCGACGACCTGTTCGGCCGGGCCGGCGTGGCTCCTGGTGACGTCCAGCTGGCCGAGATCTACGACTGCTTCACCACCACCGTGCTCATGGGCATGGAGGGCTTGGGGCTGTGCGAGCGGGGCGAGGCGGGCGAGCTGTTCCGCAGCGGCGCCACCGCGCCGGGCGGTTCCTTCCCGGTCAACACCCACGGCGGACTGCTCGCCGAGGGCTACCTGCACGGCATGAACACCGTCGCCGAGGCCGCCCTGCAGGTCCAGGGCCGCGGCGGGGCGCGTCAGGTGCCCGACCACGAGGTCGCGGTGGTCACCTCCGGGGCCCTCATGGACGGTTCGGCCATGATCCTCACCACCGACCACTGAGGCCGACCCGACGGTCCCCCCCACCCCCCGAGCTGGCTCCGTTCGTAACGGAAACCGTTACGAACGGAGCCAGCTGGGGGGGGTGGGGGCGAGGGTCAGCGGGCGGTCCAGCCCCCGTCGACCATGACGACGGTGCCGGTCATGAAGCTCGAGGCGTCGGAGGCGAGCAGCAGGATGGGCCCGTCCATCTCCTCGACCCGACCGGCCCGCCGAAGCGGCGTGTTGGTGGCGATGAAGTCGTCGCCCTTCTCGGTCCCGACCATGCCCTCGGTCATCTCGGTCTCGAACCACCCCGGGCAGATGGCGTTCACCCGGATGCCTTTGCGGGCCCACTGCACCGCCAGCTCCCGAGTGAGGTTCACCAGCCCGCCCTTGGCCGCGGGGTAGCCGCTCTGCTTCACCGGGGTGGCGGCCACCACGCCGATGATCGACGCGATGTTGACGATCGAGCCCGAGCCCTGGGCGACCATGCCCACCCCGACGAGCTTGCTCAGGTGCCAGGCGGCGGTGAGGTTCACCTCGAGCATGGCGGTGAAGTCCTCGAGGGTCTCGCTCTCGATGGGCTTCGGGTCGGCGGTGCCGGCATTGTTGACCAGCACGTCGACGGTTCCCAGCCGCTCCTCGATCCGTGCGATCAGCTCCTCGCGCTCGGCGGCCACGGCGAGGTCGGCGGTGAACGGGACGATGCGGTCGTGCTCGGCGGCCAGGGCCTCCAGCCGGTCGGCTCGTCGGGCTGTCACCGCCACGGTGGCGCCGGCGCCGGCCAGCACCTCGGCCATCCGGCGGCCGATGCCCGACGACGCGCCGGTGACGACGACGGTGCGCCCGGTGAGGTCGAAGATCTGGCGGGGCGAGGTGGGATCGACGGCGGTTGTCGTCACGAGTTCTCCTGGGTCGGCGCATCGGGAGGGCGATCGTTCGACGCTCCCCCCTGTTCTTGTAATCTTAGAGAGGACGGGCGGTCAGGGGGACCGTCCCGCGAAGGGGGAGTGTCGTGCAGGACGCCGAGCTGGACCAGATCATCGAGATCTTCGAGCGGCCCGACCGGGCCTGCGCCACGGTCGAGGAGCGACTTCGGGCGGTGGAGGACCGCGAGGCCATCCGCCAGGTGCTGGTGGGCTACGGCTTCCTGTGCGACGCCCGACGGTGGGACCAGCTTCTCGAGTACTACACCGACGACATCGTGCGGGTGCTCGGCGGCACCCTCGAGGAGCGGGTCGAGGGCAAGGAGGAGCTGCGCAAGCTCTACGTCGCCCCGGCCCTGCCCCACGCCGGTGACGGCGAGGCCCCGCCGGCCGAGCAGCTCAACACCTACGAGCTGCGTCACCTGATCACCGCCGACTTCGTGCGCCTCGACGACGACGTGAACCGGGGCTGGGTGGCCGCGTCGTACAGCCTCGTCGCCTCCACCGAGCAGCCCGACGGGTTCCGACGCGGGCAGCACGAAGGCGGCTACATCTTCGAGATGCGCCGGTGTGACGACGGCCGCTGGCGGGTCTGCAAGATGACCGTCTTCTCCGAGAACACCCGCAACCCGCTCTTCCAGGGGTCGTGACCGTCCCGAATCCGCTCGCCGGGCGGGTCGCCCTCGTGACCGGAGCAGGGCAGGGCATCGGACGGGCCACCGCCCACCGCCTCGCCGACGACGGCGCCACGGTGGCGGTCAACGACCTCGACGCCGACCGGGCCGCGAACGTGGTGGCCGAGCTCGAGGCGGCCGGTCACCCGGCCCTCGCTGCGCCCGCCGACGTCACCGACGAGGCGGCGGTGACGGCGATGGTCGAGCTCGTCGCCGGGCGCCTCGGTCCCGTCGACGTGCTCGTCAACAACGCCGGGGGCGCGCCGAGCGGAACGACCTGGGGCAGTGCCGGCGACTCGGCCGCGGCGGCGCAGTGGGCGTCCGTGCTGGACACGCCGGCCGCGCAGTTCGAGGCGTTCCTGCGGCTCAACCTGGTCTCGGCCTATCTGTGCGCCCAGGCCTGCCTACCGGGGATGCTCGCCCTCGGCGGCGGTCGAATCGTGTGCGTCTCGTCCATCGTCGCCGAGACGGGCCAGCGCAACGGAGCCGGCTACGCCGTCGGCAAGGCTGGCCTCCACGCCCTCGTCGCGTCCCTCGCCAAGGAGGTGGGTGGCGCCGGCATCGGGGTGAACGGCGTCGTCATCTCCAACGCGCCGCACCCGGTTCGCACCGCCGAACGCCAGGTGGTGCTGGACGAGGCCACCCACCTCGGCCGGGTGGGGTCCTACGAGGAGTTCGCCGCCGCCATCGCCTTCCTCGCCGGTCCCGACAGCTCGTATCTCTCGGGTGCGATGGTGCCGGTCGACGGGGGGACCCACCGCAACACCCTGTTCTGACGGCCAAGTCGGCCGCGCCGGTGGCCGGGGCGCGCGACCATCGCGACATGTGCCGCAACATCACGACCCTCCGCGGGCTCGAGCCGGTGGCGACGCCGGAGGAGATCGAGGCCGCTTCCCGCCAGTACGTCCGCAAGGTGAGCGGCGTGCAGAAGCCGTCCGCCGCCACCGGTGACGCCTTCGAGCTCGCCGTGGCCCGGATCACCGAGGCCACCACCGAACTGCTCGCCACCCTTCCGCCCCGGAAGCAGCCGCCGCGCACGGAGCCACCGCTGCGCGCGGATCCACGCCCACTGACCCTCGTCCGGCGGTCGCTCAGACCCCCGAAGGCCACCCCGCCGTCGACGGCGATGGTCTGGCCCATCACGTAGGACGAGTCGTCGCTGGCCAGCCAGGCGATCACCTGGGCCAGCTCCTCGGGCTCGCCCAGGCGCCCGGTGATCGACACCTTGGCGATCATTTCGATCTCCTCGGGCGTGCGGTTGCGGCGCATGAGGGGGGTGGCCACCGGGCCGGGGGCCACGCAGTTCGTGCGAATGCCCTCGGGCCCGTGGTCGAGGGCGAGGGCCCGGGTGAGGGCGACGACGCCCGCCTTGGCCGCCACGTAGCCGGGGTTCAGGTGCATGCCCCGCAGCCCGGCGCCGGAGGACACGTTCACGATCGAGCCTCCGCCGCCGGCGCGCATGTGGGGGATCACCGCCCGGCACATCAGGTAGACGCTGGTGAGGTTCACCCGCATCAACCGGTCCCACTCGACAGGGTCCAGGGCCACCACGTCCTGACCGGGTCGGCTCCCGCCGGCGATGTTGGCGAGGACGTCGATCCGGCCCCGCTGGGCCATCGCCTCGTCGACGGCCTGCTCGACGGCCGCGGGATCGCTGACGTCGGCGACGACGGGATGCGACCGCGCCGGCATCACCGAGGGCACGGCGCTGCTCGGCCAGTGCCTCGCCGTCGAGGTCGACGCCCACCACCAGGCATCCGGCTCGGGCGAGCAGGTCGGCGGTGGCCGCCCCGATGCCGGCTCCGGCCGCGCTCACGACGGCGACCTTGCCCTCGAGATCCATCACGTCCTCCTCCGTCCTCGGCGTCACGATGTCGGGCCGGGCGTTCTTCCGGGCCACTCGATCCGCGTCGATCTGGAGGTCGGCGCTGGCCCGGGCGGCCGGGTCCACCTTCACCACGAAGCTCGGATCACAGGTGTACTCGTTCTGCTCCTCCGGTGCCCACTGGATGAACGAGGTGCCCTCCATCTTGAGGGTCATGCCGCAGTCGCCGGGCATGTTGGCGCCGGGATCCTGCACGGCGTGCAGCCCTCCGGCCGTCCACTCGTGGACGTCGCCCAGGTTGGCCATCACGCAGTCCCGGGTGAGGTCGGCGCCACACGCCTGGGCGGCGGTGGCCCAGAGGAGGAAGGCCGAGGTGGCCTGCTCGCCGAGCGACGAGGTGTCGCCCCCGGCAGCGGAGACGAGGTCCATGTACTTCTGGGTGGCCGAGCCCGCCTCGGCCTGTTCGAAGGGGATGAACAGGTACTTGACGTACACCTCGTCGGCGTTCCCGTTGGTGTTCCACGCCGCGAACTGCGGATCGTAGAAGTTGCTCTCGACTGCCCACACCGGGTGGAAGTCGAGCTGCTGGGCGGCGTCGAGGACGTTCTCGAAGTTCGGGTTGCCACCGGAGAAGTACACGACCTCGGCGCCGCAGTCCTTGAGCTTCTGCACGAACGGCTTCCAGTCGGCCTCACCGGTGATGCTGTACTGCTGGCCGCAGTCGAGGAACGTCCAGCCCTGGGTGGGATAGGTGCCGAGCACCTTGTCCACCGCCTCGATCGACGCCGGCAGGGTGGGGTAGAAGGCCGCGGCCTTGGTGACCTTCTCGGGGAAGGCCTCGGCCAGCGCTGCGGCGTTCTGGATCGAGTTGAAGTCGATGGGTACGGGATGGGGGAGACGACCAGCGGGGCCATGCCGAAGTCGGCCCCGCCGACGAGCCCGGGGACGGCGGGCAGGTCGCAGCCCAGCCGGGTCTGCTCGCCCCCACCGGCCAGGGCGAAGCCCTCGCCGACGAGCATGAAGACCTCGCCGCACGCCTCGGTCATGACGTTGTTGACCTCGGTGATCTTGGCGTCGTAGTAGTTGCCGACGACGGTGCGACCGTTGATGCCGCCCTGGTCGTTGCACCAGTCGATCATGGCCTTCACCGCGTCGCTGATCTGGTGGTTGAGTCCGGGTGAGCCCTGGTAGCCGGCGTCGTCGCCGTACCCGATGGTGACGCTGTCGGCGGTCACGCCCTGCTCGGTGGCGACTGTTGGCTGCCGGTTCCCTGGCCGCACGGGCTGGCCAGGTCTCCGAAGGTCTGATCTGCGGCCGTGGTGGTGGTGGATCCGTCGGCGCCGTCGTCGACCGCGCTGCGTCCGCTGCTGCAGGCGGCGACGAGGCCGAGGGCCAGGACAGCGACCAGCCATCGCCGGTGAGTGATTCGGAACATTCGACGTGTTCTCCCCCTCGTGGTGCGCAGCAGGGCTGACCCGGGGATCCCCGGGTCCTGCTCGTCATCGTCTCTATCACATAACTGATTGCAATTGGAACGAGCACAGAGGGGCGAGCGGCATGCGGGTGGCGGTGGACGCTCGGCGAGGTCTATCCTTATAATGTTAGATGGTGCTGGCCGTCGACGGCTGACGCTGACACACTCGACGAGGGGGAACCACGACCGTGATCTCGGACACCGATTCCAAGGGCCGCCGCTACCAGCTCATCTCGGGAGACAGTCACGTCAACGAACCCCCCGGCCTCTGGGTCGACCGGGTGCCGGCCGCCCTGAAGGACCGAGCTCCTCGCATCGAGCACTTCGACGAGGGTGACGCCTGGGTGATCGAAGGGGTGAAGGACCCGATCACCTTCGGGATGAACGCCTGTGCCGGCCTCGAGCCCGAGGAGATGAAGGGCTGGGTCCGCTTCGAGGACATCCGCCACGGAGGCTACGAACCGTCGGCCCGCATCGAGGAGATGGACCGCGACGGCGTCGACGCCGAGGTCCTGTACCCGACTCCCCGCTTGATGAACGCCGTCATCGCCAACACCGACGTCGAGTACCACCTGGCCATGATCCGGGCCTACAACGACTGGATCTCGGAGTTCGTCGGTCACGCCCCGGAGCGCTTCGGTGGCCTGGCCGTGCTCCCCAACCGGGGGGCCGAGGAGGCGGCGGCCGAGATCGAGCGGGTCATGGACCGCCCCGGGATGCGGGGCGTGATGATGGGCTGCTGGCCCAACGGCACCCTGGCCATCGAGCCCGAGGACGACAAGGTGTTCGCCGCCATCGCCGAGCGGGGCGTTCCGCTCAGCATCCACGTGGCCATGACGCAGTCGATGCCGGCCGCCCACAAGGCCAAGCTCCCCGGCTACGGCCGCTTCTTCGACGCTCCCAACCGCATGATCGAGATGGTCTTCGCCGGGGTCTTCGACCGCTTCCCCGAGCTCGACGTGATGTTCGCCGAGGTCGACTTCGGCTGGGTGCCCTACGTCAAGGAGCAGATCGACAACAACTACCACCGCCTCGACGCGGTGAGCCGGTTCGGCCTGCAGATGTCCCCCAGCGAGTACATCGCCCGGCACTTCCACTTCGGCTACATGACCGACACCTTCGGGCTCCGCAACCTCGACTACGTCGGGGCCGAGCGGGTGCTGTGGTCGAACGACTATCCCCACATCAGTGCCGACTGGCCCCACTCCTGGCGCGTCATCCAGGCCTCCATGGCCGGTGTCGCGCCCGCCGACAAGCAGCTCGTGCTCGCGGGGAACGCCCAGCGCCTCTACGGTTTCGGTCGCTGACCGTCCCCGGGGGGAACACCATGGGCCGCGTGGCCACCGGGCTCGCCGACATCGTCACCACCCCCGACCGTCGTGAGGCGTATCGGACGAGAGGTTTGTGGGATGACGTCACCCTGCCCGTCCGGGTGTCTCACCACGCCGCCACCCGACCCGACGCCTTGGCGGTCGTCGACGAGCATCGTCGGGCCACGTATCGGGAGCTGGCCGACGATGCCGGCGCGCTGGGCGCCGCCCTCTCCGAGCGGGGAGTCGGTCCGGGCCGGGTGGTGTCCATCCAGTTGCCCAACCGCTACGAGGCGGCGGTGGCGGCGGTGGCCGTGCTGTCCACCGGCGCCGTCGTCAACCCCCTCCTGCCCAACTACCGCCAGCGGGAGCTGACCCACGTCTTCGCCACTGCCGATCCGGTCGCGGTGGTCGTCCCCGCCGAGTACCGGGGCTGTGACCACCGCGCCCTGGTCGCTGCGGTGGCCACCGAGACCGGCGCCGAGCCGCTCGTCGTGGTCGTCGACGGCGAGCCGGGAGCCGGCGCCGTCGCCTTCGATGCCCTGGTCGCCGCCGGTCGGGGGGCGACGCTCGCGGACCGCCCGGCCGAGGCGGTGTCCGAGCTCATCTTCACCTCGGGCACCGAGGCGCAGCCCAAGGCCATCATGCACACGGAGCAGACGGCTGGCTTCAGCGTGCGTATCGCGCACCACGACCTCGGGGTGGGCGACCACGACGTCGTGTGGATGCCGTCTCCGGTCGGCCACTCGACCGGGTTCAACTACGGGCTGCGCTTCGCGCTGCACCACGGGCTCCCGCTCGTGCTGCAGGACCGTTGGGACGCCGGTACCGCCCTGCGTCTGGTGCAGGAGCACCACTGCTCGTACACCCTGGCGGCCACGACGTTCCTCCAGGACCTCACCGAGCGGGCGGAGGTCGAGGGCGTCCGGCTCGACAGCCTGCGCCTCTTCGGCAGCGGAGGTGCGCCGGTACCGCCGAAGCTCGTGGACGCCGCCGCCGACCAGGGCATCCAGGTGCTCCGCCTCTACGGATCCACCGAGGTCCTGGTGGGCACGTGGAACCGTCCCGAGTCGACCCCCGAGCAGCGGCGTCTCACCGACGGCGTGGCGATGTCCCACGTCGAGCTGGCGGTGGTCGACGACGAAGGCACCCCCGTCGCCGAGGGTGAGAGCGGGGAGCTGAAGGTGCGGGGACCGAACACCTGCGTGGGCTTCTTCGCCGATCCCGAACGCACGGCCGCGACCTTCGACGCCGACGGGTGGGTCCGCTCGGGTGATCTCGTGCAGGTCGACGGTGACGGCCACCTGACCGTGGTCGGGCGCAAGAAGGAGATCATCATCCGCGGGGGCATCAACATCACGCCCCGCGAGATCGAGGAGCTCCTCGTGGCCTTTCCGGAGGTCGAGCGGGCGGCGGTGATCGGTCTGCCCGACGAACGCCTGGGGGAGCGAACGTGCGCATGCGTGGTGCTGCGCCCCGGCACCGCGCTGGACTTCGACACGATGGTGCAGCGCCTCGACGACGCCGGCCTCGCCGTCTACAAGCGACCCGAGCGCCTCGCGGTGCTGGACGCTCTGCCCGCCACCGCATCGGGCAAGATCCAGAAGCACGAGCTGGTCAGGACCCTGACGGCTCAGGGAGGCGACGGTGGCTGAGGACCCAGACGGCGGACAACCGGTGCTGCTCGACCGGGTGCCGGTGGGCGCAGGCGATCGCACCGCCGCGGTGATCCGCCTGGACCGCCCCGAGACGCTCAACCCGATCGACGACGCCATGCTCGTGGCCCTCGACGTCGTGCTCGACGAGATCGTCGCCGATCCTGGCTGTTGTGCCGTGCTCGTCACCGGGAACGGTCGGGCCTTCAGCGCCGGTGGCGACCTGAAGGGCTACCAGTCCCTCCAGCGCGACGAGGTCGCCTTCACCGCCTTCGTGGCCCACCTGCACCGCACCTTCGGGCGCTGCAGCAGCTCCGGGTACCGGCGGTGGCCCTGGTCAACGGCGTGGCCGTGGCCGGCGGGCTCGAGCTGGTCCTCAACTGCGACTTCGCTCTGGTGGCGGCGTCGGCCCGCATCGGCGACGGCCACCTCAACTTCGGTCAGATGGGCGGGGGAGGGGTGCTGACCCTCCTACCCCGCCTCATCGGCCGGGCTCGGGCCGCCGAGCTGTTGTTCAGCGGCCGGTTGTTGAGCGCCGAGCAGGCCGTGGAGTGGGGCCTGGCCAGCCGGGTCGTCCCCGACGACACCCTCCTCGACGAGGGTCTGGCCTTCGCCGCCGAGGTCGCGAACAAGAGTCCGCTGGCCCTGGCCAACGCCAAGCAGGTGATGAACCAGCTGTGGGCCGAGAACGACGACGTCGAGACCGCGCTCGCCGTCGAGTTGGCCCGGGACGTCGACTACTGCCTCAACTCCCACGACGCACCCGAGGGTCTGGCCGCCTTCGCCGAGAAGCGCCCGCCCCGGTTCGAGGGACGATGAGGCGATGACCCTCCCCGCTCCCGATCCCGACGCCCTGAGCGCCCCGTACTGGGTGGCGCTGGCTGATCACCGGGTGACCGTCCAGGTGTGCCCGTCCTGTCGTCGCCAACGGATCGTCCGGCTGCCGTCGTGCCCGTACTGCGCGACCGCGGGCGGTGAGGACCTCGACGTGCCCGGCACCGGAGTCGTCTACTCGTTCGTGCGGGTGCACCGGGCCCTCACGCCGGCCTCGGCCGACGAGGTGCCGTACTGCGTCGCCACCGTCGACCTCGACGGCGGCACACGCATCTTCGGGCGGGTCGAGCCCCCCGAGGCTGTCGAGATCGGGCTCGGCGTCGCCCCCCGGTTCGTCGACCACGACGGTTGGACCGAGCTGCGCTTCGTGCCCGCCTGACCGAATCGCCGTCGCCTGACACCAACCTGACCTGGGGAAACGCGGTCGGACCTCGACAGCAGGAATTCCCCTCCCGGCCGTACGGCGAGGACGCGCCATCCGTAGGCTGCTCCGATGCCATCGAGCCTCCTGCCATGACGATCGACGCGACCTGGCAGCTGAGTTGCTTCCTGGGGTTCGACGTGACCGAGCCCGCCACCATCGTCCTCCAGGTCGCTCCCGCCGACGGCGCGGGTGAACGGGTGGAGGAGAACCTGGTGATCACCCTCGACGGCGAGCGGCTCGCGCCCCGCCGGATCGGCGCCGACCACGGCGGTGTGGTTCACGTGATCGAGTCCGGCGTCGGTCAGCTGGAGATCGCCCAGGAAGCGGTCATCCGGTCGAGCGCAGGACCGGAGCCCGAGGTGACCGCCGAGCTCGACGCCGAGCAGTTCACCTATCTCCGCCAGAGTCGCTACTGCCCGTCGGACCGGATGACCGGTCTCGCCGCCTACGAGTTCGAGAAGGCTGGCACCGGCCTTGGTCTGCTCACTGCGGTCGACCAGTGGGTGGGCGATCGACTGTCCTACGAGGAGGGCTCCAGCGGACCGACCGACTCCGCTGTCGACACCCTCCTCGCCGGTCAGGGCGTGTGCCGCGACTTCGCCCACCTGGCCATCACCGTGTTCCGCTCGTTGGCGGTGCCGGCTCGACTGGTCGCCGTGTACGCCCCCGGGCTCAGTCCCATGGAGTTCCATGCCGTGGCCGAGGCCCACATCGACGGTCGGTGGTGGGTCATCGACCCGACCGGTCTGGCCCCGCGCCAGTCCCTCGTGCGGGTGGCCACCGGACGTGATGCGGCCGACACCGCATTCGTCACGGTGTTCGACGGTCAGGCGGCGCTCGTCCGCAACGAGACCTACGCGATCATCGAGGGGGATCTGCCGGTCGACGACCGGTCCGTCCCGTTCTCCCTGGCCTGACCGTCCCCGGCCCGACCGCGTTCGCCGGGCTCAGGCGGTGAGCCCGCCCCGCAGCTTCATGACCATCGCCTCGATGATCGGGACCGCGGTGGCGTCGAGGGCGTCTCGGACGTAGACCGGGATGAGGGTCACCGACGTGTAGAGGCGCACGAACACGAACCCCACCTCGAAGCTCTGGCCGAGAGCGGGGTCGCCGTTCACCCCCACCCGGAACCCGACCGACTCGTCGCCGAACGGCCCGACGTCCCAGGCCCGGACGTCGACGCCGGGCAGGGCCCGCATCCCGCTGGTCCCGAGGAGGCTCTGGATGCAGCCGAGCGAGGACTGGTCGCGGAACGCGTCCAGGACCTTCGACGCCTCGCCCGACGACTCGGTGAGGACGATGACCTCCTGGGTCGACGTCTCCGGGTCGGGCCGATCGAGCACCGGCCCGGTCACCGATGGGTCGGCCAGGACGGAGGCGTAGGCCGAGTGGGCGGCGGACAGCAGCCGGCAGGCTTCGCTCTGGAAGCCGCTCCCGCGCTGGAGGCTGATCACGTCGCCGGTCTCCGTCCAGCCGTCACCGGGCAGGTCGCTGGGAACGACCAGGGCCCCCCGCGCCCAGTTGGCGTCCATGTCGGGACGAGCCGTCGTGGGCGGGGCGCTGGGGTGGGACGTGGTGGAGTCGGGGGACACGCTGGACCCGCCCGTGGAGCACCCCACCAGGAGCAGGGCCACCGCGACGGCCACCACCGCCGCCCGGCGGACCGGACGCGCCGACGGGCGAGCCGGGCGATGTTGACCCACCGTCGTCCTCATGTGTGCGTCTCGCTCCCCGGCCCGGCCGTCAGGCAGCCATCGGCACCAGGTATCGGCGGCGGATCCGGGCGGCCTTGAGCGGCGAACCCATGGCGACGGCGCCGACGTCTCGATGACCTGGTCAGAGCGAGGCACCCTCGGGGTGCGCGGCGGTCATGAGCGACACGGCCGAGGCCACGAGCCCGTCGGCGTCGAGGCCGAGGTGGCGAAGGATCGCGTCGGGCTTGCCGTGGGGGATGTAGGCCGACGGGACACCCAGGACCCGGACCCGGGTCTCGGCGCCGCCGACGGTGAGCTCGCCGAGCCGGTCGGCCACGGCCATGCCCACCCCGCCGTCGCGCAGCCCGTCCTCGATGGTGATCACGTACGGGTGGCGGGCGGCGTCGGCCAGCATCTCGGGATCGAGCGGCTTGACGACCCGTGCGTCCCAGAGGGTGACCGAGCGTCCGTCGGCGGCCAGGGTGGCGGCCGCCGCCTCGGCGGCGTCGAGCATCTTGCCCACGCTGATGATGCAGAGCTCGTCGCCGGTGCGGAGGCGGCGTCCGTGGAGACCCTCGCCGACCTCCTCGGGCCCGGCCTGGCGGGCCGCGGTCTTGGCCCACCGGATCGCCACCGGCCCCTCGGTGATCTCGAGGGCGTCGTGGAGCATCTGGCCGATCTCCTGGTACGAGGACGGCGCGAACACCGTCATCCCCGGGACCTTGGTGAGCAGCACCATGTCGAGCACGCCGTGGTGGCTGGGTCCGTCGTCGCCGGTGATGCCGGCCCGGTCGAGGCAGAACACCACGGGCTGGCGGTGGAGTCCGACGTCGAGGTTCACCTGGTCGAAGGCCCGGGTGAGGAACGTCGAGTACACGGCGAAGACGGGTCGGAGGCCGCCGGCGGCCATACCCGCGGCGGCGGTCACCGCGTGCTGCTCGGCGATGCCGACGTCGATCATCCGACCGGGGAAGCGCTCGGCGAACGGCAGGAGACCGGTGGAGTCGGGCATGGCCGCGGTGATGGCCACCAAGTCGTCGCGGGACTCGCCCTCCTTGATGAGGGCTTCGGTGAACGCCGCGGTGTAGCTCCCCGGCTTCGGCGCGCCGATGTCGTGCATGCGCTTGATGGGGTCGTTCTCCGCCGGTCCGTAGCCTCGGCCCTTCTGGGTGAGCACGTGGATCACCTGGGGACCGCCCCGCATGGCGTCGGCGTTGCGCATGGCCGACTCGAGCGCCGGGATGTCGTGGCCGTCGAAGGGTCCCGCGTAGCGGACGCCGAGCGCCTCGAAGAACGCGGTCGGCTCCCACAGCTCGCGGATCGCCGCCTTGGTGGCCTCGAGGCCCCGCTCGAGGCGACCACCCACGACAGGCATCTCGCCCAGCACCTTCTCCAACTTCGCCTGGCGCCGCATGTACACGGGGTTGTTGCGGATCTTGACCAGGCTCTCGCCGAGGCGGGAGACGGTCGGGGCGTAGGACCGGCCGTTGTCGTTCAGGATGATGATGCAGTCGCGGCCGGAGTGACCGAGGTTGTTGAGGCCCTCGAACGCCATCCCGCCCGTCATCGAACCGTCTCCGATGACGGCGATCACCCTGCGGCCCGCACCCTGGGGGAGGCCTGGGCCACCGCCAGCCCGTAGGCCCAGCTGAGCACCGTCGAGGCGTGGCTGTTCTCGATCCAGTCGTGATCGCTCTCCTCCCGGCTCGGGTAGCCCGACATGCCGTCGGCCTCGCGGAGCTTGGCGAAGCCGTCGGCCCGACCGGTGACGATCTTGTGGGGGTAGGCCTGGTGGCCGGTGTCCCACAAGATGATGTCGTTCGGCGAGTCGAACACCCGGTGCAAGGCCAGGGTGAGCTCGACCACGCCGAGGTTCGAGCCGAGGTGCCCGCCGTGGGTGGTGACCGACTCGACGATCAGCTGGCGCATCTCCTCGGCGAGGACGGCGAGCTGATCCTCGTCCAGCGCCTTGAGGTCGGCGGGCGAGTGGATGGACTCGAGGATCATGCGGTTCGTCCCTTGCCCGGGCCGCTGTGGAAGCTCTCTGCGGGCGTGGCGGAGAAGTTGTTGGCCGGGCCGGCCGGCGAAACGGTCTCGGCGGGACCCGTGGTCACGGTAGCGCTTCCCCGGCCTCGCCTGGCCATCAGGGCGGCCAGGCGGGACCCGGCCAGCCAGCCGATGCCGACCACGGCGGCGCCGCCCACCGCGTCGAGCCAGTAGTGGTTCCCGGTGACGACGACGGTGAGGAGGGTGACCATCGGGTAGAGCACGGCGAGCACCTTCGTGCTGCGATGGCGAACGCGCGGGACGAGCACGAGAGCGCACCACAAGGCCCAGCCCACGTGGAGGCTGGGCATGGCTGCGTACTGGTTGGACACCGCGGCCATGCCCGACGTGCCGAAGGACCACAGCCCACCGTGGACCGCCAGCGTGTCGACGAAGTGAGGCAGACCATCGGCCGCGGCGGACGGACCGGCCCCGTACACGCAGTCGCAGAGGAGCCGGGGCGGCATGAGGGGGAAGAGCGAGAAGCCGACCAGGGCGAGGCCGGTGGCGATCAGGATCGTGTTGCGCCACACGGGGTAGTCGCGTGGGTGACGCCAGGCCAGCCACACCAGCACCCCGGCGGTCACGACGAAGTGGAACGAGCCGTAGAAGATGTTGAGGGCCCGCAACAACCCCGGTGCCCCGAGGAACCAGGACTGGACCGCAGCCTCGTTGAACACGCCGAGGAAGCGTTCGGCGTCGATGATCCGCACGGCGTTCACGTAGGCGTGGCGGGCCCCCACAGACGCCGAACCGAACTGGTTCCGCACCAGCGTGTAGACGGCGTAGAAGCCGACGATGTAGCCGATCTCGCGCCACCAGTGGATCGTGGGTTCGGTCTCGACCTGCGGGTCGGCGGAGCGGTCCGCCGTCGAGACCGTCACGCGAGGACGGTGCGGGATCGGCTCCCCACCGCGAACGCCGGAGCGCCGGCCAGGCTGACCAGGAGGTTCAGCGCGTAGAGGACCAGGCCCAGGGCCACCGCCTGCTCGGCGGGAACTCCGAGCGGGGTGAGGAACAGGACGAAGGCGCCTTCTCGGACACCGAGGCCGGAGATGCCGATGGGCAGGACCTGGGCGATGAGGACCGCCGGGAAGAAGGCCAGCAGGGGGGTGAAGCCGAGCCATCCGAAGCCGAGGGCGGCGGCCACCATGAGGGCGGCTGCGCACAGCACCAGCTGATAGGCGAGACCGGCGAGCACGAGCCCGGCGGCCGCACGCGGGTGGGTGCGGAGCTGAGCCAGACCGTCGTGCACGGCGCCGACGAACCGGCGCCAGCCGACCCCGGCCGAGAAGCGCCCACCGAGCCGGGGGTGGTCGGCGGCGACGAGGAGGACGACGAGAGCGACGAGCGTGCCGGCGGCCACTCCGAGGGCGATGGCGGTGGCCCGGCCCAGCTCGCGCAGTCCGGGGTTGACGGCCAGCCCGAAGAACGTGATCAGAGGAAGCACCAGCCAGCCCGTGAGCCGTTCCAACACGACCGAGGCGAAGGTGTCGGCCGAGGCGCCGTTGTCCTTCGACAGTCGAGACACGCGCAGGACGTCCCCGCCGATGGTGGTGGGCAGGACGTTGGAGACGAACTGCCCGGCCAGGCAGAGCGACACCAGCGGCCGCAGCGCGGTGCGCTGGCCCATGGCGTGCAGCACCTGCTGCCAGCGAACGGCGGAGAGCACCATTCCGGCCAGGGTGAGCAGCGCAGCACCGAGCAGCCACAGGCCGGTCGAGCGTTCCCACTCGGGCGCCACGTCCCCCCACTCGAAGCTCGGGAAGCGGGTGTAGACGACGCCGAGCATGACGACGCTGGCCGCGATTCGCAGCGGGAGGACCCACCGCCGTCGGGGCTGGCGGCGGGTGCCGGCGGTCTCGGCCACGGTCACCAACTCGCTCACCGAGTCCTGGGCCAGGTGGTCGAGACCGGGGAGATCGGCGCCGGTCGGTCGGTCGTCGGCGCCACCGGCCGGCAGGCCGGGTTCCGAGGTCGACCGATCACTCATGGCCAACAGTCTAGGAACGGGTGGCCGCGAGGCGACGGGCAGGTGGCCACCAGGTGGCAGATCGGGCTCGCACCGCCGGTGGATCGAGACTGGAGGGCGGCCAACCGGTCCCACCCATCGCGTCGTCGCCCGCTCGGCGCCCCATCGCCCGTCCTCTCCCGATCACGCTTTCCGTGGGCGTGGGGTCACGATATGTGGGTTCTGGGTGGCGTGACGGTTTCGCCCGCAGGCATGATGGAGGACCGGTGGGAGCGGACCCGCCGACCGATGCGGGAGGCGGGCACCGATGACGAGCGACCGAGTGGGGCCCGGTCGGGTGCGACGGGCGGCGGCGGCGGCGGTCGTCGGCGGGGTGGTGATCGTGGCTGCCGCCTGCGGATCGGGCGCCGACCGGTCCACCATCGTGGAGACCAACGACCCCGGACGCCCGGCAGCCGAGGCGCTGGCCCGGGCCAGCGAGACGACCGGTGCGGTGGAGACGGGTCGGATGCGGGCGACCTACACGGTCAGCGGCGTCGCCGGCGGCGAGTCGATCGACGCCACCATGGTGGCCGAAGGGGCGTTCGCCGACTTCGGACGGCAAGCCGAGCTCACCATCGACATGACCCCGATGCTCGGGCAGATGGGCGACGGCCAGGACGTTCCCGACTCCTTCGTGGTGCGGGAGATCGTCGACGGGACCACCGTGTACCTGCGCATGGACCTGGGCGGGGTCGGGTCGGATCTCGGGCTCGGGGGATGGATGAAGATGGACGTCGGTGAGCTGGACCAGGCTCCCACGGGCCTCGGCGGTCTCACCGGTGGCATGACGGGAGGTCCACAGGGCTTCCTCGAGTCGACGAAGGGCGCGGGAGCGACCGTCGAGCAGACCGGCGAGGACGAGATCGACGGTGCCCACGTCACCGTGTACGCCGGCAGCATCGACCCCCAGGACGCAGTTGCCCAGGCCGATCCGGACAAGGCCGACGAAGTCCGTCAACTCATGGACCAGATGGGCATGACCGCTTCGTTCCCCTTCACCGCCTACGTCGACGACGACGGGATGGTCCGCCGACTCGAGATGACCATGGAGATGACCGTCGCCGGCTCCACGATGAGGATGGCAGGGGTCATCGACCTCTACGACTTCGGAGCGCCGGTGACGATCACCCCGCCGTCGGCCGACGAGGTCCGCGACCTCAGCTCCATGTTCGGCTCCCTCATGCAGTCGAGCTGAGCCGTCCGTCCGGCCCCGGCCGGTCGGACCTGGGGCAGCGATCAGATCGAACCCGAGGCCTTGGCCACGAAGTGCTCGGCGTCGACCACGACCCTCATGACCCGTCCCACCGCGACCAGGCCGCGGTCGTCGTTCACCGACACGGTGAAGGCCAGGCGGCGACCGGTCACCTTCTCCACGGTGGCCTCGGCCACGACCTTGTGGCCGACGGCCGACGGCGCCAGGTGGTCGAGCTGCACCTTCATCCCGACCGTGGTCTGACCGGGCTCGAGCTCGGGGGCGGCGGCGGTGAAGGCCGCCTCCTCGCACAGGGCCAGGAGCCGGGGGGTGGCGAGGACGGCCACGTCACCGGAGTGGAGGGCGATGGCCGTGTCGGCGTCGGTGACCACCAGCTCGACCGTGGCGCTCTGGCCGGGTTGTACGGGCATCGGCGGTACGCTACGCCGCCCACGGCCGCCCGGCCAGCCCCCGCCTCCGCTGCTCGCGCGAGGTGGTCGGAGCCGGGCGGCGACGAGAACTCGGGTGGCGCCTCGGGCACCCCCGGCCCACGAGAGGACCGCACCGTGATCGACGAAGCCGTACTCAACCGAGTGCTGGGGACGGCCCTGCGCACCGGTGGCGAGTTCGCCGAGGTCTTCGCCGAGGACCGGCGCAACTCGTCGGCCCTGCTCGACGACGGCCGGGTCGAGGAGCTCACCTCGGGTCGCGATCGAGGCGCCGGGATCCGGGTGGTCGTGGGCGACACCACCGGCTTCGCCCACACCGCCGATCTCAGCGAGGCCGGGCTGCGAGCCGCGGCCGAGGCCGCCGCCGCCGCCGCACGAGGTGGAGGTGGGGGCACCCGTACCGTGGCCCTGACCCGCCGGACCGCCTCGCGGGGCTACGAGATCGAGACCTACCCGGCCGACGTGGCCAAGGCCCGCAAGGTCGAGCTGCTCACCCGGGCCGACGACGTCGCCCGGTCGGCCTCCGACGCCATCTCGCAGGTGTCGGTGAGCTACGGCGACAACCGTCGCCGCATCCTGGTGGCCAACTCCGACGGCCTTCTGGCCGAGGACGACACCGTCCGCACCTTCTTCTCCGTGAACTGCGTGGCCACCGGCGACACCGGCATGCAGACCGGCCGCGAGAGCGTCGGGCAGACGGTCGGCTTCGAGTTGTTCGACATGTACGACATCGACGAGCTCGCCCGGCGCGCCGCCGATCGGGCCCTCACCAAGCTGTCGGCCCGGCCCGCACCGAGCGGGCAGATGCCGGTCGTCATCGGTTCGGGGGGCGGCGGGGTGCTGTTCCACGAAGCGTGCGGCCACGGGCTCGAAGCCGATCTGGTGGCCAAGGGGGCGTCGGTCTTCGGCGGACGGGTCGGCCAGCGCGTCGCCAGCCCCGGCGTCACCGTCGTCGACGACGGCACGATGGCCCGGGAGTGGGGGAACTTCGCCGTCGACGACGAGGGCAACCCGGCCCAGCGCAACGTGCTGATCGACGACGGCATGCTCACCGACTACATGTGGGACCACCTCCGGGCCCGCAAGGACGGTCGGGCCAGCTCGGGCAACGGGCGGCGCCAGAGCTACCAGCACCTCCCGATGGTGCGCATGACCAACACGTACCTCCTGGCCGGCACCGACGACCCCGACGACATCGTCGCCTCCACCGAGAAGGGCGTGTTCGTGAAGCACCTCGGCGGCGGTCAGGTGAACACCGCCACCGGCGACTTCGTCTTCGGCATGACCGAGGCCTACCTGATCGAGGGCGGCGAGATCACCGAACCGCTCCGTGAGGGCAACCTCATCGGCAACGGCCCCGAGGTGTTGCAGCGCATCGACGCCCTCGGCGACGACTTCGCCATGGGCCCGCCGGGGACCTGCGGCAAGGACGGTCAGGGCGTCCCCGTCGGTGACGGCGTGCCCACCCTGCGGGTGTCGTCGCTCACCATCGGCGGTACCGCCGCATGAGCGAGGAGCTCCTCGCTCTGGCCGACCGGGTCGTGGCCATGGCCCGGCCCGGCGAGCAGGTCGAGGCCGTGGTGGTCAGGGGGACCGACACCGAGGTGAAGGTCTACGGCGGCGACGTCGAGTCGCTCTCGTCGGCCCAGTCCCAGGGGGTCGGCATCCGGGTGGTCGTCGACGGCCGGCAGGGTTTTGCCTACGCCGGATCGCTCGACGAGACGGTCGTGGCCGAGACCCTCGAGGACGCCCGGGACAACGCCGGATTCGCCACCTTCGATCCCCACGCCGGCCTGGCCGACCCCGACGGGGTCGAGGTCCTCGACCTCGACCTCTACCGGTCGGCGCTGGAGACCTTCCCGGCCGAGGACAAGGTGGCCCTCGCCGCCGAGGTCGAGCGGGCGGTGCTCGCCGCTGATCCGCGCATCTCGGGGATCGAGTCGGCGGAGTACATGGACTCGCTGTCGGAGGCGGCGGTGGTCACCACGACGGGGATCCGTTCGGTGGGTCGCGACTCGAGCTGCTACGTGGCCACCTACGCCATGGCCGGGGACGGCGCCGACACCCAGACCGGCTTCGGCTTCTCGGTGGGCCGCGAGCCCGCCGACCTCGATCCGGGTCGGGCCGCGGCCGACGCCGCCGGGCGCGCCACCCGCATGCTCGGCGCCGAGAAGCCGCCGTCGGGCCGGCTCACGATCGTCCTCGACCCCTGGGTGACCGCCCAGTTCCTCGGCATCCTCGCCCACACCCTCAACGGTGACGCCGTGCTCAAGGGCCGTTCGTTGTTCGCCGACCGCCTCGGCGAGCAGGTGGCCTCGCCTCTGCTCACGCTGGTCGACGATCCGACCGACACCCGGGCCTTCACGGCCACCGACACCGACGGCGAGGGTCTGGCGGCGCGCCGCAACGTGCTCGTCGAGGACGGCAGCCTCCGCCGCTTCGTGCACAACGCCTACACCGCTCGGCGGGCCGGAACCACGAGCACCGGCAACGCGGTGCGGGGGTTCAAGAGCACCCCGTCGGTCGGGTGCATGGCCGTCTCCCTGCTCCCCGGCACGACCGATCCCGCCGCCATGGTGGCGGCGGTGTCCGACGGCATCCTCGTCGTCGACGTGTCGGGTCTGCACTCGGGCGTGAACCCGGTCAGCGGCGACTTCTCCACCGGGGCCGAGGGCGTCCGGATCCGCAACGGCGAGCTGGCCGAGCCGGTGCGGGAGTTCACCATCGCCTCGACCCTGCAGCGCATGCTCCACGACGTCCAGGCCGTCGGCTCGGACCTCGAGTTCCTGCCCATGAACGCGGCCGGCGTGAGCCTGGTGGTGGGCGACGTGACCATCTCCGGGTCGTGACCGCTCCCGTCTCCTCGCGGGTCGAGCCGGCCGACGAGGAGACCGCCGATCTCCTCGCCGTCGCCGAACGGGTGGCGGCCCGGGCCCGGTCCGGCGAGCAGGTCGAGGCCTTCGTCGCCCGCTCCTCCTACACGACGGTCCGGGCCCACGGGGGCGAGGTCGAGAGCTTCACCGCGGCCAGCACCGCAGGGATCGGCGTTCGGGTGGTTCGTGATCACCGGCAGGGCTTCGCCTGGGCCGGCACCCTCGATGACGACGTCGTCGCCGAGACGCTGCTCGAGGCCCGCGACAACGCCGAGTTCGCCGAGCCCGACGAATGGGTTGGTCTGGCCGAGCCCGACGGGGTGGCGGCGGTGCCCTTCGACGCCTTCGACCCGGCCGTCTCCGCCATGGCCCCCGAACGCAAGATCGAGCTGGCCCTCCAGCTGGAGCGGATGGTCCGCGCCGGCGACGCCCGCATCACCGGGGTGCGGGTGGCGTCGTTCTCCGACTCCTCGAGCCGGTTCGCGGTGGCCGGCAGCACCGGCGTGGCCGGGGCCGGCCGGGGTGCCTGGTGTTCGATGGGCGTGCTCGCCCTGTCATCGGACGGCGACGAGAACTACACCGGCTCGGGATCGACGGTCGGCTTCCGACCCGACGATCTCGACCTCGACGAAGCGGCGGGAGATGCCGTGCTGCGGGCCACCCGGCTCTTCGGTGCCCGCCCGCAGCCCTCGCAGCGCCTGGCCGTGGTCCTCGAACCGCGCCTCGCCGCGTCGATCGTCGGCCTCCTCGGCTCGACCCTGTCGGGCGAGCGCGTGCTGAAGGGCCGCTCGCCGTTCGCCGACCGACTCGGCGAAGCGGTGGCCGTGCCCGGTCTGACCCTCGTCGACGACCCCACCGACCACCGCTCCTTCGCGGCCGACACCTACGACGGCGAGGGCCTCGCCTGTCGCCGCAACACGCTGGTCGACGGTGGCGTGCTGCAGGGGTTCCTGTACGACAGCGCGGCGGGGCGCCGGGCCGGGCACCCCAGCACCGGTTCGGCGGTGCGGGGGGTGTCGTCGACGCCAGGCGTCGGCTGTCAGGCCCTGGCGGTGGCTCCGGGACACGGCACCCACGACGAGCTGGTCGCCGGCGTGGAACGGGGTCTCTACGTGCAGTCCATGACCGGATGGCACTCGGGGGTCAACGCCGTGAGCGGCGACTTCTCGGTGGGGGCCGAGGGCCTCATGATCCGCGACGGCCAGCTGGCCGAGCCGGTGCGCGAGGTCACCCTCGCCTCGACGTTGCAGCGCCTGCTCCTCGATGTGGTGGCCATCGGAGCCGACGTCGAATGGCTGCCCGGCGGCACCGGGTGCCCCACCCTCGTCATCGGCGACGTCTCGCTCAGCGGCACCTGAGCCCGGGGTCGGCCGAGGGGGTCACAGCCTCTGCCGGCGACCGGCACGTCACCAGGAGTCGATCAGATGACGCCGGTGGCGAGAAGGCCGACCGTGAGGGCGGCGGCCGCGATCCGCTCCCAACCGAAGATGGCCAGGCTGCGCGTCTGCAGCCAGGTGACCATCCACCGGATCGACACCACCGCCGCCAGGAACGCGACCACGAGGCCGATGACCGGATCGACCCAACCGTAGGAGTCGACCATCAGCGAGCCGTTCTTGGCTCCTTCGTACAGGGTGGCCCCGCCGAGGGTGATGAGGCCGAGGAGGAAGCTGAACTCGACGGCGGTGGCCAACGTCGACCCGATGGCCAGGGCGGCGAGGATCGTCACCAGGCTGCGGCTGGTGCCGGGCCAGAGGGCCAGGACCTGGACGACGCCGATGATCAGGCCCTGGCGCCACGTCATGTCGGTGATGGCGAAGCCGGGACGATCGGCACGGATCCGCGGTGCGACCCAGAGCAGGACCAGACCTCCGACCACCCAGGCGAAGGTCACCGGCCAGGGGCCGAGGAGGTGGTCCTTGATCGGCTTCTCGAAGGCCAGCCCGATCACCACCGCCGGGAGGGTCGCGCAGGCGAGGGCGATCAGCAGGCGCCGTCCGCCGGAGTCGCGACCGAGGAGCCCCTGGATGATGGTGGCGATGCGTCGGCGGTACAGCACCAGCACGGCGAGGATGGCGCCGAACTGGATGGCGATGGCGTAGCTGTCCGCCGCGTCCTTGGTGGCCGAGGTGTCACCGATGCCGAGGATGCGCTGGGTGACGAGGAGGTGTCCGGTGGAGCTGACCGGGAGGTACTCGGTGACGCCCTCCACCACCCCGAGAACGACGGCCTTCCACGCCGTCATCTCCTGGTCGGCGGCGGCGTGGTCGGTGCCGTCGGCCTCGACGGTGGCGGTCTCGGAGCTCGCCGCGCCGTCCACCACGGTGAGCGGGACCACCGTGGGCTCCGCGGCCCGCGCCGTCCGGGTGGTCGCCCCGAGCAGTCCCACGACGGCGACGACGACGAGCAGGAGCGATGCCGTCCGGAGGGCACGAGGCCGGTGCCTCGACGCATGCTCGGTCAGCCAGGCGGGGGGGCAGGCGCTGGGCACGGCGGGCACGCTACTGCGCGTGCGGGGGCTCAACTGATCGGCACCCCGTCGAAGGTGCCGGGCCCCAGACCGTTGAGGGCGGCGACGGTGCGGTCGTAGCTCGCGGCGTTGGTCTGCGGGGTGGCGTAGCGGATCAGGTAGGACGAGCGGTCGACGTAGGTGGGTCGGTACGTGACCGACTGGCTCCAGGATCCGTCGGGCTGTTCGGCGAAGGTCACGGCCACGATCACCCCGTCGTTGGAGGGGACGGGCGTGGCCGGCGTCCCCTGGTTGGAGAGCAGGTTCCCCGTGCCGTAGATCACGTACTCACCGTTGGCCCGGCGCTCGGCCGCCTGCACCACGTGGACGTGCTGACCGATGACCAGATCGATGTCGGCGGAGTCGCTGAGGGCGGCGGCCTGGGCCTTCTGCTCGTCGGTGGGGAGCGACTGGTACTCGAGGCCCCAGTGCATCTCGACGATGACGACGTCGGCCCCCGCCGCCCGGGCCTCGTGGGCGTCGGCGAGGATGCGATCGACGTCGACCAGGTTGACGACCCAGGGCGTGGCCGACGGCACGGGGATCCCGTTGGTGCCGTAGGTGTAGTCGAGGTGGGCGACACGCACGCCCTTCACGTCGTGGAGGTCCGGGCGGGACGCCTCGGACTCGTCACGGGCGGTTCCCACGTGGCCCAGGCCGACCCGGTCGAGCTCGTCGAGGGTGGCGGTGATGCCGGACACGCCCTGGTCGAGCGAGTGGTTCGAGGCGGTGGAGCAGGCGTCGAAGCCGACGGCGGCGGCGGCGGCGGCGATCTCCTTGGCCGTATTGAAGAGCGGATACCCGCTCAGGTCGGTGTCGTCGGGGGAGAGAGGCGTCTCCATGTGGCAGAAGGCGAGGTCGGCTTCCTCGACGGCCGGGGCGATCTCGCTGAACATGGGGGTGAAGTCGTAGGTGGACCCGCCCCCGTTGGCCAGCGCGCGGCGCTGCACGGGCATGTGCAGGAGCAGGTCGCCGGTTGTGACCACGGTGAAGGAGCGCAGCTCCCGTTCGAGCGAGGTCGGGCTCGCGGTGGAGCCATTCGTGCCGTCGGCGGACCCGGGGGCGGCCGCCGGGGGGTCGCCGCTGCCGGACCCCTCGCCCGTGCTGCAGGCGCTCACCGGACCGACGGCGACGGCGACGGCCAGGAGCGACGCGACCACGACCCGACGGGCGGGTGCGGCCAGCGAGCTCATCGGCCGAAGCTACCCGGGAGCCACGAGGGCGATCGTGATCGCCCCGTCGAGCGCCGCCCGCGCGACTCGCGGTGCCTCCGTCCCGGTCACGCCCACCGTGACCGACTCGGTGTCGACGGCGACGACGACGGCGCCTCGCGCCACCTGGCGGGCACCGCTGCTCGACGACCCCGAACGGAGGGTGTCCTCGATCGTCGCGGCACCGAAGAGCTCCTCCGGTGCGTAGAGGTCGAGCCGGTCGCCCACGACGAGGTCGGGTGCGGTGGGATCGAGGGGGACCCCGATGGCCCGCCCCCCGGCGGGCAGCAGGGCGCGTGGACCGCTCGACCCGCCGCCGGAGAGACGTCGCCGGAGTACGACCTCACCGGGGAGTACCACCTCGGTGACGGTGCGGCCGACCGGATCGGCGGACCAGTCAGAGGGAACGACGGCGATGGGGAGCTCGGCCCAGTGCACGTCGTCGTCGGTGACGACGTGGCCCGGCTCGAGCTCGGTCGAGGCGACCGGTACGGCCTGCGACGTCCCGAAGGCGGCCCGGGTGTGCTCGGCTCGGGCGACCACGCCGGCGGCCAGGCAGCCAGCGGCCACGGCCAGGATCAGGGTGGCGATCCAGCGGGCCGATCGGCCCCGGTGTCGCCGACCCGGAAGCGGGATTCCCAACGAAGTCCTCCAGAGCGGGGACGGCGTAGGGGGAAGCGGCGCTCACTCTAGGGCGATGGACGAGAACGACGAAAGGGGTTGGTCGACGGTGGTCGACCGCCCTGGGCCTCAGGCCGACGCAGGGGCGGAGGTCGATGCAGTAGACGACGACGAGGGCGAGTCCGACTTGTTGGTGTCCGACTTCTTGGCGTCCGAGGACGTCGACGAGCTCGACGAGTCCGGGGAGCTCGAGCTGTCCGACGAAGCCGACGACGAGGTCGATCCCTCCGACGAGGTCGACGTCGAGGAGGACGTCGATGAAGAGCCGCGGCTGTCGTTCTTGTAGAAGCCGCTTCCCTTGAAGGCGATGCCGACCGAGCCGAACTTCTTCTTCAGGGCCCCTCCGCAGGACGGGCACTCGGTGAGAGCGTCGTCGTGGAAGGACTGCTGGACCTCGAGCTCGTTGCCACAGTCCTTGCAGCGGTAGTCGTACATCGGCATGTGCGTGGTCCTCCGTCGTCCCGGATGCCGCGGTCGTTAGCACTCGAACGACGCGACTGCCAGCATAGCGACGTCGACGCGTCGCCCCCACGTCGATCCTCGTCGGGAGTGGGGGCGGGCACCCGCGGAGGCTGTCGGGCTCGGCGCCGGCGGCGGCCCACGTCCGTCGGGTCCGTTCCGGCGTCGCCCGAGGCCGGGACGGGACCCGCATACGATGAGCCCGCCACCCACGAGGAGCTGCCGTGTCGAACGCCCGTGTGACCAAAGCCGTGATCCCCGCTGCCGGCCTCGGCACCCGCTTCCTGCCGGCCACCAAGGCCCAGCCCAAGGAGATGCTGCCGCTGGTCGACAAGCCGGCCATCCAGTACGTGGTGGAGGAGGCGGTGCGGTCCGGCATCGACGACATCCTCATCATCACCGGTCGGGGCAAGCGGGCCATCGAGGACCACTTCGACCGCAACTTCGAGCTCGAGTACTACCTGGCCGAGCGGGGCAAGGACGCCGATCTCGACGCCGTCCGCAGCCTGGCCGAGCTGGCCGACATCCACTACGTCCGCCAGGGCGAGCCGCTCGGTCTGGGCCACGCCGTGTCGGTGGCCCGCAAGCACGTCGGGGAGAACCCGTTCGTCGTGATGCTCGGCGACGACATCATGGACGACCGCAACCCCGTGCTGAGCGAGATGATCGCCACCTACGACCACTACGGACGCTCGGTGGTCGCCCTCCAGGAGTTCCCCACCGAGGAGATCTCGTCCTACGGCTGCGTCGACCCCGAGGTGGTCAGCGACGACCTCGTGCAGATCCGGAGCATCGTCGAGAAGCCGGCGCCGGAGGACGCCCCGTCGAACCTGGCGGTGATGGGCCGCTACGTGTTCACGCCCGAGATCTTCGACGCTCTCGCCGAGGTGCGTCCCGGCGTCGGCGGCGAGATCCAGCTCACCGACGCCATCGGCCTGCTCCTCGACAGCCAGACGGTCTACGGCTGCGTCTTCGACAGCGGCCGCTACGACATCGGCAAGAAGCTCGACTACCTGCGAGCCACCGTCGAGATGGCGGTCGAGCGCGACGACCTCGGTCCCGAGTTCCGGGACTTCCTCGTCGACCTGGTCGGACAAGCGCCTCCGATGATCTCCGTTCGCCGACGCGCGCGCACTTCGTGCTGGCCGGGTGTCCTCCGCTTCCTGCCGTCTCCCTGCCGCTGGCCGCCTGCCTCGGGTTGGTCACCGCCGCCGATGCCGTGGCGGGGGAGGCGGTCCCGCCCTTCGCCAACACCGCCATGGACGGGTTCGCCGTGCGCGCCGCCGACGTGGCCGAGGCACCGGCGACGCTGAAGGTCGTCGGCACCGTCGCCGCCGGGATGTCAGGCCTGGAGAGCCCGGTCGGTCCGGGCGAGGCGGTGCGGATCATGACCGGAGCGCCCATACCTCCGGGGGCCGACGCCATCGTCATGGTGGAGCTGACGGACTCCGACGGCGACGGCACCTCGGTGGTGGTGCGGGAGCCGGTGCCACTCGGCAACCACATCCGCCCTGCCGGCGACGACGTCGTGGCCGGGGACGGGGTCCTCGACGCGGGAACGGTGCTCACCCCCGGTCATCTGGGTCTGCTGGCCACCGTCGGCATCAGGGAGGCCAGCGTCGTGCGCTCGGCCGCGGGTGGGGGTCATCTCGACCGGCGACGAGCTGGTCGACGACGGCTCGCCCCTCGGCCCCGGCCAGATCCGTGACTCCAACCGCCTCACCCTGCTCGCCCTGGTCGCCGAGAGCGGCTTCGAGACCGTCGACCTCGGCCTCGTCCGCGACGACGAGGCCGCCATCGAGGCCGCGCTCGCGCGACGGGATCGAGCGCTGCGACGCCCTCGTCACCAGCGGCGGCGTGAGCATGGGCGACTTCGACTTCGTCAAGGTGGTGCTCGACCGCATCGGTGACATGCGCTGGATGCAGATCGCCATCAAGCCGGCCAAGCCGTTCGCCTTCGGCACGGTCACCCGGTCGGACGGGGCGGCCGTCCCCGTTTTCGGGCTGCCCGGCAACCCGGTGTCGTCGATGGTGAGCTTCGAGCTGTTCTGCCGACCGGGCCTGCGCCGCATGGCCGGTCACGCCGAGGACCGTCTCGATCGCCCCATGGTCGTCGCCATGGCCGACGAGGCAACTGCCTCGACGTCCCGACGGCAAGACCCACTTCGCCCGGGTCGCCTGCCGACTACGAGCCGGCCTCGGCCAGCTACCGGGTCCGGTCGGCCGGCGCCCAGGGATCGCACCACATGATGGCCATGGCCGCAGCCGACGCTCTGGCCGAGCTGCCCGACGGCCCGACCGTCGAAGCGGGCCAGACCGTGACGGTCCGCCTCCTACGCCCGTAGCCTGAGCTGATGCCTGCACCGGAAGCCACCCCCCTCGTCGACGGGTTCGGCCGCGTCCACCGCGACCTGCGCATCTCGGTCACCGACCGCTGCAACTTCCGGTGCTCCTACTGCATGCCCGCCGAGGGCATGGACTGGCTGCCCCGCGCCGAGCTGCTGAGCTACGAGGAGCTGGCCCGCGTGGCCGGCGTGCTGCGTGGACCACTTCGGCTTCGACGGCATCCGCCTCACCGGGGGCGAGCCGACGGTGCGGGCCCACCTGCCGGTGCTCGTCGAGAAGCTGGCCGCCCTGGACGTGGACCTCGCCCTCACCACCAACGGCGCCACCCTGCCGGCTGGTCGCCCACGACCTGGCCGCCGCCGGCCTCCGCCGCATCAACGTCTCGTGCGATTCGCTCCGCGCCGATCGCTTCCTCGAGATCACACGGCGCGACGAGCTGGACCGGGTGCTCGACGGCATCGACGCCGCCCTCGAGGCGGGTCTCGACCCGGTGAAGCTGAACGTCGTGGTCATGCGGGGGGTGAACGACGACGAGATCGTCGATTTCGCCGAGTACGGCCGGGACAAGGGCGTGCACGTGCGCTTCATCGAGTTCATGCCGCTCGACGCCCAGCAGGAGTGGACCAACGACCAGGTCGTCACCCAGGCCGAGATCATCGAGGCGGTGGGGGCCGCCTTCCCGATCGAGCCCGTGCCGTCCGCCGACCGGGGATCGCGCCGGCCGAGCGGTGGCGCTACGTCGACGGTCGCGGCGACATCGGGGTCATCGCCAGCGTCACCCAGGCCTTCTGCGAGTCCTGCGACCGGGTCCGTCTCACCGCCGAGGGCATGCTGCGCCACTGTCTCTTCGCCACCCGCGAGCTCGACCTGCGGGCCCTGCTGCGGGCCGGGGCCACCGACGACGACCTGGCCGCCGCCATCGCCGGCGAGGTGGGGGAGAAGTGGGCCGGACACCAGATCAACCAGGTCCACTTCATCCGCCCGAAGCGGTCGATGAGCCAGATCGGCGGCTGAGCCGACAGCAGCGGAGCGGCGGCTGAGCCGACAGCAGCGGAGCGGCGGCTGAGCCCTGATTGGGGTCAGCTGGCGGTCCGGCAGCCGTCGGTGCCGGCCACGGCGGCGTGGGCCGACCCCGGCCGGCCGAGGACGGTGGCTCCGGCACACCGGCCGAACACCACCAGGCCGCGCTCCTCGAGGTCCTGTGGCCCGGGCCCGGTACCGGAAGCGAACACCACCACCAGCCCGTCTCGATCCCGCACGATGGCCACCACCTCGTCCACCTGGTCCTCGTAGTCGGGGTTGTCCTGCATGGTCGTCAGGACCACGCGTGAGGGCAGCACGTAGGTGGGGTTGCCGGTGGCGGTCCACACCGTCGAGGTCTCGTCGGTGAAGAAGATCGTGTCCGGAGCCACCTCGGCGAGGGCCAGGTCGTCGCGGACCGCAACCTGGGCCCGGCCCAGAACCGTGAGGTAGTCGTGGCCGCTGCGCAGGTCCCAGAGGGGAACGGCGGCGAGGGCCAGCGCCACGGCGATGACGGCGACGTCGACCGCCGCGGGCCGCGCCCTCGGTGCCCGGCTGAGCGCCAGGCGACCCGCTCGATGGAGGACCGAGAGCACGAGCAGGTAGGCGACGACCTGGACGGGACCGAAGAGCCGTTGTTCCGGCGGCACTGCCGCATCGAGGAGGAGACAGGTGACGACCACGACCAGCGAGTAGACGACGAGGAACACGGCCAGGGAGAGGTCGATCCGGTCGGATGCGTCGAGGGGGCCTCGATCGAGGGCCCGGCGGACCGTACGGACCCCGACCACCGCGACGGGCCCGGCCACGAGCAGGACCACGAGCACCACCCGCAGGCCGAACAACCAGCTCTCGGGCACCATGAACCAGGCCCCCATGGTGTCGACGACGGGACGCAGGAGCGGCACCGGGTGCCAGGCGACGACCTTGGGTGAGCCGCCGGCGACGAGGCCGGGCAGCAGGGTGGAGCCGAGGACCGCCGCGGCCAGAGCCCCGGCCAGCCCGAGCCGTCGGCGCAGTGGTCGGCGGTGGTCCAGGAGGATGACGGTCGCCGCCGCCACGCCGCACGCAACGCCGGGATACCGGGTCAGGACGGCGGCCACGACGAGCACGAACAGAGCGCTCAACCTGACCCGCTCGCCCGTGGTGCCCGGCTCGGACGGCAGGGCGGCCACGACGAGCGCGCCGAGGGCCAGCGGTAGGAAGAGTCGCTCGGAGGCGATCACACCCGACCAGCCGAGGGGCGCGCCGGGGCCCAGGTAGGTCTCGGTGGTGTGGCCGACCATGACGAGCACCGTGCCGATCACGGCCACGCCACCCGATCGGGTGGCCAGCCACAGGGCCCCGAACGATGCCGCGCCCAGCCCGATCAGGCCCACGACGGAGATGACGCGGGCGGCGTCGAACGCTGACAGCCCGGCGCTCCCGACGACGGCGAGAGCTGCGGGGTATCCCGGCGGCCACTCCGACAGGGGGATCTCCGTGCCCCACGAGACCTGCTGGGCCGGTCCGGCGCGCTCGGTGGCCAGCGCGAACGGTGTGGTGAGCCCCCTGCCGTCGGCCAGGTTGTCGGCGGCCCCGATGTAGCCGGCGCTGTCCACCACCTCGAGCATGCGGGGCGAGGTCCACCACCAGGCGGCCACCGCCACCACCACGAGGAGCAGGGCGAGGAGGGTGACGACCGGCGACCGGAGCCGGGCCCTCGGCCCCGTGGACGAGTCGTCCGCCTCGTCCACGTCTGGCACGACCGTCACACTATGGCGACCTGTTCGTCCACCCGCGTACGTCCGTGACGCCGGGCGAGCCGACCGTCAGGGCCTCGGCGGAGCGAAGCGGATGTCGAGCGACCGCAGGTAGGTGTGGAGCCCGGCGTCCTGGATCGGGATGATGGTGGCCGGCGCGCCGCTCTCGTTGTGATGGGCGTGCCACAGGCCGGGCGGGGTCACGAAGGCGCCGCCGGGCTCCCAGTCGACGCGAACGGGATCGATGATCTCTCCCGACGGGTCGAGGGAGCGGCCGACGAGCGAGTAGCAGCCGGGCTCGCACGTCCCGACCAGGTCCAGGGCGACGGACTGGTGTCGGTGCGGTCGTTGCACGGCGTCCACCGGGAGCAGTCCGTACATGGCCCACAGGACGTGGGTGGCGGTCTGGGTCGCGTCGTTCGGGGCGGTGTTGAGCAGCACGGCCAGCCGGTTGCGGTCGGTGGCGTGGGGCGCGGCCTCGATGGCGGCGAGCTCGCCCTGCACCCGGGCCGCCGGGAAGCGAGTGGCCTCGAACCGGTCGGCGACCGGAGCGACCCCCAGGTACCGCAGGAGCGGCTCGTCGGTCACCCAGTAGAGGGTGGCGTCCCGGTCGGCGCGGTGGACGCTGGCGCACGACGCGGGCAGCACGAAGAAGTCGCCGTCGGCCCACGCCAGCGCCCGGCCGTCGACCGTCGTGGTGCCGGCGCCGGAGACGACGAAGTACAGCTCCGAGGTGGCGACCGGGGCGGTGGTGACCTCGGCGCCCGGGGCGATGCGGACGAACGAGGCGCACAGTGCCGGCGACGTGGCCGGCCCGTCGGCCAGGCCGAGGGAGGCAGACAGGTCGAAGGGGATGATTCCGGTCGTCACCCCTCGGTGGCGGGCGGCGGGGAACCGCTCGAGGGGGATGGCCGGGATGTGTCCCGAGCCGACCGGGTTGGCCGCCCGGCTGTACTCGAAGTACCGGGCGTCGCCCGACCAGTCCTCTACCGCCTCTCCGACGATCAGCGCAGGTTCCATCGCCTCCCAGTCTGGCCCAGCCGGCGGCGATCTACACTCGGCCGCCATGTCTGATCGTGGACTCACGCACCTCGACCCCCTCGGTCGGGCCCGGATGGTCGATGTCACCCCGAAGGAGGTCACCCACCGCCGGGCGATCGCCCGAGGACGGGTGTACATGGAGTCGGAGACCACCTCCCTCGTCGCCCGAGGGGCGGTGAGCAAGGGGGACGTGCTGGCCGTGGCCCGGGTCGCCGGCATCCAGGCGGCCAAGCGGGCCCCTGATCTCATCCCGTTGTGCCACCCCCTGCTGGTCGGCTCGGTCTTCGTGAACTTCCGGATCGAGGATCGCTTCATCGAGGTCGAGGCCCAGGTGGAGACCGTCGACCGGACCGGAGTCGAGATGGAGGCACTGACGGCATGCACCGTCGCCGCCCTCACGATCTATGACATGTGCAAGTCGGCCGATCGGACGATGGTCATCGGCGACGTGGCCTTGTGGGAGAAGACGGGCGGACGGTCCGGGACCTACCGGCGCGACCCCCTCGCCGAGTACGGCGAGGACCCGAACGACGCGCCCGCGTTCGGTGCGCTGAGCGACACCGACCTGGACTCCGGCCTCGAGGGCGACCTCGACATCTGAGCCGTTCGGCCCAGGGGCTGCTGGACCGCGCCATCTCGTCGTAGTAGAACCGTAATGTTCTTTGACGATCCCTCCGGACCTCGTTGGGCAGCCAGGCGTCGGTATCCACCACCGAGGCAGCGCCCACCGTTACGGTCCCTGACACCGAAGGCAGGCGCGGAGCGTGACACTCGTGGTGCTGTTCATCCTCGCTGTTGTGTGGGCGGTGTACCTGATCTCCTGGGTCCGTTCACGCACCGAGCATCGCAGGGTCAACTCGATCAACTCGTTCTCCAAGCACCTGTCGACGCTGGAGCGCACGACCCCCGGGCGGCGCCCCGCCCCGGCGGCCGGTGCGGTCGGCGGCGGCGTGGTGATGGCCAACCGGCCCCCGGCGCTGTCCTCGGCCAAGAAGCGTCGTCGTGACATCCTCGTCGGCCTGCTCGGCGCCACCGGCGTCACCTTCCTGGCCATGATCGTCATGGGCGGCCCGGCCACGTACCTGTTCGGCCTGGCCCTGGTGCTCACCCTCGGCTACGTGGCTCTGCTGGCCACCGTCCAGAAGCGGGCCCTCGAGCGTCGCACCAAGGTGCGCTACCTCGATCCTGCCGGTCAGGCCCCCGCGGTGTGGGCGGCGGACGAGACGTGGTCGGAAGGTGCCGAGGCGGAGTACGGCACCTACGCTCTGCGCCCCGCCTACGCCGTCAACGGCCGCTGACTCTCGCTCGACGGCCCGTCATCCGCTGACGGCGGGCGATTCGTCGAACCAGGTCCACCGATCGCACCGCCCGCCCGAAGGAGGGCGGTTCGTCGCGCCGGTCCGTCCCTCTCGGATGGTGGCTCACCTCGTGGGCCAGGACGCACCGAGCGAACCACCATCGGGCGTCGTTCGTCGTGGCCACGACCATGTCGGTCCGATGTCGGAGTCGGCGCCCGACGACGGCGCGCGGTGGTCGGCGGTCGCCGCAGAGGTGCCTGAGCGCCTCTGTGGCCGTGTCTGACGCTGCCGACGGGGTTGTGGGTCCCGCGGGGTCCTCCGTCCACCCTGGGCCGTGTCGACGGACGGCGCCGACGGCCCGGCGCCGGCGATTCCCAGTGGGCGCGGCCACCCCGATCGGACGTGGGTCGGCCCGGAACGCGCCACAGCGGGCCCGAAGGCCCGCCGTGGATCGCAGTCGACTGGTCGGTCAGTGCCGTGCCGGAGCGGTGCGGCGCCGACCGTCAGGGCTGGTCCATGAACTCCTGGACAACCCAGAAGCGGCCGGCACCGTCACGGGTGACGCCGATGCCCATGGCGTCGAACGACCGGTCGAGGATGTTGGCCCGGTGGCCCGACGAGTTCATGAAGGCCTGGTGGACCTGATCCATCGAGTAGCCGTAGCCGACGTTCTCCCCGAGCTTGCGCCACGGGTACCCGATGCCGTCGGGGAGGTACGAGTGCGACAGGCGCTGCTCGGCGGCCAGCCGCTGCGACCAGCCCTGAGCCTTGAAGTACAGGTCGATGTTGATGCCGAGACTCGGCAATCCGTTCGTGTTCCGTGAGTAGTTCACGAGGTCGGCGCCCCGGTCTTCCTCCGGACTGCACGCGCTCAGCGTGAGGACGATCACGGCAACGACGGCGGCGATGAAACCAACCCGCAAAGCCGGACGGTGGCGGTGGCTGGGCGAGGAACTGCTGATCTTCAGGGTCGACATGTTCTCTGTTCTCGGTCGGCGGGGAAGGGTCCTTAAGTTGTAGTCGCCCGAGCGACCACCATGTTGCACTTCCGTGACGGACGGACGTGATCCGTCCGGCCCACGAACGTGCGTTCGCATCTCACGCGGGGTGGTCGCGGGCCTGTTTCGCGCCGCCGACGGTCCGGCCGATTTCCGTCACGGTGAGCGTGTGCGGGTATCGTGGTCAGCCCTGCGGGGGTGTAGCTCAGTTGGCTAGAGCGCTACGTTCGCAACGTAGAGGTCGGGAGTTCGATTCTCCTCACCTCCACCGGTTCGCACCCGGACCAGTGGGATGCGAAGGCCCGACTCCGGTCGGGCCTTCCTCGCGTCCGACGCGATCGGGCCCCTCCGAGGAGGGGCCCGGTGCTGGTCGGACGCGAGCGACGGGCTCGTCCGGTCTGGGTCAGGCCAGGCGCTCGACGATCATGGCCATGCCCTGGCCGCCGCCGACGCACATCGACTCCATGCCGACGGTCTTGCCCGCGTCCTCCAGGCCGTTCAGCAGCGTCGTCATGATGCGGGCCCCGGTCATGCCGAAGGGGTGGCCGAGGGCGATGGCGCCACCGTTGACGTTGAGCTTGTCCCAGCTCAGGCCGAGGTGCTTGGCCGACGGCACGACCTGGGCGGCGAAGGCCTCGTTGATCTCGACCAGGTCGATGTCGTCGATCGACATGCCGGCGCGGGCCATGGCCTGGCGGCAGGCCTCGATCGGGCCGAGGCCCATGATCTCGGGATCGAGGGCGCTGACGCCCGACGCGATCACCCGGGCGATCGGGGTGAGCCCGAGCTCGCGAGCCCGGGTGTCGCTCATGACGATCACGGCGGCGGCGCCGTCGTTGAGCGGGCAGGCGTTGCCGGCGGTGACGGTGCCGTCGGGGCGGAACACCGGCTTGAGGCCGGCGAGCTTCTCGACGGTCGTGCCGGCGCGGATGCCGTCGTCCTTGGTGACGGTCACCGCGTTGCCGTCGGCGTCGACGGTGTCGATGCCGGTGATCTCCCGCTCGAAGAAGCCCCGCTCCTGGGCTGCGGTGGCCCGCTGCTGGGAGAGGGCGGCGAACTCGTCCTGCTCCTGACGGGAGACGTTCTCGTACTGGGCGACGTTCTCGGCGGTCTGGCCCATGCCGAGGTAGTAGTCGGCGACGTGATCGGCGATCGGGCTCCACTTCGGGGCGCCGCCCTCGGCCCGCTCGGCGGTGCGGGCCTCGGCCTCGGCCATGCGCGGGTTGTGGGTTCCGGGGAGGCCGTCGGACATGCCCGACCCGAACTGGCTGACGGTCTCGACTCCGGCGGCCATGAACACGTCGCCCTCGCCGGCCTTGATGGCATGGGCCGCCATGCGGATCGACTGGAGCGACGAGGAGCAGTAGCGGTTCACGGTCACGCCGGGGACGTGGCCCATGCCGGCCAGGTCGGAGACGAGGCGGGCGATGTTGTAGCCCTGCATGCCGGCGGGCTGGGCGCAGCCCAGGATGACGTCTTCGACCGTGCCGGGATCCAGTTCCGGCACCTTGTCCAGCGCCGCGCGGATGATGGTGGCGGCCATGTCGTCGGGACGGACCTTCGTGAGCGATCCCTTGTGGGCCCGGCCGATGGGGCTGCGGGCGGTGGAGACGATGACGGCTTCGGGCATTGGGATTGCTCCTCTGTGCGGGGACGGGCCGATGGGGAGGCGCGACGAGCGTCACCCCCAACTGCCCTCGATGGACTCTGTCTATCAAGACGCGTCTACCGAACGGCAACCGCCGGGTGGCGCGCTCGGCGTGCGCGCCGTCGCGGCCTGGGCTAGAACCGACCGATGGCCGTCGATCTGCACGCACTGCTGGAGCCCACCACCACCGCTGTCGTGACCTCCGAGTGCCAGATCGGTGTGCTCGGGCCGGCGAGCGCCCTACCCGAGTTGGCCGAGGCGGCCCGTCCGTCGGCGATCCCCAACGGTGCCCGTCTCGTGCACGGGGCTCGCGCCGCAGGAGTACAGGTCGTGCACGCCGTGTTCTGGCGCCGGCCGGACAACCGTGGGGGCAACACCAACGGCCGGCTGTTCGCGGTGATGAACCGCACCTCGCCCCCCATGGAGCCGGGGAGCGAGGCGGCCGAGCCCCTCCCGGAGTTCGGCCACTCGCCCGACGATCTCGTCGTGGGCCGGTACCACGGGCTCGATCCGATCGGCGGTACCGACCTCGATCCCATCCTGCGCAACCTGGGTGTGCGCACCGTCGTGGTGGTCGGCGTGTCGGTCAACGTGGCCCTGATGGGGCTCACGATCGGTCTGGTCAACCACGGCTACCAGGTCGTCGTCCCCCGTGACGCGGTGGCCGGCGTACCCGCCGAGTACGCCGAGTCGCTCCTCGACAACACCTACAAGCTGATCGCCAACGTCGTCCACACCGACGACGTCCTCGACGTCTGGGCCTGACCTCCTCGCCCGTCCGAGGCGGCCGGCGGAGGTGGTGGGTGGACCGCGTCGTCCGGACCGGGGAGCGACGCGGGCTCGGTTAGCCTCCCCGAGTGGCTGAGACGACTGCGATCCCCGAATCCGGCCGTCGTGACGCACCCGATCGGCCGACCGGTCGGCGGGGCCGGGCCACCCGCCGGAGGTTGTTGGACACCACGGCCGAGCTGCTCGAGACCAGCACCTACCGCGATCTCAAGGTCGTCGACATCGCCCGCCGGGCGGGCACCTCACCGGCGACCTTCTACCAGTACTTCGCCGACGTCGAGGAGGCCGTGCTGGCCCTGGCCGAGGAGATGGAGTCCGAGGCGGGCCCCCGTCTGGCCGCGCTGATCGACGACCATCCGTGGGCTGGGCCCGAGGGGCTGGCCACCGCCCTCGCCGTCGCCCGCGGATTCTTCGACCTGTGGGAGCAGCACCGATCCGTGCTGCGGGTCATCGATCTGGCCAGCTACGAGGGCGACCTGCGTTTCCGCGATCTCCGCACCCGTCTCCTGGGGGAGGCGAGTGGTGCGTTCGTGCGGGTCCTGTGCGAGCAGGGGGGCGATGCCGACGATCCCGAGATCCTCGCCCAGGCCGGCGTCCTGGTCTCGATGCTGGCCCACGTGTCGGCTCACCGCGAGGGCCTCGAGCACTGGGGGGCCGGCAGCGCCGACCTCCGTCGCAGCCTCGCCTCGATCCTGTACACGACGATGAGCGGTCAGGTGCCGCCGTCGGAGGGGTGAGGGCCAGAGCCCTCCTCGCCGTCGTCGTGGCGGGCCCGATCGGCTATGGATCCCGGTCGGAACAGCGCCCACAGGCAGAGCGCCACCACGACGACCACGCCCACCACCAGGGCCGGCCACGCCACCACGGCGGCGATCATGGCGGGCGTCAGCACGTCGGCCACGGTAGACGGCGCACTAGCGTCACGGATCTCCATGGACGGTCCTCCCGCCTGAGTCGGCCATGTCGCTGACCACCGCCCCCCTCGTCGCCGACTCGGAGGACGCCGACGAGCCGCGCCCCGGCGCCGCTTCCTGCCGGGTGCGTGGTTCCCGGTGGTCGTGTACGCCGGGTGGCGCGTGGCGTCCGCGGTGGTGACCTCCCACCTCGGTGGACGGATCGTCGAGACCGCCTACAACTACGACGGCGCCCACTACCTGCGGATCCTCCACCTCGGGTACTGGCACCCGCGGCCGATGATGCCCGCCCAGGCGTTCTTCCCCGGCCTCTCGTGGCTGGCCTCGCCGCTGTACAGCCTGACCGGTTCGGACCTCATCACGGTCCACACGATCGCCACCCTCACCGGCCTGGCCGCCTTCGTGACGGTCTGGGGCGTCACGAGGGAGTGGACCGACGAGCGGGTCGCGCGCCGGACCGTCGTCCTCCTGGCCGTGTTCCCTTCGTCGTTGTTCTTCTGGGCCTTCTACTCCGAGGCGCTGTTCGTCGCTCTCGGAGCGGGGGCGGTGTGGGCTGACCGGCGGGGTCGGCGATGGGTGGCGGCCGCCTGTCTGGCCGGCATCGCCACCACCCGCTCCGTCGGCATCCTCGTCCCCGCCGTCATCGTCCTCGCCCGCATCCTCAGGGACCGCCGCGTCGATCGGTGGGCCGTCACCTACGCGCTGGCGGGGGCGGCAGGCCTGTTGGCCGTGCTGGCCGCCATGCAACGTCAGGTCGGTGACGCCTTCGCCTTCATCGGCGTGCAGGAGGACTGGGGCCGGACCCTGTCGTGGCCGTGGTCATCGGTGCTGCAGGGCATCGACAACCTCTCGCCCGACAAGGGGACGATCATGGTGCCCGCCATGGTGGCCCGGAGCTTCGACCTCTGGTGCGTGGGCATCGTGGCCATCGGACTGGGCTACCTGGTCGTCTCCCGCCGACCGAGGTTCCCCGCCGAGGCGTGGATGCTCGGCGTGGCCATGATCCTGCTGCCGCTGTGCTCCAGCGTCCTGGCCAGCTTCAACCGCTTCACGGTCGCCGACTGGGTGCTGTTCCCGGCCTACGCGTCGCTCCTCGGTCGGTTGCCCACCTGGTGGCGCCGCGCCGCGATGCTGGCCATCGTGGTGGCGTGCGTGCTCACGGGCTACGCCATGATCGGCCGGTTCTCCGTCGGCCGGTTCGTGGGCTGAGGACCCCGCGCCGTTCGGCCCGGCCGGCAGGACCGATACGGACGGCGGGTCCGAGCGGACCGTCGGCCTGCGAGCGCGAGGGGGCTGCCATCGAGCAGCCCGCAAACGATGCGCTCGTCGCGTGTTCCAGCACGCGATGAGCGCATCGTTTCGTCGAGGGGCGGGCGGGTTTCGTCGAGGTGGGGAGGACGGGCCGTGGCGGCACGGGTCAGGAGAACCGTCCCACCACCAGCACCGCTGCTCCGGCCAGCAGGGCCGGGCCGCCGACCATCACGCCGATGGTCAGGGCGTCCACCCACCTCACCGTCAGTCCGTGGCGACGAGCGGTGCGCAGCCACAAGAGGTTGGCCAGGGAACCGATCGGTGTGAGCACGGCACCGGCATTGACGCCGAGCAGGACCGGCATCAGCTGGTGCTGGTCATGGATCGGGGGGAGCAGAGCCAGCAGAGCCGGGAGGTTGTTGGCCACGTCGGCCAGCACGGTGCCGGTGAGCACGCCGAGCGCCGCCCCTCCCGCGCCGCTCCGGTCGACCATGCCGGCGAAGGCATCGGGGGCCACGAGAACCGCGACCAACGCGCCGAGAGCGGCCACCCCCGCGGAGGTGAGCAGCGGCACCGATCGCCAGGGAAACCGGCGCACGGCGACCATCAGCACACCGTCGGCCACGACCACGGCGACCCACGCCGGGAGTCCGACGACGGGGCCGAGAACGAAGGCGACGAGCAGGGCGCCGACGACGGGAGTGCCGACGACCAGGGCCCGCCGGTCCTCGGCCCGGGCGGAGGGGACGGCTTCGACCACCATCGGCTTCGTTCTCGGCCCCGTCGCCCTCGGCCCGTCCGCCCGGGCGTCCGGCGGCGCCGCCCCGGTCGCCGGAGGGACCGCGATCGGCGCGTGGTGCCCTCTGGCCCACGCCCGGTGGGCGGCGAGACCCACGACGACCATGGCGACGCTCGCCGGGCCGAGACCTCGGACGAGATCGCCGGTCGTCAGTGACAGCTGCTCGCTCGCGACGAGGGTCGTGAGGTTCGAGACCGGCAGGACTGACGACGCCAGGTTGGCCAGCACCAGGGGAACGGCGGCGAGGAAAATGGGGTTCTCGCCTCGCCGTCGGGCGATGTGGATGTAGAGCGGGGTCAGCAGGACGATGGTCGTGTCGAGGTTGAGCACGGCGGTGGTGAGCGCGGCCAGCACCCACCAGGGCCACACCCCTCGGGCGTGGTGGGCGACCCGCCCGGCCAGTGCTTCGAAGAAGCCGAGCTCTCCGAGCAGATGCGCCAGGGGGACGGCGGCGAGGAGGAAGGCGAGAGCGGGGGCGAGGAGTGAGAGCTCGTCGGCCACGCGGTTCACCCACGGTTCTTTTCCCTCGTACGAACGGCTCGGACCCTCTCACTCCCGCAAACGATGCGCATCTCGCGTGCTGGAGCACGCGGACTGCGCATCGTTTCGGTGAGGGCAGGGGTCGGTTCAGCTCGGAGTCGTAGGCTCGGGGGGTGGCCGGCGACGAGGACTCGGGTTCGGCGGCGCCGGTCGAGGTCGTGAACGGACCCGAGGGGGTGCGCCGGGCGGTCGACGTGCTCGCCGATGGTGGTCTGGTCGCCTTCCCGACCGAGACCGTCTACGGGCTGGGTGCCGCCGCCGCCGACCCGGATGCTGTCGGCCGCATCTTCACGGCCAAGGGTCGGCCCGCCGGGCACCCGCTCATCGTCCACATCGGGCACCTCGACCTCCTGGACGTCTGGGCCGATCGGATCCCCACCGAGGCGGGTCTGCTGGCCGACGCCTTCTGGCCGGGACCGCTCACCATGTTGTTGTGGCGCAGCAATCGGGTGCCCGACGTCGTCACCGGCGGACGGGCCACCGTCGGGCTCCGGGTCCCGGACCACCCGCTGGCCCGGGACCTCCTGACCGCCTTCGGCGACGGGATCGCCGCTCCGTCGGCCAACCGCTTCGGGAAGGTCAGCCCGACCACCGCCGCCGACGTGGTCGCCGACCTCGGGAACCGTGTCGACCTCGTCCTCGACGGTGGGCCGTGCCCCGTCGGCGTGGAGTCGACGATCGTCGACCTGACCGGCGACGAGCCCGTGGTCCTGCGCCCTGGTGGGGTCGGGCTCGAACGCCTCACCGACGTCCTCGGACGCGAGCCGCGCGTCGAGCTCGGTGCGGCCCCCGCGGGCGAAGCGCGGGCTCCGGGCCTGCTGGCGTCGCATTACGCGCCCCGGACCCGCATCGTCGTGGTGGCCGAGGCCGAGATCGCCGCCGCGGTGGCCGAGCGTCTGGCATCGGGGGAGGGTGCGGTGGGCGTGCTCGCTCCGACGGCGCTGCCCGCTCTGTCCTCCGAGGCCGTCGAGCTCGAACCCGCGGGACCCCCCGAGGAGTACGCCCGAGTCCTCTACTCCCGGCTTCGCCAGGCCGATCGTCTCGGCCTGGCCTGGCTGATCTGTGTCCCGCCCCCGGCGGTGGGGGTGGGAGCCGCGGTCAGGGACCGACTGGCCCGGGCCGCCTGGTCGGCTGGAGGACCGGTCAGCCCTTGACGGCGATCCTTCGGGTGTGGAATCCGGTGGCCCCGTCGGGGTCGGGGGGCGCCACTTCGGAGGTCTGCACCTCGCCGGTTCCGTCGGTGGCCCGCACCTTGACGGTGTGGGTTCCCTTGCTGGCGTCCCAGTCGTAGATCCACTGGCGCCAGGTGGCATCGCCGAGCTCGGGCCCGAGGCGCGCCTCGTTCCAGTCGCCGTCGTCGACCTGGATCTCGACCTTGGAGATCCCCCGTCCGGGGGCCCACGCCACGCCGGCCAGCGCAACGGTGCCGACCGGGACGCTCGTGCCGGTCCGGGGCACGTCGATGCGGGACTGGGTCTTGATCGGGCCCTCCTTGGCCCACCCGAGCTTGATCCAGTAGGCGTCGAAGTCGTCCCACGACCGAAGCTCGATCGAGCTCAGCCACTTGGTGGCCGAGACGTAGCCGTACAGCCCTTCCACGACGAGACGGGCCGGGAAGCCGTGGTTGGTGGGCAGAGGTTCACCGTTCATGCCCACCGCGACCAGGGCCGTGCGCCCGTCGAGGGCGGTGCCGGTGGGGAACCCGACGGTGAACCCGTCGAGGGATCGTCCGACGATCTGATCGCCACCGTCCTGCACACCGGCGCGCTCGAGGAGGCTGGCCAGCGGCACTCCCTGCCACACCGCGTTCCCGACGAGGTCGCCGCCCACGCCGTTGGAGACGCAGGCCATGGTGATCGGAGCCTCGATCTGGGGGAGGGCGAGGAGCTCGTCGTAGGTCAGCTCGAAGGGCGAGTCGACCATTCCGTCGATCGACATCTTCCAGCTGGCCGGGTCGGGCTTGGGGATCGTGAGGGCGGTGTCGATGCGGTAGAAGTCCTTGTTGGGCGTGATGTAGGGGCTGAGGCCCTCCACCTGCCCGTCGAGGCCGGCGGTCGCCGCCGCCGCGCCGCCCGTGAGCGTGGTGGCCGGCGGGGGCAGCACGATGGCGGCGCGCTTCTCCTCGATTCGGGTCCGGTCGGCCAGGCTGCGACCGGCCACCGCGGCCACCACACCGGCGGCACCGGCGACGCCGGTCCAGGTCAGGAAGGTCCGTCGGTCGCCGCTGGCCCGGTTCGGTCGGGGGATCGGGGTGGCGGCTCTCGGAGGCGGGGCGGCTTCGGACGGCAGCCGCTCGAGGAGGAACCAGAGGGTGGCCGAGCCCGCGACGGCGGCGGCGATCCCGGCCAGGACCGCGGCCGGCTCCGACGCGAGGGGATCGCGGATCCCGGTGATCACGCCGAGGGTGGCGACGGCCCCGAAGGCCACCGGACCGACCCACGGCCGCCGACTGGCAGCGGAACCGACGACCGCGCCGAGGGCGAGGCAGATCACGACGATGCTGGTGACGAGAACGGCCTTGTCGCTGGTGCCGAGCCAGTCGATGGCGGTGCGCACCACCGAACCCGGCGTGCGGTCGATCACCTCGCCCCCCACCGAACCCACGAGGGACTGGCCGGCCGAACCGGTGCCGGCCACGAGCTCGCCCACGCCGAGAGCGACGGCGGCCGAGGCCACGCCGGCCAGACGGGCGAGGTTGCGGCTCGAGGTTCGGGTGGGTTCGGCGACGGAGACGGCCATGGAGTCCATGCAACACTGCCGCAGGCCGAGCCACGCTTCACGGCACCCGTTGTTTCGCAGGAATTCGCGTTCCCAGACCTCCCAGCCTACCGACTGGTCGGTAGGCTGGGGTCGGAGCCGCTCTCGTGGTTTCGGTGAAATCCCAGCCCCCCCACCTCAGCGAGGACGATCCCTTCGTGGCCCAACCTCCCGTCCCTGTGCGTGCGGTCGACGACCCGGCCGAGCACCTCCCTCTCCCGATGGTTCGTTCCTCCTACGACCGCGGTCCCGACGAGAAGGTCAATTGGAAGGCCTCCATCCCCTTCCTGTTGATCCACGTCCTGGCACTGGCCGGACTGTTCGTCTTCGGCATCACCGGCAAGGCCCTGCTGGTGTTCGCGGTGCTCTTCCTGGGTCGCCTGTGGTTCATCACCGCCGGCTACCACCGCTACTTCGCCCACCGGAGCTACCGCACGAGCCGGGCGTTCCAGCTGGTGTTGGCCGTGGGTGGCGCCACCGCTGCCCAGAAGGGTCCGCTGTGGTGGGCCGGGCATCACCGCAACCACCACCGCTACTCCGACACCGAGGCCGACATCCACTCACCTCTGCGCGGGTTCCTGTGGAGCCACGTCGGCTGGATCCTGTGCGACAAGTACGACGAGATCCCCGTCGACCGGATCCGCGACTTCCACAAGTACCCGGAGCTGCGGTTCGTGGACAAGTGGAACGGGCTGTTCCCCTGGATGGCCGCCATCGCCGCCACGCTGTACGCCGGGTGGGCGGGCCTGTTCGTCGGCTTCTTCCTCAGCACGGTTCTGCTGTGGCACGACACGTTCCTGGTGAACTCGCTGGCCCACGTCATGGGCCGGCGCCGCTACGTCACCGACGACACCAGCCGCAACTCGATGCTCGTCGGCATCGCCACCATGGGCGAGGGCTGGCACAACAACCACCACTACTACCAGTCGTCGGCCCGCAACGGTTTCTTCTGGTGGGAGATCGACGTGACCTACTACGTCCTCAAGGGCTTGAGCTTCATCGGTGTGGTGCGCGACCTCAAGGTGCCGTCGGCCGAGATGTTGGCCGCCAACCGCGTCGGGGACGGCAACTTCGACGTGGGCACGTTCAAGGCCCACTGGGCCAAGGCCCAGGCATCGGTCGCCCACAGCCACGCCAACCTGCAGGCCAAGGTGGTGGACACGCGGGCCCACGCCACCGAGACGCTCCAGGAGCGCCGCGATGCCCTCGGAGCGGCGGTCGAGGCGGGCAAGAGCTCGGTGGACGAGCTGCTCCATGCCTCCATGGCTGCGGCCGAGGAGCTGGCCCGGTCCACCCGCCTCACCGCGCGAGATCTCCGACCGGCCGAGGGCTGAGCGGGCGTCTCCCGGCTCCCGGCGATGGGTACGTTGCCTGACATGTCCCCACGCCGCGAGCCCGGCACGCGACCCGAGGTCGGGTCGACGGGCGCGGCCCGCACCACCGAGCGGGCGGTTCGCGCCGCCGCGCTGACCCGCCGCCGCGTCGACGACGCGCTGGTCGTGCTGAGCCGGCTGGTCCCCCTGGCCCGGCGCATCTCCCGTGCCGTGCTGGCCTACGCCGTCCTCGTTGGCATCGCCGCCGTCGCCATCGTGGTCACCGCGGTGTGGACCTCCTGGCCCTTGTCCGCCACCGACGGGGTGGTGGTGCTGGTCCTCGCCGCCGTTCTCGGTGCCCCCGCAGTCGTGCTCTTCCTGTTCCAGCGGGCGCTCGACGAGGTCGTACGCATCCCGTCCCAGCTCGGAGCCATGCCCGACGTGGCCCGCACCCACGGGACCGAGCTGGCCGCCTTGCTGCGTGATGCTCAGGCTCGTCGGGGTCGGGTTCGCCTGGTGGCCCTGCCCGGGGACCTGTGGCGCGCCGGGCGTCTGCTCCTCGCCGCCCACGACGACCTTCCCGGCTACGGGGCGGTCCTCGCCCTCATGAGCGTGCCGTTCCTGCTGGTCGCCCTGCTCGCCGCGGTGGTGGGCGCGTTCGAGCTGATGCTGGCGCCCGTCGTCGTGCTCGTGGCAGTGGCCTCGACGCTGATCTGACCCGCCGACGGCCGGTGGTCAGACGGGAGCGCCCTGGGCCCGGAGCTTCTCGGGCCGGTGCTGGGCGTTGAGCAGGCGGACCGTCCCCGACTTGGAGCGCATCACCAGCGACTGGGTCGTGATGTGCTGGGCGCCGAAGTGCACGCCTTTGAGGAGCTCGCCGTCGGTGATCCCGGTGGCGGCGAAGAAGCAGTTGTCGCCCGCGACCAGGTCGTCGGTGGCCAGCACCTTGTCGAGGTCGTAGCCCGCGGCCAGAGCAGCCGCCCGCTCCTCGTCGTTGCGGGGCCACAGGCGTCCCTGGAGCTCGCCCCCCATCGACTTGAGAGCGGCGGCGGCGATCACCCCTTCAGGGGTGCCGCCGATGCCGAACAGGATGTCGGCTCCCGAGTCGGGCCAGGCGGTCGAGATGGCTCCGGCCACGTCGCCGTCGGGGATCAGGCGGATGCGGGCCCCGGCTTGGCGGACCTCACCGATGAGATCGTCGTGGCGGTCCCGTTCGAGGATCACGGCGGTGACGTCGGTGACGTCGATGCCCCTGACCTTGGCGACGGCCTTCAGGTTCTCGGTGGGGGTGGCGCTGATGTGCACCACGCCGACCAGGTCGGGCCCGACGGCGATCTTCTCCATGTACACGCACGGGCCCGGGTCGAACATCGTGCCCTTCTCGGAGAGGGCGATCACCGCGAGGGCGTTGCCCCGGCCCTTCGACGTGAGGGTGGTGCCGTCGACGGGGTCGACGGCGATGTCGACCTCCGGAGGGCTGCCGTCGCCGATGCGCTCGCCGTTGTAGAGCATGGGCGCCTCGTCCTTCTCGCCCTCGCCGATGATGACCGTCCCGTCCATGGGCACGGTTCCGAGGGCCAGACGCATGGCGTCGACCGCTGCCCCGTCGGCCCCTTCCTTGTCCCCCCGGCCCATCCACCGGCTCGCGGCCATGGCCGCAGCTTCGGTGACGCGTACGAGATCGAGGGCGAGGTTGCGATCGAGACGAGAGTCAGGCATCCCCGGACGTTAGTAGGGCCGGACCGCTTCCTTCGTCCCGCCGCCGTGGCCCCGATCCCGTCGTGGGGGCCCATTCGTCGTGCTCCCGGTCTCGATCCGTGGTCGATCGCCGGCCGGCGATACCCTCAGCCCGTGGTGGTGCTGGCCGAGTTGGAGATCTTCTGCTCCCGCCCTCACGCGCCCACGCGCCGAGTCGCTCTGGGTGACGCCGAGCTGCCGGTCGAGCCACCTCCCGGGTTCGGCGGAATCCTGTTGGGCGGGATCGTGGCCGCCCACGTGGGGGGCATCGATCCCGACCTGATCCCGGACCTGCGTCGGTTGACCCGAGAGCTCGAGGATGGCCGCCGGGTCCCTCAGCCTCGCCTTCGGTTTCGGCTCCAGGTCGACACCATCGGTCTCAACTCGGTCCGCCACCGCCTCATCGGTCACGGCGAGCGGATGTCGTTCGACTTCTCGTCCCAGGGTGCGCCGGCCCAGCAGGTCCTCGGGGCCGTGTACGCGGCCGGGCGCCTCGAGCCCGGCGTGCGGGCGCCGGTGATGGCCACCGTCCGGCGGGCCATCGGCTGGTCCGGTCCCATCGGCTCCGACCTGATCGCCAGCCTCAGCGGCATGCGAGCCGGAGCGTCGCTGGGGCGCAGCGCCCTCGAGAACCCCACGGCGTGGGCCCTCGACCTGTTGGGGTTCACCGGAGTCGGCGCCGCCGCGGTCGCCGGCGCCAACGGGTCCGTGCGCCCGGGCTCCACCCCGCCGGCCAAGGAGGTCATCCGTCGGTACCGGGAGATGCTCCGAGCTGCCCATCCCGATCACGGAGCCACCACCGACGGCGCCGCCAATCGCATCGCCGACCTGGCCGAGGCACGACGAATCCTCACCGGACGATGAGCGCGGCCGGAGCCCTCCTCCTGGCGCCGGGGGCCGGCGCCGACCGCGATCACCACACGCTCGTGGCCGTCGAGGAGGCAGTGGCCCCCCTGCCGGTCGCCCGCATGGACTTCCCCTACCGCAAGGCGGGCAAGAAGGCTCCTGATCGTGCTCCCGTCGCCGTGGCGGCGGTGGTCGAGGAGGCCGAGGCCCTCGTCGGGACGGCCGGTGTCGAGGCGGGAGGCCTGGTGCTCGGAGGCCGCTCGTTCGGGGGCCGCATGTGCTCCATGGCCGTGGCCGATGGCCTGCCGGCGGCCGGACTCGTCCTTCTCAGCTATCCGCTCCATCCGCCGGGCAAGCCCGAGAAGCTCCGCGTCGAGCACTTCCCGGCCCTCACGGTGCCCTGCCTGTTCATCTCGGGCGAGAAGGACCCCTTCGGTTCACCCGCCGAGCTGGAGCACCACGCCGCGTCGATCGGCGGGCCGGTCAGCTTCGTGTGGTTGCCCGGCGGGCACGACCCCCGAAACGCCGACGGCGCCATCGCCGAAGCGGTGTCGGCCTGGATCGCCGAGCTGCGCTGACCCTGGCGCCATGGCCGTCGTCGCCGACGGGCCCGTCGGGGCCCTGCTCAGGCGACGATGGTGACGGGTACGCCGAGGGGGAGCAGGTTGGCCAGGCTGGTGATGTCGTCGTTGCTGAGACGGATGCAGCCGTGGCTCACCTTGGTTCCGAGCAGTTGCGGCTGGTTCGTGCCGTGGATCCCGAGCTGCCCCGGACCGCCGTTGAAGGTCTGTAGGACCTCGGAGAAGCCCGAGAGCCCGTAGGCGTAGGGCCCGTAGGCCCCGCCGGGGTTCGGGGTCTTGATGAGCTCGGTCGTGAAGTAGAGGCCGCCCGGCGTGGGCGTGTTGGCCGAGGCCTCGGCGATGGTGGTGTCCATCACGACCTCTTCGCCGTTGCGCACGATGAGGCGGAACTCGCCGAGGCGCACCTCGATGGCGTAGGGGTTCTGGGTGAGGGTCACGTCGGCGCGACGCACGAACCCGGACGCACCGTTGGGCCGGACGGGCAGGTAGACCTCGACCCAGTCGCAGGCCGTGTCGGGGGTGTCCTTGACGAGGAACAGCAGCGGCACGGCGGCGTTCGGGTCGTTGTTGATGAGCCGGGGGCTGACCATGGTGCGGGCGGGCTCGACCGCTCCGGGGGCGTCGTAGACCTGCAGGTCGCCGTTCTGGGCGGCGGTGGCGGTGAGGCTGTAGCCGGTCGGGAGGGGCTCGTCCCCGCAGGGGAGGGTCGTCGAGGTGGTGGGCGCCGTGGTGGGCGGCAACGTCTGGTCGGTCTTGACGGCCCCGTTCGATCCTCCGCACGCGGCCACGGTGAGGGCGAGGGTGGCCACGAGGCCGGCGAACCACTTCTTCATGGGTGGGAGAGGGTACTGCCGTCGTCGGCGTTCGCCGGGTCGGGGGCGGAATCTCGATCGGTGGGGTTGAGGTCCTCCAACTCGCGTCGAGCCGTCTCCGGGAACCGGAGCAGGATCAGCACGACGAGCAGGGCCGGCCCGACCGCGAGCACGGCCATGGCCGGTCCGAGCCCACCCAGGCGATCGGCCAGCCAGCCGGCGAGGAGCAGGCCGATGCTGCTACCGGCGACGCTCACCACCTGCAGGCCCCCGTTGGCCGTGCTGCGTTGCGACGTGGGGAACAGTTCGGGTCCGTACACGGCGAGGGCGGGTACGGCGAGAGCCCCGACGAGGGTGGCGGCGACCGAGGCCAGCCAGAGGGGCCAGCCCCACGACAGGTAGGCGATGACCGTGAAGGCCACACCGCCGGCCACGCCGACGGCACCGAGGATGCGGCGTCCGTGCCGGTCGGCGAGCTTGCCGCCGACGATGATGCCGATACCGCCCGGCGTGTTGGTGGCCAGCACGAACACGGCGATCTCCGCGCCGGAGAAGCCCCGCTCGGTTCGGAGGAACTCGTTCAGGAACTGGGCGGCCGGGGCGAGGAAGAACGACCACAGGAATCCGGAGGTCGACAACAGGGCGAACCGTCGCCAGTCGATCTGGCGCCCGGGCCGGGTGGGGTCGGTCGTGGGGTGGGGCAGGGCGTCGGCCTGGATCGGGGTCGAGCCGTCGGTCGCGATCCGACGCCGGCTGACGGCGAACCGCTGGGTCTCGGGGATGCCCCGGCTGAGCCGCAGGCACGGCCACAGGACGATGAGCGGCACGACGTAGGCGATGCGCCAGGCCCCGACGGCGACGTCGACGTACAGCAGGTTGGCCACGCAGAGCCCGGCGCCCAGGCCGGCGGTCATGGTGAGCACGGAGACGGCGAAGGCGCGCGAGCCCGCCGGCATCTCCTCCACCGCGATGATCCCCACGAGCAGGACGACGACCGTCGACAGGGCACGGGAGAAGGTCTGTGAGACGCCGAGCCAGACCATCCCCGGCGCCAGCGCTCCGAGCGCGGTGAACACGCAGGATCCGACGAGCGACCCGAGCAGCACGATGCGCCGGCCTCGGCGGTCGGCCGTGGCCACCACCACGAGGGAGAGCAGGACACCGACACGCACCGACGCCAGCAGCGTGCCCTGGTCGGTCGTCGACGCTCCGAACTGCTCGGCCGCGTAGGTGACGGTCTGGGTGAGCAGCGTGCCGAGATACCCGGCGACGGCGCCGACGACGCAGAGGATGGAGAGCACGGTCGCCGCTCGGGCGTCGATCACCTGGGGCGGCGCCCACCACGGTGATCGGCCCGCCGGGCTCGGCGGGCGTCGCAGCTGACGGCGCAGGGCCAGGCGGAAGAGCGGACCCCAGACGGGTACTGCGAGGCGATGGTGCACGGTCTCGGTGACCTCGACCTCACCGTTGGTCGGGGCGGAGATGGTGACGGCGCGCTCCCACTCGTGGAACGGTCCGCGCTCGAAGGCGAAGGTGGTGGTGCCGTCGGGTGCCCTGATCCCGGGCGCCTCTTCGACCAGGTCACGCCGGGCGACGAGCCAGGCCTCGGCCTCGTCGGCGGGCACCCGGTGCCGGTGCTCCACGATCGTCATGCTCTCGACCGCCTCTGCGGGTCAGCTCGGCTCTGCGGGCGGCGGTGGCTCCGTGGGGTGGGCGTCGGTCGCGGTCTCCTCCACCCGACGCTGCTGGACGGCCTTGGCCCGCTTGTTGGCGAGCAGGAGCAGAGCGACGAAGACGGCGATCGGGACGACCACCAGGAGGGCTTCGTCCCACCCGCCCTGGTGGGCCAGAACGAACAACGACATGTGCGGAGTCTCGCACGCAGATGGCCGGTCGCCACTCCATGCCGGATGTGGATCGGGCCGGTGGCGTCCGTACACTGACGCCCGTGCGAGCCAAGGTGGAACAGGTCATCGAGGTCATCCGGCCGGCAATTCAGGCCGACAACGGCGATGTCATCCTGCATGACGTCGACGAGGACACCGGTGTGGTCACCGTCGAGCTGATCGGTGCGTGCGTGTCCTGTCCCGCCTCCACGGTCACGCTGAAGGCCGGTCTCGAGCGCATCCTCATGGATCGGGTGCCCGGGGTCACCGAGGTCGTCAACAGTGGCGAATCGGCAGCGGAGCTGGGCGAGACGCCCGTCTCCCTCTGAGTCCCGGCCCCGCCCCGACCCTGTCCTAGCGTGGGCCCCGTGCCCGACGAGAGCCGCGATCCGTCCGAGCTTCTGGTCGCGGCGCGCGCCGGCGACCGCTCGGCGCTGGCCCGGCTCCTGTCGATCGTGGAGCGCGGCGGGGCCGAGGCGCGGGCCGTGGGTCGCCTCGCCCATCCCGACACCGGCGCTGGCGTCACGGTGGGAATCACCGGAGCGCCCGGGGCCGGGAAGTCGACGCTGACCTCGGCGGTGGTGGCCACCATGCGTCGCGCCGGGGAGCGGGTGGCGGTGCTGGCCGTCGACCCGTCGTCACCGTTCACGGGCGGGGCCATCCTGGGCGACCGGGTGCGGATGGGGGAGCACACCCTCGACGAGGACGTGTTCATCCGGTCGATGGCGTCGCGGGGCCATCTGGGTGGACTGTCGTTGGCGGTGCCCGAGGCGGTGCGGGTGCTCGAGGCCGTCGGGATGCCGTGGGTGCTGGTCGAGACGGTCGGCGTGGGCCAGGTCGAGGTCGAGGTGGCAGGCGAGGCCGACACCACCGTCGTGGTCGTGAACCCCGGGTGGGGCGACTCGGTGCAGGCGAGCAAAGCGGGCCTGATGGAGATCGCCGACGTGTTCGTCGTCAACAAGGCCGATCGTCCAGGGGTGGCCGACACCGTGGCCGACCTCGAGGGTCTGCTCTCCCTGAGGGGCGGCAACCGTCCCGGCGCCTGGGTGCCTCCGGTGGTGACGACGGTGGCCACCACCGGCGAGGGGGCTGACGAGCTGTGGGCGGCGATCGTCGACCACCACGACTGGGCGGTCGCGTCGGGGGAGGCGGAGCGCCGGCGGCGGTCCCGCTCGGAAGCCGAGCTCCGACGCATCCTGGTGGCCCGGTTGCTGGAGCGGGCCGACAACCTGGCGTCAGGGGCCCACTACGACACCGCCCTCGCCGCTGTTCTCGAACGCCGCCTCGATCCGTGGGCGGCGTCGCAGGACCTGCTCACCGACGGCTGACGGGGCTCGACCCGGGAGGAGGATCGATGTCCGGAAAGGTGCTGGTGGCGGGGGCGTCCGGGCTCGTCGGGCAGGCCGCCGTGCGGCGCTTCGCGTCGGAGCCGGGCTGGGAGGTGGTGGCGGTGTCGCGCCGCCCTCCGCAGGACGTGGGGTCGGTCACCTTCGTGCCCGTCGACCTGACCGAGCGCCGGTCGGCGTCCGCCGCCCTCGCCGAGCTGACCGACGTGACCCATGTGGTCTACGCCGCCGTGAGCGAGGTCCCGGGCCTCGTGGCGGGCTGGTTCGACGAGGAGACGATCGGTCGCAACGCGGCCATGCTGCGGAACCTCCTCGACCCGGTGATCGACGGCTGTCCCGGGCTCGCCCACGTGTCCCTTCTCCAGGGCACGAAGGCCTACGGGGTCCACCACCCCGATCGCGGGCGGGCGCCGCTGCCGCTGCGGGAGCGCGACACCTGGACCGATCAGCAGAACTTCTACTTCGAACAGGAACGGGACCTTCGGGCGCGCCGGGAGCGCGGCACGTGGCGATCCACGGTCTGGCGGCCGACGGTCGTCTGGGGCGACGCTCAGGGGAGCAACATGAACCCGCTGCTCCCGATCGCCGTGTACGGAGCGCTGCTGCGAGCCGACGGTCGTCGGCTGGACTTCCCGGGCGCCGAGCTGGCGCCGTGGGTCCGCGAGGCCGTCGCCGCCGAGCTGTTGGCCGACGCGCTCCTGTGGGCTGCCACCAGTCCCTCTGCTGCCGACCGCACGTTCAACCTCACCAACGGCGACGTCTACTGCTGGCCCGACGTGTGGCCGCCCCTCGCTCGGGCGCTGGGGATGGAGCCGGGTGACCACCGGCCGGTCGCTCTGACCGAGGAGCTCCCGCGCCGGGCTGCCGACTGGGCGGACCTGGTGCGCGCCCATGATCTGCGGGCCGATCCCGACCCGGTGCGCTTCGTGGGGGCGAACTCGCTCGTCTACGCCGACCAGTTGCTGCGCGGCGCGCCGCGTGCTGACGCCGTGCCGATCCTGAACAGCACCATCGCCGTTCGCCAGGCCGGCTTCGCCGGCTGCCGGGACACCGAGGCGATGATGGTGGGATTGGTCGACGGTCTCCAGCGAGACCGGTGGCTGCCGCCTCGACCCGAACCCGCGAGCTGACGAGCCGTCGGCGCGCCGGCCGGGCGGACCGCGCCTGGGTCGGGTGGCTCATTCAGCGGGGGGTGCCTGGATCCGGCGTCGACCCCCCGGTACGTTCGGCGCCATCGGTGCGGCGGCACCCAGCGGATCGACGGGGCGGCCGGCTTCACGGCGCGGCGGGACCCGATGGAGCGCGGCACCCGGCGGGGTGCGGCGCAGGACACGAGGCGAGAGATGACACGACGTTCGCGTCCCCGTTGCCGGGGGTTGATCGGGGCCACGGTGGCCTTCACCACGCTGGCCCTGGCCGGGTGTGGGGGAGGCGGTGGCGCCACGGCCACCGAGCCCTCGCCCTCGCACCTCGACGACGACCACCACCGCTCCCACCCCCGCGGTCCCGGCCGAGGAACAAGCGGTCCTCGACGCCGTACCACGGCCTACTGGCGACCTACTTCGAAGCGAACGATCCACCAGATCCAGATCACCCAGCGTCGGTGCGAGCTACACGGGACGGCGATGCACTGCGATCTCAGAGAGCGTCGGCATCGACCGACGAGGATCGACGGGCAAGTCGATTCGGCTGCCGAGTCGAGGCGCACTTCGTGTCACAGGCGCACGGTGCTTGCGACTCGACGAAGGGAGCGCCGACGTACGCGACTGCGTCGTCGACGAGCAGCCGTTCGTTGACGTGCAGACAGGAATCGTCCTGGACGACGAGATCGCAACTCGGTAGAGTCGAGCCGACGTCTGGTCAGCGACGGCCGCGTCTGGCAGGTGGTCGAGAACGTGACTTGAGCCGTCGCAGGCGGTGACGAATGCGCCGGCTAGCGGTTGAGTGTCTGTCGTTCTCGTATGCCTGTGTCTTCTCGGTTGCGCGGGGTATGTCGCTGCGGCCGCATGCGGCGACGTCGATGGTCAGGGTCAGGCATCGGGCAGGATCACGGACGGTTCGCCGGAGGCGGTGGTGGTGGTCGGGCGGAGTGCGCCGGTCGCGTCGTGGCAGGGGACGAGCGCGAGGTGGACCGCGCTGGAGCTGCGGGTACTACGCCATCGACTACGAGGGGGTGGGCGACCTCGGTGATCAGCCCACCGTGCGCTTCGCCGACGGTCCCGTCGACCCCGAGCCCGGCCAGGTGTACGTCTTCGCCTGCGAGGACGAGGCCGGCCGACGCGTGCGCTCGCTGCTCCTCCCGTACGACCCGGCCGATCCCTTCGCCGGCACGGCAGCGGCGGAGCGAGCCCTCGACGAGGCCCGTCGCCGTCTGGACCTTCCCGCCCCCGAACCGGGCCTCAACCCACCCGGCGACCAGCTCGTCGGGGTGGCCACATGGCTCTGGGTCGAGGGTCCCTGGCAGGACCTCTCGGCCACCGCCGCCATCGGCGCGGTGGCCGCCACGGTCACTGCCCGGCCCGTCTCGGTGCAGTGGGATCTGGGGGACGGCACCACGCTCACGTGCGACGCCGGGACCCGGTACGACCCGGCGAGGCCCCCGGCTGACCAGTCGAGCCGGTGCACCCACGTGTTCGGCCACAGCTCGGCCGGCCGGCCCAGCGGGGTGTACTCGGTGACCGCCAGCGTCAGCTATTCGGTGAGCTGGACGGCGAACACCGGCGCCGGCGGCGCCCTCGACGGCCTGACGCGGTCGAGCACGGTGGCCGTGCGCGTGGTGGAGGCTCAGGCCGTCATTCGCTGAAGCGCCGAATCTGTTGCTGCACTAGAACGGAGACAGACCGATCGCACCTGGAGACCACCGATGGCAGAGAAGAAGAAGGGCATCCTCTCGGAGTTCAAGGAGTTCATCCTCCGGGGCAACGTGGTCGAGCTCGCGGTTGCCGTCGTCATCGGTGCTGCGTTCACGGCCGTGGTCAACTCGCTCGTCAACAACCTCCTCATGCCGGTCATCGCCGCGATCTTCGGCAAGCCCGACTTCTCGAACCTCACCTTCACCATCAACAACTCAGTGTTCGGCTGGGGCGCCTTCGTCACCGCCGTGATCCAGTTCCTCCTGGTCGCCGTCGCCATCTTCTTCTTCGTGGTGAAGCCGGTGAACTACTTCACCGAGCGCCGCCGGCGGGGCGAGGACGTCGCGGACAGCGACGAGCGGCCGTGCCCCGAGTGCCTGAGCGACATTCCCAAGGCGGCGACGCGGTGCGCTTTCTGCACCGCTCAGGTCACCCCGATCAGCTGACCGCCGCCCCCCGCTGGTTCAGTACGTCCCCTCTGGGATGACGTGCTGAACCAGCCTGAGTGGTGCTCGTCGGATTGGTTCACCACCAGCGCTCTGGGGTGACGAGGTGAACCAGCGTGAGCGTTGTCCGTTGCCTTCTTCGAGGACGGGGGGCCAGTAGGGTCCGGCCATGACCGAGACCCTCGTGGCCGTCGAGCGTGGTGACGACGGCGTGGCCGTCGTCCGCCTTCAGAACGGCAAGGTGAACTCGCTCTCGAGCGAGGCTCTGCGCCAGATCCGAGACGCCGGTGTGGCCCTGGCCGCCGATCCTCCCGGAGCGGTGGTGGTGACCGGCAGCGAACGGATCTTCGCCGCCGGCGCCGACATCAGCGAGCTGACCGGACCTGAAGCGGTGCGGGCCATGGGCACGCTCTTCCTGGACGCCTTCAATGCCGTCGCCGCCATCCCTCGGGTGGTCATCGCCGCCATCGCCGGTCCTGCGTTCGGGGGAGGGTGTGAGCTGGCTCTCGCCTGCGACTTCCGCATCGCCGCCGAGACCGCCCGCTTCTCCCAACCCGAGATCCTGCTGGGCATCGTCCCCGGCGGCGGGGCGACCCAGCGGCTGACCCGGCTCGTGGGGCCCGCCCGGGCCAAGGACCTCATCTTCTCCGGGCGTCAGCTGCGGGCTCCGGAAGCTCTGGCCATCGGCCTCGTGGACGAGGTGGTGCCCGCCGCCGAGCTGGTGGACCGGGCCCGGGCCCGGGCGGCCGAGTTCGCCGCCGGCCCGCTCGTGGCCCAAGGAATGGCGAAGCAGGCCATCGACGATGGCCTCGACCTCTCCCTCGAGGAGGGCCTGGCCCTCGAACAGGACATGTTCGAAGACGTCTTTCGCACCGCCGACGCCGGCATCGGCGTCGCCTCGTTCCTCGAGAACGGCCCCGGCCAGGCCACCTTCACCGGCCGTTGACGAGGGGCCACGCCGCGTGGGCGGCGGGCTCCACCCTCGGTAGGGTCGGGCCGTGGCCGCTTCGACCCCGATAACCACCTGCTATCGCCACGCCGACCGCCGGGCCGGTGTGACGTGCCAGCGGTGCGACCGGCCGATCTGCCCGAGTTGCATGACCCAGGCCTCGGTCGGGTTCCAGTGCCCCGAGTGCGTGAAGGGTGCGGCCAAGGCGTCGCCGGTGATCCGCTTCCGCGACATGCGCCCCGGTCGGCCCATCGTCAGCGAGGTCCTCATCGCCCTCAACGTCCTGGCCATGGTGGCCGTGCTGGCCACCGGCGGCGACCTGATGAACGGGGGAGGAACCGTCACCACCGACGGCCTGCTGGTCGGCTTCGGCTACACGGTCGAGTCGGGACCGCTCGGCTTCTCCCGTGTCGCCATCGGTGTGGCCGAGGGGGAGTGGTACCGGGTCATCACCGGTGGTTTCCTCCACTCGGGGATCCTCCACCTCGGCATGAACATGCTCCTGCTCTACCTGCTGGGGGCGCAGTTGGAGCCGTTGCTCGGGCGGGTCCGCTTCCTGGCGCTGTACGTCGCCTGCCTGGTGGCCGGCTCGTTCGGGGTGCTCCTGATCGACCCCACCGCCGCCACCGTCGGAGCATCGGGCGCCGTGTTCGGCCTGATGGGAGCAGCCGTGGTGGCCCAGCGCATGGCGCCCCGAGCGCGTCGCCCTGGCCAACATCGGAGGGCTCATCGTGGTGAACCTCCTGTTCACCTTCCTGGTCCCGGGCATCTCGGCGGGAGCCCACATCGGCGGTCTCATCGCCGGCGTCGCCGTCGGTGCGCTGGTGCTGTGGCTGGAGCGGGCGGTGAGGTCGCCGTGGGCGGGAACGCTGGTGTGCGTGGCCGTCACCGGGGTGTTGTTCGCCGGTTGCATCTGGGCGGCCAACAGCTGGGCCAACCCGATCCTCTGACGCTCCCGGCCCCTTCACCTTCTACCGAAACGATGCGCATCCCGCGTGCCAGGGCACGCGGGATGCGCATCGTTTCGGGGAGCCGTGATTCGGGGAGCCGTGTTGGGGGGCGGGGCGGGGAAGTCGGGGCGGGGAAGTCGGGGCGGGGAAGTCAGCGAGCGGAGCCGGACTCCACGATCTTCTTCAGGCCATGGAGGTTGCGGGCCCACACGAGGCGCAGAACCTGACCGCCCACCAGAGCACCGATGGGGCCACCCATCCACAGCGGGAACTTCAACGTCTCCTTCCAGGTGAACCGGGTGCGTCCGCCGCTCAGTCGCTTGAGGCGAAACTGGCCGGTACCGGTGACCATCCCGACGTGGCGCACGCCCATGGCACGGCGTGGCTTCCATCGGGTGATCTCCATCTGGTCCGTGAGCCGGAAGGGGCCGACCTTCGTGTCGCAGTCGAACGTGGTGCCGACCCCGGACCGAGATCTCGACGTGAAGCGGATGGCCACGGCGTCGTGCATCCAGTCGACGTGGTCCTCGACGTGGCGCACCACCTCCCAGACCTCGGCCGGCGTGGCGTCGATGACGGTGCTGACGCGGATGCCGGCCATGGACGGGCATGCTAGGGACGTGACCGCCAGCGACGCCCAGCCGGAGCCCGAGACCGTGTCCGGACAGGTTGTCGACGAGCTCGACGGGCTGGCCCTCGCCCTGGTCGAGGTGGGACGTCGGGTTCGTGACGCAGTCCGCTCCGGTGTGGTCGGCGGCGTGGGCCACGACGGCGGCGGCGACGACCACCGAATCGTGCGGTCAGAGGGCGGGGACGACGTGTTCGGCGTCGACGCTCGGGCCGAGGACGCCCTGGCCGAAGCTCTCTCCGGGCTGGGTGCGCGATGGCCCGGCCTGGCCGTGGTCGAGGGCCACGACGATCCGATCGTGGTGGGCACCGCCGCCGGACCGTGGCGCTACATCGTCGATCCCGTCGACGGCACCCGCGGCCTGCTCGCCGGGAAGCGCAGCGCGTGGGTGCTCATGGGCGCCGGGCGCCACGCCGAGACGCTCGAGGACCTCGAGATCGGCGCCGCCGTGGAGATCCCGACCCGTCGGGCCGCGGTCGGTCTCGTCGCCCACGCCGTGGTGGGCGGACCGGCCCACGCCGTCGACGACGATCTGACCGGCGCCGGTCGCCCCCCGCAGCCGGTGGTGCTGACCCCCCGCGGCGGCGACCTGGCCCGGCGCTTCGTCACCGTCGTCCGTCTCGCTCCCGGAAGCCACGCGCCGATCGGTGCGTGGGCCGACCAGCATCTCGCCGGGCTCGAGGTGTACGACGACCTGGTTCCGTGCACGGGTGGTTACCTGATCGGACTGGCCGCCGGGAACGACGCCGCCGTCTTCGATCCCCGGCCCCTCCTCGTGCCCGGTCACCTGGCCGCCCACCCCTACGACATGGCCTGCCTGGTCGTCACTCGCGCCGCCGGCGCGATCGTGGAGGCCCTGCCTCCCGGCCCGCTCGACATCCCCCTCGACTGCACCACCCCGGTGGCCTGGGCCGGCTACGCCGACGCCGAGGTGGCCGCGCGCCTGCGACCTCCTCCCCACTCCTTCGGCTGACAGGGCGGCACGGAGCGCCGCCGTGGGGCGACGCTGGGGCTCGCGACCGCCCCCTGGAATCGAGTCCATAGATCGTCGCCCCGGTAGGGCGACGCTCGGTCTCGCTGCCGGTCACGCCCGACGCAACTCGGTGGCCGCCTGTTCGGGCGCCACGATGTTGATGAGCACGCCGGTGCCGGCCTCGAACCCGGCCACGCTGGTGAGCCGGGGCAGGACGTGGATGTGCCAGTGGAAACGGTCGTTCGCGTGGTGTGGCGCGGTGTGGAACACGAGGTTGTAGGCGGCATCGCCGACCAGTCGCCCGAGGGAGGCCAGCACGTCGCGGACCGCCCGACCAGCGGCCACCAGGTCGCCGGGTTGCCCGTCGGCCAAGTGGCCCTCGTGCCGGCGGGGCACGACCAGCATCTCGTAGGGGGTCGCGCTCCAGAACGGACAGAGCACGGTGACCCGGTCGTCCACCAGCACCACACGGTGACCGGCCTCCACCTCGTCGCCGACGGTGGCACAGAGGAGGCAACCATCTCCATGAGCCGGCTCACGGTTCGCGAAGGCGGCGAACCCGTCCAGCTCCGCCCGGAGCTCGTCAGGGACGAAGGGGATGCCGAGCAGCTGTCCGTGGGGGTGCTCGAGGGACGCGCCGGCCTCTCGCCCGTGGTTCACGATCGACTGGGTGTAGCGGATCGAGGCATGGGCGGCGTGCTCCTCGAAGCGATCCCGGACGGCGGCCATCACCAGACCCACCTGCCGGTCGTCGAGATCGGCCCAGCTGCCGTGGTGGTCCGGTGAGAACACCAACACCTCGTGGATGCCCCGCCCCGGTGCCTGACGGAACACCGATCCGAGATCCTCGACCTCGAAGGGCCCACTGCCCTCGAAGGCGGGGTAGAGGTTGGGGACCACCCGCACCAGCCAGTCGCCCCGGCGCCCGTAGGTCTCCAGCGCCGGGGGCGTCGCTTCCTCGTGGCCCGGGCAGAACGGACAGTCGCCGAGGGGTGCAGGAGCCGCGAGCTGGGGGGCGAACTCGCCGGGTCGGGAGGCCCGCTCGGCGGCGATGGCGACCCATCGGTTGGTGAGGGGGTTGAGTCGGAGTTGGCTCACGAGATCGGATTTGGTGCCGGTGGTACTCGTGGTAGGGGCACCGCGCGCAACCTACCGCAGGCGCGCCGCTCGATAGCTCGACACGTGGACGCTGCTGTCGTCTCCGAAGGGGGCGCCTCGCCAGTCCTGGTCCCGGCGCTCCAGCTCGAGACCGACCGAGAGGGCCATGGCGTCCAGCTGCTCCGGAGTCACGTAGCGGACGCGCCACGGACGGAGTCGCACCGAGCCGTCGCGCAGCTCGACGTGCTGCCCGGTGACCACCTGGTGCTCGGGGTCGTGCTCCGTGCAGGTGAGCACGACCGCCTCCGAGGTGACCCGGCTGACGTCGAGCGACGTCCGCGGCACGTCGTCGGGATCGGCGGGCACGTAGGCCTCGACCACCAGCGAGCCGGTTGGGGCGAGGAGCTCCGCCACTGCGCCCAGGCAGCCGTGTTGGGCGGCGGCGCTGTCGAGGTTGAGGAACGTGTTGTAGGCGCAGAACACCAGCCCGAACCCCGAGGGAGGCACCGCCCCCGCTGCGTCGAGGGCCGGTCGCGGGTCAGCCATGTCGGCGAGCACGGTCGTCACGCCGGTGGCTCCGGGCTTGGCCGCCAGCCGGTCGAGCATCGCCGCGGAAGCATCGACACCCACCACGGTCAGGCCTCGCTCGGACAGGGGGAGGGCCAGCCTTCCCGTCCCCACGCCGAGCTCGAGCACAGGGGATCCCGCGGCCCGCTCGGCGAGGTGATCGACGGTCCCCTCCGTGTCGAAGGTGTCCTCGTACCAGTCGTCGTAGACGTCGGCGAACGAATCGCCGTAGCGGGCTGCGTCATCGAGCACGCCGCCAGTCTGGCCGGGCCACAATGGGATGGCGGCCCGGCGGAGGCCGACCCCTGGAGGTGGCAGTGGTCCAATCGGCAGCGAGCGTGCGCCCGTTCGAGCCGGCGACCCTCACCGACCTACTCGACGGCGGCTACCGGCTGCTGCGGTCCCGACCCGGACCCGTCCTCGGGCTGACGGCCCTCGCCGTGGTGCCCGCTCAGTTGCTGAGCGGGATCGCCGCCCTCGATTCGGTGCAGCAGGTGGAGGCGTCGTTCGGGCCGACGGCCGGATTCGGGAACAACGACTTCGGCGCGGGGCAGTTCGCCGCGGTGGCCGGGGCCAGCCTCCTTCGTTCTCTCTCGCTCATGTTCCTCGGCGCCGCTCTCACCTTCGTGGTGCTGGGGGAGCACAGCGGCGAGCAGCTCGGGCTCGGTGCCGCCTTGCGATCGGCCTTGCGTCGCACCGGCGGACTCCTCGGTTCGTGGCCGCTCCTGCTCGCCGGCTCGGCCGTGGCCACCGTGGCCTGCTATCTGCCCCTCGGCGTCTGGCTCACGTTCACCGCCGTGGTGGCGCCCGCGGTGGCCGCCGAGTCACTCGGGCCCATCGCGGGGATCGGCCGCTCGTTCAGCCTCGTGCGCCGACGCTTCTGGATGTCCCTCGGGGTGGTCCTGCTCTCCACGCTCGTCGCTTCGGTGATCGGCCAGATCTTCACGATCATCCCGCAGGCCATCGCCCTCGCCCTCCCGTCCGGCGCCGGCGCGGTGGTGGCCACCGTCGCGGCGGCCGCCGCCAGCACGGTGACGACGGGCCCGCTGGTCCTGAGCTGCGTGCTTTTGTACGTCGACCTCCGGGTCCGCACCGAGGGTCTCGATCTGCGGCAACGCTCGGCCCAGGCCTTCGCCCGTGCCGGCTGACCCCGACGAAGCCCGGCGCCTGGCCGAGGACATCCTGTCGCGGCCGGAGTACCAGCCGCCCCGCCGGCCGTGGTACTCGGGCGTGCTCGACTGGATCGACGACCTGCTCCGTCGCCTGTTCTCCGGGCTCGGGGGGAACGGCGGGAGCCGGATCGTCGCCTGGGTCGTGATCGCCCTGCTCGTCGCCGGCGCCGCGGTGGTGATCGTGCTGAGCGTGCGGGCCTTTCGCGACCGTGGCGCCCGAGACGTGAAGCCCCAGGTCCGCGCCCGGCGCCAGACGCCGGTCGACTGGGACGCCGAGGCCCGCCGGCTGGAGTCGGAGGGGCGTTGGCGGCTCGGTCTGCGGGCCCGGTACCGCGCTCTCGCCGCCGATCTGGCCGGTCGCCAGATGCTCGACGTCGCCGAGGCCCGCACCACGGGGGAGCATCGGCGCGAGGTGGGGGAGGCCGCGCCCACGGTGGCCGACGACTTCTCCGACGCCGCCGAGCTGTTCGATCAGGCCTGGTACGGAGGACGTCCCACCGGTCTCGACGAAGCTGAGCGGTTCGCCGAGCTGTCGGAGCGGGTTCGGCGCGGAGCTCGGTCGTGACCGCGTCGGTGGGGGCGGCCTCGTCGGCGTCAGGTACCGGTCGCCGACGGCAGGCCACGATCGGACTGGTGATCGCGGCCCTCGTCGTCGCGGCCCTCGTCGTGGTCGCCCTCGCCGCCCCCGGCCGCCGCTCGTCGGGCACTCCGCTGGACCCGACCTCGACCGCCCCCCTCGGCACGCGGGCGGCGGTCGAGCTGGCCGGCCGCCTCGGAGCCGACGTGGACGTGACCTCGAACCTGCCCGGCGACGACACCGATGTCGCCGTGCTCTTCGAGGACCTGGTCGAGGGGTCATCAGCCGATGCCCTCCGCCGTTGGGTGGCCGATGGCCACACCCTCGTGGTGGCCGAGCCGGCGAGCGAGCTGGCCCCCGATGCGTCCTACCTCGATCGTTCCACCGGCGCCCTCGACCGTGGTCGATGCGACATCGTCGCACCGCCCGGGTTCGCCGCCCTGTCGACCCTCGCCCTGAACGGTCCCACCGCGGCCTTCGGTCCGGTGGACAGCATCTCGGGCGAGGTGACCGGGTGCTTCGACGACGGCGACGGCCCCGTCGTCGTCTCCGAAGCGGTGGGCGCCGGTCGGATCGTCTCCCTCGGCGCCCCGTGGTTCTTCACCAACGACGCCCTCGCCCTCGACGATGACGCCGGTCTCTGGGCCGCCCTGGCCGTGCCCATGCCCGGCACCCGGCTGGCCGTCCTCGTCGCCGGCGACCAGGGTGAACCCGTCCAGGCGCCGGACGCCGGCTCGCTCGGTGACGCTCTCCCCGTGGGCGTGGGGCTCGCCATCCTGCAGCTGCTCGTGGCCTTCGTCGTCTACGCCCTCTACCGGTCCCGGCGTCTGGGCCGACCCGTCGCCGAGGATCCGCCGGTGAGCATCGCCGGGTCGGAGCTGGTGCGGGCCGTGGGTGGCCTGCTCGGCCACGCTCGCGCCCACGACCGCGCTGCTGGGTCGCTGCGGTCGTCGGCCCGCCGCCGCCTGGCCGATCGCTTCGGGCTCCCGCCCCAGGCCGGCGCCGAGCTCGTCGTCGCCACCCTCGCCGCCCGCACCGCGATTCCCCGCTCGCGCCTCGAGGCCGCGCTCATCGACGCCCCCGTCGCCGACGACGCCGCCCTCGCCGCGCTCGGTCGCGAGCTCGACGCCGTCGTGGTCGCCGCCCTCGGCGGGGGCCCGTCCGGGGTGGGCCCGACCGCTGCCCACGACCTGGAACCGTTCCGCCCACCACCTGCCGGCGACCAGTCGCCTGATGGGAGCTCGTAGTGACGCTCGACCCGACGCCCGCCGGATCAAACGATCCCCGCGCCGCGATCACCGCCCTCCGCGACGAGGTCGCCAAGGTCGTGGTGGGACAGGAGGGGACCGTCTCCGGGATCGTCCTCGCCCTTCTCGTCCGTGGCCACGTCCTGCTCGAGGGGGTGCCGGGCACGGCCAAGACTCTCCTCGTCAAGACGGTGGCGGCCGCCCTCGACCTCGACGTCACCCGGGTGCAGTTCACGCCCGATCTGATGCCCTCCGACCTGCTCGGTCAGGTGGTGTACCGCCAGGGTGAGGGCACGTTCTCCTTCCGCCAGGGCCCGGTGTTCACCAACCTGCTGCTGGCCGACGAGGTGAACCGCACACCGCCGAAGACCCAGGCTGCGCTGCTCGAGGCGATGGAGGAGCGGCAGGTGTCGATCGAGGGGGAGACCCGCCGTCTGCCCGACCCGTTCCTCGTGATCGCCACGCAGAACCCGATCGAGTACGAGGGGACGTACCCCCTGCCCGAGGCCCAGCTGGATCGATTCCTCTTCAAGCTGGACGTGGGATACCCGTCGGCCGACGAGGAGCTCGACGTCCTCACTCGCCACGATCGGGGCCTCGACCCCCACGACATCGCTGCCGCCGGCGTGCGACCGGTCGCCGGGGCCGCCGATCTGGATCGGGCCCGCGCCGCGGTCGACGAGCTAACGGTCGAGACGCCGGTGCTCGAGTACATCGTCTCAGTGGTGCGGGCGACCCGCGACTCTCCGTCGCTCGCTCTCGGCGTGTCCCCCCGCGGCGCCACCGCGCTGCTCCACGCGGCCAAGGCCTGGGCCTGGCTGTCGGGGCGGGGATACGTCACCCCCGACGAGGTGAAGGCGGTGGCCAAGCCCACACTGCGACACCGGCTGATGGTGCGGCCCGAGCTCGAGCTCGAAGGTGTCACCCCTGACGGCGTGCTCGAATCGGTCCTGGCCACGGTGCCCGTGCCCCGGTGACCCTTCCTCTGCCCACTCGTCGGCTGGCGGCGGTCGTCGCCCTCTCGGCGGTGGTGTTGATCCTGGTCGACCGGGCGGGTGCCCTGCTCCCGCTCGAGGTGCTCATCGTCCTCGTCGCCCTGGTGGACCTGGCCCTCGCCGTGTCTCCCCGACGAGTCGAGGTCGACCGTGAGCTGCCGGCGTCGGCCGTGCTCGACTCCCGCTCGACGTTGTCGTGGACGTTGGCCAACCCGACCGGCCGGTCGGTGGTGGTGTCGATGGCCGACGAGCTCGCCCCGTCCCTGCGGGCCGATGAACGGCGGTGTCGGGCGAGGTTGGGTGCCGGCGAGTCGGCCACGGTGGAGGTCGGGTTCCGTCCGTCCCGACGGGGCCGGTTCCTCCCGACCGCAGTCGTCGTGCGCACCGAGGGCCCCCTGGGTCTGGTGGCCCGTCAGCGCTCCCGCTCGCTGCCCGGTCAGTTGCAGGTGTACCCCCGCTTCCCGTCGAGGGACGCCGCTGAGCTGCGGGTGCGTCGCGCCCGGCGGGTCGACGCCGGACTCCGCACCGCCCAGGGACGGGGTGGCGGGACCGAGTTCGACCAGCTGCGGGAGTACACGCCCGACGACGAGTCCCGACGGATCGACTGGTCGGCCACCGCTCGTGCTGGTCGCCCGATCGTGCGGACCTACCGGGCCGAGCGCAACCAGGTCGTGGTGACCCTTCTGGACAACGGTCGGATCATGGCCGGCCAGGTCGCGGGGGTGCCCCGTGTCGAGCACGCCATGGACGCGGCCATGGCCCTCACCAGCGTCGCCGCCCGCCTGGGTGATCGGGCCGGCCTGGTGGCCTTCGACACGAGAGTGCGGGCGGTGGTCCCGCCCGGGACCGGCGCCCGTCAGGTGGGCCGGGTCGCTGACGCCCTCCCCGAACTGCAACCGGTCCTGGCCGAGAGCGACTATGCCGGCGCCTTCGCCGACACGCTCGCCCGGTTCCGGCGCCGGACGCTCATCGTGATCCTCACCGACCTGGTCGAGCAGGCCATGCTCGAGTCCCTCCTGCCGGCGCTGCCCCTGGTGGTCGGCCGCCACCGGGTGGTGGTGGCCGCGGTGCACGATCCCGCCGTGGTGCGCTGGGCCCAGCAGGCTCCCGCCGATGTCGAGGACGCCTATCGCGCCGCCGCGGCTGTCGATGCCCTCGAGGAACGGCGCCGGGCGGCGGCTCGGTTGAAGGGGCTCGGGGCGAGCGTGGTCGACGCCGCTCCCGGTGATCTGTCCGGTCGGCTCTGCGACCTGTACCTCGACGTCAAGGCCACCGGCGCCCTGTAGAGCCGCCGCTGGCTGGTCCGCGGGCCGCCGCGGGCCCCTCGATCGGTCGCTCAGGTCGAGCGAGACCGCTCGACCCCCCGTCGGGACCGATCGGTCATCCCGACCGCCCAGCCGCCGGGAGCCGGCGGTGTGGAGGGCGCTCTGCCCACGCCAGGAGCACAAGGCTCTGATGGAGAGATTGGATGAAAGAACAAGATGCGAAATAGCCACATTTGTGCTTGTTGTACGAACATGTGTCTGTTAGTCTCCCTTCCATGTTCGAGGGGTTGCGGGAGGCGATCGAGGGGGTGGTGGTCCCGGTTGATGGTGAGGCCATCGCCGAGGCCCGTTCGTTGCTCGACGCCCTGGCGGCCCGCGTCGCCGAGGCCGAGTCCGTCTACGCCTCGAGTGGCGGGTTCGAGGTGGATGGGTTCGGGACGATGGCGGCGTTCCTGCGGTCGCGGTGTCGCCTGTCGAACCCCGATGCTCGTCGCACGGCGACCCGCGCCGCGAGGTTGAGCGGGTGGCCGGAGATGGCCGAGGCGTGGCGTTCTGGTCGGTTGGTCGGCGCGCAGATCGACGCCGCGGTGGCTCTGGTCCCGGATCGCCATGTGGAGCGGTTCGCGTCGGTGGCGGCGGAGACGGTGGGGATCCTGGGTTCGCTGTCGGTTCTCGACACTCGGGCGGTGCTGGGTCACTGGGTGGGTCGCGCGGACGCGGCGGCCGAGCGCGAAGCGGCCGAGGCCGGTGTCGAGAAGAGATCACACCGCCGCCGGAACGGGAGTTGTCGGCGTCACGGATCCTCGACGACGTCCTCGTGGTGAACGGGTCGTTCGACCCGGACTCCGCCGCCTACATCGAGAAAGCGTTGACCGCGGCCGCAGGGCGGCCCGACGGCGAGGACGAACGGCGTACCCCGGCGCAGCGGCGGGCTGATGCCCTGGTCGAGGTGTGTCGCCGCTACCTCGAAGGGTTGGAGAACCCCGACGGGAACCGCGGCCAGGAACGACTCACCGTGATCGCTGACATCCGGGTGCTGTACCGGGCCGCGCTGCGCGGCGCCGGGGTGGTCACCGCCGATCACCTCGACCGGTTCCTCGACGCCCGCCCCGACCTCGGCGCCGTGGAGCGCGGCTTGTTCTGCGACGCGTTCGAAGGTGCCGGTGCCACCGCGTCCACCCTCGACGGGAACCCCATCTCCGACGGCCTGGTGTCGTGTCTGTCCTCCGGCGGGACCCTGGAACGACTTCTCACCGCCGACGGGCGGGTCCTGGACCACGGCCGGTCGATCCGCACGTTCACTCCCGCCCAACGCCGCGCCGTGCTCACCCGCGACCGAGGATGTCGCGTCGCCGGGTGTGACGCACCGCCGCAACGCTGCGACATCCACCACGTCATCCCGTGGGAGACCGGCGGCCGCACCGACATCACCAACGCCGTGGCCAAATGCCGTCACGAACACCTCGACCACCACCGCCGACGATGGCCCGACCACCTAGACCCCGACGGCACCTACACCATCACCACCACCACCGGCATCGAACACACCACCCGACCCCCCGGGTGGGCGCCACCACCCGAACTCCCCGTCCCGACCACCGCCGCCGGTGTCGCCACCCTCCCGTTCGACAGCCCACTACGACCACCACCACCCCACCTTCCTCGCCGAAGAAGACGCCGCCATCCGCCAACGCCTCGACGAACTCATCGAACTCGCCCGACTCACCCGAGGCGCCTGACCTCGACGATCCAGACGGTCACATCCGGAGATCAGATCCGGGAGGCCACGTCGGTGCGGTGAGGACCGGGAGCACCACCGGCTGCCGGCGGCTCCGCCTCTTCGCCCATGGCACCGGTGAGGCCCCGCGCCGCGGCGTCCCGACCTCGCAGCACGAGGTAGCCGACGAAGACCACCCACGCGGTGGCGCCGACGCCGACCCGTAGCCAGGCCGGGAGCCCGCTGCCGGTCACGAAGCCCTCGATGAGGCCGGCGCTGAGGAAGGTGACCATGAGGCCGAGGACGACGGCTGCCGCTCGCCGGCCTTCCTCGGCCATGGCGTCGGACCGGCGCCGGTCGCCCGGAGCGATCCAGGCCCAGCCCAGGGCCATGCCCATGCCCCCGGCGATCACGATGGCGCTGAGCTCGAGCAGGCCGTGCGGCAGGATCAGGCCGAAGAAGCGGGGTCCGTCGCCGGCCGCGATCATCCAACCCCCCGCCTGACCGAGGGCGACGCCGTTGGTGGCGAGGATGAGGGCGCCGGGCAGGACGCCGAAGACGCCGAGGGCGAAGGCGACGAACGACACGCGGATGTTGTTGGTCGTGACCTGGGTGAAGAACACCACCGACGGCTGGTCGGAGTAGTACTGCTCGAATCGGTCCTGCACGTACTCCTGACGGGCCGACGGGCTGGCCGAGGCGTTGAGGGCCGACTCGTCGTGGGTGATCCACACGGCCACGGCGATGGCGGGCAGGAACGTGACCAGGACGGCCACCGCCACGAAACGGCGGAGGTGCCAAACCGCGGCCGGGAACGTGTCGGCGAAGAAGCGCAGGGCCGTGCGGCCGGCTCGGGAACGTTGTCCGTAGATCGCCGCCGAGGACTCGGCCACCAGCCGGGTGAGACGGGAGGTGAGCTCGGGATCCCGGTAGGTCGTGCGCACGTGGGAGAGCTGAGCCGAGGTGCGCTGGTACCCGGCGACCAGCTCGTCGATCTCGTCCGGGGTGAGCGAGGTCCGCCGCCACCGGGCGCGCGAGCTGAGCTCGGCCAGGCGATCCCAACCCTCCTGGTTCGCCACGAGGTACCGGTCGATGTCCACCGCGTCGCTACGGTAGGCGAGCAATGGCCATGACGGGGGGCCCACCGGCGACGGGCATCGTCACACCCGAGGCGGTTCTGCTCGAGTTCGACACGGCCGGTGTGGGCTCGCGCACGGTGGCCGAGCTCATCGACGTGGTCGTACAACTGGTCGCCGTGTTCGTGCTGTTCCTGGCGGCGGCGGCCCTCGGCGGAGCGGTCGGGCAGGAGACGGTGACCACCGTGATCGCCCTCGTCCTCGGCTTGGTGCTGCTGGTCGGCTACCCGGTGGTGATGGAGACCCTGTGGAACGGCCGGACGCTCGGCAAGGCCGCCCTCGGCCTGCGGGTCGTCACTCGCGAAGGGGCACCCGAGCGGTTCCGTCACGCCGCCATCCGGGCCATGATCGGCCTCATCGAGATCTGGGCGTTGCTCGGGCTCCCGGCGGTGATCGCCATCATCACCAGCCGACGCGATCAGCGCATCGGTGACCTCGTCGCCGGCACCTACGTCCTCGGTCAGCGGGCGGGGCGGCGGTCCTCGTCGCCGGTGACGTTCTCGGTGCCGTGGAACTGGGAGAGCTACGCCCAGTCGCTCGACGTGGGTGCTCTCACGTCCGAGCAGTACGGCGTGATCAGGGCCTTCCTCCTGCGCAGCGGCGAGCTGGCCGATGGAGGCCGGTGGCAGGTGGCGATGGAGCTGGCCGAGGCCACGGCGAACCGGATGCGGATCCCGCCTCCTCCGGGCGTGCACCCCGAGACCTTCCTGCTGTGCGTGGCCACCGCCTACCAACACCGGTCGGGCGCGCCCGGGCGGTGAGCGGGCGCGCCCCCGGTCGGGAGCGCGACGGCCCCCGTTAGCCTGGCCCCATGAGCGCGTACCTCGATCACGCCGCCACCACTCCGATGCGGCCCGAGGCGATCGAGGCCATGGCGCCGTTCCTCGACCAGCGCTACGCCAACCCGTCGGGCGCGCACCGCATGGCCCGCGACGCCCGCCGGGCCGTCGACGAGGCCCGGGACGAGATCGCCGGCCTCCTCGGCGCCCGACCCGGCGAGGTCGTGTTCACCAGCGGCGGCACCGAGTCCGACAACCTGGCCGTGTTCGGCGCCGGCCGGGCGGCGCCCGGGTCCTCCGGGACGGTCGCCCCGTCCATGGGGGGCCGGCCCGGCGTGGCGGTGTGCAGTGCCGTCGAGCACCACGCCGTGCTCGACGCCGTCGAGGTCTGCGACGGCCGCACGGTCGCGGTGGACCGAACCGGTCGGATCGATCTGGACGACCTGGCTGCTGTGCTCACCGCCGAAGCGGCTCGGGCCGAGGCCGGGGAGGGACCCGGGGTGCGGCTCGTGTCGGTCATGGCGGCCAACAACGAGGTGGGCACCCTCCAGCCCCTCGGTGCCGTGGTCGAGCTCGTCCGCCGACTGGCTCCGGACGCGGTGGTGCACACCGACGCCGTCCAGGCCTTCTGTTGGACCGACGTGGCCGAGTGGTGCGCCGATGTCGATCTCCTCACCGTGAGCGCCCACAAGTTCGGGGGACCCAAGGGGGTCGGGGTGCTCGTCGCCCGCGACGGCGTCGACCTCGCGCCCCGCCAGGTCGGCGGCGGTCAGGAGCGTGGCCGCCGGTCGGGCACCCAGGACGTGGCCGGGATCGCCGCCCTCGCCGTCGCCGCCCGATCGACGGCCGAGAACCGGGCCGCCGAGACCGAGCGGGTGGCCAAGATGCGCGACCGGTTGCTCGACGGGTTGGTGACCAGCGTGCCCGGCCTGGTGGAGACCGGCGCGGTGGTCGGGGCCGCCGGTCCCGACCGTGGCGGTCGGGTGGCGGGCACGGCGCACGTGTGCATCGCCGGAGTCGAGAGCGAGGCCCTCCTCTTCCTGCTCGAGCGGGAGGAGCTGTACGCCTCGGCCGCGTCCTCGTGCTCCAGCGGGGCCATGGAGGCGTCCCACGTGCTCGCCGCCATGGGTGTGGACCCCGAGTTGGCCGTGGGCTCCTTGCGGCTCTCCTTCGGGTGGAGCAGCACCGAGGCCGAGGTCGACCATGCCCTGCGCGTCATACCCGCCGCGGTGGAGCAGCTCCGCCGGTTCGAGCTCTGAGCGGGATGGCCATGCAGGTGCTGGTCGCCATGTCGGGTGGCGTCGACTCGTCGGTCGCCGCGGCCATGTTGCGCGACGAGGGCCACGAGGTCGTCGGCGTCACCCTGAAGCTGTGGGGCGGCGAGTCCGACTCCGGGTGCTGCTCGGTGAGCGACGTCGATGACGCCCGCCGGGTGGCCCAGCAGCTCGACATCGAGCACCTGGTGTTCAACTTCGGCGACGACTTCCTCGAGCACGTGGTCGGTCCCTACGTCGACGACCACGCCGCCGGGCGTACACCGAACCCGTGCATCGAGTGCAACCGCCACCTGAAGTTCGATCGGCTGCTGGTGCGGGCCCGGGCCCTGGGCTTCGACGCCGTCGCCACCGGCCATCACGCCCGCCTCACGCCCGCCGGCTCGGGCCCGCCGCGCCTGCGCCGTGGCGTCGACGCCGACAAGGACCAGAGCTACGTGCTCCACGTCCTCGACGGCGAGCAGCTCGCCCGGGTGCTGTTGCCCATCGGCGATCTCACCAAGGACGAGGTGCGCTCGCGGGCCGCCGCGCTCGGGCTGCGCACCGCGGGCAAGCCCGACAGCCAGGACGTGTGCTTCATCAGCCACGTCGGTGGTGGGCGTCGGGCTTTCCTCGGCTCCCGGATCCCGTTGCGGGCCGGGCGGCTGGTCGACGCCGGCGGTGCCGAGGTCGGTGAGGTCGAGGCCCTCCAGCTCGTCACCGTCGGGCAGCGCCGCGGCCTCGGGCTGGGGGGCGAAGGCGAGCCCCGCTACGCGGTCGGGGTCGACGTCGAGGCCGGCACCGTGCTCGTCGGTTCGGCCGAGGACCTGCTCACCGACGGCGAGCAGCTCGGCCGGGTGGGATGGGTCGACGATGCGGCGCGGGAGCAGGCCCTGGCCGGACCCGTCACCGCCCAGGTCAGCGCCCACGGCGAGCCCGTGGTGGTGGCGGCCCTTCGTGAGGGCGAGGTCCCCGGGTCGCGCGACGGGTCGTCGGACCTCGCCGTGGAGTGGCACCAGCCCCAGCGGCGGGTGGCGCCCGGGCAGAGCGTGGTGCTCTACGCGGGAGACGTCGTGCTCGGCGGCGGCTCCGTCAGCTGACCAGCCGCCGGCGTCGGGCCTCGGCCAGCACCCAACCCGGGCGGGTCGGAGCCACCAGCACGGCGTCGACCTCCACGAACCCCACCTCGGGTCGAGGTCCGGTGAGGCGCCGGGTGGCGGCGGGCAGGATGGTCTCGGGGGCGGTGAGGTCGATCTCCAGAGCCAGGCCGAGCGCGCCCACGGTGAGGTCGGTCGCCGTCGTGTCCGCTGGTGCCGCCCCCATGCCCGCGACCCGCTGGCGCTGCACCAGGAGGGCGTCGCTGAGCGCCATGCGGTCGTGCACCACGACGCCGGCGGGCACGAACACCAGCCACCGCTGGGCCAGCACGTGCAGGACCCGGATGCCCACCACGACGACGACGCCTCCGACGACGAGGGCGACCCCACCGACCACCCACTGGTGAGCGGCCAGCAACATGGGCCCGGCGGTGGCGCCCACGACCACCGCCGCCCACGTCAGCTCGATGGGGCCGAGCAGCAGCACGCCCGGGGGACGCAGGGCCAGTCGGCGCTCGTCCCCGTAGGAGGAGCCGTTGACGAAGCGGTCGCCGACGGGAGCCGAGAGCACGACGACGGTGACGAGTGCGGTGACCCCCAGCGCCACCGCTTCGGGGAGGTCGGCTCCGTCGGGGACCACGAGAGCGGCCCACGCCGCGGCCGCCAACGAGGCGGGGCCGATGATCCGGATGGCGGTGAGCGAGACGGTGCTCGTCACCAGGGCGGCGGCCAGTCCGATCCCCCACAAGCCCCAGAGACCGAAGGTGGCGACCACCTGGACGGCACACGATCGGGGGTCGAGGGCATCGCCGAACGACGGGCCGGCGGTGAAGGGCAGGAGCAGCCAGATCGCGGCGGTCGCCCAGCGACCGACGAGCTCGGTGGTGGAGGTCATCGGCGCCGAGATTTGCCGACGGGGGCGTCCGGTGGCTATTCCAGTGACAGCGGACACAGTCCGCCGGCCGGGCTCGAGAGCCTCGCCGAGGGAGGAGTCGCCGTGGAACCGCATGCGTTCGGACGTGGGGCGACCTTCGATTGGGCGGGGAGGGTCGGGTCCCGATGAACGACCCTTCGGCCGTGCCCACCCTGCCCGTGGGCCTGGCCACCGGCATCGGCCACCTGCCCCATTGCGATCCCGGGGACGCCGTCGAGTTCGTGCTTCGGCACTGCCCGCGGCTGCCCTACGCGCCGTCGCTCCCGGCCCGCTCCCGTCGCGAGGGCATGATCGCCCAGGCTGCGGCCGGGCTGGCCGGCGTCACGGTCGACGACCACGGTTCCCTCGACATCGATCACCGGGCGCTCGACCCGCAGGCACCGTTCGCTGACCCTTTGTTCAGCGGCGACGCCCACGTGGGCCTGCGGGCCTTCCTCACCGCGGTGGCTGACCGTGACGGCCCCGTCAAGGTCTCCGTCACCGGTCCCGTGACCCTCGGTGTCGCCCTGCATGCCGCGGGGATCGACGCCGACCTCGCCTTCCGCATCGCCGGAGCCGCGGTCCGTCGCCGGGCCCGGGCCCTGGTCGCCCACGTGGGTGAGCGCGTACCCCAGGCCCCCATCGTGCTGTTCGTCGACGAACCAGCCATGGCCCGGCTCACCGACACGGACTTCCCGATCGGTCCGAGCGAGGGCGTCGACCTGGTGTCGAGCGTGCTGGCCCCGATCGAGCTGGACGTGCTGACCGGCCTCCACTGCTGTGCCCCCGCCGACTACCGCCTGCTCCTCGGAGTGGGGCCGGGAGTGCTGTCCGTTCCCGTCGACGTCGGCATCGAGCGCTACGCCGGCCTCCTGGGCGACTACCTGGACGGCGGCGGGCGGATGGCCTGGGGCGCGGTGCCGACCGACGGCCCGGTGGGGACCACCGTCGATCGGCTGTGGCGACAGCTCTCCGCCCTCTGGTGCGCCCTCTCGGCCGAGGGGTGCGACCCGCTCCTCCTGCGCACCAACGCCGTCATCACGCCGGTGTGCGGGCTGGCCCACCACGGGGTCACCCAGGCCGAGCACGTGATGGCCCTCACCAAGTGCCTGGCCTCGCGCCTGCAGGACCAGGCAGTCGGGGTGCGCCTGTCGGTGGGGGCGTGACCGGCGTCAGTCGGCGCTGAGCGCTCCGAGCACGTCGAGGCGGGATGCCCGCCGGGCCGGTCGCAGGGCCGCCACCACGCCGGCGGCGGCACCGACCACGAGGATCACCGCGAACTGGGTCGTGGGCACGGCGAAGGTGGTGAGGTCGAGCGACTCGGCCGAGGCCCGCACCAGGCCCCACCCGATGAGGGTGCCCAGCCCGAGGCCGGCGACGGTCCCGAACCCGGCGACGACGAACGACTCCCACCGGACCATGGCCCGGAGCTGGCGTCGCGTCTGGCCCACCGCCCGCAGCACGCCGAGCTCCCGGGTGCGTTCGTGGATCGAGAGAGCGAGGGTGTTGGCGATGCCCAGCAGGGCGATGACGACGGCCAGGCCGAGCAGGACGTAGACGATGGTGAGCATCTGGTTCACCTGAGCGGCCACCGAATCCAGGTACTCCTGGCGGTCCTCGACGGTGGGCGATCCGTAGCGTCGGGCGATGGGGGCGATGTCGGCCCGGACCTGGTCGATGGCGGCGGGGTCGTCGAGGCTGATCAGCACGACCTGGGCGCCGAGGGGGCGGATGGCGTGGGCCGTCCACAGCTCGGTGGGCACCACGAGGTCGCCGATGGCTCCCTTCTGGTCGTAGATCGCACCGATGGTCACCGGGGCCGAGGAGCCGTCGGCGAAACCCATCGAGACCGGGGTGCCGAGCACCCAGTCGTTGTCTCGCGCCGACACCGACGAGACCGCGATCTGGTCGGTGCCCAGCGCGGCCAGGGCACCGTCGCGGACGCGCAGGTCGGAGACCCCGTCGAGCGCGGTCGGGTCGGTGACGGTGGCCGAGCGGTTGGTTCCGTCGATGGTGACGCCACCGAAACCCAGGGGGGCGACGCTCGTCACCGCCGCGAGCTGCGCCACCTCGGCGTCGAACTCGGGGGCGATGCCACTTCCGGCGAACGACGTCGAGCGCACCACGAGGTCGGTGTCGCCGAACGAGGCGGTGACCTGATCATCGATGGAGCTGCGCAGGGACGCCCCGAAGACGGTGAAGAGGGCGACGACGGCGATGCCGATGACCAACGCGGTGGCCGTGCTGGCCGTGCGCCGGGGGTTGCGCAGCGCGTTCTCCTGGGCGAGTTGCCCGGTGACGCCGCGCAGGGCCCGGCCGGGGGCGCCGATGACGAGCGCGGCGGGGCGGGCGAGGGTGGGGCCGAGCAGCAAGAAGCCGACGATGGTCACGAGCGAGCCGAGGGCGACCCGACCGACGCTCCCGGTCCCGGCGGTGCCCCACACGATGAGGGCCGCCCCAGCGGCGCCGACGACCACGCCGGCCACGGCCCGTCCTCGACTGGTGCGCACCGCCTCCACCGACGAGGCCCGCAGGGCGGCGAGCGGGGAGACGCGGGCCGACTGGAGAGCAGGGGCGATGGCGGCGAGCACCGTGATGCCGATGCCGACCGCGAGGGCGACGACGACGGTGCTCGAGGCCACGGCGAGCGTGCCCGCCGGGAGTCCGGTGTCGGCCGCCCCGAGGAGGGCGTTCAGCCCGGCGGCCAGGCCGATTCCGGCGAGGAGGCCGACCCCGCTGGCCAACACCCCGACGGCGAGGGCTTCGACGACCACCGAGCCGAGGACCTGGCGTCGGGTCGCGCCGAGGGCCCGCAGCAACGCCGACTCCCGTGACCGCTGGGCGGCGAGGATGGCGAAGGTGTTGTGGATGCTGAAGGCGGCGACGAGCAGGGCGATGCCGGCGAAGATCAACAGCATCGTCTCGAGCATGCCGAGGAAGTCATCGGTGATCTGGGCGAGCTGCTCGGCGCTCAGCTCGCGCCCGGTCAGCGCTTCGGCGTCGGCCGGCAGCCGGTCGGAGATGGCCGCCGCGAGCTGGGTGTCGTCCACTCCGGGGGCGGCCGCCACCCGGATCTCGGACAGGCCGTTGCCGCCGGCGGCCAACAGGCGCACGGCGTCGGTGGTGGTGAAGCCCACGTAGGTGACCCCGGCCATGCTGTCGGCGGAGCCGAACGTGGCGATGCCCACGACGGTCGCGGCGACCGGGGTCGGGGTCAGAATGGTCGCGGTGTCGCCGACGGCCAGATGGCCGTCGGTGGCCGATCCCCGGTCGATGACCACCTCGATGGGGCCGGAGCCGGCGGTGATCTCGGTCGGTGCCCGCCCTTCGGCCAGCTGGTAGGGGTTGAGTCCGGCGTCGTCGATCCAGTTCGTGCCGACGGTGGGTGGACCGTTGCCTCCGAGGGCGGTGCCGTCGGAGCCGAGGATCTGGGCCGGCCCTTCGATCACCGGGGCGACGGCGGCCACGCCCGGCACCGATCGCACGGTGGCCACCGCAGCGTCGGGGACCAGGCCGCGCTCCTCGCCGTCCTGGTCGGTGACGGTGGTGGTGCTGCGGACCACCACGGCGGTGCCGGCGTTGGCTCGGGTGAACAGGTCGGAGAATCCGCCCTCCACGGTGCTGCCGAGGACGAGGGTGGCGGTCAGGAAGGCGACGCCGAGCAGGACGGCGGTGCAGGTCGAGAGGAACCGGCGCTTGTGGCCGGCGATGCTGCGGAAGGTGGTGAAGATCATCGTTCAGCTCCCGAAGGCCTTCATGCGTTCGAGGACGCGGTCGGCGCTCGGGTGACCCATCTCGTCGACCACCCGGCCGTCGGCCAGGAACACGACCCGGTCGGCGTGGGCGGCGGCGTTCGGGTCGTGGGTCACCATGACGATGGTCTGGGCGAGGTCGTCGACCGCGCTGCGCAGGAGCCGGAGGATCTCCGCGCCGGACCGGGAGTCGAGGTTGCCGGTGGGCTCGTCGGCGAACACCACCGTCGGCTGCGAGGCCAGGGCCCGGGCCACGGCGACCCGTTGCTGCTGGCCGCCGGAGAGCTCCGAGGGCCGGTGGGTGAGGCGGTCGCCCAGGCCGACGGTCGCCACCAGGGTGGCCAGCCACTCCGGGTCGGGGCGGCGCCGGGCCAGGCGCGAGGGGAGGGTGATGTTCTCCTCGGCGGTGAGGGTCGGGACCAGGTTGAACGACTGGAAGACGAAGCCGACGCGGTCACGCCGCAGCAACGTGAGCTCGCGATCGGACAGGCCGGCCAGCTCTCGTCCGCCGAAGTGGATGCGGCCGGAGGTCAGTGTGTCGAGGCCGGCCAGGCAGTGCATCAGGGTGGACTTGCCCGACCCCGACGGTCCCATGATGGCGGTGAAGCGGCCGGCGGCGATCTCGAGGTCGACGCCGTCGAGGGCCCGCACCTCGGTGCGGCCGGTGCCGTAGACCTTCACCGCGCCCTCGGCTCCGGCCGCCGCCGGCGGGTGCGCCTCGAGGGGTCGCTGCGTCTCAGTCACCGTCATGTCGTCGTCTCCAGGGGGTCGATGAGCGATCTCTTCGATCCTGACGACGGGGGGCGCCGCCCACCATGGTGTGACCCGGTGTCACCGGGGTGGGGAGAACCCCACCCCCGACCCGCCGAACCCCACCCCCGGGCCTGCCTCCCTCCCGAACGAGCGGAGTGGGGGAGTGGGGGCGGGTCAGTTCGTGGTGTAGGTCACCTGGACGTCGCCGTGGCCGCTGCGGGCGGAGATGGTGGCGGCGGCGTCCGGGTCGGTGCGCACCGCCACCGAGCTCGAGCCGTGGTCGGTCCCGGTCGACACCGCGTAGGAGGTGCCGTCGTCGGGCACGGCCACGGCCACGCTCCCGTTGTCGCTGGTCGCGCGGACGGCTCTCGGGTTCCGGCGGAAGGCCAGCGTGACGTCACCGTTGTCGGAGCGGGCGTCGACCTCGGCGGACCGCAGGTCGACGGCGGTGACCCGGCCGTTGTCGCTGCCGATCATCAACGGACCCGGCCCGCTGCCGGTGATGTTCACGGAGCCGTTGTCGCTGTGCACGTCGATGTCGCCTTCCACCCCGGTGAGGCGGATTCCGTCCTGGTCGATGCGGGCCCGCACCGCCATGCTCGCCGGCATCTCCACGGTGTAGGAGACGTCGCAGAAGGTGGAGAAGAACGCTGAGCACCCGCCCCGCAGCACGAGCCGGTCGCCCTCCACCTGTCGGGTCACCGACGTCGCCCGGAGGCCGTCGCTGATGCGGGCGGTCACGGTGATGTCGTCGCGGTCGGTGCCCACGACCGTCAGCGATCCGCTGTCGATCGCCACGTCCAACGTGCTGAGTCCGGCGGGGTCGTAGGTGGTGACCTCGGTGCGCTCCTCGTGGGCCACCTGGCTGACCACGGTGGTGAGGCCCCAGATCAGCACCACGACCGTCGCGATGCTGGCCGCCGCCTTCCATGCCGTGCGGGCCCGGTGCGAGACGGGCGGACGCGCTCTCGGCCCGGGGACGGACGGGTCAGCGGGAGGTGAGGGAGCAACGGTGGTGGTGTCCATGGGGCTCCTCAGGTGTCCAGCCAGCGCAGCACGGCGAGCACGCGGCGGTTGTCCTGCTCGGCGGGGAGCAGATCGAGCTTGGTGAAGATGTTGGAGACGTGCTTCTCGACGGCCCCGTCGCTGACGACGAGGGCGCGGGCGATGGCCTGGTTCGAGCGACCCTCGGCCATCAGGGCGAGCACCTCCCGCTCGCGCGGTGAGAGCCGGTCGAGCACCGACCCGCGTCCCGAGCGGGCGAGGAGCTGGGCGACGACCTCGGGGTCGAGGGCGGTGCCGCCCGCGCCCACTCGACGAACGTCGCTGACGAACTCGGCGACATCGGCGACCCGGTCCTTCAGGAGGTAGCCGAGTCCGGCGGTGTCCACCGCCAGCAGCTCGGTGGCGTAGCGCTCCTCCACGTACTGGGAGAGCACGAGGATCCCGACGTCGGGCCACCGGGACCTGATCCCCAGAGCGGCGACCAGGCCGTCGTCGGTGTGGGTCGGGGGCATGCGCACGTCGACCACGGCGAGGTCGGGCTGGTGGAGCTCCACCACCCGGATCAGCTCGTCAGCGTCGCCCACGGACGCCACGACCTCCTCGCCGGCGTCGACGAGGAGGCGGGTGAGCCCGGCTCGGAGGAGGACGGAGTCCTCGGCGATCACGATCCGCACGGGAGCTCCACGGTGAGGGTGGTCGGCCCGCCGGGCGGGCTGACGACGTGCATCCAGCCTCCCAGGGCGGTGACCCGGTCGCGCAGGCCACGCAGGCCGGTGCCGTCGGCATCGTTCGCTCCGCCGCGGCCGTCGTCACGCACCTCGACGAGGAGGCGATCGCTCTGGCGGAGGAGCGTGACCCAGGCCCGGGAGGCGCCGGCGTGGCGGGCCACGTTGGTGAGGGCCTCGGCGACGACGAAGTAGGCGGCGCTCTCGACCGGGGCGGGAGGGCGCTGCGCCACCTGGACCTCGAGGGTGACGGGCACGGGCGAGCGGGCGACCACCGCGGACAGTGCGGCGTCGAGGCCGCGGTCCTCGAGGATCACGGGGTGGATGCCCCGCACCAGGTCCCGGATCTCCTTCAGCGCGGCCTTGGCCTCCTCGTGGGACTGCTCGACGAGGAGTCGACCGCCCTCCGGGTCCTCGGCCAGACGTTCGCGGGCCTCGCCGAGGGTGACGGCGAGGGCGACGAGGCGCTGCTGGGCGCCGTCGTGCAGGTCGCGTTCGATGCGCCGCCGCTCGGCCTCGGCGCTGTCCACGGCCGCGCTGCGGCTCGTCTCCAGCTCACTCACGCGGGCCTCGAGCGCGGACCCCTTCGCCGGTCCGACCAGCCAGCGCGCCTCGGCCCGCGCCAGCCGACCCAGGAGCACCGTGGCCCAGGGCGCCACCAGGGCGACACCGACGACGCCGACCGCCGCCAGCCCGAGGGCGCCAGGGACCGAGCCCACCTCGAACAGCCAGAACTTGGCCGAGCCGCCGGGAAGGGAGCCGACGTAGGCGGGGAGACCGATCAGGGCGGCCGATCCTCCCCACAGGATCCCGACCACGACCACCGAGGCAGCGCCCAGGGGAAGCAGCACGAAGGCGTGGACGATCTCCTTCCAGCGCGCCCGGTCGCCGAAGCGGGCCTTCCAGTGGGCCCACCACGAGCCCTCGTCGAGCGGCCGGACCGGATCGGCGAGAGGGAGGTCGAGGAGCACCTCGGCCCGGGCCCGCTCGATGCGCCCGAGCCACCGCGCCCCGACGAACAACAGCCAGACGAAGGGTATGGCGAGCGGGAAGGTGATGAGCAGGGCGACCGACAACGCGACCAGGGCGGTGGCGGCGGCGAAGCTGGCCATGCCGATGGGCAGGCTGAGGACGCAGTGGCCGAGTTCCCACCAGGTGGAGCGACGTCGCCAGGGGGCGAACAGGCTGCGGATCACGGGGTCACCGTACGCACGGGCCGGGTGGTCGGCCATGGAGCGACCCGGTGGATCGGGGGTGGGGAAAACCCCCCACGACCCCGGACCGGGCTGTCCGACGGCCTGGATAGTGTGCGCCCGTGACCGATCTCGATCCGGCCGAGAGGGTGGAGCAGCTCCGGGCCGCCATCCGCCACCACAGCGCGCTCTACTACGAGCACGACGCCCCCGAGATCCCCGACGCCGACTTCGACGAGCTCGTACGGGAGCTGCTCGCCCTCGAGGAGCGGTTCCCCGATCTGATCACCCCCGACTCGCCCACCCAGGTGGTCGGGGCTGCGCCCAGCGCCACGTTCGCGCCGGTGCGCCACCGGGTGCCGATGATGAGCCTGGACAACGTGTTCACCTCCGAGGAGCTCGAGGCGTGGGGCGCCCGCCTCGGGCGCCGCCTCGACGACCTCGGCGAGAACGCCGGGCAGGTCGGGTTGGTGGCCGAGCTGAAGATCGACGGGCTGGCCATGTCCCTGCGCTATGAGGGCGGCCGGCTGGTGCAGGCCGCGACCCGGGGCGACGGACGCACCGGTGAGGACGTCACCGCCAACGTGCGCACCATCGAGGTGATCCCCCAGCAACTGCCTTCCGGCGCTCCCGAGGTGCTCGAGGTCCGGGGCGAGATCTACATGCCCATCGCCGTGTTCGAGGCCCTCAACGCCGCCCAGGTCGAGGCGGGGGAGCGGGTCTACGCCAACCCCCGCAACACCGCTGCCGGCTCGCTGCGCCAGAAGGACCCGTCGGTCACCGCGTCGCGCGAGCTCGCCTTCTGGAGCTACCAGTTGGGCGAGGTGGTCGGCGGCCCCACCCTCTCCCGCCACCACGAGAACTTCGAGTTCCTGGCCTCGATGGGGTTCCCGGTGAACCCGGAGATCCGGGTGCTCGACGGCCTGGACGACGCCTACGCCCACTGCCAGCACTGGCAGGGGCACCGCCACGACCTGGCCTACGAGATCGACGGGGTGGTGCTGAAGGTCGACGACCTCGGGCTGCAGCGCGAGCTGGGCTTCACCTCGAAGGCGCCCCGGTGGGCGATCGCCTACAAGTTCCCTCCCGAGGAGCGCACCACCACGCTCATCGACATCATGGTGTCCATCGGGCGCACCGGCCGGGCCACCCCCTTCGCCCGGCTGGAGCCGGTGTTCGTGGGCGGGTCGACCGTCGGTGTGGCCACCCTGCACAACCAGGACCAGGTGGCGGCCAAGGACGTCCGTCCGGGGGACACCGTCATCGTGCGCAAGGCGGGCGACGTGATCCCCGAGGTCGTCGGGCCCGTGCTGGCCGAGCGCCCCGAGGGGCTCGAGTCGTGGGTCTTCCCCACCCAGTGCCCGGTGTGCGGGCACACGTTGGTGCGGCCCGAGGGTGAGGCCGACCATCGTTGTCCCAACATCTCGTGCCCGGCCCGGGTGGCGGGCGCCATCGAGCACTTCGCCTCTCGCGGGGCCATGGACATCGAGGGGCTGGGGGAGCAGCGGGTCAGGCTGTTCAACGAGCTCGGTCTGGTGCACGACGTCGCCGACGTGTACTCGCTGCGCGCCGAGGACCTGCTGGCCATCGACAAGTTCGCCCAGGTGTCGGTCGACAACCTGCTCGCCGCCATCGAGGCCTCGAAGTCCCGGCCCCTGCCCAACCTGCTCGTCGGGCTCAACATCCGCCACCTCGGTCCCGCCGGCAGCGTCGCCCTCGCCTCGCACTTCGGGCATCTCGATCGCATCGAGGCGGCGTCGGAGGAGGAGGTGGCGGCCGTCGAGGGCGTCGGTCCGATCATCGCCGCGGCCGTGGCCGAGTGGTTCGCCGACGACGCCAACCGGGCGGTCGTCGACAAGCTGCGAGCGGCCGGCGTGAACATGGAGGGTCCCGCCGCCCCCAGCCTCCCCCAGAACCTCGTCGGCCGGTCGATCGTGGTCACCGGGTCGCTCGACGGGTTCACACGCGACGAGGCCGAGGCCGCCATCAAGGGACGGGGCGGCAAGTCGCCCGGTAGCGTCTCGAAGAAGACGACCGCAGTCGTCGTGGGCGCCGAACCCGGCGCCTCCAAGCTCACCAAGGCCACCGATCTCGGCGTCCCGATCCTCGACGAGGCCGGGTTCGTGGCCCTGCTCGACACGGGCGTCGTGCCCGGTACCGAGCCCGCGGCCGACGAGGCCGCGTCCGACACCACACCGCAGGGGGAAGCGTGACCATCAAGGCCGTCGTGTTCGACTTCGGGGGCGTGTTCACATCGTCGCCGTTCACCGGGCTCCACGCCTGGCACGTCGAGAAGGGCCTCGATCCGGCCACCGGGCTGCGCCTGGTCTTCGGCCCGTACGACCAGGACACGGACCACCCGTGGCACCAGCTCGAGCGGGGCGAGCTGGCCCTCGACGCGGCGGCCGAGCAGATCAAGGTGGCCGCGGCCGAACAGGGCCTGGAGCTCGACCTGTTCGAGATGATGGGCTCGATGGGCGGCGGGTCCGGGGCCCGCACCGACATGGTCGACAAGGTCCTCGAGGTGCGCGCCGGCGGCTACCGGACGGCCCTGATCACCAACAACATCAAGGAGTTCTCCGACGGTTGGCGGGCCATGATCCCGGTCGACGACATGTTCGAGATCATCGTGGACTCCTCCGCCGTCGGGATGCGCAAGCCCGACCCCCGCATCTACCAGATGGCCCTGGACCAGCTCGGCGTGGCCGCCGAGGAGTCGGTCTTCCTCGACGACGCCGTCAGCAACATCGAGGCGGCGCGGGCCCTGGGTATGGTCGGCATCGTGGTCGAGGACGATCACACCGGCGCCATGGCCGAGCTCGACCGCGTGCTGGCCGAACAGGGCTGACACGGGTCAGACGTTCGGTCCGGTCAGAAGACGGTGAAGCACCACGATCGGCTGGTCGACTCGCTCGGGCCGAACTGGCTCTCCCAGTACGTCGCCACCACGCAGTTCTCGCCGGCGGGGAGAGCCTCGAGCTCCTTGCCCGGGCCGGGCTGGAACGTGACCTGGTTGAGCTGGGGCACCACGAGAAGCTGGTCCTCCGGGAGCGGGGTCCCGTTGAGGGCCAACGTTCCCTCGTAACCCGGGGCCAGGTCGATGCCGATGCCGTCCTGCTGGAAGATCTTCGATCCCGGGGTGGGGATCAGGCGCTCGATCGCCCCGCCGTCGAGGTCGGTGGCGTTGGTCGAGCTCTTCTGCACCAACACGACCACGCACACCACGACCACCGCGAGCAGCCCGAGGTAGGCGAGGTGGCGGGGACGAAAACGCCGAGCGGGGCGGGGGGCGGGGCCGGTCGTGCGGGGGGTGGCGGTGTCGGACACGTCTCCAGTGTGCCCGTCGACGAGTCGGCTCGGGCAGTCGGCGCCGGCGTCGCCGTGGCGAGCCGCCGACGAGCCCGTGGGGTACCCGAATCCAGCCCACGAGCCCACTACCCTGCGCCGGGTGGCCATCTCCCGCGTGATCGACCGTGTCGGTCAGGTGCTCGGAGGGCGCTATCGCCTCTTGGCGCCCATCGGCACCGGGGCGTCCGCCACCGTGTACCTCTCCGACGATGTCGTCCTCCGTCGCCGCGTGGCGGTGAAGGTCCTGCACGACGCGCTCGCCGATGACGCCTCGTTCCTGAAGCGGTTCCGAGCCGAGGCCCATGCCGCCGCCGCCCTCAACCACCCCCACATCATGGCGGTGCACGACTGGGGCCAGGGTGACGTGCCCTACCTCGTCACCGAACTGCTCGTCGGTGGTTCCCTGCGGGGGCTTCTCGACACGGGCCACCGCCTCGAGCTGGCCCAGGCCCGCCAGGTGGCGCTGGAGGCGGCCCGGGCGCTCGACTACGCCCATCGTCGGGGCTTCGTGCACCGCGACGTCAAGCCCGCCAACCTGTTGTTCGACGAGGAGGGCCGCCTCCGGGTCGCCGACTTCGGCCTGGCCCGGGCCCTGGCCGAGGCGGCCTGGACCGAGCCGGCCGGCGCCATCCTGGGGACAGCACGGTACGCGTCACCCGAGCAGGCCCAGGGCAGCAGCCTCGACGGCCGCAGCGACGTCTACTCCCTCGGTCTGGTCATCATCGAGGCCGTGTCGGGGAGTGTGCCCTTCGCCGCCGACACCACCCTCGGCACCCTCATGGCCCGGGTCGACCGGCCGGTGCCGGTACCCGAGGAGTTGGGCGCCCTCGTCCCCGCCCTGAGCGCCGCCGGCCGCCCTGATCCCGCCGATCGCCCCGACGCCGCCACCTTCGTCACGATGTTGATGGCCGCCGGCGAGCTGGGACCGGTGGTGCCTCTGCCCCTGGCCGGCACCGACAGCCTCGACGAGGTCGACCTCGACCTGCGCGAGCCCACCACCCTCTACGTGGCCGAGCGCCAGGTGCGGGCCGACTTCGAGCCCGAGATCATGACCGCCCCGCCGGGCACGACCACCAACGGCCTCACCATCGTCACCGAGGGCGAGTCCCAGCCCCGCACCACGGTCGTCGATCGGGGCGGGGCGGAGGTCCTTCCGGCCGGTCGTCGGGACAAGCGGCGCGAGCGCAAGGCAGCGGCCGCCGCCCTCGCCGCCGGTGGCGTCCTGGTGGGGGGTGGCACTGCCGCCGACGCCGCCGCGCTGTCCGGCCGTCCCGACCCCGACGGCGATCTCGACGTCCCCTTCGAGGTGCTGGCCGCCGACTCCGCTCCCAAGCGCCGGCGCCGGTGGCCGATCGTGGCCGCCCTGGTGGCCCTGCTCGTGGTGCTGGCCGCCGGCGGGGCCGCCGCCCTGATCGTGGCCAACCAGACGCCCACGCACGTGCTCACGAACTACGTGGGCACCGACATCGCCCAGGCCCGGGCCGCTCTGGAGGACGACGGCTTCGTCGTCGTCACCGACATCCAGTTCTCCGAGCTCGCCGCCGGCCAGGTGTTGGCCCAGGATCCAGGGGACGGCACATCGCTCAAGGAAGGCGAGACGGTCAACCTGGCCGTTTCCCAGGGCCCACCGCCGGTCACCATTCCCACCGAGCTCGGGGGCCACGGCCTCGACGAGGTCACCCAGATCCTGGCTGACGCCAAGCTCGGGGTCGAGGTCGTCGAGCAGCCCTATGACGAGAGCTGGGACGCCGGTGTCGTGCTCGGTGTGGTCGAGGGCACCCCGGCCGAGCTGCCTCGCGACTCCAAGGTCCCCCTCATCGTGAGCGCCGGCCCCAAGCCCCGCACCATCCCCGATGGCCTCACCGGCGGGACCGAGGCGGCCGTCACCCAGCAGCTGACGGCTCTGGGTCTGAAGGTCGAGCGCAACGAGGCCTACTCCGACGTCGTCGCCGCCGGAAACGTCATCCAGGTCAACCCGAAACCCGGGTCCCAGGTGGCTCGGGACAGCACCGTCACCGTGCAGGTCTCGTTGGGCGAGGAACCGGTGTTGATCCCGCCCGGCATCGTGGGTATGTCGGTCGCCGAGGCCAGCGCCGCCCTCGAGGCCCGGGGGCTCACCGTCAGCGGGGTGAGCGGCAACCCGGGCAAGCCCGTCACCGGCTCCGACCCCGGCGTGGGCAACTCGGTCAAGCGAGGCTCGGGCGTCACCCTCATCACCAAGTGACCACCCCCCTACCCACGATCTGATGCGCTGAGCGCGTGCTCTGGCGCGCGGTTTGCGCATCAGAAGGGGCCCGGGGCTGCTCCCGACGATCTGATGCGCTGAGCGCGTGCTCTGGCGCGCGGTTTGCGCATCAGAAGGGGTCAGGGGCAGGTGAGAGGCCGGGTCAGGGGGCGGTGATGTCCCGGACGGCCTCGGCGATGGCCACGGCGCGGGCGTCGGGCTCGACGGCGGGCGTGCCCAGGGCCATCAGCTTGGTGATGTCGCCCTGGACCTTGATCTTGCCGGCCATGAACGACTGCATGGCCACCGTGAAGTCGAGGCCCACGAACACCGCCTTGGCCGTGTCGTAGTCGACGGTGACGGTCAGGTCGGGGGCGTCGAGGTGTCCGTGCTCCACGATGATCTCGCCGTCGGAGGTGTCGACGTGAGCCTTGACGTCACTCTCGAAGGGCGACTCGGTCACCACGAGGTTCATCTTCATGAGCCCGACCGAGGGAACCTCGGGATGCGGCATCTCGTCCCGGATGCGCTTGGCGGCATCCATCCACTCGGGGCTCAGGAACTGGTGCTGCTCGGCCACGGGCCCTCCACTCGGCGACGGTCTGGCGGTGCGGGAGAGACCCTACCGGTCGCCGGGCGGGAGCTGGCCGGTCGCCGCCTACCATGACCGCCCATGTCCGATCGCCTCACCCGGGACGACGTCGCCCACGTCGCCCACCTCGCCCGCCTGGAGCTCGACGACGCCGAGCTCGACATCTACACCGAGCAGCTCGGCAAGGTGCTCGACCACGCCGCCGACGTCGCTGCTCTCGATCTCGACGACGTGGCGCCCACCGCCCACCCGCTGCCGCTGGTGAACGTGTTTCGCGCCGACGTCGTGCGTCCGTGCCTCGACCGCGCCGAGGTGCTGGCCCAGGCCCCGGCAGTCGAGTCCGAGCGCTTCCGGGTGCCGGCCATCCTGGGTGAGGAGCCGTGAGCGGCGACCTGCCGGTCACTGCCGTCGCCATCGCCGCCGCCGTCCGCGCGGGGGAGGTGGCCGCCGTCGACGTGCTCGAGGCCCATCTGGCCGCCATCGACGCCCGGGAGAAGGAGATCAACGCCTTCAACCTGGTGTTGGCCGACGAAGCCCGGCAGGCGGCTCGGGCCGTCGACGCCGCCGTGGCCGCCGGCACCGATCCCGGCCCGCTCGCCGGGGTGCCCGTCGCCCTCAAGGACAACCTCTGCACCCGTGGGCTCCCGACGACCTGTTCGAGCCGGATCCTCGAGGGTTGGCGCCCGCCCTACGACGCCACCGTGGTGCAGCGGGTGGCGTCGGCCGGCGCGGTGGCCGTCGGCAAGACGAACCTCGACGAGTTCGCCATGGGTTCCTCCACCGAGAACTCGGCGTTCGGACCGACCCGCAACCCACGGGACCCGGCGCGGGTGCCCGGGGGCTCCTCCGGGGGCTCCGCCGCCGCCGTGGCCGCCGGCTTCGCTCCGGTCTCCCTCGGTTCGGACACCGGTGGATCCATCCGCCAGCCCGCCGCCCTGTGCGGGGTGGTCGGGGTGAAGCCCACCTACGGCATGGTCAGCCGGTACGGGCTCATCGCCTTCGCCTCCTCGCTCGACCAGATCGGTCCGTTCTCCACCACCGTGGCCGACTCGGCCCTGCTGCTCGAGGCCATCGCCGGTCACGATCCGCTCGACTCCACCTCCATCGACGGCCCCTCCCCGTCGCTGCTCGACGTGCTCGACCGGGGCGTCGAGGGTCTGCGCATCGGGCTGATCACCGAGCTCATGGGCGAGGGCATCGCCCCTGACGTGGCCGCCCGGGTACGGGAGGCGGCCGAGGCCCTGAGCGCGGCGGGCGCCCAGATCGGCGAGGTGTCGGTCCCGGCGGCCAGCTACGGGCTGTCGGCGTACTACCTCATCGCCCCGGCCGAGGCGTCGAGCAACCTGGCCCGCTACGACGGCGTCCGCTACGGCATGCGGGTCGACGCCCCCACCACCGCGGAGATGAACACCGCCACCCGCACCGCCGGCTTCGGCGACGAGGTGAAGCGCCGCATCATGCTCGGCACCTACGCCCTGTCCGCGGGCTACTACGACGCCTACTACGGCAAGGCCCTGAAGGTCCGCACGCTGATCATGCGGGACTTCGAGGCCGCCTACGAGCACTTCGACCTGCTCCTGGCGCCGACCTCGCCCACCACGGCGTTCCGGTTCGGCGACAAGACCGCCGACCCGTTGGCCATGTACCTCAACGACGTCTGCACCATCCCCAGCAACCTGGCCGGTCACCCGGCCATGAGCGTGCCCTTCGGGCCGGGCGCCGACGGCATGCCGGTGGGGGTCCAGCTCCTCGCGCCGGCGCTCGGCGAAGCCACCATGTTCCGGGCTGCCGCCGTCGTCGAAGCGGCCGCCCCCGAGCTCTCGGAGGTCCGACCGTGAGCACCAACCTCACCCACGAGCCCATCGAGGGCGAGCACTTCACCGTCGTCAGCGACGCCACCGGCGCCACGTGGGAGATCGTCGTCGGCCTCGAGGTCCACTGCGAGCTGGCCACCGCCACCAAGCTCTTCTGCAGCTGCCCCAACCTGTTCGGCGACGAACCCAACACCAACGTGTGCCCGGTCTGCCTGGGGCTGCCGGGCTCGCTGCCGGTGCTCAACGAGCAGGTCGTCGAGCTGGCCATGCGCCTGGGGCGGGCCCTGCACTGCAGCGTGGAGCCGTCGGTGTTCGCCCGGAAGAACTACTTCTACCCGGACATGCCGAAGGACTACCAGGTCAGCCAGTACGACCGGCCCATCAACGTCGACGGTTGGCTCGACCTCCCCGACGGGAGTCGGGTCGGCATCGAGCGGGCCCACATCGAGGAGGACACCGGCAAGAACACCCACGCCGGTGGCAGCGGTCGGATCCACGGCGCCGACTACAGCCTCATCGACTACAACCGGGCCGGGGTGCCGTTGGTGGAGATCGTGGGCCGCCCCCACATCCGCCACCCCGAGCAGGCCAAGGTCTACATCGAGGAGCTCCGGTCGATCCTGCTGGCCACCGGCGCCTCTGACGCCAAGATGGAGGAGGGCTCGCTGCGGGTCGACGCCAACGTCTCGGTGCGCATCGTGGGCGACGACGCTCTGGGCACGCGGTGTGAGATCAAGAACCTCAACTCGTTGCGCTCGCTCGGCCGGGCGATCGAGTACGAGGCCCGCCGGCAGGTGGATCTGCTGGAAGCCGGCGAGCGGGTCAAGCAGGAGACCCGCCATTGGGACGAAGGGGCGGGGCGCACCCGAGCCGGTCGTTCCAAGGAAGGCGCGGAGGACTACCGGTACTTCCAGGAACCCGATCTCGTCCCGCTCGCTCCGTCGGCGGAGTGGGTGGCCGCCGTCGATGCCGCCCTGCCGGTGCTCCCGGCCGAGCGTCGCGCCCACCTCGCCGAGGTGAGCGGGGCGCCGGTCACCGACTCGGGTGTGGTCATCGCCGTGCAGCGCGATCTCGACGGGCTCGCCCTGGCCGCCGTCGGTGCCGGCGCCGACGGGGCCCGTGTCCTCGTCCACGTCGAGCACAACCTGGCCGTCGACGGGGCCGAGCGCCTCGATGCCGGCCACTTCGCCGCCCTCGTCGGTCTCGAGCTCGACGGTCAGCTCACCGCCACGCAGGCCAAGACGGTGCTGGCCGAGATGGTGGAGAGCGGCCGTGACCCGCAGACCATCGCCGCAGACCTCGGGTTCGAGGCCATGGACACCTCGGCCCTCGAGGCGATGGTCGACGCGGTGATCGCCGACAGCCCGAAGGAGTGGGGCGAGTACGTCGAGGGCGACGAGAAGCGGCGGGGCAAGATCCAGGGATTCTTCGTCGGCAAGGTGATGAAGGCGAGCAAGGGCCAGGCCGATGGCAAGGCTGTGAACGCCATCCTCGCCGCCCGCCGGTCATCGACGGGTTGAGTCCCGCCCCGGAACGGCCGATAGCCCTTCCAGGGGGTCGACCGACTCTCTAGTGTCAAGCGAGTCCACGGCGAGAGGAATTCCAGTGAACACCATGCGCATGAAGGCGCTCGGGCTCATCGCGGCCACGCTGCTGATGGCCGCCACCGCCACCGCCTGTGGCGGCGGTTCCAGCGGCGCCAACGATTCGTCGACGAACGACGCCTCGTCCAGCCAGTCCGACGGCAACGACTCGGCCAGCAACTCGGCCAGTGACTCGGCCAACGAGCTGGCCGACGCCATCGACAAGGTCGGCGGCGGCAGCGGCGACTGCCTGAAGGCCGCAGTGGCCTACGCCACCCTCAGCCTGCAGACCTTCGGGGCGGCCTTCGGAGGCTCGGAGTCCGACATCCAGGACATCGAGGACAACCTCGGGGAGCTCCAGTCGGAGATCCCGTCGGAGCTCAAGGACGACTTCCAGGTGTACTCCGACGCGCTCGGCCAGTACGCCGAGCAGATGAAGGACGTCAGCTTCGGGGACCTCTTCAACCCGGAGACCCAGCAGAAGATGGAAGACGCGTCCTCGCTGCTGGACACCGACGACGTGAAGACCGCCCAGCAGAACATCGAGGACTACTTCACGAAGACCTGTCCCGACGCCGAGGACTTCGGCTCGGGCTCCTAGCCCCCGAGCGACGCTTCGTGGTTGTGCTCGGTGACCGCCCGTCAGGGGCGGGCACCGAGCACGATCCACCGGTCCGTGTGCCAGCGCAGGGCCAGCACCAGCAGGCGCACACCCATGAGCAGGGCCAGGGCGGCCCACAGCCACTGGATCGAGAGGCCCCCGATCGCCACGGCCAGCGCGGCGGGGGCGAAGGCGGCGAAGGCGATCCACATGGCACCGGCCAGGAAGCGCATGTCGCCGGCCCCGATCAACAGGCCGTCGAGCACGAAGACCAGGCCGTTCACGGGTTGGAGCAGCGCGACCCAGACCAACAGGGTGGCGGCCAGGCCTGCCACCGCGGCGTCGCCGGTGAACAGGTCGGGAAGCCAGGTCCGGGTGCCCACCACCACGAGGCCGAGGAGGGCGCCGGCGCCCGCGCCCCACTGCAGCATCCGCCGTCCCGCCGCTCGGGCCTCGTCCGCCGACTCCGCCCCGAGGAAGCGACCGATCATCGACTGACCGGCGATGGCCAGGGCGTCGAGGACGAGGGCCAGGAAGCTCCAGATCTCGAAGGCGATCTGGTGGGCGGCGACCTGAACCGTGCCGATGCGGGTGGCCACCGCGGTGGCGATGAGCAGCGAGCCCCGCAGAGCCGCCGTGCGCAGGAACAGGTCACGGCCGACCACGGCCAGGCGTCGCAGGGTGCGCGGATGGGGAGCGAGCGGGACCTCGTGGCGGCGGACGGCTCGGGCGACCCAGGCCACGTAGACGGCGGCGGCCAGCCATTGGGCGACAACGGTCGAGAGGGCAGAAGCCCCGATGCCGAACCCCAGCACCGGGATGAGCAGCAGCTCCAGGGCCAGGTTGAACGTGGCCGACCCGAGGGCGACGTAGAGGGGAGTGCGGGTGTCCTGCAGCCCTCGGAGGTAGCCCGTCCCGGCGAGCACGACCAACAGGGCGGGCACGCCGAGGAGGCTGATCTGCAGATAGATCTCGGCCTGGACCCGCACCTCGCCCGTCGCTCCCATGAGCGTGAGGAGCGGACCGGTGAGGACGAACGTGGCCGTGGCCACCACGACCCCGCAGGCGGCAGCCAGCCACATCCCCTGCACGGCCTGGTGGGCGGCCTCGCGTTCGTCTCCCGCGCCGAGCAGACGGGCCACCGAGGCGGTGGTGCCGTAGGCGAGGAAGATGAACAGGGCGTAGCCGATCAACAAGATGCTGCTGGCCACGGCCAACCCGGCCAGGGGCACGGCACCGAGGTGCCCGACCACCGCGGTGTCGGCCAGCACGTAGAGCGGTTCGGCGATCAGCGCGCCCAGGGCCGGGACGGCGAGGCGGAGGATCTCGCGGTCGAGTGGCCGCACGGTCAGGCGATGTCGCGGTGGGCCAGCCGGAAGGAGGCGAAGGCCAGGGCCACGGCACCGACGGCGACGGGCACGATCCAGCGCCAGGGCGCGTCCACGAACGCACCCCGCAGCTCGACGTGGGCGGTGGCGCTGAGGATCGAGCGCGAGTAGGTGCGGATGGCCAGGCGAGCCGCGCTCTCCGCCGCCGTGGCCACGAAGCCCTCCCAGATGAAGATGTAGAGCAGCCCCCACACCAGAGCGCGCTTCACCACCAGGCCGAGGGCGCAGAACAGCCCGGTGTAGGCCACCAGCCCGATGGTGGCGCCGGCGACGGTGCCGGCCACCAGGTCGCTGCCCCCGCCGCTGGCGCCGGCGGCGATGCAGAGCGGTATGACGACCAGGGGCCAGCTCACGGTGAAAGATGCGGCGGCCGCCGCCAGCACCAGCCGGGAGCGGCGCACCGGGCGCATCCAGAGGTAGACGAGGGTGCCGTCCTCGTCGGGATCACCGAGGGCGGCGGCGGCGAAGACGAGGGCGGCCACCGGTACGAGCAGGGAGAGCCCGAAGGTGTTGATGAACCGGGTGCCGGCCCGCAGGTGATCGGCGCGGGGCGAGGCGCCGAGGGCGGCGGCGACCACGATCCCCACGGCGCCGAGGGCCAACAGCGAGGCCACGCGGGCGCGGGTCACCTGGGTGCGCAGCATCAACCGGTAGAGCGGCAGGGTCGTGGCCCGGGTGGCGCTCATCGGCCGTCCACCAGGTAGCGGAACACGCTCTCGAGGTCGTCATCGAGGGGGGCGACCTCGTAGAGGCGCATGCCGCCGGCCCGGGCCAGCGCGGGCAGGGCCCGGCGCAGCAGCGGCGCGTCGACCGCCTCCACGATGGTGGTGTCGGTGCCCTCCAGGCGCACGCCGACCACGCCGCCGGTACCGAGGAGGCCGGCAGCCACCCCCCGGGGGTCGTCACTGCGGATCCGGATGCGGTGAGGCCGGTCGTCCATCAGCTCGCGGATGGCGTGGAAGTCACCTTCGGCGGCCAGTCGGCCCTGGGCCATGACCAGGACCCGGCTCCCGAAGCGCTCGACCTCGTCGAGCACGTGGCTGGAGACGACCACGCAGCGGCCCTCGGCGCCCAGGCGTTGGAAGAGCGAGATGAGGTGGAGGCGCTGGCGGGGGTCGAGACCGGTGAGGGGCTCGTCGAGGATCACGACCTCAGGGTCGGCGACGAGGGCCTGGGCGACCTTCACCCGTTGGCGCATGCCCTTGGAGAACCCGCCGACCCGGCGGGGCTCGTCGGGGTCGAGCTCGACGACGGCGAGGGCGCGGCGGGCGGCGGCATCGGGATCGGGCACCTTGGTGAGCACGGCGGCGAGTCGGGTGAACTCGAGCGCCGACAGCCCCTCGAAGAGCGCCTCCTGCTGAGGGACGAGCCCGATGCGCCGGGTGAGGTCGAGATCGCGGCGAGGGTTGCCCCCGAGGACGCTCACCCGACCCTGGGACGGGGGCGTCAGCCCGCACATCATGCGCAACATGGTGGACTTGCCGGCGCCGTTGGGGCCGAGGAGGGCGGTGACGCCGGGCCCCACCGTGAACGAGACGTCCGACACCGCGACCAGCTCGCCGAACCACTTCGAGGCGTGCTCGACCTCGACCATGGCGCTCATCGGGTCACCTCGATGCGGCGGTAGCGCACCCAGGTGATCAACGCGAACAACGTGGTCCATGCGGCGTAGGCCCCGACGATGGTGGCCGTCGGGATGGCGTTGATGGCGACGTCCTCGCCCGTTTCGCCGTAGATCCGGCGGACCAGCTCGAAGGGCAGGGCCAGCAGGTTCAGGCAGAACAGGTTGGGCGAGGCGTCGGCCCCGTTCACCAGGGCCTCCGAGATCGCCGCGCTGGCCAGCAGGATGAGGATCACCCCGGCCGACGCCGCCGCCTTGCGGGTGGTGGTGCTCGACACCCCGAGGGAGAGGGAGGCATGGAGCAGGGCCACCGCCATCCCCCCGAGCACCATCTCGCCGAGGAGGCGGGCCAGGGCGGCGGGGCCGTCGGGACCCTGGCCGATGATCGTGAAGGCGATCAACATGAGCAGCGGAGGGCCGAGGGTGACCAGGGCCAGCAGCGCGACCACGGCCACCGCCTTGGACGCCAGATACGTGTTCCGCGTGAGGGGCGACGCCAGGTAGAGCCCGAGCATCCCCGTGCGCCGGTCGGTGCACAGCAACTCGGGGGCGACGAAGGCGCTGAACACCACGATGGCGGCGGAGACGAAGCCGTAGTAGTCGGCGTAGGTCGGGATGAGGTCGGTGTTGGCGAGGAGCGTGTCGCCGATGAGGACCGACAGGCCGACGAACACGATGGCCGGCACGTAGGCGATGAACACGGCCAGGGAGGGCAGGATCTTCTGGCGGGCCGGACGGCGCAGGCCGAGCGCCCGCTGCATCGAGTGCTTGATCAGCGAGGTGACGGCTCCCCGCGTGCCCGTGCGTCTTCCGTCGTAGGGCCGGTAGCCGCGGTCGAGGATGCGGGCTCCGCCCGGCGCCCCGCCGGGCTCCATCGCGCTCACGCCCCGACCTCCAGGAAGACGTCCTCCAGCGACACGGTGCGGTCGGTGAGGCGGCGGATGCCGACCCCGGCGTCGACCACCGCGTCGCGAGCGGCGTCGTGCACGGACCCGACCGGCAGGTCGGGTCGGTCGTGGACGATGATGCGGGACCCGTCGACGGTGGCGTCGAGACCCCGGAGCAGGAGCCGCCCGGCCACCTCGTCGGCCTTGTCGTCGACCTCCAGCAGCACGCCGCGGCCCTGCCCGGTGAGCTCGTCGAGGGAGCCCGAGGCGACCACCCGACCGTCGCGCAGGATCACCGCGGCGTCACAGATCCTCTCGATCTCCTCCAGCAGGTGCGAGGAGATGACGACGTGGATGCCGAACTCGCTCCCGACCCGGCGGATGAGGGCGAGCATCTCGTCGCGCTGTACGGGATCGAGCCCGTCGGTGGGCTCGTCGAGCAGGACGAGGGCGGGATCGTGGGCGATGGCCTGGGCCAGCTTGACCCGCTGGCGCTGCCCGGTGGACATGGTGCCGATCGGCCGGTACCGCTCCTCGCCCAGACCGACCTGCCAGAGCGCGTCGCTGGCCCGGTTGGTGGCGTCGCGGTGGGGGAGCCCGTGGACCTCGGCCATGTGGCGCACCAGGTCGTGGGCCCGGGTGTCGGGCGGGAGGCGGTGGTGTTCGGGCGAATAGCCGATGCGGGCCCGCACCGCCGGCCCGGCCCGGGTGGGATCGAGCCCCAGGACGGTGAGCTCCCCCTCGTCCGCGCGGTGGAGGCCGAGGACCAGCCCGAGCAGGGTGGTCTTGCCGGCTCCGTTGGCGCCGAGGAGCCCGGTGATCCCCGGACCGATGGCGAAGGTGGCGCCGTCGAGGGCGATGGTGCGACCGAAGCGACGGCTCAGACCGGTGGCCGTGATGACCGCAGCGGGCCCGGTGGACAGGATGGCGTCACCCCCCCGAGGGAGGGTCCCACCGCTCTCGGAGCCTGGTGTTGCCGGGTGGTGGGCCATCGACGGCCGAGCGTAACCTTCCGCCATGAGCAACCCGATGAAGCCCCGCTCGTCCGACGTCACCGACGGCAAAGGCCGGGCGCCGGCCCGGGCGATGCTGCGAGCCATCGGGATGACCGACGACGACTGGGACAAGTCCCAGGTGGGCGTGTGCTCGTCGTGGAACGAGGTGACCCCGTGCAACCTCCCGCTCGACCGCCTGGCCAAGGTGGCCAAGGAGGGCGTGCGCTCGGCCGGCGGCTTCCCGATCGAGTTCGTCACCATCGCCGTCTCCGACGGCATCTCCATGGGCCACGAGGGCATGCGGGCGTCGTTGGTGAGCCGTGAGGTCATCGCCGACTCGGTCGAGACGGTGATGCACGCCGAGCGCCTCGACGCCCTGGTCACCTTCGCCGGGTGCGACAAGAGCCTGCCCGGCATGCTCATGGCCTCGGCCCGGCTCAACCTGCCCGCCGTGTTCGTCTACGGCGGGTCGATCCTCCCCGGCCAGCACAACGGCCAGGCCCTCGACGTCGTGTCCGTCTTCGAGGCCGTCGGGGCCGAGGCCACCGGGAACATCACCGCCGAGGAGCTCGACACGATCGAGCGCAACGCCTGTCCCACCGAGGGCAGCTGTGCCGGCATGTTCACCGCCAACACCATGGCATCGGTCGGTGAGGCCATCGGCATGTCGTTGCCCGGATCGGCCTCCCCTCCCGCCGTCGACCGCCGCCGCGACGACTACGCCCGAGCGTCGGGCATCGCGGTGATGAACCTGCTGAAGCAGGGCATCCGGCCTCGGCACATCATGACCAAGCAGGCCTTCGAGAACGCCATCGCCGTGGTCATGGCCCTGGGTGGCTCCACCAACGCCGTGCTCCATCTCCTCGCCATCGCCGCCGAGGCCGATGTCGACCTCGAGCTCGACGACTTCAACAAGATCGCCGCACGGGTCCCCCACATCGGCGACACCAAGCCCCACGGCAAGTACCACATGATCGACATCGACAGGGTCGGTGGCGTGCCCATGGTCATGAAGGAGCTGCTCGACGCCGGGCTCCTCCACGGAGACTGCATCACCGTGACGGGCAAGACCGTGGCCGAGAACCTGGCCGACATCGATCCGCCCGCCCCTGACGGGGAGGTCATCCACCGTCTGTCCGATCCGCTGCACGCAGTGGGCGGGATCGCCGTGCTCACCGGCTCGATGGCCCCCAAGGGCTCGGTGGTCAAGGTGGCCGGGCTCGACTTCGACACCTTCGAGGGCAACGCCCGGGTGTTCGACGGCGAGCAGGCCGCCATGGACGAGATCCTGGCCGGGAAGATCAAGGCCGGCGACATCGTCGTCATCCGCTACGAAGGACCCAAGGGGGGTCCGGGGATGCGCGAGATGTTGGCCGTGACCGGCGCCATGAAGGGTGCCGGGCGGGGCGGCGACGCCGCTCTCATCACCGACGGCCGCTTCTCCGGCGGCACCCACGGCTTCTGCGTCGGCCACGTCGCCCCCGAAGCGGTCGACGGCGGCCCGATCGCCTTCGTCCGCGACGGCGACCGCATCGTGATCGACACGGTCAACCACACCATCGACCTCGAGGTCGACGCCGCCGAGCTCGAGGCCCGCAAGGCCGACTGGAAGCTCCCCGAACCTCGCTACACGCGCGGTGTGCTGGCCAAGTACGCCGCTCTGGCCCAGGGGGCCGAGAAGGGCGCCATCACCATGCCGTGAGCCGAGGCGATCTCCTGGTTCCGACGGGGAATCGGCCAACAGATCGCAACCGGGGACCCGATCGGTGCCGGAACGGCGACGCGACCCGGCGACTCCACCGTGGAAGGCTACTGGCGAGGGCGTCCTGGTCGGAGGGCCCCGGTGTTCCTGTCGAGCGGAGGCCGATGCCGTCCGCCGTCACAGAGGAGGCCGTGATGACCGATCGAGCGGACATGGAGCGGGAGTTCTGGCAGGACCGGGCCGACGCGTGGGACCGCCGGGTCGAGTGGATCGATCGCTTCTCCGCTGGGTTCGGGCGGGCGGCCATGGACGCCGCTCGGATCGGTCCCGGGGACCGGGTGATCGACATCGGGTGCGGGCCGGGCACCACCGTGCTCGAGCTCGCCGACCGGGTGGGCGCCAAGGGGGCGGTCACCGGTCTCGACATCGCCCCGGGCATGATCGACGGCGCCCGCCGTCGGAGCGCGGCGGCGGGCACCACCAACGCCCGCTTCGTCGTGCACGACCTCGGGACCGCACCTCTCGACGATCCCGCCGACGTCGCCTTCTCGCGTTTCGGCCTCATGTTCTTCCCCGACCCTGGCGCGGCCTTCGCCAACATCCGAGGATCACTGCGGTCCGGCGGCCGCCTCGGCGCGGTGATCTGGGGGCCCCTCGGGGAGAACCCGTGGATGTTCGTGCCCACCCTGGCCGCCGCCGGCCCCCTGGGTGCCGAGCTGGCCCTCCCTGCTCCCGGCGAGCCGGGGCCGTTCTCGCTGGCTGACCCCGGTGCGCTGGAGTCCCGGCTCGAAGCGGCCGGGTTCGTCGAGGTGGCCGTCGAACCCCGCTCCGGAGCGATGGTGCTCACCGAGGCCGCCGTCGCCGAGGAGGTCGGATCCGCTCTCGAGATCGGCCCGCTGGGCGCAGCGTGGTTGGACGCGACCGTGGACCAGCGGGAGGAGGCGGTGGGAGCGGTGATCCAAGGGCTGTCGCCCTTCCACACCGACGAGGGATGGGATGTGCCGGCGCTGGCCCTCGTCGCCTCCGCCACCCGCCCTCCGGCCTGAGGCACCATGGCGGAGCCGATCCGTCCCCGAGGAGACCAGTGTTCGTCCACGCCTCAGCCGACCAGGCCCACGCCGTGCTCGGCGCGGCCCGGGCCGTGATCGAGGCCGAACCCCGCCACGATCCGCGATCCGGGCGGGGTCGGGCCCTGGTCGTGGCCGCCGGCCGACTCCTGTTCGTGCCGGCCGTCGACGTCGACCTCGACTCGCTCGAGCCCGTCACCCCGGAAGCGCTCGCCCGCCGGGTGGGTGCGGATCGCGAGATCGCCGAGCACGCCGCCGCGCTGTTGGCGGTGGCGTCGTTGGCCGACGGCCAGGCCGATCCCGACCGTCTCCGGGCGGTCGTGCGCTACGCCCACGCCCTGCACGTCGACGAGGGGTGGGTACGGGATCTCCACGAGGTGGCCCGAGGGCACCTGGCCTGGGCCATGGGGGACATGGCCCGTCGCAACGTGGACACCTTCCCGGGCTGGGCGCCGGGGAACGACGCCCTGCCCGAGATGCTCGTCTACCGCGCCGGCACCGAGGACGACCACCGTCTGGCCCGGCGCTTCGCCGACCTCGAGTCGCGCCCGTCGGCCACATTCGGCCACGCCTTCTGGCGCCACTTCCGCCGTCACGGGTTCGCCTTCCCGGGCGAGGCCGCGGCCTTCGACGGCCGCTTCTCGGTGCCCCACGACGGACTGCACGTCCTGGCGGGCTATTCCACCTCGCTGCAGGGCGAGCTGCTGGTGTCCACCTTCACCGGGGCCATGCACCATCGCGACGCCCTCCGGGCCCATCTCCTGCCCGTGATCTTCGAGTGGCACGTGGGCACCGAGGTGAACGGCATCGGGGCCCAGACCGGGGCGCTCGACCCGGCCCGGTTCCTGGTGGCGTGGGAGCGGGGCGAGGCGACGACCGGCGACGTGCTCGACCCGGCGTGGGACTTCTGGTCGGTCGTGGACACCGATCTCGACGAGCTGCGCTCCCGCTACGGGATCACCCCACTGGACCCTGCCGATGCCGCAACGGGCCCGGAGATCGTCGTCGCCGACCAGGCCGACCCGAGGGTCGAGTAGATGACCGGCCACGATCTCGACGACCCGGAGCTGCTCACCCTGGACGAGCTCCTCGACGCCAGTCGCTTCCGGGCCGCCCTCGCCGTGGTCAGACGCCTGCGCTCGGAACGGCCCGACGACGTGGGCCTGGGCGCGCTCGAGGTGGTCCTGCGCCTGTACATCGAGGACGTCGCCGGGGCCGATGCGGCATCGAAGGACCTGGTGGCCCTCGCTCCCGACGATCCGGCGGGCTGGCTGGCCGTCGCTCGCGTCGGGCTGGCCGAGAACGACCAGAAGCGGGTGTTGGGCGCCTGTCGGGCGGCACTGGAGATCGCCCCCGGCCTCCTCCCCGCCCTGCAGCTGGGGGCCGAGTCGGCGGCCCGGCTCGGTCGGGAGGACGAGGCCCGGCGGCTGGTGGCCGAGGCGGTCCTCGAGGCCGGCGACCGACCCACCGTGTTGCACACCGCCGGGGTGGTCGAGTTGCTGGGTCAGCGCTTCGACCACGCCGCGACCTGGTTCCGCGCCGAGCAGGCGCTGGTGCCCGATTCGCCGGCCGCGGCCGCCGGCCTGGCCGACCTGGCTCTCATGGTGGTGACCGCCCCGGAACGGGCGCCGGTCCCCGTCGACCCGGAGGCGGGGGCCGACGCTCCGGTCGGTGGGCCCGGTTCAGGCGATGCGGCTCCGGGCCACGACACGCCGGACACGACGCACCGAGGGCCCCTCCCGCCGTGGGCCGTGGGGGCGATCCTCGTCCTCGGCGTGTTGATCGTCGCCTTCCTCGCCGTGTGGGTCTTCGTCCTGCCGGCGCCGGGATGACCGCCATGGACGAGAGCGAACGTCCGGACCCGCTCGAGGCGGTGTTGCACCTCGACCCACCGAACCCGCGCCTCGCCGCGGTCGTCGCCCGCCAGCGCCTCGGGCACCCCGAGCCGCCCGCCGATCCGGTGCCCGGCTCGGTCTTCGAGATCATGGCCGACCGGCTCTTCGACCAGGCCATGAGGACCTGGCTGCGACCGGACCTCACCGAGGGGCCGGAGGCCGACCCCGCAGAACCGTGACCGGGTCCCGTCGGAAGAGAGTTGCCAGTTCTCGGCTCGTCCGGCACACTGGTCGACCTATGAGCTCTCCGGCCTCCTTCGCCACCTCGCTCGTAGTACTCCGCTAGCGCACGCCGGCTGTTCCTGCCGCGTGCGCGTTCCCGACCTCCCCCCTGTGGGAGGTCGGTCTCGTTTTTGCCCGCGACCGGCGACCGACGCTGCGCCTGGCCCGCCCACCGAACCCCGCACCGTTTGAACACGAGGACTCCACGATGAAGACCAATGGCGGTTCCGCCCTGATCAAGGCCCTGGAGCTGGAGGGCGTCGACGTGATCTTCGGCCTGCCCGGCGGCGCCATCCTGCCGGTGTACGACCCGATCATCGACTCGCCGATCCGCCACATCCTCGTGCGCCACGAGCAGGGCGCCGGGCACATGGCGGAGGGCTACGCCCAGGCCACGGGCCGGCCCGGCGTCGCCATGGTCACGTCGGGGCCGGGGGCCACCAACATCGTGACCCCCTTGGCCGACGCCTACATGGACTCGATCCCGATGGTCGTGATCACCGGGCAGGTCGCCACGGCGGCCATCGGCACCGATGCCTTCCAGGAGGTCGACATCGTCGGCATCACCCGGGGCATCACCAAGCACAACGAGCTGGTCACCGAGGCGGCCGACATCCCCCGGGTCATCCGGGAGGCCTTCCACATCGCCACCACCGGGCGTCCCGGCCCCGTCCTGGTGGACATCCCCAAGGACATCGTCGACCCCCACAACCCTCGCTCGGCCCTCGACTGGTACTGGCCCGACGATGTCGACCTGCCCGGCTACCAGCCCCGTCTCGACGGCGACCCCGCGCTGATCGCCGAGGCCGCCCGGCTGATCCAGTCCGCCGAACGGCCCGTGATCTACGCCGGTGGTGGCATCCTCAAGGCCCGCGCCGGCGAAGCGCTACGAGTCCTGGCCGAGATGCTCGACATCTCCGTCGTCACCACGCTGATGGCCCGCGGCGCCATCCCCGACGATCACCCCCTGTGCCTGGGCATGCCCGGCATGCACGGCAACTACACGGCCGTCACCTCGATGCAGGAGAGCGACCTGCTCATCACCCTCGGGGCGCGGTTCGACGACCGGGTCACGGGCAAGCTCGACGGCTTCGCCCCCGAGGCCAAGATCATCCACGTCGACATCGACCCGGCCGAGCTGGGCAAGGTCCGCCGACCCGACGTGGGCATCACCGGCGACTGCCGCCTGGTGATCGAGGAGCTCATCACCGCCGTGGGCGACCTCGGTGGGCCCGATGCCCAACCCGACCGCTCGGCCTGGAAGCAGACGATCAGCGGCTGGCAGGAGAAGTACCCGCTGCACTACGAGCCGTCCGAGCCCGGTGACCTGCTGAAGCCCCAGTACGTGCTCGAGACCCTCGACCAGAACACGCCCGAGGACTGCATCGTCGCCTCCGGCGTGGGCCAGCACCAGATGTTCGCCTCCCAGTACTGGACCTTCCGTCACCCGTACACGTGGATCAACTCCGGCGGCGCCGGCACCATGGGCTTCGCCGTGCCCGCCGCCATCGGGGCCAAGGTGGGACGGCCCGATCGCATGGTCTGGGCCGTCGACGGCGACGGCTGCTTCCAGATGACCGCCCAGGAGCTGGTCACCGCCGCGGCCGAGCGCATCCCGGTGAAGATCGCCATCCTCAACAACGCCTACCTGGGCATGGTCCGCCAGTGGCAGGAGATGTTCTACGAGGAGCGCTACAGCGAGGTCTACCTCTCGCCCGACCTGCCCGACTACAAGATGTGGGCCGAGGCCATGGGCTGCGTCGGCATGCGCGTCGAGTCACCCGAGGAAGTCCTGCCCGCCATCGAGAAGGCCAACTCCATCGACGACCGTCCGGTCGTCATCGACTTCCGCACCGACGCCCGGGAGAAGGTCTTCCCCATGGTCGCCTCGGGCAAGTCGAACTCCGAGATCCAGATCGGCCCGGTCCCGTCGGGCATCCGTGCAGGGGAGTCCTGATGAACACCGCGAGCGGCACCAATCGTCGCCACCACATCGTCTCGGTGTTGGTGGAGAACAAGCCCGGCGTGCTGGCCCGGGTGTCGGGACTGTTCGCCCGGCGGGGTTACAACATCTTCTCCCTCGCCGTGGCCCCCACCGACGACGACCGGCTCAGCCGGATCACCATCGTCGTCGACGTCGAGTCGGCGCCGCTGGAGCAGATCGTGAAGCAGCTCGACAAGCTCATCAACGTCGTCCAGATCGACGAGCTGGCCCCCGGCGACGCCGTGGAGCGCGAGCTCCTCCTGGCCACCGTGTCGGCGCCAGCCGAGAGCCGTGGTCAGGTCATCGAGCTGGTGGGCGTCTTCGAGGGCAAGGTGCTCAGCGTCGGCTACGACGAGATCACCGTCTCCCTCGAGGGCAGCCCCCGCAAGCTCGACGACTTCACCGAGCTGCTCGGCAACTACGGCGTGGCCGCCGTGCAGCGCACGGGACGCGTCGCCCTACCCCGCATCGAGCGCCGCAGCGCGGAGCTTTCCGCCGTCCCCGACGCGTCCTAACCTCTCCCGGTTCGCTTTCACCCATCGGCCGACCCCTCCCGGCGTCGACCCGCCCCGCTTCACCCTCAGACAGGAGCACCTCCCGTGGCCACCGTGTACTACGAATCCGATGCTGACCGATCCTTCATCGCCGACCGCAAGGTGGCCGTGATCGGCTACGGGTCCCAGGGTCACGCCCACGCCCTCAACCTCAAGGAGTCGGGCGTCGACGTCGTCGTCGGGCTGCGCGAGGGCTCCTCCTCCAAGAGCAAGGCCGAGGCGGCCGGGCTCACGGTCCTCCCCATCGGCGAGGCCTCCGCTTGGGCCGACGTCATCATGATCCTGTTGCCCGACACCGAGCAGAAGGCGGTCTACGACGCCGACATCGCCCCCAACCTGTCCGACGGCGACGCCCTCTTCTTCGCTCACGGCTTCAACATCCGCTTCGACCGCATCGTGCCGCCGGCCGGTGTCGACGTGGCCATGGCCGCCCCCAAGGGCCCGGGCCACCTGGTCCGGCGCACGTACACCGAGGGGGGCGGGGTGCCCTGTCTCATCGCCGTCGAGCAGGACGCGACCGGACACGCGCGGGACCTGGCCCTGGCCTACGCCGACGCCATCGGGGGAACCCGGGCCGGCGTCATCGAGACCACCTTCACCGAGGAGACCGAGACCGATCTCTTCGGTGAGCAGGCCGTGCTGTGCGGCGGCGTCACCGCCCTCGTCCAGGCCGGGTTCGAGACCCTCACCGAGGCGGGCTACCAGCCGGAGATGGCCTACTTCGAGTGCCTCCACGAGGTGAAGCTGATCGTCGACCTCATGTACGAGGAGGGCATCGCCGGCATGCGCTACTCCATCTCCGACACCGCCGAGTACGGCGATGTCACCCGCGGGCCCCGTGTCGTCACGTCGGCCACGAAGGCCGAGATGAAGAAGATCCTGGAGGAGATCACCTCCGGGAAGTTCGCCGACGAGTGGATCGCCGAGTCCGAGAGCGGTCGGGAGAACTTCAACGCCCTGCGCAAGGCGGGCGCCGAGCACGCCATCGAGACCACCGGCAAGCAGCTGCGGGCGATGATGCCGTGGATCTCCGCCGGTCGGAAGTCCGTGACCGAGACCTCCGGCGGCGCCCAGGGCTGAGCGGACGACGGGTCGCCGGCACCGCGGCGGGCGGCCCGTACTGTCTTCACCATGAGCACTCTTCGGCGGTCGGCGTCGGTGGTCGTGGGCCTGTTGGCGGCGGTCCTCGCCGCACTGGTCGCCGTGGTGGTGGCCCCTGCGGCCCCGGCCGCCGCGAACTGCGTGGGCCCGGAGATCTCGGTCTCGCCGTCGACGGTGGCCCCGGGGGGTCTGGTGACGGTCAAGGGCCAGCACTTCGGTACCGACTGCAACGACACGGGCCGACCCGGCCCGGTCCTCGGCGATCCCCAGAACGGGATCCAGGTGAGCGTCCGGGTGGGTGACGCCGAGAAGCTCGTCGCCGTGGTCGAGGCGGCGAGCGACTACTCCTTCGAGCTGGAGGTCTCGGTCCCTCCGAGCCTGGGGGAGGGTTCGGGTGAGGTGATCGTCCAACAGGCCACCGAGACCCCCACCGACAACCTGTCGGCGCCGGTGGAGGTGACCGGCTCCCCGGTGCAGGCCGACGACGCCGCGCTGATCCAGGTCTCCGGGGTCCCGGCGACCGACGACGACGGGCCGTCGTGGGCGGTGATCGGCCTGGCCATCCTGCTGGCCGTGCTCGGCGCCGTCGGCCTCGGGTTCGTCATCGGTCGCCGGCGCTCGTGATGGTCGGGGGTGCGATGGGCGCCGCGGGCGGCGGTGCGGCAGTCTTCAGGGTGATGACGGACCTGCCGACACTGACCTCGTGAGCGCGCCGACCGAACTCGTCGACCGCCGGGTGCGCCTGGCCCACCCCGCCGAGGTCGACGCCGCCTGGAACACGCGGCATCCGGAGCTGGCCTACTCCGTCGACGCTGTCTCGCTGCTGATGCCCTACGCCGAGCCCTACTTCGTGCACGCCGTGCGCACCGCCCTGCCCGCCCTCGATCCCGAGTTGCGGACGACCGCCTCGGCGTTCTGCACCCAGGAGGCCCGGCACCACGCCGAGCACCGACGGTTCAACGACCGCATCGCCCACGGTCGCCCGGCGGTGGCTCGCATCGAGGGCTGGATGGGTCGGACCTACGGCTGGCTCGACCGCACCCGGAGCAACCGCTTCAGCCTGGCCTTCGCCGCTGCGTCGGAGACCATCGCCTTCAGCATCGCCCGCTGGGCCGACAGCCACCACCACGAGCTGTTCGACGAGGTGGCGCCCTCGACGGCGGCGCTGTTCCAATGGCACCTGGCCGAGGAGGTGGAGCACAAGAGCGTGGCCTTCGACGTGTACCAGGCGGTCGACGGTTCCCGGCTCCGTCACGCCCTCGCCGCCTTCGTCACCTTCTCCCTCCTCGCCTGGTTCACCGTCCTCACGACCTTCGCCCTGCTGTTCGGCTCCGGACGCTGGCGCTCGCCCGCGTGCTGGTTCCGGCTGGTGCGGTGGTCCGTCGGCATCGCCTTCGTGACGCTGCCGAACCTGTTCGTGTCGCTCGTCCCCGGTCACCACCCGTCCGACTTCGCCGATCCACCAGGGTTGGTGACGTGGCTGCGCTACTTCGATCCGGCCACCGGCACCGTCCCCCTCCTCGACCGCTCCATCGAGCTCTGAGGTGACGGCATCCGGACGCTGGGGGCGCGTCGCGGCCGTGGTGGCGGCGGCGATGGTCGCGTGCCTCCTGGCCGCCTGTGGCACGGCGATCTCGGGCGCCGACAACCCGTCGATCGAGGATCCGGCGACGACCACGGCGGCACCGACGACCACGGCGGCACCGACGACCACGGCGGCACCGACGACCACCACGAACCCACCAGTCGTGGCCCGGCGGTTGTTGACGCTCGGTGATTCGGCCATGGTCGACGCCGAGCAGGCGATCATCCCCGCCTTCACCGCCGCCGGAGCGGAGGTGGCGGTGCCGGCGGCCGCCTCGGGCTTCGGGCTGGCCAGCATGTACGTGAACCGGACGCCGTCGCCGTGGCCCGAGGAGTGGCCCCGCCTCGTGGACCAGGTCCGACCCGACCTCACCATCGTGATGATGGGCGGCTGGGACGCCGCCTTCATCGCCGAGAACGGGGTGGCGGCCTATCGGGAGGTGGCGGCCCGGGCGGCGGCGGTGCTCACCGCCCAGGGCGGGAAGGTCCTGTGGCTGTCGATGCTCCCCGACAAGGTCGCCAAGGCGACCATGGAGCCGGCCACGGAGGCCTACGCCGGGCTCCCGGCGCTCCTCCCCGGCCAGGTCTTCTTCGCCGACGTGGCCCCCGCCCTACGCGGTCCGGCCGGGGACTTCCCGAGGTCGTACGTGGACGAGCGCGGCCAACTCCTGCGGACCCGGAAGGTCGACGGATGGCACCTGTGCCAGGACGGCGCCATCCGGATCGCCGAGTTCGTCAACCGCACCGCAGTGGAGCTCGGCCTGGCCGCGCCGGCGCCGGACGGCACGTGGGAGCGCGGACCGTGGTGGGACGACATCGCCTTCAACGGCAACCCCGCCTGCTGGCCCCCGGGGGCCTGGCAGGGAGCCGGTCCGGATCGCACACCGGCGACGGCCACCTCGCCCGGGGCCGACGTCGCCACCCCGGACTGATCGCCAGGCGCCGCCGCTACGCTCGCCCCGACGACGACGAACGGGGGAAGTGTGCACTACCGCAGACTCGGCCGCACGGGGCTCAAGGTCAGTCCGCTCTGCCTGGGAGCGATGATGTTCGGGGAGTGGGGGAACCCTGACCACGACGACTCGGTGGCGATCATCCATGCCGCCCTCGATGCCGGCATCAACTTCATCGACACCGCCGACGTGTACTCCGCCGGCGAGTCCGAGGAGATCGTGGGCAAGGCCATCGCGGGGCGCCGCGACGAGGTGGTCCTGGCCACCAAGTTCTACGCCCCGATGGGCCAGGGTCCCAACGAGAGCGGCGCCTCCCGGTACTGGATCATCAAGGAGTGCGAGAACAGCCTCCGCCGGCTGGGCACCGACCACATCGACCTCTACCAGGTGCACCGCCCCGACCCCACCATGGACGTCGACGAGACGCTCGGTGCGCTGTCCGACCTCGTCCACCAGGGCAAGGTCCGGTACATCGGAAGCTCCACCTTCCAGGCCTCCGAGATCGTCGAGGCCCAGTGGACGGCCGAGCGTCGCGGGCGTGAGCGCTTCGTGTGCGAGCAGCCGCCCTACTCGATCCTCGTGCGGGGCATCGAGGCCGACGTCCTGCCGACGTGCAAGCGCTACGGCATGGGGGTCATCCCCTGGAGCCCGTTGGGCGGTGGGTGGTTGTCGGGCAAGTGGCGCATCGGCAGCGACGTGTCGAGCCACCGGGCCGAGCGGGTACCTGCTCGCTACGACCTGTCGATGCCGGGCAACCAGGCCAAGCTCGAAGCGGCCGACGCGCTGGGCACGATGGCCGACGAAGCCGGCCTCAGCCTGGTCGACGTCGCCCTGGCCTTCGTCATGGGCAACCCGGCGGTGACCTCGGCCATCATCGGGCCTCGCACCATGGATCAGCTCACCAGCCAGCTCGGGGCGGCTGACGTGCAGCTGAGCGCCGACGTCCTCGACCGCATCGACGAGATCGTCCCGCCCGGCACCAACTTCACCTGGGCCGACGCCGGCTACGCGCCGCCGATGGTGGCCGATCCCGAGGCTCGCCGCCGTCCCGCTCGCTGACGGCGACCGATGCGTTTCCCTCGGAGCTAAATCTGACTTGGCCGGTCGGGTTTCGGGGTCGTAGGCTCCGAGACCGTCGTCACCCCTTCGCGCGACCCGATCGCGCGGTGACGACTCCGCACGCACAGGGGAGAACCGATGAGCGACCAGTGGGGCTTCGAGACCCGTCAGATCCATGCCGGCCAGGAGGCCGATCCCACCACCGGCGCCCGCGCCGTACCGATCTACCAGACGACCTCGTACCAGTTCCGCGACACGACTCACGCCGCCAACCTGTTCGCGCTGGCCGAGATCGGCAACATCTACACCCGCATCATGAACCCGACCCAGGGCGTCTTCGAGGCGCGGATGTCGGCCCTCGAGGGCGGCACCGAGACGGCGGTGGGCATCCCCGGGGCGCTCGCCGTCGCCTCCGGTCAGGCGGCCGAGACGCTCGCCATCATGAACCTGGCCGAGCAGGGCAGCCACGTGGTGGCCTCCGCGGCCCTCTACGGCGGTACCTACAACCTCCTGCACTACACGCTGCCCAAGTTCGGCATCGACGTCACCTTCATCGATGATCCCGACGACCTCGACGCCTGGCGCGCCGCGGTGCGACCCAACACCAAGGCGTTCTACGGAGAGTCGATCGGCAACCCCCGAAACGACGTGCTCGACCTCGAGGGCGTCTCCGGTGTGGCCCACGACAACGGCGTGCCCCTCATCGTCGACAACACGGTGGCCTCGCCGTGGTTGCTACGCCCGCTGGAGCTGGGCGCCGACATCGTCGTGCACTCGGCCACCAAGTTCATCGGGGGCCACGGCACGTCGATCGGCGGCGTGATCGTCGACGGCGGTTCCTTCGACTTCTCGGCCAACGACAAGTTCCCGATGTTCACCGAACCCGATCCCAGCTACCACGGCCTCACCTACTGGCCGGCGCTGGGCAAGGGCTCGTACATCATCAAGGCCCGAGTCCAGCTGCTGCGCGACATGGGACCGGCCATCACCCCGTTCAACTCGTTCCTCTTCCTCCAAGGGCTCGAGACGCTGAGCCTGCGCATGGAGCGCCACAACGCCAACGCCAAGGTGGTCGCCGACTACCTCGCGGGCCACGCTCAGGTGGAGTCGGTCCAGTACGCCGGTCTGGCGTCGTCGCGGTGGAACGAGCGGGCGGAGCGCTACACCCAGGGCCGCGGCTACGGCTCGGTGCCGGCGTTCGTGATCCAGGGGGGCAAGGAGGCTGGCCAGAAGTTCGTGGAGGCCCTCGAGCTGCACAGCCACGTGGCCAACATCGGCGACGTCCGCAGCCTGGCCATCCACCCGGCCAGCACCACCCACTCCCAGCTCACCGAGGTCGAGCAGGTCTCGACCGGCGTCGAGCCCGGGTTGGTCCGCCTCTCGGTCGGCCTCGAGACGATCGACGACATCATCGCCGACCTCGACAAGGGCTTCGCCGCCGCCCAGGGCTGACGCGGAGGTCACGGTGGCCGACACGTCGCTGGGGTTCGAGGGCCAGGTGGCGGTGATCACCGGGGCCGGTGGGGGCCTGGGGCTCGCCTATGCCCGGCTGCTGCTCGAGCGGGGCTGCCGGGTGGTGGTCAACGACGTGGGTGTCGGTCACGCCGGCGACGTCCCCGACGCGTCGCGGGTGGCCGCCCAGCTTCAGGAGGCCGGCGGTGAGGTGGTGGCCGACGGTCACGACGTGATCACCGACGGCGCCGCCGTGGTGGCCACCGCCATCGACGCCTTCGGAACTGTCGACATCGTGATCAACAACGCCGGCATCGGGACCAGCCCGCCGATCGGCCCGAACTCCGCCGAGGAGTGGCGACCCACCATCGACGCCACGTTGCAGGGCTCCATCGCCGTCACCACCGCGGCGTGGTCGTACCTCGAGCGCAGCGGTCAGGGCCGGGTGGTCATGACGTCGTCGCCGGCCATGTTCGGTGGCTCCATCATCGCTCCCTACTCGGCGGCGAAGTCCGCGCTGTACGGCCTCACCCGGTCACTGGCCAGCGCCGGGCGTCGTTCGGGTGTCGCGGTGAACGCGGTGATGCCGTCGGCCTGGACCCGCCTGACGAGGTCGCTGCCCGCCGGGCCGATGCGCCAGCTGTTCCTCGACCACTACTCACCCGAGCAGGTGGCTTCGTTCGTGGCCTGGCTGTGCCACCCCGACTGCCCTGTCTCCGGTGAGTCCTTCTCGGTCGGTGGTGGGCGGGCCGCCCGGGTCGTGTTGGCCGAGAACCGGGGGGTCGAGCTCGACGGGGGAGCGGATCCGGCGGCGTGGGGCGATCGGGTCGAGGAGTTGATGGCCACCGACGAGATGGCGTTCCCCCGGTCGATGAACGACGAGGTCACCTGGCAGGCGTTCACCCTCGACAAGCCCCTCCCGCCTGAGCTCGCCCCCGGTGGCGCCCTCGCCTGGGACCGCCGCCCCCGCTAGCCGCGTACCGCGCTCCCCCCGCCCCTGAACCCGGCCCCCTCAAACCCGAACTGGTGGGTGAAACGTGCCCATCGGGCACCGTTCACCCACCAGTTCGCCGGGATGGCAGGCCGGTTCGCCGGGATGGCCGGACGGGACAGGTCAGGCGAGGTGGTCGACGACGTGGTCGATGCAGTGGGTGAGCGCGGCCACGTCGTCGGGGTCGATGGCCGGGAACAACGCAACCCGGATCTGGTTGCGGCCGAGCTTGCGGTAGCTCTCGGTGTCGACCACGCCGTTGGCCCGCAGGACCTTGCTCACCGTCGGGGCGTCGACCGAGTCGTCGAGGTCGATGGTGGCCACCACGTGGCTGCGGTCGTCGGGATCGGACACGAACGGGGTGGCGAAGGCCGTCTTCTCGGCCCAGTCGTAGATGATCTCGGCCGAACGGTCGCTGCGGCCGGCGGCCCAGTGCAGGCCGCCGTTCTCGTTGATCCACTCGACCTGGTGCACGGCCAGGAAGACGGTGGCCAGCGCCGGGGTGTTGTAGGTCTGGTCCTTGCGGGAGTTGTCGAGGGCGGTGGTGAGGCTCAGCGACTCGGGGATCCACCGGCTCGATGAGCCCAGCCGCTCGATGCGCTCGATCGCCGCCGGCGACACGGCGGCGATCCACAGGCCGCCGTCGGAGGCCAGGCACTTCTGGGGGGCGAAGTAGTAGGCGTCGGTCTGGGCCGGGTCGAAGCGGAGGCCACCGGCCGCCGAGGTGGCGTCCACCAGCACCAACTGGTCGGGCGTGGCCCCCTCGGGCCGCACGATGGGCATGGCCACGCCGGTGGAGGTCTCGTTGTGGGTGAGGGCGTAGACGTCGACCTCGGCGTCGGCGGGCACGTCGGGATGGGTGCCCGGCTCGCTCGTCACCACCACAGGGTCGGCGAGGAACGGGGCGGCGGCCGACGCCGCGGCGAACTTGGAGGAGAACTCCCCGAAGCTGGCGTGAAGGCTGCGGTTCTCGACGAGACCGAAGGTGGCGATGTCCCAGAACACCGTGGAGCCGCCGTTGCCGAGCAGGATCTCGTAACCGTCGGGCAGGGCGAACAGCTCGGCCAAGCCGTTGCGCAGGCGGCTGACCATGTAGCGCACGGGTTCCTGGCGGTGGCTGGTGCCGAGGTAGGAGCCGCCGACGGCGGCGAGCGCCTCCACCGCCTCGGGCCGGACCTTGGACGGGCCGCACCCGAACCGCCCGTCGGCGGGCAGCAGGTCGGCGGGAACGGTGATCTTGGGGGTGGTGTCGCTCACCGGTCCATGGTCCCACCCGGGGGGCGGCCCCACGAAACGCGTTGCCTCCCGTCCTCGGCCGAGCCGGTAGCGTCGGAGTGCCCCTGTCGTCGCTGAACGAGGAAGTACCCCCCATGGCCCTTGAGCGCCTGTCCCGCCGCGTCGCCGCCATCACCGAGTCGGCCACCCTCGCCGTCGACGCCCGCGCCAAGGCGCTCAAGGCGGCGGGCGAGCCCGTCATCGGGTTCGGCGCCGGCGAGCCCGACTTCCCGACCCCCGCCCACGTGGTCGAGGCCGCCATCGCCGCCTGCTCGGACCCCAAGAACCACCGCTACACCCCCGCCGGAGGCCTGCCCGAGCTGAAGGAAGCGGTGGCGGCCAAGACGCTGCGCGATTCCGCCGTCGAGGTGCTCCCCGGCCAGGTGCTGATCACCAACGGCGGCAAGCACGCCGTCTACAACACCTTCGAGGCGCTCTTGAACCCGGGAGACGAGGTCCTGCTCCCGGCTCCGTACTGGACCACCTATCCCGAGCCCATAGCCCTCACCGGTGCCACCTCGGTGGTGCTCCCGACCACCGTGGAGGACGGCTTCCGGGTCACCGTCGACCAGCTGGAGGCGGCCCGTACCCCCAACACCAAGGCCCTGGTGTTCGTCTCGCCGTCGAACCCCACCGGTGCGGTCTATCCGGCCGCCGAGGTGAAGGCCATCGGGGAGTGGGCCCTGGAGCACGGCATCTGGGTCATCACCGACGAGATCTACGAGCACCTCACCTTCGGCGACCACGAGTTCACCTCGATCCTGGCCCAGGTCCCGGACCTGGCCGACACGTGCGTCGTGCTCAACGGCGTGGCCAAGACCTACGCCATGACGGGATGGCGCGTCGGCTGGATGATCGGTCCCTCGGACCTCATCAAGGCGGCCACCAACCTCCAGTCCCACTCGACGTCCAACGTGGCCAACGTGTCGCAGCGGGCGGCGCTGGCCGCGGTGGCCGGCGACCTCGACTGCGTGGTGGAGATGCGCACCGCGTTCGAGCGCCGGGCCGAGCTCATCCACGGTCTGCTCAACGACATCCCCGGGGTGACGTGCATGGTCCCCCAGGGTGCCTTCTACGCCTTCCCGTCGTTCGAGGGCGTGCTCGGACGCGAGATCGAGGGCACGACCCCGGTCGACACCCTGCAGTTGGCCGAGGTGATCCTCGACAAGGCCAAGGTCGCCATCGTCCCCGGCGAGGCGTTCGCGGCACCCGGGTACGCCCGGATCTCGTTCGCAGTGAGCGACGACGACATCACCGAGGGCATCGGTCGGGTCGCCGAGCTGCTGGCCCGGGCCTAGCCGTCATGGGTTGGTTCGAGGAACGGGCGGGCCTCGAGGGCACCGTCGCGGTGATCACCGGAGGCGCGGGCGGGCTCGGTGAGGCGATCGTCACCGATCTGGCCGCCAACGGCGTGCGGGTGGCGGTCCTCGACATCGACGAGGCCGCCGCCGACTCGCTGCGCCGGACGCTGGCGGACCGCCAGAGCGACGCCGTCGTGCACCACGGAGACGCACGGGACCCCGAGGTGCTCGAGGCGTTGTTCGCCGCGGTCGACGACCGCTGGGGCCGGCTCGACATCCTCGTGAACGTGGTGGGCGGCACCTTCAAGGCGCCCTTCACCGAGACCACGCCGAAGGGCTGGGACGCCCTGTTGCGGACCAACCTGCTCCACGTGCTGCACGCCTGCTCCCTGGCCGTTCCCCGTATGAGGGCCGGGGGCTGCGGCGGCAGCATCGTGAACCTCAGCACCATCGAGGCCCACCGGGCGGCGCCCGGCTTCGCCGTCTACTCGGCGGCCAAGGCCGGGGTGGAGCAGTTCGCCCGCACCCTTGCCGTCGAGCTCGCACCGGAGGGCATCCGGGTCAACAACGTGGCCCCCGATGTGACGCCCACCGCGAACATGGCCAGGCTCGCCGGTCCGGCGGCGGCCGCCGCGTCGTCACCGCTCACCGTGGGCATCGGCATCCCGATGGGCCGTGCCGGGGTGCCCGGCGACGTCTCGGCGTGCGTGGTGTTCCTGGCTTCGGGCCTGTCGTCGTACATGACCGGGCAGACCCTCCATCCCGACGGTGGAACGAACGCGTCGTCGGGGTGGTTCAACTGGCCCGAGACCGGCTGGGCCAACTTCCCTCCGGTCGACCTGATCGAGGGCCGGTCCGCCGGCCAGGAGGAGAGCTCGTGACCGAGCTGGCCCACGGCACCTGGCCGTCACCCATCAGTGCCACTGCGGTGGTGGCCCGCTCGGTGTCGCTCGGCGAGGTCGCTGTCGGGAACGTCGACGTCTGGTGGGCCGAGGGTCGACCGGAGGAGGGGGGGCGGATCCAGATCGTCCGCCACCGGCCCGGCGGAGACCAGGTCGACGTGCTCCCCGACGGCTTCGCCGCCCGCACCCGGGTGCACGAGTACGGCGGCGGGGCGTGGTGGCTGCACGGCTCCGACCTCGTGTTCGCCAACTGGTCCGACCAACGCCTCTGGCGCCTGGACGCCGGCGCCGACGCCCCCTTCCCGCTCACTCCGGAGCCCGCCGTGGCCCTGGGAGACCGCTATGCCGACGGCCGCCTCACCGCCGACGGGCGATGGTGCGTCTGCGTCCGGGAGCGCCACCCCGCCGACGGAGGTGAGCCGACCAACGAGATCGTGGCCGTCTGGGCCCGCCCCGAGGGCGAGCCCGCCGATCCCGTGGTCCTGGTGTCGGGCCCTGACTTCGTCGCCGCCCCCCGGCCCAGTCCCGACGGGCGCCACCTGAGCTGGTTCCAGTGGAGCCACCCGGACATGCCGTGGGACGGCACCGAGCTGCTCGTGGCCGAGATGCACGACGACCCCGCCGGCTCCCACGACATCTCCCTCGGGCCGGCGGTGGTGCTCGCCGGTGCGCGAGACGAGTCGGTCACCCATCCCGAATGGGCCGAGGACGGCTCGCTGCTCATGCTCTCGGACCGGACCGACTGGTGGAACCTGTACCGCTTCGGGCCCGACCAGCTCGCCTCGGCGTTGGCCGCCGGACCAGCGGGTTCGCGCCCCGAGGCCCGGCCCGTCGCGCCGATCGAGGCCGAGATAGGCGTGCCCCACTGGGTCTTCGACCAGTCGCGCTACGCCCAGTTGTCCGACGGGCGCATCCTCGTCGCCTACGCCAAGGACGGGATCGACCACCTCGGCGTCATCCCCGCTGGTGGGGGCGTGGTGGTTCCCCTCGACTCGCCCTTCTCCGCGCTGTCGTCGCTGCGGGCCTTCGGGGGCGGTGCGGTGCTCGTCGGAGCCTCGCCCACGGCCGAGGCGGTGGTGGCCGTCCTCGAGGTGCCGGCCCATCCGGCCGCCGACGGGACCACGCCCGTGGAGTGGGGAGCGATCCGTCCCGCCCGTGACCTCGGCCTCGGTCCCGAGTGGTTCTCCACCCCGGAGCCCATTCGGTTCGCCACGACCGGCGACCGCTTCGCCCAGGCCCTGTACTACCCGCCCACCCACCCCGAGGTCAGCGCCCCGCCGGGCGAGTCGGCGCCGCTGATCGTGCTCAGCCACGGCGGCCCCACCTCGGCGGCGCGGCCTCAGCTCAGCCTGGCTGTCCAGTACTGGACCTCCCGGGGCTTCGGCGTGGTCGACGTCAACTACGGGGGGTCGACGGGCTACGGCCGCAGCTACCGGCGCCGCCTCATCGGGGAGTGGGGCATCGTCGACGTCGACGACTCCGTCGCCGCCACCCGATACCTCGTCGACCGCGGCGACGCCGACCGCGACCGGCTCATCATCCGGGGCGGGAGCGCCGGCGGCTTCACCACCCTCGCCGCTCTCACGTTCCGCGAGGTGTTCTCGGCCGGTTGCAGCCTCTACGGGGTCGCCGACCTGGAGGCCCTGGCCCGGGACACCCACAAGTTCGAGGCCCGATACCTCGATTCGCTGGTGGGCCCGTACCCCGAGCGGTCCGACCTCTACGCCGAGCGCTCGCCGATCCATCACACCGACGAGCTGGACTGTCCGCTGATCGTGCTCCAGGGCCTCGACGACGAGATCGTGCCGCCCAACCAGGCCGAGCTGATGGTCGCCGCCCTGGAGGAGAACGGCGTCCCCCACGCCTATCTGACCTTCGTGGGGGAGGGTCACGGGTTCCGGCAGGCGGCCAGCATCGTGCGGGCGCTCGAGGCAGAGGCCTATTTCTACAGCCGGGTCTTCGGGTTCGAGCTGGCCGAACCGGTGGAACCGGTCGACATCGTCAACCTCTGACGGCCGGTCCCCGGCGCCCGATCCTCAAGGATCGACACCCGCCTGCCGACGGTTCAGCGTGGACTCAGTTCCCGGAGACGAGCGGGACGAGGCGGTCACCGTGGTGACCGACGACGACGCGGCGCGCCTGATGGTGCAGCAGCTGCTGCTCGCCGGGCTGGGTCCCTCCACTCGTGACGTGCCCGCCGGGGTCGAGATCGTGGTGGTGGCCGGCCAGGGGGAACGGGCCCGCCGCACCCTCGGGATCGTCGACGCCGACACCGATTCGGCGACCGACCGCTCGGCGGTCATGCCCGGATTCACCTCCCGGGAGGGCCGGCGGGCCCTGGTCGCCCAGGTCGGTGACACCGGGGGCCGCTCGGGCCAGGTGAGGACGTTCGTCATCTTCGGCGTCGCGCTCCTGGTCATCCCCGCCGTCACCTTCTTCATCACCTACACGCTGGCCTCGCGGTGATCGGTCACACCTGACGCTCACGGGGGCGTGTCGGTTGGCGACCCATCGCCTCGCCGGTCAGGATTGGCCCATGGCCCGCATCCTCGTGACCGAAACCATCGCCGACGGCGGGCTCGACCGCCTGCGCGCCGCCGGGCACACCGTCGACGTCGAGGAGGGCCTCAGTCCCGACGAGTTGCTGGCGACGATTCCGGGCGCCCACGCCCTCATCATCCGCTCGGCCACCGACGTCACCGCCGAGGTCCTCGCGGCGGCGACCGACCTGGTGGTCGTGGGTCGGGCCGGCATCGGACTCGACAACGTCGACACGGCCGCCGCCACCGAGCGAGGCGTCATGGTCGTCAACGCTCCGCAGTCGAACATCCTCTCGGCCGCCGAGCACACCATGGCCCTCCTCCTCGCCCAGGCTCGCAACGTTCCCCAGGCCCATGCCGCGCTGGTGTCGGGGCGCTGGGAGCGCAGCCGCTGGACCGGTGTGGAGCTGGCCGACAAGACGCTCGGCATCATCGGGTTGGGGCGCATCGGGAAGTTGGTGGCCCAGCGGGCCATGGCCTTCGGCATGCGGCTGGTGGCCTACGACCCGTTCGTCTCGCCCGAGATGGGCCGTCGCACCAACATCGAGCTGGTCGATCTCGACACGCTCCTGGCCACCTCGGACTTCGTCACCCTCCACGTGGCCAAGACCCCCGACACGGTCGGGCTCATCAACGCCGAGCGCCTGGCCAAGGCCAAGCAGGGCATACGCATCATCAACGTGGCCCGGGGCGGCATCGTGGTGGAGGCCGATCTGGCCGACGCCATCCGCTCCGGACACGTGGGGGGCGCCGCCCTCGACGTCTTCGACAAGGAGCCCACCACCGAGTCGCCCTTGTTCGGGCTGGACGAGGTCGTGGTCACCCCTCACCTCGGCGCCAGCACCCTGGAGGCCCAGGACAAGGCGGGCGACACCATCGCCGAGATGGTGGGCCTGGCCCTGGCCGGCGAGTTCGTGCCCTTCGCCGTGAACGTCAACGCCGCCGAGGCCAGCGAGACCGTCCGGCCCTTCCTCCCGCTGGCCGAGCGCCTCGGGGCCCTGTTCGCCGGCCTGGCCGGATCGGTCGACGCCCTGGAGATCGGCTACGAGGGGGAGATCGGTGGCTACGACACCCGCATCCTCACCCTCTCGCTGCTCAAGGGTTTCTTCGGGCGCATCAGCGACGATCCGGTCTCGTACGTGAACGCCCCCAAGCTGGCCGAGGAGCACGGCATCACCGTCAGCGAGACGGCGACGTCCACCTCGCATCACTTCGTGAACCTCATCACCCTGCGGGGCGGCGCCCACAACATCGCCGGCACCCTCATCGGGCTCGACGGCGAGGCCCGGTTGGTGAGCGTCGACGACCACCGGGTCGACGTGCCTCCGGCCAACCACATGCTCGTCGTGCGCAACGACGACCGGCCGGGGATGATCGGGCGGGTCGGCACCATCGTCGGCCAGGCCGGGGTCAACATCGCCGACATGGACGTCGGCCAGTCGCCCACCGGGGCCTCGGCCATGATGGTCCTGGCCACCACCGACGCCGTACCCCTGTCGGTGTGCGAGGCCCTGCGCGCCGTCGACGGGATCGACTCGGTCAACACCCTCTGACCCAGCTGCCCACCCGGCTCGGTGTCGGCAGTGCGCACCGTTCCTGCCGGTCCATGGAGCGCCCCGTCCGGATCCGCGGAACCTGTCGGCTCCGGCACGCTCGCGGGCTACGGTCGGCCCCAGGTCGGGGAGTCCGGCCGAGAGGGGGACGACGTGGACCGCTACACCGTGATCTCGGCGGACTGCCATGCCGGCGCCGAGCTGCGCGCGTACCGCCCCTACCTGGAGGCGCGCTACCGCGAGGAGTTCGACGCCTGGGCCGACGCCTTCGTCAACCCCTTCGGCGACCTCGAGCAGCCCGACGCCGACCGGAACTGGGACAGCACCCGACGGACCCGTGACCTCGAGGCCGACGGTGTCGTCGCCGAGATCGTCTACCCCAACACCGTCCCCCCGTTCTTCCCCAGCGGGAACCTCGTCGCCACCGCGCCGTCAGCATCGGAGTTCGAGCACCGGCTGGCCGGCCTGCGAGCCCACAACCGGTGGATGGCCGAGTGGTGCGCCGAGGCGCCCGCCCGGCGGGCCGGCATCGGTCAGATCCTGTTGAACGACGTGGACGAAGCCGTGCGCGACGTGCACTGGATCGCCGACCACGAGCTGCGGGGCGGGGTCCTGCTCCCGGGCCTTCCGCCCGATTCGCCGATCCCGCCCCTCCACGCCGAGATCTACGACCCGGTGTGGCGGGCGTGTGAGGAGCGGGGCGTCGTCGTCAACGGCCACGGCGGGGGGAGCTCACCCGAGTACGGGATGCACGCTGCCTCCTTGTCGATGTGGCTCATGGAGGTGGCCTGGTACTCCCACCGACCGCTCTGGTCGTTCGTCCTGTCCGGCGTGTTCGACCGCTTCCCCGGCTTGCGGCTGGTGCTGGCCGAGCAGGGGATCGCCTGGGTCCGACCCGCCCTGGACTCGATGGACGCGTTCTACGAGATGCTGTCGCAGGGGAACGTGGGGGAGCTCACCTTCGTGGCCCCGTTCCTGCTGGCGCGGATGCCGAGCGAGTACTGGGAGACCAACTGCGCGGTGGGGGCGTCGTTCCTGCACCGTGACGACTGCGTCCGACGGGAGTCGCTCGGGGTCGACCACATCATGTGGGGCAGCGACTACCCGCACCTCGAGGGCACCCCGCCGTTCTCCAAGGAGGCCATCCGCCTCACCTTCGCCGGGGTCGACCGGTCCGAGGTCGAGGCCATGCTGGCCGGCAACGCGGCCCGGATCTACGGGTTCGATCTCGACGTTCTGGCTCCGTTGGCCGCCGTCCACGGGCCGCTCGTGGCGGAGGTGGCCTCGGGGTTGGACGCCATCCCCGACGGCGTCACCAGCCCCGCCTTCAGCCCCCGGATGGTCCCCACCGTCTGAACCGCGCCACCCCTGATCGGGCGACACCGCTGGCTACGGCGACCGGCCCATCGGTGGCCTGCCCCTCGGTGGGCCACGACGTGCCATCCGGGGTCACGTACCGAACCATCGGAGTCGGAGTCGGAGTCGGAGTCGGGGTCGGGGTCGGGGTCGGGGTGAGGGTGGCGGTGGGGTGGGTGGGTCAGGCGGGGGTGTAGGTGGTGTGGCCGTCGTGGGCCGTGAGGAGGACCTCTCGGCCCACCAGGCTGGTGCCGACCAGGTCGGCGACCAGGGCGTCGGACTCGGGACGGGCCCCGACCCGCTCACCGGTGGGCAGCCGGGCCACCACCGGCGCGCCGTCGGCGCCGGTGCCGCTGCTGTGCACGACCGTCATGGCCTCGACCACCGCGGGACCGCTCCCCGTGGCCACCACGGGCACACTCGGCGCCCCGGCCTCGCTCGGGCTGACGGGGTCGGCGGCGGGGAAGGGGGCGGAGGACGGAGCCGTGGCGTAGAGGCCCACGCTGACGTCGTTGGCCATGCCGCCGATGCCGACCACGGCGCCGACGAGGTCGGACTCGGTCCGGCACTGCTCGACCATGGCGACCACGCCGTGGAGCGAGTACGACGCTCCGGGCCCGCCCAGGTAGGGAAGCCCGCCCGTGAGGGAGAAGGGTCTCGGGTCCTCGGCGTCGACCTCCAGGGCGGCCAGGGCCAGCTGCACGGCGGCGGGGAAGCACGAGTAGAGGTCGAACGCGCCGAGGCGGTCGACGTCGAGTCCGGTGGCGGTGAGGACGTGGTCGACGGCCGAGCGGAGCCCGGCCGAGCGGTCGATCTCCTCCCAGCGTGACGGTGGTCGGTCGTCCTTCACCGCAGTGACGGCCCACGGGTGGACCCGCCGGCCTTCGGCCACGCCCAGCCGGTCGGCCAGTTCGGTCGAGCAGACGAGCACCGCCGCGGCCAGGTCGACGGTGGGGAACGAGCACATGAGCTTGGTGTACGGCTCGGCCACCAGGCGGTTGTCGGGGCGCACGCCCGATATCTCCTCGGCCGAGCGCGGCGTCGGGAACCACGAGACCGCCGGCCGGCGGGCGGCCGCCTCGGTGAAGGGGGCCAGCAGCCCGCCGAGGAAGCGCCGCTGCTCGTCGCTCGAACGACCGGCCCGGTGGGCGAGGACGCTCTCGATGAGGGCGAAGAAGTGGGAGGGAGCCTGGCCGCCGGCGTCGGTCTCGGCGGTCGACCAGTCGCGCACGTTGGGCGGCTTCATCCGGTCGAGGTCGACGGTGACGCTCGAGCCTTGGGACCACACCGCCGTCGGTGGCGAGGGTGGTTCCACGCCCCGCAGGCCGCGCCCGGCGGACGGATGCGTCGGCGATGCCGCCGGCGACCAGAGCCGCCTCGATCTCACCGGCGGCGATGGCCCGACACGCCCGGGCCAACAGCCGCTGGGGAGCGGCCCCGCTGTAGGTCGACTCCTCCGTGATGCGCCCGGGGAGGTCGAGTTGGGCGGCCAGCAGGTCGGCCGAGCTCTCGGTCATGAACACCGACAGGGGGGTGGTGAGGACCATGCCCACCCGGTCGAGGACCGTCCGGCCCACGCCGGCGTCCTCGACGGCGAGGCCCACGGTGCGCTCGAGGAGGGCGAGGGGGTGGATGATGCAGTCGTCGTCCTTGTTGGCCAGCTGGCCGACACCGACGATCACGGGGGAGGGAGGCGGGGTCATCGTCTCCGAACCTACCGGCGGGACCTCGCGGGGCACGAAGTGGCCAGGCGGGGGTCAGCCCACGATCGGCCCGTGGTCAGGACGTCACCCGAGTGGTCGGCATCCACGTCGGCCGGCGGGCCTCGAAGGCCGAGATGGCGTCGTCGTGGTTGAGCGTGATGCCGATGTCGTCGAGGCCGTTCAGGAACCGGTGCTGGGTGGAGTCGTCGAGCGGGAACGCCTCGTCGATGCCGATCGCCGGCACGGTGATCCGGCGCGAGGCCACGTCGACGGTGATCTCGAGGGTGGGATCGGCCTCGACGGCCCGCAGGAGCTTCTCGGCCACGTCCGGGTCGACCACCACCGGCACCAGGCCGTTCTTGGTGGCGTTGTTGCGGAAGATGTCGCCGAAGCGGGGGGTGACGACGGCCTTGATGCCGTAGTCGACGATCGACCACACGGCGTGCTCGCGCGAGGACCCCACCCCGAAGTTGGGTCCGGCCACGAGGATCGACGCCTCGTTGAACTGGGGCAGGTTGAGGACGAACTCGGGGTCTTCGCGCCACTCCGAGAACAGGCCCTCGCCGAATCCGGTGCGCTCCACGCGTTTGAGCCAGTCGCTCGGGATGATCTGGTCGGTGTCGACGTCGGAGCGGTCGAGAGGCACCGCGGTGCCGGTGATGGTGATGACGGGTTCCATGTCTCTGCCTCAGTCCAGGTCTCGGGGATCGGCGAAGGTCCCGGCGATGGCGGTGGCGGCGGCCACCGCGGGGGACACCAGATGGGTGCGGCCGCCCTTGCCCTGACGGCCTTCGAAGTTGCGGTTGGAGGTGGAGGCCGAGCGCTCTCCCGGCGTCAGCTTGTCGGGGTTCATGGCCAGGCACATCGAGCAACCCGGTTCCCGCCAGTCGAAGCCGGCGGCGGCGAACACGGTGTGCAGCCCCTCGGCCTCGGCTTGTTGCTTCACGGCGAAGGACCCGGGCACGACCATGGCCCGCACTCCGGCGTCCACCTGGCGGCCCTCGGCCACGGCGGCGGCGGCCCGGAGGTCCTCGATGCGGCTGTTGGTGCACGACCCGATGAACACCGTCTGCACCGGGACGTCCTTGAGCGGGGTGCCTGCGGTCAGGCCCATGTACTCGAGGGCCCGGCGGGCGGCGTCGCGGTCACCCGGATCGGCGAAGGAGTCGGGGTCGGGGACGGCGGCGTCGAGCTCGATCACCTGGCCGGGGTTGGTGCCCCACGACACGAACGGCCGCAACCCGGACGCATCGATGGTGACCGACTTGTCGAAGGTGGCGCCCGAGTCGGTGGGCAGCGACCGCCAGTAGTCGAGCGCCGCCTCCCACTCGGCCCCCCGGGGGGCGTGGGCCCGGCCCTCGAGGTAGGCGAAGGTGGTGTCGTCGGGGGCGACCAGACCGGCTTTGGCCCCGGCCTCGATCGACATGTTGCACATGGTCATGCGCCCCTCCATGGACAGGGCCTCGACCGCCGGTCCGCGGTACTCGATGACGGAGCCGATGCCGCCGCCGGTGCCGATGCGGCCGATGATCGCCAGGATCAGGTCCTTGGCGGTGACGCCGGGCGGGAGCTCGCCCTCCACGTCGACGGCCATGGTGCCCGGGACGTGTTGGTGCAGCGTCTGGGTGGCGAGGACGTGCTCGACCTCGCTGGTGCCGATCCCGAAGGCGAGGGCGCCGAAGGCACCGTGGGTGGCGGTGTGGCTGTCGCCGCAGACGATGGTCATGCCCGGCAGGGTGAGGCCCTGCTCGGGCCCGATCACGTGGACGATGCCCTGACCCGGCGTGCCCATGGCGTGCGACGTGATGGCGTGCTCGCTGGTGTTGGCCCGCAGCACGTCGACCTGCTTGCGCGAGATCGGGTCGGCGATGGGCAGGTGGATGTCGGCGGTGGGGACGTTGTGGTCCTCGGTGGCGACGGTGAGCTCGGGGCGACGCACGGCCCGGTCGTTGAGCCGTAGGCCTTCGAAGGCCTGCGGGGAGGTGACCTCGTGAACGAGGTGGAGGTCGATGTAGAGCAGATCGGGCTCGCCCTCGGCGTGGTGGACGACGTGGGCGTCCCAGATCTTCTCGCTGAGGGTCCTGGCTTCGGCCATGGTCCGTACCCTTCGTCTCTCGGTCGAGCGGCGACCCCGTCCGGGGTGGGCGGGGTGTCGATCGTCCGGTTGGTCCTTGTGTCTCAGTATTCGAGACGGTAATCTCGTCTCGTGGGAACGAGTGTAAGCGGTGTCGGCGTCCTCGACAAGGCCCTCGACGTCCTCGTCGCCATCGAGGAGCGGCCCCGGTCGCTGGCCGAGCTGGTGGCCGAGACGGGGATCTCGCGCGCCACCGCCCATCGCCTGGCCACCGCTCTCGAAGTCCACGGCCTGGTCCGCCGCGACGACGAAGGTCGCTTCACCCTGGGCGCCCGCCTCATCTCCCTGGGGCGGGCGGCGGCCGAGGCCATCCCCTTGGCCGCCGCCGCCGAGGACGCCCTCGTCGACCTCCGGGACCTCACGGGGGAGAGCGTGCAGCTCTACGTCCGCGACGGCGATCGGCGTATCTGCGTCGCCGCCCTCCAGTCTCTCCACGGGCTGCGCACGATCGTTCCGCTGGGTGCCGCCCTCCCGCTCGGCGTGGGTTCGGCCGGGCGGGTGCTGGCCGACGGCGGGAGCACGGGCCCCAGCGGTTGGGTGGACAGCGTGGGCGAGCGGGAGGCGGGCGTGGCGTCGGTGTCGGCGCCGGTGACCGACGGCTCCGGGAGGGTCGTCGCCGCCGTCAGCGTGTCGGGACCCATCGAGCGCACCACCCGCCAGCCCGGACGCCGGTACGGCGCATCCGTGGTCGCGGCGGCCCACCGGGTGGAGCGCGACGCCGGCCTGCGGCAAGAGTGATGGCGTGAGCGAACGCCCCCTCGCGGCCATCGACATCGGCACCAACTCGTTCCACATGGTCGTCGCCCGGGTCGGCGAGGTCGACGGCGGTGCGGCCGGGGCGGGTCCGGCGTTCGAGGTGATCGCCCGGGAGAAGGTCATGGTCCGTCTCGGCTCGGGCTCGGGCGACATGAAGGTGCTCGCTCCCGACGCCATCGATCGCGGCGTGGACGCGCTGGTCAAGCTGGTTCGGCTCGCCCAGATCCACGACGCCGACATCCACGCCGTGGCCACCGAGCGCGGTTCGCGAGGCGGAGAACGCCAGCGAGTTCCTCGACCGGGTGCGCGAGGAGGCCGGCATCGAGGTCGAGGTGATCTCCGGGGTCGAGGAAGCCCGGCTCATCCACCTCGGCGTCCTGCAGGCGGTGCCTGTGTTCGACCAGCGCCTGGTGCTCATCGACATCGGGGGCGGCAGCACCGAGATCCTCGTCGGAGAACGGGGTGAGACCCTCGCCGCCGGCAGCCTCAAGCTCGGCGCCATCCGCCTCACCCGACGCTTCTTCAAGGGTGATCGCCTCCATCCCGGCGCCGTCGAGGCCTGTCGCCGACACGTGCGCTCGGCTCTCGCCCCCATGGTCCGCGAGGTCGAGCGCTGCGGTTTCGGCGTCGCCATCGCCTCGTCGGGCACGGCCGAGACCGTCGCCGCCATGGCCCAGGCCCGCCGGGGCGGCCCGGCGCCGCGCACCTTCAACAACTTCGTGCTCACGGACAAGGAGATCCGCCGCGTCGTCACCGACCTCAGTCGGGCCGACACGGTCGCCGACCGACGCAAGCTGCCCGGCGTGGACCCGGCCCGGGCCGACATCCTCCTCGGCGGGGCCATCGTGTTGGAGCAGGCGGTGGCCGAGCTGGGCATCGACGAGATCGTGATCTCCGACAACGCCCTGCGCGAGGGGGCCCTGCTCGACGCCCTCTCGCGACGACGGGGCGCCACCCTGCACCACCTGCGCGACCTGCGCCGCCGCAGCGTCCTGCACCTGGCCGAGGCCATGGACGACGACCCGGACCACTCGGCAGCGCGCCGCGGCCCTGGCCCTGGAGCTGTTCGACGCCACCACCCGTTGGCACGGGATGGGCGACGACGCCCGAGAGCTGCTCGAAGCGGCCGCCCTGCTGGCCAACATCGGGCTGTTCGTCTCACACTCCGAGCACCACAAGCACACCTACTACCTCGTGCGTCACTCCGACCGGCTCGCCGGGTTCACCGATCACGAGATCGAGCTGATCGCCCTGGTGGCCCGCTACCACCGCAAGAGCGCACCCAAGCCCAAGCACGACGAGTTCTCTCGGCTGCGGCCCACCGACCAGGCCGAGGTGCGGGCCCTCGCTGGGTTGCTCCGGGTCGCCATCGCGCTCGACCGCAGCCACGCCGGGCCCGTCGAACGCCTCGTCGTCACCTCGGCCAACGGCGCCGGCACCGTCCGGATCGGCGTCCGCGCCTTCCCCGGCGCCGACGCCACCCTCGAGCTCCAGGCGGCCGACGAGCGCAAGGCTCTGCTCGAGGACGTGCTCGGCCACCGCGTCGAGATCGCCGCGGTCTGACCCCCTGCCCGGCCACCGGCGAAGCGACCGGGGCCGGAGGTCAGCTGGTCAGCGGGGTCAGATGGTCAGCCGGGGTGGCGGTGGCGGCCTCGGGCCCGCTCGGCCACGTCGAGGCAGGCCTCGACGGCGACGGGAACGAACTCGTCGGGGTCGACGGCGCACACGTCATGGCCCCCGGACACAGGGAAGACACGGGCGCCGGGCACGCCGTCGGCCATCGCCTGCTGGCTCACCGGCGCCACGGTGGTGTCGAAGCGGGTGAGGACCACCGCCGTGGGGACGTCGATGCCGCCGATCCAGTCGCGGGCGTCGTAGGTGCCGAGGGCCCGACCAGCCTCGATCATGACCCGCAGGTCGTTGTCGCGGGACTGCTCGCGGGCCCAGCGCCCGAGCGGGGTGGCGTCGTAGCGGGACACCAGCATGCGTTCGGTGACCTGGCGGTGCAACCACGTCGGGGTGGCGCGTGCGGCGTACGACAACCCGGTGACCACGCCCCGTAGGGCCCGGTCGGCCCGACCGACCCGGAAGCGGGCGGCGGTGGCGCACAGCACCAGGCCCGACACCCGCTCGGGGTGGCGGTGCCACGTCAGCTGGGCCACGGGTCCGCCCATCGAGTACCCGACCATCACCGCGTCGTCGACACCGAGCACGTCGAGCAGGGCGACGGCATCGTCGGCGCAGTCCTCGAGGGTGAACCACTTCCGGCTCCGCACACCGTTGGCGTGGCCCCGATGGTCGAGGCCGAGGACGCGGAAGTGGGCCGACAACGGCTCATAGGCAGCGAACCAGTTCAGCGCGGAGTTGACGGTCCAACCGTGCAGCAGGACGAGCGTCGGGGCGCCGGCCGGCCCCTCGGCCTCCCGCACGAACGTGGTGCCTCGGCCGGGCAGCTCGACGGCGCGCCCGGGCGGCAGGCCGGGGGTGGCGAAGGCGTCGGGCTGGAGGATGTCGTCCACGGTGGCCTCAACGCTACGGCCAGTGACGGGTGTTCCCGTCGGGGACGAGCACGACGATCCGCGCTCAGGCCTCGATCTCGATGATCTCGACCTTGAGGGGCGCACCCGTCGGTGAGTCGAACTCGACCCAGTCACCGACCCGCGCGCCCATGAGCGCCCGGCCGAGCGGCGATCCGGGGGTGAGCACGTCGATGTCGCCGCCCTTCTCCTCGATCGAACCGATCAGGTAGCGCTCGGCGTCGTCGTCGCCCTCGTAGCGGATCGCCACCACGTGCCCGGGCGACACCGAGTCGGTGCCGGAGGCCTCGATGATCTCGGCGTCGAGCAGGAGCGCCTGCAGGTCCCGGATGCGGGCCTCCATCTTCCCCTGCTCCTCCCTGGCCGCGTGGTAGTCGCCGTTCTCGGAGAGATCCCCCAGCTCTCGGGCCGACTGGATCTTGCGGGCGATGTCGATCCGCTGCGTCGTCGTGAGGTCCTCGAGCTCGGCGCTCAGACGATCGTGGGTGGCTTGGGAGAGGTGGTGCACGTCGGGCATCGCTCCGATGGTAGTGGGGCGCCACGGAACCCCGACAGTGCTCGGTGCCGGGCCCGGCTACACTCCGCCACGATGTCTGCACGTGCCCCCCAGGTAGCGATCATTCGGTAGCGCACGCCGTTTCCCGGTGTGCGCTCGTCCGCCGTCCACCGAGGTGGGCGGCTTTGTCGTTGTAGGGGCAGTGAGCACGCTCGGTCGGCCCCGCCGGGCACCAAGTCACCCAACGGAGCGAACGTGAGTCACAGGATCGGCGTCATCCCCGGCGACGGGATCGGCCACGAGGTCATCCCCGAGGCCCTCAAGGTCGTGCGCGCCGCCGGCGTCGACCTCGAGTGCGTCGACTACGACCTCGGCGGCGCCCGCTACCTGCGTGACGGTGTCGTGCTCACCGACGAGACCGTCGAGGAGTGGCGAGGGCTCGACGCCCTGCTGCTCGGGGCGGTCGGCACCCCTGACGTGCCGCCCGGGCTGATCGAGCGGGGCCTGCTGTTGAAGATGAGGTTCGACCTCGACCTCTACGTCAACCAGCGCCCGTTCCTCGCCCCCGACGGATCGCACGACTTCATCGTGATCCGGGAGAACACCGAGGGCACCTATGCCGGCGAGGGTGGCTTCCTGCGCAAGGGCACGGCTCACGAGATCGCCACCCAGGGATCGGTCAACACCCGCTTCGGGGTCGAACGCTGCATCCGGTACGCCTTCGAGCTGGCCCGCAGCCGGCCCGCCAAGCACCTCACCCTCGTCCACAAGACCAACGTGCTCACCTTCGCCGGCGACCTCTGGGACCGGACCTTCGCCATCGTCGCCGCCGAGTACCCCGACGTGGCCACCGCCTACAACCACGTCGACGCCGCGTGCATCTACTTCGTCGAGGATCCGCAACGCTACGACGTCATCGTCACCGACAACCTCTTCGGCGACATCCTCACGGACCTCGGCGGGGCGGTGTCCGGAGGCATCGGCTTCGCGTCCTCCGGCAACCTCAACCCCGACCGCACCGGACCGTCGATGTTCGAGCCCGTCCACGGCTCGGCCCCCGACATCGCCGGGCAGGGCAAGGCCAACCCCGTCGCCGCCATCCTGTCGTCGGCGATGATGCTCGAGTTCCTGGGAGAGGCCGAGGCCGCCTCCCGCATCCGTGCCGCCTGCGCCGATTCGTCGACGCTGACCGGCTCCACCACAGAGGTCGGCGACCTGGTCGCCGGCCGCCTCTGAGACAAGGGGAAACCCGTGCCGATCGAACCTGTCGACAAGATCTGGATGGACGGCGACCTCGTTGCCTGGGACGACGCCAAGATCCACGTCCTCACGCACTCGCTGCACTACGGCCTGGGGGTGTTCGAGGGGATCCGGGCCTACGAGACCGACCAGGGTCCAGCCGTGTTCCGCTTGACCGACCACATCGTCCGGCTCTTCGACAGCGCCAAGATCTTCGGGATCGACATCCCGTTCACGGTCGAGCAGCTCGTCGAGGCCACCCGGGACCTCGTCCGGGTGAACGCCCTGCCGTCGTGCTACATCCGACCGATCGTCTACCTGGGCTACGGGGAGATGGGGCTGAACCCGCTGCCCTGCCCCGTGCAGGTGTCGATCGCCTGCTGGCCGTGGGGCACCTACCTGGGTGACGACGGCGTGGCCAACGGCGTCCGGCTCAAGATCAGCTCCTGGAAGCGCCACGACCCCAACAGCCTGCCGCCGGCGGCCAAGGGAACGGGCATGTACATCAACTCGTCCATGGCCAAGGTCGAGGCCATCCAGGCGGGCTACGACGAAGCCGTCCTCCTGTCGACCTCGGGTCACGTCAGCGAGTGCACCGGCGAGAACCTGTTCGTGGTCCGTCGGGGCACCATCTTCACCCCGCCCGTGCATGCCGGCGCCCTCGAGGGCATCACCCAGGACTGCGTCTTTCGCATCGCCGCCGACCTCGGTATCGAGGTGAAGACCGAGAGCCTCCTGCGCAGCGATCTCTACACCGCCGACGAGGCCTTCCTCACCGGCACCGCCGCGGAGGTCGTCCCGATCCGCTCGGTCGACGATCGCCTCCTCGGTGATCCCGGGCCCATCACCAAGGAGATCCAGAAGATCTACTTCGACGCCGTCCGGGGCCGGGACGAGCGGTACAAGGACTGGTTGGAGCATGTCAACTGATCCAGCCCGCTCGGAGAGCGAGCGGCGCCTCCCCGATGCGGTGGACATCTTCGACACCACGCTGCGCGACGGCGCCCAGTTCGAGGGCATCTCGCTCACCGTCGAGGACAAGCTGCGCATCGCCGAGGAGCTCGACTTCCTCGGGGTGCGTTGGATCGAGGGGGGCTACCCGCAGGCCAACCCGAAGGACGAGGAGTTCTTCCGGCGCGCTCCCACCGACCTGAAGCTCACCACCGCGGAGCTGGTGGCCTTCGGGTCCACCCGCCGTCCGGCCGGTCGCGTCGACGTCGACCCCACGCTGGCTGCGCTCGTGGGGGCCGAGACGACCACGGTCTGCATCGTGGGCAAGAGCTGGGACTTCCACGTGACCGAGGCCCTGCGCACCACCCTCGACGAGGGTGTGGCCATGGTGGGGGAGTCGGTCGCCTTCCTGCGGGGAGAGGGGCGTCGGGTGTTCTTCGACGCCGAGCACTTCTTCGACGGCTACAAGGCCAACCCCGAGTACGCCCTGCGGGTGCTGGAGGCGGCCATGGTCAACGGCGCCGACTGCATCGTGCTCTGTGACACCAACGGCGGTTCGCTGCCCCACGAGGTGCAGCGCATCACCAGCCAGGTGACCGACTTCGTCGGCGGCTCGACGAAGGTCGGCATCCACACCCAGAACGACTCGGGCTGTGCGGTGGCCAACTCCATCGCCGCCGTCGTCGGTGGAGCCCGCCAGGTGCAGGGCACGGTGAACGGCTACGGGGAGCGCACCGGCAACGCCAACCTGATGACGGTCATCCCCGACCTCACCCTCAAGCTGGGGGTGGCGACCCTCCCCGAGGGTGGCCTGGAGAAGCTCACCGTCGTGAGCCACCGGGTGGCCGAGCTGGTGAACCTGCCACCCCAGCCCGCCGATCCCTTCGTGGGTGCGTCGGCCTTCGCCCACAAGGGCGGTCTGCACACCTCGGCCCTGGGGCGGGCCGGTGGGGCCACCTACGAACACGTCGACCCGAAGATCGTGGGCAACCACACCCGGGTCCTGGTGTCCGACCTCGGCGGGCGGGCGGGCATGTCGATGAAGGCCTCCGAGTTCGGCATCGACCTCGACGATCAGGCCGCCGGCAACCTCTCCGAGGACCTCAAGCAGCTCGAGGCCGAAGGATGGCTGTTCGAGACGGCCGACGCGTCGCTCGAGCTGCGCATGCGCCGCGCCGGCGGATGGGTGCCCGACTACTTCCAGGTGGAGGCCTATCGGGTCTCGAGCTACCACCGTGAGGGCCCGGTGATGCCCGACGACGAGGTCGAGATCACCACCGAGGCGACCGTCAAGCTCTGGATCGACGGCGAGCGTGTCGCCGCGGTGGGCGAGGGGAACGGTCCGGTGAACGCCCTCGACTCCGCGGTGCGGCGAGCCCTCAACGGCCGTTTCCCGGCGCTCAACCGCATCCACCTCACCGACTTCAAGGTGCGGGTGGTCGACGGCGGGGCGGCCACCGGGGCCGTGGTGCGGGTGCTGATCGACTCCACCGACGGCGAGCGGGTCTGGACCACGGTGGGCGTCGACAGCAACGTCATCGAAGCATCGTGGCAGGCCCTGGTCGACTCCATCGTGTTCGGCCTCGTGCACGCCGCCGGGTAGATTCGCCCCCGATGGCCGCTCCTGACTACGTCCCGCTCCCCACTGACGACCAGCCGCGGGTGTACGTCTCCCCGCCGTGGCGACCCGAGTCCTGGGTGGCCGATCGTCCCGCCGAGATCCAGGGACTCCAGCCCACGGGGCCACGCCTCGGTTCGCCCGGCCCCGATCAGGGCTACGCCATGCGTCTGGCCCGCCAGTTCGAGGGCAAGCTCGTGCTCACTCCCGGCGAGTCCGAGGACGATGCCCTGGCCGGGGCCCTGGCCATCGCCATGCGGCGATCGTCGCTCTTCGGGCGGGCCCCGATCGTGCACGACCTCACCGTGGGTCTCACGCTCTGGGGCTTCTTGAGCGAGGCTCCGGCTGAGCTGGTGGCGGCCCGCAAGCCGCTCTTCGCCGCGGTGGCGAGCCTTCACCACTACGTGGAGCGGGCTGCGCTGGCCGACCGGATCCCCGAGGAGCTCCTGCGGCTGACGCCGGCCGCGTTGGCCGAGCGGGTGCGCACCGATCCCGACGAGGTCCTGGCCATCGCCCGGACCATCAGTGCCGCCGGCGGCCACCAGCCCGCGTGACCCGGGGCGTCCCCCCGCGGGTCGATGACGACCTCAGGCCGGGGTCGCGGCCTCGCCGGGGCCGGCCACGATGTCGATCGGCGTCCCCGCCGGGAGCATCTCCGCCAGCTGGATCGCCACGTCGTTGGGCATCCGGATGCACCCGTTCGACGCCTTGGTGCCGATGAGCCCGGGCTGGTTGGTGCCGTGGAAGGCGATCACCGGGAGCCCACCGTCGAAGGTGTCCAACGATTCGCTGTAGCCGTTGGTCGACAGGATCCACGGCCCGTAGGCGCCACCGGCGTTCGACTGCTTGATCTTCTCGTTGAGGAAGAAGTGCCCGACCGGTGTGTGGGTGGCGTCCTTGCCGATGACCACGTCGGTCTCGACGACCACGTCGTCGCCGTCGTGGACGGTGAGGTGGAAGTCGGCGAGCGACAGCTCCATCCGGTAGGTCGTGCTCGAGATCTCGACGTCCGAGGCCTTGACCCAGCCCTCGGTGTGGTTGGGGCGGGCGGCGACCACGACCTTCAACCAGTCGCCCTCGTTGGCCACCACCTCGAGCACCAGCGGGTTCCCGAAGTAGGTGGGGTTGGCGAACTGGTAGCCGTCCGCGACCTTCTTGACACCGGCTGAGTTGAGTCCGGCCCGGGGAATGGCGGCCAGGGGTCCGCTCGGGATCGTCGTCGGGGTGGAGGCCTCACCTCCGGCATCGGCGGGCTTCTCGGCGTAGACCGTGAGCGACGCCCCCTTGGCCGTGGCGATCTCCGTGGCCGCCGGCGCCGTGGTGACGGTGGTGGCCGGTTGCGTCGTCGCCGTCGTCGTCGTGGTGGACGGCGCGGCGACGGGGCTGTCGTCGCCGGAACGCCAGATCGCCACGCCGACCACGACGACGACCACCGCCGCCAGGGCGGCGAGGAGGCGGATCAGGGTGGCTCGGCGAGGCGCGTTCATCGGGGTCCAGTTCGAGTGGGGGAGAGGTCGAGGCGGGCCTCGCCAGGGGGCTCACCACCCGTGGCGACCGGCCGACGGCGATCGGGCCGTCCCGGCGGCCGACGGTACCATCGCCCCCGTGACCTCCCCAGTCGTACGCGCCCGTTTCGCCCCCTCGCCCACGGGCTACCTCCACATCGGCGGCGCCCGCACGGCGCTGTTCAACTGGCTGTTCGCCCGCCAGCAGGGAGGCGAGCTGGTGTTGCGGATCGAGGACACCGACACCGAGCGCTCCAAGCCCGAGCTCATCGACGTGATCTTCCGTTCACTCGAGTGGCTCGGGATCGAGTGGGACGGCACGCCGGTGCACCAGTCGGATCGGGCCGACCTCTACGTCGGAGCGATCGACACCCTGCTGACCGCAGGCCACGCCTACTGGTGCTCGTGCACCCCCGACGAGGTGAAGGCCCGGTCCGAGGCCCGCGGGGGCACCCCCGGCTACGACGGCCACTGTCGGGACCGGGGCCTGGGGCCGGGCGAGGGCCACGTGGTGCGCTTCCGTGTGCCCGACGACGGCACCACGGCGTTCGACGACGTCGTGCGGGGCCACGTCAGCTTCGAGAACGCCAACCTGGACGACTTCGTGATCCGTCGCTCGAACGGCTCCCCGATGTTCCACCTGGCCAACGCCGTGGACGATGCCGACCAGGGGATCACCCACGTGATCCGTGGGGAGGACCTCATCAACGTGACGCCCCGGGTGCTCCTGCTGCGCGAGGCCCTGGGGAGCACCGATGACCTCACGTTCGCCCATCTCCCCCTCATCGTGAACGAGAAGCGCCAGAAGCTCTCCAAGCGCCGCGACGACGTCTCGGTGGGCGACTACATCGACCGCGGGTACCTGTCCGAGGCCATGGTGAACTACCTGGCCACGCTGGGGTGGGGTCCGCCCGACGGCAGAGAGATCCGGCCGCTGGCGGAGATCGTGGCCGCCTTCCGGCTCGAGGACGTCAACAGCTCGGGCGCCTTCTTCGACGTGAAGAAGCTCATGCACTTCAACGGTGAGTACATCCGCGCCCTGTCGGTTCCCCAGTTCGTCACCCGCTCGACGCCGTGGCTGTTCGACGACGTGCCGTGGCCGGCCGAGCGCTTCGACGTGGCCCGGTTCGAGGTGCTCGCCCCCCTCGTTCAGGAGCGGGTCAAGCTCCTGTCGGAGGTGCCCGGCTACGTCGACTTCGTGTTCTGCCCCGAGCCGACGATCGACGAGTCCTCCTGGGAGAAGGTGATGGTGAAGGGCCGCGACCTGGCCGTCGCCGTCCTCGACCACGCCACCGACGCCCTGGCCTCGTGCCCCTGGGAGGCCCGGGCCATCGAGGTCGCCCTGTTCGCCTACGCCGAGGAGCACGACGTGTCGCGAGGCAAGGTGCAGGCTCCGGTGCGGGTCGCCGTCACCGGCCGCACGGTGGGCCCGCCCCTCTTCGAGTCGCTGGAGGTCCTGGGTCGCGACGAGTCGCTGCGGCGTGTCGCCGAGGCGCGGGCTCGCCTCTCAACCGGGTGATCATCGTGCGCTGGGCGATCCGGATCGCCCTGGGTCTGCTGGCCCTGTTGGTGCTGTACGTCGGGGTCACCTTCGCTCAGGTGTGGTGGGCCTCTCGCCACGGCGACTCCTCGCCGGCGTCGGCCATCGTCGTGATGGGCGCCGCCCAGTGGAACGGCCGTCCCTCACCGGTGCTCCAGGCTCGTCTCGACCACGCCGTCGAGCTCTACGAGCAGGGCGTGGCCCCGCTGATCGTGGTCACGGGGGGCAAACAGGTGGGCGACGCCGTCACCCAGGGCCGCAGCGGCCACGACTACCTGCGCAGCGTGGGCGTCCCCGAGGACGCGATCAAGGTGGAGGTGGACGGTACGAACAGCTACGAGGAGCTGTCGGCGTCGGCGTTGATCCTGCAACAGGCCGGGGTCGGTGACGACGTGCTCATCGTGACCGACCCCTACCACACGTTGCGCGTCGAGGAGATCGCCGAGGAGGTCGGCCTCCATCCCCACGTGTCGCCGACATCGTCGGGGAGCACGCTGCGATCGCTCGGCCGAGAGACCCTCGCCGTGGCCGTGGGGCGGATCATCGGGTACCGGAGGCTGGCCTCGCTCGTCTGATCCGGGTTGGTGCCGTCGCGCCGGGAGCCACTATCTTCGAGCTGCCCTTCGGGGGTGGTGTAATTGGTAACACGGATGGTTCTGGTCCATTTGTTGGGGGTTCGAGTCCTCCCCCCCGAGCTCTGAGCGACGGGCGCCGGCGCGACCGGCGCCCGTGTCGCGTCCGCGGCGCCGGCCTCCGCCCCGGCCAAGACACCACCGAATCCCTTGGCCGGGTTACGGTCTGCGGGTGGCGCACGGTACGGCGGGAAGCGGCCGGGCGGACGACAGCGACGGCGACCCGGCTGGTCCAGCGGACGCCGGCACGATTGCCCGCCTCGAGCAACAACTGCGACTCCTCGCGGAGAACATCCCGGACATGATCTTCCGGTACGAGCTGGTGCCCGAGCGGCGCTACGCCTACGTGAGCCCGGCGTGCACGGCGATCTCCGGCTACACCCCCGAGGAGCACTACGGAAACCCCGAGCTGCTCCACGAGATCGTGCATCCCGAGGACCGAGCCATCCTGGCCGACACCCTGGTGCCCCGCGCCCACGGGGAACAGGCCGTGACGTTGCGCTGGCTCCACAAGGACGGATGGGTGGTGCACGTCGAGCAGACGTTCCACCTCGAACAGGCCAGCGAGGACGACGTGGTGGCCATCGAGGGGGTCGTCCGCAACGTCACCGAGCGAACGCGGGAGCGCCAGCTGCTCGAGTACGAGGCCCGACGCGATCCGGTCACCCTCCTGGCCAGCGCCCACCTGCTCGAGGAACGCCTGGCGACCCAGCTGACCGATCCCGATCGCCCGACGATGGTGGTGGTCGCGGTACGGCTGCAGCGGTTCACCACCATCGCCGACCATGTCGGGACGGCCGAGGCCCGATCCCTCCTGCGGGCCGCTGGCGCCCGACTGGTCGGGGCACTGCCGGACGGAGTCATGGTGGCGGGCACGGGCTCCGGTCTGTTCTGGCTCCTCGTCGTCGAGCAGACCCCGGGAGAGAGCAACCGGTACGTCGAGTCGGTCGCCGGTGCGTTCGACGAGCCACTGGTGAGTGCCGACGGGCACGACACCTACCTCGAGGTGAGCGTCGGGGCGCGCCGCGTGGAGCCGGCCGAGGACTGCACCGTCGACACCGTCCTGGGAGACACCACCGCGGCGTTGCGCACGCTCGCCGGCGGCGACGTGCGGGCCTCCGCCCGCTGGTTCGATCCGGCCCTCCGGAAGGCGATCGCCGAGCGCCTCGATCTCGAGCACGACCTGCGGGAGGCCGTGCGGGCCGGCGAGATCGGAGTGGCGTACCAGCCCCAGGTGGACATGCGGACCGGGTTCATCCTCGGTTTCGAGGCCCTGGCCCGCTGGAACCGGCACGGGTTCGGTCCCGTGGGCCCGGACGTGTTCGCCGCGGTGGCCGAGGACATCGGGCTCATCGCCGATCTCGACGATCACGTCCTCTTCGCCGCCGCCCGCCAACTGGCCCGCTGGCGGGCGGCCGGGCTGGTGTCCGATCAGCGGGTGTCGGTGAACCTGTCGCGGCGTCAGCTGGGCCTCCCCGACCTGGCCGTCTCGCTGTTGGAGATCACCGCGGCGGTGAACCTCCCCCCCGAGGGGTTCACCGTCGAGGTCACCGAGACGGGAGTCACCGACGCCGGTGACCGGGCCGGCGAGCAGCTCCACCACCTGGCCGAACGCGGCGTGCGGATCAGCATCGACGACTTCGGAACCGGCTACTCGTCCCTCAGTGCGCTGCGCGAGCTCCCCGTCCACGAGCTGAAGGTCGACCGCAGCTTCGTGAGCGGCCTCAGCCAGGACTCGGTGGACGGCGCCATCTGCTCCGCGGTGGTCGGCCTGGCCCGGGGTCTGGGCTTGGACCTCGTCGCCGAGGGGGTCGAGACCCGGCGCCAGGCCGACGCCCTCATCGAGCTCGGTTGCCCGGTCGGGCAGGGCTACCTCTTCGGTCGGCCGGTGCCTGCCGAAGCGGTGCCGGCGCTGATCGCCCGCGCCCCGCGCTGAGCGGCGCCGTCGGCTCCTTGGACAGTGGCGGCGGAGACGGCCGTCCGTAGGCTGGCCGGTCATGGACGACGACACACGAATGCCTCTACGCCGGCTGGGCCGCTCCGGGCTCCAGGTGAGCGCCCTGTCCTTCGGCTCCTGGGTCACGTTCGGCAGCCAGGTCGACGTCGGGCTGGCCAAGGACTGCCTCAGCGCCGCCCACGACGGTGGCGTGAACTTCTTCGACAACGCCGAGTCCTACGCCGGCGGCGAGTCGGAGTCGATCATGGGTCGGGCCATCGCCGACCTGGGCTGGCCCCGGTGGTCCTACGTCATCTCGACCAAGCTCTACTGGGGCATCCACGACGCCCCCAACATGCGCAACACGCTGAACCGCAAGTACCTCCTGCAGGCCATGGAGGGCAGCCTCGACCGTCTCGGCCTCGACTTCGTCGACCTCGTCTACTGCCACCGGAGCGATCCGGAGACCCCGATCGAGGAGACGGTGTGGGCCATGCACGACCTCGTGGAGCGAGGTCAGGCCCTCTACTGGGGTACCTCCGAGTGGTCGGCGGCCGACATCCGGGCCGCGTGGGAGATCGCCGAGCGCCACCACCTGCGTGCCCCGGTGGTCGAGCAGCCGCAGTACAACCTGTTCGAGCGAGGGCGGGTGGAGGTCGAGTACAGCCGTCTCTACGACGACATCGGCCTCGGGCTCACCACGTGGAGCCCGCTTGCTTCGGGCTTGCTCACCGGCAAGTACCTCGAGGGGATCCCCGAGGGGAGTCGGGCCAGCCTCCCGGGCTACGAGTGGCTCGAGTCGATGCTCACCGACCCCGACCGCAACGAGAAGGTCCGACGCCTTCGGGTCATCGCCGACGAGATGGAGTGCACCCTCTCGCAGCTCGCCATCGCCTGGTGCGCGGTCAACCCCGACGTGTCGAGCGTGATCACCGGCGCCAGCCGGGTGGAGCAGGTCGAGGAGAACCTCGGCGCCCTCGACGTGCTCGGCGCTCTCGACTCCGAGCTTCTCGACCGCATCGACGACGTGTTCGCCTCGTGACCATCCGGTCGTTGTGCGTCTACTGCGGATCGTCGATGGGCCGCGACCCGAGCCATCGGGCCGATGCCGAGCGGCTCGGGCAGATCCTCGGTGAGCGCGGGATCCGGCTGGTGTACGGCGGCGGCGCCGTCGGTCTCATGGGTGTGGTGGCCGACAACGTGGTGGCCACCGGCGGCGAGGTGATCGGTGTCATCCCCAAGGGCCTGTTCTCTCGGGAGGTGCCCCACGGCGGGCTCACCGAGCTCGTCGAGGTGGGTTCGATGCACGAGCGCAAGCACCGCATGTTCGAGGAGGCCGACGCCTTCGTGGCCCTCCCGGGCGGGCTGGGCACGCTCGAGGAGCTGGCCGAGATCACCACCTGGGCCCAGCTGGGCATTCACGACAAGCCCATCGGGGTGCTCGACCGCGACGGCTTCTGGAGGCCGATGCTGGAGTTCCTCGATCGCGCCGTGGACTCCGGGTTCCTCCGTCCCGCCAACCGGGGCCTCATCGTGCGCATCGACTCGGCCGACGCCGTGGTGCCCACGCTCGAAGGCCATCGGGTGCCCCCCAACCCGGCCCTGCTCGAGGCTGACGAGGCCTGACCGTCGGGAGCTCCACCCGTCGTCGTTGTCCGCTGGCTCGACCGCGGGCAGACTGCGACGGCGATCAACGATCCCGGGGGGAGTCGACTCATGTCCGACACAGGTGGCGCCGAGGCGCACCCGCGGCTGGCGGGCCGCGCGGCGCTGGTGACCGGCGCGGGGAACGGGATCGGGCAGGCGTGCGCGGAGGCGCTGGCCGCCCACGGAGCGTCGGTGGTCGTCAACGACCTGGGCACCGACGAGTACGCCAGCGGGGTCAGCTCCGACGCCGCCGACTCGACCGTCGACGGCATCCGCACGGCCGGCGGTACCGCCGTCGCCAACTACGACTCGGTGGCCGACGCCGACGGCTGCGCCCGCGCCGTGCAGACGGCGGTCGACGAGTTCGGTCAGCTCGACATCGTGGTGGGCTGCGCCGGGGCGATCATCGACGGCACCCTGGCCGCCGACGACGAGACCTACCTGAGGTTCATGGCCCTGTTCCTCCACCAGAAGTTCTGGCTGGCCCGGGCCGCCCTGCCCGGGATGCTGGAGCGCGGGTGGGGTCGGATCATCACCACCACCTCGCACGGAGCCACCGGGCTGCTCGGTCAACCCACCTTCGCCGCGGCCATGGGCGGGGTGATCTCCATGACGCGCGCGATCGCTTTCGAGCACGCCGGCTCCGGGGTGACGGCCAACTGCCTCTCGCCCGGTGGGGCGACCCGGCTGCACGCCGTGAGCCGGCCCATGTTCGAACAGCTCCGCGCCGACGAGCTCATCTCCGAAGAGGAGTGGGACGACTACGTGAACACTCCGCCCCCGGCCTACGTGGCGCCGATCGTGGCCTGGTTGTGCACCGATCGGGGCGACGGGGTCACCGGTCAGGTCTTCCATGCCATGGGGGGCGAGGTCGGCGTCTGGAACCGCTACGAGGTCGACCGTCTGATCTACCGGGGCGACCACCGCACCAGTCCGCCCTGGACCATGGAGGAGCTCGACCGCCACGTGCCCAAGGTGCTCTTGGCCGATCAGTGAGCGGACGCTCTCAACGAGAGGCGTTGCGGACGTAGCGGCCCGGGGCGTCACCGAGGGGCGGGTGGTCTTCCGAGCCGAGCTCCTCGGGCCGGTCCCGCAGGTCGCCGCCGCGCTCGTCCATCCACCGGGCCCAGTCCTCCCACCACGTCTCGTGGTGCAGCTCGGCGCCTTCGCGCCACTCCTCGGGCCCGCTCGAACCGGCGCGCTCGTTGGTCCAGTAGCGGGCCTTGGCGCTGGGAGGGTTGACGATCCCGGCGATGTGGCCCGACGTGCTCAGCACGAAGCGGGTGGGGCCTCCGAGCATCTGGCTGGTCTTGTGGGCCGAGCTCCACGGGACGATGTGGTCGTCCACCGCGCCCAGCACGTAGGCATCCACGTGGGCGGCCCCGGGGTCGAGCTTGTAGCCGTCGACCTCGAACTCCCCTCGTGAGAACTGGTTCTCCAGGTAGAACGACCGGAGGTACTGCGAGTGCATGCGGGCCGGCATCCTCGTGCTGTCGGCGTTCCAGGCGAGCAGGTCGAACGCCGGAGGGCTGTCGCCCAGCAGCCAGTTGCTGGCCACGTAGGAGAAGATCAGGTCCCGGGCCCGCAGGGTGTCGAAGGTGCGCGACATCTCCTTGGCGTCGAGATAGCCCTTGGCCTCCATGCGCCGTTCGATCCCGCTGACCGTCGAATCGTCCAGGAGGACGCCGAGCAGCCCCGGCTCGGAGAAGTCGGTGTGGGTGTTGAGGAAGGTCGCCGACTGCACCGGGTCGTCGCCCATCTGGGCGGCGTAGGCCAGCCCGATCGCCGTCAGCGTGCCCCCGAGGCAGGCCGAGACGGTGTTGACCTTCTCGGCCCCGGTGATGGCGCGAACCACGTCGATGGCCTGGAACAGGCCGTCTCGCAGGTAGTCGTCGAAGCCGAGGTCCCGCATGGAGCGGTCGGGGTTGCGGAAGCTGATGGCGAACGACGCCTGGCCGTGGCGCACCGCCCACTCGATCAGGCTGCGCCCTGGTGCCAGATCCATGATGTAGTACTTGTTGATCCACGGCGGGCAGAACACCAGGGGAATCTCCCGGACCTGTTCGGTCTGGGGCTCGTACTGCAGGACCTCGATCAGCTCGTTGCGGTAGACGACGCGCCCGGGCGTGGCCGCCATGTTGACCCCGAGCTCGAAGCTCGAGGTGTCCACCTGGGCCGGCCACCCTTCGTTGCGAACGATGTCGTGCACCATGTTGCGGGCGCCCCGGATGACGCTCTTGCCCCCGGTGTCGAAGGCGCGCCGCACGGCGGCGGGGTTTCCGAGGAGGGTGTTGGTCGGCGACATCGCGGCGTCGAGGAACTGAGCGGCGAAGTTCGCCTTCTTGGCGGTGTCGGCGGACACCTTGGCGATGGTCAGGAGCTCCTCGACGGTTCGCACCGCGAGCAGGTGCTCCTGAGCGAGGAGGAAGTAGGCGGGGTTCTGCTGGAAGGCCAGGTCGTCGAAGCGCCGGTCGCCCTTGGTGGGCCGGGCCGGGCCCTCTCGCTCCATACCCACCAGACGGGCAGCGGCGGCCACGCCGGCCAGCGCCGATCGCTCGCCGAAGCGCAACCCGATCCGGGTGGCCCGCACCGGCGCCAGCACGGTCGACCCCAGGGCCAACGTCAGGCTCCTGAACAGCGCCGCCGGGTCGGCTTTCGCGATGGGGACCTCGGCCGCTCCGGGGCGGGGGAGGAACTGGTCCTCGGCGTCCGGCTCCTCGTCTGCCATCGCTGCTCCCTTCGCTGCGCCCGGCCCGGTCGGGCTCCCGTGCGGCGGTCCGGGAGGACCTCTGACCGGGCGTCGTGGTCGATGACCGCGAGCGCTCCGTGCGTGGTGTGATGTCCGTCACACTTGCGGGGCGGCGGGAGCGTGTCAATGACGGTTCGGTGTCGTTCGGACCCGTCCGATGGGGGACGGGCGCGATCGGCGGGCGACAATCGGGGGATGGAGCACTGCGACGTCGCCGTGATCGGAGCGGGCCCCGCCGGAGCGGCTGCGGCCACCTGGGCCGCTCGGTTCGGGGCGCGTGTCGTGCTGTTCGAGAAGGCGGCCCGCGGCCGGGACAAGTCCTGCGGCGACGGCCTCACGCCGCGGGCGGTGGCCGAGCTGCGCCGCCTGGGCCTCGACATCGACCGCTTCCATCGCATCGACGGGCTTCGCGTCCAGGCGGGTCGGACGGTGCGGGAGGTGCGCTGGCCCGACGGCGCCTTTCCGCCGGTGGGCGCGGTGGCCCCCCGAGCCGAGTTCGACGCCATGGTGATGCAGGCGGCGGTCGAGGCCGGAGCCGACCTGCGCGAGCACGAGGCGGCCGAGCCGGTCCTCGACGGCGATCGGGTCGTGGGCGTCCGGGCGGGATCGGCCTCGGTGCGGGCCGATCTGGTGGTGGTGGCCTCCGGTGCCGGTTCGGCCGCCGCGCGACTCCTCGGCGCCACGCGCGTCCCCACGTCGCCGTTCGGTCTGGCCATCCGGGCCTACGCGCCGTCCCCCGAGGCCGACGACCGCTACATGGAGGCCTGTCTCACCGTCGAGGGCCCCGACGGCTCCCTGATCCCCGGCTACGGGTGGGTCTTCCCTGCGGGCGACGGCCTGGTGAACATCGGGGTCGGCGCCCTGTCGACCATGCGGAACTTCTCGCAGCTCAACCTGAACACCATGCTCGATGCCTACACCGCCCAGGTCGGACGAACGTGGGGTCTGGGTTCGTTCACCGACCGGCCCCGCGCCTGGCGCCTGCCCATGCACGTCGAGCGCCGCAGCGGACCGGGCTGGGTCGCAGTGGGCGACGCCGCCGGGCTGGTCAACCCGTTCAACGGCGAGGGCATCGACTACGCCCTCGAATCGGGTCGCCATGCCGCCGAGCTGTTCCGCGCCGAGCCCGGCATCGCCCCCGCGGCCTACCAGGCCCTGCTGGCCCGGGAGTACGACCCGTTCTTCGCCACCGCTCGGCGCTTCGCCTGGGTGATCGGTCGCCCTCGACTGCTCCGGGCCCTCCTCGGCGTCGCTCTCTCGACGGAGTTCACCATGGAGTTGGTGCTCGACATCATGGCCAACCTGATCGACCGGGAGCACCCGGGTCTGGCCGGTCGACTCCTCGACGGCGGCGGACGGGCGTTGGCCCTGGCCGACCCCGTGTTGACCCGGGAACGGCGCCCGGGTGTCGTCGTTGCCGGGACCGCGGCGCGGTGAACAGAGGCTGAACCTTCGTTCCCATCCACGACCCGGCGGGTAGGTCGTGGATACCGTCGCCGGGAGCCCGGAACCGGGCGGCAGGAGGGGTGACGCCATGGCCACGGCAACGACCGACGAGGATCTCGCCGCCATCGACGCCTACTGGCGGGCGGCGAACTACCTCACCGTCGGGCAGATCTACCTCCAGGACAACCCCCTGCTGGCCGAGCCCCTCAGGCCGGCTCACATCAAGCCCCGCCTCCTCGGGCACTGGGGGACCTCGCCGGGGCTCAACCTCCTCTATGCCCACCTCAACCGGGTCATCAGGGAGCGGGACATCGAGGTGCTGTTCGTGTGCGGGCCGGGTCACGGCGGGCCGGCGGTGGTGGCCAACGTGTACCTCGAGGGCACCTACTCGGAGGTCTATCCCGAGGTGGCGCGCGAGCACCGAGGGGATCCATCACCTGTTCCGCCAGTTCTCGACGCCGGGCGGGATCCCGAGCCACGTCAGCGTGCCCACCCCGGGCTCGATCCACGAGGGCGGCGAGCTGGGCTACGCCATGGTCCACGCCGTCGGGGCCGCCTTCGACGCCCCCGACCGGCTGGTGGCCTGCGTGATCGGCGACGGTGAAGCCGAGACCGGCCCCCTCGAGGGATCGTGGAAGGGCATCAAGTTCCTCAACCCCGTCCGCGACGGCGCGGTGCTCCCGATCCTGCACCTCAACGAGGCCAAGATCTCCGGCCCCACGGTGCTCGGCCGCACGCCCGATGCCGAGGTGGCGTCGTTCCTCCGTGGCCACGGCTACGAGCCCCGTTTCGTGGAGGGCCACGATCCAGCCGCCGTCCATCGGGCTCTGGCCGAGGTGCTCGACGACGTGCTCGACGACATCGCCGAGCGGCAGGCCACCGCCCGGGCCGACGGCGACGGCGCCTTCCGGGCCGGTTGGCCGGCCATCGTGCTGCGGACGCCCAAGGGCTGGACCGGGCCGGCCGAGGTCGACGGCGTGCCCGTGGAGGGCACCTTCCGGGCCCATCAGGTACCCGTGAGCCAGGTTCGCTCCGATCCGGACCACCTGGCCATCCTCGAGGACTGGATGCGCAGCTACCGGCCCGAGGAGCTGTTCGACGCCGAGGGTCGCCTCGTGCCCGAGCTCGCCGGCCTCGCGCCGCGCGGCGACCGGCGGATGGGCGCAGTGCAGGCGGCCAACGGCGGGTTGTTGCGGGTCGCCCTCGACCTCCCCGATCACATCGCCTACGCCCTGGACGTGGCCGAACCCGGGACCGTGTACGCCGAGTCCACCCGGGTCCTGGGGGGGTGGCTGCGCGACGTGTTCGTGGCCAACGAGGCGGACGGCAACTTCCGCCTCTTCTGCCCCGACGAGACCAACTCCAACCGCCTCGGTGCCGTGTTCGAGGTCGAGAACCGGTGCTGGACGCTTCCGATCCACGACTCCGACGAGAGCCTGGCCCCGGACGGTCGCGTCATGGAGGTGCTGAGCGAGCACCTCTGTCACGGCTGGCTCGAGGGCTACACCCTGACCGGACGCCACGGCCTGTTCGCCACCTACGAGGCCTTCGCCATGGTGTCGGCCTCGATGACCGTCCAGCACTCCAAGTGGCTCGACGCCGCCGCCGAGCTCGGATGGCGACGCCCGGTCTCGTCGCTCAACATCTTGTTGACCTCGACGTGTTGGCGCAACGATCACAACGGGTTCAGCCACCAGGGCCCCGGGCTCATCGACACCGTCATCTCCAAGCGGCCGGGCGTGTCTCGCGTGTACCTCCCGCCCGACGCCAACTGTCTGCTCACGGTGGCCGACCACTGCCTGCGCTCCATGAGCTACGTGAACCTGATCGTGATCGACAAGCAGCCCCAGCTGCAATGGCTCGACATGCGCACCGCCCGGGAGCACTGCACGAGGGGCTACGGCCGATGGTCGTGGGCCGAGACGGCGGGCGCCGAGGATCCGGACGTGGTGCTGGCGTCGGCCGGCGACGTCGTCACCATGGAGGCGGTGGCGGCGGCCTCGATCCTGCGCCGATTCGTCCCCGAGCTGCGCGTCCGTTTCGTGAACATCGTCGATCTCATGACCCTGATGCCGGCCGCCGACCACCCCCACGGCATGGGCCAGCTCGAGTTCAGCGAGCTGTTCACGCCTGATCGAGACGTGGTCTTCGCCTTCCACGGCTACCCACGCGAGATCCACTTCCTCATCCACGGGCAGGGGGAGACCGATCGCTTCCACGTCCGGGGCTACGAGGAGGAGGGCACCACGACGACCCCGTTCGACATGGTGGTCCGCAACCGGGTGAGCCGCTACCAACTTTGCCTGGAGGCCGTACGCCGAGCGCGGCGGCGGGTGCCCGGTGTGGAGGAGCTCACCGACCACTGCCGCTCGATGCTGGCCCGTCACGAGATCTACATCGCCGAGCACCTCGAGGACATGGCCGAGGTCCGGGACTGGACCTGGAGCTCCTGATCGTGGACGTGCTGGTGGTGAACGTCGGGTCCAGCACGGTGAAGCTGCACGTCGTGGCGGCCGACGGCCGTCGCCTGCGTTCGACCGAGCTCGACGGGGCCGCCGACCTCGACGAGCTGGATCGGGCCATCGCCGACCTCGGGGCGGTCGACGCCGTCGGCCACCGGATCGTGCAGGGGGGACCCCGCCACGTCGGTCCCGAGCGGGTCACCGACGAGCTGCTCGACGACCTCGACCGCGTTGCCGAGCTGGCGCCGCTGCACGACCCACCGGCCATCGACATGGTCCGCCGGGTCCGTCGGGCCCGTCCGGAGCTGGAAGCCGTGGCCTGCTTCGACACGGCGTTCCACGCCACCCTGCCCCCCTCGGCCTACCTCTACGCCGTTCCGCGGGAGTGGACCGAGACGTGGGGGATCCGTCGCTACGGGTTCCACGGTCTGAGTCACCGCTACGCCGCCCATCGGGCCGCCGACCTGCTCGGCCGGCAGGTGCGGGAGCTGAAGGTCGTGACCTGCCACCTCGGATCGGGGGCGTCGCTGGCCGCCGTCGACGGAGGTCGCTGCGTCGACACGACCATGGGGTTCACGCCCGTCGCCGGGCTGGTGATGGCCACCCGGTCCGGAGATGTCGATCCCGGTGCGCTGGTGTGGCTCCAGCAGCGTGCCGGGCTGACGGCGGCCGACGTGGAGGACGCCCTGCTCCACCGGTCGGGCCTGGCCGGACTCTGCGGGGGATCGGGCGACATGCGCTCCGTGCTGGCGGGTGTCGAGGCGGGCGACGAGCACTGCGCCCAGGCCCTCGACGTGTACCTCCACCGCCTTCGAGCCGGGATCGCGGCGATGGCGGTGGCCCTCGGTGGGCTCGACGTCGTCGTGTTCACCGGTGGCGTGGGGGAGCACGCCGCGGCGGTGCGGGCCGAGACCGTGGCCGGACTGGCCCTGCTGGGCGTGGCGGTCGACACCGACGCCAACCAGGGCGTCGACGTGGCGGAGGCCGACGCCGACATCACCGGTCCCGGTGCCACCGCTGTCACGCTCGTGGTGGCGGCACGTGAGGACCTCGAGATCGCTCGTGAGGTCCGGGCCGTGCTGGCGTGAGGAGTCGATCCAAGGGGCCCTTGGGATCGTGGCCCACGCCAGGAGGGGTTTGCCCGTCGGCGGGCCGCGTCGACTACATTGCGATCGACATTGCGAACGCGTTACGACGCAGTCACACCGTCTTTGCCGTGCTGCCCCCGGCCTGCCCGCGCCCACCGTCGTCCTCCAGGAGTACCACTCGCTGATGCTCAGCCTGGCCCGCCGCCCCCGGACCGTGGTGGCCTTCGTCACCGTGGCCCTCGTCGCCGCCCTCCTCGGGGTCGTGCCCGCCAGTGGGCGAGCCGACGCCGACACCGCCGCCGACCAACGTGAGGTCAAGCAGCAACGGGCCGAGGTGGCCAGCCAGATCGACACCCTCAAGGCCAGCGATGCCCAGCTCGACCAGGCCCTGGCCGCCCTGGAGGCCAACGTGCGAGCCACGCGGGCCCAGGTCGCCGACGCCGCCGCCGAGGTCAGCGCCGCCGCCGCCCGGGCCCAACAGGCCGAGCAGGACGCGGCCGACACCGCGGCGCGCATCGAGGTCCTCCGCCAGCAGGTGGTCAACGCCGCCGTGCAGGCCTACGTGGACCCGGTCAGCGACCAGGCCCTCGACATGTTCGAGGAGGAGTCGGCCAACAAGGCCAGCACCAAGCAGGCCCTCATCGACGTCACCAGCGGCTCGAAGCTCGACGTGGTGGACGAGTTCCGCACCGCCCAGAAGCAGTACGAGGACCAGCAGGCCGAGGCCGAGGACGCCCGCGCCGTCGCCCAGCAGCGCCGGGACTCGCTGGCCAGCAAGCAGGCTGGCTTCGAGACGGCCCGCGCCCAGCAGCAGCAGGTCGCCGACCAGGTGAGCCAGCGCATCAACGACAAGCTGGGTGAGGCGGCGTCGCTCGCCGCCATCGACCAGAACCTCTCCAACCAGCTCGCCGCCGAGCAGGCCGCCCTCGCCGCCCGGGTCCGGGCCGCCGCCGCCGCTTCGGCCGCGGCCAGCGCCTCCCGCAGCTCGGGGGGTTCCAGCGGTTCCACCGGGTCGACCGGCGGCGGCAGCTCCAGCGGTGGCGGCGTGAGCACCACGCCGGTCATCGTGCGCCCGGGCCTGTCGACGGTGGGCGGCATCACCGTGGCCTCGTCGATCGCGGGGCAGCTCTCCGGGCTGCTCAACGCGGCATCGGCCGCGGGCTACAACCTGGGTGGGTCGGGCTACCGCGACCCGAGCGGTCAGATCGCCCTGCGTCGCCAGAACTGCGGCACCAGCGACTACGCCGTCTACCAGATGCCACCCGAGCAGTGCAGCCCGGCCACCGCCATCCCGGGCCGGTCGAAGCACGAGCAGGGCCTGGCCATCGACTTCACCATCGGTGGTCAGACGCTGCGGTACTCCGACGCGGCCTACAAGTGGATGCAGTCCAACGCCGGCTCGTACGGGTTCTCCAACTCGGTGGCCGGCGAGCCGTGGCACTGGTCGGTGGGCGGCGGCTGACCGCCGGCGGCCGCCGTCGGCGGGAAGCCCCTCGCCGGTTCGGTAGGTTGGCCCCCGACCACTAGGGGGACCCCATGACCGACTCACCCGTCGCCATCGTCACCGGTGCCAGCCGCGGCATCGGCCGCGCCGGCGCGCTGGCACTGGCCGAGGCCGGCTTCGACGTCGTCGTCAGCGCTCGTACCGTCAAGGAGGGCCAAGGCAGCTCCGAGACCCAGTCCGTCCACGAGACGCCCGCCGTAGCGGTGCCGGGCAGCCTCGAGCGCACGGCCGAGGAGATCGAGGAGCGCGGCCAACGAGCCTTGATCGTGCCCATGGATCTGCTCGACCTGGACGCCCTGCTGGCCCTGCCGGCCACCGTGCTCGACCAGTGGGGCCGTATCGACGTGCTCTTCAACAACGCCATCTACAAGGGCGTGGGCACCCTCGACAAGGTCGCCGACCTCACGGCCGAGTCGATGATGAACATGTTCACCGGCAACTTCATCAACCAGGTCCTGCTGATCCAGGCCGTGCTGCCCCACATGCTCGAGCGGGGCAGCGGCACCATCATCGACATGGTGTCGGGCTCGGCCCGCCTCGACCCGCCGGCCCCGGCCGGCGAGGGGGGCTGGGGCGTCCTCTACTCCGCCTCCAAGGCCGCCTTCGGTCGGGTGGCCGGTGGTGTCAACGCCGACCATCGCGCCGCCGGGGTGAAGGCGTTCAACGTCGATCCCGGCAACGTGGTGACCGAGGCCCGCAAGGCGATCAAGCCCGACGACGAGTACTCGGAGGGGTACGGCAGTGAACCGGCCGAGGCGACGGGCCAGGTCGTGGCGTGGCTCGCCACCGACCCCGGCGCCGACCGGTTCCTCGGCAAGTGGATCTTCGCCCCGAAGCTCTGCTCCGACCTCGGCCTCCTGCCCGGCTGGACCTTCCAGGCGGTGGGCTGATGGCCGGCATCGACCTCGAGGAGCTGGCTGACCGGCTCGCCATCCGGCGCCTCGTCGACGACTACGCGCGGGCCGCCGACCGGGTCGACGGCGCCGCCGCGGGCGCCTGCTTCGCCGCCGACGGCGTGCTCCGCATCTGCAACCGGGGCCAGGCCGAGCCCGCCCGGATGCGCACCGGCCCCGAGGAGATCGCCACGGCGTTCGCCGGCCTGGGTCGCTACGACGTCACCCTCCACGTGGTGGCCAACCACTACGTCGAGCTCGACGGCGACACGGGCACGGGGGAGACCTACTGCCTGGCCCACCACATCCACGATGCCGACGACGGCAGCGGGAAGCTCGACTACATGATGGCCATCCGCTATCTCGACCAGTACCGCCGCACCCCCGATGGCTGGCGCCTCGCCGTGCGTGAGCTCCAGGTGGAGTTCACCGAGGACCGCCCCGTCACCGGCCCCTGACCCCTCCGCTGCTGGCTCCAGAGGTGGCTCCTCCGAGAGCCACTCTCCAGCCCGCGCGGGAGGCGGTGGTCAGGTCAGTGGCGCTTGGCGCCGCCGTACTTCATGCGGGTGTCGTTCATGGACGCCGGGCGGGCCTCGTCGTCGACGATGGCGGCGTCGACGATCTCGCCCACGAACAGGGTGTGGCTGCCCAGGTCCAGCTCGTGGCGGACCTCGCAGTCGACCCAGGCGATGGCCTCGTCGAACACGGGGGCGCCCGTGGTGGCGCTGCGCACGGCCCGGCCGTTCAGCGTCTCGCCGTCGTCGGTGGCCGGCTTGGAGAACTTCACGAACACCCGAGTGTCCTCGGCGTTCCAGAAGTTGACGGTGAAGCACCCACCCGCCCGGATCAGCCGATGGGTGACGGCGTCGTTGTCCACGCCCACCCCCACCAGCACGGGTTCCATCGAGAGCTGGGTGATCCAGCTGGTGGTCATGGCGTTGCGCTCGTCACCCGCCCGGGACCCGACGAGGGCCAGCGCGTTGGGGATCTTCCAGGTGACGCGGTTGAGCAGTTCGTCGTCGAGGGCCATGGGTCGGATGCTACGAGCGGCCGGCTCAGGACCCGCGCAGGCCGGGGACCGAGGACTCGTCGGCCAGCTGGAGCGAGAGCTCGGCCATCTCCCGGACGGTGTTGTCGACCCCGGTGAGGTCCTCGTCGGGCCGGGTGGCGGCGATCCGGGCGTGGGCGCCTTCGGTGATCACCGCCAGCTTGAACGTGGCCAGCACCCGGTACACGTCGATGTCGCGCACGGACCGGCCGCTGGTCGTCTCGTAGCGGGCCAGCAGGTGGGCGGAGTCGGGAAAGCCGGGGTTGAGGCGATGGGGCTGGGGGGACCGGTTGCGCCACATGATCTCCCCGGCTCGGTCCCAGTAGACCGAGACCATGCCGAGGTCGGTGAGCGGATCGCCGAGGGTGGACATCTCCCAGTCGAGCACGGCGACCATCCGGCTGGGATCCTCGTTGCTCCACATGGTGTTGTTGAAGCTGTAGTCGCCGTGGACGATGGCGGCGTCGGTCTGCTCGGGCACCGATCGCTCGAGGCGCCGGGCCACCTCGTCGATGGCGGGGAGGTCTCGTTGCTTGGACTTCTCCCACTGGGTGCGCCAGCGCCGGATCTGGCGTTCGAGGAAGCCGGCGGGGCGTCCCAACTCACCGAGGCCGACGGCTTCGAAGTCGACGGCGTGCAGCCGGGCCAGCACGTCGACGAGCTCGTCGGCGGCGTCGGCCGCCTGGGCCTCGGTGAGGTGGGCCACGGCGTCGGCATCGTCGTACACCGTCCCCTCGACGAACGTCATCAGGTAGAACGGCACGCCGATCACGTCGAGGTCGTCGCCCATGGCGACGGTGGACGCGACCGGCACGTCGGCGTGCTTGAGCCCCTCCTGGACCCGGAACTCGCGGCCCATGTCGTTGGCGGTGGCGAGGAAGGCGCCCAGCGGGGGCCGTCTGAGAACCCAGTCGTTGGCGTCGTCGCGCACGCGGAACGTCAGGTTGGAGGACCCGCCGGAGAGGTGGTCGACGCGCACCGGGCCCGACGCGGTGGGCACGTTGGCGGCGATCCAGGCCGAGAGTGGGCCGAGGGGAACGGCGTCGGCGATCTGGTCGGGGTTCATCGGGCGGCTCCTACGACGATCGGTTCGGGGTGGTCGAGCACGCAGCGGCTGCCGCTCCAGATCGAGACCATGCAGCGGTTGCAGTGGATGCAGGTGCCCTCGGTCTGGGTTCCCTCCTGCATGCGGTGGATGAGATCGGGCTCGCGCAGCACGGCGCGGCCCATGGCCACGAACTGGAAGCCGTCGGCCATGGCCTGGCGCACCGTGGCCAGGTTGTTGATGCCGCCCAGGAAGATGAGGGGCAGGTCGACCGCTTCGCGGACCTGGAGCGCCATCGGTCGGAAGTAGGCCTCCTCGAACGGATAGGAGGGCATGAACTTCTTCCCGAACAGCTTGAAGCCGAGGCGCCCGATCGGCGGCATGGCCTTGGCGAAGTCCTCGCGAGGCGCGTCGCCCCGGAACAGGTAGATGGGGTTGGCGAGCGACGAGCCGCCGGTCATCTCCAGGGCGTCGAGGTGCCCGTCGGCCTCCAGCATCTGGGCGAACCGGGCGCTCTCGGGGAGCTGGAACCCGCCGGGCACGCCGTCGTCGAGGCTGATCTTGGCGGTCACCGCCATGTGGGCCGGTGCGGCGTCGCGCACGGCGGCCACCACCTGGCGGGCGAAGCGGGCCCGGTTCTCGAGGGACCCCGCCCAGTCGTCGTCCCGCTTGTTGAACTTCGGGCTGAGGAACGACGACAGCAGGTAGTTGTGGGCCAGGTGGATCTCGATGGAGTCGAAGCCGGCGTCGGCCATGAACGAGGCGCCGCGGGCGTAGTCCATGGTGACCCGTTCGATCTCGACCTCGGTGATCGAGCGGGTGACCTTCATCGAGATCGGGTTGACCGACCGGCTGGGGGCGAGCGACGGGACGCCGTTCTTGGCCGCGTTGGCCACCGGGCCGGCATGGCCGAGCTGGCCGGCGACGAGGGCCCCCTCGGCGTGCACCGCATCGGTGAGGCGCTGCAGGCCGGGGACGGCGGCGGGGCGCAACCACATGCATCCGTCGTCGGTGCGGCCCTCGGGGGCCACCGCCAGGTAGGCGACGGTGGTCATGCCCACCCCGCCCTTCACGGGCCGCAGGTGGAACTCGATGAGCTCGTCGGACACCAGCCCGCCGGGCGTGACCCCTTCGAAGGTGGCCGCCTTGATGAAGCGGTTCTTCAGTCGGAGCGGTCCGAGGGTGGCCGGCGCGAAGGGGTCGGGGCCGTTGCCCGGTGGGGGAGCGTCGCCGGTGGTCTCGGCTACCACAGCTCGTCGGCGTAGGTGTCGGTGCCCACGACGGTGCGGAAGAAGGGCGCGACGAGGTGCACGTCGGCCAGGCCCGCCGCGGCGACGGCGTCGGTGTAGGAGCGCAGCCCGGCCAGGGACGCGGTCACGTCGCCGTCGATGAAGAAGATCTGCACGAGGCGCTCGGGCCCGCCGGCGGGGGTGCCGAGGTCCATGGGCTGATCGGCCGCCGGGGTGGCGACCGGCTTCCACGACGACGCGATCTCGATGTCGGAGCCGGCGAGCAGCTCGGGCAGCAGGGTGGTCGACAGCTCGGCCTGGACGCCGGTGGCGTCATGGCCCTCGCGAGCGTCGAACCAGGCCACGACGATGGCGTCGTAGGCGTGGTCCAGAGCGAGCTCGACCGGCACGGGGTCGTCGTCGCGGTAGTCGGCGCCGACGAAGTCGAACATGTTGGTGTGGGCGTGGCGACGCTCGGCGAAGCCGCGGCCGTTGCCGTAGAGCCAGGCCACCTGCGTCTGGGCCCACTCGTTCCAGTCGTCGTGGTGGCCGTCCTCGATCCAGTAGATCGCCACGTACGAGCCGGCGTCGGTGGGGTTGGCCACCGCGGTGTCACCCTCGGGCCAGCGGAGGTCCTTCAGGGACCGCGGCGCCACCCAGCGGCTACCGGCCAGCTGGTACGGGCCGATCATGCACCCGGCGTAGTAGTGGTCCCGCTCGTACCAGCGGTTGTAGGCCGATTCGTAGCCCTTGTTGGGATCGACGAGGGTGAGCAGCATGCTGCCCACCTTGACCGGATAGTCCTCGACGCCACCGACCTCGAGCGGGTATGCCACGGCTGTTCCCCCTTGGGTGCTTCCCCGTCCCTTGACGGGGTCAAGGACCTCGAACCTAGCCGGTGCTCGCTGGTCTCACCCCGGGGCGGCGATCAGCGCTCGGCGGTGCCGACGACGGACACCCGGTACATCAGGCGACGCCCTTCGAAGTCGTTGAGCACCAGGTGCAGCACCGCCCGGTTGTCCCAGATGAGCAGGTCGCCGACCTCCCACCGATGGCGGTAGGTGAACGGCTCCTTGACCGAGTGGCGGAACAGGTGACCGAGTACGAGGTCGGCCTCGTCGGGGGGTAGCCCTTCGAGGAACCGGGTGTAGGTCGGGTTCACGAACAGACCCTGTTCGCCCGTCTCGGGATGGACCCGCACGACCGGGTGACGGACGCAGCGCTCGGCGGCGATCGCTTCGGCGTACTGGGCCGCGGGAGCCCCGAAGCGGTGGCGCATGGCGGCGATGTTGGCCAGGTCGTGCACGGCCATCACCCCGTCGAGGTAGCGCTTCATGTTGGCCGACAGCGCCTGGTACGCCGCAGCCGTGCTGGCGAAGAGGGTGTCGCCACCGACGGCCGGCAGGATCTTGGCGTGGGTCATGGTCCCCATCGGCGGGTGGGGGAGGAACGTCTCGTCGCTGTGCCACATGCTGGCCGTGGTGCCCTCGTCGGAATCGAGGACGCTCACCTGCTCGTGGCCTGGACCCAGGTTGGGGAAGAAGGCGTGGATCTCGATCTCGCCCAGCTGGCGACCGAGCGCCATGTGGCCCTCCGGCGTCATCTCCGGGACCTTCAACACCAGCACCTTGTGGTCGAGCAGCGCCTTGGCCAGGTCGGCCACCTCGGCGTCGTCGAGGACGCCGTCCGGCGCCACGTCTCGCACCTCGGCTCCGAGGGCGCCCCCCAGGCGCACGATGTCCATGGCCCGAATGTTGACATGGTTCAGGGCCGCTCGTAGGTTCGGCGCGCCGTGTCGATCGACCGGCGTCGGGCGATTCCTGGGGGTCGGTTCCGTGGCGAACCTGTTCAACTACGAGGGCAAGCGTGTGGTCCTGACCGGAGGGGCCACCGGCATCGGGGCGGCGCTGGCCGGGACGCTACGGGACCTCGGCGTCGAGCACCTCACCGTGCTCGACATCAAGCAGCCCGAGATCGACGTGGACACCTTCATCGAGGTCGACCTCTCCGACCCGGCGTCCATCGATGCTGCCGTGGCTCAGATCGAGGGCCCCGTCGACGTGTTGTTCTCCAACGCGGGAGTGGCGGCCAACGCCGGGGTCCGCACCTGCATGGCCGTGAACGTCCTCGCGTCGCGCAAGTTGGCCGACGCCCTCATCGACCGCATCCCCGAGGGCGGCACCATCGTCTACACCGCCTCCATGGCCGGCAACGGATGGCCTGCTCAGCTCGAGAGCATCAACGAGTTGCTCGACATCGCCGACTGGGACGCCTTCCTCGACTGGTGCGAGGCTCATCCCGAAGTCGTGAACGACGTGTACTCGTTCTCCAAGATGTGCATGCAGGTCTTCGTGATGCGCAAGGCCGTCGAGACCTTCAAGCGGGGTGTGCGGCTGAACAGCATCTGCCCGGCGCCGGTGGACACGCCGCTCATGAAGGACTTCCGCGAGACGATGGGCGACAAGGTCATCGACTGGAGCGTGTCGGTCCAGGGGAACAACCGCATGGCCGTGGCCGCCGACATCGCCCCGTCACTCGCCTTCATGGGCAGCGACGCGTCGGCCTTCATCAACGGCGTGAACCTCCTCGTCGACGCCGGCTTCACCGCCGCCATGACCACGGGTCAGGCCGACTTCAGCGCCCTGGCCTGACCCCCGCTCAGCGATCGACCGGAGACGGCTCCCCGATGCCCGAGATGCACCCCGACGACGAGTTCCACCCGCCGACCTCCGACGACCCGGAGTGGACCGAGACCTGTTGGTTCACGTTCACGGTCCCCGAGCGAAACCTGTCGGGCCAGCTCTACCCCTACTTCAAGGCCAACCAGGGCGTGGCCGCCGGCGGTGCGTTCTTCTGGGACGGCCGGGGCGAGCGCCCGGAGACCTGCCTCTACGCCAAGCAGTTCTGGCACCTCCCGCTGCCCGACCAGCCCCTCACGGACATCACGCTGGCCAACGGCATCCGGTACCGGTGCCTCGAACCCCAGAAGCGTTGGGCCATCGGCTACGACGACCCCGACGGCGGCGACGAGATCCACGTCGATCTCACCTTCACCGGTGTGGTCGCGCCCAACATGCTCGGGGCCAGCCACGTCGACCAGGCCGGCCGGTACCAGGGCACGATCGTCCTGCACGGCGAGACGATCGAGGTCGACTCCTACGGCATGCGGGACCGCTCCTGGGGGCCCCGTCCGCAGAGCGGGCCCGGCATCCACGGCGGGACCAGCACCAGGGGCGGCTACAGCTACGCCACCGCCTCCGACCGGGATGCCTTCCACGCCATCACCATGGACTTCGGCGCCGGTTCCATCGCCATCCACGGGTACCTGCTCCGGGGCGGCGAATGGTCGAAGATCGCCAGCGGCAGCCGTCAGGTGGTCGAACGGGACGGCGACGGGGCGCCGCTTCGGGTGGTGCTCGACGGTGTGGACGAGCTCGGTCGTGAGCTCCACGCCGAAGGGACGACGAAGAACGCCCTGGGCTTCTTGATCAACCCGAACCTCTACACGTTCAACTGCCTCACCGAATGGACCTTCGACGGGGTCACGGCGTGGGGCGAGGACCACGACAACTACAGCTTCCCTGCCGCTCGCCGTCTCATCCGAGAAGCCCGCGGCCAGAAGCTCTGGTGACGACCGTCCCCCCGGATGGCTGAGCCCGGATCGGTCGGCCGGCGGTCAGTCAGCGGCGGTCAGCGTCTGGTGGTCGCCGTCGCCACCCACCTCGAGGTTTCCCAGGGGACCGGATGCCGCCATCGACTCGGGCTCGCCGTGCCCCTCGGCGTTGGCGTCGGCGTCGACGGCGTCCGCACCGAGACGGTCCCGGAGGAGGGCGATGGCCCACTGGGCGCCCATCACCACGGCCACGATGATGCCGGCGACGATGGTGTCGAGCCACCAGTGGTTGGCGGTGGCCACGATGACGAGGGCGGTGAGCACCGGGTGGGCCAGCACCAGCCACCGCCACCGGCTCCGGCTGACCGTCACCGCCCCGACCCCCACGATGATGGCCCAGGCCGCGTGCAGCGACGGCATGGCCGAGACCTGGTCGGAGAGGCCCTGGCCGACGGGGCCGTACACCGACTCGCCGTACTGGCGGGCGACGTCGACGAAACCGAGCTCGGGGTAGAAGCGGGGCGGGGCGACCGGGATCCAGTGCATGAACAAGCTGACGGCGGTGACCACCGCCACGAGGTTGCGCAGCCGGGCGTAGCGGGGTCGGTGCCAGGCGAACAGCCACACCAGGAAGATGATGAGGGCGGGGACGTGGACGATGGCGTAGAAGCCGTTGGCGGCGTGCACGAGGGTCGGGTGGTCGAGGAACCATCGTTCGATGTCGACCTCGTTGGCGATGTGGATCGTGCGCTCGAAGTCCCAGACCTTGCGCCCGTTGACGAGCCCGTCGTCGAGCCTGGTCGTGCGCAACGCGCCGATGTACTGCCACACGGCGTAGAGGACGAGGACGAGCGACGCCTCTCGCGCCATGGCGCCCGCCATCGCCCATCGGCCCGCGACCGGACGCAGGGCGAACCCGGCGGCGGCCAGGATCGCCGCCAGGAGGACGGCCTGCTGCCAGGTCAACCACACGGTCGGAGTGTGTCATGCCCGGGGCGGCCCGATCCGCCCGCGGCGGTCAGGTCGGGACGTCGGGCCTGGCGGAGGTGCCCGGCGTCGGGCGGGCGAAGTCGGACACCACGCGGCGCAGCAGGGCTTTCAGCACCTCGATGTCGTCGTCGTCCCATCCCGAGAACGCGGCGGCGGTGATGGCGTCGGCGGCAGCGCGGAAGCGCTCGTAGGCCGACCGTCCCTCGTTGGTCAGGGAGACGACTCGACCCCGCCCGTCGTGGGGATCGGGAGCGGTGACCACGAAGTCGAGGGCGGTCAGGTTGCGCAGCTCACGGCTCACCAGGGGACCCTCGGTGTCGGCGGCGGCGGCCAGCGCCGTGGCCCGAAGGGGCCCGTGCTTGTGCAAGGCGGCGAGGATCCCGGCGGCCGGATTGGTGAGACCGACCCCCGACATGTCCGCCCGGTGGCGGGCCGCCTCGCGACTCCGGCCGATGCGACCGACCCGCCGCAGCGAGTCGTCGATGTCGCGGAGGTCGTCGCTCCGCGTCACCGCGGCGGCTTCTGCGGGTGGATGGTCTCGCCCCGGGCGAGCATGGCCATGAACTGCGTGAGACGCCGCGTCCTGGTCTCGGCCTTCTTGGCGCTCTGCAACCGGTAGAGGATCGCGAAGCGGTTCTGGCTGGTGAGGCCGGCGAAGGTGGTCGCCGCTGCCGGATCAGCGGACAGGGCCGCGGCCAGATCGTCGGGCACCGTCATCCCCGCCGAGCCGGGGTAAGCGGCCTGCCAGCGGCCGTCGGCCTGGGCTCGCTCGACCTCGGCCCGACCGGCTGGGCGCATGCGCCCCGCGTCCTCCAGTCGGGCGACGAGGTCCACGTTGCGCTGCGACCACGGGCTGCGCGACCGACGGGGGGTGTACCGGTTGACGAAGGTCGTGTCGTCGCGCTTGTTGCGCTGACCGTCGATCCATCCGTAGCAGAGCGCTTCGTCGAGGGCCTCGGCGGCGGTGAGGCTGGTGGGGGCGGTGACCCCCTTCTTGGCCAGCACGAGCCACACCCCCTCGGGCTCGGCGTGGTGGATGTCGAGCCACTGGCGCCAGGCGGCGGCATCGGCCACCAGGAGCTCGGGTATGGGGTCGGCGGCCATGGCGCGGGTCAGAGGTGGGGCCGGACCTGGGTGGCCAGCAACTCCACGTGGCGCTCCACCAGGTCGTCGGGCATGCCGGCCACGCTGGCCCACAGGTAGGCGTGCTCCACCGGGGCGTCGGCGGTGGCGACCCGGATGGCGTCGACGGCGTCGGCGGGGGTGAGGACGCGGAGGCCGGGGATCGAGCCGGGAGCGGTGATGCCGCCCCGCAGCTTGTCGACCGTGATCTCCCGGGGAGCGGGAGCGTCGCTGCCGGCGACGTGGGCGGCCCGGTAGGTGTTCAGCTGGTGGGTGTAGTGGGGGAGGATGCGTTCGAGGGCCTGCTCGGGGTCGTCGGCCACGATGATGTCGAGCATGCCGCCGGTGCGGGCGATGGCCGGGTCGTGCCCACCCTCGATCAGCCCGGCCCGGTACGGCTCGAGCAGGGAGCGGTCGAGGCTGAGCAGCCCGACGCCGAGCCGCCCGGCCCGTCCGGCGCCCTGCGGCCCCTGGTAGCCGAGCCAGATCGGGAAGGGGCGTTGGGCCGCCGGGGGAGTGGTGACGCCGTCGTCGAGCAGGCGACGGATCTCGGCCACCGCGGCGTCGGTCAGGCCGTAGCGCCGCCCCAGGTCGCGCTCGTACAGGGCGTACTCCCGGGGGCTGTACCCCGCCCCGATGCCGAGTTGCAGACGCCCACCCGAGATCTGGTCGACGATCGCCACCTCCTCGGCCACCAGCGGCGCGGGTCGCAGGGCGGCGAGCAGGACGGCGGTGCCGATGGTGAGGCGACGGGTGCGGGCGGCGACGGCGGCCAGGAAGGTGAGGGGCTGAGGCAGGTAGCCGTCGTCGAACTGGTGGTGCTCGGTGAACCAGGCCGACTCCACCCCCAGCTCCTCGGCCCGTTCCAGCAGATCGAGGGTGTGACCGTAGAGGTCAGGCCAGGGTCGGGCCCACGGTTCGGGGTTGCGCAGATCGAAGAACAGTCCCAGCTTCACGATCCCGGTTCCCCCATCGCCGACGACTTCGGACACGACACGACCCGCCACTCTAGGAGGCGGTGGCGGGTCGTGATCACTGCCAAGTATCGGTCAGCTACCGAGCGGCGGGGCCTTGGCCACCAGAGCGTCGGCGCCGAGGGCGGGCTCGATGAACGACGTGAAGTCGGGACCGGCCCGCAGGTGGTGACCACCGTCGACGTCGATCGTGACGCCGGTGACCCAACGGGCGTCGTCGGAGATGAGGAAGGCGCACACGTTGGCGATGTCCTCGGGATCGCCCACGTCGGCCATCGGTGTGTTCTCGAGGTAGCTGTCGTACACGGCGGAGTCCCGCGGGATCCCCTCCATGATCTCGGTGCTGATGAAGCCGGGGGCGACGGCGTTGAAGCGGACCTTGACCGGCCCGTACTCGTTGGCGGCGTTGCGCATCATCTCCTCGATGCCCGCCTTGCCCACGCAGTAGGCCCCGAACCACGGGTGGGGGACATGGCCGGCGATCGACGACATCCCGACGAACGAGCCTCCGCCGGCCGCCACCAGGTGAGGCGCCGCGTACTTCACCGACAACATGGTGCCGAGGACGTTGAGGTGAAGCACCCGGGTGAACTCGGCGGTGTCCTGAAGGTGGTACGGGCCCATGCCGCCGCCCCCGCCGGCGTTGGCCACGAAACCGTCGAGGCGGCCGAAGGCATCCACGTGCCCGGCCACCAGGGCGGCGACGTCGTCTTCGACGGTGACGTCGGTGACCTGGTGGCGCACGGTGCCCTCGGCCCCGGACGCGTTGATTCGCTCGACGACATCGGTGAGCTTGCTCTCGGTGCGCCCGCAGATGGTGACGTCCATTCCGTCGCCGGCCAGGCGGGTGGCGCAGGCGGCGCCGATGCCGGTGCCGCCGCCGGTGACGATGGCGGCGCGGCCGGCCAGGGTCGAGTCGGTCATGTGGGTTCCCCTCGTGTGATGCGGATCTCGGGCCCGACCCTATTCGGCCGACGCCCTGACCCGCGCCGCCGGGTCGGCGTCGGATGGCGCCCTCCGGTGAAAGACTCGCTGAGGTAGGTCACGGAGGGGGCGTCGTGTACGACGAGGTCGAGTTCGAGTCCGAAGGAGCGATCCTCCGGGGTCGGCACTACCGGGCCGGCCGAGACCCCGGACCCGTCGTGGTCATGGCCCACGGGTTCTCGGCCACCGTCTCCATGACGATCGACCGGTACGCCGAGGCGTTCTGTGCCGCCGGCCTGTCCGTCCTGCTCTACGACCACCGCAACTTCGGGGCCAGCGGGGGCGGGCCCCGCCACCAGGTCAACGCCTGGCTCCAGGCGCGGGGCTACCTCGACGCGCTGGACTGCGCCGCCGGCCTGCCCGGCGTCGATCCGTCGGCCATCGCCGTGTGGGGGGACAGCTTCACCGGTGCCATCGTCGTGGTGGTGGCGAGTGTGGACCCCCGCGTGGGGGCGGTGGTCGCTCAGGTGCCGGCCACCGGGAGCAAGCCGGCTCCCCCTGACCCCGATGGCGTGCTCTACGACGGGCTGGTGGCCACGCTTCGCCACGGTGACATCGAGCCCGGGCCCGAGGACGTGACCGGGCCGCTTCCGGTGGTGGCGTCCGACCAGATCCACGGCGGCTCGCTGTTGAAGCCGATCCAGGCCTTCCGGTGGTTCCTCGAGTACGGAGGCCGGTTCGGATCGGGTTGGGAGAACGCGGCCACGCTGGCCGTCCCCCGTACGCCGGTGCCCTTCCACGCCGAGCTGGCCGCGCCTCACGTCACCTGCCCGGTGTTGATGCAGGTGGCGCCGGACGACGAGATGGTCGGGGCCGACCCCGAAGTGGCACGCGGCGTGGCCGCCGCCCTGGGCGGACCGGTGGAGCTGGTCGAGATCGACGGCGGCCACTTCGGGCTGTTGCACCATCCCAGCGCCTGGTTCGACGCGGCGGTGGGGGGTCAGCGCGAGTTCCTGGTCCGGGTGCTGGGCTGACCCGGCCGCGACACGTCCCGCCGGGCGCCGGGGCCGAAGGCCGCGGCGGCGGGCGGGACGAGGGTCAGCGGGAGCCGCGCACCAGGCGCCCGGGACGGGCGCCGGTGTCGGCGTCGGCCCGGCGCACGACGACGCCGCTCACGATCGTGGCGTCGTAGCCGACGGCCTCCTGGATGAGCCGGCTGGCACCGGTGGGGAGGTCGGCGACGGACTTCGGCATGGTGAGGGCCAGACGATCGAGGTCGATGACGTTGGCGTCGGCCTTCTTGCCGACCTCCAGCGTGCCTCGATCGCCGAACCCGTAGAAGGCGGCGGTGTCGAGGGTCTGCATCTTGACGGCGCCCTCGAGGGGGAGACGGGGACCGCGGGTACGGCCCTTCACCCAGTGGCTGAGTTGGTAGGTGGGCATCGACGCGTCGCAGATCGTCGCCAGGTGGGCCCCGCCGTCGGCCAGGCCCATCAGCGCTGACGGGTGGGTGAGCATCTCGTAGATGGCGTCCTGGTTGCCCTCGGCGTAGTTGAAGTAGGGGATGAGGAAGAGCGCTTCACCCTCGAAGGCCAACATGAGGTCGTAGAACACCTCGAGGGGGCTGACGCCGGCGGCTTCGGCCCGGGCGGCGAGGGAGTCGGAGGCGACCGGCTCGTAGTCGGGCTCCTCGCCGACCGGGAACGCCAGGTGGGGCATGTAGGTGGCGATCATGCCCATCGTCTCGAAGGGCAGGCCCGTCTCGACGGTGTCCTCCTCGGAGAGGATCGCCGCTCGCACCTCCGGGTCGGCCAGTCGGGCGCACAGCTCGGAGAACGACGAGGTCTCGCTCACCATCCGCTGGTAGGTCTCTCGCTTCACGAAGGGGTGGCGGGTGCGCAGCCCGAGGAGCATGCCGAACGGGCGGTTGGCGACCTGCGGCCGGAGCACGGCGCCGTCGGCCTCGGCGGCCACGCAGGCGTCCATGAGCTCGCGCCACAGGTCGGGGGCCGAGTTCACCTGGAGGATGAGGAACGAGACCGGCAGGCCGAACTCGGCCGACACCCGCCGCATCCAGTCGACCTCCTTGATCGACGACTCCGGGTCCTGGCCGTCGGCACCGGACTCGGCCAGCTCGAACACGGCCCGACGACCGGCGGCGGCGATGCCCGACGCGATGCCGAACAGCTCGTCCTCGGTGGCGTAGGTGCCGGGCACCGGATCACCGGTGCCGGTGGTGTGGCCCGCGACCCGGGAGCTCGAGAACCCGACGGCGCCGGCCTCGATCGCCTCCTTGACGATGGCGGCCATCTGGGCGATCTCGGACTCGGTGGCCGGCCCGTTCTCGAGGGCCTTCTCGCCCATCACATAGGTGCGCACCGGCACGTGGCCGATGTGGGCGGCGATGTCGGCGGCGTAGTTGCCCGCCTCGAGGGCGTCGAGGAACTCGGGGAACGTCTCCCAGTTCCACGGCAGCCCGGCGCGCAGGACGTCGCCGGGGATGTCCTCCACCGACTCCATCGTCTGGATCAACATCTCGTGGGCGTCCGGGCGGGCCGGGGCGAAACCGATGCCACAGACGCCCATCACCACGGTGGTGACGCCGTGGCCGCTGCTGGGGGAGAGGGACTGGTCGAAGAAGGCCTGGCCGTCGTAGTGGGAGTGGACGTCGACGAAGCCGGGGGTGACGATCTTGCCGGTGGCGTCGATGGTCTCGGTGGCCTCCCCCTCGAGACCGCCGCCGCGCTGGACGGCGACGATGACGCCGTCGGTCATGGCGATGTCGCCGACGAAGCGGTCGGCGCCGGTCCCGTCGACGATGGTCCCGCCGGTGATCTTGAGGTCGTACATGCGAGAGTCCCCTCGTCGTGTGATGGGTGTCACCGTAAGGATTCGCAGAACGACTGTCAAACTTTGCACATTGCAAAGGAATGGCATCGGTCCTACGCTCCCCGCATGGCCCGCCCGTCCCCCCAGACCGAGCGCCTGGTGGACCTGGTCCAGTTGCTGGCGGCCCGGCCCGAGAACGGGCTGTCGCTCACCGAGCTGGCCGACCACCTGGGCGTCACCCCGGCCACCGCCCACCCCATGGTCACCGAGCTGACCAGCCGGGGCTGGCTGCGCCGTCACCCCGTACGGCGTACCTATCGCCTCGGTCCCGCCCTCGTGGCCGTGGGTCGCGCCGCGGCTGGGGCGGCGCACACCCAGGAGCTGGCCCGGACGGCTCTGGTCGAGCTGCAGCGTGTCCTCCCGCTGGACGGGCTGGTGGTGGCGGCCGGCGAGGACGTGGCCACGATCGTCGACCTGATCCCGGATCGTCGGGGGTCGGGGCTGCGCATCGGCGACCAGATCCCGTTCCGGGCCCCCCTCGGCGCGGTGGTGGCGGCCTGGGCCGACGATACGACCGTCGAACGGTGGCTCGACGCCGGTGCTCCGCCGGCGTCGGTGCGCCAGTCGTACCTCGACATGCTCGACGCCGTCCGCCTCCGGGGTTACGCGGTGGAGCTGACCGGCACCGTGGACGCCCGCATCTACGAGGCGCTGGCCCAGGTCGGCGGCCGGTTCGGTGATCCCGGCCCCGACCCCTCCTCGCAGCGGCTCCGCAGCCTGCTCGACGCCCTCATCGGCGAGGTCGGCGGCCCCGAAGGGTTCCACCCCGTCGCCATCGATCCGGTCGGCCGCTACCAGATCGGCACCATGAGCGCCCCCGTCTTCGACCATCGGGGCGAGGTCGTGCTCCTCCTCGCCCTGCGGGGCCCGGTCGAGGAGGTCGACGGGCGCACGGTCGACACCTACGGGCGGCGTCTGGTCGAGGCGGCCGACGACGTCACCGAGCTCAGTGGCGGGCGCCGTCCCGTCAACGCCGCCACGCCCCGTTCCGTGGTCTGACCCGACCCCAAGGTGGCTCCATTCGTAACGGAATCCGTTACGAATGGAGCCACCTTGGGCGGGGGAGGTCCGGGTGGAAGCGTCGGCGACGGAGCCGGGGGGCTGGTCCGTGGGCGACGAGCCCGGAGCGGGCACTGTGGGGACCATGCCCCGCATCCCTGTCGTCGTCCCCCACGCCGTACCCGGTCGCGTTCGACGTCGTCTGCGCACGAGGGCGGGCGCCGGCGGCCCGGCGCTGGTCCTCGCCCTGGTCCTCGCCGTCGGGCTGGGGGCCTGCTCGTCCGATCAGGCGTCCCCGTCGTCGCCCGCCTCCGGCGTGACCGTTCCCGAGGGTGGGGCGCCGACCACCGGTACCTCGATGCCCACCGGCGACCCCGTGACCAAGGAGGTGCTGGCCACAGATGTCGACCCGCCCGGAGCGCCGGGCTACACGCTCACCCTGATCCGCTACACGATCGCCGCCGGGGCGAAGCTCGCCCCGCACGTGCATCCCGGCGTGCAGATGGCCGCCATCGACTCGGGTCAGCTCACCTACACCGTGATCAGCGGCACGGCCCAGATGCGCCGGGCCGGGTCCGACCAGGTCGAGCCCCTGGTGGGACCGGCCACCACCACGCTCGAGCCCGGGGACTCGGTGGTCGAGCCGTTCGACATGGTGCACTTCGGCGCCAACGACTTCGGGACGCCCGTCGTGATCACCGCCACCCTGCTCACCGAGACCGACCTCGGTTTGTCTGTCGCCGTCACCACGACCACGGCGCCCTCGTGAGGACCGACTGGCAGCGGGGGCGTCAGGGCTCGGCGCGGTAGACCAGCCCGTGGCCGTCGGGGTGGGAGAAGGTGACCACGTCGCCGTCGATCGTGTAGGAGACCTCCCCGGCGAGCGTGGTCCCCACGGCGGACTCCACGACCGGTTGTGACCCGGGACAACCGATGAGGGTCGTCGGGCGGGGCTCGAAGGTGATGGTGTCTTCGGCGGTGGTGTACGTCGCTCCGTAACCGTTGCACGTACCGGTGCCCACGGCGCTTCCGTCGGAGGTGAGGTCGAGGGTCGCGATCACGTCGTTGGGCACCGAGGAAGTGGTGTCGCCGGTGACGATCGACTCCAGGATCCAGGTCGTCCCCACGAGCGGGCGGTCGGGGTTCGTCACCGATTCGTCGACCAGCACGATCGTGGTGGTTCCGCCGGTGATGGTGAGGGTGTCCCCGTCGAGGGTCCACACGGGCGTCGCCGTCAGGAAGCTGGAGATCCATCCGTCCTGGTCCATCCGTTCCTCGTCGCACCCCATGGCCGTGCTGCCCATGTCGGGTCCGAGGCGGAGGGCGCCGTCGGTCGTGGTGACGGGGCCGCCCATGGTGTTGCAGCCGACGTTGACGGTGAGGGCGTCGTCATGGAACGACAGGGTCACGACCGTGTCGTCGACGAGGGGGCGAGGTGCGCCATCCTCGGTGACCGTGGTGGAGGTGAAGGCGCGGCCGTCGAGGGCGGTCGTCGGGGCGGTGGTGCCGGGACCGGTGCCGCCGGCCGAACCGGAGCCGCACGCGGAAGCGGTCGCCATCAGCAGGGCTGTGGCGACCGCTCCGGTGATCCGCCGCCTCCGGCGGCCCGGTGGGGCCTCGGTCCTGGGTCGGCGGGGGGTTGCAGGCATCGAACACCAGCTTCGCGCCCGATTGCGGGACCCGGGTGGCGGACCACCCGGGTGCGGGGTCTCAGACGGTGGCGAGGGGGGCCGGGTTGCGCTTGAGGCCCGGTGAGTAGCTGATCGGCATGTGCTTGATGCCCCCGATGAAGTTCGATCGGAGGATCTCGACGTCGCCGGTGAGCTGCGGGTCGGGGATGCGCTCGAGGATCTCGTTGAAGATGAGCTTGAGCTCCATGCGGGCCAGGTTGGCGCCGAGGCAGTAGTGCTGGCCGCCGCCGCCGAAGGCGATGTGGTTCTCGGCGTTGGCCCGCTCGATGTCGAAGGTGTACGGATCGTCGAAGACGGTCTCGTCACGGTCGGCCGAGGTGTGCCACATGACGACCTTGTCGCCTTCCTTGATCTCTTGGCCGTGGATCTCGGTGTCGGCCAGCGCGGTGCGCCGGAAGTGGTACACCGGCGTGGCCCAGCGCAGGATCTCCTCGATGGCGTTGTCCATCTTGCCCTCGGGGTCGTTGCGCAGGGCCTGGTACTGGTCGGGGTTCTGCATGAGTCCCCACATGCCCCAGGCGGTGGTGTTGCGGGTGGTCTCGTTGCCGGCCACCGTGAGCAGGAGCATGAACATGTCGAACTCGAGCTCGGAGAGGCTGTCGCCGTCGATCTCGGCGTTGAGGAGCTTGGTGACGATGTCGTCACGGGGGTCGGCCTTGCGCTGCTTGCCCAGCTCGTTGACGTACATGAACAGCTCACCGGTGGCGGCGTTGCCGTCGTCGGAGGCGTACTCCGGGTCGTCGATGCCGATCATGCGGTTCGACCAGTCGAACAGCAGGCGCCGGTCCTCCTGGGGGACGCCCATGATCTCGGCGATGGCCTGGAGGGGCAGCTCGGAGGCGAGGTCGGTGACGAAGTCGCACGAGCCGCGCTCGATGATGTTGTCGACGATGAGGATCGCCCGGTGGCGCAGGTACTGCTCGATGAGCCCGATCATGCGGGGGGTGAAGCCCTTGCTGACGAGGCGCCGGTAGCGGGTGTGCTTGGGCGGATCGGTGTAGAGCATCATCAGGCCGCGGGGGTCGCTGCCGGCGGTGGTCTCGTACTCGTCGGGCGTGAGGATGGAGATGCCGCCCACCTCGGAGGAGTAGGTGGCGGTGTCGCGGTTCACGGCGACGAGGTCCTGGTGCTGCACGACGTTCCAGAAGCCCTGGGCTCCGGGGTACTCGTGCCAGCTGATCGGGTCCTCCTGGCGGAGGCGGTCGAACATCTCCCAGTGCTCGAGGCGCTGGAACCGGTCGAGGTCGAGAAGATCGATTCCCTCGAGTGCCATGGGTGTCTCCTGGTGGGTCTGGGGGCGTGACGCGATTGAGTCCTACGTCACACTGTGGAGGGAGGAATAACGGAAGTCAAGCCTTCCGTTATTTGTCCCGAAGCGTAGAGTACGGCCTGTGGCGACATCCGAGACGGCATCCCCCGAGGTCGAGGTCGACTGCACCGACGGCGCGGTGGTGCAGACCCGTGGGCGGGGGCGGCCGCTGAACGCCGATCGCACCGATGCCATCCTCGCGGCCGCCGGCGATCTTTTCGACGAGCTCGGCTACGACCAGCTCAGGGTCCAGGACATCGCCGACCGGGCCGGCGTCGGCCTGGCCACGCTGTACCGGCGCTGGCCCACCAAGCAGGCCCTGCTGGCCGAGGCCCTCCGCCACAAGAACGACTCGTTCGTGGACCCGCTCGAGGGCACCCCGGTCGAGGTCTTGCGGCGGATCTTCGAGATCGTCGCCCACCGCACCCTCGGTCCCGACGGCGAGTTCCTGCCCGGGCTGCTCACCGCCATCCGGGCCGACGACGATCTGGCCGAAGCCCTGCGAGTCGGGGTGCTCGACCCGTTGGCGGCGCGCATCCGTGCCGAACTGGTCGAGCTGGTGGGCGCCGACCACCCTCAGCTGGACCTGCTCGTCGACCTGGTGCCGTCGGTCTGCGTCTACCGGGCCCTGGCGCCGGGGGACCCCGGTGACCCCGAGGTCCTCGTCGCCGATGCCCTCGCCCTGGTCGCCGGTCTCGGCGTCGGCGGACCCGTCGAGGCCTGACCGGCTGGGACGCGAGCACCGGCCCGGTCACGTCACGTCACGTCCGGTCGAGCGAGAACTCCAGGACCTGGGTGAGGCGGATGTTGTTGCCCGACGGGTCCCGGAACGAGGTGTCGATGCCGTAGGGCTGCGGGGTCGGCGGGTCGTTGAAGACCACGCCGCGGGACGACAGGTCGTCGTAGGTGGCCTGGCAGTCGTCGGTCTCGAGGAACAGGGTGCCGCCGGCGCCCTTGGCGACCAGCTCGGCGAGCTGGGCCGACGAGGTCTCGTCCAGCATCGGCGGGCCGGGCACGGGCATGAGCACCAGGCCCACGTCGTCCTGGCCGACGGGGCCGACGGTCAGCCAGCGGAAGCCCCAGCCCTCCATCGTGACGTCGGAGCGGACCTCCCAGCCGAGAGTGCGGGTGTAGAAGTCGAGGGCTTCGTCCTGGTCGTGCACCCAGAACTGCGCGTTGCCGATCGTGACCATCGGTCCACCTTCGGGAGAGGGAATGTCGTCGCCGGGCACGCTACGGAACCGGGGTCGGATCGTCTTCTCGAAACGTGCGGTTCTGGGGCCGGCCGTAGGCCAGGGCCACGCAGGTGGGGATGCGCACTCTGCTGGCCGCCGGCGGGAAGGACGCTCGGTAGGTGGTGGGGGTCACGCCGTACACCCGGCCGAAGGTGGTGGTGAACGAGCCCACGCTGGTCAGCCCGACCGCACAGCACACGTCGGCGATCGAGCGGTTGGTGGTTCTCAGCAGGGCGGCGGCCCGCTCGAGGCGCCGGGTGAGCAGGTACTGGTGGGGCGCCTCCCCGAAGGCGCGCCGGAACTCCCGGCTGAAGTGGGCGGGCGACGCGCCGGCCGCCGCCGCCATGTCGGCCACCGTCAGTGGCTCGACGTAGCGGGCGTCGACGAGGTCCTTGGCCCGCAGGAGGTGGCGGGTGGGGGGCACTGGTGGCACCGGACCATTGTGGCGGCCGAAGGGGCTGTCGGCGCCCGCGGCGTCGGCGTCGGCGCCGGTCGTCAGCGCGAGCGTCGGGCTCCGGTGGTGCCTTCTCGGTAGGCGGCCATGTAGGCGGTGACCTCGGGATCGTGCTGCAGGAGGTTCTGGGTCCGGATCTCCAGGGCGAGGGCAGTGGTCAGGTTGGGCGCCTCGGTGTTGTGCCACAGGACCTCCTTGGTGGCCCGGAGCCCCGCCCCCGTGTAGCCGGCCATCCGGCGGGCCTCCTCGAGCACCACCCGATCGAGGTCGGCGTCGTCCACCACCCGGGACACGATCCCCAGTTGGTGGGCCTCGGCGGCGTCGATGTCGCGTCCGGTGAGGATGAGGTCGAAGGCCCGGGCGTTGCCGATCAGCCGGGGGAGGAGGTAGGTGAGCCCACACTCGCAGCCCGACAGGCCGGTGCGGATCGAGGCCGAGCAGAAGCGGGCCGACCGAGCGGCGATGCGGACGTCGGACGAGCAGGCCAGGGCCAGGCCCCCACCGAAGGCCGGCCCGTTGACGGCGGCGAGGATCACCTGTGGCGTGCGCTGGAAGTGCACGGCCAGGTTGGACATGAACGTCTGGGCGTCGATGCCGGCATGGACCTGAGCGTGCTCGCCGGGTCCGGGTGCCTCGCCCCAGTCCTTGAGGTCGAGACCGGCGCAGAAGCCGCGACCGGCTCCGGTGAAGATGATGACCCGGCAGTCGGCGTCGGCCGCCAGCGTGTCCAGCGCGTCGTGCAGCTCGGCCACGAGGTCGAAGTCGATGGCGTTCAGACGCTCTGGGCGATTGAGCCTGAGCATCGACACATGGGCTTCGACGGGAACGATCTCGACGCGAGGCAACGTGGGCTCCTATCCAGCCCGCCAGCCCGTGGTCCGGGACGTCGGGCCCGTGGCGACGGACGGGAGGGCCGGCGCGCGCCACCCTCCTTCGGTCTCCGGCCTACACCATCGCGCTCAGCGGTGCCGGAGTGACGGTGTTGGGCGGCGGGCGCCTCGCGCCCGCGGCCCGGTCAGCCGGTGTCGAGCAATCCCATCTGCTCGGGTGGCTGGTCGGGTGGTGGCTCCGGACCGCGACCGGGATCACTGCCGGGCGGCGACGTCGGTCCGGGCGGCAGGAACGGGCGTCGGCCCGTTCCGGGGACGAGTTGGTAGCCGTCGCGGGTCTTGAGGCCGTGGTGGTGAGGGCACAGCCGGTCCAGCTCGTCGAGCACCGTGTGGTGCGTCGTGGCCCAGTCCACTCGGTGGTCGATCTCGAGGTGCACCGTGCGACCGCATCCCTCGACGGCGCAGGCGGGGGCGATCCATTCCAGTGCGGTGCGCTGGGCGGCGGTCGCCTTGCGGCCGAGGTGGGTGACGGATCGGACGTCGACGCCATCGGTGACGATGGCGGCGAGGAAGGCGTTGTCCATCCATCGGCGGACGGCGGAGACCGGGACGGGACCGAGGCCGGCGACCTCGCACACCTCGCCGTCGGTCGGGTGACCACGGAGGAGGGCGGACAGATCGGTTCGGACGATGATCTTGGCGTTGGCGCCGGGTGCGGCGGCGGCGCCGGAGGCCTCCTGGGTGGCCAACAGATGCAGCGCGTCGACGGCGTAGGCCTCGGGGCGCTCCCGGCGGGCCGAGTGGCGACCCTCGTGGAACGCCCTGTCGCGGAGAGGTTCCAGAGCGGCGAGGATCTCGGCGTGGGCGGCAGGGGTGGTCGACCAACGGCCGCACCCGGCCCCGGTGACGTCGTCGATCCAGGTGTGCAGGTGGCGGTCGCGGTGGATGCGTCGGTCACGCGCTTCGGTGTCGGCCCCCTGGGCGGCGTGGCGGACCTGGCGGGACCTGGTGCGCAGCTCGGAGATCGAGCCGGTCTCGGCGGTGTCGAGCATCTCGTGCTCGCGGCCGGGAGCGACCGACGCGGCATCCGTGACCAACTTGGCCTGGGTGCCCGAGAGGTCTCCCCGGCGGAAGCGCTCCGCCGTGGCCGGTAGGTCGGCCATCCTCGTCATCGAGTCGAGCAGGCCGGCGGCCTCGCCTTCCGAGGTGCCCGACTGCTTGGCCACCCATTCCGCCGCTGATCGGGCGCCGCTGGATCGCCACACGCGGGTGGCGGCGACCCGGTGGGCGCAGAGGCCCTTGCCGGCGGTGCCGAGGTGCTCCAGACGCCCGAACTCGGCGACGAGCGCCTTCACCTCGTCGGCGGGGATGACGTCGACATCGATGTCGCGCAGGACCGCCTCGGCCTCTCGGACCAGGCCCTGCACTCGTCGCGTCGCCGCACTGACCATGACACCGACGGTACTCAGGGGGTGTGACAGTGACCCGCAGCTCGGGGAGTGGTCGAGATCGCGTCGAAGGGACCCGAACGATGCGGTGGGGCCGGGCTCGGGTTCAGTGGCGCCGCATGGTGAGACCCGTGACGACCAGGGCCTCGTCGTCGTCGACCGAGGCGCCGTAGGCCGTGACCAGGGTGCCCTTGGTGGCGCAGGCCCGGCAGGTGAGACCGAAGATGATGGCCTCGTCGGCCGGGTCGCTCTCGCCCTCGACCCGGAAGATGCGATCGACGGTCGCGTCAGCCGGGGCGTGCTCGGCGCCGCAGGCGCCGCAACGGAGCATCCCTCCGGGCGCCACGGAGAAGTCGGCCCCGTACCCGTCGGCCCGCAGGGCGGCGAGGGCGTCGGTGACCGTGGGCTCGCTCTCCGGTGTCGCTGGTCCGGCCGTCGTCATGGGACTCACCGTACCCACCCGCGGGGAGCGGTTGACGGGCGGTGGTCGACCGTCAAGCGGGGCGGTGGCGCAGGACGCGGCTGACCGCCACTCCCACGGCGACCCAGAAAGCCGAGCTGACAGCCAGCGTGCCGACGAGACCGACCACTGCGAACCGCTGATCCTGTTCGAGCAAGGCGCACCCCCCAGCGACGCTTCGACGACTCTATTGCCGCTGCGGTGACCCGGTGGGGACCGTTGCGCAGGCATTTGACGACATATCGGCAGTTTGCCTGCCAACCGGGGTGCATTGTGGCAGTGAGACAATGAGTCGGCAATACGAGGGTGGGAGACCGGCCGAACCGGCAAGGGCTTCGTGGGCGACCGAGCGCAGGTCGATCCGGTGGGTGGGTCCTCAGATCCGATAGGCAGCAGCCTGGCGTCGGTACATGTCGGCGTAGTGCCCGTCGACGGCGACCAGGTCCTGATGGGTGCCCGCCTCGGTGATCCGCCCATCGTCGATGACGAGGATCTGGTCGGCCAGTCGTGCCGTCGCGTAGCGGTGCGAGACGAACACGACGATGGTGCCTCGCTCCTCGGCCAGCCGGCGGGCGTCGGCCACGCAGCGCTCGAGCAGACGGCGCTCGGTGACTGCGTCCATGGCCACCGTCGGCTCGTCGAGCACGAGCAGGAGGGGGGCCGGGCGCATGAGGCCCCGCGCCATCGCGATCCGCTGCCACTGTCCGCCCGAGAGCTCTCGTCCGCCGAGGCGAGCGCCGAGCACCGTGTCGAGACCGTCGGGTAGGTCGGCGACGACGTCGGTGGCGTCGGCCCGTTGCAGGGCGCGCTCGATGGCGTCGTCATCGCTGAGGTGGGGGAGATCGCCGGCTCCCACCGACTCGCGCACCGCGAGCTCGAACCGGGCGAAGTCCTGGCTCACCAGAGCCGTCCGGGCGAACCACTCCGTCGGCTCGAGGTCGCGGAGCGACACCGAGTCGACGGTGACCGAGCCCGAGGTGGGGTGGCGTAGTCCGAGCAGCAGGTTGACGAAGGTTGTCTTGCCCGCGCCGTTCGGCCCGACCACTGCCGTCACGGTGCCCGCGGCCAGATCGACGTCGATGGGGCCGAGGGCTTCCACGGGGGCGCCGGGATAGTTGAAGCGAACCTCACGGAGGGCGAGGCCGACGTCGAGCCGATCCAGCGGAGGCGTCGGATCGAGACTCCCGTTCGAGTCGGGGTGGATGCGGGTGGCGCGCACGATCTGCTCGAAGTGGCCGGCGACGTCGGATGCGTTGCGGAGCCCGGCGGCGACCATCGCCCCGTTGGAGGTGAGAGAGACGAGCTGGAGGGTGGCCATCGCCACGAGGAAGAGGGACGGGCCCGACAGGTCGCCGGCGGAGGAATCCTGTCGGAGGACGACCCCGAGGGCGACCGCCAACACGACGCAGTAGCCGGTCCAGGCAAGCAGGCGGGTGACGAGCCCGTGGGTGGTGACGGCGGTGAGCTCGTCATCGATCTCCTGCCAGGTGGCGGCATGACGCTCGACGAGGGCGTTGCCGTGCCCGAGCACCCGCAGCTCCTTCGCTTCGGCGGGACCGGTACCGACGTCGTAGAGGTGCAGGGCGAGGCGACGGCGTTCGGCCACTCGCTGCTCGGCCCTCGAGACATGGGTCTCGGACCGGTGGTAGACGACGATGATCGGGATCGTGAGCAGGGGCAGGGCCGCCAGGCGGAGGTCGACCGATGCGAAGAGCAGCATCGCCACCAGTGCTCCGGCGGCGAGGCCGACGGCCGCGCTCAGCAGGGCCAGGGCGTTCACGAGAGGCTCCCGCCCGACCCGGAGGATCTCCATCCGGTCGACGACGTCAGCGTCGTCGAAGACGTCGATGGTCGACACCGTGGCGAAGCGCTCGAGCAGCACGGCGTCGACCTCGGTCGACGCGACCTGAACGAGGCGGAGCAGGCCGTTGGCCGCCTGCCAGTAGCCGGTGACCGTGGCGGCGAGCAGAGCCAGCCCGGCGGCGACGGCGGCGACCACGATCCGACCACGATCAGCGGCGTCGTGAGCGGTGAGGATCGACTGACCGGCGACGGCGATCACGCCGAGGACGAGCGACGAGACCGGCAGCAGGGCGAGGACGGTCCGGCGTCGGTCGCGTCGGTAGACGAGGCCGGCCACGTGGAGCAGGGCGCGGAACCGCACCCACGGACCGGGCAGGGGAAGCGTGTCGGGGTCGGGGCGCGGCTCAGCCATCGCCTGTCTCCTGGAAGGTGCGGGCCTGGCTGTCGAACAGCGCCCGGTAGCGCCCGCCCTGGGCCATGAGGGAGATGTGGTCGCCGTCCTCCACCACCCGGCCGTGGTCGATCACGACGATGCGGTCGGCGTGGCGGACGGTGGCGAAGCGGTGGGAGATCAAGATGGTCGTGATCAGGCGGTCGTCAGCGAGTGGGCGGGCGAGGACGGACTCGTAGAAGTCCAGCTCGGCGCGAGGGTCGAGGTTGGCCGTCGGCTCGTCGAGGACGAGCACCGAGGCACCCTGCCCGATGGCATGGAGCCCTCGGGCCAGAGCGACGCGCTGCCACTGGCCCCCGGAGAGGCCCACACCGCCGCGGGCGGACGGGTGCAGGGGCGTCTCCCAGCCGGTGGCGAGATCGCCGATGAGCTCGGCGACGCCGGCGCTGTCGGCGGCCCGGCGCAGGGCCGAGGGAGGTTCGCCTCGTTCGACGCCGTCGGTGGACGGAGCTGCTCTCGGCCTGAGGTCGACGTTGTCGTGGGCCGGGAGCTGGTACCGGATGTAGTCCTGGAAGAGCACTCCCGTGCGCTGTCTCCACTCCGTCGGGTCGACGGTGCGGAGATCCACGCCGTCGACCTCGACTGCGCCCGCCTGCGGGTCGTAGAGCCGGCACAGCAGCTTGACCAGTGTGGTCTTGCCGGCTCCGTTGAGCCCGACGACGGCCAGGCGTTGTCCAGCGGGGATGTCCAACTCGAGGCCGTCGAACACCGGTCGGTCGGCGCCCGGGTAGGCGAAGGTGAGGTCGCGGAACCGGATCCCCGTGGACACCCGGGGAGCGGGGACCGGATCGATGGCCGACGCCCGCAGGCCGGGGCGCTCGGCCGCCTCGGCCCGCTCGATGGCCTCCACCGCGAAGGTGCCGAACACCACCGGGACGTCGGGGATGAGGTTCGGGGTGAAGAAGACGTTGAGCAGGGCGAAGACACAGATCGCCGTGGCGGCCACCGACAGCTCACCGCTCGTGCCGTCGAGTCCGACCCAGGCCAGACCGCCGGCCAGACCGAACCCCAGTACTGCTCCGGCCCGCAGGTACGACCGCACCTGTCCCTGGCGTTGGGCGAGGGAGAAGGCCATGCGCTCGGAGGTGAGGGTGAGGAACCGATCGCTGAACCAGCGTCCCAGACCGAAGACTCGGACCTCCTTGGCCGCGCCAGGGCCCTGCACCAGATCCCGTAGGTAGAGCACCTCGGGCGACATCATCGAGTTGGCCGCCCCCAGCACCAGCCGGATGGTCACCGAGACGAGCAGGAGTTGCGCCAGGGCCCAGACGACGAGAGCCAGGGCGGCCAGCACCGGCTCGAACCAGGCCAGCACCACGAGGGCGAGCAGCGGCTGGATGCGCACGGTCAGCCCGGCGCTCAGCTGAACAGCCGCGTCGCCAGGGGTGAAGGTGAAGGGGGAGAGGTCGCGGGCCGCGCCGTAGATGGCGAGCAGCTCCGGGTCCTCCAGGTGGGCCACTCCGGGCGGGTCGAGGGAGAGGGCCAGCACCCGGCGGCGCAGCGCTCCGTCGACGCGTCGCTTGAGCGTCTGGCCCACTGTCGTTCCGACGAGCCGACTCGTCTCGACGGCCAGGAGCAGCGCAGGGAGGGCGACGACCAGTGCGAGCGTGGAACCCTCGACGGGTCGACCCGCGACCACTCGTGAGATGAGCACCCCGGTGGCGATTCCGATGCCGACCTGGGCAGCAGCCATCACCACCGCGGCGCCGACCAGGACGAGCGTGCGGGTTCGGTCGACGGTGGGGAGCAGCCGCCCGAGGACGCGGAAGCCGTCGCGGAGCGGCTTGATCTCCCGCCAGAGCTTTCGCACCGATCCGTCCTCCCCGTCCCCGCTCCAGGACGAACCCCAGCCGCCCGCCGGCGAGCGTACGGGTCGAGAGCCTTGGGTTTGGGGTGAATTCCGGGTGCGCGTCGGACCGAGCGAACAGGTCAGGCCCGAGGCGACAGGAACTGGTGGATGATCGCGGCCTGGGCGGCGAACGTGGCGGCCTGCTCCGTCGCACCCATCGAGTCGTACTGCCGGGCGGCAGCCTGCAGATCCTGGACCTCGCTCGCCACCAGCACGCGAGCCTCGGCGTCGGACACGATGCGCCGCGGAACGTCTGTCGACGTCGGCGGGACGAGCTGGATGTCCGTAAGCGGGGAATCGCTTCCAGTGCCTCTTCATGGGTGAGCTCGAGCTTCTGCTCGAAGCACTTCCACGGGTGGCCGGTGAGCCGGGCGTCCATCCACTTCAGGTCCTCTCCCTGGCGCCGTGCGCAACCCGAGGGCGGCGCGAGACGCTCGGTTGCCTCGAGGCCAGCAGACCTTTCCGGTGGTCGACGGGCACGAGTCGCTGAGGTTCTCCGAGGCCGCTGACTGCGACGTCGAGACCTCTGATGACGGTGGGTTCCCCTCGATAGGACATCTCACCTTCACCCGCACGAATGGCCCGGACCGGTGAGCCGTCACGAGGACCGGACAGATCGCAGGTCGGCACCCGGAGATCCCACGAACTCGAAGCTTTCGTCGTACCCGCCTTCGAGGGAGGCTTGACCCCTGCGACGATCGTCGGGGCGGTAGGCGACGTGGTTGCTCGGCTAGGGCCTCAGCACGTCGTTGTCGTCCCTGCGCACCCAGTCTTCGGGGAGCGGCGCTGGCGGTCGGGTCCGGCGCGGCGGTACGAGAACGACACCGAGCGCGCAGATGGACGCAAGTACGGCAAGAGCGAGAGCTACTTGGATCATCGTCGTCTGGTCCCTGAGGGCGCGGTCACAGGGGCCGGTGTACGCGCCTTGATGGTCGGTCGCGAACTTCGACTCGATCAGGTGGGCAGGAGTGACAATGCACGGGTGATGGACGGACCTGAGATCGTCGAGCACCACGGCATCGTGCTCCAGTCAGCGCGAGGACCCGTCGTGAACCTGCCAGAGCTGGTGGTGGGCGGTCCGATCTCAGGAAGCTGGTGGGCGCATCCTCGCCACGATGAGATCTTTCGCGTGCTCAACGAGGCATCGGGCTCCGACGATGTGGTCCGCCTTCGCCTCGTCGAGGGCCACCTCGCGCTGGTCCACCGTCGACTCTGGCCGGCCCTTGCCCGCCTCCGGGACAGGATCGGCTCCGATGCGATGGCCTCGGTGCAGGAGGAGCACACATCGAGCGGCGCTCATCGGTCACGAACGGTTCCATTCCCGGACTGGGTTCCACCGGAGGTGCTCCTGGAAGCAGCTCAGCTCAGTGAGCTGGAAGCAATCGAACAGATTCCTGCCGGCGTCCTACCGAGCCGGCCGGGCCCGTAGGATCGCTGGATTGTGAGGGGCACGGTCGCAGTGGGAGTCGTCGTCATCGCTCTGGTCCTCGTTGGCTGCAGTCGTTCTGAGGCGGGCGTCCAGGACAAGTACTGCGAGGTGGTCGTTGCGACGCACGAGCAGGCACTCACGGCGTACGAACAGAACAGCTCGGGCGTCCCGAGGAGTGCGACTGACATCCCGGCGATCATGGCGTCCCGGAGCGGCGCGGCCCCGTCCGAGATCTCGGTCGCATGGATGGCGCTGCTCGCTGGTCCGGGGATGGAGTCCGACGGCGGGGACGCACAGCAGAAGAGCCGCGACTTCTCGGCGGCCCTGGCGGCCATCGGTGCCTACGACCAGGATCACTGTGGGGTCGTACCAGACCTGGAGCCCCCGACATCTGTAGCGGTTCGGTAGCGAGTCGCACCACGTCAGGCCACGACTGCGAGCGACCTGGCGGGCGATGTCCACGGCGAGCGCCTCGGTGATCCGAGTGCAGAGCTGAAAGCGAACTTCGCGGCCGACGGTCCGGTGCAGCTCTTCACTCTGTACCAGGCGCTGTAGCCACCGTCCGCAGAACCGTTGCTGGTTGCAAAGCGGAGGTCGGGTGACCGAGGGTTCAGGTCGAGGCCTGCTGGGCTCCGATGAGTTCTACCGCCAGCCGGGGTCTGAAATGACACCGCCGTCCAGACGACGCGGACGCATCATGGGGGAGGTTGGGGACATGGCCACGTTCATCACGATCGGGTACGGCGACGAGGCGGGCTACGACCGCACACCGCCTGAGCTCCGCGACGCGGCGCACCGCCACGACGCTCGACTGGTGGAGGCCGGTGTCCTCATGGGCATCGCCGGCGCGCCGATCCAGGTTCGCAACCCCGAGGGTGCCGGGATCTCGACCACCCCTGGGCCCTACGTGCGCTCTCGTCTGCCTGTCGCGGGTTTCGCTCTGATCGAGGCGGACACGATCGAGGACGCCGTCGCACTCGTGGCCGACTCCCCCTGCTCGATCGCACACGGGCTGGTCGAGGTGTGGCCGCTGGGCGTCAGCGACTGAACGTCATCGACTCATCACCATCGCGTTGCCGTCATGTCCGCCGCCGTGTCGCGATCTCGCACGGTGTCGGTGGCAAACCTGGTGACCAGTTCGTCCGGTCGCGATCTACCCTCCTGCGATGCCTGGCCGAGACTTCAAGATCGTCTGCGAGGTGGAACCGGCGACGCGCCCGGACCTCATGCACGTCAGACATCAGATCGGTTCGATGAGTCGAGTCGCGTCGTCGTTTCTCATCCCCGACAACCACATCGGACGCGCCACCGTCTCGAGCATCGCCGTCGCCCACGAGGTCGCCCTGATGGGCGGCGACGCCATCGCCTGCCTGAACGCCAGGGACCGCAACATCCTCGGCTTCCGACGGGACCTTCTCACCGCTGCCGCCTACGGCGTGAGCCAGTTCCTCTTCGTCTACGGCGATCGTCCCGAGACGGGCAAGCGGTCCGACGATCTGACGGTGCGCTCCATGCTGGCCGAGGCCCGTCGCTTCGAGCAGTCAGTCGGAGCACCCGCGGGACGGCTGAGCCTCGGCGTTTCTGCACGACTCCGCCCCGTCCCGAGCTGGAAGCGGGAGGCGGACGCCCTCTTCGTGCAGGTCTCGTTCTCCGTGCCGGAGCTGGTGGCCTGGCGGGAGCAGGTGGAGTTCGACGGGCCCGTCTACGCCGGGGTGATGGCACCGCCGTCGGCCACGATGGCCCGCAAGCTGTCGTCGGACATCCCGGAACTCGCAGTCCCTTCGGAGCTCATCGACGCTCTCGATTCTGACCGGGACGCCGGCGTGGACTTCGCCTGTCGCATGGTGTCGGACGTGCGCGACTCGGGAGCGTTCGACGGAGTGCACCTCATCCCAGTCTCGAGATACCGCGAGATCGCCGCCCGGCTCGATCCGATCTGATCGCGCCGACTCCAGTGGGTCGTGCCGCACGTCGGCAAGATCGCACGTCGTTGATGGTCGTGGTGCCGGTGCAGGACGATCGGGCACGAACCCGTGGTCATTCTGTCGGTGCGACGCCAGAGGGCGATCAGCTGCTGGTGAGGTGATCGGCGCGCGCGAGCAGCTGGTCGCCGAAGGGCTGGAGGCCGACGCGGACGCTGTGAAGGCCACCGATGACCCGGTAGATCGTGCCCCACTCCCAAATCGCGGTGGCGTCGACGCCGGTGCGGAGTGCGAGCCGGTCAGCTCTGGCTCGCAGGTCGTCGCCAACGTGTGGGTTGCATCGGATGATGGTTCCGAGGTCGCAGGCAGGTTCGGCCCGCAGCCCGTCAGGGTCGATGAGCCGGAAGGTGCCATCGGGTGTCATGAGGGCGTTGCCGTCGTGGACGTCGCCGTGTACGAGGACTGCGTGGCGGTCGTCATGTGCTCGCTTGCGACGATCTGCGCATTCGACGGCGTCCTCGATGGTCGCCTGCGAGCACGGCCGTCCGGTCAGTTGCCACAGCCGTGGCAGCGCACGGGCGTACTCGTGTGCTCGCTCGCCGCCGGACGGGAGATCGACATCGTCGCTCACCGGACGCCACAAGATGGTTGCGAGATCGCAGAGCGCGTCGTGGCGGACCAGTGCGTCGGAGACCGCCTCGTACAGCTCAGGCCCGAGTCGTTCGAGCAGCAGCGCGTCCCGCTCGAGATCGTCGCGCAGCAAGCGTGCGCAGCCATCGCCGTCCGCCAAGCGGAGCACCGTGGCCTCCCAGCCCAGTCTCCGTCGATCTCCGGGTACACCGACCTTGAGCACAGCACGCGTCCCGTCCGAGGCCGTCGCCTCGGCGACGAACGCGGCGTGCCCTCCACGAAGCGTCGGCCCGATGGTCAGGGACCAGTCGCGGGCCAGGGACTCCACGAGTGCCGGCAACTCGTCGAGCCAGGCCGCGTAGCCCTCACCGAGCGCATAGGTCCGAACGATGTCAGGGACGTCCAATCTCAAGCCACCCGTTCTAGACCCTCGACCTGGTCACGTGGGCGTGTCCGATCATCCGGACTGGGGGCCCATCCCTGACCTGACGAAATGAGAAGCCACCGGGTACGCCACCCAGGTCTCAGTCGATGGCGGCGGGGGGAGCAGTCGATCGTTCGAGGGTATGGCGGTGGAGCGGCCTAGTACGGTGCCATGGCCTGGGGGTTCGGGATGGGTGGAGCGGTCTACGACCGGATCGGGGTCGGGTACTCGGCGGTGCGCCGGCCCGATCCGCGCATCGAGACGCGCATCTGGTCCGCGCTCGCGGGCGCCACAAGGGTGGTGAACGTCGGGGCTGGAACCGGCTCCTATGAGCCGCAGGATCGGGTTTGTGTCGCGGTGGAACCATCGGAACGGATGGCGGCCCAGCGTCCGACCGGATCGGCAGCTGTCGTACGAGCGATCGCCGAAAGCCTGCCGTTCGACGACGACACCTTCGACGGCGCGATGGCCGTGCTCACCGTCCATCACTGGACCGACCCTCGGGCCGGTCTGTCGGAGGTTCGCCGTGTCACCAAAGGACCGGTCGCGGTGTTCACGTTCGACACCTCCGTGCACAACACGATGTGGATCTACGACTACCTGAGCGCCGCCGCAGAGCTCGATGCTGACCACCTCGAGTCGGCCGAGATCGCCGACGCGCTCGGAGGAGGACGTGTCGAGACCGTTCTCGTCCCCCACGACTGTGTCGACGGGTTCGGGCACGCCTACTGGCAACGACCGGAGGCCTACCTGGATCCGGCGGTCCGTGCCGGCACCTCGTGCTTCACCCGTCTCCCTGACGACACGGTGGACGTGGCCATCGATCGTCTACGCCGGGACATCGACTCCGGTCGCTGGGCCCAAGATCACGCAGACCTGCTCGAGCTCGACCAGTTCGACGCTGGCTTCCGCCTCGTCATCGCCCCGTAGACGTTCGCTCACCACGTTCCAGGATGCGCACTCTCTGTCGGCTGTTTGACGGCTGGAAGTTGTCTCTGCGCTGATTCGTCGGGTCAGCTGACGGCCGCCTCGAGGGCGAGGCATCCGGCGACCCGCCGGCCGCCTCGCTCCGCATCCTCCTTGCCTGGCGTGGAGATCGGTGTCGACCTCCTCGGGTGCCTGGCCATGAAGAGATCCAACGAGCTTCGGAGCGGTATTCCGCTGCGTGGTCGGCATCCGATCTCGATGCGGTGTGCTCTTTGTCGGCGCCGCGCGCGGTCTTGCATGAGTTGGAGGTCCACGATGTTGGGAGTAGCACCGGTTCAATCCCGGCGCTCGGGGACACTCGGGCCGACTGGCTAGTCGTCGTATCGTCGAAGCTCGATACGTGCGGTTTGGGCATAGCCGGCACTGCGTTCGGAGGTCTCGCCGCTCGGCGCCACCTGGGCGTTGAACGTGGCGACGCGTCCGGTGGCTTCAATCTCGTCGACACGTGAGAGGCCGAGCTGACTGGGCCTGCCCATCCGGCAGCGGTCCGGAAGAACCGCCCGACGATTCCGTTCCTGTCGCCGGCCACACACGGGTGACCCGCAGAACCGGCGGTCTGGTACACGTGAGGGCGGAGCAAGGCGCTGTATCACGCGTGATACTCTCACCGAATGGCTGATGTATCGATCCGGGATCTCCGGAACCATGGCGGCGAGGTCGTCGAGCGGGCGCAGCACGGCGAGCAACTGACCATCACCCGCTCCGGCAAGGCGGTCGCCCGTCTCGTGGCTCTTCAGCGCCCTCCGGTTCCGCTCGACGAACTGAGAGCACGCTGGGCCCGCCTGCCCCAGGTCGACCCGGCGGACCTCCGCCACGACATCGACACCGCGATCGAGCCGTCGCTCTGACATGTCCCAAGGCATCCTCGACACCAGCACGCTGATCCTGCTCGGCCGGATCACCGACGTCGACGCCCTCCCTGCCGAGCCGCTCATCACCGCGATCACCCTTGCCGAGCTCTCAGTCGGTCCGCTCGTCGCGACGACCGAACCTGAACGAGCGGCCCGTCAGGCCCACCTCCAGCAGGCCGAGGCCGACTTCGCCCCTCTCCCGTTCGACGCCGCTGCCGCCCGCAGCTTCGGTCAGGTCGCGGCGTCGTTACGGCGAGCAGGCCGTAAGCCTGCCGCCCGCGCCTACGACGCGATGATCGCAGCCATCGGGATCGCCAACGGACTGACCATCCACACCTGCAACCCACGGGACTTCGCCGGAATCGAAGGACTCGCGCTCGTCGAGGTGGCTCACCCAGACCACTGAGCAGCGCACACTCCCGGCGATCAGGGATGGACGAGCTCGACGTGTCGGCCGGACGCTGCTGCTAGTTGTTCGAGGTCCGCGTGGTCGACGGTGACGATCTCGTCCTCATCCTCGGCCAGGAGTACGACGGCCGCGTCGATCACATCGGACGTCCCCGAAAGAGCGAGGAGACGCCCGGCGCTCCGGCCCGCCGCCTCGTCCAACGACCGGACGTCGATTCCGTCGAGCGCTTGAGCCAGGCGGGCTTGGCGTGGCCCTCCGCGCCACACCTGGCCGAGCACTCCAGCGTGAGTGAGCGGGAGTTCACCAGCGAGCTGAGCTGCTTTGAGGCGGATCCACATCGGACGCTCGTTCCGGTCGAGAGCGATGAGCGCCCCTGCGTCGAGCACCAGGCTCATCGGGACTGCGCCGTTCTTCTCACAGGTCGACGGGCGCCGCGGACGACCGTCGCTTCCTGTCGATCGGCACGCCGCTGGACGGCGATCTCCTCGGCGGTGATCTCTCCGAACTCGCTCTCGAAGCCGGTGATCGCGGCGGCGAGGAGCGACAGCTTCTGGTCGCGTCGGATCTTGTCCTCGAGGGCTGCGCTGACCCATCCGCTGACGGACTCGGCCTCTCCGGATTCGACTGCCCGGTGGCCCGCCTCGATCAGCTCGGGGTCCACTGTCACCGTGAGACGCTTCTTCGTTCGCATACTTCGATGGTAACAAGAGTATGACTTCGCGCACATCGCCCCATGGTGCCGCTCAGTGTCACCGGTTCTCGGGGGCTGAGCGCGTTCTGCGACCAGGGTGGTGTCCAGGCACCGATGAGAATGGGCGCCGGCAGTCGTCTGAGTGCGGTCGGACAAGCGCGCGGCGCGCATCAGGGAGAGCAACGAGATGAGACCACTTCGATACTCGATCAACGTCACCCTCGACGGTTGCTGCCATCACGAGGCAGGGCTCCCGCCTGATGAGGAGTCGATGCGCTACTGGACCGCTGAGATGGCACGAGCCGATGCCCTGCTGTTCGGCCGGGTGACCTACCAGATGATGGAGTCGGCGTGGCGGCACCCGGCCACGGGCACCTGGCCTGACTGGATGGGTGAGTGGGAGATCCCGTTCGCCGAGACCATCGACCAGGCGAGGAAGTACCTCGTGTCGAGCACGCTGAGCGACGCCGACTGGAATGCCGAGTTGGTGCAGGGTGACTTGGCGCACGCGGTTCAGCAGCTCAAGGAGGAGCCCGGCGAGGGCCTGTGGGTGGGCGGCGTGACCCTCCCTCTGGCGTTGGCGGATCTGGGACTGATCGACGAGTACGAGTTCCTCGTGCAGCCGGTCCTGGCCGGACACGGGCCGACGTTGCTCGCCGGACTGCGCGAGCGCATCCAGCTCGAGCTCGTGGATCGCCACGAGTTCCGGTCCGGGGCGGTCGCCATGCGATACCGACCCACGCGGGTCTCGGCCTGACGTGATCTGTGCTGGCGGGTTGGCTGCTACCTGCGACCGAACGACCGATCGAGAGACGCGGGACGCCGACCGATTGCTGTTAGAGCACACGCACCTCGGTCTGCAGCGCTGATACCGAGATGCCGGCGGCGTGGCGGCCCAACGACCTCATGACCTACACCCATGACTGGGTGATCTTCGACGAAGCGAATGGCCGCATCGTGTTCTGCGCCCGCTCCACCTACCCGACTTGGCGACGGCTACGACTACTCAGCGACGAACTGGACGCTCGTTCCAGTCCCCGGTCGAGGGTTGTGTCGCGGGCCGTGCACGAGTGGTCGCGGTCTGTTTGACTGCGATGCGGGCTCACGCCGCCAGTTCGTGAGACCCGGTGGGAACGCTCCGGCGATGCGCCGGACCGGGGGAGGATCTGATGACCGGTTCCGACTGCATCGAGGTCGATCTCGTCGATCCTGCCCTCTACGTCGAGGGCTTCCCCCACGACCTCTTCACGGACCTGCGCGCTCGGGGGCCGGTCCTGCGTCACCGAGCATCCGAGGTGCCCGGGCGCGGGGACACCGGTGAGTTCTGGGTGCTGCTAGCGCACAGCGTCGTCCAGCAGGCGAACCGCGACTGGCAGACGTTCTCCGCGGCCGCTGGACCCTCGATCGTGCCGATGCCCGCCGAGGACGTGAACCACACCCTCGTGGCCTCGGACCCTCCGCAACACGAGCGGCTCCGCAAGGTGATCAGCTCGGGCTTCACACCGCGCATGATCAAGACGCTCGACGATCGGATCCTTCACTACACCGATGTGATCCTCGACGACGTGATGGAGCGTGGAGGCGAGGTCGACTTCGTCCGGGATGTCGCCTTCCGTCTACCGATGGAGATGATCGGCGACATCATGGGCATCCCCGTGCCCGATCGACCGCACCTGTTCGGCGTGATCGACACGATGTTCCGGGCATCGGATCCGCAGAACGAGCTCACCCCCGAAGACCAGCTGGCGGCGACCCTGGAGCTCTACTCCTACGCACAGGCCCTGGGTGAGGAGAAGCGGCGGTCTCCGCAGAACGACGTTTGGAGCAAGATCGCCCTCGCCGAGATCGAGCACGACGCCGGCGAAGTCGAGTCGCTGTCCGCCCCTGAGCTCGATGCGTTCTTCATCATCTTGTCGATCGCGGGCAGCGAGACGACACGCAACGCGATCTCCGGTGGCCTCACTGCCCTCGTGGAGAACCCGGACCAGTGGGATCGGCTGCGCTCCGATCCTGGGTTGATCGACTCGGCGACTGACGAAATCATTCGCTGGGCGAGCCCGGTCACCATGTTCGCAAGGGACGCCACCCGAGACGTCGAACTCGACGGGGTGACGATCTCACAGGGAGACCGGATCACCATGTGGTACCCCTCGGCCAACCGGGACCACACCGTCTTCGACGAACCGTTCCGGTTCGACATCGGGCGGAGCCCCAACCCGCACGTCTCCTTCGGCGGCGGCGGCGTCCACTACTGCCTAGGGGCAAACCTGGCCAAGCACGAGGTGCGAACCATGTTCGCTCAGATCGCTCGCCGCTTCGCCACGCTCGAGATCACCGGGCCCCCAGCGTTCTGCTGCCCCGGCGACGTGATCGCGGCCACCGCCGACCACCTTCCCGTGCGGCTGGTCTCCGCCTGAACCCAGCTGTCAGCTGACAGACAGAGCGACGCAGATGTGCCGGTCGGGGATGCCCCACCCCGCGGTCGAGAAGGCGACTTTGCGCCGCTCGACCATTCCTCAGGACCAGAGCACCCCCAACGGGATTCGAACCCGTGCCGCCACCTTGAGAGGGTGGTGTCCTAGGCCGCTAGACGATGGGGGCCGGTGCTTGGTGCCGCCGCCGAGCTTCGCCCGGAGCAGCCGGGAGATCATAGCGGCCTCGCGCGAGGCCCCACCAAAGCCGACAGCCGCCCAGCTCAGAGCTCGGAATCGCGGTTGGGTTCGGGTGGGAACTGAACATCGGGCGCGGTTCGCAGAGGGCACACGCCCTCGATGACGCCCACGCCGCGGATGGTGATGGTGCGGGGAGTGCCGGTCTGGACCCAGCTGGGAAGGTCGATCAGAGCCGACGGATCTCCCAGCAGCTCACCCGGTCCGGCCTCGTCACAGAGCCGAGCGGCGAGATTGACGGGCTTGCCGATGTAGTCGTCGCCGTCGAAGAGCAGAGCCACCCCGCTGGCCACGCCGGCCCGCAGGTCGATGTCGAACGACTCGAATCGGCCGGTCAGCTCCGCGACGGTGGCCACGGTGGGTCCGGGCTTCACCCCGACGAGCATGGCGCCGTCGCCCAGCCACTTGGCCACCCGGATGCCTCGTCGACCGGCGATCTCCTTCACGAGGGTGCGGAACACCTCGAGGGCCCTCACGGCTCGGCGGGGGCCGTGGCGTTCGGTGAGGGCGGTGAAGCCACAGATGTCGACGAAACCGAAGCTCCGGACGAGCTCGATGGGACCACCGGTGGGCGGAAGGAACTCCGGACGCTCGGTGCCGGCGCCGCTGGCGATGACGCTGCCGTCCATGGCGGGATGGTGGTTGCCGGGGTTGGCATCGGGGATGGACGCGGCGTCGGGCATGATCAGTGACGATCCCACACTCCGACCCCGCCTCGCGGGATCTTTCACAAGCGGACGCTAGGGTCGCGCGATGCCCACTGAGGGGCGGGGTGAGCGCACCCGGCGGACGATGATCGACTCGGCCGAGCGGCTGGTCGCCGAGCGGGGCCTGACCGCGCTCTCCCTCCGGGAGGTGGCGGCGGCGGCGGGCCAGCGGAACCACTCGGCCGTGCAGTACCACTTCGGATCCCGGGACAAGCTGGTCGAGGCCATCTTCGAAGTCCGCATGGGCCCGATCGACGCCCGCCGCAACCAGGTGCTGGCCGACCTCGATGACGCGGGTGAGGGCTCGGACACGCTCGCTCTGGTGGACGTGATGGTCCGTCCGCTGGCCGAGTCGGTCCTCGTCGAACCGCCTGGTTGGTACGGGCGCTTCCTGGCCGAGATCTCCCGCAACGCTCCGCAGCTGCTCGGTGCCGACCGCGCCGTGCTCGATTCGCTGCAGCGCGTGTCGCTGCGTCTCCTCGACCTCATGGTCGACGTGCCGCCGGCGCTGCGGGGCGAACGGCTGCGCACGGTCCTGCGGGCCGCGGTCCAGATGCTGGCCGACCACGAGACATCGGCGCCGAAGGGCGAGGCGGAGCGCCGGGTGATCATCGCCGAGATGGTCGACCTCACTCACGCCATGGTGGTGGTCGCGCCGTCGGCCGTGCTGGCCCGCGAGCTCGAGGCCGCTCAGCCGGGTCGCTGACCTCGCGGCCGTCTGATCCGGTCTTCGATCCCCGTCCTGTCCGGGCGGGGAGCTATAGCTTCTCCACGTCGCCGACGGTCGGCGCGAAGGCGTCCCTTGGGGGGAAGCGATGGAGGAGATGGGCAGGAAGCTCGTCGTAGAGGCGATCGGAACCTTCTGGCTGGTGCTCGGTGGTTGTGGCGCCGCCGTCCTGGCCGCCACCTTTGGCGGAGCCGACACCCCGTTCATCGGGATCGGCCTGGTGGGCGTCTCGCTCGCCTTCGGGCTCACCGTGTTGACCATGGCCTACGCCGTCGGTCACATCTCGGGCGGCCATTTCAACCCCGCCGTGACGTTGGGGCTGTGGTCGGGCGGTCGCTTCCCGGGGAAGCAGGTGCTGCCCTACGTGGTGGTGCAGGTCATCGGCGCGATCGCCGCGGCCGGCGTGATCCTGGCCATCGCCAAGGGTCAGCCGGGCGGGTACAACATCGATTCCAGCGAGGCCGGTGCGTTCGCCGCCAACGGCTACGACAAGCTGTCGCCGGGCGGGTTCAACCTCACCTCGGCGCTCATCACCGAGGTCGTGATGACCGCCGGCTTCCTGTTCGTGATCCTGGGAGCCACCACCAAGAAGGCCAAGTCGATCGCCGGCCCGCTCGCCATCGGCCTCGCCCTGACGCTGATCCACCTCATCAGCATCCCGGTCACCAACACCTCGGTGAACCCGGCCCGGTCCACCGGGCCGGCGCTGTTCGTCGGCGGTGACTACATCCCCCAGCTCTGGCTGTTCTGGGTGGCACCCATCGTCGGTGCGGCCCTGGCCGGCCTGCTGTGGCGCTTCCTGAGCCCGGAGGACGCCGTGCTCGAGGACATCCCCGAAGAGGCCAGGGCCTACTGAGCGACGGTCCCGACTGACCCACTGCGACGCTGTCGACCGGCCCCGGTGCTGAGCGCCGGGGCCGGTCCGCGTCCGATCTACGGTGGGTGGCAGCGACTCAAGGAGCCCGGGTGAACGACGCCCTCCGCCGCACCCATCGCGAGGACGCCTCCGCCGTCGTGGAGCTGGCTCGTCAGCACCGGGACGTCATCGTCCCCCTCGCCAACGGCGAACCCGACAAGTTGCTCGACGCCATCGACGCCGCCGGTCCCGACCTGCAGGACGTCACCGTGCACCAGATGCACACCCTGCGCGACCGGCCCTATCTCCACGGCGCCTATCCGGGGCTGCGGCACGTCTCGTACTTCCTGTCGCCGGTGACGCGGCCGGCGTTCGGCACGGGCGGCTGCGACTTCACCCCCGCCCACTTCTCCGACATGCCGCACCTGTTGCGCGACATCGCCCCCGACCCGCTGGTCATCGCCACCTCGGCCCCGCCCGATCGCCACGGCTGGTTCTCCCTCGGCACCAACGCCGACTACGTGGCCCGGTTCATCGGACGGGCTCCGTTCTTCCTCGAGGCCAACGCGGCCATGCCCCGCACCCGTGGTGAGAACAACGTCCACGTCTCCCAGGTCGCCGGTTGGATCGAGGCCGACCAGCCCCTCGTCGAGGTTCCGCGGGCACCGGTCGGGGTCAAGGACCGGGTGATCGGCGAGGCCATCGCCGAACGGGTCCCCGACGGGGCCACGATCCAGGTCGGCATCGGCTCGATACCGGCGGCGGCGCTGGGTGCCCTCGAGAACCATCGCGATCTCGGGGTCCACACCGAACTGCTCTCCGACGGGCTGGCCGACCTGTTCACCGCCGGCGTCGTCACCGGATCGCGCAAGGTCAGCCGCCCCGGGAAGATGGTCACCACCTTCGCGTTGGGCACGCGCTCCTTCTACGACTTCCTCGATGACAACGCCGCGGTGGAGTTGCTCCCGGTCGACTGGGTGAACGACCCGCGTGTCATCGGCCGGGAGCGGTGCTTCGTCTCGATCAACGCCACCTGCGAGGTCGACCTGCTCGGCCAGGCGAACTCGGAGATGATCGACGGCCGACTCTGGTCCGGCTCGGGAGGGCAGGCCGACTTCGCCGAGGGCGCGATGTACTCGCCCGAGGGCAAGGGCTTCCTCGCCCTCCACTCGACCACCGCCGACGAATCGGTGAGCCGTATCAAGGTGCGCCTGGGCGAAGGAGCGATCGTGACGACGCTGAAGAACACCATCGACCACGTGGTCACCGAGTACGGCGTGGCCGAGCTGCGCGGCAGCGCCGATCTCGGTGCGGGCCCGCCGCCTCATCGACATCGCCCACCCCAAGTTCCGTGACGCTCTCGCGGTCGAGGGCGCGAGCCGGTGGCTTCCTCCGTGACTGACCAGGGTCCGTACTCCGTGGCCGCCCCCGAGGGCGTGTCCTTCGCCAGCGACAACGCCGCCGGTGTGCTGCCCGAGGTCATGGAGGCGATGGCCGAGGCCAACACGGGTCCGGCATTGGCCTACGGCGACGATCCCTGGACGGCGCGCGCCGCCGCGGCCGTCGCCGAGACCTTCGGCACCGAAGTCGAGGTCGCCTTCTGTTGGGGTGGGACCGGAGCGAACGTGGTCGGTCTCCAATGTCTGCTCCAGCCCTGGGAGGCGGTGATCTGCCCCCAGAGCGCCCACATCGCGGTCGACGAGTGCGGAGCGCCCGAGCGCTTCACCGGGGCCAAGTTGATCACCGTGCCCACCCCGGACGGAAAGCTCCGACCGGCCCAAATCGGCCCGCTGCTCCACGGACGCGGCGACCAGCACCACGTTCAGCCTCGGGTCGTGTCCATCACCCAGTCGACCGAGAGCGGCACGCTCTACCAGCCCGACGAGTTGGCCGCCGTGGTCGCGGAGGCCCACAGCCACGGCCTGGTCGTCCACCTCGACGGGGCCCGTCTGGCCAACGCCGCCGCTGCGCTGGGCGGCGACGTTCGCCGCACCACTGTCGATGCCGGCGTCGACGTGCTCACGTTGGGGGGCACCAAGGCGGGAGGCATGTACGGCGAGGCGGTGGTGTTCCTCCGGCCCGAGCTCGGTGAGTCCGTCGCCTTCGTGCGCAAGCAGGCCGGGCAGCTCCCGTCGAAGATGCGCTTCGTCGCCGCCCAGTTCTGCGCCCTGCTCGGCGGCGACCTCTGGATCGGGGCGGCGAGGCACGCCAACGCCATGGCCGGCCGACTGGCCGCGGCCATGACCGGTGCGCCCGGGGTGTCCGTGGTTCGGCCGCCCGAGGTGAACGCCGTGTTCGTGCGGCTGCCGTCGGCGGCAGCGGTGGCCGACCTGAAGGCGTGGTCGTTCGTGTGGGACTGGGACGTCGAGGCCAACGAGGTGCGGCTCATGACCTCCTTCGCGACCACGGAAGCCGACGTGGATGCCTTCGCCGCCGGCGTGAGGGCCATAGCCGCCCGCCACTGCTGACCTCGGGGCCGGTGGGCGCGAGCGAGGCTCGCCGGTCTCAGTCCCTCGTCGGCAAGGTCTGCACCGCCCGGATGATGGCGGCGAACGTGGGAGCCCAGTCAGGCGGGGCCTGGGCCAGTTGAGCCTCGATCAGGGGCAACCCCAGCGGGAAGGCGGCCAACCACCAGGCGAGCGCCTCGGGGTCGACGTCGTCGCGGACGGCGCCGGCGGCCTGCGCAGTGCGGATGGCCGAGGCGACGGCGACGAGTGTCCGCTCCTGGAGCGGGAGGAGCACCTCGGCAACCTCGGGTTCGCGCGCGCCGCGGCGCGGGCCTCGAGCCGCAGAGCCCGGTCCCACCGCGCTCGGCGCCGCTCGCCCGTTCTCGAGCCTGGCCGCGAGAGCCTTGCCCGAGGCCATCGGGCTCCCGTGGAGGAAGACATCGGTGGCACGCAGGAGGTCGTCGTGGGCCTGGGGCAAGGTGAGCTGGAGGACCACCTCGGTGAGGAGGTTGGCCTTCCCCCGGAAGCGGTTGTACATGGCCCCGGTCGTGAGACCGGCTCGGCGGGCGATGTCGGCGACGGTCGCGTCCTCGTAGCCCTTGGCGGCGAAGACATCGGCCGCAGACCGCACCAACGCGTCACCGGCGCCGTCGACCGGATGGCCGGCGGGCGGCGCTCCACCGCGGGATCTGACGGCGTCGGGCCGCCCTCTTTCTCGGGCCCGGCGTGTCCCACGGCCCACCAGGGTGGCCAGTGTGACCAGGTGGTCGATGGTGTCCCACCCCGACGACGGCGGGGCGCTCACCAGGCCGAGGAGGTAGGAGCCCGCCGAGGCCGCCGGGCCGAGCAGGACCAGAGCACGTGGGTCCTGGTCGGGCCGGGCGATCCCCGAGGCTCGCGGAGGCGCTGGACTCGTCGTCTCGTCGTTGCACGGCCTCGGAGACCACTGGCCGCAGCTCGGGGGCATGACGGGAGGCCAACATGAAGCTCGAACATCACGTCGGGGAAGGTGTCGTCCAGGGCCGTCGCCCGGCCCGGCGCAGCCGTCGGGTCGACGCCCGCAGGTTCGGGGGATCCGCCGCCCTCCGGTTGGGGCCCGCGGTCGAGGCGCTCCTCGACCAGAGCGACGACGAGCTCGGACTTGCCGGGAAACCGGTTGTAGATGGCGCTGGTGGCGACGTGGCAGCGTTCGGCCACGCCTGTCAACGCCACCGCGTCGTAGCCCACCCGCAGGAGCTCCGATGCCGTGGCGTCGAGGATCTCCTCCCGCAGTTCCGCCGCCCTCACCTTGCTGACCTTCACCATCAGGTCACCCCGTCACGCCGTTCGTGGTCGTGCCGATCATGATGGCGCCGCCGCCCGACCCCCGCCAGCATTGCGCTCCCGCGGCCGGAACCCCACCGGTGGAGCAGGTCAGGCCGGCTCACCGGTGATCGGCCGACCGGCAGCCACCGACCGGTCGACGCCGTCGGGGGTCTTGGCCACCTTGCCCATGACGAGCACGTGATGCACGCCGGTGGACATGACGGCCGGACT
>CAWBYL010000007.1:0-45969 GCA_963793025.1 uncultured Actinomycetes bacterium
TCGCATCGAACTTCTGGATACGTCGGGCGCGGCGGCTCCTACCTTCACTCGTCGCAGTATCGATCGTCGTGGTCTTGCTCTACACCGCCGACGCCTCCGCTCCACTCCGAGGGGCGACCATCGTCGGCGTCGCCACCGCCTTGGCCTACATCAGCTCGTGGGTGGAGGCGTTCAACTGGTGGAGCCTCGGATGGATGGAACACTCGTGGTCCCTGTCCGTCGAGGAATGGTTCTACGTCTTTTTCCCCGCCGCGCTGGTGCTGTTGTTGCGGCGCACGGGCACGGCGTGGATCCATGCGGCGACGGTGGGGGCCTGCGCTTACTACCTGGCGGCGACCAACATCTTCCACTGGTCGGGTGATCGCGTGTACTTCGCCCCCGACACCCGCGCGGTACCAACTGCTCATCGGGTGCTCTCTCGCCATCGTGCTCGACCGCCATGCCGACGCGCTCTCTGAGCGAGTCCGCAACATCGCGGCGGCGGTGTCCATCGTGATCCTGGTCGCCTGGCTCCCGCTGTTCCGCGTCTACTCGCCGTTCTACCTGCGGGGTGGGGGCATCGTGGTGGCCTTGTGTTCGGCGGCGATCATCTGGTTGCTGATGACGCTGCCTCGCGGTTGGCTCGCCCGGACCCTGGCCTGGGAACCCTTTGTTTGGGTAGGTCGGCGCTCCTACACGCTCTACCTGATCCACTACCCGCTGTTCGGGCTGCTCACCGTGGGCCGGCACGTCGCCTTCGCCATCATGACGCCCATCTCCCTGGCCTACAGTGCCGTCTCGTACCGCTTCCTCGAGCTGCGGTTCCTGGGTCGACGAACGCCCAAAGTGAGTACCTGAGGGGAGGGTAGCGCCGCCGGCCGCACCGAGTCCGTCAAGGCTCACTAGGCCATACGGCCCTATAACGCTCCCCGCCCCTTGACGAGCACTCTCCGCGCGTGGACACTGGGCCGTCGCCGACAGACGAGTCGGCCGGAGTCGGGATGCGGTGGCACCCCTTAGCGGGAGGCGTGCGTGGAGCAGTGTCGTTCGTGCGGTAGCGACCTCGAGCAGATGGTGATCGATCTCGGGCTCAGTCCGCTCGCCAACAACCTTCCGGGACCGGACCAGGGCGGAGCCCTGACTCCGCTCTTCCCCCTTGCCGTCGTGGTCTGCACCGAGTGCGGACTGGCCCAGGTCGAGTACGACGCCGACCCGGTCGACCTCTTCGAGGACTACACGTACTTCTCGTCCTGGTCCGAGTCCTGGGTCGAACACGCCCGACACCTGGCCGACGCCATGATCGACCGCCTCGGTCTCGGTCCGAGCTCCCAGGTCGTGGAGATCGCGTCCAACGACGGGTACCTCCTGCAGCACTTCGTCGCCAAGGGCATCCCGGTGCTCGGCGTCGAACCCGCCCAGAACGTGGCCGAGGCGGCCCGGGAGATCGGCATCCCCACCATCTCGAAGTTCTTCGGGGTCGAGACGGCGAACGAGATCGTCGCCGATGGGGTGCGAGCCGATCTCGTGGTCGGCAACAACGTGCTGGCCCACGTGCCCGACCTCAACGACTTCGTCGAGGGCATCCGCCTCGTGCTCAAGCCCGAGGGGATCACGTCCATCGAGTTCCCCCACGTGCTCAACCTGCTCGAACAGGTCCAGTTCGACACCATCTACCACGAGCACTTCTCGTACCTGTCCCTCGAGGCGGTCGAAAACGTGTTCGCCCGCCACGGGCTCCGGGTCTTCGATCTCTCCGAACAACCGACCCACGGCGGAAGCCTCAGGATTCACGCCTGTCTGACCGATGCCTCGTGGACGACCACCCCCGCTGTGGAGGAGATGCGGCGACGGGAGATCGATGCCGGTCTGGTCGACCGCAGTGCGTATCGCGACTTCACCGCCCGAGCCGAGCACTGCCGAACCAGCGCCGACGAGTTCTTCGCACGGGTCGCGGCCGAAGGCAAGACCGTGGTGGGCTACGGCGCCGCCGCCAAAGGCATCACCTACCTCAACTACGCGAGGATCGGTCCCGAGCAGATGGCCGTCGTGGCCGATGTCAGCACGGCCAAGCAGGGTCGACTGATCCCGGGCCGTGACATACCCATCGTCGCCCCCGAGGACATCGACGAGCTCCGGCCCGACTACGTGATGATCCTGCCCTGGAACCTGGCCGAGGAGATCAGCGGCCAGCTCGCCCGCATCCGGGACTGGGGGGGCACGTTCGTCGTCGGAATCCCCGAGATCACGACCCTCGACTGAGCGGGCCGGCTCGGGTGCCGGGCCATCCGGCATCCGTCAGCCGTCACCGGGCACACTGAGCAGGTGCTCCTCGTCTTGATCTTCGCCATCCTGGCCGTTGTGGTCATCGCCGCCTTCGTCGTGCAGATGAATCGACGCAAGGCCTACGAACGCGGCGACTACGACCCCGACGACGTCTGACCCGGATCCGGCGCCGCTCGACCTCGGCGCACGGGGCGAGCCATCAGCAGATCGGCCACCAACGCAGTCCAGCCGGTCTGATGGGCTGCACCCACCCCGCCGCCGGTGTCGCCGTTGAAGTACTCGTAGAACACCGGCAGGTCGCTCCATTCGGGCCGATCCTCGAAGCGGGCCAGCCCTCCGGTCGTCGCCGCCGGACGCCGGCCGTCGTCGTCCCGTAGGAACAGGCCGATCAGGCGATCGGCCAGGTCGTCGGCCACCTCGGCGAGATCGGCATCGCGACCGGAGCCGGTGGGCAGTTCGACGGTGAAGCTGGAGCCGACGAAGCGGTGGAGGCGCAGCAGCGACTCGATCACGAGGAAGTTGAGGGGGAACCAGACCGGTCCCCGCCAGTTGGAGTTCCCGCCGAAGAGCCGTGATCGGCTCTCGGCCGGCTCGTAGTCGACGGTGGCGTCGTCGCCTCCGAGACTCATCACGAACGGGTGCCGAGCGTGCCACTTCGAGAGCGACCGCAGACCGTTCGGGGACAGGAACTCCTCGGGGTCGAGCATGCAGGCGAGCAACCGTTGGATCTGGGCCGGGCTGACGACCGACGCCATCACGGCGTCACCGCCGGCGGCCGTGGTGAATCGCCCGAGGTGGCCGGCCAGGACCGGCCGGTGTTCCATGAACCACGCCATCCGTCCCTGGAACTCCTCGAGGCCGGTCATGTGGGAACCGTCTCCCGAGGCCAGGGCCACGAGGGGGATGAGTCCCACCATGGACCGCACCCGGACCTTGTCCGTCGTGCCGTCGGGACGACGGATCGAGTCGTAGAAGAAGCCGTCCTCCTCGTCCCACATCCCGGCGTCGTTCATGGCCTCGGCGACGAGCGTGAAGTGCTCCATGAACTTCACAGCCAGGTCCTCGTAGCTCGTGTCGTGCTCGGACAGGCGAATGGCGATCTCCAGCAGGTTCAGGCAGTACATCGCCATCCATGCCGTTCCGTCACTCTGCTCGAGGGTCGCCCCGCCGGGCAGGGGTTTCGATCGATTGAACGGCCCGATGTTGTCGAGACCGAGGAATCCGCCCTCGAAGACGTTGTTCCCGTCGGCGTCCTCCCGATTGACCCACCACGTGAAGTTGATGATCAGCTTGTGGAACATGCGGGCGAGGAAGTTGAGGTCGGTTCCGCCGTCGGTCTCGAACACCCGCATGGCCGCCCAGGCGTGCACCGGCGGGTTGGCGTCGGAGAAATCCCACTCGTAGGCGGGTAGCTGGCCGTTCGGGTGCTGGTACCACTCCCTCGTCAACAACAGGAGCTGCTGCTTGGCCAGCGCGGGATCGACGTGGGCCAGCGCGACGCAGTGGAACGCCAGGTCCCAGGAGGCGAACCAGGGGTACTCCCACGTGTCCGGCATCAAGATCACGTCGTTGGCGTCGAGGTTCCGCCAGGCGCCGTTGCGGATCTCACCACGCTCGGGAGGCGGCGGGGGACCCGCCGGGTCGCCGTCCAGCCACCGGCGCATGTCGTAGCGGTAGAACTGGCGGCTCCAGAGCAGACCGGCGAAGGCCTGGCGCAGGACGAGCGCCTCCTCGTCGCTGATCCCCTCCGGCCGGCGCTCCGCGTGGAACTCATCGGCCTCGGCCCGCCGCCGGCCGATGATCTCGTCGAACTCGGCGCCAAGGTCCTCCGACGACGTCCCGGCCTGGCTGAGTCGGCACCGCATCTCGGCCGTGGCCCCCGGCTCGACGGTCACGTTCCACCACGCCGCCGCCTTGGTCCCCGTCCCGGCGGGGTTGACCGTGTCGGCCCCGTGAACCACGTGGTCGTTGATCCCGTCTTTCGGATAGCGCGTCAGGACCGGCGCGTCCGGACCCCACAGGCGAGGGTTGTTGGTCTCGTTCTCGCAGAACAACCACCGGGGTTCGCCGGCATCGGGGCTGTCGGCGACGAACGTCCAGCGCCCGAGGTGTCCGGGATGGTCGACGGCGATCCCTCCCCCACGACGTGGGTCCCGTGTCGACAGCGACGGCCGGTCCCCGTGGGCTGCCCACGACCAGGTGTTTCGGAACCACAACTGGGGCAGGACGTGCACCGTCGCCCGCTCCGGACCCACGTTGCGAACGCGGATGCGCATGACGATGTCGTCCACCGCCGCCTTGGCGTAGTCGACATCCACCACCCAGTAGCGATCGTCGTCGAACACGCCGGTGTCGACCAGCTCGTACTCGTCGTCGGCGACGGTCCGCTCGGCGTTGACCCGGACGAGCTCCTCGTAGGGGAAGACCACCTGCGGGTAGTGGTAGCGCCATGACAACCAGGCGCTGGACGGAACCGCATCGAGGTGCCACCAGTGGTCCTTGGCGTCCTCGCCGTGGTTGCCCTCGGCGTTGGCCAGACCGAACGCCCGCTCCTTCACGAACGGATCGACGCCGTTCCACAGCGCCAGCCCGAGGCACATCCCCTGACGGACGTCGCAGATGCCGGCCAGCGCGTCGTCGCCCCACCGATAGGTGCGGGACCGTGCGTGGTCATGAGGGAAGGCGGCCCACGCCTCACCATCGGCGGAGTAGTCCTCCCGGACCGTCCCCCACGCCCGGGCCGCCACGTAGGGGCCCCAGCGGTGCCAGGCGGTGAGGCCCTCCCGGTCCGGCGACTCCGACAGCCGCTGCTGCTCCGCCCCCATGCTCAGGGCGTCGTGATGGAGGGCGGAAGGGTGACGTCCCACCCGAGGAGCAGGCCGCGATCGAGATCTCGACGCGCGGCGCGGGCCGAGTCGAAGACGTCCGAGCCGTCACTGCCCGCCGTGGCGACCGCCGCCGACCCCTCTTCCATGGCGAGAGCCGCGGTGTGGACGTCCACCACCACGCCATCGAGGTCGAGGTACACGCGATCACCTCGGCGCTGGACTCGCCATGCCTCGGCACCGAGGGCGTTGCGGGCCTGCCAGAGCAGGGTGCGCAGCCGCGGCCCGGCGCGACGTTCGTCGACGCTCGGCCACAGGGCCTCCGCCAGGTCCGAGCAGCTGAGGCCGACCGGACCGGCGAGAGCGAGGAGGTAGACCGCCAACTCGGCGTGCCGGGTGATGAACGACACCGACTCGCCGTCCAGCGTGATCGACGGGGTCCCCAGCACGTCTATCCGCAGCTCGTGGACCGGGGCGAACAGTCGGGCGTAGGTCGGGTCATCGGCCGCCGTGGCCCGGGCCAGGCGCAGCCACCGTCCGCCCCGGTCCCGGTCGGCTGAACCCATCGTCAGGGCGGCGCGTGCCGCCCAGTACCGAGCGCCGGACACGTCGAAGGCCGCTCGTGCCTCGTCGAGGGTGGCGCGCGCTCCGTTGCGGTCCCCGGACCGGAGCTGGACCTCCCCGAGCTCGAGCTGGGCCCATCCCCGCTCCAGAGGGTTGGAGAGCTCGGCGACGGCCTCCCGCAGGGTCGCCTCGGCGACCCTGAGGTCCCCCGTGCCGGCCAGGGCCGAGCCGAGGGCCATGCGCGCCATCCCGGTCCACCATTCATCGCCCATCGCGATGGCCACGGCCAGCCCGCTGCGGGCGTCGGCCAAGGATCGGTGAGGTGCCCACGACGCCGTGAAGTCGGCCCGCAGGACCCGGGCCATCATCTCGTACCACGGCACGTCGTCCCGCTCGGCTCGCCGCAGCGCCTCGGTGAAGGCGTGATCGGCTGCCGCCTGGTTGCCGCGCACGGCGTGCACGACGCCGGCGAAGGCCGACACCAGGGCACCGTCGTTGCGCGAGCGGCCTTCGGGCAGATCCCTCAGCTGTTGGTCAGCCGTCTCCGTGAGCTGGGCCGCGCGGGCCAGATCGCCCTGACAGAACGCGTACATCGAGAGGTACACCATCGGGACCACGGTGTCCTCGGGCCGGCCGCTTCCCTCGGCGAGGACGAGTGCCTCCCGGGCGGCGGCGATGGCGGTGGCCAGATCGCCGGCGGCGTAGGCGTCGAGTGACGTGTGGGCGGCCACGCTCGACGCCAGGCGGTCGTCCTCCGGGAGCAGCTCGCCCGCCCGGCGCCACCAGCTCACGGCGGCGGCGATGTCACCCTGGCCGAGGGCGATGTTGGCCAGCACGTTGGCCGACAGGGCCTGGCCTTGCCCGTCGCCCTCGGCATCGAAGCGCTGCCACGCCGCGTCCACGAGCTCGGCGGCGCGAGGATCGCCGCGGTACACGTCATGGCAGACCGCGGCGGTGAGGAGCTGGGCCCACGGATGGCCGTCCAGGTCGGCGGCGAGGAGCCAGTCGGCGACGCCGATGAGGCGACCGGGCAGACCCCTGGTGAGGACCTCGGGTGCGATGCGATCGAGATCGTCGAGGTCGATCGGTACCGACAGCTCACCCTCCCCCTCGACCGGCCCCCGGGCCGCGTCGTGCACGCGATCGGGGTCCGAGCCCGTCGGGTCGTCGATGTGGGGCATGCGAGGAAGAACTCCGTTGGCGGTGGTCGGCTGGAGTCTGGTTCCCCCAGCCGGCGGCCAGCTCACCGCACCGACGTCGAAACGTCAATGATCATCTGGATCCGCACGTCACCGGCGGCCGTCCGCCAGCGAGTTCTGACCCCTCGGCGTCGACCGTCAGGGCGCGGTGGTCGTCGCCGTGGTGCTGGTCGTCGTGGAAGGAGTGGTCGTCGTGGTGGACGTGGTCGACGACGTCGTCGACGAGGTGGACGTGGACGTGGTCGTGGGAGCAGTCGTCGAGGTCGAGGTGGAGGTCGACGTGGAGGACGACGTGGTGCTCGACGTCGTGGTGGCGATGGTGGTCGACGGGGTGGAGTCGTCGTCGCTGCGCAGGGCGAGGAAGATCAGGACCCCGGCGGCGAGGAGGATGGCGATGATGAGGGCGATCAGTCCCACCGACCCCCAAGGCGATCTGCCGTCGCCCGTGGGGGCGACCGGCGGCGGCGGTTGGTCGGGGGGAGGGACGGGCGCCACCGGCGGCATGGCCTGGGTGGGATCGCCCGTGTAGGGGCCGGACTGGCCACCCCCGCCGGCGACCGGGGGAACAGCCTCGGTCGGCTCGCCCGGGTCGAATGCGGGTGGGGAGCCCTCTCCCGCGGGGGGCTCGTCGGGGGGCGGCGCGTCGTTTCCGGGCTCATCCGTCACACCGAGATGGTTCCACAGGCCCCGCCCTCGCCGGCGGACCTGGCCCGAGCAGAAGGCGGTCCCCCGAAGTCGGTCCCCCTCGTCAGGCGGGAGAGCGGGAGCCGGGACCGTCCGTGTCGGACACCTGGGACCCGTCGCCGTGCTCAGCCCACCAGATGTCCCAGGGAACCGCCGGCAGACCGGCGATCTGGTCGGCGAACTGGCCGAGGAACCAGCGCCGGAACCCGGTCGCGACCGGTGGTGGCCGCTGCACGAGCATGGGCGAACCGTCGAACATCGCCTCCATCTCGTCCATCACCTCCGAGGCTCGCTTCGCCGCCGGGCCGATGGAACGAGGGACCTCGACCTCGGAGGTCACGACCTCGTCGGCCCCCGATTCCAGTACCTCGCCCAAACCGAGCTCGGCGAACGGCCGGAAGAGGGCCACGATCTCGCGGATCTCGACACTCAGTCGGCTCAACCTCTCGAAGTCGGCGGGCGAGTCGAACCCTTGGGGAGAACCGAGCACGACGAGGTCGATCTCCCGGAACATGGCGTCGTCGTGCTGCTCGGCCAGGCGGACTGCCTTTGCGCTCACGCGCTCGAGTCGAACTACGACCTGCTCCTGCGGTCCCTCGGTGGAGTCGACGCCACGGCCGTCGGGCATGGTGGTCATGCCGCTCCGGCGTGGCGGGCCCCGTCGCCGCTCGGGTCGGCGATCAACTCGAACCAGACGGTCTTGCCCGTTTCGTCGGTGTCCACGCCCCAACGGTCGGCCAGGGCGTCGACGATCATCAGCCCTCGGCCAGTCGGGGCCGACGGCGCGTAGTCCCGCTGCATGGGGAGGGCGGCGCTGGAGTCGGTCACCTCGACCCGGAGCCGGCTCTGGCGCTCGAGCTCCAAGACCACGGTCGACTCCGATCGTGCGTGGAGGACGGCGTTGACGACCAACTCGCTCACCAGCAGGCGGGTGGTGTCACAAAAGTCGAGGCGTCCCCACTCCTCGAGGATCTCCTCGGAGAACCGACGAGCCGCGGCCGCGCTCTCGAGTTCCGCAGGGAACGATGCTCGGGCTCTCACCGACCGCTACCCTACCGTCGTCATGGTCGAAGATCGGGAACACGATGCGTCGGCCGCGTCGGGCCGGGGCGACGGAACGGTCGAGGCCGACTCCGCCACGGGACCGCCCGCTGCGCCCGATTCGGCGCAGTTCCGGGTGGACGACGCCACCGGAGTGGTCGTGCACGTGAGCGGCGAGCTCGACGCGAAGAGCGGAGCCCAGCTACGGACGATCCTCAGCGAGGCCTTCGCCGCCGAGAACCCGTCGGTCGCCGTCGACATGAGCGAGCTCGTGTTCATCGACTCCGTCGGGCTGAGCGTGCTGGTCGCGGCCCACAACCGGGGGGCGTCACAGGGAGTCCCGTTCGAGATCCGCAACGTACCGGCTCGGTGCCTGCGGCTCTTCGAGATCACCGGCCTCATCGACGTCTTGGACCTCCGCTGATCCCTCCGGGACGAGCGGGGGTCGATCGAAGAACAGCTCACGACCGCGTACGTATCCAACTGGGCACCAGATCATGCCCGGGGGGTCGACGCCGACCGCAGCGCGTCGGTTGAGCGCTCGACCGGGCGGCGGTCGCCACCGCGTCTCACCCACCGGCGCGCAGGGAAGAATGGGGCCCATGCAACCCTGGCCCGGCGATCCCTTCCCTCTTGGTGCGACCTACGACGGAGGGGGCACCAACTTCTCCGTCTACAGCGAGGCCGCCGACGCCGTGGACCTGTGCCTCTTCGATCCCGGCGACCCCGGGGGCTCGACCGGAGACCCGACGGAACTGAGGATCCCGCTCACCGAGGTCGACGGGTTCTGCTGGCACGCCTACCTCCCCGGGGTGGGCCCGGGGACGCGGTACGGCTTCCGGGTGACCGGTCCGTGGGACCCGGCCTCGGGCCAACGGTGCAATCCGTCCAAGCTGCTGCTCGACCCCTACGCCCGGGCGGTCGACGGCGAGGTCGACTGGTCTCCGGCGTGCTTCGGCTACGACTTCGGCGATCCCGACACCCGCAACGACGAGGACAGCGCTCCTCACGTTCCCAAGGCCGTGGTCCACAATCCGTTCTTCGACTGGGGCAACGATCGCCCACCGGCGGTCGCCATGCACGAGACCGTCGTCTACGAGCTGCACGTCAAGGGCATGACGGCCCGCCATCCCGAGGTACCCGAGCACCAACGGGGCACCTACGCCGGCCTCGCTCACCCGTCTGTGGTCGAACACCTGCTCGAGCTCGGCGTCACCTCGGTCGAGCTCCAACCCGTGCACCAGTTCGTGCACGACGCCCACCTGGTGGACCGTGGGCTGCGCAACTACTGGGGCTACAACTCCATCGGCTTCTTCGCCCCCCACAACGGCTACTCCTCGGCGGCGACGACCGGTGGCCAGGTCCAGGAGTTCAAGACCATGGTGAAGCTGCTCCACGAAGCCGGGATCGAGGTGATCCTCGACGTCGTCTACAACCACACCGCCGAGGGGAACCACCTCGGCCCGGTTCTGTCGTTCAAGGGTTTGGACAACGCCGCGTACTACCGACTCACCGACGACCCGACGTACTACATGGACTACACGGGCACCGGCAACACCCTCAACATGCGCCAGCCCCACGTCCTCCAGTTGGTGATGGACTCGTTGCGCTACTGGGTCACCGAGATGCACGTGGACGGCTTCCGGTTCGACCTGGCGTCGACCCTCGCTCGTGGACTCCACGAGGTCGACCGGCTGTCTGCGTTCTTCGACCTGATCCACCAGGACCCCGTCGTGAGCAGGGTGAAGCTCATCGCCGAGCCGTGGGACGTGGGCGAAGGTGGCTACCAGGTGGGCAACTTCCCCCCGCACTGGTCCGAGTGGAACGGCCGGTACCGGGACACCGTCCGCGACTTCTGGCGGGGAGAGGATGCGTCGATCGCCGAGTTCGCCTCGCGAATCACCGGGTCGAGCGACCTCTACGAGTCCGACAGCCGCCATCCCTCGGCATCGATCAACTTCATCACCGCCCACGACGGGTTCACGCTGGCCGATCTCGTCACCTACAACGACAAGCACAACGATGCCAACGGCGAGGACAACAACGACGGCGAGAGCCACAACCGCTCGTGGAACTGCGGGGTCGAGGGCGCGACCGACGATCCGGCCATCCTCGAGCTCCGCCGCCGCCAGGAGCGAAACCTGCTCGCCACCCTGCTCCTCTCCCAGGGTGTGCCCATGGTGCTGATGGGCGACGAGGTGGCCCGCACCCAGGGCGGCAACAACAACCCCTACTGCCAGGACAACGAGATCTCGTGGTTCGACTGGGACGATCTCAGCCGTCACGCCGACCTGTTCTCGTTCGCGTGCCAGGTCACCCGCCTGCGGGCCGAGCACCCGGTGTTCCGCCGGCGGCGCTGGTTCTCCGGGCGGTCCATACGCGGCACCGAGGCCGACATCGGGTGGCTGCGTCCCGACGCCACCCCGATGTCCGACGAGGACTGGGAGGCCGGCTACGCCAAGAGCTTGAGCATGGTCCTCAACGGCGATGCCATCCCTTGGCCCGGACCTCGTGGGGAAGCGGTGGTGGACGACTCCTTCCTCGTCGTGTTCAACGCCTACCACGAAGACATCGAGTGGACCGCTCCCGGCGAGCCGTGGGCCGAGGCGTGGGAGCTGGTGTTCGACACGGGCCGACCCGACGCCGGGACCCATGGCCTCGCCGACCCGGAGCAGGGGCTGCGAAACGAGCCCCACGAGGTCAAAGCGGGTGAATCGTTCGAGGTGGTCGCGCGATCGACACAGGTGCTTCGCCGCACCCGATGACCCAGCCAGCTCCGGACGCCGCTTTCAGGCCGGGTCGGACTCCGGCATCCTGGAGGCGGCGGACGACCCTGCCCGCCCTCGCCCCAACGGTCGCCATCGGCAGGCCCCCCAGCACGGAACGGAAGATGACATGAGCGATCTGAGCGCCGATCCCAGCGACGAACAATCGGGAGCCGAGCAGTTCGACGCGATCTCCGAGGAGGAGCAGAGCCTCGACGACCTGCCTCCGGACCAGCTGATGGGGGCCGAGGCGTACGGCGCCGGTGGCACCGAGACACCCGACGGGGTCGCCGAGCGGGCCGCCCGCGAGAACCCCGACCGGCTCCCGTCGACCGACCGCGACCTGGTGGCTGGGCTCATCGACGTCGACGACCCGTTCGAGGACGACGTCACCGCCGAGAGCGTGGCCGACCTGTCGTCGGATCCGAGCGAGCCGTCTCCCGAGGAGTCCGCCATGCACTCCTACAGCGCCGAGGAGGCGTTCGACCACGGTCTCGATCCCGACGGTCCCGCCGACGACGGGTACTTCGACCGGACCGATCCGGGCTCGGAGGCCTGACCGGGTGGCCCACGCCTTTCGCGTCTGGGCACCCGCCGTCGAGTCCGTCGAGATCGAGTTGAGGGCGCAGGGCCCGCACGACCCGTCCGGCCGACGACTGGCAGCCGCTCGCGACGAGGGTGGTTGGTGGACCGTCGACGTCGCCGACGCCGGACCGGGGACCGACCACCTCATCTCGCTCGACCACGGACCCGGTCTTCCTGATCCCCGCTCGCCGTGGCAGCCCGACGGGGTTCACGGTTGGTCCCGCGTGCTCGACCACGACGCGTTCGGTTGGACCGACTCCGGCTGGTCGGCGCTCGGCCTCGAGGACGCTCTCATCTACGAGGCCCATGTCGGGACCTTCTCCGAGCAGGGCACCTTCCTCGCCGCGATCGAGCATCTGGACCAGCTGGCGTCGCTCGGGGTGACCCATCTCGAGCTGATGCCGGTGGCCGCCTTCGCCGGACAGTGGGGCTGGGGGTACGACGGAGTCGATCTCTTCGCTCCCCATCCGGCCTACGGCTCGCCGGACGAGCTGAAGGCATTGGTCGATGCCGCCCACGAGCGGGGCATCGCCGTCCTGTTGGACGTCGTCTACAACCACCTCGGCCCGGTGGGGAACTACCTCGGTCACTTCGGCCCGTACTTCACCGACCGCTACTCGACGCCGTGGGGTCGCGCCGTCAACGTCGATGGACCCGGGAGCACGGAGGTTCGACGCTTCATCGTCGACAACGCCCTCATGTGGCTCCGCGACTACCACGTCGACGGGCTCCGACTCGACGCGGTCCACGCGCTCATCGACACGAGTGCCGTCCACATCCTCGAGGAGTTGGCCACCGCAGTCGACGGCCTCTCCGAGTCTCTCGGCCGACCCCTGGTGCTCATCGCCGAGAGCGACCGGAACGATCCCCGCCTCGTGCAGGCCAGGAGCGCAGGCGGGTACGGCCTCGACGCCCACTGGAACGACGACTTCCACCACGCGGTCCATGTCGCCCTGACCGACGAGGTCGACAGCTACTACGTCGACTACGGCGGCCTTCACCCGGTGGCCGACGCGCTGCGCCACGCCTACGTGTACCGCGGCCAGTTCAGCGAGCACCGCGAGCGCAACCACGGCCGACCGGCCGACGGTGTTGTCGGTCACGCCTTCGTCGGCTACGTCCAGAACCACGACCAGATCGGGAACCGGGCGCGCGGGGAGCGGGTGAGCCACCTGCTCGGCACCCCTCGAGCCAAGGTCGCGGCCGGGATCATGATGACCGCACCGTTCGTGCCGATGATCTTCCAGGGCCAGGAGTGGGCGGCATCGGCGCCGTTCCCCTACTTCGCCGATCACCGCGACGACCCGGAGCTGGCCGACGCGGTACGGAACGGACGCCTCGAGGAGTTCGCCTCGTTCGGTTGGCAACCCGACGACGTGCTCGATCCCGAGATCCCCGCGACCTACGAGATGGCGATCCTCGACCGGTCCGAGCGTCGAACGGGGGCCCACGCCGAGGTTCTCGACTGGTACCGACAGCTGATCGCCCTTCGCCGATCGGAACCGGCGCTGCGCGACGGACGGTTCGACGACGTGACCGCCACGCTCGACGAGGAGCGCGACACGCTGCTCTACGTCCGAGGTGAGCTGGTGGTGGTGGTCAACCTCGGGTCGACCACGGCGGCGATGGCGATTCCCGGCTCGGATCCGGAGATCCTCCTCGCCTCCGACCCCTCGGTGGCAGTGGCGGACGGCTCCGTCTCCATGCCGACCGACACCCTGGCCGTGCTCCGGACTCTGCTTCCCACCCGGTCGACCGGGTAGGGACTCCCGCATGGGTGAGTTCCTCGCGCGCATCGACGCCTGGCAGCGACGCCACCGCTGGAGCGGTTTCGCCTTCGGGGTGGTGAAGAAGTTCGGCGACGACCAGGCCGGGAACCTGGCCGCCCTGGTCGCCTACTTCGCCTTCTTCTCCCTGTTCCCGCTCCTGTTGGTCTTCGTCACCGTCCTCGGCATGGTCCTCGTCGACCACCCCGACCTCCAGCAACGCCTGGTGGACTCCGCGGTGGGTCAGTTCCCGGTGATCGGTGACCAGATCCAGGAGAACGTGGGCTCGCTCCCCGGGAGCGGTCTCGTACTCGTCATCGGCATCCTCGGCTCGCTGTGGGCCGGCACCGGCGCGGTCATGGGCATGCAGAACGCGATGGACGGCGTCTGGAACGTTCCCCGTCGCAGCCGTCCGAAGCTGGTCGGCGCCCGGCTGCGGTCGGTCGGCATGCTGATCGTGCTCGGCGGTGCCATCATCGCCTTGACCGTGGTCGGGTCGGCGGTGAGGTCGCTCTCGCCCATCGGGTGGCTCGACGAGCTCGCCAGCTTCGGGGTCTCGGTTCTCCTCGGTGTGGGCGTCTTCCTCGTCGCCTTCAAGCTGCTCACCTCGGTGACGGTCGACTGGCGGGATCTGCTGCCAGGGGCCGCGCTGGCCGCCCTGGCCTGGTCGGTGCTGCAGATCGTCGGCGGGGCGTTCGTACGCCACGTCGTCCAGGGCTCCTCCTCGACGAGCGGCGTGTTCGCCGTCGTGCTCGGCCTTCTCTCCTGGCTGTACCTCCAGGCCCAGCTCACGGTGCTGGCGGCCGAGCTCAACGTCGTGCGCAGGGAGCGCCTGTGGCCCCGGAGCATGACGGCGAAGGACCTCACCGACGGGGACCGGCGGGCCCTGCTGCGCTACGCCGCGGTCGAGCTCCGAGTCGACGGCCAGGAGGTGACCGTCGACCTCGGCCCACCGGCGGTGCCCCGCGCCATCCGGGCCCGCTCCGACGGAACGGTCTCCGTGGCCGACCACCCCGTCGCCGTGGCCGACGCGGCGGAGATCACTACTCCTCGAGGCGCTCCCTGAGCTCGAGCAGGGTCTTGCGCAGGATGCGGGAGAGGTAGGACTGGCTGACGCCGACGCGCTCGGCGATCTCGGGCTGGGTGAGGTTCTCGAAGAAGCGCAGATAGACGATCGTGCGCTCCCGTTCCGGGAGCTCGGCGATGAGATCGCGCACGATCATCTCGTGGTCGACGCGGCCGTAGCCGCTGTCGATCTCGGAGACCATGCGGTCGCTCCGGGGACCGCCGTCCTCGTCCCCGGGCGCCGGTTGGTCGAGACTGGCGGCCTGATGGGCGGTCCCCGCCTCCAGCGCCTCGAGGACATGGTCCTCGCTCACGTCAAGGGTGCGAGCCAACTCGGCGACCGTCGGTGACCGCCCCAGCCGTTGGGTGAGCTCCTCGTCGGTGCGTCGCAGCTCGAGGTGGAGCTCCTGGGCGCGACGCGGGGGCCTCACCGACCAGGTGCGGTCCCGGAAGTAGCGCTTGACCTCGCCCTCGATGGTGCGACTGGCAAAGGTGGAGAAGGCCACACCCATCTCCGGATCGAAGCGGTCGACGGCATGCACGATGGCGAGAAGAGCGAGTTGGCGCAGGTCGTCGGCGGAGACCCCTCGGCGGCTGTAGCGCTTCACGAAGTAGTCGGCGACGTGGAGGTTCTTCTCCACCAACTGGTTCCGCAGCGCCCTGTCGCCCGTCCTGCGGTACTCGACGAAGAGCTCAGCGACGGGAACCTCGCTCCCGCTCCTCGCGGTCACTCTTCGTCCGCCCGCCGCCGCTTCACCAGACGGAAGCTCACGACGCCGCCCGCCTCGTAGACGGAGTAGTCGTCGGCCATCATGGCCAGCAGTTCACGCGCCACCGGGTGGACCTCGGGCACCCCGTTGGGGTTCTCACATTCGCCCTCGATCACCAATCCGTCGTCGGTGGCGATGTAGGTGAGGGACAGCTCCGCCCCGCCCTCCACTCCGTCGATGAGGATGGCGCAGACCTCGTCGACGGCCACGCGCAGGTCCTCGATCGCCTCCAGGCTGAACCCGAGCTCCCCGGCGGTGCCCGCCGCCGTCAGCCGGGCCAGGCGGAGGAAGCGGGGCCGGGCCGGGATCTGGAGGCGCACGGGAGTCTCGTCAGCATCGGCCATGGTCGGTCCTCCGGTTGATGGTCGGGCCGGTCAGCCCGTACGCGGCGAAACAGCGGCGCCGGTTCCGCTGACCCGTGGTCAGACGATTCGGATGTGGTCGACCAGCCCGGTGATCTCCAGGAGCCGCCGAACGGTGTCGCTGGGCGCCCGCAGGCTCAGCGAGCCGTCCTGTTCCTCGAGATCTGCGTTGGCGGCGATGATCACCCGCAGACCGGACGAGTCCATGAAACCGAGACCAGCGAGATCGAGGACCACCGTGGTGGCCCCCTCGGCCCTCACACCGGCGATCTCCTCGTCCAGCATCGGAGCGGTGTGGGGGTCGAGCTCGCCGGTGAGGGTCAGTACGGCCTCGTCGTTGGAGACGCTGACCTCGATGACGAGGGGCTGTTCGGGGTCGGGCACAGCTGGATCCTAACTGGTGACGTCACGCGGGTAGGCCGGGCGAGGGTCAGATCTCGCCTTCGCCCTTCACGTTGGCCCCGCGCTCCATCGACTCCTCGTAGGCCTCGGCGACGCCGGGATCGAGGGTGGTCCCTTCGGCGGCCTTCTCCTCGTCCGCGGTGGGCATGCGGTCGGCGCCGTGGGTCGCGTGGGCGTCGGTCTCATCGGCCTCGACCGTCTCAGGGGACGTGGCCTCGGGGTTGTCTGCGCTCATGGTTCTCCTCATTGTTTCCACGGAAAGCTTCGTTCCGGGGCCTTCGTACCCCGAGAACCTCACCGCTAGACCTTCTCACCGCAGGGCCGGGGCGTGTCGGGTCAGGACGTCGTGCCCGGACGGTCTCCATCCCCCGGCCCGGGGGCGGGCGTTCGCGCCAGCGCGGCGACCACATCGGACTCCTCCCCCGACGCCTCGGGCCCGTAGTGGGCAGTCAACGTGCCTCTCGTCGCGCAGGAGGGACAGATCAGGAGCACCACGATGACCATGTCGGCGGGATCGGAAGCGCCTTCCAGACGCCGCACCTGGTCAGCCGCCGCCTCGTCCGCCGGAAAGTCCGTTCGACAGGTCAGACAACGGATCAGCGCGCCGGCGACCGCCATGAACTGCCCCGTCCAACCAGCCCGTTCGAGCTCGGCCAGCACACCGACCAGGGAGGGGTCAGCAGCGGTCGACTCCGGCTCGAAGGAGCCGGGAACGGACACCACCCCGGTGTCGGGCTCGCCGGCCCGCACCGGGCGCTCGACCCTGCTCGATCCCTGATCGCTCACGTCGGCCACGGCGGGCTCCCATCGGTTCAACAGCGGAACGTACCCGGGTACATCTACCCGGTCGTCCGACGACCGATCCCCCCCCCCGCCGACCACGCGATGCGGCGTCGAACCGCTTGGGAAGGATGCACGTCTCACCCATCCGGACGACGGGTAGGGATCGGACAGCGAGTCGAGACCACCCAGGAGAAGGAGGGGGAGATGCCCCGAGTCAGCACCGCCAGCGCCAACGATCGTCGTCACCGAGGTCTGGTGGACCACCACGACGACGACGGCCGGACCTACGACGATCTCTACGACGAGGCCAAGCGTCGGAACATCCCGGGCCGGTCGAAGATGTCGAAGACCGAACTCGAGCGGGCGCTCGCCGGTCGCTGATCCCCCCTCGAAGGACCGGCCCTCTGGGGCCGGTCTTTCGCGTCCCTCCCGGACTGCTGATCGACCCCGGCGGCTCAGGAAGACCGGGGGGCGGGCACGAGCGAGGTGACGGCGTCGACCACTGCCGCGGGATGCTCCGCCGGGAGCAGGTGGCCCCCCTCGACGATGCGCAGCTGGGCACGCGGGATCGCCCGGGCGAGTCCGGCAACGGCACCGAGGCGGACGATGCCGTCCCGCCGCCCGGCGATCACGATGGTCGGGACCGTCAGGTGCCGTGCCGCCCGCCGAACCTCGCCGAGCTCAGCGACGAGGGCCCGTTGTTCGACAGCCGCGGCCCGCCGGGCCCGACGGTCGAGGGCCGGCGAGGTGGCCGACCGGGCATCGACGGGCCCGAGATGCCCGAGGCCACCCACGGGCAGGAGATGCTCACCGCCCGGAAAGCGGACGAGCCAACCCCCGAGGACGAGGGCGCCCCGGAGCACGAGTCCGCCGGTGCGACCCCGAGCCAGGAAGCGATCCAGGAGGCCGATCGAGCGACGGTCCCCGACGGGAGCACACAGCACGAGGCCGGTCACCAGATGGGGGGCCCGGCGAGCGAGCACGATCGCCGCCCCCGCCGCCCAGCTGTGGGCCACCACGACGGCCGGGGCACCGTTGGCCTCGATCAGCTCGCCGAGGAAGTCCGCGTTGTGGGCGAAGCCTCCGGCCTCGAGGGTGGCCGCTCCATAGCCCGGCCGGTCGACCGCCACCGCGTCGTAGCCGAGCGAGGAGAGCTCTCCCTGGGCGGAGGACCAGATCTCGGGGCCACCGGGCTGACCGTGGAGGAACAACACCGCAGGGTCCGACCCGTCGATGGCGACGGGGACGGCAGTGGGATCTCCCTCCAGCATCGAGGTCATCGGCGTCTCCGGTCGAGGACTAGGCCCTCGAAGTCTGCCCGGCGGAGGCGAGTTGTTCCACCAGTGCCGCGCAGAAGCCGGGTAGGTCGTCGGGGTTTCGGCTCGAGATGAGGTTCCCGTCGACGACCAGGGCCTCGTCGCTCCACTTCGCGCCGGCGTTCACGAGGTCGATCTTGAGGCTGGGCCACGACGTCAGGCTCCTGCCACTGACGACCCCGGCATCGATGAGCGTCCAGGGCCCGTGGCAGATGGCGGCGAGAGGACGCCCGGACTCGGCCATCCGACGCACGAAGTGGACGGCCTTCGGATCGGTGCGCAGTTGGTCAGGGTTGGCGACGCCACCAGGGAGCACGAGGGCGTCGAACGCGTCCGGGTCGGCGTCGCCGACGGCCAGGCTGGCGGTGAAGACCTCCGCCTTGTCGAGGTGCTGGAAGGCCTGCACCGGTCCCGCCTCGGACGCCACGAGGACGGGCACACCTCCCTCGGCCTCCACGGCCTCCCACGGGGCGGTGAGCTCCACCTGCTCGACACCCTCGTTCGCGGTGAGGAAGGCGACACGCTTCCCGTCCAATCGTCCGGCCACAGCACTCTCCTCCGTCTCGGGACCAGCCGCCTGGCAGCGGCTTTCGCGGGACTTCTTCCCGCCTTCGCGTCGGCCGAGAACCCATGGCCCCCCGATCGAGGCCGCCGCCCGGCTCTGGCTCGGTCTCGCGCCCGGCGACCGTGTCCGGACTGACACCGGACCCTCCGGTACCGTTCTCGTCGGCCGTCTCCCCCACGGCCCGCCCCACACCCATGAGCGAGTTGTCTCCGCACCCCACCGTCGAGCACGTCGACGCGCCCCCGACCACCCCCGGTGTCCAGTGGGGGCGGGTTGCCACGATCAGCGTCGCCCTCGCCATCGGTGTCGCCGTGCTCCTCCCGGTCGTCGCTTCGGGCCTCGCCGCCCTCGGCCAAGCCTGGAGGCCCACCGGGGACTGGGCGGTGCTGACCCTGCGCGTCCGTGACGTCGGTGAGGCCACGCCGCTGGTCGGCCCCTACTCCCGTTTCGGATGGAACCATCCCGGCCCCCTCATGTACTGGCTGCTGGCCGGCCCGTTCCGAGTCCTCGGCGGCCGCGACGTCGCCATGCTGGCGTCGGCCGCACTGATCAACGCCGTGGCCGTGGCGGGGGCTCTGGTCGTGGCCTGGCGCCGCGGGGGACTCGCCCTCCTGGCTCTCGTCGCCGCCGCCACGGCCCTGCTGGCCCACGCCATGGGCCCGGAACTGCTGCGCGATCCGTGGAACCCCTACCTGACGATGATCCCGCTGGCCCTCTTCGTGCTCCTCGCCTGGTCGGTCGCCGAAGGTGACCGCTGGACCTGGCCCGCCGCGGTCCTCGTCGGCTCGTTCGAGGTCCAGAGCCACGTCGGCTACGCCGTGGTGGTCGCCGCCGTGGCCGCCACCGCGGTGATCATCGCGGTGATCCGCCGCCGACAGGTTCCCCTGCTGCCGACGGATCCGTCGCGACGACGAGCCCTCCTGGTGGTCACCGTCGTCGTCGCCGTCGTGTGCTGGGCGCCGGTTCTGGTCGACGAGGTAGCGGGAACCGGAAACCTGACCGACATCACCCGGTACTTCTTCGAGGGGACCGGCGACCGCCCGGCTGGAGCGTCGGTCGCCCTGGGCCAGGCGGCGTTGCACCTCCAGGTCCCCGGGGCTCCGTGGCTCGGCGCCTTCGAACAGGCCGGCGCCGACGGTGCGTTGCTGGGTGGCCGAGCGTCGGCTCTGGCGGTGCCCCTGCTCGCCTTCGGCCTCGCCTTGCTGGCGGCCGGAGCCACCCGGGCCTGGTCGGCCGTTCGCCTCCAGACGATCGTCGGCGTGACCGCGGTCGCCGGAGTCATCGCCACCTCGCGGGTCACCGGACCGCTCTTCGCCTACATCGCCCGCTGGTGGTGGGTCGTCGCCCTCCTGTGGTGGGTGTCGATCGTGTGGTCGATGGTCTCGGCCATTCGGCGTTGGGACGTCCTGCCCTCACGGCTCCGACGGGCGACGCCGCTCGCTCTCACCGCGGTGGCCATGGTGGTCATCCTCCTGGCCGTGCGGCCCACCGTCGACTCCATCGAGGCCGCAGAGGTGCCGGATCCGTCGGCCACGCTCATTCTCGACGAGCTCCTGCCCGACACCACCAGCGCGCTGGACGGGTCCGGACCGGTGATCGTCGAAACGGCCGGATCCGTCTGGGGAACCTTGGCCGACGGTGTTCGCCTCGCCCTCGAACGCGACGGGATCCCGGTGGCGACGGACCCGGCGGACGCCTTTCGCCTGGGCGAGGAGCGATCGTCGGAGCGACGGGTGCCCGGAGCCACCGTGTGGGTGGTCAGCGCCGATGCGGCGACAGAGTGGTCATACCGACCCGATCTGCGGCTGCTCGCCCGGTGGGACCCCCTCGAGCCGGCCGAGCGCCTCGCCTACCTCGTCGACGAGCATCGACTGCAGGACCAGCTCGTGGCCGCCGGCCGCCCCGACCTCGCTCACGCGCTGGCGACCGGCGGAGGCGGCGTCGACACGGAGGGGGTCGGTCTCGCCGGCGTCGACCAGGACCTTCTCCAGTCGGTCGAGGCAACCCGACGTCGGGGGGACCCCGTGGCCATCTACCTCGGACCGGCCCCCGACGAGGTCCCCTCGGCCAACTGACGCTCAGCGGCGACGTTCCTGGTAGGCGGGAACCTCCTCGCCCACGAACACCACGATGGGCAGGGAGGTCTCGGCCACAACACGCGAGAGGGGCTTGTCCGGGTTCACGGTGGTGAAGGCCTGCAGCGTCGCCTGGTCTCCAGTGAAGTGCACGGCGACGAAGTCGAGGTCGTATCCGCCTCGGGGCAACGGAAGGTGGTACTCCGAGCCCAGCAGCAGTTCCGAAGGGATCCCGAGCCGACTCAGGGATCGGAGGGCCTGGCGGTTCACGTAGGCGAAGATGTGCTCGATGCCGGTGCTGAGACCGAACTCCACCAGGGCCTTGTAGCTGAGCAGGCTGTAGGGACGCGATCGCGTCGGGTTGATGCCGTCATCGGTCCACTCACGACTGGCCAGGTTGGTGGCCACGTTCCACATTCGACGCGGATCGGTCACTCCGTGGAAGGCGAAGATCGACTGGGACGAGGCGATCTCCTCGATCTCGCTGGCGTTCAGCCGATCGTCGATGACCTCGATGCCGGTGACGCCGGTCGCGGCCGCTTCGCGGACAGTCTTGGCCCGCACGATCCGCTTGGCGTGGGCGATGTGCCCGGCGTCGAGGTCGGCTGTGTACAAGAAGAGCGAAGCCTCTTCGTACGGCTCCATCTCCACGGGCATGTCGTGATCGGGAAAGCCCAACGCCTCCACGGTGCGGCCGTAGTCGGCGAGGTGTGAGTCACCCTCGACGACGGCGCACGCCATCGAGCGCGAGGGGTCGCCCCCACGGAGCCCCTCGACGACCTCCCGCTCGAGCTCGTCGAGAGCGGCCTCGGACAAGGAATACGCGCTGGTAGCGATCCGCATCGGTGCTCTCCCTGCCCGGTGGTCTCGTGCGGCGATGCTACGCACACGGCAACCCTCCACCGCGCATCGTGCGTCAGCTCATGATCGTTCCGGGAATCCACCCGTGGAGAAAGGCGAACTCCCCCGCGTAGACGATCGAGGTGACCACGCCGACACGCCGCACGAACGGCCTCGGAAATCCCTGCCGTCCGAGCACCAGGGGCGGGATGACGCCGCCGATCAGCGGCGACACCAACACCGCCGTACCACCCCCCACGACCTCTGCCTTCACCCGAGCCTCGTTGGCGGCGATGGCGGCGGAGCGCCGCTGGAGGTCGAGGCGACGCAGGAACCACGACGTTGCTCGGGACGGTCGCTCGCGGGTGGCGTCCACCACGACCGCGATCTGGGTGACGGCGTACACGACGAAGGCGACCACGGTCGCCACGACCCGTCCCTGCCAACCGGCGAGGGCCCAGAACAGCGGACCGATGGTGAGGTCGTCGAGCACGAGGAGCACCGCGAGGGTCGCACCCCACCAGAACACGAGCCCAAGGATGCGGCGAGCGCGGGGCGATCGCGACCCGCCGGCGATCAGGTCATCGGGGTGCCGAGCCACGGAGCCGACTCGTAGACAGCCATGACCAGCGCGCACACCGGCGCTCCTTCGCAGGCGATCCCCGAGATCTCGAACTCGACCTCGCCGGGCTCCCAGTAGTCACGATCGGCGAGAAGGGCCTCGATCGTGGCCTCGAGCTCGAAGCTGACATGGTGATCGCTGCGCCCGTGGGCCTCCACGAAGATCCCGCCCTGGCCACCCTGGTCGATGGCCCACGCCAGACCGGCCCATGCCTCGCCGCCGGGTTCGTGACACCGCTCCTCAGCCATCACGCAGTACAGCCGATCGCCCACCGGGAACTCGGAGCGGTGGCTGGTCTTGCGCACCACCTCCGAATCGGGGGGGATGATCGACGAGAGCACGATGAGGTTGGTGTCGTGGACGCCGCCCACCTGGAGAGCTCGATCGAACGCAGCGAGGGGCGTCGGGCCCGTGCCCGTCGCTCCGTAGACGCGAACCGTCCTCATACGGTCATCTCACTCATAGTGCTGGTGACGGTAGCCGTGGCACGCAGCGCGGTTGGTGATGGGTGTCAGGCGATGGAACCGATCACCCGACGACCCGTCGGGATGGATCGCAGCACGTTCCGGGACGTGACGCCCAGCTGGGTCAGGATCTCGGGGAGCTCGTCGGGGGGAACCGGCTTGGAGTACAGGTAGCCCTGGGCCTCGGTGCAGCCGAGGCTGGCCACCGCCTCGAGCTGTTCCACCGTCTCGACTCCCTCGGCCACCGTCGAGATGCCCAGCGACGAGGCGATGTACACGACGGCGGTGATGAGGCTGACCGCGTTCCCCTCCTGCCCGATGTCCTTGATGAAGGTCCGGTCGATCTTGATCTCGTCCACGGGGAGCTTCGAGAGGTAGGCCAGCGACGAGTAGCCGGTTCCGAAGTCGTCGATCGAGATCCGACTTCCGCAGTCGCGGATCATGTGCAGTTGGCCCGAGACGGCCTCGAGGTTCTCCATGACGATGGACTCGGTCATCTCGAAGCACAATGCATCGGCGGGAATCCGGTTCCGCAGCAGCGCCCGGGCGATGGTGTCCACGAGGGATTCGCTGCGCAACTGCCGGGCCGAGACGTTGACCGACATGACGATGTCCGTGCCTCGTGGCATCGAGGCTCGCAACCGGCCCAGCTCGGCGCAGGCCTCCTCGACCACCCACGCCCCGATCTCCACGATCATCCCCGTGTCCTCGGCGATGGGGATGAACTTGTCCGGACGGATCATGCCCAGCTCCGGGTGAGTCCAGCGCAGGAGCGCCTCCAGACCGACCACCCGGCCGTCCACCAGTCGGATCTTGGGCTGGTAGTGGAGCGACAGCTGGCCCCGCTCGAGAGCGTGGCGAAGCTCGCGCTCGAGGTGCAGCCGTTCCGCAACCTGCTCGCGCATCGAGTCGTCGAAGCACGCCACGTCGTCCCCACCCCCCGCCTTGGCGTGGTTCACCGCCGTGTCGGCGTCGCGGATGAGGGTCTCGGCGACGTCGCTGCGGGCCGCCTGGAAGGCGATGCCCACCGAGACGGTCATCGAGATCTCGGCCCCGCCCACGGAGAAGGGCTCCTTGAACATCAACCGGGCTCGCTCGCCCAGGTCCGTGGCCTCGGCCTCACTGTCCAGGCCCCTCATCACCACGGCGAACTCGTCTCCACCGATGCGCCCCACCAGGTCACCCTCACGGACCCGCTGGGAGAGCCGGTCGGCCACGGCGACGAGGAGCTCGTCACCCACGACGTGGCCCATCGTGTCGTTCACCAGCTTGAACCGATCGAGGTCGATGTGCATCACGCTCACCGAACCGCCGACGTCTTGTTGGATGCGGGCCGCCCGGTCGATGTGCTCGGCGAGGAACGACCGGTTCGGAAGGCCGGTCAGCGGGTCGTGAGTGGCCTGGTGGGCGAGCCGGGCCTGTGAGGTGGCGTGCTGGTTGAGGGCACGCGACATCCGCCACACCGCCACGCTCACGAGCAGGACCAGGATCACCGCCAGCGCCGCCTGATCTGCGGCGTTCGTGCTGCGGAGTCCGGTGACCAGGATGATGGTCGGCACGAAGAGGGCCACGGCCACCCAGAAGAGTCGACCCTTGGTGGGTGCCATCTCGTCTGACGGTCGCCGCTGGGCCACGCGCCGGATGGACGGATGCAACACCGCCACCGAATAGGTGAGGAAGGCCAGGGCGTAGGGCACGTCGGCCAGCTGGCTGGGAACGTCGGCCAGATCGAGATCGGGCAGGGCGTAGACGACGTCGCCGATGAGCAGGAACAAGATCGCGACCAGGCACAACCACATGGCCGTGGGCGTTTCGCGAGAGCTCGAGAACATGAGTCGGGCGCCCATGGCCAGGACGAACACCGAGGCCACCGGATAGGCCGCCAGGATGATCTCGAGGGTCACACCGACGTCCTGCTTGTCCAGAGTGGGCGTGACCAGGTACACCCACAACAGGGCGAGGACCGCCAGCGATGCGATCACGCCGTCGAGAATCGCATCGGCGTCGTCGCGATCGCCTCGACCGACGCCGGCGGTTCCGGCCACTCCGATGGCCAGGAGGGCGTAGCCCGGGAGGGCGAGCATGTCGGGCACCAGTGACCGGGAGGAGCTGAGGTTCCCGATGGTCCCGTAGGCCAGACGCAGAACGTCGGCCACGAGAAACAGGCCGAGGGCACCGGCCACCGACAACCACGGCCACATCGGCTGCGGCCGCCACCGACGGAGGCCCACGATGGTGGCCACCACCGCCACCACCGCCGCGGCCACGAGGGTGAAGTCACCGTTTGGATCGAGGACGCCGATGGCGTGTAGAACGATGTAGGCGAGGCCGATCGCGCCGACCGTCCACGAGAGGCGCGCCGAACCCCGAGAGGCGATCCGCTCGGAACTCTCGACCATCCTCGTCCTCTTTCGTGGTTCTCGGATCTGACGGCGGGGCGAGGTCGCGCAGCTCCGTCGGCCTGGTTTTCGACGTACTGAGCCGGCCACTTGACCGAAATCTCGTCAAAACCGGTGGCAGGAGCGGTGGGCGGTGACGATCGACCGGGCCGGGCGGTCGGGGTCGGCGCCGACCGGTGGTTGACTGGAGCGGTGCTGGACGTGCGGGACCTGGTGGTCGAGATCGGCGGTAAGACGATCGTCGACGGCGTCACCTTCCAGGTGCGCGCCGGCGACAAGGTCGGTCTCGTGGGCCGCAACGGGGCTGGCAAGACGACCCTCTTCAAGACGCTCGGCGGTGCCGCCAAGCCCCGGGCGGGCGCCGTCCGCCGGGGGGAGGCGACGGGCTACCTCTCGCAGGACCCACGCCAAGAGGCGATCCCGGACGACACGAACTGCCTGGCCCACGTCCTGTCCGGTCGGGGTCTCGACGCCGCCGCCGACGAGCTGGAGAAGCTTCGCATCGCCATGGAGGAGGAGGCGAGCGACCGCAACATCGCCCGCTTCTCGGCCGCCCAGGAGCGCTTCGAGAACGACGGTGGCTACGCCGCCGAGGCCGACGCCCGGCGCCTCGTCGACGGTCTCGGCCTGCGCCCCGACCGGCTGGAGCTGACCCTCGCCGCCCTATCGGGGGGCGAGCGTCGACGCCTCGAGCTGGCCCGCATCCTCTTCGCCGGGAGCGATCTCCTGCTGCTCGACGAACCGACCAACCACCTTGACGCCGACGCCCGGGACTGGCTGCTGCGGTTCCTACGCGGCTACCGAGGCGCCCTGCTCGTCATCAGCCACGATCTCGACCTCCTCGACGAGGCCATCACGCGCGTCATCCATCTCGACCGGGAGGCCGAGGAGGCGGTGGGTGAGGTCGTCGAGTACAAGGGCACCTACAGCCAGTACCTTCGAGCCCGCGAGCGCGACGAGGAACGCCAGGCGAAGGTCGCCGACCAACAGCGCAGCGAGATCCAACGCCTGTCCACCCTCGCCGATTCGATGCGGGGACAGACCGCCAAGCGGGCCCGGGTCGCCAAGAACCTCGACAACCGGGTGCAGCGGATCCAGTCCGCCCAGATCGAAGGGCCGGCCAAGCGGCGCTCGCTCGAACTGCGCTTCCCTCCCCCACCCAGCAGCGGTCGCACGGTGCTGACCGCGACCGAGCTCTGGAAGGCCTACGGCGCCCTCGACGTGTTCGCCGACGTGTCCTTCGACGTGGGCCGAGGTGAGCGGCTGCTCATCATGGGCCTGAACGGCGCCGGCAAGACCACGCTCTTGAAGGTCCTGGCCGGGGCGCTGGAGGCCGACATGGGATCGGTCGAACCCGGTCTGCGGGTGTCGACCGGGTACTACGCCCAGGAGCACGAGGGCATCATCGAGGGGCGCACTCTGCTCGACCACATGCGGGACCAGGCCAACCTGGGCGACGAGCAGCTGCGCGCCCTCATGGGCATGTTCGGGTTGAGCGGGGACAAGGTCTTCCAGGACGCCGGCACCCTGTCGGGCGGGGAGAAGACCAAGCTCGCCCTCGCCCAACTCGTCGCCGGACGCCACAACCTGTTGTTGCTCGACGAACCGACCAACAACCTCGACCCGATGTCCCGGACGGCCACCGGCCAGGCGCTGGCGGCGTGGCCGGGGACGATGATCGTGGTGAGCCACGACGTCGAGTTCGTGGAGGCGCTCGAGCCCGACCGTGTCCTGATGATGCCCGAGGGTCAGCTCGACTACTTCTCCCGGGACGCGCTCGAGCTGGTCGCACTGGCCTGATCACCGTCGGGCGGGCTGCTCGCCGGGAAGGGGTCCACCCACGGCGGCGGCGACACGAACTGCCCGTGCCGGATGTCGGCCAGCAGTCGCGAATGGAAGCGCACGAAGGACGACTCGCGGTTCACGAGATAGGGCTCCAGCACCTCGTGAAACGCCACCAGGCTCGACGTGGGCACGGCGGGGTTGAGGTGGTGCTCACTGTGGTAGTTCGCATCCCACGCCAGGAAGCGGGTGAACCAGCTGCCGGTCGTCGTCCGGGTGATCTCGAGGGTTTCGGCCGGGCCGTAGGCGCAGCCATAGTGCTCGGCCAGCGTGATGTAGGCGAACAACGGGCTGCCGACGATCCAGGGGATGACGACGCCGAGCAGGAGCAGCCGCGGCGCCAGAACGGCAAGAGCGACGGCGCCTGCCACCGTCAGTGCCCCACAGAGGACCGAGAGCACCGCCAACGACCGGGTGACCCGGTTGCGGCTCCGGAGGGCGGCGAAGACCTGGACCGTGGAGGACGCCCGGACGCTGTGCGCCGCCACCAGCAGGTAGCCGACCCACTGCCAGACGCTGGTGAGGACGAAGATCGGTTCGCTGTCACCCCGGGCGTGGGTGTGGGCGTGATGGTCGAGGTGGGCGCGACGGTAGCCGGCATAGGGAACGCCCATGAACGTCCCCATGAGCAGGCCGAGGCCGTCGTTGAGCCGGGTACCGGGGAGAAGGGACCGGTGCAGGCACTCGTGCTGACCCGACATGAGGCTGCTGTAGAAGACCGTCATCAGGCCGATCCCGGCCACCGCTGCCCACGGGTTCCCTGTCACCAGGAGCCCGACGCCGACCACGGCGACGAGCAGGTTGGCCAGCAGGCGCACGGCGGCGAAGCGCCAGCTGGGGGACATCGACACGTGGTCCTCCAGCAGCTTCCTGACCACCGACGGCTCGTATGGGAGAACGGCAGCGTCCATGGTCATCGCCTCCTCCGTGGCTGGTGCGTCGACAGCGGTCGCCCCCCGACCGAAGGCCGGACGCAGCGGTGGCAGTGTCCCACGGGGGCGGCCGCCCCGTCGACGGCTCCTCGCCCCCCTGATGCGTCGGCGGAGACGGTCGACGCTCACTCGTCGCCGGCAGGATCCCCTTCGGCCCGTTCCCAGCGCAGGTAGGCCTCCATGAAACCGTCGAGGTCACCGTCGAGCACCGCTTCCACGTTGCCGACCTCGTACTCCGAGCGCAGGTCCTTGACCATCTGGTACGGCTGCAGGACGTAGGAGCGGATCTGGCTGCCGAAGCCCACCGATCGTTGCTCCCCGCGAATGGCCGAGAGCTCGGCCTCGCGCTCCTCGCGCTGGCGCTCGGCCAGCTTCACCCGCAGCATCTGCATGGCCACGTCCTTGTTCTGGTGCTGGCTGCGTTCGTTCTGGCAGGACGTGACGATCCCGGTGGGGAGGTGGGTGATCCGTACTGCCGAGTCGGTGACGTTGACGTGCTGGCCGCCGGCGCCGGACGACCGGTAGGTGTCGATGCGCAGGTCCTTGTCCTCGATCTCGATGTCGGGAACGTCCTCCAGGAACGGCGTGACCTTCAGCGCGGCAAAGGCGGTCTGACGTTTGCCCTGGGCGTTGAACGGCGACATCCGCACCAGGCGGTGGACACCGTGCTCGGAGCGGAGCCGGCCGTAGGCATGTCGTCCCTTGACGACGAAGGTGGCCGACGAGATGCCCGCCTCGGAACCCGGCGAGACCTCGGTGAGGTCGACGTCGAAGCCGCGGCGCTCAGCCCAGCGGAGGTACATGCGCAGCAGGATGTTGGCCCAGTCCTGGGCGTCAGCGCCGCCCTCCCCCGACTGGATGTCGCAGATGGCGTTCAGGTCGTCGTGCTCGCCGGTGAACAGCGCCCGCAGCTCGAGCTCCTCGAAGTCACGCCGCAGCTGGCCGACGGCGGCGGTGATCTCCGACTCCACCGAGTCGTCGTCCTCCTCCTTGCCCAGCTCGAACAGCGTCTCGGCGTCCTCGATGCGCCCCTCGAGTCGGGCGAACAACTCGATGTCCTCCGTGCACGCCGCCAGCTCGCCGTTGATCTTGCGGGCCAGGTCCGGGTCGTCCCACAGGTCGGGGCGGCTCGCCTCGGTCTCGAGCTGGGGCCGGTTGGCGTTGAGCTCGTCGATGCGGAGGTAGTTGTGCGCCTCGTCGAGGCGGCGGCGCAGCGCGCCGAGATCGTCGGAGAAGTCCTTCATCGGATGAACGCCAGCCCTACTGGCCGTGACAGAGCTTGAACTTCTTGCCCGACCCGCACGGGCAGGGCGCGTTGCGGGGGGTCTTGTCCCACTCGCTCTTCACGACCGGTGCCTGGGTGGCCTCCTCGACCGGTTCCGGCTCGGGCGCGCCCTCGGCGGCAGCCTGGGCCCGAGCGGCGTCGGCCATGGTGCTGGGCGCCTCGCTCGGATCGACCGGAGCGGTGTACATGAGGTTGCTGACCGGCGTCGGGGTGTCGAGCTGGGGCGTGGTCACCGTGACCTGGGCGTGCATCACGTACTTGACGAAGTCGGTGGCGATGCTCTGCATCATGGCGCCGAACATCTCGTAGCCCTCGCGCTGCCACTCGACGAGCGGATCCTTCTGGCCCATGGCCCGCAGGTTGATGCCTTCCTGCAGGTAGTCCATCTCGTAGAGGTGCTCGCGCCACTTCTGGTCGATGATGCGCAGCATCACCTGACGCTCGACCTGGCGCATCGTCTCGGCGCCGAACTCCTCCTCGCGCTGCTCGTAGAAGGCGGTGGCCTCCCCCATGAGCATCTCGTACAGCTCGTCGGTCGAGGTGGCCTCGTGGAGCTGGTGGAGGGTGATGGTGAGAGGCCAGTACGTCGCCACCTCGGCGTGGAGACCCTCGAGGTCCCACTCCTCGGCGTGGTCGCTCACGCAGAACATAGAGATGGCGGCGTCGACGGCCTCGGCGAGGTAGCCGAGCGACTCCTCCCGCAGATCGGCGGCGTCGAGGATCTGGTCACGGCGCCGGTAGATCACCTTGCGCTGCTCGTTCATGACCTCGTCGTACTGCAGCACGTTCTTGCGGATCTCCGCGTTGCGCTGTTCGACGGTGTTCTGGGCCCGTTCGATGGCCTTGCTGACCATCTTGGCCTCGATCGGCGTGTCGTCGTCGAGGGTCTTGCCCATGACCCAGTTCATGGCGCCGGTGGCGAACAGGCGCATGAGGTCGTCCTCGAGGGAGAGGTAGAACCGGCTCTCCCCCGGGTCGCCCTGCCGGCCCGAACGCCCTCGCAGCTGGTTGTCGATGCGTCGGCTCTCGTGACGCTCGGTGCCGAGCACGTAGAGACCACCGGCCTCGCGGACCTGGACGCTCTCGGCCTCGGTCTCGGGCTGGTACTTGGCCAGCAGCTCCTGGAACCGGGCCTGGCCCTCCTCGGACTCGAACTCCAGGCCCTCGGCGACCACGTCGCGCTCGGCCAGCCCGTCGGGATTGCCGCCGAGGATGATGTCCACGCCACGACCGGCCATGTTGGTGGCGACGGTGACCGCCCCGCGTCGCCCGGCCTGGGCCACGATGTCGGCCTCACGGAAGTGGAGCTTGGCGTTGAGAACCTCGTGGGGGACGCCCCGCTTGGCCAGCAGACGGGAGACCTTCTCGGACTTGGCCACCGAGATGGTGCCCAACAGGACGGGCTGACCGGCTTCGTGGCGGTCGAGGATGTCGTCCACCACGGCGTTGAACTTGGCGTCCTCTGACTTGTAGATCAGGTCGCCCTCGTCGAGGCGCACCAGCGGCTTGTGGGTGGGGATGGGCACGACCTGGAGGTCGTAGGTGCTGGCGAACTCGGAGGCCTCGGTCTCGGCCGTACCGGTCATCCCGGCGAGCTTGTCGTACATCCGGAAGTAGTTCTGAAGGGTGATGGTGGCAAGGGTCTGGTTCTCCTCCTTGATCTTCACCCCCTCCTTGGCCTCGACCGCCTGGTGGAGGCCCTCGGACCAGCGCCGACCTTCCAGGATCCGGCCGGTGAACTCGTCGACGATCTTCACCTCGCCGCCCTGGACCACGTAGTCCTTGTCCCGCTTGAACAGCTCCTTGGCCCGCAGCGCGGCCTGCAGCTGGTGGACGAGGTTCTGGGACACCTCGTCGTACATGTTGTCGACGCCGAGGGCCCGCTCGACGGCCTCGACGCCCTCGTCGGTCGGAGCCACGGTGCGCTTCTCCTCGTCGACGTCGTAGTGGACGTCGCTCTTGAGACCCCGCACGATCGAGGCGAACTGGTAGTAGACCTTCGCCGCGTCGGCCACCCGCCCGGAGATGATGAGCGGGGTGCGGGCCTCGTCGATGAGGATCGAGTCGATCTCGTCGACGATGCAGAAGGCGTGTCCCCGCTGGACCTGTTCCGGCCGGCTCATGGCCATGTTGTCGCGGAGGTAGTCGAACCCGAACTCGTTGTTCGTGCCGTAGGTGATGTCGCAGGCGTACTGCGCTCGCTTGTGGGCGGCGTCGAAGTTCCCCGGGATGATCAGGCCGATGTCCAGCCCGAGACGGCGATGGACCTGGCCCATCCACTCGGCGTCGCGGGTGGCCAGGTAGTCGTTGACGGTGATGACGTGGACGCCGTCACCGGCCAGAGCGTTGAGGTAGACGGGAAGGGTGGACACGAGCGTCTTGCCCTCGCCCGTCTTCATCTCCGCCACCCAGCCGAAGTGCAGCGCCGCGCCGCCCATCAGCTGGACGTCGTAGTGCCTCTGACCGATCTCGCGCCGAGCGGCCTCGCGCACGACGGCGAAGGCCTCGACGAGGATGTCCTCGAGCTCGGCGCCGTTGGCCAACTGCTCGCGGAACTCGACGGTGCGGTGCGCGAGAGCCTCGTCCGAGAGCGCCTCGGTCTCGGCCTCGAGCGCGTTGATCTCAGGAACCAGCCCCTGAAGGGCTCGGAGCTTCTTGCCCTCGCCGGTACGGAGGAGCTTGTCGAAAACGCCCATGGAACCGAGGAGTCTACCGGCGGGCCTCGGCGGCGAGAGCCAGCACCGTGGACGCGAGGGCGTGGGCCGCCCGGTCGAGCCCGAGAGTGACCCGACGGGCCTCCGGGCGCCCGGTGAGGGGCACGAGCGTGTCGTCCGGCCCGTGCACCACGACGACACCCAGCACGGGCCGCTGCCGGCGCAGGGCGGCCTCGGCTTCGTCGGCACCGTCGGGCGGCAGGGCCGATCCGATCACGACCACCGGCGCCTCGCCGGGGGCCAGCACGCCGTCAGTGCGCTCGAGGAGGGTGTCGGTGTCGGGGGCCTCGGCGACGACCTCGAGAGAGGCCTCGGCCTCGAGCAGCAGGATGAGGTTGCGACGCACCATGGTGGATTCCACGGCCACCACCACCGGAACCGTGTCGGTCATGCGGCGCGCCTTCCCGGAGCAGGGGTGCGGGCCAGCACCAGCGCGTGGATCTCCGCGACCCCGGTGGAGCGCAGGGCGGCCGCCGCCGCACCGAGGGTGGCTCCGGTGGTGCAGACGTCGTCGACGAGCAGGACCGGACCGGCGACCGTCGTGACCGGCCGGAAGCGAGGGCCGTCGATCCGCTCCGTGCGGGAACGACCGGTCTGGGGCGGTGCCGGCTCGCGGCGAAGCGTCTCGACGACCGGCCGGGCCAGCACCCCACCGACGAGGCGGGCCGAGAGCTCGGCCTGGTCGAACCCCCGCTGGCGACGCCGCGAGGGCGAGGTGGGAGCCCACGTGACCGTCACCAACGCCCGGCCGACGTCCTCGGGGAGGAGGCCGGCCGCGGCCGGGGCCAGAGACTCGAGTGAGACCCGGGCATTGCGGTACTTGACCGCGCTGACGAGGCGACGACCGACGCCCTCGTAGCTCATGAGCGCGTGGAGCGAGTCGAGCCCTTCGGGAACGCCCAGCGCCGGCGCGGGCCGGAGCTGCTGGGCGCACCCCGGGCACGGCGATGCGCCGACGACCCCGCAGACGGCGCAACGCGCCGGAAACCACATCCCGACCAACGACATGGACAGACCCTATCGACCGCCTCCGTCAGTGCACCGCTCGACCCCCACGGCCTCCCCGAGGACCGGCGGTGGGCCGCTGCTGGTTAGGCCTGGCACTTCTCGGTCACGTAGGCCTCGACATCGATCCGAGCCGACTCGACTGCAGGATCGCTGAGCTTCTGGAGGAAGCCCGCGTCCGACGATGCCGCGGCCAGGTCGTACTGGTGGCTCTGGAGGGTCGCGTCGAAGTCGCGGAGCATGTTGGCGTTCTTGGTGTAGGCGACCTTCAGCGAGGCGGGGGCCGTCCCCTCGGCCGTCGAGACCTTGCCGAGATAGGTCGACCACGCCTGCTGGAGCCCGGCGACATCGGTGTCGTCGATCTGCATGTTGGAGGGCTCGAGGGCCACCGCCTCGCGGGCCTTGGTGCAGAACGCCCCCTTGGAGACGTCCTCGGTCCCCTGGCACCCGACGATGCTCAGGGTGGCCACGGTGGTGACGGCCGCCAGGCCGAGCAGGCGTACACCGGCCCGCCGCGTACGGGCGTCGTTGCGCCGTCGCTGTTCGTCACGCTGATCGGTCATGGTTTCCTCCCGCGAGCGCGACATCGGCGCGCTCTCGTTGATGGTGATCGGGGTTCTCGTCGACGAGGGGCTCGACGGGCGAGGGTCCTACGTGCCGGCGACGTCGCCGGCGGGCCAGCAGATGAAGGCCTCCGAGGAGGACGGCCAGGGCAGCGAGGCGATCGACGACCGGGGCGAGCGGGGAGTCCGACAGGACCGTCGGGGCCTGTGGAGCCGGCAACGGCTCGATGACCCAGTCGAACGCCACCGGGGCGACGGGGGCGCCCGGCCGGTCGATGACCACGGTGGCGGCGATCGGTCCGGGGGACTCGATGTTGACGGCGTCGAAGATCACGTTCCCGTCGGCATCGGGCGTGCCCCGTCGGACGATGGACTCGCCGGCCCCGGTGTCGAGGGTGACGGTGACCTGCCCGACGACGCCGAGCGGTGGGCGTCGGGTGTCGAGCACGGCGACGTCGAGCGAGTTGGGCCCCGGGCGGTCCGGTCGCAGGGAGATCCGCACGAGGAGATCGTCGACGGCGGTCGTACGGACAGTCGGTGGGACGGCGGCCGGGCCGTCGAACCGGGCCCCGGTGGCGGGCGGAGCCGTGGCCAGCAGGGCTCCGGCGCCCAGGACGGTCATGAGCACGACGGCCTCGAGCACGAGGCTCGGCGACCGGGGTGACCGGTCGGAGCGGAGCCGCCAGTAATGGTGCCCGCCGACGAGGAGGGCACCGACGACGAGCACGAGCTTCACCACGAGCACGCGTCCGAAGTAGGTCGAGAGCAGGGCGGTCAGCGAGGTGACCTCGCGACCGGTGAGCACCAGGCCCGAGGCCACGGTCACCGCAACGGCACCGACGGCGATCGGTGAGAACGCGCCGAGCACCTGCATGCGGGCCACCCGAGCGTGCTTCGGTACGACGAGCAGGATCACCACGAGGCCGCCGGCCCACAGCCCGATGGCGCCGACGTGGAGGGTCCGCAGCACAACTCCGGTGACGGCGGACCCGCCGGTCGTGGCGTGGGCGGACACGGCCGACGTGCCCAGGAGGGCCAGGAGCACGAGAGCGAGGACGCCTTCGAGCGGCGCGGTGCCGGGGTCCCCCGCCTCCAGACTCGGACCGGTCCAGCGCAGCCCGAGGAGGAGGACGACGGTGAAGCCGATGGTCATCCCCAGACGCCAGCCGAGGGCCCCGGCGAGCAGGACCCGCCCGGTCGTCGCGAGGAGCGGGCCGCCGATGTCGACGATGTCGACGGCGAGGGCGAGGAGTTGGGCGGCGAGCGCGGTCCCGGCCCCGATCCTGACCAGCCGGAGCGAGCGACGCACGATGACGCGCCGGGACTCGGGGTTCTGGACCGAGCGGGCGAGCCAGACGGCGACGAACAGCGCACCGATGGCCACGACCAGACCGGCCCAACCCACCCAGCGGACACCGGCCTCGATCGGATCTCCGGTCTCGATGGCCTGGCCGCCGGACGCCACGACGGCCTCGCCCACGCCGAAGACGACGGATCCGGTGGTGTCGTGCAGGTCGATGGGATCCCGAACGTCGTAGCGGACCCGGTAGGCGCCGTGCTCGAGCTCCGGCAGGTCGAGGCCCAGTTGGTTGCGGGCCGGGCCGGCGGTCACGACGGTTCCATCGATCGGATCGCCCGAGGCGTTCTCCAGATCGACATGGGCCAGATCGACCGACACGTCCTCGTCGAAGGTGAGGACCATCTCGGTCGGGCCCGTCTCCAACACCGACCCGTCCGCCGGGGAGGTGGTCTCGAGAGTCGTGTGGGCACTGGCCTGGCCGGCCAACGCGGCCATGGCCGCGCCGGCGAGGACGAGCGCGACGACACCCCTCGCCGCTGCTCGCCGCCACGAGCTGCATCCCGCCGCACGCCGCCTCATCAGGTCACCCCACCACCACTCCGTCGAGGGTCAGGTCGTCGACGCGCAGGGAGACCAGATCGCCTCGTTGCACGGCGTGCTCGGTGTTGGCGAGCAGGACGAAGCCCGAGTGGCCGGCGTCGGCCGTCGCGTCGTGGGTGTGGCCGGCGAGGGCCGGTGTGTCGAGGGTCCGGCCGCCGATCAAGACCGCCGGCGGGGTGTCCTCGTCGTGGAGCACGTCGGACTTCGACTCGTCGAGGACCTGGTACCGCAGCTCGATGATGCCTTCGGAGCCGGTGAGCACGACGGCGGTGAAGCGAACGCCGAACTTCTCCTCCATCTCCGCGTTGAGGGGGGTCTGCGGTGCGACGTAGGCGGGCACCGCCGAGGCTGGTTCGGCCATGGGCCGCCACCCGCGGGCGAGGAGGACGGCGACGGCGAACACCGCCACCGCCGCGGCACCGGCCAGCCACATCAGGGGTCGACGACCTCGGCCCGAGGACAACGGGATCAAGACGGTGGACGTCATCCCGGTGCCTTCACGGCCGGACCGGCGTTCCCGAGACCGTCACCGGCCCGCACCCAGATCCGGAAGAAGCGGTCGACGAAGGTCAGGGAGCGGTTGAACGACCGCGGGGAGGGTCCGGCGGCGGACGAGGACACCGAGCTCCAGAGGAGCTGGGGCGCCGTGGTCGAGTTGCTGAGGGTCCGGTTCCACTCGATGGACCCCACCGTTCCCTGGCGGGCCTGGGCGACCCCGCTCAGCGAGGAGTTGGTCCTCGAGAGGGAGGTCACGGCGGGGAGGCCGAAGACCGGCCCCAGGTTTCCCTGGACGTCCTTCGCCCGCAGCCAGACGGTCTGGCCGAGCTGGACCTGCCGGAGGGCGTCGGGCAGCACCGCCGTGAGCGGCGCGGGGCCGACCGCATCGGGGATCGCCGTCCACCCGTCGGCCGAGGGCAGGGTGGCGAACGGAGCCACCTTGAACTCGACCGAACTGATGTCACCGGTCATGGAGACCACGTCGGCGGCGAGTTGATCGCCCTGGGTGAACAGTTGGGGTGACAGTCGGAACGTCGCCCCGATGGTCGGGAGCCCCATCGGGGCCGAGACGTGGCCGAGCGAGTCGGTCGCCCGGACGAACACGTTCTGGTCCGCCGCCCGGGGCGGGATCGGGAACGCCGACACCGTCGCCACCGGACCGGATGTGGTGGTCAGGGTGAGCGGGGACCAGGTGCCCGGCGCCGTGCCCACCGAGTACTCGATGGATGTCACGGTGAGGTCGGTGCGCACCGCGGTGGCTCCGACGTCGATCGTCGTGGCTCCGACCTTCAGGTAGTTGATGGTGGGTGCATCGGGCTCGTAGTCGAGGACGGCGTCCCCGGTTCCGGTGATGTCGCCCCAGTTGCCGGCGGCATCCTTGCCGTGGATCCAGATGTGGTGCTCACCCGGGGTCAGCGACCGGACGGTCGCCAGCGGGATCAGGACGTAGGCGCTCTCGACGTCGGAGTCGAAGGCCCCGTCGAGGGGCAGCAGCTCGACGCCCTTGCCGGTGACGGCTCCGCCCGGGTAGAGCACCGGTTGTCCGGCACCGTCGATCCCGAGGCCCTCGATGAAGGCCTCGGCCGTCTCGATGGGCGACGAGACCGCCGTGGGGGCGCCGAAGGCGGAGTCGGTGATGGTCACCTTGAGCCGGACCGAATCGAGGAAGTTGGGCCCGCCGTCGACGGGCTGCTTGCCGTTGGTCGGGGTGGGCTCCACCGTCCCGTTCGACACCGTCGGTGCGTGGGTGTCGATGGCGAACGTCGCCGAATCACACATCGGCGCCGTGGCGTAGGCGGTGGGATCGGTCCCGACCACGAACGGGTTGCTCGAGGGCCAGTGGCCGAACTCGTCCTGGGCCGTGACGTAGACGGTGTGCTCACCCTCAGCCAGGCCGGCGAGCTCGGGACCGTCGATCGACGCCTGGAGGCCCTGGGTCTGCTGACCGGGCAGCGGCGCACCGGGTCCGCCCGGGTCGGCGCCCATCAGCGGACCGGACTGGGCGGCCACGCAGTCGGAGTCGAAGGCGTAGTGGCCGGCCACGATGTCGGTGGTGCTGCCGGTGACCTTGGTGTCGGCGGTGGTGCGCAGCGTGAGCGGCACCGATCGGTTGGACGTGAGCGGCTCGATCGAGGTGCCCGACATCACCGGGCCGCTGCGGTCGAGGGTGAAGGCGACACCGACGGGCTGGCCCCACAGGGCATCGGGCGCCGCTGGATCCGCGGCGTTCGTCAGCTGGACCCAGATCACGTGGCTGCCGTTGGCCAGCGTCGCCAGGAGGTCCGCCGGGGCGGTGTCGAGGAAGAAGCCGGTGACCGGTTCGATCGCCTCGGCCGACGGTGTCAACGCCGGATCGGCGGGTGCGGCGTCGATGTACCAGCGGAAGCCCGTGGCCCCGACCGCCGTGCCGCTGAAGGGCAGATCCGTACCGGGGGTGACGTCGTAGGCGAAGGGATCGAGCTTGGCCACCGGCACGCCGGGCACCCCTTCGGGGCCCCAGACGTTGAGGAAGGCCAGCGCCCCGCCGAAGCCGTCAGCTCCGGGGTTGTCGAGCTGGAGGCCCTGGTCGAACAACGGGTACCGCTGGCCGGCCACCGCGTCGGCGGGGACGGCGATCGATGCGTCGATGGTCTGACCCGCGGTGATCAGCGGTGACGCCACCACCCGATCGTGGGCGACCTGCCGGGCGTCACGCCCGACGATCGTCTGGTGCGCTCCGACCACGCCCATGGTGTGGGCGATGGGGCTCAGGTTGGCGAAGCGCACGCCGACGGTGTGGCCGGGTTGGGTGTCGATCACGTCGGTCTGGGGGAAGGCGCGCCCGTTGATCAGGTGGACCGAAGGCGCGTAGGCGCTCATCTCGTAGTTGAGGGGGTCGGCGGCGAAGGCCGGATCGAGGTCGTTGAGGGCGACGAGGGTCTCCTCGTCGGTGTCGTTGGCGGCGGCCGAGCTGTCGGCCAGGTCGTCGGGATACAGGCAGTAGGTGACGGGATCGGACTCGGGACAGCTCGTCGGACGGACGACGAGCACGCCGGCGAGGCCCATGGCCACCTGGCGGTTGCCGGTGGCGGTGACCCCGGCTTCGTAGACCGAGGTGCCGACGGCCTCGCCCGCGGCGAACGTGTACGAGGCCGAGCCACCGCTCCCGAAGCCCCCGGACGGCTCATCGGTGACGATGGCGTCGATGGGGACGGCGGGCAGGGACAGCGAGGTGGCGACCGACAACTCGTTGTGGACGCGGATCGTCAGCTCGTCGACCTCGTCGGCGACGATGGTGGGACCCGGCAGCTCGGCGGTTCCGCCGGGCGTGGTGGCGTAGCCCCAGATCGGCACCGAGACGCCCCCGGGGATCGCCACCTCCCCGGCCGTGGCGTAGAGGTCGCAACCGCCGGCGTCGGTCGCGCAGTCGATGCCGGTGATGGGCGAGACCGGTGGCGTGTTGGCGTCGGTCAGGACCTGGCCCGTCGGATCCAGCACTCGATCGCTGACCGGGCCGCCCGGCGTGGCGGCCCGCGCCACGGCGGTCGAGGCCAGTGCCAGGATCGCCACGCCGACGGCGATCCAGGTCATGCGTCGTGGTCGCGTGGTGCGCATGGCTCCCCTGCTCTCATCTCGTGTCATGGGCTCTCGACCCGCTCCGTGTCCCATATCGATCACCCGCACCCACCGGGCGGGTCCACCCGGATCAGCGTGAGCATCCCGCCGAAGCTCGCCCCGTAGTTCGTGGCCTGCGAGAGGTTGTGGTTGTGGGCGACGTGGTAGTACTCGCCGCACTCGGTGCCCTTGGCGTTGATGCCCGGGTTGAGTTGATCGGTCTGACCGAGGAACGGCGTACCGCTCCAGAAGTCGCCTTCGGTGAGGTTGGCCCCGTTGGGCGGGGCCACACTGAGATCAGCCGGCCCCTGGTAGTCCTCGACGTTCGTCCAGGAGAACAGGGCGTCCTGGGTCTGACCCGGGTTCACCACGATGGCGAACCGGTCCATCGACAGGTCAGCGGCACCATCGCTGAGGTAGGTGCCGTCCATCCCGATCACCTTCTCGTGGTTGCTGTGGGGATGGAACGGATAGGTGTCCTGCCCGACGCTGACGTAGCGCAGCAGGGCCGGAAGCGGGTTCGCTCCGGCGTCGTAGGGCTGCACCCGGGCCAGACCGCCGTAGGGCTGGCTGGGGAGCCAGGCGGCGTGGTTGGGAGCGATGGTGTCCGGGAAGGCCCGGCCGTTGATGAGGAAGTACCGGGCGGCGTAGGGGGCGGTGACCTCGTCGCTGTTCGACACCCGTCCCTGCTCGACCGACACGTGGAGGTCGGGGTCGAGCTCCGACAGCATGAGGACGTACTCGTTGTTCCGGTTGTAGATGCTGCCGGGCTCGAGCACCTGCTCGGCGTCCTGGCCGGCGAGCACGTCGGCCGGAGTGACGTGGTCGTAGGCCCAGGCCTGCGCTCCGCCTCCGGCTGGCTGCACCGGGCGGACCACGATCATGCCGAACAGGCCCATCTGGACCTGCAGCTCCGGGTCGCTGCCGCTCTCGTACAGGAAGGACCCCGGCGACGAGGCCGTGAAGGAGTACGAGACCGACCCACCCGAGTCGACCTCGTTGGTCAGCGAGACCAGCGTCCCGCTGCCGTCGAACTGCGGAGCCGCCGGGTTGCCGTCGGCGGTCACGCCCTCGATGCTCGGGAACTGCAGCGAGGTCGCCACCGTGAGATGGTTGACCAGGGTGATGTTCACGGTCTCGCCCTCGGTCACGCACAGGACCGGCCCGGGGTACTGGAAGGCCTGGTTGTTGTAGGCGTAGCTCCACATGTAGACGGAGTTGCCGTCGGGCATGGAGATGTACCCGTCGGTGGCGGTGAGCAGGAAGTTGCTGCTCCCGTGGCCGTCGGAGTTGGAGGTGCAGACGATTCCGTCACTCGGGGTACCTGCCGCGCCGGCCGGTGTGATCGGCGAACCGATCGGGGCCACGGCGGCGAGAGCGACCACGAACACGGCCCCCACTGCTGCGAGCAGCCCGGTCAGTCGGGTACGGCGTGCTCGGGTGCCGGACGGTCCGCTCGAACGACGATCGGACGTGGCCTGGTTCTCAGCCATCAGAGGCTCCAAGAGTTGGGCTGGTTGGGGTCTTGGGGGGCGAGGGAGGCCTTGACGGTGACTTCGGTGCGCTGGCCGCCCGACCAGGTGTCCCCGGCCACGCCGGGGTACTTGGCCATGTCCCGGTTGAAGAACGGGTAGTTGCCCGGCCCCGGTGCGGTGAAGATGACGTCGATGCTCTCCCCCGGGCCGAGGCTGACGACGTCGACCACCGCAGAGGTGTCGGGCCCGGTGTAGCGGGCGTCGGTGCCGACGATGGTCATCGGGATGCCGGGGAGCGACATGCTCTGCTCCTCGAACCCGAGGTTGGCCAGGCGCACCAGCACTCGCTCACCGGGCGCACAGACGATCCGTGAGCTGTTGGGCTGGTTGGCCAGGTGAGGGAACCCGCCCGGCGCCTGGGGGGTGCCGTTGGCGTCCTGGGTGCCGTTGGGGGCGATGGTGTCGGGCCAGGCCCGGCCGTTCATCAGCCAGAAGTTCGGCGTGAACGTGGTCCAGTCCGTCTCCTGGATGTGGGCGTCGTTGAAGTGGGCCCGGGAGTCGATCTCGCTGAGGATGATGGCGTACTGCCGGTCGAAGGTCGTCCGCCCGGGGTCCTCCGGATAGGCGTACTTCGGGTAGACACCGCCGACCTTGGGCGGCGTCACGAAGACCACGCCGGTCATGCCCATGGTGACGTGCTCCACGTCCTCGAAGTGGCAGTGGTACATGTAGGTGCCGGCCGAGCCGGAGCGGCTGTCCCCCCCGACGTAGGTGTCGGGGCGGAAGACGTAGGTGAAGTCGCTGCCGATGGGAACCGAGATCGACGTCTCGGGGACACCGTCGTAGAAGGGGATGGCGTTGCGGAACCCGTGCCAGTGGATGGTGTGGGAGTCGACGAGGTCGGGGCGGATCGACAGGCCCACGTTGGACAGCGTGATCCAGAGCTCCTCACCCTCGGCGCACCAGATCAGCGGCGAGCTGGCCTGGGTCACCCCCCGCTGGGCCTGAGCCTGGGCCCGGGAGAGGCCGGTGACGTCACGAAATCCGAAGACGTAGGTGTCGGTGCCGTCGGGGGCGAGGACGTCCGGGAACCACGGGTCGAGCTTGTTCGAGCCCGCCGGCATGGAGATCCAGCCGTCCGTCGCCACCAGCGCCAACTGCTTGGCGTTGGCCGGCACCGCGATGCCGGCCGGCACCCGGCCCCGAGGCGTGGACCCCAGCGTGGCAGCGAAGGCCTTGGGCGCCAGGACCGCAGCGGCCCCGACACCTCCCGCCGTCACCAGGAACTTGCGGCGGTTCATCACAGGGTTCCTCCCCTGAAGTTGTCGACCACGGCTCCCGCTGGGAGCTGGATCCCGATGCGTCCCCCACCGGCCCCCGGGAGCCATGCCCCTGGTCCGCTGGTGGGAATGGCGACCGCCCCGATCAGGGTCGTGTTCGCTCCCCGGGTGCGCCAGGCGTAGACCGTCCCGTCCGGGTCGGCCTGCACGGTGAACTGGTCGCCGTTGACGAAGCCGATGGGAAGGGGTGCGCCCCGGTTGGTGAAGGTGAGCCCGTTGGTGGTCGTCGAGATCTGGACCCGGGCGGGATTGGACCCGCTGGCCGTCAGGTAGCAGGCCCGGATGTAGTTGGCCGGGGCCGCCACCGTGGTCCCGCCGGTCGCCTTGAGGATCAGGCAGGTGTTGTTGAGCGGTACACCGATGAAGGTGAACCCGGCGCCCTGGCGGCTGCCGAACTCCGGGCTGTCGGCCGGCGGCGGTGGGCCGTTCCAGATGGCCACACCGGATCCTTCGGCCTGGGCCCGGCTGTTGTCGATCCGGATCCCGGCGATGCCGGCGGGGATCGACTTCAGCTGGCTCCACTTGCTCCCCAGGTTGACGGCGTCACCCCGGTTGAAGTTGTCGAGGAGACCGAACGTGGGCCGGGGCGGGGCCACGATCACCGTGGCGCTGGCCGTGTTGTTGCCCAGGTTCGAATCGGTGACATCCGGCGGTGGGGTGATCGTGACCGTGTTGGTCACAGATCCCTCGGTCGCCGACACCGTGGCGGTGATGAGGAAGCTGACCGTTCCGTCCGGCGCCAGGTCCACGGTGCCGTCGATGGTGCCGGTGCCCGACCCGGCCGGGCAGCTCGAGCCGCTCGTGGCCGCACAGATCCAGGACACCCCGCTGAGGCCGGTGGGCACGATGTCGGACACCGCGACCCCGGAGGCGGCGTCGGGTCCGTTGTTGTGGACCTGGACGAGGAAGTGGACGGTGGCACCGGTGCGGACCGATCGCCGGTCGACCACCTTGGTGACCGACACGTCGGCCACGATGGCCTGACCACCGGCGATCTCGTCGGCGCCGATGTCCCACGCCGGCCCGTTGGGCCGATGGTCACCGTCGATGTCGGAGCTCGGAGCGGCGAGGGTCGGCGGGTTCAGACCGTACGTCGGGCTCAGCCCGTCGACCTGGGGTGCGCCCTGGTCGACCAGGGGGTCGACCGCCGGGCGGGTGTCGGCGAGGTGGTAGTCGCCCATCGTCCCGATCGGCGCGTTGACCGTGACGATCAAGGCCTGGCGGAACTGCGGGTTCGTACGCAGCGGGGCGGTGTCGACGCCCAGGTCCCACAGCGCCCGGAAGCCCACGTCGCTCACTGCGGTGGGCGAGGGCAGCACCGTGTTCGTCGCGTCGGCGGTGAAGGGACCCTGGATCGAGTTGAACACGGAGCTGTGGGGGGTCAGCGTGCCCGTGGCGTCCGCCGCCCCGATGTCCCAGAGGTTGGGAGGCGTGGCGTCGCCCGGAGCACCGATGCCGATGACTCCGTCGGAGGTCCAGGTGCCCGCCCGGTTGTCGAGGAAGACGTCGTTCAGGATCACCGGGTCGGAGAAGCGAGGTGCGGCCAGCCCGTACTTGGCGTTCAGGGCCTGCTGCAGCAGGGCGCTGTTGCCACCCGTGGAGAGCCCGGCGGGAGCCGGCTGGCCGTTGCTGGTGATCGCCGTGGCCGTCGTGAGGTTGCGCACGACGGTGTTGTTGACGAAGCGCACGTTGGGCGTGTCGTCGATGGCCACGCCGCCGCCCTCGTGGGTGGCGACGTTGTTGGCGATGATGTTGTTGACGACGGTGAACGGCGTGTTGTCCGGGCCGGCGGCCATGAGGAAGCGGAGGCCACCGCCGTCGTCGTTGGACAGGTTGCCCTGGATGAGGTTGTTGGCGACCTCGACCTCACCGGCTCCCTTGCTCAGCTCGGTGCTGACCGACGGGAGCTCGCCGGCGATGAAGATGCCGCCGCCTTCGTCGTAGGCGTTGTTGAGCACGATGCGGTTGTCGTGGATCTTCCCGTTGGGCGAGTAGCCGTAGTGGCTGATGCCGGCGCCGTACTCGGTCGAGTAGTTCCCGCAGATGTCGTTGCCGGCGATCTCGTAGCCATCGGCGCCGTTGAAGATGCCGATGCCGCCGGCCAGGTTGCTGCCGCCGTTGGCGATGATCCGGTTGTCCAGGACCTTCAGGTTGGGGTTGTTGTTGCTGTTGCCGTTGGGAGCGGTGCCCAGCTGCGGGCTACCGACGCGGATGCCGCCGCCGTAGCTGCCACCGTTGGACCGGATGACGTTGCCGCTGATCCGCAGGTTGATGATGTTGCGGTCGACGAAGATGCCGCCGCCCTGGGTCTCCGACAGCGTGAGGGGCTGACCGTTCTGGGCTCCGCCCACGCCGTTGATGTTGTTGGGGAAGCCCTGCTGGTCGCCACCGGTGATGGTCAGACCGTCGATGGCGGTGCTGAAGCTCGACAGGTACTGGGTGCCCTGCTCGGCCACCACCAGGACCGTCTCGCCGTTGGCGTAGGGATCGTGCTCCACCGGCGGCAGGCCGTCGGTGAACGTCTGCCAGTCGGTGGCGTAGTTGGAGTCCTGCGGGGTGAACGTGCCGTCGGGGTTCGAGACCCCGGCCGGGGCGGCCACGAAGCTGGAACCGTCGATGGTGGCGCCGGGGACGATCTGGGTGCCCCCGTCCACGTCGGCGTGCGAACCACCCGGGCCCACGCCCTGCAACTTGAGGGGCGAGTGGATGACGATGTTCTCGTAGTAGGACTGCGTCGGGTTGAACGCCGCCCACTGCGAGGACTCGTTCGGGTAGACCACCACCACGGCGTTCCGCGGGTACTGGTGGGCGGCCTCGATGGCCCGCTGGATGGCGCGCTGACCGCCGGCGGGATCCCCGGTGACCGGATCGAAGGCGTCGTCGGCCGGGTCGAAGTCCTTGCCGGTGCCCACGGTGAAGACGTGGGGGTTGTAGCTGCCCCCCTTGACGTGGACCGTGATCCCGTCGTCGGTCATCTGCCCGTCGTCGGTCACGACCTTGAGGGTGTGCGGGCCCTTGGCGAAGCTGCCGGGCACGCTCACGGTGATGGTCGACGTCAAGGTGGTGGCGTCGGTGGACCAGCTGTCCACGGGCACACTGGTCCCGTCGAGGGTCACCCGCCCGTTGCCGCCGGCGTTGGTGCCGAAGTTGACGCCGGTGACGGTGATCTTGTCGTCGCTGTCCCCGAACACCACCGGGTCGTCGACCCGGTACAGCACCGGCACGTCGGCGGCGGCCGAGCACTGGGGCAACTCACCCTGCTTGGAGCCCGGAACCTGGATGGTGGCGCCGATGGGCGTCACCGCCTGGTCGACCGGGTGCACCACGCCGGGGTAGCCCTGGAACTCGGTGCCGATCGTCCGGAACGCCGGGTTGTAGTCGAGGTTGGGCGATCCGGGCTGGCCCGGGTCGTTGGCCACCAGCCGATACACGTTGGGGCAGGGGCCGGCGGGCAACGGACAGTTGTAGGTGTCCGTCGACGGCAGGACCATCTCGTAGAAGCCGTTGTAATCCGACTCGACCTTCCACTTCAGCCGGCCGGCCTCGTCGTAGACGTTGATGGGCATGCCGGCGATCTGCTCGGCCTCGCCGTAGACGAGCGCCTTCTTGTTGGTCGAGACGCCGAGGTCGTTGATGACCAGACCGAAGAACCGGGTCGCCGTCGGCACCTCGGTGTACACGTAGAAGGTGGGGGCGATGGCCCGTCCGGGCACGACCCGCACCAGCTTCACGTCGCACGCCTGGCGGGCCTGGCCGTTGAAGATCGAGCCGCCGACCGCGTCCTGGAAGGACGGGTTGACGCTGTCGTCCACCGTGTGGCTGGCGCCGGCGCACTGCGGGTCGACGGCGGGTGCCGAGTCGGCCCGCTCCTCGCGGGAGTCACCGACGGCACCGACGTGGTCGACGCCGGGGCTGGGATCGCCGGGGTCCTGCGAGTAGCCGTCCTGGGGGACGTAGGTGTCGCCGGT
>CAWBYL010000008.1:0-25247 GCA_963793025.1 uncultured Actinomycetes bacterium
TTCGGCCACGTGAACCTGACGAGGAGCGAGCGCAGCGAGATCGCCGCGGTCGTGACCGATCTCCTCGACGGCCCGCTGGAAGTCTGACGCCGCCACCGTCTGGACCAGCTATTCACTAGAAATACGCGCCCGCTCGAGCGTGTAAAGAAGATGTAAGGGGGATCTTCCCCCTGTGACATTGCTTACACCTCGCGGCCCTCTTACGTTCCGCCAGGACGGTCTTCACCGTCCTCGTCTGCGCATCCTGGAGTCTGTCAGGGGCGTGGTGAGCGGCCACATCCGGAGGTTTGCGTGAAATTGCCTGTCGTGAAGTCATCCCTTTCACCCGGAAAGGGAACGAAGCGCGTCTGTCGGCATCGGCACTGCGTTGGCGCTGGTGGCCGGTGTCGCGGCCCTGGCCGGACCCTCCCCCACGTCGGCCTCGAGCCATCGTGAAGCCCCACTGATCGCGGGCGATCCCCGCGCCGACAACACCGACGTCTATGCGTTCGTCAGCCCCGACGCCCCCGACACCGTTTCCCTGATCGCCAACTGGCTCCCGTTCGAGGAGCCCAACGGCGGCCCGAACTTCTACACGTGGGCCGAGGACACTCGCTACAACATCAAGATCGACAACAACGGCGACGCCATGCCCGATCTCACCTACACGTGGACGTTCACGACGGTCACCCGTGACCCTGGCCAGTTCCTGTACAACACCGGTCCGATCACGTCGATCGACGATCCCGACCTGAACGTGCTACCAGACCTACGACCTGACCGTCACCGACGGCGCCGGGACCCAGACGCTCCTGCTCGACGACGCGATCGCGGCACCGTCGCTCGTCGGACCCGGGTCGGTCCCCGACTGCACGCGCCGCTGATGGCCGAGGCAACCAAGCAGTTGCCCGGCGGAGGCCAGTCGTACGTCGGTCAGGCCGACGACCCGTTCTTCCTCGACCTCCGGTCTTCGACCTGCTCTACGGTGGGGACCTCTCCGAGGTGGTGACGGACACCCTGGCCGGGTACAACGTGAACAGCGTCGCCCTCCAGCTGCCCAAGGGCGTGCTCGCGGGCAACAACGACTCCACCACCAACCCGGTGATCGGCATCTGGACGACCACCGACCGTCGCAACGCCCGAGCGGCGAACGGAGAGGGGGATACCATGCTCCACGTTCCAGCAGGTGTCGCGGCTCGGCAACCCGTTGGTGAACGAAGTCGTCTTCCCGTTGAGCCTCAAGGACGCGTTCAACGGGATGTCTCCGGAGAACGACGCCGACGTTCCTGCAGCGGTCGCCGCGGTCACCAACCCGATCCTCCCGGGGCTGATCGAATCGATCTACGGCATCCTGACGGCCGACACGCCGCGCAACGACCTCGAAGAGATCTTCCTCCAAGGCGTCAGCGAGGCGAACTCGGGGTCTGCCGGAGGTGAGAACAACCCGAAGCTCGACGTCGACCTGAACGGTCAGAACATCAACGCCAACGCGCCGGTGACCATTCGCCCGTCCGAGCAGCTCCGACTGAACATGTCGGTGCCGCCGTCGGCGAAGCCGAACCGGCTCGGCCTGTTCGCCGGTCAGATCGACGGCTTCCCCAACGGTCGTCGCCTCGAAGACGACGTGGTCGACATAGCGATCCAAACCGTCAAGGGCGCGGCCGCGCCGGTCTCGTCGCCCTTGGCCGCGGCGACTACGTCGACCGCAACGACCGGGCATTCCGTCTTCGTTCCCGTACCTCGCCCTGCCCCACGCCAAGGCCGTCAACCAGGGTCCGGAGCGTTCCCCGCGTACCGCCGAGTTCATCCCGCCACGCCTGACCGCGTGCTCGACACCCGCCCGCCGGGCAGATCGGCTACTTCGGCCCGACAGCCGACCGCCGGCCAGGTCATCGAAGTGAAGGTGACCGGAGTCGGCGACTCGCTGGTACCCGACGACGCGAAGGCCGTCACGGTGAACCTCGCGTCCACCGGCCCCGCGGCGCCGCGTGGGTCACCGCCTACGACTGCGACGAGCCGATCCCGTACGCATCGAACGTCAACACGGGCGCAGCCAGCGTGTCGACCAGCAACATGTCAGTCATCGGCGTCAGCGAAGCAGGCACGATCTGCATCTACACCCTCCAGGCGAGCGACCTCGTCGCCGACCTCACCGGCTTCGTGCCGGCCACGTCGGTCATCTCCCCCGCCTGCCGGAACGACTGCTCGAGACTCGTGTCGCAGCCGGCCAGATCGGCTACACGGGGACCCTCCCGACCGCAGGCAGACCATCGCCCTCGATGTCACCCAGGTGGGTCACAACCAGGTGCCGACGGACTCCAAGGGCGTGTTCGTGAACGTCACCGCCGTCGATCCGACTGCGGCCGGATGGATCACGGTGTACGCTGCGACGCGCCCAAGCCCACCGCCTCGGCGCTCAACTACGACCCCGGTGCGCCACCCCCAACCTCGTGGTAGCACCGATCGGCGCGGACGGGACCATGTGCCTCTACACGGAGGCCGGGACCGACGTCGCCGTCGATCTCGTCGCCGAGGTCCCGGCCAACTCCGATTACGTCGCCGCTGGTCCCCAGCGGATCCTCGAGACCCGGGCGGAGGCCGGCCAGGTCGGTTACACGGGCGGCAAACACGCAGCCGGTCAGGTCATCGAGGTGCAGGTCACCGGCGTCGGTGCCGCCGCAGTCCCGACCGCCGCTTCGGCGCTTCCTCAACGTGACCACCACGAACCAGTCGCCCGTCGGGTTCTTCACCGTGTGCCCGTGCGGGACGCCGAAGCCCAACGCTTCGAACGGTAACTTCCGAGGCTCCACCACGGCCAACCTCGTCGCCACGACACTCGGTGACGCCGGTCGGGTCTGCGTCTACGTCAGCTCTCGACCGTCGTGGTGGTCGACCTCGTCGGGTATCTGCCCGGCGTCGGCATCGTGGGCTAGACAGGATCGCCCACATCAGTGGGTCATCCGTGGAGCGAACCGGCCACGGAGCGCAACAGAGACGATGCGTCGTGCCGTGCCTCGACCGGCGGCATCGCACGGCTCTACCGGAACGGGAGCGCCGGTGCCCACTCGAACGAGGCCACGCTCACGATCGCCGTCAGCAGTGCACCATACCGAGGCCCCGAGTCCGAGCCGGCCCGTGAGCGAGACCGGCCCCGCTTGGGGCTGCGCCCATCGTCGGGCGCGGCACGTGAGCGGGGGCCGTCGCCTTCGTCGTCTTCGCCGCCGGCACCATCGGGTTCGCCCGGTCGCCCGACCCCCGACGCCACCCCCGAGCCCGGCACCGGAAGCACGGCACCGGCCCCGAGCGTCAGCGCCGCGCCGGGCCCGGGCGCCGGCCAGATCGACACCCTCGAGGCCCGCCTCGATCGACCCCGACGACGACACGGCCTGGGCGACGCTCGGCGTCGCCTACGTGCAACAGGCCCGGATCACCGTCAACCCGAGGCTCTACGCGCGGGCCGAGTCGGCGCTGGACCGATCGTTCGAGATCAACCCGGACGACAACGTGCTCGGCTTCGCCGGGCACTCCACTGGCCGCCGCCCGTCACCGCTTCGCCGAGGCCGGACTTCGCCCTCCAAGGCCTCGCCATCAACCCGTCGAGCTCGCTACCTCTAGGGCGCCCTCGCCGACGCCCAGACCCAACTCGGTCACTACGACGCCGCGGCCGAGAGGGTGCAGCGGATGGTCGACCTCTCCCCCGACGCCTCCTCATTCGCTCGCGCCTCGTACACCTGGGAGCTCCACGGCAACACCAACCAAGGCGTCGAACTGATGGACCGGGCCCTCGAAGCCGCCCCGAACACCGACGACCGGGCCTTCGCCCTCTACTACCTCGGTGAACTCGCCTTCGACCAGGGCGACATCGACGGCGCTGTCGGTCACTACACCGATGCACTCGCGGCCGCTCCCGCCGACAGCCTCGCCCAGGCCGGGCGGGCCAGGCCCTCGCGACCTCGGGCCAGATCCTCACCACGCTCGACGTCTACGCCGACCTCGTCGCCCGGGTGCCCGATCCCGTCTATCTCGTCCCCTACGGCAAGCTCCTCGAGTCCCTCGGCCGCACCGACGAGGCCGAGGAGCAGTACCGGGTGGCCGCCGTCGCCTGGCAGCTCTACGCCGCGAACGGGGTCGAGCCCGACGCCGACCAGGTGCTGTTCGTGGCCGATCACGGCGAACCCGCCGAGGCGCTGGCCCTGGCCGAGACGGCGATGCGGTTCCGTCCCTTCCTCGCCGTACACGACGCCTACGCCTGGGCCCTCTACCGCAACGGCCGCTTCGTCGAGGCCCGGACCGAGAGCGACGCGGCCTGGCCCTCGGCACCAGCAGCGCCCGATACCACTTCCACGCCGGGATGATCCACAAGGCCCTCGGCGAGGACGACGTCGCCCACGACGAGCTCACCACCGCGCTGGCCATCAACCCCCGGTTCGACCCCATCGACGTCGGGGTGGCCACCGCCGCCCTGGCCGAGCTGGGGCCACGATGAGGCGCCGATCGGCCCAGCTCCTCGCCGGGGCGGCTGTGACGCTCGGCATCGGGGTCGTCTCCGTCGCTCCCGCGAGCGCCCATCCGCTCGGCAACTTCACGGTGAACCACCTCAACGAGCTCAGCCTGGGCGCCGACGGCGTGCTCGTCGACGCCGTGGTCGATCTGGCCGAGATCCCCACGACGCAGGCCCGCGCCGCCGTCGACAGCGACGGCAACGGCGAGGCCGACGAGTCGGAGCGGGCGGCCTACGCGCAGGCCCGATGCACCGACGTGGCGGGTGCGCAACGGGTGACCGTCGACGGAGCCCCCCAGGTCCTCCTCGTCGACGCCGCCGCCTTCGAGTACGGCGACGGGCAGGCCGGACTCCCCACGAGCCGTCTCGAGTGCCGGTCGCGAGCCGCGGTCGAGCTGGAGAAGGGCTCGGAGGTCACCTTCGAGGACGGCTTCGAGCTCGACCGGATCGGCTGGCGTGAGGTCGTGGCCGTCGGTGACGGCGTCGAGCTCGACCGGTCCAGCGCTCCCGACCAGAGCATCACCGACGGCCTGCGCACCTATCCGGGCGAGTTGCTCAGCTCCCCACCGGACGTCACCGGCGCGTCGGTCACCGTGGGCCAGATCATCGGCGAGCGCACCCAGACCGGAGGGGCACCCGGCTCGGTGGACACCCTCGGTCTCACCCAGCGGGGGCCGGCGTCAGGGCTGCTCGACCGGGTGCAGGGCGTGTTCGACGACCTCATCGGGCGCCGTGACCTCACCCTTCCGGTCGGGCTGCTGGCGGTGGGCCTCGCCGTGCTGCTGGGCACCTCGCACGCTCTGCTGCCGGGACACGGGAAGACGATCATGGCGGCCTACATCGCCGGACGAGAGGGCACCATGCGCGACGCCGTGATCGTCGGCGCCACCGTGACCGGTACCCACACCAGCGGCGTCTTGTTGCTCGGTCTGGCCCTGAGCCTGTCCACGGCCCTGGCCGGCGAGGTCGTCATCGGCTGGCTGGGCGTGATCAGCGGCCTGTTCGTGGCCGCGCTGGATGGGCCCTCGTGATCGGGCACCTCCGTCGGGGGGGCCGGTCCCGCTTCTCGCTCGAGAGCCACCACCACGGCCCCTTCGGCGGTCACACCCACGACCACGACCATCTCCAGGACCACACGCACGACCACGACCACGACCACACGCACCACCATCTCCAGGACCACGAGGACGTGATCCACCTCCTCGACGACCCCGAGCTCGCCGACGAGGACCTGGTCGAGCTCCAGGACGACCTGATCCAGGTCCACGACGAGCTCGTGGACGACGGTCACCACCACGAAGTCGGTGACCACGACGGTCAGGGCCACACCGTCACCGCCCTCAAGTCACCGCTCGTCGTGGCCACACCGGTGTCGGGCCGCTCCCACTCCCATCCCCTCGCGGCCCCCGCCGGTTCGACCGGTGCCCACGACCACGGCGGGCCCTCCCCCTCCCACGAGGGTGAGCCGACCAGGACCTTCTCCCGCCTCGGCCTGGTGGGGATGGGCATCGCCGGGGGCATCGTCCCCAGCCCGTCGGCCCTCGTCATCTTGTTGTCCGCCATCGCCCTCGGCCGCACCGCCTTCGGGGTGCTCCTCGTGCTGGCCTACGGCATCGGAATGGCGGTGACCCTCACCGTGGCCGGCGTGGCCCTCGTGTTCGTGCGGGACCGCTACGTGAACCGCTTCACCGGCCGGATCTCACGTATGGGTGATCGGTGGCGCCGGATCATGCCGTTCGCCACCGCCGGGCTGGTGATCGTGGTCGGCACGGGGCTCGCCCTCCGGAGCCTCTGGGCGCTGTGATCCGGAGCCTCTGACCGCCCGGGCACCGCCCGTGGGGTTGCCGCCGACGCCCGCCCCCGACGACCCTCAGCCGGGGAAGCCGGCGACGGGATCGAGGCTCGCCACCGGCTCGGCCGGACCGGGCTCCACGGAGGGCCGGTGACGGTGGTGGCGGATGGACTCCACGCCGTAGGCGACGGCGAACACGGCGACGCTGGTCAACACGATCGTGGGGCCCGACGCGATGTCCAGGTGGTAGCTGGCGTTCATGCCCACGAAACCGCTGACACCCCCGATGACGGTGGCGATGGCCAGCATACGGGTGAAGGACTGGGTGAGCATTCGGGCGGCGGCCGCCGGGACGACGATGGCGGCGGCCACGAGGGTGACGCCCATGATGTTCATCGAGACCAGCACCACCAGCGTGAGCACGATCATGAGCAAGGCGTCGGTGCGGCCGGTGTGCACCCCGGACACCTTGGCCACCTCGGGGTCGAAGCTGGTGAACAGCAGGGCCCGGTAGCGGAGGAAGATGACCGCGCCGGTCAACAGCCCGACGACGACGACGCCGACGATGTCGGCGGTGGTGACGCCGAGGACGTTGCCGAACAGGGCGGCGTCGGCGTTGGTCGCGGGGGTGCCGTAGACCGCGATGACGGCGAGTCCGAAGGCGAACGACGCCGTCGTGACCACCGCGATGGCAGCGTCGCTGCCGATGCGGCGCCGCCCGACGCGCCCGATGAGCAGGGCCGAGCCCAGACCCCAGGCCCCGGCCCCGATGAAGAAGTTGATGCCGATCACCGAGCTCACCGCGAACCCCCCGAAGACGGCGTGGGAGAGGCCGTGGCCGATGTAGCTCATGCCTCGGAGCACGACGTAGCAGCCCACGGCCCCGCACAGCGCGCCGGCGAGGGTGGCGACGAGCAGACCGTTGCGGAAGAACTCGTAGGCGAAGGGCCGGAACACGTCACTCACCCCGTGCGCCTGAGGGTCAGCGGCGCCGACACCACGACCGGGAGTCCGGCATGGATGAGGACCTCCATCCGGGCCCCGTAGGTGGCCTCGAGGTTCCGGGGCGTGAGCACGTCCTCGGGGGCACCGTGGGCGACGAGCCTCCGGTTCAGGAAGGCGATCTCGGGCAGGTGGGCGGCGACGCCGTTGAGGTCGTGGGTCGTGATGACGATGGCCAGTCCCTCGTCGTGGATCTCGGCGAGGAAGTGGAGGACCTCGTGGCGGGTACGCAGGTCGACGCCCGACGTGGGTTCGTCGAGCAGCAGGAGTTGCGGCTCCTGCAGAAGAGCCCGGGCCAGGAACACCCGCTGCTGCTGGCCGCCGGAGAGCTCCCGGATGTGGCGATCGCCCAGCTCGGCGATCCCGAGACGCTCGAGCACGGTGGCCGCCCGCCGGCGATCCTCCCGCGTGGGCCAGGGCAGCCAGCTCCCAGCGGTGCGGGCCATGAGGACGCACTCGGTGACGGTCACCGGAAACTTCCAGTCGACCGACTGCAGCTGGGGCACGTAGCCGATGGTCAGTCCCGGTCGACGATCGACCCGCCCGGCGCTGGGGGTGAAGCCGGCCGCCAGGATCTGCAGCAGCGTGGTCTTGCCCGCCCCCGAAGGCCCGACCAGACCGAGGAACGTGTGGTCGGTGACGGCCAGGCTCACGTCCTGGACCACTGGCTGGGAGCCGTAGGCGGCGGAGACGCCGTCGAGGACCAGGAGCGGCGGGGTCAGGTCAGGGCTCATTGGGGATAGGACCCTTCGTCGACGGTGGGTACCGACACGTCGAGGGTCCGCAGCGCCGTCGCATCGCCCCCCAGCGCCTCGGTCATGGTGACGTAGTCGAACCTCAGCAGACCGATGAGGGAGTGGTCCGGTTCGCCGGGCTGGCCGGGCAGGTCGTCGTCACGCAGCTCGTCCACGTAGCGCACCCCGGTCTCCCGACCGATCTGCTCGAGGACGGGACTGGGGAAGACCTCGGAGCCGAAGATGGCCGTCACGCCCTCGGCTCTCACCTGATCGATCAGGTCGGCCACCTCGCGCGGCGAGGGGTCCTGGAAGTCGGCGACCTGGATGGCTCCTACGACGGTCCAGTCGTAGTCGCGGGCGAAGTAGGCGTAGGCGTCGTGGTAGGTCAGCAGCTTGCGCCGGTCGCGCGGCAACGAGGCGAAGCTCTCCCGCATCGCCCCGTCGAGCCTGTCCAGAGCGACGACGTAGGCCGTGAAGTTGTCCGCGTAGCTGGCGGCGTTGGCCGGGTCGCGGGCGACCATGGTGTCGCGGATGATCTCGCCGTACCTCTCGGCCAGTGCCGGATCGGTCCACAGGTGGGGGTTGGGCCGGCCCTGGTCCTTCGGGAAGGAGAAGTCGTAGAGGTACTGGTCCTCCGTGATGGCCTGGGTGCCCACCTCGACGATCGTCGAGGTGGCCCGGGCGTTGGCCTCGGCCAGCTTCTTGGTGGGCTCCTCCAGCTGGAGCCCGTTCAGGAAGACGACGTCGGCCTCCGACAGCAGCTCGGCCGTGCTCGGAGGCGGTTCGAACGTGTGGGAGTTGGTGCCCTCCGGCACGATCCCTCGTACGTCGGCGTTGTCGCCGATGACGGCGGCCGCGATCGACGTGAGGGGGGCGACCGTCGTGGCGACCACCAGCCGACCGTCCGCCGACCGGGGTGAAGGGGCGGCGCCGCTGGTCGTGACCGAGGAGCAGCCGGTGCCGAGCAGGACGGCGGCGAGGATCACCCCGACGAGCGAACCTGCCTTCCCCATCACGGTCATCTGCAGTCTCCTGGTTGATGCGAATCGTTCGCATCCGCAAGGTAACCGCGCTCTGGGGAGGCTGCCAGGTCCAGGCGCGAGGTCCGGCGGAAATCCTTCCGCGCCCTAGGCTCGTGCTGTGGCTCACGTTCACGACGTCGATGAAGCGCTCGACCAGCTTCGGGCCGACGGCGAGCGCATCACCACCGCCCGACGCGTGGTGCTCGAGCAGTTGTCCGCCGCCGAGGGCCAGCACCTGACGGCCGAAGCGCTCGCCGAGCTGGTCCAGTCGGACCACCCGGACATCCACCTTTCGACCATCTACCGCACCCTCGACTTCCTCACCGGTGCGGGGATCCTGGTCGACGTGCGCATCGGGCGTGGCCCGGCCGCCTATCACTTCGCGGGCGACGCCCACCACCACGCGGTGTGCGAGGTGTGCGGGCAGCTCATCGAGCTCGGGCCCGAGGTGCTCGCCCCCGTGACCGCCCAGCTGGAGGCCGACCACGGCTTCTCCGCCCACCCCAGCCACATCGTGTTCCGCGGCCTGTGCCGCGACTGCCAGAGCACCTAGCGCTCAGAGGCGGTCGAGGACCGGGAGGGTCGCCAGCTTCGCCGCCGCGTCCATGACCAGGGCGGCCAGGTCGGGCACGAGGGCAGGGGTCACCCGACTCGTCGGCCCCTGCACGCCGACGGCGGCCCGGGCGGTGCCGTCGCGTCCGATCAGCGGGGCGGCGATGCCGACCACGCCTTCGAAGCGCCCCTGGTCGTTGATGGCGTAGCCCCGGGTCCGGATGGCCTGGAGATCGGCGAGCAGAGCGTCGCGGTCGACGATCGTGCGGTCGGTGTAGCGATCGAGGTCGATGTCCGCCGGCACCGCCGCCGCCACCTCCTTGGTGGAGAAGGCCAGCAGCGCCCTGCCCATCCCGGAGGCGTGGAGGCCGATGCGGCCGCCCTGTTCGTGATCGAAGCGGAGGCGCTGGCTCGAGGAGGCCACGAGCACCACCACCACCTCGTTGCCGTGCCGGGTCCCGAGCGACGCCGACTCACCCGACTCCGCGGCGAGCTGCTCGAGCACCGGCCGGGCCTCCTCGAGACCAAGCTGGTCGGCGGCCTGTTGGCCGAGCAGCACCAGGGTGCGTCCGAGGCGGTAGCGGTCCGAGCGGTGGTCCTGGTCCATGAGCCCTCCCCCGCAGAGGGCACGGACGATCCGGTGAGCGGTGCTCACCCGGAGCCCGGTTCGGTTGGCGATCTCGGAGATGCCGAGATCGTCCTCACCGTCGTGGAAGCAGCGGAGGATCGCCATGGCCCGCTCGACGGCCTGGGCACCGGACCGGGCCCGTTCGCCCGTCCCCTGCGCGCTCTCCTCGACGGCCATGGCGGCGAGTCTCGCAGAGCCCGAGCACCCCTGCCCGACGCTCCCCGGCGGCGAGCGCCCCGTCTGTCGTCGACCCTGCGTAGGTTGGACCCATGACCGGCATCACCCACCGTCGGGCTCCGACCTGGCGGGATCGACCCGGCGACCTACGGGCCGTGCGGCTGCGCCGGTGGGGGCCGGCGGCTCCCCGTATGCCCTTCGCGGTGATCGACGTCGAGACCACCGGTCTCGATCCAGACGCCGACCGGGTGATCGAGGTGGCGGTGGTGGGCTGCGGCGAGGACGGCCGGGCCACCTCGCACTGGTCGAGCCTGGTGCAGCCTGGTCGCGACGCCGGCGCCACCTCCGTCCACGGCATCACCGACGACGACCTCCGTGATGCCCCCACCTTCGCGGATCTCGTCCCCGCTCTGGTGGCCTGCCTCCAGGGGAGGATCGTGGTCGCCCACAACCTCCCCTTCGACGTCGCCTTCCTCGGAGCCGAGCTCGATCGCGTCGGGGCCGACCCTCTTCGGGGCACTGGGCTGTGCACGCTCGCCTTCGCCCGATCGGTGCTTCCCGATCCCGGGGGTTACTCCCTCGCGGCATGCTGCGCGGCCGTCGGCGTCGACCACCACGAGGCGCACCGGGCGCTGGCCGATGCCCGCGTGACCGCCGATCTGCTCGCCGCCATGATCGCCCGGGTGCCCGACCGACGGGGATTCTGGCGACGTCGGCTCCGGCTCGCCTGACCGACCTCAGGTCGCTGTCGCACCCCTCGCGCCAAGATGGCCGTCGAGGTCTCGCGGTCCCTCGGTGCCCAGCACCACCGATCGCCGGCACACGTTGCGCGAAAGGACCTCCGATGTCCCGATCCACCCGTTCCGGCCCCTGCCCAGCCGCGTCCACCGCCCCCGTCGACCTCGACCTGGTCGCCTTGGCCCACGCCCTGCTCCCCGCCGCCCCCGACCGGCCGTTGGTCGCCACCCTCGTCGGGGTGGTCACCCCACCCCCGGCCACCGGGAGCCCCGCCATGGTGCGGGCCGACCTACCCGGGCCCGATCCGGTGGCGACCCTGCTCGGCTTCGATGCCCCTGGCGAGTGGAGTGCGATCGGGCTGTGCGCCCCCAGCACAGCCCGGATCCTCGACGACCCGCGCACCACCCCCGGGCCCGGCAGCCTCGTCCACCTCCTCGACCGTGGCGGACGGGCGGTCACCGTGACATCCATCGGAGTCGACGTGATGGAGATCGGCCCCCGCGATGTGCCCGACGAGGGCCGCGTCCCCGACCTCTGCCGGCGGGCCCTCGGGCTGAGCACTGCTCCCCCACCGCCCGACATGGGCACGCTCGTGATCGACGCGTGGCTCGGGGCCATCGCCCGCCGCACCCTCCACCAGCCCGGCCTGAGCTGGGCGGCGTGTGTCGCTCTCCACCCCGGTCGCGTGCTTCTCGGTGACGATCCCGCCTTCGGGTCCGGCGAGCCCACCCCGGCGGCGATGGCGCGGGCCACCGATCTGCTGGGCACCCAGGCCGACTGGGAGCGCTACCGACAGGTGTGCGCCCGGGGCCGGGGCGAACCCCTCAGCGGGCTCCCACCCGCCGACGCCGAGTGGCTCGACGCGGGTTCGTTCGCCCGATGGGTTCTCGGGGAGGTACCGAGCTGGCTGGCCATGATGGACCTGCTCGAGGGTGCCCTCTCCGCCGCCGCGGTCGACCGGCTCTGGGCCACCCTCGGTCTGTGTCCAGCGCCGACGTGGCCACCGACCGGGCAATCGCGTGGCTGATCCGGGCGACCCATGGCTCTCGCGTGTAAGGGTGATCCCATGACCCTCGTCCTCGAGATCAGCTGGTCGGCCGCAGCGTCGACGATCACGGTCGTCGACACTGCGGCGCACAGCACCGTGGCGAGCGGCTCGGCCGGGCATCCTCCCTCCACCGACGGCCAACAGGACCCCGAGGCGTGGTGGGGAGCCCTCGTCCGGTCGAGCGAGGCGGCCATCGAAGAACTGGCCGCTCTCGACCTCGCGGCGGCCGACGTCGCCATGGTCCTCGTCCGGCCCGGCGAGCCCGTGGGTGGCCTCGTGGCCGTGGGCCCGTCGGGGGACGTGGTGCACCCCGCGCTCCTCGGCGACCACGCGGCCTCGGGCGCCGACGGCGACTGGTTGCTGAGCAAGGTCGACGGCGGCGAGTCCGCCTGGCGGGCCACCACGGGAACCACGCCCACTGCTGGCAGCACCGTGGCCCTGCTGTCGTGGTTGCACCGCAGCGCGCCGGATGCCTGGGCTTCGGCCGAGCGGTTCACCGTTCCCACCGGGTGGATCGTCGAACGCCTCGGCGGCGACGCCGCCATCAGCACCCACGACGCCACTGGCACCGCGGTGCTCGATCGGGCTCACCCCGACCGCTGGTGCACCGAGCTCCTCGCGGTCGTGGACCCTGACCTCGACTGGGTGTCGGCCCTCCCCGCAGTCAGCACCGCCGCTCGACCCGTGGGCCTGCTGGCGACCGATGCCGCGACACTCCTCGGGCTGCCGGCGGCGGTCCCCCTCCACGTGGGCGAACCGATACCCGACCAGTGATCGAACGTCGGGGGGAGCGCTGAATGGGCGAAGTTCGTTTCGCGGGGGTGACCAAGAGGTTCGGTGACGTGGTCGCCGTCGACGCGCTCGATCTCGACATCAGCGACGGCGAGTTCATGGTCCTGCTCGGTCCGTCGGGCTGCGGCAAGACCACCGCCTTGCGGATGATCGCCGGCCTCGAGTCGGTCAGCGAGGGAGAGCTGCGCATCGGGGGCCGCTCCGTCGCCGGGGTCGAGGCCAAGGACCGCGACGTGGCCATGGTCTTCCAGAGCTACGCGCTCTATCCCCACATGACCGTGGCCAAGAACATCGAGTCCCCGCTGGTCGCCCGCCGCTTCACGGTCGACCCGGATTCTCCTCCCCGCAAGCTCACCGGAGCCGAGCGGGCCACTCGGGTCGAGGAGGCCGCCCGTTCGCTCGGGCTCGAGGGCCTGCTGACCCGCAAGCCGGCGGCACTGTCAGGGGGACAGCGCCAACGCGTGGCCCTCGCCCGGGCCATGGTTGCCCGCCCCACGGCCTTCCTCATGGACGAGCCGCTCTCCAACCTCGACGCCAAGCTCCGCGCCCAGACCAGAGTCGAGTTGGTCGAGCTGCACCGGCGCCTGGCCACGACCTTCGTCTACGTCACCCACGACCAGGTCGAGGCCATGACCATGGCCGACCGCATGGCCATCCTCGACGGGGGCCGCCTGCAGCAGGTGGGTGCACCGCAATCGGTCTACGACCGGCCGCAGAACCTCTTCGTGGCCCGCTTCGTGGGATCACCGCCGATGAACACCTTTCCCGGGGTGGTCGTGCGGTCCGCCGGCCCGGGTGCGGTCGAGGTCGGCGGTCAGCGCCTCGACGGTCCCGAGGTCGACGCCGCGCCGGTGGCCGATGGGGCCGCGATCATGATCGGGGTACGGCCCGAGCACCTGGTCATCGACCCCGACGGCCCGCTGCGGGCCACGGTCAGAGCGGTCGAGTGGCTCGGCCACGAGCGTCTCGTGGCCTGCGATCTGGGCGGCCATCCGGTCACCATCCGCCAGTCCAGCGGCGATCAGACGGTCACCGCCGGAGACACGCTGCCGCTGAGGGCCGAACCCGGGTCGGTGCACCTCTTCGACCCCGACAGCACGGAGCGGGTCAATTGACCGCCCGGCGCCGTGAAGGACTGCTCGGCTACCTCCTCCTGGTGCCGTCCGCGGTCATCTTCGGGTGGTTCTTCTTCTACCCGCTGGTGCGCCTGGTCCTCATGGGCCTGCACCAACAGAACCGCACCGGCACCGCCGAGAAGTACGTGGGGCTGTCACGCTACGGGGACGTCCTCACCGGCTCGGAGTTCCGGGACGGCGTGCGCATCACCGCCACCTACGTCCTCTACACGGTCCCCCTCGGCCTGGCCCTCGGCATCTTGTTGGCTGTGGCCGTCAACCGCCGGCTGCGGGGCATCAAGGTGTTCCAGGCCATCTTCTCCTCCACCATCGCCACCTCCGTGGCCGTGGCCTCGGTGGTCTTCTTCGTCTTGTTGAACCCGCAGATCGGCTACTTCTCGTCGGTGAAGTTCTTCAGCCTGGCCGATCCCGACTCGGCCCTGCGGGGGGTGGCCCTCTCCTCGGTGTGGCAGAACCTGGGCCTCACCTTCGTCATCGTCCTGGCCGGGCTCCAGGCCATCCCCGCCGAGGTCGACGAAGCGGCCACCCTCGACGGCTACGGACCGGTGCGCCGTCTGTTCCGGGTCACCCTCCCCCTCCTCGGTCCCACCCTGATGTTCCTGGTGGTGGTGCTCGTCATCTTCGCCCTCCAGGCCTTCGCCCAGAGCGACATCCTCACCCGGGGTGGTCCGCTCGGCTCCACCGAGACGCTGGTGTTCAAGATCTTCGAAAGTCAGCAGCCCATCGACCAGGGCACCGGCGCCATCATGGCCCTCGGACTGTTCGCCATCACCGTCGTCGTCAGCCTGGCCCAGTTCGCGATCCTGGATCGGCGGGTCCACTATGGCGACTGACGTGCACCAGTCGGCTGGCAAGAAGACGGCGTGGTACGTCGTGCTCACCGCCTTGTCGGTGGTGATCCTCTTCCCTGTGTACATGACGCTGGTCCGGGCCGTGTCCACCCCGGTCTCCTACGTGAACGCGGGCGCTCCGCCGTGGCCTGTCAACCCCCAATGGGACAGCTTCTCGCGCGCGTTCACCCGCTTCGACCTCGGCCAGAAGTTCGTGGTGAGCATCGTCGCCACCCTGGCCATCGTCGCCGGCCAGCTCACCACCTCGATCCTCGCCGCCTACTCCTTCACCTTCCTGCGCTTCCCGTTCCGGCGTCTCCTGTTCGCGCTGTTCATGGCCACCCTCATGCTCCCCATCGAGGTCACGCTCATCCCCAACGTCCAGACCATCCGGTCGCTGGGCTGGCTCAACTCCTATCCGGGCCTCGTCGGCCCCTTCCTGGCCACCGCGTTCGGCACCTTCCTGCTCCGACAGGGCTTTCGCGGCATCCCGCGCGACCTGCTCGACGCCTCTCAGCTCGATGGCTTCGGCCACCTGGCCTTCCTCCGCCGGGTGGCCCTCCCCGTCACCCGCCCGGTGGTCGCTTCCTTCGGGGTGATCGCCTTCCTGAGCGCCTGGAACCAGTACACATGGCCCCGAACGGTCGTCACCGAAGGCCGCTGGGAAACCTTGCAGCTCGGCCTCAAGACAGCCACCAACTCCGCCGCCCAGGAGACCAACCTGGCCGCCGCCGCCGCCGTCGTCGCCGCCCTGCCCGTCGTGATCCTGCTGATCGTCCTCCAACGCCACATCGTCCGTGGCCTCACCGCCGGCGCCGTCAAGGGCTGATCACTCGCCCGGCCCTCCTCGTCTCGTTCGACCGTCTCTCACTGCCCCAGCACCCCAACCTCGGAGGTCCCCATGCATCGAACCCGAAGATGGCTCGTCGCTCCCGCCATCGCCCTCACCCTCGTCGCCGGCGCGTGCAGCTCGTCGGGCGGGGGCAACGCGGCCACCGAGGTCTCCTGCCCGGTCGACGCCCTCGACTCGACCACCGGCGTCACCGACGTCACGCTGTGGTACCAGCTGAACGGCAAGGCGGCCGACACGCTCGAGGCCATGGTGGCCGACTACAACGCCTCGCAGTCGAAGGTCCGCGTGAAGGCCGAGCTGCAGGGGGCCTCCTACGACGAGCTGCTCCGCAAGTACGAGCAGGGGATCCCGACCAACGACCTGCCCACCATCGTGGTGGCGGAAGACACCGCCACGCAGTTCCTGATCGATTCGGGGACGGTGATGCCGGCCCAGTCCTGCTTCGACGCCTCCGATCTCAGCACCGACGGCTTCGCCCCCGCCGCCGTCAGCCGCTACACCGTCGACGGATCGCTGTGGCCGGGCACGGCGAGCATCTCCGACGTGCTCACCTACTACAACAAGAACCACCTCCGCCGGGCCGGGCTCGATCCCGACAAGGCGCCCCAGACGCTGGCCGACGTGCGCACCATGGCCGAGCAGATAAAGGCCGCCGGCGTCACGGACAAGCCGGTGGTCCTGCTCATGGACTCGTGGTTCGTGGAGACCCAGCTCACCGGTTCGGGCCAGCCCGTCGTGAACAACGACAACGGCTACGGCTCCGACCAGACCACCGAGGCGGTCTTCGACACCGACCAGACCTCGGCCATCTTCGACTGGATCAAGGGCATGGTCGACGACGGCCTGCTCACCCCGGTGCAAGCCACCGACGGCACCCAGGACCACTACCTGGCCATGGCCACCCAGAACGCCTCGATGACGGTGGAGACGTCGACCGCCGCCACCACCATCCAGGACTTCCTCGGGGGTGACAGCTCGGTGTCGGCGGGCGGGGTCACCAGCGACCAGGTGGACACCAGCGGTCTCGACATCGGTGCCGCCCCGGTCTTCGGCGTCGACGCCGCCGGGCGGGTCCAGCTCGGCGGGAACGGGTTCTGGATGACCTCGTCGTCCTCGGATCCCCAGAAGGCCGCGGCGTGGGACTTCCTCACGTGGTGGAACCAGCCCGACCAGCAGATCCGGTGGCACACCGAGGGCTCCTACCTGCCCTTCCTCACGTCAGTGGTCGACAGTCCCGCAGTGCAGACGTTCTGGGACACCACGTTGGCCGGCAGCTTCCTGAAGATCGCGTACGAAGAGATGATCGATGGCGTCGACCCGAACTTCCCCGGCCCGCTGATCGGCCCGTACGACAAGTTCCGGGTGTCCATGCGTGACGCCATGTTCGGGGTCGCCACCCAGGGGACCGATCCCAGCACGGCCATCGCCACCGCCAAGGACGAGACGAACGCCGCCATCCAGCAGTACAACGACTCCAACTTCTGAACCGTGAGGTGGCGCTCCGGGACGCCCCGAGCGGGCGTCCCGGACCCCGCCCGACGCCTCGGGCGACCCGGGAGGCCACCCGAGGCCCGGTAGATTCGCAGCCGTGCCGTCCCCCGACCCCACGCCCGCGCCTTCCCTCGACCGCCGGCGCTTCCTGGTCATCGGTGGAGCCGGCGTCATCACCGTGGCCGCCGTCGCCGCCGGCTGCTCGATCGGCTCGTCAGGCTCGTCGGGTTCATCGGTGACGGTCACCAACGAGCCCGAACCGGTCGTCCCTCCGATCCTCGACGGCGCCGAAGCACCTCCACCCGACGACTACGTGTTCGACACCGTCATCACCGGCGGACGGGTGATGGACCCGGCATCGGGCTTCGACCAGGTCGCCGACGTGGGCCTCATCGACGACCGGATCGCGTCGATCAGCCTCAACCGTCTGACCGGCGAGACGAGCATCGACGCCACGGGCATGGTCGTCGCTCCCGGCTTCATCGACGTGTTGTCCTACGAGCCCAACTCCTACGGCGTCTGGTACAAGCTCGGCGACGGGGTGACGACGAACCTCGGGATGCACGGCATCAAGTCGCCGGTGGACGCCAGCCAGTTCTTCTCGGCCTACGCCGGCGCCCCGATCCACTACGGCGGGGCCTTCTCCGACCAGTGGTACCGCGACTCGGTCGGGGTCAACGGAACCGCATCGGCGTCGCAGATCGACAAGCTCGAGAACGACCTCAACCAACAGCTCGACGAGGGGTTCATCGGTCTCGCCATCGACCCCGAGTACGCCCCGTACATCGACTTCGACGAGTTCGTGGGGCTGGGCACCGCCGCCCAGCGAGCCGGCATGCCGCTGTTCTCCCACATCCGGTACTCGGCGCCCGAACCGGCCGGGAAGACGTCCCTCGACGCGATCGACGAGGTGTTACGGGTCGCCCGGGAGACCGGCGTGAGCCTCCACGTCGACCACATCCCGTCGATGGCCACCCACGTCATGCCCGAGGCCATCGCCAAGATCGACGAGGCGCGGGCCGAGGGACTCGACGTCACCGGGTGCTTCTACCCGTACACGTTCTGGGGGACCTACCTGGCGTCGGCCCGGTTCAACGGCGACTGGCAGAGCCGGTTCCGCATCTCCTACGAGGACCTCCAGCTGGCCGGGAGCTCGGAGCGGCTGACGGCGTCGAGCTTCAAGACCTATCAGGCCCAGAACAAGCTCGTGGTGGCCTACGCCATCCCCCAGGACGACGTCAACGCCGCGGTGCAGGCCCCGTGGAGCCTGGTCGGGTCCGACGCCATCCCGGAGTCGTCGAACAACAACCACCCGCGAGGGGCAGGCTGCTTCTCCCGCCTGCTCGGCCCCTATGTGCGCGACCTCGGCGTGATCACGCTGATGGACGCCCTGGCCAAGTGCACCATTCTCCCCGCCCGACGCCTGGAGGCCCGGGTCCCGATGTTGACCCGCAAGGGGCGGCTGCAGATGGGGGCCGATGCCGACGTCACGGTCTTCGATCCCGCCACCATCGCCGACGCGTCCTCGGTCGAGAGTCCGGCCGTCATGTCCACCGGCGTGCGTCACGTGCTCGTCATGGGCAAGGTGGCCAAGACCCCCGACGGCGTCGACCGGTCGGTGGCTGCCGGTCGGCCGATCACCGGTGAGCCGGCCTGACCTGCTCCACCGGTGGGGTTCCGGGCCGCGGAGCGCAATGCTGGCGGGGGTCGGGCGGCGGCGCCATCATGATCGGCACGACCACGAACGGCGTGACGGGGTGACCTGATGGTGAAGGTCAGCAAGGTGAGGGCGGCGGAACTGCGGGAGGAGATCCTCGACGCCACGGCATCGGAGCTCCTGCGGGTGGGCTACGACGCGGTGGCGTTGACAGGCGTGGCCGAACGCTGCCACGTCGCCACCAGCGCCATCTACAACCGGTTTCCCGGCAAGTCCGAGCTCGTCGTCGCTCTGGTCGAGGAGCGCCTCGACCGCGGGCCCCAACCGGAGGGCGGCGGATCCCCCGAACCTGCGGGCGTCGACCCGACGGCTGCGCCGGGCCGGGCGACGGCCCTGGACGACACCTTCCCCGACGTGATGTTCGAGCTCATGTTGGCCTCCCGTCATGCCCCCGAGCTGCGGCCAGTGGTCTCCGAGGCCGTGCAACGACGAGACGACGAGTCCAGCGCCTCCGCGAGCTCGGGGATCGCCCGGCCCGACCAGGACCCACGTGCTCTGGTCCTGCTCGGCCCGGCGGCCTCGGCGGGCTCCTACCTCCTCGGCCTGGTGAGCGCCCCGCCGTCGTCGGGGTGGGACACCATCGACCACCTGGTCACACTGGCCACCCGCGGTGGGCCGTGGGACACGCCGGGCCCGAGAAAGAGGGCGGCCCGACGCCGTCAGATCCCGCTGCGGAGCGCCGCCCGCCGGCCATCCGGTCGACGGCGCCGGTGACGCGTTGGTGCGGTCTGCGGCCGATGTCTTCGCCGCCAAGGGCTACGAGGACGCGACCGTCGCCGACATCGCCCGCCGAGCCGGTCTCACGACCGGGGCCATGTACAACCGCTTCCGGGGGAAGGCCAACCTCCTCACCGAGGTGGTCCTCCAGCTCACCTGGCCCCAGGCCCACGACGACCTCCTGCGCGCCACCGACGTCTTCCTCCACGGGAGCCCGATGGCCTCGGGCAAGGCTCTCGCGGCCAGGCTCGAGAACGGGCGAGCGGCGCCGAGCGCGCGGGACCGGGCTCTGCGGCTCGAGGCCCGCGCCGCGGCGCGGCGCGAACCCGAGGTTGCCGAGGTGCTCCTCCCGCTCCAGGAGCGGACACTCGTCGCCGTCGCCTCGGCCATCCGCACTGCGCAGGCCGCCGGCGCCGTCCGCGACGACGTCGACCCCGAGGCGCTCGCCTGGTGGTTGGCCGCCTTCCCGCTGGGGTTGCCCCTGATCGAGGCTCAACTGGCCCAGGCCCCGCCTGACTGGGCTCCCACGTTCGCCGCCATCATCCGGGCGGTGCAGACCTTGCCGACGAGGGACTGAGACCGGCGAGCCTCGCTCGCGCCCACCGGCCCCGAGGTCAGCAGTGGCGGGCGGCTATGGCCCTCACGCCGGCGGCGAAGGCATCCACGTCGGCTTCCGTGGTCGCGAAGGAGGTCATGAGCCGCACCTCGTTGGCCTCGACGTCCCAGTCCCACACGAACGACCACGCCTTCAGGTCGGCCACCGCTGCCGCCGACGGCAGCCGCACGAACACGGCGTTCACCTCGGGCGGCCGAACCACGGACACCCCGGGCGCACCGGTCATGGCCGCGGCCAGTCGGCCGGCCATGGCGTTGGCGTGCCTCGCCGCCCCGATCCAGAGGTCGCCGCCGAGCAGGGCGCAGAACTGGGCGGCGACGAAGCGCATCTTCGACGGGAGCTGCCCGGCCTGCTTGCGCACGAAGGCGACGGACTCACCGAGCTCGGGCCGGAGGAACACCACCGCCTCGCCGTACATGCCTCCCGCCTTGGTGCCCCCCAACGTGAGCACGTCGACGCCGGCATCGACAGTGGTGCGGCGAACGTCGCCGCCCAGCGCAGCGGCGGCGTTGGCCAGACGGGCCCCGTCGAGGTGGACGACCAGGCCGTGGCTGTGGGCCTCCGCGACCACGGCGGCCAACTCGTCGGGCTGGTAGAGCGTGCCGCTCTCGGTCGACTGGGTGATGGACACGACCCGAGGCTGAACGTGGTGCTGGTCGCCGCGTCCGTGGAGCAGCGGGCCGATTTGGGCCGGTCGGAGCTTTCCGTCCGGGGTGGGCACGGTGATCAACTTGGCCCCGGTGAAGCGCTCGGGCGCTCCGCACTCGTCGACCGCGATGTGGGCGCTCTGGGGGCAGATCACCGCCTCCCAGGGCTGGAGCAGACATTGGAGACCGACCACGTTCGCTCCGGTCCCACCCCAACAGAAGGCGACCTCGACTTCGGTGCCGAAGGTCTCGGCGACGGCCGCGGCGGCGCGCGCCGTCCAGGGATCGTCGCCGTAGGCCAATGCCGGACCCGTGTTGGCCTCGGCCATCGCCTCCATGACCTCGGGCAGCACACCGGCGGCGTTGTCGCTGGCGAAGGACACGCCCTCGGGGGCGGCCACGGAGTACGGACCCTGGTCAGTCACGGAGGAAGCCACCGGCTCGCGCCTCGACCGCGAGAGCGTCACGGAACTTGGGGTGGGCGATGTCGATGAGGCGGCGGGCCCGCACCGAGATCGGCGCGCCGCGCAGCTCGGCCACGCCGTACTCGGTGACCACGTGGTCGATGGTGTTCTTCAGCGTCGTCACGATCGCTCCTTCGCCCAGGCGCACCTTGATACGGCTCACCGATTCGTCGGCGGTGGTCGAGTGGAGGGCGAGGAAGCCCTTGCCCTCGGGCGAGTACATCGCGCCCTCGGCGAAGTCGGCCTGCCCTCCCGAGCCGGACCAGAGTCGGCCGTCGATCATCTCCGAGTTCGCCTGGCCGAGCAGGTCGACCTCGCAGGTGGCGTTGATCGAGACGAAGCACCGCTCCCGGCCGATGACACGCGGGTCGTTCACCCAGTCGACCGGGAGCAACTCCACCGCGGCGTTGTCATCGAGGAAGTCGTAGAAGGAGCGCGTGCCCAACGCGAAGGTGGTGACCATCTTCCCGGGGCGGCTGACCTTGCGCGATCCGGTGACGACGCCGGCGGTGAACAGGTCGGCCAGCCCGTCGGAGAGCAGTTCGGTGTGGACCCCGAGATCGCGATGGTTCTCGAGGGCACCCAGCGCCGCCGCCGGTATCGAGCCGATGCCGACCTGGATCGTGGCCCCGTCGGGGACCCGTTCGGCGATGGCCTCGCCGATCACCCGGTCCTTGACCCCGACCGGTGCCGGCGGAACCTCGACGAGGGGCTGGTCGGCCTCGATCCAACCGGCGACCTGGGAGACGTGGACGTTGTTCTCACCACGGGTGCGGGGCATGGCCGCGTTGGCCTCGAGGAAGAACGGAGCCCGTCCGATGAACCGGGCCACGTAGTCGGCGTTGGTGCCGAGGGAGAACCAGCCGTGGCGATCGGGCGGGGCCGAGGTGGCGATGACCAGCGGGTCGGGGGCGATGTCGCGCAACAGGTGCGGCATGTCGGAGAAGTGGGCGGGGGTGAAGTCGCAGCCGCCCGTGCCGAACGCCGGCCGCGTCACCGGCGACAGGAAGTACGAGACGTGCCGCAGCCCCGGATAGGCGCCGTGGAGATAGGGCCGGTCGCGCAGGGTGTGCATCTGGTGCACGGTGACGTCCTGCAGGTCGGGACCGGCGGCGTCGATGGCGTCGAGCAACTTGTCGGGTTCGCCGTTGGCGAGGGGGACGATGACGTCCCGGTGCTGACGAGCCAGCTCCACGACGGCGGAGGCGTCCTCGCGATGGGTGCGGCGGAGGGCGTCGTTCACCCGGGCTCCTTGAGTCGCTGCCACCCACCGTAGATCGGACGCGGACCGGCCCCGGCGCTCAGCACCGGGGCCGGTCGACAGCGTCGCAGTGGGTCAGTCGGGACCGTCGCTCAGTAGGCCCTGGCCTCTTCGGGGATGTCCTCGAGCACGGCGTCCTCCGGGCTCAGGAAGCGCCACAGCAGGCCGGCCAGGGCCGCACCGACGATGGGTGCCACCCAGAACAGCCAGAGCTGGGGGATGTAGTCACCGCCGACGAACAGCGCCGGCCCGGTGGACCGGGCCGGGTTCACCGAGGTGTTGGTGACCGGGATGCTGATGAGGTGGATCAGCGTCAGGGCGAGGCCGATGGCGAGCGGGCCGGCGATCGACTTGGCCTTCTTGGTGGTGGCTCCCAGGATCACGAACAGGAAGCCGGCGGTCATCACGACCTCGGTGATGAGCGCCGAGGTGAGGTTGAACCCGCCCGGCGACAGCTTGTCGTAGCCGTTGGCGGCGAACGCACCGGCCTCGCTGGAATCGATGTTGTACCCGCCCGGCTGACCCTTGGCGATGGCCAGGATCACGCCGGCCGCGGCGATCGCGCCGATGACCTGCACCACCACGTAGGGCAGCACCTGCTTCCCCGGGAAGCGACCGCCCGACCACAGCCCCAACGTCACGGCGGGGTTGAAATGGCCGCCCGAGATGTGACCGACGGCGTAGGCCATGGTGAACACGGTGAGCCCGAAGGCGAGCGAGACGCCCACCAGCCCGATCCCGATGAACGGGGTGTCGGCTCCGCCAAAGGTGGCGGCCAGGACGGCGGCGCCATACCCACCGAGCACCAGCCAGAACGTACCGATCGCCTCTACGACGAGCTTCCTGCCCATCTCCTCCATTGCTTCCCCCCAAGGGACGCCTTCGTGCCGGCCGTCGGCGACACGCCGAAGCTATAGCTACACGCCCGGACAGGACGGGGATCGAAGACCGGATCAGACGGCCGCGAGGTTAGCGAACGGGGTCGGCGGCGTCGAGTCGTGGGCCAGCAGGGCCGACGGCGCGACCACCAACATGGCGTGGGTGAGGTCGACCATCTCGGCGATGATCACCCGGCGCTCCGCCTCGCCCTTCGGCGCCGATGTCTCGTGGTCGGCCAGCATCTGAACCGCCGCCCGCAGAACCGTGCGCACCCGTTCGCCCCGAAGGCAGGCGGCACGTCGACCATGAGGTCGAGGAGACGACAGTGAAGGCGCTGCAGCGAGTCGAGCACGGCACGGTCGCACTGAGCAGCTGGGAGCGTTGCGAGACCGCGGCCAGGAAGCGCCCGTACCAACCAGGCGGTTCGACGAGGACCGACTCCGCCAGCGGACGGACGATCACGTCCACCAGAGCGAGCGTGTCCGAGCCCAGGCCCGAGTCGTCGAGGTCGACCAGCCCCTGGTTGCGGCGGGCGTCGATCGGGCCCATTCGGGCTTCGAGATGGCCTCGACCAACTTGTCCCGGGATCCAAGTGGGGACCAACGGCCGAGTGGTTCCGCTGACCCGCCGCCGCAGCCACCTCCCGAAGCGAGAGCGCGGTCAGACCCCGCTCGGCGACCAGCCGTTCGGCCGAGTCGATCATCGTCCGCCGGTGCGCTCACCCCGCCCCTCCGTCGCCATCGCCCGAACCTGGAGTGTCTGCTTGGTGAAAGATCCCGCGAAGGCGGGTCGGAGTGTGGGATCGTCACTGATCATGCCCGACGCCTGGTCGATCCCCGATGCCCACCCCGGCGATCACCATCCGGCCATGGACGGCAACGTCATCGCCAGCGGCGCCGGCACCGAGCGCCCGGACTTGGTCGGCCGCCGACCGGTGGACCCACCAGCTCGTCTGTGGCTGAGGTTTTGACTTGGTTCGACCGCCGGTATGCTTCATCGCCCCCAGAACGCCACGGCCCTCGCCGGGCGGTCAGGGCGCTCGAGGTGTTCTGCATGCTCGGCGAAGGAGATCGCCGGTCGACGAAGGCATCCGGGTGGCCAAGTGGCTGGGCCACGGAGCGACGCCGCGGGGTGAAGCCCGGACCCACCGTGGCCACCGTCGCTCAGCCCACCGGCCCATTCGAAACATTCTACATCGACCTGCGGGCGGGCGTGGCCGGCGGGGTGGCCCTCCTCTTCGACGGCGACGACGACATCGGCAAGCCCGTCAACCTGGCCGCTTGGCTTTGCGCAACGTCGAGGCCTGACCGGGTGGAGTTCGCCCTGGGAGATCCGTCGGCTCTCGCCGACCTCCCCAGCCTGGTCTCCACTCGGATCTCCCGCCACCATCACCTTACCTGGCTTAGGCGTCATCGACCGCGCCTGCCCTCTGCGGACTGCACCCGATGTGCAGTTCCCACCCGAACCCAACCGCGATCCCAAGCTCTGACCAGGGCTACGATTGGCTTTGGGGTGGGGGCTGGCGGTGAGGTCCTCGCCCACCAACCTCCGGCTGCCCCCGGCGAAGCTCGGCGGCGGGGCCAAGCAGCGGCCCCCATCGTCGGCGGCCTAGGACACCACCCTCTCAAGGTGGCGGCACGGGTTCGAATCCCGTTGGGGGTGCTCTGG
>CAWBYL010000009.1:0-579060 GCA_963793025.1 uncultured Actinomycetes bacterium
GCCCCCGCCGGTACACTCGCCGGACTGTGAATGCCACCGTCGAGCCCCTCGAGGGCAACAAGGTCAAGTTGTCGATCGAGGTCGACGAGCAGGAGTTCGAGCGGGCGGTCGACGCTGCGTTCAAGAAGATCGCCCAGGAGGTGCGCATCCCGGGGTTCCGTCCCGGCAAGGCGCCCCGGCGGCTTCTGGAGTCCCGGATGGGCACCGGCGCCGGTCGGGCCCAGGCCCTGAACGACTCCATCCCCGACTACTACGCCGACGCCGTGCGCACCACCGAGGTCGACGTGATCGCCCCGCCGGAGATCGAAGTCACCTCCGGTGAGGAGGACGGTCCCGTCACCTTCGAAGCCGTCGTCGAGATCCGCCCCACCATCGAGGTCGAGGGCTACGGCGATCTCACCGTCACCATCCCGAGCCCCACGGCCACCGACGACGAGATCCACGACCAGATGGACCGGATCCGCAACCAGTTCGCCGAGCTCGAGGTCGTCGAGAAGGCCGCCGAGGCCGGCGACTACGTCACCATCGACATCGAGGGCAGCCAGGACGACGAGGTCCTCGAAGGCCTCGTGGCCAGCGCCTACCTCTACGAGGTCGGCTCCGCCGGCATCGTGCCCGAGCTCGACGAGCAGCTCACCGGCGCCTCCGCCGGCGACGAGATCTCCTTCGACGCCGAGCACCCCAACGCCACCGAGGAGAACGAAGAAGCTCCGCTGCACTTCGAGGTCACCGTCACCGAGGTGAAGGCCAAGGAGCTGCCCGAGCTGAACGACGAGCTGGCCGCCGAGGCCACCGAGTTCGACACCGTGGCCGACTGGCGTGACGACCTCGTCAAGCGCCTCACCACCGTCAAGCGGGCCCAGGCCCAGATGGCCGTGCGCGAGAAGATCGGCGAGGCCCTGGCCGAGCTGGTCACCGACGAGCTTCCCGAGCCCCTCATCGGCCAGGAGATGCAGGAGCGCATGCAGGACATGGCCATGCGCCTCCAGGCCCAGGGCCTCACCCTCGAGCAGTGGCTCCAGTTCTCCGGCACCGAGACCGAGTCCTTCCTCGCCGACCTGCGCGAGACCGCCGAGCGCTCCGCCAAGGTCGACCTCGCCCTGCGGGCCGTGGCCGTGGCCGAGAAGATCGAAGCCGACGACACCGACCTCGAGACCGAGTTCGACGCCGTGGCCGAGCGGGTGCAACAGCCCGCCGACACCGTGCGCGACCAGCTCACCGAGGCCGGCCACATCCCGGCGCTCAAGGCCGACATCGCCAAGCGCAAGGCCCTCGACTGGCTGGTCGACACCGTCACCATCGTCGACGAAGAGGGCAACACCATCGCCGCCGCCGACCTCGTCCCCGACGAAGCCGAGATGGAAGCCCTCGCCGAGGAGATGGCCGAGGCCGAGCTGGCCGAAGCCATCGAGGAGCTCACCGAAGAGCTCGAAGAGGTCGAAGAAGCCATCGAGGTCATCGAGGAGATCGAGGCCGAGATCGAAGAAGAGATCGTCGAAGAGATCGAAGCCGAGATCGTGGCCGAGATCGAAGAAGAAGTCATCGAAGAGCTCGAAGCGGAGCTCGAAGCAGAGGAGTCGGAGTGAGCCAGCCCGAGGGCCTTGCCGGCCTGCAGATCAGCAACTACATCCCGAACCCAGCGGTCCTCTACGAGACCAGCCGGGGCCAGACCATCCAGGCCGACCTGTACTCGCGGCTGCTCAAGGAGAACATCATCTTCCTGGGCACCCCGATCGACGACACCGTCGCCAACCTCATCTGCGCCCAGCTGCTGCACCTCGAGTCGGAGAACCCCGACAAGGACATCAACATCTACATCAACAGCCCCGGTGGCGACATCACCGCGCTGTTCGCCATCTACGACACCATGCAGTTCGTCAAGCCCGACATCATGACGATCTGCTTCGGGCAGGCCGCCTCGGCCGCCGCCGTGCTGCTCGCCGCCGGTACGCCGGGCAAGCGCCTGGCCCTCCCGCACGCCCGGGTCCTCATCCACCAGCCCTACGCCGGAGCCCAGGGCCAGGCCACCGACATCGAGCTGGCGGCCAAGGAGATCCTGCGCATGCGCACCCTCCTCGAGGAGCTCCTCGCCGGCCACACCGGCCAGACGATGGAGAAGGTCCACCGCGACACCGACCGGGATTTTGTAATGTCGGCAGAAGAAGCCAAGGAGTACGGCATCATCGACGAGATGATCTCCGCCCGGGAGTTCGCCGACACCAGTGGTCCGATCACGGCTGTGCGCTGAGGCGTACAGAACACGAGCGGGGGTTTACCCAACGTGGCGAAGTTCGGAGACGGAGGCGAGCTGCTGAAGTGCTCGTTCTGCGGCAAGTCTCAAAAGCAGGTCAAGAAGCTCATCGCCGGTCCGGGCGTCTACATCTGCGATGAGTGCATCGATCTCTGCAACGAGATCATCGAAGAGGAGCTGGCCGAGACCAGCGACCTGCGCTTCGACGAGCTGCCCAAGCCCGTCGAGATCTTCGAGTTCCTGAACGACTACATCGTCGGCCAGGAACAGGCCAAGCGAGTGCTGTCGGTCGCCGTCTACAACCACTACAAGCGGGTCCAGTTCGGCGCCGCCACCCACGACGACGTGGAGCTGGCCAAGTCCAACATCCTGCTGCTCGGCCCCACCGGCTGCGGCAAGACGCTGCTGGCCCAGACCCTGGCCCGCATGCTCAACGTGCCCTTCGCCATCGCCGACGCCACCGCCCTCACCGAGGCCGGCTACGTGGGCGAGGACGTCGAGAACATCCTCCTCAAGCTGATCCAGGCCGCCGACTACGACGTCAAGAAGGCCGAGACCGGGATCATCTACATCGACGAGATCGACAAGATCGCCCGCAAGGCCGAGAACCCGTCGATCACCCGCGACGTCTCCGGCGAGGGCGTGCAGCAGGCCCTGCTGAAGATCCTCGAGGGCACCACCGCCTCGGTGCCGCCCCAGGGGGGCCGCAAGCACCCCCACCAGGAGTTCATCCAGATCGACACCACGAACATCTTGTTCATCTGTGGTGGCGCGTTCGCCGGCATCGACAACATCATCGAGAGCCGCATCGGCAAGAAGGGCGTGGGCTTCTCCGCCGAGCTGCGCTCCGAGGCCAAGGACATCGGCAAGCTCTACACGTCGGTGCTCCCCGAGGACCTGCTCAAGTTCGGCCTCATCCCCGAGTTCATCGGCCGCCTGCCCGTCATCGGCGCCGTGTCCAACCTCGACCAGGAAGCGCTCATCGAGATCCTCGTCGAGCCCCGCAACGCCCTGATCAAGCAGTACAAGAAGTTCTTCGAGTTCGAAGACGTCGAGCTGGAGTTCACCGAGGACGCCCTCGGCGCGGTGGCCGACCTGGCCCTCCTGCGCGGCACCGGCGCCCGAGGCCTGCGGGCCATCCTCGAAGAGGTGCTGCTCGGCGTCATGTACGAGCTGCCCAGCCGTGACGACATCGAGAAGGTCGTCGTCGACGCCGAGGTCGTGCTCGACAAGGTGAACCCCACGCTCGTGCCCCGCACGGCCACCCCCCGCAGCACCCGGCCCCGCCGGGCGGCCTCGTAGCCTGCCGGCCCTGCCGGAACCGCTGCTCCCTACGTGAACCTCACCGAAGCGCTTCGCTACCTCGACGGCCACATCAACCTCGAGGCCACCGCCGGCGCCATCCACGGCCTGTCGCTCGACCACATGCGCGAGCTCGTCTCCGTGCTCGGCGACCCCCAGACCGCCTACCCGGTCATCCACGTCACCGGCACCAACGGCAAGGGCTCCACCGCCCGCATGATCAGCGCCCTGCTCGTGGAGTACGGGCTGTCGGTGGGCACCTACGCCAGCCCCCACCTCCAGCGGGTCAACGAGCGCATCAGCTGGAACACCGAGCCCATCGGTGACGACGCCCTGGCCGCCGTGGTCACCGAACTGGCCCGGCTCACGCCCCTGGCCGGCGTCGAGCCGTCGTACTTCGAGCTGCTCACCGCCGGGGCCCTGCTGTGGTTCGCCGAGAACGCCGTCGACGTCGCCGTCGTCGAGGTCGGCCTCCTCGGGCGCTACGACGCCACCAACGTGGTGGCCGCCGACGTGGCCGTCGTCACCAACGTCGGCCAGGACCACACCGACGGGCGAGGGGAGTGGCGCCAGGCCATCGCCTCGGAGAAGGCCGGCATCATCGAGCCCTCGTCGTTCCTGGTGCTGGGGGAGCGCGACCCCGACCTCCAGGCCGTGTTCCTCGCCGAAGGGCCCGCGGGCCGTGTGGACCCGTGGCCCCGACTTCGACGTCGTCGAGGACCGGGCCGCCTTCGGCGGACACGTCGTCGACGTGCGCACCCCCAACGGCGTGCTCGAAGACCTCTACCTCCCGCTCTACGGCCGCCACCAGGCCGACAACGCCGCCATCGCCGTCGCCGCCGTCGAGGCCTTCTTCGACCGCCAGCTCGAGATCGACCTGGCCCAGGCCGCCCTGGCCGGCGTCACCGTGCCCGGCCGCTTCGAGATCATGGGCCGGGCGCCCCTCGTGCTCATCGACGGCGCCCACAACCCCGACGGCGCCCGCGCCGCCGCCGCCACCCTGGCCGAGGAGTTCGACGTGCCCGGCCGGCGGGTGCTCGTCGTGGGCATGCTCGCCGGGCGCGACCCGGTGCAGATGCTCGAAGCCCTCGACGTCCGCCGGGCCGACCTGCTCATCGCCTGCACCCCCGACAGCCCCCGGGCCATGGCCGCCGCCGACGTGGCCGCCGTCTCCCGGGCCCTCGGCGTCATGACCGAGGAGATCGACGACGTGCCCACCGCCGTGCAGCGGGCCCTCGCCGTCTCCACCGACGACGACGTCATCCTCATCGCCGGCTCCCTCTACGTCGCCGGCGCCGCCCGCACCCTCCTCGAGGCCCACTTCTCCGACTGACCCCCCCGTCTCCTCCACCCAGCTGGCCCCACCACCCCTCTTGCTGGCTCCGTTCGTAACGGAAACCGTTACGAACGGAGCCACCTTCGTGTGGCGCCGGCCTCCACCCCGGCGCCAGCAGCCCCATCACCCCACCTGGCTCCATACGTAACGGAAACCGTTACGTATGGAGCCATCTTCGGGGGTGGGGGTGGGGTTCGGGGTGGGCTGTCACAGGCGCTGAGTTGGATGGATGGCCATGACCACACACGACGCCCTCCGCGCTCTGGCCCGCCGACAGCACGGCGTGGTCTCCCGCCAGCAGCTCACCGAGCTCGGCTTCACCCGGCCGGCGGTCGGACGAGCTGTGGCCTCGGGTCACCTCGAACGGGTGACGGCGCGTGTGCTGCGCCTCGGCGGTTCTCCATCTTCAGCTCCGCAGCGGGCGCTCATCGCCGCCCTCGACGCACGAGGCGTGGTGGCGCTCTACTCAGCGGCCTCGATGTGGCACGCCCCGGGGTTCACGCTCGAACCGGTGCACACGCTGTCGACGCGCCGACCTCATCGAGACGTCCGCCCGACAGGGAGGATGCACAGCAGCGTGCGGCTGGAGGAGGTCGACATCACCACGCTGGACGGAATCCCCATCACGACGCCGGTCCGCACGCTGCTCGATCTCGCCGGCCACATCCACCCGGTGCGGCTCAGCCAACTCTGCGACCGGATGCTCACGAACCGGCTCCTCCGGCTGGAGGTGCTGCACGCCATGGGCACCCGACTCCCGCCACGGGGCGGTGCGCCCGGCAACAGCGAGTTCCGCAAGCTGCTCCTCGCCCGGCCCGAGGGCTACCGACCAGCGGAGAGCAACCTCGAGCAGCGGTTCGAATGGATCCTCAAGGAGGCGGGCGAGCGCCGGTTCGAGCGTCAGGCGGACGTCGGGGACGACGACGGATGGATCGGGCGGGTCGACTTCGTGGACCGCGACCTCCGGGTGATCGTCGAGGTCCAGAGCGCCCTGTTCCATTCCGGACTCGTCGATCGCGAGCGCGACGCCCGTCGCCTGGCTCGTCTGCGGCAGGCGGGCTGGATCGTCGTCGAGGTGACCGACCACGAGGTCTGGCACCGCAAGGACCTCGTCATCGCCCGCATCAGAACCGCCCGCGCCCACGCCCGCCGCCCCAAGGTGGCTCCGTTCGTAACGGAAACCGTTACGTATTGAGCCAGCTTGGGCAGGTGGGGTGAGCGTGGGAGGGGTGAGCGTGGGAGGGGTGGGGTCGGGGGGTCGATGTGTGACCGATTCGGACTACCGCTGCGCACAGGTGCGCGTCTAGGTTGACCAGCCCTATGGATCGCACCCTCGTCATCTGCAAGCCCGATGCGGTCGAGCGAGGCCTCGTCGGAGAGATCGTCGGCCGCTTCGAGCGCCGGAACCTCACCATCGTCGCCGCCGAGCTCCGCACCATCGACGCCGACACCGCCGGCCGCCACTACGAAGAGCATGCCGGCAAGCCCTTCTACGACGACCTCGTCGCCTTCATCACCCGGGGTCCCGCCCTCGTCGTCGTGGTCGAGGGTCCGGAGGACACCTGGAAGGTCGTCCGTACGATGATGGGCACCACCAACCCCCGCGACGCCGCCCCCGGCACCATCCGCGGCGACCTCGGCATCCTGTTCACCGAAAACCTGATCCACGGCTCCGACTCCCTCGAGTCCGCCACCCGTGAGATCGAACTGTTCTTCCCCGGGCTCTGAGCCCGTGCCCCCACTCGAACCGGGGTACCCGCGCCCGACGCGGGCTCCGCAACAGTGACGGCGCGCAGCCAGCGTCTCTCGCCTAGCCTGTTCCCCAGCCGCTCGCCCTCTACCACCCCATCCACGGGGAGGCCCTCCCGCATGGCCGGAAACGTCTTCTCCTCCTTGTCGTCGATCATGGGTCGCGACATGGCGGTCGATCTCGGCACCGCCAACACCCTTGTGTACGTGCGAGGGGAGGGCATCGTCCTCAACGAGCCGTCCGTGGTGGCCGTGAACGTCAAGGACGGGCGACCCGTGGCCGTGGGGGCCGAGGCCAAGCGCATGATCGGTCGCACCCCGGCGCACATCCAGGCCATCCGGCCCCTGAAGGACGGCGTGATCGCCGACTTCGACATCTGCGAGAAGATGCTGCGCTACTTCATCCAGAAGGTGCACACCTCGAAGTGGTCGAAGCCCCGCATGGTGATCTGCGTGCCGTCGGGCATCACCCCCGTCGAGCAGCGCGCCGTGCAGGAGGCCGCCGAGTTCGCCGGCGCCCGCAAGCCCGCCTACATCATCGAAGAGCCCATGGCCGCGGCCATCGGCGCCGGCCTCCCCGTGCAGGAGCCCACCGGCAACATGATCGTCGACATCGGTGGCGGCACCACCGAGGTGGCGGTGATCTCCCTCGGCGGCGTGGTCGTCTCCCAGTCGGCTCGCGTCGGTGGCGACGAGCTCGACAACGCCATCGTCACCTTCATCAAGAAGGAGTACAGCCTCGCCCTCGGCGAGCGCACCGCCGAAGAGGTGAAGATGGCCCTCGGGTCGGCCTGGCCCCTCGAGACCGAGCTGCACGCCGAGATCCGCGGCCGTGACCTCGTCACCGGCCTGCCCAAGACCATCGTCACCACCACCGAGGAGATCCGCGAGGCCATCGAGGAGCCGGTGGCGTCCATCGTCGACGCCGTGAAGGTCACCCTCGACAAGACTCCCCCCGAGCTGGCCGCCGACATCATGGAGACCGGCATCGTCCTCGCCGGTGGGGGAGCGCTGCTCAACGGCCTCGCCGCTCGCATCGAGCACGAGACGGGCATGCCCATCGTCATCGCCCCGAACCCTCTGTTCGCGGTGGCCATCGGCTCCGGTCAGTCGCTCGAGGAGTTCGACGCCCTGAAGGGCGTGCTGTTCTCGTCCACCGTCAACTGACGAGCCGCCTTCCATCGTGGCCCTCACCCGTCGTAGCGGGCGCACCCGGTTCACGATCGTCCTGTTGGTGCTCACCGCCATCACCCTGCTGACCCTCGACGGGCGCGGGTTCGGCCCCATCGACTCCGTACGCAGCGCGGTGCTGTCGGCCATGGGCCCGGTGGGCGACGCCGCCGCCTGGGTGGGTCGACCGTTCACCAACGCGTGGGACGGCGCCTTCAAACAGGACGACCTGCAGAAGGAGAACGACCAGCTCCGCCAGCAGCTCGAGACCCTCCAAGGCCAGCAGAGCAACAACGAGGTCGCCCAGGAGCAGCTCCAGCAGCTCCTGCAACAGGTCGGGATCCCCTTCATCGGCGACCTGGCCACCGCCCCCGCCCAGGTGGTGTCGGGCAACCCCGGCAACTTCGGCACGACCGTCGAGCTCAACAAGGGGTCGAACGCCGGGATCAAGGAGGGGATGCCCGTCGTCACCGGTGAGGGCCTCATCGGGCGGGTCGCCCAGGTGAGCGCCGACCGGTGCGTGGTCGAGCTCATCACCGGCGGCGGGTTCAAGGTCGGGTTCAGCGTGGTGGGCACCTCCACCATCGGCATCGCCGAGGGGGTGGGCCGCGCCGGCGTGCTGCGGGGCACCCCCGCCGACGCCCGCCAACCCATCGAGGTCGGCCAGATCCTCGTGACCAGCGGTCTGGAGAACAGCCCCTTCCCGCCCGGGCTGCCCATCGGCACCGTCTCGGCCAAGAGCACCGACACCGGGCTGCTCACCACCAGCATCGAGATCGACATGGCGGCCGAGACCCGCAACCTCGTCTACGCCTCCGTCGTGCTCTACGACACCGGACCATGAGCCGCGCCGTCCTCCGCTACGCCCTGCTGATCGTCACCGCCATGGTCGTGCAGCGCGCCGTGTTCGCCAACATCCGCATCGACGGCGCCTCACCCGACGCGCTGCTCGTGTTGGCCGTGGCCGCCGGCATCGTGGGGGGCTCCGAGCGGGGCGCCACCGTGGGCTTCGCCTCCGGTCTGGCCCTCGACGCCATGCTCATCACCCCGTTCGGTCTGGGCGCGGTGAGCTACCTGGCCGCCGGGGCGGTGGCCGGCATGGTCGAGAGCGCCATGATCCGCTCGGCTCGCACCCTGGTGATGCTCGTCGCCGCCGTGAGCAGCGCCATCGGCACGGTGCTGTTCGCCCTCGTCGGCACGGTGATGGGCCAGCCCGGCCTGCTCGACTCGCACCTGCTGGTCATCATCGCCGTGGTGTCCGTGTCCTCGGCGATCCTCGTGCTCCCCGCCGCCCGAGCGTGCCGCTGGGCCGAACCCGACGCCGACCGCCTCCGCCCCGCTCTGCGTTGAGGCCCCGAGTCTGCTGGACTGGTGGGGTCGTGTGCGGCCCTTCCCCCAACTGTCCCAACCCAACGGTGGGTGACTGAGCCGATGGACACTGCGTCTCCGCGTCTGCGGATGAGCCTCCTCGGCGTGGTGGTCATCGGCTGCTTCGCCGCGCTCTTCGCCCGGCTCTGGTACCTCCAGGTCATCGAGGCGCCCCAGCTCACCGTGGTCGCCACCCAGAACCGCACCCGCGAGATCGCGGTGGAGGCCCCCCGGGGCCGGATCCTCGACGCCAAGGGCCACGTGCTGGTCGACAACCGCACGTCGCTGGTCGTCACCATCGACCGCAACGAGCTGCGCAAGGTCGCCGACCGCGACGCCGTCGTGTCCAACCTGGCCGGCCTGCTCACCCAATACAGCACGCCCACCAAGGTCGACAGCATCGAACGGCGCCTGGCCGACCTCCAGTACGACGACCTCCAGCCGGTGCCCATCGCCGTCGACGTCACTCCCGAGCTCATGATCTACCTGGCCGAACACGGCGAGGACTACCCGTCGGTGTCGGTCGAACCCGAGTGGGTGCGCACGTACAACTACCCGGGGGTGGCCGGCAACGTCCTCGGCTACGTCGGGCGCATCTCGGCCAAGGCCCTCGAGACGGCGCAGCCCGGTGTCGATCCCGACACCGGCACCATCAAGACCTACCAGCCCGACTCCAACATCGGCCTGGCCGGCATCGAGGCCACCTACGAGGACGACCTGCGGGGCACGCCGGGCATCGAGACCATCGAGATCGACTCGAAGAACCGCCCGGTGCGCACCCAGTCGGTGCAGCCGCCGAAACCCGGTGACGACGTCCAGCTCAACATCGACATCGACACCCAGATCCGGGCCGAGGACTCACTCCGCGGCCAGCTCGACGCCATCCGGGGGACCAAGCAGAACGACGGCAAGTTCGTCCGCAAGGCCCAGGCCGGCTCGGCCGTGGTGCTCGACCCCAACAACGGCGCGGTCATCGCCCTGGCCACCTACCCGAGCTACGACCCGTCGGACTTCGTGAACGGCATCAGCCAGGCCCGCTACGACCAGCTGAAGAACACCGAAGGCGTCAACGCCCTCATCGACCGGTCGATCACCGGGCAGTACGAGCCCGGCTCCACGTTCAAGCTGGTCACCGCCACCGCGGCGGTGAACAACGGCATCATCACCGGGTCCACTCCCTACAACGACACCGGCAAGTTCGAGCTGGGCGATCGGGCCGAGGACGTGAAGCGGAACTCGGGCGGGGCCGTCAACGGCTACATCTCCCTGCCCCGGGCCATCACCGTCTCCTCGGACACGTTCTTCTACAACCTCGGCGCCAGGATGGACGAGACCCCCGACATCCAGAACACCGCCGCGGCCTACGGGTTCGACGCCCCCACCGGCATCGACCTGCCCAACGAGGAGTCGGGCTACGTCTACACCAAGGAGGAGAAGGAAGCCCTCCACGACAAGTACCCGAAGGCCTACCCCAACGACACCACGTGGTACACGGGTGACAACGTCAACCTGGCCATCGGCCAGGCCATGGTGGCGGTGACCCCCCTCCAGCTGGCCCGGGCCTACGGCACCTTCTCCAACGGCGGCACCGTGTACGAGCCCCACGTCGCCGCCCGGGTCATGCACTCCGGCGCCGCCGAGCGGCCCCTCACCGACCCCGACCAGACCGGCGTCCTGCGCACCATCGAGCCCGTCGTCAAGTCTCAGGTCGACCTGCCGCCGAGCACCTGGGACCCCATCCACCAGGGTCTGGCCGGCGTCACCACCGACAAGAACGGCACCGCCTTCGGCGCCTTCCTGGGTTTCGACCAGCGCGCCTTCCCCATCGTGGGCAAGACAGGCACCGCCCAGGTCGACGGCAAGGCCGACACGTCGGTGTTCGCCTCCTACGGGCCCGACGGCGGCACCCGCTACGCGGTGGCCGCCATCCTGGAGGAGTCGGGCTTCGGCTCCCAGGCCGCCGCGCCCGTGGTCCGCCACCTCTACGAGTTCCTCGCCGGCCAGGAAGCCACCGACTTCGGCGTCATCGTCGGCGGCAAGGTCGACTGATGCTGCCCCGCACCGTCTCCCGCCACGACTCCAACCGCAGCCGCCGCGACCCCACCGCGCCGCTGCGCCACTTCGACCCGGTGCTCCTCGTGTGCACCCTCGCCCTCGGCGTGGTCGGGATCGTGTCCGTCTACAGCGCCACCCGCGGTCCGGGCCCGGTGTACGTGGAGACCTACCTGTACCGCCAGTCCGCCTTCGTCGTCGTCGGCGTCGGGGTGATGGCCCTGTTCACCTTCGTCGACTACCACAAGCTCCACGACTGGGCCTGGGTGTTCTACGCCCTCACCACCCTGATGCTCATGTTGGTGATCTCGCCGCTGGGCTCGCAGTCCAAGGGCGCCCAGGCGTGGTTCGCGGTGGGTCCCTTCCAGCTCCAACCGGCCGAGTTCGCCAAGCTGTCGCTCATCGGGGTGCTGGCCTTCCTCCTGTCGGAGTTCAAGGGCGACATCGACATCCGCCGCCTCCTCGCCCTCCTCGTGGTGGCCGCCTTCCCGATGGCGTTGATCCTCCTGCAGCCCGACCTCGGGCTGGTCCTGATCCTCACCGTGATCACGCTGGCCCTGCTGCTGGTGGGCGGCCTGCCCACCCGCTACATCATCGTGCTCACCGTCGTGGGCGTGATCGGCGTGGTCGGCGCCCTCAACTCGCCCGTGCTGAAGGACTACCAGGTCAACCGGCTCACGGCGTTCACCAACCCCGAGGACACCTCGAACCCCGCGACCTACAACATCAACCAGAGCCAGCAGGCGATCGCCAACGGCGGCGTCAGCGGCCAGGGCCTGTTCCAGGGCCAGCAGACCCGGCTCGGCTTCGTGCCCGAGCAGCAGACCGACTTCATCTTCACCACCGTGGCCGAGCAGTTCGGCTTCGTCGGCGCCGGCACGATCCTGTTGCTGTACGGAGTCGTCTGCTACCGGATCTGGCGCATCGGCCAGATCGCCAGGGACCCCTTCGGGACCTACCTCTGCGTGGGGGTGCTGGCCATGTTCGCCTTCTCGGTCTTCGAGAACGTGGGCATGGCCATGGGGATCATGCCCGTGACCGGCATCCCCCTCTTGTTGTTGAGCTCGGGCGGTTCCTCCACCATCACCGCCTTCGCCGGCATCGGCCTCGTCCTCAACGTCCACATGCGCCGCTTCCGCTGACCCTTCCGCCGCGTCGAGTCGCCCTCCGTCGCCCCCCTCTCTGGAACTGGTAGGCGGCGTGCATCGAATGTGATGCAGGATGCCCACCAATTCGGGGTGGGGACGGCGGAAGTTCACCGTCATTTCGCTTGCGGAGCCGTGGGTTCCCGGCTGCGGGCGGGGAGCCGGTAGCATCCGCTGGGATGAACGGCTTGTGGCCCCAGCTCGAACCGCTGCTGGGGAAGGTCGCGAAGCCGGCCCGCTACATCGGTCTCGAGGACGGAGCGCAGCGCCCCGACCACGCTCCGGAGCGGGTGGCCTGGCTGCTGGCCTACCCCGACACCTACGAGATCGGCCTCCCCAACCAGGGTCTGCAGATCCTGTACGAGATCTTGAACGAGCGCCCCGACGCGGTGGCCGAGCGCACCTACGCGCCCTGGACCGACCTCGAGGAGCTGCTGCGGGCCCGGGGCCTGCCCCTGTTCTCCCTCGACACGCACCGCCCGGCCACCGACTTCGACATCATCGGGTTCAACCTGTCGGCCGAGCTGACCTACACCAACCTGTTGAACATGGTCGACCTGGCCGGGGCCCCGGTGCGGTCCGCCGATCGCCGCCCCGAGCACCCCCTCATCGCCGCCGGGGGCCACTGCACCTACAACCCCGAGCCCATCGCCGACTTCCTCGACTTCGTGGTGCTGGGCGACGGCGAGGAGATCGTCGCCGAGATCACCGAGGTGGTCGGCGCCTGGAAGCGCTCCGGGCGCACCGAGGGCAGCCGCGAGCACGTGCTGCGCGAGCTGTCCCACATCGCCGGCGTGTACGTGCCCTCCATGTACGACGTCACCTACTCCGGGGCGGATCTGGTGGCCGTCACCCCCCGCTACTCCGACGTGCCCGAGCGGGTCGAGAAGCGCACCGTGGCGGACCTGGCCGACTTCCCGTACCCCAAGAACCAGCTCGTACCCCTCACCGAGGTCGTCCACGACCGCCTCAACGTCGAGGTGTTCCGGGGCTGCACCCGGGGCTGTCGCTTCTGCCAGGCGGGCATGATCACCCGGCCCGTGCGCGAACGTCCGGCCGAGCAGGTCAGCCGCATGGTGGCCGACGGCCTGCGCCGCACCGGCTACGACGAGGTCGCCCTCACGTCGCTGTCCACGGCCGACTACTCCGGCATCGAATCCCTGGTGGGGAGCATCGTGCAGTCCACCGACGACGGTCCGCCGGTGTCGGTGTCGCTGCCCAGCCTCCGCGTCGACGCCTTCGGCGTCGGCATCGCCACCCAGCTCCAGCGGGCCCGCCGCACCGGGCTCACCTTCGCCCCCGAGGCCGGCACCTGGCGGATGCGCCAGGTCATCAACAAGCTCATCAAGGAAGAGGACCTCTACAGCGCGGTCGAGGCGGCCTACGCCAACGGCTGGCGCCGGGTGAAGCTCTACTTCCTCACCGGCCTGCCCACCGAGACCGACGAGGACACCCTCGGCATCGGCGACCTGGCCCGCAACTGCGTCGAGATCGGCAAGGCCCACACCAAGAACCCGTCGGTCACGGTGTCGCTCGGCGGCTTCGTGCCGAAGCCGTTCACCCCGTTCCAGTGGTTCGGGCAGAACACCGTCGAAGAGCTCAGGCGCAAGATCAACCTCCTGCGCGACGACACCCGGCGCTCCCACGGCGTGAACGTCAAGTGGCACGACCCCAAGGCCACCCAGATCGAGGGCCTGGCCAGCCGCGGCGACCGCCGCCTGGCCCCGGTCATCGAAGAGGTGTGGCGCAAGGGCGGCACCTTCCAGGAGTGGAGCGAGCGCTTCGACCTCGACCTGTGGGTCGACGCCATGGCCCACCACGGCCTCGAGCTCGACTGGTACGTGCACCGGCACCGCACCGAGGACGAGATCCTGCCGTGGGACCACATCTCCGCCGGGCTCCACAAGGACTTCCTCTGGCAGGACTGGCGAGACGCCCTGGCCGAGGTCGGCCTGCCCGACTGCCGCTGGACCCCCTGCTACGACTGCGGGGCCTGCACCGGCTACTCCATCGAGCACATCGTGGCCTCGGCCACGCCGCCCGCCGGCGGCTCGCAGGGCACCGGCCAGGACATCTCCCACAGCAGCGTGCCCGTCACCCTCCTCGGGCGGAAGCCCGAGCCGGCCACCTCGGGGTCCCGATGAGGATCCGCCTGCGCTACCGCAAGCTGGGCAAGGTCCGCTTCACGAGCCACCGCGACGTGGCCCGCTGCTGGGAACGGGCCCTGCGCCGGGCCGAGCTGCCCATCGCCAGCACCGAAGGTTTCTCGCCCCGCCCGAAGATGCACTTCGGGCTGGCCCTCTCCACCGGCCATGAGTCGCTGGGGGAGTACCTCGACGTCGACATGCGCGAGCCCGAAGCGGCTCACGTCGACCTCGGGACACTGCCCGAGCGGCTCACGCCGCTGCTCCCACCCGGCATCGATGTCGAAGCCGTCGAGATCATCGACCGCTCCGACACCTCCCTCCAGGAGGCGGTGACCTCGTGCACATGGCTCATCGAGGTGCCGGGATCGTCCCCGGAGGCGCTCGTCGCCCCCGTCGACACCATGCTGTCCGCCACCGAGCTCCCGGTCGTCCGGGAGCGCAAGGGCAAGAAGGTCGCCGACGACCTGCGCCCGGGAATCCTGCACCTCGAGGTGACCGGACCCACACCCCCCGATGCTCCCGAGCAGGGCGCTGTGCTGGAGGCCCGACTGGCCACCCAGCCCCGCTCGGTGCGACCCGCAGAACTGCTGGCCGCTTTCGACCCGCCCCTCCCCGAGGGCCGGGTCCGCAGGACTCACCAATGGATCACTGCCGATGGCGCGACGCGAGAGCCCCTCTCGCCCGGCGCGCCGTCGCCGGTGCCTGCCTCGGCAGGCGCCCCATGAGAAGGGAACTCACCCATGACCGACCCGACGGTCGACCACCCGGCCACGCCGAACGAGCCGGTCCGGCCGACTCCTGACTCCCCGGCGTCGGCCACCAGCGCCCCGCCCTCCACCCCGGCTGCCTCCACCGGCGCCTCCGCGGCCCCCTCTGCGCCCGCCACCAGCGACAGCGAGCGCTCGTCGAACGAGGACAGCCGCCCGTCCGGCGGCCAGGGCCGGGGGAGCGGCACCGCTCCCGGCGACGGCGGGGATGGCGGCGACGGCCCGCCCCGACCGCGGCGCCGGCGAGGATCGCGCGGCGGCCGCAACCGCGGCCGCTCGCAGTCCAACGGCGAGTCCGAGGGCTCCGGCGACGACTCCGGCTCCACCGGTGACCAGCCCGACCTGCTGCCCGAGAAGGCCTCGCAGGGGCGGGCCAAGGATCCGGCGGCGGCCGAACGGGCCCTCGTCAAGCGACCCAAGATCGGCGACACCCGTCCCGCCCCCGGCGACGCCGACTCCACCGAGACCGACAACCGGTCGGGCAAGGGCGGCGACCCGGCGAACGGCAACGGCGGGGGTTCCGGATCCAGCTCCAAGAGCGGTTCGAGGCGCCGGCGTGGCGGCCGGGGCCGCAGTGGCGGGGGAGGAGGCGGCGGTGGCGGCGGCCGGGGTGACCGGTCCGGTGACAAGGCGAACCGACCGGTGGAGGCCACCTACGGCGACGCCCCCGAGCTCGACGAGGAGACCCTCGAGAAGCGCAAGGGCCGCGAGCGCAAGGGTCGACCCGTCGGCCGCTACCTGATGACGGTCAGCGTGCGCCCCGACGCCACCCAGATCGCCGTGCTCGAGGGACGCAACCTCATCGAGCACTTCGTCTCCCGCCCGGCCGACGACGTGGCCCAGATCCACGGGAACATCTACCTGGGCAAGGTCCAGAACGTGCTGCCCGGCATGGAGGCGGCGTTCGTCGACATCTCCACCCCCAAGAACGCCGTGCTGTACCGAGGCGACGTCCAGTACGACGCCGAGGACGTGGAGAGCGGCGGCAACGCCCGCATCGAGGAGATCCTCAAGCCCAAGCAGAGCATCATCTGCCAGGTCACCAAGAACCCCATCGCCCACAAGGGCGCCCGCCTCACCCAGGAGGTGTCGCTCCCCGGGCGATTCGTGGTCCTCATCCCCAACTCGTCGACCTACGGCATCTCCAAGCGGCTGGCCGACGACGAGCGCAAGCGGCTGCGGGCGATCCTCGACAAGGTCAAGCCGCCCCAGCACGGCGTGATCGTGCGCACCGCGGCCGAAGGGGTCACCAGCGCCGAGGTCTCCGCCGACGTCCGTCGCCTGCTCGACCAGTGGGAGCGCATCGAGGCCCTGGCCGCCAAGGTGCAGGCCCCGGCCCTGCTCTACCGGGAGCCCGACATGGCCGTGCGGGTCATCCGGGAGGAGTTCAACGACGACTACCGCGGCGTCGTCATCGACGACCAGGTCCTCTACGAGGAGGTGCGCGAGTACGTCTCGAGCATCTCGCCGGCGCTGGCCGACCGCGTGCAGCACTACGACCGGTCCGTCGAGCCCCTGTCGATCTTCGAGCGCCACCACGTGCACGAGCAGCTCCACAAGGCTCTCGACCGCAAGGTGTGGCTCCCGTCGGGCGGCTCGCTCATCATCGAGCACACCGAGGCGCTCACCGTGATCGACGTCAACACCGGCAAGAACGTCGGGTCGTCGAGCCTCGAGGAGACGGTGTTCCGCAACAACCTGGAGGCGGCCGTCGAGATCGCCAAGCAGCTCCGGCTGCGCGACGTCGGCGGCATCATCGTCATCGACTTCATCGACATGGAGATCAGAGCCAACCGCGACGAGGTCATCAAGGTCTTCCGGGACGCCCTGGCCCGGGACAAGACCCGCACCCAGGTCTTCGACATCTCCGAGCTGGGCCTGGTCGAGATGACCCGCAAGCGCATCGGCGAAGGTCTGCTCGAGTCGTTCTCGTCGCTGTGCCCCGAGTGCGAAGGGCGGGGCGTGCAGATCGACGACTCGCTGCTGCAGTGAGTTTCATCTCCCCGACCCCACCAGCTAGAGTGGCAGCCCTATGTATGCCGTGATCCACACCGGTGGCAAGCAGTACAAAGTCGAAGAGGGGCAGCGCCTCGACGTCGAGCGTCTTGGTGACGCCGACGAGGTGTCGCTGACGCCCGTGCTGCTCGTCGACGGTGATTCTGTCCTCGCCACCCCCGCCCAGCTCTCCGGTGCCAGCGTCACCGCCCGTGTCGTGGGCGAGGCGAGGGGACCGAAGATCACTGGGTTCACCTACAAGAACAAGTCGAACGAGCGGAAGCGCTGGGGTCACCGCCAGCACTACGCCACGATCGAGATCACCGGGATCACGAAGGGCTGATCGATGTCAAAGACCAAGGGCGGCGGCTCCACCAGGAACGGCCGCGACTCCCAGAGCAAGCGTCTCGGCGTCAAGCGCTTCGACGGCCAGGCCGTTCTCGCCGGCACCATCCTCGTCCGCCAGCGTGGCACCCGTATCCATCCGGGTGAGAACGTCGGCAAGGGCGGCGACGACACGCTCTTCGCTCTCACCGAGGGCACGGTCAAGTTCGGCTCCCGCAAGGGCCGCAAGCTGGTCGACATCCTTCCCGTCTGACCGACCGTCACCACCAGATCTACGAACGAAGGGCGGCCTCCGGGCCGCCCTTCGCCGCGCCCGGCCCCCCGTTCCGCCCGCCCGGCCTCCGCAAACGATGCGCATCTCGCATGCCAGGGCACGCGGAATGCGCATCGTTTTGCCTCGTGTCCGGAAACGATGCGGTTGTCGTGTGCCGGGCACGCGGAATGCGCATCGTTTGCCCCGTGTCCGGAAACGATGCGGTTGTCGCGTGCCAGGGCACGCGGAATGCGCATCGTTTGGGGGGAAGGGGAAGGAGAGGGGTGGATTTGAGGTTCGGGGTGGTCGCGCCGATATGGTTGCGCCATGGCAGTTAGTGTCAGACCGCACGAATGACGGGCTCCTCCCCACCGAACCGCACCCGTCGGCGCCGATCCAACGGCGACGTGGACGCCGTGCTCGCCGCCTCTCGTGCCCTCGTGGGGGTGGCCGCCCGCTCGGTGGCGGCACTCGAGGAGGAAGTCACCCTCGTGCAGTACCGGGCTCTGCTGTTGGTGGCCGACGGCCGGGTGACCGGTCCGAGCGACCTGGCCGCCGCCCTCGGCGTGCACCCGTCCAACGCCAGTCGCCTGGTCGAGCGCATGGTCGCCAAGGGCCTGCTCGAACGGGCCGGTGACCCCGACGACCGCCGGAGCATCACCCTCTCGGTCGGCCCCGCCGGCCAGGAGGTGGTGGCCGACGTCATGGATCGGCGGCGGGCGGACCTGGCCGCCATCCTGGAGCGGCTCTCGCCCGAGGAGGTCGAGGCCGTGACGCGATCCCTCGGACGGTTCGCCGAGGCCGCCGACGAGCCCCTCGACGACGCTTGGAGGTTGGGTTGGGCCTGGTGAGCGGCGGCTCCGAACGCTATCGATCGCTCTTCGTCGCCCGGCGAGAAGAGCTCACCCACCTGGCCAAGCGCAGCTGGGACGTGGTGCTGCTGGCCGCGGTGGTCGGTGTGATCACCGGGGGCAGCGTGGCCCTCCTCGAGTCCGTGATCATCGGGATGGAGGACCGGATCCTCGAGCTCCCGTTGTGGGCCGTCACCGTCGCCCCGGCATTGGGCCTGCTCGTCACCGCCCTCGTCCTGCGCTACATCGGGGGCGGCATCTCGCCGTCCACCGCCGACGAGTACCTCAAGTCGTTCCACGACCCGGCCTACCCACTGCCGCGCCGGGCCTTCGTCGGGCGCGTCCTGGCGTCGGTCGCCACCCTCGGCTTCGGCGGCCCGATGGGCCTGGAGGGTCCGTCGATCTTCATCGGCGCCAATGCCGGCGCATGGACGCGCAAGCTGGTCGGCCGGCTGGCCGGTGAGCGCGACCGTCGGGTCCTGCTCGTGGCCGGCGCCGCTGCCGGCGTGGCCGCCATCTTCAAGGCCCCGGCCACCGGGGCGGTGTTCGCCCTCGAGGTGCCCTACCAGGACGACTTCGCCCGCCGCATGCTGCTCCCTTCCCTGGTCGGCGCGGCCACGGGCTACCTCACGTTCGCCGCCTTCAAGGGCACCGAGCCGTTGTTCCCGGTCCAGGCCACCCCGCCGTTCAGCTACACCGACCTCGTCGCGGCCATCGCGCTCGGCATCCTGGCCGGTCTGGGGGCACGGCTCTTCGCCCGGGGACTGCGGTGGGCCAAGCGGCGCTCGGCATCGTCGGCGGCCTGGCAGCGGGTGCTGTTCGGGGGAGCGTCCCTGGCTGTTCTCGTGCTGCTGAGCAACTGGCTCACCGGCGAGCCGCTGGCCTTCGGCCCTGGTTACCAGGCCCTGACCTGGGCCTTCGATCCGACGAGGGGAATCTGGGTGGTGGCCGGCCTGCTGGCCGTGCGCTGCCTGGCCACCACCGCAGTGGTGGGCGGCGGCGGATCCGGTGGGCTGTTCGTGCCGCTGGTGGTGGCCGGCGCCCTGACCGGCCGAGTGATGGGCGGCGCCCTCGACGAGCTCCAGACGAGCCTGTTCACCGTGATCGGCGTGGCCGCCTTCCTGGGGGCGGGCTACCGGGTGCCGCTGGCGGCGGTGATGTTCGTGGCCGAGGCCACGGGACGACCAGGCTTCGTGGTGCCCGGCCTGCTGGCTGCGGTGGCCGCCGAGCTGGTGATGGGGCGCGCCTCGGTGACCGCGTACCAGCGGGTGCCCGGTACCCCGGGCCAGCCCGATGTACGCGTGAAGAACACCGACGACGACGACGAGGACGAGGACGACGACGACCAGGACTGACTCGGCGGCGCGCCGGGTCCGACGTGGCCGCCCGGCCGGCGCTCAGCTGACCGGCGCCGTCGAGTCGAGGCCCTGCGGGAGGCGCTCCACCGGCCAGTCGAGGAGCTCGACCGCCATCCGACAGGCGTAGCGGTCGGTCATACCGGCCACGTAGGAGACCGCCGAGCGCAGCGCCTCGGTGGATGAGGGCTCGGCGGTGTGGCCCGGAGGACCGGGAACGAGATCGGGCCGGGCGGCGTAGCGCTCCACCAGGGCCTGGAGCACCGACACCACGGCGCGACCCTGGCCGATGGAGTCGGGCCGCAGGTAGATCCGCTCGTAGTTGGCGCTGCGGAAGGCGGCCAGCGCCTCGGCGAGAGGCTCCTCCATGGCCACGTGCCCGGCCCGACCGGTACCGGCGATGACGCCGCCGATGAAGCTCCGCAGCCAACCACTGCGCCGCTCACCGCACCGTTCGACGACCATGCGGGGGAGGGCGTCGGCTCCGACCACCCCGGCCCGAACGGCGTCCTCGAAGTCGTGGCAGACGTAGGCGATGCGGTCGGCCCAGCTCACCACCTCGCCCTCCGGGGTGGCGGGGGCGGGCCGGCTCCAGGAGTGGTTGCGCACACCGTCGAGGGTCTCCTCGCACAGGTTGAGCGGGGCCAACACCACGTCGGCTCCCCACACGGCGTGATCGAAGCCGTCGGCCAGGAAGGGGGAGAAGGCGTCCTCGGAGGCGTGGCCTCCGGGCCCATGGCCACAGTCGTGGCCCAGAGCGATGGCCTCGGTGAGGGCGACGTTGAGGCCGAGGGCGCGGGCGATGGCGGTGGCCACCTGGGCCACCTCGAGAGCGTGGGTGAGGCGGGTGCGCTGGTGGTCGGCCGGGAAGATGAACACCTGCGTCTTGCCGGCCAGGCGCCGAAAGGCGGTGGCGCCGTGCACGATGCGGTCGCGGTCGCGTTCGAAGCAGGTGCGGTACGGGTCAGGCTCCTCGGGGACGTGGCGCCGACCGGCCCCGACGGCGAGGGACGCTCCGGGCGCGAGCGTCTCGCGTTCGAAGCGCTCACGGTCCTCGCGGTTTCGGGGCGAGAGCGACCCGGTGGGTGGGCCCACGTCGCGATGGGCCACCCGGGTGCCGGCGGGGTCGGAGTGGCCGTGCATGGTGGACGCCCAGGTGTGGGCTCGTTCGGTCAGCTCGTCCATCGGCCCATTGTCCCCGGACCGTGCGACACCGCCGCTTCGAGTGCGGCGCGGGGTGCATGAATGCACCAACCTGCTTAACTGAAGGCGTCGTATCGCCGATAGGTGGGGAATCGATATCGGTCAGGCGGAAGTTTTTCGAGCTTTGCCTTCACGATGACCACCAAAAGTAGTAAAGTGGCTACCGATTGTGGTCGATGAAGGACGCACATCCCGGTTCGAGACGCGCGTTGTGGAGAGGTTGGCGGACATGACGGTGCTACCGAGGCGACCGGACCGGGGAATGCGATCGGATCGAGGGGCGTCCCTCGTCGAATACGGCCTGGGAGTGGCCCTGATCGTCGTGGCCAGCCTGGTCGCCATGAACTTCCTCTCGACTTCGGCCGCCGACCAGGCGGCCAAGGAATCCGACTGCATCAGCTCGCGACCGCCTCCGGCATCGTGCGTGCGCACCCCCGTGCCCGGGGTGACCACACCGACGTCGACGGCTGTACCCCCGACCAGCACCACCCTGACCCCGCCGTCGACGGATCCGCCGCCCACGACGGCCCCTCCTCCCCAGTCGTCGCTCACGGCCGGCGTGGCCACGCTCACGGTACGAGGTGACGGCACCTGGGTGATCTCCGCTCCCGTCACCGTCAAGGACCGTGCCGACGCACCGGTGGCCGGCGCCGTCGTGACGGCGCGGATCATCCTCGGACGCCAGCCCATCCTCGTCGAGTGCACCACTGATGCGGCCGGCACCTGCGCCCTCGTCGTCGATCCGATCCCGACCGACGTCACCAGCGCCACGTTGACCGTGGTGGCCGTCGTGTCCAACCCGCCCGCGGCCAGCGGGTCCTTCCCGCACTGGGACGTGACCAAGCCATGACCGACCGAACCGTCACGGTGACCAGCCGTCGGTTCCAGGGCGACAGCGGCGCCGCGCTCGTCGAGTTCTCGTTCATCGCGCCCGTCTTCCTGCTCCTGATCCTCGGCATCATCGAGTTCGGTCTCGTCTTCCGCGACGACATCACCATCTCCGACAGCGTCAACGACGCCGCCCGCGCCGGGGCCATCGCCGGGCCGAACTGGGGCGCCCTCGACGACGATCCGCCGCCCGCCATGGGGAGCCCCACCGTCCTGGCCGGCGCCACCGGCGACTTCGTCACCATCAAGCGTCTCCGTCAGGGTCTCGGTCTGATCCCCGTCCAGTGGATCAAGCGGATCGTGATCTTCAAGGCCGGTGACCCCAGCCTCGGCAATCCCGAGGACCAGCTCTCCAGCGCCTGCAAGAACGGCTCGGGCTCCAGCGGCACCGGGCCCAACGTCAACCCCGCCCTCGCCTATGTGGGGGCGTGCAACGTGTACGACGCCGAATCTGCGTTCCGGGCCTACCAGGCCAAGGACGTCGCCTACTTCAACTGCGTGCTGAACGCCGCCAGCCCCGAGTGCCACTGGCCGTCCCGGGGACGGGTCAACGACCCCGTGAACCCCGTGGCCAAGCCCGGCTACCTCGGGCCCGACTACCTGGGTGTCTACGTGGAACTGGAACGGCCGTACCTCACTGGCCTGTTCGGCCGGTCGCTGCACCTCACCGACGTGGCCATCGTGCAACTCGAGCCCGGGCTGGAGCAGGGCTGATGCGCACCACGCCCACCCCGACTCCCGCCTCCGGTCGCCGGCTCAGCGGCGACGACGGTGCCGTCCTCGTCGAGTTCGCCCTCGTTGCGCCCTTGTTGTTGGTGCTCCTGTTCGGGTTGATCGACTACGGACGGATGACCAACGAGGACAACGTCCTGATCCGGTCCACCCAGGCCGCCGCCCGCACCGGCGCCTCCCAGGGACCCGACCGGTTCGCTGACTACAACGTGCTCCAGTCGCTCGAGGCGTCGCTGTCCGTCCTCGACGGCTCCACCATCGAACGCGTGGTGATCTACAAGGCATCGTCAGCCAACGGCAAGGTTCCCGCCGCCTGCGCCAACCTGGCCATCGCCAACGACCTCACGGCCAAGGGCGTGAACTCGGGCGGCACCCGATGCAACGTGTACAGCCAGGCCCAGGTGGAGTTCCGCGGCAACCTGCTGGCCCGGTTCCCCGGCGGCGCCTCCTGCAGTGGCGGGTGGGACGCGGCCTGGTGCCCGGCCACCCGCAGCCGCGGCACCGACACGACCGATCCCGACTTCCTCGGGGTCTACGTGAAGGTGAAGGTGACCCCCCTCACCGGCATCGTCGGCCTCCCTGTGAACTCGATGACCTCGTCGGCTGTCTTCCGACTCGATCCCTGCATCACCGGAGTCTCCTGTGGATGAGCAAGTGAAGCTTCGAGGTGTCAGCGCCCGCCGGGCGGCCCGGGCCAGCCAGGTCGGCGAGGTCGCCGGCCGTCGACGGTCGCGGTCGCGTTCCACCAGGGACAACGGCTACGTCCTCATCATCACCGCCCTGCTCCTGTTGCCCCTGCTCGCCTTCACCGGCTTCGCCATCGACCTCGGGACCTGGGCCGGCACCGCGTCGAAGGTCCAGGCCGCATCCGACGCGGCCGCCCTCGCCGGTGTGGTCTACCTCCCCGACCAGACGGCCAAGGCCATCTCGGTGGCCAAGGAGACGGCCAAGAAGAACGGCTACGAGGACGGGGTGAACGGCGTGACCGTCACGGTGACCCCCAACGAGCGCAACGAGCTCGACGTTCTGATCTTCGACCCCAACGTGGGCCAGTACTTCTCGTCGGCCTTCACCGACCCGCCCGACATCAGCCGCGGCGCCACCGCCGAGTTCATCCGGCCCGTCGCCATGGGCAGCCCCTCGGCCGCTCTCGGCCAGGACCCGGAGCGCGGCTTCAACCCGGCCTTCGTGCTGAACGTGGCCGGCCGGGGGGCGAAGAAGGAGAACGGCGACAAGCGGTCCACCGGTGACTGCACCAACAGCAACGCCGGCTGCACCGGCGGGATCAACAGCGACTACTCGACCGACGGCTACCTCTACTCCGTCGACGTGGGCGCCGGTTCGGCCGCCGGCCAGCCCCTGAAGATCGAGGTCTACGACCCGGCCTACACCTACAACGGCGACACCTGCACCGCCAACAACCTCACCGCCGCCCAGATCAACCAGCTGGCCCTCAACCACCCCGGAGACACCTACGGCACCCAGCGCTACCAATCGGGCACCAGCACCTGGTGCATGGGCGACCAGAACCTGGCCGGAAGCACCGTGAACACCACCTACATCGTGCGGGCCCCCGACTCCACCCCCAGCGACCTGAGCGACAACCCGGCGGTCTGCGCCATCACCTTCAGCCCGTATGACCCCGGCAGCGCCAACGCGATGTTCACCCTCCTCGACAGCAACGCCACTCGAGGACTGGAGAACCAGGTGTACCGAAACCACTACCGCAAGTGGTTCCCGATCTGCACGGTTCCCGCCGGCCAGGTCCAGCAGGGCAGCTACGTGGTGCAGGTGCGCACCAACGCCGACCTGTCGTCGCCCCTCACCAGCACCACCGCCAGCCTCGGCGGCGGCAGGTGCAGGCTCGCTGGAGAACGCCGCCAGCCCGTTGCCCAACACCGGCGGGTACAACCGCTACACCATGCGGGCGGGCCGGGCGGCCAACCTCACCACCGCACCGACCTCAGCCTTCACGGGGGTGTCGTTCTCGGCCGTGGGCCACCTGCCCATCTACATCAACCAGGCCTCGGCCACCGCCGAGTTCTACCTGGCCCGCATCACTCCGGAGACGGCGGGCAAGACCCTCCAGCTCGTCTTCTGGGACATGGCCGACGGCGCCAACTCCACGTTCCAGCTGTTGTCACCGACCGACGCCACCGGATCGCCGTTCCAGTGCACGTTCACCCGGGACGGAACGGCACCAGTGGGCGTCACGATCTCGGGCTGCACGATGGCGGGCATCACCAACGCCAACTACAACGGCCGCAACGTCATCGTCCGCATCCCCATCCCCGCCGACTACAACTGTGCCGTGGCGAGCCCCACCGGTTGTTGGACCAAGGTGCGGGTGACCTTCTCCGGGAGCCCGGCCGACACGACCACCTGGTCGGCGTCGATGACCGGTGATCCGATCCGCCTGATCAGGTGACGTCGCCCGGGCCGTTCGGGTGACGTCCCGAACGGCCGGCGGAGCCTCGACCGCCAGGCCGTAGGCTGTCCCGTCGTGTCCGGATTCGTCGACGAGTGTCAGATCAACGTCCGGGGCGGAGACGGTGGCGCCGGCTGTGTGGCCTTCCGTCGTGAGGCTCACGTGGCCAAGGGCGGCCCCGACGGCGGCGACGGCGGCCGCGGCGGCGACGTGTGGCTGCAGGCCGACCGCAACGTGGCCTCGCTGCTCGCCTTCCGCGACCACCCTCACCGCAAGGCCACGAGCGGCGTCCACGGTTCCGGCAAGAAGAAGCACGGCCACGGCGGTGACGACCTCGTGGTGCACGTCCCCGAGGGCACGGTGGTGCTCGACCGCGACGGCACCGTGCTGGCCGACCTCGTCAACCAGGGCGATCGGTGGCTGGCGGCCGCCGGCGGCCGAGGCGGGAAGGGCAACGCGCGGTTCCTGTCCAACAAGCGCCGGGCCCCTTCCTTCGCCGAGCAGGGCGAGGAGGGCGAGGAGCGCTGGCTCAACCTCGAGCTGAAGTTGATGGCCGACGTGGCCCTCGTCGGGTTCCCCAACGTGGGCAAGTCCACCCTCATCTCCCGGATCTCGGCGGCCAAGCCCAAGATCGCCGACTACCCCTTCACCACCCTCGAACCCAACCTCGGGGTGGTGCGCCTCGACGACGGCGTGGAGTACGTGGTGGCCGACATCCCCGGCCTCATCGAGGGGGCCAGCGAGGGCCGGGGCCTCGGGCACCGCTTCCTGCGCCACATCGAACGGGCCCGGGTCCTGGTGCTGCTGATCGACGTCGCCGGCGGACTCGACGGCACCACGGCCGAGGACCCCGCCGAGCAGGCCCGGGTCCTGCTCCAGGAGCTCGGCGCCTACGAGCCCGACCTGATCGACCGGCCCCGGATCGTCATCGGCTCCCGGGCCGACCTCGTGCCGGAGTACCTGGCCGCCGCCGAGACCGGCGAATCGGTGACCACCCCGGACGGCCTCCAACTCGACGTCTGCGTCTCCTCGGTCGTGGGCCTCGGCCTGCCGTGGCTGGTCGGACGCATGGGCGACGCCGTGCGCGAGGTGCGGGCCATCGAGCCCGAGATCGACGGCTTCGTCGTGCACCGGCCGATACCCGAGGGGTTCCGGATCGAGCGGGAGGACGACGGCAGCTATCGGGTCGTCGGGCGTCAGGCCGAGCGGGCGGTCGCCCTGTCCGACCTGACCAACCTCGAGGCTCTCGACTACGCCCACAGCCGTCTCAAGAAGCTGGGTGTCGACAAGGCGCTGGCCCGTGCCGGCGCCCACGAGGGCGACACGGTGCGCATCGGTCGCCTGTCGTTCGACTTCGAAGAGGAGTGAGGCGGCCGTGATCCTGGTGGCCAAGATCGGGACCTCGTCGGTCACCGACGACAACGGCGAGATCAGCCGTGACGCCATCGCCAAGCTGTGCGCCGAGGTGGCCACCGTGCGCAGCCAGGGCCACCAGGTCTGCGTGGTGACGTCAGGGGCCATCGGCGCGGGGCTGCCCGCCCTCGGTCTGGGGGGCGACAAGCGACCCCGCGACGCCGTGACCCTGCAGGCCCTCTCCGCTGTCGGCCAGAGCCGGCTCATGGGCGTCTACAACGAGGAGCTGGGCCGCCACGGCCTCGTCGCCGGTCAGGTCCTGCTCGCCCCGCTCGACTTCGTGGAACGTCGTCAGTACCTCCAGGCGCGCGGGACCTTCCAGCGCCTGCTCGAGCTCGGCGTGGTGCCCGTCGTCAACGAGAACGACGCCGTGGCCGACGACGAGATCCGCTTCGGTGACAACGACCGGATCGCCGCCCTGGTCGCCCATCTGGTCGGGGCCGACCTGCTCGTGCTGCTGACCGACACCGTCGGTCTGCTCTCCGCCGATCCTCGACTCGACCCGTCGGCCTCGCTCATCGAGGAGATCGTGGTGATCGACGCCGAGCTCGAGCGGGTGGCCGGCGGCCCGGGGTCCTCGGGTGGCAGCGGCGGCATGGCCTCGAAGGTGGCGGCCGCGAAGATCGCCGCGTGGTCGGGCGTGCGCACGGTCATCGCCGCCGCCCATCGCGACGGCGTGCTCCCGGCGGCGGTCGCCGGTGAGCCCGGCGTCGGCACCGTCGTGTTGCCTCACGACCGCGACCTTCCCGCCCGGAAGCTGTGGATCGCCTTCGCCGTCGGTTCGGCGGGCACCCTCGTGGTCGATCCCGGTGCCCGCACCGCGCTCGAGCGGGGCGGCGTGTCGCTCCTACCGGCGGGGGTGGTGGCGGTCCACGGGGACTTCGAGGCCGAGGATGCCGTCGAGGTGGCTGACACCGACGGGCAGGTGTTCGCCAAGGGCCTGGTGCGGATCGATGCGAAGGGCGCGGGCGAGCTCGTGGGCCGGCGCAGCGCCGACCTGCCCCACGGCGTGCCGCGCTACCTCGTGCACGCCGACGACCTCGTCATCCTGCCGTAGCCGCAGGAGGGGCCGGCGGAGCGACGGCGTCGACGCCGGGACGGGCCAGTCGGGCACCCAGCCATGCGGCCGTGACCAGCAGCGCCAGTCCCACGACGGCCAGGAGGGCGGCCACCACCCCGGCCTTCGGCCGGTCGCCGGCCACGGCCAGGGCCAGCTGGCCGATGGCGGCGACGCTCAGGAGCGCCCCGAACCAGGTGGTGGCCTTGCGTCCGCCCAGCACGCCGGCAACGACCACCACCAGGACGAACATCAGGGGGATGAGCGCCCGCAGCACCGGCTGGTCCGGGGTGACGGCGTAGGCGCCGATGGTTCCGCCGATCACGCCGGCCACGATGAGCGGCGTGCCCAGGCCGGGGAGCCCGGACCGGTCCGCCAGCGCGGCGAGGACGAGGAACACGATGCCCGCGGCCAGGGCGGCCACCGCACCGGCGCGGATACCGTCGGACAGCCCTCGGGTGACCTGCTCGAAGGGTGAGGGGGTGGAGTAGTAGACGCCATCGGAGGAGTACTGCCGGGGGCCCACCGTCGTGCCGACGGTGACGGCCACCAAGGCGGCCAGGGACCAGGTGGCGAAGACCAGCCCGATGGCGAGGACGGCCGGTCGGCCCTGGAGGCCGGGGACGACCCAGAGCGCGAGCAGCAGCACGGCCACGACCAGCGTGGGCCACCAGGCGATCGACTCCGACGTCGGACCGTTGCTGTCGGCGGTGGCCCGGACCACCAGACCGATGGCCACCGCCGGCGCACCGAGGACGGCCAGAACCGTGGCCGCGGGGACCAGCTCCGCCGCTCGGTCACCGAACCGGACTCGGGCGGCGGGCATCGTCAGCACCAGCCCGCCGGCCCACCCGACCACGACCAGGGCGAGGCCGATGGCGATCAGCACCCACGGCGACGGGTCATCGGCCAAACCGATGGCGACGAGGGCGGCCGAGGCGAGCAGTGCGCCCGCCACCGCCGCCATGACCCCGACCACCGTCAGCGGTGGTCGAGCGCCGAGGTTCCTCCGGAAGCCCTCCGAGAACGGCATCGTGTCGAGGGTCCGAGGTCCAGGACCGCTCCCCGGTGCGCCGTCCGGCATCTGGTAGGTCGCGTCCGCCATGTCCGCCTCCCGATCGCCACGGCGCCGCCCGCCGTGCCCCGCCGACGCTAGCGGGCCGGTGGCTGGGGGAGGGGCAGGCCGAGCTGGGCCCGCATCTGGTCGAGGCGGGCCACGGCCTCGGCGTTCATGGCGGCCTGTTCGACCTCGAGCATGCGGTCCTGCACCGTCGTGGTGGTCTGGGCCAGCTCGGCTGCGCCCTGGGCCTTGGCGTAACGCAGCTCGATCTTCTCCCGCACCTCGTCGAAGCTGGGAACGTCCTCGCCCACGGTGGCGTCGAGCGAGGCCACCGCCCGGTTCATCTGCTCCTGCATCTTGGCCTGGTCGAGCTGGCCCAACAGCTTCTGGCGCTCGCCCAGCTTCTTCTGGAGGGCGGCGGCGTTCTGGGCCACGGCCGCCTTGGCCTGCTCCGACGCCTCGGAGGCCTGGTAGACGAGGGCCTTGGTGTCCTCCACCTCCTGCTCCACCGCCACCAGGCGGTTGGCGAAGGCCTCGGCCGCCGCCGTGTACTCGGTGGTCTTGGCCCCGTCGCCGGCGCGGGCGGCCTGGTCGGCCATCATCAGGGCCTGGCGGGCGTTGGTGGTGAGCCGCTCGTACTCCTCCATCGACCGGTTGAGGCGGATCTCGGCCTGACGCTGGTTGGCGATGACGTTGGCGGCCTGGTCCTTGAGCCGCTTGTGCTGGTCGTTGGCCTCACGGATCGCCTGCTCGAGCAGCACCTTGGGATCGGCCTTCTCGTCGAGGGTCGTGTTGGCCTTGGCCCCTGCGTACTTCCACCACCGCTTCAGCGCGTTCGCCATGCCGGGAAGGGTATCGGCACCGGCCGGCCAGACACCGGCGGTCCAGGTCAGCGGGGTCGTGGCCGCCCGCTCAGTGGTCGACCTCGGAGACCGCCTGCTCAGCGGCGGTGGCCTGGGCCGTGGTGAGCGCAGCCCGACCCCGAAGCGACCGCACGAGGGTCAGGTCGTCGGATCCGAGCACGCTCAGGACCGTGACGTAGACGATGGCGCCGGCGGTCCCGGCCAGCAGCACCTGGAGGAAGGTGTGCACGATCGTCCCCGACCCGATGATGTGGGCCACCAGCCAGATCGCCGGGGCCATGACGGCCGCCCCGACGATGTAGCGCCCGAGGGCCACGGCGACGGTGGAGCCCATGCCGCCGGCCTGGCGGGCCAGACCGGCCATGGCCAGCACCGCGCCGACCACATAGGCGAGGGCGAACCCGAGCAGCGCGCCCTGAAAGCCCATGAACGACGCCAGCACGAGCGACAAGACGATCTGCACGACGTTCTGCACCAGGCTGATCCGGAACGGGGTCCGGGTGTCGCGGCGGGCGTAGAAGCCCCGCATCATGAACAGGAAGGTCACGAAGAAGGGCAGGCCCACGGCCAGCCAGGCCAGCATCGACCCGGTGAGCTCGACCGACGCATCGGTGAACGACGTGGAGATGAACACGTTGAGCAGCTGCTGCAGCAGCAGGCGGATCGCCGGTCGAGCGAGCACGACGTAGGCCACCGTCACGGGTATGACGACCACCATGGCCAGTCGGTAGCCCTGGCCCAACCGTTGGCGGTAGCCCCGGTCGTCGCCCCGGCTGGCCAGCGACGACAACTCGGGCATGAAGGCGGTCATCACCGCCACCGCGATGAGGCCGTAGGGCAGCTGGAAGAACTGCCAGGCGTACTCGAAGCCCGACGCCGAGCCGACGCCGCTGCCGTTGACGATCGCCTTCATCAACCACAGCGAGACCTGGTTGGCGGCCACGTAGCCCACCATCCAGCCCGACAACCGGACCACCGAACGCAGCGCCGGGTTGCGGTGGTCGAAGTTCGGACGGATGCGGATGTGGGCCCGCCGCATGGCCGGGAGCAACACGACCACGAGGGCCACGATCCCGGCGGTGGTGCCCAGGCCGAGGAGGAACAGCAGCGTTCGGTCGTCGAGGACGTCGTCGATGGTCGGGTCGGTGCCGGCCATGCGCTGGAAGGCCAGCAGCATGCAGATCACCACGACGTTGTTCAGCACCGGGGCGAAGGCCGGGGCGGCGAAGGAGCGCTTGGCGTTCAACAGGGCGGTGAAAAGGGTGTCGAGCCCGTAGAGCAGGACCTGAGGCATGAACATCAACAGCAGCGGCACCGCCACCGAGATCTGGAGGTCGGCGGCGGCCTTGTCGCTCTTGAAGATGGTGTAGGACCGGATGATCAGCGGGGTCAGCACCATGCCCAGCACGGTGACGGCCACCAGCGCGCCGATCACGTAGGTGGCGATGGCGTCGATGGAGCGCTGGTCGTCGTGCTCCATGCGCTCGACGATGACCGGGATGAGGGTGGCGGCCAGCACCCCGCCCAACATGAGGTCGTAGATGACGTTGGGGGTGGAGTTGGCCAGGTTGTAGCCGTCGGCCAACGCCATCGTGCCCAGCACGGCGGCCAGCACCGCGGTGCGGGCCAAGCCGGTGATGCGGGAGAGGCCGACGCCGACGGAGATGACCGCGCTCGAACGCAACAGACCACCGGACCCTGCGCGTCGAGCGGCCATCGGGTCCACGGTACCGCGCCGCTGGTCGGCCTCCGGGGAAGGGGGCGGGTAGCGTGGAGGCCCGTGACCACGCCTCCCGCACCGTCGATCGCCGAGCTCGGCCGCCGGGCCAAGGTCGCCTCGCGGCAGCTGGCCACCGCCTCCACCGCCGTCAAGGACGACGCCCTCCGGGCCGCCGCTGACCTGCTCGTCACCCGCTCGGGGGACATCCTCGAGGCCAACGCGGTGGACGTGGCCACCGCCACCGACGGCGGCGTGGCCGCCACCGTCATCGACCGCCTCCGCCTCGACCAGCGCCGGGTCGAGGCCATGGCCTCGGGCCTGCGTCAGGTGGCCCTGCTGCCCGATCCCGTCGGCGAGGTCCTCGACGGTTGGGTGCGACCCAACGGCCTGCGCATCCGCCGGGTCCGGGTGCCCCTCGGTGTGGTCGCCATCATCTACGAGAACCGGCCCAACGTCACCACCGACGCCGCCGGGCTGTGCCTGAAGTCGGGCAACGCCGCCTTCCTGCGGGGCTCCTCGGGGGCCATCACCTCGAACCGGGCCATCGCCGAGGTCCTGCGGGAGGCGGTGGCCAAGACCGGTCTCCCCGCCGACGCCGTCGTCCTCGTCTCCGACACCAGCCGCGAGGGCGCCGTGGAGTTCATGCGCCAGCGCGACTCGATCGACTGCCTCATCCCTCGCGGCGGCCCGTCGCTCATCCGGTCCATCCTCGACAACGCCACCGTGCCCTACGTGATCGACGGGGCGGGGAACTGCCATGTCTACGTCGACGCCGCCGCCGACCTCGACATGGCCCTCGACGTGGTCGTGAACGCCAAGACCCAGCGGCCCTCGGTGTGCAACGCGGCCGAGACTCTGCTCGTGCACGCCGACGTGGCCGCCGAGTTCGTGCCCCGAGCCGCCGCCGCCCTGGTCGGCGTGGAGCTGTTGGGGGACGAGCGCACCCGGGCCCTGGTGCCCTCGGCGGGAGTGGCCGACGAGGACGACTGGGCCGACGAGTTCCTCGACCTGCGGCTGGCCGTCGCCGTCGTCGACGGACTCGACGACGCCATCGCCCACATCGCCCGCTACGGGTCGGGCCACAGCGAGGCCATCATCACCTCGTCGCTCACCGCGGCGGAGCGCTTCACGAACGAGGTCGACGCCGCCGCCGTCGTCGTCAACGCCTCCACCCGATTCGTCGACGGCGAGGAGTTCGGGTTCGGTGCCGAGATCGGCATCTCCACCCAGAAGCTGCACGCTCGCGGCCCCATGGGGCTGCGCGAGCTCACCTGCGCCAAGTACGTGGTGAACGGCACCGGGCAGACCCGCGGGTAACGAATCGGGCCCGGTCGCCCGCCGCCGGTAAGTTCCAGGCATGGATTACCGCTTCGACTCTCCCGCCGCTGTCAGCTCCCGCCTGCGCGACGTCGACTACCTGCCCGACGACGCCATCGCCGGTGTGGTCTTCCTCGCCGACCGGCTGGGCAAGCCGGTCATGGTGGAGGGGCCGGCGGGCACGGGCAAGACCCAGCTGGCCAAGTCGGTGGCCGAGGTCCTCGGAGCCCGCCTCATCCGCCTCCAGTGCTACGAGGGCCTCGACGAGTCGAAGGCGCTCTACGAGTGGAACTACAAGAAGCAGCTGCTGCGCATCCAGGCCGAGCGCAACAACGAGAGCACCTGGGAGGACATCGAGACCGACATCTTCTCCGACGAGTTCCTCCTCACCCGCCCCCTGCTCGAGGCCATCCGGGCCGACGAGCCGGTGGTGCTGCTCATCGACGAGGTCGACCGGGTCGAGGTCGAGACGGAGGCCCTCCTGCTCGAGGTGCTCTCCGACTACCAGGTCTCCATCCCCGAGCTCGGCACCATCGGGGCCAAGCAGATCCCCATGGTCTTCCTCACCTCGAACAACACCCGTGAGCTGTCCGAGGCCCTCAAGCGTCGCTGCCTGTTCCTGCACATCGACTACCCGGACATGGAGCGCGAGAAGGAGATCGTGCTCACCAAGGTTCCCGAGATCACCGAGAACCTGGCCGATCAGGTGTCCCGGATCGTCCGCTCCATCCGTCAGCTCGAGCTGAAGAAGGCACCGTCGGTGTCCGAGACCATCGACTGGGCCCGAACCCTCCTGCTGTTGGGCGTCGACTCCGTCACCGAGGCCGATGCCGTCGAGACGCTGAACATCCTCCTCAAGTACCAGAGCGACATCACCCGGGCCACCAAGGAGCTGTCGGGTGACACCGGCGCCCGCCGCCCCGGTGTGCCCCGCACCTCGTGACCCGATCATGACCCCCACCGAGGCCGGACCGGCCGAATCCCCGATGCTCGAGCTGCTCACCGGCTTCATCGTGGAGCTGCGCGCCGCCGGGCTGCCCGTGAGCCTCACCGAGAACCTCGATGCCATGGAGGCCATCACCCACATCCCGATCGAGGACCGGGAGGCCTTCAAGTACGCGCTGGCGGCCACGCTGGTGAAGAACAACGCGGACTGGCGGGCCTTCGAGACCGTGTTCGAGGTCTTCTTCTCCCTCCGGGGCCGGGAGTTCACCCTCGCCTCCGACGCCGACGTGTTCGGCGAGCTCGACGAGGACGAGATGAACGCCATGCCCGACGCCGGCGGTCCCGGTGGCGCCGGGGGCGCGGGCGACTCGCTCACCCCGGAGCAGCTGGCCGCCATGCTGTTCCAGGCCCTGCAGCGGGGCGACGACAGCCTCATGCGGGCCCTGGCCCGCCAAGCCGTCACCCGCTACGCGGGCATGGAGCCGGGCCGGCCCGTGGGCGGGACCTACTACCTCTACCGCACCCTGCGGAACCTCGACCTCGATGCCGTGCTGGAGAAGCTCGTCGAGGATGCCCGCCAGGATGCCCCCGAGCAGCTCACCCCGCTCGAGGAACGCCTCGAGCGCGACGAGTTCGAGAGTCGGGTCGACAAGCTGAAGAAGGAGATCGAGGCGGAGATCCGTCGCCGTCTGGTCGCCGATCGCGGGGTCGAGGCCATGGCCAAGACGCTGCGCAAGCCGTTGCCCGAGGACGTCGACTTCATGCACGCCAGCCGCGAGGAGCTGGTGGGGCTGCGCAAGGCGATCTATCCGCTCACCCGCAAGCTGGCGGTACGTCTGGCTCGCAAGCGCCGCCACGGCCGCAAGGGGCCGCTCGACTTCCGCAACACGGTCCGCCACTCGCTCAGCTACGGCGGGGTTCCCGTCGAGCCCAAGTTCCGCTACCCCCGCCCGGCCAAGCCCGAGATCTTCGTCATCGCCGACATCTCCGGGTCGGTGGCGGCCTTCGCCCGCTTCACCCTCCAGCTGGTGTACGCCATCTCCCACCAGTTCTCCCGGGTCCGCTCGTTCGTGTTCATCGACGGCCTCGACGAGGTCACCCGCTTCTTCGAGGGGGTCGACGACATCAACGACGCCGTGCACCGGGTGAACACCGAGGCCGACGTGGTGTGGGTCGACGGCCACTCCGACTACGGGCACGCCTTCGAGGTGTTCTGGGAGAAGTACGGCAAGGAGGTCGGGCCCAAGACCACCGTGTTGATCCTGGGCGATGCTCGCAACAACTACCACGCGGCCCAGGGCTGGGTCGTGGGCGAGATCCAGAAGCGAGCCCGCCACGTCTACTGGCTCAACCCCGAGCCGAAGGCCTACTGGGACACCGGCGACTCCATCGTGGGGGAGTACGGCGCGCACTGCGACGGCACCTACGAGTGCCGCAACCTGCGCCAGCTCGAGAAGTTCGTCGAAGTCCTCGAATAGCCCCTCACATCCCCCCCCACATCCCGCGCCGTCGGCCCCGCCCCTCGCCCCCCACCTCGCCCCCCACCTCGCCACGTACCTCGCGCCCGCCTCCCTCGCCCCGCCTCCCTCGCCACGTACCTCGCGCCCGCCTCCCTCGCCCCGCCGACCCCGACCCCCTTCTACCGAAACGATGCGCTCCTCGCGTGCTGGAGCACGCGTTCGGCGCATGGTTTCGGGTCGAGAAGTGGAGTCACGCCGCTGCCCGGGCACTGCGGGCGCGAAGGGTGCCGGCGCGGATGATGGCCACCACCGCGGCCACGTCGTGCCAGACCTGCCACTCGGTAACGCGTACGACGACGAAGCCCTCGGCCTCGAGCTGCTCCTGCTGGCGAGCGTCGGCGATGCGGTCGATCACACTGGAATGCCAGGCTTCGCCATCCACGAACACGACGAGCGGGAGGTCGACGCCTACGAAATCAACCCGGCCCAACCACTCCCGTCCTCCGAGGTCCACCTGTCGGCGCATGGCCGGCAGGTCGTGATCCCTCACGATCGTGGCGACCCGTGCTTCGAGGTTGGAGTCCGGAGGCACGTAGGCGTCGGGTCGATCGTCGAGGATCGCTCGCATGATCCGCATCCCGTCCCGGCCGTGTTCGGAGAGCTCGTCGCGCATGGCCCTCAGCGATCGGCCACTCACGAGCCGTCGAGACCAGAGACGATCACAGAGCAGTTCCACCTGGGCCTGGTGGCGGAGCGACCCGGCCAGCTGGAAGATGAGGCGGCTCGGTGTGAGCACGGGGATGGCTTCGACCGTGACCACGTGGTGGTCGGGGAGATAGGTCGTGTGCCGAAGGGCGAGCTGCGGGCCGAGATGGTGTCCCGAAGCACGAGCCGTGGTCACGATGGCAGGTAGGAGACGGAATCCAGGAAGGCCCCACAGGGCCGCCGCGCTGGCGTGGGACAGCACACCGTGGTGGGTCAGCGTGACGGCGAGCGCCGTCTGGAGATCGGTGACGGGTGCACCGGCGCTGCGGAGCACCCCACCGGGCAGGGCGAGCCATGATCCGTTGCCCACGCGATGCTGGACCGCGGAGCGTGTGCCGCCCAATTCGAGCACCTGCAGCCGGGTGATCAGGCCGTGTTGCCGCTCGGCCAGGCCGGCGAGCCGTCGATCCAGGTCGGTCGTCATCACCCCAGCCAACCATCGCCCTGTGACAGTCCACTCCGCGCCGGCCCCCATCCGCCCCCCTTCGCCCCCGGCTGCCGCTCATCCGCCGCTCACCCCCGAACGACCCCCGGCCCGATCTCATGCGCTACTCGCGTGCTCCAGCACGCGAAATGCGCATCGTTTGCCGACGGTTCGGAATCGATGCGCTACTCGCGTGCTCCAGCACGCGAAATGCGCATCGTTTGCGGGCTGGCGGGCTGGCGGGCTGGCGGGCTTTGGGGCTGGCGGGCGTTTGCGGGCTGGCGGGCTGGCGGGCTGGCGGGCTGGCGGCTTTGGGGTCAGCGGAAGGTGAGGAGCAGGTCGTCCCAGGGAGCGAACAGCTTGGGCTTGTCGTGCTCCTCACGTAGCAGCACGCCGAGGCGACGACAGGTGATCAGCAGCTCGCGGGCCTGGCGACCCGGCCACGGACGCGGGAGCAGCTCGGGGGGGAGGAGCGGATCGTCGTTGAAGCACTCCTGGAACTCGATGCCGAAGCTGAGGCTGCCGGGGAGGAACTCGGCCTCGGTCAGACGGTTCTTGTCCCGTCTCCGCTGCTCGAGCAGCTCCGGCACGGCCGAGTACTGGTCGATGAAGCGCTCGTAGCGCTGGCCCACCTCGTCGATCGGCCACAGGCGGGCCGCCAGCTGCTTGGGATCCCTGACCCCGCACACCTCGAGGTCGTCGGTGGTGGCGAGGGTGGTGTGCTCGCCCACGTCGAGGCGCTCGGCCTGGGCCCGCACCGCCTTCTCCCAGGGGTGGGGGGACACGTAGAGCCCGTTCTGCACCGAGGCGCCGCCGAGGTTGAGCAGCTGGTCGCGAAAGGCGTCGCGGCCGGCCCGCTTGGCTTCGGGGATGGCGAAGGCCACCAGGTGCCACCGTCGGTCCCATCCCCGGCCGGCGGCGTCCTGGGCGAAGGCCAGACGGGTCCGCTCCATGCTCGAGCTCATGGCCCGCAGTCCGGCCGGCGTGGCTCGATAGCGGGCCTCGCGCCCTTCACCCTCGCGGTCGAAGAGGCCTTCGGCGACGAGGCGGCGGAGGCAGGATCGGACCTGCTCCACGCTCTGGCCGCAGGCCTCGGCCACCGGGTACACGTCGGCGGCCACCAAGCTGCCGTCGGAGCGGACCATGCCCAGCACCAGGACCCGGGTGGGGATCTCGGCCGGGGTGCCGAACGGACTCGGTCGGTGCGGCTCGTCCCGCTCGTGGGCGGTCGCGTCGGCTCCGGTCGTGGCGGTCACGACCGTAGTCAACCGCGACCGCTGGAACCGGTCAAGGTCGGGCCTCGGCCCGACCGGTCACATCATGTGCAGGCCGCACTCCGTCTTGGCCTGACCGGCCCAGCGTCCCGAACGGGGGTCGCCCGGGTCGCTCGGCTTGGCCGTGCACGGCTGGCAGCCGATCGAGGGATACCCCTGGTGGATCAACGGGTTGACGATCACCTCGTGCTCGTCGATGTAGCCCTGCACGTCCTGGTCGGACCACATGGCGATGGGGTTGACCTTGATCAGGCCGCGCAGGTCGCGGGCCACGATGGGGGCCTTCACCCGGCTGTCGGCCTCGGCCCGCCGCAGTCCGCTCATCCAGGCCGCCTTGCCACTGAGGGCGCGGTCGAGCTGGCCGACCTTGACCGCCGAGCAGCAGTTCTCGGGATCGGCCTGCCACAGCGGCTCGTTCTGGCGGCGCACGGTCATGATCCGCAGGTTCAGCCCGTAGCGCACCCGGACGAGCTCGACCGTCTCCAGCGTCTCGGGGAAGTGGTAGCCGGTGTCGATGAAGACGACCTCGATGGCCGGGTCGACCTTGGCGGCGAGGTCGATGAGCACGGCATCGGTCATGGACGCGGTCAGCGCCAGGTGGGGCGCGAAGTTCTCGACCGCCCATTCGATGACCTGAGAAGCCGGCCACGACTCGAACCGCGTGCTCAGCTCGGCCAGCTCCGCATCGGTGAACTCCGGTGCGGAGAGGTTGGTGAGGCTCATGTGGCGCACTCCGACTCGCCGATCTCAGCGATGTACGGGCCGGTCTCGTCGAAGTCGACGTAGAAGTCCGGGTTCTCCTCGAATGTGGGGAAAACGTCGAGGTCCTTCAGGGCGGTGCCCACGCCCTTGGCGCCGCCGGAGCGATCCAGCCACCCGCGAAAGGTCTCGCCGGCACTGCGCTCGTCGTTGAACTGGCGCACCACCCGCACGACCGCCTGAGGAGCGGCCTTGGCCGGAAGACGGGTGGCCTTCTCGCCGAAGTGGATCTGCTCCTCGCCGACGTAGCCGCCCAACAGCATCTGGTACCCGGGGGCCGACTTGCCGTGGGCGCGCCGTTCGGCGCCGTTGAAGCCGATGTCGGAGATGTGGTGTTGCCCGCAGGAGTTCGTGCAGCCGGAGATGTTGATGCGCAACCCTCCGACCTCGGCCAGCCCCTCCTCGTCGAGGGCGGTGGCGATGGCGTCGGCCAGGCCCCGACTCTGGGTCACGGCCAGGTTGCAGGTGTCGGCGCCGGGGCAGGCCACGACGTCGCGCACCAGCTCGGCGCCGGGGGCGGCCATGTCGAGGGCCTCGAGGCGGCTGAACAACGTCGCCAGCTGGCGCTCCGAGAGACCGCGGAACACGAAGTTCTGGCGGTTGGTGATCCGGACCTCGGCGCCGAGCTCGCGCTGGGCCGAAGCCAGCCCGCGGAGCTGGGCGGCGGTGACGTCGCCCAGGTGGGCGTGGGCGTAGGCCGACACCGTGCCCTTGGCCGAGCCCCGCACGACGTTGGCGTCCTCCCAGCGCTCGAAGGAACCAGGGCGGCGCAACGTGACGGGTGTGCCCTGGCCCATCGGGGTGGGTTCGGTGTCGGCAGCGCGCCCCGCAGGGGCGTCACCGAACTTCTGCACCTCTTCGGGGATGCCCCCCGGCCAGCTGGACGAGGCCAGCAGGAGGTGGCGGGTCTTGAAGACGCGCCGTTGCAGCTCCTCGAAGCCGAGCGTGTCGACCAGCCACTTCATCCGGGCCCGCAGCTTGTTGTCGCGGTTGCCGGCCTGGTCGAAGACCCGCAGGAGGGACTCGATGGTGGGGAGCAGGTCCTCACGGGCGGTGAAGGGCTCGAGAGCGAGGGCGGGGTGGGGGTTGGCTCCGAGCCCGCCGGCGATGTACACCCGGAAGCCGGCCTCGGTGGTGCCGTCCTCGCGGGTGTTCACGGCGGCGATCACGCCCACGTCGTTGAACATGGCCTGGCCGCAGTCCGTGGAGCAACCCGAGAAGTTGATCTTGAACTTCCGTGGCATCCGCTGGGCGATGGGGTTCCGGAGGAAGTGCCGGAACGTCGCCTCGGCCCACGGCGAGATGTCGAGGATCTCGAACGGGCAGGCCCCGGCCAGATGGCAGCCCTGCACGTTGCGCACCGTGTCGCCGCAGGCCTCACGGGTGGTGAGCCCGACCGAGGCGAGGTCGCGCATGACGTCGGGGACCTGCTCCAGCTGGACGTAGTGGAACTGGACGTTCTGGCGGGTGGTGAGGTGTCCCCATCCCCGCGAGTAACGCTCGGCGATGTCGGCCATCCGGTCGAGCTGCTGGGCGGTGATGGCGCCGTAGGGGGCCTTCACCCGGACCATCTGGTTGTGCCCGCCCTGACGCTGGCCGTAGATGCCGTTGTTCAGGCGGAACACCCGGAAGACGTCGTCGTCGAGCTCCCCGGCGAGGTAGCGCTCGAGCTGCGCTTCGAACTTGGCGATGTCGGCGGCAGTACCGGCGTCGATGGCGAGGTCGGCCATGGAGGGCTCCATCCCGTGGGGGGAATCTTGACGGGCAAGGTCAAGAATCTATCCGCTCCCCGACCTGAATGTCGACTTTCCCGATCGGATATTGCGAGAACTCGAGGGGAGCCGCTCGACGGGAGTTCCGAGGGAGCCTTGCTCAGCGCTGCTGGAGCAGCTCGGCCACGCGAAAGGCCAGGTCCAGGGACTGGCGTGCGTTGAGCCGGGGGTCGCACATCGTCTCGTAGCGGGTGCTCAGATCGGCATCGAGGATCTCCTCGGCGCCCCCCAGGCACTCGGTGACGTCGTCACCGGTGAGCTCGATGTGCACGCCGCCGGGCCAGGTGCCGGCCTCACGGTGAGCGGCGAAGAACCCCGCGATCTCGTCCAGCACGGCGTCGAGGTGGCGGGTCTTGCGGCCGCTCGGGGCGGTGAAGGTGTTGCCGTGCATCGGATCGCAGGCCCACGCCACCGGGTGGTCGGCGTCACGGACGGCTCGCAGCAGAGGGGGGAGGGCGGTGGCGACGTTGTCGCGGCCCATGCGGCTGATGAGAGTGAGACGGCCGGGGATGCGTCCGGGGTTCAGGGCTTCGCACAGAGCGAGCACCTCGTCGGGGGTGACGCTGGGCCCGACCTTGCAGCCGACCGGGTTGTCGACGCCGGACAGGAACTCCACGTGGGCCCCGTCGACCTGGCGGGTGCGCTCCCCGATCCACAACATGTGGGCCGAGCAGTCGTACCAGTCGCCGGTGAGAGAGTCCTGCCTGGTCAGGGCTTCCTCGTAGCCGAGGATCAACGCCTCGTGGCTGGTGGCCACGTCGACGGTGTGGAGCTGGGGCGTGGCCTCGGTGTCGATGCCGCAGGCGGCCATGAACTGCAGAGCCCGCTCGATGCCTTCGGCGACCTCCTCGTAGCGCCGTCCTTCGGCGCTGGTGGCCACGAACTCCTGGTTCCAGGCATGGACCCGTGACAGGTCGGCGAAGCCGCCCTTGGTGAAGGCCCGCAGGAGGTTCAGGGTGGACGCCGACTGGTGGTAGGCGGTGAGGAGTCGTTCGGGGTCGGCCACCCGTGAGGCGGCGGTGAAGCCGATGTCGTTCACCATGTGGCCCCGGAACGACGGCAGGGTGACGCCGTCGACCGTCTCGGTGCCCGACGAGCGGGGCTTGGCGAACTGCCCGGCGATGCGCCCGACCTTCACCACGGGCACGCCCGAGGAGTACGTCAACACCACCGCCATCTGGAGGATGACCTTGAGCTTGTCGCGGATGGAGTCGGCCGAGAAGGCGTCGAAGGACTCGGCGCAGTCACCGGCCTGCAAGAGGAAGGCCTCGCCACCCGCCACCTTGCCCAGATCGGACGTGAGGCGCCGGGCCTCGCCGGCGAACACCAGCGGGGGGAGCACGCCGAGTGACTTCACCACGGCGTCGAGCGCGCCGGAGTCGCCCCATTCGGGCTGTTGGACGGCGGGACGATCACGCCACGACGAAGGCGACCAGGTGCTGTTCACGGTGCTCCACGTTGCCGGACCCCGACCGAACGGCGCAAAGCCGTTTGGTCGGGGCGGCGGGTCTCAGGTGTCGTCAGGCGGCGTCGATGCGATCGCCGGCGCTGTCGCGGACGGCGGTGACGGCTCGCTTGACGAGACGTCGGGCGGCCTCGGCGGTCACCCCGAGCTCCTCGCCCACCTCACGGTAGGAGCGCTTGCGGCCGTCGTGCAGGCCGAAGCGCTGCTCCACGGCGAAGCGGGCCCGGGGGTCGAGGACCGACAGGAGGTCCGTGACCATCTGCTCGTCGACCTGGTCCATCACGATCTGCTCGGGTCCGGGCAGCGAGTCGGGCAACAGGTCGATCAGCTCGTTGGAGTCGTCGTCGCCGATGGTGCGGTCGAGCGACGTCGGGGTGGTGAGGCGATGCAGCCGGGCGTGCTCGTCGTCGAGCTCGTCGCCGTCGCCGCTGACCTGGCGCAGGGCCGCCCGCAGGCTGGCCGATCGGTCGCCCGGGAGCCGGACGAGGCTGGCCTTCTGGTCGAGGGCCCGGCCGATGGCCTGGCGGATCCAGAAGGTGGCGTAGGTGGAGAACTTGAACCCCTTGCGCCAGTCGAACTTGTCGACGGCGTGCTCGAGGCCGAGGTTGCCCTCCTGGATGAGGTCGAGCAGCTCCATGCCCGGGGGCAGGGGGTAGCGGCGGGCAACGCTGACGACGAGGCGGAGGTTGGCCCGGATGAACCGGTCCTTGGCTGCGGCACCGTGACGCACGGCCCGACGCAGCTCGGGGGCACGGTCGCCGTTCTCGATGCGAACGGCGGCCTCGTGGCCCTTCTCGACGATCTGGGAGAGCTCACGCTCTTCCTCGGCGGTGAGGAGGGGGACGAGGCCGATCTCGTTGAGGTACTGGCCGACTGAATCGCTCATTGCTGCTCGCTCCATCCGGTGAGGATTCCCTGGGGGGTCACCGGTACGCTTCGTGGAATTCCCGAACCCGCTTCCGAGGGGATCTTGGCGGGGGAATGAATGACAGTGATGTAACCGCAGGGGGGTGCGGAGATGTTCCGCGGGTCGAAGTGACATCGGTCACCGCGGGAGAACGCCTGGTTCCACCATCGGCATCCGAGGACCGCGAGTCAAGCGGATTGGGGGGTGATAGATGGCACCTACCCGCCGGAGGGCCACCCCTAGACTCCGAAGATGCCGGGGAGTGCTGACCGTACCGGAATCCTCGGGGGCACGTTCGATCCTCCCCATCTCGGGCACCTGCTGGCCGCGGTCAACGTCCGCCACGCCCTCGGGCTCGACCGGGTGCTGTTGGTGGTGGCCAACGAACCGTGGCAGAAGGTCGGCACCCGACCCATCAGCCCCGCCGCCGATCGCCTGGCCATGGTCCGCGCCGCCGTCACCGATCTCGACGGGATCGAGGCGTCGTCGCTCGAGATCGACAGGGGGGGCCCGTCCTACTCGGTGGACACGCTGACGGAGCTCCGCCACGCCGATCCGGACGGGGAGCTGTTCCTCATCGTGGGGGCTGACGCCGCCGGTGGCCTGGTGACCTGGGAACGGGCCGAGAAGCTGCCGGAGCTGGCGGCCATCGTCCTCGTCGACCGGCCCGGGCTGGAGGCCCCCCCTCCGCCCGAGGGCTGGCCGATCCGGCGCGTCGAGATCCCACGGGTCGAGGTCTCGAGCACCGATCTGCGGGCCCGGGCGGTCGACGGACGGCCCCTCGACTTCCTCGTACCGGACCGGGTGGTCGCCTGCATCCGCGAGCACGGGTTGTACGGTCGGTCGGGACCATGACCACCGTGCGACCTCCGACCTCCACCGAGGACGACAGCGGCGACTCCGAGGTCGACCTCGTCGCGTTGGTGGTCGAGCAGCAGGCCCGGACCGCGCCCGAGCGGTCGCTGTGGTGGAAGGTGGGGTTCCCGGCGGCGCTGGTGCTGTTGGCCCTGGCCATACCGCTGCTCGTGTGGGCCGGGCTCCGGGTGATCCTCGACAGCACGGACGGCCAGCTCGTCAAGCGGGTGACCGATCCGGCCGCGCCGGGGTACGAAGCCGTCCTCGAACCCACGCCCACCGACCTGGTGGTCACCGTCGACCGAGCGGGGAACCTCGAGTCGGTCACCGTGCTCGCCCTCACCTCGGACGCGGCCGGCGGGGTGATGACCATCCCGCCCGGAACCCGGGTGCCCATGGTCGGCACCCAGTTCAGCCTGGCGTCGATCTATTCGACGTTGGGGGTCGACGCCCTGAGGTCGAGCGTCGGTCAGCTCCTCAACCTCACCTTCACCGACGCTCAGGTGATCGCGTCCGGCGACTGGCCCGGACTCGTCGGCCCGGTGGCCCCGGTCACCGTGAGCAGCCCTGACAGCGTGCCCGACGCCAACGGGGCGACGTTGTTCCCGAAGGGGGCGGTCGACCTGACCGGCGCCCAGGTGTCGTCGTACCTGGCCGGCCGTTCCGCCGACGAGAGCGATCTGAACCGCATGCTGCGCCAGCAGGCGTTCTGGCGGGCGTGGTTGGCCGAGGTGGGTGCCGTCGGTGCCTCCGGGCTCAGCGTTCCCACCGATTCCGGGATCGGGCTCTTCGTGGCCGGTCTGAGCGGGGCCCAACCCGTGTTCCTCACCCTGCCGGTCACTCCCGACGCGCCCGACGCCAAGGGCAACCAGCAGTTCCTGCCGGTCACCGACGAGATCCCCGGTGCGGTCGCCACCATCGTGCCCTTCCCGGAGGGCGCTCCGGGCATGCGGCCTCGACTGCGGGTCCTCGACGGCACCGGCCAGCTGGGCAACGGCGTGTCCGCCGCGCTCGTGCTGGCTGCGGCCGGAGGACAGATCGACGTGGTCGGCAACGCCCGGTCGTTCGGGGCCACCACCACGCAGTTCGTCTACTACGAACCCTCCTATGAGGGCGCGGCCCGGATCATGCGCGACGCTCTCGGCGTGGGCGAGGTCGTGCGCAGCGACCAGACCAACTCGGCCACCGACCTGACCGTGGTGCTCGGGGAGGACTATCTGGCCATGGCCGGCGTCGACCCGTCGGTGCCCGCCGAACCGAGTACGAGGAGTGAAGGTGGCTGAGACAGCGGAGGACCTGCCGACGAACCTGGACTGGGTGGTCCTGGCCGCGCTGGCTGCTGACTCCAAGACCGAGGAGGAGACCGTCGTCCTCGACGTCGGGGACGTACTCGCCATCACCGGGTGGTTCGTCATCACCGGGGGAACCAACACCCGCCAGGTCCGCAGCATCGCCGAAGAGGTTGAATCCGAGATCGTCGATGCCGGTGGTCCGAAGCCCCTTCGGGTCGAGGGCCTCGACACGATGCGCTGGGTGCTGCTCGACTACGGCGACTTCGTGGTCCACGTGTTCCTCGACGAAGCACGTGACTTCTACGACCTGGAGCGACTCTGGCGCGACGTCCCTGTCGTCGACTGGCGGGCCTGAACCCGTCTCCCGCGAGCCACTGAGCCGAGCGCGATCCCGGCGGTCGATGCCGGTCGGTGCCACCATGGGGGACTTCGGTAGCCGTGACAGCAAGTGGAGTCGGGGGACGGTTCGGATGCTCAAGCGGAGCGGGTGCGGTTCGGCGGAGCGCGTACGCGGTCGGAGCGAGCCGCGGGGCACGGACTGAGCGTGCGGATCCTCACGGTCGGAGACCTCCACTACGACTTGCGCCAGCTGGACTGGGTGCTGGCCAACGCCGCCGACCACGACCTCGTGGTCCTCGTCGGCGACCTGCTGGACGTGTCGTCCAGCGTGCCGCTGCCGGCTCAGGTGTCCGTGGTGCTCCAGTACCTCGAGCGGCTCGCCGCCCGGTGTCCGACGGCGGTCTCCACCGGCAACCACGATCTCACCGGGGTGGACGACGACGGCGAGCGTGCCGCCCTCTGGTTGGATGCTGCTGCCGCCCTCGGCGTGGCGACCGGCGGTGCGCCGGTGCTGGTGGGCGACACGGCTGTCACCATCTGTCCCTGGTGGGACGGACCCGTCGGGCGGGCCCGGATCGAGGCCGAGCTGGCCGCCCAGGCCGCCGAGCGGCACGCGTCGGGTGCAGCGGAGACGTCGCGCTGGATCTGGGCGTACCACTGGCCGCCGCCCGATCTGGGGGTGAGCTGGGTGGGGACCAAGTCCTACGGCGACGCCGACCTGGCCGGCTGGGTCGAGCAGTTCTCGCCTGACCTGGTCCTCAGCGGACACGTGCACCAGTCGCCGTGGATCGACGGTGGCTCGTGGATCTCGTCGCTCGGACCGACGTGGATCGTCAACGCCGGTCGCCAGATCGGTCCGATTCCCAGCCACGCGGTGATCGACCTGGAGACCTGGGCCGCCACCTGGCGCTCACAGGAGGGGACGGTCGAACAGTCCCTGCGGACACCGGCCGGGTTCGCTCAGTAGAGCGGATCGGGCTCACGGTCGGAGCCGGCGGTCATCGGTTTCCCGTGGTGGCTGGCCAGCGTGCCGAGCACCGCGCCGATCATCCCCAATCCACCGTCGACGTCGCGGTACTGGTGCTGCAGGTCAGAGAGGTAGTGCTCGACCATCTCGAGGCGACGGGCGAGCAGCGTCGACACCGCGAAGAGGATCGCCGGATTGTCGTGGAGCGTGGCGGCGGCATCGTCGATGACCCGCACCCGGGAGCGGTCGACGGCGATCACCGAGGAGTGGTGGGGTTGATCGAGCAGCAGCGCCTTCTCGCCGATGCACGTCCCGGGCTCGTCGAAGACGATCAGGTCGTCGCCGCCACGACGGACCACCAGCCGGCCCTCGAGCAGCACGTAGACGTGGTCTGCCACCTCGCCCTCCACGACCAACGCCTGGCCCGCCTCGACCGTGCGCTCGGGCATCCCGCTCGTGAGGGCCAGCAGCTCCTGCATGGCGACACGGTACTTCCACCGGCGGGTGCCGCTCGATGAGCACCACCCGCGCCGGGGAGTGGAGCTAAGGAGAATCGAACTCCTGACCTCTTCCATGCCATGGAAGCGCTCTACCAACTGAGCTATAGCCCCGTGAGGAGTGTCGACTCTACCGTCGGGGAGGGCCGCAGCAAAATCGCCTCTGCGCTGGGGATCCGGCATCGAAGGGGGGAGGGGCACGACCTACGGGCGCCTACGATCCACCCTCATGGCAGACGGCTACGACCCCCAGGCGATCGAGGCGAAGTGGCAGGCGCGCTGGGAGGCCGACGGCACCTACGAGGTCGACAACGACGACCCGAGACCGCACTGGTACACGCTGTGCATGTACCCGTACCCGAGCGGGGCCGCCCACATGGGCCACGTCCGCAACTACACCTTCGGTGACCTGCTCGTCCGGTACCGCACCATGCACGGGTACGCGGTGCTGTCGCCCATGGGCTTCGACAGCTTCGGGCTGCCGGCCGAGAACGCGGCGATAAAGACCGGTCGACACCCCCGGGAGTTCACCGATGAGCGCGTTGCTCAGCTCACCGGCTCCATCAAGCGGATCGGAGCGGTGTACGACTGGCGCCGCAAGGTCACGAGCCACAGCCCCGAGTACCAGCGCTGGACCCAGTGGATCTTCCTGAGGTTCCTCGAAGCGGGCCTGGCCTACCGGCGCAGCGCAACCGTCAACTGGTGCCCCGGGTGCCACACCGTGCTGGCCAACGAGCAGGTGCTGGCCGACGGCACCTGCGAGCGCTCTGGCGACCTGGTCGAGAAGCGCGACCTGGAGCAGTGGTTCTTCAAGATCACCGACTACGCCCAGCAGCTGCTCGACGACATCGACGACCTCGACTGGCCCGAACGGGTCAAGGTCATGCAGCGCAACTGGATCGGCCGCTCCGAGGGCGCCGAGTTCGAGATGGTCGTCACCGACGCCGACGGCGTGGCTCGTCCCGACGGCGCCACCGTCCGGGTGTTCACCACCCGTCCTGACACCTCCTTCGGGATGACCTACGCGGTGATGGCCCCCGAGCACCCGCTCGTCGCCACGGTCGTCACCGACGACCGGCGCGCCGAGGTGGAGGAGTTCGTGGCCCGAGCCCGCCAGCAGAGCGACGTGGAACGGATGTCAGCCGAAGGGTCCCAGGCCAAGAGCGGCACGTTCACCGGCGCTCACGTCCTCAACCCCTTCACCGGTCGCCCGGTACCGCTGTACCTGGCCGACTACGTGCTGATGGGCTACGGAACCGGGGCGATCATGGCCGTGCCCGCCGAGGACCAGCGCGACTGGGACTTCGCCACCGTGCACGGGCTGCCCATCGTGCGCACCATCGCACCGCCCGAGGGGTGGGCGGGCGAGGCCTACACCGGCGACGGCGTCCACATCAACAGCGGGTGGATGGACGGCATGGGCAAGGTCGAGGCCATCTCCTCGGCCATCGAGTTCCTCGAGCGCGAAGGGGCGGGTGAGGGCAAGGTCAACATCCGCCTGCGGGACTGGCTGGTGAGCCGCCAGCGGTTCTGGGGTTGCCCGATCCCGGTCGTCTACTGCGACGGGTGCGGCATCGTGCCCGTGCCCGACGACCAGCTGCCCGTACTCGCCCCCGACGACGTCGAGTTCCGTCCCACGGGGGAGTCACCGCTGCGCTCCCACGAGGGCTTCCTGCACACCACGTGCCCGCGGTGCGGCGGTCCGGCCACGCGCGAGACCGACACCATGGACACGTTCGTCGATTCGTCGTGGTACTTCCTGCGCTTCACGGATCCGTGGAACGAAGAGGCGCCGTTCGACCCGGCGGCGGCCGCCGACTGGATGCCCGTCGACCAGTACATCGGTGGAGTCGAGCACGCCATCCTGCACCTCATGTACGCCCGGTTCTTCACCAAGGCGCTGGCCGACCTCGGCATCGCTCCGAAGGACCTCCGAGAGCCCTTCGCCCAGCTGTTCACCCAAGGCATGATCCGTCTGGGCGGCGACAAGATGTCGAAGTCGAAGGGCAACCTGGTCGCGCCCGAGGAGATCCTCGACACCGACGGAGCCGACGCCCTCCGCCTGGCCCATCTGTTCGTGGGGCCGCCCCAGGACGACGTCGACTGGGAGGGGGTCGGCATCGAAGGCTGCTCCCGCTTCCTGCACCGGGTGTGGCGCCTGGCGCGGGGCGACGCCGGATCGCCGGCCGTCGACCGGGAGGCCATCGCCGCCGACGACGACATCGACCGGGCCACGCACCGGCTCATCGTCCGGGTGGGCGACGAGTACGAGCGCTGGTCGTACAACACCGCGGTGGCCGCCTTCATGGAGTTCACCAACGAGCTGTACCGCTACATCCAGGAACCGGGCGGGCCTCGGCGCCAGACCCTCGACGAAGCCGTCGACACCCTCCTGTTGTTGATGGCACCGATGGCCCCGCACATCACCGCCGAGCTGTGGGAGCAGCGCACCGGCGGCAACGTCCACACCCAGTCGTGGCCCGTTGCCGACCCGGACAAGTTGGTCGTCGAGTCGGTGACGATGGTCGTCCAGGTCAACGGCAAGGTTCGTGACCGGCTCGAGGTGAGCCCCGACATCGACGCGACGACGGCCGAGGACCTGGCCCTGGCCAGCGAGAAGGTGCAGGCCCACCTCGACGGCAGGCCACCCCGCAAGGTCATCGCCCGCCCGCCGCAACTCGTGAACGTCGTCGCCGGCTGAGCGAGGACGGGGAGGGGACCGGCGAGGGCTACTCCTGGTCGCGCAGGTACTGCTCCAGCTCGGCGGCGAGGTCGTCGCCGCTGGGCAACGGCCCGTCGGTGTTCTCCTCCATGGCATCCACCTGGGCTTCGAGCTGGCGAACCATGGCCACGTGCTCCTCGCTGTTGGCGACGAGCTCGTCGAGGCGCTCGCGAGTCGACATGGCGTCCTTCACCAGCGACCCGAGCGGGAAGGACAGGCCGCCGACGGTGCGGAGGCCCTCGACCAGCGCCATCGCCGCGTCGGGATAGGGCATGGCGGCCGCGTAGTGCGGCACCTGAGCCCACAAGCCCATGGCCGGGAGGCCTTCGTCGGCGCAGTTGCGCTCGATGGCGGCGTGGACACCGGCGGGCACATCGATGCGCCCGGGAACGCGCCCGACCTGATTGGCCAGCTCGGCGCTGGTGGCGGTCGACACCAGCTTGGTGGGGCGGGTGTGGGGCGTGGGCGCCGGGTAGGCGCCGAGACCGAGGACGCTCTGGGTGCCGAAGTGCTGGGCCAGCTCCACCACGGCGGCGCTGAAGGCCTTCCAGCGGTGGTCGGGCTCGACCCCGACCAGGAAGAGCACCTCGTTGCCCTCCTGGTCGACGGCGGCACGGAGGTCGATGGACGGCCAGGTGAGCTCGGTGTTGACCCCGTTCACCAGGTGCATGGTCGGCCGGCGGGAGCGGTGGTCGAGGAGCACGTCGGCGTCGAACTGGGCGACGGTGACCGTCTCCAGGTCCTCGAGCACCGTGCCCATGGCGTTGGCGGTGGCGAAGCCGGCGTCGATCCAGCCGTCGAGGGCGAGCAACAGGGTGGGCGAGGCCAGATCCGGGCTCTCCAGCAGTTCGTACAGCTCAGCCACGGAGACCTCCCAGTGCACCGTCGAGGGCGGCCATGCCGGCCTGGCCGAGAGCGGCCACCTGTCCCGAGAACCGACCCTCCTGGGGGGTCTCGCCCATCGCCCCTGATCGGTAGCGCACCAGGACGCCCTGGAGGATGCAGGCCAGCTTCCAGTAGCCCAGGGCCACGTAGAAGCCGACCTGGGAGACGTCACGTCCCGAGCGCAGGGCGTAGGCGTCGAGCAGCTCGGACCGGCTGGCGAAGCCCGGCAGCTCGGTGGCGCGAGGCAGTCCGATCTCGGGCGGGTCGCCGGGCTCGGCCCAGTAGACGAGCAGCAGGCCGACATCGGCGAGAGGATCCCCGAGGGTGCACAGCTCCCAATCGAGGACCGCGGCCACCGTGCCGTCGGCGCCGAGGATGCAGTTGTCGAGCCGGTAGTCGCCGTGGACGATCGTGGCCGGTCCCTGAGCGGGCACCGCCGCGGCCAGCCGGTCGTGCAACTGATCGACGACGGCGACATCGACCGCCGGGTCCCTAGTGGCCTCCCACTGGCGCTGCCAGCGGGAGAGCTGGCGCTCGACGTAGGCCTCGCGGCGGCCGAGGTCGCCGAGCCCGACAGCGTCGACGTCGACCTCGTGGATGGCGGCGAGGACTTCGACGATCTCCACCCCGGCCCGGGACCGGGCGGCGAGATCGAGGGCCGATGCCGCCTCCGCGTCGCGCGCCACCACGCCGTCCACGTTCTCCATCACGTAGAACGGGGCGCCGATCACGGTCTCGTCCTCGCTGATGCCGACCAGCGGCGGCACCGGCACCGCGGTGGGGGCGAGCGCGGCGATGATGCGGTGCTCGCGGGCCATGTCGTGGGCGGTGGCGAGGACGTGGCCGAGCGGAGGGCGGCGCAGCACCCATCGCGAACCGACCGCATCGGTGACGCGATACGTGAGGTTCGACAGGCCGCCGGTGATCAGCTCGATGTGCAGCGGCTCCGTCATCGTCGCCACCCGCGCGCCCAGCCAGCGGGTCACGCTGTCGGTGTCGATCGCCGCGACTGCGGCCGTCTGCTCCACGTGGGCTCCCGGGTCGATGGCCCTTCCACGCTACCCGTGGGCCCCGGGGGCGGACGCCGACCGGGCAGGCTGCCCGTATCCTGGCCCCGTGATGATCGACGTGACTGATGCGACGTTCCAGGCCGAGGTGCTCGAGCGCTCGGCCACGACCCCTGTGGTCGTCGACCTCTGGGCGGAGTGGTGCGGACCGTGCAAGACGCTCGGGCCCATCATCGAGAAGGTGGTGGACGCCACCGAGGGCCAGGTCGTCCTGGCCAAGGTCGACGTGGACGCCAACCCTCAGACGGCGCAGGCCTTCAAGGTCCAGAGCATCCCCGCCGTGTACGCAGTGTTCGAGGGGAAGGTGGTCGACGGCTTCGTCGGCGCCCAGGGTGAGGCCGAGGTGGCCGAGTTCGTGAGCCGTCTCCTGCCCTCCCGTGAGCCGACCGAGGTCGAGCGGCTGCGGGAGATCGGCGACGAGGCATCGTTGCGCCAGGCGCTCGAGCTGGAACCCGACGACGAGGGCGCCATCGTCGACCTGGCCGAGCTCCTGGTGGGCGAGGATCGGCCCCAGGAGGCTCTCGAGCTGCTGACGCGGATCCCCGAGACGCCCGACACCCGTCGGGTGGCGGCCCTCGCCCGCAGCGGTGGTTCCTACACGAGTGACACCGAGATCGAGGCACGACTCGTGGAGCTCCTCGACGAGGTGAAGGCCGACGACGCCGCCCGCCAGGAGTTCGTCGACCTGCTCGAGCTGCTGGGTCCCGAGGATCCCCGCACCGGCTCCTATCGCCGGCAGCTCACCACCCGCCTCTTCTGATCGGCCTCGCACCCCTTCCCTCCGGCGAACCGCGGCTCTAGCCTCGCCTCGCTCTGGTTCACCGGCCTCCGCCGGTCGGTCGAGTTCCTTCCCCCAGCAACGAGCGCGTCACCTGCGGTGGCGCCGAGTGTGGGGGTGGCCGGTGCCATCAGGGAGCGATGAGGCCGACGAGCGGGCCGAGCGGGCGTTGGCCGCCCTCCGGGAGGGCCGACCACCCCCGGTCGATCGAGGGAGCCGCGACCGGCTCCTGGACCTGGCCGAGCGGGCGTTGGCCGCCCCCCGGGCGCTCGTGGCGGCGGCGGCGGTCGCCGTCGTCGTGGCCCTGGTCGTCAGCGGGCTCGTCGCCCTGCGGATGGGCGGCGGGTCGGCCGACGGGGGCTCGGGTGCGGAGGGGCTTCCCTTCGCCGGCACCGGCCCCTCGACGACCGCTGCCACCACGACAACGCTGGCACCGGGCATCGTCGTGCACGCCGCCGGTGCCGTGCGCACGCCGGGCCTGTACCGACTGGACGGCGGAGCCCGGGTCGCCGACCTGGTCGATGCGGCCGGTGGTCCGGCCGACGACGTGGATCTGGATCGGGTGAACCTGGCCGCGCCGCTCGTCGACGGGCAACGGGTGTACGTCCCCCGGCTCGGGGAGGAGGTTCCCCCGGCGGTCGGGACCGGCGGGGCCGGCCCCGGCGAGACCGGCAGCGGCGGCGCCTCGGTGGGACCGGTCGCTCTCAACACGGCCACCGTCGACGAGCTCGACACGCTGCCTGGTGTGGGACCGACCACGGCCCAGGCCATCGTCGACCACCGGACCCGCAACGGCCCCTTCCGCTCGGTCGAGGACCTCCTCGAGGTCCGGGGGATCGGTCCGGCCAAGCTGGAGGCGCTCCGTGACCTCGTCACCGTGGGATGATCCGCGTAGGAGGCGGCGGCCTCCGGGTCGGTTGGGGGCCGTTCGGCTTCGCTCCAGCCGCCCGATGGGCGACCTGGCATCGGTGGGTCTGGCGGCGGCGGTGCTCGCCGGGGCATGGTGGGCTACCGCCGGTGCCGGTGGCGGCTGCGGTCGCCGTGGCGGTCCTCGCGCTGTGGCTCGGTCGTCCGACCGGCATCTGCCTGGCCGGCGCCCTCCTCGCCGCCGCTCTGGCCACCCAGGCGTGGGCCGGTCTGGCCCCCCTCCCGCCCCACCAGTTCCAGGGAACGGTTCGCCTCGTGTCCGACCCGGAGCGGGCCTTCGGAGCGTGGCGGGCCGACGTCCGCACCGACGAGGGGCGCATGGAGCTCTGGGCCCGAGGAGCGCCCGGAGCCCGTCTGGGCCGCATGGCGGCGGGGCAGCGGCTGTCCCTCCTGGGGCGGGTCGAGCCCCTCACCCAACCCGAGTGGGGCGTGTCACGGCACGTGCGGGCCCGCCTGACAGCCGTCACGGTCGACGGCACGGACGACGGAGGCCCGCTCGTCCGAGCCGTGAACGCGGCCCGTGACGTCGTCGTGCGCGGTGCTGCGGTGATCCCGCACGAGCCGCGGAGCCTCTTCCTCGGCTTCGTGCTCGGTGACGATCGGGGTGGTTCACCCCAGGTCGCCGACGACTTCGACGGGTCCGGGCTCACCCATCTGCTCGTCGTGTCCGGCCAGAACGTGGCCTTCCTCCTCGCCGTGGCCTCGCCGGTGCTGTCTCGGCTCGGACGGCGGTCTCGGTTCGCCGGGGCGATCCTCGTGCTGGGGGCGTTCGCGGCCGTCACCCGATTCGAGCCCTCGGTGCTGCGGGCCACGGCCATGGCCGGGATCGCTGCGCTGGCCGCTCTGCTCGGTCGCCCGGCGGCGGGACGGCGGACGCTGGCCCTGGCCGTTGCCGGCCTCGTCCTGATCGACCCCCTGCTCGTGCACTCCGTCGGCTTCCGCCTGTCGGTCGCGGCCTCGGCCGGCATCCTCCTGCTGGCCGTCCCCGTGGCCGACGCCCTTCCGCTTCCGGGCTGGTTGGCCCGGCCCCTCGGGGTGACCCTCGCCGCCCAGGGGGCGGTGGCGCCCCTGCTCGTGCCCGTGTTCGGGGGCATGCCCGTCGCCGCCGTCCCCGCCAACCTGTTGGCCGAGCCCGTCGCCGGCCTGGTGATGATGTGGGGGTGCAGTGCCGGTGTGGTGGCCGGTCTGCTCGGTGGCCCCGTCGCCGCTGTCGTGCACCTGCCCACCCGGGCCGGGTTGTGGTGGGTGGCGACGGTGGCCCGGGTCGGCGCCGCCCTACCTCTCGGGCGGCTGGGTCTGGCCGGGGTCGCGGCCGTCGGCGGTGCCGGCGCCCTGTGCGTCCTCGGTCGGCGCGTCGGGAGCCGGTCCCTGGTGGTGGCCGCAGCGACGGCCATGGCGGTGGTCCTCGCCCTGCCGGGCCTCGACCAGGCGCAGGGACCAGGCGTGGTGGGGTCGCGGGAGATCGGCGGAGCCACGCTGTGGCGCGGCGGCGGCCCCGCCCCTGCGGTGGTCCTGGTGGTGCCCGGCGACGCCCGGGCCGAGGGCGTCCTCTCCGGTCTGCGCGACGTCGGGGTGCGGCGCGTCGACCTCGTCGTCCTCCGCTCGGCCGGCCCCAAGGCGGCCGAGGTGCTGGCCGTCGTGCGGTCCCGTGTGAGCGTCGACGTCGTGTGGGCGCCGACGGGCAGTCCCGCTCCCGACGTTGCCGCTGCGCCGAAGGAAGCGGTGGTCGGTGGGGGCCTGGCGGTGGCCGTGGCGGCGCGGTCCGACGGGCTCGACGTGGAGGTCGCCCTCCAGCCCGGGGCCGTCGGTGGTGGAGGTTAGGGTCCAGACGTGCACCTGGAGCTCGGCGCCACCCGCTTCGACATCACCCATCGGGCCGTCGTGATGGGCATCTTGAACCGCACGCCGGACTCGTTCTACGACCAGGGCGCCTACTACGACTTCGACGACTTCCTCCGCAAGGCCGAGCAACTCGTCGTCGACGGCGCCGACTTCCTCGACGTCGGCGGCGTGAAGGCCGGACCGGGCGACGAGGTGGACGAGGCCGAGGAGATGGAGCGGGTGGTACCGGCCGTGGAGGCCCTCGTGGCCCGCTTCGACGTCCCTTTGTCGGTCGACACGTGGCGGGCCTCCGTCGCCGCTGAGTGCTTCGCTCGAGGTGCGGTCGTGGGCAACGACATCAGCGGCTTCGCCGATCCCGACTACCTCGCAGTGTGTGCCGCCGCCGGCGCGTCGGTGGTGGCGACCCACATCCGCCTGGCGCCGCGGATCCCCGACCCCGATCCCCACTACGACGACGTGGTGGCCACCGTGTGCGAGTTCCTGGCCGACCGGGCCGCACGAGCCCGCGCCGCCGGGATCCCGCCCGAGCGGATCATGGTCGACGCCGGCCTCGACCTCGGAAAGTCCGAGGCCCAGTCCCTGGTGCTGCTGCGGGCGTCGGACCGCCTGGCCGAGCTCGGCTACCCGGTGTTCCTCTCGGCCTCCAACAAGCGGTTCCTGTGGACCCTGCTCGAGGTCGACCGGGCGTCGGCCGGCGAAGGCACCATGGCCGCCCACTCGTTGGGTATCGCGCTCGGTTGCCGCATCCTCCGCGCCCACGACGTCCGCAACGGTCGGCGGGTGGCCGACGTGATGGCCGCGATCCTGGCGGCGGCGTGAACGTCGACCTCGGGGCGCCCGTCTACCTCGTGAAGGGCAACGACGAGGTCCTTCTCGGCGAAGCGGTGTCGGGCCTCGTCCGCGAGCTGGTGGGTGACGGGGACCGTTCCCTGATGGTGGAGGAGATCGGCATCGACGCCCACGTCGGCCCCGACGATCGGGGCTACGACGTGGGGCCGCTCGTCGATGCTGCCCAGACCCCGCCGTTCCTCACCGAGCGGCGAATCGTGGTCGGCCGGGCCGCCGGCGTGTTCTCCACCAAGGACGCGGTGGCGCCGATCGTCGGATATCTGGCGGACACGCTGCCCAGCACCGCCCTGGTGCTCGTGTGGGAGAAGGACCCTCGCCCCCAACGCCAGGCCAAGGTGCCGGCCGTGCCCAAGAGCCTGGCCGATGCGGTCACCGCCGCGGGCGGGGTCGTCGTCGACACGTCGGCCGGCTCGGGCAAGGCCCAGGTCGCGTGGATCGACGACCATCTGGCTTCGGCCGCGGTGGACCTCGATCCGTCGGCTCGCAAGGCGCTGGCCGATCACATCGGCTCGGAGCCCAACCGCCTCCCCGGCCTGCTGGCCACCCTCGAAGGGGTGTTCGGTGCGGGTGCCACGATCAGCCGATCCGACGTCGAGCCCTACCTGGGCGAGGCCGGTGACGTCGCTCCCTGGGATCTCACCGACGCCATCGACCGCGGCGATCTGCCCGGCTCGCTGGCCGTGCTCGATCGCATGCTCAACGGCGGGAACCGTCATCCTCTGCAGGTCATGGCCACCCTGGTCAACCACTACCTGCGGATGGTTCGCCTCGACGATCCGTCCATCCGAGGCGACAAGGCGGCGGCTGAGGCGTTGGGCATCAAGGGCAGCACCTTCCCGGCCAAGAAGGCGCTCGACGGCGCCCGACGGCTGGGCTCGGAGCGGTTGGCCGAGGTGGCGGCGCTGCTGGCGCAGGCCGACCTCGACCTGCACGGGGCCAAGGCCTGGCCGCCCGAGCTGGTGGTGGAGGTCCTCGTCGGTCGGCTGGCCGGGCGCAGCCGCGCCGCCCGTCGTCGCTAGCCGGTCGGATCGCACCGACCTGTTCCGGCCCGGTCGACGGACCGGGCCGCGGAGAACGAGAAGAGACCGGGGCCGAAGTCCCGGTCTCGTTCAGATCCTGATGGGGGGCGTCGGTGACGCCCCTGCTCACTCGGCGGCCTGGGCCGCCGCGATCCTCTTCACCAGGCGGCTCTTGCGACGGGCGGCCTGGTTCTTGTGGATGACGCCCTTGGCGGCGGCCTTGTCGAGGCGGCGAAGCGCCTCGAGGGTGACCTCGACCACGTCGTCGGCACCCTGCTCGGCGGCGGTGACGGCTCGCTTGGTGCGGGTCTTGAGCTCGGAGCGGACGGCCTTGTTGCGCAGGCGTCGACGCTCGTTCTGGCGGTTGCGCTTGATCTGGCTCTTGATGTTGGCCACAGGACTACTTTCGCGATTCGAGAAGAGGGTGCTGACGTTCGGGGCAACAGCGCCACCTGGCGCCGGGCACGAGCAGGGAAGCATAGCGGTCGCCGCCCGCCACGTCACACACCGTCGGCGGAGCCCATGGGATCGACCACTAGGCTCGAACGACGCCTGACCCCCCTCGAAGGACGGCTCCCGGCCTGTGGCCACGCTCGATCGCTACCGCAACGTGTGCATCATCGCCCACATCGACCACGGCAAGTCCACGCTCGCGGACCGTCTACTCGAGCTGTGCGGTGCCGTCGATCCACGGGACATGCGTGCCCAGTACCTCGACTCGATGGACATCGAGCGGGAGCGGGGCATCACCATCAAGCTGCAGAGCGTCCGCCTGGAGCACCGCGACCGCTTCATCCACCTGATCGACACCCCGGGCCACGTCGACTTCGGCTACGAGGTCAGCCGGTCGCTGGCCGCCTGCGAGGGGGCGATCCTCCTCGTCGACGCCGCCCAGGGGATCGAGGCCCAGACGCTCGCCAACTGCTACCTCGCCCTCGAGCACGACCTCGAGATCGTCGCCGCCCTCAACAAGATCGACCTGCCGGCCGCCGACCCGGATCGCTACGCCGGTGAGATCGAGAAGGTCCTGGGCATTCCGGCCGACGAGATCCTGCGGGTCAGCGCCAAGACCGGCGAGGGGGTGGAGGCCCTCCTGGACGCCGTGGTCGACCGGGTGCCGCCCCCCGAGGGTGATCCCGACGCCCCGCTGCAGGGGCTCATCTTCGACTCCCACTTCGACCAGTACCGCGGCGTGGTGTCCTCCGTTCGGGTCGTGAACGGCACCCTGCGCACCGACGCCCGGTTGCGGTTCGTCCAGGCCGGAGCCGTCCACGGGGCCGACGAGGTCGGCGTGCGCCGCCCCGACCCCACCCCGGTCGAGAGCCTCGGCGCCGGGGAGGTGGGCTATCTGATCGCCGGGATCAAGGACGTGGGGGAGGCCCGCTCCGGCGAGACGGTCACCAACCAGGCCGATCCGGCGCCGGCGCTGGAGGGCTACCAGGAACCGAAGCCCATGGTCTTCTGCGGGCTGTACCCGATCGACGGTGACGAGTTCCCGTCGCTGCGCGAGGCGTTGGAGAAGCTGCGGCTCAACGACTCGAGCTACACGTTCCAGCCCGAGAGCTCGGGAGCCCTCGGGTTCGGGTTCCGGTGCGGCTTCCTCGGGCTGTTGCACATGGAGATCATCCGGGAGCGGCTGGAGCGGGAGTTCAACCTGTCGCTCATCGCCACCGCCCCGTCGGTGCAGTACGTCGTGCACAAGGCCAACGGTGACGTGGTCACCATCGACAACCCGAGCGAGCTGCCCCCGGCCACGGAGGTGGAGAACGTCGAAGAGCCGTTCCTCACCACCACGATCCTCACGCCCGACCACCTACACCGGCACGCTGATGGAGCTCTGCCAGAACCGCCGGGGTGAGCTGACCAAGATCGAGTACCTGTCGCCCGAGCGCATGGAGCTGATCTACGAGCTGCCCCTGGCCGAGGTCGTCACCGACTTCTTCGACCAGATGAAGAGCCGCACGCAGGGCTACGCCAGCCTGGACTACGAGCCGTCCGGCTACCGGCGCTCGAACCTGGTCAAGGTCGACATCCTCCTGAACGCCGTTCCGGTGGACGCCTTCAGCATGATCGTGCACAAGGACAAGTCCTACGGCTACGGCCTGCGGATGACGGAGAAGCTCAAGGAGCTCATCCCCCGGCAGCTGTTCGACGTGCCCATCCAGGCCGCCATCGGCGGTCGGATCATCGCCCGCGAGACGGTCAAGGCCAAGCGCAAGGACGTGCTGGCCAAGTGCTACGGCGGCGACATCAGCCGCAAGCGCAAGCTGCTCGAGAAGCAGAAGGAGGGCAAGAAGCGGATGAAGAACATCGGGCGGGTCGAGGTTCCCCAGGAAGCGTTCGTGTCGGCCCTCCGCCTCGACGACTGACCGGCGCCGGCTGGTTAGCACTCGGCGGGGGAGTCTGCTGGTCGGGAACGGGCCCGGGTAAGATCGGTCTCCCATGCTCGACGAACGCAAGGCCACCATCCTGCGGGCCGTGGTCACCGAGTACATCGAGACGGCTCAGCCCGTCGGCTCGGGCCACGTCGCCCAGGTGGCCGACGTGGGCGTCTCGTCGGCCACCGTCCGCAACGACATGGCCACCCTGGAGGCCGACGGCTACCTGGCCCAGCCCCACACGAGCGCCGGCCGGGTCCCGACCGAGAAGGGCTACCGCTTCTTCGTCGACCAGCTGGGCGGGCCCGGGCGTCTGGGGGCCAGCGAGTCCCAACGGGTGAGGTCCTTCTTCGCCCACGCCCACGGCGAGCTCGAGCAGATGCTGGCCGACACGAGCCGCCTCCTCTCGAGCCTGACGCGCTACGCGGCCGTGGTCGTCGGGCCGCCCCACGAGGTCGCCACGGTCAAGTCGGCCCAGCTGGTGTCGCTCGCTCCCCGGCTGGTCCTGGCCGTGCTGGTGCTCTCCAACGGGGCCATCGAGAAGTACACCGTCGAGCTCGACCAGGACGTCGACGAGCTCGTCGTCAACGCGGCCGGGGTCCGGCTGGCGGGAACGATCCTCGGCCGGACCCTCTCCGAGATGGCCGTCGTCAGCACCGACGACATCGGAGGCCAGGGCGCCGAGAGCGACGTCGTCAGCCGCGTCCTCGGGGCCACGCTGATGGCGCTGCGGGGCGAGCACCGCCACGACGACCAGGTGTACATCGGAGGCACCTCCGACATGGCCGCCGCCTTCGACGCAGTGGGGACGGTGAGCGAGATCCTCCGGATCCTCGAGCAGCAACTCGTCGTCGTCGGTCTGCTCGAAGACGTGCTCGACCGGGGCCTCACGGTGGCCATCGGGACCGAGACCGGCAACGACGCCCTCGCCGACTGCTCGCTGGTGGTGGCGCCCTATGTCGTCGACGGGGAGGCCGCCGGCACCATCGGTGTGCTCGGCCCCACCCGCATGCACTACGACCAGGCCCTCTCCGCGGTGGCCGTGGTGGCCACCCGGTTGGGGCACCGCCTGAGCGAGGGCTGATCTCCCAATGTCTGACTACTACGACCTCCTCGGCGTGAGCCGCAGCGCCACCGCCGAAGAGATCAAGCGGGCCTACCGGCGGCGGGCGCGTGAGCTGCACCCCGACGCCAACCCCGGCGACCAGTCCGCCGAGGCCCGGTTCAAGGAGGTCGCCGTCGCCTACGAGACCTTGTCCGATCCTCAGCGCCGCCAGAACTACGACATGTTCGGGGAAGCCGGACCGCAGGCCAGCTCACCCTTCGGGGGTGGCGCAGGCGGCGGTCTGGGCGACATCTTCGACATGTTCTTCAACGGTGGAAGCCCTTTCGGGGGAGGACAGGGCGCGCCGACGGGTCCACCACGCGGCTCGGACCTCGAGGCGGTCATCGACCTCGAGTTCGAGGAGGCGGTGTTCGGGGTCGAGGCTCCGGTCACCGTGCGCACCGCCGTCGGCTGCGACGACTGTGAGGGGACCGGCGCCGAGGCCGGCACGGAACCCACGACCTGCCCGGAGTGCAACGGCGTCGGCCAGGTGCGGCGCGTTCGCCAGTCGATCCTGGGTCAGATGGTGACCGCGGGACCGTGCAACCGGTGTGCGGGTCTCGGCACGGTCATCGACCAGCCGTGTCCGACGTGCCGAGGCGAGGGCCGGACCATCGACGAGCGCACCTACACCGTCGACGTGCCCGCCGGCATCGACACCGGCGCCACGCTCCGCCTCTCGGGCCGGGGTGCAGTGGGGCCCCGCTCCGGTGCGGCGGGAGACCTCTACGTCCACGTGCGGGTTGCGCCCCATCCCGACTTCGCCCGCAACGGCGACGACCTCCTCCACGACCTCCACGTACCCGTCACCCAGGCGGCCCTGGGTGCCCAGATCCCGCTCATCACCCTCGACGGCGACGAGATCATCCCGCTCGAGGCGGGGACCCAGTCCGGCAAGGTGGTGCGATTGCGTCAGAAGGGCGTTCCCCACCTCCAGGGTCGAGGCCGCGGTGATCTCCTCGTCAACATCGTCGTGGACACGCCCACCGAGCTGACCCAGGAAGAGGCGGACCTGCTCACCCGCCTCGCCGAGCTCCGGGGCCACGAGATCGCTCCCCCCGACAGTGGTCTCATGTCCAAGCTCCGGTCGGCGTTCAAGTAGGCCGTGGGCGACCGGCCTGACCGTCCGGGCGGCACTGCGCCCCACGTCGTGGTCGATGCCGTCGAAGCACCAGAGCTGTCTCCCGAGGACCGTCACCATCTCGAACGGGTGCGTCGGGTGCGACCGGGCGACCCGGTGTCGATCACCGACGGCCGGGGCCGATGGCGATGGTGCCGGTTCGGGTCAGGGCTGGAAGCCGACGGCGAGGTGCAGACGGATCCGCGGCCGACACCCTCGCTGACCGTCGCCTTCGCCCTGGTCAAGGGGAACCGCCCCGAGCTGGTCGTGCAGAAGCTCACCGAGCTCGGGATCGACCGGATCACCCCCTTCATCGCGGCACGCTCGGTGGTTCGATGGGAGCCGGACAAAGCCGAGCGCAACCGGGACCGACTGCGGCGGGTCGCGGTCGAGGCGGCGGCGCAGAGCCGGCGTACCTGGTTGCCCGAGATCGATCCCGTGGTGTCGTTCGCCGAAGTCGTCAGTCGGCCGGGGGCGGCCGGGGCCGAGCGCGACGGAGGGCCTCCCTCCCTTGACCGTCCGGTCGCCCTGATCGGGCCGGAGGGGGGTTGGTCCGACGACGAACGGAGCCAGCTGCCGGCCCTGTTCGCCCTGGGCGACGGCGTGTTGCGGGCCGAGACGGCGGCCATCGCCGCCGGCACCCTGCTCGTCGCACTTCGCGCCGGCTCGGTGGTTCCGCGGTCCTGAGCGCACCTTCGGGTACTGTTTCCCGAGTTGTTCCGGCATGGTCCGTTTGGACTATGCGAGGACCACGCTCCGTGGTCATAGACTGGCGGTGTCGCTGGACGAGAACCCTCGTCCACCGGGAAGGAGCAGAGGATGTCCGAATCGGCCACCGGTGAGGTGACGTCGACCTACAGCCGCAAGGTGGGAGAGCGGTTGCGAGGTATCCGCCGCCAGAAGCGGCTGAGCCTGCAGGACGTCGAGGCCACCTCCGAGCTCGAGTTCAAGGCGTCGGTCCTCGGCGCCTACGAGCGCGGCGAACGGGCCATCTCGGTTCCCCGGCTCCAGCGTCTGGCTCGCTTCTACAACGTGCCGGTCGACCAGCTCCTGCCGGCCGACGAGGGTCCGGCCTTCGGCGAAGGGCCCGGTGGCGGCGCCATCACCTTCGACGAGCGGTCCTTCACCATCGACCTGCGCCGCCTCGAAGACATCTCTGGTCCCGAGGCCGACATGTTGAACCGCTACCTGACGATGATCCAGGTCCAGCGTCAGGACTTCAACGGTCGCGTGCTCACCATTCGCAAGGACGACCTGCGGGCCATCGCCTGCATCCTCGGGGTCGGTCCCGACTCGGCCACCGATCGCCTCGACGACCTGGGGCTCGGGCACGACGCGTGACATCGCCCGGTCGGCCGCCGGGAGCGGCGGCTGAACCGGCGCACCAACCTCCGCCTCCCGAGGCGGAGCCGTTCGGCGTCTACCTCCACATCCCGTTCTGTGCTCGGCGTTGCGACTACTGCGCGTTCGCCACCTGGACGGATCGCGAGCATCTGGTCGAGGCCTACCTCGACGCGTTGGTCGCGGACGTCGAACGGGCCCGGGCTGCGGGCGAGCTCCCCGACGCGACCTCGGTGTTCGTCGGCGGCGGAACGCCGTCGCTCGTCCCCGCCACCGGGCTGGCCCGGGTGCTGGCCACCGTCCCGACCCACGTCGGGGCCGAGGTCACGGTCGAGTGCAACCCCGACACGGTGACCCCGGCGCTGCTGGACACCTACGTCCAGGCCGGCGTGAACCGGGTCTCCTTCGGCGTGCAGTCCATGGTGCCCGAGGTGCTGGCGGCCCTCGGTCGCACCCACGATCCCGACGCGGTCGAACGCTCGGTGTCGCTCGCCCGAGCGGCAGGGATCCCGACGTTCAACCTCGACCTCATCTACGGCGGCGCTGGAGAGACGGTGGCCGACTGGGAGCAGACCGTGCGGGCGGTGGTCGAACTGGACCCCCCTCACGTCAGCGCCTACGCGCTCACCGTCGAGCCGGGCACGCCGTTGGCCGCGGATCCCGCCCGGCACCCCGACGACGACGACCAGGCCGACAAGTACCTCATGGCCGAGGAACTGCTCACCGGCGCCGGCCTGGCCAACTACGAGATCTCGAACTGGGCGCGGCCGGGGCACGCCTGTCGCCACAACGAGCTCTACTGGGCCCAGGGTGACTATCTGGGCTTCGGCTGTGCTGCGCACTCGCATCTCCAGGGCCGGCGATGGTGGAACGTCCGGACGCCGGAGCGCTACATCGAGGCGGTGCGGTCCGGGAGGGCGACGGAGGCGGCGGGCGAAGACCTCGATCCCGAGCGGCGGCGCATCGAAGGGCTGCAGCTGACGCTGCGGACCCGGGCGGGTGTGCCCGTGGAATCACTCGCCGACGACGATCGCGCCGTCCTCGACGGTCTCGTGGTCGAGCGAGACGAGCGCCTTGTGCTCACCGTCGAGGGTCGCCTGCTGGCCAACGAGGTGGCCGTCCGACTGCGCTGAGGTGCGGTCACGGATCGGGGAGCACGAACTCCTGGCCGGGGAACACGAGATCTGGTTGTCCGGGGACGGCCAGTCGCTCGGTGTTGGCCGCCACGAGGGCATCGAGGTACCGGGAGATCTCGACAGGGTTGGGCGTCCGGCCGTACCGACTGGTCAACACCGACTCCGAGACGTGCCAGAGGTGGTCGCCGGCCTGGATCGTCCACCTCGCGGGCGCGACCGGCGGCGCGAGCGACTGACGGTCGTCGGTGGGCGACGGTCCGAGGTAGCGCATGGTGGCGACGTCCTCGCTTCCTGCCGAGGTCGCCGGAACGACCGTCCTGGCGACCGGAGTCGGTCGAGCCTCGGCGCCGGCCATGGACGCGGGACCGAGGCTGGCGACGACCACGGCGGTGCCGGCGACGATGTCGGCGAGGCGTCGGGCGGTCGGGGTGGAGAGGCGATCGACCACACGAGTCAGGCGGGGGAGCCGTCGTCGTCGGCCGAGCACCCCCAGCGCCGTCGTGACGATGAACCAGGCCAGAAGGACGCAGCCCAGGGCCCGCAGGGCCGTGAAGGCGGCGGCGACCGGACCGACGCGGGCGGCCCAGGCCGTGACCTCCGCCGGGTTGCGGAGTCGGGGGACGGGCAGGGCCCGACCGGCGAGGGAGAGAGCGCCGGTGGCGAGCACCGCGAGGGTGGCAGCGCGCACGACGGGACGGGACTCGGATGGTGCGCTCATCGCAAGTCCTCGGTCGGGACGGTGACGGAGCGGCCGTCGGCCAGACCGACCACGACACGCGGGCAGCCATCGGTGCGACGCGAGTCCGTGCCCAGGCTGCGGCTGTCAGGGATGACGGTGGAGGGCCGGGCGGTGCTCGTCGAGCCGAGAGAGGCCCAGCGATCGAAGAGGTAGAGCCCGCCCGTGGATGGGCGCAGCAGGACGACGGTCGCCCGTCCGTCGCACAACCACTCACCCACCGCGGCCACGTCACCGGGTTGGCCGACGGCGTAGCGCTGTCCGTCGAACTCGACCTCCGGAGCCGGCGTCACGGCGACGGCGTCGAGACGTTGGTTGGTCGTTGTCGCCGTCGTCGTGGTCGTGGACGACGTGGCGGCCTCCGCCATCGGGGCAGTGGTCGAGGGCGCCGTTCCGGCGACTGTCGGGGACTGCGGAGACGGGCGACCGGCTCCCGCCGAGGGCGGCTCCAGCAGTGCCGACAGGCCGAAGAAGGCGGCCAGACCGGCCACGAGGAGGACGACCGCGGCGGGTAGCCAACGGCCCACGGGCCGGCGATCGTCGGGCAGATCGAGAACGGCGAAGGCGGGGTGGGTCGCCGACCCAGGGCCCACCGTCGGGGCAGAGGTGGTGAAGCTGTCGGGCGCCTGCATGGCGCTCCATCCGCCTCGGACGGCGTTGCGCTCACCGTCGTCGAGCGAGAGGTCCGGCCCGTCGAGGAGCTCGGCCTCGGGGGCGGCACGCCGGACCAGTCCGATGAACGAGCCGACCGACGGACGTGAGGCCCCGTCGGCGGCGGTGGCTCTGGTCGCGATGGCGAGCAGCGCCCGGCGACGAGTCCTCTGGCCGTGGCGGCGCCGTCGACCGCCCGCCGGTCGAGTCGGGTCGTCCCCGCCGAGGAGGTCGGCGAGCAGGGTCCCCAGCCCGGCGACGTCCTCGCTGGGCCGCAGTACGGCCTCGCCGTCGTGATGAGGGGGACGGTCCTGGGCCGGATCGGTCGCCGTCCGCCGCACCGGCGCACCGATCGGCCCGGACCCACCGAACCCGCAGAGGACGGGTCGGCCCTGAGGGTCGAGCAGGACGTGGGAGGCGTGCAGGTGGCCGTGGACGACGCCGAGGCGGTGCAACGAGGCGACGGTGGCGGCCACGGCGAGGACCAGCCCGGCGGCGCGCTCGGGCGCGACCGGGCGGGGCAGGTCGGCGAGCGATCGGGACCCGACCCAGCGGGTGCACAAGGTGGCCGTGGCGGTGACCGGGTCGGTCTCGACCGGCCCCACCAGTTCGACGACTCCCGGCAACGCCAGCCGCTCGAGGAGGAGGGCCTCCGCCCTGAGCCGTTCTGCGTCGCCCGGTCGCGATGTCTTGGCCGCCACCAGCCGGCCCGATCCGTCCTGAACCACCCGCACCCGCTCGCTCATCGGCATGATGATGGCAGAAGAATCATCGAAACACAATGAAAAGGTACGAACGACCGCGTGAAGCACTCCCATACCCTGGAGCTGAGCCGCACCGTTCGGAGGAGACCGGCGTGCCCACGCACTACGACGTCCTCGGCGTCACCGCCGACGCCGACACCGAGACGGTGCGGCGCGCCTACGTGGCCGTGGCCAAGGCCAGCCATCCCGACCGACGCCAGAGCGACGATCCCGCCCGCCGGGCCCGGGCCGACGAGCGGATCCGTGCCGCCAACGCGGCGTGGAACGTGCTGCGCGATCCCGAACGTCGGGCGGCGTACGACCGCACGCTGGGCTCTCGGGGCTCACCCCCACACGCCGGGCCGCCTCCCCGTCGACCGACGACGGCCCCGGCTCCGGGACCGACGGTGACGCCGGGCCAGCAGCCGTCGGGGATCGTGGTCGAGCAGCGGTACGCAGGGATCGCCCGCTACGGCCCCATCGTCGTGATCCTGGCCGTCCTCGTCGGTGTGCTGGTCTTCAGCGCCTACGCAACCTCGAAGGATGGCCCGGTCCCCTCGGGCGGGCCGAGCTCGGACGGCCGGGTCGCTGCGCCCGAGGTGGGCGACTGCGTCCTCGTCGCGGTGATCTCCGCCGATCGCGTGCCCGTGCCGGTGGCCTGCGGCACGCAGGGATCGGCCCCGGTCCGCGATGTCGTCGACAGCCCTCGGCCGTGCCCTCCCGGCACCTCGGAGCTCGACATGGCCGACGCCAAGACCCGGCTCTGTCTCGGTCCGTCCAGCTGACACCTTCGGGTCGGCGAAGGCGACCCCGGCCTACGATTGCCCCGTGCTGAAGGTGACGGGATTCGACCACGCAGTGCTCAATGTGTCCGATGCTCGCCGCAGCGTGGCCTGGTGGGTCGACCAGCTGGGAGCCGAGCCGCTGCGGTTGGACGAGTGGGAGGCCGGCGAGGTGCTCTTCCCGTCGGTCCGGTTGAGCGAGGACACCATCATCGACCTGCTCGAGGTGGAGCGCACCGGCCTCAACGTCGATCACATCTGCGTCGTGGTCGAGGGCGCCGATCTCGGCGCTGTCCACCGGTCCGAGGCGTTTGACACCCTCGGTCCACCCGCCACCCTGTTCGGCGCTCGGGGGATGGGGACCGGGCTCTACGTACGCGACCCCGACGGGAACGTCGTCGAGCTGCGAACCTACCCCTGAGCGACCGGCCCGGTGGGGCCGAACAGCATCGTGAAGAGGAACAGCGGAATCCAGGGATCGATCGGCCCGGTCTCTGGTGCTCCCTACGACTTGCCCCGGTCGCCCGCCGCGAATGCCGGCCGTTCCGTCAAGAGGATCGGACCAGCGGGGTGCAGCGGTCAGCTCTGCTCGGCGAGCGGCCCGCGAAGGAACGCGCCGACGCCCTGGGAGGGCACATTCGGGCCCGCACCAGGTATGAGCTGCACGGTGGCGCCCGTCCTGAGGGCGGCCCAGACGATCACGTCGACCATGGCCGCCTCCACCGGCTCGACGCCCAGGTCCCGCAGGGTACGGGCCTCCCCGGCGACCAGAGAAGGGCTGACGGGATCGAACCAGGCCGTGCGCACGTCATCGAACGAGGCGTGGACCAGCACCTCAGCCGCCTGGCCTTCGCGAAGAGCAGCAAAGGTGGCGCCGGGTCCGTCGGCCACCGTTGCCCGGCGGCCTCGCAGCTCGACGAATCGGCGGAGGGACTCGGCGGTCTTCGAGGCCGCCGAAGTGGCCACCGCCCTCTCCACTTCGCGCTGCAACTCGTCAGCCGAGCCATCGATCGCCCGCCCACCGGTGTCGGCAACGCGAAGCAGTGGGGCGACCGCAGGGGCGAGGTGTTGCTGGAGCAGGGACAAGGCGTGCTCGTCGCCGGCGGCCACGATGACGGCCGCGTCGATGGCCTGCGCGGCCTGGGCGACCTCCTCGGCCACCGCGGCGGCGTTGGTCGCCCAGGTGTTCTCGGCTCGCTGCTGGAAGCGGCGCTGGGACCACCCTCCGGCGGCCACCTTGGTGATCGGGGCAGAAGGGTCACCTTCGACCGCCTCGTCGGCGACCATGCGCACACCGTCCACCACGGACACGATGTCGGCTCCGGCTCGGTCCACCATGGCGACGACGTAGGGCGGATTGGCCTGGGCCGATCCGATCAGCGGCACCAGGTGGGGGAGCGGGCCGTGCACCCCGACCGGTTCGGGTAGAGGCTCCGGGAGCGATCGCACCAGCACCTGTCCGTCACCGTCGATCACCACCGCCACGGTGGCGCCGTGCTTCTGGCCGAGCACCAGCTCACCGACCTGGTCCAGCAGGTGGTCAGGCGATCCGGCGTCGGACATGTGGTGTCGCAAGTGCCGCCACACCAGTTCTGTCCGATGGTCGCTGTCCTCGGTGGCTCGGTCGACGGGGAGGTACACCGAGGTGAACGGCGCTCGAGCGGTGGCGAGCTCGACCACGTCGTCGAGCATCGTCGGGTGGGCGGCGGTCGGCGACTTCGGCATCTCTTCGACTCCTCGCTTCGGCTGTATGTGCCCCTACCCGCCGAGGCGCCGTCTTGCTCCGCCGGCCTTCGCGACCGTCGGCGTCTCGTGCTCCGGAACGCTCTTTCGGTGGTCGCCCCAGGTTGCGGGCGACCGCGATTCGAGGAGTCGCGGCCGAGGTCGTCGACCAAGAAGATGAGGAGAGCTCTCGTAGTCCAGTGGGTAGGGCTGATCCATGAACCCCGATGAGACCCCTGAACGCACCGTCCACGCCGACGATCCCGCCGAGAGCGCCGATCGATCCGTCCGCGACCAGCACCAGAAGGAGACCGCCGAGGCCGACGCCGAGGATCCAACGATGGGTGGCTCCTCGGACTCCGACACCTCGCCATGACATCGGCCAGCGGAACGAGCGGGCTGCTCCGGTCGCCGGTCGCGTAGACTCACGCCATCGGAGTCGGCCAAGTCCTTGATGCGGGCAGGGACGTCTGCTGGCTCCGCAATGACGGGAAGTCTCCGTGTCATCTCCATCCCCCCTCGGCGAGGGCGTCACGGCGCTGTCCCGGTTCCTCGTGGGCGAGTTCACGATCGAGGACACGCTCGACCGGATCGCCGAGCTCACCGTGAGCTCGATCGAGCCGGTGGACTTCGTCGGCCTGACGATGCTGATCGAAGGCCGCAACCGCACCGCGGTGTTCACCGACCCCTCCTCGCCTGAGATCGACCAGGCCCAGTACGACACGGGGGACGGACCGTGCCTGACCTCCTTCCAGACCGGGCAGGTGGTGTCGATCGAGTCCACGATCGACGACGGACCGTTCCGCGCCTTCCGTGAGGCGGCGGCCGCCCACGGCATCCTCTCGACGCTCTCGCTGCCGATGATGGCCGACCCGGATCCGGTGGGGGCGATGAACCTCTACTCCCGCACCGAGCACGGCTTCGGTGTCGCCGAGCGGCAGGCGGCGGAACAGTTCGCCACCCAGGCGGGGATCGTGTTGGCCAACGCCCAGGCCTACTGGGACGCCCACGGACTCAGCCTGCGACTCAGCGAAGCGATGGAGTCCCGCGCCGTCATCGAGCAGGCCAAGGGCATCCTCATGGCGGCGCAGCATTGCTCCCCCGACGAGGCGTTCGACCTCCTGGTGGCTGCGTCTCAACGCGAGAACGTGAAGCTACGCGAGATCGCCAGGCGGATCGTGACCACCACTGCCGCGGCAAGCGGCGGCGGCGAACGCACCCCACCGGGCAGCTCTGTTGACGGGATCGAGACGTGACACCGAGCCCGGCCCAGGCCTTGCAGGCGGGCCTCGCCCTCACGGAGTGGAACCTCCACGACCTGTGGGTCGCGTCGTACGCCCTGGGTAGCTGCCTCACCGTCGCGAGCCTCGGCCGTGCCCTACGCGGAGAGCAAGCTCTGAGTCCGGTCGACTACCGCATGCTCAGGTTGGCCCTCAACGAACACCTGGGCGACCTCGGGCTCGATCATCCGGTGATGGCATGGGACAACACGCTGACAGCTGAGCCCTGACGCCACCGTGTGGGACTAGGTGGTGCTTCCGTCCTGGGGAGCGGCGGCTGCGGCCGGTTCGATCGTCAGGCACTGGTCGAGCCCGGTGATCCGCAAGAGGCGGGCGGTGCTCGGCGTCGGTGCTCGCACCACGAGGGCTTCGGCGTTCTGACCGGTGTGCAGATACGCCTCGACCAGCACCCGGAAGCCGCTCGAGTCGATGAAGCTGACATCGCGCAGATCGATCACGATCCTCGACCCCTGCGTGGCCGCCTCCGCGATCCCTTCGGCGAAGCCGTCCGCCGTGGACGGGTCGATCTCACCTCGTAGCCACAGCACCACCGAGTTGCCATCGGCGGTCACGTCGTGAGACAGGTTGGGCCCCGTGAACGTCGGCGGCGATTCCGACGGAGGCCGACTCGTGTCGGCGGCGCGGGAGATTTCGTCGGACCGGTTCAGGCGCATGCGGAGGCTCTCGGTGGATCGAGATCGACACGTCGTACCTGTTTCGTCAAGAACGATGCTCGCCGAGCGTACCTAGCAAAGGGGGATCGAGACAGTCGGGTCTCCCCCCGGTTCTGGCTCTGGGGAACGACGCAACGGCCGGCGGATCGCTGTCGTGAGAGCTTTCGGTGAAGGCGATCGTCATGGACACCGAGTGGGGTTGAAGAAAACCTCCTAATCGAGTTATAAGGAACATGTTCACTGCATTCCAGAGAGGAGTCAGCTGATGTTGATGCGAACTGATTCGTTTCGTGACTTCGATCGACTCGTCCAGCAGGTGACCGGGACGGCCACGCGTCCTGCGGCGATGCCCATGGACGCCTACCGCAAAGAGGACACGTTCCTCGTCCAGTTCGATCTCCCCGGGGTGGCCGCCGACTCGATCGAGTTGACCGTCGAGAAGAACGTGCTCACCGTGCACGCCGAACGGTCTCGCCCCTCGGCGAGTGAGGACGTCGAGATGCTCGCATCCGAGCGGCCGCAGGGGACGTTCAGCCGGCAGCTCTTCCTCGGTGACACTCTCGACGCCGATCGCATCGAGGCCGAGTACGACACCGGCGTGCTCACCCTGCGCATTCCGATCGCCGAGCGGGCCAAGCCCCGCAAGGTGGAGATCAAGAGCAACGACAACGGACGGGTGGCCATCGATGCATGACGAGGCCACCACTGCGTCCGCCGAGGACCTCACCCGAGGTCGGTGAGTCCCGGATGCTTCCGCTGCCGATCGATGACCACGGTGCCGCCCTGTACACCGTTGGTCAGGTGGCCGAGATGCTCGGAGTCCAGCCGGCGTTCCTCCGCCGGTTGGACACCGAGCACGTGGTCCAGCCGGCGCGATCGCCCGGTGGACAGCGTCGCTACTCCCGCTCTGAGATCGGCCGGATCCAGCGGGTCGGCGTGCTTGCGGAGGACGGGCTCACGTTGGCCGGCATTCGCATGATGCTCGCACTGGAGGCGGAGATCGCCTCCCTTCGCGAGGAGCTGGACGCGGAGCGGGCCCGCAACGGACGCCGCTGAGTCCTCGTCTGCGGCCGAACCCGTCGAACCCGTCGGCTCAGAGAACGATGTCGTGGTTCAGCCAGATGCTGACAGGTCGTGGCGGATCAGCGCCGACGTCAGCTCTGCGAACTCCTGATCGGTGGCGACCAGGTCCCGCAGAGCGAGCGGATCGGCGGGAAGTCCCAAGCTCGTGGCCGCCCGGGCCGCCCTTTCGTCCACGTAGGGCATGAGCTCGGTCCAGGCCGGCTGGACCTCCCGGAAGAAGATGCTCACCCCGACATCGCCGATCCCCTTGAACTCGCTGAGCCGGGACCGCTCGCCGGCGGGTGTTCGATCGGCGTCGTCGCGAAGACGGCGCAGGTCGCCGTTCCAGCGCTCGAGGAGCAACTCGGTGGTGGCCCCGAGCATCCGCGACGTCGACTCGTCGTAGCGGGCGTAGCCCGACCGGTTCAGCACCCGTGTGCGTTGCTCCCACGTACTGCGCGCCATCTTCTCGGGCGTGGTCCATCCCTCGTCGAGCAGGGCGCGCATCGCCCGGGTCGAGGCGCTGGCGGGGATGCGGGCGCTCAACAGCAACGCCAGGGCCAGCAACTTGAACAGGGGCGCCGGGCGGTTGGTCGTCGGGTCGAAGCCGACTTCGGCCGAGTACGTCTTGCCGAGGCGGCCGAGCAGGTCGCGGACGATCGCGGTGACGTCGCCGTGCTGGTCGGCCATCACTGCGCCGCTCGAGAGTCGACGTGCTGTCGTTGGGGGGTGACGACGTACCGGGGGTCACGCGCCGATTCCACCCCAGCGTGGAAGACCCCGAAACGGGTGAGAGCGGAGGCGGCGAGCAGGGCGCCGCCGGCGATCGTCGAGACCAGGCGGCTGCGCCGGCCACCGAGGGCGCCCAACAGCGCGCCCCCGGCGCCGAGAGCACGAGCGAGGCGCAGCTCCGTACCGGCTCGCCCCTGGCTGTAGGGCTCGGCGGTCATGCCCATCACCGAGTGCATGCGCCGCTCCAGGATCAGTTCCGCACCGGTGGCGACCATCGCCAGCCGCCGGACCGGACCGGCTTCGCTCGCCGGGGCCACGATCAGGCCGAGGCCGGAGGCCGCCGATGCTCCCGAGGCCGCGAACAGCAGCGGCATCTGGTGGTGACCGTCGTGCCACGCCGGCACGGCGGTGTCGGCCACGAGGGCGCCGGTGTAGGCGGCGACCAGGGGACCGAGCAGCGCCGCGCCGGCCGTGGAGACAGCTCCGAGCTTGGGGGCGCGACCGGTGACGGCGGAGGCCGCGGCCACAGCCGCTGCTGGTACATAGCCGGACAACAACCATGAACCGACGCTCATCGGCGACGTCGGTCGGACGATCCTCAACATGTTGTAGAAGCGACTGGGAACGCCCAGGTCCTTGACGAGCGCGGCCAGGGAGAGTCCGGCGGCCGCAGTGGAGCCGATCTTCATCCCGGTGGCCAGCGTGGTTCGGCCGGTCATCTGGGCACCGGCGGCCACCACCGATCCGGCTCCGGCCAGTCCACCGAGGAAGAAGTACCCGGCGATCTCGCGTGCCTCCCAGACCGGACCGTTGACGATGGGGCGGCCGTAGTAGGACTCGTCGGCGACCATCGGTCGATCCCGATCGCGTCGGCGACGCAGCCCCCCGTCTCCGTTCGGAGAAGGGAGGGCCCAGTTCGCCCCCGTCACCGCGTCACGACCGGGCGCCTCTGAGGACTGCCCTTCCCTGGTGACCTCCGTGCGGTTCATCGACGAGCTCCCACGAACATGGCGGCGACGCCGCCGAGCACCCCGGCGGCGGCGAGCGCCACCCGCCCCCACATGGCGGGCAGGTCACGGGTGGTGACGACGGGGTCCGGTGGCAGGCCGTAGACCTCGGGGCGGTCGAGGAGCAGGAAGAACGCGCCGGCGCCACCGACGCCGTCGTCGGGATCGGCGCCATAGAGCTGCGCGTCGGCGACCCCGGCCTCCTTGAGCAGGTCCAACTTGCCCGCCGCCCGGTCCCGCAGCTCGTCGAGCGGGCCGAACTGGATGGAGTCGGTGGGACAGGCCTGGGCACACGCCGGCTGCTGGCCGTCCTTGAGCCGGTCGTAGCAGAGGGTGCACTTCCAGACCCGTCCGTCATCGGGCCGTTGGTCGATGACCCCGTAGGGGCAGGCCGGGACGCAGTAGCCACAACCGTTGCACACGTCCTCCTGCACCACGACGGTGCCGAACTCTGTGCGGAACAGAGCCCCGGTGGGACAGACGTCGAGGCAGGCGGCGTGGGTGCAGTGCTTGCACACGTCCGACGACATCAGCCAGCGCAGCTCGTGGCCAGGAGGTTCGCCCTCGCCGTCGGAGCTGGGGGCATCCGCCGGCTCCCGGAGCCCGACCTGTTGGTGACCGAGCGGTTTGCGCTGCTCGATGAAGGCGACGTGGCGCCACGTGTCGGCGCTGAGGCCGACCGTGTTGTCGTAGGAGAAGCCGGTCCAGTCGAGGCCGTCCTCGGGCAGCTGGTTCCATTCCTTGCAGGCAACCTCGCAGGCCTTGCAACCGATGCACACGGACGTGTCGGTGAAGAAGCCCATCCGGGGTTGCCCGCCGTTCCAGCCACTGGTCCGGGACGGGTCGGGCCCGGCCGAGAAGCTGTCGGACAGGGCTTCGGTCAGCCCGTTGAGCCACGTCGTCATGACCTCACCTCCGTTCCGGTCTCCGCCGTGACCCCCGCCCGGTTCCTGTAGGACTCGACCAGCTGGAGCAGGGCTGGACCCCTCGGGCGTCGCCCGGGCTGGATGTCGGCGGTCAGGGCCTTGACCTCCTCGATGTGCACGTTGGGATCGAGGACGATCGAGGTCAGCTCGTTGGCGCTGTCGCCGGCGCTGAGTCCGTTGCGACCCCAGTGGTAGGGCACGCCGATCTGGTGGATCACCCGGCCGCCAGCGTGGAGAGGGGCCACCCGGTCAGTCACCATCACCCGGGCTTCGATGGCCCCCCTCGCGGTGACGATGGTGGCCCATCCGGCGTGGTCGAGGCCGCGAAGTTCGGCCAGTTCCGGAGACACCTCGCAGAAGGGCTCCGGTTGCAGCTCGGCCAGGTACGGGAGGTTTCGAGTCATGGCGCCGGCGGTGAAGTGCTCGGTCAGTCGGTAGGTCGTGAGCACGAACGGGTACACGTCGGCGCCGGGCTCGGCCGCACTGGGGGCGAACCGGTTGTGGGGACGGGAGCTCACCTGGCGGACCGGGTTGCGCTGCTGTCGGTAGACCGGGTTCGAGACGGGCGACTCTTCAGGTTCGTAGTGCGCGGGCAGCGGTCCGTCGGCCAGACCGGCGGGCACGTAGAGCCAGCCCCGCCCATCGCTCTGCATGATGAACGGGTCGGTTCCCGACAGGGCTTCCGGGCCGGTGTCGTCGGGCCCCGGCCGATGGCCCGGGGCCATGTCGACCTTGAAGTCGGGCACGTCGTGGCCGGTCCACTTCCCGGCGTCCTCGTCCCACCACACCAGGGCCTTGTGATCGCTCCAGGGTCGGCCTTCGGGGTCGGCCGAGGCCCGGTTGTAGAGGATGTGGCGGTTGAGAGGCCAGGTCCATCCCCACTCGGGTGCGATCCAGCTCTGCTCCCAGTGGGGTTTGCGGCGACGGGACTGGTTGACCCCGTCGGCGTGGCAGCCGCAGTAGATCCAACAGCCGCACGCCGTTGACCCGTCGTCCTTCAGGTCGGCGTAGGTGCTGAGGGGGCTCCCGTCGGCGTCGGTGCCGTTGATCTCGGCCAGGACGGCCGACGCGTCGGGGTCGTCGTTCGGACCCTCGAGCGGGTAGTCCCAGGTGAGGTCGAGGACCGGGCGGTCCATCTCGTCGTCGGAACCGGCCAGCTTCTCGCGGACCAGCCGGCCGAGGTGGTACATGAACCAGAGGTCGCTGCGGGCGTCTCCGTCGGGTTCCTGGGCCTGGTCGTGCCACTGCAGCATCCGGTTGGTGTTGGTGAACGATCCCTTCTTCTCGATGTGGGCCGCCGCCGGGAGAAAGAAGATCTCGGTGGAGATGTCCTCCGGGCACAGCTCGCCGCTCTCGATCTCAGGCCCGTCCTTCCACCACGTCGCGCTCTCGGTCAGCGCCAGATCTCGCACCACGAGCCACTCGAGGTTGGCCATGCCGAGGCGTTGCATCTTGGAGTTGGCCGACCCCACCGCCGGGTTCTCACCCATGAGGAAGTAGCCCTTGCAGAGGCCGTCGATCTGGTTCTGGACAGTGGCGTAGGTGCTGTGGTCGCCGGTGATGCGAGGGAGGTAGTCGAAGGCGAAGTCGTTGGCGGGGCCGGCGGCATCGCCCCACCATGCCTTCAACAGGCTCACCGTGTACGAGCGCATGTTCGCCCAGTAGCCCTTCTCGGCCGCATCGGCCTCGACGAACGAGTCGAGGTCCTCCTGGCGATGGGCGTGGGGCATGGGGATGTACCCGGGCAGCAGGTTGTACAGGGTCGGGATGTCGCTCGAGCCCTGGATGCTGGCGTGGCCCCGCAGCGCCTGGATCCCACCGCCGGGCCGTCCGATGTTGCCGAGCAGCAACTGAAGGATGCACGCCGCCCGGATGTTCTGCACGCCGGTGGTGTGCTGGGTCCACCCCATGGCGTAGACGAACTCGGTGGTCCGCTCCCGGCCCGAGTTCGTGGTGATCAGCTCGCACACCTGAGCGAACACGCGGGGAGGGATGCCACACACCTCCTCGACCAGCTCAGGCGTGTAGCGCTGGTAGTGCCGCTTCAGGATCTGGAACACGCAGTGCGGGTGCTGGAGCGTCTCGTCTCGCTCGGGAGTGCCGGCCATCCCGACACCACCGGAACCGGTCCGCTCCGACTGGCTCCCGCCCGCCTGGTGCTCGGAGGGGCGTCGGTCCTCGTCGTCGACCGACATCTCCCGCTTTCCGGATGCGGCATGCACGTCGGTGCCCTTGTACTGCCACTCGGACGTGTCATAGGAGGGTCCGTCGGGGTCCAGCCCGACGAAGACCCCGTCCAGGTCGTCGAGGTCGACGTAGTCGTCCTCGATGATCGACGACGCGTTCGTGTAGGTCGTGACGTACTCGTGGAACCAGGCGTCGGTGGACAGCACGTGGTTGATGAGCCCGCCCAGGAGGGCGATGTCGGTTCCGGGGCGGATGGGGATGAAGAGGTCGGCGAGGGCGCTGGTGCGGTTGAAGCGAGGATCGATGTGGATGACCGTTGCCCCTCGGGCCTTGGCCTCCATGACCCATTGGAATCCGACCGGGTGGTTCTCGGCGAAGTTCGAGCCCTGGATGACGATGCAGTCCGAGTTCTGCATGTCCTGCAGGTAGGTGGTGGCCCCGCCCCGCCCGAACGACGTACCCAGGCCGGCCACCGTCGAGCTGTGACAGATCCGAGCCTGGTTCTCGACCTGCACGACGCCGAGCGCGGTGTGCAACTTCTTGATGAGGTAGTTCTCTTCGTTGTCGAGGGTTGCCCCTCCGAGGCTGGCGATGCCCATCGTGCGCCGTACCCGTTTGTCCTCCTCGTCCCAGCAGAAGGTCTCCCTCCGGGTGTCCACGACGCGGTCGGCGATCATCCCCATGGCCGCGTCGAGGTCGAGTGACTCCCACTCCGACGCGAACGGACGCCGGTGCAGGACCTGGTGGCGTCGCGTCGGTCCCGTGGTCAGCTGCAGCGTCGCCGCGCCCTTCGGGCAGAGCCGTCCCCGGCTCACGGGTGAGTCCGGGTTGCCCTCGATCTGCACCGCCTTTCCGTCCTTCACGAAGACGCTCTGGGAGCAGCCCACACCGCAGTACGGACAGACGGAGGTCACCACCGAGTCGGCGGTTGCCGTGCGGGGGGCGAGGTCCGCACTCTGAGCGGACTGGGCAGCTTCGCCTCGACCCAAGTGATCGGCGCCCCGCAACTGCCGCAGGAGCGGCCAGCGGGAGAGAGCAGGGGACATGGCGACCTCCGGCAAACAGATCGGTGAAGCAATGGTGCAGGGACCCGTGATCTCTGTACCCAGGGCTCCGGCGACCGATCCGAGAAAAGTGGAAAGTTCCGTGGACTGGTGGGTCTACGTCTGGTCAACGCCGGCCGAAGCGTGCTCGACGAACCGATCGGGATCCTTGTCCCGACTGGCGATGCCCTCGGCGTGGGAGGCCTCCATCACGGCGAACTCGACGCCGAGGTCGTGCCGCAGAGCGAGAGAGGCGTGCTGGCGGAAGTCGGCGAGCGCCTCACGCTCCTCCTCACCCATGTGGTCGCTGTTGGCCTTGCGAGTCGACGCGATGGCGCTCCACCAAGCCGTCGTGCCGACTGGATGTCGCTCGGACTGGGCGATCGCGTCGCGGATCTGGTTGTGATCGTGCACGGCGTCCTTCGTCTCGGCTGAGGCGCTGGGCTTGTCGCCGGCGCCCGTGCCGACGTCGAGCAGACGCGGGTAGAAGATCCGCTCTTCCACCGCGGCGTGCACCTCCAGAAGGATGCGCAATCGCTGCCAGACGGCCTCGATCCCGTGGGTGTCGTGCCCGTGCATCTCGTCGAGGATGGCGAACATGCGCCGCTGCTCGTGGTGGTCGGCCAGGATCAGTTCGGTTATGTCCATCTCTGCCTCCGGAGTGGTCGCAATGGTGGGTCCGGCTGGAGGTGGAACCATCCGCATTCACGTTCGCCGCACAACTTGCGCCACGGCAGTCCTCCAGCCGGCCGTCTTCCTGGATTGGTACCCAGCGAGGACCCGTCGATGCAGAGGGCCCGGTTGGTGTGCGTCTGATGTGTCTCGCTGGCGGCGTGGTGGGTAGGCAGCAGGCATGAGCACATCGGGACTCGACAGCCCCCCGGTACACGTGCTTCGCGAATACGCGGTGTTGGCGGACGGCGAGCGGGGGGTGCTGGTCGGACCGAACGGGGACTTCGCCTGGATGTGCATGCCGGCATGGGATGGTGGCGCGGTCTTCAGCTCGCTGCTCGGGGGCCACGGCACCTACTGCGTCACGCCTCGTGGCCGCTTCGTGTGGGGCGGCTACTACGAGGACGGGACACTCATCTGGCGCAGCCGGTGGGTGACCACCGACGGCGTTGCCGAGTGCCGGGAAGCGCTGGCCTTCCCTGGTGACCTGCGACGAGCGGTGCTCCTGCGTCGCCTCGAGGTGCACGAAGGGACGATGGCCTTCGACGTGGTGGTGCGGCCCCGCGCTGACTACGACCGCTCGCCGATGCGCACGGTTCATCGTCGCGACGACGGCGCGTGGACTGCTCGCGTCGGCGATCTCCGACTCAGGCTTTCGGGGGCCGTCGATGTGCACGACGAGCCGGACGGCCACGGCGGCCGCCAGCTTGGAACAGCCCTCTCCCTCTCAGCCGGGGACCAGATGGATCTCGTGCTCGAGCTGTCGGCGGAGGAGTTGGACACCGATGTCCCGGTCGCCGACTCCCTCTGGTCCTCGACGAGCAGAGCCTGGTCCGAGCAGATCCCGTCGCTCCTGGTCTGTGGCGCCCGCCGCGATGCTCGCCATGCGGCCGCTGTGCTGCGGGGCTTGACGTCGAGCAGTGGCGCCATGGTGGCTGCGGCCACGGCGTCGCTGCCGGAGCGGGCCCAGAGCGGCCGGAACTACGACTACCGCTACGCCTGGATCCGTGACCAGTGCTATGCGGGGGTGGCCGCGGCGAAGGCCGGGGCCTGGGAACTCCTCGATGACGCCGTCCGGTTCGTGTCGGCCCGCCTTCTCGACGATGGCCCGGAGCTGGCACCGGCGTACACCGTCCGGGGCGGGCGGATCCCCGATCAGAGCACGCTCGCCCTCCCCGGCTACCCCGGCGGTAGCACGACCATCGGCAACCACGTCAACGCCCAGTTCCAGCTGGACGCCCTCGGAGAAGCCCTGGTGCTGTTGGCCACCGCTGATGGCCACGATCGCCTCGACGACACCGGTCGTCGGGCCGCGACGACGGCGGCCAAGGCCGTCGAGGCGCGGTGGCAGGATCCTGGGGCCGGGGTGTGGGAGCTGGACGACCACCGCTGGGCGCACAGCCGCCTCTCCTGCGTGGCTGGCCTACGGGCGCTGGCTCGCCGATCCTCCCAGCGCGACATCGGTCACTGGAGCGCGCTGGCCGACGCCATCCTCGCCGACCTGGCCGTGACCGCCGTGCACCCGTCGGGTCGGTGGCAACGGGCCGATGACGACGAGCGGGTGGACGCCGCCCTCCTCCTCGGTGCGATACGGGGAGCGACGGCGCCGGACGACCCGCGGGCGATCCGAACCCTGGATGCGGTGCTGGAGGAGCTCTGCCACGAAGAGTTCGCCTATCGGTTCCGTCCCGATCAGCGTCCGCTCGGCCAGGCCGAGGGAGCGTTCCTGCTCTGCGGCTTCTGGATGGCGCTCGCCCTCCATCAACGAGGTGACCACGTGTCCGCCGCACGGTGGTTCGAGCGGAGTCGATCAGCTTGCGGACCTCCTGGCCTCCTGTCCGAGGAGTTCGACGTCGGTCAACGACAGCTACGCGGGAACGTTCCTCAGGCGTTCGTCCATGCGTTGCTGCTCGAATGCGCCAGCACACTCCGCATCCAGCCGGGCGCGGTCCCGTGAACGGGCGTCGGGCGTCAGCAGCGAGCTGGCCGCTGTGGTCAGCTCAGCCCGGAGGCGTATCGGGCGGTGTGATCGCTGGACCCGAGCGAGGTTCGGCACCGGGGGAGGGTCGGCGGTGTCCTGGCTGAACGGATCTGCTGGCGATGTCCCCGTCGTCGTCGCCAAGGTCGCAGTGATGTATGTCGTGGCGCTCGTCGCGCTACGGGTCGGTGAGCGGCGCACGCTGGCGCAGTGGACGATCATCGACTTCGTCGCGGCCGTGGCTGTAGGCGCGATCGTGGGGCGCACGGCTGTCGCCGAGGACCAGTCGGTGTTGGTCGGCGCCACCGCGCTCGTGGCGCTCGTGGTGGTGCATCGGCTGGCCAGCCTGCTGCGCTTCCATCCACTTCTGGGCAAGCTCGCTGATCATCGCATCCGGGTGCTGGTGGCCGATGGGCGGGTCCGACGTCGGCAGCTCCGGTTCTGTGGGCTCACCGACGACGACTTGTTCGCCGAGCTGCGCCAACGACAGGTCTTCGACCTCTCGGAGATCCGGTTCGTGCTCTACGAGTCCAAGGGTGGGCTCACCGTGGTCCCCGCCACTTCCGCCGGACCTCGAGAGCTGGTGGAGGAGGGGCTTCGAGGATCCGTTGGGTATGACCGCGATGCTTCGACGGGCGGGATCACAGGGACCGACCACTGAGCCCGTTCCTCGGTAATTCGCCTGCGATGACCACGCCGCGTCTACCCGTGTCGCCGTCCGGATAGGGGCGGATCGTGCCCACTCGACCGGGTCGTCCGTCGCCAGAGTGGGACCTGATGGCAGGAGACCGGTGAGGAGGACCAATGCCCAAGATCGCTGTCGTCACGGGGGCCTCGGCCGGGGTCGGCCGGGCCACCGCCCGGGAGTTCGCCGGGCGAGGCTTCGACGTCGCTCTGATCGCGAGGGGTGCGGAAGGGCTGCGGGTCGCCACGGAGCAGGTCGAGTCGGCCGGTCGGAGGGCGTGGGCGGTTCAGACCGATGTCGCCGACTTCGACCAGCTCGCCGCCGCCGCCGACGAGATCGAGACCGAACTCGGTCAGATCGACGTGTGGGTCAACGACGCCATGACCACGTCCTTCGCCCCTGTGTGGGAGATCGACGCCGACCAGTTCCGCCGCGCCGTCGAGGTGACCTTCCTCGGGCAGGTGTGGGGCACCAAGGTGGCGTTGTCCCGGATGAGGCCACGCGACCGGGGAGCCATCGTCAACGTGGGTTCGGCTCTGGCGTTCATCGGCATCCCCCTCCAGTCGGCCTACTGTTCCTCCAAGTTCGCCTGCCGGGGATTCTTCGAGTCGACCCGCGCCGAGTTGCTGCACGAAGGCAGCCACGTGCGGATGAGCATGGTCCATCTGCCCGCGGTGAACACCCCCCAGTTCGACTGGTGTGCGACCACGATGGACCAGCACCCGATGCCGGTGCCCCCCATCTACCAACCCGAGATCCCGGCCCGTTTCATCGTCGACGCCGCTCTGGACGGACGGCGCGACAAGGTGATCGGGTCGTGGAACAAGATGCTCGTGGCGGCAGCCAAGTTCGCTCCCGGGCTCGGCAACCACTTCGCCGCCCTCAGCTCGTGGGAGGGCCAGCTCACCTCGCAGCCGGTGGCCGACGACCGACCGTGCAACTTGTGGGAGGCGTCCGACACCGACGTCGATCACGGTGCCCACGGTTCGTTCGACGACCGCGCCGGTGGGTTCTGGGACCCGAGCTTCCTCAGGTCGTTGCCCTCGACAGGGGCCACGTTCTGGCGGGCCGGTGTGGCAACGCTGCGAGACAAGCGTCGCGTGCTCGAAGCCCACCGTGGCCAGGCCGGCAACGGCCAGGCCGCCTAGCGGACTCGAACGAAGGAGGTCGCGGCCATGACCTCGGTGCAGAGGCGGACCAGCATCGACCCCTTCCCGGGAAGGCCTTCGCTGCCACAGGTGGGGATGATGATCTTCCTCGCCAGCGACCTGATGCTCTTCGGTGGCTTCTTCGCCGCCAACTTCTTGTTGCGCTCCCGCACGCCGGTGTGGCCGCCTCCCGATGTGTCGCTCGACGTCCGCTATTCGACGATCTTCACCCTCGTTCTCGTGTCGTCGAGCGTGACGTTCGTGGTCGGGATGCGACGCTTCAAGCGGACCGGCGACGCCCGCACCTTGCGACGATGGACGTTGCTCACCATGGCGCTGGGCCTGGCCTTCCTGCTCAACCAGATCCGGGAGTACGCGGCGGCCGGCTTCGAGCTCTCCTCGAGCGCGTACGGGTCGGTCTACTGGATGCTCACAGGACTTCACGCCGCCCACGTCGTTGCCGGCCTCCTGCTGTTGTCGGTGGTTGTGACCCGTTCGCTCTACAGCAGTTTCGACGTCGGCGACGCCCCGGCCGAGGAGACCATCGGCTACTTCTGGCACTTCGTCGACGGCGTGTGGGTAGCCGTCTACCTGACGATCTTCGTACTCCAATGAACCGGCACCTGCATCTCGTGCTGATCCCGCTGGCGATCTGCATCGCTGCGCCGGTGATCGTCGGCCTCGAGTCGGCGCAGGGCTCGTCGGCCCCGACGGCCGCGCCCGACGGCGCTGTGCTGTACACGACCAGCTGCTCGACCTGCCACGGCGACGACGCTCGGGGCACCGACCGGGGACCGAGCCTGCTCGGTGAGGGGGCCGCGGCGGTCGACTGGGTGCTGCGAACGGGACGCATGCCGCTCCCCGCCCCCGACCAGCAGGCCGTGCCCCGTTCACCCGAGCCCCTCGACCGAGACCAGATCGACGCGATCATCGGTCATCTCCGATCACTCGGAATGAGGGGTCCGGAGATCCCGACGGTCTCACCGCAGGACGGTGACGGCGCCCGAGGTGGGGCTCAGTTCCGCCTCAGATGTGCAGCCTGCCACCAGGTGCTGGGCCAAGGCGGGGTCGTCAACGCCGGGCGCGACGCGCCTCCACTGCAGACGGTGGACGCCACCACCGTCGGCGAGGTCCTCGCTGTCGGACCCGGGGTCATGCCCAGCTTCGCCGATCTCGACAGTCACCAGGTCGATGACATCGCCGCCTACGTCCTCGACGAGGCCCAGCACCCAGACGACGCCGGTGGCCTCGGCATCGGCCACATCGGGCCGGTGGCCGAAGGATTCGCCGCCGCGGTCGCACTCGTCGTCATCGTCCTGGCCCTGCGCTGGATCGGCACGAGGACGCGATCATGAGCGACGATCGGTCCCGGCCCGGCCCGGTCACCACCGCGACGGTGACCGTGATCGCCCTGGTGGCGGGACTGCTCCGTCGGGCGATCGCACGCTTCCGACGGCGCGATGACCCCCCGCCCCACGCTACGGCGGACGGGCCCGACCCAGCCGACGTCGACCGAGACGATCTCCTGCGAGCCGCCAGAGCAGGTGACCTGCAGATCACGCACTTGCGACGGATCGACAACGGCGACGGCAGCGAGCAGCTGCTCGCCATCGGCGCCAATCCCTCGGCCTCGGTGCTGCCGGTGGCCGCCCTGTTCCTCGCCTCTGGAGCATGCGCCATCGCCTTCGCGGTGCTGTACGCGCTGGACGGAAACCGAGCGCTCATGGGCGGGCTCCTCGGCGCCGCCCTGGTCGGGCTCGGCGTCGGGCTCATCACGTGGAGCAAGCGGCTGCTCCCCGACACGCTGTCGATCGAAGAGCGAGCCGACCTCGACCAGGGCCACGCTGCCGCTCTCGAGGAGGACCTCTCCCGCCCCGAGCTCGCTCAGCCCGGTCGCCGCCTCCTGCTCGGGTCACTGCTGGGGGCGGGTGGAGCCTTCGCCGTCGCGATGGTCTTCCCGCTGCGCTCGCTCGGGCCGAAGCCGGGAAAGGCGCTGGCGACCACCTCGTGGCAGGCCGGGACGCGGTTGGTGCGAGACGACGGCACCCCCGTGCACCGCGACGACATCCCGGTCGACGCCTCGCTCACCGTCTTCCCCGAGGGTCACACGGGTGACGGGGACGCCCAGGTGATGCTGCTGCGGGTCCCCGACGGGCTCCTCTCGCCTCCCACCGCCGCCGGGGCGGTTGGAGGCCGGGTCGCCTACTCGAAGGTCTGCACCCACGCGGGGTGCCCCGTCGCCCAGTTCCGGGTCGACAGCCGGGCACCCGACACGAGCTACCAGTTGCTGTGTCCCTGCCACCAGTCGCTCTTCGACGTGCTCGACGGGGCCCGCCCCCTTGCCGGTCCGGCCGCGTCGGCGCTCCCTCAGCTCCCGATGGCGGTCGACGCCGGCGGCTACCTCGTGGCCACCGGTGACTTCCCCCGTCCCATCGGACCGTCGTACTGGAACGAGCCGTGAAGGTCGTCGACGTCATCCGACCGGTCACCAGTCGGCTCGGAGGCAACCGCTTCGCTCGCAGCAGCCTCAACAAGCTGTTCCCGAGCCACTGGTCGTTCCTGCTCGGCGAGGTGGCGCTCTATTCGTTCATGGTGTTGGTGGCCACCGGCATCTACCTCACCTTCTTCTTCCACCCGTCGGACGGGAAGGTCGTGTACGACGGAAGCTACGGACCTCTGGTGGGCCAACCCGTCTCGGAGGCCTACCGCTCGACGGTGGATCTCAGCCTCGACGTGCGGGCCGGGTTGCTCATCCGTCAGACCCACCACTGGGCCGCGCTGGTGTTCATCGGGGCGATCCTCCTGCACCTGGCCCGGATCTTCTTCACCGGGGTGTTCCGCAAGCCTCGGGAGCTGAACTGGATCGTGGGACTCACGCTGCTTCTGTTGGCCATGGCGATGGGGTTCACCGGCTACTCGTTGCCGGGGGACCTCCTGTCGGGCACAGGTCTGCGCATCGCCTACTCGGTCGCCGAGTCGATCCCCCTGGTAGGCCCGTGGTTGACGTTCCTGGTGTTCGGCGGGGAGTGGCCGGTGGACGGGTTCACGTCGCGCCTCTACGGGGTCCACATCCTGGTCCTCCCATTGCTGATCCTCGGTCTGCTCAGCGTCCACCTGATGATTCTCTGGCGCCAGAAACACACCCAGATGACCGGCCCGGGGGCCCGGGAGGGAAACCTCATCGGTGAGCGCCTCTGGCCGTCGTACGCGGCCAAGGCGGGCGGGCTCGCACTGCTGGTCGCCGGCGGGCTGTTGATCCTGGGGGCCACTGTCCAGATCAACCCCGTCTGGCTCTACGGGCCCTACGATCCGTCCTCGGTGTCGGCGGCGGCCCAGCCCGACTGGTACATCGGATTCCTGGAGGGCTCGCTGCGCCTGTGGCCCGGGTGGCAGACGCGCATCGGTGGGTTCACCATCCCCGCGCTCTTCTACTCGGGCGTCGTGGCCCCCGCCATCATGTTCGGACTGCTCTACGCAGTGCCGTTCCTGCACCGTCGCCTCACCGGTGACCGGGACGTGCACCACCTTGCACAGCGCCCGCGCCAGGCGCCCGTGCGCACCGGCATCGGGGTGGGGGCGATCACGTTCTACCTGGTGCTGCTCGCCGCCGGGGCCCAGGACGTGCTCGCCAGCCACTTCGAGGTGTCGGTGGACCTCGTGCGCAACATCCTTCGGGCCTTGCTGGTGGTGGCCCCCCTCGCGGCCGGCTTCGTCGCCCATCGGATCTGTCGAGCTCTGGGCTCGAGCGGAGCGCACCCCGAACGCAACCCCGTGGGGTACCCCATCACCCGCACCTCTGCCGGGGCGTACGTGGAGGCATCGCCGGGAACCCCTGCTCCGCCTTCGCCGCCGGTCAGCGAGACCGCCGTCCCGACCAGCGGGAGCGACGGCGACGCCGAACGGGGCTCGCCCGCCGGAGCACAACGGTGAACCGACGACGCCCCCGCCACCGTCGACGGGCCGCGTCTCTCATCGTGGTGGCGATGGTTCCGTTGGCCGCCGGGTGCGCCGAGCAGCTGGGTCTGCCGGACTCGAAGACCGACCAGGGTCGCACCGTCGGCCGGGTGTTCAACCTGTACCTGGCCGCCGCCTGGGTCGTCGGCGCCATCGTCGTCGCCCTCATCGCTTTCGTCGTCATCCGGTACCGGGCGGGGCGCCGAACCGGCCCGGTCTCCCAACGGCACCACAACACCCCCCTCGAGATCGCCTACACGGTCGTCCCGCTGTTGATCGTCGCAGCCCTGACGGTGGTCACCATCGTGACGATCCACGAGGTGGCGAGCGACGAACCCAATCCCGACGTGACGATCGACGTCGAGGGCTACCAGTGGGGGTGGCGGTTCACCTACGTCGACGAGGGAGTCGTCGTCGACAGCCGAGCCTCTGGGGATCCGGAGCTGGTGATGCCGGCGCCGGCGCGGATCCGGTTCGTGGTCCACTCCGACGACGTGATCCACAGCCTCTGGATCCCCGCCTTTCGGTTCAAGCGCGACCTCATCCCCGGCACCCCGACCAGCTTCACCGTCGACACGGACGCGCTGGGCGAGTTCCCTGGCAAGTGCGCCGAGTACTGCGGGCTCCTTCACTCCCAGATGACCTTCACCGCCCGCACCGTCGACCCCGATGATTTCGAGCGCTGGCTCGCCCAACAGAGGAGCGCGGTGCCATGACGACGACACCCGAGCGCGTCCCGGTCGCAGTCGAGGTCCTCGGGCCGACGGCTCCACGGGTTCGGGGCGCCAACCCCGGGATCGTGGGATGGCTGACGACCACCGACCACAAGCGCATCGGCATCCTCTACGCCCTCACCTCGCTCACCATGGCGCTCGTCGGATTCGGGTTGTCCATGGTGATCCGCACCGAGCTGGCCGAGCCGGGACGGCAGGTCGTCGGCTACGAGACCTACAACCAGGTCTTCACCATGCACGGCACCGTGATGATCTTCCTGTTCGCCGTGCCCTTCGCCTTCGCCGTCGGCAACTACCTCGTGCCGCTCATGGTCGGCGCGCCGGACATGGCGTTCCCCCGTCTCAACATGATCTCGTACTGGCTCTACCTCGGCGGTGGGCTGGTGGTGCTGTCCGGCTTCCTCACCAAGGCCGGCGCGGCGGACTTCGGGTGGTTCGCCTACCCGCCCTACGCCGGGCAGACCGGTTCGCCGGGGCTGGGCGGCGACCTCTGGCTCGTCGGTCTCGTCCTGACGGGCGCCTCCGGGATCCTGACCGCCTTGAACATCTCGACCACCGTCGTGATGCTGCGCGCCCCGGGCATGACCATGTTCCGGATGCCCATCCTGGTCTGGGACATCCTGCTCACCTCGTTCATGGTGCTCATCGCCTTCCCGGTGCTCACCGCCGCCCAGCTCATGTTGTTGGCCGATCGGCGTTTCGGCGGCCAGTTCTTCGTTCCCGACGGGGGCGGGTTGCCGATCCTGTGGCAACACCTCTTCTGGTTCTTCGGTCACCCGGAGGTGTACATCGTCGCCCTGCCCTACTTCGGCATCGTCACCGAGATCTTCCCGGTCTTCTCCCGCCGACCGGTGTTCGGGTACAAGGGCCTGGTCCTGGCCACCATCGCCATCGCCGGGCTGTCGACCGCGGTGTGGGCCCACCACATGTTCGTCACCGGCGACGTCTACTTGCCGTACTTCGCTGTCACCACCGCCCTGATCGCCGTGCCGACGGGCATCAAGTTCTTCGATTGGATCGGCACGATGTGGGGCGGGAAGCTCGTCTTCCCCCCGCCCATGCTGTTCGCCATCGGGTTCCTGGTGACGTTCCTGCTCGGCGGGTTGACCGGTGTCATCTTGTCGTCGCCCACCCTCGACTTCTCGCTCTCCGACACCTACTTCGTCGTCGCCCACCTCCACTACGTCATGGGCGGGACGGTGGTGTTCGCCGTCTTCGCCGCCATCTACTTCTGGTGGCCGAAGGTGACAGGGAGGATGCTCGACCAGCGGCTGGGCCGCTGGCACTTCTGGCTGCTCGTCATCGGCTTCAACGTCACGTTCCTGGTCATGCACCACGCCGGACTCGAGGGCATGCCCCGCCGGGTCGGGGACTATTCGGCCAGCGACCCCTATGCCACCGACAACCTCATCTCGTCCATCGGTGCCGGGATCATCGCCCTCTCCATGGTCCCGTTCGTGTGGGCCCTGCTCAGGTCATGGCGGAAGCCTGACCGGGTGGGTGACGACCCCTGGGGCGGCTACACGCTCGAGTGGTTGACCTCGTCGCCACCCCCGGAGCACAACTTCGACTGGCTTCCACCGATCCGATCCGAGCGCCCCGCCTATGACTGGCGCTACCGCGACGAGGAGGGCGTGGGCTCGCTGGGACCCGACGACCCGTGGCGGCGCCGAGCCCGCCACGACACCCGGTGGTCGCCGCTGCACCCGTGGCGGGAAGGTGACGCTCCCCAGGTCGGGCCACCTCGCGGCCCGGACGATGCCGGCGGCGACGACGGAGGCGAACGCTCGTGAGGATCGAGGCCACGTTGTGGACGATCTCGGCCTGCTTCTACGTGGTCGCCGGCGTCGCGTACTGGGTCTTCTCCGGTGACCCCGCCGGCATCACCGTGCTGCTGGTGGCTTCGCTGTTCGGAGGTGTGGGGGGGAGCTACGCCTGGATGTGGCGGCGGCGGGCGGGGGACAGGGCCGAGGACGTCGCCGACGCCACCATTCAGGGCAACGCCGGCGAGGTGGGCTACTTCCCGTCCTCGAGCTTCTGGCCCCTGCCCATCGCCGGCGGCGGCGTGCTGTTGGCCCTCGGGCCGTTGTTCGGTCTCTGGGTGGCGGTGCCGGGCGGCGTGCTGTTGGCGGTGGGCGGTCTTCGTCTCCTCGACGAGAGCATGCACAAGGGTGGGGCCGGGCCGTGATCCACGCTCATCTCGACGGCTCGGGTGCCCTGCCCTGGTTGGAGTACCCGCTGACGGCGGTCCTCGCCGCCATCGTTTGGTCGGCTTACCAGCGGGCGACAGCGCCCCACGGAGGGGTCGCGCGCAGCCGTCGGAGCCGACATCGGCTGTGGTGCTGGCAGGCCGCGATCCTCTCGATCATGGCCATGCAACTCCCCCCGATGGACCAATGGGTCGAGCAGAGCTTCGCCGCCCACATGGTGCAACACGTCGTTCTCGTGTCGGTGAGCGCGCCGCTCATCGTGATGGCCCGGCCAGGTGCCGCCGTGGGCAGCGCCGTGCACTCGGCGGGATGGTCCCACCCCGCGATCGAATGGGTGCGGTCGGCAGCTCGGGCGCTCAGCATGCCGGTGGTGTGCTGGGCCGCCGCCGTCGGCTACGTGTGGCTCGTCCACTTCTCGGTGATCTACGACCTCGCCGTGGGCAACGACCTCGTCCACCTCCTCGAGCACGGCGGGTTCCTGTTCGCCGGGGTGCTCGCCTGGCTACCGGTGCTGGGTCCGCGCCACCTCGCCCTGCCCGACCCCTTGAAGGTCCTGTACGTGATGGTGCTCATGCCCGCCCTCACCTTCTGCGGGGTCACCCTCTTCAGCACCAACCACGTCCTGTACTCGAGCTACGCGGCGCGGCCCGATGCGCTCGGTGACCAGCGGCTCGGAGGGATGATCATGTGGGTACTCCCGGGAGCAGCGATGCTGCCGTTGGGATTGGTGCTCGTCGCACGTTGGTGGCGGCGCGACGAGCAGGCTGCGCTGCTCGACGATCGGGCCGGGCTCGTCGCGTGGGCCCCCCCGCCAGGCGCCAGGGCAGTCAGGGAGTCGCCGAGATCCTCGTCGGAGCGCATCCCGGGTGACCCCACGACGCACGGCGAACCTGGGATACCGGGACCTCCGTCGGGGTAGGGGAGGAGACGGGGCTCGAACCCGTCGACCACATGAGATCGATGAGAGTCGCCCCCCAACTGAGGAGGCGCTGATGGCAACGGTGAGTGACTTCATCATCGACCGTCTGATCGAGTGGGACCTGCACCGCTTCTACGGGTTCCCCGGCGACGGCATCGGCGGATTCGACGGCGCTCTGGAGCGGGCGGAGCGGGAGGGAAAGGACTTTCGCTACTTGCGGCCGGCGCACGAGGAGACCGCTGCGTTGATGGCGTGCGCTCACGCCAAGTTCACCGGTGAGGTCGGAGTGTGCATGGTGACCTCCGGACCGGGCGCGGTGCACATCATGAACGGGCTGTACGACGCGTACTGCGACAACCAACCGGTCGTGGCCATCGTGGGTCAGCAGGCCCGAGTGGCGATGGGAAGCGACTTCCAGCAGGAACTCAACATGGAGCGCCTGTTCGGTGACGTGGCCGAGTACGTCACGTCCGTGACCACCCCCATGCAGGCCCCGATGGTGGTCGACCGAGCGGTGCGCATCGCCAAGGCATACCGGAAGCCGACGGTGGTGATCCTCCCCGCCGATGTCCAGGACCTGGAGATGGAGGAGCCGGCCGTGGAGCACTTCGTGTCCCGGACCGGCGTGGGCCACGCCTCGACCAGCATCACCCCGCCCGACGAGGAGCTCGTCCGAGCCGCCGAGGTCCTGAACGCCGGTGAGAAGGTCGCGATGCTCGTCGGCGAAGGGGCCCTCGACGCTCGCGACGAGATCATCGAGGTGGCCGAGCGGCTCGGGGCCGGGATCATCACCGCCCTGCTGGGCAAGGGAGCGGTGGACGGCGCCGTCCCGTACCACACCCAGCAGCTCGGGCTGCTCGGCTCGAAGCCCAGCTGGGACATGATGCAGAGCTGCGACACGTTGTTCATGGTGGGGACGAACTATCCGTACGGCGAGTTCCTGCCTCCCAGCGGCCAGGCCCGAGGGGTGCAGATCGACCTCGCTCCTCGACACCTCAGCTTGCGCTACCCCATGGAGGTCAACCTGTGGGGCGACGCCAAGGCGACGCTTCGGGCGCTGCTGCCACATCTCGCTCAGACCGACGACCTGTCCTGGCAGCAGGGGGTCTCCGACGGAATGACCGGATGGCGGCAGGCGCTCGACCGGGTGGCCCACACCGATGCCGACCCACTCAACCCTCGGCTCGTGTACCACGTGCTCAACGAGAAGCTTCCCGACAACGCCATCGTGACCGCCGACGCGGGGACCACGGCGGACTGGTACGGCCATCACATCGCCCTCGGCCCGCACATGATGGGCAACCTCTCGGGCCGGTTGGCGACGATGCTGGCGGCGATGCCCTACGCCGTGGCCGCCAAGTTCGCCTTCCCGGAACGGCCGGTGGTGTGCACGATCGGAGACGGCGCCTTCCAGATGCTCGGCATGAACGACCTCATCACCGTCAAGCGCCATTGGCAGGAGTGGCCCAACCCCACCTTCATCGTTCTGGTCCTCCACAACGACGACCTGAACCAGGTGTCGTGGGAGATGCGCGAGGCGGGAGACCCCCGCTACGACACCAGCCAGCTCCTCGAGGACGTCGACTACGCCGGCTACGCCAACCTCCTCGGCCTCCACGGCATCCGCCTCGACGACCCCGCTGACGTCGAGGGGGCGTGGGACGAAGCCTTCTCCTCGAACCGTCCGGTGCTGCTCGACGCGGTGGTGGACAAGAACGTGCCGCCGCTGCCGGCCCACATCAGCTTCGACCAAGCCAAGGGCGTGATGGCGTCCCTGGCCAAGGGCGATCCCGACGGGGCCAAGGTGGCCGGCCACAGTCTGCGGGCCGCCGGGGCCCAGCTCCTCGGCCGGTTCGAGGGCGCCATCGGGGGCGGCGGGGACGAATCGTGAGCGGTGTCGGGGGGGTGGAAGGGCCACGGGACCGCCGGATGGGGTTCGGCAGGCCGGCGTGAGGTCTGACGCGATCACCGAGGTCGGAGCGCGGGCCTACACCGTCCCCACCGAGGCGCCCGAGTCCGACGGGACGCTTCAGTGGGACTCCACCACCATCGTCGTGTGCGAGGTGGTGGCCGGAGGGCTCACCGGGTTGGGCTACACCTACACGGCGCCAGCCGCGGCAGGACTGATCAACGGGCTGCTCGCCGAGATCGTGGTCGGCACCGACCCCATGGCGACGGCGTCCACGTGGTCGGGCATGGTCGACGCCATCCGCAACCTCGGCCGTCCGGGGATCGTCAGCTCGGCCATCGCGGCGGTCGACATCGCCCTGTGGGATCTGAAGGGACGTCTACTCGAACGTTCTGTCGCCGATCTGCTCGGCCGCTCCCATGACAGCGTCATGGCCTACGGGAGCGGTGGGTTCACCAGCCTCGACGACGCCGAACTGCGCGCCCAACTCGGCGGCTGGGCCGAGCAGGGCTTGGCGGCGGTGAAGATGAAGGTCGGCCGCGACCCCGCCAACGATCCGCACCGGGTGCAGGTCGCCCGAGACGCGATCGGCGACGCCGTGGGGCTGTTCGTCGACGCCAATGGCGCCTACACCGCCAAGCAGGCGACCGCCTTCGCTGTCCAGTTCGTCGACGCCGGGGTGACCTGGTTCGAGGAGCCTGTCAGCTCCGACGACCTCGACGGCCTCGCCTCGGTGCGGGCCTCTGCTCCACCCGGGATGGAGATCACCGCCGGCGAGTACGGCTACGACCTGCCCTACTTCCGTTCCATGCTCGACGCCGGGGCGGTCGACTGCCTCCAGGCCGACGTCACCCGCTGTGCCGGTATCACCGGGTTCGTGAAGGTCGGGGCTCTCGCCGACGCGCACTGCCTGGACGTCTCCTCGCATACCGCACCACTGGTGAGCGCCCATGCCTGCGCCGGGCTCTGGCACGTGCGCCACCTCGAGTACTTCGCCGACCACGTCCGCCTCGAGTCGCTGTTCTTCGACGGGGTCACCCAGCCTGTCGACGGCCGGCTCCGACCCGATCCCGATCGTCCCGGGCTCGGTGTCGAGCTCAAGACGGTCGACGCCGAACCGTTCGCGGTCTGAGCGCCCGGGCGCGCTCCGAGCACGACACCGACGACCAGAGCCCGACAGGAGGCAACCACCATGACGAAGGCCCGCCATTTCGAAGGGCTCGACACCGTCACCCCGGTCACCATCTCCGACGGACTCGACGACGAGGCCCGGGCCCTCGTCGCCGAGCTCATCCCCGCCATCGAGGGCGAAGTCCGCTTCGACCGCGGCTCGCGTTCCACCTACTCGACCGATGCGTCGAACTATCGCCAGGTCCCCATCGGCGTCGTCGTGCCCCGCACCCTCGACGATGTCGTGACCACCGTCAAGGCATGCCACCGCCATGGCATCCCCATCACGAGCCGCGGGGGAGGGACCAGCCTCGCCGGGCAGTGCACCAACGTGGCGGTGGTCATCGACTTCTCCAAGTACCTCAACCGGGTCGTGTCGATCGATCCCGAGGCCAGGACGGCGGTCGTCGAGCCCGGCTGCAACCTCGACCACCTGCGCTCCGTGGCCGCCGCCCACGGCCTCACCTTCGGTCCTGATCCGGCCACCCACAGTCGCAACACCCTCGGCGGGATGATCGGCAACAACTCCTGCGGGGTCCACTCGGTGATGGCCGAGTTCTACGGGCCGGGACCGCTCACCGTCGACCAGGTCATCGAGCTCGACGTGGTCACCTACGACGGGCACCGCATGACCGTTGGCGCACTGAGTCCCGACGAGGTCGACGCCGTGACCGCCGAGGGCGGCCGCCGGGGTGAGATCCATCGCCAGCTACAGGACCTCTACCGGTCCCACGAACACGCCATCCGCACCGGCTTCCCGGACATACCTCGGCGGGTGTCGGGGTTCAACCTCGACCGCCTCGCCGGAGACCGCTTCGAGGTGGCCAAGGCTCTCGTGGGCACCGAGGGCACCTGCGTCGTGATCCTGCAGGCCACCGTGGCGCTCATGGACGCCAAGCCCGAGCGGGCCCTCGTCGTGCTCGGCTACCCCGACGCCTACTCGGCCGGAGACCACGTCTCCCTCGTGCGCCAGCACCGCCCCGTGGGCCTCGAGGGCATCGACTCGAAGCTCATCGACTACATGCGCAAGAAGGGCCTCCATCCCGACGACGTCGACCTGCTCCCCGACGGCGACGGGTTCCTACTCGTCGAGTTCGGTGCGGACACGAAGGACGACGCCGACCGACAAGCGTCCGAGTTCGTCGACGCCGTCCGGGCCACCGACGACCCCCCGACCGTCAAGGTCTTCGACGACGAGTGGGAGGAACAGAAGCTCTGGCAGGTGCGAGAATCCGGCCTCGGTGCCACCGCCAACGTGCCCGGGATGCGCCACACCCATCCCGGTTGGGAGGACGCCGCCGTACCTCCCGACAAGGTCGGAGACTACCTGCGCGACTTTCGCTCCCTGCTCGACGTCTACGACTACGAAGCCGCTCTCTACGGCCACTTCGGGCAGGGCTGCATCCACTGCCGCATCGACTTCGTGCTCGATGACGTCCACGGGCTCACCCAGTGGCGCGAGTTCCTCGACCGCGCCGCCGACCTCGTCGTCTCCTACGGCGGATCACTGTCCGGTGAGCATGGAGACGGGCAGGCCCGCGCCGCGCTGCTCACCAAGATGTACGGCTCCGAGCTCGTCGAGGCGTTCGCCTCCTTCAAGGACATCTGGGACCCCGACGGCGGCATGAACCCGGGCAAGGTCGTTCGACCCAACCCGCCCACGTCCGACCTGCGCATGGGCCCCGACGCCACGCTCCGTCGCGTGGACACCCACTTCGCCTTTCCCGACGACGGCTACGACTTCGCCAACGCGGTCAGTCGGTGCGTCGGGGTGGGGCTGTGCCGCGATGTGGACTCCGGCACCATGTGCCCCAGCTACATGGCCACCCGCGAAGAGGCCGACTCCACACGGGGCCGCTCGCGTCTGCTGTTCGAGATGCTCCGGGGCGAAGACCTCGACGGCTGGCGAGACGACGCCATCGCCGACGCTCTCGATCTGTGCCTGGCCTGCAAGGGCTGCAAGAACGAATGCCCGGTGAACGTCGACATGGCCACCTACAAGGCGGAGTTCCTCTCCCATCACTACCGACGCCGCCTCCGGCCCAGGGTCGCCTACGCCATGGGCCTCATCTACTGGTGGGCACGCGCGGCCTCCCACGCGCCGCGGCTGGTCAACGCCCTCAGCCACGCTCCCGGGTTCTCGACGCTCGTCAAGCGGGCCGGCGGCGTCGCCGTCGAGCGCGCCATCCCCCGGTTCGCGTCCACCACCTTCACGACCTGGTTCCGGAACCGCACGACACCGGGTCGAAGCCGGTGGGCCGGCGCCCGGCACGACGGAAGCGTGACGCTGCCCCACCGGGAGAGCCCGAGGTTCAGGGCCGAGACGTACTCGACTCCGTCGATGCAGCGCAACGCCGGCCGCAACCGCGTGAACCCCCACGGCCAGGACGCCCCCTTCGAGACCGACCGGGTGCTGCTGTGGCCCGACACCTTCAACAACTACCTCGAATCCCCGGTCCTGCAGGCCGCCGTCGAGGTACTCGAGGACGCCGGCTACACCGTCGAGATCCCCCCGAGGCCCCTGTGCTGCGGCCGTCCGCTCTACGACTGGGGGATGCTCGACACCGCGGAACGGCTCTGGCGCCAGACCCTTGCCGTCCTGCGTCCCTGGATCCGTGCCGGCGTACCGGTCGTGGGCCTCGAGCCCAGCTGCGTCGCCGCGTTCCGCGACGAGCTGGTCAACCTGTTCCCCCACGACGACGACGCCCGCAGGCTCTCCGACCACACCCTGCTCCTTTCAGAGTTCCTCGAACGGCAGCGCTACGCGCCGCCCGGGCTCGACATCAGGGCCACCGTCCATGGCCACTGCCACCACAAGGCGGTGATCGGGATGGACGCCGAGGTCGCAGTCCTCAAGCGCATGGGCGTCCGCTACACGGTCCTCGAATCCGGCTGCTGCGGTATGGCCGGCGCCTTCGGCTTCAGTGCCAGCAACTACGAAGTGTCCACCCGCGTCGGCGAACGGGTGCTCCTCCCCGCAGTCCGTGACCTCGACCCGCATGAGGAGCTCATCACCGACGGGTTCAGCTGCCGCGAGCAGATCACCCAGGGAACGAATCGCCGCCCCGTGCACCTCGCCGAGCTACTCCAACGAGCCATCCACGAGCGGCCCTCGATACCGAGGAGACCACAGGATCAGGGACCGACTCGAGCACCCTCAGCGTCGAAGTAGCGCATCCGCGTCGATGGAAGGAGGGTGCGGGTGGCGGGTGCGGGCGGCCCTGTCGTACGCCTCGCTGGTCGTGGTGATCGTGCAGCGCCCCCCGGAGCGGGCGATCCGAGCGATCATCTCGTGGATGAGGGCCAACCCGTCTGCGTCGATCGAGCAGACCTCACTCAGATCGAGGGTCACGATGGCGGCGACGGACTCCAGAGAAGCCAGCGCGGGCGCAATCCCGACAGCGCTCCGCTCGCTGAGCTCTCCCCGGATCGAGACCGAGTAATCGATGTTCCCCGTCTCGGGCCAGCGAGAGCACCAGACCTCGGCCAACGGCGCACCATCGTCATGCTGCCCGGCGAAACACAGCGGCCACGGTTCTCCGACGTTCACGCTCATCGCACAACTCTCCCCAGAAAAGCCGCCGAAGGTCTGGAGCGGCTGCGTGCACCGAGGTCCGGGGTGCTGGACCCAAACCTACCCATCGACCAGCCTGGTCATGCCCGGCTTGTCGGCCCACGCCCGTCTCCTGCCCGGCCGGGACATCGAGGCGACACCTTGCCGAGGGGGAACGGCCGCACTACCGTCCCGCCGGTCGTACCTGGACCCCCGTACGACCGGCCCTGGGCGTCACGGGGAAGTTCGGATCGGTTCACCTCACCTCACGCCTCGCATCTCTCCTGACTGCCGGAGAGGCGTGCCACGGTCTGTGCCGTTGGCCCGTTGGCAGGCAGAAGGATCGTGACCGATGGGCCGACTCGCACTACTCGAGGTCTTCGCCCGCTTTGCCGGAACCCTCAGCGGTACCTACGAGGTCAGCAGCGTCCTCGACGGTCTGACGGCCGAGGCCAGCGACGTGCTCGACGCGGCCGGCGCTGGAGTCACACTGGCCGACGCTCACGGCCAATTGCGGTTCGCCACTGCGAGTAGTGATCCGGTCGCCCGCCTGGAGCGCGCCCAGGAGGAGCTGCAGATCGGCCCCTGCCACGACGCCTACGAGCGACGAGAACTGGTGATCGTCGACGACATCGACGCCGTGGACCGCTGGCCCGAGTACCGGAAGATCTGCCTGGAGACAGGTCTTCGGTCGGTCGCCGGGATCCCCATGGTCTGGGACAACGGCGGCTTCGGGGCCCTGAACGTGTACCGCCGTCAGCCCGGGGCGTGGAGCCGGGAGGACACGGCCGTCGCCCAGGTCTTGGCGGACATGGCCACGAGCTACGTCGCTCACGCCTCCCAGCTCCACCAGTCACAACGCCTCAACGAGCAGCTCCAAGCCGCTCTCGACTCGCGTGTCCTGATCGAGCAGGCGAAAGGGTTGCTCGCCGGCGAGCAGGGCATCTCCCTCGGTCAGGCCTTCGAGGCCCTCCGACGCCAGGCTCGGGACAACAACGCCAGCCTCACGGAGGTGGCGCACGCGGTGGTCCACCTCGGCCTGCGGCCTCGACGTCCCCACGCCGGTTCTGCGGGGGAATAGAGGCGGTCGGGACAGCTCCCGATGGTGCGGGTCAGGTCGCTCGTTGGTGCTGGTTGATGATGCGCCGGGCGATCTCCAGGACGGTGCGCTCGTCCTGTCCTGCCGCCTGCCGGAGCAGGCCGTCGGCCTGTTCGACCGTGCACGCCTCGTTGATCATGAGCAGACCGGTGGCCACGTTGATCTGGGCTGCTTCGTCGGCCGCCTGCTGGGCCTCATCGGCCACCCTTCGAGCAGCGACGTACTCGGGGGAGCGGCTGATGGCGATGGCGACCTGGGCCGCCAACACCGAGGCGATCATCAGGTCCGAGTCGTCGTACAGCGCGGTCTGGCTGTAGAGGTTCATCGTACCGACGGCCTCGCCGGCCCAGGTCGCCGGCACCGAGAGGACGCTGCGGATGCCCGCCTGACGGGCGGCCGTGGAGAAATGGGGAAACCGCTCGTCGTCCTCGACCAGGTCCACGCGCAGCGCTGACATCGTCCGGAACGACCGCAAGCACGGTCCGTCGTCGGTGTCGTACTGCACCAGGTCGAGCTCCAGGGCGATGCGAGCGGTGATCGCTGCGGTAGACGGTCGGCCTTCTACCGAGATGGCCACACTGGCCGCATCGCAGGCGGGGATCGAGACGGTCGCTGCCTCGGCGATGCGAGCCAGCACGGCCCCCAGGGTTTGCTGGGTCTGCAACACCTCGGCGAGCTCCTGCAATGTGTCCACCAGATCGTGGTCGGCCACGACGCCTCCGTTCTCGAGCCAGCACAAACGGTCGCGAGGATCGTCCAACTCCGCGGCTCGGGCCAGTCGTCAGGGTTCGTCTTCGAAGAATCGGCGTACGAGGTCACGACGTGCGGTCGGGCGCGACACCCAGGCGGGCCACGATGAAGGCGACATCGTCCGTGAGCTCGGAAGCGGCACCGGCGCTGGCGAGAACGTCGTCGGCGAGCGTCTCGATCGGCGCCTCCCCGACCTCGGAGTCGTCGAGCACCTTGGCGACACGCATGATGCCCGCGTCGATCGGCTCACGCCGTCGTTCGACCAGCCCGTCCGTGTAGGTGACGACGACGGAGCCCTCGGGGAGGGCGACCGTCGTCCAGCGCGGTCCTCGGGCGCCGAGGCCCAGCACGGGGCGGGTCGCTCCCTCGAGCGTCTCGGCCGGGTGCCCGGGTCGCTTGACGATGAGTGGCGGGTGCCCGGCGCTGCTGTAGGACAGCTCCCGTCGGTGCGTGTCCACGATGGCGACGATGGCCGTACCCAGGAAGCTCTCCCCGAGCGGCTCGACGAGCTTCTCGGTCGCGTCGAAGACATCACCGAGAGGGGTGTCGAGGCGAAGGACGGCGTTGAGCGAAGTGCGCAGGACGGTCATTCGGGCGGCCGCTTCGATGCCGTGTCCGGCCACGTCGCCGACGACCAACGCCGTGCGCGCCTCGTCGAGGACGATGATGTCGTACCAGTCGCCGCCGAACCCGAAGCTCCGGCCCGCCGCCTGGTACCGCACGGCCGTGTTGAGCCTCGAGAAGCGAGGTTGGTCGGGCAGCACGTACCGCTGGAGCTCGGTGATGAGAGCGGCGCGATCCTCGGCGGCTCGTGTGCGACGGAGTGTCTGGGCGGTCAGCTCAGCCACCACGTCCAGGCGTGACCCGAGGGTCTCGTCGGTCTCGAGTGGGTGCATCCAGCCGAGCCCCACCGAGCCCAGGCACTGGTCGTCGGCCACGAGGGGAACCGAGGCGGTGGCACTCAGGCCCGCCGCCCGGGTGTCGGCGAGGAGCTCCGGGTAGTCGGCGCGGTAGGCCGCTTCGTCAGGCAGGATCACCGTTCGCCGATTCCGGATGACATCGGTGAGCGGGATTCCCCGGTCCACCATCAACACGGAGTAGCGGGCCGCCATGTCGGGAGGAAGGGACGGTGGGTGGTGCATCGTGACCCGCGATCCGTCGGCGTCGAGGAGAGCCAGGTTGGCGAAACCGGCGTCCAACGCGCCCGGAAGGAGGCTGACCACGGCCTCCGCTATGTCGTCGGTCGTCGCGGCCACCGCCAACGCCTGGGCGTAGCTCCCGAGAGCCCGGAGACGAGACGTTGCCGCTCGACGGTCCGTGACGTCGACGCCGGAAGGAACGAGGCCGGTGATCTCGCCCTCCTCGACCAGCGGAACGATCTGAAAGTCGATGGTGACCAACCGGCCACCAGCCACTCGTACCACCGCGTCATAACGCACGGTCTCTCCGGCGGCAGCCGATGTGATCGCGGTACGGAGTCTGCGTTGTTGCTCGGGGTCGTGCGACCACCAGAACGTCTCCCAGAACGGCAGCCCGATGACCTCGCTCTCTGCGAGCCCCGCGGTGGTCAGGGCGTGCTCGTTGGCTTCGAGCACCCTGCCGTCGACATCGAGCAGCGCGGCGAAGCTGCCGAGCGCGTCGATGAGTCCGCGAAACTGGTGAGGCCGGCTGCCCGTGGTGGGGCCGTCGACGAGGATCAGTGCCACTCCGATGATCTCTCCAGCATCGCTCTCGACCCGATACATGCTCAGCGACCACGACCGGGGAGAGTGGCGATCGGAAGCCGCTCCTCGATCGACCGGCAACTCGACGATCGGCTTTCCGGTCGACCAAACGAGGCGGGCCATGCCTCCGAGATCGTCGTCCACCGCGCCGAAGATCTCCTGAATCGAGCACCCGACGTGCGTACCGGTGGGGACGCCGGTCCTGGCGGCGAACGCCTTGTTCACGGCCACGAAGCGCAGGTCACGATCGACCAGGCCGATTCCGATCGGTGCGGAGGCCACGAGCATTTCCACCAAGGCCCTGAGCTGGTCGCCGGACGCGGTGGCCAGGACCGCATTCATCGGGTGCAGGTCGTGACGAGACCGAGATGTGCCGCCCGCAACCGAGGCCAGGTCGTCCATCATCGCCGGTCTCCGCCCGAGTTGAGGTCGGGCGGCTCGGCGGTCGCCCTCGCCGGGCAGCGCAATCGAGATCTGGTCGGCACAGCCATCGCAACTCCGTCGTGAAGCTCGTGTGAGGTCCAGGGTCAGAGGTGCACCGGGGTCCGGGGTGCGCGTGATCAACTTACTCCTGCTCGGAGCCACACAGGTAGCTGTCCCTCTGACGTCGCGTCGTCCGGCCGCGCCTCCTGGGCCCTGGGGCCCCTGTGGTCACTCGACGCCGGCTCCCGGAACGAGGGGATGCCGGACGGATGGTTCGGGTGGGGGGGGAGGCACCCGGCACCATCCGTCCGGACGGCCAGGGAAGCCGCTCACTGCCCCTCGCTGGAGCGGGTGTATCCGAGCGGTGTCATCGTTCGTCCCCGGTGGCCTGGTCGGGGTCCACACCTCGGTTCTGGGTCTGGGGAACGACCCATCCTTCGTCGGTCTCGACCGGTTCGCCGGTGTACTCGCGGACGTCGTCGCTCTCCTCGTCGACGAGATCAGGCTGGTCGCCGAGTCGGCCCGGATCGGCAGGACGGAGCGCCCCTCGATCGGCGTGGTCGATCGGATCGGGCGTCTGGTTGCTCATCTCAGCTCCTGGCGATTGCTTGGTCGATCTGCCGCCGAACGCGCCCCGGACGCCGACTGAGCAGCGCGAGGGCGAGGCCCGTCGCCGCCCCGTAGGTCAGATGGGCCGTTGCGTCCTTCCTGACCGACTTGCCCGAGTACTCCCAGATCGGGTCGTAGATCCCGAGCGCCGGCAGAATCGTGTAGGCCGCACCGAACGCCGCGCACCCGCACAGAACCCCGCCCGCGATCGGCGGCACGGGGGTGAGGGCCGTGAGGAGAGATGCGGCGGTCGCCCAGCCCACACCGGTCGTCCAGTGAACGACGTCGGTGGTGAGCCCGGCCTGTCGATCGGGGAGATCCACGCCCGCCTTGTCAGCGGCGAGGCGGCCCACCTGTCCCGGTGCGCCGGCCTCGTCGAACGAAGAGGCGTCGCTGGATTCCCAGTCGCCGAAGGACGGGTCGTCGCCGTCGGACCTCGCTCGTCGGAACCAAAGCAGATCCATGGCGAGCGTGCCGGCCGCACCTGCCGCCGCTCCGCCCAGCAGTGCTCCCGCCACCCGGGTCACAGCCATGAGATCCACCTTCGCTGGAGTTCGGACACTTCTCGTTCCCCTGTTGTGATTCCCCGTGTCGCTCTGTCGAGAACCACCTGTGCGGAAATTTGCGCTCGCAGTCGCTCCGGCGCCCGGAGCCCGTTCGGGCCGGGAGGGGACTGGCGCCCTTCCGATCAGGACCTCGTCAGCGCGAGGCTGTACTGCACGGTGCCGGACCCGAGTCCTCCGGCCGGTGACGACGACACGACCAGCTCCGCACCGGCCTGCTCCCATCGCCCCCGCCATGCCGGACGCGGGCTGGTTCCCAACGGGTGGGCGGGCTCGGAGTTGGTCCAGCCGGTCAACTGGTCGCGGTAGTAGTCGAGGATCTGTTCCGGAGTCGAACCGGTGACTTCGAACGACTGTGTCGTCGTTGCACCGTTCTGCGCCTTCGATCCGACATCGCGGGAGTCGGGGTATCTCGGAAGGGCGTCGAACTGCGCGGGCACGACGGATTCTGCCGGGCCGGTGGTGGTCGCCGAAGCACCGGAGACCCGCTGTCGCACGCAGTGACGATGGGCAGGCAGACGAGTGAGGTGACGAGGACCAGCCGGGCCAGTCGGCTTGTTCGGCGAGGGACGGACCGAACCCGGTCCTTGGTTGAGTGACCATTCTGGAGAGACCACGAGCCGAGCGGCGATGTCGGTTCAGGACCGGTCATGGATGGTCTCTACCCACCCGCAACTCGACCGACACCAGCCGAGGACTCTGCGGTGGGCGCGCCATCGGCCCCGCGACCGACCGCTCACTACGGGAAGTGCTTGCGCATCGGCCCCCCGCCGCCTCTGCTCCGTGTCGGTCGGCTCGGACGGGCGTCCACCGGGTAGGACCGACGTGTGCCGGCAGGTCGGTTGTGACGGCTCTCCTGGTCGACAGGTTGGGCAGGGCAGCAGGCGGCCAGGCGCGTCTGCGGGTGGTGTTCGCTCTGGCGGCGGTGCTCGCGCTCGACAGTGCCGACAAGGGCATGATCGGCGCAACCGCCACCGAGCTCCAGGCCACCTTCTCGATCGGCACCACCGATATCGGGCTGCTCGTGACCTTGACCGGGGCGGTGGCCACCATCGCGACCATCCCCTTCGGAGTCCTCGTCGACCGGGTCGCGCGCGTGCGCCTGCTCGTTGTCGTGACGGGGGTGTGGGCGGCGGCCATGGCCCTGAGTGCGGCGGCACCGTCGTTCGGGTGGTTGCTGTGGACCCGCCTGGCTCTCGGCGCCGCGGCGGCGGCGGCATTCCCGACTGTGGCCTCGCTCATTGGGGACTGGTTCCCGGCAGTCGAACGGGCACAGATCCTGGGCATGGTCCTGGCTGGGGAGCTGGTCGGAACTGGAGTTGGCTTGGTGGTCGGAGCCTCGGCCGCTGCGGTGTCGTGGCGGCTGTCGTTCGGGTTGGTGGGATCGGCGTCGGTGGCGGTGGGTTGGTGTCTGTCGCGCCTTCCCGAACCGGAGCGTGGCGGCGCCAGTCGGATGGAGAGGACCTCGGGCCGAAGCGGGGTCGAGGATTCGGGCCGGGCGCCACGTCAGGCCCGTCGAGCCACCAAGTCGAGCGATGTCGATGCCGAGCCCGACAGGGACGTGGTCCTGCACGGCGACCTCGCCCGGATCCCCCTGATCAAGGCGTTCGGCTACGTGCTACGGGTACGAACCAACCTCATCCTCATCGTCGCTTCGGCCCTCGGCTACTACATGTTCGCTGGCCTACGAACGTTTGGCTTCGAGTTCGCCAGCCAGCACTTCGGGATCGGCCGCGGCGGGGCGATGATGGTCTTTGCTCTTGCGGGTGTCGCGGGCATCGTGGGGGTCCTCACCGGTGGTCCGGTGTCGGACTGGGTGGCTCATCGTGGTCGACAGGACGCCCGGATCGTCGTCCCCGCAGCAGCCTTCCTGGCGATGACCGCTGCGTTCGCTCCCGCGGTTCTCGTCTCGTCGCTGGTGATCGCTGTGCCACTCCTGATGCTCGCCGCGTTCTTCCTGGCTCTGGCCAACCCGCCGCTCGACGCCGCCCGCCTCGACGTCATTCCGGGGGCCATGTGGGGACGGGCCGAAAGCGCCCGCACCCTGTTGCGCTCGGCGCTGGAGGCAGCGGCACCGGTCGCCTTCGGGTTCAGCGCCGAGCACTTGTTCGGCGGAGGCCAGTCGGGTCTACAGACCACCCTGCTGGTGATGCTCGTACCGCTGCTCGCCAGTCCCGCCGTCCTCCTTCTCGCCCGTCGCACCTATCCGACCGATGTCGCCACCGCCGCTGCTTCAGAGCACACCACCGCCAGCGAAGAGTGAGGAGAGTTGGCTCAACCTGTCCGCTCTCGCCGTGCTGGGTCAGGGCGCGGCGGCGGGTTGCCGGTTCCGAAGTGTCAGTTGCAGCGCGTGTCAGCAGGGCGTGTCAGCAGCGCGGGGGGCCGAACGGACGACCGGTTCACCGAGGTCGACCAGTGCGGCGCGGCAGTGGAGTCGCCGGGAGGACGAGGCTTGTCGAACGAAGGCACAGGTCGAAGGGTGCGTCGGTCGAGGGCGAGGGCATCCAGGACCAACGCGACGCAAGGGCTCGGATCCCACAGCGCGAGCGATCCGGCGCGCTCGCTCATCCGGCGTCTGATCTGGAGCAATGCGGCCACGCCGGCGGCGTCGAAGAACGTGACCGCGGAACAGTCGAGGATGAGCCTGTCTCCCCTAGCGGTGATGCGCAACACCGGCTCGATCACCGCCGCAGCGAGCGGGCAGCAGAGCCCGCCGCGGAGCGACACCACTATCGAGCTGTCAGCGGGAAGCGCCGGAGCGCTCCGCACCTCGAGAACGACGCCCGAGTCGTGGGCGAGGTGGACCTGGCAGGACGATCGACTGAAGCAGGCAGCAGACACGACGCAACCTTCGGTGGAGGATGGTCGCCTTAGGTCCGGGGCGAACGAGAGCTGCCGTGGTCCGGGACAGCGAAGTGACCATACGGTTGCGCCGGTGGGTGCGCCAGAGGCACTTTCCGTTCCGTCCCGGGGCGGAGCCCGAGTTGGACGACGGCGGCGGCGACTTCTCTGAGGCTGACGCTGTTGTCCCGGGCGTGGCGACGCAGTTCCTCGAACGCTTGGCCGAGGGTGATGCCCTGCTCGCCGGCGATCAGGCCCTTGGCCTGCTCGATCAGTACCCGGGAGTCCAGCGCCGCCTGGAGCTGCTCGTTGAGGCGCCGGGACTGGTGCAGCTGCGATGCGTGCGCGACGTAGCTCGTCGCCATGTCCGCCAATACCTGAGCCAGGCGCACGTCGCGTTCGCTCCAGTCCCCGGGCTCATGGCGGTACACGTTCAATGCACCGAACCCATCGCCGTTCCAGGTCATGGGGACCCCCGCCACCGACCGGAGCCCCACCCCCAGACAGATCTGTCGGTACTCGGGCCATCGGACTGTGCGCTCGACGTCATCGACGAGCACGAGGGTCCCCGTGCGGAAGGCATCGTGGCAGGGACCCGCCTGCAGATCCTCCTGGGCGCGCTCGAGACGGGCCACCGGGTCGCTGCTGGCCGTGGCGAAGCGCAACCGGCCCTGTTCGTCGGCCAGGGTCACCCCCGCCCCAGCCGCATCGAGGACCTCCACTGCGCTCGCCGTGAGGTCGTCGAGCACGCTGCTGATCTCGTAGTCGCCGCTGAGGTTGCGGGCATAGCGCGAGAAGACCTCGAGAAGAGGCTCTGGATGGGCCACAGGGGTCACGCTTCCTTTTGGCTGCAGGCAAGGCGGGTGTCAGGCGAGGCCGTGACACGCCTCTTCAGCAGTCAAAAGAAGCGCAGCGCGTATCGATCGCGTCCCAACTTCGGAACGCACCAAATTGCCGGGCCGGCCGCACGCGTGTCGGGTGTGGCCTTCCCCAACGATACCGCGATGCAGGTGGCCGCCCCACGAGTGTCGAATCCCGAAGCACCTCGCGGCGCCAGGCCGGGGTGGGACCGAGCCGAATATCGCGCCCGCGACCGGGTATCTCCGTGTTGACTGCGACTGGAGGCTCCATGACCCACGACGACACCCAGGACCCGACCCGTGCGGATCCGGTCGGCCCTCGCGACGCGGAAGGCAACGCAGGTTGGAACGAGCCGGTTCCCGATGCCCCGGAGACGCTCGAAGGTGCAGTGCGCCGACCCGGCGATCCTCAGAACGGCGGGCCTGAGCGGCAGGGTTGATCCGGGTACTGGGGTCGAGCGGCGGACACCCTTGGCGTGGGTACGGACAGGGGACCAGCCCTTCGCCCTGCAGCCTCCTCCGAGGCGGTGCGGGAGTCGCCAACGACGTCGACGCCCGTGCCGTCTCGGGGAGTTCGGCCTCCGCGTCGGTGAGCACCAAGGGCTCGGAGCGGGTTGAACCCCTCGGGCGGTCAACGCAGCAGGATGCTCACGACACCGAGGATGTAGATAGCGAGGATGCCGATCCCTTCGAAGCCGATGCCGCGCTTGCTTCGATGGATGAGGCCCGCAGCCAGCACCGCGGTCAGGATCACCGTCAGCGCGAGCAGGAAGACGGTGTCGGCGTCGAGGGCGTGGTACACGCTTCCAGGCCGGTACAAGACGTCGGCGACGGCGACGAACAGGATGTCGAAGGTGTTACCGCCCACGATGTCGCCCACCGCCAACGTCAACGCGCCGATCCGCACCGCCGCCACGGCGGTGACGAGCTCCGGGAGCGACGTCAGGACACTGGTGATGAGGCCCCCGACCACCGAACCGGACAACGGCGTGGATCGGACCAGGGAGATCCCGGACGCGGCGATGGCGAACCCGGCGAGCGCGATGACCGTTGCCATGGCGGCGAACTGACCCCACAGCTTGGTCAGTCGTACTTGCTCGACCTCCGGCTCGGGCTCGTCCCGCACCGTCTCGTCGGTCGGACGGGGCCGCCACATGGGCAGATCTCGCGTGGAGCGCACGAGCACCAATCCGTAGACGTAACCGCTGACCAGCAGGATCGTGGCGGGATGGATCCCCACCGTCGTCGCCTCGGGCGAGCCGCCGGCGGCGAGCACGAGCCCGACGAGGGCGATGAGAACCATCGTCTGCAACACGTTCGGCAGCGAAGCCGCAGCGTGCTCGAGATTCGCCTTCCGGTACGTGAGATCGGCGATGGCGAGGAACGTCGTCTGGACGGCGATGCCGCCGACCGCGTTGGCCACTGCGAGGCTGGGCTCACCGGCCGCCGCCGCCAGCCCGGTGGTGATGATGCCGGGCAGGGAGGTGGTGGCGCCGACGAGGAGCGCTCCCGCGAGCGCTTCCCCGATGCCAGTACGGTCGGCGAGGGAGTCAGCAACCCGGGCGAACGGCACACCGATGAGCAGCAGAGCGCCTCCAGCGAGCACCAGCAGGGCGATGCTGAGGCCGACGGAGAGCTCCGGGGTCATCGGTGAGCTCGCCTCACCGTCAGAGCCATTTCACGCGTCGAGACCAGAGTCCCAACATGCGCCGCCGGGCCTCGCCGACGACGCCTTGGAGCGGACCATGGGCGACGGTGAGCACGAATCCGTCACCGACGGCGACGAAGAGCTCGTCGTAGACGACCGACCCCCGAACATCCAGACGGGCGGGACGGAACACGGCGACCAGCGTCTCGCCGTAGCGTTCGACCTTCGGCCGTTGGCCTGCCTCCACCGCGTCTTCGATGGCGAGCTCGTGCCGCTCGATCAGCCCGGCGAGCCGATCGAAGTCGTCGGTGACGGGATCGGTGAGGTCGATCCACGCGAACGAGTCCGAGCCGCCTGCGCCACCAGCCGCCAGGTCGACCGACAGATCAACGGAGCCGCCGGTCTTCTGGAAGATCGAACTCGACGTGATCACCCTTGTTCACCCCCGGCCATCGGCACCTCGGATCGACCTCGACTCGAGCAGTGGTGCACCCCCCCGTCTGTGAGCGGCGCTCGGCGCTCCTGGGCTCGTACCCGGGCAGGACGGGTCCTAAACCTCAGGACCCTGGCGACCATCCGAGCCCGACGTCCGGGTCGGGGCGCGGGGCCGGTGGGGTAGGAGGATCTGGGGAGGATCAACGGAGAGCGCGATGCCAACCCGTCACGTGCAACGAACTCGGCGGCGGCCGTCGTCCCCGGTCATGTCCGGCCCGCCGTTCGGATCCCCGTGAACATCCTCGAACGCAACGTCCGACTGTTCGATCGGTTCCAGCAGCGCCATGCCCCGCTGGCGTTCGCCATCGCCGTCGTCCAGAAGTTCGGCAACGACCGGGCCGGCTGACCGCCGAGCCGCTGGGCTGGCGAGATGTGCTCCTCGGCGCGGTCCTCGCCACCGTGTTCTGGATGGGACTGCAGCTGCTGGGTACCTGGTACGTGACGAGAGTCCTTCGCAACGCCAGCGACACCTACGGGTTCTTCGCCATCGTCATCGCCCTCCTGTCGTGGATGTACATGGCGGCGCAGCTCACGCTGTTGGCGGCCGAGATCAACGTGGTGCGCAAGTACCGACTCTGGCCCCGCTCGATGACCCAGCCGCCCCTGATCGAGGGGGACCGGCGCACGTTCGAGCGGCTGGCCCGGATGGAGGTGCGGCGGCCCGAGTACGGAGTGAGCGTCGAGCTCAACGCGAAGGCCGACGAGGATCCTCTCGAGTCCGAAGCTGGGCCTCCGCAACCGGAATCGGCGGCCTCGTCGAACCACTGACGGCTGTCGGGGGTGGAGCGCCACGGAGGCTCTCGGTCGGGTCTGGCGAGCGCTCCGGCGGGTAGGCGACCCGCATGGGCACCTCGCGCGAATGGCTGACCACGAACGCCGCCGGCGACGGTCCGCCGCCGAATCGGCGGGCGGCGGCCCGGGCTGATCCGCGAGGCGAGCCGGGAAGGGGGCCAAGTCCTCATGGCGGCTGAACGAAAGGGCGTCGTCATCGCCGCCATGGCGGCGAACCTCGTGATCGCCGCAGCGAAGCTGGTGGGAGGGCTGCTGAGCGGGTCCGTGGCGATGTTGGCGGAGGCCGCCCACTCGGTCGGCGACACCGTGAACGAGGTGTTCCTCTTCGTCTCGCTCGGCCTGGGGGCGAAGAAGGCCGATGAGCAGCACCCCTTCGGCTACGGGAAGGAGCGGTTCTTCTGGGCCTTCCTGGCGGCCGTCTTCATCTTCGTGGCCGGGGCGGTCTTCTCCTTCATCGAAGGCTTCCGAGCCCTCGTCTCGCCGTCGGAGGAGACCGACTACCTGGTCGCCTACGTCGTCCTCGGGGTCGCGTTCATCGCCGAATCGATCTCCCTCGTGAAGGCCGTGAGGCAGGTTCGAGAGGAAGCCCACGCCGCCGGCCGGACCATGCGTGCCCACCTCGAGCTCTCCAAGGATCCGACTGTCAAGGTCGTGGTGTTCGAGGACACGACCGCGGTGGTGGGTGTGCTCGTCGCAGCAACGGCCATCGGCGTCCATCAGGCCACGGGCGACGGTCGGTGGGACGCCCTGGGTTCGATCGTGATCGGCGGACTCCTCACGTTCGTGGCCTTCCGAATCGGTCGCGATGCCAAGGATCTACTCATCGGCTCGGCCGCCCTCCCCACCGAACAGGCCGCCATCCGAACCGCCATCGAGGCCCACGACGAGGTCGACCGGGTACTCGAACTCCTGACCATGGCCGTGGGCCCCCAGGACCTGTTGGTGGCCGTACGGGCGAACTTCCGGTCAGACGTCTCCTCCGAGCAACTCGAGTCGGCTGCGTCACAGATCGAGGTCGACGTGCGTGAGGCGGTGCCTCATGTCGCCCACTTCTTCCTGGATCCCACCACGGAGCTGGACTGCGCACGCACCCATGTCCCTCTGAGCGGTGACCACCCGCCGGAGGAGGCGGGATAGACGTCCGTCGCCTCGTCGCGGGTGGAGCCAGAACGGCGGTGACGCGGGTGTCTCCCGCCCCGCCCGGGCGGTCCCACAGGGCCCTATCCGGGATTCTCGGAATCGATTCTGGAGGGGTACTGCACCCAGCCTTGGCGGGTAGGACCAGGTCAGATGGAACCGTCGTGAGAGGGGGCTCACATGTCGGACGTCACCGAGAAGCGCGTGACCACCAAGATCCCGGCCCGACTCGATCGGCTTCCGTGGTCGCACTGGCACTGGTACATCGTGGCCGCGCTGGGCACCGTGTGGATCCTCGACGGGCTCGAGGTCACCATGAAGGGCACGGTCGGACCGACGCTCCGGGACCAGCTCGGGATGACGAGCGGACAGGTCGGGATCGCGGCCTCGCTCTACATCGCCGGAGCGATCAGTGGCGCCCTGTTCTGGGGTTACCTGACCGATCGAGTCGGTCGCAAGCGTCTGTTCCTGGTCACGCTCGCCGTCTACATGGTCGGTGTCGTGCTCACGACGTTGTCATGGGGCTTCTGGTCCTTCGTCGTGTTCCGGGTGATCACCGGCTTCGGGATCGGCGGCGAGTACGCCGCCATCAACTCGGCCATCGACGAGCTCATCCCGGCCCGAGCCCGGGGATGGGTCGATCTGGCGGTCAACGGCAGCTATTGGCTCGGTGCCGCCATCGCCGCGGCCCTCGGCCTGCTGTACCTCCATCTCCTGCCACCGGACTACGGGTGGCGAGCCGGTTTCGCGACCGGGGCGGTCCTCGGGGTGGGCATCCTCCTCCTGCGGCGGTCCGTGCCGGAGAGTCCACGGTGGTTGATGACCCACGGCAAGGAGGATGAGGCGGAACGAATCACCTCCGAGATCGAAGAACAGGTCACCTCCGACGACGGAGTGGGCCCGCTCTCGGAACCAGGCGAGGACAAGGAGATCGAGCTCCGTGAGCGTCGTTCCATCGGTTTCGTGGAGCTCGCCCGCACGTTGTTCGTCGTCTACCCGAAGCGGTCGACGGTGGGGTTCTCCCTCATGGCCACTCAGGCCTTCATCTACAACGCGATCTTCTTCACCTACGGACTGATCCTCACGACCTTCTACGGAGTCTCGACCGAGAACGTGGGCTATTTCATGTTGCCGTTCGCGGCCGGGAACTTCTTGGGACCTCTGCTGTTGGGCCGTTTCTTCGACACGATCGGGCGACGGACAATGATCACCTTCACCTACAGCCTCGCCGGGGTGCTCACCATTGCCCTCGGCTACGCGTTCACGCAGAGCTGGCTCGGCGTCGTGGGGATGACAATCGGCTGGGTGGTGGTCTTCTTCTTCGCTTCCGCCGGGTCGAGCGCGGGGTATCTCACGGTCAGCGAGACCTTCCCACTCGAGATCCGGGCGATGGCGATCGCGTTCTTCTACGCCATCGCCACCGCGGCCGGCGGAATCGTCGGACCGTGGCTGTTCGGAACGCTGATCGGCGACGGCAACTCGCGGGACGCGGTCTTCCTCGGCTACGCCGTCGGCGGAGGACTGATGCTCATCGGTGCGGTGACCGAGGTGATCTGGGGGGTCGCCGCCGAGCAGCGAGGCCTGGAGGACATCGCCATGCCCTTGTCGGCGTCGGAGGATTCGGAGGAACCGAACGAGGTGGACGAGACGGGGCCACTCGGCATCGACCCGACCGACGCCGAGACGATCCGTCAGTTCCAGGAGCGGAGTGGCCTGCGGGCCGATGGTGTCATCGGAGCGTCGACCCGTGGAGCGATGAAGGCCGAACGGGTTGCGTCCGGGCCGGAGTCCGAGGGTCCGACGGACCGCGAAGAGGACCTGCCCGACGTGGCGGTCGAGGAGGAGGTCCGGGCGTTCCAGCTCGCCGTCGGACTCCACGCCGACGGTCGGGTCGGTGCCGAGACGCGAGGCGCGCTCGCCTTCGCCCGATCGGTTCCGGACATCGACCCGACCGACGACACGAGCGTGCGGCGGTTCCAGCGCGAGCACGACCTGCGCCCCGACGGCCGGCTCGGACCGCTCACGCGGGCGGCGTTGCGGGTGGAGAGTAGGTCGTCGAGCGGGGAAGACGACACGCCGGTGCCGTGGAGGGAGCCCGATCCGGCGAACCCAGACGAGGTGAAGGACTTTCAGCGGTCCGTCGGGCTGGAGCCCGACGGCGACATCGGGCCCGAGACCCGCGGCGCCCTGACCGCGGCTCGGCATCGGCGAGACCGCTGTGCCGGGCTGGACGTGGTCGACGAGGACGCCGTCCGACGCTTCCAGGAGGCGATCGGGATCCATGCCGACGGTGTGGTGGGTCCGGTGACGAGAGAGGCCATGCGGGCGGTGCGTGACCAGGGCGGTCGCCCCGGTCCCACCGAGAGGACGTCACACGTCGATGTCTGCGACGAGGACTCCGTCCGCGCCTTCCAGGAGCGCCACGGCCTCGATGTCGACGGGACCGTTGGCGAGGAGACCCGCCAGGCCCTGCGCTACGAGGCCGAGCACCTTCTCGGGATCGACCCGGCCGACCCCGCGACCATCGCGCTCTTCCAGGCGGAGCACGGGCTGCGCGCCGATGGTGTCGTCGGCTCCGAGACGCAGGGCGCGATCCGGGCCGAACGGGAGCGCATCGAGGCCCACGAGGACGGGGAACGCGAGGAGCGGTACGGGCGCTTCGCGGACGGCCGAGATGACGAGGTGGTGCTCGACCCGGCCGAGCGCGAGTCGATCGAGCAGTTCCAACGACGGTACGGCCTGGAACCGGACGGCGTGATCGGCCCCATGACCCAGGTGGCGTTGCACACGGTCGGTGAACACAGTCCGCAGGCCGGGCCCCGGCCAGAACATCACCACCCGTATCGGCGCCGAGCCATGTCGTCCGGACTCTTCTCGTCGGCGGCGTTCCCAGCGATGGATGACGTGTTGGACGAGGAGATCGACGCCGTCGTCGACGCTGTCCGCAGTGGTGGCTCGGCCACCCGGTCGGAGATCGCGCGGCGCGTCAGCTCGAACCGGTGGGGACCGGGCCGACTGCACCTGGCGCTGCGAGGCGCCGTCGAGGACGGTCGCCTCCGTCGCACCGGTCGGCACTACGAGTCGTCAGCGGTGGAGACCGTCGGCGCGGGAAGCGGGCGTTCCTGAAAGTCCGGGATGCCTGCTCTGCCGGCGGATCCGGCCAGGATCCGCCGACCACCAGGCGCCCGACCACCAGACCAACCCGGCGGCGACCGTCAGGACGAGGTCGGTCCAGCATCGACCGCGTTGCTGCGCAAGCCGCCGGGTTCATCGCGCCGGATCTCGATCCAACCCTCGTTGACCCGGCTCTGGTAGACGGGCTGGGGGATGGAAGCCGGCCCCTTCCGGACCGTCCCGTCCTCGAGGTCGAAGCGGCTGGCGTGCCACGGGCATTCGATGCAGCCCGCGGCCACGCGGCCGTCGCTCAACGGCCCACCGCGATGGGTGCAGCGGTCCTCCATGACGAAGAGGTGGCCGTCGTGGTGTCCGATCACCAGCGAGAGCCCGTCCAGTCGCTGGTGGCGCAGGGCGTCGGCGTCGACCTCGTCGAGCGGTACGAGGCGGCGCCACTCCTCGGGGCCGGATTGGAACGAGGTGGTGTTGACGCCGACGCCACGGGCGTAGACGAGGTGTCCGCCCAGGTAGCCCGCCGCCCCGAGAGAGGCCAGCCCTGCGGTGCTCAGGGCGACGCCGAGCGCACGCCGTCCCGAGCGCCGGGCGATCCACGATGCGGCGAAGGCGGTGGCGGCCATGTCGTTGGCCAGGGCGTGGGCTGTTCCGACTCGACGTTCGGCTCCTGACGTGTCCAACCAGTCGGCCGTGCCGGTGAGCGCCGTCGGCACCACCGCCAGGACGCCGACACCGATGAGACGCCGGGCCGCGAGCGCCGATCCGGTCATGTCGAGCACCGCGGCGCTGGTGAAGCACCCGATCGGAAGCGAGACGACCATGGGGTGCACGCTGTGGCCCAACCAGCGCCCGGTCAGAGCGTCGTTGACAGCTCGTCGTGACAGCAAGGGCCGAGCCGCGGCGGCCAGCTGGTCGGCGATCCGTTCGAGCAACGTGGACGATTCCAGGCGGGATACCAGGTGGTGGATCCGTTGCATCGACTGCGCCTCCGAGGTCGGGAGTCCGGTTCACGGGCCTCCTACCCGAAAGATGTCTAGCTGGTGTCCCGGTGGGTACATCGCGTGTCACCTCGTCGGATGCTCGAACCGCCGGGCCCCGACCGATGAGCACACTCTCCGGGAGCGTCTTTCCATGAAAGCTGTCGTCTATCGCGGCTCGCGCAACGTCCAGGTCGAGGAGGTCCCCGACTCTGAGATCGAGACACCGCTCGACGCGGTGATCCGCATCACCACGACCAACATCTGCGGCTCGGACCTGCACATGTACGAGGGTCGGACCGACGTCGAGGAGGGGAAGATCTTCGGGCACGAGAACATGGGGATCGTCGAGGCGGTCGGCGCCGGTGTCGAGCGCGTCAAGGTCGGTGACCGCGTCTCGGTGCCGTTCAACGTGGCGTGCGGCACCTGCCGACACTGCAACCAGGGTTGGACCTCGTTCTGCCAGCGGGCCAACCCCGACGACCAGATGAACGGCGCGGCCTACGGCTACGCCATGATGGGTCCCTACGCCGGAGGTCAGGCCGAGTACCTGCGGGTGCCGTGGGCGGACTTCAACCTGCTGGTGCTGCCTCCCGGGACAGAGCACGAGCAGGACTTCACCATGCTCAGCGACATCTTCCCGACCGGGTACCACGGTTGTGAGATGGCCGGAGTGGGGCCGGGGGACACGGTCGCCGTGTTCGGCGCCGGGCCCGTGGGCCTGCTGGCGGCCCACAGCGCGTTCATCCGCGGCGCCGCTCGGGTCTTCGTCGTCGACAAGGAGTCCGATCGTCTGAAGCTGGCCGAGTCGATCGGGGCGGAGCCCATCGACTTCAGCAGGGGCGACCCGGTCGACCAGATCACCGAGGCCAACGGTGGCTGGGTCGATCGCGGTGTCGAGGCCGTCGGCTACCAGGCCCATGACCACAGCGGGGAGGAGCACCCGGAGATGGTGCTCGACAACCTCGTCCGGGCGGTCAAGTTCACGGGCGGCATCGGGGTGATCGGGGTGTACGTCCCTTCTGATCCGGGGGCGCCGAACGACCTGGCGAAAGAGGGTCGCATCGGCTTCGACTACGGAACCATGTTCACCCGGGGTCACCAGGTCGGCCACGGTCAGGCTCCGGTCAAGCGCTACAACCGGCAGCTCCGCGATCTCATCGTGGCCGGACGGGCCAACCCGGCGTTCATCGTCTCCCACGTCGAGCCGTTGATCGCCGCGCCCGAGAACTACGAGCACTTCGACAAGCGTGAGCAGGGCTACACGAAGGTCATCCTCCAGCCCGCCGCCTGAATCCCACCCAAAGGGGCACCCATGGAGATCGGATACTTCCTGTCGAGTGAGGAGTACGCGCCGCAGGACCTGGTGGCGCAGGCGGTCAGAGCCGAAGCCGCGGGCTGGAAGGAGCTGCTGATCTCGGATCACTACCACCCGTGGATCGACGCCCAGGGCCATTCGTCCTTCGTCTGGGGCGTCGTCGGCGCCATCGCCGCGGCCGCGCCGACGGCCACGGTCACCACGGGGGTGACCTGCCCCACCGTGCGCATCCACCCGGCTGTCCTCGCCCAGGCCACGGCCACGGCGTCGCTGCTCTGCAACGGCCGCTTCCGCTTCGGGGTGGGCAGCGGAGAGAACCTCAACGAGCACATCCTCGGTGACGACTGGCCCGACACCGACACCCGATTGGCGATGCTCGAGGAAGCCGTCGCGATCATTCGGGCTCTGTGGCAAGGGACCCAGTTCAGTCATCGCGGCGATCACTATGTCGTGCGCAACGCTCGGATCTACGACCCGCCGAGCGAACCGCCGAAGGTCATCGTCTCGGGGTTCGGACCGAAGGCGGCGGACCTGGCGGGGCGCATCGGTGACGGCTACATCTGCATGCAGCCGAGCGGCGACCTGCTCTCGACCTTCCGCGAGTCGGGAGGCGCCGGCAAGCCGGCGTTCAACGGGCTCAAGGTCTGCTACGGACCCGATGTCGATGCGTGCGTCGAGTTGGCTCACCGGACCTGGCCCAACGAAGCGATTCCCGGCGAGCTCGCCCAGGAGCTCCCCACCCCGGCCCACTTCGAGCAGGCGTCGGAGCTCGTGACTCCGGAGATGGTGGCCGACTCGGTCCCGTGCGGCAACGATCCGGAGCGCTTCGTCGAGGCGGTCAAGCAGTTCGACACGGCTGGCTATGACCTGCTCTTCATCCAACAGATCGGGCCTGATCAGGCCGGGTTCCTCCAGTTCTTCGAGGACGAGGTCCGTCACCGACTCTGAACCGGCTCGCTGGCGAGCCGACTGACGGCCTCAACGCGAGTGGAGCGAGCCTCGACGATCGAGTCGTCGGGCGAGCCAGCGGGCGTCGGACACCGCGGCGCCGTCGTGGTCGTTGTTGAAGTAGCCGTACACGTCGATGCCGGAATCGAGCCACGACTCGATCAGCTCAGCCACACGCCACAGCCGGCGACCGGTGTAGCGCCCTCGGTACCTGTCCTGCTGCGGATTCGGGCCATGGAAGCGCAGATAGGTCCATCGAGCGGTCAGCACCCGGGGATGGTCCGGGAGGAGGTCGTGTAGAACCAACGCGGCATGGTGGTGTCGCAGCACGGCGAAGACGTCCTCGTGGAGCCACGACGGATCCCGCAGCTCGACGGCCCAGCGCATCGATCTCGGCGCCACGGCCAGGAACTCGTCGAGGCGTGCGGCGTTGCGCTTCCACCTCGGTGGTAGCTGCACGAGGGTGGGACCGAGCGCCGACCCGAGGCGTTCGACGCGATCCAGGTGGTTCGGCAGCCAACGATCGGGATCACGCAGCTTCATGCGGTGCGTTCCGAACTGGCCCAGCTTCGGCGCGTACAGGAACCCCGAGGGGGCCTGTTGCGCCCAGGCCTCCACCGTCTCCACCGGTGGCAGTCGGTAGAACGTGTTGTTGATCTCGACCGTGTCGAACATGGTGGCGTAGTGCTCGAACCACCGCCGCGCCGCCATGCCCGGGGGATAGACAGGCCCTCGCCAGTCTCGGTAGCTCCAGCCTGAGCAGCCGATGCGAGCCCTGGGCGGATCAGTGTTCACCGTGTCGACCCTAAGGGCGTCCCGCACGACTCTCCCGACCGATGTGGCCTTCGACGAGGAAGTGATCGGAAGGTGCCTACTCGCTGATCGAGCCCTCAGGTGCGAGAGCGGTACGAAGCAGGTGGGCCGGGTAGGAGGCCTTCATGGCGCAACCAGAGCAGTCGCAACCCAGCCGGACCGGGCGGACGGACCTCGACGCGCGATCGCGGTCGGTGCCGGAGGCCACCTTGCAGCCCGATCACTTCGGGCCCGAGCCGGAGGACAACCAGCCGGGTCATCACCCGGTCGAGGAGCAGGACCAGCCACCCCTCGACGAGTTCGCCGCTCGGTTCGGAATCACCTCCGAGGGCTCATCCGCCGATGCGGACGACAACGCCGGGGCCTCACCTTCGGACGACGGCATCGCTCAGGGCGCGACCGAGTCCGCTCATGGTGCCGACCACCAGACCGGGGAACGGTTCCGTCCCGTGACGGCCGCGGTTCGCAGGGTATGGGTGGTGACCGTCCGCTGGGGTGTGCTCCCTGCGCTCGGCGGCGTCCGCAGCGCCACCGACGTCATGGACCGCGCCGCGCGCCGGACCATTCGCTGAGCGAGTTGGCGGTTGCGACCCAGGCGTGTAGAAGAGCCGGGACGAGCAGGAACCCACGCCGAGCAGGGCTTTCGTGGGTGGGCGATACAGGACTCGAACCTGTGACGTCTGCCGTGTGAATGAAGATCCACCGCCGGTCACAGCTTCCTCGATTGGGTCCTCGAGGGTCGACAAGGGCCATGAATACGCAGGTCACGCGCAACATCGGGATCGGGGCTCGATAGCCCACGACGATCCTTCTGCGGAAGCCTGGCGGAAGATCGTCGCGCCATTTTCGCGCCATCGCCGCGCCATCGACCGATCGAAAATGGCGCGCCATGGCCGCTTCAGGACTGGTGTGCTCGCCGGGTCGCGTTCCGACGGGCGACTTCGGCGGCCACATCGGTTCGGTTCCTCATGGCCAACTTGGCGTACATGTGCACGAGGTGGGTCTTGACGGTTCCCGGCGAGATGAAGAGGCGTTCGCCGATCTCGCGGTTGGTCAACCCCTGGGCGACGAGATCGGCCACTCGCCCCTCCGTGGGCGTGAGGCTGTCCCAGCCAGTCGACGGGCGGCCGCGCTTGCCTCGCGAGCGGAACACCCACTCGAACAGTTCGGTGGTGTCGATGGCTGCTGCCACTGCGAACAGCTCGTCGCCCGCTGAGACGACGCCTCGTTGCTCGGGAGCGACCCGGTCCTCGAGCACCGCCATCGTGGAGGTGCACGTGGCCCCGGCCCGGTCCAGCACCCCCTGGGCACCACCGAGCAGACGGGCGGCGTCGTCGAGCCGGCCCTCGAGGTGCGCCACTCGCGACAGGACGCGGAGCGCATCCACGACGATCTCCCAGACCGGTAGCCCACGAACCGCCTCGAGTGCCTCGATGGCGCGCTCGTACGGGCTCGTCTGTCTCACCGTCGGACGCGCCGAGGTGTGCAAGGAGAAGTCCGAGGTCCGCTGCGACGACGGCCGAGCCGATCTCGTTCGCGGCCCGGATGCCCTGGTGAAGTGTCTCCTCGGCCGCCCGTCGCTCGCCGGCGGCCATCTGGATGAGCGCGCGGCTCTTCGCTTGCACGACGTTGCGGTCCAGTTCGGACCGTACGGCGTCGATGTCCTCTCGGTCCATGAGACCCAGCGCGCGGCTCGCCTCACCACCGGCGGCGAGGCAGAGCCCGAGGACGGAGGCGAGCGCCGGGATCGCGAGGCCGGCCTGGCGTTCGAGGCAACGTTCGAGCTGGTCCGCAATGAGCGGGATGGCGTCGGAGGCGCGAGCGTCCGCGAGGGCAGCGCTGCCCAGTAGGCAGAGTGCGATGCCCCTCGACGTCACGTCGCTGGCGCGGTCTGCGGCATCGAGGGCTTCGTCACATAGCGTGCCGGCGTGCGGCACGGTTCCGGTGCGCAGCTCGACCCAGGCCTCTCCGATGAGCTGCCAGGCTCTGAGCTGGTGGTTGCCCAATCGCGCGATCCAACGCCGCAGAGGATTCGAGCGCAGCGCGCGCCTGCACCTGGTCGTCCTGCATCAGATGCGAGTAGGCGAGGACCTGGAGCGCATCGCAACGGCACCAGTCGTCGCCGCATGTCTCGGCCAGCGCGGCAGCTCGTTCGAGGTGGCGGCGCGCCTCGTCGAAGCTGAAGTAGAGCGACATCGTCCCGAGCACGTCCAGGCCGCGTCCCAACCACCGGTCGTCGCCGGCTGCTTCGGCGCGTCCGATCAGGTCGAGCGTTGCGGTGTAGGCCCGTTCGAACGACCCCGCGTACAGCGATGTGTAGGCCAGTCCCCACCGACCGGGGAGCTGCGTCGTGGTGTCGACTTGGGTGGCGAGCGCCTCAGCCTGTTCGAAGAGGCTCTCGGCCTCGGCGAAGTGGGCGCCGAGAACGAAGTAGTAGCCGAGCTCCCCGGCGAGCGACCACAGGGCCTCACCGTCGCCGATGGCGTACGCCCAGTCAGACGCCGCGCGGAGGTTGGGGTGGTCTGCGTCGAGTCGCGCCAGCCACTCCTGTTGCTCCGCGCCCACGAGGTGCGGCGCTGCCCGACCTGCGAGCGCGACCACCCACTCGAGGTGGGCGCCCCGGATCGCCTCGGACTCGCCCGCAGCGACCAGCTGCTCGTGAGCGAACTCTCGGACGGATTCGAGGAGGCGGAACCGATCATCGGGCTCGGTGACGACGAGTGACTTGTCGACCAGACCAGAGAGCAAGTCGAGCACGGTGTACGCCTCGATCAGCTCATCGGCGATGACGCGTTCCGCAGCATCGAGGGTGAACCCGCCCACGAACACCGCGAGCCGCCGGAAAACGACGCGTTCGTCGGGGCCGAGGAGGTCGTGGCTCCACTCCATCGAGGACCGAAGCGTCCGTTGGCGTGCCACCGATCGGCCGCCGCCGGTGAGCAGACGAAATCGATCGTCGAGGCCCTCGAGGATCCGACCCGGGCTCATCATGCGCACCCGGGCAGCAGCGAGCTCGATCGCGAGCGGGAGCCCGTCCAGGCGGCGGCAGATCCTCGCAACCTGTGGACCGGTCTCGTCGGTGACGAAGAAGCCGGGCTGCACCTGACGGGCTCGAACGATGAACAGCTCAACGGCAGCGAAGCTCGACACCTCGGCCGGCTCAGTGCCTTGCGGAGGCGATGCGAGCGCTGGGATCCGCCAGGTCTGCTCACCCCGGAGGCCGAGCGGCTCCCGGCTCGTCACGACGATGGTCGGACTCGTCGTGTGGGTGCGCAGGTCAGAGACGAACGCGGCACACGAGTCGAGCAGGTGCTCCGCGTTGTCCAGCACGATCGTGCACCCGCGATCGATCGATCGAAGCGCAACCGCCGGGTCCGGGTCCGGTGCAAGCTGCCCGAGAACCCGCAACACCTCGACCGCGACGAGCTCGGGCGCGGCCACCGCGGCGAGGTCGACCCACCACACACCATCGGGGCTCACCGCACGCCGATGGGCGGCGACAGCTTCGGCCAGTCGGGTCTTGCCCGCGCCGCCGGCCCCCGCGATCGTGACGACCCTGCTGGTACTGCAGAGCCGGAGGACCTCGGCGAGCTCGGCCTCCCGTCCGATCATCCGTGTCGACGACTCGGCGAGGTTGGTCGGTGCCAGGTTCGACGGCCCGGGGCTACTCATCGGACCTCGACGATCTCAGCTACCGGAGTCGACAACATCTCCCATTCGGCAGATGTTGTCACCCGGAGCCAGGTGGACGATGCCAATACACCACCGACGAGGGAGCATCCGCCATGGCCGACCACCCGCTCGCCGCCCGAGCCCGGGAGCAGTTCCACTCGCTCTGGGACGACGGCGACCCCCAGCCCGCCTTCGACGCGCTCGCAGACGATGTCGTGTGGCGGAACGACATCGGCGCCGGCCCCCTTCGCCTGATGCGCAGCAAGGACGAGGTGATCGCCATGTTCGTCTGGTGGACCGAGTTCTTCGAGAGCACCTTCCGCCACGAGCTCATCGACGTGTGCGCCAGCGATCGCCACGTCATCGAGATCCTCCGGGAGACCGGCACCAAGGACGGCCACGAATTCGACAACCTCGCCCTGTACCGCTTCGAGGTGGACCCTCGCGACCCCACCCGCTTCTCCTCGGTCGAGACCTTCGACCGTGACCGCGACCACATCACCGAGTTCTGGGCCCACTACCCGGCAATCGCCCAGGCCGACGAACACGCGCTGTTGACACCGCTCCTCAGCGGATGATCGACGACCCTGCCCGTGGGTGCTCTCCGCGAAGCGCGAGAGCGCGGCATCTCGCCGATCAGGTGGGGCTGGACCCATCAGGTTCATCGGGTGCAATCGACCGATAGACGCGCTGGGTCTGCGACGACACGATCGCTCACGCCATATCCAACCCGGCTGGGGGAGGTACCGAACACCCATCAGGCACTGCATCACTTCGGCAATACCTCGAATCAGGAGGTCTGGTCATGGCCACAGCAATGGTACGTACCGCAGCGGTCTGTGCCACGCTCACCCTGCTCGCCGCATGCAGTGCCGACGGCGACATTTCGGACGGCGTCGCGTCGACCACCAGTCGCGTCGAGAGGACCGACCGCGACAACCACCACCGACGATGGAGACGCTGTGGAGGGTCTGGCGCTATCGGCCGCCGCCGAACAGGCCGACACGGCGTGTCGAAAGTACGTCTCCGCGCTGGAGCAGCGTGGTGACTTCCCGTTCGAGGACTTCGACCCGGAACACCCGGATCCGGCGCAGCTCCCTGCGGTGGGCGAGTGGTTCGCCAAGTCCTTCTCGTCGGCCGGGGACATGGCCGCAACCATCCGGGCGATCGAACCCGCCACCACCCAGCAGCAGGCGCAGCTCGATGACTTCGTGGCGGCTCTCCAGGCCGAGGAGAACAACGCCCACCGCGCAGGCGGGCGCGGCCACTGCCGGGGACGTGGCCGGCTTCACGGCCACCCTCGAGACGGTCGGGCCGCTGGCACAGGCCCGGGTCGATGCCGCCGCGAGCCTCGGAGCTGCGGCGTGCGCCTACGACTGAGGCCGAATCACCATCGTCACCTCCGTCCAGGCCCGAAGGCCACAGGTCGGTTGGATCCGAACTGGTTCGGAATCCACCCAGGCGTTCCGCTCTCCCCCGCCCAAGCCCTCGATGGCGCCGGCCCGGGGGCCAACCCGACGGGAACCTGTGCCCTGGCAAGCCCTGCAGGGCGGAGTCAGCCCGACTTCTCGTGCCATTTTGGCACCACCAATGACGGAAGCCCGACGCCCATCCAACGAGAAACTGCCTGGTCAGCGAAGGCCTCTTTGGAGTGGGCGATACAGGACTCGAACCTGTGACCTCTGCCGTGTGAAGGCAGCGCTCTAACCATCTGAGCCAATCGCCCGAAGGGGCGAAACCCTAGCCGAGGCCCTCGGGGCCGCCCAACCCTGCCGTCGTCCTGGCGGGGTCGGTCCGACCCTCGTCCGGGGGTGGGTCCGCGGTCGGGACGAGGCGGCGGGGCACCAGTCGGGCCACGTGGCCGCGACTGGGCCGCCAACAGCGGGCTGAGGATGGCCAGCACCAGCACGTAGCCGCCGACGAAGGGGACCAGGCGCTCGTCGAGCTCGGCGGCGACAGCCAGCGACACGAGGATCAGGGCGAACTCGCCCCGGGCCATGATGGTGGTGGCCACGTTGGTGGCGGCATGGCGGTCGAGGTGGTTGATCCGGGCCGCGACCAACCCGGCGACCACCGCGATGACGACGGTGACCGCCACCGCGGCGGCGACCGGCCCGGCCAGCTCGACGAGATCGCCTGGCCGGATCTCCAGCCCGAAGGCGAAGAAGAACACGGCCGCGAAGGAGTCCCGCAGGGGTATGGCCAGCCGTTCGACCCGACGGGCGATGGCCGTGCCAGCCAGCACGAGCCCGGCCATGAAGGCGCCGATGGCGTCGGACACGCCGAGGACCTCGGCCACCCCGGCGATCAGGACGGCGAACCCGAAGAAGGAGATGGTGAGCAGCTCGTCGTCGCGGGAGGCGATGAGCCGCTCGGCCACCGGACCGCCGAACCGGGCGACGGCGCCGAGGACGAGCAGGAAGGCCAGCGAACGGAAGAACAACAGGGCTGACTCGCCGACCGTGTCCGCCGACCCCAGAACCGGGGCCAGCGCGGCGAGGTAGAGAGCGAGGAAGAGATCCTCGATCACGATGATGCCCAGGATCAGGCGGGTCTCGGGGTTACCCAGTCGCCCCAGCTCGACGAGCACCTTGGTGACGATGGCCGACGACGAGATGCCGGTCGCGCCGGCGATGACGAACGCCTCGGGAGTACCCCACCCCAGGGCGAATCCGAGGGCCAGCCCGGCACCGACGTTGAGCACCAGATAGGCGGTGGCGGTGACCAGCAGGCGGGAGCCCCCCGAGGTGAGGTCGTCGACCGAGAACTCCAGACCGAGGGTGAACAGCAGGAACACGAGACCCAGGGCGGCGAGCAGCTCCAGCTCGCCGGGATGCTCGAACAGGACGGGTCCCGGGGTGTTGGGGCCGAGGGCGATTCCGGCCGCCATGAACAGGGGGATGGTGGGCAGACCGATACGGCGTCCGCCCCGGGCGAGGATGGCGCACACGAGGAACGCGGCGCCGAGCACCACCAGGTCATGACCCATCTCGGCCTCCGGCGGCTCGGCGGAACTCCACCACGTCGGGCGGCTGGCCGAGCACGAGGACACGGGCGCCGGCATCGAGCACCGTGTCCGGTCCGGGGGACACATCGGGGAGGCTCCCGTGGAGGACGGCGGCCACGGTCACCCGGTGGCGCCTGCGGATCTCGAGGTCCCCGATCGTGCGGCCGGCCATGGCGCCGTCCCGGTGGATCCTCACGGCGTCGATCTGGAGACCGCCGAGGACCGAGTGCAGCTCCTCCAGCAGCGAGGGGTCGATGGTGAAGGTGCCGGTCAGGACGGCTCCGAGGGCCCGGGCGTCCGCCTCGGCCAGCCGGACCGGGGGAGTGTCGGCGACCTGGAGGTCGACGGCACCGCCGGGGTACTGCACCACCGAGACCGAGTCCCCTTCGGCGTTGTGGACCTCGGTGCGTTCCCCGATTCCGGGTAGGCGGGTACGGGTGATCCGGGGTGCGGGGGCCATGAGCAGCTCGTCCTCCTGAGTGGGTTCCTCGGTGTGGGCGGGTGAGCCACCAGGGTGGCCCATGAGCGGCCCGGCGGGGGTGAGGTTTCCGCGGGCGCCGGCGCCCGGCGCCGTGCGCCTACGCTTCGGACACCCCTGATCGCAGCCGGAAGGACATCTCCGTGGCTCTCGTCATCGTGCTCGCCAGCGTCACCGCCCTGGCCACCGCGATCCGCTCGACCTGGTCGCCGTGCGGCCTGTCGATGCTCTCGACGGTGACTCCCCTCGCCGAGTCGGGGCGCGGCCGACGTTGGTCGCGCACCGCCACGTGGTTCGTGGTCGGCTCGGTGCTCGGTGGCCTCACGCTCGGTGCCGGCATGGCCGTGCTGGCGGCCCTCGTGGGTGGCCTCGGTCTGTCGTCGGCGACCGTTCTCGGCGTGGCCACCGTCGTCGCCCTGGTGTGTGCCGGCTCGGATCTCGACCCGTTCGGCCTCCATCTGCCGTTCCACGGTCGCCAGGTCAACGAGCGGTGGCTCGACCAGTACCGTGCCTGGGTCTACGGCGGAGGCTTCGGCTGGCAGATCGGTGTGGGTCTGGCCACGTACATCACGACCGCCGGCATCTACCTCATGATCGTCCTCACGGCCCTGACCGGACGTCCTCTCGTCGCCCTGGCCATCGGGGCCGGGTTCGGGCTGGTTCGAGGCCTGGCCATCCTGGCTGCCCGCTCCATCACCGGCCCGGCCCGCCTGATCGCCGTTCATCGCTGGTTCGCGGCATGGCGGGAGCCGGTGCGTCGCGGCGTCATCGGCGTGCAGCTGCTCGTCGCCGTGGTCGCCGCCGGCGCCTGGGCCGGTCCGGTCGGCGCCCTCGGCGCGGCCGTCGTGGCCGGCGGCCTCCTAGTGGCCGCTTGGCTCGGGCTGCGCCGGACAGGTCTTCGCTCCGGTGACGCCGCGGAGGCTCGCTGGGCGGCGCCCGCCGGTACCTGAGCGGCACGCGCCCCGGGCTCTACCAACACTTGTTAGGGCGACCTAACCTCTGACATCATGCAGCCTTCTTATCAGAAGGAGGAACGATGTCGGTTTCGAGACGATGGTTGTCGGGTGGCCTGGTGATGGCGGCGCTGCTGGCCGGGTGCACCGCCAAGTCGGTGGCCGGGGAGGACGGGGAGATCCAGGTGGTCGGCGTCGCTCTGACCGATGCCGGTTGCGAGCCGAACTCGCTCAGCGCCAAGGCCGGACCCACCACGTTCCAGGTGAGCAACGAAGACGCTGGCGGGGTCAACGAGCTCGAGGTGCTGACCGAGAGCGGCGACCGCGTCCTGGGCGAGGTCCACAACGTGGGACCGGGCACCGAGGGCAGCTTCTCGTTGACCTTGAAGGCGGGGAGCTACCAGACGTACTGCCCGGGGGGCACCAAGGATCGTGGCACCCTCGAGGTGGCCGAATCCGACACCGGTCTGACCGGTGATCCGGTGGCCCAGCAGGAGGCGGTCAGCACCTACCTGGCCTACGTCCAGGTCCAGGCCGACGAGGCCGTGGTGCGCACCCAGGCGTTCGCCGACGCCATCGTCGCCGGAGACCTGGCTCAGGCCCAGTCGCTGTTCGCCTACGCCCGGGAGCCCTACGAACGCATCGAGCCCATCGCCGAGAGCTTCGGCGATCTCGATCCGGCCATCGACGCCCGTGAGGGTGACGTGCCCGAGGAGGAGTGGACGGGTTACCACCGCCTCGAGAAGGCGTTGTGGATCGACCAGACCACCGACGGGCTCGCTCCGTTGGCCGACAAGCTCGTGGCCGACGTGACCGAGCTCCGAGACTCCATCAGCTCGGTGGAGCTGGAGCCGGCTCAGATCGCCAACGGCGCGGTCGAGCTGCTCGACGAGGTGTCCGCTTCCAAGATCACCGGCGAGGAGGACCGCTACTCCCACACCGACCTCGCCGACTTCGAGGCCAACGTCGCCGGGTCGCGTGCCGCCTTCGACGCCGTGGTCCCGCTGCTCGCCGAGGACGAGGCCGATCTGGTGGCCACCATCGAGGAGCGCTTCGCCAACCTCGAGGAGGCGCTGGCTCCCTACCGCGTCGACGGTGGCCCGGCCAACGGGTTCGTGCTCTACACCGACCTCACCCCGGCCCAGACCGCTGACCTGGCTGTCGCCGTCGACGCCCTGGCCGAGCCGTTGTCGACGGTGGCCGCCCTGGTCCTGCAGTGAGTGAGGACGCGCTCGCCGCGGGCGGAGCGGCGGTTCCGCCGAACCGACCGGCGGCGACCGAGGCGGATCCTTCCGCCGGCGGGTTCTCCCGCCGGCGGTTGCTCGGCATGGCCGGTGCCGCGGCGGGCGGTCTGGCCGTCGGTGGCCTGGTCGGCGGCGCCGTGGCCTCGGCCGCGTCGGCGGGCGACAACGACCCGACGAACGGCGTCGTGGCCTTCCGAGGGGCGCATCAGGCCGGCATCGCCACCGCCGCCCAGGACCGGCTGCTCTTCGTCTCGTTCGACGTGGTGGCCACCCGGCAGACCGAGGTGGCCGAGTTGCTGCAGAAGTGGACCGTGGCCGCCGAGCGGATGACCCAGGGGCTGGCGGTCGACGAGCCGGCCACGACTGCGGCGTTGCCGCCCACCGACACCGGCGAGGCCGAGGGGTTGCATCCGGCGCGGCTCACCCTCACCTTCGGGTTCGGTCCGACCCTGTTCGAGTCCGGCGGGGAGGACCGCTTCGGCCTGGCCGCCGTCCGCCCTGCCGCGCTCGCCGACCTCCCTCCCTTCCCGGGTGACGAGCTCGACGGGGCCCGCAGCGGCGGGGACCTCTGCGTCCAGGCCTGCGGAGACGATCCGCAGGTCCTGTTCCACGCAGTCCGGAACCTCAGCCGGATCGGTCGAGGCGTCGTGCGGATGCGGTGGACACAGGAGGGCTTCGGACGGACCTCCGCGACCACGAAGGACCAGTCCACGCCGAGGAACCTCCTCGGCTTCAAGGACGGCACCGACAACCTCCGGGCCGACACCGCGGAGTTCGGCCCCAACGTGTGGGTCGAGGCCGGCGCCCGGCCCGCATGGATGACCGGGGGCTCGTACCTGGTGGCCCGGCGCATACGGAACCTGGTCGAGATCTGGGACCGCACCGCGCTGGCCGAACAGGAGAAGGTCATCGGGCGGGTGCGCGCCACGGGCGCCCCGCTCGGAGGCCACGCCGAGACCGATCCGGTCGACCTCGATGCCCTCGACGCCGCCGGTCAGCCGGTCATCGACGCCACGGCGCACGTGGCGCTGGCCAACCAGGACGCGCTCGGCATCCACATCCTGCGTCGCGGCTACAACTTCACCGACGGGCTCGACCCCAGGGTGGGCCAACTCGACGCCGGCCTGTTCTTCATCTGCTTCCAGCGCGATCCGCGCCTGCAGTTCATCCCGATGCAACAGCGCCTGGCCGAGTCCGACCAGCTCAACGAGTACATCCGCCACGTCGGATCGGCCATGTTCGCAGTCCCTCCGGGTGTCGGTCCCGGGGGCTGGGTGGGGGAGGGACTGTTCTCGGCGTGATCCCGGGTACAGCGGGTGCTGTCGGCTCGGCTCTCACCGAACTCTCAGGAATCCACCAGCAGACTCTCATCCGGACGTGGTGCACTCTCCTGACCCCACCGGAGGGCTGACCACCATGACCATCGCCGCGCCGATCCGACCGAGCCGTGTGCTCGTCGTCGATGACGAAGAGAACATCCGCTACCTGCTCAGCGCCGCCCTCCGCCACGCCGGCATGGAGATCGAGGAGGCGGCCGACGGACTGGCCGCGGTGGAGGCAGTGCGGACGTTTCGACCCGATCTGGTCCTGCTCGACGTGATGCTCCCGGATCTCGACGGCTTCGAGGTGTGCCGGCGATTGCGCAGCGACGGGTGCGGGGCGCCCGTCATCTTCCTCACCGCCCGCGACGCCACCGAGGACAAGGTGCGGGGGCTCACCCAGGGCGGTGACGACTACGTCACCAAGCCGTTCTCCCTCGAGGAGCTGCTGGCCCGGATCCGGGTGGCCCTGCGCCGCACCGGGTTCGGCGACGACGTCGAAGGGCGACTGGAGTTCAGCGACCTGGAGATGGACGAGGACGCCCACCGGGTCTGGCGGGCCGGCACGCCGGTCGAGCTCTCACCGACCGAGTTCAAGCTCCTCCGCTACTTCTTGTTGAACCCGAACCGCGTGCTTCAGCCGTTCCCAGATCCTCGACCACGTCTGGCAGTACGACTTCGGCGGGGTGGCCAACGTGGTCGAGACCTACGTCAGCTACCTGCGCAAGAAGCTCGACCCCCTGGGTGAGCCGCTCATCCACACCGTGCGGGGTGTGGGCTACGTCCTTCGGGTGAACTGATCTCCCGTGTCCCTTCGCCGTCGCCTGGTGCTGGGCTTCCTGCTGGTGGCCGTCGTGCTGGTCATCGCCGATGTCGTCGTGATCTCGACCGTGCGGTCCTCGCTGACCGCCCAGATCGACCGGCGCCTCGATGCCGCCGTTCCGGGCTTCCTCCGGCCCGGTGGCCTGGCTCGGAACCTCGACCCCTTCGGTCCACCGCCGGCCACCAGTGAGCCGGGCACCGCGCCGGGAGAACTGAGCGAGCTGTTCATCGAGGTCCGCGACCGCTCGACGGGCACCACCATCCGCGTGGCCGATGGTGTGGGGGCCGGTCAGCCGTCGCCCTCCGTGAGCGACGCGACCATCGAGGACAACCTGCCCGGGCCCGGGGCGACGTCGGAGCCGTTCACCGTCGGGTCCGAGGGCGACGCCGGATCGCACTGGAGGATGACCGTCGCCCTCGACAACGACGGTCGGCGGGTGGTGCTCGCCGGTCTGCCGCTCTCGTCGACCGAGTCGACGTTCAACCGGATCACGGTCCTCACCCTGGCCGCCACCGGCACCGTGTTGTTGGCCTTGGCCCTCGCCGGCTGGTGGGTCGTGCGCCTCGGCATCCGTCCCATCGACGAGTTGGCGGCCACGGCCGACGCCGTGGCCGAGGGGGATCTGAGCCGGCGCATCGGTCCCGGGCCGCCGGGAACCGAGGCGGGACGCCTCGCCGTGGCCTTCAACGGCATGGTGCACCAGATCGAAGGGGCCTTCGCCGAGCGGCAGGCCTCGGAGGACCAGCTGCGTCGGTTCGTGGCCGACGCCTCCCACGAGCTGCGTACGCCGTTGACGTCGATTCGGGGGTACACCGAGCTGTACCGCAGCGGAGCCCTGCACGACGGGGAGGAGGTGGGTGACGCGCTGCGTCGGATCGAAGCCGAGGCCACCCGCATGGGCGGCCTGGTCGACGACCTCTTGGTGCTGGCCCGCCTCGACCAGGGTCGACCGCTCGACGCCGAGCCCGTCGACCTCGTCCCGCTCGCCCGCGACGCGGTCGCCGACGCCCGGGCCGTCGAACCAGACCGGCCCATCGAGCTCGTGTGCGGGATACCCATGGCGATGGTGGTGGGGGACGAGGCCCGGCTCCGCCAGGTCATGGCCAACCTCCTCGCCAACACCCGGGTCCACACGCCGTCCGACGCTGCGGTCGACGTCGCCCTCGAGCTCGTCGCCGGTCGGGTGCGGTTCACCGTGGCCGACCATGGACCGGGCATGGGCCCCGAGGCGCTCGAACACGTCTTCGAGCGGTTCTACCGGGCCGATTCCTCGCGCTCCCGCGACCACGGCGGCTCGGGGCTCGGGCTGTCGATCGTGGCTGCCGTCGTCGCGGCCCACGGCGGTTCGGTCCGGGCGTCGTCGCCCCCCGGCGGTGGCGCGGCGTTCGTGATCGAGCTCCCGGAAGCGGAGGTGGCCACAGAGCCGCTGATGGCCCCGCCCACGCCATCGGCTCTGGGCTCCTGACGAGCAGCGCGGCGGCGCCCCGAACGCGCCGGCGAGGTCCGGCAGGGTGACGTCGGTGCCGTCAGCCCGGGGCGAGGAGGCCGAGGTTGTCGCGCGCCCGGTCGAGGACGGGACCGGCGACCGAGCGGGCCTTGGCTGCGCCCTTGGCCAGGATGGCTGCGGTGCCGGCGGGGTCAGCAGCCAGCTCGGCGAAGCGTTCCTGGATGGGCCGCAGCGTCTCGACCACGGCTTCCGCGCATGCCGTCTTGAGGTCGCCGTAGCGCGTGTAGCGCCCGGCCAGCCGCCGCGGGGTCCTCGCCCGTGCAGGCACCGAGGATCGACAGGAGGTTCGAGACCCCGGGCTTGGCCTCAGGGTCGTAGCGGACCTCGGTCTCGGCGTCGGTGACGGCCCGCTTGATCTTCTTCGCGACGATGTCGAGGTCGTCGAGCACCAGGATCGTCCCCTGCGGGGAATCCTCGGACTTCGACATCTTCCTGGTGGGTTGCTGCAGATCCATCACCCTCGCCGCGACCTTCGGGAAGGTGGCTTCGGGGACCACGAAGGTGTCGCCGTAGCGGTGGTTGAAGCGCACCGCCAGGTCACGGGCCAGTTCGACGTGCTGGCGCTGGTCGTCGCCGACGGGCACCTTGTCGGTGTCGTACAGCAGGATGTCGGCGGCCATGAGCGCCGGGTAGGTGAACAGGCCGGCGGACACGAACTCGGCCCCGTCGCTCTTGTCCTTGAACTGGGTCATGCGCCGCAGCTCGCCGACCGCCGCGGTGCACTCGAGGATCCACGACAGCTCGGCGTGCTCGGGCACGTGGCCCTGAACGAACAGCGTCGAGCGGTCCGGGTCGATCCCGATGGCGAGCAGCAACTGGGCCAGCTCGAGGGTTCGGGTCCGCAGCTCCACCGGGATCCTGCGGCACGGTCAGGGCGTGCAGGTCGACGACGCAGAAGATCGTGTCGGCCTCGTCCTGATCGGTGACCCAGTGGCGCAGGGCACCGAGGAGGTTTCCGAGCTGGACCGGACCGGTGGGCTTGATGCCCGAGAAGACTCGCGTCATGGCCGGCGATGCTAGAGGCCGACCCCGGCCAGGCCGGAAACCCGTTCCGGCCTAGGGAGCCGCCGACGAGGCCGAGCCGGTGCCGTCGCCGCCCGCCTGCACGGTCACCCCGCAGCTCGTGTAGAGACCGTTCACGATGTCGCCCCGGGCCACCGCCAGATCGCTGTCGATCGGGGCGTCGAGAGCGAGAACACCGAGCACCAGATCGCTGCGCTCATCATCGGGGAGGCCGACCACAGCATCGTGGAGGCACTGGGTCTGGGCTTCGGTGGCGGCGTCCGACGCCGCTGGTATCGATCCGGAGATGCTGGAGGCCACTGCGGCGGCGAACACATCGGGGGTCACGCAGGCGTCCATGACCTCGGTGAGGGCCTGGCGGTCGCCCGGCGAGGCATCGGCCAGCGCACCGGGATCGAGCAGTGCCCGGGCCTGGTCGTCGTTCTGGAGCTGCTCGGTGAGGCAGGCCTCGGTGTCGGTCGGCAGCCGCAGGCCCGAGGTGATGGCGCCCGCCGCCTGATCGGCCGGCGGGCCTTCGGAGGGGGTGTCGCTGGAGCAGGCGGTGACGACGAGGGCTCCCATGAGAGCGGCCCCGATCGCCCCCCGGGTCCACCGCCCGCCCGCTCGACGGCTGTCCGCAAGGGCCGGCATGGCTCGGGATGGTAACGGGAGGACCGACACCGTGCGCGGCAGGGCCACCCCCTCGCTCTATCGTGGGCGCCGATGGCCTACGACGTGCAGACCCCGGTCTACGAGGGGCCCTTCGATCTCCTGCTCCACCTGATCCTGCGCGAACAGGTCGATCTCTACGAGATCTCGCTCTCCCGGATCGTCGACGCCTACATCGTCGAGATCGAGCGCATGGAACACCTCGACCTCGACATCACCACCGAGTTCCTGCTCATCGCGGCCACGCTCGTGGAGCTCAAGTGCAAGCGCCTCCTCCCCGAGGACGCCGACGTCGACCTCGACGACGAGTTCGCCCTGTGGGAGGAGCGGGACCTGCTCATCGCCCGCCTCCTCGACTGCAAGACCTTCAAGGACGCGGCCCACGTGTTCGGCGACCTGTCGGCCGCGGCGTCGCTCTCGTTCCCCCGCACCGCCGGCCTCGACGAGCCCTTCCTCGAGCTGGCCCCCGACCTGCTCGCCGGGATCGACGTGCAGGACCTGCGGGCCGCGTACCAGCGGGCGATGACGCCCCGGCCGAAGCCCGTGGTCAGCATCGACCACATCCACTCGGTGCGGGTGAGCGTCACCGAAGCGGTCGAGGAGCTCGTCGACGAGCTGCCCGGCTCGGTCGGGTGAGCTTCCGCCGCATCACCGAGTCCTTCGTCGAGCGCCTGGAGGTCGTGGTGCGCTTCCTCGCCGTGCTCGAGTTGTTCAAACAGGGGCTCGTCGACATCGACCAGCCCGCCGCGTTCGGCGATATCGAGATCATCTGGATGGGCTCGCCTGCCCTCGCGGTGGCCGATCTCGCCGGCATCGACACCTACGACGGCTGAGGTCCTGATGAGCGCCGAGATCAAGCGCGCCCTCGAGGCGATCGTGCTGGTGGCCGACTCGCCGGTGAGCGTCGAGGTGCTGGCCGTGATGACCGACACCGAACCGGCCCGGGCCGAGACCCTCCTCTCGGAGCTGGCGATGGAGTACGCGGCCCAGGAACGGGGCTTCCAACTCGTGCGGGTGGCCGGGGGTTGGCGGTACCAGACCCATCCCGACCAGGCCCCCTACGTCGAGCGCTTCGTCCTCGAGGGCCAGTCGGCCAAGCTGTCGGCCGCGGCCCTCGAGACGCTCGCCATCATCGCCTACAAGCAACCGATCAGCCGGGCCCAGGTCGCCACCATTCGTGGGGTCAGCGTCGACGGTGTGGTGCGCACGCTCGAGCAGCGCGGCTACATCGGGGAGGTCGCCCACGATCCGGGCCCTGGGCAGGCGGTTCTGTTCGGCACCACCCCGGCCTTCCTGGAGAAGATGGGTCTGGATTCGCTCGCTCAGCTGCCGGCCATCGCCGAGTTCGTGCCCGGAGCCGACGTCGTCGAGGCCCTCGAGATCGGCCTTCGGGTCGACGTCGACCCCGAGCCACCGGCTTCCTCCCGGCCGTCGTCGATCGTCGGGCTCGGCGAACCCGGCGCCCACGGCGACCTGGACCTGCGGGGGAGCGACCTGGAGCCCGGTCCGGCCCGGTACGGCGAGCCCGATTTCGCTCCGGAGCGCCCCGCCGAGACGTTGCGTGACCCTGAGCCCGGACCCGACGCCGGGGACCGCCCGGAACCGGACCCGCTCGGTTGACCTCCTCCGAGGTCGATGGCGAGCGTCTGCAGAAGGTCCTGGCCCGGGTCGGGGTGGGCAGTCGGCGGGTGTGCGAGGACCTGATCGCCGGTGGGCGGGTGGCGGTCAACGGCGAGATCGCCGTGCTCGGCCGACGAGTGGACGCCGACGCCGACGAGGTCACCGTCGACGGCACGCCCATCGGGGTGAAGCCCGGCCTGGTCCACTACCTCATGAACAAGCCCGTCGGGGTGGTGACGACGGCCGACGACCCCCAGGGTCGCCCCACCGTGCTCGAGCTGGTGCCCGAGGAGCCCCGCGTCTTCCCCGTCGGTCGCCTCGACATGGACACCGAGGGCCTGCTGCTCATGACCAACGACGGCGCTCTCACCCATCGGCTGACCCACCCGTCGTTCGGTGTCGACAAGGAGTACGTCGCCCAGGTGGAGGGGTCGCCGTCCCGTCAGACGATCCGCCGGCTGCGGGAGGGCGTCGAGCTGGAGGACGGCCCCACCGCTCCGGCCCAGGCCGCCCTCATCGGCCCGGGCGTGATCCGCCTCACCATCCACGAAGGGCGCAACCGGCAGATCCGCCGCATGTGCGAAGCCGTGGGCCACCCCGTCACCCGCCTCGTGCGGACCCGCATCGGCCCTCTCGCCGACCGCAAGCTGAAGCCCGGCCACTGGCGGGTGCTCACCGTCGACGAGCTGCGGGCCCTCGAGCGGGCGGCGGCGCCCGCCCGACCGGCCGAATCGGCCCCGGGCCGGCGCACCCCGCGCCCCTAGTATCGACCTCCGTGACTGCTGCCGTCCGTGCCCTCCGGGGCGCCACCACCGTCGATTCCGACACTGCCGAACAGGTGCGTGAGCGCACCAACGCGCTGCTCCAGCAGATGATGGACCGCAACGACATCGACCATGACGACATCATCAGTGTGCTGTTCACGGCCACGGTCGACATCCGCTCGATGTTCCCGGCGGCGGCCGCCCGCGAGATCGGTTTCGGCGACATACCGCTCATGTGCGCCCGCGAGCTCGACATCGTGGACGCCACCCCGCTGTGCATCCGGGTGCTGATGCACCTGACCACGACGCGAGCCGCGCAACGAGATGCGCCACGTGTACCTCGAAGGCGCCGGCGGTCTCCGCGACGACCTCCCGGAGTAGGGCGGTGGCCGACTTCTCCGTCCCCGGCCCGCCGGCCGAGGCCGCCACCCCCGAGGCCACCGGTCGGCGCGCTCTCGTCGTCGGGATCGGCCTCATCGGCGGATCGATCGGCCTGGCCCTGCGGCGGGCCGGATGGCACGTCCTCGGCCGTGACCTCGTCCCCGCCCACGTGGATCAGGCCCTCGCTCTCGGGGCCATCGACGAGGTCGCCGCGCCCTCTGGTCCGGTGACGGTCGAGCTGACCTTCGTGGCCACGCCGGTCGGGGTCATGGTCGACGAGGTGGCACGCGCCCTGGCCGACACCGACGGTCTCGTCACCGATGCCGGGAGCGTGAAGACCCCGCTGCTCGAACTCATGGGCGACCCCCGGTACGTCGGCGGCCACCCCATGGCCGGGAGCGAGCAGGAAGGCGTGGCCGGGGCCCGATCCGACCTCTTCGAGGGCCGCACCTGGGTGCTGACCCCGGTGTCGGGCACCGACGACGACGCCTTCGCGGCCGTGCGTTCGGTGGTGTCGGGCTTCGGCGCGGAAGTGGTGTCGTTGCCGCCGGCCCGCCACGACTCGATGGTCGCGGTGGTGTCCCACGTCCCTCATCTGACCGCGGCCAGCCTCATGGGCCTGGCTGACGAGCGGGCCGAGGAGCACCGGGGGCTGCTGCGACTGGCCGCCGGAGGGTTTCGGGACATGACCCGCATCGCCGCCGGGCATCCGGGCATCTGGCCCGACATCTGCGCTGAGAACCGCGATGCCATCGTGGCCGAGATGGATCGACTCATGGACACACTCCAGCGGGTCCGCGACATCGTCGAGGACGGCGACCGAGATGGTCTGGTCGGCATCCTGGAACGGGCCCGCTCCGCCCGCCTCGCCCTGCCGGCCCGCTTCGGGCGTCCCGAAGGCCTGGCCGAGCTGCGGGTGCCCGTGGCGGACCAGAAGGGTGCGCTGGCCGGCATCACCGTGTTGGCCAGCGAGCTCGACGTCAGCATCGCGGACATCGAGATCGCCCACTCGGTGGAGGGCGACGAGGGCGTCGTGATCCTGCTGGTGGAGGAGGCGCTCGGCGAGCGCTTCCGGCAGGGGCTGGCCGACGCCGGATACCGACCCGTGCTGCGGTCCCTGGACGCCGGCGAGGAACGATGAGCCTGCCCGACCCCCTCCCGATCACACCCTTCGACGGGCCCCTCGACGCCGTCGTGCGGCCCCCTGGGTCCAAGAGCATCACCAACCGGGCGCTGGTGGCCGCCGCCCTCGCCGAGGGCACGAGCAACATCTCCGGCGTCCTCCTGGCTGACGACACCGAGGCCATGGTGCGCTGCGTGCAGGCGCTCGGGGCACGTGTGGTGGTCGACGATGCCAACCACCGGATCCAGGTGACCGGTACGGGTGGGCGCCTGGCCCCCGGTCCCGTCGAGTTGCACGCCAGCCTCTCGGGCACGACGTCGCGTTTCATCGCCGCCGTGCTGGCCCTCGGGGCCGGCCCGTTCCGGCTCGACGGCGGAGCGCCGCTGCGGGCCCGACCCATGGGGCCGGTGCTCGATGCGGTCCGTCAGCTCGGTGCCACGGTCAGCGAGGACGGCGAGCCGGGACACCTTCCCGTCACCGTCGCGGGAGGGGCGACCGGGGTGGGGGCGGGAGCCGAGAGAGCCCAGGTACGGCTGCCCGGTGACATCTCCAGCCAGTTCGTGTCCGGCCTGTTGCTGGCCGGCGCGTGCCTGCCCGGAGGACTGCGGGTGGAGCTGTCGACGGACCCGGTGTCGAGGCCGTACCTCGACATGACGATCGCGGTGATGGCCGCGTTCGGGGCCGTCGCCCGTTCGGAGAGCCCGCGCGCCTACGTGGTCGAGCCCGGGGGCTACACGGCCGCCGAGCACGTCGTGGAGCCCGACGCCTCGGCCGCCTCCTACTTCTTCGCGGCCGCCGCCATCTGCGGCGGACGGGTACGGATCGAGGGCCTGGGTCAAGATTCCCTCCAGGGCGACGTGCGCTTCGTCGACGCCCTGGAGCGCATGGGTTGCACCGTGCACCGGCGGTCCGACGCCATCGAGGTGGTGGGCGGTCCGTTGCATGGCATCGAGGCCGACTTCGAGCCCATGTCGGACACGGCCCAGACCATCGCCGCCGTTGCCGCCTTCGCCGAGGGTCCCACCCGGATCACCGGCATCGGCTTCATCCGGCGCAAGGAGACCGATCGGATCAGCGCGGTCGTCACCGAGCTGCGCCGAGCCGGTGTCGACGCCACCGTCGAGCACGACGGGTTCCTCATCGAGCCCGCGCCCCTGCGGTCGGCGACGATCCAGACCTACGACGACCACCGGATGGCGATGAGCTTCGCCCTGCTGGGCCTGCGGGTCCCGGGCATCTCCATCGCCGATCCGGGGTGCGTGGCCAAGACCTTCCCGGACTACTTCCGGGTGCTCGAGACCCTGCGACCCGGGAGTGCCAAGTGAGCGACGAGATGAAGGTCATCGCCATCGACGGACCGGCGGGCTCCGGCAAGTCCACGGTGGCCCGGGCCGTGGCCGAGCGGGTCGGGCTGGCCTACCTCGACACCGGCGCCATGTACCGGTCGGTGGCCTTCGCCGCCCTGCGCGCCGGCGTCGACCCCGAGGACGCCGAGGTGGTGGGCAACCTGGCCCGCGAGCTCACCATCGACATCGACGAGAGCGGCACCGTCGTGGTGGACGGCGTCGACGCCACCATCGAGATCCGCGGCCCGGAGGTCACCCGGGCGGTGAGCGTCGTCGCCGCCATCCCCGCCGTGCGCGAGGAGATGCGCCGCCGCCAGCGGGAGTGGGCCGCCGTGCGCGGCGGGGGCGTGATGGAGGGGCGCGACATCGGCACCGTCGTTTTCCCCGACGCCACGCTGAAGGTGTACCTCGACGCCGCCCCCGAGGTGCGGGCCGCCCGGCGATCCAAGGAGGTCGCCGATCTGTCGTACGAGACGGTCGCCTCCGACCTGGCCCGGCGCGACGCCCTCGACCAGGGGCGCGAGGACGGTCCTCTGCGGGAGGCCGGCGACGCCACGGTGGTGGACACCAGCGACCTCAGCGTCGACGACATCGTCGACCGCATCCTGGCGGCGCTGGGATGAGCGACGAGCTCCACGTCCCCGCCGGGCACACCAAGGGCGAGGACATGAGCGTCTCGCAACGAGCGTTGTACGCCACGATCCGCGCCCTCATCCACGGGGTGTGCCGGGTCTGGTTCCGACTGGAGATCCACGGTCGCGAGCACCTCCCGAGCGACGGCGCCTACGTCCTGTCGCCGATCCATCGGTCGAACCTGGACACGCCCGTGCTGGCGTCGATCACCACCCGCAGGTTGCGCTACATGGGCAAGGAGTCGCTCTGGCGCTCGCGGCCGTTGGGCTGGTTGCTCACCGCCCTCGGGGGCTTCCCCGTCCAGCGGGGGACCGCCGATCGGGAGGCGCTCAAGGCCGGCCTGGCGTGCATCGAGCGGGGCGAGCCGCTGGTGATGTTCCCAGAGGGCACCCGCCAGAGCGGACCCGACGTGGCCGAGATGTTCGACGGCCCCGCCTACGTGGCCTGTCGCACCGGTGTTCCCATCGTCCCCATCGGCCTCGGAGGCACCGAAGCGGCGATGCCGAAGGGATCGAAGCTCATCCGTCCCGTCAAGATGGTCTTCGTCATCGGTGCCCCGCTGGTGCCGCCGGTGCCGGCGGAGGGGAAGCGCAGCACCTCCCGGCGGGCGGTGCGGGAGCTCAGCGCCGAGCTCGGTCAGGCCATCCAGGCGCTGTTCGACGAGGCTCAGGCCCTGGCCGGGTCGCCGAACCGGCACTGAGCCGGGAGGTGTCCGGGCCGGTGAACGCACCCTGTCGGGAAGAGTTGAAGGTCTGGTCGCTGCGCACCTCGCGGAACGGTCCGTCCAGGGTCATCTCGCCGACCTCGGCCATCTGGCCCGTGCCGTGCACCGACACGAAGGGCGCCATGTCGACCGAGTTCTCGGTGATCTCCTGCCCCGCGGCGCCCACGACGCGGTCGAAGCGGCCGACCGGTGCGGCCCCCTTCGGGAGCTTCTGCGCCGGGCCGGTGGGGCATGGGTCACAGGCGTGGGCCAGACTGCCTCCATGACCCTTCTCGAGGACAACGGCACCGACCTGGTCGCCGCCATGGCCGAGGTCGTCACCGCCCAGGCGGCGGCGTCGGAGACGGCCCGCACTCTCACCGCTCCGATCGTCGAGGCCATGTGGGACACCGGGCTCATGCGGTACATGAACCCCGGCGAGGCCGGCGGGAGCGAGCCGACCTTCGCGGCGATGATCGACACGTGGCGGCGAATGGCCTATCTCGACGGCTCCTTCGGCTGGATCGGCATCGCCAACCTCCCGTCGTCGGCGGCGGTCGCCGCCTACCTCCCACCGCAGGGGTTCGAGGAGACGTTCGGCAGCGGCGACCGCGTCACCATGGGCGGCCAGTTCGCCCCCAACGGCCAGGGCCAGAAGGTCGACGGCGGCTACCAGCTCAGCGGCGCCTGGAACTTCGGGTCGGGGACCGGCCACTCGGCCTTCGTGTGCGCCGGCTTCCTTCCCCTCGTGGGGGGCGACTTCGAGCTCGACGCTGCCGGCGAGATCCAGCTGATGGCCGCCGTCATCCCTCGTGACGAGATCACCTTCACCGACGGTTGGCACGTGCAGGGTCTGAAGGGCACCGGCTCCTACGACTACAACGTGAGCGACCTGTTCGTACCCGACCACCGCGTGTTCAACATCTTCACCCGCGATCCCTATCGGGGCGAGGGGCCGGTGTTCCGCATGGGGCTCATGGCCATCACCGCGGCCGGGCACGCCAGTTGGGCGCTCGGGGTGGCCGAGTCGATGCTCGACGACGTCAAGGAGCTCTCCCTCTCCAAGATGCGGATGGGCGACATGGAGACGCTGGCCCATCGCGCCTCGTTCCAGCGGGGGTACGCCCACCACCTGGCGATGTGGCGGGCCGCCCACCTGCTGGTGGTCGACTCCTTCGGTCGGGCCGAGGCCGCGGTGGGCGCTGGTGAGGCCCTCACCCCGACCATGCGGGCCGACATGCGCATCGCTGCGACCTACGCCACCGAAGCCTGCCGCGAGGTCGCCCAGTGGGCCCACCTGGCCGCCGGCACCACCGCGATACGCGAAGGATCTCGTCTCGAGCGGGCCTTCCGTGACCTGTACACCGGCACCCAGCACGCCTTCATCTCCGAGAAGACCTACACCGACTCGGCTCAGGTCCTGCTCGGGCTGGTCGAGGACCAACGCGGGCTCTGAGCCCCAGCCCGAACGGGCAGGTGTCCCCGAACTGGTGGGTGAAACGCGCGCCCCGGGGCACGCTGACCCCACCGGTTCGCCGATGAAGCGAACTGGTGGGTGAAACGCGCGCCCTGGGGCACGCTGACCCCACCGGTTCGGGTGGGGTGGGGATGGTCAGGCGATGCGGGTGTAGCGGGCGACGTGGCCCGAACCCTCGACCCAGAGCCCGGCGGACTTGTGGAGCCGTTCGTAGTAGCCGTCGTCGGTGCTGATGGCCTCGTCGCTGGCGTCGAGGGCGGCCGGGTCGTTGTTGACCCCGATGAACGCCATCTCTCCCATCTGGCCGTAGACGCTCGACCAGACACTGATCGGTGATCCGGTCACCGACTCGACGTGCTGGGCGATGTCGACCGACCAGGCCAGCGTGTCACCGATGCGATCGACGATGGCGTGGGCGCTGGTGACCATGGCCACCGAGCCCAGGGCGGGTGGCTCCGACGGGCTGCCGTGGACGAGGCGGGCCAGCCCGTCTTCGCCCGGCGCGGCCACGAGGTCGCTCGCCGCCTCGAGGAGGTCGGCGTACCCCTCGTCGCCCAGCAGCTGACTGGTCTCTGCGCTGAGCGCGGCCTGGGACTCGACGAGGGCGTTCCACACGATCGTGCCGATCGGGTGGCCGAAGTCGGCGTTCCACGCGGTGACGCCCAGGGACGTCTTGGAGTTGACGTACTCCGTGATCTGGCTGACCCACGGCAGAACCTGTCGGGGGCTGCCTCGCAGCGTGACTCCTCGGGTGTACAGGAACATGGACTCGTCTCCTTCCGACATGACGTCGAACGGGAGACCAGCCCTCGAAGATCGGCTGGATCCCGCCGACGATGTGTGACCGACGTCACCAGCGGGACGGTACACCTCGAAATGGTTGCCTGCGACAGGAAATCGGAGCTGGACGGGAGCCCTCGAGCCGGGGCCCGCACGGGCGCCGACGTGGTGGCCTACATGCGGGCGCGAGCAGTGACCTGGCGGACGAGCGGCTCGAAGTGCTCCAGGGGGAGGGTGTCGTAGGCGGGGTCGAAGGCGATCTGGTCCCATTCGTCGGCGAACCGCTCCGACAGTTCCCACTCCTCGGCCGAGAGCTCGGCCCGATGGGTCTCGCGAGCGTCGGGATCGGCGCCGAAGTGGGCGTAGTAGTGGCGGCCCTGGAAGTCCTGGTGGACCCGGATCATCTGGTACACCTCCGGTCGCACGTACGGCCGGATCATCTCGGCGCCGATGGCCGGGTGGTTGGGCACGCTGATCGCTTTGCCCACGTCGTGCAGCAGCGAGGCGAACACCACCTCGTCGTCGGCCCCGGCCCGTTCGGCCAACGTCGCCGTCTGGAGGCAGTGGGTGAGCTGATCGGTGCCGAACCCGTCGGTGATCTCGGCGAGGGACCGCAGGAGCTGGAGCATCCTGTCCGCGACCCGACCCTGGTTGGCGGCGGTGGCCGCTCCGATCTCCGTCCAGTCCTCGAGAGTCGACTCGTCCATGCGCGTGAAGGTGGCAGGCATGGCTCCAGTGTGCCCGCGTCGGGCGCGGCACGGGCGGCCGACGCCGCGCCTGCTCAGGCCAGGGCGGAGAGCACGTCGCTGGCGTGCAACGAGCGGTCGTTGACCGGAGGGCGCCCGTCGACCGGACCGCCGAGGACGAAGGTGGCGGCGATGTCGACCGCGGCCAGCAGATCGCGCAGGTTGCGGGGCGGGGGGAAGTACTCGTCCTCCGCGGTGACGCGGACCTCCTCGACCCCTCGGCGGGGTGCCAGACGGGCGATGACGGCCTCGACCAGCTCCTCGGGCGCTGACGCGCCAGCGGTGACCCCGACCGTCCCCTGGAGGTCATCGGGGACCTCGGCGGCGCTGTTGACCCGGTGCACCCGCGTACAACCGGCCTGGTGGGCCAGGCTCTCGAGCGCCCGGGTGTTGGACGAGTTGGCCGAGCCGATGACGACCACGGCGTCGCAACGCGGAGCGATCTCGAGCAGGGCCGACTGGCGGTTGGTCGTGGCGAAGCACAGATCGGAGCGGCCTGGGACCCACATCTCGGGGAAGCGGTCCCGGGTGGCGTCGAGCACGTCGGACCAGTCGCGGTGGCTCAACGTCGTCTGGGCGAGCAGGGCGACGGGCTGTTCGAAGGCGGGCAGGCCCCGGACCTCGTCGACCGATTCGACCCGGTGGATGGACTCGGGGGCCACCGCCATCGTGCCCACCGCCTCCTCGTGGCCCTCGTGGCCCACGTACACGATCTGGTAGCCCTTGCCGGCGCGGACCTTGACCTCGTGATGGACCTTGGTGACCAGTGGGCACACCGCGTCCACGACGTAGCCACCCTTGGCCTGGGCGGCGGCGACGATCTCGGGCGCCGAACCGTGGGCCGACAACATCAGCGGGCGACCCTCGGGAACGTCGTCGATGTCGTCCACGAAGACGACGCCGAGGTCCTCGAAGCGCTGCACGACCCGTTGGTTGTGGACGATCTCGTGGTAGCAGTACACCGGAGGCTCGAAGGCCCTGACCATCCAGGCCAAGGCCTTGATGGCCATCTCGACGCCGGCACAGAACCCTCTCGGAGCCGCCAGCAGCACCACCTCGACCCCGGCCGTCGGGGCCGGATCGGGAGCTGCGTCGGTCGGGGCGTCGGTCGGGTCCGTCATCGATGGCGAGGCTATCGGCGGCGCGTCCGAGGTCGGGCCCAAGGCTCGTGTCCACCGGGCCCCCGAACCGGTACCACCCCCCGGTAGCCTGGGACGCCATGTCTTCTCCCCGCGTCGTCAGCGTCGCCCCGCGTCGCCGGCCCAGCGGGCCGGTCTCCAGCCCGGCGACGAGATCCTCGCCCTCAACGGCGAGGTCCCCGCGACGTCATCGCCTACCGGCTGCTGACCGACGAGGCCGAGCTGGTCATCGACGTCTCCCGGGGCGGCCTCGAGATGCAGCTCGAGCTGGACAAGCAGCCGGGGGAGCCCCTCGGAGCCGAGGTGCACTCCGCCTTGTTCGACCAGGTGCGCACCTGCGACAACCACTGCGAGTTCTGCTTCATCTACCAGCTCCCCCCGGGGATGCGCTCGAGCCTGTACCTGAAGGACGACGACTACCGGCTGTCGTTCCTCTACGGGAACTTCACCACCCTCACCCGGTTCACCGAGTCCGACCTCGAGCGCGTGGTCACCGAACGGATCTCGCCCTTGCACGTGTCCATCCACGCCACCGATCCCGAGGTGCGGGCCGACATGCTGCGCAACCGACGCGGCGCGACCAGCCTCCGCTGGCTCCGGGCTGTGCTCGATCACGGCATCGAGGTGCACGGCCAGATCGTGGTGTGTCCCGACCGCAACGACGGTGCCGTCCTCGACGACACCCTCGCCGGGGTCCTCGACCGCTATCCGGAGCTGGCCAGCCTCTGCGTGGTGCCCCTCGGGGTGAGCCGCTTCAACCCCGAGCCCACCATGCGCCCCCACAGCCGAGACGAGGCGCGTGCGGTCGTCGAGGCCGTCGCCGACTGGCAGGACGTCTACCGTTCGGCGCTCGGTCACCGGCTCGTGTTCGCGGCCGACGAGTACTACCTGCTCGCCGAGCTCCCGTTTCCGCCCGCCGACGACTACGAGGGCTTCCCCATGCACGAAGACGGCGTCGGCATGGTGCGCACCTTCGAGCTCGAGTTCAACGGAGCCGTCGACGAGGCCACCGGTGTGGCGACCGGCTTCTTCGCATGGGTCGACGGCGCCCCACCCGAGGGCTACCGGGCGCCGCGCACGGCATCGTCCCCGGCCAGCTGCGGATCAGGGGCATCGGGGGCGTCGGCCACGTCGGTGGCCCTGCGGCCGAGCCGGCGGGCCCCGGTCGCCGTGTTGACGGGGACCTACGGCGCCACGGTCCTCGGGCCACTGGTCGAGTCCCTCGGCCGGGACGACGTGCGGGTGGTCGCCGTCGACAACGAGTACTTCGGCGGCAACACCGGCGTGGCCGGCCTGCTCACCGGACCGGACCTGGCCCGGGTCCTGGCCGACGCCCCTCGGGGCCACCGCTACCTGCTGCCGGACGTCTGCCTGTCGCAGGGTCGCTTCCTCGACGGCTCGAGCCCGGATGAGCTCCCCCAGCCGGTGGAGGTCATCCCCACCGACGGGATCGCCCTGCGTGCCGCTCTGGACGCCCGATGAGCGACACCCGAGAGCCCGACACCGCCGCCCTGCCCGTCGTGGCGGTGGTCGGTCGCCCCAACGTGGGCAAGTCCACCCTGTTCAACCGGATCGTCGGCCGCCGTGAGGCGATCGTCGAGGAGAAGCCGGGTGTCACCCGCGATCGCAAGGAGGTCGTGGCCGAGTGGCAGGGTCGCGAGTTCCGCCTGGTCGACACCGGGGGCTGGATGCCGGGCGGTGACACCCTCGACGTCAAGGTGTCGGCCCAGAGCGAGCGGGCCATCGCCGACGCCGACGCGGTGCTGCTGGTGGTCGACACCACCACGGGGATCACCGAGGAGGACAGCCGCGTCGCCCAGATCCTGCGCCGTGGGGGCAACAAGGTGCTGCTCGTCACCAACAAGGTCGACGACACGAACCGCGAGGCCAGCACCTGGGAGTTCGTCCGGTTGGGGCTGGGCGACCCCTACCCGGTGAGCGCTCTGCACGGGCGGGGCACCGGCGATCTGCTCGACGACCTCGTCGCTGCTCTTCCCCCTGCTCCCGAGGAGCCGGTCGAGGAGCCCGAGGAGGGGCCGAAGGTCTTCTCGGTGGCCATCGTCGGTCGGCCCAACGTGGGCAAGTCGACGTTGTTCAACCGGCTCATCGGCGACGATCGCTCCGTCGTGCACGACATGCCCGGCACCACACGCGACACGGTCGACACCATCGTCGACACCCCCGACGGCCCCGTGCGCTTCGTCGACACGGCGGGCATGCGGCGACGCAGCAAGATCGACGAGGGCACTGAGTACTACTCGCTGGTCAGGGCCCTCCAGGCCATCGACCTGGCCGACGTGGCCCTGCTCGTGATCGACAGCACCATCGGGGTCACCGCCCAGGACCAGCGTCTGGCCGAGCGGGTCGACGCCGCCGGCTGCCCCATCGTCGTGCTCCTCAACAAATGGGAGCTCCTCGACGAGGAGGCCCACGACGACCTCAGCTACCAGATCACCCAACGGCTCCACTTCATCGGCGAGTCACCCGTGCTGAAGATCAGCGCCCTGTCGGGCAAGGGCGTGCACCGGCTCCTTCCGGCGCTGGCCGGCACCATCGACGACTACCACCGCAGAGTGCCGACCCGGAAGGTCAACCAGGTGCTGCGGGCCGCGCAGTCGGCCCAGCCCGCCCCCCACGGCGGCCGGGTGCTCTACGCGACCCAGGGCGCCACCGACCCGCCGACGTTCACCCTGTTCGCCAACAAGGAGCTCCCGGCGCCGTACCTGCGCTACCTCGAGCGCTCCCTCCGCGAAGCGTTCGACATGGGATCCACCCCCATCAAGCTCCGAGTCCGCAAGCGCGACTGACTCCGCCACACCATCGCCCGAGCTGGCTCCGTTCGTAACGGAATCCGTTACGAACGGAGCCAGCTTCGGGGGGTTGGGGAGTGTCGGTGGTCAGGGGGGCGGGGGGGGTGTCAGTCGGTGAGGTGGGCCTCGACGGCGGCGACCTTGGCGTGGAGCGCATCCTCGACGCCGGGGCGGTGGTCGATCTTCACCACCACGCTGACCCGCGGAGCCGACTCGGCCACGGTGTCCACACAGGCCTTCAGGAGGGCCATCACCTCGTCCCAGTCGCCTTCCACGTTGGTGAACATGGCGTTGGTCTCGTTGGGCAGGCCGCTCTCGCGGACGAGGCGGACCGCGCCGGCCACCGACGAGCTCACCGAGTCGCCGACACCGAGCGGAGTGATGGAGAAGGCCGCGATCATGCCGCCATGGTCGCGTGCGCCGGAGCGCACCTGCTCGTCATCGTGTCCCGGTCGGGGTGGCCGCCGTGTCCCGGTCGGGTGGGGCGCTCGGTTCGCGATGGTTCCGGCCGCTGTGCTCGGCCAGGATGACGGCATGGGGAACTCATGCAGTGGGAAGGTCGCGCTCGTCACCGGAGCCAGTCGGGGGATCGGCCGGGCCATCGCCATCCGGCTGGCGGCCGAGGGGGCCTCGGTCGCCATCTGTTCGCGACCGCAGCCCGGCCTGGCCGCGCTGGGCACGCTCGACGCCGCCGTGGAGGAGCTGCGAGCGCTCGGTGGGCCGGTCGTCGCCGTGCCCTTCGACCTGGCCGACCCTGACGTCGGCCGGGACGACCTGGTCGACATCGTCGAGGCTGAGCTCGGTCCGGTCGACATCCTGGTCAACAACGCCGCCGCGGGCGGGTACAAGCCGTTCCTCGACTGGTCCGACCGGGCCATCGACCGGGTCCTGCAGCTCAACTTCTGGGCGCCGTGGCACCTGACCCGCCGCACGCTGCCGGGGATGCGGGCCCGAGGCGCCGGCTGGATCATCAACCTGTCCTCGGCCTCGGCCATCCCGCCGACCGGCCCTCCCTTCCCGGCGACCGCTCCGGCGGCCCTCGGCACGATCTACGGCGGGACCAAGGCGTTCCTCGATCGCTGGACTGCCAGCCTGGCGGCCGAGGTGGCCGCCGACGGCATCGCCGTCAACACGCTGGCTCCGCAGGCGGCGGCCGCCACCGAGGTGCTGCTCGAGTACTCGGACCTGCCCGACTACCTCTACGAGCCGCTCGAGACGATGGCCGAGGCCGCCCTGGCCCTGGCCACGGCCGACCCGAGCGTGCTGACGGCCCGCATCTCCTACAGCCTCGCCCTCCTGGTCGAGCTCGGACGGCCCACCTACGACCTCAGGGGCGAGGAGCCGCTCGACGACTGGGCGCCGGCGCTCCTTCCCGAGCGCATCGCCCGCATGGAGGCCCACGCCCGGGGCGAGCTGGCCGACGCCGTGGCGTCGACCATCGCATCGATCGACGAGAAGGTGCCTCGGGCCGGCGGCGACTGAATCCCGCCGGCCTCGATCCGGGCGGTCGTGGCGGATGGAGGGCTACCATCCGACCGATGGACCAGCCATGGCTGTTGGTGCTGGCGGCGGCGGCGGTCGCGGCGGCGGCGGTGTGGGCCCGATCGGCCCGATACCGCCAGCGCCAGGTCCGCCGCAACGTGAACGGCGGCGCTGATCCCGACGTCGTCGCCCTCGTGCGCTCCGACCTGCGCAAGGACACCCTGAACGCGTGCATGTGGCTTCTCGTCGCCGCCACCTCGTTGGTCATGTCCTTCCGTACCGACACCTCGGCCACCGTGGTGCTCCTGGTTCTCATCGTCCCGGCGGTCGTGTCCGTCGTCCTCGGTCGCAACTTCGTGGCTGAGGCGCGGGTGGCCCAGGCTCGGGGGGAGCTCGAGCGGCGAGCCGCCGAGGTGCTCAGCCAGCAGGAGCTCGCCCCGCGGCGGTGGGCCGCTCGCCTCGCTCCCGAGGACCTCCCCGACGTCACCGGATTCGAGATCGGCCGCGTCTACCAGGCCGGTTCGGGGATGATGGCGGGCGACTTCTATGACCTCGTCCGCCTGTCGCCGACACGGCTGGCCGCGGTCATCGGCGACGTCTCCGGACACGGTATCGAGCCGGCCATCACCGCCTTCCAGGCCAAGTACCTGCTCCGGGTCTTCCTCCGCCAGTACCGCGACCCGGCCCAGGCGCTCGAGGAGCTGAACGCCCAGATGTCGGCGGTGGGCCGCCCCGAGGAGTTCATCAGCCTCTGTGTGGTGGTGTTCGACACGGCGGCCGGCACCCTGCGCCACGCCTCGGCGGGCCATCCGGCCACCTGGCTGTGGCACGGGCGTGAGGTCCGACCGCTCCGGGCCACCGGGCCGGTCCTCATGATCGACCCGAACGCCGAGTACACGAGCCGCGAGCGCAGCCTGGACTCGGGCGATCTGTGCCTGCTCTACACCGACGGGCTGTCCGAGGTGCGGGACAAGGGCCAGCTGTTCGGCGAGGACAGAGTGGCCTCCATCGTGCGCCGTGATCCGGGGGTCCCGGCCGACGTACTGTGCAAGTCCCTGCTCGAGGCGGCCAGTGACTTCTCGAGCGGGCCCCTCCCTGATGACATCGCCATCCTCGCCATCCGTCGCGACTGACCCCTCCGCCGCTCACCGCGCCGCGGCGACCGGAGCGTGGCGTGCCCTGGTGTGAGGACTGCAGCAAGTTCTGGAACCCCAACACCCTCCCGCCCGACGGCACCTGCCCGTCGTGCGGCCGGATGATCGGTGACCCGCCCGACACGCAACGGGTTCCGTGGCACTTCTGGATCCTGATCGCCGCGGCGGCGATCTACCTCGGGTGGCGGGCCATCCAGGGGATCGAGTGGCTGATAAGCCGCTGAGCAACGAGGCGGCCGCGGCCGGAGGCGTCGGGGTGGTCGATGTCGCGGTGATCGGCGCCGGTTTCGGAGGGCTCGGCGCGGCGGTGGCGCTGCAGACGGCCGGTTTCGACTCGTTCGTCGTCCTGGAACGGGCAGACCGCGTGGGGGGCACGTGGCGGGACAACACCTATCCGGGGTGCGCCTGTGACATCCCCAGCCACCTGTACTCGTTCTCCTTCCACCAGAACCCGGCTTGGACGCGCAGCTATCCCGCTCAGCCGGAGATCGAGGCCTACCTGGGCGGTGTGGTCGACCGGTTCGCACTGGCGTCGCACCTCCGCCTGGGTGTCGGCGTCGCCGCCCTGCACTGGGACGAGGTGGCCGCCTCCTGGCGGATCGTCCTCGACGACGGCGCCGACGTGTGGGCCCGCTTCGTGATCTCGGCCACCGGGCCGCTGAGCCGACCACTGGTACCGGACATCGCGGGCCTCGACAGGTTCGCCGGCACCACGTTCCACTCGGCTCGCTGGCGCCACGACCACGACCTTGCCGGGGAGCGGGTGGGCGTGGTGGGAACCGGGGCGTCGGCGGTCCAGCTGGTGCCTCAGATCGCGCCGGTGGCCGCGAGGACGACCGTCTTCCAACGCACCGCCCCCTGGGTGATGCCACGAGACGATCGCCCGTCCCCGGAGTGGCGGCGTCGCCTGTACGCCCGGGTGCCGTTCCTGCAGCGCCTCCATCGGTGGCGGATCTACGTCTCGCTCGAGATGGTGGTGACCGCCCTGATCGGGCGCGGCCGGGTCGGTCGCCTCGTCTCCGAAGGGATCCGGCGGCGCGGGTTGGCGCACCTCGCCGCCAGCGTGGCCGACCCCGAGCGGCGGGCCCTGCTCACCCCGTCGTACGCGCCGGGGTGCAAAAGGCTGGTGATCGCCAGCGACTGGTATCCGGCCCTGGAGCGCTCCGACGTCGAGCTGGTGACGGAGTCGATCATCGAGGTGGTTCCCGAGGGCGTGCGCACCGCCGACGGGGCTCTGCACCCGCTCGACACCCTCGTGCTGGCCACCGGTTTCGCGGCCACCGAGTTCCCCGCGCCCATGCGGATCTTCGGTCGCGACGGCGTCGAGATCGCCCGCCACTGGGACGACGGCGCCCGCACCCACCTGGGCATCACGGTGAGCGGCTTCCCGAACCTGTTCCTGATCGTCGGCCCCGGTACCGGCCTCGGGCACAGCTCGCTGGTGTTCATGATCGAGGCCCAGCTCAACCACGTCATCGGCGCGCTCTGCTCGGCCCGTTCCACGGGCGTCGCCGCCTACGAGCTGCGTCGCGACGTGGAGGCCCGGTCCTACGAGGAGCTGCAGGAGCGGGTGAGCCACACCGTCTGGAGCTCGGGCTGTTCGAGCTGGTACCGGTCGGCCGACGGTCGGGTGGACACGCTGTGGCCGGGCTCCACCATCGAGTACTGGTGGCGCACTCGTCGCTTCGATCCCCAGCTCTATGAACCGAGGCCCCGCCGATTCGGTGAGGGGCCTGCCGCTCGCTAAGGTGTCCGGTCCACGGGCTGTGGCGCAGCTTGGTTAGCGCGTCGGTCTGGGGGACCGAAGGTCGTGGGTTCGAATCCCGCCAGCCCGACCAGAAAACCCCTGCTCAGAGGCCCTTCCGACATCGGGAGGGCCTCTTGCGTTCCCCCGATGTCAGCGGGTCGGGGAGCGTCCCGCCCTGCAAGCGGACCGATTCCTGGCTAGGAGGAGCGGGAACCGGTTGTCGGTGGGTGCCGCGGCGCCGGTCAGCCGGTGTAGCCGGCGGTGCCGGCGACCGCAGCAGCGGGCGTCGTTGCGGGCTCGGGCGTGGTGTCGTCGGGTTCGGGCGGGGTGGCGGGCACCTGGCCCGGGGGGACGTAGCGCGAGCACGGGTCGGTGAGGTTCCACACAGCGACCGACGAGCCCGATCGATCCGAGGCTGACTGGCTCACGAACGTGGCGCCATCGTGCTGGTAGACGCCGATGCTCCCCACGCCGCCGGTATACGCGGTGTGGACGGCGTGAGCCACCAGATCGACGGGTGGCTCGGAGTGAACGGTGAGCGAGACGCCGTCGCTGATGACGTGGCCGGTGATGATCGTGGGCGCCTCGCCGGGGCTCGAGTACCGCGGCGGTCACGTTGGACCCGGGATAGCTGACGAGTGCGGTGAGCGGGCCGAGGGTCCCGCCGGGTCCGGGAGCCATGATGTCTGCGCCCGAGAGCACGTGGACCTCGAATCCGTCGGACGTGGCGACATCGCCGTTGCCGTCGGCGTTCTGGTCACCCACAGGGACCGACCCGTTGAGGATCGTGTCGGTGGAGATGCCGACGTCGTCGATCGCATGGGTTCCCGGCGCAGTGGTGCCCGGCAGCACGTACTGCTGACCCTGCTGGTCGACGCCGATGAGCAGTTCGTCGCGGCCGTCGCCATCGAGGTCGCCGGGTGGCCGGCCGTACGCGTCGAGGTAGACGTAGCTGTGCGATCCGGGGGTGAGCGTGATCACCCCGTCGCCGCGGGTGATCGTCATGCTCGTGTAGGTGCCGCCGTTGCCCGCACCGACGATGGTGTCGGGGGTTCCGTCGCCATCGGTATCGGGCGCCGGGCCGTAGTTGATCGGCGCGCCGAGGTCGGGCACCGCAGTCTGCTCCGGGTACGTGTAGGCCTTGAACCAGGGCTCGTAGGGCTGAGCGCACCCGGTGGCCTGGGCGGCCGACCCGGGGGCGGCGGGCGCCGGCGGTTGGGCTGCCGAGGCGCCCCCGCTCGTCGCCACCAACCCGAGGGTGATCGCTGTGGCGATCAGGAGTCGCGGTGTCCGCACCGCACCACCGTACCCATGCACCGGAGGCGCACACCGGAAACCGGTGGGCGGGGGTGTCTCCATTCGGTTCTGTGCCCCGCGTGGGGGCCAACCTGTTCGCGGCGTCCGAGCCCGACCGGACGCGAGAAGGCCCCCGCCGCCGGCGGGGGCCTGTCCCGTTCACTCAGGAGACCGTCAGCTGGACTCGCAGAACGTCAGCAGGGCCGACGGGATCGGCGGGTTCGAACACTTGGCCATGTCGGCGTCGCTGGCGCGAACCAGGGGAGTGTCCGCACCCTGCATGAGGATGAAGTTGGCGGCGATCTTCAACGACCCGACGTCGATGTTGCCGCCCACCCACACCCGGCCGTTGGCGTCGATGGCACAGACGTAGTCGGTCACGGTGGAGTCGGGCAGCGCGGCGTCGATCATGGCCTTGGTGATCTCGCCACAGTCGCCGCTACCCGTTGCGGTGGTGGAGGTGGAGGTGGAGGCCGGCGTGGCCACACACACCGTGGTGCCGCCCGACGCCGCCGTCTCGAGGGCCTGCATGGTCGCCTCGCCCGCCTCGCCGTCCTGCTCGAGGCCCTTCTCCTTCTGGAACTCCTTGAGGGCCGCCTCGGTGGCGGGGCCGTCCTCGCCGTCGACGGTGCCGGCCCAGCAGCCGACCTTGTCCAGGTCGGCCTGGATCAGCTTCACCGACGCGGTGTCGGAGGTCGTGGTCGTCTTCGACTCGACGACCGTGGTGTTGCTCGAACTGGAGTCGCCGTTCGACGAGCACGCTCCTGCGAACAGGGCCAGGGCCGTGAGCGGGGGTGCCAGCAGCAGCCCAAGTGATCGCTTCATCTCGTTGTCGCCTCTCGTGGTGTGCGCGGGAGCGGCGACGACCGACTCGTGCCGGTGCCGCGGCGTCCATGACGGAGAGGGTCTCGGCTCGCCGCGCACCGACATGAAGAGAAACGGACCGCGAGGGCCGGAAATAGTCCGCACGGCACAGGCTCCTGCCGCCTCTCGACGACCAGACGAGCGAGCTAGGTGCGGTCGGCGCCGACGACCTGGACCAGGCCGTAGATCTGCTCTCGCAGCGCAGGGCTGAGCACGGCGAACTCGACGCCGTAGCGCAGCTCGTCGTCGTTGCCCCCCTGTTCGGTGCGACGCACCACCACACCGCTGTCCCGTCCCCGATAGCGGATGACCGCCTTGGCGTCGGGGCGCAGGGGGAGGGCGGAGGGCCCGAGCAGAGCGGCCCCGGTCACCGAGACGTTGTCGACCCGCACCGGCCACTCGCGCGGCTCGGAGCCCTCCGGTACGTCGCCGGTCCACTCGACCCACGACAGCACGAAGCCGTTCGTGGCGACACGGGTCCCGATCCGGCGCTCGAAGCTGCTGCTGCCGCTCTGATGGTTCACCGACTGCATGGTCGCCGCCTGCGGGGGAATGTGTGGTCTGGGCTCACTCGAGGTCCGGGAGATCGTACCGGTGCGCGCCCCCGGACGCCGGAATCGGCCGGTTCGGTGCTCTATCCTCCGCGGCCGACCACCGGGAGCGGACATGAGCGACTTCGACATCAACCACTTCAACGCCAAGCTGATCGCGGATTTCCGCGCCGGCGCCGGTGCGGTGGGGGGGAACTTCGAAGGGGTCCCCCTGCTCATCCTGCACACAACGGGAGCCAGGTCGGGCGAGGAGCGCCTGGCACCGGTGACCTACCTGCTCGACGGAGAGCGGATCGTGGTCTTCGCCTCGAAATCGGGCGCCGACTCCAACCCCGACTGGTACCGCAACCTCGTCGTGCATCCTCGGGTCACCGTCGAGATGGGTACCGAGACGTTCGCCGCCGAGGCTGTTGAGTTGACCGGCGCCGAACGGGACGACGTCTACGCCCGACAGGTGGCGGCCATGCCCGTCTTCGCCGACTACCAGGCCTCCACCACCCGCGTCATCCCGGTTGTCGCGCTCGATCGCATCGGCTGAGGTGCGGGGTCGTCCCCGGCACGGCCGGAGGGTGACCGGCCCCTACAGTGGCGAGGCCCCCAATGCCGTGCCGGAGACGCCACCCATGAGCCCTGACGACAGCGACGCGCCCGCCCCGAGCGAGGACGACGCCGGTGCCGCCGAAGGTCCCGAGGCGGTCGAGCTGGACTCCGAGGAGCGCTCGTCCATCCGCACGCAGCGCCTGGCCAAGCTCGCCGAGCTCCGGGCCGAGGGCGTCGATCCCTACCCGTACCGCTTCGACCGGGACCGGACGATCGGTGAGCTGCGCTCGGAGTTCGCCGGTCTGGAGGCGGGGGCGGAGACCGAGACCGAGGTACGGGTCGCCGGCCGGCTGATGCTCAAGCGGGACCAGGGGCGGCTCACCTTCGGTCAGCTGCGGGACCGCAGCGGAGAGGTGCAGCTCTTCGTCTCCGCCGGTGTGCTGGGCAAGGATCGCCTGGCCCGGTTCAACGACCTCGACCGCGGCGACTGGGTCGGGGTCGAGGGCACCGTCATGGTCACCCGCAAGGGCGAGCTGTCGGTGAAGGTCAGCGGGTTCTCCCTGCTCAGCAAGGCCATTCGCCCTCTTCCGGACAAGTGGAAGGGACTGGCCGACGTCGACGCCCGCTACCGCCAGCGCTACGTCGACCTCACGGTCAACCCCGATGCCCGGCGTGTCTTCGAGGTGCGCTTCCGCGCCGTGGATGCCCTACGTCAGGTCCTTCGCGACCGGGGCTACCTCGAGGTCGAGACGCCGATGCTCAACCTGCAACAGGGAGGCGCCACCGCCCGGCCGTTCCGGACGCACTACAACGCGCTCGACATCGACACCTACCTGCGCATCGCGCTCGAGCTGCCGCTCAAGCGGCTCCTGGTCGGCGGGTTCGAGCGTGTCTTCGAGATCGGCCGGGTCTTTCGCAACGAGGGCATCGACACCCGCCACAACCCGGAGTTCACGATGCTCGAGGCCTACCAGGCCTTCGGCGACTACACGGAGATGATCGAGCTCACCGAGACGCTCGTGGCGGCGGCGGCACGAGCGGCCAACGACACCACCGAGATCGATCTGCGGGGTGAGCTCGTCGACCTGGCCCCGCCGTGGCGGCGGGTGACGATGGTCGAGCTGATCAAGGAGGTCGTCGGCGTCGACATCCACCCCGGCATGGAGCGAGCCGACGCCCGAGCGGTGCTGGACGGCCTCGGACTGGCCTGGAAGGACAGCTGGGGTGCCGGCCGTTGCACCCATGAGGTGTACGACGAACTGGTGGAGCCCAAGGTCAACCGGCCGACGGTGGTCCTCGACCACCCTCGGGAGACCTCGCCGCTGGCCAAGCCCCATCGGGGCGACCCGCACCTGGTGGAGCGTTTCGAGGTCATCGTGGGTGGCCGGGAGCTGGCCAACGCCTACAGCGAGCTCAACGACCCCTCCGAGCAGCTCGCCCGCTTCCAGGAGGAGGCGGCGCACAAGGCGGCGGGGGATCCCGAGGCGGCCGACGTGGATCTGGATTACATCCGGGCCCTCGAGTACGGGATGCCCCCCGCCGGCGGGATGGGCATCGGCATCGACCGGCTGATCATGTTGCTGGCCGGGGTGGAGAGCATTCGCGAGGTGATCCTGTTCCCGACGCTGCGGCCCGAGGCCGGGCTCACCGACGACGACTTCGGACCGTCCTGATGGCAGTCGTCGGTCGATTCCCGCTTCCTCGGGTGGCCGGGCGCCTCGTCGTCCCGGGGCGGCCGGCGAGGGCCGAGTCCCGTCCGGGCATCGACCACCGGTGAAGCCGAACTCGACTCGCGCTCGTCTCATCGGAGTTCTCACCGCGGTCGGCGGGCTGCTCCTGATCGTCAGCACCCTTCCCATCCTCGGGTGGCGCGTCGAACGCTTCGCGGCGGCCTTCTCGCCGTTCGGGGTGCGGGTCACGAGCCACGTCCTCTCGCTGGTCCTCGGCGCAGCGCTGCTCTACCTCGCCGGCCAGCTCGCCCGGCGCCGACGGCTGGCCTGGGTGCTGGCCATCGCCCTGTTCGCCGCCAGCGCCATCGTGAACGTGTTGCGGGTGCATCACGACGTGGCCGCCGCCTACTCGGTGGCCATGGTGATCCTCCTCCTCGTGAGCCAACGCCAGTTCAAGGCACCGGGTGACCCTCCGACGTTCTTCGAGCTCGTGCGCTTCCTGCCCTGGTACGCGATGGGGGTCTTCATCTACGGCTTCGCCGCCCTGTACCTCGAGCGCGACAACCTCACCCCGGCCCCCAACTTCGTGGACAACCTCGAGACGGTCCTGCTGGGCCTGATCGGGATCGACGGCCCCTATGAGTACCGCCGAGAGTTCTTCGAGTGGGCGTTCACGTCGTCGCTCCTCGTGGCCGGCATCGGCGGTCTGGCCTGGACCGTGTTCCTCGTCTTCCGCCCGATCGTGGCCCGACCGGAGTCGGGAAAGATGGCCTGGCGCAAGGCCATCGGCATCGTTCGTGAGTACGGCGAGGACACGCTCGACTACTTCGCCCTCCGCGACGACAAGCTCTTCTTCTTCTCCTCGGACGGCCGGGCGATGATCGCCTACACCTACATCGGCCGCTACGCCCTGGCCTCCGGTGACCCCATCGGCGCCCCGGAGTCGCTGGACCTGGTGGTCGACGAGTTCCTGGCCATGTGTCGAGAGCGGGCGTGGGGGGTCGCTTTCCTCGCCGCTCGGGAGGCCGATCGCCAGATCTACCTGGACCGGGGCCTGCACACCGTGTACCTGGGTGACGAGGCCACCGTCCGCTGTCGGGGGTTCAACCTCCAGGGCAAGAAGTGGAAGAGCATCCGCCAGTCGTCAGGACGGGTGGAGCGGACGTACCGGTTCGTCTGGATGCCCGAGACCGACGCCCGCCCGGAGTTGATCGCCGCTCTCAACGACATCTCGACCCGGTGGCGGGGGAAGGCGCCGGAGCGCGGCTTCACCATGACCCTCAGCCAGGACGTGGAGGGCACCAACCCGGCGTTCCACCTGTGTATCGCCCTCGACGAGGACGACCAGCCCGGAGGCTTCCTCCGTGTGGTGCCGGTGTACGGCGCTCGGCCCGGCTACACGCTCGACATCATGCGCCGAGACCCCGACACGCCCAACGGCATGACCGAGTTCCTGCTCACCCGCACGATCATGAAGCTCGACGAGCTCGGCCTGGACCGCTTCTCGATGAACTTCGCGGCGTGGGGGCGGTTCTTCGAGGACGACATCGAGTACACCCTGCGCCAGCGGGCGGTGAAGGCCGGCCTCGACCTCCTCAGTCCCTTCTACCAGATCAAGTCGCTCAAGGAGTTCAACCAGCGCTTCTACCCGGAGTGGGTTCCCCGCTGCATCGTCTACGACGACTTCCGGGCCCTGCCGCGGGTCGCGCTCCTGTACTCGGGGGTCGAGGGCTTCTTGAACCTACCGATGGTCGGGCGCTACTTCCTGCCGCGGACGGTCGGGCATCCCGGCCATCCCATCGTCGATCCGAGCGGTGACCACCTGCCCGCGCCACCCCCGGCGCCGCCCGCTCCCCCCGAGCCCTAGGCCAGGTCGTCCCAGGCCACGTCGGCTGTGGATCCCGAGGTGGGCGGCGGCGTCTCGGGTCGCGGCGAGGGTGGGGCCACGTGCCCTGCGTCGGTCACCTCGGCGACGGCCGCAGCGGCCGCATCGGCCTGTCCCTGCGAGCGGGCCAGGACCACGACCGCAGCAGCGGCCACCACGGTCGCTACGACGAGTGAGCCCACGGCGAGGGGACCGTCGGCCCGGAACCGTTCGCCGAACAGGGTGAGCCCCAAGATGATGCCGACCACCGGCTCGAGCCCGGTGATGGCGGGGAGGGACGCCTGGAGGGCGCCGGCCTGGTACGACGCCTGCTGCAGCCAGGTACCGACGACGAGCACGGCGATCAGCGCCCAAACCGGCCACGACCACAGGACGTGGCCGATGCCGTCGTCGAGGGTCTTGGTGACCGTCGAGATGAGGGCGTCGTTGTAGCCGAACATGAGCCCGGCGGCGATGCCCAGCATGAGAGCCCGGGGCGCCCCCTTCGAACCACGAGCCACGACGAGGGCGACGGCGATGGGAACGGCTCCGATGGCAGCGGCGATCAACCACTCGCGTCCCGGCGCGGTGTCGTCGCCGTTGCGGGCGTGGCCGACGACGACGATCACGGCCAGGGCCACCGTCAGCGCCGAGGCCCAGGCCCAGTCCTGACGCCGGACCCGTCGACCGGTGAGTCGGGAGCTGAGCGGCAGGGCGAACAGCAAGACGGTCACGATCAGTGGCTGCACGACCACCAGCTGGCCCACGGCGAGGGCGAGGGCGACGGTGATGAAACCGCCGGCGTCGGCGGCCACGCCGGCGAGCCACACCGGCCGCCGGACCAGCACCAGCAGCATCCGGATGGAGGACACCTGGTCGTCGTCGAGCGTCGACGCCTCGCGCTGCTGCAGGGCGGCGGCCAGGGCGAACAGGAACGACGAGAGAAGAGCGAGGACCACGGCGAGCATGTCGCGGAGAGGCTAGATCCGAGCCCCCGATCCCTCGTCGATCCCCTGGTCGCCCGAGTCGGGGGCAGATCCGAGGTTTCGCGCCCGATTTCTGCCTCTGGTCGGGTGGCGCTGGTGGTGTCGGAGGCAGATGTGCGGCGCTACGGCCGGTTTCTGCCTCCGCGCCTTCACGCGGCGGCCGACGAGGACCCGGCACCCGCGGCGAGAAGCACATCGTGGACGAGCTGGTCGTAGGTGAAGCGGACGGTTCGGTGACCGTTGGCCAACGCGATGTGGTCGCGACGCCGATCGTTCTCGAAGTCCGCCCTGCGGGTGTGCCATCTCCGGCCGTCGGCCTCGACGATGAGCCGCCACGACGGCACGAGGACGTCGAGTCGTTCCTCGGCGAGGGTCATCAGCCGAGCCAGGCCGCGAGGTGGGGCCGGCAAGAGCCCCATTGCCCGGGCGATGACCGACTCTGGGGTGACGGAACCGGCCTCGACGGCGGCCACGACGACATCATCGAGACGGGCACCGAGACGGCCGGCGGAGTCGCACAGGGTCTGTTCGACCGTCGCGATCAGGAAGGGCCCGAGAATCGTGGCCACGAACCGATCGGATTGATACCCAACTCGTCCGACTGAGGCAGATCCTGGGACTCGAGCTTGCTTTCTGCCTCCGGGTGCGGCCGACGTCGGAGGCAGATCTGTGTCTCCTCGCCCTGTTTCTGCCTCCGATCCTTGGGCGCTGGTCGTGTCGGACGCAGATGTGCGGCTGTTCGCCCGGAATCTGCCTCCGGAGGGGGCCGCGGGGGTCCCTTCGCAGGCTGATCGCTTCGGGCGGGGGAGGACGCCGGTAGCGTCGGAGGGATGTGTGGACGGTTCGTGAGCGCGTCGCCGCCCGATGAGATCGCCCGGTACTTCGACGCCGAGGCGCCCGAGGCGGCTCTGGAGCCCAACTACAACGTGGCCCCGACCAACGACGTCTACGTCGTGTTGGCCGACGGCCGCGTGCGCCGTGTCCAACCCATGCACTGGGGTCTGGTGCCCCGATGGGCCAAGGACCCGTCGGTCGGCAGTCGCATGATCAACGCCCGAGCCGAGACCCTGGCGTCCAAGAACGCCTTCAAGCCGGCCCTGGCCAGGCGCCGCTGTCTCATACCGGCCGACGGCTTCTACGAGTGGATGAAGGTTCCGGGGCAGAAGAAGAAGCAGCCCATGTTCATCCACCGAGCTGACGGCGAGCCGTTCGCCTTCGCCGGTCTGTGGGAGACCTGGAAGGACCCCGGGGCCGGCGACGCCGAGCGAGAGGCCGGAGGAGGGATCCTCCGGTCGTGCACCATCATCACCGGTGCGCCCAACGACAAGGTGCGACCGGTCCACGACCGGATGCCGGTGATGTTGCCCCCGACGGCCTGGGAGACCTGGCTCGATCCGGAGGTCAACGACCTCGACGTCGTCTCCGGGCTGCTGGTCCCGGCGCCGTCCTCCCTGGTGGACCTCCACCCGGTGAGCACCGAGGTGAACAACGTGCGCAACAAGGGGGTGCACCTGCTCGACCCCGTCGATCCGAACGCGGCCGACGACTCCGCTGAGGTGCCCGGACAGGCCCGGATGCTCTAGGGGGTGTCGCTCTCGGGGGCCATGCCCTCGAGGGCGACTCTCAGCTGGTCGGCCACCGCCGCCAGCTCCCCGGCGGGCACGTCGGTGCGGGCCTTCTTGAAGTCGATGTCGGCCTCGGTGTGGATGGGCAGCACGTGGAGGTGGGTGTGAGGGACCTCCAGCCCGGCGATGATCAACGCCACCCGCTGGGCCCCGAAGGCCGTCACCTGGGCCTGACCGACCCGCTTGGCGACCACGCTGAGTCGGGCCACCGTGTCGTCGTCCAGGTCGAGCCAGTGGTCGACCTCCTCCACCGGGACCACGAGCGTGTGACCGGTGGCGATGGGCCCGATGCTCAAGAAGGCGACGACGACGTCGTCGCGGTACACGAAGTGGCCGGGCAGCTCGCCGGCGATGATTCGGCTGAAGATCGTCGTCATGGTCCGGTGATCGTAGAGTGCCGTCCATGGCGGTGCCCCGACGTCCTGACGCTCCGGAGACGACCGAGACCGGGAATCCGGGGGAGCCGACCGGCGTCCCCGTCGCCCACACCATCGACGCGACCCACGCCCCCGACCGGATCTTCACGGTCCCGAACGTCATCACCTTCGTGCGTCTGGCGTGCCTTCCCATCTTCGTGTGGTTGCTGCTGGGCCAGGACAACCGGGCGGCGGCGGCCTGGCTCCTGGCCGGGCTCGGCGCCACCGACTGGGTGGACGGCTACATCGCCCGGCGCTTCAACCAGGTCTCCACGGTCGGGAAGATCCTCGATCCCGTTGCCGACCGGCTCCTGTTCTTCACCGCCATCGTCTGCATCATCATCTCCGACACCGCTCCGCTCTGGTTCTGCATCGCCGTGCTCGTGCGGGAGGCCTCGGTGGCCATCGCCACCCTGGTCCTCGCCGCCCTGGGCGCCCGCCGGATCGACGTCACCTGGTACGGCAAGGCCGGCACCTTCGGCCTCATGTTCGCGTTTCCCCTGTTCCTGGCGGGGGCCAGCACCCTCTGGTGGGCCGACTTCGCCCAGGCCGCAGCGTGGATGTGCGGGATACCCGGACTGGTGCTGTCGTACTACGCGGCGTTCACCTACATCCCGATCGGCCGTCGGGCCTTGCGCGAAGGGCGAGCCGAGCGGGCCGACGCAGGTGCTCCCGCCGACGCCGACGACTGAGCGACCGGTGACGGACAGCCCGTGCACCCGCAACCAGTCCGGTAGTAGTCGCACCCCGCTCGGGTAGGTTCGACCCTGAGCAGCCGCGACGCGGCCGAACCGAACGGAGGGCACGATGAAGGCGGTCATCATGGCTGGAGGCGAAGGCACCCGGCTCCGTCCGCTGACGTCGAACGCCCCGAAACCGTTGCTGCCCCTCGTGAACCGGCCGATGATGGAGCACGTCGTCGACCTCCTCAAACGACACGGCATCGACGAGATCGTCGTCACCGTCGCCTTCATGGCCAACGCCATCCGCGAGTACTTCGGGGACGGTTCGGAGTTCGGCGTGAACATCGTCTACGCCACCGAGGAGACGCCGCTCGGCACGGCTGGCTCGGTCCGCAACGCCATGCAGCACCTCACCGAGCGGTTCGTGGTGATCTCCGGCGACGTCCTCACCGACATCGATCTCGGCGCCATCGTCGAGTTCCACGAGGCCAACGACGCCATGGCCACCATCGGGCTCGTCCACGTCGAGAACCCGCTCGAGTTCGGAATCGTCATCACCAAGGAGGACGGCTCCATCGAGCGCTTCCTCGAGAAGCCGACCTGGGGCCAGGTGTTCAGCGACACCATCAACACCGGCATCTTCGTGTGCGAACCCGAGATCTTCGACTTCATCGAACCCGACCGACCGGTGGATTTCTCCGGTGAGGTCTTCCCCGCGCTCCTGGAGAAGGGCCGACCGCTCTACGGGGCCATCGCCGAGGGCTACTGGGAGGACGTCGGAACCCTGGAATCCTATGTCCGGGCCCACAAGGACATCCTCGACGGCAAGGTCGAGGTGAACATCCCCGGCTTCGAGGTCCGTCCCGGCGTCTGGGTGGGGGAGAACGCCGAGGTCCACCCGGAAGCCACCATGGTCGGCCCCACGGTCATCGGTGAGAACTGTCGGATCGAACCCGGGGCGGTCATCGGCGAGTACACCGTGCTCGGGGCCAACGTGCGGGTTCGCGAAGACGCCTTCCTGGAGCGCACGGTCGTCAATGACAACGCCTACCTCGGCGATTCGGTGCGCCTGCGGGGCACGGTCGTCGGTCGGTCGTGCGACATCCGCAGCGGCGTGCGCACCGAAGAGGGCGTTGTGATCGGCGACGAGTGCTTCCTCGGTGACGAGGCCAGTCTTGGCAGTGGCGTCAAGGTGTACCCCTTCAAGACCATCGAGGCCGGCGCCGTCGTCAACGAGTCGATCGTGTGGGAGTCCCGTGGGGCCCGCAGCCTCTTCAGCGGAAGCGGGATCTCCGGTCTGGCCAACGTCGACATCACACCGGAGTTCGCGGTGCGCGCCGCCATGGCCTACGGCGGCCTGCTGAAGAAGGGTTCGACGGTCATCACGTCCCGTGATTCCAGCCGGTCGGCCCGCATGCTCAAGCGGGCGATGATGGCCGGGCTCAACGGGGTCGGGATCAGCGTCCAGGACCTCGAGGTGGCCTCGGTACCGGTCACGCGGTTCGTCATGCAGCGCCCCACCGCCCGCGGTGGGATCACCATCCGCCTGGCCAAGGACGACCCCGAGTCGGTCGTCATCCGCTTCTTCGACGACGCCGGGCTCGACATCACCGAAGAGGCCCAGCGCAAGGTCGAGCGCCTCTACGCCCGGCAGGACTTCCGTCGGGTCTTCGCGGGGGAGATCGGCGACATCGGGTTCGCTCCGCGGGCCCTCGAGCACTACTCCACCGCGTTGGAGGCCACCGTCGACGTGGAGGCCATACGGGCAGCCTCGTTCAAGGTGGTCATCGACTACGCCTACGGATCGGCGTCGTTCGCCATGCCCAACGTCCTGGCCAAGCTCGGGCTCGAGGCGCTGGCGGTCAACCCGTTCGTGTCCACCGCCGGGGTGATGCGAGCCGACCTCGACGAGCACGCCCGGCTGGTGGGCGACCTGGCCCGAACCTCGGGGTCCCACCTCGGTGGCGTGATCGACCCCGACGGTGAGCAGCTGCGGCTGGTCGACGACGAAGGTCACGTCCTCACCGACACCGAAGCCCTGTTGGCCATGCTCACCATGCTCCCGGGGAACCTGTTCGGCGACCGGGTGGCCCTGCCGGTCAACACGACCTCCAAAGCCGAGGAGATCCTCGCCCCGCACGGGATCGAGGTCACGTGGACCAAGCTGTCGCACTCGGCGCTCATGGACGCCGCCACCGAGCCCGGCGTCGGGTTCGCCGGTAACCAGACCGGCAACTTCATCCTTCCGGGGTTCATGGCCGGCTTCGACGCCGCCGCCTCGTTCGTGAAGGTCCTCGACCTGCTCGCCAAGCAGAAGGTCAAGCTCTCCGAGGTGGTCGCCGGTCTTCCCCGCACCCATGTCGTCCACGAGCAGATCGTGACGCCGTGGGAGCAGAAGGGGGCGGTGATGCGCACCCTCATGGAGCAGAGCAAGGACCGCTCGGTGGTGCTGGTCGACGGGGTGAAGGTCATCCACGACAACGGCTGGGCTCTCGCCCTTCCCGATCCTGCCGAACCCGTCACCCACATCTGGGCCGAGGGCTCGTCGAGCGATTCGGCCCGGCGTCTGGCCGAGGAGTACTGCCGGCGGATCCGCCAGATGGTGCGCTGAACGCGGGTGGATGCGGGGAGCCCTTGGTTCCCTTCGCCGACGCACCTCATGCTCGTGTCGAGGTCGAGGGTGATCCGCTAGCGTGCGGCCCATGCAACTTCCCGACGACCTCCGCTATTCGTCTGACCACGAATGGGTGCGGCTCGAGGACGGACGGATCCGCGTCGGGATCACCGATTACGCACAGGACGCACTGGGCGACGTGGTGTACGTCGAGGTGCCCGAAGTCGGGTCCGCGGTCGCCGCTTCGGCCAAGGTGAGCGAGGTCGAATCCACCAAGTCGGTGTCGGACATCTACGCGCCGGTCGCCGGTCGTGTGGTCGAGGTGAACGCCGACCTGGCCGAGACCCCCGAACGACTCAACGACGATCCCTACGGCGAGGGGTGGATCTGTGTGATCGAGCCCGACGACCCCGCCTCTCTCGACTCGCTGCTCGACGTCGAGGGGTACCGGCGGTTGATCGAAGGCTCGTGATGGCGACGGCCGAGGTCTTCTGCAACAACTGCGGTCACCGGAACCCCCTCGGGGCCAACTTCTGCTCCTCGTGCGGTGCGGTGCTCGAGACCGTGTCCGACGACAGCACCACGATCACGTTCCACCCGATGGCGCCGGCGGACCCGGTCGAGGACGAGCTCGAGGTCTCCCTCGACGAGGTGCCCTCGGACGTGGGCGTCCTGGTGGTCAAGCGGGGCCCCAAGGCGGGTAGCCGGTTCGCCCTGGAGAAGGACGTCACCACCGCCGGACGCCACCCCGACTCCGACATCTTCCTCGATGACATCACTGTGTCGCGGCGTCATGCCGAGATCCGACGGGTCACCGCCGGCGGCTACCAGGCCTGCGACACCGGTTCGCTCAACGGCACGTACCTCAACCGTGAGCGCATCGACGAGGTGCCCCTCGCCAACGGTGACGAGCTCCAGATCGGCAAGTTCAAGCTGGTGTTCTTCCAGGGTGCGGGCGACGAGGAGACATGACGACCGAACGAGCCCACATGTCGATCGGTGAGGTCCTGTCACTGCTCCAGCCGGAGTATCCCGACATCACCATCTCCAAGATCCGTTTCCTCGAGAGCCAGGGTCTCCTGGACCCCGAGCGCACTCCGTCGGGCTACCGGAAGTTCCACGACGAGGACATCGATCGACTCCGCTGGATCCTCACCCAGCAGCGTGATCACTTCCTCCCGCTGAAGGTGATCAAGGAGCGGCTCGCCTCGGGCGACCTCGGGCCGGGCACGCCCGAGGGCGTGCTTCCGTTGGCCACCGACGCCCCGCCCGATCCGGCCCCCGCCCCGACATCCGTTCCGGCGGCGGCCATGGCCGATGCGCGCCCCCGCCCGGCCGCCAGCGCACCGACGAGCCAGGCCGCGGCCAAGCGGCCCGACCCCGACCATGCCGCCCCGGACGAGGCACCGGCTCAGGCCGGCGACGCCTCCGACACCTCGACCACCGACGCCTCCGACACCTCGACATCCGACGCCTCCGACGCCTCAACCACCGACGCCTCCACCTCCGACGCGACATCCGAGCCGGGCGCGACGGCGAGCGGGAAGGCGACAGCCGCCGGGGCCGAGAAGGACCCGGTCGCGGTGACACCGCCCGAGGCCGACCAGGACCGCGCTCGTGCCGTGGCTTCCCTGGTCGAGTCACCGGCCGAGGAGAAGGCGGCCCGGGCCGCCGCCGAACAGGTCGAGACCACCCCGGCCAGCCCCCGCAAGAGCAGTCGACGTCGCCATCCCACCAGCCAGGGTGCCGCGCCCGCCGACGGGGCCGAGGGCGAGGACGCCACGACCGTCACCCTGTCCCTCGACGACCTGATCACCCAGAGCGGTCTCACCGCCCGCGAGATCACCGAGCTCGAGCACTACGGCCTCATCGCCAGCCAGTCCCTCGGTCAGGTGAACTCCTACGACGAGGAGTGCCTCGTGGTGGCCCGCCTCGCCGCCGGCTTCAGTCGGTACGGCATCGAGCCCAGACACCTGCGCATGTACAAGGTCGCGGCCGAGCGGGAGGCGGGGCTGTTCGAGCAGCTCATCACGCCGCTGCTCAAGCAGCGCCGGTCGTCGGCTCGCGAGGAGGCGGTCAAGACGCTCGAGGACCTGGCGGAACTGGCCGACGACCTGCGTGCGGCCATGGTGCGCACCGCCCTGCGCGACTACCTGGGCAGCACCTGATCCACGTCCCGATCGCCGGTTCCGGCCGGTAGGGTTCGAGGGATGGTCGAGATGGAGTTGATCGCCGTTCGCGTCGAGTTGCCGGGCAACACGCCGGTGATCGTGCTGCGCGAGGTCGGTGGCGAAGGTCGGCTCCTCCCCATCTTCATCGGTCAGCCCGAGGCCACCGCCATCGCCTTTGCCCTCGACGGCGTGGTGACGCCCAGACCGATGACCCACGACCTGATGCGCCACGTCCTGGAGGATCTGGGCGCGTCGGTCACCAAGGTGGTCGTCACCCACCTCGAAGAAGGAACCTTCTTCGCCGAGCTGCACCTGCAGGCCGCGGGCGACGACCACGTCGTGTCCAGCCGGCCGTCCGACGCCATGGCCCTGGCCCTGCGGGTGGAAGCGCCCATCTTCGTGGCCGACGAGGTCGTCGCCGAGGCCGGACTCGTGCCCGAGGAGACGGCCGAGGACGACGACGAGGGCGAGGGCGAGGACGTCGTGGAGCAGTTCCGGGAGTTCATCGACAGCGTGAACCCTGACGACTTCGCTTCCTAGCGGCCACTCACGGTCGACGCCGAGGTGCCGCCACTAGGGTTCGGCAGGTGAGCGCCTTCCCGAGCCGGTTCGTCCGGGACCTCCGAGCAGGCGGGTGAAAACTCCCGACCCCTGGCGGCCGGTTCGCCGAGGCTTCATGGCTCTCGGTCTGGTGATCGTGGGGGGCACCATCGGTTACCTCATCCTGGGACTCGGCTTCCTGGATGCGCTCTACCAGACGGTGACCACCGTGAGCACCGTGGGCTTCCGGGAGGTCGGCGACTCCACGGGGGCCTGGAAGGTCTTCACCATGGTGTTGATCCTCCTCGGGGCCGGCACCTTGCTCTACACCCTCACCGCCACCCTCGAGACCCTCCTCGAGGGCCGCCTCACCGACCATCTACGGAGCCGCCGCATGAGCCGCGACATCGATTCGCTCGCCGACCACGTCGTCATCTGCGGGTGGGGCCGTGTCGGGCGACGAGCGGCGGTCGATCTCGCGGCGGCCGGTCGCGACCTGGTGGTGATCGATCGCGACGAGAGGGTCCGTGACTGTCCCCACCGTTTCGTGCTGGGCGACGCCACTGACGACGACGTGCTCATGAGAGCGGGGCTCATGAGAGCGACCACCCTCATCGCCGCCCTCACCGGTGACCCCGACAACGTCTACGTGACCCTGACCGCCCGGGCTGCCCGCCCTGACCTGTTCATCATCGCCCGGGCCCGGCTCGAGGCCGCCGAGCCGCGACTGCTGCAGGCCGGAGCCGACCGGGTGGTGAACCCGCAGCTCATCGGTGGTACCCGCGTGGCCGCGCTCACCCAACAGCCGCATGTGGTCGAGTTCCTCGACGTGGTGATGCACGAAGGGAACCTGGAGTTCCGCATGGAGGAGGTCGAGGTGCCGGCGTCGTCGCCTCTCGCCGGGCGCTCGCTACGGGAGGCGGCCATCCGCGACCGCACGGGGGCGATGATCATGGGCCTGCGGCGCCAGGGAGGGGACTTCGTGGCCAACCCGGCTCCGGACCTGGCCATCGACGCCGGTCAGGTGCTCATCGCCATGGGCACGCCCGACCAGCTGAAGGCCCTCCGGGTCCTGGCCGAGTGACCAGTGCCGGCCGGCTCCGGGAAACGAACCGTTGACGGCGCGCGCCTGTCCAGGTACGGTTCACCCGCTCACATCGGCGTAGTTTCACGCGTGTCGTGTGGCGGGGTGAGCGCCCGGCGAGGTCGCCTTCGGCGTCCGTCGCAACCAGGCCCGTACGGGCAGGAGAGCGAGACCATGACCAAGCGAGACGACACCGGCTACAGCGGGGCCCGAGCGGCCGAGATCGTCGGTATCTCCTACCGTCAGCTCGACTACTGGGCCCGCACCGACCTCGTGCGTCCGTCGCTCGTCGACGCCAAGGGGAGCGGCAGCCGTCGCCGCTACAGCTACACCGACCTGCTCGAGCTCCGGGTCATCAAGAGCCTGCTCGACGCCGGCATCAAGCTCGAGAGCGTGCGTGAGGTCTTCACCTACCTGCGCGACCAACTGGGCGAGGACGTCACCACCGCCAACCTCGTGATCCAGGGCTCGTCCTCGGTCGTCATCCAGTCCGACGGCGAGCTCATCGACCTCGTGAAGAACGGGCAGGGAGTGCTCAACATCCTGCCCCTCGCCGGAGTCCGCCAGGAGATGGACGCCCGCATCCGCGAGCTGCATCCCGAGCCGTCCGAGGCCTCCGTCACCCGGCTGGCCAGCAGCCAGTAGTCCCGCCCTTCCCTGACGGGGGAGGGGAGTGGTCCTCTCAGCACCACCGCGATGCCCGGGCTGCGCCCGGGCACCTTCGCGTCTGGCCTCCCCCGAGAACTGGTGGGGCTCTGAACTGGTGGTGCCTGCGTGCGCCCCGGGTCTCGTTTCACCTACCAGTTCGAGGGAGCAGGGCCATCCGCGTCTCGGAAATGAACGTGGTTCATACTTTGAACGTGGTTCATCTGCGAGTGGTTCCCGACGATCGGCGAGAGCGCACACGACAGGCCAAACGGGCGCGGATCCTCGACGCCGCCGGCGAGGTGATCGACCGTGAAGGCCTGACCGGCCTGACCATGCAGGCGGTGGCCAACCAGCTCGACTGCGCGGTTGGCACGCTGTACACGGCCTTCGAGGGCAAGGCCGATCTGGTGGCGGCCCTGGAAGGCGAGGCCGTCGGGGTGCTGGAGGCGTCGTACCGCACCGCCCGGGCGACGTGGGAACCCGAGCTCGAGCCCCTCGATCCGGATCTGCGGGCCCTGGCCGAGCTGGCCGCCTACGCGGGGCACGTGGCCGCCGCCGTCGTGGTCTTCCCCGACGAGACCGCCCTGGTGCGCTCGTTGCTCGGTGAGGACCCGGTGCCGGTGGGGGAGGACGGGCGCGCCCTTCTGCCCGTGGTGCTTCGGCTGCTCGACGGGCCCGTGGGTCGCCTGGCCGACGCCGCCGGCGAGGGCGCCATCCGTCCGGCCGACCCCGTGGGTCGCGCCCTGGTGTGGTTGGCGGCGCTGCACGGTGTCCTGCGCGTCGACGTGCTGGCCCCGCTCGATCGTCATCTGTTCCGCTCGGCCTTCCTGGCCCGTTCGCTCACCGCCGACCTGATGTGCGGCTGGGGTGCCTCACGCGACGACGTCGACGTGGCCACCTCCCACCTGGACCGCCTGACCGCCCTGGGCCCTCTCGCACCGCCCCCGGAGGGCCCGTTGTAGGGTCGGTCCGTGACCGACCGCCGCTCGCCTCTCGACGCCGCGCACCGAGCCCTGGGGGCCCGCATGGTCCCCTTCGGCGGCTGGGAGATGCCGCTGTCCTATCCCGACGGCACCCTGGCCGAGCACCGGGCCTGCCGGCACTCAGCGGTGGTGTTCGACGTGTCGCACCTCGGCACCGTGCGGGTAGCCGGCCCCGGCGCGTTCCCGACGCTGCAGCGAGCCCTGACCAACGACCTCAGCCGCATCGATCCCGGTCGGGCCCAGTACACCCACCTGCTCGACCCGGACGACGGCTCGGTGGTCGACGACATCATCGTGTGGTGGCTCGACGCCGAGGGCTTCGACGTCATGCCCAACGCCTCCAACACGGCCGGAGTCACCCACGCCCTGGCCGAGGAGGCCGCCGCCGCCGGCGCGGGCGCCGTCGAGGCGTCCGACGTCACCGCCGAACGGGCCGTGCTGGCGATACAGGGTCCCCACGCCCGGGAGCGTCTGGCCACGGTGTCGGCCGAGGCCGCCGCCGTGCCCCGCTTCAGCGTCCGCCGGGTTCCATGGGGCGACACCGTCCTCACCGTGGCCGGCACCGGCTACACCGGCGAGGACGGGGTCGAGGTGTCGGTGCCGGTACGCGTGGCGACCGAGCTGTGGGCCGCCGTCACCAGTGCTGGAGTCGTACCCGCCGGACTCGGCGCCCGGGACACGTTGCGACTCGAGGCCGGACTCCCGCTCCACGGCCACGAGCTCGGTCCCGGGATCACTTCCCTGCAGGCCAACCTGTCCTGGGTGGTCGCCTGGGACAAGGGTCCGTTCCGGGGTCGCGAGGCCCTGGTCGCCGAGAAGGGCCGAGGGGTGGCGCGCCGCCTGCGGGCCCTGGCCACCGAGGGCCGCCGTCCGGCGCGGGAGGGCTGCCCGGTCCTCAAGGGAGAGGACGTCGTGGGGGAGATCACCAGCGGGAACTTCTCGCCCGAGCTGGGCCACGGCATCGCCCTGGCCTTCCTGCCTCCCGAGACCGTCGAGGGCGACGAGGTCACCGTCGACGTCCGTGGCTCGGCCGTACCCGCCCACGTGGTCACCCTGCCCTTCGTCGGTCGCCGCAAGTAGATCGGGTCAACCCATCGGGGCGGCGGGCTCCACCGGGAGCGGAGGGGCGACGAGGGAGGGGCCCCGCAGCGCCGAGTGGGCGTCGCGGTGGTCGAGCACGAGCGCGGTGGCGACGAGGCCGGTCATGACGGCCGCCGCCCCACCGAACAGGACGGCCGAGCCGGCCGCCTCGTAGACAGGGGCGGCGACGGCCGCGGCCACCCCGGCGGCGGACAGGCTGATGGCGCCGGAGAGGCCTTGCCCTGCGGCCAGGCGGTCGCGAGGGCAGGCGCGGACCATGGCCGCCTGGGCACTGGGCACGGCGGTGGCGTTGCCGACGGCCTCGATCAGGGCGATGCCGGTGATGACGAGCGGAGCGGCGACCAGGCCGTACACGAGGGTGGTGGGCACCACGACCAGCATCCCGAAGGTGGCGATCCGCACGGGCCCGTAGCGGTCGGCCAGGCGCCCGCCGCGCGCCGCGAAGGCCACGTACGGCACTCCGTAGAGCGTGAGCCCGATGCCGACCATCAGGGTTCCGGCCCCTCGGTCCTGCAGGTACCGCGCCCAGAGCGAGTCGTAGATGCCGGCCGGGAGGAAGACCGCCACCTCCAACAGCACGGCGACGACCACACCCCGCCGCCGCAGCAGGGCCAGCGCCGACAGCAGACCCGGTCGGGGGGCAGAGCGGGCGCGGGCACGTCCGTGTCGGTCGCCGCCGCCTCCGGCAGCGCCGTGCGGGTCAGCACCACGGCCACGGCGCTGAGGGCGGCCGCCATCACCAGGAACGGAGCGGAGAGGCCGCCCAGCTCGAAGATCAGGGTTCCGATCACCGGCCCGAAGACGAAGCCGGCCGTCTCGACGCCCGAGAGGCGCCCGAGGAGATGCCCGGCGCGCGACGGATCAGCGCGCACCAGGGTGGCCCTCACCGCAGGCAGGAACGCACCGGCGCCCAGACCCGACAGGAGCCGGGCCACGCTGAACTGCCAGAGCTCGCTCGACAGGGCGAAGGCGACCATCGACACGACCGTCACGCCGACGCCGACGAGGAGCAGGCCGCGGGCCCGACCCCGATCGGCGTAGGGCGCCAGCAGCAGCTGGCCCGATACCGCACCGGCGAAGAACATGGCCGAGATCACGCCGAGGCCCCACGTGGGGAGGCCGTGGGCGTCCTGGAGCTCGGCGAGCAGCGGGAAGATGAGCCCGCCGCCGGCGGCCACGAAGAAGGTGGCGACGAAGAACGGCCACGACGACGCGGCCCTGGCCGGCGTGCGGCCCGACGACGTCAGCTCGGGGTTGGACATCCGCCCGACGCTAGGCCCCACAGGGTGTGGCCCTACGTGTCGATTTCGCGTCGCCCGGCCCGTGCCGACCCCCCGACCGTCCAACTCCCAAGGTGGCTCCGTTCGTAACGGAATCCGTTACGAACCGAGCCACCTTGGGGAGGAGAGGAGTATCAGGCGTCGGCGTAGGCCTCGACCGGGGGGCACGAGCACATGACGTTGCGGTCGCCGTAGGCGCCGTCGATGCGGCTCACCGGTGGCCAGTACTTGGTCCCGTTGGCGCCGGCGGGCCACACCGCCAGATCGCGGGGGTAGGGGTGGTCCCAGGTGTCGGTGGCCACGTCGGCGGCGGGGTGCGGGGCATTGGCCAGGGGGTTGTCACCTGTCGGCCAGCGACCGCTGGCCACCGCGTCGATCTCGGCGCGGATGGCGAGCATGGCGTCGCAGAACCGGTCGATCTCGTAGCGGCTCTCGCTCTCGGTGCTCTCGACCATCAAGGTGCCGGCCACGGGAAAGGACATGGTGGGGGCGTGGAACCCGTAGTCGATGAGGCGCTTGGCCACGTCGTCGACCGTCACCCCGGTCTCCTTGGTGATCGGCCGCAGGTCGAGGATGCACTCGTGGGCGACCCAACCCCCTCGGCCCGTGTAGAGCACCGGGTAGGCGTCGCCGAGCCGGCGGGCGATGTAGTTGGCGTTGAGCATGGCCACCTCGGTGGCCCGCCGGAGCCCGGCGGGCCCCATCATCGAGACGTAGGCCCACGGGATCGGGAGGATCCCGGCCGAGCCCCACGGCGCGGCCGACACCGGCCCGACCACCGGACCGAGGCCGTCGTCGGCCGTGCGCCCGGGACCGGCCGCGGGCACGACGGGATGGGACGGGAGGAACGGGGCCAGATGGGCCCGCACCGCCACCGGTCCGACCCCGGGCCCACCGCCGCCGTGGGGGATGCAGAAGGTCTTGTGGAGGTTGAGATGGCTCACGTCGGCGCCGAAGGCGCCCGGGCGGGCCACTCCGACGAGGGCGTTGAGGTTGGCGCCGTCGAGGTACACCTGGCCGCCGGCGTCGTGGACCAGGGTGCAGATCTCGCCGATGGCCTCCTCGAACACGCCGTGGGTCGAGGGATAGGTGACCATCAGGGCGGCCAGGTCCTCGGCGTGGGCGGCGATGTGGCCGCGTAGGTCCTCGACGTCGACGTTGCCGTCCTCGTCGCAGGCCACCACGACGACCTTCATGCCGACCATGGCGGCACTGGCCGCGTTGGTGCCGTGCGCCGACGCGGGGATCAGGCACACGTTGCGCTCGCCTTCCCCGCGGCTGCGGTGCCAGGCCCGGATGGCCAGCAGTCCGGCGAACTCGCCCTGCGACCCGGCGTTGGGCTGCAGTGAGACCCGGTCGTAGCCGGTGATGTCGGCCAGCCAACGCTCGAGGTCGTCGAGGAGGCGGCGATAGCCGGCGGTGTCGGCCGCCGGTGCGTACGGGTGCATATTCGGCGAAGCCGGGCCAGCTCACCGGCTCCATCTCCGCCGCTGCGTTGAGCTTCATCGTGCACGACCCGAGCGGGATCATGGCCCGGTCGAGGGCCAGGTCCGCGTCGGACAGGCGCCGGAGGTAGCGGACCATGTCGGTCTCGCTGCGGTGCTGGTGGAAGATCGGGTGCTGCATGAACGGCGTATGCGGACGAGGGACTCGGGGATGGCGTCAGCGGTGGTGGTCTCCAGGTCGGCGACACGCTGATCCGCCAGCCCGAAGGCGGCCCACAGCGATTCGACGACGGCGGGGGTGGTCGTCTCGTCGAAGCTCAGCCCGACGTGGTCGCCGTCCACCGAACGCAGGTCGAGGCCCAACTCGCGGGCGGCGGCCACGACATCGTCGGACCGACCCGCGACCCGGACGGTGAGCGTGTCGAAGAAGGTCCGGTTGACGACGTCCACGCCACCGGCGTCGAGGCCGGCGGCGGCGATGGCCGTGAGGCGGTGGACGCGCTGGGCGATGCGGCGCAGACCCTCCGGGCCGTGCCAGACGCCGTACAGGCCGGCCATGACCGCCAGCAGCACCTGGGCGGTGCAGATGTTGGAGGTGGCCTTCTCCCGACGGATGTGCTGCTCGCGGGTCTGAAGGGCCAGTCGATAGGCGGGACGGCCGGCGGCGTCGATCGACACCCCGACCAGCCGGCCGGGCAGGCTGCGACGATTGGCCTCGGCGGTGGCGAGGAAACCGGCGCTCGGACCGCCGAATCCCAACGGCACACCAAAGCGCTGGGAGGAGCCCACCACGACGTCGGCTCCCAGCTCGCCCGGGGGAGTGAGAACGCAGCACGCCAGGAGATCGGTGGCCACCACGACGAGGGCGCCGGCAGCGTGGGCGGAGGCGATCACGGCGGCGGCGTCACCGACGGTGCCGCTCGACCCGGGGTAGGAGGCGAGGACCCCGAACGTGCCCTCGGGGAGCTCGCCGGTCGGATCGGTGACGACGACGGTCAGTCCCAACGGCTCCGCTCGCGTCTCGACCACGGCGATGGTCTGGGGGTGGGTGTCGGGATCGACGACGAAGACGTCACCGGCCTTCGGGTTGGCCCGATGCACCAGGGCCATGGCCTCGGCCGCGGCGGTCGACTCGTCGAGCATCGACGCGTTGGCGATCTCGGTACCGGTGAGGTCGCACACCATGGTCTGGAAGTTGAGCAGCGCCTCCAGCCGACCCTGGGAGATCTCGGGTTGATACGGCGTGTAGGCGGTGTACCAGGCCGGGTTCTCGAGCACGTTGCGCCGGATCACCGGCGGGGTCACCGTGGCGTACCACCCGGTGCCGATCAGGCTGGTACGGGGGCGGTTCTGGTCGGCGAGGTCCCGCAGGGCCGCCAGTACGGCGGCTTCGTCCCGGGCCTCGGGCACGGCGAGGGGCCGGTCGTCGCGGATCGACGGTGGCACCACCACGTCGAGCAGCTCCTCGAGGGTCGAGAGGCCCAGGGTGGCGAGCATGGCGTCGACATCCGACGGCGAGGGGCCGATGTGGCGCCCGACGAAGGCGTCGGCAGCGGCCAGGTCGGCGAGCGAGGGACGGGGGAGAGGGGCCACGGTGGTCCTCCGGGGTTCGGCGCGTCAGCGCTCGGACTGGGGACCCCGCTCTGTCGGTGGACCTGAGAGTTTCGCCCTTGCGGACTTTCCCCGTCGGTGAGCCACTCGGGGTGGCTGCTCTCCAGAGGTGCCTGCGCCTGCGGTACGGGGGCCTGAGAGTTTCCCGGGGGGTTGCTCCTTCGGCGTCGCCACCGAGGTGGCGAACTCTCCCGCAGGCGGTGATCGGCCTTCGGTTGTGGGGGTGAGGCTAGTCGAACAGGTCCGGCTCGTCGCGGGTGATGACGCGGTACAGGGGCTGGAAGGAGAACCATCCGGCGAAGGCGTTGCCGACGACCGAGTGGGTGACCTCGGCGGCATCGGCGTCGATCAGGACGGGTTCGCCGGCGGCCATGGCCAGGAGCTGGGCCTGACAGGTGCGCTCCATGGTGATGAACCACCAGGCCGCCTCGTCGACCGACTGCCCCACGGTGAGCAGGCCGTGGTTGCGGAGAATCGCCGCCTTGTTGTCGCCGAGAGCGTGGGCGATGCGCTTGCCCTCGAGCGGGTCGAGCACCACGCCGGTGAAGTCGTCGAACAGGACGTGGTCCCCGTAGAACGCGCACGAGTCCTGGGTGATCGGATCGAGGCGCTGCCCGAGGGCCGAGAACGCCTTGCCGTGGATCGAGTGGGTGTGGGCGGCCGCGATGACGTCCGGGCGAGCGGCGTGGATCTGCGAGTGGATGGCGAAGGCGGCCTGGTTGATGGCGTAGTCGCCGTGGACGATGTTGGCGTCGTGGTCGACGCACACCAGGTCGGAGACGCTGATCAGGCGGAAGTCGACTCCGAAGGGGTTGAGCCAGAACCGGTCGGGGAACTCCGGGTCCCGGACGGTGATGTGGCCGGCCACCCCCTCCCCGAACCCGAAGCGGCCGAACAGGCGGAAGGCGGCGGCGAGGCGCTCCTTGCGGTGTCGGCGCTCGGCGTCGACGTCGTCGAAGACGGGCAACTCGTAGGGGATGGGCTTGGACGTGGCCTTCGTGGCGGCCAGTTCGTCGGCCTGGGGCGTGTCGGCGGTGGGGGACACGGGAACCTCCGCAGGGGTCGACGAGGGGGAGACGCTCCCTCAGTGGGCGTGCCATCGAGTGTAGGACCGGCCTGGTGGCCCCGCTCGGGCCGGTCCGCCTCGCTTGACGATGGGGGCGCGAGGTGGTTGGGTGAGCGCCGACATACGAGTGGGTGTCTGGTGAGGGGAAGTCCGGTGAGAATCCGGCGCTGTCCCGCAACCGTGTGCCGGTGGTCTCCGCCACCGACGAGTCGGATCACCGAACCAGACGCCGAGGCTCAACCTGCACCGTCGCGGACAGCGGTGCCGAGCCCGAGCGTCACCGTGCCCGACCCTCACCGGGGTCGACGAGCGGCCGCCGGGGGCGGCGGGCGCACCGCGGCACGACCGATCCGAGGATCACGTGACCCTTTCACCCTTCCGACGCCGTTCCCGGCTCGGCGCTGCCGTGGTCAGCATCGCCGCGCTGTTCGGCGCTCTCACCCTGCCGGCCCTCTCGGCCTCCCCGGCCACCGCTGCGTCGAGCCCTGACGCTGATGCCGCCGCCGCCTGGTTGGCCACCCAGGTGGCGCCCGACGGCTCGGTGTCCTACACCGGCACCCCGTCGGTCAACTGGTCGGTCAACGTCGCCCTGGCCCTGGCCACCACGGGCACCCAACCGGCGGCCCTCGACTCGGCCCTCGGCTACATCGCCACCCACGTGGAGGAGTACGTCACGTCGGGCGCCGCTGACCTCCCGGGGCGCCTCGGCTACCTGATCCTGCTGGTCGACGCGACCGGCGGGGACCCCGGCGCTTTCGGCACCCCGGCGACCGACCTCGTCCAACGCCTCCAGGACCTCTACGAGTCGACCGAGCCCGGCTTCTACGGGGCTCCTGATCCCTACACCGCGGTGACCGACCAGTCCCTCGCCATCATGGCCCTGCTGGCCGCGGGCGAGACCGTCCCGGCCGCCGCGGTCTCCTGGCTCACCGACCAGCAGTGCCGCGGCGGTGCGACGCCGGCTTCGGCGGTGGGCGGCTGGGAGCCGTACCGTGCCGCCGTGGGTGGCGTCCTGCCCGACTGCGTGGCCCCTGACGCCGGCACCTTCACCGGCCCGGAGACGAACAGCACCGCCTTCGCCGTCGAGGCCCTCTCGGCGGTCGGTACGACCGGACCTGTCCCCGTTGCCCTCGACTTCCTGCGCTCGGCGCAGACGACCTCGGGCGCCGGCGTCGGCGGCTTCGCCTTCTACCCGGGCAGCTTCGCCGATCCGAACTCCACGGCCGTCATCATCCAGGCCCTCGTGGCCGCCGGTGAGGACCCGACCGGGGCGCCCTGGACGGCCGGCGGGGCCACGCCCCTCGACAGCCTGGCGTCGTGGATCGTCCCCACCGGCGATGCCGACGCCGGGGCCCTGGCCTCGCCCTACAGCGGCGGCTTCGCCGATCTGTACGCCACTTACCAGGGGGTCTGGGGTCTCACCCTCACTGCCTTCCCGTTCACCATGCCGCTCGGGGTGGAACCCACCACCACGACGACGACCACCGCACCGACCACCCCGGTGACGGAGGCGCCCGGCCCCTCGCCGTCGGTGGTGGCCGTCCAGGCGTCGCCGGCGTTCACCGGCTGAACCATCCGCCCTCCCGAGTCGCCGAGCGGCCTACTTTCGTCACATGACGGAAATCCAGGCCGCCGGCGTCACGGGGGAGCGAGTCGCCCAGCGCTGTCGCTGGTGCGGTCGACCGCTGCCCGAGCCGCAGGGTCCCGGCCGTCCGCGTCGGTTCTGTCGCGCCGGTTGTCGCCAACAGGCGTACCTGGCCCGCAAGCTGGCCGCCTCCCACGGTCTCGGTGACGACGAGGTCGTGGTTGGGCGGACCGCCCTCGAGGACCTCCAGAGCCGCTTGTACTGCCTGCAGGCCGCTCTCGAGGACATCGACCGTGACCTGGCGGTGGCCGCCGAGCCCACTGACGTGGCCGAGGCGCTGGCCTGGCTGCGAGAGAACGCCGAGCCCCTGGCCCAGGTCTGGGTCGAGCCGAGGACGGCGGTCCAGGGCTGAGCCGGCCTCCGGCGACACGGCCCGATCGGGCGTAGCGTCGGCCGTACGAGATCGGGGGAGCCATGGCCGAGAGCGGTGTCCTGGTGGTGGTCGTCGAGGTCGGCGAGGCCGATGCCGACGAGCTCAACCGCTGGTACGACGAAGACCACATCCCCGAGAAGCTGGCCACCCCGGGCTTCCGCTCGGCCCGGCGCTACCGCGACACGACCGACCCGGGACGGTTCATGGCCGTGTACGAGCTCGACGATGTCGACCTCGTCACCTCCCCGGACTACATGGCCCAGGCCATGAGCCCGTGGACGGAGGCGGTCATGGCCACCTGGGTGGCGTGGGACCGTTCGGTGTGGGCCGAGCTCACACCGAGCACCGGAGGCCGGTCGTGAGCGGACGGACCGTCCCGGCCGGTGGGGGGCGGTTGGACGGCAAGGTCGCCATCGTGACCGGCGGCGCCTCGGGCATCGGCCGAGCCACGGTGATGGCGATGGTGCGCGAAGGGGCCCGGGTGCTCGTCGCCGACCGCGACGCCGCGGGCGCGGCCGGCGTGGCCGACGAGGCCGGTGGTCCCGCCCATCCGTTCCGGGCCGACGTGACGGTGGAGGAGGACGTGGCCGCCATGGTGGAGTCGGCGGTGAGCCGGTGGGGTCGCCTCGACGTGCTCCACAACAACGCGGGAACCACCGACGTCGATCTGGTCGGCGCCGACGGTGACATCACCGCCATGCCCATCGAGCTGTGGGACCACATGATGGCGGTGAACCTGAGGGGCCCGATGCTCGGGTGCAAGCACGCCATCCCGCACCTGCTGCGGCGGGGCGGCGGATCGATCGTCAACACCTCGTCGCTGTCGGCCTCCGCCGGCGATCTCCGCTACGCCGCCTACGGGTCGGCCAAGGGGGGTCTCAACAGCTTCACCCGGTACGTGGCCACGATGTACGGGAAGCAGGGTGTGCGTTGCAACGCGGTTGCGCCAGGCCTCGTCGCCACCGAGCGAGCCCGCGAGCACTTCGATCCCGAGCTGCTCGCCATCTACGAGGGCAACCACCTCACTCCGCACCTGGGCTCGCCCGAGGACGTGGCCGAGGTGGTGGTCTTCCTGGCGTCGGACGCCGCGGCCTACGTGACCGGCCAGGTGGTGGCGGTGGACGGCGGCTTGTTCAGCCATCTGCCCACCTACGCCCAGATGCGCGAGCGCGACGGCCTCTGATCAGCGCCCGCGAGCCTCCAGAATCGGGTCATAACGTCAGTTGACGTTATGACGCCTGGATGGCAGGAGCAGGGGACTCGGTGGCGATCGCGCCCTCGCCGACGACCGGAGGCCGATCTCGGTCCCGATCCCGCAAATCTGCCTCCGGACCGACACCACCGGCAACCATCGGAGCGAGGCAGATGTCGGGCCGAACCCGCAGGTTGGCCTCCGACGCTCGCAGCGCCGGCACCCTCTGGAGGGAGGCCGATGTCGGGGCGGACCGCGGCGATCTGCCTCTGACATCGTCGGCGACACCCGGCTGGAGGCACATCCCGGGGCGGGAAGACCGGTATCTGCCTCCTCCGGACCTCGAGATCGACGGACAACTCGACATAACGAGGATTATCGGCGGAGCAACGGTCGGAACCAGCAGAGTGCGGCAGGTTCGACGGATGGAGCTCGTGGAGTATGAGTCCCCCTTGGAGGGTGGGAGCCTCAGGTCAGGGGCATCAGGTGGGGGCCTCGGCGGCGGCGGAGAGCTCGCCGTCGAGGTGGCCGGTGTCGTTGAAGCGGCGAACCGTCCAGCGGTCGCCCAACACCACGAGGTGGCTCACCGACGCGTTGTCGGCACCGGCGAAGGCGAACGTCGTGGCACCGGACGCCTCGGCCAGCACGGCCCCGATCGCGCCGCCATGGCTCACCGCCACGATCCGCTGCCCCGGGTGGGCGGTGTGGATCCGCTCGATGGAGGCCCTCACCCGTGCCCTCAGGTCCTCGGAGCGCTCACCGCCAGGGATCATGCCCCAGTCCTGCCGGGCGCCCATCTCGGCCAACGCAGGATGGCCCTGAGCGGCCATCACGCGGAACACGCCCCCCTCCCACTCCCCCAGGTGGACCTCGCGGAGTCCGGCCTCGACCACCGGCTGGAGACCGAGGCGGGCGGCGAGCGGCGCCGCCGTCTGGTGGGTGCGGGTGAGCGTCGTCACGTAGATGGCGTCGATGGCGACCGATCCGAGTCGCTCGGCCACCTGGCCGGCCTGCTTCTCCCCCAGTGGGGACAGGGGCGGATCGCCCTGCCCGTCGACGAGGGGAAACGGCTCGCCGTCGCGGTACGGCGCCGACTGGCCGTGGCGCACCAGCAGGATCTCGGTCGCTCCCGGCGGCGCCTCGAAGGCCCGCTGGCCGTATTCGGGCTTCTCCCCGGCGTTCGTGGCGCTCATGGAGTCGGAGCCTAGGCCGGGGCGACCGGGCCCTCCGGTTGTCGTTCGCCACTCCCACGTCTGCCCGGTAGCGTGGCTGCCCTATGTCTCGCAGGATCGAAGTCGAGCTCACCAGCACCCGTGACGATGGCACCTGGACCTGGCGGGCCGCCGGAGCCAAGCAGCCCAAGGGTGACCTGGAGGGATCGCTCCTCTACCCCGACGCCAAGGTCGGCGACGTCGTTCGGGCCGACGCCGACTTCTTGATGGACGGCATCGTCATCACCGCCGTGCTCCCGCCCAAGGGCGCTCGCAAGGAGCCGGAGCGGATCGAGATCATCGGGACGCCCGGTCGTGACGACCAGCTCGTCACCACCCAGCTCGCCCCCAAGGGCCGAGGTGGACGTGACGGCGACCGCCGGCCGCGACGCGAGGGAGACCGCGACCGTGGCCCCCGACCCGGCGGCGACCGCAAGCCCCGTTCCGGCGGCGACCGCGACAGGGATCGGCCTCCCCGCGGCGACGGCCCCGGCGGCGAGCGCCGCCCGCGTCCCGACCGACCGAGTCGCCCGGCCCCTGAGCCGAAGCCCAAGCCCAAGCGCCTTCGCGCCGGCCGGGTGCATCGCAACGCGGTCCTCGCCTCTCTGCCCGAAGAGCAGAAGCCGGTGGCCGAGCAGGTCCTGAAGGGTGGCATCCCGGCCGTGCGCACGGCGGTCGAGAAGCAGAACGAGTCCAACAAGGCCGAGGGCAAGCCCGAGATCAGTGCCGCCCCACTGCTGCAGCTGGCCGAGCAGATCATGCCGGCGCTGCGCAGCGCCGAGTGGCGGGACAAGGCCGAGGCGGCGCTGGCCGACGTCGGCGAGCTGGACCTGCGTGACCTTCGCTCCGTCGTGGTGGCCGCCGATGCCGGTGCTCGCGACGAGGAGACACGCGAGCTGGCCGAGCAACTTCGTGCCGCGCTGGCCACGCGGGTGGACGCCGAGCACACGGCGTGGCTCGCCGAGATCGACGAGACCCTGTCGGGAGGTCGGGTCGTGCGAGCCCTTCGGGTGAGCTCCCGCCCGCCCAAGGCCGGCACGCCGTTCCCGCCGGAGTTGGCCGCCCGCCTGGCCGAAGGGGCGGCGGCCTCGCTCACCGCCGACACCGGGCAGGACCGCTTCGCGACCGTCCTCGATGCACTCGCCTACTCCCCCGTCCGGGGTCAGGTGATCCCGCAGGGGATACCCGCTGAGCCGTCGACCGAGCTGGTGGCGGCGGTCAAGAAGCTGGCATCCCGGCTCCCGGAGATCGCCGCCCTGTTCGGCATCCAGGCGCCCGCGGCTGGTTCGCGCGCGCCCAGGGGTCGGGGGAAGGGCAAGGGTCGTCCCGCCGGCACCAAGGCTCCCATCCCGCCGCCTCCGGCCGCCCCGGCACCGGCCTCCGAGTCGACCGCCCCCGATGCCACGTCGTCGAGCGGCGAGGCACCTCTCGTGCCGCCCGCCGAGAAGGACACGACCAGCTCTGAGGTCGCTGCTGAGACCTCCGCTCCTGAGACCTCCGCTCCGGAGGCTCCGGCTCCCGCGGCGGGGGCTGAATCCTCTGTTCCTGAGGCTCCTGAGGCTCCTGCCCCCGCACCGGCCCCCGAGGCGCCTGACTCGGGGGCGTTGGAGCGGGCGGTCGATCCTCCGGCCGCTGAGCCGTCCCCGTCGACGCCGGAGCCCGACGTGTCGGAACCGCAGCCGGAGACGGCAGTGGCCGACGAGCCCACGGCTCCCCAGCCCGCAGCTGAGGCCCCACCGACCTCTGAACCCGACCCGGCTCCTCCCACCGAGGGCGCAGGGTCCACCGAGACGGAGGCATCGGTGTCCGCGTCGGCGACCGAAGACGGGTCCTCGAGCGAACCGACCAGCTGAGCGACCGTCAGAACCGGGTGCGCGACGCCCGACCCCGATAGGTGCCGTCCCGAGGGTCCTGATCCCAGCGAGCCCCGCACGAGGCGCACTCACACGAGTCGAGGTGCAACGTGCCCAGGTAGAGGCGCTCGACCTCATAGGCCGTGCAGAACGGGCATCGAAGGTGCCCTGGCTGGCTGTCGTTCGTCATCCGCACATGTACCTCGGCGGCGAACATAGCGCCGGCGCGCGGGCCAGCGGTGTACCCGCCCCCGACGGCCGGGGTCGGAGCCGGTGGCTAAGGTCGCCGGATGGTCGACTACGAAGTCCGGGGTCACGTTGCCCTTCTCACCCTCAACCGGCCCGAGGCCCGCAACGCCATCAACGGCGAGGTGGCCCGAGCCATGGACGCCCACCTGGAGTCGGTCGAGGCCGATCCTGACGTGTGGGTCGCGGTGCTCGCCTCCACGGGCTCGGTGTTCTGCGCCGGTGCCGACCTCAAGGCCATCAACTCCGGCCAGGCCGCCGAGCTGGCCACCAAGAAGGGCGGGTTCGCCGGCTTCACCGAGTTCCCGCGCACCAAGCCCGTCATCGCCGCCATCGACGGTCTGGCCACGGCGGGGGGCTGCGAGATCGCAGTGTCCTGCGACATGATCGTGGCCTCCACCGCCGCCGCCTTCGGGCTGGCCGAGGTGAAGCGCAACCTCGTCGCCGCCGCCGGGGGCCTCTATCGTCTCCCGAAGCTGGTGGGCAAGAACGTGGCCCTCGAGGTCGCCCTCACCGGCGAGCCGCTGTCGGCGGAGAGGGCGCACCGCCTCGGCCTGGTCAACATCCTCACCGAGCCGGGCGAGGCTCTGGCCGGGGCCATGGAGCTGGCCGAGAAGATCGCCGCCAACGCCCCGCTGGCCGTCTGGGAGACCCGGGCGCTGGTCGTGGCGGCCGACTGGGACGATCAGGCCACGCTGCAGAAGGCCACGGGCGAGGCGTTCATGCGGGTGATGGGCTCGGAAGACACCAAGGAGGGCCTGAACGCCTTCATCGAGAAGCGCCCGCCGCAGTGGACGGGCCGCTGAGGTTCAGGTGATGGCGGCGATGACGCCGTTGTCGTGGAGGAACTCGGCGAGACCGGGGGCGAGCACGAGCTCGGCCACGTCCTGCACCGGGACCCACAGGACCTCGGCGGCGTCATCCCCGGCCACGGGCTCGCCGTGTTCGAGAACGGTCGCCACGTAGTCGAGGATCACCAGGTGCTGGTGGTCGTCGACGAGCTCGATCCAGCCCAGCATCTCGCCGCACACGCACTCGAGGCCGGTCTCCTCGCGGACCTCCCGGACCAGGGCCTCGGCCATGGACTCGCCCCACTCGACGCGCCCGCCAGGCACCGCCCACTCCCCCGCCGCCGGACCACGACCGCGCCGCACGAGCAACAACGACCCGTCGTGCACCACCACGGCGCCGACGCACAGCTCGGGCCGGGGGTTCACGACAGGTCCCGGTGCACGATCAGGGCCCGGGCCTTGAGGCCGAACCCCTCGAAGAAGTTCTTGGTGTCGCGGGCACCCGGGAGAGCCAGGGCGTCGATCCCGACCGCCCGAGCGCTGGTGGCCCAGGCGACCAGGTCGTCCATCATCGCTTCGCCGACGCCCACGTGGCGGGCTTGCGGATCGGTGAAGAGGTCCTCCACCACGGCGAGCAGGGCTCCGTCGGACAGCTCGTCGAGGCGGGCCACGGCGTAACCGACGACCACGTCGTCGACGGTGCCGCACACCACGTGGACGCCGGCGTGGTCGATGGCACGGGCCAGCCCCTCGGCGAACGGGGGTCGGCGACCGATGGTCCGGGCCCACAGGGCCCCGCCCCGCTGCGGGAGCATCTCGGCCACGGCGTGGGCGGCCAGCTCGGCCAGGTCGACCAGGTCCTCGTGGGTCGCCGGTCGGGCCCCGACCACGGGCTCAGTCCGCAGCCGTCTGCAGCTGGGCGATCCGACTCAGGATGGTGTTGCGGTGCCGGTGGGACTTCTCGTAGCGCCGCACGCTCTCCAACTCCGCGGGTGTGAGCCCGTCGAGCCGGGGCACCACCTGCGACGCGGACAGGTTGTCGTAGTCGGGGATGGCGAGGGTCGCTCCCACGCTGCGGAGCGGCTCGATGTCGGACTCGTCGTCGGTGTCCGAGTCGTCGTCCCCCTCGTCATCGGGCCCGTCGAACGTGGGTGGTTCGAAGGCGACGGCGAGAGGGTTGGGAGTGGCGGCGTCGACGTCGGCCTCATCGTCGGCCTGACCCGTCGCCTCGGGCTCGGGAGTGCTCGACGGCTGGTCGTGGGACTCGGTCGCGGCCTCGGAGCCGGTACCCGTCGTGTCGGGTGCCTCGGCCTCGTCATCGTCGTCGGGCTGGTCCTCGGCCGGGGCGACGCCGACCTTGCGCAACAGGCCGAGGGCCTGGTCCTGGGCCTCGCCCAGGGCACCCTCGAGCTTGGCGTTGCCCCACGTCACGGCGAACTCACCGATCATGCGGGCGACACCGACCTGGGCGCGACCCGCTCGGCCAGGCCAGGGAGCAGCTTGGGAGCGTCGAGCACGAAGCCCAGAGGGGCGTAGACGCAGACGTCGAGGAGCTGGGCGAGCGGATCCTTCTCCGGGGTGACCTGGTCGTCCTCGTCGTCGGTCATCGGCTATCGCACCTTTGCCTCGAGTTGGTCGATCGCAGGGCACACCGACTCGCCGACGGGGCAGGTCATGTGGCCCGGGGGGCCGAACTGACCGGGGTTCACCAGCAGGAAGCACCCGGTGCACATGAACTCGTGGGCCTTCTTGGGAGTGACCCCTTCGGCCACGTCGCCGGTGGCCCGGGGCTCGGGGACGACCTCTTCGTCCTCGTCCTCGTCGTCGTCGGCCGCCGCGATCCGGTCTTTGAGGATGGCGTCGAGGTCGGCCTCGACGTCGTCGGGGTCGACGTCTTCTTCTTCGTCGTCGTCGTCGTCGGACTTCTTGCCCTTGACCGGCGCCGCGTCCCCTTCCTTGGCCTTGTCCTTCTCCTCGTCCTCGTCGTCATCGACGGCGACGATGGCCTCTACGTCATCGCCATCGCCGGCGACGCCGTCGTCGGCCAGGTCCTCGTCGAGGTCGTCCTCGGCGATGTCGTCGTCTTCGATATCTTCGTCGAGCACCTCCTCCTCGAAGTCCTCGTCGTCGATCTGGTCATCGTCAGCCATGGTGTCCTCGGTGTCGTCGCCGGCGATCCCGTGCCCCGCCGGCAGGCGTGGGGGGTGGTTGCGGCGGATCATAGGCACGTTCGCGGGTCCGCTTTCTACCCGCTCGCGTGCCGTTGTGTCTCTTCAGGCGCGAACTGCCCGCGAACTCAGCCGCCGAGGCGCCGGCGCTCGGCTCGCCGCTCGGCCTGGAGGCGCTCCAACTCGGTCTCGGCGCTGTGGTCCACGTAGCGCATCATGGCGGCGATGGCGGGGTGACCGGCCTCCTCGGCGATGAGGCGGTGCATCTCCTGGCCGACGAGCCGGTATGCCGGGTGTCCCTGGGGCGTGGTGCGCAGCTCGATCAGGTGCATCGCCTCGCGCGCGTTCATCTGCATGACGAACCGCACCCGGTAGGCGAGTGACACGGCATACGACGCGTCGGCGGGGAAGGGCTCCGACAGGTCTTCGTAGAGGGCGGCCGAGCGGGACATGGCCTCGTCGAAGCGATCTCCGGCGCCGGAGGCCTCGACCGCCTCGGGCCGCGTGTAGCCGTGGTGAGGGGTGAGCCGCTGCCACTCGATGGTCAGCATCCGATGGCGCTGGAGGTCCCGGAAGGCGCCGTAGTCGGCCAGCACGTCGAACCGGTAGCCCGGCCGCTCGAGGGCCCGCCCCGGTTTGTGGCGTCGGTTGGTGCGCTCCCCCTCGTAGGCCCGCAGGACCGCGATCCGCTCGTCGGTGGTCATCTGTCTCACCCGACGTTCGATCTGGGCCTCGGGCAGCGACAGGTGGGAGTACAGGGCGCTGGCCACCAGCTTCAGCTCGGCGTCGGGATCGAAGTCGATCAAGCTGACCACGGGGGCGGGCTCGACTTCGGTGTCGGCGAACAACCGGCCGGCGATGTCGGCCATGGCCGAGGAGCTGGACTCGAGGTAGTCGCTCCAGGCGATGCCTCGGTCGTCGAGGTCGACGCGCTTCAGGAACGACGGGATGACCTTGCGCAGCTCCGAGAGCATGAGATCGGCGTAGGCGCGGGCCTCGGGCAGCGGATGGGCCCGCATGCGCAGGAGGAGCTGCTCGTAGCCCTGCCCGGTGCCGTAGATCCCCACGTTCGACAGTGAGGCGGCCGGGAGGATCCCCCGCAGCGCGTCGAAGGCCTTGGCCCGGATGGCCTGCCGGTAGACGAAGTCGCTGTCGTCGGGGTTCTTGGCGATGGTGTCGCGGAAGTGGTCGACGAGCACGGGCAACAACTCGGCGTAGGCGTCGAAGAGCCGGTCCATGTCGCCGATGTAGCGGTTGCCGAGGGAGGACTGCAGGACCTCTGGAGGCCGGAAGAAGCGGTAACGACCGCCGATGCGGGCGTCGTAGGCGATGTACCGGGTGGACTGCTCGAGGTAGGCCATCAGCCGACCCCACTCGAGGACCTTGGTGAGCAGGTTCGACGCCTGCTCGCAGGCCAGGTGCACGCCACCGAGCTGAGCGACGGAGTCGTCGCCGTACTCGAAGAAGACCCGGTCGTAGAGCTCCTCGGCCCGACGGAGCCCCACGGTGGCGTCGATCGAGGCGTCACCACTGATGTCGAGCTCGCCCACGAACTCGTCGAGGAACAGCCGCCGGAGGCTCTTGGGTGAGCGCGAGTAGCGGGCGAACAGGGCTCCCTTCACCACCTCGGGGAGGTTGACGAGGGCGAAGACCGGCCCGTCGAGGTTGGTGAAGTAGCGCCGGAGGACGTCGGCCTCGTCGGTGCTGTAGTCCTCGGCGACGTAGACGCTCACGGGCGGCGAGGGTAGAGGTTCGGGGTGCGAATCGGGCGGATCCCGGGTGCCTGCCGGGTCACGAGGACGCAGCCACGAAGGCGGCGCGGCTGGCCTCGAGCGCATCGGGTCGCAACCAGAGATCGGTGATCGTCATGGCCATGGCCCGCGCCCCGTCGAGCACCGCTTCGTCGCCCTCGGGCCCGGCGGCGGCCACCGCGAACTCCGGCGTGTGGATGCTCACTCCCGGTGAGGCCACGGCGATCATCGGGTGGATCGACGGCACCACGTAGCTGACGTTGCCCATGTCGGTGGACCCGACCACCTCGGTCTTCTCGGTGGGCACCTCGACGGTACGACCGAGTAGGGCGGCGTTGGTCGTGTAGAGGTCACACAGCGGAGCGTTGGGCCTCAGGTCGGCGTAGGGGGGCTCGAGCCACTCGTGGGTCATCTCGCACCCGGTGGCCGCCGCTCCGGCCTGCAGGGCGGCCAGGACCCGTTCCTTGAGGGGTTGGAGACGCTCGAGATCACCGGCCCGCACGTACCACTGCATGGCCGAGTGGGCGGGAACGATGTTGGCCTTGTCCCCACCGTCGGTGAACACACCGTGGATCCGCTCCTCGGGTCGGATGTGCTGGCGGAGGGCGGCCACGTTCATGTAGCCGAGGACGGCGGCGTCGAGGGCGTTGCGTCCGAGCCAGGGAGAGGCGGCGGCGTGAGCGGCCTCACCGGTGTAGGAGACGTTCAGCCGGTGGATGGCGATGGTGGTCATCCACTGCAGGTCGGCGTCGGCGGGATGGACCATCATCGCCGCCTCGACGCCGTCGAAGGCGCCGCGCTCGATCATGAAGACCTTGCCGCCCCCGCCCTCCTCGGCCGGCGTGCCGAGTATCACCACCCGCCCGCCCACCTCCTCGGCCACGGCGGCGGCGGCCAGACCCGCGCCCAGGCCGGCGGCGGCGATGATGTTGTGCCCGCACGCGTGGCCGATGGCGGGCAGGGCGTCGTACTCGAGGAGCACGGCGACAGTGGGCCCGGTCCGGCCGGCACGCGCCGAGAAGGCGGTGTCGAGGCCGTACGCCCCCCTCTGGACGTCCAGGCCCTCATCGGCCAGGACGTCGGTCAACACGTCGTGGGCGTGGTGCTCGGCGAAGTTCTCCTCGGGGTGGTCGTGGATGTCGTGGGACACGCCCACCAGGAGGTCGGCCCGGCGCTCCACCTCTTCGCACACCCTGGACTTCGCCTGCTCCAGATCCATCGGACCACGCTAGCGGCCGACGACCGGGGGGCCGGGCCCTGCTCGCGACCGCTCAGACGACGACGGTGAGGGCGTCGGGTTCCACCCGCAGCGCGACCTGGCTGACCGGCCCCACGGCCTCACCGTCGAGGGCGACCGGGAGAGGAGGGTCGAAGCTGAGGTCCGCCTCCGCCCGTCTGGTGGTTCTCATGGCCGGGTGTGGGAGGTGACTGCCCGTGCGGGCCCGTCGACGGGCGCTGAGGCGCTGGCGCAGCGGCAGGGACCCGTCGGTGATGTCCACCAGGCCGTCGCCGGGGTGGCCCCGGGGGCCGAGGTCGAGGTCGCCGAGCCACTCCGCGTTCATGACCACGACCGCTCGCCCCCTCCAGAACCGGTGGCGGGCCACGAGGTGGCTGACGAACCAGTGCGGGTGGCCGTCGAGCAGCACGGACACCACGTCGACCGGGAAGGTCACCGCGGCGGAGGTGTGCAGCCGCTCCTCGTCACCGGGGCCGCCGAGAGTCCGGCACAGGTCACCTCCGAGCAACCCCACGGGGGGTGGTTGACGTCCGGCCCGACGGGCCTCGGTGACCACCGCCCGCAGGGCGGCGTCGCTCGCCACCACCACCCCGCCGGGCGCCAACGCGCCGGGCGTGCCGTACGCGGAGCCCTTCTCGATGGTCACTCGGGCGAGCCCGTCGCGTCGCCGTCGCTCTCGTCGACGGTGCTGATGGTGGAGGAAGCGGCGACGACGCCTCGGTGGATGTCGTCGGCCGCCCGCCGGGCGGCCCGCCCCGTCGCGGGCCGGGCCGAGGCATCGCCGAGCTGGCGGAGCAGGTCGGTCAGCTGCTTGATCGTCCGGACGAAGTCGCCCCCGGAGAGGTCCTCGTCGGCGAGGATGTGGTCGAGGTCGTCCCCGGCCGCCCAGGCGTGGGCCAGGGCGAAGAAGCCGGGGTCGGGCGCACGGGTCGTGGGGAGTCCGAGACGACGTTCGTCGGCGTTGAGCTCGCCCGCGAGGCGGGTGAGCTCCTTGGCCCGGCGCGCCACGCCCGGACCGGGGAACCACGGCTCCAGCTCCGGGCCGGAGTTGCGGTGCTCGTAGACGAACGCCGATGCCAGGCCGGCGGTCGAGGCGGGGTCGAGGTCGTCGAACAGGCCTTCCTCGAGGGCCTCGGCGATCAGCAGATCGCACTCGTGGTAGATGTGCACGAGCTGCTCACCGCGCGGGGTGAGGGCCCATCCGTCGAGATGCCCCCAGGCCTCGAGGAGCTGGAGGACCCGGTCGAAGACGTCGGCGAGCGACCCGGTGCGGCTGCGGACCCGGCCCTCGAGGTCGTCGATCTCCCGTTCGAGGCGCTCCGCTCGCCGCAGGGCCCGAAGGTGGACATCTCGATCGGGGCAGTCGTGGACCGGGTGCCCGGCCACGGCGTCGGCATCGGGATCATGCGGACGGCCGGTACGGCCGCCAGGACCGCCTCGACCCTTCCTCCCCTTGCGGTCGCCGCGACCGCGACCACTGCCCGCGGCACCGCTCGCCACCTTCTCCAACTCGGTGGCCACATGGCGTTGGAAGGCTGGTTTGGTGGGGGCGAACGGGGTCGGCATCACGATCGAACCGACGATCTCCGGCGGTTCCTCGAAGTCCGTCGCCCCGAGAGCCACCACCCGTCGGCGCGCCGTCAGCACCTTCACCCGCACGGAGCCACCCTTGCGCTGAGCGACCGACAGCACGGCCACGCGGCCGTGGCCTCCGGTTCCGTCGAGCCAGAGGACGTCACCCGGGCGCAGGGCCTGCAGCGCGGTCTCCACCTCGCCGGCCGGTCGCCCGGCCGGGGCCCCTTTCGCTCGCCGGTCGCCCTCCACCAGGGTGCGGTACTCGCCGGCGTCGCCCCGATCGCAGTGGGCCTCGGCCCGCAGCTCGTCGAGCGTCTCCCGACGCTGGGCGAGGCGATGCTCCTGGCGGACGACCTCGGCGTCGGTCTGGTACTGGGCGAAGCTCAGGTTGAGCAGACGGTGGGCTTCGACGGCGGGATAGCGCCGGACGAGGTTGGCCGCCATGTTGTAGGTCGGTCGGAACGAACTGGTCAGTCGGAAGCTGCGGCTCGACGCCAGGGCCGCCACCTCGTCGAAGCCGGTGAACGGCGACCACAGCACGACAGCATGGCCGTGGTCGTCTATCCCCCTCCGCCCGGCCCGGCCGGTGAGCTGGGTGAACTGTCCGGGCGTGAGGAACTCGTGGCGCTCCCCGGTGAACTTCGTGAGCTTCTCGATGACCGTGGTGCGGGCGGGCATGTTGATCCCCAGGGCGAGGGTCTCGGTGGCGAAGACGACCTTCACCAGCCCCTCGACGAAGCACGCCTCGACGGCCTCCTTGAACGGCGGGACCATGCCGGCGTGGTGGGCGGCGATTCCGGCCTCCAGGCCGGTCATCCAGGTGTCGTACCCCAACACGCGGAGGTCGTCGTCGGTGAGGTGCTCCACGTGGCGCTCGGCGATGGCCCGGATGCGGTCGCGCTCGTCGGCGGTCGTGTAGCGCAGCCCGGCGCCGACGCACGCGGTGACGGCGTCGGCACAGGCGGCCCGGCTGAAGATGAAGTAGAGCGCCGGCAGCATCTGGCGGGCGGCCAGCAGCTCGACGACCTCGACCCGGCGGGGTGTGGCGTAGCGGCGTCGGCCCCGGCGACCGCCGCTCCACGACTCCCGGGGATCGGTGTCGAACCGGCTGCCGTCCGGATTGGCGCGGCCCTCGACGAGCGTGGGCACGAGCAGGAGATCGTCGGTCTGACGGTCCTCGACGAGGTACCAGTTGTCGAGGGTGACCGGGCGGGTCTGCTCGACGACGACAGCGGTCGGTCCCCGGACGGTCTCCATCCAGGCGGCCAGCTCGGGCGCGTTGGAGACCGTGGCCGACAGGCACACCAGCCGCACCGAGCGGGGCAGGTGGATGATGACCTCCTCCCACACTGGTCCGCGATAGGCGTCCTGGAGGTAGTGCACCTCGTCGAGGATCACCCAGTCGAGGCGATCGAGGGCGTCCGAGCCGCTGTAGATCATGTTGCGGAGGACCTCGGTGGTCATCACCACGACGGGGGCGTCTCCGTTCACCGCGGTGTCCCCGGTGAGCAGACCGACCTGGTCGACGCCGTGCCGACGCGCCAGGTCGTGGTACTTCTGGTTCGAGAGGGCCTTGATCGGGGTGGTGTAGAACGCCCGCCCGCCGGCGGCGAGGGCTCGGGCCACGGCGTGCTCGGCGACCACGGTCTTGCCCGATCCGGTCGGCGCGCTCACCAGCACCGAGGATCCGGCGTCGATGGCGGCGATGGCCTCGACCTGGAACGGGTCGAGGGTGAACCCACGGGCGGGAACGGTCACGCCGTGGAGGCTACGGCGGGCACCGGACGGGTCGGCCGTCGCCGCCTCGTGATCACTCGGCGTCGGCGGTGGCCTCGGTACGGCGCTTCTTGCGGACCCGCAGCTTCAAGATGATGGCGCCGACGGCGATGGAGAGGAAGAACAGCAGCTCCATCGGGAGGCCGAGGGCGATCATCGTGATGGGATCGCCACTGGGGGTGATGATGGCGGCGATGGCGGCGATGATCACCGTGGCCGGGCGCCACCAACCGAGGAGCTTGCGCGGGGTCAGCACGCCGATGAGCATCAGGGCGACCAACAGCACCGGGAACTCGAAGCCGACACCGAAGGCCAGCATCATCCACACGATCAGGGTGACGTAGCTGTCGGCCGTGTAGAAGGGCTTGATGTCCTGGCCACCGATGGTGGTGAGGAACTGCAGCGTCGGGTTGAGGATGAAGTAGGCCAGCGTGGCGCCCATGAAGAACAGCACCAGGGCGCTGACGGTGAAGGGGATGGCGTACTTCTTCTCGTGCGGGTAGAGGCCCGGCGTGATGAAGCGCCACAGCTGCCACAGGATGACCGGCATGGCGATGGCGACCCCGATGTAGCCCGCCATCTTGATGCGCAGGCCGAAGGCCTGGAGGGGCTCGGTGGCGATGAAGTCGACCCCGGGCTGCACCTCGTTGAAGGGGTGCTTGAGGATCTCGAGGACGTAGGGGAACAGGAACCAACCGGCCAGCGCGCCCACCGACACGGCGATGGCCACCTTGATGAGTCGGGAGCGGAGCTCGGCCAGGTGCTCCCACAGCGTCATGTGTCCGCCGGCGGACGGTTCGGTGGCCGTGGCCGCGCTCATCGGGGGTCCACGAGGTCAGGCCGCACTGGAGTCGCCGGTCGCCTCGTCCGCCGACGGTGTCGGCGGCGGGGTCACCAGCTCGGGGCCCGATGTCGACCCCGCAGGGTTGACGTCGGCGGCGAAGGTGGCGGGCATCGTGGGGGCGTGCTCCGCCGGTTCGGACGGGGAGGCCGGGGTGATGGCGGTAGGGCCTTCCGGCGGCGCCGCGAGCAGGCGGGGACCGTCCTCGGTGCGGTTCACGGCGTCGTCCTGGCCGCTGAGACCGCTGAGATCCATGGCCGATCGGACCTCTTCCTCGAACCCGGAGGTCATGCGCCGGACCTCGTTCATGAACTTGCCGACCTTGCGGGCCGTTTCCGGCAGCTTCTCGGGTCCGAGGACGAGCAACGCCAAGAGGAGGATGACAAGTATCTCTCCGCCACCGACGTTGAACATGGAGTCAGATCCTAGCCAGCTGGGTGTGCGTATCCGAGCTCGCCAGTCGCCTCCCGGGCTGGCCGACCGGGGAGTTCACGCGCCGTTGACCAGGCGTTCGCGCCGAGGGCGGGGGCTCCGCCGGCTCAGCTGCGGCCGCGGTCGCGACCGGCGGCGGCCTCGAAGGCGGCCCAGAGCATTCCGTCGTCGGTCATGAGGTCGGAGAAGGCGTCGACGTCTTCTTCGACGATGGGGTCGGCGCTGGCGTCTGCCCGCCCGGCGCCCTCGCCCGTGGTGACCATGTCGTACTCCACGCCGGAGGCCAGCAGGAGGTCGATGGTCCGCGGCTGGGCGGTCTTGACGACCACGGTGCCGCAGCGGGGACACATGAACGAGTAGGTGCCCTCGTGGCGGCTCGGTTCGACCCGTACACGGACGTCGGCGGTTCCCAGCTCCACGTCGCCGCACGTCGTGCAGGTTGCTCGGATCGTCGCCATCTGGTCTCCTTCGAATGTCCCGGGGTTGTTTCCCCAGAGCTGTTTTCGTCATGCCTCCTCGCCGCCTTGAGTAGCGAATTTGGGCCGGATGACCCGTTTGCATCGAGAGGATGACCGCGCTCGGCGGCCGGCGAGCCGCGCCACGCACCGGTGCCCGCCGATGCCCGCCGACAGGGCATGCTGGGTGGGTGCCCCGGCTGCCCTCCCTGCGACCTCCGATCGGCTTCGCCCACCGTGGGGCGCGAGCGCATGCCCCGGAGAACACCCTCGAGGCGTTCTCGCTCGCCCGGCGCCTGGGCGCCGCCGGTCTGGAGAGCGATGTCTGGATCACCGCCGACGGCCAGGCAGTGCTGGACCACGACGGTCTGGTGGGTCGCCGACCCCGGCGCCGTCCCATCGCCGACCTGTCCCGACGGGACCTGCCCGACCACATCCCCTCGCTCTCGGAGGTCTACGCCGAGTTGGGTGCAGAGTTCGAGCTGTCCCTGGACGTGAAGGACCCGGCCGCCGCGCTGGAGGCGGTCGCCTGCGCCCGTGACGTGGGGGCCGAGGAGCACCTGTGGCTGTGCCATCCCGATCGCGACGTGGTGACGTCGTGGCGTGAGCTCTCCCCCGCCGTGCACCTGGTCGAGTCGACCCGGGTCAAGCACATGCCCAGGGGTCCCGAGACCCACGTGGCCCAGAGCGCGGCCGCCGGGGTGGACGTGATCAACCTGCACCACTCGGACTGGTCAGGTGGCCTCATCGCCATGGTGCACCGCTTCGAGGTCATGGCCTTCGGCTGGGACGCCCAACACGAGCGGATCCTCGACGGGCTCCTCGATGCGGGGATCGACGGTGTCTACAGCGACCACGTCGACCGCATGCAGGCCTCGCTGGCCAGGCTGTGACACGGCGTCCACCGACCGGGCGGTGAGCCGACTCCACCTCGTTGCGACAGACCACCCTCAGGTGGCGAGGGGAAGCGCAGCGACCGAGCCACACGCCCGGCTCCGCCGGGCCATCGTCAGAGCCCCGAGAGTCGGGTGATGGGCCAGACGATGACGAAAGCCCTACCCACGATGGAGCTCTCCTCGATGGGACCGAAGAAGCGGCTGTCCTTGGAGTTGTTGCGGTTGTCGCCCATCACCCAGACGTCACCCTCGGGGACGACGCACGGGTCCTCCCGGGTGCACTTGTAGGGGGCGTTGTCGGTGGAGGAGGTGACGCCGTCGGGCAGGTAGCCCTCGCTCAACAGGTTGCCGTCGATGTACACGTGGCCCGACTCGATCACGACCTGCTCGCCGGGGAGGCCCACGACCCGCTTGATGAGGTCGGGGATGTTCGAGGCCGTCTCCGAGGGTGGCCTCTCGAACACCACGATGTCGCCGCGGTTCACGTCGTGGAGCTTGTAGCTGAGCTTGTTGACGAGAACGCGGTCGTTCTCCTTGAGCGTCGGGTACATCGAGTCCGACGGGATGTAGAACGCCTGGAGCAGGAAGATCTTCACCACGAGGGCGAGCACGAGGGCGCCGGCGATGACCAGCACCCATTCGGCGATGTTGGCGCCGGTGGGACCGAGAAGGCCTTCGAGGCGGCGTTTTCGCCGTCGCTTGCCCGTGGTCGGGGGCTCGCCCGGGGGATCCGACGCGGGGGCGTCCGACGGCATCACGATCGAGCGGGGCGGTGAGGGGTGGAAGACATGAGAGGCGACGGAACCTAGCCGAGGTACCGGGCCAACACCGTGCGCGCCGCCTCACTGCCCGCGCCGCGAAGCTCCGACGGCGCGGCCACCATCTCGGCGTCGGGACCCAGGCGGAGCAGCAGTCGCGCCAACCATGGCCGAGCGGTCACCGCCAGCTCGACGCGCACCCTCCCACCGGCGAGGGGTTCGGCAGATTCCACCGGATACTGGTCGACCACCCATGCCGCCCCCGGGGCCAGGTCGAGGGTGATCCTCGGGTCGTCCGCGGTCGGCCGGAACACCTGGAGCGGACTGGGGTCGACCGGTGGTTCGAACCGTTCGTCGAGGAGCACGACCGAGCGGATCCGGTCGATCCGGAACACCCGCACGCCCTGGCTGCGGTGGCAGTAGGCCTCCAGGTACCAGCGGCCCTGTTCGGCCTGCACCCGCCACGGATCGACCCGGCGCACGTCGCGAGCGTCGCGTCCGTAGCTGTAGTAGTCGATCTCGACGGAGATGCCCTCGGCCGCTGCCTGCTGGAGCAGGCCGAGGGCATCGGCCGGAACGGCACCGAGGTCGACGTCGACGACCTCGGACGAGCCGGTGCCGAGGGCGGCGGAGAGCTTGGCCAGGCCCCGGGCCAGGGGACCGTCGGGGTCGGCGCCGGGAACGGCCTGGAGGGACTGACCGGCGGTGACGAGGGCGAACGCCTGCTCCGGGGTGAGGCGCAGCGGTCGGGTGAAGAAGTCCGGCAGGCGGATCTCGACCCGTTCGTGGTCGACCACCACGTCGATCAGGGCGTCGGGGGTGTACGGGTGGACGCCCACCATGAAGGCGGTGTCGAGGCACTCCTGCAGCTGGGCCCGGTCGAGTCCGAAGCGCACGCACACCTCGTCGATGGCCGCGCCCTCGGGCTGGGCCGCGACCCAGGGGACGATGGCGAGCATGCGCTTGAGCCGCTCCTGGGCGGTGAGGCGGGCGGTCACGACGCCCCTCCCCCGGCCTCGAGGTCCTGGAGCCACGTGACGAGATCGGCCCGCAGCTCGGGCGGACCGAGGAGCTCGGCGTGGTCGAGGAAGCTCAGCACGAACGAACGGAACGCCGGCCACGACGTGACCGGCACCGAGAACGTGGTCGACCCGTCGTCGTGGACGGCGGTCACGGCGTCGTCGCCGAGCTGCTCGCGGGCCCACCGGACCTGGTCCGGGTCGACCCGCAGCACCGCCGTCACGGTCTCTCCGTCGCCGTAGGCCCAGGGCTGGGCGGGCTCCTCCCCGGCCCCGGCCGGCGCTGGTCCGGTGAAGGTGTGGCGTTCGTCGAGGGTGACCGGTCCGGCGATGCGGTCCAGCCGGAAGTTGCGCTCCTGATCCCGGTCGCGGTCGAACGCGGTGAGGTACCACCGGCCGCGGCGGTACTCGAGCCGCCACGGTTCGACGCAGCGCTCGGCCGCGCCGGACGCACCCTGGTAGGTGAAGGTCGCCGCGCGCTGCTCGAGCACCGCTCCGAAGAGAGGCACGAGGGAGGGGTCGGTGGGGAGGCTGGCCACGGCCGACGGGCCCGAAGAGGCCTCGGACTGGGTGACGACCCCGCCCAGCTTCCAGAGCGCCTCGGAGCCGTCGCCGTGGTCCTCGCCGAGGCGGACAGCCTGGAGGGCCAGGCGCAGAGCGGCCAGCTCGTCGGGCGCCAGGTCCGGATCGGGCAGCTCGTAGTCGGCCCGGTCGATGCGGTAGCCGAGCTCCTCGGGATAGCTGCCCGGGATCGGAGCCATCGAGATGGGGACGCCCAGCTGACGCAGCTCCTCCTTGTCGCGCTCGAACGTGCGCCGGAAGGCCTCCTTGCCTTCGGCGTACCCGACGACCCGCCGGGCCACGTCGTCGGCGGTGAGGGGCCGGTCGGCGTTCAACAGGGCGGCCGTGAGGTTCATCAGCCGTTCCAGCTTCTCGTTGGACGCCATGGTCAGAGCGAGGCGATCAGCTTCTCGACCCGTTCGTCGTGGGACCGGAACGGGTCCTTGCACAGGACCGTGCGCTGAGCCTGGTCGTTGAGCTTCAGGTGCACCCAGTCGACGGTGTAGTCGCGCTTGCGCTCCTTGGCCCGACGGATGAACTCGCCCCGCAGACGGGCGCGGGTGGTCTGGGGCGGCTGGTCGACGGCCTCGTCGATCTCGGCGTCATCGCAGATCCTCTCCACCAGACCCCGCCGCTGCATCTTGTAGAACACGCCGCGCTCGCGGTTGACGTCGTGGTACTGGAGGTCGAGCAGCGACACCCTCGGATGGTTCAGGGGGAGGTCGTGCTTCTCGCGGTACGCCTCGATGAGGCGGTACTTGGTGACCCAGTCGGCCTCGCGGTCGAGGCCGAGCGGATCCTTCTCGATCTGGGTGAGGGCGTGCTCCCACATGCCCAGGGCCTGCTTCTCGATCGGCGAGAGGTCCCGGCGCTCGGCGTAGCGGAGGGCCCGGGTGAGGTACTCCCCCTGGATCTCGAGGGCGGAGGCCTCCCGCCCGTTGGCCAGGCGCACCTTGCGCGTGCAGGTGACGTCGTGGCTGATCTCGCGGATGGCCCGGATCGGGTTCTCGAGGGTCATGTCGCGCAACACGACGTTGGGCTCTTCCAACATGCGCAACAGGATCGCGGTGGTGCCGACCTTCAAGAAGGTGGCGTACTCGCTCATGTTGGAGTCGCCGACGATCACGTGGAGGCGGCGGTACCGCTCGGCGTCGGCGTGGGGCTCGTCTCGCGTGTTGATGATGGGGCGGCTGCGGGTGGTGGCCGACGACACGCCCTCCCAGATGTGCTCGGCCCGCTGGGAGATGCAGAACATCGCCCCCCGGGCGGTCTGCAGGACCTTGCCGGCCCCGGCGTAGATCTGGCGGGTGACGAGGAACGGGATCAGGGCGTCGGCGTAGTGCGAGAAGTCGTCGTGGCGGCTGGTGAGGTAGTTCTCGTGGCAGCCGTAGGAGTTGCCGGCTGAGTCGGTGTTGTTCTTGAACAGGTAGATGTCGCCGCGGATCCCCTCGTCGGCCAGGCGCTGCTCGGCGCTGGCCAGGAGCTGTTCGAGGATCCGCTCCCCCGCCTTGTCGTGCACGACGAGGTCGTGGATGGAATCGCACTCGGGCGTGGCGTACTCGGGGTGCGAGCCCACGTCGAGGTACAGGCGGGCGCCGTTGGCGAGGAACACGTTCGAGCTGCGGCCCCACGAGACGACGCGCCGGAACAGGTACCGGGCCACTTCGTCGGGGCTGAGCCGGCGCTGGCCGCGCAAGGTGCAGGTGACCCCGTACTCGTTCTCGAGGCCGAAGATTCGCCGCTCCATTCCTGAGCACGCTACCGGCAGCTCGGGTGGGCGGGACGCACCCAGGCGCAGCCTGCCTAGTGCTGCTCGTCGGTCTCCGACGCGGTTTCGCCCGTCGCCTCGTCCGTCGCGCCCTCGGGACCGGGCTTCGGTGTCGAGGCGGGGCTGGTGTCGGGGTCGGGGAGCAGAGCGGGCAGCACGTCGCGTTCGATGCGACGGAACGCCCGCCGCTCGGCGGTCCGCTCCAACACGGCCACCTCGAGGTCGTTGGCGTCGAGGATCCGCTCGGGACCACCGAGGGCGCCCACGGCGGCGCCCAGCGCCCCTGCGAGGTCCATTCCCTCGGCCCACCCCTCGGTGAGCCGACCGGCGATCGTGTCCGCTTCACCGCCGAGGACCGTGAACCGGGTCTCGTCCATGACGGTGCCGTCGTAGAGGATGTGGAAGAGCTGGTCATCGGCCTGGGCCGCGCCCACCTCGGCCACCAGGATCTCGACCTCCATGGGCTTCATCTCGTGGGTGAAGACCTGCCCGAGGATCTGGGCGTAGTTGTTGGCCAGACTGCGGGCGTCGACGTCCTCGCGGCTGTAGGAGTAGCCCTTGAGGTCGGCGGCGCGTACGCCGGCGATGCGGAGCTGGTCGAACTCGTTGTACTTGCCGACCCCGGCGAAGGCGATGCGGTCGTAGATCTCGCTCACCTTGCGCAACGTCGACGACGGGTTCTCGGCGCAGATCAGGATGCCGTCGGCGTAGGTGGTGGCCACCAGGGAGCGACCGCGGGCGATGCCCTTGCGGGCGTAATCGGCCCGATCCTTCATGACCTGCTCGGGAGCGACGTAGAAGGGCATGCTCATCGGTCGTCGGCTCCGGTCTCGGTGCTGGTCTCGGGCTGGCGCGTCGAGCCGGCCTCCCGAGTGGCGAGGCGCCCGAGCAGACCGGCGAAGCGGCCGGCGATCTCGTCGTCGGGGACCCGCGCGAAGCCCTCGGCGGTGATGGTGGCGATGACCGGGTAGATGCCCCGGACGAGGTCGGGCCCGCCGGTGGCGGAATCCTCGTCGGCCGCCTCGAACAGAGCGGTGAGGGCCAGGTCGACGGTCGTGTCGCGCTCGAGACCTTCGCGGAAGCCCATCTTCACCACGGTTCCGGCGTGGAGGCTGCCGGACCCGCTGGCCGCGAAGTTGGACTCCTCGTAGCGGCCACCGGTGACGTCGTACTGGAACAGGCGACCGGCGCCCCGCCGCACGTCGTAGCCGGCGAAGATGGGAACCACGGCGAGACCCTGCATGGCGGCCGGCAGATTGCCCCGCACCATCTGGGAGAGCTGGTTGGCCTTGCCCTCGAGGGAGAGCGACGTCCCCTCGACCTTCTCGTAGTGCTCCAGCTGGAGCTGGAAGAGCTTGACCATCTCCATGGCCGGTCCTGCCGCTCCGGCGATGGCCACACCCGAGTGGCGATCGGCGGCGAACACCTTCTCGATGGCCCGGTGCGAGATCAGGTTCCCGGACGTGGCCCGGCGGTCGCCGGCCATGACGACCCCGTCGACGTAGCGGATCGCGAGGACCGTGGTGCCATGAGCGACAGCCAGGCGGTCGGCCACGTCGGAGGTGGGCGTGTCCGGGTCCAGACCGAGTCGGCGCATCAACGCACCGAAGTCCGGGCCCGGGTCGTCGCCGGGGGTGAAGTAGGGCATGCTCACGGGCGCCGAGGCTACCGGCTCCGCGAGGTGGGCCCGCCCCGCACGGCGCTACTGGCCGCCCTTCTGCACGAAGCTGCGCACGAAGTCCTCGGCGTTGGTCTCGAGGACCTCGTCGATCTCGTCGAGGAGGTCGTCGAGCTCGGCCTTGAGCTTCTCGCCCTTCTCGGACACGACTGGCGCGTCGTCGACCTCGACCTCGGGCTTCTCGCTGGGACTCTTCCTGATCTGCTCACGTTCGGCCATGGCGCCTCGGTTCGCTCGGGTGACGGGTGGACCTCACGAGCCGAGTCGCTCCAGCAATTCGGCCGAGGTTTCGCTCGCGGCGATCACGCTACCCACGTGCGCTTCGGTTCCGCGTGACGGTTCCATCATGGGTACGCGCCGCAGGGGCTCCTCACCGATGTCGAACACGAGGGAGTCCCAGTTGGCGGCGACGACGTCGGACGCGTACTTCTTGAGGCAGGTCCCCCGGAAGTAGGCCCGGGTGTCGACGGGCGGATCGGTCATGGCCCGGACGATCTCGTCCTCGTCGCACAGCGTCTCGAGGCCGACCCGGGCGGCGAGCGAGCGACCGGGACGAAGGTCGTGGTACTGCAGGTCGAGGGCGGCCAGGCGGGCGTCGCCCCACTCGAGGTCGTGGCGCTCCCGGTAGCCGTCGATCAGGCGGTGCTTGGCGATCCAGTCGACCTGACCGGCGAGCGACCCGGGGTCGGACTCGAGGGCGGTCAAGTGGTGCTCCCAGCGGCGCAGCACGTCGGCGCCGACCTGCTCCCCGACGCACTCGAGACCGACCTCGTCGGCGTACTTTCGGGCCCGGGAGAACAGCTCCCACTGCACCTCGAGGGCGGTGATGGTCGTGCCGTCGGCCAGCGGCAGGGCCCGGCTCATCGTGAGGTCGTAGCTCACCTGGCGCAGGGCCTGCACGGGAGCCGTGAAGGTGAGGTCGCGAGGCAGGTAGTCGTCCTCGATCATGGCCAGGACGAGGGCGGTGGTACCGACCTTCAGGAAGGTCGACACCTCCGACAGGTTGGCGTCGCCGATGATCACGTGGAGGCGGCGGTACTTCGAGGCGTCGGCGTGGGGCTCGTCGCGGGTGTTCACGATGGGACGCTTCAGCGTGGTCTCGAGGCCGACCTCCTCTTCGAAGAAGTCGGCCCGTTGGCTGATCTGGAAGGGCACCTCGTCGGGTCCGAGCCCCGCCTCGCAGCCCACCTTGCCCGCCCCGCAGAAGATCTGGCGCGTGACGAAGTGGGGGGTGATGTGGGCCACGATCCGACCGAACGGCACCTGGCGGTCCATCAGGTAGTTCTCGTGGCACCCGTAGGAGTTGCCCTTGCCGTCGGAGTTGTTCTTGTAGATCACGATCTCCTGCCCGGCCGGCAGGAGCTGGGTCGAGGCGATCATGGAGGCCTGCACGATGCGTTCGGCGGCCCGGTCGAACACGACGATGGCGCGGGCGTCAGCGCACTCGGGGGTCGACAGCTCGGGGTGGGCGTGATCGACGTAGTAGCGGGCGCCGTTGGTGAGCACGGCGTTGACGAGGTGGGTCTCGACCTCCGGGGCCATCGTGCCGAGGGGTGAGAAGCCACGGGCATCAGTGCCGGGCTGCTCGTCCTCGAAGTCCCAGCCGACCTTGGGGGCCGAGCCCGCGGACCGGCTGCCGTGGGCGAGCTCGTGCAGGTAGCCGTTGATGAGGACCGACGAGGCCGCGATCGGGTTGGGGTCCTCCGCGCCGCGCAGGACGATGCCGTACTCGGTCTCGATACCGCAGATCTTGTGGATCGCCACGGGCCCGAGCCTACCGACGCCGACTGCGCACGACGGTTCGCCCGGTCGCCGAGGAGAGGGTCGTGAGGCTGTCGGTCGAGGTCAGAGGTACTGCCCGGTGGCGACCCGCTCGATGGCCCGTCCACCCTCGGGATTGGTGTCGGGCTTCTTGACGAGCGTGCGCACGTAGACGATGCGCTCGCCCTTCTTGCCCGAGATCTTGGCCCAGTCGTCCGGGTTGGTCGTGTTGGGGAGGTCTTCGTGCTCCTTGTACTCCTGGTGGATCGACTCGATCAGGTCATCCACCCGGATGCCCCGGGTGCCGGTGGCGAGGAGGCGCTTGATGGCCAGCTTCTTCGCTCTCCGCACGATGTTCTCGATCATGGCGCCCGACGAGAAGTCCTTGAAGTACATGACCTCCTTGTCACCGTTCTGGTAGGTCACCTCCAGGAACTGGTTGGCCTCGTCGTCGCGGTACATCTCGGCCACGGTGGTCTCGATCATGGACAGCACCGCCTTCTGCGGATCGCCACCACCGAGACCCTGGACCTCGTTCGCGTCGAGGGGGAGGTCGGCGGTGAGGTACCGCCCGAAGATGGCCGCCGCCGCCCCTTCGTCGGGCCGCTCGATCTTGATCTTCACATCGAGGCGGCCGGGCCGCAGGATGGCCGGGTCGATGAGGTCCTCACGGTTGGAGGCCCCGATCACGATGACGTTCTTGAGCGTCTCGACGCCGTCGATCTCGGCCAGCAGCTGCGGGACGATCGTGGACTCCATGTCCGAGCTGATCCCGGTGCCGCGGGTACGGAACAGCGAGTCCATCTCGTCGAAGAAGACGATGACCGGCCAGCCCTCCTCGCTCTTCTCCCGGGCCCGTTCGAACACGAGGCGGATCTGGCGTTCGGTCTCGCCCACGTACTTGTTGAGCAGCTCCGGGCCCTTGATGTTCAAGAAGTAGCTCCGGCCCTGCTCGTTGCCCGACACCTCGGCCACCTTCTTGGCCAGGGAGTTGGCGACGGCCTTGGCGATGAGCGTCTTGCCGCACCCGGGCGGGCCGTAGAGCAGGATGCCCTTGGGGGCCGGCAGCTTGTGCTCTCGGAAGAGGTCCTGGTGCAGGAACGGCAGCTCGACGGCGTCCATGATGGCGTCGATCTGGGAGTCGAGACCGCCGACGTCCGCGTAGCTGACGTCGGGGACCTCCTCGAGGACCAGCTCCTCGACCTCGGGACGGGGCAGCTTCTCGAGCAGGAGGGCGGCGCGGGGGTCGAGCAGGACCGAATCGCCGGCCCGCAGCTTCACGTCGTTGAGGTCGGCGCTGAGCTCGACCACCTGCTCCTCGTCGGCTCGGCCGACGATCATGGCCCGGTGGCCGTCGTCGAGGAGCTCCTTGAAGGTCACGATCTCGCCGGTGCGCTCGGGCGCACGGGCCAGCACGACGTTCAACGACTCGTTCAGGACCACCTCGGCGCCGCGGGTGAGCTCGCCGGGCGTGATGTCGGGGTGGGTCGACACCCGCATCTTGCGGCCGCCGGAGAAGACGTCGACGGTGCCGTCGTCGTTCTGCCCGAGGAAGGTGCCGTAGGCCGCGGGAGGCTGGGTGAGCTTCTCGACCTCCTCACGCAGGGCGGAGATGTGCTCGCGCGCCTCGCGCAGGGTGTAGGTGAGCTTCTCGTTCTGGCTCACCGCCTGGTTGAGCTGGCCCTTGGCCTCGAGCAGGCGTTCCTCGAGGGTGCGCACCCGCTTGGGAGCGTCCTGGAGACGGCGGCGCAGTGAGGCCACCTCCTCCTCGAGAAGGCGCACCTGGTCGTTGAGGTCGTCGACCTCCGCAGGGGCAACGTCCTGGCTGGTCTCGTCGTCATCGGCGTTGACGGCAACCACCTCCTCTGTCGTTTTGCGACCCTACCGTGCGCTCCGGGCGATGTTGCGGCTCTGGGCACCGGCCACGGGACTTGCATCGAGTCGTTCACACCGAGGATGCTTCCCCGCAACATTGCCGCCGCAGGATTTTCCCCAGGATGGCCCGGGTTTATCCAGCGGCGCACTAGAGTGTCTTCGTGCGGCTACGGCAGCACGACCCGCCAACCACAGTCCCCCTCCCGAAGAGGTGAAAAGGCGAATGAAGGTCTGGATCGACCAGGATCTCTGCACCGGTGATGGCCTCTGCGAGGAGATCGCCCCTGATGTGTTCACCCTGCTCGACGATGGCCTCGCCTACGTCAAGGAGGGCGAGAAGGTCTACTCGGACCCGGGTGGCGCGGCCGGAATGGCGAACATCCCCGACGGTCAGCTCGACGCCGTGATCGAGTCCGCCGAGGAGTGCCCCGGCGAGTGCATCTTCATCGAAGCCGAGTGAGCCAGGCGCCCGAGGGCGCTGGTTGACTTCGGAACCCGAGACCTGACACGAGCCCCGGCCGACTCCGTCTCCGGGGCTCGTTCGCGCCTCACCCCAGGCAGTCTCCGGTCGAGACCCCGGTGGCCGACCGCGTGGCCAGTACCTCCGCCAGCTCCGAGGGGGCGAGCGCGTAGGCCACGTCGGAGCGGTCCCGGGCGATGGCGAAGGCGACCCCCACGACCTGCCCCGACGGATCCACCAGAGGGGAGCCGGAATCGCCTGGGCGGAGGCCGGCGGCCAGCTCCAACACGTCGCGCTCGGTGGTGCCGCTGTCGTAGATGTCCCGTCCGGTGGCGGTCAGCTTCCGGGCGATCTGGAACGGGGCGATCCGCAGTTGCTCGCCTCCGGGATGGCCGAACACACCGCCGACGGTGCCCACCGTGGCCCGCTCGGCAACGGGCAGAGGGGCGCGACCGAAGCCCGAGACCTCCACGAGGGCGAGGTCCCGTTGGGGATCGAAGGCGACGACGGTCCCCTCGAAGCGACGGCCGTCGTCTCGGTAGACGGTCGTGGTGCGCTCGCCGACCACGACGTGGGCGTTGGTGACGAGGAGGTCGTCGGCGACGACGAAGCCCGTGCCGTCCTGCACCTTGTCACATGCTGCGCCCTCGATCTTGGCGACCGACCGGGCGGCGGCCTCGGCCACCTCGGTGGAGAGCCCGCTGGCCTCGGGCGGGGGGCCCAGCGCAGGCGTGGGCCGCAGGGCGTCGAAGACGGTCGGAAAGGCGTCCTCGCCCACGAGGGCGCGAAGCGTCTGCATGGCATCGGGCGGTGGCGGCAGGCGCTCGTCGATCGTCTGGGCGACCCAGGATGTGGACGCCTGGCGGGCCAGCCATCCAGGCGAAGCGACGAGGACCGGCAGGATCAGCCACACCAGGATCACGACGCCGACCAGACCGGCCACCCCGCCCAAGACCCTGTCGACCGCTCTGAACGGTCCGTCGATCCGGTGGGGTCGGATACGTCCGCCGACGAGGAAGCCCAGCGCCTGGCCGAGCGAGGCCCCCACCAGGAGCAGGCCGACCGTGAGCATCAGCACCAGGTTGTGGCTGGAGGTGTCGAGCCGGTCGAGAAGCATCGGGAGGACCTTCACGGCCACCGCCAGACCCAGGCCCAGCCCGATCCACGACACGACTCGGGTGACGAACCCGAGCCGGTACCCGCCGACGGCGGCGAGCACCGCGGCGACCACCACGGCGATGTCGAGGACGCTCATGTCCTGCGGTCCCCCCGTGACCGGGGCGTCTCCGGCCGGGTCACCCGCCGAGAAGACGAGCGTGGGTGAGGAAGCCGGTGTGGGCGACCATCCGGTGGTCCGGTCGCACCGCCTGGCCCTCCACGTGCCAGGTCCGGTTGAGGACCTCCAGCGTCTCGGGCATGTCGAAGGCGCTGGCGTCGAGGGCCTCGCGCAGCTGCATGGCCTGCACGATGCTCGGGGTGTAGGCGAGCAGGATCCCACCGGGGTGCAGGGCCCGCTCGGCGTGCTTCACGACCTGCCAGGGCTCGGGGAGGTCGAGGATCACCCGGTCGAGATCGGTCTCGTCGATGCCGTCATAGCAGTCGCGCAACTCGACCCGGTAGCGGGCCAAGGCCTCCTCGCCCAGGAACGACGTCACGTTCTCCTGGGCCCGCTCGGCGAAGTCCTCGCGCAGCTCGTAGCCGACGACGTCGGCACCGGCCCGCAGCATCGCCATGGACAAAGCCCCTGAGCCCACTCCCGACTCGAGCACCCGGGCACCCGGGAAGATGTCGGCGAGCATCAGGATGGGACCGAGGTCCTTGGGATAGATGACCTGCGCCCCTCGCGGCATCTTCAGCACGAAGTCCGAGAGGGTGGGTCGCACCGCGAGGTAGGCGGTGTTGCGAGTGGAGCGGACGGTGACGCCGTCGGGGCGGCCGATGAGTTCGCCGTGGGGCACGAACCCCGAATGGGAGTGGAACTCACCACCCTCCTTGAGGGTGATGAGGTAGCGCCGCTTCTTGGGGTCGATGAGCAGGACCCGGTCACCGACGTCGAACAGGCGAGTCACGACTCGGACCCCACGCGGCTGGGCCCGAGCCGGACCGGCACGGCGGTGGGCGTGCCGGCGTCGGGGAGCTGTCCTCCGGCGCGTTCGACGAGGCGGCAGAAAGCGCACAGCTCGGTCGGCGTGGGAGCGCCACAGCTGACGCACGCCCCGAGGGCCTCGCGGTCGGACTCGGCCTCGGGGGCGAAGTGAGCGGCGGCCCGATCGAGGAAGCCGAAGTAGAAGGCGTGCTTGGCCCCCGGCGAGACGGCCTCGATGTCGTTGAGGGCGGCCTTGTAGCTGAGGTGGCGGTTGCCGGCTGACATCGGGCACTCCTCGACCAGGTAGTCGATGCCCTTCAGCACGCAGTACGCGGCCGTCTCCCGCTCCGTGAGGCGCACGAGGGGTTTGACCTTGCGGGGGAACCCGTCCCGCTCGGGCAGGACCGGCAGCTGGCGGCCGAGGTACTCGGTGTGCCAGTGCAAGGTGTTGCCGAACAGGACAGCGGCCTCGTCGTCGAGGTTGTGGCCGGTGACGAGCACGTCGTAGCCGCCCTCGATGGCGGCGGCGTCGAACAGGTGGCGCTTGGACAGCCCGCACGCCGAGCACGGCGCCCGTCGGGCGGCCCGGGAGCCGGCGGGGATGTCGTACCCGAACGTGTCGGGGATGTCGACCTCCAGCAGGTTCAGCCCCCGGGATCGGGCGTAGTCACGGGCGTGGCGACCGGACACGTCGCTGTAGTCACCGATGCCCAGGCCGACGTAGAGGCCGTCGGCCTGGTAGCCGGCGTCGATCAGGAGGTCCCACACGGCGAGGGAGTCCTTTCCGCCGGAGACGGCGACCAGGACCTTGTCGTCGGGCTCGATCATCGAGTACTCGTCGATGGCCTTGGTGAGTTGGCGCCGGCACTGCTCGAGGAAGTGTTCCACGCAGAAGTTGGCGTTGTGGCGGCGGATGTCGATCACCGCCGGCCCCTTGCAGGTGACGCACTTCATTCCGCACCCCCCGAGATGACCGGTCGGATCTCGATCTGATCGTCGTCGTCCAGGGTGGCGTCGCCGGCGACCAGCGTGTCGCCTCGGATGACGAGGACAGACTCGCGGTTCACGTCGAGCCGGTCGAGCAGGTTGATCACCGTGATCGGACCGGGGACCTCGAGCTCGCGTCGGGGGTTGCGCAGCAGGACCTTCATCGCGCCCATGATCGCAGGCCCGGAAGGCCGGCGGATGCAGTTCGGGGACGAATCCCCACCGAGCCGGTCAGAGGACGCGGTGGCGTCGGCGCATGCGGGCGGTGGCGATCGTGCCCCGGGTCTCCCGCCGGGCCAGCAGGCGTTCGGCCCTGCGGCCGGCGCGGGCCGATCCCTTCCCCGGTGGGGGGCCGTGGGCCGAGATCACGAGCGTCTGGCCCGGCTCGATGGCCTGGCGGAACACGGTGCGGGCGTTCGGTCGCCGCACCCAGTTGACGGCCCGCACTCCCCAGGCCAGGCCGCCGAGGACGAGCCAGAAGCGGCTGTTGCCGAACACGCCGCGGCTCAGCCCGAGGCTGCGGACCGGATCGAGGAGGGCCATCAGATGCGTCGGATCTCGACGACGGCCCGGCGCTTCTTGCCCCGCCGGCTCCCCAGCAGGAAGGCGGCGACCACCACGGTGAGGGCCACGGCGGCCACCGCGAGGGCCACATAGTCGCGGGCCTCGGTCTCGACCGCCTCGGCCTCGCCCTGGATCTCACGGAACTTGGCCTCGATGTCGTCCCGGGTTATGGGACCGGTGCCGGTGCTGTTCGGGCTCATGGTGCCTTCCTGGGGTCGGCGGCGATCCCGCCCCGGCCGATGCGGGAGATGGCGACGGCGATCACTGCACCCTGGCCGATCACCACGATCAGGTAGGGGACCCAGGACCAGAAGCCGTCGAACACGTCTCCGGTCTGGGTCTGCAGGGCCCGCAGGGCCGACAACGACAGGAGGATCACGGCCAGGGTGAGCAGGGCGATCCCACCGAGACCGAAGCCGAGGTAGCGCCCGATGTTCTTGAGAGGGCCGATGGTCTCTTGTTTGCCGTAGGAGACGAGCAGCTCCCAGAGCTCCTGGAGCGTGTCGGTCACCGACTGCGATTTCCTGGCCACACAGATCCCTTCGAACCAAGGCGGGCCGAGCCCGCGTGTTCGCCCGCGAACCTACCCCGAGCGCGTCGAGTCCATGAGCACGACTAGATGCCGTCGCCGAGATCGTCGTCGTCGGGTTCGCCGTCGCCGGCCATGGCCAGCTGGGCGCTGAGCAGCTCCGACTGGTCGGCCAGGGCGGTGGTCAGCGCGTCGAGGCGGGAGTGCGGTCCGGCCGCGCACAACAGGTCGTAGCGGTCGGCGGGCCCGACCGGCGCCGCCGCCGCGAGCTGATAGCTCGCCAGGACGGGCTCGTCGGCGACGACGAAGGTGGCGGAGGGAACGGCCAGACCGAGCTCGGAGGCCAACGCCAGAACCCGTCGCGTCTCGGCCACGACTCGGGCGCACGCATCGTCCAGGGATGTCTCGGACGGATCGTCCTCCCAGTCCTCGACCTCGGCGCGCGGAAACGGCTCGTCGGGCAGCCAGCTCAGCACCCGGATCCGGCGAACACCGACGCAGCCGAGCGCCCATCGCCCGTCGTCGAAACGGGCCGCCTCCACGATGCGGGCCACCGTTCCGACGCCTGAGCGCACGTCTCCCCCTCCCACTTCGCTCCCCCGTTGGATCAGGACGACGCCGAACTCGGGTACGTCCTGCAGGCAGTGGTCGACGAGGGCTCGGTACCGGGGCTCGAAGACGTGCAGGGGAAGAGCCATGCCGGGCACGAGCACCGAGCCCAGGGGGAACATCGGGAGAACGTCGCTCACCGGGCCACCGTAGGCCGGTGATCGTCGCGGGACCCGGGTCGGACGCCCGTCAGGAGGACGGTGGCGTAGGTCCGAGCGCGTCCAGGCTCGGCCCCTGCGCGTAGGTGAGGAGCTGCTCGGCGAAGCCGTCGACGAAGCCGAAGCCGTTGGCCTGGAGCCCGTTCTGCACCATCACGAAGGTGATGTCGTTCCCGGTCGGCGTGGTGGCGAAGCCGGCCAGGGCGTTGACCTCGTTGAGGGTGCCGGTCTTGGCGTGGAGCACACCGGCGGCCCCGCTGTCGGTCATGCGCTTGCGGAGCGTGCCGGTCTGACCGGCGACGGCGAGACCGCGGCCGATGATCGAGTCGGGACCCGATCGCTCGAGGATGGCGAGCGGAAGGGCGCACGGAACGGCGTTGTCCGGGTCGAGGCCTGATCCGTCCTTCAGGGCCAGGCCTTCGGTGGGCAGCCCCATGGCGGCCAGCGTCTGGCTGATCACCTCGGTGCCCGCCGCCGTGGTGCCCTCTCCGGCCCGGGCCAGTCCGAGCTCTCGGGTGAGCAGCTCCACGGTGGTGTTGTCGGAGTCGGTCAGCATCTCGGCGACCACCTCGGACATGGGGACCGAGTCGAGGTGGGCGATCTCCGTCAGGTCGGCCGGGGCCGTCCCGCTGGAGCCGTGACCATCGACGCGGACACCGCGGTCCTCGAGCAACGTCAGCAGGGTCTGGGCGGCGAGGGCGGGCGGATCTCCGGGCTTGCGGTCGGTGCTCGGTTCTCCGGGGCTGGTCGTGAAGCCGGTCTGACCGTCGTTCACCATCAGCGCCGAAAGCGGCCCGACGAAACCCTCGCGCTGGTATCGATCGGGCCAGGACGGGACCCAGCGGACGTTCTCGTGGCGGGCGTCGTCGCCCACCACGTCGCCCCGCACCTGTCGCAGTCCGCTGGCGACCAGCGCGTCGGCCAGGGCGGCGAAGTCCTCGGTCCGCTGCTCAGGGTCGTCGAGGCTGGCGATGTAGCCCCCCGTCACGAGCAGCGGATCGCCCCCGCCGACGACGTAGAGGTCACCGTCGACCACGCCGTCGGCGATGGGCGAGGCGGCGCCGGCGCGAGTGGTGAGCACGTGGTCGGGACCGAACACCTCGAGGGCGGCCGTGGCGGTGAGCAGCTTGACCACCGAGGCCGGGGCCATGGACTCACCCAGGTTGCGGGAGTAGGCCACCCGGCCTCGGTCCAGCACCGATGCGCAGACCGAACCGGCGGCGGCGTCGAGGTAGGGGTCGAGCTCCGCGGCCAGCGCGGGGTCGGCCACCGCTCCCTGCAGGACGTCGGGGAGTCGGCGGGCGGACAACAACGGTGTGGTCGGCACCACCGGTTCCGGCTCCGCCCCCTCGGCCCTCATCGGGCCGAGCGGACCTGCGAGGGTGATCAGGACGCAGAACGCGGCGACGAGAGCAGACGTGCGGCGACGGATCCCACTCGTCACGTGGCGGGCGCTTCGTCAGCCAGGTCGCGACGGTCACGCCACCGCTGATGGCGCCACACGTGGTCGAGGGCCACCACGGCGCGGTCGGCGGCGGGGAAGCAGTACCTGCCGCTCTCACGGATGGCCGCAACCGCCGCGTTGTCGGGATCGGCCACCGCCAGCTCGGTGGCCACGACCACCGGTTTGCCGTAGCGGTCGGCCAGGTCCGCGGCGCAGGCCACGTAGCGCCGATCCTGGCGTTCGTGGAAGGCGACGATGCGCTCGAGGCCGTGATCCGGGTAGAAGGGGCCGGCGCGCTCCAGCCGACCCTGGTTCGACTGGATGCCCACACCGAGCAGGATGGCCGCGTCGACATCGGGGTGGCCGACCACCGCCTCCAGCACGGCGGGAACGGTGTCCTTGGTCTCGCCACCGGCCAGGTCGATCGGGTTGTTGCGACTCCACCGGGGTGGAAGCAGTTCGTCGAGCGCGGCCCGGAGGTCGTCGGGCAGGGCGAGCAGCTCCAGGGAGGTGCCCGCCATGGCGTCGGCGGTGAGCACGCCCCAGCCCCCCACGGTGGTGACCACGGCGACGCGCGGGCCGGCCGGGGTTGGCTGGGTGGCGATGGTCGCGGCCGCTTCGAAGGCTTCGGTGACCGTCGCCGCCCGGATCGCTCCGGCTTGGCGACACATGCCGTCGAACACCTTGTCGTCGGTGGCGAGCGAGCCGGTGTGGCTGGCCGCGGCCCGGGCGCCGGTGGCCGAGGCCCCACCCTTCACGACGACCACGGGCATCCGTCGCACGATGGCGGCCAGGCGATCGAAGAACCCGCGACCGTCGGGGAGGCCCTCGACGTAGACGAGACCCACCGCGGTGTGGGGGTCCTGGGCGTAGTACTCCAGGGCGTCGATGACACCGATCTGGGCCGCGTTGCCGACCGAGAGGGCCCGGCTCACGCCGACCCCGCTCTGGCGGGACAGGTTCATGAACGACGAGACGAAGTTGCCCGACTGGCTGGCCACGCCGATGCGGCCCGCCGGCGGGTACGGAGCCACGATCTGGGCGCACAGCGACGCCGGGGTGGAGACGAGCCCCTGACCGTTGGGGCCGACGATCATGATGTCCAGATCGTCGGCCAGGGCCACGAGTTCGGCCTGGAGCGCCTGACCCTCTTCCCCTGCCTCGCCGTATCCGGCGGAAGCGATGAACGCGGCCCGGACCCCCTTGGCCGCAGCCTGACGCAGCACCTGCGGGTTGGCCGCCGCCGGGGTGCAGATGAAGACGAGGTCGGCGACTCCGTCGGGCACCTCGTCCACCGACGCCAGGGTGGGTCGGCCCAGCACGTCGGACCCCTCGCGGTTGGTGGCGAAGACCTCGCCCTGGTAACCGCAGGCGAGGATGTTGTGGAGGGCCACGAACCCGAACTTGCCGGGATGGGTGGAGGCTCCGGCGACGATGACGCCTCGCGGATCGAACAGCGCCCGGAAGTGCTCGAGCGTGGGCATCAGGACGGCACCGACGCCGAACGGTCGAGCTCGACGAGCGCGTCGACCGCGAAGGGCTCGCCGTCGACGATCATCAACGGGTTCAGATCGGCCGAAGCCAGGCCGGGGACCTGCTGGGCGGCGGCGGAGAGCCCGAGCAGCACTGCCACCAACGCCTCCCTGTCGACTGCGGGCTCACCCCGGAAAGGCCCCAGGAGAGCCTGACTGGCCAGGTCCTCGATCATCTCCTCGGCGTCGGTGCGGTCGATGGGAACCAGGCGCACGACGGCGTCGGCCACCGCCTCGGCCAGCACCCCGCCCACGCCCAGCACCACCGTTGCGCCGAACTGGGGATCCGACGCCAGGCCGGCGATGAGCTCCCGGGTGGCCCGCACCATCGGGGCCACCAGCACCTGGACCGCACCGTCGGCTTCGGTGGCCGCGCCGAGCACGTCGGCGGCCGCCGTTCGCACGGCCTCGCCGTCGCCCAGACCCAACCTGACCAGGCCCCGTTCGGTCTTGTGGGCGATGGAGTCGCCGCAGAGCTTGACCACGACCGGGAAGCCGAGCTGAGCGGCGGCCTGCGCTGCGGAGTCGGCGTCCTCGACGAGCCGCTCGGGCAGGAACGGGATGCCGAACGGGGCGAGAAGGGCCTTGGAGTCGGCCTCGGAGAGGGTGTGGGTCACGGTTCGAGGGCAGCGCGGAAGAACGAGCGGAGATGCTCCAGTCGTTCCTCGAGGACCTTCGCGTCGAGCGGGTCCCGGTCGAGCAGGCCCTCGATGAACGGCAGGTCGGAAAAGTAGCTCAGGAGGGCGCCGTATCCAGTCAGCATGAGCTGTTCGGCATCGAAGCGCCGGAAACGCCCCGCATCCATCTCCGCGTCGAAGTACGCGACCGCCTTCTGGAAGAGGGGTCGCAGGGACACACCCAGGTCGACGCCGAGCCGTTGACCGTCGTCGAGGGCCTCACGCCGGGCGATCCGCACGAACTCGGGATGCTCCATGAAGAAGCGGAAGCCGGCCGTGAGCACGAAGTCGACCTTGGGCCAGCCCTGGACCGGGCTGGAGGTGGCGGTGTCCACCCGCACCATCCACTCGGCGAGGGCCCGCTCGAAGACCTCGCGGTAGATCGCGTCCTTGGACGGGAAGTGGTGCAGGACGCTGGAACGGCGGATGCCGACGGCTTCGGCGATGTCGTTGAGCGAGGTACCGTCGAAGCCGTGCTCGGCGAAGCACCGCTCGGCCTCGACCAGGATCGCCTCACGCGTCGAGGTGGTCCCGTGACTCACAGCCATGAACGGGAGGCTAGCGGTGCAAAGGCGACCACAGCCGGACGATGCCGGTACGTTGCCGACATGGACATCCTCGCCGCGCTCTACATCGAGGGCATCGACCTGCGGCAGGTCGAGGGACCGTCGACGAGAATCGATCTGACCGGGGTCCAGTTCTCGGCGGCGGCGGCCTCGCCGGTCCCGGTCACCCTGGAACCCCATCTGTGCGTCATCGTGTACGCCCCGCCCGACGCCAAGGGCTCGGGAGCGCTCGAGGTGATCTACCGGCGAGACGGCGAGCAGATCGCCCGCAACGTCCAACCGCTGCAGGTCGAGCCGGGCAAGTTCAACTACCGCTTGGTGCGGGCCGAGCTCACGTTCGAGGACTACGGCACCGTCGAGGCCCACTGCCGGGTCGACCTCGGCCCGGTCACCGTCGTCCCCTTCACCCTCCTTCCTCCCGTCGGTTAGGCCACGTGCCGTTCGCCGCCGCCCTCTCGGAGCACCCGCTGCCCACCCAGGCCACCGGTGAGGTGGTGGGCGAGCTGCTCGAGCGACTCGGCGAGCCCCCTGACCTGGCGGTCCTGTTCGTGACCCGACCCCACCAGGGGGCGCTTGAGGACATCGCCTCCTCGGTGCAGACGCTGCTCGCCCCCGGCACCCTCGTGGGCTGCACAGCGGTGTCGGCGCTCGGCGGTCGCCAGGAGGCCGAGGAGGTCCCGGCCATCGTGTTGTGGGGCGGGACGACCGGAGCGGTCTCGGCCCACCACGTCGACGTCGTCGAGAGCGACGACGGAGCGGTCCTCGTGGGCATCGACGGTGCCGACCTCGAAGCTGCGGGTACCGTCCTGCTCTTCGCCGATCCGGCCACCTTCCCCGTCGAGGCCGTGCTCGACTCGCTGGCCGCGTCCCATCCCCATGTCGTCGTCGCCGGAGGCCTGGCGTCGGCCGGGTTCGGCCCGGGTGCCAATCGGCTGGTGCTCAACGGTCGACTCCACGATCGCGGGGCCATCGCCGTGCTGCTGGGCCCCGATCAGCCCGTCGAGGTGGTCGTCAGCCAGGGGTGCGGACCCATCGGGACCCCCCTCACCGTCACCGACGCCGAACGCAACATGGTCAAGGAGCTGGCCGGACGACCCGCTCTCGATCGGCTCCAGGAGGCAGTCTCGGGGCTCGGTGAGAGCGAACGGGCCAGCGCGGCGGCCGGGCTGCACCTCGGCCGGGTGATCGACGAACGGGCCCTCGACCCCGACCGAGGGGACTTCCTGGTGCGCAACGTCCTCGGCGCCGATCGCAGCAACGGCGCCATCGCCGTCGGCGACGTGGTGGAGATCGGATCGACCGTCCAGTTCCACGTTCGCGACGCCGTCGCCGCCGACACCGACCTTCGCCTGCTGCTCGACGGGCACGAAGCGGCGGGAGCGCTGGTGTTCACCTGCAACGGTCGCGGCATCCGGCTCTTCCAGGAACCCGATCACGACGCGTCGGTGATCGCCGAGTCGCTCGGCACCACTGCGGTGGGTGGCATGTTCTGCGCGGGCGAGATCGGTCCGGTCGGTACCCGCAGCTTCCTGCACGGGTTCACCGCGGTCACCGTCCTGTTCGGCTGAGCCCCCGCCGGCCGCAGTCGCGGTCGCCACTACAGTTCACGAGTCGCCCAGGAGGACACGTGACCGACCGATCCATCGAGACCCGCACCATCGACGTCATCCGTGGCCTGGCCATGGACAGCGCCCCAGAAGGCCAACTCGGGGCACCCCGGTACGGCGATGGCGCTGGCGCCGCTCGCCTATGCGCTGTGGACGCGGGTGATGCGCTACGACGCCTCCGCTCCCCACTGGCCCAACCGGGACCGATTCGTGCTGTCGAACGGTCACGCGTCGATCCTGCAGTACTCGATGCTCTATCTCACCGGGTACGGCTTGACGCTCGACGACATCGAGGACTTCCGTCAGTGGGGATCGGCCACCCCCGGCCATCCCGAGGTGCACCACACCGCCGGCATCGAGGTCACCACCGGCCCGCTCGGGCAGGGCGTGGCCAACTCGGTGGGCATGGCGCTGGCCGAGCACTGGCTGCGGGCCCGCTTCGGGCCCCAGCTGTTCGACCACCACACCTTCGCCTTCTGCGGTGACGGCGACCTGGAGGAAGGGGTCAGCCACGAGGCGGCCTCACTCGCCGGGCACCTCGGTCTCGGCAAGCTCGTGCTCGTCTACGACGACAACCACATCTCCATCGACGGCCCCACCGAACTGGCGCTCTCCGACGATGCCCCGGCACGCTTCGCCGCCTACGGCTGGCACGTCGACAACGTGGGCGAGATCGGCGAGGACGTCGACGCCCTCGAGGCCGCCGTCCGGCGAGCCATGGACGTCGACGACCGCCCGTCGCTCGTGGTGCTCCGCAGCCACATCGGCTACCCGTCCCCCAAGTTCACCGACACCGCCGCCGCCCACGGCAGCCCCCTCGGCGACGAGGAGATCAGCGCCACCAAGGCGATCATGGGCATGCCCGACGAGAAGTTCTGGGCGCCTGACGACGTGCTCGAGCACATGCGGGAGGTCGGCCAGAGGGGTCGAGCCGCTCGCGAGGCCTGGGAGGCCACCTACGCCGCCTGGACCGACGACAAGGCCGAGATCGAGGCCGCTCTCGAGGGCCGGGGCCTCGACGGCTGGCAGGACGAGCTCCCCACGTGGGAGGTGGGCGAGAAGGTCGCCACCCGCAACGCCGGCAAGAAGGTCCTCAACGCTCTCGTGCCGGTCGTCCCCGGTCTGATCGGAGGGGGAGCCGATCTCACTGGCAACACGGGTACCGAGATCTCCGACGCCGAGCCGTTCTCCCGTTTGCACCGCGACGGCCGCCAGATCCACTTCGGCATCCGCGAGCACGCCATGGGCTCGGTCATGAACGGCATGGCCGCCCACGGGGGCGTCGTGCCCTTCGGCGGCACGTTCTTCGTCTTCTCCGACTACATGCGTCCGGCGGTCCGCCTGGCGGCTCTGTCCGAGCTCCACGTCATCTACTCCTGGACCCACGACTCGGTCGGGCTGGGCGAGGACGGTCCCACCCACCAGCCCATCGAGCACCTGGCCTCGCTGCGGGCCATGCCGAACCTGCGGGTGATCCGCCCGGCCGACGCCAACGAGACGGCCCACGCCTGGCGCATCGCCCTCGAGCGGGGCGGACCGACGGCGCTGGTGCTCAGCCGCCAGAACCTCCCCGTCCTCGAGGGGACTGCGGGCAACCCCGACATCGACAAGGGTGCCTACGTGTTGCGGGCGACGGACGGGGACCCCGATGTCGTGCTGATCGGTACCGGGTCCGAGGTGCAGCTGTGCGTCGGCGCCGCCGAGCAGCTCGCCGCCCAAGGCGTGGCCGTGCGCGTGGTCTCCATGCCGAGCTGGGAGCTGTTCGCCGAACAGGACGACGACTACCAGGTGTCCGTCCTCGGGGTGGGCGTGCCTCGCGTGTCGGTCGAGGCCGGCTCCACCTTCGGATGGGCCACCTACGCGGATGCCAGCGTGGGCATAGACCACTTCGGGGCCAGCGCTCCCGGTCCCGAGGTGATGGAGCAGTTCGGCATGACCGTCGCCAACGTCATCGATCACGTCCGTCTCGTCCTCGCCTGACCGTCCATCCCTTCCCTTCCGTCCTCGACCGCTCGCTTGGAGCCCACGATGAGCCGACTCACCGATCTCTACGACCAGCAGGGCCAGAGCCCCTGGCTCGACAACGTCCGCCGCGACTGGATCGTCAGCGGGGAGACCCAGAAGTGGGTCGACCGCGGCGTGCGCGGCGTCACCTCGAACCCGACCATCTTCCAGAAGGCCATCGCCTCCGGTGACGCCTACGACGAGCAGTTCGCCAGCCTCCTGAAGGCGGGCACGAGCGTGCTCGACAGCTACTGGGAGATGGTGGTCGACGACATCCGCCACACCCTCGCCATCCTCCGTCCCGTCCACGACAGCAGTGGCGGCCTCGACGGGTACGTGTCCATCGAGGTCTCCCCTCACCTGGCTCGCGACACCGCCGGGACCACCACCGCCGCTCGCCATCTCCACGAGCTCATCGACGAGCCCAACCTGTACGTCAAGATCCCGGGCACCGCCGAGGGCCTTCCGGCCATCCAGCAGATGATCTCGGAGGGTCACAGCGTCAACGTGACGCTGCTGTTCTCCGTCGACCGCTACCGCGAGGTCATGGAGGCCTACATCGCCGGGCTCGAGGCCGCCGACGGTGACCTGTCGGCCATCTCCTCGGTGGCGTCGTTCTTCGTCAGCCGGGTCGACAACGAGACCGATGCCCGGCTCGACGCCGTCGGCACTCCCGAGGCAAAGGCGCTCGAGGGCAAGGTCGCGGTGGCCAACGCCCAGATCGCCTACGAGGCCTTCCTCGAGACCTTCTCCGGCCCTCGTTGGGAGGCCCTCGTCGCCCGAGGCGCCCAGGTGCAACGCCCGTTGTGGGCCTCGACGTCGACCAAGAACCCCGACTATCCCGACACCCTCTACGTCGACACCCTCATCGGTCCCGACACCGTCAACACCATGCCGGAGAAGACGCTCGACGACTTCGACGACCACGGCACGGTGGCCCGTACCGTCGACGCCGACTTCGGGGCGGCTCACGCCGTGCTCGACGGCCTGGCGGCAGTCGGTGTCGACATCGCCGACATCACCCAGACCCTCGAAGACGAGGGCGTGGCGTCCTTCTCGAAGTCGTTCGACGACCTGCTGGACGCGCTGACGGCGAAGGCGGACGACCTGGCATGAACGGCGACGTGTTGGTCGTCGACGACGTGGCAGGCACCTTCGCCACGACGGTCGTCCAGGCCTTCCTGGGCCGGGCCAACGACGACTTCGCCATCGCCTTGTCCGGCGGCGGAACGGCGCGTGCCTGCTACGAGCGGTTGGCCGTCGACGGGCTGGACGCCATCGACTGGTGGCGAGTGGACGTCTACTGGGGCGACGAGCGGTGCGTACCTCTCGACGATCCCGAATCCAACTACCTGCTCGCACGCGAAAGCCTCCTCGACCGCGTCGGTGCGGCGAACGCCACGTATCCGATGCGCTGTGACGAAGGGGCCGAGCCCTACCAGCTGCGACTGGGCGAACTGGGCCAGCTGGACCTCGTCCACCTCGGTCTCGGCCCCGACGGTCACACGGCCTCGCTCTTCCCTGAGTCGGCCGCCCTCGATGCCGACCCCGGACGACTCGTCGTGGTGAACGAGGACCCCCTCGGCCACAACCCTCACCCGCGCATGACTCTCACCTTCGACGGGATCTCCCGGGCCCGCCTGGTGGTGGTCACCGTCGAGGGAGAGGACAAGCGGGAGGCGTTCGCCAGAGTGCACGCCGGTGACCCCACCGCTCCGGCGAGCCGGGTGTCGGCCGAACGCGTTCTGTGGCTGGTCGACCCGGCCGCGGCCGGCGACACCCTCGACTGACCGAACCCCACTCCCCAACTCTCCGAGGTGGCTCCTTACGTAACGGAATCCGTTACGTACGGAGCCACCTCGGGAGTTGGGTGAGGATGTGGGTGTCGTGGTCGGGGCTGGTCAGGCCACGGGGTGGCGCAGCGGGGCGGTGGCGAACTCGGCCATCCCTTCGGCGAAGGGCACCCTGGCGGTGAACCCGATGGCCTCGGCGGCCAGGTGGGGTGACGCCACGACATGGCGGACATCACCGGACCGGAAGCCACCGACCACCTCCGGCCGCCGGCCGTCGACACCGAAGGCGTCGGTGAGGGCGTCGGCCATGTCGAGGACCGTGTGCACCTGCCCGCTGGCCACGTTGAGCGCACCCTCCCAGTCGCTGTCGAGGGCGAGGAGGTTGGCCCGGGCCACGTCGCGAACATGGACGAAATCGCGCTTCTGGCCGCCGTCCTCGAAGACCCGGGGCGCCTGTTCCGCCTCGAGTGCACTACGGAAGATGCTGGCCACGCCGGCATAGGGCGAACCCTGGGGCATCCGGGGGCCGTACACGTTGTGGTAGCGGAGCCCGCACACCGAGGCCCCCGACTCGCGGGCGAAGGCCTGGCAGAGGTGTTCGGTGTGGACCTTCGTCGCGGCGTACACGTTGCGAGGGTCCAGCGGGGCGTCCTCGGGGACCAGCTCCGAGTCGAGGGGTCGCCCGCACCGGGGGCAGGGCGGCTCGAAGCGGCCCTGCTCCAGATCGGCGACCAGGCGCGGTCCGGGGCGAACGGTGCCGTGCTCCGCGCAGCGGTACCGCCCCTCGCCGTAGACCACCATGGAGGAGGCGAACACCAGCCGACCGTCGAAGCCGACCGTCCACAGCGCGCGGAGCAGGCTGGCCGTGCCGGCGTCGTTGTCGTGCACGTAGCGTTCGACGTCGTCGAAGTCGATGCCGAGCCCCACTCTCGCCGCCTGGTGGCACACGGCGTCGACGCCGTCCACCACCTCGGACATCGCCGCAGGGTCGTCGAGGGTGGCCACGTGGACGTCGGCGCCGGCGTTGACGTACTCGGGCATCGACGAGTGGGCCGCCGGATCGAGGCTGTCGAGGACCACGACCTCGTCGCCCCGGGTCACCAGATCGTCGACGACGTGGCTCCCGATGAACCCCAGGCCTCCGGTCACCAGGACCCTCATGGCGATCCTCCGTCGATCGCGGGGCGTCGTCGCGAGCTCACCACGGCGAGCGCAGGAAGGTGACGAGGGCGATGGTGGCCACGGCCTGCAGGGCCAGCCAGCCCCGCCCCCGGTCACGGGCGCCGAGGGCCAGGATGCCTCCGGCCACGAGGACGAGAGGCATGAAGGGCTGCCAGATGCGTTCCGTCTCGGCGAGGGAGAGACCGCTGATGTCGGCGAGCAGGACCGCTCCCAGGCCGCCGCCCACCAACAGCCACGTGCCGAGGTGGCGGAGGCGGGCCAGGGCCACCGCGGTGGCCGGACCGACCGCCACGGCGAAGGCGGCCAGGTTGGCCACCACGAAGTAGCTGTACGGGCGCACCCGGGCCAGGTTCCGGTCGTACACGTCCTTCGTCGAGGACAGGCCGTCCAGCCACGAGTACCCCCACAACATCGGGATCCCCAGGGCGACCAGGGCCCCAGCCGCGGTGACCAGGGCGAGGGTCCACCGCCGTCGGGCCACCAGCACGGCCAGCACCGGGACGGCCATGACGGTCAGGCCATGAGAGAACAGCAGGGAGAGCCCGAGCACCGCTCCCCCGACGCCGGCCAGAGCGGTGGCGCGCGCGCCCACGCGCCCGGTGGCGACGACCACCAGGGCCACGCCGGTGAGCGCGATGCCCCCGAAGACCACGTCGGCGTTGGTGTGCCACACCGCGGCCGGAGCGATGACGACGAACCCGGCGGCCGCCCGGGCCCGGGCGTCGCCGCCCATCTCGCGCAACGCCACGAGCACGGCCGCCGCCGCCGCCGCCACCCCGAGCAGCGAGAGGGCGACCTCGCCCACGGTGCCACCGAGACCGATCTCGCTCTCGGCCCAGAGCAGCAGGGTCATCCCCGGCGGGTGGGCCGACAGATGCGTGGGGTAGTCGTGCTGGTTCTCGGCGTAGTTCCGCAGGAAACCTCCGACGCCCTGTTCGTCGACGAAGTGGGTGAACTGCCCGTAGTCGCCGTGGACGTTCTGCCAGGTGTCGGGGGGTGGCTCCACCGCTCCGAGGGCCAGGGACAGCCCGGCGGCGGCGACGGCGGCCACGGCGAGGAGCGCGATCCACGAGAGGTGGCGCGCCGCCCACGGGACCACGACCACGCACAGGACGGCCACGACGCCGGCCCCGAGGAGGGCGAGGCTGAAGCGGGCGTTCCACACCCCGTAGAAGGGCACGGCGTCGACGAAGAGAGGCTCCGACGCGTCGTCGACGACGGCCAGGCCCCAGATCCGGCTCGCGACGATCAGGGCCGCCCACGACGCGAGGGCGATCGCCGTGGTCAGCGGGCGCGACGGCGCGTCGACCGACGCCTCCGTCGCTCCGGAGGACTCGTCGCTCTCGATGGTCTCCGTCACGTGCCTCGGGGCAGGCGGACGACGAAGCGGCACCCGTCGCCTTCGTTCCCGACGTCGATCGACCCGGAGTGAGCCTCGACGAGGCCCTTGGCGATGGCCAGGCCGAGGCCACCGCCCCGGCTGTCCTTGCTGCGGGCGGCATCGCTGCGGAAGGCGATGTCGAAGACCCGACTCAGGTCGGGCTCGGGGATGCCCCCGCACTGGTCGGCCACGACGATGGTGGCCTCGTCGTCGCTCGATCGGCCTCGCACCACCACGAGACCTCCGGGTGGCGTGTGCCGGATGGCGTTGTCGAGCAGGTTGTGCAGCACCCTCGTCACCTCCTGGGAGGCGACCTCCATCTGGGGCAGTTCGTCGACCTCGTCATGGAGGCGGACACCCTTCAGGTCGGCGTGGGTGCGGGCCGCCATCATGGCGTCGGCCACGACCTCGGTCAGGCACACAGGGCGCCGATCGAGCTCGAGCGTGCCGCTGTTGATCCGCGACAGCTCGAAGAGGTCGTCGACGAGGGCGGTGAGCCGCTCGGCGTCGCGGCGCAGCTGGCTGTGATAGCGGGCGACCGTCTCGGGATCGTCGACCACGCCGTCGTCGAGGGCCTCGGCCATGGCCCGCACGGTGGCCAGGGGGCTACGGAGGTCGTGGGACACCCAGGCGATGATCTCGCGCCTCGACGACTCCAGGGCCCGCTCCCGCCGACGGGACTCGTCGAGGCGGGTGGAGACGTCCGTGAGCTGATCGGCCAGGACCCGCATCTCCCCCGGACCGGCGATCTCCTGAGGCTCGAGCCGGTGACCGGAGCCGATCTGCTCGGCGATGTCGCCGACGGACCGGCTTCCCTCGCCCATGTCCTCGCCCATCTGGAGCGCGGCGCCGACGGCGATGGCGGCGCTGACCGCAACCACCACGACCAGCGCCCGCAGATCGTGGCCGGAGATGAACATGGCCACCGAGGCGCCGAGGATCCCGGTGATGAGCACGGCCACCGCCGAGAGGGCGATGACGAGCGCCTGGGTGCGGGTGGACCGGCCGCGGAAGCGGCGCAGCACGAGCGCACCACCGACGGAGGCCACCAGCGCACTCCCGCCGGCGATGAGAACGGTGAGGGCGGTGTCGCGGGCGGGCCATCCACCGAGGGCGGCGATGACGGCGGCGGCGAAGGCACCGGCGAGGGCCAGTCCGACGGAGCGGAGCAGAGCGGGCTTCATGGCTCGAACCGGTACCCGGTGCCGCGCACCGTCAGCAGGTGTTGGGGGTCGGAGGGGTCGTCCTCCAGCTTCTCCCTCAGCCGGCGCACGTGCACCGTGACGGTGGCCGTGTCGCCGAAGCTCCACCCCCAGACCGACTCCAGGAGCTCGTCGCGACGGAACGCCCGGCGCGGGTGGGTGAGGAAGTGGACCAAGAGATCGAACTCCTTCGACGTGAGCGAGACGGGGGCGCCGTCGCGGCGAACCTCGTGGGCGACGAGATCGACGTCGACGCCGCCGCCCTGGAGAACCTGTACCCCGTTGCCGCTGATCCCACCCGCAGCCCGCCGCAGTACCGCCTTCACGCGAGCCGTGAGCTCACGCGGGGAGAAGGGCTTGGTGACGTAGTCGTCGGCACCGAGCTCGAGCCCGGCGATGCGGTCGTTCTCCTCTCCCCGGGCCGTGAGCATCACGATCGGGATGGGAGCGGACTGGCGCAGCCGTCGACAGACCTCGAGCCCGTCGAGCACCGGCAGCATCAGGTCCAGCACGACGAGGTCGGGGAGCGTCTCGAGGGCGAGCGCCAGTCCCGAGGCGCCGTCGGTGGCGAAGTCCACCTCGAAGCCCTCGCGCTCGAGGTAGCGGCCCACCACCTCCGCCAGGGCGGGATCGTCGTCGACCACGAGCACGCGAAACGGGTCCTTCCCCGCCCCGGCGCCGGGCTCGCTCGAATCCATGGCCCCACTCTTGCCCACAAGGGCCGCCGAAGCCTCCACGGCCGGCGAGAAGTTTCGCCTTCCGTAAGGGAGCACTGCAGTTTCGCGAACCGTAAGCCGCATTCGGTTCTCCCGGTGACGGCATCGGCCTAGGTTCGCTTCATGGCTTCGTCGACGACCGTCCTCGTGATGGCCAAGGAACCGTTGCCGGGTCGGGTGAAGACCAGGCTCTGCCCGCCGTGCACTCCCGTCGAGGCCGCCGCCGTGGCCGAGGCCGCCCTGGCCGACACCCTCGACGCCGTCGCGGGCTGCGGTGCCGAGCGCCGGGTCCTCGCTCTGGACGGCAGCCCGGGACCGTGGCTCCCCTACGGCTTCGACGTCATCGCCCAGGTGGAGGGAGCCTTCGCCGAGCGCCTGGCTGCCGCATGGGGGGCCGTTGCCGGGCCGACGGTGCAGATCGGCATGGACACTCCCCAGGTGACCGGCGAACTGCTCGACGGAGCGCTCGATGCCGTGACCCGTTCCCACGACAGTGCGTTGGGCATGGCCGCCGACGGCGGCTGGTGGGCCCTCGCCCTGCGGACGCCCGACACCTCCGTGTTCGAGGGGGTCCCCATGAGCACGGGCGTGACCGGCAGGATCCAGCACGAGCGGCTCCGCGCTCGCGGGCTGGAGCCCCTCGTGCTCCCGACGCTGCAGGACATCGACACGATGGATGACGCTCTGGCCGTGGCCGACCTGATTCCCGCCAGTCGCACGGCGGGGGCGGTCGCCGCGGTGGCGCTCGAGGGAGCCTCGTGAACCAGCGCCTCGACAAGGAGGTCCTCGGCCGCGTCGAGGCCGCTCGCGACGGCGCCCTCGAGAGCCCGGTGCACAGCGAGCGCACGGCCGCCATCCTCGGCATCGCCCTCGGCGTGAGCTTCTCCGTGTGCTTCCTGACCGGGCTCTACTCCCACCTCCTCCAACAGCCGCCGACCTGGTGGGCCGTGCCGCCCGACCCCGCCGGCCTCTACCGCGTCACGCAGGGTCTGCACATCGCCACCGGCATCGCCACGATCCCCCTGCTGTTGGCCAAGCTCTGGTCGGTGTACCCGAAGCTGTTCGCCTGGCCGCCGTTCCGCGACGTGCTCCAGCTCGTCGAGCGGGCCGCTCTGGTGGTGCTGGTGGCGGGCTCGTTGTTCATGCTCTTCTCCGGCACCGCCAACATCGAGCGGTGGTATCCGTGGAAGTTCTTCTTCCCGACCGGGCACTACTGGGCGGCGTGGATCACGATCGGGGCACTGATCGTCCACATCGGCGCCAAGGTGACCGTCGCTCGACGGGCGCTCGGTCGCGAGGGCAAGGAGGCCGACGCGGGAATGACGGTGAAGCCCGGGAACCTCGACCGCCGGGGGTTCTTCGGGGTGGTCGCCGCCGCCGCCGGTCTGCTCACCCTCACCACGGTCGGCCAGACCGTCGGACCGCTGCGCAACCTGACCTTCTTCTCGCCCCGTCGGCCCGACCTCGGGCCGCAGGGCTTCCCGGTGAACGCCGCCGCCTCCGAAGCCGGTGTCGTGGACGCCGCCGAGTCAGCCGACTACGCCCTGATGGTCACCGGGGCGATCGACGAACCGGTGCGGCTCACCCGCGCCGACCTGGCCGCCATGGACCAGACCGAAGCCGTCCTCCCGATCGCCTGCGTGGAGGGTTGGAGCGCGTCGGCCCGTTGGGGCGGCGTCCCCGTGCGTGACCTGCTCGAAGCGGCCGGCGTCGAACGAGGTCGCGACGTCACGGTCGACGTGCGGTCGCTCGAGCAGAACGGGCTCTACGGCCAGTCGATCCTCGCCGGTGACCAGGTCTGGGCGTCGGACACCCTCCTCGCCCTCACCATCGACGGTGAAGAACTGCACATCGACCACGGCTACCCGGTGCGCCTCATCGCCGGGAACCGACCCGGCGTGCTGCAGACCAAATGGGTCGGCGAGCTGGTGGTGCGGTGAGTGCTCCCACCGAGGCCCCCGATCGCCGCGGCGCGTTCTTCTGGGTCGGCCTCGTGCTCGGCACGGGGGTGATGATCTACGGCCTCAAGGGCATGATCGGCGCCGAGGCCGCGACCCAGCCCACCAACCTGGCCAAGTTCTTCATCGGCGCCGGCATCGTCCACGACGCGGTGTTCGCGCCGATCGTCGTGCTGTTCGGCTGGCTCACCCTGAAGGTGGTCCCCCCGGTGGGGCGCACACCGGTCCGCCTGGCCTTGGCCGCCAGCATCATCCTGATCGTGTTCACGTGGCCGATGGTCCGCGGCTGGGGTGTCCGCTCCGCCAACGACAGCCTCCTGCCCTTCAACTACGGACGCAACCTGGTGATCGGGCTGGTGGTCATCTGGCTGGTGGCGATGGCCGAGGTCGCCCGACGGGTGTACGTGCAGCGACGGCACCAGCCATGAGCGTCGTCCTCCGCTTCCGCGACGGTCGCTCGCGCACCCTGCCCACCGATGACTGGTCGGCGCCGGCCACCGCCGCGGAGATCGCGGTGCTGCGGGACCTCCCCGGGCCGGTGCTCGACCTGGGTTGTGGTCCGGGACGCCTGGTCACCGCGCTGGCCGAGCTCGGCATCCCCGCGCTCGGGGTCGACGCCTCTCCTGTGGCCGTGGAGTCGGCCCGTCGCCTCGGCGCCCCGGTGCTGCAGCGATCGATCTTCGAGACGCTCCCGGGTGAGGGGCGGTGGAGCTCGGTGCTGCTGTTCGACGGCAACATCGGCATCGGCGGCGATCCCATCGGCTTGTTCCGACGGATCTCGATGCTGTTGTCCGTGGTCGGTCGGGCCATCGTCGAGGTCGAGCCGCCGGGATCGACCACCATGGAGACCGAGGCCCGGTTGGAGCGAGCGGACGAGACGACCGACTGGTTCCCGTGGGCCTGCGTGGGGGCCGACGCCGTCGACGCGCTGGCCGGGAAGGCCGGCATGCGTCGCCTCGCATGGTGGCCGTGCGACGACGACCGGTGGTTCGCAGTCCTGGAGCGTCGGGCGGACCGGTGATCGACGTCGTGCTCCCGGTCCTCGACGAGGTCGAGGCCATCGCCTGGGTGCTCCCCCGCCTGCCCGACGGGTACCGCGCCATCGTCGTGGACAACGGTTCGGGCGACGGATCGGGCGAGCTGGCCCGGAGCCTGGGGGCGCTGGTGGTCGACGAACCCCGGCGGGGGTTCGGTTCCGCGTGCTTCGCCGGGCTCCAGCGGGTGGAGACCGAGATCGTCTGCTTCATGGACTGCGACGCCTCGATGGACCCCGCCCATCTGCCTCGCGTGGTCGAACCGATCCTCGACGACGACGCCGACCTCGTGCTCGGTGCTCGCCAGCCCGAACGCGGCGCCTGGCCCCTCCACGCCCGAGTGGCCAATCGTTCCCTGGCCCGTTCGGTGCGCCGCCGCACGTCCGCCCGCCTCACCGACCTCGGGCCCATGCGGGCCGCCCGCACCGGGCCCTTGAAGGCCCTCGAGCTCGTCGATCGGCGATCGGGATGGCCTCTCGAGATGGTCTTGGCGGCCGACGCCGCCGGCTGGCGGATCGCCGAGCGTCCGGTGCCCTACCTGCGCCGGTCGGGCCGGAGCAAGGTCACGGGGACCGTACGGGGAACACTGGGAGCGATCCGCGACATGCGGGCCCAGCTCGACACCCACCATCGACGCCGTTCCACCAGACCTCCGGGAGCGACCCCATGACCGTCACCTCCGCCTCCGCCTCCGCCGACGTCGGCGTCTTCGGCGGCTCCGGGTTCACCCATCTGCTCGACGATGCCGACGTCGTCGAGATCGACACCCCATGGGGTCCGCCGTCGAGCCCGATCACCATCGGTCGGGTGGCCGGCAAGCGCGTGGCCTTCCTCGCCCGCCACGGCAGCTCGCACCAGCTCCCACCCCATCGCGTCAACTATCGGGCCAACGTCGACGCCATGCGCCAGCTCGGTGTGTCCGCTCTCTTCGGCCCCTTCGCCGCCGGATCGCTGCGCCCCGAGCTACGTCCGGGGCACGTCGTGGTGGTCGACCAGTTCGTGGACCGCACGTCGGGTCGCTCCGAGACCTTCCACGATCACTTCGACGACGGCCCCCGCCATCTGAGCCTCCCGGACCCTTACGATCCCGTCCTGCGCCGACTGCTGCTCGCCGGTGCCGAGACGGCCGGACTGACCGTGCACGACAGCGGGACCGTGGTGGTGATCAACGGGCCACGCTTCGCCACGCGCGCCGAGTCACGGTGGTACCGCGCGCAGGGATGGGACCTCGTGAACATGACCCAGCACCCCGAGGCCCCCCTGGCCGGCGAAGCGGGCATCCCCTACGCCGGACTGGGCATCGTCACCGACCACGACGCCGGGGTCGAGGGCGACCCCAGCATCGAGCCCGTCACCCAGGACGAGGTCTTCGCCGTGTTCGAGCGGACGGTCGGGGCCGTCCGGGAGTTGCTGGTCGCGGCGGTGGGCGAGATGTCCTGAGGGCGCGAGGGAGCGAGGTCCGGGCCGGTATGGTGCCCGCATGCCGCTGCGCCACGACGCTCCGCTCGAGTCCCTCATGGCCGAGGCGAGGGCCGTGCGCGACGCCTCCTTCGGGAACCGGGTCACCTTCTCGCCGAAGGTCTTCATCCCGCTCACGATGTTGTGTCGCGACCGCTGCGGCTACTGCACCTTCGCTCAGCCTCCGGCCCGACTCGAGGCCCCCTACCTGACCCCCGCCCAGGTCGGCGCCCTGGCCCGGGCCGGGGCGCGCGTCGGTTGCCACGAGGCCCTGTTCACCCTGGGTGAGGCACCCGAGGAGCGCTATCCGGTCGCCGCCGAATGGCTGGCTGAGCACGGCTACACCAGCACGGTCGACTACCTGGTGGCCATGGCCCAGCTCGTCCTCGACGAGACAGGCATGCTCCCCCACGCCAACGCCGGGGCCCTGTCGGGCGAAGATCTCCTTCGTCTGCGCTCGGTGTCCCCGTCGCAGGGGATGATGATCGAGACGCTCAGGGCGGACCTCGACTGCCATCGCGGCGCCCCGGACAAGACGCCCGAGCGCCGCCTGGCCACCCTCGAGGCGGCCGGGGAGCTGGCCATCCCCTTCACGTCCGGCATCCTCGTCGGCATCGGCGAGGACCGCGCCGACCGCATCACCGCCCTGGAGGCCATCGCCGCCTCCCATCGGCGCCACGGCCACGTCCAGGAGGTGATCGTCCAGAACTTCCTCCCCAAGGCCGGGACGGCGATGCACGCCGCACCGCCGTGTCCCCCGGAGGACTATCTCGAGGCCATCGCCCTGGCCCGCCTGATCCTGCCCCCCGATGTCCACCTGCAGGCGCCGCCCAACCTGTCCGACGACTTCGGCGTGCTGCTCGACGCCGGGATCGACGACTGGGGCGGCGTCTCCCCCGTCACCGCCGACCACGTGAACCCCGAGCGGCCGTGGCCCGACCTGGACCGGCTCCGCCTGGTGAGCGAGGAGCGCGGCTTCGTGGTGGCCCCTCGGCTCACCGCCCATCCCGAGTTCGTCCACGACCCCGACCAGTGGTTCGATCCCGCTCTGCGCTTCGCGGTGATGGACCGCTCCGACGCCGAAGGCCTCGGTCGCGACGATCCCGGCGCGGTGTTCGTCCAGCGCCTCCGGCCCGCCTCCCCCGAGCAGGTCGACGACGGCGTCGAGGTCCTGCAGATCGGACCGCGTTCGACGGCCTGGTACTCCGGCGCGAGCTCCGCCCCGCCCATCCTCGTCCCGTCCGCCGCCCGGGCGACCGGCGCGGTGGCCGAGGTCCTCGACGGCGTCATGCTCGGCCAGCGTGTGGGCATCGACGAGATCGTCACTCTCTTCTCCGCTCGCGGACCGGAGGTGGCGGCGGTGGCCGAGGTGGCCGACGAGTTGCGCCGGGCCACCGTCGGCGACGTCGTCACCTGGGTCCACAACCGCAACATCAACTACACCAACGTGTGCACCTTCAAGTGCCGGTTCTGCGGGTTCAGCAAGGGTCCGCTGTCGCTCAACCTACGAGGCACGCCCTACCTGCTGACCCTCGACGACCTGGCCGAGCGCACCCGGGAGGCCGCCGAACGCGGCGCCACCGAGGTCTGCCTGCAAGGCGGGATCCACCCTGACTTCGACGGCGACTACTACATCGAGGTGGCCAAGGCGGTGAAGGCCGCCGTGCCCGACATCCACGTGCACGGCTTCACCGCTCTGGAGGTCACCGAGGGGGCCAAGCGCCTCGGTGAGCCCCTCGACCAGTACCTGCGCCGCCTCATGGACGCCGGCCTGCGCACCCTCCCCGGCACCGCGGCCGAGATCCTCGACGACGAGATACGCGCCCTGATCTGCCCCGACAAGATCTCCACGGACGAGTGGCTCGAGGCCCACCGCACCGCGCACTCGGTGGGGCTGCGCTCCAACATCACCATCATGTTCGGCTCCGTCGAGCAGCCCGTGCACTGGGCCCGTCACATCGTGCGCACCCGCGATCTGCAGGCCGAGACCGGCGGCTTCACCGAGTTCGTGCCCCTCCCGTTCGTGCACATGGCGACCCCGCTGTACCTCCAGCACAAGGCCCGCCGGGGGCCGACCTTCCGTGAGGTCCTGTTGATGCACGCCGTGCCCCGCATCGCCTATCACGGGCTCATCGACAACATCCAGACCTCGTGGGTCAAGCTCGGGGCGGCCGGGGCCCGCCAGACGCTGCAGGCCGGCGCCAACGACCTGGGCGGCACGCTCATGGACGAGAACATCAGCCGGGCGGCCGGAGCCGATCACGGCCAGGGCATGGAGCCCGACGACTTCCAGGACCTGGTCGCACCACTGGGCCGGATCCTCGAGCAGCGGACCACCGTCTACGGCCGCCTCGCCGTGGCCTGACCGTGCCGCGACGGGCCCGGTACCGGACGGGCAACGACGATCTCGACGCCCGGATCATCGACCTTCTGGAGGCGGCCGGGGTCCATCGCGACACCGACGTGGTGTTCGAGATGATGGTCTCGGCCCTGCGCATGGGTCGCGAGTCGGTCGACCGAGGCGACCTCAAGCTGGTCAACGCCGCCCTCAAGGAGCTGCGCTACTCGTTCCTGGTCTTCGAGCCCTACCGGACGGTCCGCAAGGCGTCGATCTTCGGATCGGCACGCACCCAGGTGGGCGACCTCGAGTACCAGGCGGCCCGGGACTTCGGGCGGGCCATCGTGGAACGCGACTGGATGGTGATCACCGGGGCCGGGCCGGGGATCATGGAGGCCGGCATCGATGGCGCCGGGGCCGATCACGCCTTCGGGGTCAACATCGTGCTGCCCTTCGAGCAGGACGCCACCCCCCTGCTGGCCGGCGATCCCAAGCTCATCAACTACCGGTACTTCTTCACCCGGAAGCTGATGTTCATGAAGGAGTCGTCGGCGTTCGCGCTGCTGCCCGGCGGCTTCGGCACCATGGACGAGGGCTTCGAGCTGCTCACCCTGATGCAGACGGGCCGATCGGCCATCGCTCCCATCGTGCTGCTGGATCCGCCCGGGTCGACCTACTGGGAGAGCTGGTTGCGCTTCGTCGAGACCGAGCTGCTCGGACGGTCGCTGATCTCCGCCGAGGACCTCTCCCTCTTCCGGCTGTGCCACGACATCGACGAAGCGGTGGAGGAGATCTGCCACTTCTACCGGCGCTACCACTCGATGCGGTTCGTGGGGCGGCGACTGGTGCTGCGCCTGAGCACCCCGGTCGACGACGACGAGCTCGTGAGCCTGAACGGCGAGTTCGCCGACATCATCGTGGGCCCGCCGATCACGCGTGTCGAGGCGTCGGCCGGCGAGATCGAGGACGAGGACGTACCCGAACTGCCGCGTATCGCCTTCGGGTTCGACCGGCGCAGCTTCGCCCGTCTGCGCCACCTGATCGACCGGCTGAACGATCGGTCCCCCGACGCGGCGCCGGCCCCGCCGTCGCCGTCAGGGCTCGGTCCTGCGGCGCCCTAGGGCCACTCGCCGGAGTCGTCGGGCTGGCGGAGCAGCACGATGGCCTTCTCCACGGCGCGTCGAGCCCGGGTGAGGCGGCGTTCGTCAACCGGCAGCTCCTGGCCCCCGGCGTCGATGGATTCCCGGAGCCGCTGGATCGCCAAGTCGGCCAGCTCCTCGGAGATGACCTCGAGGCGCTGTCGGATGTCGTCGAACTCGCCTGCCATGCCACCATCCTGGCGCACCGGTCGTCCCGACCCGACGGTTACCCTGTGCGCCTCATCCCCCGGAACGGACAACCATGGCGCCGAGCACCCCTGTGAGCCCTGACCACGACGTCCACGAGTGGCTCTCGTTCGACCACGAGGGCGACACCTACACCTTCGACGTCACCTGGCTCACCAGCTCCTGGACGTGCATCTACGGAAACGGTTGTCCCGGCATCGGCGAGCAGGCCGCGCCGGAGCTGGAGCTCGGATGCTGCAGCTGGGGCGCCCACTTCACCGACAAGGCGGACCGGAAGCGGGTGCAGGCCCGGGCCGCGGAGCTGCGACCGGACGAATGGCAGCTGCAGGAGACCGCCGCCTCGCTCGGAGGGCCCATACACAAGAACGACGAGGGCACCTGGATGACCAGGGTCGTCGACGGGGCCTGCATCTTCTTGAACCGCACGGACCACCCGAACGGGGCGGGCTGCGCCTTCCACCAGGCTGCGGTCTCGCGTGGAGAGAGCTACCTCGACTGGAAGCCCGAGGTCTGCTGGCAGGTGCCGATGCGCCTCGACTACCACCGCGACGACAACGACCACCTCACCTACATCCTGCGTGAGTGGAAGCGCCGGGACTGGGGCGAGGGTGGCGCCGACTTCCACTGGTGGTGCACGGAGGACCCGCTCGCCTTCGTGGGTGACGACGCCGTGTACGTCACCTGCCGGGACGACATCGTGGCCCTGGTGGGCGTCGAGCCCTACGAGATGCTGGCCGAACTGCTCGATCGGCGGGGTCGAGAAGTACTTCTTCCGCACCCCGCGCTCAATCGCGGGCCCCGGAAGGCCGACAGGTAGAGCGATGCGATCTTTCACCGCCGCCGAGCTCCAGACCGCCTCCGACGAGGCCGGCATGCTTTTTCCGGACTACGTCCTGGAACAGCTGGTCGCGGCCATCGACGCCGGCAAGCACGTCATCCTCACCGGTCCTCCGGGCACCGGCAAGACCACCCTGGCCTACATCGCCGCCGACGTGGCCCGCCAGGCCATGTTCTGCACCGGCTATCTCCCCACCACGGCGACGAGCGAGTGGACCACGTTCGAGACCATCGGTGGTCTCCAGCCGACCCCCGAGGGGCTGATCTACCGGCCCGGCCTGTTCATCGACGCCATCGAGTCCGGGCGCTGGCTCGTGATCGACGAGCTCAACCGGTCGAACTTCGATCGGGCCTTCGGGCAGCTCTTCACCGTGCTCTCCGGATCGGCGGTGGTTCTCCCGTTCAAGCGCAAGGGCAGCCGCGATCCCATCTCCCTCGTGCCCGCCGGCATCGAGCCGCCGGAGAAGACCGAGGTCATCCGGGTCCCGGCCAACTGGCGCATCATCGCCACCATGAACGTCTTCGACAAGAACCTGCTGTTCGACATGAGCTACGCCCTCATGCGCCGGTTCGCCTTCATCGAGGTGGGCACGCCCTCCGACGAGGCCTACGAGAAGCTGCTCGAGGGATCAGGCGGCGTGGTTGCCAAGCTGCTCCCGCTGCGCCAGTTCACCGATCTCGGGCCGGCCGTCTACATCGACGCGGCGCGCTACGCCACCCGCCGGGCCAAGGACGGCCCCACGCCCTCACGGCTGCTGTACGAGGTCTTCTACGCCTACTTCCTGCCCCAGTTCGAGGGCATGGAGGACCGCCGAGCGACCACGCTGTACCGCGTGGTGGCCCAGCACCTCGACCCGCCCGAACGAGCCGAGGCCCAACGGACGATCCGTGAGGTCCTCGGCGTCGATCTCGCCGTCTAGGCCGATGAGCGACGCCGCCCCTGAGGCGCCATCGGCCGGCGACGACTTCTCTCGGCTCTACGACCGCCTGGGCCGGCCCTTCGAGGTCGTCCCCACGCTGGCCGCACTCGTCGGGCTCACGCCCAACGCCATGTCCCAGCTCCTCGGCGTCTCCGTGGCCACCTCCCCCGAGGCCGAGCTCCTGGTCGCCGGCATGCACAAGACGGTTCGGGGCCTGGCCACGTCGCTGCAGGCCCACAACCAGCGCTGCATCGGCGAGCTACGGGGTCCGGTGGTGTGGAGCGAGACCATGTCGGCCCGGGCGTCGAGCTTCGGGGACCGCGATCTGTTCATCTGCGCCACGCCGTCGCGGGCCTACGACATCGATGAGAACCGGGTGCTGGTGGCGGCGCTGTCGGCGGTGCAGAAGGCCGGGCGGGCCGCCACCGAGAACGTCAAGGGCCCGTTGGACGACCCGACCCTGCGCACGGCCCGGCGGGTCGCCGGCGAGGCCGCCCACTGGCTCGATCACCCGTCGCTCTCCCCGATCACCCGCACCAAGGTGGGGGCCCGCGCCCTGCGGCGCACCCGCTCGGGCAAACACCGCAAGCAGTACCAGGCCGCCCTCGACCTGCTGGATCGGGTGGCCGAGCCCCTCACCGCCGAGCAGGTCGGGCGCTGGTGTGATCGCCGCACGCGGGCTCAGCACCACGTGCTGATCGGTCTGGTCGACCGCCTCGAGGGCGGTGGGCGCCGCAAGCTCCCCGACTTCCGGGCCGAGCGGGGGGCCCTGCTCGCCGGACCCATCCAGTACCACCACGGTCGGGGGCTGGGTGACCGGCGCACGGTCTCGGGCATCGTCGTCGGACCGCTCCTCCTCGACGTCCCCCTGCGTACCGGTACCACGGACAGGGATCAGGCTGCGACGGAACTGTCCCAACGCAGTGGTGGACGCCCCTCGATGGTCATCTTCGACGACGACGACCTCGATCGGGCCGTGGTGCGGGCCGTGGAGCTGGCCGGCGCCGACCGCGCCCGCTGAACGGCCTCAGCGCTTGGTCGACCGACGGCGGTCGGACTCCTTGAGGATCCGTTTGCGCAGCCGCAGGGAGGCGGGGGTGACCTCGACCAGTTCGTCGTCGGCGATGAACTCGATGGCCGTCTCCAACGTCAGATCGCGGGGCGGGGTGAGCTTGACCGCCTCGTCGGCGGCGTGGGTGCGGATGTTGGTCTTCTGCTTCTCGCGGATGATGTTGACCTGCATGTCGTCGGCCCGGGCGTTCTCGCCGATCACCATGCCCTCGTAGACCGCCTCGCCGACGCCGACGAACATCTCGCCCCGCTCCTGCAGGTTGCCCAGGGCGTAGCCGGTGGTGACGCCCATGCGGTCCGAGATCATGGCCCCGCCCTTGCGGGTGGGGAGATCTCCCACCCAGGGGATCCAGCCGGCGTGGTGCTGGTGCATCAGGGCTGTCCCCCGCGTGGCGGTGAGCAGCTGGGACCGGAATCCGATCAGGCCTCGAGACGGTGCCTCGATGGTGACGACCGTGCGGCCGGTGTCGCCCGGGCGCATGTCGGTGACGCGGCCCTTCCTCGGCGCCAGAGCCTGGGTGACGGTGCCCACGTGCTCGTCGGGGACGTCGATGACGGCTCGTTCCAACGGCTCGTTGCGGTGGCCGTCGATCTCGCGGACGATGACCTCGGGTCGGCTGACCTGCAGCTCGTAGCCTTCCCGGCGCATCGTCTCGATGAGCACGGCGAGCTGGAGCTCGCCTCGCCCGGCGACCTCGATCACGTCGGGCGTGCTGGTCTGGTCGACCCGGATCGAGACGTTGCCCAGGACCTCCCGGTCGAGGCGCTCACGGAGGTGGCGGGAGGTGAGGTAGGTCCCCTCCTTACCGGCCAGCGGTGAGGTGTTGACGCCGAAGGTCATGCGCAGGACGGGCTCGTCGACGGTCAGGCGCGGCAGTGGCTTGGGGTTGGCGGGATCGGCGAGGGTGTCGCCGATCTCGACCTCGGGGAACCCGGCGACCACGAAGAGGTCGCCGGCGACGATCTCGTCGGCCTCGAGACGGCCGATGCCGGAGAAGCTCATGAGTTGGGTGAGCTTGCGACGAAGGGGGTTCTGCCCCTCGTCCTCCTCGCACAGAGCGATCAGCTCGCCCCGGCGCATGGTGCCCTGCATGACGCGACCGATGGCCAGCCGGCCGAGGTAGTCGGAGGCGTCCAGGTTGGTCACGATGGCCTGGAGCGACCCTCGCGGGTCGCCCTGGGGAGCCGGTACCGTGGCCACGATGGCCTCGAACAGCGCGGTCAGGTCGTCGTCGTCGCCCGGCATGCCGATGCCGGAGACGGCCTTTCCGTCGCGGGCGATGGCCGAGATCACGGGGAACTCGATCGACTCCTCGTCGGCGTCGAGGTCGAGGAACAGCTGGTAGATCTCGTCGAGGACCTCTTCGGGGCGGGCGTCGCTGCGGTCGACCTTGTTGAGCACCACGACGGCTGGGAGATCGGCGGCCAGCGCCTTCGACAGCACGTAGCGAGTCTGCGGGAGAGGGCCTTCGGCGGCGTCGACCAGCAAGATCACGCCGTCCACCATGGTCAGGGCCCGCTCCACCTCACCACCGAAGTCGGAGTGGCCGGGCGTGTCGACGAGGTTGATCCGCACGTCGTTCCAGGTGACTGAGGCGGCCTTGGCCAGGATGGTGATGCCCCGCTCGCGCTCCTGGTCGTTGGAGTCCATGACCCTGTCGACCAGGGCCTGGTGCTCACCGAATGTGCCGGTGGCCCGCAGCAGGGCGTCGACGAGCGTCGTCTTGCCGTGGTCGACGTGAGCGACGAGGGCGACGTTGCGAAGGGCGGTGGGGATTGCTTCGGCGGGGGGCACGAGCGGTAGGTCCTATCGGTGGTGGTCTGCCACCCCGATCGGGATCAGGGGTGGCGCTAGCGGGGCCAGGCGTTCTCGTCGGCCTCTTTGTCGTACATGCACCACGACGCGTGGTCGTGACCGGGATCGGCTCCGCACTCCGGACACGGTTCCGCATCGCGGGCGTCCAGGATCTCGTCCAGGTTGTCGTTGGTGCGTTTGAGTGCTCGGGCTTCTTCGAAGCGCCGATGTCGCCCCTTCTTCACGGGTCAACTCCCGTCCAGTGAGATTGCCGGTGCAGTGTACCCGGGGGCCCTCACCGTCAGATGCATGGCACCCGTAGGATCTCCCGAGTGACTGCGCACCCGTGGTGGACGTCTGCCGTGGTGTACCAGATCTACCCCCGATCGTTCTCCGACAGCGATGGAGACGGCGTCGGCGATCTCTCCGGGATCACGCGGCGGCTCGATCACCTGGCTCGCCTCGGGGTCGACACCATCTGGCTGTCGCCCTTCTACCGCAGCCCGATGCGCGATTTCGGATACGACATCTCCGACCACTGCGACGTCGATCCGGTGTTCGGGGACCTGGCCGACGCCGACGAGCTGGTCGCCCGGGCCCACGCCCTGTCTCTGCGGGTCATCGTGGACCTGGTCCCCAACCACACCAGCGACCAGCATCCGTGGTTCCAGGCCTCTCGTTCGTCTCGGACCGACCCGAAGCGGGACTGGTACGTCTGGCGCGACCCGGCTCCCGACGGCGGCCCGCCCAACAACTGGACTGCGGCGTTCAGCCCGTCTCCGGCGTGGACCTTCGACGAGGTGACCGGGCAGTACTACCTCCACCTGTTCCTCCCCGAGCAGCCCGATCTCGACTGGGGGAACCCCGCGGTGGTCGAGGCCATGCAGGGGGTCATGCGCTTCTGGCTCGACCGGGGCGTCGACGGGTTCCGCATCGACGTGGTCCACGGCCTCGGCAAGGACCCCGAGCTGGCCGACGATCCCGACGACGTGGTCGGCGTGGCCCACTGCATGCTCAACGACCGTCCCGAGACCCACCCCCACCTGCGGGACCTACGGAAGCTGCTCGACTCGTACCCCGGCGATCGCATGATGGTCGGCGAGGTCTACCTGCTCGACACCGCCCAGGTGGTGCCGTACTACGGCGACGACGACGAGTTGCACCTGTCGTTCAACTTCCCGCCGCTGCTCACGCCGTGGGACGCCGAGCAGTGGCGCCTCCAGATCGAGAACACCAGCTCGCTGCTGGACCCGGTGGGGGCCTGGCCGACCTGGGTCCTGTCGAACCACGACAACCCCCGCCACCGCACCCGCTACGGCGGATCCGAAGCCCGCGCCCGGGCGGCGGCGGTGCTGCTGTTGGGCCTCCGGGGCACGCCGTTCCTCTACGCCGGCGAGGAGCTGGGCCTGCTCGACGCCGAGATCGGTCCCGACGACGTCGTGCGATCCCGGCGGCCGTGACGGCTGCCGGGCCCCCATCCCGTGGGACCCGACCGGCCACCACGGCTGGCCCGGTGGCTCGTGGTTGCCGTTCCCTCCCGAGGCTGACCTGCGCTCCGCGGCCGACCAGTGGGCCGACCCGGCGTCGATCCTGCACCTCTACCGAACGTCTGCTCACGGCCCGCCGGAGCTCGGACGCACTGCGGTGGGGCGACCAACGGCTTCTCGACGCCCCCCACGGGGTGGTGGCCTGGAGTCGCACCGACGCCGCTGATCGACGGGTGGTCGTGGTCAACTTCACCTCGGCCTCGATCTCGCTCGAGGGAACCGCGACCTTCGGGGTGGCGTCGGGTCTGGTCGTCGAGGTCTCGAGCGACGGAGTCGGCGAGGGGGCCGTGTTCTCCGGCCGCCTCGAACCCGACCAGGCCCTCGTCCTGCGCCCCTCCTGACCCCCACCCACCCGAACCGACCCCACCCATCCGAACCGGTGGTGTGAGGAAGCGAGAGGGGATCTGGTCCGGGAGTCAGGTGAGGGAACGGTGGGAGCGTTCCTCGATGACCAGCTCGCCGTTGCCGGCAAAGGCCACGGCCGCCTCGCCGCCGACCAGGCGACGGATGGGCTCTCCCACGATCTCGGCCCGCCACCCCTTGGTGAGCCGGGCGTCGTCGTCGCCCCGCAGCAGCGCCTCGAGGTCGCCCCTCGTGGCGAGGAGTGTCCCGTCGAGCTGCAGGTCTCGGCCGAGCTGAGCCACCCAGGCCGAGATGAGCGCCACCGCCGGCCGCAGGTCCCGGTCGAGGGTGTTGGGTGCCGCTTCGTCGGACACGGGCACGGGCTCATCCAGTCCCCGCTTGACCGCGTCCAGCAGGTCGTTGGCCACGTCCTCGCGCAGACCCTTGTCGAGGCCGCGAATCCGTTCCAGGTCCCGTCGGTTGCGAGGGGGCCTCTGGGCGATCCCCACGACGGCCATGTCGGCGAGCACGTAGCGCACCGGGATGTCGAGGGTGGCCGCCCTCCGCTCCCGCCACGCCGCCACCGCGCGGGCCACACCACGCGCCGGGCCCTTCAGCTGGCGGGCCTCCTTGATACGGCGCCACACCTCGTCGGGATTCCGCAGGCCGCGACCGCGCTGGCGCTGCACCTCGCACTCGTCGAGGGCCCATTGCAGCCGACCCCGCTTCTCGAGGTCGGACACCAGGTGGTCCCGCACGTCGAGCAGGTGGGCGACGTCGTTGGCCGCGTAGGTCAGCTGGTCATCGGTGAGCGGCCGCTGGAGCCAGTCGGTGAGTCGGTCAGCCTTGCCGACCCGAACGCCGAGGAGCTTCTCGTACACGGTGGCCAGCGAAGGCGTGCTGAGTCCGACGAAGCCGGCGGCGACCTGCGTGTCGAACAAGACGGCGGGGATGGTGCCGCAAGCCAGCTCGAGCACCTCGAGGTCCTGGTCGGCGGCGTGGAGCACCGCGGTGGCGGGACCGTCGAGGATCTCGGCGAACGGCGCCAGGTCGACGGCAACGGGATCGACCAGGACGAGCCGCTCCGGCCACGCCAATTGCACCAGCGCCAGCCGGGGGAAGTAGGTGCGTTCGCGATGGAACTCGGTGTCCAGGGCGTAGGCGGGCTCGTCGCGCAGGGCCTCGATGACCTCGGCCAGGCCGGCCGGCGTATCGACCAGACGATGAGGGGACCCGGCGGTGCCCACCCGGTCAGACGGGTTCGGAGCCGGTGACGACGGGCCGGCCCGACTCGATCCAGCCCTTGGTTCCGCCGGCCACGTTGGTGGCGTCGATGCCCCGCGCCCGGAGGAACTCCACGGCCCGGGCGCTGCGGCCGCCCACGGCGCAGATCACCAGGACGGGCCGATCGCCGGAGACGTCGTCGACCCGGTCGGGGATGGTGGAGAGGGGGATGTTGGCGGCCCCGGCCACGTGTCCGTCCTGGTACTCGTCGTCCTCGCGAACGTCGATGAGGGTCGGTTCCTCGCCGAGACGGGCGGCCAACGTGTCGATGTCGATCTCGGGTACGTCGGGCACGGCCGTCCTAGCGGGGTCGGGGGTCGAGGACCGGGCCAGCGTAGCGGCGGAGGTCCTCCGGGCGATCGACGTCGGCCAGCGCCGCCGGGTCGAGGTCCGCGACCTCGATCACCGCGAGAGCTGCGAGCAGGCGACGAGGAGCCCGTTCGCCCGACGCGAAGCCGTCCTCCAACGCGGTGAGCGTGCGAGATGTCCGCCACACTGCGGTGAGCGGCTGGATCCGACCGTCGACGACGGCCACGGCGACACCGGCTTCGGGTTCGGCGACCAGCGCCGCGACCAATCCCGCCGGAACCTCGGGGGTGACGACGGGCATGTCACAGGCGAGGACGGCGACCAGATCGCTACCGGCGGCGCGCAGCGCGGTGATGGTGCCCCCCAGCGGTCCTTCGTCAGGGTGGGCGTCGGGGACCATCCGCAGCCCGAGGGCGCCCAGCGCATCCGCGTTCCCTCCGACCGCGAAGACCTCCACGGCCCCGGCGCCGGCGAGAGCCCCCGCGGCGATGGTGACCAGAGCCCGTCGCCCTCCGACCTCCATCAGCGCCTTGTCGGCCCCCATCCGACGGGACCGCCCGCCGGTCAGGACGGCGCCGGAGAACGTGGCGGTCATTCCTGGATGTCGGCGTCGGCCGGAGGCCAGGTCGGATCGCACTGGCGCAGGAACAGCTCGCATCGCTCGGCCTCGTCGTGCTCCCCGATGACGGCGGCCTGGCGGGCCAGCCCGGCGAGGCTCCGCAGGAACCCCTGGTTGGTCGGATGGACCCAGCGCACGTAGCCCGACCCGCGCCACCCGTTGGCCCGCAGCGAGTCCAGGCCGCGGTGGTAGCCGACGCGGAAGGCGGCGTAGGCCTCCACGTCGTCCCGGGCGTTCGCCCCCAGGGCCGCCCACGCGGCGCTCCAACGGGGATGGGCGGCGGCCACCGCCGCCACCGCCGCGCGCCTCGACTCGGCCGGGGCGGCGACAGCCTGGGCCAGCGCGTGGCGGGCCTCGGCCGGCTCCTCGGGCAGGATCGTCTCCGGCGGACCGGAGGGAGTGAGGGAGACGGGCCGTGATTCGCTCATTGGGGTCACGCTACCGGCCGCCCGGGATCTCACCGAGGGTGAGGGCCCGCTCGACCAGAGCGGCGAACCGTTCGGGGTGGCTGGTGTGCACGCCGTGGGGGACGTCGGGCACGACGTGCAGCTCGCCGAGCGGGAGCGTGTCGGCCAGGACACGAGCGGCGCGTTGCCGGGTGTCATCGGCGGTGGAGCCGACGCCGACCACCACGGGCACGGGCAACGTCGCGCCGTCATAGGCCGGCGCCTGACGCACGCTCGTCAGCTCGGCCACCAGGGCCACGCCCTCCTCGAGCCGTCGGGCTCGCGTGGCTTCGGGGAGCCCGGCCCAGACCTCCTCCCCCGCCACCCGCCGCATGAAGCGATCGACGGCCACCGCCGGCTCGTCCTCCTCCAACGGGCCGCCGGCCGGGCCCCGACGGGGCCACCAGTCGAGCCACGAGAGCGGCGACTCGAAGGCCACCACCGCTCTGACCCGGTCGGGGCGGCGCTCGGCGGCGGCGAGGGCGATGGTCCCGCCCAGGCTGTGGCCCACGAGCACACACGGCCGCTCCCCGACGATGTCCACCAGGTCGTCGACGTGGTCCGAGATGGTGGCTGCGGTCCCCGAGATCGAACGGCCGTAACCCCTCCGGTCGTACACCGTCCACGACGTGGTCGGAAGGAGCCGGGTGACCCGGAGGAAGGCTGCGCCCCGATCCATCGCCCCGTGGACGTACACGACGCGAGGCCCGTCAGGTGCTCCCCCGGTCCCGATGGCGAGGCCACGGGCAGAGGTCAGACGTTCCACTGGTCAGGGGATGTGCAGGACGCGAACGGTGTCGGTGACCCGCCCGCGGTAGATGCCCGATCCGCTGAGCACGACCACGAGGTCGCCCGGGTGGATCTCGCCGATCTCGACCGCCTTGGCCACGGCCTGCGCCGCGAGCTCCTCCTCGGAGTCGTTGGCGTCGTCGAGGAGGTAGGGCGTGGTCCCCCAGCTGATCGTGAGCTGGTTGACGGTGCGCTCGTTGGTGGAGAAGCCGAGGATCTTGGCCCGGGGCCGGAACCGGGCGATGGAGCGCACCGTGAAGCCGCTACGGGACACGCACAGGATGGCGGCCGCCTTGATCTCGCTGGCCGCCCGCTGGGCGGCCGAGGTCATGGCGTTGGTCATGGCCGCCTCGACGTCGTCTCCGGGATCGAGCTGAAGGCTGGCCAGGCCCAGGGGCCAGCCGCTGTAGTCGAACTCGTCGTCGGCCCGCTCGGCGATGCGGGCCATGACGTCGACCACGTTGATGGGGTCGGTGCCGATGGCCGTCTCACCCGAGAGCATCACGGCGGACGAGCCGTCGAACACGGCGTTGGCGACGTCGGAGGCCTCCGCCCGGGTGGGGCTCGGCGCGTGGATCATCGACTCGAGCATCTGGGTGGCGGTGATGACCGGCCGACCCAGGGCGATGCAGCGTCGGATGATCTCCTTCTGGAGGTGCGGGAGCTCCTCGATGGGGAACTCGGAGCCGAGATCGCCACGGGCGACCATCACCGCTCCCGACGCCTCGACGATGGCCTCGAGGTTCTCGACGGCGGCGCGGGTCTCGATCTTGGCGACGACGAGCGGGCCTCGCGGGTTGGGCTCCACGCCGATGCGGCGCACGTCGTGGGCCGAACGGACGAAGGACAGGGCGATGAGGTCGACCCCGACCTCGACGAAGGCGTCGGCCAGACGGAGGTCGTCGGGCGTCGGCGTGGTGAGGCGGAGCCGCTCGGACGGGATGTGGATGCCCGGGCGACCGGTCAGATGGCCGCCGTGGATGACCCGGGCGGTGATGGCGTCACCCTTGCGGCCCAGGGCCTGGACCTGCACGGCGCCGTCGCCGAAGGTCAGCAGGTCACCTTCGTGGACGTCGGTGAGCAGGTCGGGGTAGTCGACCTCGATCATCTCCGCCGTGCTGACTCCGTGGCCGGGCGTGAGACCGAACTCCAGTCCCTCGACCAGGTTCACACCCTCTTCGGGCATGTGGCCCACCCGGACCTTCGGACCGGGGAGGTCGACGAGGATGCCCACCGGTCGTCCGACGTCGGCCGCCACCTTGCGAATGCGGTGGTAACGGGCCAGCGCCAGGTCGAGCGACTCGTGGGAGAGGTTGATCCGGGCGATGTCCATGCCCGCCTGCACCAGGCCCTTGAGGGTGCGCTCGTCCTCCGACGCGGGGCCGATGGTGGCGATGATCTTCGTCCGACGGGCCATGACTTCACGCTACCGGGCCCATGGGCCCCGCCCTGGCACCATCGGGTGAAGGTCCGGTGAACGGGTGCGGGCGCTCAGTTCAGGCGGGAGCGGAGTCGCGCGGCGGTCTGGCGGTAGCTGACAGCAATCTCGCCTGTGGCCACCTCCGAGAGGTGCGACAGGTGATCGGCTGCCGCGCCGAACGCTCCGGTGGCCGAGAGCGCGGCCGCCACCTCGGCCCGGTCCTCGAGCGACGCGCCTGGGAGACCGGCCCGCAGCCGGGCCACCCAGAGCCGGGACCGGTGGTCGCGGCGGGTGGAGAAGATGGCGAGCAGGTTGTTGAGCATGCGGGCCACGATGAGTCGAGGCCCGGTCGGCTGGAGCATGTCGCTCGAGAACTGGGCGTCGGGACCGTGGAGGGCCTGGAAGACACGGCGGCACCCGGTGGTGTCGAGGACGCGGCCCCCCGCGAACGGGTCGACGAAGGTGTCCGGGTCGTCGGTCACGCCGACGAGGAAGTGCCCCGGCATGCCCACGCCGCACAGGTCGACGCCCGAACGCCGGGCCACGGCCACGGTCAGCACCGACAACGTGATGGGGATCCCCCGTCGCGTGGCCACCACGAGGTCGAGGTAGGAGTTGGCCGGGTCGTAGTAGGCCCGCTCGTTGCCTCGATAGCCGAGCTCGCCGAACAGGTGGGCGACGACGCCGTCGAGACCGGTGCCGCAGCCCGTCGCCAACTCGTCGATCGCCATCAGCTCCCGATCGACGTCGATCCTCGGCCGGGCGTGGGCGGCGATGAGCAGTGCCGCCTCCTCGGTGGGGATCTGGGACTCCGGTCGCGCCATGAGCTCGAGGAACCGGGTGGTCGTGTCCACGGTGCGGAGGGTATCGGCGCGTTGCCCCCAGCGGTCGGTTGATCCGCTCCCGTCGTAGCCTCCTGGCGTGGCCCCTCCGAGCGAGTTCGCCTTCCTCGACCATCCCGGCCCCATCGCCATGGCTCATCGTGGCGGGGCCGGCGACTGGCCCGAGAACACCATGCCGGCCTTCGCCGGCGCCGTCGCCCTCGGCTTCCGCTACGTCGAGACCGACGTCCACGTCACGAGCGACGGCGTGGTGCTGGCCTTCCACGACGAGCGCCTGGACCGCGTCACCGACCGCACCGGACTCATCCACGAGCTGCCCTACGCCGAGGTCGCCACCGCCCGGGTGGACGGGACCGAGCCCATCCCCCTCCTCGTCGACCTGCTCTCGTCGTGGCCGGACCTGCGCGTCAACATCGACCCGAAGCACGACGGTGTCGTGGAGCCGCTGGCCGAGCTGCTCCGGCGGGCGGGAGCGGTGGACCGGGTGTGCATCGGTTCGTTCTCCGATCGGCGGCTGGATCGCCTGCGAGCCATGCTGGGCCCGCAGCTGTGCACCTCGATGGGCCCGAAGGCGGTGGCCCGACTCAGAGTCGCCGGCTTCGGCTGCCGCCGGTGGACTCCACCCGCCCCGTGCGTCCAGGTCCCGCCGACGGTCAAGGGTATTCCCCTCGTCGACGAGCGCTTCCTGCGCACAGCCCACGAGCTCGGGGTCGCCGTGCACGTCTGGACGATCGACGAGGAACCCGAGATGCGTCGGCTGCTCGACCTCGGCGTCGACGGGCTCCTCACCGACCGACCGGCGCTGCTCCGCCGGGTTCTCGAGGAGCGGGGTGAGTGGGCCTGACCGGAACCCTGACCGCGGTCAGTCTCCGAGGAGCACGGCCGGGTTGAGGATGCCGTCCGGGTCGAGCGCGTGCTTGATGGCCCGGAAGGCGGCCCGCTCCGGCCCCGACCTGACGAGGGAGAGCCATCGGCGTTTGGCGGTGCCGATTCCGTGCTCGGCGCTGATCGACCCTCCGCGTCGGGCCACCGACGTGAGCACCGCCTGGTCGATCTCGTCATCGGAGGGGTCGACGCCGGTGACGTTGACGTGGATGTTGCCGTCGCCCACATGGCCGAACAGCCAGGTGCGAGCCCGGGGTGCCACCGAGGCCACGACGGCGGGCACCTGCTCGACGAAGTCGGCGAGGGCGGTGAGGGGCAACGTGACGTCGAGCTTGTGGGGGGCGCCCAGGGAGTTGATGGCCGACGTGTGGTCCTCCCGGTACGACCACAGGGCGCGGCGTCGTTCGCCGTCGGTGGCCACGGCCACCGCCCGGATGCCGTCCACCCCGGCGATGGCCCGCGCCAACTCCTCGGTGGGGTCCTGGTCCCCCGACGCCTCGAGGAGCAGGTAGACGGGGTGGCGCTCGGGAAAGGGACCGGCTCGGCCGGTCACCTGGGTCACCAGATCCAGGCCGGGTTGGAGGAAGAGCTCCGCGGCGTCGAGGCCGGGGACCGACCGGCGCACGGCGACCATCGCGGCCACGGCCTCGGCGGTGTCGTCCAATGCGCACAGAGCCACGACCCGAGACGACCGTCGCGGGATCAGGGCCAGGCGCGCCGCGGTGACGATGCCGAGGGTTCCTTCGCTCCCGCACAGGAGCCCGGCCAGGTCGTAGCCGGTGTTGTCCTTGGTGAGACCGCCGAGGTGGCTGATCACGCTCCCGTCACCCAGCACGGCCTCCACGCCGAGCACCTGGCGGCGGGTGGCGCCGAAGCGCAGGACGTGCAGTCCGCCGGCGTTGGTGGCGATCGTCCCGCCCACCGTGGCCGTGTCGCGCGCCGCCAGGTCGACGGCGTACTCGAGATCGCTCGCCGCCGCGACCGCCTGGACCCGGGCCAGGGTGACGCCCGCCCCGACGGTCACCTGGCTTGCCAGATCGTCCACCGGGCCGACGTGGTCCAGGCGGCTGAGCGAGAGGACCACCTCCCCACCGAGGGGCACCCCGCCGCCGACCAGACCGGTGTTGCCGCCCTGGGGCACGATGGCGGTCCGGTGCGACCGGCACAGGCCGACGACGGCTGCCACCTCGGCGGTGTCACGGGGCCGGATCACCACCGGCGTGGACCCCACGAAGCGACCCGTCCAGTCCGTCGTGTAGGTCCGGGTCACCTCGGGGTCGGTGAGCACGTGCGGCTCACCCACGATCTCGACGAGGGCGGAGCGGAGCGCTCGATCGAGAGGCACTTGGCGAGGTGATGGCATGCGTCCATGCTGGCGCCGATCACCGTAGAAGGTAAGGATTCGCCCGTCGTGGCCGATGTATCCAAGGTGCCCTGCACTGCGACCCCCCGAGTTGGCTCCCGCCGCACCGTCGTCGGCGTGCTCGTGGTCGCGCTCGTCCTCGCCTGCACGCTCGGATCCATGGGGGGCTCGGCGGTCGCCCAGGAGGCCATCGTCATCGATGATCCCCGTCTCGATCCGAGTCTCGGGGGCGTCCAGGTCGACAGTGACTCCTACCGGGCGGCCCTCGCCGCGGTGCGGTCCGTGGAGGCCAGTCGCTCCGCCGCCCAGGCCCGTCTGGCCGACGCCGACGAGCGGGTCGCCTCCCTGGGCAGCCGCACGGAGGAGCTGAGTGCGGAGATCGCGATCGCCGAGCAACGCCGCGCAGAGGCCCAACGGCAGTTCGACACGCTGCAGGGCTCGCTGCGCCACCTCGCGGTGGAGAGCTACAAGCAGGGGCGCGACCCTGGGGCGGCGGTGGTGCTGACCGAGGCCGAGGAAGCCACCAACGCCCTGCGTGACTCGGCGGTGGTCGACTCGCTGGCCCGCCGCCGCCAAGAGCAGGTGCGAGCGCAGCGAGAGGTCATCGAGGACAACGTCGCCATCATCGAGCGCGACACCGAGGACCTGGCCAACGTCAGCTCGGACCTGGACAAGGCTCGCACGGAGCAGACCGACGCCGAATCCGACACGAAGCGCCTCACCGAGGACGCCCGAGCCGCCCGTCGGACCCTCGCCGACTGGCGCCTCGCCGCTGACGTGGTCGGCACCGACCTCCCCCTGGTGGCCCTCGACGCCTACGTGCGAGCCGCCAACCGTCTCGCCGCCGAGCAGCCCACGTGCGGGCTGCGGTGGTGGGGGTTGGCCGGTATCGGCAAGGTCGAGAGCGGCCACGGCACCGCCGGTGGGTCGCGCCTCGGCGCCGACGGCAAGACCAGCAGCCGCATCATCGGGATCGTGCTCGACGGCTCGAACAACACCGCGGTGGTGGGTGACTCGGACGGCGGCGCGCTCGACGACGACCCCGAGTTCGACCGCGCCGTGGGTCCCATGCAGTTCCTGCCGGGGTCGTGGCGGACGCTCGGTCGCGACGGCAACGGCGACGGCCGGGCCGATCCGGACAACATGTACGACGCCGCGCTGGCCGCGGCCGGGTTGCTCTGCCGGGCCGGCGGTTCCGGTCTCGACACCGACGCCGGTCTGTACCGGGCCGCCCTCGGCTACAACGCCTCGGCGGCCTACGCGTCGCTCGTCGTCCGCTACGCCAAGGGCTACGCCGCCGCCGAGGAGCAGATCATCCCACCCCCACCCCCGACCACCACGACGACCGTGGTCGAGGCACCTCCCGAGGTCGCCCCGCCGTTGCCGCCACTCTTCCCGCCCGTGACCCCGCCGGCGGCCCCCTCCTCGACGGTGCCCACGGCGAACTGAGCACCACACCCCTGCGGGCGACGCTCGCTGCGCCCGTGGACCGGCGCTACGGAGCGTCCGGGGTCAAGGTGTCGGCGGCCCGCCAGCAGTACCAGGCGACCACGCTCCGCCATGGCCGGTAGGGCTCGCCGAGCTCCTGCAGCACCTTGGGCTCGGGAGGAGCGGCCAGAGCCCAGGCCTTGGCGAACCCGGAGCGCACGCCCAGGTCCCCGATGGGCCAGACATCGAGGCGCTGGAGGGTGAACATCAAGAACATCTGCGCAGTCCACGGGCCGATGCCGCGCACGACGACGAGGTGCTCGACGACCTCGTCGTCGTCGAGGCGCCCGATGCGATCGAGACGTACCCGTCCGTCGCTGACGTGCTCGGCCAGGTCGCGGATGGATGCCAGCTTGGCCCTCGACAGACCCGCCGCGGCCAGGTCGCCGGAGGGCACCGAGAGCACCGAATCGGGAAGGAACGGCCCTGGCACGAGGGCCCGCACCCGACCCCAGATCGTGCTGGCGGCGGCGCCGGCCAGCTGTTGGAAGGTGATGGACCGGGCCAACTGCTCGAACCGCTGCGACGCCTTGGGCGGCGGCGGCAGGTGCATCGGCCCGTGGCGTTCGACGAGTCCGGCGAGGACGGGGTCCATCCGGGCGAGGGCGAGGCTGATCTCACGATGCGGTCGAGGCACGGGCGCCGAGCCTAGGCCCCGCCCAGCTGTGCCACGATGGCCCTCATGCCGAACCCTCCCGCCATGGAAATCGACACCAACACGATCTACCGGGTCACCATCACGACCGACAAGGGTGAGATCGTCGGCGACCTCGATCCGAGGATCGCCCCGAAGACGGTGAACAACTTCGTCGTGCTGGCCCGCCAGGGCTTCTACGACGGGCTCACCTTCCACCGGGTCGAGCCGGGCTTCGTGATCCAGGGGGGCTGCCCGGAGGGCTCGGGGCGCGGCGGACCGGGCTATCGCTTCGAGGACGAGCCGGTTCAGGGCAACTACCGCCAGGGCGCCTTCGCCATGGCCAACGCCGGACCCGACACCAACGGGTCGCAGTTCTTCATCTGCCTGGACGACCTCACGGGACGGCTGCCCAAGCAGTACAACCTGTTCGGCCACACCGTGGCCGGTCTCGACGTCGTCAGCGCGACCCACGCGGCGACGTCATGCAGTCGGTCACGGTCGAGGAACGCCCGATCGAGGACTGATCCTTCGGGCCGGCGCAGGTCGGGGCTTCAGTCCTTGGAAGCGACCGCGTTGGGAACGACGTTCATCTTGGGCTCGTAGGCCTCGGCGACGACGTCTCGCTGCTCGCCGCCCAGCGTGGTGCGCAGCTGGGTCCGGCAAACGTCGCACGGACCGTAGAAGCGGCCGGCCGCGGCGGTGCCGCAACGGGGGCAGGTGAAGTCGAGGGGCTCGGTGTCCACGCCGTGGATCGTGCCACGTCGGCGTCGTCGACGCGCGGTCCCACCGTGGCCGGCGGCCGCTCTCTGCTCAGCGCACCGCCACGCGCGCCATCTCCCGGCGCTCGGGCATGTAGTCGGCCACGGCGAAGTGCTGGGTGCACCGTTCGTCCCACACCGCCAGCTCGCCCACCGTCCAGGAATGGCGGATCTGAACGTTCGGGTCAGCGGCCTTCCCGACGAGCAGGGCCAGCAGCGCCGCACTCTCGTCGGGATGCATGTCGACGATCGAGTGGGTGAACTCTCGATTGACGTTGAGGTAGCGGCGGCCGGTCGAGGGATGCACTCCGACGACTGGGTGCACGGCACCGGGGAACTGCTCACGGGTGCGAGCCACCACCTCGGCCCCGGCCTTCTCCACGAAGGCGTTCATCGAGCCCATGTCGTGAAGGGCCTCGAGGGGCTCGATCACCGACTGGAGAACCGGTGACAGGCCGTCGAAGGCGGCCACCATGTTCGCCCAGATCGTGTCGCCGCCCCGAGCGGGCAGGTCGACGGCGCGCAAGGTGCCGTAGACGGGCGGTTCGGGATCCCAGCTCACGTCCGTGTGCCAACGGTCCTGGTAGGGGCGATGGTCGACGTCGTCGACGATGCGCTCCACGCCGGCGCTGGTGCGGCCGAAGGTGCGTCCGATGGGATGGACGTAGGGCGTGCCCAGGCGGAGGGCGAAGGCGAGGTGTCGGGCATCGGAGAGGTCCTGGTCGGCGAAGAACACCACGAGGTGCTCGTCGAGCAGGGAGCGGATGTGACCGACCATCTCGTCGGTCAGCTCGCGGCCGAGATCGATGCCCCGCACCTCGGCGCCGAGGGCCCCGGCCCGCGGTGTCACCGTCATCGCCATCGTGTCGTCGCTCATGCGGTCCCCTGTCGCCGGTGCCGTCGGGGCCCCCGTGACCCGACCCGGCGGACGGTAACACGACGAAATCACAGGGCCCTCCGTCCTTCACCGTTCAGTCGTTCACCTCGGCCATGGAGGCGGCGAGCAGGGTCTCGTTCTCCTGGTGGGTCCGGGTGAGCGTGACCGAGCTCAGTCGCCAGCCGGCCGGCGTGCGCAGGGCGACGTTGTCGTAGAACCCGACGACCAGCCAGCAGTTCGGTCCCCCCGCCGCGACCTCGGGGCGGGCCCAGTGCTCGGCACGGACGTGGGCCCGGATGGTGGCGTGATCGCCATCGATGGCGATCAGGTGGTTCGTTATCGAATGGTGGGTCGCCGTCCACCCGGCGAATGCCCGCTTCGACCGCTGGCACCAGGCCTCACGGGTCGTCGTGGTGATCGGGGCGCCGAGCGAGCTGAAGTCACAGGTGAACTCGTCGCACAGCACCGACCGGGGCAGCTCGTCCCAGTTCTTCGTGTCCGCCATGGTGGCGTAGCGGCTCATGAGCTCCACGAGCTCATCACGGTCGAGTGGTTCGGTCATCGCTGTCTCCGTTTGCTCGGGGCCATCCGGCCCGACACCTCCTGCATCGTGCCCTCCGACCACCGCCGGAGGCTTCCCCGCCAGGCCGCAGGGCCCTCGGCGAGTCATCCGAGGACAGCGTGGCCAGTCTCGCCGGTGGGGAGCCGGGCCCGAGTTGGAACCGTGTCGAGCGCCCAGGCGTACGGTCGCGGTTGCGGGACGACGAGATCGGGAGGTCCGCATGCCGAGCGCAGAAGAGGTTCGGGAGGGTCAGCGCGCGACGTGGGCGGGGCTGTCGGCCAGCTGGGACAAGTGGGACCACCTGATCACGAAGCAGCTGGGCCCGGTCGGCGCGGCGATGATCGAGAGCCTCGGCATCGTTGACGGTCAGCGGCACCTCGACATCGCTTCGGGGACGGGCGAGCCCGGCCTCAGCATCGCTCGCCTCGCACCGCACGGACGCGTCGTCCTCACGGATCTCGCGCCGGAGATGTTGGACGTAGCCGCGCGGCGAGCCGACGCGCAGGGGATCACGAACGTCGAGACGAAGGTGTGCAGCGCGGACGGCCTGCCCTTCGACGACGCCACGTTCGACAGCGTCTCTGTCCGTTTCGGCTACATGTTCTTCCCGGACGGCGCCAAAGCGACGGCTGAGCTCGCCCGGGTGCTGAAGCCGGGCGGTCGCGTCTGCGCCGCGGTGTGGGTCAGGCCCGAGGACAACCCGTGGACGACGATCCCCATGCGGGCCATCGCGGCCGAGGCGACCCTCGCCCCCACCGACCCGGATGGACCCAGCATGTTCCGGTGCGCGGCGCCGCGGTACGTCAGTGATCTCTACGCAGCCCAGGATCTGCACGACATCGCCGAATGGGAGGTCGACCTCGAGCTCGTGACCTCGTCACCGGCGCAGTACTGGGAGATGATCAGCGAGCACGTGTCGCTCGCCGTCGCTGCGCTCGCTCGGGTCGCCCCGGCAACCCGCGAGCGCATCGCGGCCACCGTCATGGCCGAGGTGAGCACCTACGAATCGAGCGGCACGGTCCGGGTCCCTGGCGTGGCCCGCTGCATCGTGGGAACGAAGTGAGGCACCACCGGAGAGGACCGGACGGCCTCGGTCTGTGCACAGCCGGGAGCCGTTAACCCCATTCAAGTCACAGGGTTGTACCTCTTCCTCCTCACAGGGGACCGCTCCTACGGTTGGGCGGCGAGCCGGAGACGCGGCCATCGCACGATGAGGGAGCAGCCATGACCGCATACGAGATCACCCTGAGGGACCAGACCGTCCAGCGCATCGAACGGGCCGACGCCTACGCGCAGGAGGGGCAGCTGACGACGTTCTTCCGAACCGGCTCGCAGCGCCAGGTCGTCGACTGCTGGAGCATCCGCCTGGCCAGCATCCGGACCTCGGAGATCCTCGTGGTGCGCCGCATGGAGGACGAGCCCGGCACGTCCTCCGTCACCGAACTGCCTCTCGCCGTCTGATCTGCCAGGCCGCGCCGGCGGGCCGACGGCGAAGCCGACGCAGCTCCAGTCAGGTCGCGGAGCCGCCAGGCGCAGCGACGAGGGGGCGTGGGGGCCGACGGCGAAGCCGACGCAGCTCCAGTCAGGTCGCGGAGCCGCCAGGCGCAGCGACGAGGGGGCGTGCGGGCCGACGGCGAAGCCGACGCAGCTCCAGTGAGGTCGCGGAGCCGCCAGGCGCAGCGACGAGGGGGCGTGGGGGCCGACGGCGAAGCCGACGCAGCTCCAGTGAGGTCGCGGAGCCGCCAGGCGCAGCGACGAGGGGGCGTGCGGGCCGACGGCGAAGCCGACGCAGCTCCGCTGCGAAATGTCACGGGACGTAGGCGCCGAGCCAGGCCAGCGAGGTGAGGGCGACGGTGCCACCGGCGAGGACCATGCCGAGGACCCGGTCGACGCGCGGGTCCTTGGCCGCGACGGCGAGGCTGAGGACCAGAGGAAAGGCGTTGAGCCCGTAGCGCTCGAGGGAGTTGAGGTTCTCGGCGCCGAGCGCGGCGAGCAGCACCAGGGCGGCGAAGGCGCCGTAGGAGGCGGGCCACCACCGGAACGTCAGCACGAGCAGCACCACGAACGCGATGGCGAACGGTACGTGGAGCCCGTCGGCGAACCGCTCGGGCCCGATCATCTGGTGAAGCCCTTCCCAGATGCGGCTGACCGGGTTCATGCTGTCGCCCCGCAGGGGGCTCTGGACGGTGAAGGGCAGCCACATGTCGCCGAACACGTGGCCCACCCAGGCCAGGTAGGCGCCGGTGCCCACGACCGGCGCCGCCACCGCCACCAGTCCCTGCATGCGCTCGTCGCGGTCGGCCCGCCGCCACACGCGGCCCAGCTCGATGGCCGCGGGCACGGCGAGGACCAGGCCGAGAGGCCGGCTCGCCCCGGCGACCACGCCGGCGGCCGCCGCCCACCACCAGTGCCGGCTGCGGATACCCCAGAACACCACGACGGCGGCGAGGATCCACACCGCCTCGGCGTAGGCCCAGGCGAGCACGAAGGCGCCCGGGAAGAGCACGAGGTACCACACCGCCCGGTCGGCCAGCGCGGCGTTGCCCCGCTCGAAGCGAACGAGGCGCCGGATGGCCACGGCCAGCGCGAGGGACGCCACGTTGGCGATGATCACCAGCGCCACGTCGGTGCGCCCCGCCGTGACCAGGGCGAAGCCCCGACCGAGCAGCGGGAAGAGGGGGAAGAAGCGGAGGCCTTCCTGGGGAAGGGCCGAATAGCCGTTGCTGGCGATGTCGCGGTACCAGGTGCCGTCCCAGGCCACGAGCCCTTCGGTCAAGGCAGTGGGTCGGGACCCTGACACCAGCTTGTCGGCCGCCGCCACCGCCACCACGTAGCCGGCCACCATCAGGGCCCGCGCGGTGAGCCACGGGACGATCACCGCACGGAGGTCGTCGCCCATGGCCCGGCTGCGGCTGGTGGTCATCGGGATGGGGAAGCCGTCAGCCGACCGGAGCGAAGTACAGGACGGACGCGTGCTCGAAGAAGCGGGCGCCGCCGTCTGCGACGATCTCCTGGGCCGGGCGGGACCGGGCGAGGAAGTCCACGACAGCCGGGCAGGCGTCGGTGAGTGTCTTGTAGTCACCGTTCCAGACGAGGAAGACCCCGCTCGAGGCGCCGGCCCGTTCGAGCACCTCGCGGGAGAAGGCGTCGGTGTCGGCGTTCTCGTTGCGGTCGCCGTAGTCGACCCAGTCGACCCGCTCGGGCCGGGCAAAGGTGGGGAAGACCACCTGCTCGACGTCGGCATCCAACTCGCGGCTCACGCCCGGGCCGAGCTGATCGGGGCAGTAGACGACGATGTCTCCGGGTTGGGCGACCTCGTCGATGGCGTCGGCGATCTGGCGCGCCTGGGTGCGTCCGTCGCGCACGTTGCTGAGGGCGCCGACGACGAGGGCCCCGCACAGCACGACCACCACCCCGAACCGGACCCACCGACCGAGGAACCGGGTGAGCCCGCCGGCCACGAGCAGAGCCACGAACGGGAAGTACACCGATGCGTAACGCGTGGCGTAGGCGCTGCTCGAGACGAAGCCGGCCGCCGAACCGATGAGGAAGGTGAGGGCCACGACGATGGCCTCGACGCGGAGCTGCGGACGCGTGCCCAGGTCGACGTCGATGTGGCGTCGGTCGACCCCTCGACCGAACACGGCCAGGAGGATGGCGATGGCGAGGAGGGTGCCGACCAGACCGGCGTCGGTGTAGATCCCGGCACCGAAGTCGGCGAGGGTGATGGGGATGGCGGCGGTGGGTCGGATGGGATCGGCCCACGGCGTGCCGGTGTGCGACGACTGGTAGAGCATCGACGGTAGCCACGGGAGGAACAGCACCCCACCCACCACGAGGGCACCGACCACCTTCAGCGCGACCCGGCGGGCGGTGGGGTCGGGCGCCTTCCAGACCTTCCACAGCACCACGAGACCCGTGGCGGCGAGCAGGTAGATGGCCCAGTAGTGCGTGTAGAGGAGCAGGGCGGTGATCACCGCGATGCCGGCGAGACGCAGGAGATCGCTCCGCCCCCGGCGCAGGACGTCGTCGGCCAGCAGGTAGCCGGCCAGCACCAGCATCATGATCATGGAGTACATGCGGGTCTCGGTGGAGTACCGCACGGCGAAGGGCGACAGGGCCACCACGGCGGTGACGATCCAGGCGAGGGTGGGGCCGCCGCGGCGGCGACCGACCAGCCAGGCCAGAGGGAGAGCGAGCACCCCGAACACGCCGGACAGGGCCCGTACGGCGAAGTCGCTGGTGCCGAACAGCTCCATCCAGCCGTGCAGCAGGTAGTAGTAGAGCGGCGGGTGCCCGTCGTGGCGGAGCCAGCTGCCGATCTCGCCCACCGGGAGGGCGGCGATGTTCACGGAGAGCGCCTCGTCCAACCAGAGCGCCGAGAGGGTCACGAAGCGCAGCACGACCCCGACGACGAGGGCGACGACGCCGAGGGCGACGATCTCGGGCCGGGCGGGGACCCACGGTGCCTGCTCGGATGTGGGTTCGGCGCCGGGGGGCGGCAGGGCGGAGGGATCTTCGTCGACCCCCCGGTCAGTGACGTGCATGGAGGCGGACACTACCGCCGGCCGGGCTCGGGTCCCGGCACCGCCAGTGGGGCCGCGCGGGTCGGCTTCACTACACTCGCCGAGGTCCCTGAGCCGAAAGTGACACGATGACCCCACCTGCCGAGCCCTCCGACACCGCTTCCGCCGCACCGCAGGTCGTGGTGATCGGTGCCGGGCCTGCTGGCCTCACCGCCGCCTACGAGCTGGCCAAGCACGACGTGAGCAGCACCGTGCTCGAGTCCGATGACATGGTCGGCGGCATCTCGCGCACGGTGGAGCGCGACGGCTGGCGGTTCGACCTCGGTGGCCACCGCTTCTTCACCAAGGTCCAGCCCGTCGAGGACTTCTGGCACGAGATCCTCCCTGACGAGGACTTCCTGCAGCGGCCTCGGATGAGCCGCATCTACTACGACGGCAAGTTCTTCGACTACCCCCTCAAGGCCTCCAACGCCCTCAAGAACCTGGGCATCGGCGAGGCGGTCCTCTGCGTGCTCTCGTACTTCTGGGCGCGCGTCGCCGGCATGGCCCTCTCGGCCCTCGGTCGCCCCCGGGGCGACGACAGCCTCGAGGACTGGATCACCGCCCGCTTCGGCAAGCGCCTCTACAAGCACTTCTTCAAGACCTACAACGAGAAGCTCTGGGGCGTCTCGGCCAGCCAGATCCAGGCCGACTGGGCAGCCCAGCGCATCAAGAACATGTCGCTGTGGAACGCCGGGGTGAACGCCATCCTCGACTCGCTGCCGAAGTCCCTGTCGTTCCTCAAGAAGGGCAAGGCCACCGACATCACCTCCCTCATCGAGGAGTTCCAGTACCCGAAGTACGGCCCCGGGATGATGTGGGAGGTCTGTCGCGACAAGGTCGAGGCTTCCGGCTCGAAGGTCCTCATGGAGACCAAGGCGGTCAAGATCCGACACGAGGACGACCGCGCCGTCGCGGTGGTCGCCGAACACGCCGGGGTCGAGACCGAGTACCCGTGCACCGACGTCATCTCGTCGATGCCCATGTCCCATCTGCTGTTGGCCATGGACCCGCCGCCCCCGGCCGAGGTGCTGGCCGCGGCGCGAGATCTCCGCTACCGGGACTTCCTCACCGTCGCTCTGGTCGTGCCCGAGGAGGGGATCTTCCCCGACAACTGGATCTACATCCACGCCCCCGAGGTCAAGGTCGGGCGCATCCAGAACTTCGGCTCGTGGTCGCCCTACCTCGTCAAGGAGGGTCGCACCTGCCTCGGCATGGAGTACTTCGTGTTCGAAGGCGACGAGACCTGGGCGATGACCGACGAGGATCTCGTCGCCCTGGCCACCACCGAGCTGGGCAAGATCGGGCTCGTGCCGGCGTCGGCCGTCGAGGCCGGCTACGTGGTGCGGGTACCCAAGGCGTACCCGTTCTACGACGACCGCTACAAGGCGAACGTGCAGCGCATGCGCGACTGGCTGGCCGACTGCGCCCCCAACGTGCACCCCGTGGGTCGCAACGGCATGCACCGGTACAACAACCAGGACCACTCGATGTACACGGCGATGCTCTCGGTCGAGAACATCGTGGCCAACACGAGGTACGACGTGTGGGAGGTGAACGTCGAGGAGGAGTACCACGAGGAGAAGGCTCCCGCCATCGGCGCCACCGACGAAGGGGCGATCGGCGACAAGGGAACCGGACGTGACGCCCCGGTCATCGCCCGCGAGGCCTACGGCCCGGAGCACCCCGTCAACCGGCCCGGCACCTGAGCCCACAACGGTGACCGGGGGGGACACAGCCAGCTCGTCGCAGCTGGCCGCTCTGGCCGCCGAGGCCGGACTGAAGAAGATCCACGTGATGGCGTGGCGCGACCTGGTCGACATCGAAGCGGGCGGATCCGAGGTCCACGCCGCCAAGATCATGGCGCTGTGGGCCGAGGCCGGCCTCGACCTCACCATGTGCACGTCCTACGCCCAGGGCCACCCCTACGAAGGCACGCGGGACGGCTACCGGATCATCCGGAAGCACGGCCGCTTCATGGTGTTCCCCACCGCCGTCGTGAGCGAGCTGACCGGCGGCCACGGCCCCCGTGACGGCCTGGTGGAGATCTGGAACGGCGTGCCCTTCCTGTCCCCTCTCTGGGCGAGGGGCCCGCGCATCGCGTGGGTCCACCACGTTCATCGAGACATGTGGGACATGGTCCTCGAGCCGAAGCTGGCCAGAGCCGGGAAGTTCTTCGAACGCCGGATCGCTCCGCCCCTGTATCGCCGGACCCCGGTCGTGACGCTCTCGCAGTCGTCGCGGCGGGAGCTGATCGAGTACCTCGGTCTACGCCCGGATCAGGTCACGGTGGTACCGCCCGGCATCGACGAGCGCTTCTCCCCCGCCGGCACGAAGAGCGAGGTGCCCCTCGTCGTCGCCGTCGGTCGCCTCATGCCCTCCAAGCGGTTCGACGAGTTGGTGCGCGTCGCCGCCGAGACCCGGCTCGACGTTCCCGACCTCCAACTGGTCATCGTGGGCGACGGCTACGAGCGGCCGGTCCTGGAGGCTCAGGTGGCCGCCCTGGGCGCGGGCTCGTGGGTGCGAATCGCCGGCAAGGTGTCCGACGAGGAGCTGCTGTCGCTCTACCGGCGGGCCTGGGTGGTGGCCAGCACCTCGATCGCCGAGGGATGGGGCATGACCCTGACCGAGGCGGCCGCCTGCGGCACCCCGTCGGTGGCCACCGACATCGCCGGACACCGCGACTCGGTCGCCCGGGACGTCTCGGGCATCCTCGCCACCGACTCCCGCGGCCTGGTGCGGGCCCTCACGGCGACGTTGTCGGACCCGGTGCTGCGCAACGAGCTCTCGCTCGGCGCCCTGGCCCACGCCGCCACCCTCACCTGGCAGCGAGCAGCCATGGACGCCTTCACCCCTCTGGCCCTCGACGCCATCCGCCGCCAGCGCAGGAGATCCCGATGACCGCACCTCCCGTCGTGTTGATCCACGGCTTCGCCACCTCTGCGGCCCGCACCTGGGGCGACAACGGATGGCTCGACCTTCTCGCCGACGGCGGGCGCGACGCCACCGCCCTCGACCTGCTGGGCCACGGAACGGCTCCCAGACCCACTGACCCCGCCGCCTACGAGCGCCTCGAGCTCGACCTGCTGGAGCGGCTGCCCGACGAGCCGGTGGACGCGATCGGCTTCAGCCTGGGTGCCCGCACCCTGCTCGCCCTGGCCGGAGAGCACCCGGAGCGCTTCCACTCCCTGGTCGTGGCGGGCGTGGGCCAGAACCTGTTCCGCGACGGTGAGGGACGAGGCGAGGGCATCGCCGCGGCGATCGAGGGCGCGCCCACCGACGACCCGACCATGCGGTACTTCGCCACCCTGGCGGAAGCGCCGGATCAGGACCCCGCCGCCCTCGCCGCGCTCATGCGCCGCCCGTCGGCGATGCCGATCACCGACGAGGGCCTGGCCCGTATCGCCTGTCCCGTACTGGTGGTTCTGGGGGACAAGGACTTCGCCGGTCCGGCCGATCCGCTGATGGAGAAGCTCCCGAACGCCCGGCTGGTCACCCTCCGCAACGTCGACCACTTCGCCACTCCGAAGGACTTCGGCTTCATCGATGCGGCGCTCGACTTCCTCGGCGCCAGTTCCTGAGTGGCCGCCGACTTCGTGCTGGGCGTCGATCTCGACGGCGTGTGCGGTGATCACGCGGCTGCGTTCGGCCGGGTGGTCGCCGCGGACCGCCAGATCGACCCCGGCGATCTCGTCGATCAGCAGACCTGGGACTTCTCCGAGTGGGACCTCACGCGCGAGGACTTCGAGCGCCTCCACCGCGCCGCCGTGCTCGAGCACCGGATGTTCCGCACCATGCCGGTCATCCCCGGAGCAGCCGAAGCGCTGTGGCGCCTCTCCGACGCCGGCGTGTGGATCCGGCTGATCACCCATCGGCTCTACGCCAACTGGGGCCATGCCATCGCCGTCGCCGACACCGTGGCCTGGCTCGACGAGCACTCGATCCCGTACCGAGATCTCTGCTTCCTGGGCGACAAGCCCCAGGTCGAGGCGGACGCCTACGTGGACGACGCCCCCCACAACGTCGAGGCCCTGCGGGCCACCGGGGCCGACGTCCTCGTCTTCAGCCAGTCCTACAACCTGCACGTCGCCGGACCTCGCGCCGCCGGGTGGAGCGACGTCGAGGAGTGGGTGCTCGCCCGGATGGCCGCCGGTGGCCGCTCGGTGCAGGCCTCGATGCCTCTCGACGGCGGGGCGAGAGGTCGGCTCCGCCTCGATCGGGAACGGTGAGGGCCATCCGTCCCGGGTGACGGGCCGCTGGCGGTGCGCCGGTACGGTGAGTCGATGCCCGGTGTGGGGAAGCTGTTCCAGACGATCGCCGTCACCGCCGTGTTCTGCATCCCGCTGGGCGTGTCCGTCTGGGCTCTGCTCGACGCCGTCCGCCACCCCCAGTGGGCCTGGGCGCTGTCGGGACGGCGTCAGCTCGTGTGGCTCTTCGTGATCCTGTTCGGATTCGTGTCCGTGGTCGGGGGCCTGCTGATCTCCGGGTGGTACCTGATCCGGGTCCGTCCCGTCGTCGCCGCCGCTGAGCGAGGCGGCCTCTTCGAGTCCTGACCGGGCTCAGACGCCCTGGCTGGCCTTCAGGAGGGCGTGCTGCACCAGCTCGAGGAGCGTGCCCTTGGTCCGGCCGCGGTCTCGGGCGTCGGTGAACACCATGGGTACGTCGGCGGGGACGGCCAGAGCCTCACGAACGTCCTCGAGCTCGTGCTGCTGCTCCCCGTGGAAGAGGTTGACGGCCACCACGAAGGGCACGCCGTTGCGCTCCATGTAGTCGACCGCGGGGAAGCAGTCGGCCAGCCGACCGGTGTCGACCAGGACGACGGCACCGATGGCGCCCCGCACGAGGTCGTCCCACATGAACTGGAACCGGTCCTGTCCGGGGGTCCCGAAGAGGTAGAGCACCAGGTCGTCACCGAGGGTGATGCGGCCGAAGTCCATGGCGACGGTGGTCGACGTCTTGCCGGTGTTGGTGCCACCGGTCTCGTCGATGCCCTCGGCGACCTTGGTCATGGCCGCTTCGGTCGTGAGCGGGGCGATCTCGGAGATCGACCCGACGAAGGTCGTCTTCCCGACGGCGAAGCCGCCGGCGACGATGATCTTGACCGGCAGGGGCGCCGCCGATGTCGGCGGACCCGCGTTGGTCGTTGCGTCAGAGGGACTGGAGGCCATCGAGGACCCTTTCGAGCAGCTGGCGGTCGGGACGAGCACCGGTGTGGGCGGAGTCGGGGGCGGACGTGTTCAACAGACCCTCGGCGGCCATGTCGCCGACGAGCACGCGCACGACCCCGAGGGGGAGGTTGAGATGGGCGGAGATCTCGGCCACCGAGATCGCACCGACGCAGCGGTCGATGATCTCCCGACGTTCGAGGGTGACCTGGCTGATCGTGGTGCGACCGTGATCGGTCACGGTGACGAGCGCCTCGAAGGGGACGTCGCTCGCCGTGCGGGTGCGACCTCCGGTCAGGACGTAGGAGCGGACGCGCAGAGCCGGCGGGTTGCCATCATCGTCTGCGGGTCCACCCAGATCGATCATCGCGGAAGCGCCGCCTGCAACTCGGCCCGGATCTCCGGCGTCAGGACGCCTCCGGCCCGCTCGACCAGGACAGCCATCTCGTAGCCGACCAGGCCGACGTCGCACTCGGCCTCCGAGACACAGGCCAGGCAGGAGCCGTCGCTGATCCCGGTGACGAAGAGGAACGCGTTCTCCATCTCGATGATGACCTCGTTGACCGCGCCGCCGCCGAAGCGACCAGCAGCCCCGTAGGCCAGTCCGATGAGTCCGGAGGAAACAGCGGCGAACCGGTCGGCGGACTCCCGGTCGAGTCCGGCCGTCGCTGCGATCGGTAGGCCGTCGGATGAGACGACGACGGCATCGGTCACGCCAGGCACGCGCTCGGCGAAGCTCTGGACCAGCCAGTTGAGGTTGCGGGCAGCGGCACTCAGCTCGATCATGGTCATTCCTTCGCCCCCGTGGTGGTGGGGTCGGTCGTGGACTGGGAGTCGCCGGTGGCGGTCCCGGGGTCGGTGTCGGATTCGGAGCCTCGACCACGGTCGAGTCCCGAGCGGTAGCGGGAGAGCATGCGCCGGACCTCCTCGGGCGAGCGGGCGGTGCGGGCGACCCGCGTCTCGGCGGCGACCGGTCGGTCGGCGGCGGCGGTCGGACGGCGACGGACCAGGCCGGCGGAGGTGACCGTCGGGGGCGCCTCGTCGACGACGGGCACCGGGGTGGTGCTGGGGATGGCCTTGGACTTCGGCGCCCGGTTGGTGCTGGTGCCCGTCGGGGGCGGCGCCGACTCCACGGCGTCGCCCGCCACTCGTCGGGCCGGCAGGCCCATGGTCGTCTGGGCCTCGGCATCGACCTCGGTCGCGACGTCGGCTTCGACCGGTGTCGGGGCCGGCGGGACCGGGGCGGTCTCGGCGGTCTCGACGGAGTCTCCGTTGGTGGGAACCGCCCTCGACGGAGCGAGGTTGCGGGAACCACGACGGGTCCGGATCGGGCGCTCGTCGACCGACGCCATGACGTCCAGCGGGGTCGGCCCTTCCTCCGTCTCCTCGTCACCGGCGTACTCCACCAGTCCGTACGGGAGGCTCACGGTGGCGAGGACGCCACCGCCGGGCCGGCTCTCGAGCGTGACGCTCGTGCCGAAGCGGGCGGCCAGGCGGCCGATCACGGTCAGGCCGAGGGAGCGGGCCATGGTGAGGCCCACGACGGGCGGCCGGGCGAGTTGGTCGTTGGCGTCGGCCAGCTGCTCCTCGGACATCCCGATGCCGCGGTCGGACACGGTGATGACGTAGCCGTTGCGCTCGTCGCGGTGACCGAGCACCTCGACGCTCGACTGCGGCGGCGAGCTGTTGGTCGCGTTCTCCATGAGCTCGGACAGCAGGTGGGCCAGGTCGGAGGCGACGTTGCCGGCGACGGTGGCCTCGTCCAGGGCGAGGAGGTGCACCCGGGAATAGTCCTCGACCTCGCCGATGGCCACCCGCACCACGTCGGCGACCGAGACCGGCCGACCGCGACGCCGGGGCGGATCCGCACCGGCGAGGACGAGGAGCGACTCGGCGTTGCGGCGCATCCGGGTGGCGAGGTGGTCGAGCCGGAAGAGGTTGTCGAGCTGGTCGGGATCGCGCTCGTTGCTCTCCAGCTGGTCGATGAACTCGATCTGGCGGTCGAGCAGGCTCTGGTTGCGGCGGGCCAGGTTGACGAAGATGTCGCCGATGCCCTTGCGGAGGAGCCGGTTCTGCTCCTCGGCCACGTCCACGGTCACCGCCTGGATGGCGTTGAAGGCGTCGGCCAGCTCACCGATCTCGTCCTTGGAGTCGATCTGGATCGGCGTCATCGTGTCGCCGATGGACTCGCCGTCGTCGTCCTCGGGGTGACGCAGGTGCTCGACCAGAGCCGGCAGCTGCGTGGTGGAGAGCGTGGAGGCGGCCCGGGTCAGACGGCCGAGCGGCAGGGTGATCGACCGGGACACCAGCCAGGCGATGGCCAGGGCGATGATCATGGCGACGATGCCGCCGATGAGGTACCAGGTCACACCCTGCGAGGCGTTGTCTCCCAGGGTCCGAGCGGTGGAGACGACGCCGTCGAGCATCGAGGCATCGACGGTGTCGAGTCCGGCCTGCGCACCCAGGCTGGTCTGGGCCACGTCGGCGGGGTTGACCGTGAGGACGTTGGACTCCCGCACGCTGGTCTCGAGACCGCTGGCCAGGTCAGTGAAGGCGACCAGACCGTTGGCGGTCTGCACAGTGGTGATCTCTTCGTTGGAGGCACCGCTGTCATCCACGGCGAGCTGGGCCTGGGCCAGCGAGGCGCCGGCCTCTTCGGTGCGCTGCCAGCTGGAGCAGGAGGCGAGGTCGGGGCAGAGGGCGCCGTTGCTGTCGACGAACCCGCCGGTGAATGCGGCCGACGTCAGCAGTGCGCCCTGACGAGCCTGGGCGGTGGCGACCCGCTCGACCAGCACGACGTTGCTGAGCTGCTTCAGCAGGTCGGCGTCGTTGGTCTCCCGAGCGACGGTGGCGTTGGTGGACATGAGTGATTCCACGACGACGTCGTAGAGGCCCACCATCGAGAAGTCCTCCACCACCCGGTTGTCCACCGAGCTGCGGGCGCTGCGGACGCTGTTGAGCGAGGTGTCCGAGACCGTCAGCGAGTCCTCGAGGGCGGTGGATCCACCGGAGTCGAGGTTGCTGCGGGCCGTGCGGTAGCGGTCGAGGGCCAGGTCGGTCTGGGTCCGCTGCTCGGCGAGCTGGGCCCGGGCCTCGGAGTCGTCGGGTGTGCCCGGCGTCATGACCGAGAGGGTGGCCTCGGACCGGAGCTCGCTGGCCAGGTCACTGCTGATACCGGCGAACACCGCGAGCTGCTCGACCCGAGCGGCACCGTCGGCGACATCCTGTCGCTGTCGGGCGCCGAGCCCGACCAGCAACAAGATGACGGCCATGGGCGCCGCCAGGATGACGAGGAGCTTGGTGCCCACTTTCATGTTTTGGAGCATGGCCGCCTCGGGTGCTGGGGAGAGCTGGACGCCCTCACGCGTGATTGATCCTCGTCGGGCGTGGAATCGCCCGACTGGTCGCACAGAGTGATCGGCGTCTCGGGCGGAGACTTGAGTGCGAAGGATCCGCTCCACCGAGAGATCCGCTCTCCTCCGAACGAAGGCGACTACTTTGTGCGCCGAAGCAGGCGGATCGACCGTCGGCACGGGCGAGGTCTGATCGGTGCGAGCCGAGACGTCGCGTCGTCGTCAAAGGAGCCAGTACATGAGTGACACCTCACAGGGCCCCGGGTGGTGGCAGGCCTCGGACGGCAAGTGGTACCCGCCCGAGCAGGCGACCCCGGCCACCCCGGGCACGACGGCACGGCACCACGGGCGGCGCCTGCCGGCCAGTTCGGCCCGCTCGCCGATTGGGGCCAACGAGCCGTGGGAATCATCATCGACTGGGCCATGCTGGTGGCGGTGGCCATCGTCGGGTTCATCGTCGTGGTGATCCTCGGAGCGATCTCCAGCACCCTCGGCGGAATCATCGGTGTGTTGCTCTACCTCGCCCTGGCGGTGGCGTGGCTGTACTTCGGCTTCCTCGTCGGCCAGAAGGGTCGGAGCCCGGGAATGGCGCTCACCGGCCTCCGCTGTGTCAGCCAGGAGACCGGTGAGGTCATCGGCGGCGGCATGGGCGTCGTGCGCACCATCGCCCACATCGTCGACAGCATCATCTGCTACATCGGTTGGCTGTTCCCGCTGTGGGACGTCCAACGCCAGACCCTGGCGGACAAGATCATGAAGACCGTCGTGGTCAGCGGTCAGCCCAAGGAGTCGTTCGGCCCGGCGCTGTTCACGCCGTGAGCCGCCGAGACAAGTCCTGAGAACCCAACCCCGATCACGCGGCCCCGGCCAACAGGAGATGACATGAGCGACACCTCACAGGGACCCGGCTGGTGGCAGGCCTCTGACGGCAAGTGGTATCCACCCGAAACCGCTCCTGGCGGCGCCACGGGTGGTGCGGCCATGGCCGGCGGCGGCAGCACCGGGTCCGTCGACATCGGCGGAGCAGTGAGCTACGGCTGGAACAAGTTCACCCAGAACGCTGGACCACTGATCGTCGGGATCCTGTTCATCTGGGTGGCGTCGATCGTCATCAGCCTGATCGGCATTCCCTTCACCAGGGGCGGGATCCTCATCCAGCTGCTCTGGAACATCGTGGTCGTGGTGGTGAGCGCGGTGCTCTCCCTCGGCATCGTCCGCATGGCCCTCGCCCTGGTCAACGGCCAGCCGATCGAGGCAGGGATGGCCGTTCCCAGCGGTCCCATGGTCGTGCCCTACGCCATCACCGGTGTCCTCGTCGGCCTGGCCATCGGCATCGGCTTCGTGTTCTGCATCATCCCGGGCATCATCGCCGCCGTGTTCTTGATCTTCTCGCACTTCGCCGTGCTCGACGAGAACCTCCAGGCCGGTGACGCCATCAAGCGCAGCATCGATCTGGTGAAGCCCCAGTTCGGCGGAGTGTTCGGGTTCATGATCGTGGCCTTCCTGATCAACGTGGTCGGCCTGATCCTCTGCGGCGTCGGGCTTCTCGTCAGCTGGCCGGTGACGATCGTGGCCGGGGCATACGTCTACAAGAACCTGAAGGGCGAAACCGTCGCCGCGTGGAGCAGCGGTCGCGTCCGAAGTGGGTAGGCCCCGCCGCTGGCGGGGCCTACTCGCGTCCGGGTCCTCGACGCGTCGGGAACGGTATGGGGGATCGAACGGCGCCGCGCCCGATCCGGAGGTCCCGTCAGCGCAGCGGAGCGGCGTCGGGCGTGAGGGGTGACGGCAGTTGGGTGGAGCCCATCAGGTGGACGTCGACGGCGGCCGCCGCCGATCGCCCTTCGGCGATGGCCCACACGATGAGGCTCTGGCCGCGACCCATGTCGCCGGCCACGAACACGCCGTCGACGTTGGTCGACCAGCGGTCGTCACGAGCGACGTTGCCGCGTGCGTCGAGGTCGACGCCGAGCTGGTCGAGGAGCCCGCCCCTCTCGGGGCCGACGAAGCCCATGGCGAGGAACACCAACTCGCACTCGAGCTCGAACTCGCTGCCTTCGACGGTCACGAACGTCGGCCGACCGTCCACGACGTCGGACCGCACCTCGACGGCGCGGAGACCCCGGAGGTTGCCCTCGGCGTCGCCCACGAACTCGAGGGTGTTGACGGCGTAGACGCGCTCCCCACCCTCCTCGTGGGCCGACGAGGTGCGGTACACCAACGGCCAGGTGGGCCACGGAGTGGAGTCGGGGCGGTCCTCGGGAGGTCGGGCCATGATCTCGAACTGGTGCACCGACGCCGCCCCTTGGCGATGTGACGTGCCCAGGCAGTCGGCGCCGGTGTCGCCCCCGCCGATGATCACCACCCGCTTGCCGGCGGCGTCGATGGGACTGCTGGCGATGTCACCCTCCTGCACCCGGTTGGCGTACGGGAGGTACTCCATCGCCTGGTGGATGCCCGACAGCTCCCGACCGGGGATGTCCAGATCGCGTGCGGCAGTCGCTCCGCCGGCGAGCACCACTGCGTCGAACTGCTGGCGAAGCTCGGCGGCGGTGATGTCGACACCGATCTCCACCCCACACCGGAACTCGGTGCCCTCGGTGGTCATCTGCGCCAGACGGCGCTCCAGGTGGGACTTCTCCATCTTGAACTCGGGGATCCCGTACCGGAGCAGACCTCCGGGGCGATCCGCCCGCTCGAACACGACGACGTCGTGTCCGGCCCGGGTGAGCTGCTGGGCGGCGGCCAGGCCGGCGGGGCCGGAGCCGACCACGGCCACCGAACGTCCGGTGCGCTCGGCGGGCGCCTGAGGGGTGACCCAGCCCTCGGACCAGGCCCGATCGATGATCTCGACCTCGACCTGCTTGATGGTGACCGGGTCGGCGTTTATGCCGAGCACGCACGCCGCCTCGCAGGGGGCGGGGCACAGCCGGCCGGTGAACTCGGGGAAGTTGTTGGTCGGCGTGGAGCCGGTCGATGGCCTCGCGCCAGCTGTCCCGGTAGACGAGGTCGTTCCAGTCGGGGATGAGGTTGCCGAGGGGGCAGCCGTTGTTGCAGAACGGGATGCCACAGTCCATGCAGCGGCTGGCCTGCTCGCGCACCTTGGCGATCGGGAAGTCCTCGTAGACCTCGCGCCAGTCCTTGAGCCGGACCGGGACGCCACGGCGCGTCGGAAGCTCCCGTCGGTACTTCATGAAACCGGTGGTGTCACCCATGGCTGTCTCCTCCTCGTCAGACCCGAGCGGCGGCCATGACGGCCTCCACCGGGTCTCGGCCCTCGGCCCGCGCGTCGCGCTCGGCCAGGAGGACCCGCTTGTAGTCCTTGGGCATCACCTTGACGAACGAGCCGACCGACCCGTCCCAGTCGTCGAGCAGGCGCGCCGCAACCGGCGAACCGGTCTCGGTGCGGTGCCGCTCGACTCGGTCCCTGAGCCAGGTGACGTCGTCGTCGTCGAGCTCGTCGAGATCGACCATCTCCGGGTTGACCCGGGACGGGAAGGTGCCGTCGGGATCGTGGACGATGGCGATCCCGCCCGACATCCCGGCACCGAAGTTGCGGCCGGTCGTGCCCAGCACCACCACCCGACCGCCGGTCATGTACTCACAGGCATGGTCACCGACACCCTCGACCACGGCGACGGCGCCGCTGTTGCGGACGGCGAAGCGTTCGCCCACCAGGCCTCGGAGGAACACCTCACCGGCGGTGGCTCCGTACAGGATGACGTTGCCGGCGATGATGTTCTCCTCGGCCACGAAGGGCGAGTCGGCCGGTGGCCGTACGACGATGCGACCGCCGGACAGGCCCTTGCCGGTGTAGTCGTTGGCGTCACCGACCAGGCGCAGCGTGATCCCGTTCGGGAGGAAGGCCCCGAAGCTCTGGCCGGCCGATCCGTCGAAGTCGATGATGATCGTGTCCTCGGGGAGCCCGTCGCCGCCGTAGCGGCGGGTGACCTCGGCGCCGAGCATGGTGCCGACGGTGCGGTTCACGTTGCGGATGGCGCTGGCGAAGCGCACCGCCTCACCCCGCTCGAGGGCCGGCGCGGCCTCGGCGATGAGGTGGTTGTCGAGGGCGGCGTCCAGACCGTGGTCCTGGCTCTTCACCTGGTGGCGGTTGGCGGCGGCATCGACCTCGGGGATGTGCAGGATGGGCGTCAGGTCGAGCCCGGCGGCCTTCCAGTGGCCGATGGCCCGGCGGGTGTCGATCATCTCCGGGTGCCCGATCATCTCTTCGAGCGTGCGAAAGCCCAGCTCAGCCATGATCTCGCGCACCTCGGTGGCGATGAACTCGAAGAAGTTCACGACGAATTCGGCCTTGCCGGTGAAGCGCTTGCGAAGCTCCGGGTTCTGGGTGGCCACGCCCACCGGACAGGTGTCGAGGTGACACACGCGCATCATCACGCAGCCCGACACGACCAGGGGTGCGGTGGCGAAGCCGAACTCCTCGGCGCCGAGCAGCGCGGCGATCACGACGTCGCGGCCGGTCTTCAACTGGCCGTCGACCTGGACCACGATGCGGTCACGGAGGTCGTTGAGCAGAAGCGTCTGCTGGGTCTCGGCCAGACCGAGCTCCCAGGGCGCGCCGGCGTGCTTGAGCGACGTGAGCGGGGAGGCTCCGGTCCCCCCGTCGTGCCCGGAGATGAGCACCACGTCGGCATGGGCCTTGGAGACGCCGGCGGCCACGGTGCCGACCCCGACCTCGGCCACGAGCTTCACGTGGACACGAGCGCGGTTGTTGGCGTTCTTCAGGTCGTGGATCAGCTGGGCCAGATCCTCGATCGAGTAGATGTCGTGGTGCGGTGGCGGCGAGATCAGCCCGACGCCCGGGGTCGAGTGCCGGGTCTTGGCGATCCAGGGGTACACCTTGTGGCCGGGCAGCTGACCGCCCTCCCCCGGCTTGGCCCCCTGGGCCATCTTGATCTGGATGTCGTCGGCGTTGACCAGGTAGTGGCTGGTGACCCCGAAGCGGCCCGAGGCGACCTGCTTGATCGAGGACCGCTTGGAGTCGCCGTTCGGGAGCACCTCGAAGCGAACGGGGTCCTCCCCGCCCTCGCCCGTGTTGGACTTGCCACCGAGGCGGTTCATGGCGATGGCGAGGGTCTCGTGGGCCTCGGCCGAGATCGACCCGTAGGACATGGCGCCGGTGGAGAAGCGCTTCACGATCTCGCTCACCGACTCGACCTCGTCGAGCGGAACGGCCGGGCGGGCCCCGTTGCGGAGCTCGAACAGCCCGCGGAGCGTGGCCAGGTTGCGGGACTGGTCGTCGACCCGGCTCGTGTACTCCTTGAAGACGTCGTAGCGCCCCGAGCGGGTCGAGTGCTGGAGCTTGTACACCGTCTCCGGATTGAACAGGTGGTACTCGCCCTCGCGACGCCACTGGTACTCACCCCCCACCTCGAGGGTGCGGTGGGCCCGCTCGGTGGGGTTCTCGGGGAAGGCCAGGAGGTGACGCCGGGCTCCTTCGGCGGCGATCTCCTCCAGGCCGATCCCGCCCAGCCTGCTCACGGTCCCCGTGAAGTACTCGTCGACCAGCTCCTGGGAGAGACCCACGGCCTCGAAGATCTGAGCACCGGTGTAGGAGGCCACCGTCGAGATGCCCATCTTGGACATCACCTTCAACACGCCCTTGGAGGCCGCCTTGATGTAGTTGGCGACGGCCTCGTTGGGGTCAGCCATGTCGAGCTGGCCCTCGGCGATGCGGTCCTCGATGGTCTCGAAGGCCAGATACGGGTTCACCGCCGCCGCGCCGTAACCCACGAGCAGGCACATGTGGTGCACCTCGCGCGCCTGGCCCGTCTCGACCACCAGGCCGACCCGGGTCCGGGTCTTCTCGCGGATGAGGTGGTGGTGCACGGCGGCGGTGAACAGCAGCGACGGGATGGGGATCATCTCGGCGTCAGCGCCACGATCGGAGAGCACGAGGATGGTGGCTCCGGCATCGATGGCGTCGCTGGCCTTGCGACGTACGTCATCGAGGGCGCTGCGGAGCCCGTCGGTCCCGTCGGCCACGCGGTACAGGCACCTGATCACGACCGAGTGGAAGTCCGACATGCCCTCGTAGTCGTTGATGTGCACCAGCTTGGACAACTCGTCGTTGTCGATCACCGGTCGAGGGATGTGGATCTGGCGGCACGACGACGGCTGGGGGTTGAGCAGGTTCCCCTCGGGCCCCAGCGTGCCCCCCAGAGCGGTGACCAGCTCCTCACGGATGGCGTCGAGCGGCGGGTTGGTGACCTGGGCGAAGAGCTGGGAGAAGTAGTCGAACAGCAGGCGGGAGCGATCCGACAGCACGGCGATGGGCGTGTCGGTGCCCATCGACCCAATCGGCTCGGCGCCCGAGCGGGCCATCGGGTCGAGGAGGATCCGCAGCTCCTCGGTGGTGTAGCCGAAGATCTGCTGGCGCTCGACCACCGACCGGTGCGGGTGTCGGGTGCGGGGTCGCGACGGCAGTGTGTCCAGCTCGACCTGGTTGGCCGCCAGCCATTCACCGTAGGGATGACGATCGGCGAGCCGGGTCTTGACCTCGTCGTCGTCGATGATGCGACCCTCGGTGGTGTCGACGAGGAACATCCGTCCGGGACGCAGGCGACCCTTCTCCACCACCTTGGCCGGATCGACGTCGATGACCCCGACCTCGGAGGCCATGATCACCAGGTCGTCGGAGGTGACCCAGTAGCGCGAGGGGCGCAGACCGTTGCGGTCGAGAACGGCTCCGATCACGGTGCCGTCGGTGAAGGCGATCGAGGCCGGGCCGTCCCAGGGCTCCATCAGCGAGGCGTGGTAGCGGTAGAAGTCGCGCTTGGCGCGCGGCATCGACGGCTGGTGCTCCCAGGCCTCCGGAATCATCATCAACACGGCGTGCGGGAGCTCGTAGCCCCCCATGTGCAACAGCTCCAGGACCTCGTCGAAGGTGGCGCTGTCGCTGGCCGCGGCCGAGCAGATCGGGAAGATCCGCTCGAGGTCGCCCGGCAGCAGGTTCGAGTTCAGGAGCGCCTCACGGGCCCGCATCCAGTTGCGGTTGCCCTGCACCGTGTTGATCTCACCGTTGTGGGCGACGTAGCGGAACGGATGAGCCAGGGGCCACGACGGGAACGTGTTGGTGGAGAACCGCGAGTGCACCAGTGCCAGGGCGGACTCGACGCGCGGATCGTTCAGGTCGGCGAAGAACTCGGGCAGCTGGGTCGTCGTGAGCATGCCCTTGTAGACGAACGTGCGACACGAGAGCGACGGGAAGTACACCCCGCCATCGCCCAGGGTCCCGAGCTCGCTCTCCACCCGCTTGCGGACGATGAACGCCCGCCGCTCGAGCGATTCGTGGGCCAGGCCGTCGCCGGCCAGGAAGGGCTGGCGGAACGTGGGTTCCACGGCCTTGGCCTGGGACCCGATCATCGAGTCGTCGACCGGGACATCACGCCAACCGAGCAGCCGCAGGCCCTCGCTGGCCGCGATCTTGGCGATGGCCGCCGCCGCTTCGTCGGCCTTCTCGGCCTCGGTGGGGAGGAACGCGATGCCCGTGGCGTAGTGCCCTTCCTGGGGCAACGGGAACGACACCACGTCGCGGAAGAACCGATCCGGGATCTGCAGGAGGATCCCGGCGCCGTCGCCCGTGTTCGTCTCGGCTCCGGCGGCGCCCCGATGGTCGAGGTTGCAGAGGGCGCCGATGCCGTGTTGCACGATGGCGTGGCTGCGGAGGCCCTTCATGTTCACCACGAAGTTGACGCCGCAGGCGTCATGCTCGAAACGGGGGTCGTACAGACCCTGGGGCGCCGGGAAGCCGGCGGGACGGGGCAGCGGCATGCGTCTTCCTACACGGGACGTGGGAGGTCGCCAGGGGGTGCGACCGGGTCGGACACGTAGCACGGTGGGGACGACGCTGGCCCCACTGCGGACCGCCGAGGCTACACGGGAGGGCACCGGGTCAGCTATTTCGGCGTGTCGGCCGCGGGGCGCGGCACCGAGGCGCCATCGCTCCACCGGTAGGGTCCCCTCCGTGCCGTCCGACCCCTTTCCCGGCCCCGCGGGTGCCGATCGCCACTGCGACGACCTGGGGGCGTTCGTGACAGCGTCGCCGTCGCCCTTCCACGCCGTGGGCGAGGTCGTGCGCCGACTGGCCGAGGCCGGCGTCACCCTCGTCGACGAGCGGTCTCCCTGGCCCGATCGCCCCGGTCGCTACGCCGTGGTGCGAGGCGGAACGGTGGTGGCCTGGGCCACCGACGGGGGCCGGTCCCCGTCGCGCGGCTTTCGCATCATCGGCGCCCACACCGACTCGCCCAACCTCCGTCTGCGGCCCCGGCCCGACACGGGATCAGCGGGTTTCCGCCAGCTCGGAGTCGAGGTGTACGGCGGTGCCCTCTGGAACTCGTGGTTGGACCGTGACCTCGGCATCTCGGGCCGGGTCGCCGTCGTCGACGCGGACGGCGTGCCGGCAGTCACCGACGTCAGGCTCGACGACCCGCTCCTGCGGATCCCTCAGCTCGCCATCCACCTCGACCGCAACGTCAACTCGGACGGGCTCAAGCTCGATCCGCAGCACCATCTCGTTCCCGTCTGGGGGACCGGAACGGCCCGGGACGGCGACCTGGCCGACCACCTCGCGGCGGTGATGGACGTCGACGCCGGCACCATCGTGGGTTGGGATCTGATGGTCCACGACCTCACGCCTCCGACGATCCTCGGCGTCGACCGGTCGCTGTTCGCCTCGGCCCGCCTCGACAACCTCCTGTCGTGTCACGCCGCCACAGAGGCCCTGGTGGCGCTGTTGGCCGCCGAGGACGCCGGCCCGGCCCCGGTGCCGGTGGTCTGCCTGTTCGACCACGAGGAGATCGGCAGCGAGTCCGCCTCCGGTGCCGCCGGCGCCGTGCTCCCCGCCGTGCTCGAGCGCATCGCCGGTACCGCCACCCTCGATCGGGACGCCTGGTTCGCCGCGCTGGCCGCCTCGGTGTGCCTCTCGGCCGACGGCGCCCACGCCACCCATCCCAACTACGTGAGCCGCCACGAACCATCGCACCCGGTGCTCGTCAACCGGGGCCCCGTCGTCAAGCACAACGCCAACGTCCGCTACGCCACCGACGCGCCGGGCGTCGCCCTGGTGGCAGCCGTGGCCGACGCGGCCTCGGTGCCGCTGCAGCACTTCGTCTCCCGCAACGACATGCCGTGCGGCTCCACGATCGGCCCGACCACGGCCGCCCGACTGGGCGTCACCACCGTCGACATCGGGGTGGCCCAACTGTCGATGCACTCGGCCCGGGAGCTGTGTGGCACCGCCGACCCCGCTTGGTTCCGAACCCTGCTGGAGGGCTTCCTCGCCCATCCGGATCCGGCGCCCACCGCCTCGTGACGCGGCGTCGTTGGGGCGTCCTCGCCGCCGTGGGCATCACCGTCGTGCTGCTCACCGGCTGCCGCGACGGCAGTGGGGACGGCCCCACCACGTCGTCGCCGTCCCCCGGGGGCGGGCCCTCCTCGAGCACGCCGGCCCCGGTGACCAGCACCACGATCGCCTCGGCCCCGTCCGGTGCCCCCGTGCTGCGCGAGCTCCAGGCCCGAGTCGGGTCCTGCGTGGGCGCCGCCGCCACCCTCGATCTCACCTTCACGGTCGCGGACCCGCTCAGCATCCGGGTGTTCACCGTGGTGGTCGACGGCGCGCAGACCCCGGCGCAGAGCGAACCGGGAATGCTCACCGTCGACGGCGGGCTGCCGTGTGACGGTGGGGCGCACACCGTCCTCGTCATCGCCACCGACGAGAACGGCAGATCCGGCACGCAGGGGCTCGCCGTCCGGGCACCCGAAGGGTGACGCCGGTGGACCTGTCCGAGGCCCTCGCTGTGCTCGGTCTGGCCCCGGGGGCCTCGATGGCGCAGGTGCGCGACGCCTACCTCACCCGGGTGCGGGCCCACCATCCCGACCGCCTGGACCCGCTCGACGACCACGGTGAGGCGACCCGCGTGACCGCCGAGATCACCAGTGCGTTCGCCCTGCTCCGCACCGCGGTGGTCGAGGGTGGGACGGGTCACGTTCCCGAGCCCCCACCCCCGGCTCCGGCCCCCGATCCGCCGCCTCGCCCGTGGACCGTCGAACGAATCGACGCGGCCGTCGAGGAGGGGGACACGATCCACATCGCCGTGCCCGCCCCGGAGGCCTTCGGCCTGCTGCTCGACGCCGGTGCCCGCCTGGGCGGCATCGGCTACGTGGATCGCCAGCTCGGCATCATCGAGATCATCGTGCGCTTCGAGGGCGGGCCGTCCTGTTCGGTGCTCATCACCCTCCAGGGCCGGGCGTTCGGCACGGACGCCTTCTGCACGATGGACTCCATCGAGGCGGCGCCGACGCCCGAGCTGCGTCCGGTCGTCGAGGCCCTCGTCGAGGAGCTCCGCCGGCCGCGCTGAGCCCACCATCCACGATCCGGGTACGCCCACCGAGCACCATGGTGCACCAGGCCAGGGACCGGCTTCGAGGGGGTGCACCCGTGGCAGTCGTCAGCCGTGCATGGATGATCGAGCCGATCGAGTTCCACCGTCACTTCGAGAGTCTCCTCGCCGGTCCCGACGGGCTGGTCTCGGTCCGGGACGAGGCGGTGCGGGTGTGGGACGGATCCGACTCGGTCGTGCGCTCCTACATCGAGTTGCTGGTCGTGGCCGGACCCGAGGAATGGGCCCGGGCCTGCGACGAGACCCACCTGGTGGAGTGGTACCGCGTGCTGATGGGGCCGCATCTGATACCCGCCCGGCCCTACCGCTCCCCCGAGACCCTGCGTCGGGAGCTCCCGGTACTCGGCTGGCACGCCACCGAGGCCCGTCGGGTGGCCCGTGGCCGCGAGCTGCTCACGCTGGCCGAGCGCCACCTCGACGACCGGTGCCTCGAACCGCTCCGGCTCCGGTTCGGCTGGGGTCACAAGGGCTGGCTCGACAACGACGACATCACCTCGTCGTTGCACCGCCTGCAGCGGCTGGAGCGATCGGTGTTCCGCGGCCACCAGGACCTCGTCCCGGTGGTCGAGGACGCCTTCGAGGTGCTCGAGGCGGCGGCCACCAAGCCCGACCACGTCATGATCGCCATCACCGAGTAGGCCGACCCGACGGACTCGTGACCGTCACTCTGCCGCTCCCGTCCCTGCGCAGAAAGGCCCTCTCGCATGTCTGACCCCGGTGCCACCCCACTGGCTGTTCCCTGCTCGACCACCTTCGACATCCCCGGCAAGACCGTCCAGGAGTCCGTCGGCCTGTGCTTCGGTCTCATCGTCCGCAGCGTGGGTCTGGCCAAGGGCTTCACCGGCGGCCTGCGCTCGCTCAAGGCCGGCGAGGTCCCGCAGTACACCGAGGTGGTCGAGGAGGCCCGGCGTCACGCCCTGGAGCGCCTGGTGGCCCATGCCCAGTCCTTGGGGGGCAACGCCGTGATCGGCGTGCGCTTCGACTCCTCCGACGTGGGAGACGGCCTGGCCGAGATCGTCGCCTACGGCACCGCCGTGACCGTCGCCTGACGCTCAGCCGTCGATGACGTCGTTCCCGACGGCATCGGCCTCGGGCTGGTGCCGAGCAGTCAGGGCGGCGACCAGGGCGATGGCCGAGTAGAGGATCCCGACGCCCCAGAACCACGGATCGGCGGGGTGCAGGAGGTAGCGACCGAGGCCCACCCCCACGCCGCCACCCTGCAGGGCGCCGAGCACCAACTGGCGACGAGGCTGGTAGCCCCAGGCTCCCCGGTGCTCCCCCACGAACTCGACGAGGGCCGGCAACGGCAGCAGGACGAGGGCGATCTGCGACCACGGCGACGGGAGGGCCCACCCCGCCACCGCCAGGCCGGCGATCACGAAGGCGATCGGGTACATGGCCAGACATCGTCGACAGACGTGGCGACGACCGACGAGGACGCAGCGGTCGTAGTCGTCGGGCCAGTGGTGCGCGAGCCAGATGGGCGTGGTGTCGGAGCTCACGTGGCGAAGGCGCCGATCACTCCGCCGGCGTCAGGCTGAAGCTCGAGGATGGCCGCCCCGCCACTCGTCGTTCGGGGGGTCACGGGCAGCACCGCAGGCTGGGGATCGGCGCTCTTCATGCGCCAGACGAAGCGGAGGGCGTCGATGTAGCCGAGCGTGGTGTCGAGCTTCATTCCCCCACCGAGGGCCCCGGGGATACGCAGGACCGAGACGGGGTTGCGCTCGCCTCCGAGCTCGCTCATGAGCGTGGTCAGGAAGACCCGTTGCCGCTCGGTCCTCCCGATGTCGGCGGTGGGATCCTCCCTCCAGCGCCCGTCGACCAGCTCCTGGTAGTGCCGGCTGCGCACGTAGGCCAGGGCCTGGGACCCGTCGAGGTGGTTGGGACCGGCGGTGTCGACGTACAGCCCTGAGTTCTCGTCGCGGGCCGGAGTCGGGAAATCGACCGTGATTCCGCCCACGGCGTCGACCAGCTTGGCGAAGCTGACGAAGTTGATCTCCATGTAGTGGTCGACCGGGATGCCGAGCTGCTCGACCGCGGTGATGAGGTTGGCCGGCCCGGCGGCGAAGGTCGAGTTGATCCGTCCCTTCTCCCCCGTCGCCGGATCGGTGACCCACAGGTCCCGAGGCACCGACACCAGCTGGGCGCCCGAGCCCTCGAGGTGCAACACCATGATCGTGTCGGTGCGGGCCCCACCCACGTCCTCGGCGAGGAACGCTCCGGCGTTCGGGTCATCGGCGGCGATGCCCTCACGCGAGTCGGTGCCCACGATCAGGTAGTTCGTGCCCGCCCGCCCCGCTCTGGGGCTGAGCACGGCGGCGACGTCGACCTTCTCGATGCGTGAGTACTGCCACCACCCCAGCACGAACAGGCCGAGGGGCAGTCCGATGAGCAACAGCGCCAGGATCGCCACGATCACACGAGGTCGACCGAGGCGTCGCAACGCCCGCCGTCCGCCGCCCCCGCCCGGAGGCTTCGGCCTGGTGGCGGGGGGCGCCGGTGGTCGTCCGCCGGTACCCCCGGACGCCTCGCGGGGAGGCGCGTCCCACGGCCGCGGCGGTGCCGCCGCCGTGGGTGCCGCGGAAACCGCGACCGGCTCGGCCGGGGCGGACGACGACGAGCCGATGACCTGGCGACCGGCCGAGGGTGGTGTGGCCCGAACCGGCGGCGCCACCGGCGCCGGTTCGGCGGGGGCCCGCCGGGCGGCGGGAGCCGAAGGTGCCGGCGCGGGACGGCCCGCACGAGGATCGACGACGACCGTGTCGGGTTCGACGGATCGGGATCGGCCGATCACCTTCCGGCCCTCGGGCCGTGGTCGGTCATCGGCCACGGCCGACCCCCATCGATGCCGCCGGGGCGCTCGGAGCCATGGAGGCGATGCTAGGACGCGAGGTGGGTCCCGCCGGGGCAGGTCAGCTCGACGGTCGACGCCCGTGCACGGCGAGATGACGGTCCGAGATCATCGTCACCTCGAGCCAGGCCGCCATCCCCGCCCGCTCCAGCTGCTCCACCACCTCGTCGATCCGATAGGCGGCCCGCAGCGAGTTGGCGAAGTCGTCCTGCAGCACGGCAGGGGCGTCGTGCGCTTCGCGCCGGACCAGCGCGGCGACGCTCTGCTCGTCGAGGGGGCGAGCCAGGTCCACGACGTGGACCACGGCCCCCGGGACGGCGAGCGCGTCGATCGCCGCCCACAGGTCGTCGGGTCGGGTCAGGTGGTGGAGGAGGCTGTTGGCCACGACCACCTCGAAGCGGCCGAGCCGGCTCAGAGCGGCACCGTCGAGGGGTAGGTGCCCCCGATCGAGCCGCACCCGGCCGTCGAGGCCGGCTTCTGTCACCCGGAGGCGTCCGAGCGCGAGCATGGTGGGGCCGGCGTCGAGGCCGGTCACCCGGGCCCGGGGTAGGGCCTCGGCCAGACGAACCGTCACGTCGGCCGGACCGCAGCCGAGGTCGATCACGGCGACGTCGACCTCGGCGAGATCGGGCGTCCGGGCCACGAGGTCGTCGACGATCGCCTGATGGGCCGCCGCGAAGTCGGCCTCGCTGTAGGCGCGCGCCTGCTCCGGGTCCTCCATGAGCTCGGGCTCCGGAACCCGCTGGTCGAGCCGCACGGCCCCGAAGCTACCGGCCGCTCCGACCCGAGCCGCTCGTCGAGGGATCGCTACCCTCGCCGCCCATGGAGCACGACGTCGTGGTGGTGGGCGCGGGACTGGCCGGACTGGCGTGCGCCCGGTCCCTCACCGCCGCCGGCCTGGACGTGGCCGTGTTGGAGGCCTCCGACGGGGTGGGCGGTCGGGTCCGCACGGACGTCGTCGACGGTTTCCTCCTCGATCGCGGCTTCCAGATCCTCCTCACCGCCTATCCCGAGCTGCACCGCTGGGTCGACCCCGAGGATCTCGACCTCCAGCGCTTCGGTCCGGGCGCTCGGGTGTGGATCGACGACCGGTTCGTCACCGTGGCCGACCCGCTTCGCCGCCCGTCCGACCTGCTCGCCACCGTCCGGGCGCCCGTGGGCACCCTGGCGGACAAGCTCCGACTCCTCGAGCTGGTCGCGTCGGTTCGCCGCGGTCGAGCCGCTGACCTGTTGCGACGACCGGACGCCACGACCGCGGCGAGGTTGCGCGAGGACGGCTTCTCCGAGCAGATGATCGACCGGTTCTTCCGACCGCTCTTCGCCGGCATCCAACTCGACCCGGACCTCGAGGTCTCGGCCCGCCGCTTCGAGATCATCCTGCGCATGCTCGCCGTGGGCGACACCGCCGTACCGGCGGGCGGGATGGCGGCTCTCCCCGAGGCCGTGGCCGCTGGACTCCCGGCGGGCACCGTGCGCCTCGGAACCGACGTCCAGAGACTGGACGGCACCACGGCCGTTCTCCCCGACGGCACCCGCGTCGCGGGTCGGGCGCTGGTCGTGGCGACCACGGCCCCGGCCGCCTCGTGCCTGCTCGGGCTTCCCGACCCCGGGTCGCGTCCCGTCGCCGCAGTGTGGTTCGACGCGCCCCGTGCGCCGATCCAGGGAACCTTGCTCGCCCTGGACGGCTCGGCGAGTGGGCCCGTCCAGAACCTGGCGGTCATGAGTGAAGTGGCACCGAGCTACGCACCACCCGACCGTGCCCTGGTGGTGGCTGCCGTCCCCGGGCCCCAGGCTCTCGGCCCCGGTCTCGACGCGGCCTGCCGCGCCCAGCTGACCGGTTGGTTCGGCTCGGAGGTCGCCACGTGGAGCACTCTGCCGCGTGGACGTGATCCCCCACGGTCATCCGAACCAGCCGCCTCCGCTCGACCCCCGCCGTCGCGTGGGCCTCGGGAGAGGTCGCTGGGTCTGCGGCGACCACCGGGACACGGCCTCGATCCAGGGTGCGCTCTTCTCCGGCCGGCGAACGGCCACGGCCGTGCTCGACGACCTCGGTTCCGGACGGGCGGCGGACCGATCAGGATCGGTTGTGTAGCTTCGGCCTCGATGGACGAACTCGAGGTTCTCAGCTGGCCCCTGTACGGGGAAGCAGCCCGTTCGCTGGCCGACATGGTCGCCGACGACGGCTATCGGCCCGATCTGATCCTCTCCATCGCGAGAGGCGGCCTTCTCATCGCCGGTTCCCTGGCCTATGCCCTGGGAGTCAAGAACCTCCACGTGCTGAACGTCGAGTACTACACCGGGCCCGGTGAGCGCCTCGAGTTCCCCGTGATCCTGCCGCCGCCGCTCACCCTGGTCGACCTCGACCAGGCCCGGGTGCTGATCGCCGACGACGTCGCCGACACCGGCCACACCCTCGCGCTGGTGCGTGACCACGTCGCCCCTCAAGTCGGAGAGATCCGTTCCGCCGTCCTCTACCAGAAGCCGATCTCGGTCATCGACTGCGAGTACGTGTGGCGCCACACCGACCAGTGGATCGACTTCCCGTGGTCGTCGAAGGCGGCACTCGTCGACCCCCACGAGTCGGACGCCAGCAAGCTCGACTGAGGAGCGGGTTCCGGCCGCCACCGTCGGAGACGGCGTTCCGTGAACGCCGGGTGACGTGTCCCCGGAGACGGTTGACGCGTTCAACAAGTTGTTGAACGCTGCCGGACCATGGCCGCTCGCACCTTGATTCGCAACGGAATCGTCCTGCCCATGACTGGGGTCCGAGTGAGCTTCGATCCCGGTTCGGTGCTGGTCGAGGGGAACGCCATCGTCGCCGTCGGTCCGGTGGCCGAGCTGGACGCGGATCCTCGCGCCGAGGGCGCCGCCGTGGTCGACGCCACCGGGCGGGCCGTCATCCCCGGGCTCCACAACTGCCATCTGCACTCGGGGCTGCTGCGGGGGACGGCCGAGTCCATGTCGCTGTGGGACTGGCTCGAGGCCTACGTCGATCCGGCCCACAAGGTGATGACTCCCGAGATCGCCAAGGCCTCGTCGTTGCTCTGCTACACCGAGGCCCTGCTCAGCGGCACGACGTCGGTGATGGACATGTGGAGGTTCATGGAGGGGTCCGCCGAGGTGGCCGACCAGCTCGGGATCCGCGCCACCCTCGTGCCCTACGTGGCCGATGAAGAGGGCTACGACTACTTCGAGACCCTCGAGACCAACCGGCGCCTCCTGGAGAGCCACCGCAGCGCCTCGGAGGGCCGAGTCCGGACATGGGTCGGGCTCGAGCACCTGCTCTACTGCTCACCGCAGTGCTTCCGGGATGCCATGGCGATGGCCGAAGAGTTCGACACCGGTCTGCACACCCACTCGTCCGAGTCGATCTGGGAGGTCCAGGAGTCACTCAAGCGCTTCGGCCGCCGTCCGATCGAAGAGTTCTACAACCGGGGGATCCTGTCGGAGCGCACCGTGGTGGCCCACTGCGTCTGGCTCGACGACCGGGAGATCCAGTTGATGAGCCAGACGGGGACGGCCGTGGCCCACTGCCCGTGCTCCAACATGAAGCTGTCGTCGGGTCCGGCCCGCATCGGCGACTTCCTCCGGGCCGGCCTGGACGTGGGGCTCGGGAGCGACGGCGAGAAGGAGAACAACACCGTCGACATCCTCGACGAGATGAAGTTCGCCTCTCTCCTCCAGAAGGTGACCACCCTCGATCCGACGGTCGGCGACCCGTGGGACATCCTCGAGATGGCCACCATCGGCGGCGCCCGGGCCCTCGCCCTCGAGGACGTGACGGGCAGCCTCGAGCCGGGCAAACGGGCTGACATCGTCACCGTCGATCTGCGTCGTCCGCACCTCACGCCGCTGATGCACGGAGCCGACTTCAACGTCCCCGCCCACCTGGTGTTCTCCGCGTCCGGAGCCGACGTGGACTCGGTGTGGGTGGACGGTGAGCTGCTCGTCGACGCCGGATCGGTCGTGCGGGTCGACGTCGACGAGGTGATGGCCACCGCCCAGGCCGCGGCCGACGAGCTCTTCGAGCGGCGTCGGGCCCTGCTCGCCGACGCGTGACGGCCACGCCCCGGGCGCCACGCCCGTGAGCCGGCTCATCATCACCCAGGTCGATCACCTCGCGACGTTCGACGAACTCGGGAGCGAACTCCGCGACTGCGATCTGGTCGCCACCGACGGTGTGATCGACGCCATCGGTCCCGGGGCCGCCGACACCGTCGTGCCCGCTCCCGGCGACCAGGTCGTCGACGGGCGGGGCCTGGTCGTGCTCCCCGGTCTCGTCAACGCTCACCAGCACCTCTACCAGGGCGCGTTCCGGGCCGTCCCGGAGCTGGAGCGGATCCAGATCCTTCCCTGGCTCCAGGGGCTGGGCGCCCGGGTGCGCGAGGCCGCATGCCGACGGCCACTTCGGGCCCGGCGCGGTGGGAGCGGTGGCCACCGCCGTGCTCACCGAGTCGCTCCTCGGTGGGGTCACCACGGTGGCCGACCAGCACTACTTCCACCCGTCGGGCCGGACCCAGCCCTACGTGGAGGCGACGATCGAGGCGGCCCGGGCCCTGGGTGTTCGCCTCACCGCCGCCCGGGGCACCCTCACCCTCGGCCCCGAGACATCGGTGCTCCAGGACGTCGACGAGGTCGTGCGCCACTCCGCGGACCTCATCGAGGCCTTCCACGACCCGGCGCCCATGGCCATGACCCGCGTGGCCCTGGCGCCCTGTGGCGTGCATGCCGATCGCCCTGAGCTGTTCGACGAGCTCGCCGCCCTCGCCGCCGATCACGTCGGAGTGCGATTGCACACCCACCTGTACGAGGTGGTCGACACCGACGCCTGTCGCTCGCTGTACGGGATCAGCCCGTGGGAGTTCCTCGTGGAGCACGGCTGGGCTGGGCCCGACACGTGGCTGGCCCACGTGTGCGACGTCCCCGTCGCCGAGCTGCCGGCGATGGCCGCCGCCGGCGTGTCCGTGGCCCACCTCGTGGCTCCTGACCTGCGCATGGGGTGGGGTCTGCGCGCCCCTACGGGCCATGTGGGACGCCGGCGTCACCGTGGGCTTCGGCACCACCGGCTCGGCCAGCAACGACGGGGCCAACGTGCTCGGTGACCTCCGTCTGGCTGCCCTGGCCCATCGCAGCACCGAGCCGGAAACGCCCGAGCGGTGGCCATCGGCCCGGGAGCTGCTCGACGCCGCCACCCGGGGGTCAGCGGCCTGCCTCGGCCGACCCGACATCGGCTCGCTCGTCCCCGGCGCCGCCGCCGACCTGGCCGGCTGGGACATGACGGCGGTCGACCGGGTGGGGGTCCACGACCCCGTCGCCGGGCTGGTCCTGACCGGACTCGGCAGCCGGGCCGACCTCGTGGTGGTCGGGGGGACCGTCCATGTCCGACACGGCGCCCCGATCACCTTCGACCCCGCCGAGATCGCCGCCCGGGCCCGGGCCGCTCTCGGCCGCTGACCTCCCAACCCTTCGGTGGCTCGTTTCGGGCCCCTCCAGGGCCCTCGACCGAGCCACCGAAGGGTGACGGGGTGGGCGACGGGGCCGTGCTGGTTACGTGGGCGTGAAATGACCGACGGGAAGGGCCGATTCTCAACAGTTTGTTGAACGGCTCTGCGACAATCCGTCCCGTGACCGTCCTGCTCCCCGACTCTCTCGACCGGGCCTGCACCCAGCTCGCCGAACACCCCGAGGCCCACGTGCTGGCCGGCGGCACCGACTTCATGGTGGAGGTGAACTTCGGGCACCGTCGACCCGAGGCGGTGCTCAGCCTGGCCAAGGTCCCCGAGCTCCGGGGCTGGCGCCGGGAGGGCGACTCGCTCGTGCTCGGCGCCGGTGCCACCTACACCGAGCTCACCGACCCGGCGCTGGAGGCCCTGGCTCCCGCCCTGGCCCAGGCCGCCCGTACCGTGGGCTCACCGCAGATCCGCAACGCCGGCACCATCGGCGGCAACCTCGGTACGGGCTCACCGGCCGGTGACACCCTGCCCGTGCTCGTCGCCCTCGACGGGGTCGTCGAGCTGCAGAGCACCGAAGGCGTGCGATCACTGCCGGTCTCGGAGTTCTGCACCGGTCCGAAGCGCACCGCCCGCCGTCCCGACGAGATCATCACGGCGGTCACCATCCCCGTGGCCGCCGGTCCTCAGGAGTACCTGAAGGTGGGGCCCCGAAACGCCATGGTCATCTCCATCGCCGGGCTGGCCGCCGTGTCGGACCGGGACGCCCACACCGTCTCCGTCGGGCTCGGGTCGGTCGGCCCCGTGGCCCTGAGGGCCCCCGACGCCGAGTCCTGGATCGCCGAGCGCATCGACTGGTCGAGCGCCCGTCTGGGGGACCCCGCCGACGCCGGTGAGTTCGGCCGCCTGGTGGCCGAGGCGGCCCGACCGATCGACGACCACCGGGCCACCGCCGACTACCGACGCCACTGCGTGGGGGTCCTGGCCCGCCGGGCCATCACCCGGATGTTCGCCTCGTGACCGCCCCCGAGACCTACGACCTGGTCGTCAACGGCACCTGCCACCACGTCCCGGGGGCGTGGATCGGGGAGAGCCTGCTGCACGTGCTGCGGGAGCGACTGGGACTGCCCGGCTCGAAGAACGCCTGTGAGCAGGGCGAATGCGGTTCCTGCTCGGTCCTCGTCGACGGGGTCCTGACCTGCTCCTGTCTGGTGCTGGCCGCCGCCTCGGTCGACACCGAGATCACCACGGTGGAGGCCCTCGGGGCCGACGGAGTGCTCTCCGACGTCCAGCAGGCGTTCCTCGATGCCGGCGCCGTCCAGTGCGGCTTCTGCACTCCGGGCCTGGTGGTGGCCGTCACCGACCTGCTCAGCCACGACACCGCCCCCACCGAGCTCGAGATCCGAGAAGCCATCTCCGGAAACCTGTGCCGATGCACCGGGTACGGCCGGATCGTCGAGGCGGTGCGGGTGACGGTCCGGCGCCGCACCGAAGGCGTGGCGTCGTGACCGACACCGTGACCTCGACGCCCACCGCCGACACCGTCGGGACACGCGGTCCCCGCATCGGTGAGTCCGCGGCCCGGCCCGACGGTGTCCCCAAGGTGCAGGGCCGCTTCGCCTACTCCTCGGACCTCTGGGCCGAAGGCATGCTCTGGGGCCACACGTTGCGGTCGCCGTACCCGTCGGCCCACATCCTCTCGATCGACATCGGGCCCGCCCTGCGGGTGCCGGGTGTGTCCGCCGTGCTCACCGCCTCCGACGTGCCCGGACGGGCCACGTTCGGGCTCGAGCGGCACGATCAACCGGTTCTCGCCTCCGATGTGGTCCGCTACGAGGGCGAGGCCGTGGCCGTGGTGGCGGCCGACCATCCCGAGGCGGCCCGCCTGGCGGCCGAGGCCATCGTCGTGGAGTACGAGGTGACGGAGCCCCTCGTCGACGCCGAGGCCGCCATCGAGGCGCCACCCATCCATCCGGACGGCAACGTGGTCCGCCACCTGGTCATACGCCACGGCGAGCCGGAGACGATCACCGGCGACGTGATCGTGGAGGGCACCTACGAGGTGGGGATGCAGGACCAGGCCCCGCTCGGCACCGAGGCGGGCATGGCGGTGCCCTCCGAGGATGGAGGGGTCGAGCTCTTCATCGCCACCCAGTGGCTCCACGTCGACCAGACCCAGGTCGCGGCCAGCCTCGGGCTGCCCCCCGAGAAGGTGCGGTGCCAGCTCGCCGGGGTGGGTGGTGCCTTCGGGGCTCGCGAAGACGTCAGCCTTCAGGTGCACCTGTGCCTGCTCGCCCTCCACACCGGCCGGCCGGTGAAGATGATCTATGACCGGGCCGAGTCCTTCTTCGGTCACGTGCACCGTCACCCGGCGCGCATGTGGTATCGCCACCACGCCGCCGCCGACGGCACGCTCGTCAAGGTCGAGGCCCGGCTCGTCTTCGACGGCGGCGCCTACGTCTCCTCCTCCCCCGCCGTCATCGGCAACGCCGCCTGCTTCGCCGTCGGGCCCTACCGGGTCCCCCACGCCCTCATAGACGGCTGGGCCATGCGCACCAACAACCCGCCCTGCGGGGCCATGCGGGGCTTCGGGGCCGTGCAGACCTGCTTCGCCCACGAGGCCCAGATGGACAAGCTGGCCGCCGCCCTCGCCATGGATCCCGTGGAGCTGCGCCTCCGCAACGCCCTCGCCACCGGCGACGTCCTCCCCACCGGTCAGGTGATCACCGGTACCGCTCCGGTCGCCGAGGTCATCCGGGCCGTGGCCGACGCCCCCGAAGCCGTCGCCCCGAGCCTCGACGGCGAGCTGATGGCTCGTCCCGGCGGCGCCGGGCGCACGGCCGACGCCGGCGATGTCCGTCGGGGTCGGGGCTTCGCCGTCGGTTTCAAGAACATCGCCTTCAGCGAGGGGTACGACGACTACTCCACCGCCCGGGTCCGCCTCGATGACGGACTGGCCACCGTCACCTGCGCCTGCGCCGAGGTCGGCCAGGGGTTCGTCACCCTGGCCCAGCAGATCACCCGCGAGGTCCTCGGGGTCGACGACGTGATGCTGGCCCCGGCCGACACCACCATCGGCTCGGCCGGGTCCACCTCGGCGAGCCGCCAGACGTGGATGTCGGGCGGGGCCGTCAACGCCGCCGCCGAGGCCGTCCGCGACCGTGTGCTCGCCGTCGTGGCCGCACGCGAGGGCGTCGATCCCGCGTCCCTCGCCGTCCGGGGCGACCGGATCACCGACGGCTCCGGCGGGATCGACGTGGCCGTGGCCGAGGCCGTCACCGGCCAGGTCTTCGAGGAGACGGTCGAGTTCCACCACGCCCCCACCGAGGCTCTCGACGCCGACGGGCAGGGCGCCGCCCACCTCTCGTTCGCCTTCGTCGCCCATCGGGCGGTCGTCGACGTCGATCCCGAGCTCGGTCTCACCCGTCTCGTCGACCTGGTCACGGCTCAGGACGTGGGTCGGGTGCTCAACCCGCTGCAGCTCCTGGGCCAGCTCGAGGGGGGCGCCGCCCAGGGCGTCGGCCTCGCCCTCATGGAGGAGATCCTCGTCACCGACGGCACCGTGCGCAACGCCTCGTTCACCGACTACCTGATCCCCACCGCCCTCGACCTCCCCGACCTGCGGGTGGCCGGCATCGTGGAGCAGCCCGAGCCGGGCGCGCCCTTCGGCGCGAAGGGCGTCGGCGAGCCGCCCACCATCTCGTCCACCCCCGCCGTCATGGCCGCCGTGCGCGACGCCACCGGCCTGGCCCTCGCCCGCACGCCGGTGCGTCCCTCGGACATCGCCTTCGGGGAGCCCACATGACCGAGCTGGTCGCCCCCATCGCCAGCCGCACCTCCGCGAACCGCTCCTTCGGCAACGACGACCCGGTGCTGCGCCGCCAGTGGCACCCCGTGGCCCTCGCCGCCGACGTCGGACCCAGCCCCGTGCGGGTCGTGTTGTGCGGTGAGCCCCTGGTCGTCGTCCGTCTGGACGACGGCATCGCCGTCCTCCCCGACGTGTGCCCCCACCGGTCGAGCCCGCTGAGCGAGGGGGCGGTGGTCGACGGACGTCTCCAGTGCCCGTACCACGGGTGGCAGTTCGACGCCTCGGGCGCCTGTCGCTTCATCCCGGCCCTGGGGCCCGGAGCCACCCTGCCGCCGAAGGCCGACCTGCCCGCACCGAAGGTGACGGAGGCCCACGACCTCGTCTTCGTCTGCCTCGACCCGACGGCCGAGCCGCCCATGCTGGAGATCCCCGAGTGGGGCGCACCCGGCATCCACCCGGTGTGGTTGCCGCTGGTGCCCGTCCGGGCGGGGGCGGCCCAGCTCCTCGACAACTTCCTCGACTTCAGCCACTTCCCCTTCGTGCACGCCGGTACCTTCGGCGCCGCTGAGGACGCCCTGATCGGCGACTACACGGTGGAGCGCACCGACACCGGCCTCCGGGTCCGCTACGAGCACGTGGTGGAGAACCGTGAGGACCCCGGCGTCACCTCCGGCGAGCGCCCCCTCCTGCAGCCCCGGGTCATGGAGTACACGTTCACGGTGCCCTTCGCCGGCCGGCTGCGAATCGAGCTGCCGCTCACCGGCGTCGAGAACACGATCGCCTTCTGGGCCGCCCCGACGTCGGCCGACGCCAGCCTGGTGTTCTGCGTGCTGCTCCGCAACGACCTCGACGGCCCTGACGATCCGAAGGGCCGGGCCGCCGCCGTCTACGAGATGTCGGTGCTCACCGAGGACATCGACCTGCTGCAGAAACTTCCGACCACCCGCCTGCCCCTCGACCTACCGGTCCAGGCCCACACCCGAGCCGACCGCATCACCGTGGAGATGCGCCGGCTGCTCGCCGGCCTGCGAGCCTGAGCGACTCCCTCGAAAGGTCCCGCCGTGAACGACCCCATCGATCCCGAGGTGCGCAGCCGGGCCATGGCCGCCGCCCACGGGCACGCCCCGTTCGACCTCCTGCTGACCGGCGGAACGATCGTCGACGTGGGCACCGGCGAACTGCGACCGGCCGACGTCGGCATCGTCGGGCCCGTGATCGCCAGCGTCCACACCCCTGGCACGAGGAGCGACGCCGCCACCTCCTTCGACTGCACCGACCGCTACGTCGCCCCGGGTTTCATGGATCTCCACGTGCACACCGAGAGCGCCATGCTCACCCCCGGCGGGTACGCCGAGGCGGTGTGCCCGCGAGGCACCACGACCATCTTCTGCGACCCCCACGAGCTGGCCAACGTGGCCGGCGTCGACGGCGTCCGGTACGTGGTCGACGCGGCCAAGGGCCTCCCCATCCGGGTGATCGTGCAGGCCCCGTCGTGCGTGCCGCCCATCCCCGGCCTGGAGCTGTCCGGCGCCGACCTCCACGGCGCCGACATCGAGACGATGCTCTCGTGGCCCGAGGTGGGCGGGCTGGCCGAGGTCATGGACATGATGGGCGTGCTCACCCGTGACCGTCGCATGGTCGACGTCGTCGCCGCCGGCATCGCCAGCGGGAAGCTCGTCAGCGGCCACGCCGCGGGCCTCACCGGCCCCGAGCTGCAGGCCTACCTCTGCGCCGGCATCGAGAGCGACCACGAGATCTTCACCGACGGCGACGTCATGGAGAAGGTCCGCTCCGGGATGACCGTCGAGTTCCGCGGCATGCTCGAGTTCCTCATCCCATTGATCGTGGCCGAGCTCGACTCCCTACCCGAGCTCCCCGCCCACATCGTCGCCGCCACCGACGACCTCTTCGCCCTCACCCTGCTGACCGATGGTGGGATCGACCACCTCCTTCGTCGACTCATCGCCGCCGGAATGAATCCGGTGCGGGCCATCCGGCTGGCCACGTATCACGCCTCGCTGCGTCTCCAACGCACCGACCTCGGGTTGGTGGGGGCCGGTCGCCGGGCCGACATCGTCGTGCTCTCGGATCTCGAGACCATCGCCGTCGACGACGTGTTCACCGGCGGCGACCACGTGGCCAGCGGAGGGCGGATGTTGGTGACCGTCGTCGAGGGTCCGTGCTCGCCGCCGCTGGACACCATCAGGATCGGCCCCGTGGCGGCTGAGGACATGGTGCTCCGGCTCCCCGGCCTGCCCGACGGCTCCCATCGCATCCGCACCATCGTCGGGGTTCCCGTCACCGAGTGGGGCCAGACCACCGTCGAGGTCACCGCTGAGGTCGCCACCATCCCGCCCGGTCACATCCTGCAGCTCGCCATCCACCGCCATGGTCGGGCGCCGGCCACGCCGGTGGCCGCCGTGTTGGCCGGCTGGGGCGACTGGACGGGCGCGGTGGCCACCACCGTCTCCCACGACACCCACAACCTGGTGGTGTTCGGCGTCGACCCGGTCGACATGGCGGTGGCCGCCAACGCGGTGATCGCCTCCGGAGGCGGCGTGGCTGTGGCCACGGGGGGCGAGGTGACGGCGATGATCGAGCTGCCGATCGCCGGCATCCTCTCGCCCCTCCCCGCGGCCGACGTGGCCGAGGCCCAACGCCTCACCCAGGACGCCGCCCTGGCCATCGGGCTGCTCCCGGGCGCCATGACCCAACCGCTGCTGCAGTGCCTGGTTTCGTCGCTCGCCTGCCTGGGCGGCCCCCATGTCACCGACGTGGGCCTGGTCGACGGATCCACCGGCGAGCTGGTGCCCTCGATGCTGGTGGGATGAGCGACGAGGCCGGGGCCCTCGACCCCCACGACCCGTCCGTGCAACAGGATCCGTATCCGACCTACCGCCGCCTCCGGGACCGTGACCCTGTGTTGAGGATGCCCGACGGGTCAGTCGTGATCTCGCGCCACCACGACGTCGTCGCCCTTCTCAAGAGCGAGGGCGTGAGCTCCGCCCAGGAGGCGGGCACTGCGGGGGCGCCCGTGGCCAGTCTGACCGAGCACAGCCGGTCGGTGATGATCGCGTCCGACCCTCCGATCCACACCCGTCGACGCGACGCCGTCGCCCCGTCCCTCGCTCCGGCCGCGCTGCGCCCCGTCGGGGCGATGATCGAGGACCACGTCTCCGTGCTGCTCGACTCGCTTCGGGCCGGCGGTGCCGTCGACCTCGTTCCCACGGTCACCGCACGGGTCCCGGCCCGCACCCTCCTCGATCTCCTGGGTCTGGACCTCGCCGACGAAGCCGCGGTCCGGGCCTGGACCGGCGCCTTCTCCGATGGCATATCCCCGTGGGCCGGGCCGGCGGGCGAGGTCACCGCCGGCGCTGCGCTGGCGGCCCTTCGCGATCACCTCGGTCTGATCCTCGCCGAGCGTCAGGCCCGGCCTCGAGGCGACCTGCTCACGGCCCTCGCCGAGAACCGTGACCTCGACGTCGACGAGGCTCTTCAGCAGGCGGTGCTCCTGTGCACGGCCGGTCTGGACACCACCGCTGACCTGTTGGCCAGCGCGGTCGCCGTTGCGTGTGGCGATCCGGCGCTGTGGGCTCAGCTGGTCGCCGATCCCGACCGTTGGGCGCCCGACATCATCGAGGAGACCCTTCGGTTCGAGGCTCCGGTCCCGTTCGTGATGCGTCGCCTGGTCGCGTCGGTCGAGGTGGCCGGGCGCACCCTCGCCCCCGGTACCCCGCTGCTCTTGGCCGTCGGCGCGGCAAATCGCGACCAACGGACCTTCACCGATGCCGAGCGGTTCGATCCGTCCCGCATCGCGCGGGGCGAGCGCCGTCACCTGGCCTTCGGCAGCGGTGTGCACCGCTGCCTCGGAGCTCCCCTCGCCCGCCTCCAGGGGGCGGTCGTGTTGCGCGCCCTGGCCGAGCGGTACCCCCGTCTGCGGTTGGCCCGACCCGTGCGGGCCCGGCCCCGCCTGTTCCTGCGCGGTCCCGAGGCCGTCTGGGTCCACCTCGACTGACCCGCAGACCGGGCACGCCCGCTCCCGCCGCGTTCCGACGGGGCCGGGTTCGATCAGGGAGTCAGGGTGGGTGTGGCCACGTCCACCTCGGGCAGCTCGGTCTCGGCCTGCTCCTCGGCGATCCCCACCATGTCGGCGAGTAGGCGTCGCCAGGCCACGCTCAGTCGATCGGCCCGCGTGTGGACCTCGGCCCGCAGGTCGAGGTGCAGGACCATCTCGGCGTAGCGCTCGAGCACCCGGAGGTCCTCTTCGAGGATGAGGTCCTCGTCGACCACGGTCTGGTCGAGCCGCGCCTGGTCGCCGTGGGTGTCGTTGCGGGCGATCAGCTTGTACACCCGCGTCGAGCTGTTCGACTCGGGGTGGCAACAGAACAGGATCGACAAGGTCGCGTCCGTGACCGGGAAGTACAGGCGCAGGTAGACGATGAACGACGCACTGCCCTCCTTCAGGAGGTCCTGCGGCTGGACCTCGGGGTGCTCGCCCGTGGCCACCAGCGGGTCGTCGAAGTTGCGGTACCAGGTGGAGAACACGGTACGGACGGTCCATCCCTCGCGCTCGATCCCGTCCTCGTGCACCTCGGCGGCCATCGGGTCACCGAAGGTGCCCGCGTGCACGTACGGAAAGTGGGAGGCGTCGAGGAAGTTGTCCACCAGCTGCCCGGCGCTGACCGGGGTGCGCACGATGGTGGTGGAGATCGAGTCGAAGCCGTCGGCCTCCCACTCGGGGAAGTCCGGTATCGGGCCGAGCGGCTCGTCGGGGGCCATCCAGATCAGGCCGTAGCGCTCCTGAACCCCCCAGGCCGCGGTGAGGTCGGCCCGACGGGGCAACCTCTCGGTGGCACCGATGGGAGGCATGGCGACGCAGGTGCCGTCGCTCGCGAACGACCAGCCGTGGTAGCCGCACTGGAGTGCTCCGTCGCAGATCCGGCCGGCGGTCAGCGGCGCCAGTCGATGCGGACAACGGTCGACGAAGGCCCGGATCTCACCGTCGAGGCGCACGAGCGCCCAGGGCTCTCCGAGCAGCATCACCTGGTGGGGTCCGTCGCCCACCTCGGCGACAGGGGCCACCGCGTGCCAGGCCCGCCGCAGGGCGACGGTCTCGTTGTCGACGGGGGGGAGGGAACGGGACGCCGCGGGGCTCATGGACAGATCCTCTCCGGGACGTGCAACAAGTCAGACAACAGCATGTTTCGACTGCGTGAAAGCCGGGTCCAGCCATGTCCTCGCCGGACCCGGTGGCCTACCTTCGCGCCATGGCGATCGCCGATCACGCCCGTGTCGCACCCGCCGCGCTGGAGGCTCCGGCCGCACCGGGGCTCGGGTGGGAGATGCCGGGGGTGTTCGCACCGGACGAGATCGGTCCGCTCGTCGACTTCTACGAGCGTTGGGGCTTCGCGGTGATGCGGGGTCTCTACTCCGAGTCCGAGCTCGCCGAGATCGAGTCCGACATGGTTCGGTGGCAGGACGCGCTCGTCGCGGGCCAGCTCCCCGAGAAGCACGGAACGGCGGTGCTCGACGATCCCGGCGCCGCCGTGGCCGGGAAGGCGTTCGCCCACTACGTGTGCCACATCAGCCAGATCTCGGCGCCGGCGGACCGGGCGGTGCGAGCCGAGCCGCTGGTGGCGGTCATGCGGCGCACGCTGGGTGAGTCGTGCTGGCTGTTGGACTACGAGCGGTTCGGCGTCGTGTACCAGGACGCCCGACCGGGCGAGGAGACCTACTACTCGCGAATCGGTTGGCACTCCGATCGCCAGTCCGGTCCCCACCTCGACGTGTGGCCGTCGACGGCATTCACCGTCCACATCGACGCCACCTCGCCGGCCAACGGCTTCCTCCGGGTCGTGCCCGGCAGCCACCGCGTCGCCCCCGACGCCATGCCCCTGGGGTTCGAGGCCATCCCGGGCGAGATCGGGGTGTATGCGCAGCGGGGCGACGTGATCTTCCACGATGCCGACCTCTGGCACTCCGCCGCCCGGGCCACCGACGACCCGCCCCTCGGAGTGAGACGCCACATCCGAGGGGGCTACTACGGCGGAACCCCGCTCGACGAAGGCCATGGGGTGGACGATTTCGTCAAGAACGCGAGGCGTTGAACCTGTCCGACAACCTACAATCCCGGAGTGTTCAGATAGCCGTCAGGAGACGGGCTCGTCCTGTTCACCTTCGACCAACAACCCGGAAATCCTCACGACGTACGTTCAGCGTCAGTTCAACAAATCGTTGAACGGAACCCACTCCCTCGGAGGATCGCGTGGCCCAGAAGCTCAACAGGCGGGCATTCCTCGGCCGTTCACTCACCGGTGCGGCCGGTCTCGCCGTCATCGGCGCTGGCGGGAGCACCCTGCTCGCTGCCTGCGGCAGCAGCAGCCCGTCGTCTTCGTCGGGCACGGCATCAGGCGGCGCAGCCGACTTCGGCACCCTCGACTACCAGCTGTCCTGGATCAAGAACGTCGAGTTCGCCGGGCAGTACATCGCCGACACCAACGGCTACTACACCGATGGGGGGTTCTCCAGCGTCAACCTGATGGCGGGCGGCCCCAGCGTCCAGCAGGACGCCGTCGTGGCGTCGGGCAAGGCACTGCTCGGCATCGGTGCGCCGGACATCACCGCCCCGGCGATCCTCAAGGGCGCTCCTCTCAAGATCATCGCCGTGCTCTTCCAGAAGAACCCCTTCTGCGTGATGTCCCTGGCCAGCAACCCCATCGCCACGCCGCAGGACATGGTGGGCAAGTCGATCGGCGTGCAGGCGGTGAACGAGCCGGTCTGGAACTCGTTCCTCCAGGCCAACGATCTGCAGGACGCCAACATCACCAAGGTGCCGGCCCAGTTCGACCCCCAGCCGCTCGTGGCCGGCGAGGTCGACGGCTGGTTCTCGTTCATCACCAACGAGCCCAACCTGCTCAAGGTCCAGGGCGTCGACACCACGACGTTCCTCCTCAACGACTACAACTACCCGCTCGTGTCGCAGACCTACATGGCCACGACCGACAGCATCTCGAACAAGAGCGACGAGCTCAAAGCGGTCCTCAAGGCCGACATCATGGGTTGGCAGCAGTCCATCAAGGACCCGTCCCTCGGTGCGACCCTCGCCGTCGAGCAGTACGGCAAGGACCTCGGCCTCGAGGTCGAGGAGCAGACACTCGAGTCGGAGTCCCAGAACGAGCTCATCGTGACGGACGACACCAAGGCCAACGGCATCATGACCGCGACCAATGAGCTCCTCGAGGAAACTCTCTCGACGCTCGCCCTCGGTGGCACCGACATCTCGATGGACGAGCTGTTCGACCTCTCGTTGATCGAAGCGGTTTACTCGGAGAACCCCGACCTCAAGACCCTCCCCAGCTGACCAATGGAGACCGTGCTGAGCGCCCCCGACACCTCTGCTGCCATCGATCCGTCGAGCCCGGCTGACGACGGGATCGCGCTGCGCGGCCTCACCAAGCAGTTCCGTATCGGGCGGTCGACCATGACCGCCCTCGACAACGTGTCCTTCGGGGCCCCGGCAGGCGCCTTCGTGGCCCTGCTGGGCCCCTCGGGATGCGGCAAGTCCACGATCCTGCGGATCCTCGCGGACCTGGAGACGCCCACGGCGGGCGACGCCCTGGTCCACGACGAGCCGACCTCGGCCGCCCGCCGCAACCACCACCTCGGCATCGCCTTCCAGGACGCCGCCCTGCTGCCGTGGCGCAGCGTCATGGCCAACATCAAGCTCCCGCTCGAGGTGAGCGGGGTCTCGGTCTCCAGCCAGACGATCGCCGACCTCGTCAAGCTGGTCGGACTCGAGGGCTTCGAGAAGGCTCGGCCGTCGCAGCTGTCGGGTGGCATGCGCCAGCGGGTCGCCATCGCCCGGGCCCTGGTGGTCGAGCCCAAGATCCTCCTCCTCGACGAGCCCTTCGGTGCCCTCGACGAGATGACCCGCCAGCGCCTCAACCTCGAGCTGCAACGGATCTGGCAGGAGCGGGCCACCACGACCCTGCTCGTCACCCACTCCATCTCCGAGGCCGTGTTCCTCGCTGACACCGTCGCCGTCATGACCGCCCGTCCCGGCCGGATCCAGGAGGTCGTGAAGATCGACCTGCCTCGACCCCGCACCCCCGACATGATGCGCACCCCCGAGTTCCACGAGATCTGCGATCACCTCTCCGATCTCCTCTTCAGCGGCGGTGTGCCCACGTCCGGGGACGACACGTGAGCAACGCGGTCGACGAGGTCGGTGTCGTCGTCGACGACACGGTCGACGAGGACACCGTCGACTACCTCACCCGCCAGCCCCGGGAGAAGCCTCGCTGGCTCGGGGGCGCCCTCGGCATCGTCGGGCTGCTCGTGGTCTGGCAGCTGCTCGCATCGACGCTCTTCTCCGGCCCCAACTCGTCGGTCCCGTCGCCCACCGCGATCCTCTCGCAGATGCAGGACGACGGGTACTCGTTCTACTGGCGCAACCTCACCACCACGGCCAGCGCTGCGTTCTGGGGATGGCTCTGGGGCAACGCCTTCGCCATCGTCCTGGCCTTCGCCTTCGTGCAGGTCCCGCTGATCGAGAAGGGTCTGCTCAAGTTGGCGGTGGCGATCTACTGCCTCCCGATCATCGCCATCGGCCCCATCCTGCAGATCCGCTTCGACGGATCGACGCCCAAGATCATCCTGGCCGCTCTCTCCGTGTTCTTCACCACCCTCATCGGCGCCATCGTCGGGCTGCGCAGCGCCGACAAGACATCGCTCGACGTGGTCTCGGCCTACGGCGGCAACTCACTCACCCAGATGCGCCGGGTGCGGTCCCGGGCCTGCCTGCCCAGCCTGTTCGCCGCGCTGCGCATCGCCGCCCCCGCTGCCGTGCTCGGCGCCCTCATCGGCGAGTACCTCGGAGGCGACTCCGGGCTGGGCGTGTCGATGATCAACTCGCAGCAGGCCCTCCAGATCGAACGCACCTGGGCCATCGCACTGGTCGCCACCGCTCTCGCCGGCGTGGCCTACGGCATCACCGCCCTGGTGGGTCGCCTGGTCACGCCCTGGGCCCCGAGGAACGCACGATGACCGCCATCGCCGACACCCCCACCACCGCCCCGACCGGCGGCACCGCCGACCCGTCGACGGGCCGACCGGTCGCCATCGAGAGCCCGAGCACCGGGACCATCGTCCGCCAGGTCCTGCTCCGCTTCCTGAAGACCGTCGCCGGCGCTCTGTTCGCCCTCGTGGTCGCGCTGGTGGCCTGGGAGCTGTTGATCAAGGTCCTCGACTTCAGCCCCTACATCTCGCGCGGTCCGGCCGACGTGTGGGCCTACATGTTCACCGACCCCGAGGCGGCGGCGAACCGCGACATCCTCTTCGAGGCCGCCAAGCAGACCTTCTTCGACGCCAGCCTCGGCCTGGTGGCCGGCACCGCCGCCGCCGTGGCCGTGTCGCTCCTGTTCGTGCTCCGACGAGGCTTCGAGACCACGTTCATGCCTCTCGCCATGGCCCTGCGATCGGTGCCCCTGGTGGCCATGACCCCCCTCATCGCCCTGATCTTCGGGCGTGGCGTCATGGCCGTCACCGTCATCGCCGGCATCGTCACCTTCTTCCCGACGCTCGTGAACGTCACCCAGGCCCTCAAGTCGGTCCCCACCCACACCATCGACTTGATGAACGCCTACGGAGCGGGCAAGCACAAGACCCTGTGGAAGGTCCAGTTCCCCGCCTCCCTCCCCGCCCTGTTCGCCTCGGCCCGCATCGCCGCCCCTCTCGCCCTCATCGGAGCTCTGCTCGCCGAGTGGCTGGCCACCGGCAAGGGCCTCGGCTACCTCATGTTGCAGGCCATGTCGATGTTCGAGATCGACCAGGTGTGGTCAGCCGTGGCCATCATCACCGTGGCCTCCGTCGTCCTCTACGGCATCATCTCGAGCGTGGAGAACGTGGTGCTGGCCCGGTATGCGCCCGACAGCGCCCGCACCAACGGCACCGTCGTCTGACGACCTCCGACCAGCCCCGCCCGCCGTCCCCACCCGTGTACGAGGCGCGTCCGTGACCGACCTGTTCTCCCTGCCGAAGGCCCATCTGCACCTCCACCTCGAAGGGGGAATGCGTCCCTCGACGCTGGCGGAGATGGCCGAGGCCCACGGCATCGCCGTCCCGGTCGTGACGGGTTTCGGGAGCTTCAGCGTCTTTGCCGAGATGTACGTCGCGGCCTGCGCCGTGCTGCGCACCCCCGAGGACCTCGTGCGCCTGGTGGACGAGACAGCCGATGACGCAGTGGCCGCCGGCGCCGTCTACGTGGAACCGGCGATCTACCTGCCCCACCACCTCGAGCAGTTCGGATCAGCCGAGGCGGTGCTCGAGATCCTCCTCGCCGCCGGCGTGGCCGCCACCGCGCGCACCGGCGTCGAGATCGGCTGGATGGTCAACGCCGACCGCACGCGGGATCCGAGCGACGCCTGCGCCCAGGCCCGACTGGCGGCCCGCCACGCCGGTCGCGGGGTGGTGGCCTTCGGTCTGGCCAACGACGAGCTGCTCGGTGCGCCCGGCCACTTCGTCGACGCCTTCGACATCGCCCGCGACGCCGGGTTGTTGTCCACGCCCCACGCCGGCGAGCTCGACGGGCCCGAGAGCGTGGCCGCCGCCCTCGACAAGCTCGGAGCCGACCGGATCCAGCACGGGGTGCGCGCCGTGGAGGATCCCGATCTGGTCGAGAGACTCGTCGAGCGAGGGGTCTGTCTCGACGTGTGCCCCACGTCCAACGTGTTGTTGTCGGTGGTGCCCTCCCTCGGTGAGCATCCGCTCCCCCGCCTGGTCGCCGCCGGGGTCCGGGTCTCGATCAACGCCGATGATCCGCTGCTTTTCGGACCGGGCCTGCTCGAGGAGTATCAGCTGTGCCGGGCCGAGTTCGGCTTCGACGACCTCACCATGGCTCGCATCGCCGCGGCGTCGATCGAGTCGAGCGGAGCCAGCTCGGGCGCCAAGGCCGATGCTCTCAACGGCATCGACTCCTGGCTCGACCGGGAGCCGGCGCCCCCCACGTCCGTGTCGTGAAGCCCGCGCCCTTCCGTTACGCCGATCCCGCCACCCTCGAGGAGGTCCTGGCCGAGCTGGCGGCCGGCGGCGACGACGCCGTGGTGATCGCCGGCGGTCAGAGCCTGGTGCCCCTGATGAACCTGCGCCTGGCCCGACCGGAGGTCGTCATCGACCCCCGGCGGGTGAAGGGGCTGCGCGACATCCAGGTCACACCGACCGGCGTCGACATCGGCGCGCTCGTCACCGTCACCCAGCTGCTGGGCGACGAGAGCGCGGCCGCCGCCCTGCCCGGCGTGCACGAGGCGCTGGGGCAGATCGGGCACTCCCAGATCCGCAACCGCACGACGGTCGGCGGGTCGCTGGCCCACGCCGATCCGGCCGCCGAGCTGCCGGCCGTGCTGCTCGGGTCGGGGGGCCACGTCGTGCTCGAATCGGCGGCGCGAGGACCCCGTACGGTGGCGGCGGGGGACTTCTTCGACGGCCCCTTCAGCACCACCCGGCGGCCCGACGAGCTCCTCACCGGGGTGCACGTCCCGGTCTTCGGCGGACCGACGGGATGGGCCGAGGTGTCGCGCCGGCCCGGAGACTTCGCCCTGGTCGGCCTGTTCGCGGGGGTGTCGGTCGACGAGGGGGGCCGCATCGCCGCGGCCACGCTCGCCCTGTCGGGAGTGGCCGACCGGCCTCGCTCGGCGCCGGCGGCCGAGGCGATGCTGGTGGGCCACCTGGCCGGGACGGCCACGATCGAGCAGGCGGCCACCGCCATCGCCGCCGAGGTGTCCCCGAGCGACGACGGGCACGCATCAGGCGCCCACCGGTCGGCCCTGTGCGCCACCCTCGTGCGCCGGCTGCTCCCCCGGCTGGTCGGCGCCCCGCCGCGTCCGGGCACCACGCCATGACCGCGCCCGCCCCCGACGCGCCCGGGCCCACGTCGCGGACCGTGACTCTTCGGGTCAACGCCGAATCGCACACGGTCACCGTCGAGGCTCGCGAGCTGCTCTCGGACACCCTGCGCCACCGACTCGGACTGACCGGCACCCACGTGGGGTGCGAACAGGGCGCCTGTGGCGCGTGCACGGTCGTGATCGACGGGCAGGCCGTGCGCTCGTGCCTGATGTTCGCCGTCCAGGCCGAGGACGCCGAGGTCACCACGGTCGAAGGCGTGGCCACCCTCGGGGAGTCCGGTCGCGACCAGCACCCCGTGCAGCGGGCCCTGCACGACAACCACGGCCTCCAGTGCGGATTCTGCACGCCGGGCATCGTGATGTCGCTGGTGGCCGCCGCCGATCGGGGCGCGGATCGCACCGAGGCGCTCGAGGAGGTCCTCGGTGGCCATCTGTGCCGTTGCACCGGCTACGTGAACATCCGGGCCGCGGTCAGCGCCGCCTGGGAGCAGCTGGGCCCCGGAGACACCGAGCCATGAGCCCCTTCACCGGGCAACGCATCCCTCGCCTCGAGGACAGCCGACTGCTCACGGGGCGGGGCCGGTTCACCGACGACGTCGAGCTCCCGGGGCTCCTGCATGCCGCCCTACTGCGCTCACCGGTGCCGCACGGTGTCCTGCGCGGCCTCGACGTGTCGGGCCTCGAAGCCGACGTCGACCTCGTGCTGGGACCGGACGAGATCCGCCAACGGGTCCGGGGTCCGATCCCGGTGGTCTGGCACATGCCGGGCGAGTTCCAGCACGATCGCCCCGTCGTGGGTGACCGCGTCCGGTTCGTCGGTGAGGCCGTCGGCGTGGTGGTGGCCGCTGATCGCTACCGGGCCGAGGACGCCGTCGACCAGATCTTCGTCGAGGTGGACGACCTGCCCTCGGTGATCGATCCCATGGCCGCCCTCGCCCCGGGAGCACCGCTGCTGTACCCGGAGCACGGGAGCAACGTCATGTGCCACGTCGAGACGGGAGACAGCGCCGAGCACACCGACGCCGTGTTCGCCGCCGCCGATCGCACGCTCGCCTTCCGCCTCGCCATCGGCCGCGTGAGTGGTACGCCCATGGAGCCGCGTGGTGTGGTCGCCAGCCCCGACCCCGACGGCAAGCTCACGGTCTGGAGCTCCACCCAGGCGCCCCACGCGGTGCGCGACACGCTGGCCACCGTCACCGGGCTCCCTCAGCACCGCATCCGGGTGGTGGCCCCCGACGTGGGCGGCGGGTTCGGCCTGAAGGACCACCTCTACGAGGACGAGGTGATGGTCTGCCTGGCGGCCCTGCAGCTCGGTCGCCCGGTGAAGTGGGTCGAGGACCGCTACGAGTCGCTCGTCGCCACCCACCAGGCCCGCGGGGAGACGGTCGACGTCGAGGTCGCCTTCGACGACGACGGCCGACTCCGTGGGCTGCGGGTCACCGGCGTGCGCGATGCCGGGGCCTACCTCTCCCACTTCGGCGGCGGCCCGCTGTTCACCATGGCCGGGATGCTGCCGGGGGCCTACCGCTGGGACGCGGTGCGGGCCGAGGGCACCGTGGTGGCCACCAACACCACGCCCACCGGGGCCTATCGGGGCTTCGGGCAGACCCAGGCCGTCTTCGTCTGCGAACGCACGGTGGACATGGTGGCCGGCGCCCTCGGGCTCGACCCCGTGGCCGTGCGGCGACGCAACATGATCCGCCCCGAGGACCAGCCCTACGCCATCCGCTGCGCCCCCACCACCTACGACAACGGCGACTACCCGGCCGCCCTCGAGCGAGCCGTCGCCCTGGCCGCCGACTGGCCCGGGCCGCCCGACGACGGTCGCCGTCGCGGGGTCGGCTACGCCAGCTACGTGCAGATGGCCGGGGTGGGGCCGAGCCAGGGCAATCCTCACGTGGGTCTCGACGTGGGCTCCTGGGAGTCGGCCATCGCCCGCATGGAACCCGACGGCACGGTTCGGCTCTTCGTGGGCACCAGCCCGCAGGGCCAGGGCCACGTGACGACGTTCGTGCAGTTGGCCGCCGACCGACTGGGGGTGGCCATCGAGGACGTGGAGCTCATCCACTCCGACACCGACGCCAGCCCCTACTCCGCCTACGGCACCGCTGCCTCCCGTTCGATCGCCGTGGGCGGCGGGGCTGTCGTACGGGCCACCGAGGGACTGGCCGAGCGCCTCCGTCGGATTGCCGCCGAGCTGCTCGAAGCGGCACCGGAGGACATCGTCCTCGGCGGGCGCGACGCCACCGTCGTCGGCACCAACGTCTCGATACCCATCGCCGCCGTCGCCCGCCGGGCCTGGCAGGGCTGGGCCCTGCCGGAGGGGGAGGAGATGCCGGGGCTCGAGGTCCGCTTCGCCTACGACCCCGAGCAGTACACCTTCTCCTACGCGACCCACGTGTGCCGGGTCGCCGTCGATCCCGGAACTGGCATCGTCGACGTCGAACGCTACGGCGTGGTGCTCGACTGCGGCACGGTCGTGAACCCCACGATCGTCGAGGGCCAGGTGCACGGAGGAATCGCCCAGGGCCTCGGAGCCGCCCTCCTCGAGCAGATCGTCGTCGACGAGGACGGTCAACCTCGCGCCACCACCCTGCTCGACTACCTGCTCCCGGTCTCGGCCGACATCCCCGACGTCGAGGTCGTCCTCACCGAGACGCCGTCGCCCTTCACCCCCGGCGGGATGAAGGGCATGGGGGAAGGCGGGACCAACGGCTCGTTCGCCTGCGTCGTGAACGCGGTGGCCTCCGCCCTCCCGGAGATCGCCACCCAGATCACCACCACGCCGCTCACCCCTACGGCGTTGTGGTCGCTCCTCGAAGGGAACCCACGCCCATGACCTCTGCCACTGCCGGCCACCTGCGTCGCCTACCCAAGGCCGAGCTGCACTGCCATGTCGAGGGCGCGGCGCGGGCCTCGACCATCGCCGAGCTGGCCCGGAGCAATGGCGTCGCCCTGCCCGTGGCCGACCCGTCCGAGCTGTACCGCTTCACCGACCTGAACCAGTTCCTCGAGATCTACGACGTGGTGTGCCGGAGCCTGGTCACGGCCGACGACTTCCACCGCATCGCCTACGAGGCCTGCGAGGACGGTGCGGCCGCCGGAGTCCGGTACCGCGAGATGTTCTTCTCCCCCGGCTTCGTGCTCCGCCTGGGTGTCGCCATCGAGACGGTCTGGGCCGGCCTGAGCGCCGGGGTCCGTGATGCCAACGCCGACCTCGACATCACCTGCCGGCTCATCCTCGACATCGACAAGCCCTCAGGGGCCGCCCACGCCGAGGCCATGGCCGACTTCGCCGCGAGCTGTGACCGAGAGGTGCTCCTCGGCATCGGCGGGGACTCGGTCGAGCGCGGGATCGATCACCGGGCCTTCGCCGTGGCCTTCTCGGCCGCCGGACGCGCCGGGCTGCGCCGGACCCTGCACGCCGGGGAGGACGGACCGGCGGAGAACATCCGCATCGCCCTCGACGTGTTGGGATGCGAGCGGATCGACCACGGGTTCCGCCTCCTCGACGACCCCGAGCTCACCGCCGAGGTGATCGATCGGGGGGTGCCTCTCACGGTGTGCCCCACCTCCAACGTGGTCATCGCCCACGTCGTCCCCGACGTGGCCACCCACCCCTTCGACGAACAGCGCCGCCTCGGGGTGGCGGTGACGCTCAACAGCGACGACCCCGGGATGATGCGGTTCGACCTGGCCGACGAGTACGTGGCCGTGGCCGACGCCTACGGCTACGACCTCGACATCATGGAGGACCTCTCCCTGGCCTCGATCGCCGCCAGCTGGGCCTCCGCACCGGAGAAGGCCGAGCTCCGCGCCCGGTTCGTCGCCGAGTTCGACGACCTGCGTTCGGCCGCGGACCTACCCCTGCGGGGCCCCGTCGGCGGTTAGCGTGCGCGAGTGCCCGAGTGGGTGTTCCAGCTCTACAACCCATGGACCACGCCGGCGGCCCTCGTCGTCGCCACCGTGGCTCTGGGCTACCTGATCGGCCTCCGGCACCGGCGTCTGGCGGCGCTCGCTGCCGTGGTCGCCGCCGGGGTGGCCCTGTGGCAGGCGTGGAGAATCGGGCCTCCCAGCGGTCTCCTGGACCTGCAGATCTACGTGGGCTCGGCCCGCGACTGGCTCGACGGCGGTTCGCTCTACGCCTACCGGGACGGCGTCCACCACCTCGGCGCCACCTACCCGCCCGTCGGTCCCATCTTCTTCGCCCTGTTCGAACCCATGGCGGCCGAGGCTCGTGAGATCCTCTGGACCGCGGTGAGCCTCCTTGCTCTGGGCGGGACCACGTGGTTCGCCGCCGAGATCGCCGGGGTCGAACGCGAGCGGCGCCTGACCTGGTGTCTGTGGGCGTTCGCGGCGGCCGCGGTGACCATCCCGGTCTGGCTGACCCTGCGCCAGGGGCAGGTGAACATCGTGCTGTGGCTCCTGGTGGTGGTCGACGTGGCCGCCGTGGGAAGACGATCCCGGTGGTCCGGTGTCGGTATCGGCCTGGCCACCGCGGTCAAGCTCGTACCCGGCCTGTTCATCGTCTGGCTCCTGCTGGCCCGACGCACCGTCGCCGCGGCCCGAGCGGCCGCCGTCGCCCTCGCCGCCACCGCGGTCGGCTGGGTGCTGGCCCCCGAGGACTCACGGCGCTACTGGAGCGAGCTGATCTTCGACTCGAGCCGCATCGGCCGGGTCGAGGATCCCCGCAACAACTCGCTGCTCGGCGTGGTGTCCCGCGCCGTGGAGCCGGGGCTGGGGCGCACCTCGCTGTGGCTTGTCGGCGCCGCCCTCATCGTCACGATGGGGCTCGTCCGGGGGGTCAGAGCGCTCCGCCGTGACGACCTCCTGACGGCCACCGCCGTCGTGGGCTGCGCGGCCACGCTGGTGAGCCCGATCTCGTGGACCCACCACCTCGGGTTCCTGGTGCTGGCCCTGGTCGCCTTCACGGCCCGCCGGCCCGATCGTGGCGTGGCCGCGGCCGTTGCCGTGGGCTGGCTGGTCCTGGTCGACCCGGGGGGCCTGGGTGACGACGTCCCCTCGGCCACGGTGCGAGCCCTGCTGCTGGTCGCCGTGGTGGTGGCCCTGCCGATCGTCACCGGTCGTTCGGCGGCGGGCCGCCCCGCTCCGGACGACGACGTCGCTCGGTCAGACGGCGACCACGTCGAGCACCCGCTCGACGAAGTCCTGGCTCCCGGCCTCGATGGCGTTGCGCTTGATGGCCATCCCGCCGAGGACGTCGGCCCCGCGGCCCCGCATCAGCTCTGAGAGCTTCTCCAGCGTCTTGCCGGCGTGCAGGGCGTAGGTGCAGAAGACGGCGCAGCGCTTGCCGGTGAGCACCGGAAGCTGGTTGAGCCGACCGGCGCGGGCCGGCTTCTGACCCACGATGAACAGCCCGTCCGTCCATGACCCGACGATGACCAGATCGGCGTCGGCCACGGACTGGTAGTCGACTGCCGTCGTGGGACACGAGCGTGGCGTCGACGTCGGCGGCCCGGAGGTGCTCGGTGATGAGCTGGGCGGCGCGGGCCGTGTTCCCGGTGAGGCTCTCGTAGATCACGACCGCTCGCACGATGCCGCTCCTTGGCACGAGTTGATGGGACCGGGTGAGCGTAGCGCAGGGCCCTCCCGGCGCCGGCCGGTTCGTGGGCGGTGGGTGGGCGGCGATACCGTTCGGCCCATGCCGGAGTTCGCGTATCAGGAACTGCTCCCCCTCGGCGCTGACGACACGTCGTACCGCCTGCTCACCACCGAGGGGGTGTCCACCGTCGAGACCGAGGCGGGCACGTTCTTGAAGGTCGAGCCCGAGGTGCTGAGCCTCCTCGCCCGAGAGGCGATGTTCGAGATCGCCCACTTCCTCCGCCCCGGTCACCTGGCCCAGCTCCGGGGGATCCTCGACGACCCCGAGGCCTCCGGCAACGACCAGTTCGTAGCCCTCGATCTGCTCAAGAACGCCAACATCGCCGCCGGCGGGATCCTCCCTTCGTGCCAGGACACGGGCACGGCGATCGTCAAGGGCAAGAAGGGCCAGTACGTCCTCACCGGGGGCGGCGACGAGGCCGCCCTGGCCAAGGGCATCTACGACACCTACCTGAGCGACAACCTGCGCTACTCGCAGATGGCGCCACTCGACATGTACCGCGAGGTCAACACCGGCACCAACCTCCCCGCCGAGATCGAGATCAGCGCCGTCGACGGTGACGCCTACAAGCTGCTGTTCATGGCCAAGGGCGGTGGCTCGGCCAACAAGAGCTACCTGTTCCAGGAGACCAAGGCGCTGCTCAACCCGACGAACCTGCTCGACTTCGTGGCCCAGAAGATGGACCTGCTGGGAACCTCGGCCTGCCCGCCCTACCACCTCGCCGTGGTGATCGGCGGCACGTCGGCCGAGTACGCCCTGAAGACGGCCAAGCTGGCGTCGGCCCGCTACCTCGACAGCCTTCCCCTCGAGGGCAACGAGCTCGGGCGGGGCTTCCGTGACGTCGAGCTGGAGAACGCCATCCTGCTGGTCTCCCAGCAGTCCGGCATCGGGGCCCAGTTCGGCGGCAAGTACTTCTGCCACGACGTCCGCGTCGTCCGCCTCCCCCGCCACGGTGCGTCCTGCCCGGTCGCCATCGCCGTGTCGTGCTCGGCCGACCGCCAGGCCATGGCCAAGATCACCGCCGAGGGCGCGTTCCTCGAGCAGCTCGAGCACGACCCCGCCCGGTTCCTCCCCGAGGTCACCGACGACCACTTCGACGACACCGCAGTGCAGATCGACCTCAACCGGCCCATGGACGAGATCCGAGCGACGCTCTCGACGCTGCCGGTGAAGACCCGTGTGGCCCTCAACGGTCCGGTCATCGTCGCCCGGGACATCGCCCACGCCAAGCTCAAGGAGCGCATCGACGCCGGCGAGGGCCTGCCCCAGTACATGAAGGACCACTGCGTGTACTACGCCGGCCCGGCCAAGACCCCCGACGGCTACGCGTCGGGTTCGTTCGGTCCGACCACCGCCGGGCGCATGGACTCCTACGTCGACCTCTTCCAACAGCACGGAGGGAGCTACGTGATGCTGGCCAAGGGCAACCGGTCGAAGCAGGTCACCGAGGCGTGCGCCCGCCACGGTGGCTTCTACCTCGGTTCCATCGGCGGTCCCGCGGCCCGTCTGGCCCAGGACTGCATCCGTTCGGTCGAGGTGCTCGAGTACCCCGACCTCGGGATGGAGGCCATCTGGAGGATCGAGGTCGAGGACTTCCCGGCGTTCGTGGTCGTCGACGACAAGGGCAACGACTTCTTCGAGGATGTGGCCAAGAGCCGCCCCGTCACCCTCCGCGGCGCCTGAACGACCTCGCCGGGCCGGCAGCCGAACGCGTTTTGGTGCGACGCGATACTGGCGCCGGGTCGGCCGGTGAGCGAGACTCAGCCGTACCCAAGGTCCGCCCACCCGGCAGGAACGAGTGGGCGGCCCCGTCTCAGCGGAGGTACGTCCATGGGAGCACGGCATCGTGGCCAGCGTCGCGACGGGAGGGTCATCCCCGCCCGTGACATGCGGCAGGTGGAGCACCGCAAGGTCCGCCATCAGGCCACCATCCAGCTGAGAGAGGCGGTCTTCGGCGCCGATCCCGACGATCTCGTGGTGGTGGAGGAGATCCACCGCCACGGATACGGGGAGATCAGCGACCGCCCCGAGCGCCGCACGGGGGATTCCCGGCTACGCCACTGGAAGACGCCGTTCTGGAAGCGTCGCAGCACGCTGCCGCGCCCAACGCTGGAGCATCGCCTTCTCCGACGGTGACATATAACCCTGCGTTGAGGACCCGTTGACCGTCTGGTGAGATTCGCCGCCTAGCCTGCGGCCGTCCTCCGAGACCGGAGGGCGGCCCGTCCTCAGGGTTTGGGCCCCGTCGACCGATGGTCAGGTGTGATGTCTGCTGTTCGTCGCGCTCGACGCGCTCTTCTCTGCGTCGTGGTGGCCGGTGCCGTCGCGGCCACAGCGCTGACGCCGGGAGCTCGCGGCCACGCCGATGCCGCCGAGGTGGCGTCGGTGGACGAGACGGGGCGGGTCTACGCGGACACGCGGGCCGCCCTGGTCGCGACCGAGCAGGCGCTGGCCGACAGCGAGACGGTGCGGGTCGAAGCCGCCCGCCAACGGGCCGCCGCCGCCGCCGACCTGGCCCGGGCCGAGGCGACGCTCGTCGACCAACGCGACCGCTACGCCCTCATCGGCGCCGAGCTCTACGTCCGACAGGGTGCGGCCTCCAAGGACGAGGGCGACTCGATCTTCCTCGCGCTGGCCGGCCGGCGCATGACCCTCGACCGGGCCAAGGCCGACCAGAAGGCGGCGACCAAGCAGTTCGCCGCGGCCGACAAGGCCTTCGTGGACGCAGCGGACGCCGCCCAGCACGCCGACCAGCGCCACGCCGAGACGCTCGCGGCGGCCGACGAGGCCGCGGCGAGAGCCGACGAGGCCCTCGCCGAGGCCGGAGCCCCCGATCTACCTGCCCTCGCCTACGCCGCCTACCGCCAGGTCGCCGCGGCCAGCGACGATGCCCATCCTGGGTGCCGGCTCCCCGCCGCGGTGTTGGCCGGCATGGGCCGCATGGCCTCCGGCCCACGGTCGCAACCAGGGCTCCGATCTCGACCACCGTGGCTTCGTCACGCCGGTGCTGCGGGGCCTTCGGGGACCGCGGATGGCCGACACCGACGAGGGCGCAATCGACGGCGACCACGGTTCGGACCGGACCGTCGGCCCCATGCAGATCACCCCGACGATGTGGTCGGCCCACGCCACCGACGGCGATGGCGACGGTGTGGCCGATCCGGACAACCTGTTCGACGCCGCCGCCGCGACAGCCGAGACACTGTGCATGAGCGGGCTGGATCTGACCACGGCCAGTGGCCTGCAGCAAGCCGTCTACCGACTGCTGGGCGACACGCCCCAGACGGCGGTGTCGCTCGGCGCGGCCCGCCGCTACGCCCGCACCGACGGCCTCGACCTGGGCGAGGTGCCCGCTGATCCCCGGGCCCTGATCGCCGACGGGATGCCCCAGTTCGACGACGGGGGCCCTGCCCTCGAACCCGGCGACATCCTCGGCATGATCGACTGGGCGACCAGCCGGGTGGGCACTCCCTACTCGCAGTGCATGGGGCCCGAGCTCCGGCCCCAGGACCCGATCTGCCCGCCCGACACGAACCGCTTCGGCCAGGGCTACTTCGACTGCTCCGGGTTCGTCAGCGCCGCCTACCGTCGCATCGGCATCGCCGTGCCGACGAGCACGTACCAGATGGAGGCCGATCCCTTCTTCATGTCGTCACAGGTCGCGAACCGGATCGACCTGAGCGTCATGGAACCGGGCGACGTGTTCCTCATGGACGGCCACACCGGCCTTTACATCGGCGGCGGGATGATCATCCACGCCATCGGCATCGGACTGACCATGGAACGGATCCCCGCCTGGGTGAGCAACGCGACCTTCGCCGTGCTCCGCCCGGCGGCTCTCGCCTGACGACGCGTTCAGGATCGGGGCGCCGGCGTCCAGGGCTTGTCGCGGAACTGGTCGCGTAGGTCGGTCTTCAAGACCTTGCCCAGCGTGTTGTTCCGCGGCAGGGCCTCGAGGACCTCGAGCTGCTCCGGGATCTTCTGGACCATGAGATCGGCATCCTTGAGGTATGCGACCATCTCGGCGAGCTCGATCGGCTCGGAACCGGTGGCCGTCTCGACGACGGCGCAGACCCGCTCGCCGCGCTCCCTGTCGGGCAGGCCGATGACGGCGACGTCGCCGATCTTCGGGTGCTGGTAGAGGAGATCCTCGATCTCCTTGGCCGAGATGTTCTCGCCCTTGCGGATGATGACGTCCTTCAGTCGTCCCGTCAGCACCACGTGTCCGTCGGCGTCGAGGTGGCCGAGGTCGCCGGTGCGGAACCAGCCGTCGTCGTCGAAGGCCTCGGCATCGAGGGCGCTGTCGGTGTACCCCTTGAACACCATCGGGCCCTTCAGCCGCACCTCGCCGTCGGCCTCCGGGGCGGCTTCGGCGCCCTCGAGGGTCACGATCCGGACCTGGCAACCGGTGACCGGAGCACCGTCGGTGTACATCAGCTGGCTCTCGGTGTCGTCGGGCCCACCCTGGGCGATCATCGGGCACTCGGTCATGCCGTAGCCGTGGCACACCGGGATGCCCATCTCCTTCATGACCTCGGTGTACATCTCGGGTGGCTTGGGGGCGCCGCCGCCCGACAGCAGGCGCAGGCTGGGGATGATGGGGACATCGGGCTGGGTGCGCTGCTTGGCCAGGTACATCTGGTAGAACGCGGGGCCGCCGCCGGCCATGGTGGCGCCCTTGCGGGCGAACAGCTCGACGGCGACGTCGATGTTGAAGGCTTCGATCAGGACGCTGCCGCAACCCCGGTAGAGCATCATCATGAGGTAGTCGGGCCCCGCGATGTGGGCGTACGGGAAGGCGATGGACCCGACGTCGTCGGCGGTGAGTTCGAGGGCGTCGGCCAGCCCGAGACCGCCGGCCATGAGCGTGCCGTCGCTGTGGCGCACCCCCTTGGGCGCCGAGGTCGTGCCCGACGTGTAGTACACCCATCGGACCTCGTCGCCGTTCGTCGGGGCCCCCGGCAGGGTGGCGGGATCGCCTTCGGGAAGGTCGTCGTAGGCGACGATGACCTCGGGGCGCACGCCGAGGTCATCGGCAATGCGGCCCGCCATGGCCTCGAAGTCGAACTTGTTCCAGTCGCCCGGCACCAGGAAGAACTCGGCGTCGGTCTGTTGGATGACGAAACCCACCTCGCGGTCGCGGTAGATGGGGATGATGGGGTTCTGCACGGCGCCCAGGCGGGCCAGGGCCAGCGACACCACCACCGTCTCGATACGGGTGGGGAGCTGCCAGGTGACACGGGTACCGGCGCCGATGCCCCGCTCGTGCAGGCCGGCCGCCACCCGCTCGGCCCGGTCCCGGAGCTCGGCGTAGGTCACCTCACGCTCGCTCTCGATGAGGGCGGCCACTGCGGGGGAGGCCGCGGCACGCGCCTCCACCAGCTCCCACATCGTCGTCGCCTGCTCGATCGAGTCGCCTGCGGTCACGTCCGGCCCTCCCCTGGTTCCTGACGACCCATCATGCCCTGCGCCGGCGGGCGGCACCGCACTGGAGGTGGTGCCAGACTCACGAGATGGGGGAAACCATGAAGGCCTACCGCATCGTCGCGTGGCAGACGCCACCTGAGCTCACGGAGGCCGCGGTTCCCGAGCCCGGGCCGGGCCAGGTCGTGGTCGAGGTGGCGGGCAACGGGCTCTGCCACTCCGACATCGGCATGGCGCAGATGCCGGGGGCCATGGCCGAGGCCGTTGGCTGGAAGGTGCCGTTCACGCTCGGCCACGAGGTGGGCGGTCGGGTGGCGGTGCTGGGCGACGGGGTCACCGGCTTCGCCGAGGGCGACCCGGTGGCCGTCATCTCTCCCCGTTCGTGTGGACACTGCACCTGGTGCGTCCGCGGCGAGGACAACAACTGCCGGGACTCCTTCGCCGGCCGGGGCTACGGGATGGACGGCGGGCTGGCCCGCTACGTCCTCGTGTCCAGTGCCCGCGAGCTGGTGAAGCTGGCCACCCTCGATCCCAGCGTGGCCGGTCCCCTGACCGACGCCGGAGCGACCAGCTACCACGCCGTGAAGCGGGCCCTGCACCGAATCCGTCCCGGTGGCACGGCCGTCGTGATCGGCGCCGGCGGCCTGGGCGGCTACGCCATCCAGCACCTCTCGACCCTCACGTCGGCCCGGATCCTGGCCATCGACCCGGTGGCCGATCGTCTCACCTACGCGTCCGAGCTGGGCGCCGATGAGACCATGGAAGGCGTGAACGGCGACACCGTGGGTGACGTCCTCGCCCTCACCGGTGAAGGCGCCGACGCGGTCTTCGACTTCGTCGGCATCGGTTCGACGATCACCGCCGGACTACGGTCGACGCGGCGGGGTGGCGCCTTCGCCCTGGTGGGGGCGGGCCAGGGCAGCCTGGGAGACGCAAGCCTGTTCGATCTGCTCCCGAAGGACGGCGAGGTCTTCACCTTCCAGGCCCCGACCATCGCCGACACCCTGGACGTGATCGCCCTGGCCGACGCCGGCCGCATCAGGGTGGACGTCGACCTGTTCCCACTCGACCGGGTGGCCGAAGCCTACGAAGCCATGGAATCGGGCACCCTCCGGGGCCGAGCCGTCATCACCCCCGACTGACCCATCGAGGCACCGGTGCTACAGCCCGTCATCTCCCGGGTCACGAACTGAACCACGGGGAGATCAGTCGGGGTCGCCGTCGCCGCTCAGGTAGGGCGTCGACTGGAGGTCGTCGACGAGACGGAGGAGCAGCCGGCCCAGCTCACCGCGTTCCTCGTCCGTCCAGGTGGCCAACGCTCGTGAGAGCTGAGAGTTTCGGACCTTCTCGAATCGGTGGGCGGTGGCCCGACCCTCGGGGGTGGCCTCGACGAGGACGATGCTCCCGTGCTGCGGGCTGGCCCGGCGTTCGGCCAGGCCGGCCCCTTCGAGCACCCGCACCTGACGGCTGACCGCGCCGGTGTCCATGCGGGCGGCCCGGGCCAGATCGCCCACGGGCAGCGCATCCCTGTCGCCCAAGGCCCGGAGGACGTCGATGGCCTGCTGGGGAAGCACCACTCCCGCGGCACCGGCCATTCCGGCGTGGACACGCCGGCTCGACAGGAGACGGCCGAGGCGGGTGAGCCCGAGGCGCACCGGACCCAGCTGCGCCTCGAGCCCACCGGTGGAACCCGTCTCGGTGTCGGTCATCGTCGGGCCGTCCGGTCAGGCCCGCTGGAAGGCAGGGCTCTCGTGGTCGGGGACGGCGTCGAGGGGCGTGGCGATCTCCTCGACCGTGGGACCGATGCGGTCAGCGAGGGGACGGAGGGCGGCGAGGTCGAAGCCGTACACGTGGGCCTGGTTCTCCGACAGGATCGTGCGCAGGTCGTCCTCGCTCCACCCCTTGAAGCTGTGACGGAGCGACTCCCGGCTGAGCGGGGAGCACGCCTCGTTGTGGGGGTAGTCGCTGCCCCACATCACCTTGTCGAGGCCGATGTCGGTGAACGTGGCCGCCTCACCAGGCGAGGGGAAGCTGGCGCCGAGGAAGCAGTTGCGCTTGAAGTAGTCGGACGGCTTGTGGGGCAACGTGGCGTTGGCGGGCAGCTGCCCGATGCGTCCGGCCACCATGGAGTTGTGGATGTCGTCCATGCGGGTGAGCGTCGGCGGCAACCAGGACGCCCCCTGCTCGGTCATCACGAACTTGAGGCCCGGGAACCGCTCGAAGACACCCGACATGATCAGGTGCCACAGCGCTCGGTTGGCGAAGAAGCCCGACTCGAGCACGAACATGGTGACCGACGAGGCGTGCTGGCCGAAGTTCGGGATCCCGCTACCGCCGGAGTGATGCGTGATCGACATGTCCAGCTCCTGGCACACCGCCCACAGCGGGTCGTAGATGGCCGAGAAGAGCGGGTCGATCCACGGGGTGTCGGGCGAGACGCCGGGGAGGAGGATGCCGCCGAGGCCCTGCTCCTTGGCCCAGCGCACGTCGGCCACGGCCTCGTCGACGTCGTTGAGAGCGATCTGGGCCAGGCCGGCCCGGCGCTCGGGGGACTCGGCCACGAAGTCGACCAACCAGCGGTTGTGAGCCCGCAGCCCGGCCAGGCGCTTGGGGAAGTCCTTGGCGGAGGGGGCGGGGGCGATCACCACGCCGGTGGGGAAGAACGGCGGCACCGTGTTGGGGAACAGAACCTCGGCGGCGATCCCTTCGGCGTCGAGATCGGCGTTGCGGCGAGCGGTGTCCCAGTTGCGGCTGCGACCGTCGTCCTGCAGGTCGCGGAACGGGTTCTTGTAGCCGCCCCGCCACGCATCGAACTCGTCGCGCAGGCCGGGCTCGAGGTACTCCCGGTACTGGGCGTGGTTGCCTCCGGCGTGACCGTCGGCGGAGATGATGATGTAGCGGTCGTTGGCGGCCATGGAGCGCTCCTGGTGTCTCGTCCGGGCGGTGGGTTACTCGGTGTTGCCACAGTACCGACCCAGTCTTGTGTGAGTCAACACCGGCGCCAGGGCGAAGGGGCCTCGACGGGCGCCGACCCCGGCCGCCCGGGTGACGATCAGCCGTTGCGAGGGCGGAAGTAGGGCAGGACGATGCCCTCGTCGAGAGGGTGGAACACGACCTCGACCGGCATGCCCACGAAGGCCGCGTCGTGCTCGCACTCGACCAGGTTCGACAGGATCCGCCAGTCCTCCTCCATGTCCACGATCACCGCCGTGTAGGGAACCGTGAACGCCGGGGTGACCGGGCGCCAGACCGTGGTCCAGCTGTAGATGTCACCGATCCCCGAGCTGACCTCCCAGTCGAGGGCCGACGAGGTGCAGTGGGCGCACATCGAGGCCGGCGTGTGGGTGGCCCCGCCGCAGTCCGTGCAGCGCTGGAAGCGGAGCTCCCCGAGGGCGCATCCCTCCCAGTAGGGCGCCGACACCGGGCCGGGATGGGGGCGGGGAATGGGCCCCGTCTGGGGGACGAGAAGAGTCACGGCCGGTCCTTTCCGAGGAGCACCACGTCGGTGAACAGCGCACCCGCTCCACCGCCGGTGCACATGGCCACCTCGGCCCCGTCCACCTGGCGCGAGACGCACTCCCCCCGGAGCTGCTGGACACCCCGGACCACCCGCTGTACGAGCTGGACGGCGGCGCCTCCGTGGCTGAACGACATCGTCCCGCCGTCGGTCGTGACCGGGTGACGCCCGCCGGGATCGATCACGCCCGACCGCACGTAGTCGCCGCCCTCCCCTTCGCCGCAGAAGCCGTAGGCCTCCATCTGGCGGATGATCTCGAAGGAGAACGGGTCGTAGAACTCGCACACGTCGACGTCCCCGGGACCGAGGCCGGCACAGGCGAAGGACTCCTCGGCCGCTCGGCGACCGACCATGCCGGCCACCAGGTCCGGGCGACGCGTGCCGCCGAGGTCCCAGGCCGGGGGGTGCTGGTAGCTCGGCCCGAAGTGGTCGGTTCCGCCCCCCAGGATGAACACCGGTGGACGGGGGAGGTCGGCCGCCCGGTCGGCTCGCGTGAGCACCATGGCAGTGCCCCCCTCCGACGTCATGGCGCAGTCGAGGAGGTGGAAGGGATCGGCCACCATCCGGCTGGCGAGGATGTCCTCGGGAGTGAACGGGCCCCGCCCGTGGTAGACGGCGTCGGGGTGGACGTGGCCGTTGTTGCGGATCGTGGCGGCCACGTGGGCGAGGGCCTCGGGTGGCGTGCCGTACATGTGCATGTGCCGGCGGGCCATGAGGGCGAACTCGGCCGCGGTGAACATCCCGTAGGCGGCGACGAACTCGTTGGTGGGGCGTGTCCAGGGGGCGGTGGACTCCCGCTGGGTGTAGCTGCCCGCTCCCCCGGTGGCGACCAGGACGGTGGAGGCCAGCCCGCAGGCGATGGCCATGGCCCCCTCGAGGACCGCCGGTATGCCGAGGGGCGACATCGATCGCCACGCCGGTCCGATGCGGGCCTGGAACATGTAGTCGCTGGTGAGCGGACCGACGATGCCGTCGATGTCCCGGGGCGTGAGCCCGGCATCGGCCACCGCCCCGATGGCCGCCTCGAAGGCGATGCTGCGGTCGTCGTACCCCTCGAGCACCCTCGCTTGGCGGGTGTTGTGCACGCCCACGATGGCGACGTCGTGGAACGGGTGTTGCGCCATGCCGTTGTCGGACCCCCTCGTACGCCTGCCCGACGGCAGACGTGCGCCGCCCTTCCTAGCATCTGCCGGGTGACCACGACGACGACAGTCTCCATACCCACCGCGGACGGCACCACGCTGCGGGGCGACCTCTACCTGCCGGAGCACCACGCGCCGATGGCGCCCGTCCCTGGCGTGGTGATGAGCCACGGCTTCTCCGCCACCCGGTTCATGTCGCTACCGCCGTTCGCCGAGGCGATGGCCGACGCCGGCCTGGCCGTGTGCCTCTACGACCATCGTGGGCTCGGTGAGTCCGACGGCGAACCCCGCCAGCTCATCGATCCGTGGCGCCAGACCCTCGACATGGCCGACGTGGTCGGATGGCTGGCGGATCGACCCGAGGTGGACGCCGGCCGGCTGGGACTGTGGGGCTCCAGCTTCAGCGGGGGTGAGGTCATGGTGCTCGGCGCCGTCGACCAGCGCGTCCGCGCTGTGGTCGCCAACGCGCCCTTCGCCGGACTGGGCGACGGCGGCGGTGAGGACCCCGACGCCCGCTACGCCGCGATCGAGGCGGTACTGAGCGGCGCCACGCCGGTCCCGGAACCTCACGTCATCGGGCCCATGGCCGTGGTGGCCGAGCCCGGCGGCGAGGAGGCCGCCTTCATGCCCCAGCCCGAGTCGTGGGAGTGGTTCCGCGCCAACGGCCCCGGTACCGGGTGGGAGAACCACTTCACCCTGCACATGACCGCCGACCCGCCCTTCGACCCGTTCGTGTGCGTCGACCACATCAGCCCCGCTGCCCTGCTCATGGTCGTGGCCACGGCCGACACGGTGGCCCCCGCCGAGACGGCGCGGGCCGCCTTCGAGCGGGCCGGCGAACCCAAGCGGCTCGTGACTCTCGACGGACACCACTTCTGCGACTACCAGGGGGACGACCAGGCCACGTCGTGCGCCGCCATGGTGGAGTTCCTCGTCGCCGCGCTCTGAGGGCGCGACGCGGCCCCCGTCCCGCCCACCGCGGTGGGCCCGACGGGGGCCGGTCGGAGAGGGCCCGAACCCGCCCGGTGGGTCAGTCGACCACGACGTTCGGGGTGCCAAGGCCCTGGGCCTCGCACATCGCCATGTAGGCGGCGAAGGTGCCGGCCCCGTCCGAGACGGACTCCACGTTGCCCTCGGCATCGAGGTTCAGGTTCACGCCGTACATGTGGAACCACACCTGCGTGTCGTCCTCGATGCACTCGAGGGTGTGGACCGACCCGGCCGGCTCGTAGAGGAAGGACCCCGCCCGGTTGACGTAGTCGTACTCCTTGTACTTCCAGGCACCGCTGACCGTGTAGCCCCACACCGGACCGGTGTGGCGGTGGGTCTGGACGTCGAAGCCCTTCTGGAAGACGTTCTCGACGATCCAGAGCCCCTCCTTCTCCTTGATCTGGAGGAGACGCAGCTTGTTGCCGCCGCCGATGTCGGCCCAGGGCAGCTCGTCGGCACCGATGTGGACGGCCTCGGGTGCGGTGGGTGCGGTGATCGTCATGTGGGTTTCTCCTACGGATGGCACTGAGCGCGGACTCTGACGGAAAGGGTAGGCGCGCGGGACAGATCAGCGACGACCAGGGGCGACGAGGCGTCCCGGCCCACCAGCCCCGACCTGCTGTTCGTCGACGCGGATCGGGACGCCGTTCACCAGCACGTGGCGCACCCCGGTGGGGGCGTCGGCCGTGAGGCGCTCGGTGTCGGCCGGGAAGTCACGCACCCGGCGGATGGGACCGGGGCCCACGGTGGCGGGATCGAAGACCACGACGTCGGCCCACGCACCGGCGCGCAGCTCGCCCCGGTCGACGAGGCCGAACATGTCGGACTGGACCTTCGTGAGCTTGTTGACCGCCGCCTCGATGGTCATCGTGCCTCGGTCCCGGACCCAGTTGCCCAACAGGTCGGTCGCCTGCGGGGCGTCGCACAGCTGGCCCACGTGGGCGCCGGCGTCGGAGAGGCCGAGGGTGCAGTTGTCCTCGGTGAGCAGGGCCCCGACCTCGACCGGGTCGTCGTTCGCCAGGATGCACCGCGCCCGGAGCATGAGGTCGGGCTCGTCGAGGGCGATGTCGAGCATCACGTCGAAGGGCCGTCCGCCGCGCTCGGCGGCCACCTCGTCGAGGCGACGGCCCTCGAGCTCGGGGTGGGCCGGGCTCTCGGCGATCTCGTAGGTGTCCCACCGCGGGATCAGGCCGGTCGCCGTCTCCCACCACGTGAAGGCCTCGTCCCGCCAGGCCTGGTCCTCGTAGGCCTTGCGGCGGACGTCGACCGACGCCGACATGAGCGCGGCGAAGTGAGGGTTCACGTTGAGCGTGAAGGGCTCGGCGAGGGTCATGACGAAGGCCAGCGGGCGCGGTGTCACCTGGGGGAAGACGCGAGCGCCTCGCGCCCAACCGGCCCGGTTCAGGTCGACCATCCTCCGATGGCTGCCCGTCGGCATCGAGAGCAGCGCGGTCATGGTGAACGGCACACCGGCCGCCATCTGGAGGTCGTAGATGTCGTCGGGCGACATGGTGGTCCCCGGGGTGACCTCGACCACGCCGTGGCCGTGCTTCCCCACGACCGCGAACAGCGCCTCGAGCTCCGAGCGCTCGGCGAGGCGGGACGGGACGGGCTTGCCCTCGGCGCCCCGGTGGGTGGGGGCCAGGCTGGTCGCGAATCCGGCCGCGCCGGCGGTCAGGGCCTCGCCGAGCTCGGTGCACATCTGATCGACCTCGTCCGCGGTGGCGGCCCGTTCGTAGGCGTCGTCGCCCATGACGTACAGGCGCAGCGCGGTGTGCCCGACGTAGGCGGTGAAGTTGAGTCCGAGCGGGAGGTTGCCCACGGCGGTGAGGTACTCGGGGAAGGAGGCGAACTCGTCCCACGGCACACCGGCGGCGAGGGCGTCGACGTCCATGTCCTCCACGTTCTCGAGCGTCCGGGCGATGAGGTCGCGGTGCTCGGGCCGGGTGGGGGCGATCGAGAACCCGCAGTTGCCGGCGACCACGGTGGTGACGCCGTGGAACGACGACGGGGTGAGGGTCGGGTCCCAGAACACCTGGGCGTCGTAGTGGGTGTGGATGTCGATGAACCCGGGCGCGACCACGCACCCGGCGGCATCGAGGACCGTGTCGACACCGTCGGCCGGCAGATCGACGCCGATGGTGGTGATGCGGTCGTCGGTGATGAGCACGTCGGCGCGGACGCCGGGCGCTCCGGTCCCGTCGACGACCGTGCCGCCTCGGATCAGGATCGAGCTCATGTCGGTACCTCCGTGCTCAGGGCGGCGATCTCCGCCTCCATGCCGTACAGGCGGGCGCAGTTGCGCCACACGATGTCATCGCGGACCTCCGGGGCCATCCCGGCCGTGTGCTCGGCCAGCAGCGCCTGGCTGTCGGGCCACGTGGCGTCGCTGTGGGGGTGGTCGCTCGCCCACAGCAGCTTGCGATGGTTCATCTGGTCCACGACCTTGAACGCCGTCCAGTCGTCCTGGAAGGTGAACGAGACGTTCTCGAACAGGTACTCGCTGGGCCGTCGCTGCATGCTGGCGGTGAGCCAGTTGTGGTGGCGGATCGCGGCGTGATCGGCCCGGTAGGCCCAATGCGGAACCCAACCGGCGTCGGCCTCGACGCACACGATCTGCAGGTCGGGGTGACGATCGAACACGCCGCCGAAGATCAAGGTCCCGATGATGTCCTGGTTGGCCCGGAGGATGCCCAGGAAGCTGTTCATCTTGGGTCCGCGGAAGCCGGCGTCGCCGATGTTGCTGCGGGCCGTGAGGATGTGGAACGACAGCGGCAGGCGCAGGGCCACGGCCGCTTCCCAGAGCGGATCCCAGACGGGGTCGTCGTAGTCGCCGACCTCGTCGAGGCAGGCCGGCATGCCCGGCATCATCACTCCCCGCAGACCGAGGTCACGGATGCGCTGCAGATCGGCGACGCCCTCGGCCACGCTGCGCAGTGCGGTCTGGCCGACGCCCACGAGGCGGGAGGGGCTCGTGGCCTGGAACTCGGCGATCCAGAGGTTGTAGGCGTCGAAGCAGGCCTTCTTGTAGTCGGCGTCCTCGAGGTTGCAGATCAACATCCCGGCCGAGGGGTACAGGACCTCCGAGGCCACGCCGTCGCGATCCTGCTCACCGAGCCGGGCGACCGGATCCCACCCGCCCTGGTGCAGCTCGTCCCAGCCCACGTACTCGAACGGCCCGATCTTCTCGGCCGGGCGGCCGGCGGCGGCGACCATCCCGTAGGGGATGCGCGATCGGCCCTCGTCGATGAGCAGCACCGCCCCCATGATGTCGTCGGTGACGGCTCGGGGGGCCCGGTCACGGAAGGTCGGGTCGATCCGGTCGACGTAGCAGTCACCCGGTTCGGTGACGTGCGAATCAGCCGACATGGTGAGCAGCGTCATGGAGTCCCCCTCCACGTGGGCGTCTGTGCCCACGGGGCCAGTGTGCCAGCTCGGCGGTCCGTGTCAGTCGGCGCCGAGGCGCACCGGCATCCGCTTGAAGGCGTTGTTGAGGTTCGAGCGGGTGCGGGCCGGCTCCCCGGCCATGGCGATGGAGGGGAAGGTGGTGAGCAGCTCCTCGAAGAACACCCGCCCCTCGAGGCGGGCCAGGTGCACACCCAGGCAGAAGTGCTCGCCGATCCCGAACGACAGCTGCGGGTTCGGGTTGCGGTGGATGTCGAAGGCCTGGGAGTCGGCGAAGACCTTCTCGTCACGGTTGGCCGAGGCGTAGTACATCGCCACCTTGTCGCCCGCCTTGATCTCCGTCGCGCTCAGGACGGTGTCGCCTGTCGCGGTGCGGCGGAAGTAGTGCAGCGGGGGCACCCAACGCAGGATCTCCTCCACCGCTCCGGGGATGAGCGAGGGGTCGGCCCGCAGCTCGGCCAGCTGATCGGGGTGCTGCAGCAGCGCCCAGATGCCGCCCACCATCATCGTGACGGTGGTGTCGTTGCCGGCGGTGATCATCTGCACGAGCATGCTGCCGATGTCGCCGTCGGTGAGGTGGCGACCGTCGAACTCGTCGCCGAGGATGATGTCCATGAGATCGCCCTGAGGTTCCGTCTGGCGCCGGGCGGCGGCGAACTCCATGCCGTACATGGCCATCTGCATCGACGAGTCCGGGCTCCCGGCCTCGGCGTTCTCCTCACCGGGGTTGATGTCGGGGTCCTGACCGCTGGTGTTGCGCTCGGCCAGGTCGTGGAGCATCGCCCAGTCCGCCTCGGGCAGGCCGAACAGCTGGCCGATGACCTGGGTGGGGAGCGAACCGACGACCTCGTGGACCATCTCCACCTCCACCTGCTCGCGCCGCGTCGGCGAGGATCTGGCGGGTGATGGCCCGGATCTGGTCCTCCATGCCGGCGATCACCTTGGCCCGGAACTCCGGAGCCAGCGGCTTGCGGTAGGCGATGTGCCGCGGCGGGTCCATCGACAGGATCATGTCGCGCATGCGGGCCAGACGTTCGGGGTCCATGTCCTCCAACACGACGCCCCCGACCTCGGCCGAGAACAGGCTCGGGTTGCGCGAGACGTGGACGACGTCGGCGTGGGTGAGCACCGCCCAGTAGCCGGGCTGGTCGGGCATGTCGACCCAGTGGACCGGATCGGTACGGCGCAGCTCGGTGAACACGTCGTGGGGCACTCCGGCCTGGTACGTCTCCGGTGCGTAGAGATCGACGAGCGTGTCCACGGGTCCCCCTCGAGTTCGGTGACGGTGTGCCCTCGGGCCCACCGAGCGCCGATTGTGGCCCAGCTAGGGTCGCCCGTCACGTCCGACATCGCGAACGGAGAGCGCCGTGCCCGTGCCCCTCGACGAGTACCCGATCCACCAGGGTCCTCAGACGATGAAGTACTTCGTGACCAGCGATCGCAACGTGTACGACCGCTGCATCATGCACGCCCTCTCCCCCGACGGCGTCCACCAGGTGGCCGTCGGCCTGGGCGTCTATCCCCACGTGGACGTCATCGACTGCTACATGGCGGTGCGCGACGGACGCCGTCTCTCCTCCGCACGCGCATCCGGCGTGCTGGGCGACGACCGCATGCGCCAGGAGGTCGGACCCATGCGCATCGAGGTGGTCGAGGGCCTGCAGACGGTTCGCTTCGTGTGCGACGAGGTCGAGGGCATGAGCGCCGACCTCACCTGGGACGGCGCCTTCCCGGCCATCGACGAGCCCCGCCACATCCGGCGCGCCGGCGACGACGTGATCCTCGACGCCTTCCGGTTCGTGCAGACCGCCCGGATCACCGGTTCGGTCACGGTGGACGGAACCGTCCTCGACGCCACCGCCGAGGGATGGAGCGGCGCCCGGGACCGGTCCTGGGGTGTGCGCCCGGTGGGCCAGGGCGCGCCAGCGGGACAGCCGGTGGAGCCGGGCATGTGGTGGTGCTGGATCCCGCTGCGCTTCGAGGACTTCGCCCTGATGTTGGTGCTCGACGAGAGCCCCGACGGCTACCGCACGATCAACGAGGCGGTGCGGGTGTGGCCCGACGGCCGCATCGAGCAGCTCGGCTGGGCCGAGCCCCACATCGAGTACCGGTCCGGGACCCGCTACCCGACCCGGGCCCGAATCGGCCTGAAGGAGCGGGGCGGTCGGGTGCTCGAGCTCGACATCGAGCCCATGGGCCCGATGCCTTTGAGCGTCGGCCTCGGCTACGGGCCCGACGACGACGGCTGGAACCATGGTCGCTTCATGGGCGACTCGTGGTCCCAGCGCGTCGACCACGACCTCGACGACCCAGCCATCCAGCAGCGTGTGGCGTGGACGATGATCGATCACGCCGCCCGGGCCACCTTCGACGGCCAGGTCGGCTACGGGATCTTCGAGCACTTCGCCCTGGGTCGTCACGACCCGAGCGGCTTCGTCGACCTCACCACGATGGCCCCCTGAGCCGATCTCGAGGCCGGGACCTCTCCCCGATCGGTGGCTCGCTTGGCGCCCCTGGAGGGGCGCCGACCGAGCCACCGAAGGGGGAAGAGGGCGTCACGGGCGGGCGAGGTGGGCTGGTTGGGCCATGATCGGCGGCATGCAGATCGCCATGACGCTCCCCACGATGGTCGCCCACGATCGATCCGACACGCTGGCCTGGTGCCGCTCGGTCGACGAGGGGCCGTGGTCGAGCCTCGCCATCCCCGAGCGCATCACCTACCCGGCCCACAACTGGGTGGTCGAGGCGTCGGCCGCCGCCGCCCTCACCGAGCGGGTCCGGCTGTGGACCACCATCATCATCCTCCCGGCCCATGACGCCGTCGACGTGGCCAAGCAGACAGCTTCCATCGACGTGTTGAGTGGCGGCCGACTCACGGTCGGCGTGGGCGTCGGTGGCCGCGAGCACGACTACCGGGCGATCAACGGCTCCTTCGCGCGACGGTGGGCCCGCATGGACGAGCAGGTGGCCACCATGCGGCGCATCTGGGCCGGTGAGCCGCCCTTCGAGGGGGCCGATCCCGTCGGACCGCCGCCGGTGCAGGCCGGTGGACCGCCCATCGTCGCCGGGGTCATGGGCCCGAAGGCCCTGGCTCGCGCCTCGAAGTGGGCGGTCGGCGTCGACGACGGCGGCACCGTGTTCGGCATCGACCCCACCGCGGTCGCCGCCTCGTTCGACCGGGTGCGCCAGGCCTGGGCCGACGCCGGCCGCTCCGAGGTCCCGCACCTGTCGGTGAGCCTCTGGTACGCCCTCGGCGACGGTGCCGGCGAGCGCCTGCGCGACTACGCCTACTCCTACATGAAGATCTTCGGGGACGACCTGGCGTCGTCCATGGCCGGCCTCCTGACCATGAGCACCCCTGCCGCGCTGGCCGAGGCCGTGGCCACGCTCGACGACCTCGGCTGCGACGAGCTGTTCCTCGTCCCCACCACCGCCGACGTCACCGAGCTCCACCGCACCCGGGACGCCCTCGGCTTCTGAGCCGCGCCCGGTCGGCGGCACCACCACCGGAGAGGGGCCATGATGGCCCCATGACCGAGATGACCTACCGCCGCCTGGGTGACTCCGGGCTGTCCGTTTCCACCGTCGGGTTGGGCTGCAACAACTTCGGCATGCGCATCGACGCCGACGCCACCAAGCAGGTCGTCGACGCCGCCATCGACGAGGGCATCACCTTGTTCGACACCTCCGACTCCTACGGCGAGTCCGAGGTCATGCTGGCGGCGGCGCTCGGCGACCGCCGGGACCAGGTCGTGCTGGCCACCAAGTTCGGCACCGACCTGAAAGGGGCCAACGGGCCCGACTGGGGTGCACGCGGCGCCCGCCGCTACGTGCGCCGGGCCGTCGAGCGCTCGTTGCGCCGCCTCGACACCGACTGGATCGACCTCTACCAGATCCACTACCCGGACCCGATGACGCCGATCGAGGAGACGCTCTCGGTGCTCACCGACCTCGTCCACGAAGGCCTCGTCCGCTACGTCGGTTGCTCCAACTTCGCGGCATGGCAACTGGCCGACGCCGACTGGACCGCTCGCGGCGGGGGCCTGGAGCGCTTCGTGAGCGCCCAGAACCACTACAGCCTTCTCGAGCGCGAGGCCGAAGCCGAGCTGGTCCCGGCGTGCGAGCGCTTCGGGGTGGGCGTGCTCCCCTACTTCCCGCTGGCCAGCGGCCTGCTCACCGGCAAGTACCACCGCGGCGACGCTCCGCCCGAGGGCGGACGCATCAAGGCCTGGGGCATGACCCACCTGCTGTCCGACGCCAACTTCGACGTGGTCGAGAAGCTCGAGGCCTACGCCGCCGAGCGGGGCGTGGGACTGCTCGACGTGGCCATGGGTGGGCTGGCCGGGCAGCCCGCCGTCGCCTCGGTGATCGCCGGCGCCACCTCGGCCGAGCAGGTCCGGGCCAACGCCGCCGCTGGGGTCTGGGAGCCCACCGTCGAGGACCGCGACGCCCTCACCGCCGTGCTCGCCTGACCCAACCTGCCATGATGCGCTGATGGACTCGACCAGGCCCGGCGGCGCCGCCGCTGCTCCGCCGGCCCGGCGGCGGCGCGGCGTCACTCCCGCCGAGGCCGTGGCCGACGAGCTCCGCGCCCGCATCCTCTCCGGAGAGGTGGGCGACGGCGGGGAGCTGCCCAAGCTCGATGACCTCATGGCCGAGTTCGGACTCTCACGGGCCGCCGTTCGCCAGGCCTGCCAGATCCTCGAGGCCGAAGGCCTGCTCCGGGTGCGTCGCGGGAACGTGGGCGGATCCGTGGTCCGCCTGCCCGGTGAGGCCGACGCCGCCTACTCCCTCGGCCAGGTCCTCGAGGGTCGCAAGGTCACGGTGGGCGACGTGGCCGCAGCTGTCGAGCGACTCGAACCCCTGTGCGTGGAGTTGTGCGCCGAGCGGGGCGACCGGGCCGCCGAGGTGATCCCCGCCCTGCGAGCGGCGCAGGTCGACCTGGCCGCCTGCATCGACGCCGGTGACGGGCACGGTGCGGCGGAGGCCGCCCGCCGCTGGCACGAGGCGATCGTCCGTCAGTGCGGAAACGTCACCGCTCAGGTGGTTCTCGGTGCCGTCGAAGGGGTCTGGGGCAGCCACACGCGCGCCGCCTCCGAGGAGCTCACCGCCGCCGGGGTTCCCCTCGCCGAGGATCTCAGCCGACGGACGTTGGCCGAGCACGAGGAGATCCAGGCCCTCATCGAGGCGGGCGACGTCCCCGCCGCCGCGGCGGCGGCCCGTCGCCACCTGCAGACGGCCCGGATCCACGCCACCGACCGCGACGACGGCTCGGCCATCCGGGCCCAGACCGTGCGCGACCACACGGCCAGTTGACCGACAGCGTCGCTCCGACGGCCCCCGAAGGGCGGGACGGCATCGGTCGGACGGTGACCCGCCTCGAGGACGACGAGCTGCTCCGCGGGCGGGGCCGGTACGTCGCTGACCTCGGGGCCGCCACCCTCCACGCCGTGTTCGTCCGGGCCACCGACGCCCACGGACGGATCCGGTCGATCGACAGCGCCGCCGCCCGGATCGCACCAGGGGTGGTGGCGGTCCTCGACGCCGACGACCTGGCTCTCGCACCGGTGCCGGGCCACGTCGCCCTCGCCGTCGGGCTGGCCCGCCCGCCCCTCGCCACCGAACGGGTGCGCTTCGTGGGCGAACCGGTGGCCGTGGTGGTGGCCGACACGCGAGCCCGGGCCGTCGACGCCGCCGAGCTGGTGGTGGTCGACGTCGAGCCCCGTCGGGCGGTCAGCGGGATCGAGGAGGCCGAGGCCGGCGGCGCGGCTCTGCTCTTCCCCGAGCACGGCACCAACGTGGTGTTCGAGCGTCGTGTCGGTGACGACCACGACCCGCTCGCAGGAGCGGATCTCGTCGTTCGGGGCCGGTTCGTCAACCAACGGGTCGCCAGCGCCCCGATGGAACCCGACGGGTGCCGGGCCGAACCCACCGCCGACGGGGTGACGGTGTGGGCGTCGACCCAGCGGGTGCACCACGTGCGCGACGCCATCGCCGCCAGCCTCGGTCGGGAGCCCAGCGCCGTGCGGGTCGTCGCTCCCCGGGTGGGAGGCGGGTTCGGGGGCAAGTTCGAGGCGTCGGTGGAGACCATCGTCGTCGCCGCGGTCGCGCTGCGGCTGGGCCGGGCGGTGACGTGGATCCAGACCCGCACGGAGAACCTGGTCGGCATGCCTCACGGGCGGGGCCAGGTCCAGGAGGCCGCCCTCGGCGTGAGCACCGACGGCACCTTCGTCGGCCTCGACGTGACCGTCACCGCCGATGCCGGCGCCTACCCCATGGTCGGCGCCGTCATACCCAACGCCACCGTCCTCATGGCTCCGGGGCCGTACCGGATCGGCCGCGTCCGCGGCCTCGGTCGGGCGGTGGCCACCACCACCACCCCGGTGGGCGCCTATCGCGGCGCCGGTCGTCCCGAAGCCACCGCGATGCTCGAGCGGCTGGTCGACCTGGCCGCCGCCGAGCTCGGTGTCGACCCCGTGGCCCTGCGGCTGCAGAACCTCCTGCCCGCCGACGGCTTCCCCCACACCAGCGCCACCGGGATGACCTACGACTCGGGCGACTACGCCCGCTGCCTGACCGAGGTCGTCCGTGCCGTCGACGGCGACGCGGTGCGCCGGCAGCAGGCCCGAGAGACGAGCGGAGCCGCGGTGACCGGGTTCCGCACCGGCGTGGGGGTGGCGATGTGGCTGGACTGCACGCCCATGAACCGGCCGGGCGAGCACGCCTCCGTGCGGATCGAGCCCGCCGGCGGTGGCGTCCGGGTCGTCGTGCGCGACGGAGCCAACGACCAGGGCCAGGCCCACCGCACGACGTGGGGGCTGATCCTCGCTGACCGCCTCGGGGTGCCGCTCGCTTCGGTCGAGCTCGAGGGAGGTGACACGGCCGAGGTGCCCACCGGAGAAGGGACCGGCTCGGCCCGGTCGTTGATGTTGGCCGGTGGGGCGGTGCACGACGCCGCCCTCGTGCTCCTCGACCGGGCCCGGCTGGTGGCCGCCCACGAGCTGGAGGCGGCGCCCGCGGACATCGTGCCGGTCGCCGGAGGGCTGGCGGTGGCGGGCACGCCCGGCCGTCGGGTCGACTGGGCCACCATCGCCCACCGAGCCGGTTCGGCCGACCTGCCTGGTGAGCTGGCTGACCAGCTCGGCCCCGATCCTCTCGCCGTGGCTGTCGACCACCTGCAGTCCGGCCCGACGTTCCCCTCCGGGGCCCACGCCGCGGTCGTCGAGGTCGACACCGCCACCGGAGCGGTGCGTCTGGTTCGCTTCGCCGCCGTCGATGACTGCGGGACAGTGGTCAACCCGCCGGTGGTCGCCGGCCAGCAGCACGGCGGGATCGTCCAGGGCATCGCCCAGGCGCTCTTCGAGGAGGTCCGCCACGATCCCGACGGCAGCCCCACCACCACGACGTTCGCCGATTACGGGATCCCGTCGGCGGCCGACCTGCCGTCGCTCGAGGTGGCCACCATCGAGTCGCCCAGCCCTGTCAACGTCCTCGGCGCCAAGGGCATCGGCCAGTCCGGTGCCATCGGGTCGACGGTGGCCGTGCAGAACGCCGTGATGGACGCCCTGGGTCCACTGGGCGTCACCCACATCGACCTCCCTCTCACCCCTGAGAACGTGTGGCGGGCCATCACCGCCGCCACCACTCGCTGATCCACTCGCCCGTCCCCTCCCGAAACGATGCGCATCTCGCGTGCCCTGGCACGCGAGATGCGCATCGTTTCGGTCGTGGGGGGCCGATGAGGGGCCAAGAGTCAATCATCGAATGTTAGGGTCGGGCCCGACCGAGGGGGACGACTGGTGAGCATCAACTTCGACGACCTGGAGAGCCGCGAGGGCTTCTTCGCCACCAAGAAGCCGAAGCAGGTGACCTTCCTTCCCGATCCCGAACGGCGACCGCGTCACTTCACCTTCATCTCGGTCGACGACCACCTGGTGGAACCCCCCGAGATGTTCACCGGGCGGATGCCGGCCCGCTACGCCGAGCTGGCCCCCCGGGTCGAGCTGGACGACACGGGGATGGAGTACTGGCTCTACGACGGGGACCGCCAGTACAAGGTCGGGCTCAACGCCGTCGTCGGGCGACCCCGCAGCGAGCTCAGCTTCGAGCCCAGCCGCTTCGACGAGATGCGTCGGGGCGCCTACGACATCGAGGCCCGGGTGCACGACATGGACCTCAACGGCGTGTACGCGTCGCTCAACTTCCCGTCGTCGCTGGCCGGGTTCGCCGGGCAGCGCTTCCAGCTCGGCGTCAGCGACCCCGACCTGGCACTGGCCGTGGTGCGGGCGGCCAACGACTGGCACCTCGATGCCTGGGCCGGACCTCACCCCGACCGGATCATCCCGGTCCAGCTCCCCTGGCTGCTCGATCCCCACGTGGCCGCCGCCGAGATCCGGGCCAACGCCGAACGGGGCTTCCGGGCCGTCACCTTCCCGGAGCTGCCCGAGCGGTTGGGCCTCCCCTCCCTGCACACCGGGTACTGGGACCCGTTCATGGCCGCCTGCGCCGAGACCGGCACCGTCGTGTGCCTCCACGTGGGGTCCTCGTCGAGCGCACCCATGACGTCCTCGGACGCCCCCGCCGACACCATCGGGGTCCTGTTCTTCGGTTGGGCCATGTTCGCCGCCGTCGACTGGCTCTACTCGAAGCTGCCGGTGCGCTTCCCCGACCTGAAGATCTGCCTGTCCGAAGGAGGCATCGGCTGGGTGCCGGGCCTGATGGACCGACTCGACCACGTCGGGCGCTACCAGGAGATGTACGGCACCTGGGTCGACATCGACCTCACGCCCCGGGAGGTTCTGTCCCGGAACTTCTGGTTCTGCACCATCGACGACCGTTCCGGTCTCGAACTGCGCCACACCATCGGCATCGACCACGTGATGCTCGAGAGCGACTACCCCCACCAGGACGGCACCTGGCCCGACACCCAGGAGATCCTGTACGACCAGATCGGCCACTTCCCGGCCGACGATGTCCGCAAGATGACCTGGGAGAACGCCTCCACCCTCTTCCGGTTCCCCGTCCCCGCCGCCGTGCAGGCCGATCCGGACGCGTTCTGACCATGGGTGGCGATCCCATGACCATCGACGACCTCCGCTTCCGCATCGCCGCCGGCCGCCGGATCCTCTACCGGGAGGGCTGCGACTCGAACGTGGGCGGCCACGTCAGCGCCCGCACCGAGGAGGGCGACGGCTTCTGGGTCACCGGCTTCGAGTACCTCGACCAGACCCTGCCCCACGACCTGGTCAAGCTGGACTTCGACCTCCATCCGCTCGTCGGGGCCCACGAGCTGTCCCCCGCGGTGAACTTCCACGCGCTCATCTACCGGCGCCGCCCCGACGCCGGCGCCATCGTCCACGTGCACTCCCACCACCTCTCCGTGCTGTCGTCCATCGAGGGCCGCACGGTCGGCATGTACAACGTGGTGGCCGTCCTGTTCCACGACGAGCAGGCCACCTACCTCGACGACGGGGTCAAGGCCCACACCGACGTGGTCGACGCCCTCGGTGAGGACAAGCACGTCGTGATCATCAAGAACCACGGCGCCATCGTGGTCTCCGACACCGTCGAGAACGCCGTGATCGAGGCCGTCACCCTCGAGGCCGCCGCCCGCTACCACCTGGAGTGCGTGGCCGCCGGCGGCACCGAGATCCTCGACGCCGAGGTCCGAGGCGGCAAGGCCATGTACCGCAAGCACTACCTGCCCCAGATGTGGCGGGCCAACCTCGAGCGCATCCGCCACACCGACCCCGACCTGTTCGCCACGCTCGACGCCTGACGCCCGGCGACGGTCAGGTGATGGGGCAGCTGGCGCCGTCGGCCATCACCGTGTTGCCGGTGAGATAGCGGGCGTCGTCGGACAGGAGGAACCGGACCACCGGCCCGATGTCGTCGACGGCGTCCCCGAGGTGGCCGAGCGGATTGCGACCGAGCACCCGGCCGGCCATGGCCGTGTCCTCGGCGAACGCCTTGTCCATGGCCGGGGTGGCGGCCAGGGGGGCCACCGAGTTCACCCGGATGCCGGCCGGGCCCCACTCGCGAGCCAGGGCGCGGGCCAGGCCGCGTTGGGCCGCCTTCACCGCGGCGTACACGGGGAGACGGGCCTTGCCCTCGAAGCCGGCCTCCGAGGTCAACACCACGTAGGCGCCACCGGCGGCGGCGAGGTGGGGCCTCGCCGCGCGCGCGAGCAGGTAGGTGCCCCGCAGGGAGACGGCCACGTGGTCGCCGACGTCGACCAGCGGCACGTCGGCCAGGTCGGTGAGGTGGGGCGACAGGCCGCTCGTGGCGTTGTGGACCACGCCGTCGAGGCGGCCGTCACGGGTGATCACCGCGCCGACGGCGGCCTGGACCGATGCCGGATCGGCGGCATCGCACACCACTGCTCGCCCGTGGCCCCCGCCGGCGTCGACCTCGGCGGCCACCGCGGTGGCCTCGGCCTCACGGCGAGCAGCGATCCAGACCGTCCAACCGGCCTGCCCGCACGCCACGGCGATGCCGCGTCCGACTCCGCCGCTCGCGCCGGTCACCATCACCACGGGGCACGCCGCGCTCATCGCCACGACCGCCCGCAGTCGGCGTGCAGAACGGTGCCGGTGAGCCCGACGGCGTCGGGCGCGAGCAGGAGGCGGACGGCGCCGAGGGCCTCGGCCAGCACCGAGCCCGGGAAGGCCGCCAGCGGAGGCGACGGATCCACGACCGGGCGAACGGTCAACCGCGCCGGGGTCGAGACCGCGTTGACGCGGACCCCCCGTGGCCCCTCGGACCGGGCCATCGATCGGGTGAGGGCCTCGACGGCGTCGGCCACCCCCGTCTCGGGGGCCCAGCCGGCACAGTCGAGCGGCGCCGCCCGGTCGACCACGGCGACGATCACACCGCCGTCACCGCAGCGGGCCTTGGCGGCACCGAAAGCCGTCACCCAGCGGGCCAGGGCCAGCTCGCTGCGCCGCATCCAGAGGTCGAGGTCGACGTCGTCGAGCGGGCCGGGGGCCGGGGACGCCGCCCACGGGGCCAACACCACGTGGTCGACGGCAGGGCGTCGGGAGGCGTCGCTCCGCCACGTCTCGAGTGGCGCCGCCCACGACCAGTCGAGGGCGCTGCTGTCCGAGGTGGGGTCGGGCATCGTCTCCAGCGCGCACCCCAGGGCCTCGGCCAGGGCGGCCACCTCGGGCTCCTCGGTACCGAGCATCACGGTCGAGGTCATGAGGGCCTCACGACCACGCCCGGAGCCGCTCCGGTCCGCTTGCCGTCCTCGACGACGATCTCGCCGTTGACGATGGTGGCGACGGCCCCCTTGGGCACGGCCCGGAACCGGGCGGCGCCGGTGAAGGGGTCGGTCTCCTCGCGGCACGTGCCGACGTCGATCGTCGCGGGATCGAACACGAAGATGTCGGCGGGGCGGCCCACCGCCAGCAGACCCCGGTCGTGGAGGCCGAGCACGGCGGCGGGGATGGCGGTGATCAGCCGCACCGCCTCCTCGAGACGCCAGATCCTCTCCGACCGCCACCAGGTGGCCAGGAAGTGGGTCGACCACTCCTGGCCGTCGTCGCGGTCGAGGTGGGCGCCGCCGTCGGACACCCCCACGATCATCTGCGGATGGCGTTGCACGTCCTTGAGCAGCTCCCGCCACGCCGGCGTCTCGTTGGACCAGTGGAAGACCGTCCGCAGGTCGTCGGCCAGGGCGATGTCGAAGAGCACATCAGCGGGATGGCGTCCGGTCTCCTCGGCGATGGCGGCGATGCCGCGTCCGACGAACGCCTGGTTGGCGGCGGCCGCGGTGTCCGACACCCGCAAGCTCTCCCAGAACGGGGGTGGAAGCGTGGAGCCCCGCGCCGGGTCGCGGTTGGGCTCGTCGATGGCGGCCCGCAGTGCGGCCCGGTGGGCGTCGTCGGTGAGCAGCCGGCGCTTCTCGTCGGGGGTGGCGACCATGAGCTCGTTCCACAGCGGCACGCCCTCGTAGCGCGAGGTCCCGCGGAGGATGGTGAAGGGCCCGTTCAGCGGCCGGGTCATCAACAGCGAGTAGACGGGCGACCCCGCCGCAGCTGACCGGTCGAGGAACGTCTGGGACTCGGCCCACGTCTTGGTGGGGGCATCGACCTTGGATCGACCCCCGAGGCCCTGGGTCACCAGCGGGACGCCGCCACGGCCAGCCAGCTCGATCAGGAAGTCACGGTCCTCGGCGTCGATGCCCTCCACCGCGCTCTGCGGGGCGTAGGCGATGGTCCCCCGGCCGGTCCGGCCCTGGGCGTCGGCCAGCGCCCTCATCTCGTCACGGCTGGCCAGCCGGCTCGGGACCGGCCGGTCGGCCATGTCGAGGTGGGTCGGAGCGTGCGAGGAGGAGAGCCCGAGGGCGCCGGCCTCCATGGCCGCGGCGACCATGTCGGCCATGGTCGCGACCTCCGCGGGGGTGGCCTCTCGCTGGTAGGCGGCGTCGCCCATCACCCAGCGGCGGACAGCCGAGTGGCCCACGTACATCCCGAGGTTCACGCCGAGGGTCCCGGCGCGCGAGGCCAGGAACTCGTCGAAGGTCTCGAAGGCCCAGGCCACGTGACCGAGAGCGCCGGGGTCCATGCCTTCCACACGGGAGAAGACCTGGGCGACGTAGGCGTGGTCGTCAGCCCGGCAGGGCGCCACCGAGAAGCCGCAGTTGCCGGCGGCCACGGTGGTGACCCCGTGGAGGGCGGCGGTGTCGCACAGCGGGTCCCAGGTGATCTGCGGGTCGTAGTGCGTGTGGGCGTCGACGATGCCGGGCGCCACCACCAAGCCCTCGGCCTCGATGACCCGGGTGGCCGTGGCCTCACCCAGACGGCCGATGGCGGCGATGCGGCCGTCGGCCACGGCGACGTCGGCCAGGCGACCGGGAACCCCCGTGCCGTCCACGACCAGGCCCCCTCGAATGATCAGGTCGTACATCGATGATCTCCTACGTCGTTCAGGGACGGGAGGCCGGCGGCGGAGCCGACTCGAGCGGGCGGGGCGGGGAGGTCACGGCATAGCCCTCCAGGGCGTCGGCGAAGCGGGCGAAGAGCTCGGCGAACACCTCGATGCTGAACGGGTCCCACTCGGTGAGCACCTCGGCCAGCATGTCCCGCCAGCTCGACGACAGGGCTTCGAACAGCTGGCGACCCTCCGGAGTCAGCCGCAGGAGCGAGGTCCGGCGATCGGTCAGGCTCGTCTCGCGCCCGACCAGGCCGCGATCCTCCAGGGCCTTCACCCGCCGGGACACGGTGGAGAGCTCGAGCCCGAGCATCACCGCCAGTTCGGTGACCGTGCACTGCTCGACCAGGCCGAGCCGTGACAGCGTCCCGTAGTACGGGCCTTCGAGGCGGTAGCCGACACGGGCGCCGAGCTGCTCGTGCAGCTCGATGTCCTTGGCCCGGCGGGCCACGATCCCGAGCGCGGTCTGGATCATGGCGAAGCGCTCGGCGTCGGCCGGTATCGGGGTGATGCCGCTCATGGTCGGTCCTTCTCAGCGGATGGCGGGCGGACGGCCGGCGACGGCGCCGCCGTCGACGATGAACTCGGCGCCGGTGCAGTAGCTGCTGGCGTCGGAGGCGAGGAAGGCGACGAGCTCCGCGACCTCCTCCGGGGCTCCGATCCGGGGGATCGGGAAGCCGTCGAACACCGCTTGGCGGTCGACCGCAGCGAACTGCGGATCGTTGGTCATCGCCGTGTCGATCACGCCGGGGTGCACGGAGTTGACCCGGATGCCGTCGTGGCCGAGCTCGATGGCCGCCGTCTTGGTCATGCCCCTGATGGCCCACTTGGTGGCGACGTAGGGAACGGCCCCGGCCACGCCCTGCAGCCCGGCGATGGAGGACACGTTGACGATCGAACCGCCCCCGGCCGCCTTCAGGGCCGGGATGGCGGACTGCATGCCGAGGAAGCATCCGACCTGGTTCACGTGCACGGCGGCCATGTAGTCGTCGAGGGCGACCGTCTCGATGGTGCCGGCCCGGACGATCCCGGCGTTGTTCACCAACACGTCGAGGCGGCCGAACACCGCCACCGTCTCGGCCACCGCGGCGGCCCAGGAGGCGGCGTCGGTGACGTCGAGCTCGACGAAGTGACCGTCGGGGCCGAGCGACTCGGCCACCGCCCGGCCTTCGTCGGCCAGCACGTCACCGACCACGACCCGAGCACCGCGAGCCACGAGCAGGCGGGCCTCGCTCTCTCCCTGACCGCGGGCCCCACCGCTGATGAGCGCGACCTTGCCGTCGAGACGGGTGCGGTCGGCGCCCGGTCCGGGCTCGGTCACAGGATCGCGATCGGGTTCACCGGGCACCCCGTGCCGCCGGGGACCCGCAGCGGCCCGACGGTGAGCAGGAACTCCCAGCGACCGGCGTCGGCACAGGCCGCAGCCAGGTCGTCGAGCCGGAGGTTGTCGATGAGCATGATCCCGAGGCGGGTGATGCCGATCTGGTGGATCGGGAAGGGCCATTCGTGGATCCCCAACCCGGGCATGGGGTCGGAGATGCCGTCGCTGCCGAGGAGGGCGATGCCTCGCTCGTGCAGCCACGGAAGGCATTCGGCACCGAGTCCGGCCATGCCGTCCCCGATGGGGTCGAAGCGGCCCCGCTGAGCGGTGCGGCGGGCATCACGTCCGGCCGAGACGACGAGGAGGTCGCCCTCCCCCACGTGCACCCCCTGGGCCGCGCAGGCGGCGTCGAGGTCGTCGGGGGACATCGACGTGTTCCCGGGGATGTGGTCGACGCCGAGGGCCCGGGGCACGTCGAGCAGCACGCCGCGCCCGACGATGCCGTCGGCGACCTCCATGATGGTGTTGGCGGTGGCGCCGGTGCTGGGCACGGTCTCGGCGGTGCGCCCGTTGTACGTCTGGCCCCGCACGAACATGTGGCAGAGGGCGTCGATGTGGGTGATCCCGAGACCGTGCACGTCGGTGCCCACGTAGTCACGGGTGGCCTCATAGCCCGGGATGCCGTTGGAGTCGAGGGCGTCGCCGCTGGCCAGCATGTGGTGGTGAGCCGGGAAAGGGTTCTCGGCAGAGGGGACGGTCGGGACGTCGTGGGCCAGGCTCACGGTGCGCCCGGAGCGCACCAGGCTCGCCGCCCCGACCCGCCGCTCGGGTGTGAGCAGGTTCAGGGCGCCCAGCTGGTCGTCCATGCCCCATCGGCCCCAGTTCGAGCACTGCTCGTAGAGCTGCGCGACCCGGGCCGGCGTCGGTGTGGTGGCAGGCTCGAAGCTCATGGTGCACCCTTCCTGATCAGTCGGCCGGCGGCTGTGCCCGACAGCTGCTCGCCGTCGCGCCGGGTGGCCACTCCGCCCACGAAGATGTGGTCGATTCCCGTACTGTCGGCCACCAGGCGGTCGGCACCACCGGGGAAGTCGTGGACCCGTCGGGCCCGGGTGGTCCCGACCGTGTCGGGATCGAACACGACGACGTCGGCCACGAGGCCGGGGGCGATGCGGCCCCGTTCGGGGATGCCGTAGAGGTCGGCCGGCTGCCCGGTGAGGCGCCACACCGCCTTCTCGAGGGAGATGTCCCCCCGCTCCCGCCACCAGTGCTGCAACAGGTAGGTGGCGTAGTTGGCGTCGCACAGCTGGCTGGTGTGGGCACCGGCGTCGGAGAGGCCGAGCAGGAAGCGATCGTTGCGCAGCAGCTCTCCGATCTCGTCCTCGTTGTCGTTGATCATGGCGATGGTGAAGCGGGTCTGGAGACCCTCGGCCACCGACAGCTCGACCATGACGTCGATGGCGTGGGTGCCCGCTCGCGCTGCCATCTCGCCCAGGGTCGCCCCGTCGATCAGATCGGCGTGGGCGCCGGACTCCGAGACGTAGGCGGTGTCGAGGATGTCGCCCCACGCCGCCTCCATGTCGGTGTGGGCCCGGGCCCGCCACTCCGGGTCGGCGTAGCGCTCGCCGCGCTGGTCGTGCTCGAGGGTGAGGATCTCGCCGAAGGCGGGCACGTTGGCGAAGGGGAAGGGGTCGGCGAGGGCCAGCTGCACGACGATGGGACGACACGACACCTGGGGGTGCACCGACCCGCCGGCCACCTCGACGTCGCCGGCCACCCGGGGCGCATGGCCCGGCTGGCGACGGCTGGTCATGAGGGCGGCCCACGACACGGTGCGACCGATGCGCTTGGCGATGGCGGCGAACTCGTCGACGAACAGGTCGGGGCCCCACGTCGATTCGAGGACACCGTGGTCGGCCGCGCCGAGCACGTCGGCCAGGGCGCGGATCTCGTCGAGGTCGCACACGCGGCTGGGGACGGGCTTGCCGTAGGCGCCGAGGTGGGACTCGGTGCGCGAGGTGGAGAACCCGACCGCGCCGGCGGCCAGCGCTTCGGCCACCAGCACCTCCATCCGGGCCACCTCGTCGCCGGTGGCCACCCGTTCGGTGGCGTCGTCGCCCATGACGAAGAAGCGCACCGGCGTGTGGCCCACGAGAGCGGCGACGTTGATGCCGAGGGGCTGGCGCTCGACCGCGTCGAGGTACTCCGGGAAGGTCTCGAAGGTCCACGGGATCCCCGCTTCGAGGGCCTCGAGGGGCATGCCTTCCACGTTCTCGAGCACCCGCAGGATGGTCGGTCGGTCCTCCGGTCGGGTCGGGGCGATGCCGAACCCGCAGTTGCCGACGACCACCGTCGTCACCCCGTGCCACGACGACGGGCTGACCTCGGGATCCCAGAGGACCTGGGCGTCGTAGTGGGTGTGGGGGTCGATGAAGCCGGGGGTGACCATCCGCCCGAGGCAGTCGACGACCTCGGCACCGTCGGGGGCGACCAGATCGGGACCGACGGCGGCGATGCGGCCCTCATCGAGCAGCACGTCGGCGATCACACCCTGGGCACCGGTGCCGTCGAGCACCGTGCCGCCGCGGAGCAGGACTGGCGCGACCGGGCTCATCAGCCGGCCACCGATGCGGTGTCGGCGCGAACGGCGTCGGCGAAGGGGGCCACGGCCGACGCTACGGCGGTGCCCACGAAGATGTCGGGGTTCTGACCGAGGAGCATCCGCGCCGGGTTCTCGAAGACGAACTCGCGGAAGTCCTGTTCGGCCAGCACGCCCTTGCCGACCAGGCCGTGGGCCTCGGCCACCACCTCGGACATGTCCTCGACGTCCCAGTGGCTCATGTCGGAGCTGAACACCGGCTGGAGCCGGGCCCCGAACGGGTTGGCCGGACTGAAGGCGTAGGCGATGCTGCGGTCGTCGGCCTCGCACCCGAAGTAGAAGCGGGGCACGAAGGCGTCGACCAGCTCCCGCTCGGAGGCCACGTCGAGGAAGCGCCAGTCGTCGCGCTGGTCGGGTGGCGTACCGGTGCCGGGCAGGGCGGCCATGGCCGCGGCCAGGTCGATGTCGCCGGCCTTGGCCAGCAGGTCGTCACTGCCGTGGCTGCGGATCACCGACTCCAGCAGGGCCCAGTCGATGCCCGCCGGGTCGAGCGAGCCGATGGCCTCGGGGTTGCGCTTCTCCCAGTGCTCGAGGATGTCGGCCAGCAGGATGCCGGCCCACCCGACGCCGCACTCGAGGAAGGCGAAGTTGAGGCGCGGGAACCGCGTGGTGACACCGCCCATGAACAGCGACTTGCACAGGTGGTGCATGCGCTGGGCGAACGAACCGATGTGGTTGTAGCTGTAGTTGGTGCGGGACGTGAACGACCCGGTCGGCATGTTGCCGAGACCCCCGTGGCAGGTGGCGGCGAAGCCGAGCTCCTCGGCCCTGGCCCAGACCGGGTCGTAGTCGTAGGCGCTGTCGATGCCGTAGTGGTCGAACCACCAGGCCTGGCCGGGGTACATGAACGGCGTGATGTTGCCGGGGTCGGGCTCCGGGATGGGACGGCTCACCCCTTCGGGGAAGCCCACGACCTTCAGCCCGAGGGCGTGGCAGTGCTCGAGCTCGGCCAGCGCCTCCTCGGGCGTGTGCATGGGGATGACCCCGGCCGCGGTCATGCGGTCGCCGTACTGGGCGTAGGTGTCGGCGTAGTAGCTGTTGAACCCGGCACAGACGCCGCGGCGGAGGTCGGGGTCGTCGATGCCGGCGATGCCGAAGCCCTTGGTCGGGTACAGCACGGAGAAGTCGATGCCGAGCTCGTCGAGGCGTTCGTACATGTAGCGGGGGACGACGGCGGTGGCCAGGTCGACGGTGTTGGCCGCCGGCGTGCCCCACCACGCCGACTGCGGGGTGCCGGTGGCCAGGCGGGTCTCGGAGTCGGCCGACAGGATGCGGGCGATGGGCGAGGGCGCGGTCAGGTAGCGGTCGAACTCCTGAGGGCCGAGCTCCTCGCGGATGTAGGGCAGGATCGCCGGCATGAACTCGATGACGTGGCCGTCGACATCGATGACCGGGTGCTCCAGGCCGGCGCGGACCTGCTGCGACTCCCCCATGTGACCTCCCCTGACGGCGCCGGTCGGGCGCACGGACGACCCGGAACCCGGGAGCCCCGAGTCCGGAGCCTAGAAAGCTTGCTTGCTGCAGTCAACCTTTTCGCCGACGGCGGGACTCACCCGAGCGGACCCACGTCGGTGAGCTCCACCACGTTGCCGGCCGGGTCGCTCACGAAGGCGGCCCGCACGGTGGTGCCGAAGTCGACCCGCTCACTCGGCTCCGACACGAAGGGCACGCCCCCGGTGTGCAGCGCGTCCATGGTGGCGGCCCACCTGTCGGAGGGGACGTGGAGGGCGAAGTGGGGAAAGCCCGGACCCGGCACCGGCATGGTGTCGGTCTCGATGAAGTGCAGCTGGAGATCGCCGACCCGCAGCCACATGCCCGGCACCCCGAAGTCGGGGCGGGGGAGGTCCTCGAAGCCGAGGAGGTCGATGTAGAACCGACGGGCGGCGTCGAGATCGGTGACGGCGATGGCCAGGTGCGAGTAGCCCGCCACGGTGACGTCGGCCGCGCTCACGCGACCACCCCGGCGGCCCGCAGGTCGGCGATCCGGTCGGCCAGGCCGACCTCGGTCAGGATCTCGTCGGTGTGCTCGCCCAGCAGGGGCGACGGTCCTCCGAGGGCGGCGGGGGTGCCCTCGAAGCGGGCAGGGTGACGGGGTTGGCGCATACGTCCTCCGATGGGGTGGGTGGATTCCTCGAACAGGCCGATGGCCTCGGCGTGGGGGTCGTCGGGCAGCTCGGCCGGGCGCACGACCAACCCGAACGGCACCCGCAGATCGTCCATGCGCTTCAGCGCCTCGGCCGTCGTCATGGTGGCCGCCGCGGCGTGGCACGCCTTCATGAACGTGGCCGTGACCTCGGGGTGCTGACGCCGCTCCCCGATGGTGTCGACCCGGGGATCGTGGTGGCCCTCGACCCCGAGGGCGTCGCACATGCCGTGGAAGTCGGCGTCCGACGTCGGGGTGGCGATGCCCCATCCGTCGAGGAAGCGGAACGGCCGAGAACCCTGGACGAAGCTCGAGGCCATCGACCGATCCGAGTCGAGCAGGACCTCGTTGCCGGCGGAGTCGGCCCAGAGGAACGAGACCACGGCGTCGGTCATCGACAGCTCGACGTGCTGTCCGCCGCCACCGCGCTCCCGGGCCAGCAGGGCCGCGGTCACGGCCTGGACCGCGTACATGGCGGTGATCTTGTCGGCCGCCGTCTGGCGCAGGAACACGGGGTCCCCGACGTCGGGATCGGCCTGGTTCGTGGCCAGTCCGGCGTAGGCCTGGATCACCGTGTCGTAGGCGCCCTTGTGGGCATAGGGGCCCGTGGCCCCGAACCCCGACAGCGAGAGGTAGACGAGGTCGTCGCGGCCGGCGGAGAGGTCGGCGTAGCCCAGCCCCGCCCGATCCATCGCTCCCGGTCGGGAGTTCTGGATGAACACGTCGGCATCGGCGGCCAACCGGCGCACGACGTCTCGGCCGTCGCCGGTGGAGATGTCGACCGCGATGCAACGCTTGCCTCGATTGCACGCCTGGTAGAGCGCCGAGACGCCATTGACGGCCACGCCCACCCAACGAGCGAGGTCGCCGATGCCCGGACGCTCGACCTTGATGACCTCGGCTCCCTGGTCACCCAGCAGCACGGCGGCGTAGGGCCCGGTGAGGGCTATGGACAGATCGAGGATGCGAATGCCGTCGAGCGGTCCCGGCACGTCCCCTCCTGGTGTCGGCCGGAGCGCGACCGATGCGCGCCCCCTGTGCGCGACGAGCTTGCCACGCCGGCCCCCCGGCCGCCCCCGGCCGCCCCCCGGGCCCTCGCCGTCGTGGGCGGCACCGGATGACGACGCGACCGGCCGCTAGGGTCGCCCGGCGAGGCGACGCGACGATCGGGGGGTCATGGAGCGAACGATGCTGGCCGACGGTTTCCACCTTCCGGAGTGCCCGCGGTGGCGCGACGGGGAGCTCTGGCTGTCCGACATGTGGGGGGGCGACGTCGTGCGTCTCGACGCCGGCGGCGCCCGCACCACCGTTCACCACTTCGACGACGACGACCCCGGCGGCCTGGGCTGGCTCCCCGACGGAACCACGCTCGTGGTCGGCATGGAGAGCCGGATCCTCTGGAGGATCGAGGGCGACGACGCGGTGGTCCATGCCGACCTTCGACCCTTCGCCGACTGGCCCTGCAACGACATGACGGTGGCGGCCGACGGCACCGCCTACGTGACCCAGTTCGGCTTCGACACCTGGGGCAAGACCACGGGACCGCTCAGCTCCGCCATCCTCGCGGTGACGCCGGACGGATCGGTCACCGTCGCCGCCGACGAGCTGATGTGCCCGAACGGTATCGCCTTCGACGGCGACGAAGACCTGGTCTTCGTCGCCGAGCCCGCGGCCATGCGCATCAGCCGGTTCCGCCGCCGATCCGACGGCGGACTCGCCGAGCGCATCGAGTTCGGCGCCCTCCCGCCCGCCGAGGGCGCGCCCTACGCGCCGCCCGACGGGCTGTGCGTCGACGCCGAGGGCGGCGTGTGGGCGGCCGACCCCATCGGTGGCCAGCTGGTCCACTTCGACGCCGCCGGCGCCGTCACCCAGGTCGTCGACCACGACCAGCACACCCTGGCGGTGACCCTCGGGGGCGACGACGGGTGCACCCTGTTCGTGTGCAGCGCGGCCGAGCACAACAAGCCGACCCGCTCGGGGCGACCCACCGGCCGGGTCGACACCTACCGGGTCGCCGTCCCCGGCAGCGGCCAACTCCCCTGACCCCCTCCGCCGTGACACCGAACTGGTGGGCAAGCTGCATCAGATGCGATGTCTGGTGCCTACCAGTTCGGAGGATGGGGCCGAGTTGGTGACTCGGAGGCGGGCGGTCAGGTGAGGCCGCGGAGGGGGAGCTCGCCGGTGGGGAGGATGGCGGCGTGGCCCGCGCCCTCGGTGACGGTGCCGTCGGGGGCGGTGACGGTGACGATCACCGCGCAGTCGCGGTGGTAGGGCCGGTCGACGGAGCCGTCCGGGAAGACCACGTCCTCGGCGTGCGCCACGTCGTACACGTCGTGCTCGCGGTGGTCGTCACCTCGCCAGACCCCGAACCCCCGGCCGTCGGCGTAGCCCAGCGAGTACCCGAGACCGACCATGGCGATCGAATGGCTGATGGGCCGGACGGTCAGCTTCCAGTCGCCGGCACCCGGGCCGCTCGGACGATGGAGGGTCCAGGTCGCGTTCGTGAAGCGACGGGTGCCCGGGGCCAGCTCGAACTCGAGATCGACGTGATCGGAGCTGACCTGGGTGCCGTCGGCCCACCGCACCATCCCCTCCTGGTGGATCACCGAGCCGTCAGGGAGCTCCTGGAGCTGGACGTAGCCCCCCAGCCCCGGCGCCCCGAAGGTCAGCCATGTCCAGAGGAAACCGGTCCGACCGTTGCGCGGCTCGGGCGGGCCGGTGACGGGCTCGCCTCCGGCCACGTCGGTGCGCACGCCCCACGAGTGATCCCGCCCACCCCACCAGTCGCGCACCGTGGTGCGAGTCCCGTCGACCTCGATCCACCCGTCGACCGAACCGGACTGGTTGTAGCGCCGGTAGTCCTGGTTCACCCGGCCCCGGATGCGCGTGTAGTGGGGCAGCTCCTCGTGCGGGGGGATGGCGGCCGACCATTCGAGGTCGAAGCCCACGCCCCCGTCGCCCGGGTCCAGCTCGAGACGGAGACGACGGAACGGATCGAGCACGCTCATGCGCAGCGGCCCCACGGCGCTGACGTCCGGAGCCAGTTCGAACAAGCCCGGCCGCAGGGCGCCGGCCACCCTCACGTTGTGCTGGCGCCCGTCGACGATGGCGGCGGCGTAGCCGTCGACCACGTTCATGTTCAGGTACGTGCACATCCCGGTGTTGAGCACCGGGCCCGTCCCGGCCGGGTCGTAGATGGCGAACCAGTACCGGTCGAAGAAACGCGGATCGCTCGTACCGGCATGGTCGAACGTGGTCGGCAGAACGTGACGAAGCGTGTCGTCGAGCGGTGTCAGCACCCTGATCCCCTGTCCCGCCGCCCCGAGGCGGGCGGCACCGACCACCGTGCCACGTCGGCGCAAGCCCGGCGGCACGGCGGCCGAAGCCCGACCGTCAGGTGGTTCGGCGGTACTTGCGCACGGCGAGGGGGACGAGCACCACGAGCAGGCCCGCACACCACAGAAGGCTCGGGATCACCCAGCGGGCGGTGGGTCCGCCCTCCATCAGCGCCCGGGTGGCGTTCACGACCACGCTCACCGGTTGGTGCTCGGCGAACACCTGGAGCCAGTGAGGCATCGTCGAGGCGGGGACGAAGGCGGTCGACGCGAAGACGAAGGGGAACAAGATGGGGAACGACATCAACTGGGCGGTCTCGCTGTTCGGGGCCGACAACCCGATGATCGAGAACCCCCACGACAGCGAGTAGGCGAACAACAACAGCAACAGGAAGGCGGCCAGGTAGGCGAGCAGGTTGGTGTGCACCCGGAACCCCACGAGGTACCCGACCACGGTGATGATGATCACCACCACCACGTTGCGGCACAGGTCCGCCGTCGTCCGACCGGCGAGGACCGCCGAGCGGGCCATGGGCAGGGAGCGGAAGCGCTCGATGAGCCCGGTGTGGAGGTCCTCGGCCAGGCCGACGCTCGTGCTGACCGAGCCGAACATCACCGTCTGCACGAAGATCCCCGGCATCAGGTAGTCGACGTAGCTCATGCCTGGCGTGGAGATGGCTCCGCCGAACACGTAGGTGAAGAGCAGCACGAACATGATGGGCTGCACGGTGGAGAAGAACAGCGCCTCGGGGATGCGCACGTAGGCGATGAGGTTGCGTTCGGTGACCACCTTGGCGTCGCCGATGGCGGCCGTGACCTTCGAGCGCTGGAGCGTCGCCGCCGGCTCGGGCAGCACGGCGGTGGTGGCGGTGGCGGTCATCGGGCCTCCTCCAGGTCTTCCTCGGACGACGTTCGGTGGCCGGTGAGGTTGAGGAACACGTCGTCGAGGCTGGGTTCCCGCAAGGTCATGGCGGTGGGAGCGATTCCGTCGTCGTCGAGGAGGCGAAGGGCCTGCATGACCTGGGTCGGGCCGGCGTCGATGTTGAGCTCGATGGTGGTGCCCTCCCGCACCGGACTGGCCCGCCACACTCCGGCGAAGAGATCTTCGGCCCGACCGGCCACGCCCAGGTCGGCGAAGCCGAGGTCGAGGACGGTCTCGCCGAGGTCCGACTTGAGCTCGGCCGCCGTCCCCTGGGCGATGACCGCCCCGCGGTCGACGACCACGATGCGATCGGCCAGGCGGTCGGCCTCCTCGAGGTACTGGGTCGTCAACAGCACCGTGGTCCCGACAGCCACCAGCTCCTCGATCAGCGACCACACGGCGTTGCGACTCGACGGATCGAGGCCGGTCGTGGGTTCGTCGAGGAAGAGCACCGGTGGCCGATGCACCAGGGCGGCGGCGATGTCGAGACGGCGCCGCATACCGCCCGAGTAGGTCTTGGACGGGCGGTTGGCGGCGTCGGTGAGCCCGAAGCGCTCGAGGAGCCCGTCGGCGATCCGGCTCGCGTCGCGCCGTCCCAGGTGCATGAGCTGGCCGATCATCCGCAGGTTCTCGCGTCCGGTCAGGTTCTCGTCGACGGCGGCGTACTGGCCGGCCAGGCCGATGCTCGACCGCACGTCGTCGGCCTGGGTGACGACGTCGAAGCCGTTGACCGACGCCCGTCCGCCGTCGGGCACCAGGGTGGTCGTGAGGACCCGAACGGCCGTGGTCTTGCCCGCACCGTTGGGACCGAGCAGGCCCAGCACGGTTCCCGTCTCGACGGTGAGGCTCACCCCGTCGAGGGCCCGAACCTCCGTGCCGAAGACCTTGACGAGGCCCTCCGCCTCGATGGCGTTGCTCATGTGCCGCCCTCCCCTGATCGCGATGTTGTTAGGGTAACCCTAGCTATTGGGAAACCCAAGCGACTACCCTGGAAGGCCGTGGACGTCACCCGACCAGGCCTGCGGGAGCGCAAGAAGGCCCGCACCCGCCAGACCATCGCCGATGCCGCCGCCCGCCTCTTCGCGACCCACGGCTACGACGCGGTGGCCGTCATCGACGTGGCCGAGGCCGCCGACGTCTCCGAGCAGACCGTCTACAACCACTTCCCCACCAAGGAGCACCTGGTCTTCGACCAGGCCGAGGAGATGCTCGCCGGCCTCCTCGCCCAGGTGCGGGACCGCCCGCCGGGCACCACCGTCCTCGACGCCGTCACCACCCGAGCCCTCGCCGTGGCCGACGTCCTCGCCACCCTCGACCGGCCTGCGGCGGCGCGGGCGGCATGCCCTACCTCGTGGCCACCAGTCCCGCCCTCGCCCGGTGGGGGAACGACCTCCACGTCGCCAACGCCGAGGCCCTGGCCGAGGTGCTGGCCGCCGAGCGCGATGTCGAGCCGGACGTGGCCGTGCGGGCCGAGAGCCTGGCCCTGCTCGCTCCCGGACACGCCTTCATCACCGAGTTGGGCCGCCGGGTGGCGGCCGGGTCGACCACGGCCGAGGCGGCCCTCGCCCTGCGGCCGCAACTGGAGGCGGCCTTCGCCGTCCTCGACGCCGGACTCGGTTCGGCCGGTCGTCGCGTCAGCCGAAGGTGATCTCGCGACGGGCCACCCGCCAACCGCGCGGGGTACGGCGCAGGGTGTCTCGGTAGACGCCGACGATCTGGAGGCGGGGCGCGTCGACGGTGTCCACGTAGAACTGCCAGTACGAGTCGGCCACCGCCTCGTCGTCGGTCGGAAAGCTGACCGTCGTGGCCCCGACGACGTGACGGGTGTTGGTGCCCGGCCCGACCCCGCCGGCGGCCCGACGTTCCTCGCTGCCGGCGCGCAGCTCGGCGTGCCCTCGGCGGGGGGCGCCGGGCATGAGCCACTCGCCGTCCTCGGTGAACAGGTCCACGTACTCGTCGACCGTGCCCAGACCGTCGGCGTACATCCCCAGGCGCACGATCACGTTGCGCACCTCGAGCTCGTCGGCCACCCGCTGGGCCAGACCACCGTCACCGTTGCTCATCGATCCCCCTCGTTCCACAGGCCCTCGATCCTGCCACCCGGGGCCGGTCCCCGTCCCGCCGTCGGCGTTGCCCTCGGCGAGTGCGTCGACCCGATCGTCGGTCCGGCCCCCGGGCACGTGCCAGGATGCGCAGATGGCGGAGGCCCCGAGGCGGATCCGGCGCCACCGACGCACTCGACGCACGGTGGCGTGGACCCAGGTCTTCGGCGTCGTGGCCGACCGGGGCCTGCACCGACGACCCACCGATGTCGCCCGAGCGCTCATCGGCGCCTTCGTGGTGGCGGTGGGCGCGGCCGCCGCCCGACGGATCTCGTCGCTCGAGCTGGCCGTGTACCACGTCGTCGGCGACCTGCCCTCGGTCGTGCTCAGCGCCCTGAAGGTGGTCAACGGGGCGGTGGCCCTCTCGGCAGCGGTGGGGGTGGCCGTGCTCGCTCTGGTGGCCCGTCGGCCCCGCTTCGTGCTGAGCGTGGCCGGGGCGGTCGGGGCGACGCTGCTGCTCGGCCACTGGCTCCAGGACCTCGTCGACGCCCCCGGGGCCGTCGGCGCGGTCGACGGTCTCGCCGGCCCGTACCCCCAGTACCCGTCGCTGCGCCTGGCCACGGTGGCCGCCATCTTCTTCGTCGCCGCGCCCGAGCTCACGCGACCCACCCGGCGGCTTCTGTGGTTCGTGCTGGCCACCATGGCGGCGAGCGCCATGGCCGTCACCGACGGACTCCCGGCGGGGATCCTCGGCTCGCTGGCCCTCGGCTGGGCCGTTGCCGCCCTCGTTCACCTGGCCTTCGGTTCGCCCGATGGGATGCCCGACCCCGACGAGGTGGCGGCCGACGTGCGCTCGCTCGGGTTCACCGACGTCGTCCTCGCCTCCAGTCCGGTGCAGACGTGGGGTGAGCAGGCCTACGAGGGCACCGATGCCGACGGCCACCTGCGGGTGGTCGTCATCGGCCGTGATGCCACCGACGCCCGCTTCCTGGCCAAGTTGGCCCGCTTCGTGTGGTTCAAGGACTCCGGCCCGACCCTGGCCCTGAGCCGGCCCGCCCAGATCGAGCACCGGGCCTACCTCCTCCTGCTCGTCGAACGAGCCGGGGCCCCCGCCCCCCGGGTCCTCGCCGCCGGATCCGCCGGGCGACGCGGTGACGTGGTGTTGGTGCTGCGCACCGAGGCCGGCGTCGCCCTCGACGAGGTGCCGGCGGCCGCGCTCGACGACGCCCTGCTCGACGACGCCTGGTCCAGCCTGGCCCGTCTCCACGACGCCGGCCTCGCCCACGGCGACATCCGCGCCGCCTCGCTCCGCCGTTCGGCCGACGGCGAGGTCCGCTTCGTCGACATGGCCACCGCCGACGGCGATCCGCCCGAGAACGGCTTCGCCGCCGACGCCGTGGCCCTGTTGGTCACGACGGCATCGCTGACCACCGACGAACGAGCCGTCGATGCCGCCCGGCGGGCCCTCGGCCCCGACGGGCTGGCCGCCACCCTGCCCCTGCTCCAGGCCGGTGCCCTCCCCCGCGCCACCCGCGCGTCGATCCCCGATGTCCGAGAGACCCTCGGCCGGCTCCGAACGGCGGTCTCGGCGGCCGTGGGCGTCGACCCGCCGGAACTGGTCGCCCTGCACCGGGTCTCGGCCACCGATCTGGTCATCGCCGTCGGCACGATCTTCGGCGTCTACCTGCTCATCGGCCAGCTGGCCGAGGTCGACTTCGCCACGGTCTTCGACGACGCCCAGTGGGTCTGGATCCCCGTGGTGATCGTCTTTTCCCAGATGCCCCAGATCGGCAGCGCCATCGCCATGCTGGGGTCGGTCAGCCAGCCGCTGCCCATGCGACCGGTGGTGGGGGTCCAGTTCGCCAACAACTTCACCGGCCTGGTCGGCGGCGGCGTGGCCACGATGGCCCTCGTCGTGCGCTTCTTCCAGCGCCAGGGCCTGGGCGCCGCGGTGGCCGTCAGCTCAGGGCTGCTCAACGCCATGGCGTCGGGGATCTGCGAGGTGGTCTTCGTCGCCGTCGGCCTGCTCTTCACCAGCGCCTCGTTCTCGGTCGGATCGAGTGGCGGCACCAGCTCCGGGCGGCTGTTGATCCTCGCCATCCTGGTCGTCGGCACGGTGAGCGGGCTCGTCGTGTTGCTCCCCCGGCTCCGCCGCAAGGTCGGGGACCTGGTGCGCCCCCAGATCGATTCGGCCCGGGCCAACCTCCGTCACGTCCTCAGCGAGCCCCGCAAGGGCCTCCAGCTCTTCGGCGGCAACGTCATCGCCCAGGTCTTCTTCGCCCTCACCCTCTGGGCCGCCCTGGAGACCTACGGCCAGTCACTCGGGCTCATGGAGCTGATCGTCATCAACTCCTTCGCCTCGGTCATCGGCGGCATCGCCCCGGTCCCGGGGGGCATGGGGGTGATCGAGGCCGGTCTCATCGCCGGGTTCACCGCCGCCGGCATCCCCCAGACCGAAGCGGTGGCGGCCACCTTCACCGCCCGGCTGTTCACCGCCTACCTGCCCCCGATCTGGGGTTGGGGTGCCCTGCAGTGGCTACGCCGCAAGGAGTACGTCTGACCACCGGTCGGACGTCCAGCGAGGGCCTTCAGGCGGGCGGATCGGCCTCGCCGGTCACCGGCCGGTCCTCGGAGGGCAGGCGGGCGAGCAGGAGCTGCTCGATCCGCTCCAGTCGGGCGTCCAGGCCCGACGGCCCCGCCGCCTCGCGGGGCGACGGGGCAGGATCGGATCCGGAGCTCGACGCCGGATCGACGGAGGTCGCGGTCGACGTCCGGCGGGCCGAGGCCTGGTCCATGAAGCTGGACGCGATCTGGGCGGTGACCACGGCGACGGTGGCGATCCCCACGGCCATCAGCCCGACGGCGACGACCTTCCCCCACACCGTGACCGGGTAGTAGTCGCCATAGCCCACCGTGGCCACCGTGACCGCCGCCCACCAGACGGCGTCGCCCACGGTGACGATGTTCCCGTCGGGAGCGTTGCTCTCGAAGGCGAACACCATGAGCGACCCGTTCAGCACCAGGACGAGGGCGACGAACAGGAACTGGCCGAGGTTGCCGCGCCGGAACATGGCGGTGAGGAGCCGCAGGCTGAACAGGATGCGGACCGCGGGGACGATCACCGCCAGAACGCCCACCGGATTGCGCACGGCGTAGCGGACCGGCCTCCGAGAGAGAACGCACCGCACCGCCATGTCGACCCCGTAGACGAACGAGAGCAACAGGCGGGCGGCGACCCAGAAGCCCCGGTAATCCGCCACGAACGAGACGCTGGTGAAGGGCAGGACGTTCACCCAGATGGTGAGCAGGGCCAGCAGGTCGAGCGGTGTCTGGGTGCGGTCGATCCACGCCTCGAGCCGCGGCGTGGTCGGTGGTGCGCCCCGGTTCATGGCTTCAGCATCCCAGACCCAGCGCCGCCCGCCGTGCTCCCGCTCAGCGACCGGCCACCGCCGCCGCCGCCTCGGCCTTCCAGCGGGCCTGGTCGACCTTGCCGTTGGGACCGCGCTCGATGTCGTCGACCACGAGCACGTGGCGCGGGACCTTGTAGCCGGCCAACCTCTCCTTGAGGTCGGTGACGACGAGCTCGGGGTCGGGGTCGGAGCCCGCCTCGGGCTGGAGCACGGCGACGACCATCTGCCCGAAGCGCTCATGGGGAACCCCCACCACCACGGCGTCGTGCACGTCGGGCCGCAGCTTGAGCGCCTCCTCCACCTCCTCGGGGAAGACCTTCTCCCCGCCGGTGTTGATGCAACTCGACCCTCGACCCAACAGCTCGACGGTGCCGTCGAGGTCGACCCTGGCGTTGTCACCCGGGGTGATCCACCGGCGGCCGTCGATCACCCGGAACGTGGCCGCCGTCTTCTCCTCGTCCTTGTAGTAGCCGACCGGGCCCCGACCCCCGAGGGCCAGCAGGCCGATCTGCCCGGATCCCGCTTCGACCGGGTGGCCGTCTTCGTCGATCACCTGCGCGTCGGGCCCGAGCTTGAAACCGGCGGTACGACTGGTCTTGCGGCTCGACGACACCGAGCGAGCCACGCCGACGGCCTCGGAGGATCCGAGCGTGTCGACGCAGAGGAGGCCGGGAACGTGCCCGATGAGGCCCTCCTTGACCGGAGCCGACCACATCACGCCCGAGGACAGGATGACGGCCAACGCCGAGAGGTCCCAGCGGCCGGGGTGGGCGTCGAGGGCGTCGAGCAGGGGCTTGGCGAAGGCGTCCCCGACGATGGAGGCGTCGGTCACCTGCCACCGCTCGACGGTGTCGAGCAGGGCCTCGGGGTCGAAGCGCCACTCGGGGGTCAGCACCACCGCGCCACCGCCACCGAGGATCCCGAAGGCGGCGAAGGCCGAGGTGCCGTGCATGAGCGGTGCGGCGGGCAACGAGCGCCCCCGGGCCTCGTCGACGGGGGGCAACAGGGCAGCCACGTCGGCGATGCCCCCCTCTTCGGGGTAGCGCACCTTCCCCGTGCGGTTGAGGACGGCGAACAGGTCGTCCTGGCGCCACATCACCCCCTTGGGCTGGCCGGTCGTGCCCCCCGTGTACAGCAGGAAGAGGTCGTCCCCCGATCGACCTTCCGGACAGGTCACCGGACGCGGTCCGGTGCTGGCGGACGCGATCACGTCCTCGTAGGACTCGGCCCAGTCGGGACAGGGTCCGGTGCCGTCGTCGACCCAGAGCCACCGTAGGACGGCGGGAAGGCGACCCCGGACCGCGTCGGCCTTGTCGGTGAAGTCACCGTGGAACACCACGGCCTCGACGTCGGCGTCGATCCACAGGTAGGCGAGCTCGTCCTCCACATAGCGGTAGTTCGTGTTCACCGGGACCAACGAGGCCTTGAAGCACGCGAACAGCGTCTCGACGTACTCGATGCTGTTGTGCAGGTACAGGGCCACCTTGGCCTGATGGCCCAGCCCGGCGCCGAGGAGGTGACGGGCCAACCCGTCGGCCCGGGCGTCCATGTCGGCCCAGGAGCGGACGTCGTCACCCCGGATGACCGCGGGGAGCTCCGGCTGGTGCCGGGCGATCTCCTCCCACACGTTGGCGAAGTTCCACTCCGACATCTCGACCTCCCGGTGGTCCGGCGATGACCACGCCCTCGGCGAAGATCCTGCCGTGCTCGAACCCGCATTGCATATTCCATCCAAGCGGAACGGCCGCGGCGCCCCGCGTGGTACAACCCACCGACCGCGAGTATCGGAGGGGCACGATGGACGCTGAGACGCGAGGGGCCGGGGCCGGGGCCGGGACAGGCCGGCTCGACGGCAAGGTGGCGCTGATCACCGGCGCCGGTCGGGGTCAGGGCGAGGCCGAGGCTCGCTTGTTCGCGTCCGAGGGCGCGCAGGTCGTGGTGGCCGACGTGCTCGACGCCGAGACCGAGGCGGTGGCGGCGTCGATCGGCGACGCCGCGGTGGCCGTCCACCACGACGTCACCCGGGTCGAGGACTGGGAGGCGGCGTGCCGTCTGGCCGTCGACCGCTTCGGTCACCTCGACGTGTTGGTCAACAACGCCGCCATCCACTGGATCCGACCCCTCCTCGACGAGGACCCCGACTCCGTGCGCCGCATCATGGACGTCAACCTGATCGGGCCGATGCTCGGGATGCAGGCCGTCACGCCCCTCATGGCCGGTCGCGGCGGTGGCGCCATCGTCAACATCTCGTCGCTCGCCGGCCAGAAGGGATTCTCCGGCCACACCGCCTACGGGGCCACCAAGTGGGCGCTGCGAGGCATCACCCAGACCGCCGCCCTCGAGCTCGGCCCCCTCGGGATCCGGGTGAACGCAGTGTTCCCCGGCAGCATCGAGACGGCCATGCTCCCCCGCTCGGACGACCCCGCCGCTGATGCGGCCCGGTTCGCCGACCTGCCGCTCGGGCGCAGCGGCGGGGCCATCGAGGTCGCCGAGGTGACGGCCTTCCTCGCTTCCGACGCGTCCTCGTACCTCACCGGTGCCGAGCTGGTCGTGGACGGCGGCTCGATGGTCGGGCGGGTGCCCGGACGCTGACCCGGACCCTGCTGGTCAGACGGCGGGCAGCACCGTCGGCGGGAGAGGATGGCGGAACAGCTTGGCCGCGTTCTCGCACAGGATCATGCGCAGCTCGTCGGCGGGAAGTCCGCCGTAGACCTGCTCGACCACGTCCTGGGTGTCGGGCCAGGTGCCGTCCCCGTGGGGGTAGTCGGTCTCGAACATGATGTTCTCGACACCGATGCGGTGGCGGGTCGAGATCGTCGACGGGTCGTCGATCGTGCAGAACCAGAAGTTGCGCTTCAACACCTCGGCGGGCCGGACGTCCCACCCGAGGCCGTAGCCGGATCGGTCGACGATGTTGTCGAGGCGGTCGAGGAGCATGGCCACCCACCCGATGCCGCCCTCGGACATGGCGATCTTGAGCTCGGGGTGGCGCAGCGGGTAGCCCGACCAGAGCCACTCGGCGCAGGCGGCGAGCGAGAGCTGGCCGAACATCGTGGCGCCGAGTTGGAGCGACGGCACGTCGGGCGGGCTCTCGTAGCCCCCCGAGGACCCGACGTGGAGGGTGATCACCGTGTCGGTCTCGGCACACGCCTCGATGATCGGGTCCCAGTAGCCGCTGAACAGCGAGGGGAAGCCGATGCGATGGGGGCGTTCGGGGAGGGTCACGGCCGTGAAGCCCCGGGCGGCGTTGCGGCGGATCTCGGCGGCCCCCTTCTCGGGGTCGGCGAGGAACGTGATCCCCATCGGGACGATGCGCTCCGGGTAGGGCGACCACCACTCGTCGTGGAGCCAGTCGTTCCACGCCTGGGTGGTGGCCCACCCCAGCTCCTGGTCCTCGGCCTGGGCGAACACCCGACCGCAGAAACCGGTGATCATCGACGGGAAGTTGACCGAAGCCCACACGCCGTTCAGGTCCATGTCCCGCACCCGCTCGTGGATGTCCCAGCAGCCGGCCCGCATGTCGCTGAACTTGGTGGGCTCGAGGTTCTTCATGCTCTTCTCGCGCCCGGCCACTGCGTTCATGCCGACCTGGGTGAAGGTCTGGCCCTCGAACTCCCAGACCTCGTGGCCCCGCTCGTTGGTGATCACCTTCGGGGCCCGGGACTGCAGAGCCGACGGCAGCCGTCCCTCGAACATGTCCGGCGGCTCGACCAGGTGGTCGTCGACCGAGATGATCGTGTAGCGGACGTCGGCCGGCTCCGGATCGGGGAGCAGTCCGGGGCGGTCGATGGTGTCGGTCATGGGTAGGTCCCCCTCCAGGCCGGGCCCGGTGCGACCAGGACGCCGGACGACGCCTGATGGGCCCACCGTAGACCGATCGGGTCCCGATCGATCAACCTCGGACGCACCCGGCGAGGGTACGTTTCGTCCTCGTGGCAGCACACCGTGGCCACGAACCCGACGATCACGTCGACTTGGGGAGCAGGGGTGAGCACGACTCGAAGTGATGCCGGGGCCGAGGCGCCGGCCTCGTCGGCGACGACGACGGGACGAGGCACCCGGATGCCTCACCTCCCGGGCCTCGACGGCCTGCGGGGTCTGGCCGTCATCGGTGTGCTGCTCTTCCACGGCGGGTTCACCTGGGCCGGTGGCGGCTATCTCGGCGTGTCCACCTTCTTCACCCTGTCGGGGTTCTTGATCACCAACCTGTTGGTGCGCGAGTTCGACGCCCGCCACACCATCGGCCTGGCCCGGTTCTGGACCCGCCGCTTCCGCCGCCTGCTCCCCGCCGCCCTGTTGGCCATCGCCCTCATCGGCGTGCTCTGGTGGCGCGTCGGCAGCCCCGAACAGCTCGCCGACCTCCACGGCGACATGAACGCCGCCCTCGGCTACGTGGCCAACTGGCGGTTCCTCAGCGCCGGCACCAGCTACGCCGACCTGTTCTCCGCCCCCAGCCCCCTCCAGCACTTCTGGTCCCTCGCCATCGAAGAGCAGTTCTACCTGGTCTTCCCACTGGTCGTCATCGCCGTGATGAAGCTCGGCGGACGACGGCTGCTCACCGGCGTGCTCGCCGCCGCCACCGCCGCCTCGGTGCTGGCCACGCTGGTGCTGCGCGACAACCTCGACCGCGTCTACTACGGCACCGACACCCGCGCCGCCGAGCTGCTCATCGGCGCCCTGCTCGCCGTGTGGTGGTCCGGGCGCCCCACCACCACCATCGGCCGCCACGCCCGCACGACCTCCCCGGACACCAGAGGGCCCTCACCGCTGATCGACGCCGCCGGGTTCGCCGCCCTCGCCGCGATGTTCTGGGCCTGGTGGGCCATCGCCCAGACCGACAACCGCCTGACCCATGGCGCCCTGCCGCTCTACGCCGTCGGCACCGCCGTCATCATCTACGCCGCCACCCAACCCGGCGCCGTCACCCGCCTGCTCTCCTTCGCCCCCCTACGCGGCGCCGGACTCATCTCCTACGGCCTCTACCTCTACCACTGGCCCATCTTCCTGCTCCTCGACGACAACCGCCTCCACTGGCCCACCCTCCCCCTCTTCGCCCTCCGCATGGCCGTCACCACCGCCATCGCCCTCGCCTCCTACCACCTCCTCGAAATGCCCATCCGCCGCGGCACCCTCATCACCACCAGCCGCGCCGCCCTCACCGCTGGACTGGCCGGCGCCCTCATCGTCGCCTCCACCGCCTACGTCGTCACCCTCGACCCACCCCGAAGCACCGTCGCCTTCGGGGATCGCGTCGTCGGCGACCTCACCCAGACGGTGGAGATCGCTCCCCCCGCCACCACCAGCACCACGGCTGTCGCATCGGCCACCACCACGACGGATGCGCCGGTCGACTTCACGCTCCTCGCCGCTCTGGCGCCCATCGCCCCGGTCACGGCCGACACCGTGCTGCTGCTCGGGGACTCGGGAATGCTCAGCCTCGGTCCGCCTCTCACCGCCGCCCTCGAGGCGTCGGGCACCAGCAAGGTCATCCAGGGCGCGGCGCTCGGCTTCGGCCTGACCCCTCCGTTCCCGTGGCGAGACGCATGGACCCAGTCGATCGCCGAGAACCAACCCGACCTGGTGATCATGATGATGGGCGGATGGGATGCGAACTTCGTCGAGGAGCAGGGGAAGGCGGCTTATCTCGCGGTCGTCGACGAGGCCGTCGCCATCCTGAGCCAGGGCAGGGCCCACATCCTCTGGCTGCCCATGATGCCGGGCATGGGCAAGGACACCTCCGGGGTGGACGCCGTGTACGCCGAGCTCCCCGCCCGCTATCCGGGAGTGGTGCGCAACCCACTGGTGGCCGACGTCCTCCGCGGCCCGACAGGCGACTACCCGAAGTACCTGTTCTCACCGGACGGGTCGACGCTGGTGCTGCGCGGCGGGGACGGGTGGCACCTGTGTCAGGACGGAGGGGCCCTCCTCACCGAGTCGATCATGACCGCCGCGGCGCGGCGCGGGTGGTCGTCACCGCCGGTCCCGGGGTGGGAGACGGGCTCGTGGCGTGACCAGCCCGCCTATGACGACCCGCCGGGCGGGTGCGATCCACCCTGATCAGGCGGCGGTGCCCTGGGCCACCGAGGCCACCAGGTCCGTGGCTTCGGCGGTCGGGACGATCGAACGGTGGGCGCAGGCCGCGAGGGCCACATCCACGGCGACGACGTCGGCGGCGTCGGCCCGGACGTCGAGCAGGGCGTCCACCAGGCGGTTCGACGACACCACGAGCTCGCCACGGCCTTCGGCGTCGGCGACCAACGAGATCAACGCCTCGATGGCGGAGGGACCGGTCCGGGTGATCGTGTCGTGCATGGTGTGACCTTCCATCGGGGGCGTGGGAGCCACGGCGTGACCGGCGCCGTCCGGCGCCGTCCTCTCCTACAACCTTCGGCCCCCCCGACGTCATCCCTGAGTCAGACGGTCGGTCGTCACGTCAGCCACGGACGCACTGGTACCGTCCGCGGCCGGATCGGCGGTGGCCGCCAGTGGGGAGACGAGACATGACCGAGACCTTCGACGTCAACGCCATCGAGGCCTGGCTCGCGCCGCGGTTGGAAGCCGACACCGTCACGCTGGGCGACACCCGACGCCCGTCGGGGCAGGGGTTCTCGGCCGAGACGATCATGACCACCGCGGAGTGCCGCCGCAGTGGCGAACGCACCGAGGAGCGCCTCGTTCTTCGGGTCGAGTCGCCCGATCCGGCGATCTACCCGCCCCAAGCCGACGAGGACATGCCCGAGATCGAGATCCAGCATCGGGTCATGACCGCGCTGGCCACCTCGTCGCCGGTGCCGGTGGCACCCCTCGTCGGCTACGAGGCCGACCCGGCGGTGGCGGGCACACCGTTCTTCGTCATGCGCTTCGTCGACGGCGTCGTACCCATCGAGAGCCCCCCCTACACGACCGAGGGCTTCTTCACCGAGGCGACCCCCGAGCAGCGGGGGCGCCTGGTGGCCGACGGCCTGCGTGAGCTGGGGGCGCTCCACGCCGTCGACTGGCAGGCCGCGGGTCTCCGGTGGCTCGTCCCCGCCGGGGTCGAGCCCGGGACCCCCGCCCAGCTCGCCCTGTGGGAGGGCTACGGCGAGCAGGAGCTGCGCGGCCGCGACCATCCCCGGCTGGCCGAGGCCTGGGCCTGGTTGCGCCGGGAGCTGCCCGCTGACCGCAGCATCGGTCTGTGCTGGGGCGATCCTCGTCCGGGCAACATCATCTGGCGTGACTTCCGGGTGGCGTGCACCACCGACTTCGAGGCCGCGTGCATCGCCGCCCCCGAGCAGGATCTGGCGTGGTGGCTGATGTTCGACCGCACGACCCACGAGCTGAGCGGCACCGGTCACCTCCCCGGTGAGCCCGACCGGGACGAGCAACGGCGGCTCTACTTCGAGCAGTCGGGGCGCGAGCCGGTGGATACGACCGCCCACGAGATCTTCGCCGCCGCCCGCTACTGCGTCATCGTGGTCCGGGTCATGAACCGCCTCGAGGCTCGTGGCCATCTCCCGGCCGACAGCGTCATCTGGCGTGACAACCCCGCCTCGGCCTGCCTGGACATGCTCCTCGACGAGCGGCGGTGAGCCCTCGGGGGCACGCGTCCCTGCTACCTTCCGCGACGATGCCTCTTCCGCGTCGTCCCAGGTGAGCGCCACTGTCGTGGGTGCCGGCGCCGAGGCGCCGGCCTCGTCGGCGACGACGACGGGACGAGGCACCCGGATGCCTCACCTCCCGGGCCTCGACGGCCTGCGGGGTCTGGCCGTCATCGGTGTGCTGCTCTTCCACGGCGGGTTCACCTGGGCCGGTGGCGGCTATCTCGGCGTGTCCACCTTCTTCACCCTGTCGGGGTTCTTGATCACCAACCTGTTGGTGCGCGAGTTCGACGCCCGCCACACCATCGGCCTGGCCCGGTTCTGGACCCGCCGCTTCCGCCGCCTGCTCCCCGCCGCCCTGTTGGCCATCGCCCTCATCGGCGTGCTCTGGTGGCGCGTCGGCAGCCCCGAACAGCTCGCCGACCTCCACGGCGACATGAACGCCGCCCTCGGCTACGTGGCCAACTGGCGGTTCCTCAGCGCCGGCACCAGCTACGCCGACCTGTTCTCCGCCCCCAGCCCCCTCCAGCACTTCTGGTCCCTCGCCATCGAAGAGCAGTTCTACCTGGTCTTCCCACTGGTCGTCATCGCCGTGATGAAGCTCGGCGGACGACGGCTGCTCACCGGCGTGCTCGCCGCCGCCACCGCCGCCTCGGTGCTGGCCACGCTGGTGCTGCGCGACAACCTCGACCGCGTCTACTACGGCACCGACACCCGCGCCGCCGAGCTGCTCATCGGCGCCCTGCTCGCCGTGTGGTGGTCCGGGCGCCCCACCACCACCATCGGCCGCCACGCCCGCACGACCTCCCCGGACACCAGAGGGCCCTCACCGCTGATCGACGCCGCCGGGTTCGCCGCCCTCGCCGCGATGTTCTGGGCCTGGTGGGCCATCGCCCAGACCGACAACCGCCTGACCCATGGCGCCCTGCCGCTCTACGCCGTCGGCACCGCCGTCATCATCTACGCCGCCACCCAACCCGGCGCCGTCACCCGCCTGCTCTCCTTCGCCCCCCTACGCGGCGCCGGACTCATCTCCTACGGCCTCTACCTCTACCACTGGCCCATCTTCCTGCTCCTCGACGACAACCGCCTCCACTGGCCCACCCTCCCCCTCTTCGCCCTCCGCATGGCCGTCACCACCGCCATCGCCCTCGCCTCCTACCACCTCCTCGAAATGCCCATCCGCCGCGGCACCCTCATCACCACCAGCCGCGCCGCCCTCACCGCTGGACTGGCCGGCGCCCTCATCGTCGCCTCCACCGCCTACGTCGTCACCCTCGACCCACCCCGCAGCAAGATCCCCTTCGCCGACGCCAAGATCGGCGACTACGCCGAATCGGTCGTCACCGTGGACCCGTCGGAACCGACGGATCCGACGGCGGCACCGACCACCGCCGACACGGTGATGATCGTCGGCGACTCCGGGATGGTGAGCGCCACCCCCGGCCTCACCGCTGCCCTGCTCAGCACGGGCACCTCGACGGTCGTCACGACCGCCGTACCGGGCTTCGGCCTGTCCGGAACGTTCCCGTGGCGCACCGAGTGGGCGGCGTCGGTGGCCGAGAACGACCCCGACCTGGTGATCGTGATGATGGGCGGATGGGACATCCAGTTCATGGACGCCAAGGGCTACGACGCCTACGCCGCGCTGGTCGACGAGGCCGTGGGCGTCCTGAGTGCCGGAGGAGCCCACATCCTGTGGCTCCCCGAGATGCCCGGCGGGGGCGACCTCCCCGCACCGGTCAACGACGTCTACGCCGCTCTCCCCGACCGCTACCCCGGCGTCGTGGCCAACCCGGTCGTGGGCGACGCTCTGCTGGGTCACGACGGCGGCTACCCCGTGGTGGACGTGAACGACCAGGGGGCCACCGAGGTGCTGCGGGGGGCCGACGGCTGGCACCTCTGCCAGGACGGGGCCGTGCGTCTGTCCCAAGCCATCAACGAGGCCGCGGTCGAGCTGGGATGGTCCAGCCCGACCGCACCTGGGTGGGAGAACGGGGCCTGGCGGGACCAGCCGATGTACGACGACCCACCCGGCGGGTGCGATCCGCCCTGAGGCCCTACGTCCGTCGTAGGGTCGCGGCGGCCCCCGTGGTCGCCACCGAGCCATGACCGAACCCGCCGCCAGCTCCCCCGGGGCCTCTCGACCGCCGGCGCGGTCCGGTCGGTCGACGATCCAGCGCGTTCTCACCCGACCCCGTACCTGGGTGGTGCTGGGGCTGGCCGCGGTGGCCTACCTGCCCCTGCTGCTCACCGCTCGCGGCCAGATCGCGGCCGACACGAAGGCCTACCTGTACCTGGACCCGGACCGGCTCATGAGCCGGGCCGGGCTGATGTGGGACACCCACGTGATGGCGGGCACCGTGACCCACCAGAACATCGGGTACCTGTTCCCGCTGGGGCCGTACTACTGGATCCTCGATCGTCTGGGCGTACCGACGTGGATCGCCGAGCGGCTGTGGCTGGGCACGCTGTTGTTCGCCGCCGGCGCCGGCTGCATGTGGATGCTGCGCCGGCTCGGCCTGCGCGGCGCCGGTGTGGTGGTGGGCGGGTTCACCTACATGCTGAGCCCCTACCTGCTGGCCTACGCCGGGCGCACCTCGGTCATCTTGTTGCCCTGGGCGTGCCTGCCGTGGCTGATCGGCCTGGTCGCGGTGGCCCTGCGGGACCGGCGGTGGCGGGCCCCGGCCCTCATCGCCGTGGTCGTCACCCTCATGGCCGGAACCAACGCCAGCTCGGTGGTCTTCGTCCTGATCGGTCCGGCCCTGCTCCTGCCCTACATGATCTGGGTGACTCGTGAGGTGTCGCTGCGGTCCGCGCTGGGGATGATCGGACGCACCGCGGTGATGGTCGTGCCCGCCCAGCTGTGGTGGCTGGCCGGGCTCTGGGTGCAGGGGCGCTACGGATTGCCCATCCTCCAGCTCACCGAGACGCAACAGACCGTGGCCCAGACCTCCACCGCCCCGGAGCTGTTGCGGGGCCTCGGCTACTGGTACTTCTACGGTCGCGACGGTCTGTCGCAGTGGACGAGCTCGAGCATCCTCTACACCCAGAACCCCGGGATGCTGGCCGTCGGGTTCGTCCTCCCTCTCCTCGGATTGGTCGGCGCCATGCTCACCCGGTGGCGCTACCGGGCGTTCTTCGTCGCCCTCACCCTGCTCGGCCTCGTGCTCGGCATCGGCACGTACCCGTACGAGTCGCCGTCCCCGTTCGGTGCCGTGGTCAAGGCGGCCAGCGCCAACGAGGCCGGATTCGCCCTGCGCAACTCGCCTCGTGCCCTCCCGCTCCTGGTGTTGGGGCTGGCCGCCCTGCTCGCTTCGTTCGTGGCCCCCGCGGTTCACGCCCTCTCCTCCGCCCGGCGGGCCCCGTGGGTGCGGCGCACGGCACCGGCGCTCGTGGTCGGGCTGCTGGCGGTGGCCCTCCTGGGACTGCCGCCCCTGTGGCGGGGCGGTCTCGTCTCCCCCGACCTGCAGTTCCCCGAGACGCTCCCCCAGTACTGGCAGGACGCGGCCGCCCACCTGGACGCCACCGGCGACGAGAACCGGGTGATCGAGCTGCCGGGATCGGACTTCGCGGCGTACCGGTGGGGCCAGACCCAGGACCCGGTGACGCCCGGGATCATCGACCGACCGTGGATCGGCCGGGAGCTCACCGCCTACGGCACCCCGGGCAGCACCGATCTGGTCCGGGCCCTCGACACCGGTCTCCAGGAAGGCCCGTTCGACATCCGCTCCCTCGTGCCCGTCGCCCGCCTCCTGTCGGCATCGGACGTGCTGTTGCGGATGGACACCCAGTACGAACGGTACCGCGGGCCCCGTCCCGCCGACCTGTGGTCGATGTTCGGCGAGGACGCCGGTACCGCCGGGCTGGGCCGGGCCACCACCTTCGGAGATCCGGCGCCGGCGGTGGCCGACCCGCGACAGCCGACCCGTGACGAGCAGGAGCTGGCCCGCCCGACCGACGCCGAAGATCCTCCGCCCCTCGCCGTCTACCCGGTCGACGACGTCCGACCGATCGTCCGGGCCGAGTCGGGGCAGGGCTCGCTCGTGTTGTGGGGCGACGGGCGCGGGCTGGTCGACGCCGCTGCGGTCGGGCTCGTCCCCGACACCGCGGCCATCTTCTACGCCCCGACCCTGCTGGCCAACCCGGCGGCGCAGTCGACCGTGACGGACGGGACCCCGTCGCTCGTGGTCACCGACACCAACCGGCGGCGAGCGCAGCGGTGGGGGACGATCCGCGAGAACGACGGGGCGACCGAGGCGGCGGGCTCGACGCCGCTCGTGGAGGACCCCAAGGACACCCGCCTCGATCTGTTCCCGGGGGCCACCGACGACCAACTCACGGTGGCCGACTACGGACCTGACGTGGCCGACGTGCGGGCCTCGAGCTACGGCAACATCGTGGCCTACTCCTCCGAGGCCAGGCCCGTGAACGCCATCGACGGCGACCCCCGGACGGCCTGGAGCACCGGCGGCTACAGCGAGGTGGTCGGCGACCGGCTCCGCGTGGACTATCGCCATCCCGTCACCGCCGACCACATCGATCTCTCCCAGCTGCGGGGCAACCGGTTCATCACCGAGGTCTCGGTGGCGGTGGACGGCGACACGGTCGCCACGGTCGACCTCGGCGACGACTCCTTCACCGACGACGGCCAACACATCGACCTGGGCGGGGACCGGACCTTCACCTCCCTCGAGGTCAAGATCGACGCCGCCAACGTGTCGGGTCTGGTGTCGTTCGACGGGTTCTCCAACGTGGGCATCCGCGAGCTGACGGTCCCCGGAGTGCAGGCCACGGAGTGGATCCGCCTCCCGGCGGCCGGCCTCTCGGACATGGCCACGCCGTCGAGCCCGCTCGACTACCTCTTCACCCGTTGGCGGGCCAACGCCGTGGAGGGGTTCCGGCAGGACCCGGAGCTGCGCCTGGCCCGCATCTTCACCGTCCCCGACGCCCGCTCGTTCTCCATGAGCGGTGAGGCCCGGATCGGTGGGCGCACGGACGGGGCGGCCGTCGACGCCATCGTCGGGCGTCCCGGGCTCGACGCCGGCTACCCGGTCGTGACCGGCGACGACTACCTGAGCGGTGCCCTCGCCGACCGCCCCTCCTCCGCCCTCGACGGCGACCTCACCACGGCCTGGACCCTCGGCTTCGGCAACCAGGACGGGCGTGGGTTCACGGTCGTGAGCCCGACGCCGATGACGGTCGACCACCTCGACCTCTCGGTGGTGGCCGACGGCTCCCACTCCGTTCCCACCTCGTTGGTCCTGACCCTCGACGACAACAGCACCCGGACCGTCGCCGTGCCGCCCATCGCCGACCACGCCGAGGCCGGCGCCACCACCACGGTCAGCGTGCCCGTCGAGATGTTCACCTCGTCGACGGTCAAGGTCACGATCGGTTCGGTGCGAGCGGTCGTGACCCCCGAGTACTTCAGCGGCGACGACCACACCATGCCGGTCGCCATCGCCGAACTGGGTCTGCCCACCACCGTCGGACCCCTCCCCACCGACGTCCCCGCCACCTGCCGCTCCGGCCTGGTGACCGTCGACGGCACGGACGTTCCCGTGCGGCTGGGTGGCACGGTCGCCGACGCCCTCGACCGCCAGGCCCTGACTCTCACTCCCTGCGATCCGACCCCGGCGGCCCTCGGCCGAGGGGAGCACCGCCTCCTGACCGCCGCCGGTCTCGACAGCGGTATCGACGTCGACCGTCTCCAGCTCGCCTCGACCACGGTCGTCGCCGGCGCCTCGCAGTCGGCCGACGGCGCCGTCCCCACCACCGCAGTCACCTCCACGGGAGACCTCTCGTACCGGGTCGAGGTCTCGGGCGCGACCGATCCGTTCTGGCTGGTCCTCGGCCAGTCGCTGTCCGACGGCTGGACGGCGAAGGTCCGCGGCGGGCCGTCACTCGGTGACCCGATGCTCATCGACGGCTTCGCCAACGGCTGGCGGGTCGATCCCGCGACGACCGGGTCGGCCTTCACAATCGATCTGGTCTGGACCCCGCAGCGGGTGGTGTGGGCGGCGGTGGCGGTGTCCGCGCTGTGGTTCCTCGGCGTGCTCGCGGTGCTCGGCCTCGCCACCCGGGCCCGACGGCGCCGGCGCGCCCGCCGCTCGGCCGCCGCCCTCGCCGCCGACCAGTCCGCGTCCGACGGTCTGCGCTTTCCGCCTCGACTCGATTCGCCGTGGATACCGATTCCCCTGGCACCGGTCGGTGTCCGCCTCGTCGTGGTGGCGGTCATGGCCGTCCTGGCCTGGTTCGTCGGCGGACCGGTGGTGGGGCTCGTGATGGCCGCCCTCACCGCCGTGGCCGCCTGGTGGCAGCGAGGGCGCACCGTGCTGGTGGCCACGCCGCTGGTGATGATCGGTGCCACCGTCGTGTTGTACGTGGGCCGTCAGATCCGCCGCCACTACCCCCCGGGCGTCGAGTGGCCCTCGGGCTTCGCCCCCACCCATCAACTCGTGCTGATCGCCGTGCTCGCGGTCGCCTCCGAGGTCGCCGTGCGCTTCTGCGCCGAGAAGTGGCCCCAGAGAGCGCAGAGGGCCAACGCCGCCAGCCAGATGAACGACGGTTCGGCACTCACCCGGTAGCGGTTGTTGCCGAAGCTCACCACCGCCACCAGCGCCACCAGCGCGGGCCAGAGGACCACGACGTAGACGGGCCAGCGACGACGCACGGCCACCACCAGCCCGACGGCGGCGGCGAGCACGACGGCGTAGTACTCGACGAGGGCCAGGATCGAGAGCCGGAAGTCCCGGTTCTCGACGTAGATGTCGAAGCGGGCCGTCTGCACCGAGTCGTAGACGTTGAACATGCGCAGCACCCGCAGGGGGACCGCCACGGTGACCAGGCGACCCACGTGGGCCTTCGCGTAGGTGGTCGCCGCCTCCCGACGGATCCGATCGCGCTGGGACTCGTCGAGCAGCTCGCCGTTGGACCCCACCGGCTCGGGTTGACCGCACTCCAGCTCCCAGTAACCCATCTTCGGACCGTCGTAGGTCGCGTCGCAGTTCGTCTGGACGAGCATGGTGCCGGTGGGTGAGAGCAGGACCGGCTCCTCGAAGGCGGTGAGGTTGCGCATCACCCACGGAGCGAGCACCAGGCCGGCGACGGCGCCGGCCACCAGCAGGTCCCGCAGGGCCCGACGACGCACGCCCTGACCGACGACCACCGCGCCGAGGATCACCAGCGGGCCGTAGGCCAACAGCTCCGAGCGCAGCAGCCCGCCGATCCCGGCGAGCAGTCCCAGACCCGCCGCCGTGCGCCAATCGGGCCGGCGCCACCAGCGCAGGGCCACCATGGTCGTCAGAGGGACGAACACCGTCACCAGAGACTCGCTCATGAGCGAGGCGTCGTTCAGCCACAAGAACCCGTAGACAGACGCGATGCCGGCCGACACCAGCCCGACGCGGTCACCGAACAGCTCGCGCCCGGCCAGCCCGATGAGGGCCACCCCGAGGGTGCCGAAGACCAGCCCCACCGCCCGCTGCTCGTTGACCGAACGCAGCCCGGCCCGGGAGAAGACGGACAACAGGTAGGGCCACACCGGCGGGTGCGACGCGGTGGCCTGTTCGATCCCGGGGGGCTGGCTCACCGGCACCGTCGTGACGGCGCCGTCGGGGCCGACGCTCTCGTAGGAGCCCTGGAAGCCCTCCGTGTAGCGGAAGGGATCGATGTAGCCCTTCCCGTCGGCCAGGAGGTTGGCCGTCAGGTGGTAGAAGGCGGCGTCGCCGGTGGCCGGCTCGTCGCGCTGGGACACCAGATAGCCGACCCGCACGGTGAACCCGACCATCGTGACGAGGCCGAGCACGATCAGGAAGGTGCGCCGCGCCATGGTGGGCCCCGGGCGGCTGAGGGTCGGGACGGGCACGGGGGGACAACGTAGGGCACCCGTCCGGCCTCGGGTCGGAGACCCTCCCGGGACCCCGTCGGGTACCCGGGCCGCCGGGGTCTCGCTGATAGCGTCAGGCCGTCCGTCCGGGGGTCGCGCCGGCTCGTCGGCCACCCGTCGCCCCGAGGAGGAGCATGGCTCTGCGCTCAGCCGACCAGTACGTCGAGTCGCTGCGCGACGACCGCACGGTCTTCTTCAAGGGGCAGCGCGTCCCCGACGTCACCGAGCATCCGGTGATCGCCCGGGCCATCCGCCACGCGTCCGTCGACTTCGAGCTGGCCGAGGACCCCGAGGTGCGACCGCTGGCCGTGGTGGAGGGTCCCGGCGGCCCCTCCAGCCGGTACTTCGCCGAGCCCCGGAGCGTCGACGACCTGACCCGGCGGGCGGAGTTGATCGAGACGGCCACCAGCCGGTGCCACACGCTGGTCCCCCTGATCAAGGAGATCGGTAGCGACGCCCTCTTCGCCCTGCGGCGCATCGGTCGGCGTCTCGACGAGTCGCGCGGCGACACCGAGCGGGGCGGGCGCATCGCGGACTACCTCGCCCACTGCCGCGACGGTGATCTGGCCATGTCCGTGGCCCAGACCGACGTCAAGGGCGACCGCAGCCTCGGGCCCGCCGGGCAGTCCGACCCCGACGCCTACCTGCGGGTCGTCGAGACCCGCCCCGACGGCATCGTCGTGCGGGGCGCCAAGGTCCACACCAGCTGCACACCGAACACCAACGAGCTCGTCGTGCTACCCACCCGGGCCATGGGGCCCGACGACGGCGCGTGGGCCGTGAGCTTCGCCATCCCGGTGGCCACGCCGGGGCTGGTCCTGGTGGCCAGCTCGTACGGCACCGACACGGGCACGGCGTTCGAGGCCCCCATCAGCTCCCAGCGCCTCATGATGGAGACCACGACGATCTTCGACGACGTCTTCGTGCCCAACGAGCGGGTCTTCCTCAACGGCGAATCCACCATGGCCGGGCCTCTCGCCCTGGCCTTCGTGGACTACCACCGGTTCACCGCCATCGCCTACAAGCTCCCGCTCGTCGACGCCCTGGTGGGCGCCGGTGCCCTCATGGCCGACCTCAACGGCGTGTCCCGGGCCGGCCACGTCCGCGAGAAGCTCACGTGGCTCATCACCTACGCGGAGACGCTCCGGGCCCTCGTCCAGTCGGCCGCCTTCCGGGGCCACCCCGACGATGCCGGCGTGTTCGTTCCCGACCCGCTGGTCGTCAACATCGCCAAGTCGCACTTCGCCCACGGCTTCCACACGGCACTGCAGCACGTGCAGGACCTGTCGGGCGGCCTGCTCGTCACCGCTCCGGGCGGCGCCGACTTCGACAACCCCGACACCGGCGAGCTGCTCCGCCACTACCTCGGCGGCCGCAAGGGCGTCGACGGCGAGGAGCGCATCCGAGCCATGCACATGGTCGCCGACCTCACCACCGGCGAGTTCGGCGGGTACCACGCCGTACTGGCCATCCATGCCGAGGGCTCCCTCGAGGCCGAGAAGATGCTGATCCAGCGTTCCTACGACGCCACCAGGGTCGTCGACTACGCCCGGCGGCTGGCCGGGCTCGACTGATCGCCGATCTCGGGCTGGGGCTCGGGCTCGGGTGCGGACACCGCCTCCTCCGGCGCGGTCGAGGGGGGTGACCCCACGGGCCGGTCAGCGCCGTCGGCCGGGTCGTCGTCGTCGGAGCCGCGGGCGGCCCGCTCCAGGGCCGCCACCCGGTGGCGCAGCAGGGTGGATTCCTCGGCCAGGGTGCGGACGCGGTTCTCCATGCGGGTCAGCTCGTAGGAGAAGTGCATGACCACCAACAACAACATGGCCATGCCCAGCAGGATCAACAGAGTTGGCTCGTAGTAGATGCCGAGCCGGTCGGCGGTCCAGTCGAGCAGGCCGGGGACAGCGGCGAACACGACCATCACCCCACCGACGCTGAGCCACAGCAGCGAGTACTTGGCCTTGAGCTGGCGGCGCCGCACCAGGGCCACGATCAGCACCAGGACGAGGGCCACCAGGATGGCCAACATGACGTGGGCGCGGGAGCTCACAGCTTCACCGGGGTCGCCGTCTCGGCCGCGGTGCGGACGCGCTTGGGGCTGCTGGCCAGCACCACCAGCACCCTCACGTAGTGGTAGGCGAGCCGGAAGCGGCGGTTCGACGCCTGCCCCGCGGCCCGCTCCCGCATGACGGTGGGCACCTCGCGCACGTCGTAGCCGGCCCGGCAGGCCAGCACCAGGGCCTCCACCGAGTCCATGTACTCGATCGGGTAGTCGACGGCGAAGGACCGCAGCACGTCAGGACCGAAGGCCCGGAAGCCCGAGGACGTGTCGGTGAACCGCTGTCCGGCCAGGCGACGGATGGACCACCGCAGGAGGCGCATGGCCAGGCCCCGGCTCCGCCCGACCTGGTAGTCACCGGCCCCGGCGAACCTGGAGCCGACGGCCATGTCGGCCCCGTCGTCGAGGGCGGCCAGCAGGGTGGCTATCTGGCTGGCGTCGTGTTGACCGTCGGCGTCGAACTGGACGCCCCGCTCGTAGCCGCTCTCCACCGCGTACCGGAACCCGGTGCGGAGGGCGCCGCCGATCCCCAGGTTGAAGGGGAGCTGGAGGCAGACGACGGCGCAGGAGTCGGCGACCAGCGCGGTGTCGTCGGTGGAGCCGTCGTCGACCACCACCACGTCGAGCTCGGGAACGGTCGACGCCAGGTCGGCGAGGGTGCCCGGCAACGACTCCTGCTCGTTGAAGGCCGGGATGATGACGAGAGTGCGGGGGCGGTCGGCCGCCGGCGGCGCTGCTCCCCCGTCGATCGTCGTCATCGGCCGCAGGCTACCCGAGCAGCCAGTGGGGACCAGGCGTCAGTAGGCATCGAAGTCGAGGAACTCCAGGGCCGCGAGCTCGAAGGTCGATGGGTCGAATACGTCGTGGAACGAGTGCAGCACGAGCGACAACGGCGATGGCATCCGGCTCTGGGGAAGGCGCAGGCCCCGCACCCCCAGCCAGGGGTTGCGGCCCCAGTGCAGGACGAGCGGCGTGTGGTGGTGGCGACCCACGGCGGCGGCGAGTCCGGCCATGGCCACAGGGCGGTCGAGGCGGCGGCGGGCCAGGACCTTGAGCACCACGGCGATGGGCACCTTGGCCAGAGATGTCCTGGTGGAGACGACCACCAGGTCGGGCGAGGAGTGCAGGGTGTACCGGGCGCCGGGCTTGCCCAGGCGCCAGCGGAGCACGTCCGGGGACCAGGCGGGCGCGAACCCCGGAAGCTCGGGCGCCACGAAGCCGCCGGCGGTCAGCCGATCGAACGCGGCACCCGACAGGAGCTCGGCGTCGGCGAGCTGGTGCTCGAACCGCAGCGGCCGCGCCGTGGGCGGGCAGAGGGTGACGGGGAGGGGATCGAGCGCGCGCCATCCGAGGGAGGAGACCATCCGGGGAGCCGAGTTGGCGTTGGCCACCCCGAGGATCCCGTCGAAGCCGGCGGCCGTACCCCGCTCGTAGGCGTCCTCCACCGTGCGGCGGAAGGCCCCGGAACCCCGAGCGGCGGGATCGACGGCGAGGTCGACGCCGAGGCCGAGGGTCAGGGTGGTCCCCGCCGGATCACGGAAGGCCTGGGGCACCAACGCGTAGTTCCCGAGGCGGCGGCCGTCGTCCTCGACGCGCCCCACCGCGGCCGGCGCCACCGGGTTCTCGTCGTAGTACCAGCGCAGGGAGGCCACGGAGAGGGGCGGCTCGTGGTCGAAGACGTGGTTGAGCAGGGCCGCGGTGCGGGCCAGCTCGGTGTCTCCGGTGCTCACACCGCCACCACGGTCGGTCGGCCCGGACCGGGGTGGGTCGGTTCGGGGTCGTGCCCGCGCCGACGTTCGACCAGGCGCACGAGGGCGTCGATGGCCACCGCCGCGAACACGACGATGGAGACCTCGGCCGCGGTGCGGTACCGCGTGTTCCCGAACGCGCCCGCCGCGGTGAGGGTGGCGAGGATGGCCCAGAGCCCGATCACCAGCACGGGCTCACGCCGCCGCCATTGGATGGCGACGCCGACGAGGGCGGTGGGAGCCAGCACGACGTACTGCCAGAACCCCAGCCAGGCGGCGAAGGCCGGGCGCCCCTCGAGCACGTCGGCCCGAATCTGGTCGAGGGAGTCGTACAGGCCCCACATGCGCCCGACCCGGGCGGGGACGACCACGGTGGCCAGGCGGACCTTGTGGTCGGCGATGTAGTCGGTGGCCCGCTGGCGCACGACGACGTCGCGCTGTGACTCGTCGAGCAGCTCGCCGTTGGGACCGTAGGGCTGCGGGTTCCCGCAGGGGAGACTCCACGACCCGATGTTGTCGCCGTAGTAGGTGTCGTCGCAGTTGGCCTGCACCATCACCGTTCCGGCCCCGTCGGAGAGCAGCACCCGCTCCTCCATGACGACGTTGTTGCGGATGACCCACGGCGCCACCACGGCCACGCCGACGACACCCATCACCGCGTAGCGAAGGATGCGGTCGCGCCACGGCAGGGCGGCGCGGATGAGGGCGGCGGCGCCGATGATCGGGAGGAAGAGCAACAGCTCGGCCCGGCTGAGGGCGGCGAACGCCGCCGCCACCGCGAACAGCACCCCGTTGCCCATCGTGGGCGACCGCCAGAACCTCAGGCCGACGAGGGTGGACACGAAGGCGAAGAAGATGGCCGCCGTCTCCGACATCACCAGACCGTCGTTGATCCAGATGTTGGCGTAGACCGCGGTGAGGCCGGCGGTGATGAGCCCCACCCGGGGACCGACCAGCGCCTTGCCCAGCAGACCGGCGACCACGATCGACGCCGCGCCCATCAGCGCCGAGGCGAGCTGGTGGGCCCGGATGGAGTCGAACCCCAGCTTCGACCACACCGCGAGGTAGGCCACGTAGACGGGAGGGTGACCGGCGGTGGGCTCGATGTGGCCCTTGGGCGTCACCACCACCATCTGCTCGCCCGAGGGGAGGGTGATCTCCTCGCGACCCCCGTACGTATACCGGTAGGGGTCGATGAACCCCTTGCCGTCGGCCAGGAGGTTGGCGCCCATCTGGTAGTAGACGGCGTCCCCGCTCAACTCCGGGATCGTCTCGGGGCTGTCGAGGGCGATGTAGGTCACGCGGATGCCGAGTCCGGCCACCGTGATGAGCAGCAGCCCGGTGGCGAAGCGGGACCAGCGTCGCGCCCGTGGCCCGCTCATGCGGCGGGCGGGCGACGTCGCAGCAGACCCTGGCCCAGTCCGCGCTCCCGCTCGACGGGCGGCGGGCGGAAGGTGGGCAGGTCCTCGAGGGCGGCGGCGAGGACTCCCAGCGGGGCGCCGGCGCCCCCGGCGAGGGTGCGCTCCACGCGGGCCAGCATGCCCTTGCGGTTCAGCCACCCGATGCGGCTCACCAGCCAGCCGCCGTCCTCGTAGACGTAGAACCGCTCGTCGGGATCGAACTCCCATGGATGGCAGTAGGTCCACAGGAGGGTGTCGTCGGGGACGGTGCGCAGACCGTGGCGGCGCAGGGCCTGGGGCAGCACCCGCAGGTAGGCGCCGCCGAGGAAGGGGATGACCACGCCGGCCAGCTCCACCATCGGGCACGGCAGCTCGACGAGCCCGCTGGGCCACCGGAACGGGTGCAGCGGGGCGCCGGGCCAGCCGTAGAGGGGACTGGACGCGGGCAGCACGCTGGAGGAGTAGGTGAAGCCCTGCTCGGCCAGGATGTCGGTGGCCCACAGCGTCTCGGGCACGAGCGAGAACTGAGGCGCCCGGTACCCGGTGACGGCCACGCCGGCGGCGTCCTCGACCAGCTTGCGGGCCTCACGGGTCTGCCCGTCGAACTGCGCCGGTTCGACGGTGTCGATGGGCGCGTGATGCAGGCCGTGCACGCCGAGCTCGTGGCCGTCGGCCGCGATCCGAGCGAGGAGGGCCGGATGGCGTCGGGCCAGGTCGGCCACGCAGAAGACCGTGCCCCGAACGTCGAGTTGGGCGAGACGATCGAGGAGGCCCTCGGTGACCTGCTCCACCCGCGACTCCTGGGCCGGCGAGGTGCGAAGGTCCTCGAGATCCAGGGTGAACGTGATCGGGCCGGGCATCGCAGCGGAGTGTAGAAGAGCTTTCCTGACCCTTCGTCGACCCGGCGGACGGGGTGCCGGTGCCACCGTCCGGGGGGTGGCCCCGTGCCACACTGGGAGCACCGCTCAGGCCGGGCGGGTGGCCGCGCGGGGGCGGGGCCAGGAGCTCCCACGGAAAGGTGATCGATGACGACCACGATCGATCGCCCCGACGAGGGAGCCCCGGTCGAGGCTCCTCCTGTCGAGAAGAAGCGGCTGGCCCACATGCCCGCCCTCGACGGCATGCGGGGCCTGTTCGTGATCATGGGGCCCCTCGCCTACCACTTCGCCCCCTACTGGATCCCGGGCGGCATCCTCGGCATCGACCTCTTCTTCGTGCTGTCGAGCTTCCTCATCTTCTCCATCGCCCTGCACGAGTGGGACCGCACCGGTCGCTTCGACGTGGGCAGCTACGCGTCCCGCCGCGTCCGCCGCCTGCTGCCGGCCATGGCCGTCACCCTGGTGCTGACCGCCTTCATCACCGCCTTCTTCCTCGACACCGCCCAGATCCCGAAGTGGACCGGTGGCATCACCGCCGCGGTGGGCTACGTGGCCAACTGGCGGGAGATCTTCGCCGGCACGAACTACTTCGACGCGAGCCAGTACTCCAACCCGCAGCCGTTCCGCCACGTGTGGTCCTTCGCCATCGAGGAGCAGTTCTACCTCTTCGTGCCCCTCTTCCTCGTGGTGTGCATGAAGTGGTTCAACAAGAAGGTGATGCTGGCGGTCTGCGTCGTGGGCGCCCTGGTCTCGGCCTGGTGGATGTCGGTGGTCTTCGACCCCTCGAACCCCCAGACGGTGTCGCGGGCCTACTACGGCACCGACACCCGGGCCTTCGCCCTGCTCCTCGGGATCGTGATGGCCATCGTGTGCACCTGGTACGGCGCTCCTCGCACCAAATGGGGGCACTGGGCCACCCAGCTGATGGGCCTGCTCGCCACCGCGGTCTTCGTGTACCTGATGTTCACCACCAGCGAGAAGACGGGCTGGATGTTCCAGTACGGTGGGTTCTTCCTCGTCGCCGTCCTGTCGGTGTTCATGACGCGAGCGGTGTCGATGCCCACCGGGTGGCTGCACTGGCTCTACACCAACCGGTTCCTCCGCTGGGCGGGGCGCCTCGGTTTCGGGCTGTACCTGTACCACTGGATCGTCTTCATCTGGCTCGACAGCGACAAGTCGCCCGACAAGCCCGGATTCAACAACCCCCGCGACATGATCCTGGGCTTCGCCGTCACCTTCCTGGTGGCGTGGCTCAGCTACAAGTACATCGAGCGCCCCTTCATCAAGGGTCGGTGGCCGGGATGGAAGCTCACCGCTGCGCTGACCGGCGCGGTCGTCGTCACGCTGGCCCTGCTCCTGTACGCCAACACCGTGCGAGCCCCGCAGGCCGCGGCCGGGCCGGCCGGTGTGGGAGCGGGCGCCGAGGCCATCGACCTCGGCCAGGGTTCGGTGTGCACCGCGCCCGTCGGCTCCGACCCCGTGCGAGTGCTCGTCGTCGGCGACTCGGTGATGGTGCAGATGGCCCAGGCCCTCAAGGACTGGTGCGCGGCCAACCCCGGACAGATCATGGTCTTCTCCGACGCCCACATCGGCTGCGGCACCACCCACGGTGGCGAGAAGCGCTACGAGGAGGGCCCGGGCTCCATGGGTGACGTGTGCGCCACCTGGGCCGATCCGGTCGATCCCGCCACCGTCGGCGACCCCGAGGTCATCTCGTGGGTCACCGCCATCGACACCTATCGACCCGACGTGGTGTTCACCTACGGCAGCTCGTGGGACACCATCGACCGCAAGGTGCCAGCGGCGGGCATCGACGACTGGCAGAAGCCGGGCGACGCCCAGTACGACGACTACATCGGTTCCGAGTACGGCCAGGCGATCGACATCCTCACCGCACGCGGCGCGTCACTGGCGTGGATGATCTCGCCCCACCTGAACCGCACCAGCCCGTTCAACGCTCCCGAGCGGACCGACTGCCTCAACAGCATCGTGGCTCCGATCGTGAACGCCACGCCCCGCCACACGATCGTCGACTACCCGGCCTACCTGGGCCCGCTGGGCGGCCCCCAGGACACGCTCACCCGGGCCGACGGCGTGCACGTGACGAAGGAGCAGCTGAGCACGGTGGCCGACTGGCTGGCGCCCCAGCTCATCGCCGCCGGTCGCTCCCCAGCCGTCCCCGCCGACTCGCCCACCTTCACCGCTCCCGCCTGCCCCTGACCTCAGCGGTCCGGCCGACCGACGTCGACCGGACCTGACCGGAGTCGTTCGCGATCAGCCTCGGGGCGGGGTGTACAGGATCTGCATGGCGTAGAGCAGCGACGGCTTCTCGGCCCCCACCACGGAGATGTCGGCCTGGGTGGTGAGCAGGGTGCCCTTGGGCTTGGCCTCGGCCTTCACCACCCGGGACCGGCAGTGGACCTTGGCACCGGAGGGGACGGGGGCGAGGAACCGGAGCGATTCGGCGCCGTAGTTCACGGCACTCCCGAAGCCCGTGAGCTGGATGGGCATGGCGTTGATGCCGGGCAGCAGGCTGAGGGTGAGGAAGCCGTGGGCCACCGGCCCACCGAAGGGGCTCTCCTTCTTGGCCCGTTCCACGTCGGTGTGGATCCACTGACTGTCGCCGGTGAGCTCGGCGAACTGGTCGATCATCTCCTGGGTCACCTCGACCTCCGCGCCCCAGTCTCCGAACTCGTCGGAGGCCACTGCGTTGATGGCGTCGATGTCGTCGAACTGCACCTTGTCCATGGAACGATCCTGTCGGTTTCGGGTCGGCGGCACGACCGGAGCGGTCGGCCCGAGCGGCCGCAGACTACCGGGGCTCGGCGGGTCGGCGACCGGGGCTGTGGTCGCCGACCGGTGGTGAGGGGGCACGCCGGGCGCCGAGGGCCACGGGCAGCACCAGCCCACCCGACGGTCCCCGGCGCTCCCCGGCATCGGGATCCGGCGCCACCTCCGACCAGCCCTGCTCGTCGCCCCCGGCGAGGACACGGCGCATCGACCGGGCCATCCGCCGGGCCCGTTCGTCAGCCCGGTCGGCCACCGGGCCGGACCACCGCTCGTGCAACGTCTCGGTGAACAGCTCAAGCCACCGGTCGTAGTGCTCGTCGGTGAAGGGCACCAGGTCGTTCACCCGTTCGTGGGACCGCAGCGGGCGGCCGTCGTAGCGCCGGCCGCCCATGAGCTGCCACGACCAGAACTGCGTGACCCGGGGGATGTGGGCGACCCAGTCGACCTCGGCGGCGGCGAAGACCGGCCCCAGCACGTCGTCCACGGCGGCCCGCCGGTAGAACTCGCGGACGAGCTGTTCGATGTCCTCGTCGTCGGCGAGGTCGGAGGGCGGGGACGGCGGCTCGGTCACCGCGTCCAGGCTAGGTCCGGCCCCGACGGGCCCGACGTTGGGCCCGTCGGCCGCACCGAGTACCATCGTGGCGTTCGCCTTGACCCCGCGGACGGAACTCGATGATCCGTCCGGAGGTCCATGTGCCCCAATCGTCTTCGTCCGACCCTCCATCGGCGCCCGGCGTCGTGCGCTCGGTGAGCGTCGTGCCGCCCGTCGCGGCGGTGGGCCTGGTCGGTGAGATCGACGTGTTGACGGTGGATCAGCTGCGCGACGCCCTGGCCTGCGCCGACGCCGCCGACGTGGACCAGGTCGTGATCGACGTGCGGTCCGTGACCTTCCTCGACGTCGGAGCGTTCTCCGTCCTCCTCCTGGCGGCCGAGCGTCTGGCCGGCCGAGGTGCCACGATGCACGTCAGGGGCGCCCGTCCCTTCCATCGGCGGGTTCTCTCCATCCTCTCCGCGTCGCCGGCGATGGTCGTCGAGGCCGCTGACGTGGAGTAGAAGGTGGACCAGGAGGAACCGATGCCCATCCCGCCCGACGTACTCAAGGCGTCGCTCGCCACCCTGCACGACGAGAAGCTGGCGGCCGGCGAGCTCGACGCCTCGCTGCACCGCGTGGTGGACGCCGCCTGCTCCGTGTTCGCCGTCGACGGCGCTGGCGTCATGATGATCGACGACGGTCAGTCCCTCCACTACGTCGCCGCCACCGACGGCCGCAGCGCCGCTCTGGAGGCGGCCCAGGAGGAGAGCGGCGAAGGGCCCTGCATCGACTCGCTCATGAACGACGTCGTGGTCCACACCAGCGACCTGGGAAACGATCCACGATGGCCGACGCTGGTCGAGGCCATCTCCGGGCTCGGCGTGCGGGCCGTGCTCGGCATCCCGATCCACGTGGGCCGCACGGCGGTGGGCTCGTTGAACGTCTACAGCGAGAGCGCCCGTCCGTGGGACGACGACGACCAGGCCGCGCTCGCCGCTTTCGCCACCGTGATCGAGGAGGTGATGGCCCACGCCCTGGTCGCCCAGGAGCGCCACGCCATCGCCGAGCAACTCGACCACGCTCTCGCCCACCGCGTGATCATCGAGCGGGCCGTCGGCGTGGTCATGGCCCAGCAGCACCTCGACGCCGTCAGCGCCTTCAACGTCCTGCGCACCCAGGCCCGCTCCGAGCGCCGCAAGGTGGCGTCGGTGGCGGCCGACACCCTCGCCGCCTTCACCGGTCCCACCGCCGGTGGGGAGCCGAACCGGCCTCAGCAGTAGGGACGGGCCAGCGTCAGGAGGAAGTCGCCGGCCGGATCGGTCCAGGTGTCCTCCACGACGAACCCCGACGCGCTGAGCTCGGTGGCCACCTGCTCGGCCCGGAACTTCGAGGAGATCTCCGTGTGCAGCTCCTCCCCGGCGGCGAAGGTCACGTCGAGCTCGAGGCTCGGGATGCGAACGGTCTGAGCGCAGCGGGCCCGGAGGCGCATCTCCATGCGGCTCTGGGTCTCGTCCCACACCGCCACGTGCTCGTACTGGTCGAGGTCGAAGTCGGCCCCGAGCTCGGCGTTCAGCACGGCCAGCACGTTGCGGTTGAACTCGGCGGTGACGCCGGCCGCGTCGTCGTAGGCCGCCACCAGTCGGCTCCGCTCCTTGACCAGATCCGTGCCCACGAGGAGACGGTCCTCGACGGTCATGGCCGCGTCGAGGTCGAACAGGAAGCGCCGGCGCTGGGACGGGTCCAGGTTGCCGATGGTGCTCCCGAGGAAGGCGACCAGGCGGGGACCGCCCTCGGGGAGCTCACCGAGGTGGCGGTGGAAGTCGCCGACGACGGCGTGGACCTCGCAGCCGTAGGCCCCGGCGATGTCGATGGCCGCGCTGCGCAGCACCTCCTCGCTGACGTCGAACGGCACGAAGCGCTCGAGGGTCCCGGTGGAGGCCATGGCGTCGAGCAGCAGTCGGGTCTTCTCGGAGGTGCCCGACCCCAGTTCGACCAGCGTGGCCGCGCCGGCCAGCTTGACGATCTCCTCGGCGTGGTTCGCCAGGATCTCCCGCTCGGCCCGGGTGGGGTAGTACTCCGGGAGCCGGGTGATCTCGTCGAACAGGATGCTCCCCCGCTCGTCGTAGAACCACACCGGGGGCAGCGTCTTCACCGCACCGGTCAGACCGACGCGGACGTCGCGCTCCATGGAGCGGCGCCGGTCGTCGGGCGCGAGATGGATGTCGATCGTCAAAGTGTTGTCCACGGTGGTCCTAAGCGTCGCGAGCGAGACGCAGGCCACTGAACGCCCACCTCGAGCTCGAGGGAAAGAAGTTGCGGTACGTCGCCCGGGCGTGCCCGGGCGGGGTGGCGCTGCTGGCTCCTCGGAGCACGTGCTGGTTGACCATGAACTTGCCGTTGTACTCCCCCACCGCCCCTTCCGCGGGGCGGAACCCCGGGTAGGGCAGATAGGCCGATGCCGTCCACTCCCACACCTCCCCCACCGCGAGCGGAGCGATGCCTGCCGGATGCAGAAAAGGCTCCAGATCGTCGCGCGGGGCGGCCGCCACCGCCCACGATCGGGCATCGGCGGCGGCCACGACCTCCCACTCCGTCTCGGTGGGGAGCCGGGCCCCGGCCCAGCGGGCGTAGGCATCGGACTCGTAGTGGCTCACGTGGCACACCGGGCGGTGGGGATCGACCGGGTCGGTGCCGTGGAGGGAGTGGACGACCCACCCCTCGGCCGTCTCCTCCCAGTAGAGGGGCGCTTCCCAACCGGAGGCCACCACGTGGGCCCAGCCCTCCGAGAGCCAGAGCTCGGCCCGGTCGTACCCGCCGTCGTCGATGAAGGCCAGCCACTCGCCACAGGTCACGGGCCTGTCGGCGAGGGCGAAGGGCGCGACGAACTCGGTGTGGCGGGGCGACTCGTTGTCGAAAGCGAACCCGGGACCGTCGTGGCCGATGTCGCACAGGCCCCCGTCGTGCTCGATCCACACGAGCGGACGAGGGTTCGACCGTGCCGTGGTGCGCCGGTCGTAGGCCGGGTGCAGTGGACTGGACCCGAGGACGTGCTTGATGTCCATGAGCAACAGCTCCTGGTGCTGTTGCTCGTGGTGGAGGCCCAGGGTGACCAGGGTGTCGGTGGCGGGATCGAGGCCACGGGCCAACCACGACTCCATGGCGGCGTCGACGTGGCGTCGGTAGCGGGCGATCTCGTCGATGCCGGGACGGGACAACAGACCCCGGTCCGCACGCGGGTGACGGTCACCGAGGCCCTCGTAGTACGAGTTGAACAAGTAGTGGTAGCTCGGATCGAACGACTCGTAGCGCTCGTCGGACGGACCGAGGAGGAAGGCTTCGAAGAACCACGTGGTGTGGGCCCGGTGCCACTTGGTGGGACTCACGTCGGCCATCGACTGCACGGTCTGGTCCTCGGCGGTGAGGGGCGCGGCCAATCGCTCCGTGTGGTCCCGCACGGAGCGGAAGCGGGCGATCGGCGTGGTCCCTGCACGCGCGGGTGTCATCGTCACCGGGACGGAGGCTATCGCCGTGATCTGCGGGCGGGACGGGTCGGGCCGACGCGAAACTGCGGCGATGCGCATCTCGCTCGACCTCTCGACCGACCCCGGCGACTACCCCTTCTCCCATCCGGTCCGGGTCCGGTTCGCCGAGACCGACGCCATGGGCGTCGCCCATCACGCCGCCTACGTCCCCTGGTTCGAAGAGGCACGGGCCGAGTGGCTCAGGGCCCTCGGGCGCCCCTATGGCTCCTTGCGGGCGGACGGGATCGACCTGGCCGTGCTGGAGTTGGTGGTGCAGTACCGACGATCGGCACGGTTCGAGGACGTGGTGCAGGTCCACACCCGCATGGGCGAAGGGCGCGGGGCCACCTTCCAGCTCGACTACCTGGCGACCGTGGCCGGCGAGGTCGCCGCCGTGGGCGCCACCGTGCACGGGGTCGTCGGTCCCGACGGCCGGGCCCGGCGGATGCCCGCCGACCTGCGCAGCCTCTTGGGCGGGCTCTGAGTCTCAGGCGTCGGTCGCCAGCCAGGCGTCGATGCCGGAGAGGGCGTCGACCTTGACCTGGTCGGGGGCGCCGCCGCACTCGATCGACGAGCGGGCGATGTCGGCCATGCGGGCGTCGTCGAAACCGAACTCGGCCCGGCACAGCTCGTACTCGCCGAGCAGCGTGGGCCCGAACAGCAGGGGATCGTCGCCGTTCACCGAGCAGCGCACGCCGGCGTCGAGCAGGGCAGGGAGCGGGTGCTCGGCCAGGCTCGGGAACACCCCGAGCATCAGGTTCGACGTGGGGCACACGTCGAGGCAGACGCCCTCGGCGGCCAGACGCTCGACGAGGCCGTCGATCTCGAAGCTGCGCACCCCGTGCTCGATGCGCTCGGCGCCGAGCAGGTCGAGCGAGTCGACGACGAACTGCCCTCCTTCGAGCTCACCGGCGTGGGGAGCGATGATCAAGCCGCCCTCGCGGGCCATGCGGAACGGCTCGACGAAGTCTCCCGGTGGGTGACCGACCTCGTCGTTGTGGAGACCGAAGCTCACCACCCGCTCCGGGTGGGCCAGGGCGAACCGGGCCAGGTCGAGCGCGTCCTGCTCCGAGTCACGGACCCGGTCCACCGGGACCATCCACCGCACGGTGATCCCGTGCCGGGCGGCGGCGGCGTCGAACACCTCGAAGACCAGGTCCCAGCAGTCCTGGTCGGAGGCGAACCGGTGCCGGTAGTTGCCCGCCCAGAACGCGGGCTCGACGTAGACCGCGCCCTCCACGGCATGGACCTCGCAGATCTCGTCGGCCATGCGCTCCCAATCCTCGCGCTCACGCAGGACGTCGGTGGCGGCGACGTAGGTGTCGGAGAAGGCGGCGAAGTTGCCGTAGCCGCGGATGACGGGGACCTCGCGCCCGTACTTGGCCGACAGCTCGGCGAGCAGGGCCGGGGACATGCCGGCCTCGAGGTGCAGGTGCAGATGGGCCTTGGGGAGGGCGGCGAGCTCACGCATGGGCGCACAGGCTACGGCTCGCGAAACCCCGTCGGCGCGCTCGCGGGGCGGCCGCCGATCGACCGGGCGGGGTGCGACGGGCGGCGGTTGGGAAGGTTCTCGCCCATGGCCCACGAGAACCACCACGACCACGGGAGCTACGTCGAAGCCGGCCAGTTCCGGCGCGACACCAACTACATCGCCGACCGCATCACCCTCGATGGACGCGACGGCTGGCCCGTGGAGCCGGGCCGGTACCGGTTGGTGGTGGCCCGGGCCTGTCCCTGGGCCAACCGGGCGATCATCGTGCGCCGCCTCCTCGGACTCGAGCCCGTTCTCTCGATGGGTGTCTGTGGGCCCACCCACGACGAGCGGAGCTGGACCTTCGACCTCGACCCCGGCGGGGTGGATCCGGTCCTCGGGATACCTCGCCTCCGCGACGCCTTCCTCGCCCGGGACCCCGACTACTCCCGAGGGATCACCGTTCCCGCCATGGTGGACGTGGCCTCGGGCCAGGTCGTCACCAACGACTACGGCCAGATCACCCTCGACCTCTCCACCGAGTGGCGGTCGTTCCACCGGGCAGGGGCACCCGAGCTGTACCCCGAGGACCGGCGCGCCGAGATCGACGAGGTCGCTGGTCTGGTCTTCGGCGACGTCAACAACGGCGTGTACCGAGCCGGGTTCGCCGGGTCCCAGGAGGCCTACGAGGAGGCCTACGACCAGCTGTTCGCCCGGCTCGACTGGCTCTCGGAACGCCTCACCCACCAGCGCTACCTGGTCGGTGACACCATCACCGAAGCCGACGTCCGTCTGTTCACCACGCTCGCCCGCTTCGACCCCGTGTACCACGGCCACTTCAAGTGCAACCGCCAGAAGCTGTCGGAGATGGCCGTGCTGTGGGGTTACGCACGCGACCTGTTCCAGACACCCGGCTTCGGGGACACCATCGATTTCGACCACATCAAGCGCCACTACTACGAGGTCCATGGCGACGTGAACCCGACGGGAATCGTCCCGAAGGGGCCCGACCTGGCGTCATGGACGACCCCGCACGGCCGGCAGGCACTGGGGGGCCGCCCCTTCGGCGCCGGCTCGCCTCCCGGGCCGCCGCCCCCCGGCGAGCAGGTGGAGGCCCGCCACACACCGCTCCCGGTCGGGCGTTAGCCCTCAGTGCTCGGAGCTGGTCGCCGCGTAGGTGGCCACCAGCTCGGCACCGACGACGGCCAGCCGCTGGCGAAGCTCGTCCGGCGAGGTGATCTCCACCCACGCCCCGAACCCGGCCAGGTCACCGGCGAGAGCCATGAGGTTCTCCCCGCGCACCAGGATCTCCACCGCGCCGTCGCTTCGTGTCGGTCCGATCTGCAACCGGGTGCCCAGGACCAGTCCGAGCAGCTCCAGATGCTCGGGCAGGACATGGCCGCGGGCCTCGATGGTGGGCCACCGACGACTCACCTCCTCGCTGATGGACCGCCAGGCCTCCTCCAGGTCGAAGTCGGGCGGGCGCACCACCGCCTCGTCGGTCATCCCGACCGACGTGACGCGATCGACGCGGAAGGTGCGCTGGCCGGCATCGGTCTCGGCGATCAGGTACCAGGCGTGGCGGCGGGCGGCCAGACCCAGCGGGTGGACCCGCCGTTCGCTGACCTCACCCCGACCGGCGACGTACCCGAGGTCGATCTGGCGACCGGCCACCACCGCGGCCTGGATCTCGGCCAGATGGGTGGGGGGCGCCGGTCGGCCGGGTTGGCCCCAGCGACCGTTGTCGACGATCACCGCGGCCGACGCCGCCTCGGCCTCGTCGCGAAACGTCTCGGGGAGGGCCTGCACCAGCTTGCGGAGGGCGGCCCGCACCTCGGGGGTCGCCGAGGACGGTCCGGCCACCAGGAACAGCGCTCGGGCCTCGTCAGCGGTCAGGCCGCTCAGGTCGGTGCGGGCCCCGCCCAGCAGCTCCCAGCCCCCGTTGCGGCCCTGCCGGGAGTACACGGGCACGCCGGCCATGGCCAGGGCGTCGAGGTCACGCCGGGCGGTGCGCTCAGAGACCTCCAGCTCTTCGGCCACTTCGGAGGCCGTCACCCGCCCCCGGCGCTGGAGCAGGAGCAGGAGGGCGACGATCCGGTCGGCACGCATGGGGCGATCATCGCACCTGAACCGGTCACGGGATGACCGGTTCAAAGGCGCACCATCACGTCATGACCGACCCCATCTCCACCTCCGTGCCCCCGATCACCGACCCGCGCCCCGCCCTGCGAGCGGCGATCGAGACGACGGCCCCGCTCATCGCCTCGATCAGCCCCGAGCAGATGTCGGCCCCCTCCCCCTGCGGCGCCTTCGACGTCGAGGGGCTCCTCGCCCACCTGGCCGCCGTGCTGGAGCGGGTGCGGGTGATCGGCTCGGGCGGCGACGTCTTCACCGTCAGCGACTCCATGTCCCTGGGTCCCGACGAGACGTGGGCCGACCGGTGGGCGCGGGAGGGCCGGCGGGCCGCCCAGGCGTGGGACGACGACGCCCGCCTCACCGACGAGGTCCGGGTCCCGTGGGCGACCCTGCCCGGTGCCGACGCGGTGGCGATCTACGTCAACGAGATCACCGTTCACACCTGGGACCTGGCCCAGGCGACCGGGCGGCAACCGGCGTGGGACCCGCTGGTCCTCGACGTCGCCCTCGCCGCCGTCCACGACCAGCTGCCGACTCCCGAACGGGCCGAGATCTGGGCTCCGTTCGCCGCCTCGCTGCCGCCGGGGGCCACCTTCGACCCGCCGTTCGGGGACGCCGTGCCCGTCCCCGCCGACGCGGCGACCATCGACCGGCTGGTGGCGTGGAACGGACGACGCCCCTGATCGGGTCGCGGCGGCGCCCGCCGAGCTCACCAGCTACCGCCGCCCCCTCCGCCGGAGCCGCCGCCGACACCACCGCCCCCGAAACCACCACCGAACCCTCCGCCGCCGAAGCCACTGCTCCGCGATCCCGACGACACCGGGGCCGGAGGGGTGGCGGCGGCCAGGAACAACGAGCTGGTCACCCATCGATCCACCACCCTCGGGTCGTCGGTGCCCATCCAGGTGAGGTCGGGGGCGTCGAAGGCGTCGACCCAACGGTCGACCGCGTCGAAGGCCACCGCGTAGCCCATGTACTGGCGAAGGAGCCCGGCATCGGCGGCAACCCGGGCATGGAGGTCCTCGCTGCCCTCGAAGAAGCGCTCGAAGCCGGCCACCCGTCGCGTCGCTCCGAGGCCGAGGGACGTGTATCCCCGGGCGGCGCGCCGCACCTGGGCCAGCCCGACGGCCGCCGCCACCACCCCGATGACGGCGCCGGCGAGCGGCACGGCCACGCTCCAGCCGAAGAGGGAGGTGAGCACCAGACCGAGGCCGAAGCCCAGGACGGCCACGGCCACCACGAAGGCCACGAGCGCCCCGACCACGGCGGCACACCCGTGCGCCGATCGCGTCCCCAGCGACCCCGAGACGAGTCCCCGGGTCTCCAGCCCCTCGTCCAGGGCGGCGAGGATCTTCTTCTGGTCCTTGGAGAAGGTCGAGGTCCGGTCGCCGAACCGCACGGAGTCCTGACCGCCGAACAGGGCATCGAGGACGAGCGCCTCGTAGGCCCGATCGGGCGGCGCGGCGCTTCCCGTCGCCAGGTGGCCACCCAGTCCTCGTCGTCGTCGGCCGCTCGGAGGTCGAAGCGCCGGCGGGCCGCCAGGTCGATCACGGTGGAAGCCAACAGGCGGGCGGGCTCGGCCTCGGCTCCGTCGCGCAACCGGAGGGTCTCGGCGGGACCGAGGTCCATGGGAGCTACGAACTCGAGCGGCGGCGGGCCCAACGCCCGGGCCCGCACGTCGCCTTCCTGGTCGCTCGGGGGTGTCCCCCCGAAGGTGGCCATAACCCCGGCGGCCATCCGGGTGCGCAGGCGCCGGCGGCGGGCGGCGGCGGCCACGGCGACGACGACCACCCCGAGGAGGCTCAGGGCCACGGCCAGCAGGCGCGCGCTCGCGGACGCCCGGACCGGGCCGTCGACCACCTCGGGCCCGAACCCCCCGGCCGGCCAGTCGACCGTCACCGTGTACCCGCCCCTCGGGAAGATGGGCGTGTCGGCGGCGAAACCGGCCGTCGTACCGTCGACCGTGACCGAGGCGCACATGTCGGTCTGGCCGAGTCCCCCCTGGACGCAGGTCGCGGCGTCGGGCCGGCCCGGGCCGGAGACCGTGTAGCTGGATCCGTAGACGGTCTGACGCCAGGCGGTGAAGGCGTCGAACGCGTACCTGAGGGTGGTCCCGGCCGCGGTCGCCGCCGCCCCCGTCTCCTCCGCCGCCGGATCGAACACGGCGTTCTCCAGCACGTACCGCAGGCGGTAGCGGCGAACCCCCGTCACGGTTTGGTCCGGGTCGCCGATCCGGACGCGCACCCCGTCGAACCCCTGCCCGGCCTCGGCCGACCCGGCGTCGGTGACCTCGACGTCGCCCGGGGTGCCCGCGCTCACCGAGACCTCCATGGAGCGCATGGCGTGGTCGCCGGCGTCGTCGCTCAGCGGGATCAGCCGCTCGATCCCGTGGCGCCCTGCGGTCTCGAAGCGCTGGGTGATGTCCTCGGTGACCTCGACGGAGTGGTCGGGGCGAACCACGGCGGCCACGTCGAAACGCAGGGTGACGTCACTTCCCGAGGCCGTCGCCGGCTCCGAATCGGGCGCCCGGCCGGCCCCGATCAGGTCAGGGCCATGGGCGACCTCGAGTCCACCGGACCAACCTCGAGGGCCGATCACCAGCACCGCCACGATGCTCACGAGCGCCGTTGCGATGGCGAGACCGGCGAGGCGCCACCCGCCGATGACCCGCTGCATGCCTGCAGGGTAGGGCCCGCCCGGGCGACGCCACGACCCTGGAGCGGACCCCTGTCCGCGTAAGGGGCGCTCCCAGCCGGTACGGTGAGACGACGACGCAGCAGACGGCATGGCCCCGTGCGGCGAGCTTTTTCCCGCCCTGGCGCCACCGGAGCGATGGGATCGCTCCACTCAGCCCGCCACGGGTGAGCCTGCCGCCACCGGAAGGAGGCGCACATGGGTGCGCAACGCACGAGCTTCGAGAAACTCCAGCGCGATCGGGCCAAGAAGGCCAAGCAGGCGCTCAAGCGGGAGAAGCGCCACAACGGCGAGCCCGAACCCTCCGAGGAGGAGGCTCCCGTGGTGGTGAGCGAGGGCGGCGAGCTCTCGGCCGCCGAGCTGCTCCAGCAGATCGAGCTGATCCACAAGCAGCTCGATGACAAGGTCATCACCTTCGAGGACTTCGAGGAGCTCAAGACGGACCTGATGGCCCGTCTTCCCATCGACTGAACGACGGCCTCGGCCGTCGCCCGCTCCCCCTCGCCCATCGCTCGTCGCGGTGGGCGTCGGCGCGTTCGCGGCCGTGCGCCGGCCCCCGTGGGCGTCTAGCCTCTCTCGCTAAAGCACGTGCTTTACAGAGGTGGGGTCGGCGCCCGGTGCCCGCCCACTGGGGGAAGACATGACCGACGACCACAACCCGTACGCCGGCGAGCCCTTCGCCGACGACGACGAGACGATCGCCGCCGCCCTGGAGGACGTCAGCATCCCGACGCTGCTCCTGGCGTGTGTGCACATGACCGGTGACCTGTCGGTCATCCGTGGCTCCCTCGCACCCCACATGCTCGTCATCAACGAGGTGCAGGGGTTCATGACCGAGGAGGAGAAGGCCGAGGCCCGGACCCTCGCCCTCGGCATCATCCGCGACTTCCGCGACAGCGGGTGCCAGCTCCCGCCCCCTCCCAGCGAGACCGACATCCGCGAGATGATGGCCTGGCTGTGCTGCGAGGAGGTACCCGACGAGTACATCCCGATGCTCCTCGAGGAGATGGAGCTCGACGGGACCGACGCCCGCAAGGTGGACATCGAGATCGACGACGCCGCCAAGGCGTCGTTCCCCGTCGTGGTGATCGGGGCCGGTGAGTCGGGCCTGCTGGCGGGCATCCGCCTCCAGGAGGCGGGCATCCCCTACACGATCATCGAGAAGAACGCCGGCGTCGGTGGCACCTGGTACGAGAACAGCTACCCGGGGGCCCGGGTCGACGTGGGGAACCACTTCTACTGCTACTCCTTCGAACCCAGCGACCACTGGACCGAGTACTACGCCCAGCAACCCGAGCTCCAGAAGTACTTCGACGACGTGATGCGCCGCCACGGGATCGAGCGCCACATCCGCTTCGAGCACGAAGTGGTCGCCGCCCGCTGGGACGACGAGGGCGGCAGGTGGGACGTGACCGTGCGCACACCGTCGGGCGACCTCGAGCACCTCAGCGCCCGGGCCGTGATCTCCGCGGTGGGCCAGCTCAACCGGCCCAACCTCCCCGACATCTCCGGGCGCGACGACTTCGCCGGTCCGTGGTTCCACTCGGCCCAGTGGGACCATTCCGTCGACCACCGCGGCAAGCGGGTCGCCCTCGTCGGCGCCGGGGCCAGTGGGTTCCAGATCGCCCCGACGATCGCACCCGACGTGGCCCGCCTCACGGTGTTCCAGCGCACGCCCCAGTGGATGTTCCCCAACCCGAACTACCACGCCAAGGTCGGACCCGGCGTGCAGTGGGCCCTGCGCCACCTGCCCTTCTACGGGCGCTGGTATCGGTTCCTGATCCTGTGGTCGGCCTGCGACAAGGGCCTCGAGGGGGCGCGGGTCGATCCCGACTGGCCGGATCAGGAGCGCTCGGTGAGCGAGGGCAACGAGCAGACCCGGCAGATCTTCACCGACTGGATCACCAGCCAGATCGGGGACGACGCCGAACTGCGGGCCAAGGTCGTCCCCGAGTACCCACCCACCGCCAAGCGCACCCTTCAGGACAACGGCAGCTGGCTCGGCGCACTGACCAGGGACAACGTCGAGCTGGTGAACATCGGCATCGACCACATCGAGGCCGATGCCATCGTGACCGCCGACGGGCAGCGCCACGAGGTCGACGTCATCGTCTACGCCACCGGCTTCCAGGCCAACCGGTTCTTGTGGCCGATGGACATCACCGGACGCACCGGGCGGACGCTGCGCGAGGTCTGGGGGGAGCGACCCAAGGCCTACCTCGGCATCACCGTCCCCGAGTTCCCCAACCTGTTCTGCATGTACGGGCCGGGCACCAACCTGGCCCACGGCGGGAGCCTGATCTTCCACTCGGAGTGCCAGATGCGCTACATCACCGGTTGCCTCGAGGCCCTCATCGAGCAGGACCGCAAGGCCATGGAGCCCCGCCCCGACGTGCACGAGGCCTACCACGAGCGGGTGCAGAAGGAGCTCGAGGGCCTGGTCTGGTCGAGCCCCACGGTGGAGCACTCGTGGTTCAAGAACCCCGAGGGCCGGATCTACACGCTCTCGCCCTGGCGCCTCGTCGACTACTGGGGATGGACGAAGGAACCCGATCTCGACGACTTCGTGCTCACCTGACCACCGGGCTCGAACCGGCCCCGCCGTTCAGCCGCCCCGGGGGTAGCGCTCGGCCAGCTCGGCGATCACGTCCAAGCACTCGCGGGCGCACTCCTCGATGACGTCGGCGATGGGGCGCACGGCCTCGATGCGGCCAACCACCTGACCGCCGAACGCCAGCCCCGCGCTCAGGTCGCCCTCGAAGTAGACCGCCTTGTGGTCGACCATGGCGCCCATGGCGTTGCGCTCGGTGTCGAACTCGTAGGACTCGCTGACCTCGGTGCGCAACACCCGCAGGGCGGGGGCGGCGTGGCGGTTCAACATCACCGTTCCCGTCTCCGGCGCATCCACGATCGCCTGCTTCCAGTTGTGGTGGATCGGCGACTCCGCGCTGGCCACCATGCGGGTGCCCATCTGAACGCCCTCGGCCCCGAGGGCGAAGGCGGCCGCCATCGTGGCTCCGTCGAGGAACCCCCCGGCGGCGATGATGGGCACGTCGACCCGGGAGGCCACGAGCGGCAACAGGACCATCGTGGAGACGTCGCGCGGGTTCTTGAACCCCCCGCCCTCCGCCCCTTCCACCACGAGGCCGTCGACTCCGGCATCCACCGCCTTCAGGGCGGCGTGCAGCGACGGCACGACGTGGAAGACGGTGAGGCCGGCGTCCTTCAACAGCTTGGTGTACTTGTTGGGGTCGCCGGCCGAGGTGGTCACGAAGCGCACGCCCTGGGCGATCACGAAGTCGATGATGCTGGGATCCCGGACGAAGGCCTGGGCGATGTTCACGGCGAAGGGCCGCCCGGGGGCGAGGTCGGCCATCAGCGCGATCTCCCGGCGGGCGGCGTCGAGGTCGCCTGACGAGGTCTCGATCATCCCGATGGCCCCGGCGTTGGCCACCGCCGAGGCCAGCTGCGACCTCGAGATGTACCCCATCGGCGCCTGGAGGATCGGCACCTCGCAGCCGATCAGGTCGGTGATCCGGTTCTGGAACATGCCCGGCAGCCTGCCACGCCGGTCTGGGTCGGGAGACCCACGGAGGACAGGTGCGGGAAAGGAAAGCTTCACCGAGTCGACGCGGCCGGGGTGTCAAGCGCGCCGAGGGCACCGCCGATGGCTGGTGATGCCCTCCGAGATCGTGACCGTCGAGCACCTGAACATCGAGGTGACCTTCACCTTGGGACCGGCCCGACCGGCGGAGATCGCCGTCGTCTACGACGGGACCAAGGCCCCCGTCGAGCTGTTCTCCCACCTCGCGGCGGTGGGTTTCCCCGGCCTCGTCCCCCAACCTCCCCCACCCGAGGCCATCGACTGGTCCCACTCGACCGGTTCGCCCGACGAGGCGCCTCAGGTCCGGCCCTACCGGGCGGCCTCGAGCACGCAGTACAGCGGTCCGATCGACCAGCACAACCGAGCCGTCGACGCCGCCCACCTCATCGTCGAGCGCCTGGTCGCGGCGGGCACCCACGTCGAGGCGCCCCCGCCGAAGCCCCTGCGCGGACCCACGCCACCGTCGGGCCCACGCGTCGACGTCGAGATCGTCGCCGACGCCGGCCACGCGGCGAGGCTCCGAACCGCGCTCGAGGGCTACGGCGTGATCGTGGAGGACGGCCCGACGGTCTGGACCGCCAAGATCCGCTACCGCGGCGTCGCTTCCGAGACCCAGCACCGCGCCGTGCGGTTCGTGGTGGCCACCTCCCCCGAGGGCGAACGTTCCCTGATGCGGGCGCTGTCGACCCAACCGGTCAGGTCGGTCACCACCCTCGAGGCGAAGTCCGCCTGACGGGGCGCGATCTCAGTCCGTGCGGGCCTCGATGTTCTGGAGCCGGAGCTGACCAGTGGCCACCAGGCGCCCGTCCGAGGACCGGGTGATGTCGACCGTCCAGAGCTGCTGTGTACGGCCCTGGACGATCGGGATGGCCACCACGTCGACCCGCCCCTCCTTCATCGAGGCCAGGAAGTGGGTGTTGTTGTTCACCCCGACGACGATCTGACCCCGGTCGCGAACGGCCACACCGGCGCCGATGCTCCCGACCATCTCCACCGCGGATGCGTAGACGCCACCGTGCACGATGCCGAAGGGCTGATGTTGGTCCGGGCCGAGGTCGATGTGGCCGGTCACGCGGGTGCCACTCACCTCGTCGAGCACCAGCCCCGTCGCCGCCATGAAGGCGGTCTGGTCCAGGGGCCCTTCGAAATCGAGGGAATCGCGGCCGGTGCTCACCGGGCGGCCTTGCGGTCCGACAGGACGTAGGACGCGGCGGCCGCGGCACCGGCGACGGTCAGGACCGACGGCCACGCCCCGATCTTCTTGGCCAACGGGTGCGAGGCGCCGAACCCTCCGAGATAGACCAGCGACAGGGCCACCGTGGTGGCCGGGCCGGCGGTGCGCAGCCAGGTGCGGCCGGCCGCCAACCCGCCGGCGGCGAGCACGGCACCGCCCAGTGGTCGGATTCCGGTCTGACGGGCAACGAGGTAGCCGCCGACCAGCGAGGCGGCGACGACGGGAGCAGTGCGCCGAGGAGCGAGGACGGCGGTGAGGGGAGAAGCCATGGCCCGACCGTAGCGGTGCGGGAGGACCAGCGCATCCTATGACGCAACCCTCTACGCTGGACCCATGCAACGGGTCAGCTTCGAGGACATGAACTGCTCGGTCGCCCAGTGCCTGGAGGTCGTGGGCGAGTGGTGGTCCCTGCTCATCGTCCGCGACGCGCTCATCGGCGTGTCCCGCTTCGACGAGTTCCAGTCCCGGCTGGGCATCTCCCGGAACGTCCTCAACGACCGCCTCTCCCGCCTGGTCGCCGAGGGCGTCCTGCAGAAGGTGCCCTACCAGCACCACCCTCCCCGCTACGACTACCGCCTCACCACGAAGGGCCGCGAGCTGTGGCCGGTGCTGAACGCCATGCGCGAGTGGGGTGACCGTTGGGCGGCACCGGACGGTCCGCCGGTGGAGCTCGTGCACCGGCCCTGCGGGCACGAGATCTCGGCCGAGCTGCGCTGCAGCGCCTGCGGTGAGGTGCTCGAGCAGCGTGACCTCCGGCTCGTTCCCGGGCCCGGTGCGGCCGAGGAGGGTTCGTTCCTCGACCGCGACCGGCCGACGCGCCAGACGGTTCCGGTGCGCCGGTCCCGATGACCGACTGGAGCGGGATCGAGGCCGTCCCCGGCGACGACGGCCGGGCCCGGTGCGGCTGGGCGACGAGCACGACGGACTACATCGCCTACCACGACGACGAATGGGGTCGCCCCGTCGTGGACGACGACCGTCTGTACGAGAAGCTGTGCCTCGAGGGCTTCCAGTCCGGCCTGTCGTGGCTCACCATCCTGCGCAAGCGCGACGGCTTCCGGGCCGCGTTCGCCGGCTTCGATCCCGAGGCCGTGGCCGCCTTCGGGCCGGCCGACGTCGAGCGCCTGTTGGGCGACGCGTCGATCGTGCGCCATCGCGGCAAGATCGAGGCCACCATCGCCAACGCCGCGGCCACCCTGGCCGTCCAGGACGACCTGGGTTCCCTGGCCGCCCTGGTGTGGTCCCACGAGCCCGCACGCGACGCCCGCCCCGTCCCGGTGCGGCTGGGTGAGGTGGCGTCCACCACGCCCGAGTCCACCGCGCTGGCCAAGGCCCTCAAGGGCTACGGGTTCCGGTTCATCGGCCCGACCACCGCCTATGCGGCCATGCAGTCACTGGGCGTGGTGAACGACCACCTGGCCGGCTGCCACGCCCGGGTCCCGTGCGACGCCGACCGGGCCCGCGCCACGATCCCGTCGCCCTGACACCCGGACGCCCTGGACTCGGCCCGGCCGACTCAGGCGACGGGGAGGTGGGGACGTGCCGTGGTGGAGGGTCCGGGCCGCAGAGGGCCGTTGAGCGGGGCCTCCAACACGCCGACCAGCACGTCGGTGAGGTTGGCGGCGAACGTGTCGCCGTCGATCTCCGGCGCTGAGCGCCGTTCGAGCACGCGAGCGCGCTCCGATGCCGCCACCGTCATCAACATGATCAACTCGACGACACGCTCGCGGCGGAGGGCGGGGCTGAGCGTGGTGAGGCGATCCTCGAGCAACGACAGAATGACGATCAGGCGCGGACCGGTGCCCGGCGCAGCGTCACGCCAGGTGCTGAAGCGGGGCGCGAGCTGAGCGACGATCCGGAGGTAGTCACGCCCGGACGGCGACGCCAGGTTGGCCAGGTACGGGATGACCAGGGCGGCGACGAGGTCCCGGTTGGGGGCGTCACGGCCGACCACCTCGAGCAGGTCGCCCCGAGCGTCGTCGGTGGGATCGCCGTGTCGGTTCAAGATGGCGTCGAGGACGCCGTCGCGTGAACCGAAGTGGTAGTTCAGCGCCGAGACGTTGCGCTGTCCGGCGGCCTCGACGATCTCACGGGTCTGGACCTGGTAGAGCCCGCGCCGAGCGAAGAGCCGCTCCGCCTCCCGGAGGAGGGCCTCCCTGGTGGCGGTGGCGTCGCGGGGCACGGGCTCTCCGGATCAGGCGATGGGGATGAGGGCGCCCGGGGGCAGCTGCGTCGGCCACTCCACGTCCTCGGGGAGCGGCTTGGAGAAGGTGCCGTACTTGGGCACCGCGGTCTCGCGGTAGTAGTCGGTCGAGTGCTTCCGGTCCTTGTCGAACTCGGGGATGACCTTGTCACCGAACAGCTCGAGGCAGGCCAGGATCTCCTCGTGGTGCAGACCCTCGATGGGCAGACCGAAGGCCAGCTGGTCCATGCCGACGTCGCCCCATGCGGTGATCTGCTCGCAGACCTCGTCGGGCGAACCGACGAGCATGTACCCGCCCTCGATGAGGTTGTCGAGCAGCTCGTCGCTGTCCATGCCCGACGCCTGGACGACGTCGAGGAGGGACATGGGCTTGGACGGCCAGGTGATGCCGTCCGTCGACTTGGGCATGGTGTCGTGGTACAGGTTCACCATCGAGACCAGGTAGCCCCGGCCCTGGCGCAGGGCGATCTCACGGGCCTCTTCGCGGGTCTCGCAGCAGATCACCGAGTTGGTGATCATCACGTTGTCGTTCTTGAACTGGCCGATGGGCTCGGTGCAGTTGGCCACACCCTCCTTGTAGGCCTCGATGCGACCGCGCAGGGCGTAGATGGGCTCGAAGTTGAAGGCGATGGCGCCGATCCCCATCTCGCCCGCAGTCTTGAAGGTGGGCGGGTTGCCGCACGCCACCCAGATGGCCGGGTGGCCCTTGCCGTAGGGCTTGGGGAGGATGTTGTGCGGCGTGGGGACGGTGAAGGTCTCGCCGTGGAACTCGTAGTCGGTGAGCTCCCACATCTTCGGGATCTCGCGGACGACCTCGTTCCACTCCGGCTTGGTCGAGTCCTTGTCCATGATGTTGAAGGACTTCATCTCGTGGGAGCCGGCGCCCCGCCCGGTGCCGTACTCGAACCGGTTGTTGGTGAAGTGGTCCATGGTGGCCGCCCGCTCGGCGTACCGGACCGGGTGCTCCTTGCGCGGCGAGAGGCTGTTGATCGCCGTACCCAGATGGATGTAGTCGGTCTGGCTGGCGACGTAGCCGATCATGACCTCGGGCGCGGACAGCTGCGAGTACTCGGTCAGGGCGTGGTGCTCGCCGAACCAGCAGTACTTCCAGTTGTGCTTGTCGGCGAAGATGGCGTACTCGGCCTCCCGCATGTACGACAGGTGCTGCATCTCGCTGTCGTGGGCCGCGGGACCCGGGATGTAGCCGTTGAGGAAGACGGCGAACTCCATTGGCGGTGCCTCCAGTGTGGCGAACTCGATGGTGTGGCGACTTTGTACTAATGCTCACGCTTAGTAACGCAAGTGTGCCAGATGTCGCAGACCGGCGCACGTCGCCGACGCCAGGGCAGACCCGACTCAGACGAGCTCACAGATCTCGTAGACCAATCGTCCGCCCTCGCCCACGGTCCCCTTCCCGACGGGCTGGAGCGCGTTCAGCCAGCGGTAGCGCTCGTCACCGCACTCGAACCGCATCGCCGCGGAAACCGGGCCCCGGCCGAGGCCACCGCTCCAGTCGGCCCGGCCCTCATAGGCCAGGTAGAGGACGACCCCGTCGTCGGTCTCGAGCGTCATGCGGATGTCGAAGGTGGCCACCCCGCTGGCGTCGACGGCGAGCCAGTCGGCCGCCGCCGCGCCCTTGAGGCTGGCGTTGACCCGGTCGCCCTCGAGACGGGCCTCCACGATCTCCTGGATGATGCGGGTGCCGGCCGGGGTCGCACCCAGCATGTGCAGCCCGTCCGAGGACGTCGTGAGGGTGAGCATGCCGAAGGGCTTGAGTTCCATGGCCGGATCATCGCGCGACCCACAGGTACCGTCGTCCGATGGACCACGAGCCGTCGCCGATCATCGAGTCGCTCGTCTCGGCCCGGTCCCGTGACTGGGGACCGCCGGAGGGGGGAGAGCCGGCCGACGGTGTGGTCGTCAACTTCGACCAGGGGCTCCCCGATCCCGCGCTGTTCCCCGTCGACGACCTCCGAGATGCGCTCGTCGCCACCCTCGACGAGGACGGCGAGCAGGCCCTGCGCTACTTCGGCCTCGGCGGCCCGAGTGAGATGCGCTACGGCCACACCGGACTGCGGGCGGCCCTCGCCGAGCGGCTGGCCCGACGCGACGGGCGGTCTCTCGACGCCGCGGGAGTCACCCTCGTGAACGGCTCGACCGACGGATTGGCCCTCGCCGCCAACGCCTTCCTGGGCCCGGGGGACGGCGGGATCGTCGAGGCCGCCACCTATCCGCACACCCGCCGGTTCATGGCCGCCACCGGAGCCACCATCCACGCCGCCCCGATCGACGAGGACGGCCTGGTGGTGGACGCCCTGCCGGCCATCCTCGACCGGATGCGGGGGGACGGGGTCATCCCGAAGCTCGTGTACACCATCCCGACCTTCCACGCCCCGACCGGCACGGTGCTGTCCCCGCGACGGCGCCAGGCCCTCGTGGCCCTGGCCGCCGAGCAGCACTTCGTGGTCCTCGAGGACAACTGCTACCACGGCTTCGCCTACGACGAACCTCCGCCGCCGACGCTGCGGGCCTACGACGACGCCGGGTTGGTCGTGCAGTCCGACAGCTTCAGCAAGTACGTGGCGCCGGGCCTGCGCATGGCCTGGCTGGCCGGGCATCCGGCGGCCATCGACGCGGTCGTGAGGGTCCGCCAGGACTTCGCCGTCAGCCCTCTGCTGGCCCGCGCCCTCGAGCGCTACCTCGCCGCCGGCGCCTTCGATCGCCACGTCGAGCACCTACGGCTCCGGTACCGCACCAAGAGGGACCTCACCGCGGCCGCGCTGCGCGCCCACTGCGGGGCGTTCGTCACCTTCCGCGAGCCGAGGGGTGGCTTCTACTTCTGGCTCCGGATCTCGCCCCGAGTCGACTGGGACCACGCCCGCCGGGCTCTGGCCGCCCAGGGCGTGGCCTTCCGCTCCGGTGCCCGCTTCGTCGACGACGAGGCCGACGGGTGCTTCGTACGCATCTCCCCCATCCCCGTGCCCGACGCCGACATCGAGGTGGGCATCGCCGCGCTGGGCCGGGCCCTGCAGGCCGCGACCAGGTCCGGCGACGACCCTCCGGCGCCCTCGTAGGCTGCTCGCCATGACCGCTCCCACCCACGACGGGTCCAGGCTCACCGGGGCCGATCCCCTCGCCGTGGCCGAGGCCTTCGCCACCGCCTGGGACGCCCACGACCTCGAGGCCACCCTCGCCCTCGTCACCGACGACTGCATCTTCGAGTCGGCCCGTCCGGGGGTGAACGGCGAGCGGGTGCAGGGCCGAGAGGCCCTGAGGGCCATCTGGGGGCCCAGCTTCGCCCCCGGCGGTGGATCGATGGAGGTCGAGGAGACCTTCGGCGCCGGCGATCACGTGGTGCAGCGCTGGCGGTTCGTCGCCGACGGACAGGTCGTGCGGGGAGTCGACGTGCTGCGGGTGCGCGACGGCAGGATCTGCGAGAAGCTCGGCTACGTCAAGGTCTGAGCCGACGGGAGCGGGTGACGTGGTCGAACCGAGCGACTCCACCCGCATCGACCGTTGGCTCTGGGCGGTGCGCCTGACCAAGACCCGCTCCGAGGCCACCGACGTGTGCCGGGCCGGCCACGTGCGGATCAACGGCAAGCCGGCCAAGGCCGCCGGCAGTGTCTCCGTCGGTGATCGGGTCGAGGTGCGCGTCCACGGACGCGATCGGGTCCTCGAGGTCGTCCGGCCGATCGACAAGCGCGTGGGTGCCCCCGTCGCCGCCCAGTGCCTGGTCGACCATTCGCCCCCGCCGCCCGCCGCCGACGACCTCGGTACCGGCGACCGGGACCGGGGCGCGGGTCGGCCGACCAAGCGCGACCGCCGTCAGATCGAGCAGTGGCGGTCCCGCAACCGATGACCCTCCCACCGTCGCCTTCCGATGCCGCCACCGCCATCGCCAACGCCCACGCCTGGTTCGAGGACAACAGCGGCTGGGCCCCGCCCGATCCCGAGACACTCGAGGAGTGGGAAGCCGACGGCGTGGGCCGCACACCCGACGAGTGCCTGGTCACGCCGAACGGATGGTGCCGCCACGGTCTGGCCTCGTGGCGGCTCATCCTCGACGATCTCGGACCCTGACCGCGGCCCTCCGATTCGCCGCCCGCCGCCGGGCGTGAGAGCGTTGAACAGGGCATTCGCTCCAGATCGAGGAGCACCATGGACCCCACCGAACCGGCCGCCGGCCCGACATTCACCGATCTCGGCCTGCGAGCCGAGACCCTCTCGGCCCTCTCGTCGCTGGGGTACGAGGAGCCGACGCCCATCCAGGCCGAGTCGATCCCTCCGCTCATCCAGGGTCGGGACCTCCTCGGTCAGGCCGCCACGGGCACCGGCAAGACCGCCGCCTTCGCGCTGCCCATCCTCGAGCGGGTCGTCGCCCACTCCGACGGACGTGAGCCCATCGCCCTGGTGCTGGTGCCCACCCGCGAGCTGGCCATGCAGGTGTCCGAAGCCATCCACAAGTACGGACGCGATCTCGGCGCACGCGTGCTGCCGATCTACGGAGGGCAGCCGATCGGCCGCCAGCTGCAGGCCCTGAAGCGGGGCGTGGACGTCGTCGTGGCCACCCCCGGCCGGGCGGTCGACCACATCAACCGTCGCACCCTCCCCCTCGACTTCATCGAGGTGGTCGTGCTCGACGAGGCCGACGAGATGCTGGACATGGGCTTCGCCGAGGACCTCGACGCCATCCTCGACGCCACGCCGACGACCCGCCAGACGGTGCTGTTCTCGGCGACCATGCCGCCCCGCATCGAGGGGCTGGCCCGACGGCACCTCAACGAGCCGATCCACATCCGCATCGCCCGAGCGGCCGCCGATGCCGGTACGGCACCCCAGGTGCGCCAGACCGCTTACGTCGTACCCCGTTCGCACAAGCCCGCAGCCCTCGGACGCATCCTCGACGTCGAATCCCCGGCCGCGGCCATCGTGTTCTGCCGTACCCGCCACGAGGTCGACCAGCTGGCTGAGACCCTCAACGGGCGCGGCTACCGGGCCGAGGCGCTGCACGGAGGCATGACCCAGGAGGGCCGGGACCGGGTCATGGGCCGTGTCCGCAACGGCACCGCCGATCTGCTCGTGGCCACCGACGTGGCGGCCCGAGGGCTCGACATCGACCAGCTGACCCACGTCGTCAACTACGACGTCCCCTCCGCCCCCGAGGCCTACGTCCACCGCATCGGCCGGGTGGGTCGGGCCGGCCGGGAAGGCATCGCCCTCACCCTGGCCGAGCCCCGCGAGCACCGGCTGCTCGAGAACATCCAGCGGGTGACGGGGCAGAAGATCCTCATCGAGAAGGTCCCCAGCATCGCCGACCTACGCAACCGGCGGATGGAGCTGACCCTGGCCACCCTGCGCGAGACGCTCCTGTCCGACGACCTCGATCGCTACCGCACCATCGTCGACAGCCTCACCGACGAGTTCGACCTGGTGCAGGTGGCCCTGGGCGCGGTGAAGCTGGCCCACGAGGCCACCGGTGCCGGCGAGGACGACGACGTGGAGATCCCCGACGTCGAGCTGCGACGGTCCAAGCCCGGCAAGGACGGCTACAAGGGCAAGGACGGGTACAAGGGCAAGGACGGCTCGACGGGCAAGGGCCCCAAGAAGGACGGGTACAAGGGCAAGGGTGACAAGAAGGGCAAGCGGGGGCACAGCGACGGTGCCACCCGCCTGTGGTTCGGCATCGGCCGGGCATCGGGCGTCCGGCCCGGCGACCTCGTCGGCGCCATCACCGGCGAGACCGGCCTGAGCGGCCGAGACGTGGGCGCCATCGAGATCGCCGAGCGCTTCGCCCTCGTGGAGGTGCCCGAACCGGCGGCCGAGGAGGTCATCGGCGCCATGAAGCGGACCACGATCAAGGGCAAGAAGGTCTCGGTGCGTCGTGAGCGCTTCGAGCGCTTCGAGCGCTAGCCGGGCATGGACATCGCCGGGCCCCTCCGCCGGCCGCGCCCGCCCCGCCCCGCATCAGAGCGTGACGATGGGCGCGTCCTCCGGCGGGGCCGGCGGCTCGGTGCCGGCGCGGTCGAGATCGAAGAAGCGCCGCAGGCGGCCCGAGCGGGCCGGTAGTCGACGCAGGACGGGCAGCGAGAACACCACCCCTGAGATGCTCCCGAAGCGCTCCCACACGATGGCGTCCACGATCAGGCTGGAGGCCATCAGCCTCCCGATGAGGAACATGTAGCCGAGGGTCGCCACCGCCAGCCCTATTCCCCCCGACAGCGCCGACGCCCGGGTCAGCTTTCCGGGCAGGTAGAACTGCATGAACCACTGAAGGGCGGTCAACCCCAGACCGAGGAGGAGTGCGCCGGGCAGCAGCGAGCCGGGATCCGTCGTCCGCTTGGGCAGGTTCCACGTCACCACGAACCAGGCGGTGACGTAGACGACGGCGGTGACCCCCCACGTCGTGGTGGCGGCGGCCAGGCCGACGTCTTCGCGGACCCGGTTCAACAGAGCCGAGACCACCACGAGGAGCAGGACCAGGCTGGTCACGGCCCCCGCCATCCGCACCGTCACCTTGGTCTGACGACCACTCATCCGCCACGCCCCGCCCGAGCAGGCGGCGAGGACCTTGGTGAGCGACCGGCCCGTCCACACGGTGAGCCAGAGGCTGCCGACGAAGATGCCGAGGGCCTGCAGGGTCGTGGTCCGGGTGGAGGTCTCGATCTGCCCCGCCACCTCACTGGTGAGGTTGGCGTGTTCGGCCAACGACCGCACCGCCTCGCTGCCGCTGACCAACAGGACCAGGCCCACAGCAGTGGTGATCGCCGGCACCAGGAAGAGGAACAGGCGCAGAGCGATGGCCGCGCCCAGCACCGAGGCGAACGAATCGCGGTCGCGCTCGTAGTAGGTCGCCGCCAAGTCGATGGGCACGACCTCCTGACGGCGCTGGTCGACCCACCCCTCCGCCCGCTCGGCGATCTCCTGGCCACGAGCGCGCGCCCGGCTCGCCGCCGACAGCCGTTGTCCACCCGGTTCGGACGACGCGTCGTGGCCTTTCACCCCACCATCGTGCAACGTCGGGAGGGTGGGTGCTGCACCACCCCCCCGGCCGTACCCTGGGACCATGTCCGATCCCGTCCTGCAGACGGTCGAACTGGGTCCCCAGTGGCCCACCATCGACCCGTTCCTGTTCTGCGCCCACCACGACGACGCCTACCCCGAGGGCGACGCCCGGCTGGGTCCCGCCGCCTCGCTCGAGGGCCGCCAGATCGGCATGGACTTCGACGGGCTCGATGGGTGGCGGATGTACCACGGCGACGTCGTTCCCGGCTTCCCGCAGCATCCCCATCGCGGCTTCGAGACGGTCACCTACGTCCGCCGGGGCGTCATCGACCACTCCGACTCGTTGGGCGCCACCGCCCGCTTCGGCGGGGGCGACGTCCAGTGGCTCACCGCCGGGCGGGGCATCGTCCACTCCGAGATGTTCCCGCTGCGCGACCGGTCGGGCCCGAACCCTCTCGAGCTGTTCCAGATCTGGTTGAACCTCCCCGCCGCCGACAAGCTCGTCGAGCCGTACTTCACGATGGTGTGGGCCGAGGACCTCCCCCGCCTGATCGTCGAGGACGATGCCGGGCACCGGGCCGAGATCACCGTCATCGCCGGAGCCGTCGGAGAGGTTCGGCCGCCCGCCCCTCCGCCCAACTCCTGGGCGGCGCGTGCCGACGCCGACGTCGCCATCTGGCACATCAGCCTGAGCCCGGGCGCCTCGTGGGTGCTGCCTCCCACCTCGGGTCCCGACACCGTGCGCACCCTGTACGCCTTCGAGGGCGGCCCGGTCGTGCTCGGGAGCACCGAGGTCGGCTCGGGTACCGGGTCGGTGCTGCGGGGCGACGAACCGGTGGCGATCCGGTCCGAGGCCGGAGCCGAGTGCCTGGTGCTCCAGGGCCGCCCCATCGGTGAGCCCGTCGTCCGCCAGGGTCCGTTCGTGATGAACGACGAGGCCGGACTGCGCCAGACCTTCCTCGACTACCAGCGCACCGGCTTCGGCGGTTGGCCCTGGCCCGAGGACGGACCGGTCCACGCCGCCGAGGAGGACCGCTTCGCCCACCATCCCGACGGACGGGTGGAGCGGGCCGGCACCAGGGCGGGGTGACTCCGCCTCGGCCGGGCGCAGACGGCAGCGGCGCCGCGGACGTAGAGGCCCGTGCCCGTGCGGGGCCGTCCGGGGGCTAGCCGACCCGACCGAAGTTCTCGAGGAGCGGTGTGCCCTGGCCGAAGAGGACGGCGCCCGAGACGGCGTCGGCCTCGGCGAAGTAGACGTTGTTCCGGTAGAACCACTTCAGCCGGAACAGGTCGTTGAGGATGCCGGTCATGTCGTCGAGGGCCGCCTTGCGGTCCTCGACGGTGGTGGCCTCACGCTCGGCCTTCAGCACCGCGTCCATCTCGGGGCTGTCCATCGAGGCGATGGGGATGGCCCACCCGGTGTTCATGGACTGGATCACCGGGTCCGGGGTCTTGCCGCCCATGCCGTAGATGGCCATGTCGAAGTCGCCTCCGTACAGCGTGGTGCCGTAGGAGGCGCCGTCGAGCTGCTCCACGTTCACCGTGAGGTTGTCGTAGGTCGACAGCTGGGTCTGCACCGCGACCGCGTTGTTGTGGCTGTCGCCCCCCGCGTCGATCATGGTGAAGCTCACCGGCTTGCCCTCGGCCGCCAGCTCGTCCAACAGGCGCTGGGCCTCCTCGGAGTTGGGGCCGACGAAGGTGCTGTCGGGGTCGTAGTAGGGCGAGCCCTCCGGGAAGAACGTCTCGGTCAGCGTGCCCGCACCCTGGCGCTGGGAGTCGTCGATCGCCTGGAGGTCCATGGCGTAGTAGACGGCCTGTCGGGCCCGGATGTCGTCGAAGGGCGGCCGATCGGAGCCGAAGAGGTAGGCGACCCCTCCGACCTGGGGGATCGTCACGAGGGTCACGGAGCCCGTTTCCTCCATCTGGGCCGCGTACGGGTCGGGGGCGTTGGCGTAGGCCTGGGCGCCACCGGTGGTCACCGTGTCGGTGGCCTGCTGGGGGTCGGTGACCGTCTGGACCACCAGGGTGTCCAGCTTGGGAAGACCCGCCTGCCAGTAGGTCGGGTTCTTCTTCAGGGTCGTGGTCGAGCCCTGCGTCCGGGAGTCGAGGACGAATGGACCGGCACCGACCGGAGCGTTGGTGAAGTTGTCACCCTCGGCGGCCACGGCCGTGGGCGAGGGAATCCACACCAGGTTGCTCCAGGGCGCCAGCTCGGCGAAGTAGCAGTGGGGCACCTTGAGGTCGACCACGAAGGTGGTGGCGTCGGGTGCGCTCATGGTGTCCACGAAGAAGTTGAGCGGGGAGTAGCCCGAGGACCGGATGTTCCCCATCGCCCGGGTCCACTCGGCGAGCACCGCGTCGGCGTCGAACGGGGTGCCGTCGGAGAACATCACGTCGTCGCGCAGCGTCATGGTCCAGGTGCTGCAGTCGTCGCTGCCGTCGAAGGCCGTGGCGATGCGGGGCTGGACGTCCCCGGTCTCCTGGTCGATGGTGTAGAGCGCGTCGTAGATGGCGCTCATGACCGTCGAGCCCTGCGACGACGAGTTGATCACGCCGTTCGGGTCGAGTTTCTGGGCGTCCGTGGGCGACACGATCGTGGCCGAGCCGCCGTCGACGACGACCTTGGTGCCCCCGCCGTCGCCGCCGTCGCCGCCGTCGCCTCCGTCGGAGCCGCCGGAGCTCCCCCCGCAGGCGGCGGCCACCAGGACCATCGCCATACCGATGAACGCCAGGGCGCGCCTTTCTCGAGCCATCGGGCTCCCCCTTGTTTCCCCCCTCCGCCGACGAGCACGGCGGTGGTCCCTTGGGTCTAGCAGGTTCTCACCTCGAGATGTATCAGATATCCGAACGGGAGGGAGGATCATCGGGGCCCGGCCCGGCTCCCGCCCGGCCCCCGGCCGCCAGGTCGTGCAGGACACGACGGGCGACGCGCCCGAGCGGCCCGTTGGCTCCTTCCCCCGCCAGCACGGCCAAGGCGTGGGCCAAGGCGTTGCCCTGCGCCCGCCGCCACGTCGCTTCGTCGACCGCGCCGGACGCCTCGACCGCAGCCCGGAATCGGGCCCGCCCCGCGCCGCCGGGCAGCATCCACGCCACGCCCAGATCCGTCGCCGGATCGCCGGCGGTGAGGTCGCCGAAGTCGATCACCCCGACCACCCGCCCCTGACGCGTCACCACGTTGCCGGGGTGGAGATCGCCGTGGACCCACAGGGCAGGCCCGTCCCACACGGGTGCGTCCCTGGCCTCGACCCAGGTCACGAGCAGCGCGTCGCGGTCGACGTCGTCGGGCAGGTGTCGGAACCGGGCGGTGACGAGCCGGTCGCGGTCGTGGAGGGGGACCCCGCGCCACGGGTTGTGGGGCGCCTCGGGTGGAGCGGGGCGGTGGAGAGCGGCGCAGAACCGGCCGAGCACGGCGCCGACATCGGCCGGTTCGACCTCGACACCCCAGTCGGCGTCCAGCAGGGTCGTGCCCTCCACCCACCGGACGATGGTCCACTCGTAGGGATAGCCGAGCCCGGGGCGGCCCGCCCTGACCGGTACCGGGACCTCCAACGGCAACAGCGGCGCGAGGTCGGGGACCCACCGCCGCTCGAACGCGACCAGGTCGGCACCGAGGCGGCGCCGGGGCATGCGCACGGCCAGGTCGGTGCCCAGGCGGAACACGGCGTTGTCCCAGCCCTGGGCCACGGGCACCACGACACCGGCCATCTCGGGGTGCTGCTCGGCGACCAGAGCCGCCACCAGGTCGGCGTCCACGTGGACGTCGGCCGGGGGCGGCGACGAGGCCCAGGGAGCCGACTCGTCCACCCGACCATCCTACGGCGAGCGCCCCGGACCGCGGCCCCAGACGGCGAGCCGGCGCCGGCGGGCGTTAGGGTCGCGGGCGCGGCGGACGAGGGCGACGCCGACCGACGGGACGACCGGGGGGTTGCGACGTGACACAGACGGTTCGGGACGACATCGATCTGCTGGACGGCAGCTGGTACGCAGGGCAGCCCTACGACGACTGGGCGTGGATGCGGGCGAACGCCCCGGTGTACCGGGACGAGCGCAACGACGTGTGGGGCATCGCCCTCTACGAGGACGTCCTCGCCATCGAGAAGGACCCGAAGACGTTCTCCTCGGCCCGAGCTCCCCGGCCTCATGGCGACCCGTTGCCGATGATGATCTCGATGGACAACCCCAAGCACCAGCAACGGCGGTCGCTGGTCAACCGGGGCTTCACCCCCAAGAAGGTCCAGGCCCACGCCGACACGATCCAGGCCATCTGCACGAACATCCTCGACAAGGTGACCGAGAAGGGCGAGTGCGATTTCGTGTGGGACGTCGCCGCCCCACTGCCCCTGTTGTTGATCGCCGACATGCTCGGCTTCCCGCCCGAGGCCTACGACGACCTGCTGCGCTGGTCCGACGACATGATGCGGGGCACCACGGGCAACCCCACCCCCGAGGCCCAGCTCGCGGCCATGAACGTGGGGATCGACTTCCGGGAGTACCAGCTCGGGGTGGTGGCCGACAGGCGGGCCCGGGAGCCCCAGCCCGACCTCGTCTCGACCCTGTGCCATGCCCAGATCGACGGTGAGGGCCTCGACGACGAGTCGATCGTGCAGGAGTCGCTGCTCATCCTCATCGGCGGGGACGAGACGAGCCGCCACGTGCTGACCACCGGCATGCTCGCCCTGCTCGACCACCCCGACCAGCGCGACGTTCTGGCCGGCGACCCGGCGCTCATGGAGACCGGGGTGGAGGAGCTCCTGCGATGGGTGTCGCCCATCAAGAACATGTCCCGCACCGTCACCCGCGACCTCGAACTGCGGGGCCAGCAGCTCCACGAGGGCGACCAGGTGATGCTGTTCTACCCGTCGGCCAACCGCGACGCCGCGGTGTTCGCCGACGCCGACCGCTTCGACGTGCGGCGCGACCCGAATCCTCACCTCGCCTTCGGGTTCGGTCCGCACTTCTGCCTGGGCGCCTCGCTCGCCCGCCTCGAGCTCAAGGTGATGTTCACCGAGGTGCTGCGGCGCATGCCTGACCTGGTGTTGGCCTCCGACGAGCCGATCGAGTTCCGCGACTCCAACTTCATCAGCGGACCCGAGTCGATGCCGGTGCGGTTCACGCCCACTGAGGCGGTGGGGTCGTGAACGGGCGGGGCCTCGAGCTGTTCGACCCCGCCCTCCTCGAACTGGCCCCCGAACAGGAGGCCGTGAACCGCTCGATCATGGAGGCCACCGCGGCCATGGCCGACCTCGACGCCGCCAGCCCCGAGGGCCTGGCCTGGGTCCGGTCCGCCATGGAGCCCGGCGGCCTGTTCGGCATGGTGGCCTACGACTTCCCGGAGACGTCGACGATCGCCGGCCCCGATGCTCCGGTGCCCATCCGGATCCTGCGGCCCGACACCGTCCGAGGCGTGTACCTCCACCTGCACGGCGGGGCCATGACCGTGGGCTCGGCCGCAGCCATGGACGGCCGAAACTGGGAGTTCGCCCAGGCGTGTGACCTGGCCGTGGTCAGCGTCGACTACCGCCTGGCGCCCGAGCATCCCTTCCCTGCTGGCCCCGACGACTGCGAGGCCGCCGCCCTGTGGCTCGTCGACGCCGCGCCCGACCTGTTCGGCACCGACCGCCTGCTCATCGGCGGCGAGTCGGCCGGGGCCTACCTGGCCGCCCTCACGCTGCTGCGCCTGCGTGACCGGCTCGGCGGGCGGCCACCGTTCCTCGGCGCCGACCTCTGCTACGGCGGCTACGACGTCACCGGCACCCCGAGCCGCACCGAACTGGCCGGCCGTGTGCCCTACGCCACGGGTTCCGACGCCAACCGGCAGCTCTACCTGCCCGGACGTTCCGACGACGAGTGCCGCAGCGGCGCCATCTCCCCGCTGTGGGCCGAGCTGCACGACCTGCCGCCGTGCCTGGTCACCGTGGGCACCGCCGACTGGCTGCTCGACGACAACCTCTTCTTCGCCAACCGGTTGGCCGCCGCCGGGAACCAGGTGGAGCTGGCCGTGTACCCGTCGGGACCCCACGGCATCGAGTCGTCCCCCACGGCCCTCGGTCGCCTCGCCCGGCAGCGGATCTACGACTTCCTCCGGGCCCGACTGGACGGCGCCGCCTGAGCGGGCCCGGGGGTCGAACCCCCGTGGGTGGGCTAGAACTGGGGCAGGTCGCCGGGGGGTGGCCGGAGGGGGAACCACCGATGGCGTTCGACGAGGGCGAGGTGCGGGCGGCCTACGACAACTTCGTGGCCGTGGGCGAGAGCGGTGACTGGAGCGCGTGGGCCGACCTGCACACCGAGGACGGCGTGTGGATGGAGCACCACCTCGGGCGCTTCGAGGGTCGAGAAGCCATCCGCACCGCCATCGTCGACGTCATGGCCCAGGCCCCCTCGTCGATGACGTTCCCGGTGGAGTGGGTGGTCTTCGACGGCAACCGCGTCGTCTACTACCCGTGGCAGGTGCTCCCCCATCCGACCGGAGGTGAGGACTTCCGCTTCGGCTGCGTGACGATCCTGGAGTACGCCGGTGACGGCCAGTTCTCCTACCAGGAGGACGTCTACAACCCCAAGGAGGGTGAGGCCGTGTTCGGAGCCTGGATCGCCGCCGGCGGCGTCCTCCCCACCGGCACCTTCCTGACCCCACCTTCCTGACCCCCCAAATCCGCCAAACGATGCGCTGTACGCGTGCTGGAGCACGCGTGCAGCGGATCGTTTCGGAAAGGAGGGGGCGGGAGGGATCAGGGGGTGGCGAGGGGTATGCCAGCGGCCAGCGCGGCCTGGCGGTACCAGTCGGCGAGAGAGTCGACCGTCTCGTGGGCGTTGAGGCCCGATGGGTTGGGCAGCACCCACAGCTCGACCCCATCGAAGGGCTCGTCCTGGGGCCCCACCGAGACACCCCGCTGACCGAAGGCCTGACGAAAGGCGGTGATGCCGAGCACGGCCACCACCCGGGGCCGCAGCTCGGCGATCATGGAACGGAGGCGCTCGCCCCCGGCTCTCAGCTCGGCGGCGGTGAGCTCGTCGGCCCGGGCGGTGGCGACGGGCACGATGTTGGTGATGCCGATGCCCTTGCCGGCCAGCTCGGCGGCATCGACGGCGGCCAGGCCGAGCGAGGCGTCGACCAGGTCCGTGGTGATGCCGGCGCGGTGCAGGGCGGGCCAGAAGCGGTTCCCCGGTCGGGCGAAGTGGGCGTTGACCGCTGCGGTCCACAGACCCGGGTTGATGCCCACGAACAACAGGCGCAGCGGGTCGGCGTGAAGGTCGTCGACGGTGGCCCCCTGGAAGGTCGCCAACTCGGTCTTGGTCGGTCGGTGATCGAGCACGAGGATCAGTCGGTGGTGAGCAGCTCGACCAGGTTGCCGTCGGGGTCGCGGCAGTACACCGACGCGCCCATCCCGCCGTCGGCCGCCGGTCGGGGCACCGGACCCTCGACCACGGCCACTCCCTCGGCCGCCATGGTGGCCAGCACCTCGTCGACGGGACCGGAGTAGCGGAAGCACAGGTCGGCCGACCCGACAGTGGGACGCTCGGCGTGGGGGGCCGCGGGAGAAACGGCCGGGTGCACGCTCAGGCGCGACCCACCCACCTGCAGCAGGGCGATCGGAATCGTTCCGGCGAGGAACAGGTCGTGGTGGAGTCGCTCGGCACCGAGCACCCGCTCGTAGAAGTCGAGCGTGGCCTCCACGTCGGCGACGGTGATGGCCACGTGATCGAGCCCCTGGACCGGCATGGGCGTGGAGCCTAGGAGAGCGCCACGATGTCGTCGGGGTCGATCTTGCGGTTCTCGATCCCGACGAACCCGTCACCCGAGGTGTAGGTGTCCTCGCCGGTGAACAGCCCGTCGTCACCGATCGGCCAGAAGATGGCCATGCGGGTCTCGTAGAGGTAGTGCGCGTCGACATCGTCGACCGGCACGCCGCGGGCGGCGAGGGTGGTCCCGGGATAGGCCATCCGCATCACTCCCTCCGTCACGATGCAGTGGCGGTCGACGACGAGGCGCTCCGTGTCGAGCTGGAGCTTGTCGGCCCCGGAGGCGGCGAAGGCCTCGTAGAACTCCTGCACGGCGGACTTGCCGACGACGTCGGCGGCCCCGTCGGGAACCGAGTACATGTGGTAGTGCGCCTGCTCCGAGACGGTGGCCATGAGCTCCACCATGTCGAGGGTGGCCTCCGCCCGCTGGTGCTGCAGGAGCATCTCGAGGTTGCGGTGCAGGACCGGATCGGTCTCCTTCGCCAGCCGGGCCTCCACCGTGCTCCACGTGACGCGCTGATCGATGAGTGCCATGGGTCCCCCCTCGTCGACGACGGCCCCTGCCCTCGTCCGAGGGTCCAGTGTTGCCCAGACGGCGGAGGTGGGCACGCGAGCCGGGGTCTCCACCGGCGGGGCCACGCGGTGCCGGTCACCGCCCGGGCTCCACCTACCCGGTCGGGGCGGGCTCCGCCGATACGGGGTGGCGGGCGGTGATCGTCACCGGCAGCCCCGAAGCGTGGGGCATGCCGGTGAGCGGGTCGACGTCGGTGAGCGCGCTCGTCAGCAGGCCCGGGCTGCGGCCGTCGCGGCCGTGGGTCATCGAGGCCACCCCGGCCCGGACTCCCCCGTCGACCGCCACCCGGGCGCTGAGCTCACCGTGGGCGCTGCGCACGACCACCTCGTCCCCGTCGGCTACTCCCGCCGCCTCGGCATCGACCGGGTTGACACGGACCTCGGGTTCGGACCCGGTGCCGGCGAAGCGCACCGAGTTGCTCCACGCCATCTCCCGCCGGGGCACCAGCAGGAGCCCATCGGGGCCGTCCGCACGCGACGCCAGCCGGTCGAGCAGAACCGGCGGGGCGATGCCCCATCGTCCACCCGGGAGCAGTGTCTCGTGCACCCAGCCGTAGTCGACGTCGATGTCGCACCCGTGGGGCCCGGAGGCGAACACGGTCTCGGCGTCGAGGGGGCCGTGGCCGAGGAGGCCGCCGAGGAACGCCGCGTCGGTGAGGTCGTCGGGGTCGGCGCCGCCCAACAGGTCGACACCGCAACGACGACCGAGCGAGGCCATGATCCACCATGTCGGGCGCCGTTCAGCCACCGGGGCCACCACGGCGGCGGTGAACTGCATGCCCGAGCGCAGGGCGACGTGCTCGGCCAGGCTCAGGTCAGCCCGCTCCAGCTGACCGGTGGCCGGGAGGACGTGGGTGGCCATCTCCACCAACTCGTTGTCGGCCACGTCGACCACGGCCAGCACGTCGAGCGAGGCCAGGGCCCGGCGCAGTCGTGCCGGCTCGGGGAAGGCCGTGAGCGGATTGCCGCCGGTGACGATCAGGGCCCGCACCTCGCCACCTTCGATCTCGTCGGCCAGGGCGACTGCCGGGACCTGGCCCGCGACTCGCCGGAGGTCGGGTCGGGTCCGGGGCCCGGGAGCGGCGGGGGCCGGGTCGGCCTGGGGCGGCCGGGGCCGGTTCACGACGCCCCGGTTGAAGCGCATGCCGCCGGGGTGGTCGAGCGAGCCGGTGAGGATGAGCAGGACCCAGCGCAGCCAGTCGACGAGAACGCCGTCTCGAGCCATGGTGGTGCCGGTGCCACAGAAGGCGGCCAGGCGACCCTCGCACCGACGCAGCTCGTCGAGCAGTTCGGCCAGATCGGCCTCGGGCACGTCGGCCACGGCCGCCGCTCGGGCCAGGGTGAACGGGGCCAGCACGACCCGCAGCGCCTCCACGTCGGCGGCCTCGCACCAACGAGCCAGCTCGGCCTCGTCGGCCCCGCGCTCCAGCAGGCCCGCCGCCAGCGCGGCCAGGATCTCGACGTCGGCGTCAGGGCGCACCGCCAGGTGGCGGTCGGCCAACGCCGCGCTCTCGGTGCGTCGCGGGTCGAGGACCCAGATCCGTCCCCCTGCGGCCCGGTGATCGCGGAGGTGGCGCACCGGGTCCGGCAAGGTCGTGCCGTACCCGTGGGCGACGACCGGGTTGGAGCCCACCAACAACAGCAGTCCGGCGCTCTCGGGCTCCCAGACCGGGTTGAGCATGGGGTTGCCGGCCACCAGTTCGGCCGCCACCAGCACCGGCGCGTTGTCGACGGTGGCGGCGGTGTAGAAGGCCCCGCTGCCCAGCGTGGCCATGAACATCCCCGCCGCAACCTGGCCGGCCGAGTCGTAGGCCAGTCCGGTGGCCAGGTAGAGCGCGACGGCGGACGGGCCCGAGTCGGCGACGATTCCACCCACTCGTCGGCCCAGGTCGTCGAGGACCTCGGACCACGGGACCTCGCGCCCGTCGAGACGGGGTCGGTCGAGGCGGCCGGTCCCGTGGTGCCACGCCGGCAGGGCCCGGCCCTTGCTGCAGGTGTACCCCCGGGAGATGGGGTGGGCGGCGTCGCCTCGCACCCTCAGCACCTCGTCCCCTTCTGTGGTGACGACGATGCCGCACGCGGCGGCGCAGATCCGACAGAAGCTGAGCGTCTCCTCGGCGGCCACGCCGTCAGGTCCGGTCGTCGAGGATCTCCGGGTCGGCCCGCAGCTCGCTGCGGACCATGGCCTCCCAGAAGCCGATGAACCCGTTGCCGTCGTTGTGGCGGCCGCGATCGAGCCACCACTGCGGCACCGCCGACTCGGCCCGCCCGCCGGCGGCGCGGATGTGCCACGCCCGCTGGCAGCGCTGCTCGAGGGCGACCGCCCGCTGGTGCACGGCGCGCACCGTGGACCCGAGGACGAACACGCCGTGACCCGACAGCAGGGCGAGCTCGGCGCCCTCCATGGCCACGACCGCGTCGCGAGCCGCCTCCCGGTTGTCGACTCCACCGCCGTACTCGTCCACCACCACGAGCTCGCCGCCCCCGCCCAGACCCGATGACTGGTCGTACACCGGCGGGGCCTCGCCCATGTCGGCCCACACCGTCCCGTAGAGCGGATGGCTGTGCATGGCGACGCCGACGTCGGGACGCAGGTCGTGCAGGGCCAGGTGCAGCGGGATGCCGAGGGGAGCCGGCCAGTCCCCCTCGACGACTTCGCCCTTCAGGTCGATCCGGATGATGTCGCGCGGGTAGATCTCGTCCCACGTGAGCAGCCACGGGTTGCACAACAGCGTCCCGTCACCCTGGTTGATCGTGATGTGCCCGGCGAGGTGGTCGTTGTAGCCCTCGCGCCAGAGGGCCCGCGAGCAGCACCAGCTCCTGGCGGGGCGTGAGCTCCGGGAGCAGCTCGTTGGCAGTCGGCCTGAACGTCATCGGTTCCCCCTCGAGACGGCGAGTACAACGATGCTCGCCCACCCGGGGAGCGCGGGCAAACCCCGGTGTTCGTGGGCGCACTAGCTTCGGCGCTCATGCGATTCCAGGGGAAGAAGATCTTCGTGACCGGCGCGGCAGCCGGCATCGGCGAGGCCACGGCCGGACTGTTCCGAGACGAGGGCGGCGTGGTCTACGCCGTCGACATCGCCGAGGCCGCCGGCGTCCACCGTTGCGACGTCTCCGACCCGGCGTCGGTCACCGCGGCCATGGACGCCGCCGTGGCCGAGATGGGCGGGCTCGACGTGCTCGTCAACGTGGCGGGAGTGAACGTGTTCTCGAAGCTCGAGCACATGACCCTCGACGTCTGGAACCGGCACCTCGCGGTGAACCTCACCGGGCCCATGCTGGTGACCCAGGCCGCCCTCCCCCACCTGCGCGAGACCAAGGGCAACGTCGTCACCGTGGCCTCCATCTCCGGCATCCAAGGGCAGCCCTACAACTCCTCGTACTGCGCGTCCAAGGGCGGCCTGCGCCTGTTCATGAAGGCGCTCGCCGTGGAGCTGGCCGCCGACGGCATCCGCGTGAACTGCGTCGACCCTGGCGGCGTCGACACCGCCATGTCGACCAACGCGCTGGAGAACCTGCAGGGCGAGATCGACTACGGCCACTTCTCCAAGATGATGGGGGTCCTTCCCGGCGGCATGATGCCGGCGGTGAAGATCGCCGAGGCGCTGGCCTTCCTCGCCTCCGACGCCTCGAGCAACACCACCGGCGCGGAGATCGTGGTCGACAACGGCACGCTCTGGTAGCCACCGCCACACCGACCGGTACCAACGAAGGGGGAACCGTGGGAGCACCCGAGGACATCGAGGCCATCCACCAGCTGAAGGCCCGCTACTTCCGGATGATGGACACCAAGGACTGGGACGGACTGGCCATGGTGTTCACCGACGACGTGCACATCGACATGACCGGTGAGGGCGGCGGCGTCACCACCAGCGTGGCCGAGTACATGCCGTTCCTGATCGAGAACATCGGGCCGGTGACGACGGTCCATCACGGCCACATGCCCGAGATCGAGCTCACCGGGACCGACTCGGCCACGGGCATCTGGGCCATGGAGGACGAGCTGTGGTGGCCCGAGGGCGGCCCGATCGTGCACCTCCACGGCTACGGCCACTACCACGAGACCTATCGCCGAACCGCCGACGGGTGGCGTATCGCCACCATGACCCTCACTCGCTTGCAGCGGCTCTTCGACCTGGCTGACGACTGAGCGTTCAGCCGCCGGGCCGGGGTCGCCTCAGCGGTCCGGATCGGCCCCGTGGTAGGGCTGGCCGGCGGCGTCCCACTCGGCGTACAGCGCCATGAACTCCTCACCGAAGGGATCCCGACCGGTGAGCGGCATCGCCGCCCGAGCCACGGTGAAGTCCATCGGGGCCAGCGCGCTGGCGCGGGCGAAGCGGCCGACGGCATCCTCGTCGCGACCTTGGCGATGGAGGTGGGCGCCTATCCGGAACCACAGACGAGCGTCGATCTCGTCGTCGGACAGCTCGGCCACCACCGTGCCGTCGGCGGCGGCGCCGGCCGAGTCGGCGACGGCCCCGGTGCGCACCCAGTCCCGGATGGCGTCGTGGTGCGGCCCCGACGGCACACCGTGGAACTCGGTGAACATGTCGGACCCGAAGGCCGGCGTGTTGGGCCGCACCACCTTCCCCTCCGAGTCGATCCACACGACGGTCGGCACGTTGGAGATGGCGTAGAGCTCGCTCAGGGTGTGGGCCGGGTCGTAGAGCACGGGGATGGAGATGTCCTCGGTGAAGGGCCGCACGACCTCGGCGTCCTGGTCGAAGGCCACCGCCACCACCGAGAGCCCGTCGTCGGCCAGCTCGTCGGACAGGGCCTGCCAGCCCGGGAGGTCGTAGCGGCATCCGCACCACGACGAGAAGGTGACCAGGACGGTGGCCCGCCCCTGGAGCTCCTCGAGCGTGTGGTCGGCGCCATCGAGGCCGGGCAACGTGAACGACGGGGCCCGGCGATCGACGAGGGCCTGGCGCCGGGCCTGGCGGGTCGCTCCGACGGCCACGATCCCGGCGTCGGCGTCGACGACCACCGGTCGGTCGAGAAGGGGCCCGACGACGGCCAGATCGAGGAGCCCGTCGGCCGGAACGGCGGCGTCGCGGTCGCGGACGGGCACGCAGGCGTCCCCGTTGCACAGACCCTCGGGCCGCAGGTCCCAACCGGTCAGGCGGGCGAAGTCGGCGGCGGCCACCACGCCGGGGCCGGCGCCGGCCGGCGCCGCCATCTCCAGCACCTGGGCCTCCCACAAGACGGTGATCCGGTCGTCCTGCTCGGCCATCGGTCCCCCAGGGTCCACGGTCGGCAAGTGCCGACGAGGGCGAGCCTAGGTCCGGATCTCGCGACGGCGGTTGGTCAGAGCCCCTCGGCGGCCAGGGCGCCGACCACGTCGAGATCGTCGAGCACCGCCAGGCAACGAGCCAGGAAGGCGTCGGAGAACACTCGCCGGGCCGGGGTGGCGTCGGCGGGGAAGGTCACGACCTGGCACGACGCCGGGACCGTGTAGGCGCTCTGCAGACGGTGCGCTCGCCACGCCTCGTCGGCGTCGAGGTCGGGACCACCGAGAGCGGCCAACGCCTCGCGGTAGGTCGCGATCAGGTCCCGCTCCCGGGCCCGTCGATCCTCCACGTCCATCCCCATCGTGATGAGGTAGCTCACGTCGCGCATGGGGTTACCGGCGTTGACGATGCCCCAGTCGAGGAAACCCATGCGTTCGCCGTCGAGGAACAGGTTGCCGAGGTGGGGGTCGCCGTGGATCACCGTCGGCGGTCCTTCCTGCCACAGTGCCTGGAGCGCCGCCGTGTGCCCGATGTAGGCGTCGGCCACCCGTTCGAAGGCGTCGGTGAGACGATCGCGGTGGTTGTCGATCCCGAATCGGAGCATCACCTTCCCGTAGTCGCCGCCCGGTCCCAGCACGGGCACCCACGCCGCCTCGGCTGTCCGCCGCGCCGAGTCGAAGTAGCGGGCGTGCATGGCCGCCAGCTCCACGAGGGCGCCCGCCACGGCATCGGGCGGCATCCCCCACGTGCCGTCCGAGACCTGCGCCCCCGACGTGGTCAGGTCCTCCAGCACGAGAGCGAAGCGCCCGTCGGAGTCGTGCGCCCCGCCGTGCAGCGTGGGCACCCGGAGATCGAGCCGGGGCGCGAGCGCCCGGTAGAAATCGACCTCCCGCGGGCCCATCCGGGTGGCGAGGATCGCCTCCCGGCGGGCGTCGTTGGGTGGGAGCTTCACGAACAGCTCCGGCGGGGCCCCGGCCGCCGTTGCGTACTCCACCCGGAGCCGGGCGTGGGCGTTGGTCAGGTGGTGGCGCTCCACGATCTCGACCCCGGCGACCACGACCTCCGGATGCACGTCGCGGATGACCGACTGGAGCCATTCGGCATCGATGTCGTCCACCGTCTCGGGATAGCGATCCACCAGGTCCCCCTCCTGCCCTCCTGCCCTCGCCAGCCTAGGTGCCTGCACCCATGGGCTGAGCCGGGTCGGGAACACAACGGCGGCCGCAGGGGTTGTGGTTGCTCATCGGTACCAGGGGACGGAGGGCCATGTCCGAAGTCATCGACAACCAGGACGAACAGCGCTTCGAGCTCGCCGTCGACGGCTCGCTGGCCGTGCTCGTCTACCGGCTCCGCGGGCCGCGGTTCGTGCTCGTGCACACCGAGGTCCCCGAGGAGCTCGGGGGCCGTGGCCTCGGTGGTCGACTCGTACAGGCCGCCCTCGACCGGGCCCGACGCGAAGATCTCACGGTGGTGCCGCTGTGCCCGTACGCGCGGGCCTGGCTGGAGAAGCACCCGGACGCGGCCGAAGGGCTCACCATCGACTGGCGATCCGGCACGGGGCCCGAAGAACCGGCTACAACCTGACGGACATTCGGCGGGCAGCCGTCGCGAACGGAGGCGGTGGGCATGGCGAACTTCACGAGGGGATTCAGAGGCCGTCGACGCGACGACCACGGCGGCCGGCTGCCCCCGGGCCAGTACGACACGGGACGCAGTTGGCCGGTGCTGAGCGTCGAGGTCACGCCGACCATCGACACCGCCACCTGGACCTTCACCATCGACGGCCTCGTCGAGGCGCCCACGACGTGGACCTGGGACGAGCTGCACGCCCTCGAGCCGTCGACCTACGCCGGCGACATCCACTGCGTCACGACCTGGTCCAAGTTCGACATGACGTTCGTGGGCGTGTCCGTGGACACCCTGCTCGCCGTGGCCCGCCCGCAGCCGACGGCCACCCACGTCCTCGCCCGCAGCGAAACCGGGTACACGACCAACCTTCCCCTCGAGGACGTGGTCGACGAGAAGGCGTGGATCGTGTGGGAGGTCGACGGCGAACCGCTGTCGCCGTCACACGGCGGTCCCGTCCGCATGTTGGTGCCCCATCTCTACTTCTGGAAGTCGGCGAAGTGGGTCACCGGGATGGCGTTGCTCGACCATGACGAGGCCGGTTTCTGGGAGCGCAACGGATACCACGACCGTGGCGATCCATGGCAGGAACAGCGCTACCAAGGTGACTGAGCCCGTCGAACCCCGAGCGGCGGGCCAGGCGTCGACGACGCCGTGGCAGGCGGCCACCATCGTCGGCGTCCACGACGAGACGCCCCTCGCCAAGACCTTCCGCCTGCGCCTGTCCCAACCGCGCCGTCACCTCGCCGGCCAGCACTACGTGGTCCGGCTCACCGCGCCGGACGGATACACCGCCACCCGCTCGTACTCGGTGGCCTCCCCGCCCGACGACTCGGGCGAGGTCGAGCTCACCGTCGAGCTCATCCCCGACGGCGAGGTGTCCGGCTACTTCCACGAGGTGGCCGAGCTCGGCGACGAGATCGAGCTGCGGGGGCCCATCGGGCGATGGTTCGTGTGGCGGGCCGACACCCCCGCCGTGTTCATCGGTGGGGGCTCCGGGGTCGTCCCGCTCATGGCGATGTTGCGCACCGCACGGGCCCAGGGTCGGTCGCACCTGGCCCGGCTCGTGGTGTCGGTCCGAACGCCCGAGGACCTGTACTACGCCGAGGAGATGATCGGACCGGAGGTGCGGGTCGTGCACACCCGCGTGGCCCCGGAGGCGTCGGACCGCGCCGCGGGCCGGATCGGTCCCGACGACCTCCCGACCGTGGCCGCCGACACCACGGTGTTCATCTGCGGGTCCGGCGGGTTCGTCGATCACGTCGCCGACCTGCTCGACGACGCCGGCGTTGCTCCTGAGCAGATCCGCCTGGAGCGGTTCGGTCCGACCTGAGTCCCTCTCCTGGTGTTCAGGAGTGGGCCGGCGATGGCCCGTCGGCGGGCAGCACGAAGGCGACCTCGTCGACGTAGCACCAGAGCCACTCCTCGCCCGGCTCGAACGACTGGATGAGTGGGTGGTCGCTCGACCGGAAGTGGGCGGTGGCGTGGCGGTTGGGTGAGTTGTCACAGCACCCCACGTGTCCACACTCCTGGCACATCCTCAGGTGCACCCAGCGCCCGCCGATGCGGAGGCAGTCGGTGCAGCCGTCGTCGCTCGGCGCGACCTCGGCGATGGAGTCGACGTGGGTGCAGGTGGGTTCGGACACGGGTCAGCCCTCCGGAGTGAACTCGATGGGGACGGCGTCGTAGGCCCGGGTGAAGGTGGCCCCGAGCACCTGGGGCTCGGCGCCGGCGGCCAGGCGCCAGTCGGGCACACGACGTAGCAACTCCTCGAACATGACGCGGATCTCGATACGGGCCAGAGAGGCCCCGAGGCAGAAGTGGGTGCCGAAACCGAAGGCCACGTGGTGGTTGCCCGGGCGGGTGACGTCGAACCGGTCGGGGTCGGTGAACACCCGGGGGTCACGGTTGGCCGAGGCGTACATGAGGAGCACCTCGTCGCCCTCGTGGAGCTCCTGGCCGTGGAAGAGGTGATCCTCGGTGACCGTGCGGCGCATGTTGAGGATGGGGGTGACCCAGCGGATGAACTCCTCCACGGCGGTGTCGGCCAAGACCTCGGGCCGGTCGAGGAGGATCTGGCGCTGGTCGGGCTGCAGAGCCATCTCCCGGATGATGGCCCCGATCACCGTGCGGGTGGTCTCGGCCCCTCCGTCGAGGAGCAGCAGGCACTCGCTGATGATGTCGCCCTCGGTCCAGCGCTTCCCGTCCACCTCGATGTTGGCCCAGATGGAGATCAGGTCGTCCCGGGGCTCGGCCCGGCGGGCCAAGATGAGATCCATGGTGGCCGCCGCGAACTCGCCGATGGCGGCCATCGACTTGTCCGACTGGCCCTGGGGGGAGCCGTCGGGGGGGTTCTGGCCGGACTCGTACATGGTGATCTCTGACCACTCCCGCAGCTTCGGCCACAGCTCGCGAGGAAAGCCCAGCTTCTGGCCGATCATGATGGCCGGCAACGGGGAGGCCAACGTCTCGATGGCTTCGCAGGCGCCGTCGGCGGCGACGGCGTCGATGAGCTCGGTCACCACCGCACGGATCTGGCCCTCGATCTGCTTGACCGCCCGGGGCGTGAACTGACGGGCCACGAGCATGCGCTGGCGCTGGTGCTCGGGGTCGTCCTTGTTGATCATCGACTCATCGCTGCGCTGGTCGGTGGCGGGCCGCGAGCCCCACAACGACGAGTAGCGGACGGTGTTCTTCTCGACGGCGACGACGTCGTCGTAGCGCGAGACCCCCCAGATGCGGTGGATCGGGTCCCAATGCACGGGGTCGTTGTCGCGGAGCCAGCGGTACGCCTCGCCCGGCTCGACGTAGAACTGCGGATCGAGAAGGTTGATGGTGGGTGCATCGGTGGTGGTCATCGTTCCCCCTGTGGTGGCCACGGCGATTATGGCCCAGGCCGACCCTTCCTCGTTCTGGCTGACATCGGCGACGTACCTACCGTCGCTGATGTCAGCCAGAACGGAGGAAGTCCGGGGTGAACACGACGGCATCGTCGAGGGCCAGCGCCAGACGACCGTCGACCAGCCGAGCGGCCCCGGTGGCGCACGGTTCGGCCACCTGTCGGCCGCTGAGCCCCGCCCGATCCCCCTCGATCACGATCTCGTCGACCTGCCCGGTGAGGAAGCCGCAGCGACCCAGCCGGTCGGTGCCCAGCACCACCAGGGCCGACGGCGCCGCCTCGCCCTCCTCCGCGGTGGGCAGGGCACTGGCCTCCGCCGCGGGGCGGTCGCCTCGACCGACGCGCTCGGGCTGGTCACCCGGTGAGTTGTCGGCGACCCACAGGACACCCTCGGAGGTGAAGACGAAGGCGAACGGGTTGTTCCACCCCGTCGACAGCACCACCGGGACCTGCGAGGCCGCGCCGTCGGGATCGAGTGAGAGCATCTTGCGGTTGGGCACCGTCGGATCGTCGGCCAGCGCCCGGTCCTCGAGCAGGTCGCCGATCCCGATGACCAACCGGCCGTCGGGGCCGAAGGCCACGTGACCGCCGTTGGCCAGGTCGGCCGACGGCGGGCCCTCCCACACGACGGTCGGTTCGGGCCCGCCGAGACGACCGACGACGAGGCGTCCGTCGTCGACACGCGTCCACGCTGCGTACAGGACACCGTCGTCGCGGCGGGCCAGACCGAGCAGCCCGCGTTGGTCGCTCACCGAGCCGGCGGTGGCCACGGTGGCGACCGGCTCCGGGTCCAGGACACCGTCGGCTCCGACCCGGCGGACGGCCCCCGTGAGCCGTTCGGCGTAGAGCAGCGAGCCGTCGGCCTCCGCCAGCAGGGCGACGGGATGATCGGCCGGGACCGACACCTGAGGAGCGGAGTCGCTCCCCGAGGCGCAGGCACCTCCGACGAGGGCGGCGACGATCATGACGGCGATGACCACGACCAGGCGCGATCCGACGACCGAGCGCGGCCTTCGCTCGGGCACGGTTCCGGGACTAGCCACGCTGGTCGTCGAGCAGGCCCAGGCCCTGGTGGAGGAACTCGACCATGGCGCCGATCGGGTCGACCGCCACGGCTATCTCGGAGTGGCCCACCACCGCCCCGAACGGCGCGTTCCAGAACCCCGTGTCGCCCGGCCGCTCGCGGCTGTGCGGCCCCACGTAGAGGTAGGGCTCGGGGTGGAAGCCATCGCCCGTCGACGCGCCCAGGTTCGCCCGACCGGAGGCGGTGGCCACGTCGCACCCGGCGTCGAAGTGCTCGGGCCACAGCTGCACGACGGATCCGTCCGTGCCCCCACGCTCGGCCACCACCGTGTCGAGGGCCTGGCCGCCGAGCGAGAGCCACTCGGCCACCGTGGCCGCCGCCGCCGGGTCCAGCCCGATGACCGCCCCCGGATCGCCGACCTCGGGGGCGTCGCCACCGAGCTCCACCGCGGCGGTCAGATCCACCTCGACCCAGTCCGCCGCCGTCTGCCAGTCCGTCGAGCGCAGATCGAGGACGTCGGTGACGGACGGGCTCCCGGTGCGCTCGCGCAGGAGCCAGGTCCCCGCCACCCGCACCACCTCGGCGTGCGGGCCGGCCGCCAGCGTTCCGAAGCCGCCCGGGGTCGGCCGCAGGCCGATGTGGCCGTCGAGCGCGAAACGGCGACGGGCCAGCAGTTGGGCGGCGACCACCTGGAGGACGGTGCGAGCTTCGTCGTACCGGGCGGGAAGCGGGGTCAGAGCCATCCCCCATGTTCCCCCGCCCGCCGGTGGGTTGCCGGGCGGCTCCCGACGCGCTTGGCTGGTCGCGACCAGGGGGAGCCGAGGATGGCTGGACACGACACCGTTCGCCACGTCGACGCCGTCGTGGTGGGAGCCGGTTTCTCGGGGCTGTACGCCCTGCACCGCCTGCGCCAGCTCGACCTGCAGGTGGTCGTCGTGGAGGCCGCCGCCGACGTGGGCGGCACGTGGTGGTGGAACCGGTACCCGGGGGCTCGCTGCGACATCGAGTCGAAGGACTACTCCTATTCGTTCTCGCCCGAACTCGAGCAGGAGTGGACGTGGTCCGAGCGCTACGCCACCCAGCCCGAGATCCTCGCCTACGTCAACCACGTGGCCGACCGGTTCGAGCTGCGGCGCGACATCATCTTCGACACCCACGTCACGTCGGCGGTGTGGGACGAGCCCACCGCCCGTTGGGTGGTCTCCACCGACGGGGCCGGCACCTTCACCGCTCGGTTCTGCATCATGGCCGTCGGCGCGTTGTCGAACGCCAAGCGGCCCGAGATCGACGGCATCGACAGCTTTGCCGGGCCCACGTTCCACACCGGTCAGTGGCCCCACGACGGCGTCGACTTCAGCGGGCAGCGCGTGGGCGTGATCGGCACCGGCTCGTCGGGCATCCAGGCCATCCCCCTCATCGCTGAGGACGCCGCTCACCTCACGGTGTTCCAGCGCACCGCCAACTTCGCCGCCCCGGCCAAGAACGCCCTCATCCCGGCCGAGTCGGTCGCCGAGCTGAAGGGCCGCTACCGCGAGCACCGAGCGGCCACGCGGGCCTCCCGCGGAGGTGTGTTGGTCGCCGACCCGACCGCCTCGGCGCTGTCCGTCGGTCCCGCCGACCGGGAGGCCAGGCTGGAGGAGGCGTGGGAGTCGGGCACGCTGTTCGGGCTGCTGTCGTCGTTCAACGACGTCCTTCTCGACCCTGAGGCCAACGACGTCGTGGCCGACTTCGTCCGGGCCAAGATCCGCTCGATCGTCGAGGACCCGGCCGTCGCCGAGCGGCTGTGCCCGTCCGGGCACGGGATCGGCACCAAGCGGCTGTGCCTGTGCACGAACTACTACGAGACCTACAACCGGGAGAACGTGGAGCTCGTCGACCTGCGCCTCACCCCGATCGTGGAGATCGTCGAGCAAGGCGTGCGCACCACCGACGCCACCCACCCCCTCGACGCGCTCGTGTTCGCCACCGGCTTCGATGCCATGACCGGCCCCCTGCTCGCCTTCGACATCGTGGGACGGGACGGTCTGCGCCTTCGCGACGCGTGGGCCGAGGGGCCTCGGACCTACCTCGGCATCGCCGTCGCCGGCTTCCCCAACCTGTTCACCGTCACCGGTCCGGGGAGCCCGTCGGTGCTGGTCAACATGATGGCGTCCATCGAGCAGCACATCGAATGGACCACCGAGGTGATCGGGCACATGGAGGCCGAGGGGATCGCCGTGATCGAGGCCGAGGTCGAAGCCCAGGACACCTGGATGCGACACGTCGCCGACATGGCCGCCTTCACCCTCTTCCCCACGGGCGACTCCTGGTACCTCGGTGCCAACGTGCCCGGCAAGCCTCGGGTGTTCATGCCCTACGTCGGCGGGATGGTGATGTTTCGTCAGGCGTGCGACGACGTGGCCTCCGCCGGCTACGAGGGCTTCCGCCTCGTCGCCGGGACCCCACCGGGCGACGAGACCATCGCCGTCGGGCAAGGGACCTAGCGACGCCCAAGGGCCGCCCCGCCGTGGCGGAGCGGCCCCTGGGTCATGTCGGTGGGTCGATGGCCCCGGCCTCGACCAACGCGGCGATCTCGTCGTCGTCGAGCCCGAGCACCTCACGGCACACGAGCACGGTGTGCTCCCCCAACGCCGGTGCGGCCGAGCACCGCGGTCCGCCCATGATTCCCCCGACGAAGGCCGGCCCCTCGACGACGAGGGGCCCCGACCCGGGCTGGTCCATGGGCACGGGGTAGCCCCTCGCCACGAACTGGGGGTGCGAAGCCTGGATCCGGGGGTGCAACACCTGACCGGCGGCCACGCCGGCGGACTGCAGCGCCGCTTCGGTCGCCGCCGCGTCGGCATCGGCCAACCAGGCGGCCATCGAACGGTCGACCTCGACGGCGGCATCCCGCCGCGCCGTCTCGGCGGTCCACGCCGCGTCGACGGTGAGGGCGTCGCCGGCCACGCTCACCAGGTTGCGCCAGGCGGCGTCGTCGGTGACGCAGACCGCCAACCACGACTCGACCCCGGCGTCGTCAGCGCACCGGTACAGCCCCCACGGAGCGTGCACCCCTGAGGTGTTGCCGGTGGGCTGGGCGGCACCGGGTTCGAGGCTCTCGGCGAGGAGCAGGTCTCCCAGCAGGGCCGACACCGCTTCGAACTGGGCGACGTCGACCCGGACCCCCTCCCCGGTCCGACCACGATGCCGCAGACCGGCCAGGGCCCCGATGGCGCAGAGCCGGCCAGCCAGGTGGTCGGGATGGATCGTCTGGATGCCGCGCGGAGCGTCGGGCCCGTGGGCCCACAACCAGGTGAGGCCGCCGACGGCGCGTGCGCTCGGTCCGTAGCCCTTCCGGGCCGCCCACGGACCACGGTCGCCATAGAGCTGGCTGCCCACCAGCACGAGGCGGGGGTTGGCGGCGTGCAGGGTCTCCCAACCCAGGCCGAGACGGTCGATCACCCCGGTGGCGTTGTTCTCGATGACCACGTCGACGTGGGGCAGGAGGCGGGTGACCAACTCCCGGCCCGCCGAGGTGCCCAGGTCGGCGCCGAAGCCGAGCTTGGTGCGGTTCGGAGTGGCGAAGGCGGGGTTCATCTCCCCACCCATCACCATGCGCTGGAAGTCGGGTCGCTGACGGCTCTCGACCTTGATGACACGCGCTCCCCACTCGCCGAGCACCCGGCCCGCCTCGGGAGCGGCCACTCCACTGCCCACCTCGAGCACGGTGATGCCGGCCAGCGGGAGCCCACCGGTCGTCGCCCCCGGACGAGGGCCGGGCCGCGGCCTCCACACCGGGGCGCCGGCGACGGCCCGGGCCGGGCCGGCGATCGCTGCTCGGATGCCGTTCACGCCGAACAGACCGGCGACCACGGCACCCGCGCGGCCGTTGGCGACAGGAAGGTCCACGAACGTGCCCCGAGCGGCGGTGTGCTCGTTGGCCAGCACCTCGGCGGGGGTCAACACCGGGGTCACCCGTAGGCCGGCGGCGTCCCCCTGGGCGGTGATCTCGTCGCGGGTGTAGGGGGCGAAGCGTTCCGGAAGGCGAGCCATGATCAGCGCCCGCTCGTCAGGACCGAGCATGGCCGCGTCCCATCCCGGCCCGGTCCACTCCGGCGGCGATCCCAGCCACTCGACCAGGCGCCGCCAGTCGGCCGGGGTCATGGGTAGGACGATGCGGGCCAGGCCGTCGGTGCATCGGAACAGCGGGTACAGACCGGCGCCGGCGCGGACCTGATCCGTGCCCAGCATGCTCCACAGGGCCATCGCCATGTCGGTGCACTGCGCCAACGCCAGCACGGAGGAGACGTCGACGAGCTGGCCCACACCGTCGGGGCCCCCTTGGGTGAGAGCGAGCAGACCGGCCAGGGCGGCGGTGACCGCGCCGACGTCCTCGGCGAAGCTCCCCGGCGCCGACACGGGCGGGAGATCAGGCTCTCCCGAGCGGTAGACGACGCCGCCCATGGCCTGGGCGACGAGCTCGGTCGCCGTCCAATCGGCGGCCGGCCCGGTGAGTCCGAACGGCGTCAGGGCCACCACGACCAGGTGAGGATGGCGGGCGGCGAGCGCCACCGGTGCCAGCGTCGGATCGTTCGCCGCCCAGCCATCGGACACCACGACCAGGTCCGCCCCCGCCAGCAACTCGTGGACCGGATCGGTCTGGCCCCCCTCGACGGTGAGCACGTCCTTGCCCGCGTTGCGGTGCACGTGGTGCAGGCTCGTGCCGTCGGCCGCGTACTGGAGGCCGATGCCGTCCCACGCCGCCCTCGGCGGTCTCGATCCGCACGACCTCGGCGCCCAGCTCGGCGTAGAGACGAGTGGCGAAGGCCCCGTGCCCGTCGGTGAGGTCGACGACGCGGACGTCTCCGAGGAGGCCGGTCACGGTCCGACCGACCCCGTCACGGGGGCCAACCGTTCGACGGAGTCGAGGTGGCACGCGGGCCCGTCGTCACCATGACGGCGAGGTGAACAGGATGCTGGTACGCACATCTGGGCAGCTTCCCACGGCGCTCGCGGCCTCGCCGGACCCCCCGAGTGACGGTGGGTCACACGCCGGGGAGGGACGGCACCTTCCCGGCGGCGATGGCGGCCAGGAGACCCTGATGGTCGATCTCGTTCTGGTCGGCGTAGCGCGTGGCGAAGGCCCGGAACGACTTCACCCATCCACCGCCCGAGCCCAGGTAGGCGGCGATGGCGATGGCGTCGCCCGACCGGGCGTGGGACCGGGCGAGCGTCCACCCGCAGGCCTGCCCGTAGGCGCCCATGGCCGCCGCCTCCATGGTCTCGAGGTCGGCCGACGCCTTCCAGTCCCAGAGCTGGCGCAGGTAGTAGTCGTGGTTCAGCCCGTCGGTGCCGCTCACGTGCTGCCAGCCGAGGAGGATGTCACTGGTCGCCTGGGTGAGACGCTGGCCCTCCACGACTCTCTGACCCTGGTTGGGGTACCCGCTCGACTCGACGTAGGGAGCGAGCACCGAGGCCTCGGCCTCCTTGACCTGGAGGAACAAGGGATCGTCGTTGTCCCGTCCGACGAGCAAGGCGACCCAGCACCGGGTGCCGACACTGCCCACACCCACCACCTTGCGGGCCAGGTCGACGAACCGGTAGCGCTCAACGAGGTGGCGGCGGTCCTCGGCCAGAGTCAGGCGGTACATGTCGATGGCCCCGCTCACGACGTCCCAGATGGCGGCGTGCTCGTCAGCCGAGAACAGCTCGCTCACCGGCACCAACAGCGGCGGATCGCTCTTGAAGCGCAGCTCGCCGTCGACCTCCTCGGTGAGGCGGGCCCGCGCCTTGAGGCGGTCCTTGCTCTCCGCCTTGCGCACCGCCTTCTGGAAGCGGGCCATGGCCTTGGGCCCCACCTCGGGAGCGACGCGGGCCAGGAGCGCGTCGGCGTCGATGTGGGCGTACCAGATGTCGAGGTTCCCCATGGCTGCGAACTCGGTCATGGCCTGGCAGTAGGCCCGGGCCGCATCGGACACGATGGCGTCGCGCTCGGCATCGCTGAAACCGCGGTGGCGGGCGGCGATCTCGATGCTGGCCACCAGCCGGGCCACGTCCCACTCGAACGGACCCCGGTGGGTCTCGTCGAAGTCGTTGATGTCGAAGACCATCGACCGCTCGGGGGACGCGAAGCCACCGAAGTTGGCCAGGTGGGCGTCGCCGCAGGCCTGGACCATGATTCCGGAGTTCGGACGCCGACCCAGGTCGGCCGCCATCACCGCCGCCGCGCCGCGATAGAAGGCGAAGGCTGACTCCGACATCCGACCGAACCGGATGGGCACCAGGTCGGGGACGCGGTTCACGCACTGGCCGACCAGGACCTCCACCGGATCAGGGCGGTCCGGGGCCGGGGTCCACTCGCCCGCGGCGGAGCGAGGCAGACGCTGACGGGCGGCGCGACCGTCAGCGGCGCGCTGCTCGGGCTGGGTCACAGCAGCTAGCGGGGTAGGCGTCGGGACGTCCATTTCGAGCGACATTCGATTCTCCTCGTCAGAGTTGGCGCGAACCTAGTGCTCAGCCGCCGAACCTTTCCGGCGACGGCTGACGCGCCGGGAGCACGGGGACCAGTGCCGGTACTGTCCGGCCGTCCCCGACCGAGGAGCCCCGGTGATCTTCGAGACGCGTCGGCACCGCCGACGCCGCCAGCGCTACGCCGCCGGGTTCCTTCCCGAGTGGAGGGATCTGCTCGGGCGCCGCGTCGGACACTGGGCGCTGTTGAGCGACGACGAGCGAGCCCGCGTGGAGGGCCTGGCCCTCACGATGATCGCCGACATCCGGTGGGAGGCAGCTCACGGCTTCGAGCTCACCGACGAGATGAGGGTGATCATCGCCGCCCAAGCCGCCATCCTCCTGCTCGGCCTGCCCGACGACTCGTTCCGGGAGGTGAGCTCGATCCTCGTGCACCCCACCACCATGGTCATGGAGGGTCCCCACTCCCAGCTCGAGGGGCTGATGTCGGACGAGCCGGTGGAGCTGCTCGGCGAAGCGTTCTACCGGGGGCCGGTACTCATCGCCTGGGACACGGCCAAGGCCGAGGCCCGCCATCCGGGGCGGGGGGAGAACGTCGTCTTCCACGAGTTCGCCCACGCCCTCGACATGCTCGACGGGACCGTGAACGGCACGCCGCCACTGCCCGACCAGACCGCCCTCGATCGCTGGGTCCGGGTCTGCACGGACGTCTACGAAAAGGTCGTCGTCGGCGCCGCCGGCCACAGCCTGCGCTCCTACGCCGGCGTGAACCCGGCCGAGTTCTTCGCGGTCGCCACCGAGGTCTTCTTCGATGCCCCCCACACCCTGGGCGAGGAGCACCCCGACCTGTACCGGGTCCTCGCCGACTACTACGGCCAGGACCCGGCCACCAGGGTCCCGCCCACCCATCGCCACTGACCCGCGCGCGCCGTCGGGGTGGCAGGGGGGACCGGTCTCACCCGCCGGAGACCGCGGGCAGGATCGAGACCTCGGTCCCCTCGGGCACCGTCGTCTCGACGCCACCGAGGTCGCGAGCGTTGTCCGCTCCGACGAAGACGTTCACGTGACGCCGGAGGGCGCCGGCCTCGTCGCGGACCCGTCGCTCGACCGCCGGGTGCACCGCGCCGAGGGCATCGAGCACGCGATCGACGGTGATCGGCTCGCCCACCTCGAGCGTCAGCGTCCCTGCGCCGGCTCCGGGATCGACCAGATCGGCCAAGGCGCGAGCCAGACGGATCTCCACGTTCACGGCAGCACGGCGGTCTTCACGCAGAGCACGGGTGGCAGGTGGCGGGCCAGCTCGCTCCACGACCCGCCGGCATCGGCCGAACCGAACACCTCACCCGTGCGCGTCCCCACGTAGAGGCCGGTCGGGTCGAGCGAGTCGGCGACGAAGCCGTCGCGCAGCACGGTGAGGTACGCGTCGTGGTCGGGGAGCCCGTTGCCCAGTCCCTCCCAGGTCGCCCCTCCGTCGGTGGTGCGAAAGACGCGCAAGTCCCCCTCCGGGGCGCAGCGGAAGACATCGGAGGTGAGCGGAACCACGTACGCCGTGTCGGGGTCGTGGGGGTCGGCCACCACGGGGAACCCGAACGTCGACGACAGCGCGTCGGCCCCGACTTCGGTCCACTGCCCGCCGAAGTCGTCGGAGCGGTACACGCCCCAGTGGTGCTGCGCGAACAGCGTGTCGGGCCGGCTCGGGTGCTGGGCCACCTTGTGGACGCACTGCCCGAACTCCGGCTCCGGGCCGGGAAGGAAGCGAGGCACGATTCCCCGGTTGGCCGGCTCCCAGCTCTGACCGTCGAGGGTCCGGTAGAAGCCGGCCGACGACACCGCCACCCCGGTTCGCGGGCCCCCGTCGGGATCGGGCACGACCGTGTGCAGGCAGAGCCCTCCTCCGCCCGCCTGCCACTGGGGGCGGTGCGGGTGGTCCCACAGCGACTCGTCGAGGGCGAAGGTCTCACCGCCGTCCTCCGAGCGGAACAGCGCGGCCGGCTCCACCCCGACGAACACCACGTCGGGCGCGGCCGGGCTCGCCGGCTGGACCTGCCAGACCCGCGCCACCGCGGCGTCGGCCCGTTCCGGGAAGGCGAGGGAACCGGCCGACGGCTCGACCCAGGTACCCCCGAGGTCGTCGCTGCGGTAGACCGACGGGCCCCAGTGGGAGCTGGTGGCCCCCACCAGCAGACGCCTCCGCCCGCCTCGCACGTCGAGGGCGGCGGCATAGACCTCTTCGCCCCGGAACCAGGGTCCCGCCCGACGCCATCCCCGGCGATCCGGGGTCGAGGCGAAGGCGAACAGGCCCTTGGCCGTACCCACCAGGACCACCACGTCACCCGAGCGGGCCGCCAACGCGCCTCGCGGTGCGGCACCGGGAGGGGGCTCGTCGGGGGCCCGGAGGTGATGGTCGAACGATGCGACTGGTCGCGTGATCATGCCCACTCCGACTGGTGCGGCGGCCGGGACTCATCGGCGACCGGGACACCGTCGCCGTGCGGGAACCCTGCCACACCGCACGATCGCCGGCTCGGGGACCCGCTAGGCCTGGGCCGGAGCGAGAATTTTCCGGCTGGCGCAGACGTACGGGCAGGTAGGTCGTACCCTTTCCGGGTGCCTCCCCACTCCTTCACTCGAGCCCACGTCTGGTCGGTAGCCTCGGCCGAAGCACCCGAGGTCGTCACCTCGGACTGGATCGACGACCAGCTGGCCGAGACCTACGAGCGGTGCGGCGTGCGGCCCGGCCTGCTGCAGTCGCTCGCCGGGATCCACTCCCGACGCTGGTGGCCAGAGGGCTTCCGGTTCGACGAGGCCGCGGCCCTCGCCGGGCGGGCCGCCCTCGACGCCGCCGCGGTGGACCCGGCCGACATCGACCTCGTGATCTCCACGTCGGTGAGCCGCCACCACCTCGAGCCGAGCGTCGCCTGCGCGGTGCACCACCACCTGGGGCTGAGCACCGAGTGCGCCAACTTCGATCTCGGCAACGCCTGCCTCGGCTTCGTCAACGCCATGACGGTCGCGGCGTCGGCCATCGAGTCCGGCCAGGTCCGCACCGTCCTCATCGTGGACGGCGAGGGCAGCCGGCACACCCAGGAGGTCACGATCGACCGCCTCCGCTCGCCCGATGCCACCGTCGACGACGTGTTCGCCGAGTTCGCCTCGCTGACCCTCGGGTCGGGCGCCGCCGCCATGGTGATGGGCGGCCGCCGGGAAGGGAGCCACGCCTTCCTCGGTGGTGTCACCCGGGCCGCGACCCAGCACCACGAGCTCTGCGTCGGGGATCTCGAGAGCATGCGCACCGACACCGCCGGGCTGCTCGAGGGCGGGCTGGCCCTGGCCACCGCGACCTACGCGGCGGCCGCCGACGCCGGGTGGGACTGGGGCGGCTGCGACCGCTACGTCATGCACCAGATCTCGTCGGTCCACACCACCAAGACGTGCCAGCTCCTCGGTCTCGACCCCGCCAGGGTGCCTCTCACCTATCCGGAGTTCGGCAACATCGGTCCGGCGGCGGTCCCGTACACCCTCGCCTCCATCGCCGACGACCTGACCGACGGCGACCGTGTGCTGCTCCTCGGGGTCGGGTCCGGGCTCAACTGCTCGTTCGCCGAGCTCACCTGGTAGCGGCGGTCGCCACCCGGTGTCGACGCTCCCATCCGACGAAGAGCACGGTCCGCTCATCGGACCCGATCCGATCGAGCTGCGGCGGTGGAACCTCGACCCCGCGTGGTCCCGCTCCGTGCGCGTCCGCCCACCCGGGCGGGACGCCGTCAGCTGGCACGTCCTCGACACCGGTCCGGGGCCGCGGGGCACGATCGTGTGCACCCACGGCAACCCGACCTGGGGTTACCTCTGGGTCGACTTCCTCCACCGCCTGGCCCCGGACTGGAGGGTGATCGCCGTCGACCAGACGGGGATGGGCTTCTCCGAACGGGTCGGCCCCCGAAGGCTCGCTGACCGGGTCGCCGAGCTCGCCGCCTTCTGCCACCAGGAGACAGACGGTCCTCTGGTGCTGGTGGCCCACGACTGGGGCGGCCCCATCGCTCTCGGGGCGTCCACCGAGCTCGATGTCCGAGCCCTGATCCTGGGCAACACCGGAGTGGCCCGCCCCGAGGGGGTCGCCGTGCCTCCGCTCATCGAGACGGCCCGGCGGGCGGTCGACCTCGTCTGTCGACGGACCCCCACCTTCGTCGCCGGCACCGCCGCCATGACGGGCGCCCGCCACCGCAAGGCGCTGCGGGCGCCGTATCGGACGGCCGAGCGGCGCCGGGCCGTGGCCGACTTCGTGGCCGACATCCCGCTGGCGCCCGAAGACCCGTCGTGGGCCGCGCTGCGCCACAGCGCCGAGGCCCTCGAGGACCTCGGACGCCGCCAGGTCCCCCTCCTGTTCGTGTGGGGCGGCCGTGATCCGGTGTTCCACGACCGCTTCCTCGCCGATCTGCTGGAACGGGCGCCCCACGCCGACGTGCACCGGTTCGCCGCCGCCGGGCACCTCGTGCCGCTCGACGAGCCGATGGCCGACATCGCCGCCTCCTGGCTCGACCGGGTCCTCGCCCCCGAGGCCGCGCCCCCCGAAGCCGTCGTCGCCTCGCCCGAGGCTGCTCGCTTCCGTCCCGTCTCCGCTGCGCTCGGCGAGCGCGCCGGCGACGACACGCCGGCTTACACCGGAACCGACGCCACGATGACATGGCGCGAGCTGGGGGCGAGGGTCGACGTCGCCACCGCCAGCCTGGTGGCCGCCGGCCTGCGCCGCGGCGAGCGGGTCGCGCTGCTCGTTCCGCCCGGGGCCGACCTTCTCGTCGCCGCCTACGGTGCGTGGGGCACCGGGGCCGTTCTCGTGGTGGCCGACGCCGGCCTCGGACCGTCCGCGCTGCGGCGGGCCCTTCGCGGCGCCACCCCCACCTGGGCCATCGGCACCCGACGGACGCTGCTCGCCGCCCGCGCCCTGGGGCTCGCCCCGGGGCGCGACTGGTGTCGGTCGACGGCTCCTTTCCCGGCTCCGTGCCCCTGGAGGACCCGTTGGCCGACCGGCCCCCGAGCCCGCTCGAGCTGCGGCCCGACGACGTGGCCGCCATCGTCCACACGTCAGGGGCGACGGGGCCGGCCAAGCCGGTCCGCTACACCCACGGTGCCCTCGCCGCCCAACGCGACGCCGTGAGCGAGGCCTTCCCCATGGGGGAGGACGAGTCGTTCACGACCTCGTTCGCCCCTTTCGTGCTGCTCGGCCCCGCGCTCGGTCGGGGGTGCGTGCTGCCCGACATCGACGTGCGGCGACCCGCCGACCTCGACTTCGACCGCTTCGCCGCCGCCTGCGCGGTGGACGACGTGCAGCTGGCGTGGCTCTCACCCGCCTCGGCCCGTCGCATCGTCGCCACCGCCTCCGGTCGTCGCCTCCCGCTGCGCCAGGTGCTCCTGGCCGGCGCCCCGATCGACGCCGGTCTGGCCGCGGCCATGGCGGAGGTCACCGACGCCGACGTCCGTTCGCCCTACGGGATGACCGAGGTCCTACCCGTCACCGACGGCAGCGGCGCGGCCCTGGACGATCCGCTCCCCGGGACCATCACCGGGCGCCCGCTCGCCGGGGTCGAGGTGCTGGTGGTCCCCCTCGACGAGCCGTCGGCCCCGCCGCTGCCCGTGGGCGAGTGGGGGGAGCTCCTCGTGGCCGCTCCGTGGATGCGCGACGGGTACGACCGACGCTGGGCCACCGACGACGCCGCCACCATCCAACGCGACGGCCGGCGCTTCCATCGCACCGGTGACGTCGGATGGATCGACGGGGACGACCGGATGCGCCAGCTGGGGCGGGCCCAGCACGTCGTGCGCCTGCCTTCGGGCCCGGTGTCGAGCGTCGCCCTCGAGCAGTCCGTCGTGGAGGCCGCCGGTGCACCGGTCGCGGCGGTCGGCGTGGGACCGGTGGGAACCCAGGTCGTGGCGATAATCCTCGACGCCCCCGGACCGATGCGTCTGGCCCCGGCCGCGACCGCCGACGCGGTCCGCGACGCCTGTCCCCTCCCGGTGGCGGCCGTGCTGTGCGCCCCCCTCCCGGTCGACATCCGCCACCAGTCGAAGGTCGACCGCCGGGCCCTGGCGGCGGCGGCCGAGCACCACCTCGCCGGACGGTGACCACCTCACCGTCACCGCGCCGGGTCCTCGTGACCGGAGCGTCCGGCATGCTGGGAGGGGCCGTCGCCACCACCCTCGATCGTCGGGGCCACGACGTCACGTGCTTCCAGCGCCGCCCGTCGGACACCGGACTCCGGGACGTGACCGGTGACGTCCGTGACCGGGTCGCGCTGCAGGACGCCACCGAAGGGCACGACGTCGTCGTCCACCTCGCCGCCCTGGTCGTCCCCCGCGCCCCGTGGGACCGCGCCTACGCCGTCAACGTCGTCGGCACCGCCAACGCCCGCGCCGCGGCTGAACGGGCCGGGGCCTTCGTGCACGTGTCGAGCCCGTCGGTCGCCTTCCAGGACCTGCCCAGCATGGGGGTCGGCGCCGAGGCGCCCGTCTACGCCGGAGGCGACCGCTATGCCCGGTCGAAGGCCGTGGCCGAGGGAACGGCCCTCGACCGGGCCACGGTGCCGACGGTGATCATCCGCCCTCACCTGGTGTGGGGACCGGGCGACACCCAACTCGTCGGGCGCATCGTGGAGCGGGCCCGGGCCGGGCGGCTGGTGCTGCCCGACGGTGGACGGGCGCTCATCGACACCACCTACGTCGACGACGCGGCCGAGGCCATCGCCCTCACCGTCGATCACGCCGTCCCCGGGGACGAAGCGGTGGGCCGGGCCCTGGTGGTCACCGGGGGCGACCCCCGTCCCGTCCGCGATGTCGTCGGTGCGGTCCTCGACGCGGCCGGCGTCGATGTCGCCCCCCGCCGGGTCCCCGCTCCAGTGGCCGCCATCATCGGCGCGGTGACCCAGAGGGTGTGGCCCGGCCCGGAGCCACCCCTCACCCACTTCGCCGCCCGGCAGCTCTCCGTGGCCCACTGGTTCGACCAGCGCGACACCCGCCGGATCCTCGGCTGGGCACCGACGGTGGGTCTCGACGAGGGGTTCGAACGCCTCCGTCGCTGGTACGCCGAGCAGCAGTGACGCCCCGAGCCCACCCGGTATAGGGTCGCCGGCCGGCCCCTGACGGGGCCAGACCGGGCCCGCCCACCGGCAGGCCAGGGCCAACCTCGAGACGACCGGGAGGGCTGTTGCCCGACTCGACGACGGAGACCACCCCGACGAGCTACCCGCCCGACCACCACTTCCTGCGAGACCTCGACGCCGAGTCCGAACAGGTCACGGCCCAGCGGACCCTGATGGTCGCCCCCCTCACCGACGCCGTGCGGGACCGCGCCGGTCACGCCTCGGTCGGATTCCTCGCCACCCTGTGCGACATCGCCGCCGCCCCCCTCGCGCTCATCGCCGGGAGCCCTGACTGGACGGCCACCGCCGATCTCTCCCTCCACTCCGCCGGATGGCTGGTCGACGGTCCCGTCGTGGCCGACGCCCGACTCGTGCGGGCCGGCAAGACCACCGTCGTGGTGGCGGTGGAGGTGTTCGACGGCCACGGCGTGGACGACCTCGAGGCCGTACAGCGAACCGGCGTGCCCGAACGACACCGCCCGACCGCGGGCAGCCCCTTGACGCGCGCCGCCTCCGGATTGTTGACCTTCGCTCGGATTCCCCGCTCCGCGTCGGCCGCGGCCAACACCTTCGACCCGGCGGCCATGGTGGGCCAACGACGACGGATGGCGCCGCTCTCCCCTCCCAGCCCCGAGATCCTGGCCGACCGGATCGGGCTGCGAGTGGTCGACGCCGACGACGGCGTCGTGGAGCTCGATCGGTCCGACTACGTCCGCAACAGCTTCGGCACCATCAACGGAGGGGTGCTGGGCGTGGTGTTCCAGGCCGCGGCCGAGGCCGCTCATCCCGACCTCGTGGCCACGGACCTGCAGATCCACTACCTGGCCCAGTCACCCACCGGGCCGGCGCGCACCCACACCGTGTCATCACGCATCCGGGCCGACCATGCCGTGTGCACGGTCGAGGCGGTCGATGCCGGGGCCGACGACCTGCTCCTCTCGATGGCCACCGTGACCCTGCAGCGCCGGCCAGACTGAGGTCGGCTCGTGACCAGGACCCCGGAGTCGCCGCTGCTCGACACCACCACGTTGACCGACCGATGGGAGCGGGGCCGGGAGACGCGTCGGACCGCACCGCGTCGAGAGCTCGGCCGCTGGGACCCCGGCATCGACCGGCCCGACCCGGTGGCCACCGTGCGGGCCCAGGACACCATCCGCCTGCCCGAGCTGGCCCCGCTGCGGGCCGGTCGCATGGCCGCCTCGGCGTGGAACTTCTATCGCGGCGCGGCCGCGGTCATGGCCGCCGACCTGGCTCGGGGTCCTCGCTCCGGCCTCGAGGTCCAGCTCTGCGGTGACGCCCACATCCTCAACTTCGGGCTGTGGGCCACCCCCGAGCGCAACCTCGCCTTCGACCTCCGTGACTTCGACGAGACGCTGCCCGGCCCTTTCGAATGGGACGTCAAGCGCCTGGCCGCCAGCATCGTCGTCGTCGCCCGCCACAACGGGCTCGCTGACCGCACCGCCGCCGACGCCGTCGACGCGGCCATGCGGGCCTACCGGAATCGCATGGCCCACTACGCCGAGGCGGGCCAGCTCGAGATCTGGTACGACGCCGTGTACGTCGAGCAGCTCCTCGGATACTTCGCGGGGAAGCGGCGGCGGAACGTGTCGTCCATCATCGAGGAGGGCGGCCACCGCACCAGTCGGGGCGCCTACGGCAAGCTCACCGAGATCCATGGCGGCCGGCGCCGAATCGTCGAGAAGCCGCCGAAGCTGACCCACTACGACGACCCGGACCGCATGGCCATGGTCGACGAGGTCTTCCGTCGCTACGCCGAGTCCCTGCAGGAGGATCGTCGGCACTGCCTCGAGCAGTTCACCTTCGTCGACAAGGCCCGCCAGGTGGTCGGGGTGGGCAGCGTGGGCATGCGGGTCTTCCTCGTGCTGCTGAGCGGGCCGGCGGGTGACGACCCGCTGTTCCTGCAGATCAAGCAGGCCGGCCCGTCGGTGTACGAGCCCTTTCTCGGACCCAGTCGCTACGACAACCACGGGGAGCGCGTCGTCCACGGCAAGCGCCTCGTCCAGAGCGCCACGGACATCTTCGTGGGGTGGACGCGTTACCAGGGCGTGGACTTCTACGTCCGCCAGTTCCGGGACATGAAGATCATCCCCGAGAGCAATCGCATCGCTCCCGGACTGACCGAGTTCGCCACCGCCTGCGGCGAGGTCATGGCCAAGGCCCACGCTCGCAGCGGGGACCCGGTGGCCATCGCCGCGTACCTGGGCGGCGGGCGGGCCTTCCGCGAGGCGATGACCGGCTTCGCCGTCGCTTACGCCGACCAGAACGACGCCGATCACCGCCGCTGGTGCGAGGCCATCGCCAGCGGCGAGATCGACGCCCGCTCCGAGTAGGGCGACCGTGGGACTCAGCCCGGCGGGCGGGTCACGAAACCGGTGACCGCGAACCGGCGATCGGCGAAGTCCGCGTCGGGCCGACGAACCGTGACCACCTCGTGGGTCAGCCACGAGGGGTGCACGACGACGTGGCCGGCCGTGGGCTCGACGTCGACGAACGACTGGTCGGACCACCGTCGGCCCGCCACCGTGCGGTGGCCGTGGAGCCGTAGTTGGCCGCCGGTGAACGTCGCTGGACGCTTGGAGAGGTAGCAGGTGACCGTCAGCACCCGGTCGAGCAGGTGCGTGGACCCCACCGGGCCGTGGTCGGTGTGCGGGGCGAGAAGGTCACCATGACCGTGAGCCGAGACCACCATGTCCGCGCCACGGGGGAGGCGGAGACCGGTCGGGGAATCGCCCGGGCTCAGCCGACCCACCAGCTCGGCCAGACGGGCCCCCAGTGCTTCGTCCAGCACGGCGGCCAGGGTGTCGAGCTCGGGACCCGGGCTCTCGCGCACCAGCGCTCGTCGTCCCGGCGCATCGTTGGAGCTGAAGGCCGCCTCATCGGCGACCAGGGCGGCCCACACCGCATCGTGGACCTCGCGGGGAACGACGTCGACGAGCACCACGTGCGGGGGTGGCTCCGGTGGCGCCGCCCACTCGTGAGAGGACTGGGCGGCCAGGGCGACCAACCTCCGACGGTCGTCGTCGTCGATCTCCACGCCGACCGTTCGGACGACGTCAGCCGGTGTAGTTCGGGGCGACCACGGCCGGACTGGCGGTCGCCGTGGCCGGCGAGACGCCGCCGTCGGTGGTGGAGGTGGTGGACGACTCTGGGGAGGCGGTGACCGTCACCGTGACGGTGGCGGGATCGGCACCGGGCTCGGGGTACATGCCGTTCCCCTCGGGGCAGGCAGGGCCGGCCACCAGGGCGTAGGGAATGCACTGGCCCGCCGTGAAGTCGAACGAGTCGACGCCGGCAAAGCCGGGGTCAGGGGTGTAGGTGGCCGTCGAACCCGAGACCGTCACGGTGCCGTGAGCGGCCGGTGAGGTGATCCAGAAGAGGGTCGAGGTCGGGTCCGAGAAGCCACCGCTGGACGGCAGCGGGATGGCGACGGCCACGCCCTGCTCGGTGGTGGCCGAGGTAGGCGACACCATGAACCCGGGCCCACCGGCCTCGGCCGTACCCGCCTTGATCACCGAGAGCACCACCGGGAGCGCGGCGACGGCGGCACCGGCCAGAGCGAGACGACCGATGAGGGCTCGGCGCGACAGCCCCGAGGGCTCGCTCGCGCTGACCAGGCCCGCCTCCATCAGCTCGTCGAGGGCGAGGTCGACGACCCCGACGTCGGCCGGTAGCTCCGTGGCCGCCGCCACCATCTCCGCCATGTCCTCCCGGGACGTGGCGCCGTCAGCGGCGGCGAGGACAGCCGCGCCGGCCGCGTTGACGATGTGGCCCGAGCCGGTGACGGGGTCGTGCACCAGCACGCTGCCGTCAGCGGCCGCCCGCTTCTGCACGATGAGCCCCGGGCGCCGAAGCGGGAGTGAGGTCGAGCCGTGAGTCGGTGTGCGCATGGCCCGAAGCGTAGTCACGCGCCTCCCGCCGGGGAGCGATCGTCGGGGGCCGGTCGGATGGTCGTGAGAGGCTGCGACCATGGCCTGGCCCCACGAGCGCTCCCGCGACGGCGGAGTGGACGAGGTCGTGCTCCCGGTTGGTCCGGGACGTCTGTGGCTCTGCGGCAAGCACGTCGTCGGGCCCGATCCCGACGCGGCCCTGCGACGCGTCGGCGCGACCACCGTCGTGTGCCTCAACGAGGCCGACGAGCTGCGCCGTCTCTATCCCGGGTACCTCGAGTGGCTCGGGTCGGCTCCCCCCGCCCGGTCGGTGTGGCGACCGATCGCCGACATGCACGTACCGACGGTGGAGGGGGCCGAGGCGCTGGTCGCCGAGCTGACCCGGCGCCTCGATGACGGCGACGGGCTCCTCGTCCACTGCGGGGCCGGGATGGGGCGGGCGGGCACGGTGGCGGCCGCGGTTCTCGTCTCCATGGGTCTGACGCCGGAGGCGGCGACGGCCGTCGTGGCCGACAGCCGCCCCATGGCCGGCCCCCAGACCCAGACCCAGGAGCAGCTCCTTTTGGACCTGGCCGCACGGCGGAGGTGACCTTCGGGGCCGACCGAACTCGTCAGCCGTCGGTGGCCACGGCCTTCACGACGAGCACCACGTCATCGGCCGCGTCGGGACCGAGCATCTCCGTGAGGATGCCGTCGGCGACGGCGGCCACGGGCGCCCCGTGCCACATCGCAGCGACCGACGCCAGGCGGGCCAGACCCACGTCGATGGGTTCGTGGCGCCGCTCGACCAGGCCGTCGGTGTACATGACGACGAGGTCGTCGCGATCGATGGACACGACGGCGTTCTCGCGCTGCACGTCGATGACGCTCAGCGGTGGCCCCACGGCCTCCTTGAGCCAGCGGGTACCCCTCGGTCCGACCACGAGCGGCGGGGGGTGCCCGGCGAGCGAGTAGGTGATCCGTGCGTCCCCCTTCTCGACCACGGCGCAGGCGACGGTCGCGCAGAAGGCACCCTCGACCGAGGAGGCGAAGGTGTCGAGGCCGCTCAAGACGGTGGCGGGATCCCCCCCGTCGAGCAGCATGGCCCGCGCCGCGCTCCGGAGCTGGCCCATGGCCGCCGCCGCCTCGATGCCGTGGCCCACGCAGTCACCGACCACCAGGGCCCGACGGTCCTCGCCCAGGTCGATGACGTCGTACCAGTCGCCACCGACGGCCAGGTTGCCGGTCGCCGGCAGGTAGCGGGCGGCCACGGTGGGAAGGTCGTCGGCCGGCCGGAGCATCGAGCGCTGGAGGGTGTCGCTGATGTAGCGGTACTCCCCGATCTCGACGGTGTGCCGGTACGAGCGGTCGAAGGCCTGCCCGACGGCGTCGGCCACCAGCGCGACGAACTGGGCATAGGCCTCGTCGTAGGGCCGTTGGGGCTGCAGATCGAGGACGAGGACGAGGACCGGCCCGCCCTCGGTCCCGCCGACCGTTCGGGCCACCCGGGTCGCCGGTCGGCGGCCGTCGGCCGGATCGCCCTCGACCACGGGTCCGTCCGTGGCGACGGCCCGGGCGATCAGGTCCTGTTCCACCGCTTCGAGCCCCAGGCCCACGCCCTCCCGCCGGTTGGAGGCCACGCGGGTCGGGTGGTCGTCCACCACCAGATGGATGTCGACCGCCAGCAGATCCTGCCGCCAGGCGCTGAGGGTGGCCACGGCCTGCACACAGGTGTCCGTGATCGCCTTGAGCTCGGCCAGGCCGTGGGCCAGGTCGGCGAGACAGCGGAGCCGACGCTGGGCGATCACCAGGTCCGTGGTCTCGAGCACGACGTCGAGCACGCCGCCGACGGTGCCGTCCACGTCGTACAGCGGGCTGTAGGACCAGGTGAAGTACGTCTGCTCCGGGTAGCCGTTGCGCTCGAGGATGAGCTCACCGTGCTCGGTGAAGGTCGGCCGGGCGGTGGTCAGCACGGACTCGAACAACGGTCCGATGTCGTCCCAGATCTCCGGCCACACCTCGCGAACGGGTGTGCCCAACGCACCAGGGTGCTTCTCGGTGCCCAGAATCTGGCGGTAGCCGTCGTTGTAGATCTGGACCAGATCGTCCCCCCAGACGACGAGCATGGGGAACCGCGACGTCAGGCACACGCCCACGGCGGTGCGCAACACGGCGGGCCAGCCGTCCGGGGGCCCGAGGGAGGTGGTGGCCCAGTCGAACCCGGCCACCATGGTCCCCAACTCGGATCCCGTGGTGACCGCCGCCAACCAGGGCGGAAGCGTCTCCGGCGACGCGTCCTCGTTCGACACCGTCGTCAGGGACCGACGGTCGGTGGGAGGTCCGAGGCGCGGATCGCTTCGGCCCACGGGTAGCGGAGCGGCTCGATGCGGTCGAACGGGGCGACGACGAGGACCTCCTCGTCGCCCGCTCCGGCGGCCAGGGAGCGGGCCACCTCGGCGGTGTCGCCCTCGACGTACACGATGTCGAGGTGGATCCCCGGTCGGTTCCGGGATTCGAGGGACCACACGCCGTGGACTCCTGGTCGGCCGACCAGACCGGCGGCGGCCGACGACGACGACGACGACGCAGCTGACCTCCGGTGCTGGCGGATCACGATTCCCGTGTGCCCCACGAAGGGGACATCGCCGGGCACCAGCCGGGTCGGGGCGGAGGCGACGGCGGAGACGGATTCGAACACGTCACCTTCCCGCACGGCCTTCTTGTCATCCGGAAAGGCCATGCGCCCGGCCGCGATCAGCTCCTCGCGCAGACCGCTCATCCCCCCGAACGCGGTCGCGGGATCGCCGGTGAGGGTGTAGATCGTCAGGAAGGTCGCCCGGCCGGCGGCGAAGGGCGAGCCGTCGGCGCAGGTCCGGCCCCGGTGCAGCTCAGGCGGAGCCACGTATCGGTTGCTGGACATGATCCCGTCGAGCAGCACGTTCGGCGGTGTGTGCTCGAGGTCATACCACCGATTCCAGTCCTCGATGGCGTCGGCGTCACAGTCGAGGGCGGCGAAGATGATCCCGGTCGGCTCCATGCGCGGAGGTTCTAGCTGCTCGGCGACCGACCCGCACAGACGGCTTCCACCTCGGCCTCAGGCGTCGATGCCGGGAGGCGTCTCGCCGGTGGCTCGCTCCCACTCCTTGGCCGCGAACCGTTGGCTGACCAACCGGCCGATGCCCGCCCCCACCCCGGCGGCGACAGCCCACTGCAGGCCGGCCCCCCAACCGACGCTGCGGTCGGCAGGGTTCTGAGGCGGCTCGTCGCGGCCCGACACGGTGGTCCAGACCTTCTCCACCACCTTGCGGGCCACGATTCCCCCGATCACGGCGCTGAGGCCCGAGACGATCTTCCAGACGACGGGACGGGGCAGAAGGGTTCGCAGTGCCATGGACGGACCCTACCCACGGGCGTCCTCCATGGTGCCCCGAGGTCATTCGAGCACCGGACCGGGTGGCGCCCCGCAGCGAGACAGGGACGAGACTCGGGGATGGTGAGCTCTTCGCCGGTCTGAGCTCCTGGTCACCTGTGCCCCAACCCGATCGTCCGTACACTCTGCGCCGATGGACGCCGAGGGGAGACACGACGTGGTCGAGGACCGGTCCGGGACCGAGCTCGAGGAGCGCCTGGCCGCGCTCGTGGGACTACCGATCGGGTCCTCGGGACCGTCGGTCGCGCCCGACCCGGTGAACCAGCCGATGATCCGTCACTGGGCGGCCGCCTTCGACGACTGGAACCCGGTGTACACCGACCCGGAGGCCGCCGCCGCGTCGCGCTTCGGGAGCATCGTGGCCCCTCCGCTCATGCTCCAGACGTGGACGATGGCGACGCCCACCATCGAGGGCATCGCCGAGCGCGGTGGTTCGCCGGTGGCCTCGGAGGGCGGCGGCCCGCTCCAGGTCCTCGACGACGCCGGCTACGTGGGCACTCTGGCGACCAACTCCGAGTTCGACATCGCCCGGCCGCTCCGCCTCGGCGAGGTCGTCTCGTCGATGACCGTCCTCGAGTCGATCGGCCCCGAGAAGCAGACCCGACTGGGCCGTGGGCGCTTCGTGACCTGGGCCACGACCTACTCCGTCGAGTCGGGCGAGGTCGTCGGGCGCCAGGTGTTCCGGATACTGAAGTTCGTGCCGGAGGCCGCCCCGTGAGCCCGATCGCACGCACGACGACCCTCCACTGGGAGGACCTCGAGGTCGGCCAGGCGCTCCCGGCGCTGGTGCTCGATCTCACCGCCACCCGCATCGTGGCCGGCGCCCTCGCCACCCGCGACTTCATGCCCGTGCACCACGACCGGAGCTACGCCAACCAACAGGGCGCCCCGGACATCTTCATGAACATCCTCTCCGACACCGGGCACTGCAGCCGGTTCCTCACCGACTGGGCGGGCCCCGACGCCATGGTGGCCCGGCTCGCGATCCGGTTGGGCGTGCCGGTCTTCCCCGGCACCCGGCTGACCTACACCGGCGAGGTCACCGAGCTGCGTCGGGAGGACGACGAGGGCATCGTGGAGATCCACCTGAAAGGTTCCACCGATCTCGGCGACCACGTCGACGGAACCGCCGTCGTGCGCCTCCCCCTCGCTGCCAAGGACGCCTGAGCGCCCCCGAATCGGCCTCAGGCGGCGGGATCGACCCGTCGATGGGCGTCCTCGGCCGCCCGCTGGAACCCCAGGTTCTCGGTGTGGATGGACTTGGCCATCGCTCGCCGCACCAACGCGCCGAACAGCCGGCTCCCGCGGCCCTCCAGCGCGAGGCCGAGGACGTTCACGACGCCGCTGTCGGCCGGCTCCAGGTGATGGCTCCCGGTCATGGTCACCGGGCCCACCTGCGTTCGCCAGACGAACAGGTACGGCGGCTCGAACCGGGTGACGGTCCAGACGCGGGGTCGCTGTCGGGGCTGCACGATGCGGGCCTGGCTGCCCTCTCCCAGCTCCCCGTCGTCGAGGCGCTCGACCGACGTGATGGTGGGGGTCAGGTCCGGCCAGCCCTCGACGGCTTCGGTGAGGGCCCAGACCTGCTCGACCGGTGCAGCGATGGTGACTCGATCCTCTATCTTCACACCGGCTACTGTACCATTTGGTACATACAGGTCAAGGAGAAGATCCGCCCGTGAGTGAAGCCCGCCAACAGCTGCTGGACCGCGTCGTGGCCCACGTCGCCGAGAACGGCATGAGCGACGCCAGCCTCCGGGATCTGGCCCAGTCGGTGGGCACCAGCCACCGCATGCTGCTGTACCACTTCGGTTCCCGGGAGGGCCTGGTGGCCGCGGTGGTGGCCACCGTGGAAGCGAGCCAGCGGCAGGTGCTGCAGGACCTGGCCGAGAACGCCACGACCCCCGAACAGATCGTCGCCGACCAGTGGCAAGTGCTCAGCGATCCCGCCCTGGCGCCGTTCGTCCGCCTCTTCTTCGAGGTGGTGGCCCAGGCGATGTTCGAGCGTCCGGGAACCGAAGGATTCCTCGATTCCCTCACCGAGCCCTGGTTGGAGGTGGGACGCGACGCCGCCGCTCGCCTCGGCCTCGACGTGGACCCCGACGAGATCCGGCTCGGGATCGCCGTCATCCGCGGACTACTCCTCGAGGCGGTGACCTCGGGCGACGTCGATGCGTCGACCCGGTCCCTCGAGCGGTTCCTGGCCCTGTGGGCGTCCGGGCGTTCGTGAGCTCCAGGCTGCACCGCCGGGGAGGGCCCTACGCTGCGGGCGTGACGTCACCCCCACTCCCGGAGTCCGCCCTGCCGGCCGGTCGCCTGGCGGAGTGGCTGACCGACACCGAGTCCGTCCTCGCCGGCGATGGGGAGGCCGACGTGCCCTGCGGCAGGTGCACCGCGTGCTGCACCTCGTCTCAGTTCGTCCACGTGGGACCCGACGAGCTCGACGCCATCGCCCACATCCCCGCCGCCCTGCTCTTCCCCGCCCCCGGGGCACCTCCCGGCCATCGGCTTCTGGGCTACGACGAACACGGGCACTGCCCGATGCTGGTCGCCGGCACGTGCTCGATCTACGAGCACCGGCCCCGCACCTGCCGCGACTACGACTGTCGGGTCCTCGCCGCCACTGCCGTCGAACTGGAACCGGGCGACAAGCCCGCCATCGCCACCCAGGTCGGACGATGGGTCTTCGACCTCGGGCCCGACGACCACGACGCCGTGCTGTCCGAGGCACTGCGGGCCGCGGCCCTCTACCTGGACGGTCGGCGGCACCTGCCGGCCGCCGTCACCCCTCGCTCTCCCACCGAGCGCGCCGTGCTGGCCGTAGCGGCACACCGCTCCTTCCTCGCGCCGGCCGCCGGAGTCGACGGCGAGGACGGCCCGGCCCTCGAGGCGGTCGTCGCCGAGATCGAGCGGGCGCGAGGACGACCGCCGAGGTGACGGCGACACCCGATGCGGCAGCCGCGCTCGTACGATGGTCACCGAACGAAGGAGGACGACATGACGACGACGCACGCCGACCACGATCCGGCGCCGGCGGGAACGCCGGTCGCCGCCGACGACATGGTCCTCACCGACGTCCTCGCTGCGCTCAGCGATCCCGTCCGCCTCGAGATCGTGCGCCAACTGGCCGGCGACGAGGCCGAGCGGACGTGTGGCAGCTTCGGCCTCCCGGTGGCCAAGTCCACGGCCACCCATCATTTCCGCGTGTTGCGAGAAGCCGGCCTGGTGGCGTCCCGGGAAGACGGAACCCGCAAGTTCAACCGACTGCGACGAGCCGACGTCGACGCCCGGTTCCCGGGCCTGCTCGACTCGGTCCTGGGCGAGGTCGACACCCCGTAGGCGAAATCCGTCGCTCCAGGTTGGCGACGGGGTTGCACCGCTCTATGTTCGACGCATGTCGAACATAGAGCCCTCGGCGGGACCGGCCATGGTCCCGTACGGCCCACCGGGGGGTCCCGCAGGCGACGTGGCCCTCGACCCCCGCCGCTGGTGGGCACTGGCCGTCCTGTGCCTCAGCCTGGTGCTCATCACGCTGGACAACACGGTGCTCAACGTGGCCCTCCCGACCCTGGCCAAGGAGCTCGACGCCTCCACCTCGCAGCTGCAGTGGATCGTCGACAGCTACCAGCTGGTGTTCGCCGGGCTGCTCTTCACCGCCGGCTCCCTCGCCGACCGCTACGGCCGCAAGGGCATGCTCACCCTCGGGCTGGTGGTGTTCGGCATCGGCACCACCGCCGCCGCGTTGTCGAGCTCGGCCGAGGCCCTCATCGTCACCCGCGCCTTCATGGGCGTCGGTGGAGCGATGATCATGCCCTCCACCCTCTCCATCCTCGGCACGGTCTTCCCCGATGCGCAGGAACGCACCCGCGCCATCGCCATCTGGGCGGCCATGGCGGCCGTCGGCATCGCCCTCGGTCCCGTGCTCGGCGGCGTGCTGTTGGCCCACTTCTCGTGGGGTTCCATCTTCATGGTGAACGTGCCTGTCGTGATCCTGGCCATCGGCGCCGGCCACGTCTTCCTCCCGACGTCCAAGGACCCGGCGCCGGGCCGGATCGACGTGCTCGGCTCCCTGCTGTCGATCGTTGGCCTCGTCGCTGTCGTGTTCGCGGTGATCGAGGCTCCCGACCAGGGCTGGACCAGCTCGGTGGTGGTGACGTCGGGCCTGCTCGGCATCGGGGCGCTGACCGCCTTCGTCGCCTGGGAGTCGCACTGCGATCACCCCATGCTCGACATCGCCCTGTTCAAGAGCCGCGGCTTCAGCGTCGGCTCGTTGACCCTGATGCTGTCCTACTTCGGGGCCCTGGGCACCTACTTCCTCTACACCCAGCAGCTCCAGTTCGTGCTCGGGTACAGCGCCCTGCGAGCCGGCATCTACTCCGTGCCCTTCGCCCTGGCCCTGGTGGTGTTCTCGCTGCAGACGCCCCGGTTCATCCACCGGTTCGGAACCGCTCGAGTGGCCGGCACCGGCATGAGCGTCATGGCCGTCGGAATCGGACTGCGCGCCGTGTCGACCTCGTCATCGGGCTTCCTGCCCCTGCTCGTGTCCCTCGTCATCATCGGTGTCGGGGTCGGGTTGGTCGTGGCTCCCTCCACGGGCGCCATCATGGGCTCGCTGCCGCCCGACCAGGCCGGTGTGGGTTCGGCCATGAACGACGCCGCCCGCCAGATCGGCGCCGCCACCGGCGTGGCCGTGCTCGGCTCGATCTGGTCGTCGGTCTACCGTTCGAGCTTCCCGACCTCGCTGCAGTCCGTCGGCGTGAGCGCTTCGGCGCTCGACGAGAGCCGCCAGTCCGTCGGGTCGGCCCTGCACGCCGCCTCCGAGCTGTCACCCGACGCCGGAGCTCGCCTGCTCGACGCCGCCCGCAGCGCCTTCGTGCACGGCTCGAACGTGGCCAACGTCGTGGCCGCCATCGTGGTCGCCGTGGCCGCCGGGCTGGCCTTCCGGTTCCTGCCCCGCGGCAACGCCAACCAGGGCTCGGACGCGACTCTGGCCCTCGAGGGCGAGGAAGCGCTCATCGACGCCGTGCCCGGCCTCCAGGGGCCCGAGGGCCTCGAGTCCCCCCGGCCCTGACGGGCTCCGTCGCCGTCAGAGCTGGGTGACGCCGGTGATCCGGAGGACCGGCTCGCCCTCTGCGTCGGAGGCGTCGAGGTCGATGGTCGCGTCGATCCCCCAGTCCCCGTCACCGGCGGGGTCGGCGAGACGCTGGCGTACCACCCAGGTACCGGGTTCCTCGTGGATCTCCAGCAGGTCGGAGCGGCGGGCCCCGGCGTCGATGCCGATGCCGTCGTGCTCCGACCAGTAGCCCTCGAAGGCCTCGCGCCAACGGGTCGCATCCCAGGGGTCGCGATCGGGCCGCTCGGTCCCGTCCGGCCCGTCGAGGTCGGCCAGTTGGCTCCAGTCCCGTCGCGCCGCCAACTCGACCCGACGGAAGAGGGCGTTGCGCACCAGGATCGTGAAGGCCCGCCGGTTGGCGGTGAGGCGGGGCGGTTCGGCCTCGATCGGCATCGAGGCGGCCTCCTCGACGGCGGACGGGTTGCGCAGGGCCTCCCACTCGTCGAGGAGGCTGGAGTCGACCTGGCGCACCAGTTCACCGAGCCACTCCGTCAGGTCGAGGACGGCGTCGGTCTTCAGGTCCTCGGGGACGGTCTTGACCATCGTCCGGTACACGTCGGACAGGTACCGCAGCACCGTGCCTTCCGAGCGGTTCAGCTGGTAGTACCGCACGTAGTCGGCAAAACCCATGGCCCGCTCGTACATGTCGCGGACCACGGACTTGGGCCGCAGCGGGGTCTCGGCCACCCAGGGGTGGGCCGACCGATAGGTGTCGAACATCGGCACCAGCAGCTCGGCCAGGGGCTGGGGGTGGGTGATGGTGTCGAGCTCGGCCATTCGCTCGTCGTACTCCATGCCCTCCGACTTCATCCGCAGCATGGCCTCGTCCTTGGCCTTGCGGACCTGGGCGGCGATCACCGGCCGGGGATCGTCGAGTACCGCCTCGATCACCGAGACGACGTCGAGGGCATGGCTCTCGACCTCGGGATCCAACAGCTCGAGGGCGGCGAGGGCGAAAGGGGAGAGAGGCTGGTCGAGGGCGAAGTCGACCTGGAGGTCGACCATCACCCGAACGGTGCGCCCCCGATCGTCGGGTTCGTCGAGTATCTCGATCACCCCGCCGTCGAGGAGCGACACCTCGATCTCGGCGGCCCGGCCCACGTGCTCGGCCTGTCGGTGCTCGGACTCGAAGTTCTCGGTGAGGATCCGGTGGAGGTCTCCTCGGCCGTCCCCCGGTCGATCGAGCACGTTCAACAACATGGCGTGGCTCACCGAGAAGCTCGACGTCAACGGCTCGGGCTCGGCGTTCACCAGCCGGGTGAAGGTCGGCTCACCCCACGACACCGTGTTGGGTGGCGGCTTCTTCTTGACGATCCGCTTCAGCTTCTGCGGGTCGCCTGCGGCCTTGCCCACCATCTTGGCGTTCTGGATGGCGTGCTCGGGAGCGAGCACCACCACCGTGCCGCTCGTGTCGTAGCCGGCGCGACCGGCCCGACCGCCGATCTGGTGGAACTCACGCGCCGACAGGAGCCGGGTGCTGGTCCCGTCGTACTTCGAGAGGGAGGTGAACACCACGGTTCGGATGGGCACGTTGATGCCGACGCCGAGCGTGTCGGTCCCGCAGATGACCTTCAACAGACCGGTCTGGGCCAGGCGCTCGACGAGGCGGCGGTACTTGGGGAGCATGCCGGCGTGGTGGACGCCGATGCCCTGGCGGACGAACCGGGACAGCGTGCGCCCGAAGCCCGAGGCGAACCGGAAACCGCCGATGGCCTCGGCCAGTGCGTCCTTCTCCTCCCGGGTGCACAGCTTCAGACTCGTCAGCGCCTGGGCCTGCTCCACCGCCCCCGCCTGGGTGAAGTGCACCAGGTAGATCGGGGCCAGATCGGCGGCGAGCAACTCGCCGATGGTGTCGGTGAGAGTCGTCATCCGGAACTCGTGCACCAGGGGCACCGGCCGCTCGACCGACCGGACGACGGCGACGGGCCGGCCGGTGCGGCGGAGCAGCTCGGACTCGAACCGGGAGACGTCGCCGAGGGTGGCCGACATCAGGATCAGCTGGGTGTCGGTCAGCTCCAGCAGCGGGACCTGCCAGGCCCAACCGCGCTCCGGGTCGGCGAAGTAGTGGAACTCGTCCATGACGACCTGGTCGACCGATGCCCGCCGACCGTCGCGGAGGGCCATGTTGGCCAGGATCTCGGCGGTGCAGCAGATCACCGGGGCATCGTGGTTCACCGAGGCGTCACCGGTCAGCATCCCGACGTTCTCGGCCCCGAGCTGGCGCGACAGGTCGAAGAACTTCTCTGACACCAACGCCTTGATCGGCGCCGTGTAGAAGCTGCGCCCGCCCTGGGCGAGGGTGGCGAAGTGGGCGGCCAGGGCGACCAGGCTCTTGCCCGACCCGGTGGGGGTGTTGAGCACCACGTGCGAGCCGGCGACGATCTCGAGGATCGCCTCCTCCTGGGCCGGGTAGAGCGTGAGGCCCTGGTCCTCGGCCCAGCCGGTGAAGGCGTCGAGCACGTCGTCGGGCTCCCCGCTGACGGGCACCCTGGCCCCCAGGGCGCCGTCGATCACTGGCGGTCCGGGACGAGGAGCATCAGCTCAGCGTACGGGGCGGTGCGGATCGTCCCCGTAGACTCCCTCGACGCCGACCGGCCGGGAGGCGCGAGCCACGGGGGTTGGAATGGACGGGACGCGAGGCGGCGCCGACGACCAGGAGCGCGGCATCCACGACGAGCGTTCGGGCGCTGGTCGATGAGCCCCGCCGACGCCGTCCCCGGCACCGGACCTCAGGTCGTGCACGGCGACGCCCACCTGGCCGCGGTCGAGGCCGTCAGGGGCCTCATCGCCGCCCTGCGCGTCGCCGACGCCCCCGCCGCCGACCTGGCCGAGGCCGAGAAGCTGGCCCGAGAAGCCACTGACCTCCTCACGCCCCACGCCGTGCACGCCACCGTCATGCAGGGGGCCCTGCGGGCCGACGCCGGGGCCATGCCGGAGCCGGTGGCCGACGACCCCGCGGTGTTCTTCCCCTACAGCCCGGTCGTCGGGCCGCTGAACCCACTGGCGCCGCCGGCCGAGCTGCGCTTCGCCGACGGTCACCTGCGCGGGGTGGCCACCTTCTCGGAGTCCTACGTGGGACCGCCCGACATGGTCCACGGCGGCATCATCGCCCTGACCTTCGACGAGCTCCTCGGCGCCGTGAACGTCTGTCACGGGCTGGGGGCCTTCACCGGCACGCTCACCATCCGCTACGAGCGGCCGACGCCGCTCGGGGTCGAGTTGGAGCTCGATGCCTGGCTCGACCGGACCGAGGGTCGCAAGGTGTTCACCTCCGGCACCATCAGCCATGGCGGTCATGTGACAGCCCGGGCCCACGGGGTGTTCATCCGCTTCCAGATGTGACGTGACCGGGTCGCCCTCGGCGTGTGACATGTAACTCAGTTCCAAGTGGGACTGAGTGCCACTTTGCTGGCTACGCTCGGCCCATGACCTCGACCGGGCCCGGGCTGCGCGAGCGCAAGAAGGAGCAGACCAAGCAGAACCTGAAGCGCGTCGCCCTCGAACTGTTCGCCGCCGAGGGCTTCGACGCCGTCAGCACCGACGACATCTCTGCCGCCGCCGACGTCTCCAAGAGCACCTTCTACCGGTACTTCGACTCCAAGGAGGACGTCCTGCTCGGGACGTCCTCGGACAACCGGGCCCTCATGCAGGCGGCCCTGGCCGAGCGACCGGTCGACGAGCCCGCCGTGGAAGCCGCCCGCCACGCCTTCCGGCTGGTGGCCGAGCTCTACGAGCACGACCGGGAGCAGAAGCTCCTCGTGTCCAAGGTGGCCAAGTCGACCCCGTCGCTGGCGGCCCGCAACCTCGAGCACCAGGCGGCCTGGGAGCAGATGCTCCGTGACGACTTCGCCCGCCGCGACCCGGCGGCCGAGGGCACCCTGCGCACCTGGGTGCTGGCCGCCGCAGTGATGGCGTCGCTGCGCACGGCCATCGACTTCTGGTTGACCCACGGCGCCGAGAGCGACCTGGCGGCGCTCGTCGACGCCTCGCTCCGCCTGTTGGCCGACGGATCCGACTCTCGCCCCCACTGACCTGTTCGTCGCGCCGCCCCCGCCCCCCAGCCTCGCCCCGCTCTCCCCTCGCTGAAGGACCCATGACCACCGAAGTGCACCCTCAGGGCACAGACCTGCTCGATCCCGCAGCCGAGGCCGTCCACCGCCGCCGGTGGTGGACGCTCGCCGTGCTGTGCCTCAGCCTGCTCATCGTCTTCATCGGCAACTCGAGCCTGAACGTCACCATCCCCACCCTGTCCCGCGACCTCGGCGCCACCGAGTCCCAGCTCCAGTGGGTCATCGCCATCTACTCCCTGGTGTTCGCCGGGCTGCTCTTCTCCACCGGCGCCATCGGCGACCGCTTCGGCCGCAAGGGGGCGCTCCAGTTCGGCCTCGGCCTGTTCCTGGCGGGCTGCATCGGCGCCACCTTGTCCACCGCCATGGAGCAGCTCATCGCCTGTCGTGCGGTGATGGGCGTGGGGGCTGCGTTCATCATGCCGTCGACGCTGTCGATCCTGGTCAACGTCTTTCCTCCCCACGAGCGCACCAAGGCCATCGCCATCTGGGCCAGCGTCACCGGCGCGGCCGGGGCCATCGGGCCGGTGGCCAGCGGGCTCGTGCTCAACCACTACTGGTACGGGGCCGTGTTCCTCGTGAACGTCCCGTTCATCGTGCTGGCTTTCGTCACCGGGTGGTTCCTCGTGCCCCGCTCCCGGGATCCGGAGCAGGGCACCCTCGATCCGCTCGGGGCCGTGCTGTCCATCGTCGGCATCGTCGCTCTCGTCTACGGGCTCATCGAGGCACCCGAGAAGGGGTGGACCAGCGGGCCGACCCTCGCCGCCTTCGCCGTCGCCGCCCTCGCCCTCGCCGCCTTCGTCTTCTGGGAGCTGCACGTCGACGAGCCCATGCTCGACATCCGCTACTTCAAGAACGCCGCCTTCAGCACCGGCACGAGCGGCATGATCCTCGTGTTCATGGCCATGTTCGGGGTGATGTTCCTGATCACCCAGTACTTCCAGCTCGTGCTCGGCTACACCCCTCTCGATGCCGCCGTGCGCCTGCTGCCCATGGCCCCGATCATGATCATCGTCGCCCCGCTCACCCCGCGCCTCAGCCAGCGCTTCGGAGCCAACCGCACCGTCGCCGGCGGCATGGTCTTCGTCGCCGTCGGGCTCACGATGTTCCGTGGCCTGAGCACCACCACGCCCTACTGGTACGTGCTGATGTGCCTCATCCCACTGGTGTCGGGCATGGCGCTGGCCATGTCGCCCATGACCGCCGCCATCATGTCGGCCGTGCCCGCCCGACGGGCGGGGGCGGGATCGGCCATGAACGACGCGACCCGTGAGCTCGGCGCCGCCCTCGGGATCGCCGTCATGGGCAGCCTGGCCGCCTCCCGCTACGCCGGCGCCGTCAACGACCTCACGACCACCCTCCCGGCGGCATCCCAGGACGCGGCCCGCGCCTCGATCGCCGGTGCCCTGCGCGTCGCCGACGGTCTGGGGGGCTCGGCCGGGGAGACCCTGCGGGCGGGCGCCGAGACCGCCTTCGTCGACGGGGTCCACCTGGCGGTCACGGTGGGGGCGGCCCTGGCTGCGGTGGCCGCCTTCCTGGTCATCCGCTACCTACCCCGGGACCTGGCCCACGAAGGGGCGTTGCACGACGCCGCCGGAGCGATGGAGGACGCCGCCGAGCTCGGGCTGGCCGGCGTCCCGCCGGTGTTCGCCGACGAGCTCTTCCCCGGCGACCCCGGCGCTGACGAAGCTCCGCGGTCGACCTCACCCCTCGCCGATGAGCCCCGCATGGGTCAGCCCGGAGGCCTCGGAGCCTGCAACAACAGCACCACGCCGTAGAGCAGGATGCCGCTGCCGACGATGATGAGCCCGACGCGGGCCGCCTTCACCCGGAAATGGCCGCTGATCCCCACCAGGAACAACACGGTGGCCAGGTAGATCGTGATGCGGACGTACTCGTCGGCGTGGGCTCCGCCCTCGGCCCCGCTGGCGTAGAGGGCATCGGCCTTGGCGTCGAGCGACTGGGCCTCCTCGATACCGGGCTCGGTGTACTCGGGCATGTAGGTGGGTCCGGGGGGCGCGTCCGGGTTCGTCGCCGGATCGGTCGCGAGCCAGGCGTCGAAGGCCACCTTGAACTCCGGCCGGAACCGCCTCTCGGCTATGGCCGTGGCCTCGGCGTTGCCGGCCACCCAGGCCGTGAACCAGGCGTCGAACGTGGTGGCGTCGAAGTCCTTTGTGTCCATGGCGTCGAAGTTGGCCCGGTTGGCCTCGCTGCGCGCGGTGGCGGCCTGGGCCAGGTCCAGTCGGGAGTCGGTGCTCCACTTGGCCGAGGAGTAGCCCGACCACGCCGCCAGCACGGCGACGGTGGCCAGGAGCAACGCCTCGATGACGGAGAAGGCCCGGTCGTGCCCGGTGAGGGTCTCCCCCGCCGTGTGGCGTCGGTGTTCGGCGATCTCCTTGCCGACCTCGGACGGCGACAGTCCCTCACCCATCTCGGCTCCCACCTTCGACTCTCGCGGCACCGCTGAAGTGCCGCAGGAGCGTACGGGATGACATGACGCCGATCGGGGAACAGGCGGCCATCCGTTCCGACGGCGTCCGTCTGGAACGGATCTACAGCGGCGTGCTCGCCCTGCCCGGCATCACCCTCCTGATCCTCTGACCCTCCCCCTCCACGCCGGACCCCGGGCGGCGGCGGGGTCGAGGTCGGGCCTGCTCGGCCGGGAGCCCTCAGCGGCCGTCCGCGTTCTCCGCACTCTCGGCCTCCCGGGCCGCCGGCGGAGCCGTGGTCCCCGCCACCAGGTCCTTGAGACCCTCCACCTTCGACCGCCACCGCCGGGCGAAGGCCACCTCCCGCTGAGCCGCTTTCGCCTGCTTGTCGGGGCTGCCCTCGTAGAAGCGACGAGACCATGGCGACCGGGGCCGGGCGATCCGCACGGCGGCCACCACCGCCACCGGGAGGATGAACAAGCCGACGATGGCCGCGCCCAGCTTGCCCTTCAGCGCGGCCACGCCGAGCAGCAACAGCTCGAGCACGATGTAAGCCACCAGCCCGAGGCGGCCTGACGACTCCGTTTCGGTCGTGTCGGCACCGAACGGTGAGCCGACGATGACCAGGAGCAGGAGGACGCCCGCCAGCACGAACACGAGGTCGACCGACAGGCGTCCCTCGTCCTCCCAGTAGACGTCGTCGAGGTGCAGCACGAGGGCGAACTCGTCGAACACGAGGGCCAGGCCCATCCCGAACAGGACCCCGGCCATCGCCGTCCAGCCCTCGCCGGCGGTCCCCAGGGCGACGAGTCCGCCGAGGACCATCAAGGCCAGACCCGGCACCACGTGGTGCACGTGCACCCCGCCGACCGTGTTGTCCGAGAACGGCCCCTTCCCGGCCCGGATGAGGCGGACGATCACTCGGGTCGTCACGAAGGTGACCACGAACGCCACCATGCACAGCAGCAGGGCCAGCTTGCCGGCGTCGACGATCTCCTCCTGCCACCAGTCGCCCACAGGGTCAGCCTGGCACGTCGGGGACGGTGGTGCCCTCGCTCAGAGGTAGTCGTGGCGTTGCAGCCACCGCAGCGAGAGCCAGCCCCAGATGGGTGGGAGGTAGGCGGTGAAGAGACGGGCCGTGAAGGTGGCGGCGGTGGCCTGGGTGTCGGGGACCCCGGCAGCCACCATGCCGCCGATGAGGCCCGCCTCGATCACGCCCATGCCGCCAGGGATCGGGGCGATTCCACCGAGGAGGGACGCGAAGGAGTTGATGACCACCAGTTGGAGCAGCGGGAGATCGGCCCCGTAGGCCAGGAGGGCGGCGTCGAGGGTCAGCGCGAACAGGATCTGGGACGCCACGTTGCCACCGAAGAGCTGCAGGACCTTCCTCGGCTGCCCCGACACTTCGCGCAGGTTGTCCCGGGCCGACGCGACCTGGGGTCGGACCTTGTCGAGCACACGGTGGCGGAAGCGGGGCACCACGAGCACGGCACCGATGACGGCCGCCACGACGAGGATGCCCAGGACCAGCAGGCCGCCGTTCGAGCCGTCGCCGCCGCTCAGCGACGGCCGACTGGTCGACCAGTCACCTCTGGTCGCCCACAGGCCCAAGCTGATCAGGATGGCCTGGGTGATCATCGTGGCCAGGGTGTTGAGCAGACCCGAGCTGACCGCCACCGCCGCCGTGAGGCCCCGCTTCTGGAAGAAGCGGATCACCAGGGCGGTGGTGGCCAGGGTGCCGCCCACCAGTCCCATGAACTGGTTGGCGAACTGAACCGCGGTGGCCGGGCCGAGCGGAAGCCGTTGGGAGACCGAGCCGATCATGCCGATGGCCTGGGCCAGCTGGGGGGACTGGGAGAAGACGAACGCAGCCGCGACCCAGCCCCAGCTCGCCGTCTTGATCATCGCGCCGAGGCCGTTGACCTGAGCGAGCTCCCCGACGAGCAGGTAGACGCCCAGCAGCGCGCCCAGCGTCATCAACAGGCTGGCCGGCGAGGCCCGGCGCAGCTCGGCCAGCTCGGGCGGGTCGACGCCGAGCCGCTCGGCGGCCTGGGTCCGCAGGCTCTGGAGCTCGGACCGGAGCTTCGGGATCTGGCGCCTCGTCGATGCCGAGAGGGCCGCCGGCTGCAGGAGCGGCAGGACCGTGGTCAGCGCGCCAGCGCCACCGTGGCGCTCGAGGGCGGCCAGGGCCCGCTCCGGACCCACCAGGGTCGCGGTGGTGACGAGCAGCGTGGCGTCGTCGATCGCCGCTGCCGGTCCGTCATCGACAGGGGCTATGCCGCTGAATCCGACCAGTCCCACCGTCCCCGACGGACACAGCACCACGTCATGGGCCCGCAGATCGCCGTGCACGATCCGTCCGGCGTGCAGCACCCCGACCTCCCCCCAGGCGGCGTCGAGGACGGCGTCGGTCAGCTGGTCAGGGTCCAACTCGTCGAGACGGACACCGTCGGGATCGACGGTGACGAGCAGGGCGTCGTCCAGCTCGCCGGCCGTTCCTGCGGCGACGAGTTGAGGCACCGAAGCGCCGGATCGCTCGGCGAGGACCAGGAGGAAGGCCCGGTGTTCCACGGTGGCGCGCCGCGACCACAAGATGGTCGGTGCGCCGTCGCGCATCCAGATCCGACGGGCCAGCCCGGTGGCGGCGCGTGACTGGGCGGCGTCGCGGCCGAGGACGGTGACGGAGAGCGGAGCGCCGGCCATGTGCCCGACGAATCGGCTCTCCCCGCCGCCGTCGAGCGACGCGAGGTGAAGGTCGTCCACCGCCAGTCCGAGTCCGGCCAGGGACCCGGTGACATCCGGGGCCCGAGGTGTCCCGGCGGGCGAGCCCATCACCAGGTGCACTGCGGCCGCTGCTCCCCACCCCAACACGACGGCGCCGACGACCGACGCCGGCACGCCGGCCAGGCCCACCAGAGCGGCGAACGTCGTCGCCACGAGAACGAGGAAGAGGAGGCGTCGGCGTGGGGCGGGCCAGTCGGGGGCGGGCCCCGGCCACGACGGCGGCGACGACGGCGAGGGGTAGGAGCGGGAACCCGGTCGAGGCCCCCCTCCAGGTCACGCCCTGCCCGGCGAGCGAGGTGGCGTCCTGGGGGTTGGCCGTGCCCCGGAGCAGGAGGGCGACCCCGGCGGCCACCGCGGCGGCGCCGGCCATCGACCAGACCAGCCGCCAGCGTCGACCGACGACCGCCGCGACCACCAACGGGAGCAGGGCGAGGGCGAGCCCGCTGACGTACACGTAGTCGGCGAAGTCGACCACCGCGGCGGGTAGGTCGTCGACCAGCTCGATGAGGAGCTTCTCGATACCGGAGAACGACTCGCCGGCCTGCCACAGGGCCGGGAGGGCGATGATCGTCACCACGACCCGGGCCACATCGGTGGCGCGCCGGGTGATCGCCTCCTCGGGGACGGTGGCGAACACGGAGCCGATCCACCCCCGCCGGGCTCGCGCCACGACGATCGGTCGGCCAGTCGTCGACGTCATGGCGGTGACGCTAACCCGGCTCACCAAGGCGCCCGCGGCTCGCTCCGCGATCGACGCCGGAGGACGCTCAGCGACGATCGGCCCGGCGCGCCTTGCGCCGCGAGTGGCGTCGCATCACGCCGAGGCCGAACCACACCAGTGCGCCCACCACTGCGGAGAGCAGCGTCACCAGCCACAACGGCCAGTCGAAGTCCCAGATCAAGAAGCTGAGCGTCACCGATTCGGTGTTCTGCAGCATGAAGACCACCAACAGTCCCAGGCCCGCCACCGAACCGATGGCCCCACCGCTCAGCCGGACACCGCTGCTCTCGACATCGCCGTCACCGGCCATGGTCAGCCTCCCCTCGTCGCGTGCCGGCCAACCGTACCTGCGCGCCCGCTCGGCGAACGGGACTCCCGGGCCGGGGCGAGTGGCCATCGGTCGCGACCGTCCGCCGACACGCCAGACCGGCTCCCGAGCACGGCGCTAGCGTCCCGGTCATGGGGACCCACTACCGCACCTGCCCGCTCTGTGCGAGGCGATGTGCGGGCTCGAGATCGAAACCGACGGCGAACGGGTCACGCGGGTGCGAGGCGACCGCGACGACGTCTGGAGCAAAGGGTTCCTGTGCCCGAAGGGCGCGTCGCTCGGACAGCTCCACCACGACCCCGACCGCATCCGGGTCCCGATGGTCCGCGACGGGGACGACTGGCGCGAGGTCACGTGGGACGAAGCCTTCGCCCGCTGCGAGGAGCTGCTCGGCGCGGTGGTGGCCGAGCACGGCATGCGACGCCGTCACCGTGTACCTCGGCAACCCGAACGTCCACAACTACTCGCTGAGCCGCTACTCGGGCGCGGTCCCCGGCCTCGGGGGCATCAAGGTCACGTGGTCGGCCGGCACCGTCGACCAGTGGCCCAAGAACCTGGTGTGCGCCCAGCTCTTCGGCGGCGCCTGGGCCATTCCCATCCCCGACGTGGCCAACACCGACCTGCTCGTGATCATGGGCGCCAACCCGCAGGCCTCCAACGGGTCGCTGCTCTCCTACCCCGACCTCATCGGCGAGCTGGACCGCATCCGCGACCGCGGCGGTCGCACCATCGTGATCGATCCCCGCCGCACGGGTACCGCCGAGCGGGCCGACGAGTGGATGCCCGATCGTGCCCGGGCACCGACGCCGCTCTCCTGTTGGCCGTGGTGTACGTCCTCGACGACGGAGGGCCTGGTCGACCTGGGCGCGATCGACGGACGGGTGCGAGGGGTCGACGAGGTGCTCGCTCGCCGCCCGCGACTTCCCGCCCGAGGCGGTGGCCGACCTGGTGCGGCGTCGATGCCGAACGCATCCGGCACCTGGCCCGCGAGCTGGCCGGCACCGAGCGGGCGGTCGTCTACGGGCGCATCGGCCTGTGCAACCAGGAGTTCGGCACGCTCGCGTCCTGGCTGGTCGAGGTCGTCAACGTGCTGACCGGCCACTTCGGGGTGGAGGGTGGCGCGCTGTTCCCTCGTCCGGCGGTCGCCACCATCTCCTCCACGGCGCGCCGACGGGGCCCGATCAAGACGGGGCGGTGGCACACCCGGGTCCGCGGTGCGCCCGAGGTGCTCGGCCAGGCCCCGCTCTCGTGCCTGGCCGAAGAGATCGACACCCCCGGGGAGGGCCAGGTCAAGGCGCTCATCACGCTCGCCGGCAACCCCGCCCTGTCGGCTCCCGACGCCGGTCGCCTCGAGGCCGCACTACCGCTGCTCGACGCCATGATCAGCGTGGACAACTACCTGAACGAGACGTCCCGGCACGCTCACGTGATCCTTCCCGGCCTGTCGTTCCTGGAGCAGCCTCACAGGACGAGGCGCTCTGGGGGTTCGCCCTGCGTGGCGTGGCCCGGTGGTCGCCGGCCATCTTCGACGCCGGCGACCGGCCCGAGGAGTGGGAGATCATGCTGCGCCTGGGCGCCATCCTCGGCGGCATGCCGGCCGATTCGGTGCGACGTGGAGGCGCTCGACGACGAGTGGTTCGTGCGTCCGGGCGGCCCGCCACGGCGTGGACGGCGGCACGGTCGACACCGGCGGCCTGCGGGGCCCCGACCGGATCGCCGACCTGACGCTCAGGGTCGGGCCATGGGGCGACGGCTACGGCGAGCGACCCGACGGGCTGACCCTCGAACGACTGAAGGAGCACCCCCACGGCATCGACTACGGCCCGTCGTCCAAACCCATCGACGACGTGTTGCGCACCGCATCGGGTGACATCGAGTTGGCCCACGACGACATCCTCGGCGACCTCGCCACGGCTGCGCGACCCGCATGGCCGAGCCGCGACCCCCGCTGGTGCTCATCGGTCGCCGCCACGTCCGTTCGAACAACTCGTGGATGCACAACCTGCCGGCCCTCATGCGCGGCCGTGACCGCTCGACCCTCCTGGTGCACCCCGACGACGCCGCCGCCCGACACCTGGGCTCGGGCGACCAGGCGACGGGTCACCAGCGAGGCCGGCTAGGTCCTGGCGGTTGTCGAGGTCAGCGACGAGATCTGCCCCGGGGTGGTGAGCCTCCCCCACGGCTTCGGCCACGGCGTCCCCGGCACCCGTTCGGCGGTGGCCAACGCCCGTCCGGGCCCGAACACCAACGTGCTCATCCCCGGCCACATCGATCGACGAGCCCTCCGGCAACGCCGCGGTCAACGGCGTCCCGGTCGAGGTGGTCCCGGCGTCGTGACCGGCGGCCCGCCGACGACCCTCGGGCGAGCGCACATGTAGGTCGTTGTGCCCATTGACAGCGGGATCGTGGCATGCTGGACACCTGTTCCAGATACTCGCCAAGGATTCAGCGGGGTTGTGCGATGCCAACGGTTGCCTACGAGAGCGGTACCGCAGCATTCGAGCGCAGGATCGGTCGCCGCAAGCCGGCTGAAGACCTGGCCGTGACGTGGTGTGTCCGCCCGGAGGACTCCGGACCCAACGGCCACGAGAGGGTCAACGGGGTCGTGGAGCGGCCGGGTCGGGTGGTCGACGTGTCGGTCACCGGCGCAGCCATCGACGGGCCCATCGACCTGCCCGTTCGTCCTGGTTCGCAGGCCAAGCTCCGCTTCCGGGGCACGGAGTCGCTCGTCACGGTCTGTCGCTACCAGGCCACCGATCAAGCGGACACCGCCCGCTACGGCGTGGAGTTCGTGTCGGTCGATCCGGCCCTGAAGGACCGGGTGTACCGCACCATCGCCGAGGGCCGGCCCGACGAGGCCCAGTGGTACCTCGCCCGCTGAGCGGAGACCCCACTCACCCGAAGCGCAGAGATGGACCGTTCGTCGGCGCAACGACGACCTCAGTCCCCGATCGGGCCCATCCGTAGCTGGTCCACGCTGCTGGCGGCGTCCACCGCGATGACCTGGCCCGAGATCAGACGGGCCGCCGGCGAGCAGAAGAAGAGCACCATGTAGGCGATGTCGGTGCCGTGGCCCTGCAGACCCAGCGGGTTGGCCGGCCGCTCGTCGCCGCCGCGGACCGCGGCGGCGAAGCGCTTCACCCCCTCGGTGCCGGCGATGCTGCCCGGCGCTACGGCGTTCACCCTGATGCCCCGGGGGCCCCACTCCACCGCACATGTGCGGGTGAGCGAGTCGACGCCGGCCTTGGCCGCCGCCACGTGGGCCTGGAAGGCCACCCCCTTGAGCTCGAACGGGGCGGAGATGTTGACGATGCTCCCGCCCCGTTCACCCATGCCGGCGTCGAAGACGGCCCGAGTCACGTTGTAGGTCCCCAAGAGGTCGATCTCGACGACGGCCTTGAAGCCGTTGGGCGAGATCGACGTCATGGGGGCCGGAAAGTTGCCGGCGGCGTTGTTCACGAGGATGTCAATGGGCCCGAAGTGGTCCACGACGGCGCCGATCGCCGCGGCCACGCCGGCCGCGTCGCGCACGTCGGCGACCTGGTGGACGGCCTCGATGCCCTCCGCCTGCAGTTCGGCCACCGCCTCGACGAGGTTCGCCTCCTTGCGACTCACCATGGCCACCCGGGCGCCGTGGGCGCCGAGGACCCGACAGATCTCCCGGCCGATGCCGGTGGCGCCGCCGGTCACGAGCGCCACCTGGCCGGCCAGGAGACCGGGCGTGAAGCAGGATTCGATGGGTTCGGGCACCGGCTCTCCTCGCCGCCCGGGCGGCTCAGCTCGGGATGACGCCCCCGGCCTTGATCCAGGCCTGGACGACGTCGTTGGCCTCGCCCGGCGAGTAGACGTCCTCCTCGTAGCTCCACTTCCCGTTGCCGGCGTAGTGGAGGATGGTGTTGACGTCGAAGCCGTAGTAGCCGTCGTCACCCTCCGGGGCGGGGAGGATGTTCGGGATCAGGGCGCTCACCCGGTTCCCGTCGATCGTGTAGTAGCTGACCGGGAACTCCATGGTGGGGAACGGTTGCATGACCGACTTGATCCACTCCCGGATCTCCTTCTGGCTGCGGAAGTACCCGTAGTGGTGCTCGCGGTAGTGGGCATCGTCGGTGAACTGGTCGGTCCACTGGTCCCAGTCGCCGGTGGCCACCGCCAGCGCCGCCCGGTCGCGGTACTTGGCGAACTCAGCCTCGATCTCCTCACGCGAGAAGTCCGGCGTCGGCACCGGTGGCGACCAGCCGTCGATGCCCTGGAGGGACCGGTCCTGCGGGGTGTCGCGGTTCCCGCCGGCCTTCAACCACTCGCCGAACACCTTCTCGGCATCGGTCGGGTTGTAGTAGTCGCCCTCGAAGCTGAACTTCCCGTCCCCGGCGTACTCGAGGAAGGTCGTGTTGGGGAAGCCGAAGCGCTGGCCCGTTCCCGTGGGATCGGGGAGGTTGTTCCAGATGTAGAAGCTCACCCGGTTGCCGTCGATGGCGGACCACTCGATCCACAGCGTCATCGCCGGGTAGTCCTTCATGCAGTCGACGATCCACGACTCGATCTCGGCCTGGCCGTGGAACACCCCGAGGTTGTGCTCCTCGTAGAGGGCGTCCTCGGTGAACATCTTCGCCCACGCCGGCCAGTCGTGGCTGCCCACTCCTCGCCGCTGGAACTCGGCGAACGCGGCCTCGACCTCTTCTCGCGGATAGCTCGTCATCTGGTGGTCCCCCTGGTAGTCGAGTGCCGATCGGGCACCGCGTCGGCGCCGCCTCGTCGGTGTTGCGTGCGCCAGCCGTTCCCCACAGGCCCGACGACCGACCGCCACTCGAGGCGGCGGACCGGACGGCGCCCGCTCACGGTACTTCAGCCGGTCGCCACCCACCCGCCCCGATGCTGCGCCCTCCTCCGGTCCCCCCGACCCATCGCCCCACAACACGCAAACGATGCGCACGCCGCGTGCCCAGGCACGCGAGATGCGCATCGATTGGCGGCGTGGGCGTTCAGGAACGAAGCGGGTTCAGCCGAAGGGCTGGAGGCTGTTGGCCACGACCCACATGCTGAAGTACTGCGAGTTGGCGCCGTACGCCATCCCCAGGGCCGTACTGGCTCCCTCCACCTGGTGCTCACCCGCGGCCCCCCGCACCTGAAGGGCGGCCTCGGCGAAGCGAAGCAGGCCCGACGCACCGATCGGGTTGGACGAGAGGACACCGCCCGAGCAGTTGATGGGCATCGAGCCGCCGATCTCGGTCGAGCCGTCGTCGATCAGCTTCCAACCGTCGCCCTCGTCGGCCAGACCGTGGGCCTCCAGCCAGATCGCCTCGTGCCACGAGAAGGGCACGTACAGCTCAGCCATCGAGAGCTGCTCGCGGGGCCGGGTGATGCCGGCCTGGGCATAGACGTCGTCGACACAGTCGAGGCAGGCCTGGGGACGCACCGGATCCCGGCCCGGAAAGGACCCCGGCTCCGAGCGGGATGCCGCCCCGAGGATCCACGCGGGCGGTCGCCCGGCGGCGGCGGCGGCGTTGCCGCCGTCCTCGTCGGTGATGACGACGGCGCAGGCACCGTCAGAGGACGGGCACGACTCGAGGAAGCGGATGGGCTCCCACATCATCGGGCTGTTCTTCACCTTCTCGATCGAGATGTCCTCGATCTTCAGATGGGCGTAGGGGTTCTTGAGGGCGTTCTGGCGGTCCTTGACCGCCACCTTCCACCCGATGTGCTCAGGAGCTCCGCTGCGCTCGATGTAGGCCCTGATGAAAGGAGCGAAGGAGCCGCCGGCACCGAGTGAGGCACCCTTGCCGCTACCCAGCGCGAACTGGGCGTTGCCCTCGGACTGCTTCTCGAAGGCGACGGCCAGCACCGTCTTGTGCTTCCCCGCCTGCACGTGGGACGCCGCCACGACGCCGGTGGTGCCACCGACGGAGCCGGCGGTGTGCACCCGGAACATGGGCTTGCCGACGGCGCCGAGGGCGTCGGACAGATACAGCTCGGGCTTCATGACCCCCTCGAAGAGGTCGGGGGCCTTGCCCAGCACGACGGCATCGATGTCGTCCATCGTCATCTGGGCATCGTCGAGGGCCCGGAACACGGCTTCGCGGACGAGTCCGCCGTAGGACACGTCGAGGCGCCGGGTCTTGTGGTGGGTCTGGCCCACTCCGACGACGGCAGCGGGGATCATGATCGGCCCTCCAGGATGCAGATGAGGTTCTGTTGCAGGCACGGCCCGCTGGTCGAGTGGGCCAGCGCCCGGGTGCCGCCGGCGAAGACGTGGTCGGCGGCGTAGCCGATCCGGGCCAGGCCCGTGGCCATGATGGGGTTGGCCTTCAGCGCGCCTCCCGAGGGGTTCACGGCCACCTCGTCGCCCAGCCCGAGCACCGAGCGCAGCAGGATCTCCTCGTGCGTGAACGCCGCCTGCAGCTCGGCGATCTCGACGGGCGCCGCACCGAGCCCGGCCGCCTCGGCGGCGATGCGGGTGGAGGGTGAGTCGTCGAGAGCGCGGAACGCCGGGTTGTGGCACTCGGTGCGGTGATCGAAGCCGGTGATGTAGGCGGGACGCTCGACCAGCTGGCGGGCCCGGTCACCGGTGGCGACGACCATGGCGGCGGCGCCGTCGGTGATGGGCGGCGTGTCGTGACGGCGAAGGGGTTCCCGGACGTAGTCGCCGGCGAGGAGCTCGTCGACGTCACCCTTGCCCCGCGACCGCACCGAGACCTCGGCCATCGAGCGCTCGTCGGCGATGCCGGCGGCGATGACGGCCCGGGCCTGGAGGGCGGCGAAGGTGAGCGGGTCGGCGCCGATGGGCGCCAGGTAGTACGGGTCCATCTCCATCGGATAGATGAGCGCCGGGTCGGCGGTGGACGACCGACCCGATCCTGTGACCACGGCGATCTCGATGTCGCCTTCCTGCAACCGGAGCCACGCCTCGTACAGGGCCCAGGCGCCGTCCATCTCCACATGAGAGTCGCGCTTGGGGGGCCAGGCGCCGATGGCGTCGAGGTTCTGGACGAAGGAGAAGGCCTGGCCGGTGATGTAGTCGCACGAGCCGAGGCAGGTGAAGTCGACGTCGGCGCGGGTGAGGCCGAGGGGTTCGAGGGCCTCGGTGATGACCCGGAGCAGGAGCTGGGTCTCGCTGAGGTCGGTGCGGCGGACCATCGGGGTCTGGGCCCAGCCCACCACGGCGATGTCGGTCGAGGTCGTCATCTAGAAGATCCTGTTCACGAGGTGGGGGTCGTCGATGGCGGGCTCGCCGTTGGGCATCCAGCCCACGAGGCTGCCGAAGGCACCACCCATGCTGGCTCCCTCGTCGGTCTCCTCTCCCGGGGAGGCCCACACGGCCGACACCCGGACACCGATCTCGACGTCCTCGACGGGGAGCTCGATCACCGGCTGGTAGCCGAGGACGACATCGGTGTCGTCGAGGAGGACGAAGACACGAGCGAAGGGCTCGGTCTCGGTCTGGCCCGGGTACTGCGTCGGCGTCACCACCACGTGGTTGGTGATGGTGCCGGTGTGAGGCAGGTCGACCAGGTGCTCGGCGCCGAACTCGATCGAGTCGATCGGGCACACACCACGTCCGCCGATGTAGACCCGCTCGCAGATCGGGCACCGGAAACCGGCGAGCCGGTGCTCCCTCGAGGCGTCGACGACGAGGTCGCTGCTCGGCGGCACAGGGTTGCGGTAGGTGATCGACGCCAGGTACTCCATCCTCGTCACCGGCTCCGAGGCGGGACCCTGATCCTCGCCGTCGACTTCTGACTCCTCGCCGAGGACGAAGCACACGATGTCGTTGATGCGCCCTTCACGGGCTCCTCGCCAACGCGGGGCCACACGGGTGCCGTTGGCCATGGCCTCGGGAGAGCCGGCGTCGACGGCGTGCAGCATCGGCGTCGTCGCTCCGTCCAGGCGGACGAAGGCGAAGGCGAAGGGGCGGTCGAGCGGGTGCTGCTCGGTGGGCACGGGCACCCAGGTCCAGGACTCGACGGTCCCGGAGGGTCCGACCTCGACGAGGTCGTGGGCCAGTTCGGCCCCAGTGGCGGGGTCCCACTCCATCGGGGGGACGATGACGGCGTCACCGTTGCGGATCCCGAGGATCCGCTTCTCGGTCAACGCGGTCATGAACGCTCCGGTCACCGGTCCGAGGGACCGACGGTACGGAAACGTGATCGTGTTCTCGACGAACCTGACCAAGCCTCTCCCCTAACTCTCCCCCGGGCCGACGGGTGTGCCATCCCGGGCGTCGGAGACCGTACCGCAACCCCACGAACCCCGAGCCGCCGGCCGGCGCCCCTTGCATGACCGCGGGCCAACGGCGAAGGTCGCGTCCATGGTCGCGGGCTACTCGGGGACGCCACTGGTGAAGAAGCTGGGCATCAAGGCCGGCCACCGGGTGGCCCTGGTGCACGAGCCTCCCGGCCTTCGTCCGCTTCTCGTGGACCTGCCTGCCGACGTCGAGCTCGTCGCCGACGTGGCCGATCACCCCGACGTGGTGGTGGCCTTCTTCACCCGGGCCGACGAGCTGCGGAACGAGATCGCCGGCCTCGAGGAGGCGATCCACCCCGACCGGGTCCTGTGGCTGGCCTGGCCCAAGAAGGCGGCCAAGGTCGACACGGACGTCACCGACCAGGTCGTGAGGTCCACCGCGCTGGCGACCCGGCTGGTCGACGTCAAGGTGTGCGCCGTCTCCGAGGTGTGGTCCGGTCTCAAGGTGGTGTGGCGCAAGGAGCACCGCTGAGCGGACCGAACAGCGGCGGCCCAGCGATTCTCGTGCCTACGCGTCCGAGCCTGTTCGCTACCGTCGAGCCATGAGCGCCAACTCGATCCGGGCCGTCGGAGTGGTCGTCGACTGCGCCGATCCCGTGCGTCTGGCCGACTTCTGGCAGGAAGCGATCGGCTACACCGCGCGCCGAGGCGACGGTGCGCCTTACGTCATCCTGTCGGGATCGGATCTGGCCCGCCCGCTCAACCACCTGACCCTCCAGCGGGTCCCCGAACCCAAGGTGGCCAAGAACCGCACCCACCTGGACCTGTTCGCCACCGACGTCGCCACCGAGGTCGACCGCCTGGTCGCCCTCGGTGCGAGCGTCACCAGCCGGATGCCCGAAGGGGCCGCGGGAGTCGACCTGGCCTTCGCCCAGATGGCCGATCCCGAAGCGAACGAGTTCTGCGTGATCCTGAGCCCGAGTTCCGGCCGATCAGAAGGCCAGCGGTAGGCCCGGACGAGGCCAGTCCGCGGCGACCAGACGGCCACTGGCCGAGAGGGTCACGAACGCGGTCAGGAGGTCGGGGCCCCCGAAGCACACGTTGGTGGTCATGACGTCGGGCATCGGCCGGTACTCGTAGGTCCCGTCGGGCTCGACCACGCACAGTCCGCCGGTGATGGCCGCCACGACGACGTTGCCGCCGACCTCCACGGCCAGCGAGTCGAAGTGGCCCGGGGTTGCCGCCACCACCCGATGGGCACCGCTGACCTCGCCGGGGCCGCTGACCTCCCACGCCAGCAGCCGCCCGGTGAAGCTCTCGGCGACGTAGACCGTGCTCCCGTCGGGAGAGAGTCCGACACCGTTCGGACCGAGGAGACCGGCGGCCACCTGGACCAGTCCGGAGCCGTCGATCTGGGCGTGATAGAGCGCGCCGCGGTCCATCGAGCGGTGATCGGCCTTTCCGAAGTCGGTGAACCACATGCCCCCGTCAGCGGCGAAGACGATGTCGTTGGGACCGATGAACCGGTGGCCGTCGAAGCCTTCCATCAGCCGAGTCACAGAACCGTTGGCGAGGTCGACCCGATCGACCCAGCCGCCCTGGAAACCGGGCGGGCGGGTGCTCCCCTCGTCGTCGACCGGGATGACGAGGCCACCGCGCTCCGTCCACGGGAACCCGCCGTTGTTCACGACGTAGGCGGCCCCGTCGGGACCGATGGCCGCGCCGTTCGGTCCACCTCCGAGATCGGCCACCACCGTCTTGGTGCCGTCGGGTGCCACTCGGGTGAGGTTGCCGCCCCTAACCTCGACGACGAGGAGGTCACCGTCGGGCAACATCACCGGGCCTTCGGGGAAGGCCAGGCCATCGGTGATCGTTCGGGGCTCTGTGTCGTTCGTCACGTGAGGGACCGTACCGGCCGGCGCAGGCGCGAGTCTCGGTGCCGGTCGGTCCGCACGGGTCGGCCGGCCGGATCCCGTGATCCCGAGCCGGCTCAGGGCTAGCCTTGCCGCGACGGTGAGCGCACGAGTCGGGCCATCTCCGTAGCGGTGTCCCCGGAAGCGTCCTCGCCGCCGGCCGGTGGTCTCCGCCGGCCCGCGTGGATCCCGACGGGGGTGCGGTCATGCTGGTCTGGATCGATCAAGACCTCTGCACCGGCGACGGACTGTGCGTCGACCACTGCCCCGAGATCTTCGTGATCCTCGAGGACGGCATCTCCTACGTGCACGACGGGCCGGCGGTCGGCAACGACCCCGGTGGCGCGGCATCGGCCGTGTCCGTCCCCGACCGGCTGTTGCGATCGACCATCGACGCCGCCCTCGACTGCCCGGGCGAGTGCATCTTCATCGAGGACCACCCCGACGAACGGGATGCGACGAGCCTCGACCCCGACCGGGAGGACTCGACGCGCTGGCTAGCGTGACGAGTAACGGACATCAGGTGGCGAATGGTCGTCACCCGGGGGGAAGCTCGATCATGACCGATTCCATCTCCACGCCCCTGCGCCTGGGCGATCCCGACGCCTTCGCCGACGGGGTCCCCCACCAGCACCTCGCCGACCTCCGGCGTCGCGAGCCGGTCAGCTGGCAGCCGATGGAGGGCGAGCCGGGCTTCTTCGCCCTCCTGGCCCACGCCGACGTGCAGGCCGCCTCCCAGGACCCCGTGGTGTTCTCGTCGAGCGTCGGCGGGATCATGATCGAGGACTCGAGCGAGGAGCAGCTCGCCCTGTCCCGGGACATGCTCGTCGTGATGGATCCGCCCCGGCACGGGGGCTACCGCAAGCCGGTGTCCCCCAGCTTCAAGCGCGGAGCGGTGGCTGGTCTCGAGGTGCAGGTTCGCGCCGTGTGCCGAGACATCGTCGACGAAGCCCGGGCCCAGGGGCCCGACGTGGAGTTCGTGCACGACGTGAGTGCCAAACTGCCGTCCCGCGTCGTCGGGCGCCTCATGGGCCTGCCCGAGGCCGACTGGCCCCGGATCCACCAGCTTTCCGAGCAGATGCTCGCCGGCCAGGATCCCGAGGTCGTGCACGAGGGCGACCAGAACGCCATGTTGGAGATGGTCGGCTACGCCATGGCCTTCGCCGCCTCCCGCCGCCGCGACCCGTCGCGCGACGACGTCACCGACGTGTTGTTGACCGCCGACTTCGACGGTCACCGCATGACCGACGCCGACTACGCCAGCTTCTTCGTGCAACTCGTGGCCGCCGGCAACGACACCACCAAGACGCTCACCTCGTCGGGTCTCGTCGCCCTGCTCCAGCACCCCGGGGAGGCGGCCCTGGTGCGGGCCGATCCGTCGCTGCTCGGCGGAGCGGTCGAGGAGATGCTGCGCTGGGCCAACCCGATCCACTACATGCGCCGGACCGCCACGGTCGACACCACGGTGCAAGGCGTGGACATCGCCGCCGGCCAGAAGGTCGCGCTCTACTACACGGCCGCCAACCGTGACCCCGATGTCTTCGACGATCCCGATCGCTTCGACGTGCGGCGGCACCCCAACCACCACCTGTCGTTCGGCATCGCCGAGCACTTCTGCCTGGGAGCCCACCTGGCCCGCCTCGAGGCCCGGGTCTTCTTCGAGGAGGTGCTCGACTCGTTTCCGTCCATCGCCCTCACCGGCGATCCGATCCGGCTCCGCTCCAACGTGGTCAACGGGTACCGCGTCGTGCCCGTGAGCCTCTGGTGACTCCTACCGGGCCCGGGACCTGCGGGTGGGGTCGGGTCAGCGCGGGAGAGGGGTGAAGGTCGGGGTGCGACCGCCGCACTCCTCGGTGAGCTCGTCGGCCGCAGCCCGCACGGTGGCCACGACGTCGCCCAGCTCGGGTCGAGGGACCGACTCCCGCAGCACGTGCACTTCGAGCACGTAGCAGGCTCGACCCTCCGGATCGAACACCGGAGCCTCCATGTAGGCGACCGGGACGGGCCTGTCCTCGGCCAGGTCGTCCACCGTCACCCCGAGACGGTCGAACACCTGGAGCAGCCCGAGACGCCCGGGCGGGGTGACGCGACGAGACGCGGTCAGACGGTCGATGAGGGCCTGTGAGGCGAAGATCGCCTCGGAGAGCAGTTCGGTGGCGGCGTCGAGTCGCCACACGGCGACGCCGTGGGTGCGCACCGTCTCCAGGACCCGACGGAGCAGCTCGCGGGACTCGGAGTCGCTGACCTGTCCCAGCCAACGCTCCTCGTCGTCGGTGCCGGCGAAGGCGATCACCGCGGCACCGAACGGCGGGTGCATCGGCACCTGGAAGAGCGGTCCCACCTCGAGTCCGGGTCGTGGTCCCATACGGGCCACCTGGGCGAGGCGATCCCCACCGACCAGGGAGAGCGTCACTCCCTCCACCGCCAGCTCGTCGACGACGCGACGCATCACCTGGTCGGCCCGGTGCAGGATCGGGAGGCGGGACCGCACCGCGTTGGCGACGGGGATGAGGCCCCGTCCTGGTTCATAGGTCCGGTCGGCCCGCCGTTCGACCCAGGATCGGCGCTCGAGGGTCTCGAGGATGGCGAAGCACGTGGAGCGGCTGATCCCGAGGTTGTCGACGATGTCGCTGACCCTCAGAGGGCTCTCGGCGGCGAGCAGGAGCTCGACGACGGCCACCACCCGATCCGTCGGCGGAGAGGGCAGGCCCGGCCCCTCGATTCCCTTGCTCACCGAACCAGTCAACCAGACCCCCGCCACCGGGGATCCGGACCGAGCCGGCACCCGGACGCGGCCGGCCTGGGTGCCGAACGGTCCATCAGGAGCGGACCGTCACCGTTGCACCACGATACGGCCGATGGTGGTGCGGGCCTCCATGGCCTCGAGGCCCTGAGGGAGCTGCTCGAAGGCCACCCTCTCCCCCACGACGGGGCGGATGGCACCGGCGTCGAGCAGCTCGAGGAGGTGGGCCTGGACCTGGCGGCCCTGTTCGGCGGGAGGCGAGTTGAACCGGGGGACGGGCACCGGCATCGGGAACTGGACGTCGAGTCCGATCGAACTGTCTCGGTAGGCCAGGATCACACCGAGGATGTCGAAGTTCCCGAAGCACAGCATCCGTCCCGAGATCATCGGGACCTCCTCGGCCTCGATGCCGCTGGCGAAGCCGACCACGAGGTGGCGCCCTCCCCGCCCGAGGCAGCTGAGCGATTTCATCATCACGTCCCCACCCACGCCGTCGAAGCAGACGTTCACCCCGGCGCCCCCGGTCTCGGCGAGGGCGACCTCGGCGAAGTCCTGGTCGCGGTAGTTGACCACCACGTCGGCCCCGAGATCCTTGACCACGTCGATCTTCTCGTCGCTCCCCACGGTGGCGATGACCCGCGCCCCGGCCGCCACCGCCAGCTGCACCGCGGCCGACCCGACCCCCCCGGCGGCGGCGTGCACCAGCACCGTCTCCCCCGACTGGAGTCGCCCCCGTTCGTGCAGCCCGAGGTGGGCCAGGTGGAACGGGTAGAAGAAGGCGGCGGCCTCGACGTCGTCGAGCTTCTCGGGGGCCTCGAAGGTCATCGCCGTCGGGCCCACCGTCAGCTCGGCATGGGCGCCGGTCGCGCCGTTGCCGCTCAGCGTCACCCGCTTGCCCAGCCAGGACTCGGCGCCCGACCCGGTGCCCACCACCTCGCCGACGCACTCCATGCCGAGGGTGTACGGAAGCGGTGGGTTGATGGTGAGGTAGCGGCCGTGACACCCGTCGACCTCGTTGTAGTTGAGGACGCTCGCGGTCGTCCGCACCAGCAGCTCACCGGGCCCGGGCTCGGGATCGGGGAGCTCGACGAGCTCGAGCGCTTCGGTCGGTCGTCCGTACCGCTTCACCTGCCAGGCGCGCATGTGGGTCTCCTCGTGTCGGGGAAGGCGGTCAGCCGAGGGTGGCGGCGGCGCCCTCGGAGTTGACGTTGACCGTGACCAGGTTGGACTTGTCACAGTCGAAGCTGCCGGCCTCGGTCGGGTAGGCCCGAGCGAACTCCCCGTCCTGTACCTGCAGCATCAGGTAGCAGGGCGACTGCTCGCCCAGGTCGTGGGGGCCGGTCATGCCGGCGGCGTCGAAGTCGGTGAGCGAGTTCAGCCCGTCGATCAGGTTGGCTCGCGTCAGGGCGTTGGGGCCCTTCTCCACGACGATCTGGTTGACCACCTGGTTGAAGGCGATGGCCGCCTGCCAGGAGACGGCGCCCCAGGTGTCGATCTTGTCCTCACCGACCGTGTCGACGTAGGCGGACAGTGCAGCGTTGGAGTCGGCTTCGAAGAACGGCAGGAACTGGATCCAGAGGTACGCACCGTCGACGGCACTGCCGCCGGTCGTGAGGAGCGAGTCGGTGTAGCACGCCACGCTGCAGGCCCAGACGATCTGGGAGGTGTCCACGCCCTGCGCGACGGCCTCTTTCATGTAGAGGCTCAGACCGAAGTCGGCGGCGCCGTCATAGACGTAGTTGGCGCCGGCCTTGAGCGGAGCGACGCGCGGGACGTAGTCGGACTGGGCGTCGCGAGCCGACATCACCGGGGTGGCGTCGAAGGTGATGCCCGCCGCTTCCTGGGCGGCGATGTCGGACGGTGCGCTGTTCTTGGTCGACGGGAGATCCCCGGAGACCAGGTAGACGCCGTGCAGATCCGGGTGGTCCTTCAGGAGCCAGGTGTAGGGCCCCTCCATCCGAGTGATGTCGCGGGCCGAGTCGGTGGCGATCGGGCAGCCCTCGGCGCGCGTGTTGACACCGATCGTCATGGGCGAGCACATCTCGTTCGTGTCCACGGCGAAGGCGGCCACGTCCGGGAGACCGGTCGCCGCGCCCGCCTGGTCGGTGCAGCCGTCCTGGGTGCTGACGTCGGGGTTGAACACCGAGTTGCTGCCGACCATGGCAAAGGCGTTCGTGCAGGCGTCGATCTGACCGTCCTTGGCGGCGGCGGGATCGAACTTGCTGTCCCAGGTGCGGACCGCGAGCTGGCGACAGCCGATGCCGCCGTGGGCGTTCACGTACTCGGCGTAGCCGGTGATGGCGTCGACGTTGCCCTGGAAGAACCCGGGGGCCAACGGCGAACCGGTGTCGGCCATGACCTCGATGGTGATCGTGTCGGCGGTGATCCCGACCTCGCTGGCCTCGAGCGGCTCGGTCTGGCAGGCCGCCGCCACGTCCTCGGCCGAGATGTCCCCGATCGGGAAGGCGGCGTCCGCGGATCCGGCCGTCGTGGACGAGGGTTCGGCGTCATCACCGGACCGACCACAGGACGCCAACAGGATCACGGCCAGCACGGCGAGTGCCAGCCATCTCGGCTTCTTCAGCATCGTCCCCCCCGGGAGCATCATGTCGAATAGTCGTTGTCACCATTCGATATTCGGATACTAGTCACATCTCCTTATGACGACAACAGCTCCGTTTCCGACCGGCGGTGCATCCGCCGACCTCACCACCCCCGTGGTTCGGTACGTGACCCCAGAGGGGACGTACTGGACCATCGGGGCCGGGGCGTGGCACTACGAACGGGGGTCGGGGACGTCGCGTCGGGGCCACGTGCGCTCGAGCGCCTCCCGCACCGGACCGTCGCCGTACAGGCGCCGGGAGATCTCGCTGAGGTCGGCCATCGGCTGGACGCCCATCCCCCCGTCGACGGCGATGACCTGCCCGGTGATCCACGCCGCCGCCGGGGTGGCCAGGAAGCAGGCCAAGGCCCCGATGTCGGCGGGGGACCCCGGGGCGCCGAGGGCGGTGCGCTCGATCAGGTCTTCGGCCAGCTCCTCGGAGAACGACCCCACCGTGGCGTCGGTGGGCACGTATCCCGGCTGGATGGCGTTCACCCTGATGCCGCGCGGTCCGAGCTCGGCGGCGGCCGCCTTGACCATCATGTCGACCGCGGCCTTGGTGGCCGTGTAGGCCGACATCCCGAGCTCGGGAGCCGACGACGCCGCGGTGGAGATGGCCAGGAGCGAACCACCGTGGTCGACCATGCGACGGGCGGCGTGGCGGAACGTCGACGCGGTGCCGATGATGTTCAGGTCACAGCAGAACCGCCACGAGGCGTCGTCGAGCAAGAGGAACGGGCCGGGCACCGCCGACCCGGCGTTGGCCACCGCAACGTCGAGGCGCCCATCGGGTCCGGCGGCGACGTCGACCGCCGCTGCGACCTGGGCCTCGTCGGTGACGTCACACTCGACCGCTCGGATCTCGGCGCCCGGAACGGCCTCGCGCAAACCGGTCGCTGACGCCTCGAGGACGTCGAGCCGCCGGGCCGCGATGGTGACCGTGGCCCCCGCCGCGGCCAGAGCGTGGGCGATCCCCGAGCCGATGCCGGTTCCCCCGCCCGTGACCAGCGCATGAGCACCGTCCAGCGGCGCGGCGCCCCTGGCTGCCGGAATTGCGTCCTCACCCATCTCTGCCCCCGTGCTCGTCGAAGCCGACACCCGAGCGGCGAGGCTAGCGACCGCCCCGAGGACGGTGAGCGGCGATGACGCTCGGCACCATCCCGCTCGGTGCCGAGCCGTTGATGGAGACTCCCGTCCATGGGTGGGGTCTCCCTCGTGAACGGCTGGCTGCCGTGGGTCATCTACCTACTGGCACCGGTGACGGTGGTCCTGAGCGTCAGCTGGCGAGACGGACGGTGGCGGCGCGAACTGCTCTGGGGGGTGCCCATCGGGCTCGGCGTGGTCGTGGTGGCCTACGTGGCCAACGACGTCTTCGACCTCATCCCGTACAGCTTCCCCGACTCGTTCTACGCCTTCGTGGGACTGGCCGCCTTCGCTGTCACCGTCGCCGTCGTGAGCTACCGCACGGACAGGGTGTGGCGCCGCCTCGACTCGTTCCTCGCCGTCGTGGCCTGCATCGCCCTGTTGGGGGTGGTGGTGAACGGCCACTACCAGTACTTCCCGACGGTGGCCAACGTGTTCGGGAAGGTGACCGACAACGAACTGGCCCTGCCCGAGCTCCAGGAGATCAAGGCCGAGGTCGAGAAGACGGGGACGCTCCCGACCAGCGGGTACACGGTGCACACCGCCATCCCGGGCACGGTGTCGGGCTTCCCGGCACGGGACGGCTACATCTACTTCCCACCGGCCTACTTCGCGAATCCCGCGCCGAAGCTCCCGGTGCTGTTGATGCTCCATGGAACGCCGGGCGGTCCCGAGGACTGGCTGGTCGGCGGGCAGGCGGCCCAGGTCGCCGACGCCTTCGCGGCACTCCACGACGGCAAGGCACCCATCCTGGTGATGGCTGACGCCACTGGCGGCGACACGGCCGACACCGAGTGCGTCGACGGCGGGCACGGGCAGAGTGAGACCTATCTGACCACCGACGTACCCAACTTCGTGAACAAGACCTTCGGGACGACACCGGGCGCCCGTTCCTGGGGCGTGGCCGGGCTGTCCATGGGCGGCTACTGCGCCCTCATGTTGGAGTTGCGCCACCCCGACCTGTTCGGCGTGTTCGGCGACTACTCCGGGCTCGACCAACCCGAGCTCGATCCGCCGGAGAACGCCCTCGCTGACCTGTTCGGCGGCAACCAACAGACGATGGACGGGTACGAGCCCGTCAAGATCCTCGGCGCCAAGCGCTTCGCCGGTCTCTCGGGCTGGTTCGAGGTCGGCACGAGCGACGACGAGCCGCTGAAGGCGACCCAGCAGATCGCGCCCCTGGCCGAGAAGGCCGGGATCACGACCTGTGTGCTGATCCGACCGGGCGGGCACGACTTCGGCTTCTGGCACCAGGCGTTCGAGAACTCGCTGCCCTGGATGTCGGCCACGCTCGGACTCGTCCCCATGCCGGTCGACACCCACGGCGCCGACTGCACGCACTCCTGAGCGCTCGGCGCTGTGTGGCCCGACCGCCGTCTTCCGCCCTTCCCCCGGTCGCCCGTGGGGCTGGTCAGATCCGGGGCGAGGGCGGAATCTGACCGCTCCTGGTGTCATTTCGGACACCCCCAGTGGCATCTGAGCATGAACTGGGTGCAGGTGGAATCGTAGGACTAGATCTGGGTAGCAACCGACCGATCGATCCACCCGACGCCACGCCATTGCGGCGACCCGGGCGTTCGATCCTCGGTGGCCCCCGCGCCCCACCTGCTGTCCGGAGGAGACCACTTCGATGTTCGGTTTCGGTCACCCAGCCTCGGTCCTCGGCCCCGTTCGGCCGAGTCTCCGCCCGTGAACCGCGACGTGGAGCGCGCCTACCGCAGCCTGCCGACGACCGGTCCGATGGGCAACCGACGAGCAGTTGGCGATCGGGTCGATCTCCTCGCTCTGCTCCACCCCGACGAGCCCGTCGATCGCCCCCGAAGCGCCGAGAACGATCCGCCTCCCGAGAACGCTGAGCTCGACCTCACGGGACCGCAGGACGAGAACGCTCAGCTCGACCTGACGGGACCGCAGGACGAGAACGCTCAGCTCGATCTGACGGGTCAGCAGGACGAGAACGCTCAGCTCGATCTGACGGGACCGCAGGACGAGAACGCTCAGCTCGATCTGACGGGTCAGCAGGACGAGAACGCTCAGCTCGACCTCACGGGACCGCAGGACGAGAACGCTCAGCTCGATCTGACGGGTCAGCAGGACGAGAACGCGCAGCTCGACCTGACGGGAACGCAGGACGAGGCGGATCGGGGCCGCCCGCCGGAGGGGAGACCACCGGGCGCCGAGCGACCGGTCTCACCGTTCGCCCGATTGGTCGTGACTGCGCCGATCCCGAAGCGGCGCCGACGATTCCGGCCACCGACGCTGCTGATCGCCGCGCTCGGCCTGATCGCCGTCATCGCCGTACTCGCCCTGCCCCGTTGGCTGGACGAGAGCCGTGGGGCAGCCGGTGGGCCCGACGCCCAGGCCTTCGTCCGAGCGGCGGGCTGGCTCACCCAGAACCTCGAGTCCGGGGATCTCGCCCTGGCCGACGCGGGTGCACGAGCGGCATTGATCGACGAGGGCGTGTCCGCCGACCGTCTCGTCGATCCCCAGGCCCTCACCACGCCGACCGGAGGCACCAACCCCTGCTGTTCGTTCGTCATCGACAGCCCGAGCACCCGTACCGAGGCGGAGCAGGACGAGCTGGGCGCCGCCCTGGCCACCTCCGCACCGGTCGCCCGATTCCGCGACGGTGGCGCCCAGGTCGAGATCCGTCGGCTGGTCCCGCCCAGCGCGTCAGGGGCTGATCCCGCGGCCGCCACCGACGCGCGGGCCCGAGCGGGCCAGCAGCTCGCACAGAACAGCGCCCTGTCCTTCGAGGGCGATTCCCGGGACATGGCCGTCGCCGGCCGCGTCGACGAACGGCTCATGGCCCTGCTCGCCAGCCTCAGCAGCGACCACCGGATGACCATCGGAGCCTTCCCGCCCGTGATCGGCGAGGAGGACCTGGGGCTGCGTCGTGAAGTCGAGATCGTTGCCGTCGACGGGGTCGAAGTCACGCCTGGCGCCCCCGCCCCCAGCGACCTGTTGCGCTCGGCCCAGTCCCAGCAGGGCGTCTTCGCCCCCCGGCGCTCGGTCCTCGAACCGTCGGCGACCGGGTCCGACAGCTTCGTGATCCGCATCACCTACGACCTCCCGCTTCCGTCCGGTCCGTCCTCCGACGCCGCCGCCCCGTCCGTCGATCCCGAGGAGCTGCTGTGAGCCCGTCTCGACGAGTCCGCCTTGTGGCCATGGTTGCCGCTCTCCTCGGCGCGACCGCCGTCGTGGCAGCCTCCCCCGCGCCGGCCGGGGCCCAGAGCACCCGGCCGGCCCAGATCCGACTGGCCCACTTCTCGCCCGACACCCAGGCCATGGACGTCTACGTCACCGGGTTCGACGGCCAGGAACGACGCGTGCTCGACGGGTTGAGCTACTCGCAGGTGTCGCAGTACCTCGATCTCGACAGCGGCGTCTACGCCTTCAGCATGCGTCCCGCCGGAACCGACGCCACCACCCCGGCGGTGGTCACCGAATCGGCGGAGCTGGCCCCCGCCACCGCGTACACGTTCGCCGCGCTGGGCCCGTCGAAGAGTCTGGCCACCCAGTTGTTCGTCGACGACCTCACGCCTCCCCCGACCGGCCGGGCTGCGGTGCGCCTGGTCCACGCCACCTCCCGTGCCTCGGCCGTGACGGTCACCGCGATGAACGGACCGGTGCTGGCCGACGGCCTCGGGTTCGCGCAGGTCAGCGAGTACGCCATGGTCCCGGGCACTCCGTGGACCCTGGCCGTGACCGCCGACGACGGCACGGCCCTGGCCCGCCAGACCTTCGAGCTCAGCGGTGGTCAGGTCGTCACCCTGGTGGTCGCCGACGACCCTGCCACCGACGGTGTCCGACTGGTGAGCGTGGTCGACGCCACCGGGACCAACCAGGCGGTCAGCGGAGGCTTGGACACCGGTGGCGGTGGGACAGCCACCAGGTTCGTCGATACGCCGGCCGCCGCCGGCCCGGCGGCGCTGGTCGTGGCCGCATCCCTCGTGGTCGGGCTGGGCCTGCTCGGCGTCCGCGTGCGACCGCGTCGGCGGGCGGCTCGTTCGTGACCGGCGCCGGTCACCGGCGGCGACGAGCCTGCGTCGCCACGGTGATCGGGCTCGTGGGCACGTTCATCACGGTCGGGTGCTCCAGCCCGGTCGACTCCCACCCGGTCGCCGTCGAGTCGGCCTCCGGGGAGTCCACCGTCGTCACGGTGGCCCCGCCCAGTCCGAGCGGACCCGGCGGCGTCGCCCCGGCCGAGAGACCGTTGCCCGTCGGCGCCCGACCCACCGTCGAGATCGCGTCGTCGGCGCCGGTCGGCGTGCGCATCCCCCGCATCGGCATCACCAGCTCGCTCCAGGCCCTCGGCCTGAACGAAGACTCGAGCATCCAGGCGCCCACCGAGTGGCAAGAAGCGGGATGGTTCGCGGCCGGCGTCGAGCCGGGCCAGCCCGGCCCGGCGGTGATCGCCGGTCACGTCGACTCCGTCGACGGACCGGCCGTGTTCTACCGCGTGGACGAGCTGGTGCCCGGCGACGAGGTCCTCGTCGACCGAGCCGACGGATCGACGGTCCGGTTCCTGGTCACGGGCTCGGACCGCTTCCCGAAGGACGAGTTCCCGACCGAGGTGGTCTATGGGCCGGCGACGGGCCCAGAGCTGCGGCTGGTGACCTGCGGGGGTCCCTTCGACCGTTCGTCGGGCCACTACCGCCAGAACGTGGTCGTCTTCGCCGTCGCCGACGCAACCTGAACGACCGACCCCCGACCGACCCCAGGACCACCGGTCTCGTCCGTCGTGCTGCAGCGCGGTGGTGCGGACGGTACGGTCCCACGTCGTCGGCCTCGCCGAGGGGCCGACGGCACGAAACCGATCGAGGAGAGCCTTCTGATGGCAGAACCGCTGGTGCTGGTGGAGGCCGACGGCCCCATTCTCATGGTCACCATCAACCGACCAGAGAAGAAGAACGCGGCCAACGCCGAGGTCCTGTGTCGCCTGTACGACGCATGGGTGCGGCTCGACACCGACGACGACATACGGGTCGCCATCCTCACCGGCAAGGGCGACACCTTCTGCGCCGGCATGGACCTGGCCGAGATCGGGCGGCTCCGGGAAGGGGTCGTCGACAACGAGTGGCTGCAGCGCTTCAAGGACCAGCCCGAGGTGATCCTCGGGGGCTGGCTCAAGACCTACCGGCCGACCAAGCCGGTGATCCTCGCCGCCGAGGGCTACGCCCGGGCCGGCGGCACCGAGATCCTCCAGGGCACCGACATCCGGGTGGCCGGGGAGTCGGCCGTCTTCGGCGTCACCGAGGTCCAGCGGGGGCTGTTCCCGATGGCCGGGTCAGCCGTCCGGTTGCGCCGCCAGGTGAGCTACGCCATCGCCGCCGAGATGCTGCTCACCGGCGAGGACATGCCCGCCCAGCGGGCCTACGACCTCGGCCTCGTCAACTACGTCGTGCCCGACGGCCAGGCGGTCGCCAAGGCCCGAGAGATCGCCGACCGGATCGCCCGCAACGGCCCACTCGCGGTGAAGGCCATCCTGGCGACGCTGCGCCAGACCGACGCCATGACCGAGGCCGAGGCCTTCACCATCGAGATGGCCGAGGGCAGCAAGGTCATGCAGTCCAAGGACGCCGCCGAGGGACCGCGGGCCTTCCTCGAGAAGCGCGACCCGGTGTTCACCGGCACCTGACCGATGGGAGCCGTCACCGCGAAGCCCGGTAGGTTCGAACGCGTGCTCGCACCGGCGGGCCGAGGGGGATGACGATGATTTCCGATCTGTTCCGGCTCGATGGCAAGACCGCGGTCGTGTCCGCGGCCGGTAGAGGGATCGGCGCCCGCATCGCCACGGCGTTCGCCGAGGTCGGCGCCGACGTGGTCATCGGCGCCCGCAGCGCCGACCAGCTCGCCGAGGTGGCCGCCCAGATCGAGGCGGTCGGGCGGCGGGCCATCGTCGTCACCGGCGACCTGCGCACCCGTGACGGCATGGCCGAGCTCGTCGACGCGGCCACGAGCGACCTCGGCGGGATCGACATCGTGGTCAACAACGCCGGGGGCACCATGCCCCAGGCGTTCATGGACACCACCGAGGCGGCCTTCGACGAGGCCCTGCGCTGGAACGTCACCACCGCGTTCAACCTCACCCAGCTCGCGGTCCCCCACATGGTGGAGCGAGGCGGTGGATCGGTCATCAACATCACCTCGGTGGCCGGCAGCTTCTCCAGCCGGGGCTTCGCTGCCTACGGCACGGCGAAGGGTGCCCTGCTCAAGCTGACCCGTCACATGGCCATGGACCTCTCACCCAGGATCCGGGTGAACTCGATCTCCCCCGGCTCGATCATGACCTCGGCCCTGGACATGGTGCTGCAGATGCCGGAGATCGAGAAGGCCATGATCGACGCCACCCCGCTCGGTCGGCTCGGGACCGTCGACGACATCGCCGCCGCCGCCGTCTACCTCGCCTCCGACGCCGGGAGCTACGTCACCGGACGCGACATCCGCGTGGACGGCGGTATCGAGGCCAGCAACCTCGAGATGCCGATTCCCGACCTGTAGACCGCGGCGCCCGGAGTGCGGTGGTGAAGCGAGCAGGCCCCGGTGCTCCCTCTGGGGCCGGCTCGCTTCGGGTGGACCTGCGACCGTTCGGGTTCGGTCAGGCGCCGGGCTGGGAGACGTTCCGGCGCTAGCTACGGGTGCCACCCTGCACATCGACCCCACCGGGCTCGAACTTGACCGCCGAACCCGTCCACCCTCCGAACGGTCAGCGTCGCTTCGCCGTTGGGGGCTTGGGCGGCAGTGACCGCACGTAGTCGGCTCCGAGGCGCACCCACCGATCGAGCTGGCGCCGGGTGGTGAGGTCGGCGGCGGCGACGCGCAGCCACCCGCGCATCGGCCGGCCCTTCATCACCGCGCGCTCCGCCGTCGACCGGGCCACCAACGCCTCGGAGCGGTCCGGGTCGACCCGTAGGAGCACGCCGCCCTCACCGCTGGCGGCGATGGCGAGGTGGCCCCCGAGCAGGAAGGCCAGCCCTCCGAACATCTTCCGCTCGGTCAGATCGGGGTCGTCGGCGAGGAGGTCCCGGATCCGCTCGGCGAGCGCTTCGTCGTAGGCCATCTGACGATCCTAGGAACCGTCCGCTCCCCGCGCGGCGATCGTTCACGTGCCGGTGAAGTCGGGCGCACGCTTCTCGATGAAGGCCTTCATGCCCTCCTTGGCGTCGTTGCTCCGGGTCACCCTGCTGGCGTACCCGCCCTCGATGGCCCGGGCCTCGCTCTCCGGCAGCCAGCCCGTCTCGACGGCGGAGGCCTTGCTGGCCGCCACCGACAGCGGTCCGTTGGCGGCGATGATCCCGGCGATCTCGTGACCCTTGGCCAAGCCCTCGCCCTCGGGGACGACGTGGGTGACGAGCCCCCACCGCAACGCCTCTTCGGCGTCGAGGATGCGTCCGGTGATCAACATCTCCAGGGCCACCGCGTAGGGGATCTGCCGCTTGAGGCGCATCGTGGACCCGGCTCCGGCGATGAGACCTCGCCGCGCCTCCGGCACGCCGAAGCGAGCCTGCTCCTCGGCGATCCGGATGTCGGTCTGCTGGAGCATCTCGCAGCCTCCACCCATGCAGTCACCGTTGACCACGGCGATGATGGGGGTGCGCAGCCAGTCCGACAGGAGAAGTCCCCGACCGATGATGGACATGTCGTCCATCGCCCGCTTCTCGTTCTCGGTGGGCTCCGACGAGCGGTTGCCGGCCATCCAGCCGGAGTCGAGGTCACCGCCCACGCAGTACGCCCCGTCGGCGCCGGTGAGGATGACGGATCGGATGGTGTCGTCGGCGTCGACCGCCTCCCACGCGTCGGCCAGGCGCACGATCATGTCGAGCGACAGTGCGTTGCGGCGTGCCGGACGGTTCATGGTCAGGACCACCGTGGGGCCCTGCCGGTCGTAGATGAGGCTCGCCTCGTCGGGGGTCATCGCAGTCGTCCTTGGTCGGTTGGGCCCCACCCGGGCGAACGATGCGCCGGGAGCGCGCCCGGGCACGCGGGAGGCGCATCGAAAGGGTCGGGAGGAGGGGGATGGCTCATCGGCGGGTCCGGAAGAAGGCGCGCACGTCGTCGAGAAGCAGGTCGGGCTCCTCGAGGGCGGCGAAGTGCCCGCCCCGGTCGAACTCGCTCCACTGCACCAGGTCGTTGTCGCGTTCCACCCAGCGGCGGCGGGCGAACACGATCTCCTTCGGGAAGCTGGCCACACCGAGGGGAACGTCCTTCGTCGGTGGCGTGCGAGCGGCACCCGACCGTAGGGACTCGTAGTACATGCGCGCCGAGCTCCCACCGGTGCCGGTGAACCAGTAGATCGAGACGTTGGTCAAGAGGTCGTCGATCGGAACCGCGCTCTCGATGGTGCCGTCGTTGTCGGTCCACGCCCAGAACTTCTCGGCGATCCACGACAGCAGCGCCACGGGCGAGTCGACCAGCCCGTAGGCCAGGGTCTGGGGCCGGGTCGACTGGATGGCGACGTAGCCGCTCCCGGTCGTGAGGTAGTCCTGCATGCGGGCCATGGCCGCCGTCTCCCGCTCGGTCAGGTCGGCGAGGTCGTCGGGCTCCCCCGGCGGCCCCGCCGCGATCATGTTGACGTGGACGCCGGTCAGGTGGGCGGCGTCGAGATCGGCGATGTGTCTGGTCACCATCGAACCCCAGTCACCGCCCTGGGCTCCGTACCGCTCGTACCCCAGGCCCGCCATCAGCTCCACGAACGCGGCCGCGGTGCGGCGCACGTCCCAGCCCTCGTCCGCCGTCGGACCCGAGAATCCGTAGCCGGGTAGCGACGGCACCACGACGTCGAACGCGTCGTCCGCCGATCCGCCGTGGGCGACCGGGTCGGTCAACGGCCCGATCAGGTGGGTGAACTCGTGGACGGACCCGGGCCAGCCGTGGGTGAGGATCAGCGGGAGGGCGTCGGGTTCCTTCGACCGGACGTGCACGAAGTGGATCCGCTGGCCGTCGATGGTGGTGGTGAACTGGGAGAAGGCGTTGAGCTCCGCTTCGTGCCGGCGCCAGTCGTAACCACCCGCCCAGTGCTCGGCCATGGGGCGCAGCGCGGAGACGTCGGCGCCGTAGGTCCAGCCCGAGTGCGGGAGCTGGTCCGGCCACCGAGTGGCCTCGATCCGCCGCGCCAGGTCGGTGAGCTCAGCGTCGGGGACGGCGATGCGAAAAGGAGCGATCTCCACGTCAGCAGCCCCCCCGTGCGACGGCGGCCCACGCCGATCCGGTCATCGACTCGATCATTCCCTGCCCCCCGTGGCGGTGATTGCGCTCGACTGATCCTAGGGATGATCGGCGGGTTGCTCGACCGGGAGGGGACCGAAGCGCTTGACGTAGGCCTCCTCGACCATCTCCCGATCAGCCCGGACGAGGTCGGCGGAGGACGCACCGGCGACCACCAGGCGAGCCTGGCGCACGAGGGCCTCGCCGCGACTGTCGAGCCCCGGGGGGATGGCGACCATGAGCAGTTCCAGCGACTCGAGGAGGTAGACGCACACGCTCGGGAGCGAGGCCGCAGCGTGGCGCACCTCGTCGAACGCAAGCCGGATCAGGTCGTCGTGGGTCAGCTGCTGGAGCAGGACCACCCGACCGGAGCCGTCCTCGTTCGATCGCAGCAGCGACGGCGGATCCCGCCGCAGCAGCTCAGCCAGGACGGCGGCGCTGTGGAAGATGGCGTCCTGGGCGGTGGTTGGATCGTTGATTCCCGGTGACAACGCCTTGAGCGCCACGTCGGCGAGCTGACGCAGACCGAACGAGACGTCTTGTTGCATCGTGCGGGTGTCGCCGATCGACAGCGCCGACCGGACCTCGTGGGCCAGATCGTCGGCGTCGTCGGGCACGAAGGAGGTGCCGCAGATCGGTGTGCCCTCGATGGCATAGCGGCCGGGGTAGGCATCGACCCACATGCTGTGCCCTGCGGGTACGCATCGGGTGAGATGCTCGATGTCGAGCTGTTGGACCCAACCGTTGCGGTCGAACCGGACGGTGTGGGCGGTCTCCGAAGGCCGGTGCGGGCGTTCCCACGGCTCGTCGGGGGGTTCGGCCACCGTCCACTCCCGTCGGATCTGACGGACAGCCTCGTCCTGGACGTCGTCGAGGATGTTGCTGATGTCCATCGAGTGGGCGCTGTGGTTGATGAAGGCCACGATGGCCAGGATCGTGAGGATGCCCAACACGACCGCGACGGCGACCGAGAGGTTCGGGATGACCGCGTCGCCCCCCTCCTCCAGCGCGGACCGCACCGAGCGCAACACCACCAGGCAGTAGGTGAAGGTCCCCACCACCAGGCCCATGACCCGCTTGTTGAACGGGTCTCGGAACAGCGTGTGCACGACGCGGGGCGAGTACTGGTTCGACGCCTGCTGGATGATCAGCAGCGACACCGAGAAGGCGATGGCGGCGAACGAGATGGTGGCGCCGGCGACGGTGCTGAGCAGCGATCGGGCGCTGTCGACGGTGGAGGTGAACCCCAGGGGCAGGTCAGCGCCGTTGTTCTCGAGGGCGCTGTCGATGCCGATGGTCACCGCGGCCAGCACTATGGCGATCACCACGCCCATCATCGGGATGAGGAAGAGGCTCGCCCTCGAGCGCTCGGAGAGGGCGGCCAGACGCAGCTTCATGGTGTCAGCCTGGCAGGGATCGCATGCCCCCCGGCGCGTCCGGGGACGTGCTCACCGCCCACCGTGGTCTGCCCCGGATGCCGTTGCCGACCGTACCGAACCGCCGGGAGTGATCGCCTCGTCGCCCTGGACGGCGGCCCGGAAGCTCGGTGTGGCCTGGAGGACGACGATGTCGGCCGGCAACTCGATGCCCGCCCCGTCCAGGGCCGACTTGGTCGCCATGATCGCCCGGGCACGGGCGGTGAGCGCCTCGAGCTGGCGGGGATCGGTCCAGAACCGGACCTCGACGTCGACCGTCGACGCCCCCAGGTCGCAGACCAGCGCCTCGGGGGGCGGCTCGGCAGCGACGCCCTCCAGGTCTCCCAACGTGGCCAGGATCACATCGATCGCCTCGCCCGGATCGTTCTCGTAGGCGATGCCGACCACGAAGTTCACCCGGCGCAGGACGAATGCGGTCTGCACCCGGATCACGCTCTTGTAGACGTCGCGGTTCGGCACCAGCACCAGTTCGCCATCGAACGTCTTGATGCGCGTCTCCCGGATGGTGATGGCCTCGACCGTCCCCCGTTGTTCCTTGACCTCGATCTGGTCCCCGGAGCGGAAGGGCTGCCGGAACAGGAGCAGCACCCCGGCGAGGGTGTTCTCGAGGATGTCCTGGAACGCGAAGCCGATCGCCACGGAGAAGAAGCCGAGACCGGCCAGCAGGTCGACCGGCTTGACCGACGGAAAGGTGACAGCCACCGCCACGAGGACCGTGAGTCCGGTGACCAACCAGCCGGCCAGGCGACTCATCACCCGGGCGAAGCTCGGAGTCTGCGAGCGCCGGAGGGACGCGTGGAGGAGCCACCGCACCAGTCGTCCGAGTCCCCAGCCGACGGCGACGATGAGCACCGCGATGCCCACTCGGGGCAGCCCCTCGACCACCGTGTCGAGCATGCTGCGAGCCGAGGTCGAGACCTCGTCGGTCGTCGCTGCCGCCATCACGGGAACGGCCCTCCGCCGTCCGCTTCGCTCCCGTCCCGCCGCAACTGTTCGACGCCCATCACGCCCTCGAGGAGGTCGGGATCGAGAGGCGAGTCGCCGTGCAGGACAGAGATGTCTCCAGTGGTCTCGAGGACCACGGCCCGCACGGACGAGTAGTCGAGGACGTTGGCCTCCCGGAGCTTGGCCTTGAGATCGCTCACGGTGACGCGGGTGGACCGCAGGTTGTCCATGAGGAAGCGGTCACCGACCATCAACAGCTTCGGCGTGTTGTCCACCACCCGTGAGAATCGGGCTGATCGGCGACCGCGTCCGACGCCGTACTGGATGGCGAAGAGCGCACCCAGGCCGATCGCACCGTTGGCCAGGGAGACGCTCGACGTCACGGCCACACTGGCCACGATCGAGCCCATGGCCAGCGTCATCACGAAGTCGAAGCTCGACATCTTCGAGAAGCTCCGGAGGCCGACGATCCGGACGTAGGTGATGGTGATGGCGAAGATCACCGCCGTCGACCCCAACACCAGCCCGACCTCGGACCATTCGGTTCCCAGCCAGGTCCGGATCAGGGCCGCTCACCTCCCCGGGTCGGCGCCGGAGACGCCGCTGTCGTCCTCATGGCTCGTTCTCCTACCCAGTCCGAAGCCGGATGAGCCCGGTCAGGGTGAGAACGTTGGCCGAGCAAGCACCTCGCCGCCGCGGCGCCGAACCCGGGGCAGAAGGACCGCCAGCTCGGAGTTGGCGGCCGGGTCGAGAAGACCGTGCTGAACGCAGGCGGGCACGATCTCACCCGACTCGGGATGACCCATGGCGTAGGCGCAGGCCTCGAGACGCTCCTGAGCGGCCCTCAGCTCAGGATCAGCGAGTCGCTCGCCTCTCTTCAACGCGGCCCAGGCCGGCCGGACGTGGGCGGCATCGATGAAGCTGTGCATCACGTACGTCGTCGGGTGCGCGCCGTGACGGAACGAGGCCACACCGCCGGCCCGACGGACCAGGCGCCTCCCCCACGCCGCCCAGATCGGGATGTCCGCACGACGGGCAGCGAGGATCCGGGCCAGCCGGATCGCCATGACCGATCGGGACGCGAACAAGAAGTTGCCGGGGAGAGCCCGGTAGAGCGCATCGCGCGCGGCGGCGTCTTGAGGATCGTCGTCCTCGAACACGGGAACGTAGCGATCGTCGATCCACAGACCCCACGTCGCCCGGTTGCAGCGCAGGTCACCCATCTGCATGGTGCGGTGGGGAAGGCTTCGACCAGCTCCTCGCTCCACCGCCTCCCAGACCGCGTCGTCGCTCATCGAGCGGTAGTCGTCCTCCCACCTCCGCTCGTTGCCGACGTGGGCCGCCGGTTGGAACGAGAACACCCGGTACCCCATGGCCCGGCAGTCCCGAACCACGTCGGCGATCTGGCTCAGATTGGCGGGAGTGACGGTCATGTTGTGAGCCAGGTGGTGACGAACACCGTGCTCGCGGCGCAACCGCTCGAACATGTCGACGGTGCGCTGCCGATAGACGTTGAGCTCCGCTTCCGTCTCGGGATGAGGGGCCCCGCGCCGGCCGTGCATGGTCGAGTCGATGTGGATGGCGAAGGCGATCACGTCGAAGCGCCGCCGGCCGTCGGGCCGTACCGCGAGACGTTCGAGGTAGGCGTAGTCGAAGTCGCCGTGGCTGAAGCTCATCGGGAAGCGACCGTGACGCCGCATGACCTCGAGGGCTTCGGCATGATCCTCGGGATCGAGGAGGCTGGCCTCGCCCCCGATGAGCTGGGCGTGCACCCCCGGCCCCCGGGTGCGACGCAAGAAGGCCATCTGGGCGTCGACCTGGTCGATCGTGTGGCGCCCGTCGATTCGCACCTTGTTCGCGTCAGCCGAGTGGTAGCAGGGCTTGCAGGCGAAGTCGCAGGCGGGAAAGACCCCGTGGGTGCCCTCGCAACCGGTGAGCTTGTTCCCCATGAGCTGAGCGGGAGTACGCACCCGCGCCGGCAGCTCTGACCACCGTCGGGCCAGTGCCTCGGCGACCTCGGGCGTGGCCGGTCTCGTCCGTCTCTCGAGCTCGCGGCCCCAAGCCACGAGGGCACGGGGGCGCGCGAACGGGACCGGTCGATTCGGGTGGCCTCGCCCAGCCCTCCGAGGCTTCATGTCGACGGCGGTGCGTCGGGTCGGCACTCTTCGGTCGTCATCGTTCCTCGTCTCAGTCACCCACCGGCAGGCCAGGCCCCCCGGGCTCGCCCAGCCTGGCCCACCCGCGCCACCGCTGCAGGTGGGACTCGGTCAACGACCGGCTCGGCCCGAGCGCGGCCTCACGTGATAGTGCGGTGCCCGAGCCGAGACTGCCGGCTGCGGGCATCCACGGGCCCCAGAGCACGACCAGGAGAGAGCCATGGACGACACGACGAGGGCGATCGCCGAGCTCACCGGTCGGGTGCAACGCCTGGAGGACGAGCGCCAGATCACCCGTGTGCTCGTCCGCTACGGCTTCACCGTCGACCTCGGCGACGCCGACGCCACCGCCGAGCTGTACACCGACGACACCGTCATCGACCTGGGCCCGACCTCGCGCTTCGACGGGACCGACGGCGCCCGCCAGCTCGTCCTCGACGAGCGCCACCAGGCCATCGTCGGCCGCTGTGCCCACACCATGGGACCCTTCGTGATCGACCTCGACGTCACCGGTGACCGGGCCACGGCCTCCGGCTACGTGCGGGTGTACATCAGCGACGCGGACATGAAGAACCCCCGGCTCTGGCGGATCGGCTACACCCGGCTCGAGCTGGTGCGGTCCGGATCGACGTGGCGGATCGCCGAGCGCCTCTCGCGCTCCCTCGGTGCCGAGGAGGGCGCCGCGCTGCTCCGCGACGGTCTGTGAGGTGGTGGCCGCGAGGCGACCCGCTCGCTAGGGCAGCACGACGGCGAAGTCCGGGTCGACGGGGGCCAGGAGCGAGACCAGCCGTTGCAGCTCCCCGGCATCGCCCTCGACGTGCACGGACCCGTCGCCCAGCGCGGTGGCGAAGTCGATCGATCGCGTGACCAGCCCGATGAGGACCCGACGGTCCAGGCTGAACGTCGTGGACCCCGATGCGGGGCTCGCGCTCGCCCGGTGGTTCAGGGCTCCGTTGCGCAGCTCGGTCACGTACGTGGTTCCCTCGTCGGTGATCACCCACGACAGAGTCAGCCGCACGTCCCACGCTCGGGGGCCGTCGATGCGGATGGCGATGCTGTCGAACACCTGGGTGACGGTCAGAGCGCTGAGCAGGTCGGGGGCGTCCGTCGTCGTCGGCGTTCCGAACGAACCCGAGCGCAGCTCGGTGGCTCCGGCCAGGTACACGCTGCGCCAGGTGCCGTTCTCCGACCCGAAGCCCAGCTGCTCGAGGGCGTCGGCCAGGAGGGACCTGGCGGCCTCGTCGGCGTCGTCGGCGAACACGAGGTGCTTCCCCACCTCCGCTGCCCAGCGGTAGTCGCCCTCGTCGTAGGCGCGGCGAGCGACGTCGAGCGCCCCCACCGGGCCGCCCATCGCGTCCACGTAGCGGCGCGCCGCGTCGGTAGGCGGGTGGGGCCAGAGGTTGGCCGGGTTGCCGTCGTACCAACCGAGGTAGCGCTGATAGATGGCCTTGACGTTGTGGCTGACCGATCCGTAGTAGCCGTGGGTGTGCCACGCCGCTTCGAGGGCTGGCGGGAGCTCGAGCATCTCGCCGATCTCAGCACCGACGTAGCCCTGGTTCATGAGGCGCAACGTCTGGTCGTGGAGGTAGAGGTACATGTCGCGCTGCACGGCGAGGAACTCGACGGCGCGTTCGTTCTCCCACGTCGGCCAGTGGTGCGAGGCGAACACCACGTCGATGTCGGGACCCCACAGGTCCAGCGTCTCGCCGAGGTAGTGGGCCCAGGCATGGGCGTCGCGGACGACGGCGCCGCGCAGGGTCAGGATGTTGTGGAGGGTGTGGGAGGCGTTCTCGGCGGCGCACAGCGCCCGGTGCTCGGGGAAGAAGAAGTTCATCTCCGCCGGGGCCTCGGTTCCCGGTGTGAGCTGGAACACGATGGAGACACCGTCGACCGTCACCTGTTGCCCGGTGGCGGTGATGTCGAGCGTCGGGCGGATGAGGGTCGGTTCCCCCGTCGACGTCGTCTGGCCCAGTCCCGCTCCGATCTGCCCGGCCGGACCCTTCTCCAGGGCCGCTCCGTACATGTACCCGGCCCGGCGTCCCATCGCCGTTCCGGCGAAGACGTTCTCGGCGATCGCGTGGTCGAGGAATCCTTCGGGAGCGATCACCGGTACCCGCCCCGAATCAGCGTCCTCCTGGGAGATGATGCCCTTCACCCCGCCGAAGTGGTCGATGTGGCTGTGGGTGTAGATCATCCCCGTGACCGGGCGGGGCCCTCGGTGCTCGGTGTAGAGCGCGAACGCCGCCGCCGCCGTCTCCTTGCTGATGAGCGGGTCGATGACGACGACGCCGGTGTCGCCCTCGACGATGCTCATCACCGACAGGTCGTAGCCGCGCACCTGGTAGATGCCGGGGACGACCTCGAACAGCCCGTCCTCGGTCAGCAGCTGGCCCTGGCGCCAGAGGCTGGGATTGGCCGTGTCGGGCACCGGACCGGAAAGGAAGGCGTAGGCGTCGAGGTCCCAGACGACCCGACCGTCGGCCGCTCTGATCTGTCGGTCCGCGCTGCGCCCGACGAACCCGCGGACGACGTCGTCGAAGTCCTGGGTGTCTTCCAGGGGCAGGCGGCGGGTCGCCTCGACGATGCTCGCCTTGGTGAACTCGGTGGCCAGTCCGTCGTTGCTCATGGTCGATCTCCGATCGTGGCCCTCCCCACCTTCGGTCGGCGGAGTCACATCGCCGAGTATGGGTCATCAGGGTCCGAGGACGGGCGGCTCAGCGTCACGGAAACACGAGTGACGATCGCCGAGCCGACGGAGCGCGTGGGCAAGCCGTCACAGCGTTCATGTGCTTCGCTGGACCCAGCCCGGGTGTGGCCGGGCCCGAGGGAGGAGCGACGCACGTGGAGACCCTGGAACTGGCTGACGGCCGTCAACTGACCTACGACACCTACGGTGACCCCGGCGGCCTCCCCGTCATCTTCAGCCACGGGCTGTCCGACTCCCGCCTCATCCGCAACCCCGACGAGGCCCTGACCGCGTCACTCGGGGTCCACATGGTCGCTGCCGACCAGCCCGGAGTCGGAGGCTCGACCCCGCAGAAGGGCAGGAAGATGGCGGACTGGGGCGCGACATGGAACAGCTCGCCGACGCCCTCGGTCTGGAACGGTTCGCCGTCGCCGGCCACTCCGGTGGAGGTCCGCACACGCTGGCCGTCGCCGCCCACCTGCCGGACCGGGTCAGCCACGGCGTGTTGGCGTCACCGGTGGGCCCGTTCGACCAGGACGGTTTCGCCAAGATGCTGGTCATGAAGGACCTCAAGCTCGTGGTGAAGCTGCGACACCTGCACCACGTCATCCGGTGGGCCTACAAGTCCGACGTGAAGAAGGCCAAGAAGGACATCGGCAGCTTCGTGGACGCCATGGCCGAGGACGACCCCTCCGACGCCGACACCTTCCTCTCCGATCCCGCCCAGCGGGAGATGTTCGAGGCCAACTTCACCGAGGGGATGCTCCAGGACGAGGAAGGGCTCTACGAGATGACGATGGCCCTCTGGGACTGGGGTTTCGAGCTCGAGGACGTGGCCCAGCCCTTCGACGTCTTCTACGGCGACGCCGACGACATCATCTCGCCGGCCATGCCCGAACACGTCGCGCAACGCCTCCCGGCGGGCACCCCCCACGTGTGGCCCGGTGCCGGGCACTACGGGTTCGTCGACCGCGACCGTTGGGCCGAGTACCTCGGCGCCCTCACCACGACCTGATCGTGGCCCACCGCCGCAGCGAGCTCCACCTGACGTAGCGCCCCGGACACTCAGGCACCAGGATCGTGATCGGGGACCTCGGTGCAGAAGACGACCCTGCGGGCGGCGGCCTCGTCGGCGGCGGTTGCGAGCAGTTCGATGAAACGCTGCCCTACCGGATCGTACGGTTCCGGCTCTGGGGATGTTGCCCGGGAAACCACTCTGGTCAACCGACGGCGGCGACGGGGGCGGAATCGACGCCCGGCACGCCGGACCTCTAGGAGTCCTCGTCGGAGCGGGCCCGCGACTGGTGTCGCGGGCGCGGGTAGGGCGGATCCCCGATGAACGGACGGGGCAGGGGCCCGGTGTTCCACTGCCGGACCGCTTCACGGCGCATGATCTTCCAATCGTCGCCCACACGGACGAGATCGTCCTTGTAACGAAGGGCCAAGACGAGACTGCTGATCGGGCTGCCTGGTGCCTCCATGTGGTAGCCGATCACCCAGGTCTCCACGAACGCCTCGTCACCATCGAGCTCGACGTACTGGTTCCCCTTGAAGTGCATCGTGGCGTCGTAGGCGGCCAATCCGTCCTCCAGGCCGTCGAGGTAGTCGTCGAGCGTGCCCTCCTCCATCGTGCCGACCACGACGCAGTCGGGGTGGAAGACCGACCGCACCAGATCCATGTCGATGGAGTCGACGCCGTAGGCGTATCGGTTGTACAGGTCCTTGACGACCTCCCGGTCGCGCAGCCATGCGACGGCGGCGTCGTGGTCCCCCACGGGCGGCGGTGCGCTGCTGCGGTGCCGCATCGCCGTACGGATCCGATTGCGTTCCGGCATCTTCGTGGCCTCCCCCGGGCCGACGCGACGCGCGCGACCCGACCCCTCGAAACGAACGAGAAGACGCTGCCCTCTTTCGCGGCCGACGGCAACCCGGCCCGACCGGGCGAGCCGTCACGAGGTCAGGAGTCAGCGGTGTACGGAGCGGCGACCTCGTCGACGAGCAGGTTCGCCGTGCAGGTCCCGACGAATCCGTCGCGGTCGAACAGGTCGGCCCGGGCGTGGCCGACACCGTCGAGCGAGTACCACGCTCGGGTGGCGACCCCGGTCCACTCGCCCACCGGCGGCCGGGCCACGTCGATCGTCAGGTCGGCGTTGATCGCCGACCATCGGGTGAGGTCCAGGTAGTTCCCGCTGTTGGCCGTGAAGTCCGACGCCCAGGCCAGACGGACGAGCGGTGACGTCTCCTCACCGCCCACGACCGGCCGCGTGGCCCGATACCAACTGGTGGCCGGACCCCGCCCACCCGCCGAACGGGACTCGAGGGCGCCCGTGAACCCGTTGAGGTTGTCAGGAGGTCTGTCCCGCAGACGAGGCGGGCCCCACTCCGGGGTGGCGATCGGCGCCAGAGTGGGATCCGTCGGTGCGTCGGGTCCGACGCCGAGTCGAAACCGCAGGGCCGTCGCCCGCGCCACCTCGATCCCCGAGTCGTCGAGGATCTTGGCCACCACGATCTGCAGCCGCTTGCCCTCGCGCACGATCTCCGTCTCGACCGCGAGCCGGCCGAGGGGAACCGGGCGGTGCATGTCGACGGTGATGCGGACGATCCGCATCGGCACCAGGGCCGGCACCCGCTCCACCGCCCAGGTCAACAGCGCCGCCGGGGTGCCGCCGTACTGGGCGTTCGAATCCCACGGGCCCTGGGTCAGGATGGTGGCGACCACGCTGTCGTCGCCGTCGGGAATGAACATGGCCTCCACGGCGACTTCCTACTCGCCCGCACCGGACGAGCGCCATGTGGCGCATCGATGCTCCCGGGCCAGGACGCGAGCGAGCTCCCCTCGAGATGCCGCCTCGCCGGACGGTGAGAGCCCTACACGCGGCCCGGCCCGTTCAGCGGCCCACCGTGCCGGCGTCGACCTTGAGCTGCATTCCGGTGACGTACTTGGCGTCGTCGCTGGCCAGGTAGGCGACCGAGGCCGAGATGTCCTCGGGCTCCAGGAACTCGACCGGCAGGGTGTTCATGAAGACGGGACCGACCGTCTCGGCCCGCTCGGTGATGAGGTCCATCAGGCCTGGAGCGTCGCCCATGGCGGTGCTGACGCCGCAGGGGTGCACGCTGTTGGCCCTGATCCCGTACTCGCCGTACTCGATCGCCAAGGCCTTGGCGATGCCGACCACGCCATGCTTGGCCGCGGTGTAGGAGAGGGTGAAGGGCTGGCCCTTCAGGCCGGCCGACGAGCTCGTCAGGATGATCGAGCCGCCGGTTCCCTGAGCCAAGAGGTGCGGAAGGGTCGCTTCGACCGTCTTGTAGACGCCGGTGAGGTTCACGTCGATGACGTCCTGCCACTGGTCTTCGCTCAGCTCGTGGGACTTGGCCCAGTTCAAGATGCCGGCGTTGGCCACCACGATGTCGATGTGGCCCAGCTCCTGTGCCCCACGGTCGGCAAGGGCCCGCAACGCCGCCAGGTCACGGACGTCGACCTGGTCCCACACGACCCGTCGGCCGGTGGCCTCGACCTCCTTCACCGTCTGGCGCAGGTCGTCGGGCGTGGCGGGCACGATCATGCTGGTCCCGACAGGCCCGCAGATGTCGCTGATGATGATGTCGGCGCCCTCGCTGGCCAGTCGGATCGCGTGCGACCGACCCTGCCCTCGCGCTGCTCCGGTGATGAATGCGACCTTGCCGTCCAGCCGTCCCATGGGGTCCCCTCGCTTGCTCGTCGGGTCGGAATCGTCGGTCGTGCCGACGTGACCGTGGTCACCGTAGTAGGCCCTACGTGGGTGGGGGCTCCTGGGCCAGCTCAGTCAGGCGGACCAGCCCGAGCTCGGCGTGCTCGGCCAGTCGAGCGGCGGCAGCCTGCACCGCGGGATCGGCCCGCTGGGCCGAGTCGGCGCGGGCCGGATTGAGGGCACAACCGTTGGCCCACGCGGCGATGTCGGACTCGGCGCCGAACACCGCCGCGGCACGCGTGCCCCGAGCCTGCATCAGGGCCCACTCGGCGAGGGTGTTCCCGTAGATGTTGGGGGGACAGAGGCGGTTGCGCTCGAGATCGTCGTCACGGGTGGCTTCGACGTAGCCGGCCAACGCGGCGTTGAAGCACGGGAACCCGGTCCGGATCGTCTGCAGGCGGATGGCGTCGGCTCCCCAGATCGGGACCATCGGGGGATTCTGGAGGCCGGACGCCGCGCAGTGCACGACCAAGGCGTCACGCGGCAGCGGTACGACGCCCTCGTCGAGGACCATCTCGCCCGGCGCGACGCTGCGGATGCGGCCCCGTCTCACCACGTTCTCCACCGTCCGCAGCAAGTCGAGCTCCCAGGCTCCGAGCGTGGGCGTCTTGGCCATGGTCGGCACCACGTCGCGGTCGATGCGCAGCATCACCCCGGCGCCCTCGAGGCGCAGGAACATGTCGTCGAGCGAAGCGGCTTCCGCCGCCGCCGTCATCGTGTCCGCGGCCAACCCGAACGCCACGGCGGGATCGGGCTGGACCATGGCCCGATTGAGCATCCACGGGTCGCGAGGTCGGACCCACACGATGCGGTCGGGCTCGAGGCCGTTCTGCAACAGCCACACGATCGCGTCGGTGGCCGTCTTCCCGGAGCCGACGATCACATAGACGCTGGGCGCATCCACGACACCGGCCAACTGGCCGACGGGAACCACCTGCGCCCCCTCCGCCACGGCGAACGGCGGAGGCGTCGTGGCCGGAATGGTCGGCGAGAGGTAGGTGGCGTCGACGACGCGTCGTCGCACGTCGACTTCGACCGGTTCACCCGAGAGTCGGGAGACGACGACATGGCGCGACCCGTCGGATCGATACTCGCTGCCCGACAGGAACCTCACCCGACCCGATCCGAGGAATCGGCGGTGCAGGATGTCGTCGAAGTAGGTCTGGATCTCCGAGCGGCGCGCCCGGGTCTGGAGGCCCGCCTCGGCGCCGCGGTCCTGCACCTCCCCGGTGCCGAGCACGGTCGAGGCCACCCCGTAGAACAGCGATGCCTGATGGAGCTGCACGAAGGGGTAGGCGTCGTGCCAGTGGCCCCCGGCCACGTGGCGCCGGTCGACGATGGTGACGTCGGCCTCGGAGTTGTCGATGAGGGCGTCAGTGAAGGCCATTCCCATAGCGCCGGCACCCACGACGAGGTAGTCCGTTTCCAGGGTTCGCATCGTCGCCATCTTCACCGCTGTGGGGGACGGAGGGAAGCGCTATCCCTCGCTCGTCGCCGAAGCTGAGACCACGCCTCCGATGGGGGCGGTCAGGTCTCGGCCGGATCGTCGTCGGCGATGGCCGCCAGCGGAGTGAGAGCGTCGACGGCGTAGGCCTCGGCCGTCCAGACCGAGTGGCGGCCAAGGGCTTCGCCGCGGCGGAAGAGGTCGTAGGGGACGGTGACGCAGGCCGAGCGATGCAGCTCCAGGCGCAGCCCGACCTCGTGGGGGATCGTCATGGACACGGTGCCACCAGACATCTAGACCTTTTGGCGTTTCCGTCTGCACGGCGCATGATGCTGGAACCGACCGGAAGGACACGACGACCGCCATGATCTCCATCGAGGACCTCGTCACCGAGGGCAGGGTGTTCCTCGACGCCACTGTCCCGGCCCGTCGCGCGGACGAGGACCAGTTCGTCTGGGGTGAGGGCTCCGACGCCATCAACGTGCTGGAAGAAGTCGACCGGGAGCACCTCGACGAGGTCGTGAGTGCGGCGAAGGCCTATGCCTCGGCCCGCTACGACGCCGGCCTCGGTTGGATCGACGGACCCGTCGAGTACGGGGGTCGAGGTCTCACCACCGAGCATGCCATCGCCTTCGCCGACCTCGAAGGTCGCTACCAGCTGCCCAACCTCTCGATCCTCGTCATCGCCCTCGGGTTCGTCGGTCCCGCCCTGCGGACCGCGGCCAGCCCCGAGATCTGCGCCGAGCTGCTCCCCCGGCTCTATCGGGGCGATCTCATCATGTGTCAGCTCTTCAGCGAGCCCGACGCCGGCTCGGATCTGGCCTCGGCCGCCACCCGAGCGGTGCGCGACGGCGACGAATGGGTGATCACCGGACAGAAGGTGTGGACCTCGGGTGCCCACGCCGCCGACCTCGGGATCGCCGTGTGCCGCACCGACCCGGACGCGCCGAAGCACCGCGGGCTCACGACCTTCCTCGTCGACATGCACGCACCGGGGGTGGAGGTGCGGCCGCTGGTGCAGATGACCGGAGAGGCCAACTTCAACGAGGTGTTCCTCACCGAGGTGCGCGTTCCCGACTCGCGTCGTGTGGGCGACGTGAACAGCGGCTTCGGCGTGATCCTCACCGTGCTCGGCAACGAGCGCTCGATCGCCACCCGGGGCCCCAAGCACGGAGGCGGCATCGGCCCCTTCGCACGGATCGCCGGCGTGGTCCGCCAGCTCGGCGACACCACCGATCCGGTTACCCGCCAGCGCCTGGCCAAGGTGTACACGGCGATGCGTCTCAAGGAGATGATGAACGCCCAGTGGCGGGCCTCGCTCAAGCCCGGGCAGACCCCCGGGCCGGAGATGATGCTGCAGAAGATCGGGAACGCCGCCTTCAACCGCGAGCTCGTCGGCCTGCTGGGCGAGGTCCTCGGCTCCCGTCTCGTCGCCGACACGGGCGAGTGGGGCACCTACGCCTTCGCCACCTACGTGCTGTCCACGCCGGGCATGCGCATCGGGGGCGGCACCGAGGAGATCGTTCGCAACACCATCGGCGAACGGGTTCTGGGCCTACCCCGCGAGCCCAAGGCCTGAGCGGCGACGAGGCAGGTCCGCTCGGTGGCGGGTCGCCGGCGACGTCGGCTTCCCGATGACCGCGCTTTTATTTGCGTGTTTCGTGAACTATTGTCGAAGTCGAACAGCTCTTTAGCAGCTGACGCGTCGCTCTCCGTGGGCGACCACGAGACGAGGAGCCGACCCTGTGGACGACATCACCTTCGCACCCTCCCTCAGCTACCGCGACCCGAAGGCCGCACTCGACTGGCTCGCCCGGGCCTTCGACTTCGAGCTCACCATGGCCATCGATGGCCCGGAGGACGACCCGACCCAGTGCCACTACGAGATGGGCTACGAGGGACGGGGCCGGATCATGATCGGCAGCGAGTGGAACGAGTGGATGCGCAGTCCGCTGTCGGTCGACGGCGCCAACACCACCAGCACCCACGTGATGGTGGCGAGCGACATCGACGCCCACTGCGAGCGGGCCCGGAGCGCGGGCGCCCGCATCCTGGCCGAGCCCGACGACCAGTTCTACGGCGACCGGGTCTACCGCTGTGCCGACATCGAGGGCCACCAGTGGACCTTCGCCATGCACGTGCGCGACGTGACCCGCGCCGAGGCCGAGGCCGCGATCGGCCAGCCCATCCGGGCGACCAACTGGGCGTGACGGCCACCCTCGACACCACACTGGCCGCGCTCGCCGACCCGGTCCGACGGCGGGCCGTGGAACTGCTCGCCGAGCGCCCTCGGCGTGCCGGTGAGCTCGCCACCACCCTCGAGATCTCGGCCCCGGTGATGAGCCGGCACCTACGGGTCCTGCGCACGGCCGATCTGGTTGACGAGCAGCACCCTCCCTTCGACGCTCGCGTGCGCATCTACTCGCTGCGCACGGGCCGCATGGACGAACTGCGGACGTGGCTCGCCGACGCGGAGGCCGGCTGGACTCACCAGCTCGCAGCCTTCAAACAACACGTGGAGCACCGATGACCCGCTCTCGGGTGCTCGTGTCGTTGCGCATCGCCGCGCCGCCGGAGCGGACCTTCGTGGCCTTCACCCGGGAGATCGGCGAGTGGTGGCGCCCCCACGACCTGTTCCGGTTCACCGACCGCGTCGGCACCCGCCTCGCCTTCGAACCGGATCCACCGGAGCGACTGGTGGAGATCGACACGGACGGCACACGGTTCGAGATCGGCCCGGTCCTCGCCTGGGAGCCCCCGAACCGGCTCGCCTTCGGTTGGCGCCAGGCCGGCTTCCCCGACGATCGCTCCACCGAGGTGGCGGTTCGCTTCGAGCCCGTCTCCTCCGGTACCCGGGTGACGGTCGAGCACTTCGGATGGGACGCCATCCCCCAGGAGCACGCGGCGCGCCACGGGTTCCCGCTGGGTGCCTTCCAGCGACGAGCCGCCGAGTGGTGGGAGCACCTTCTACGATCGCTCGACGCTCACGTCTCGCTCTGAGCCCGCCCCGCCATCGCCCACTCCCGGGGCTACGCGGCCAGCACCGGCAGGACGGGTTCGTCCTGCCGGTGCGTCAACCCATCGTTCCCAGGGAAGGGTCGCCGGTGTCGACCCTTCCCTTCCGGCTAGCCGAGCAGGGTGAGGAGGTCGACCTGCTGGTCGTTCACGACGAACTGGTTGGTGCTGCCGTCCCAGGTGCCGGTCCAGTAGTTGGGGTTGGAGATGCCCATGAAGATGGGGTTGGTGGACTGCTGCGACGGGGTCCACGGCGGTATCAGGTCGAACATGGGGACATCTTTGGCGGTGTCGAAGGCCTGCTTCACCGCCTCACGGGTGATGTCGGTGGCCCCCGAGTCGCGCATGACCTTGGCCAGGGCGTAGACGGAGAGCCAGCCGTTGACGGCCTGGGCGGTGGTGGACGCTTCGGTGAGCGACGCTGCCCCCGACGCGGCGAAGTCGGCGAGGACCACGTTGTAGATGGGCCAGCGTGAGGTGTCGGTGGCGACGGGTGGGACGGCGTCGCTGTAGGCGGTGTTGTTGGCAATGGTTTCGGGCAGGGACTCGACCGTGTCCTGGGAGAAGGTGCCCCAGCTGCCGGCGACCTTCAGGTCGCTGTTGAGCGAGTCCATGGCGTCGAGGATCTGGCTACCGACGTTGCCCGGCAGGCCGAGCACGATGCCCTGCACACCGTCGTTCTCGGCGGTCTGGACGAACTGGGTGAACTCGACGGCGGCGGGCGGGATCTCGATGATGTTGACCAGCTCCATCCCCAGAGCGTCGATCATCGGTTGGGCAAAGGCTCTGAGGGCGCCGGACTGGCCGCTCTGGGGGACGAACACGTCGAACTTCTTGACGTCGACGTTGCCGAGGGCGGGGATGTCGGCCAGAAGGGTGCCGGAGCCGCCCATGGTGAACTCGAACGCGACCGGCGAGTTCCACGCCGCGGGCAGGGCGACCTGCGCACCGACCTGGGAGAGGCCGGTGGACTCGAACAGCTGGTAGGCGTCGGCTTCGCTGGAGGTGAACGTCGACGCGATTCCGGCGACGACGCTGGGGTCATCGGCTTCGCTGCGGACGCAGGCGAGCTCGGTCGGCCCGTCGCCCTTGGAGTCGCACACGTTCAGATCGAGGCAGCCACCGTTGATCCCGCCCCGCTGGTTGAACGCATCGACTGCGGCCTGGGCGCCGTCGGCGTAGTCCCCGAGCGACGTGCCGGCGGCTTCGATCGGCGTCGACGAGGCTGATCTTGACTGCGGGCTGGGCTACGTCACAGGCCCCGTCGTTCCAGCCGCCGAGCGAGACGAACTCGGCGTTGGCGTCCTCGGTCGCCGCCGTTCCTGACGATCCGTTCGAGCTCGACGAGCTGCTGCAGGCCGCGCCGAGCATGGCCAGCGCCGCGACCACGGCGACGATGCCCGGAAGTGCTCGCCGTCGTCTCCGCTTCGGTCGGGACGGTGAGGGTTCGATCGTGCTGAGGCGACTATGCATGGTTCCCCGATTCGGTTTGGCTGTGTCGTTCATCCGACGTGTTCTGGTCCTGGTCATCCGACTCGGCCGCCAGGTAGGCCGACTCGATCTCCGAGAGCTGCGCACCGATCTCCTCGGTGGTGCCCGAGAGCACCACCTGCCCTCGTTGCATCACGTACACGCGGTCGGCCACCGCGAGCGCCTGGCGGACCTGCTGCTCCACGAGCAGCACGCCCACCCCCTGCTCCCTGCTCGCGGTGCGCACCGCCTCCAGGAGCCGCTGGACCACCATCGGTGCGAGCCCGAGCGAAAGTTCGTCGAGGAGCAACACCGACGGGTTCCGCCCGAGGGCCCGGGCCACGGTGAGCATCTGCTGCTCGCCACCCGACAGCAGCCCGGCGGGCCGCTTCAACAAGCGGCTGAGCTCCGGGAACAGCGTTGTCGCCCGTTCGACGGACACATCGGCCAGGCGGAGGTTGTCCTGGGCGGTGAGGCCCATGATCACCGACCGTTCCTCGGTGACATAGCTCAGCCCCTGCTGGCAGCGTCGGTGCATCGGCGCGGAGGTCGGCTCGCCCATCCACTCGACCACGCCCCCGAGGGGCTTCAGGTCGCCGGCGAGGGTGAGCAGCGTCGTGGTCTTGCCCGCCCCGTTGGGTCCGATCAGCGCCGCGACCTCCCCGGCGACGACCGGCAGGTGGAGGTCGCGCACGACCGCCATCTGGCCGTAGCCGCACGACAGACCTTTCGCCTCGAGCACCACCTCGCCCGGTGAGCGCGACGACCGAGCGGTGCCGGCGGCGGTGGCGCTCACGGCGTCGCCCCGACGGGCTTGACCGGCACCCCGTCGGGCTCCGGGTCGTGGGTGCCGAGGTAGGCGGCACGCACCTTCGGGTGATCGCGGATCTCGGCCGGTGTCCCGGTGGCGATGACCTGACCGAAGTCGAGCACCACGATGCGATCGCACGTCGACATCACGAGGCCCACGTCGTGTTCGACCAGGAGCACGCCCATCTGCCGCTCGTCGGCGAGTCGACGGATGAGTTGTGCCAACTCGCGCGTCTCGGAGTCGTCGAGGCCCGCCGCCGGCTCGTCCAACATGATGATCGAGGGCCCCGACGCCACGGCACGAGCGATGCCGACGAGACGACGCCGCCCATGGGGTAGTTCGCCGGGAAGGAGCTGCAGGCTGTGTTCCAGGTCGAAGTCGCGGATGGCGGCGACGGCGCTGCTGCTGAGGTCGTGGCGGCCCGGCCGGAGGAGATCGGTGAACCAGGAGGCCTTCGAGTAGTTGGCATCGGAGCCGACTCGGATGTTCTCACCGACGGTGATGTCCTCGAACAGCTCGAGGGACTGGAACGACCGGCGCAGCCCCGCTTTCGACCGCCGGGCCGCTGACCAACCGTCGATGCACTCGTCCCCCAGCCACATCGAACCTCGGGCGGGGCGGACGAACCCGGTGACGGCGTCGATGGCGGTGGTCTTGCCGGCGCCGTTGGGGCCGATGAGGCCGACCACTTCTCCGGGCGAGACGGTGAAACTGGCGCGATCCACGGCGACGACCACGCCGAAGCGGACGGTGAGGTCCTCGACCCGGAGGGTGGCCGGCGCCACCGGGCGCACCGCCTCGTCGGGTAGCGGCTCCGGGCCACGGGGCGGGACGACGAGGCGCAGCCGTTCCAGCAGCCGACGCTGTCCCTTCGGCATGCCGTGCGTGACCAGATCAGCGATGCCGTGCTGGTGCAGGAGGAGGATGACCACGAGGATCACGCCGCCGAGGAGTTGGTCCCAACCCCCCTCGTTCAGGTGGAACCAGTCCTGGATCACGCGCGTCCCGAGGCCGCCGATCGCGCTCGGCGCGGCGAGGACCACGCCGAGCACGTAGCCGATGCCGCCGATCACGGCCTGGCCCACCGAGTTGATCGACTGGAACGGGTTGTACCGGCCGTAGGTGACCGTGCTGGCACTGAACCCGACGAGGATGCCGGCGATGGCAGCGAGCGCGGACGCCACACCGAAGGCGTAGAGCTTGACGGCGAAGACGCTCACCCCGAGCGAGGCCGCGGCGCGCTCGTTGGTACGCACCGCGATGAGCCGGCGACCGGTCCGTGAACGCCGCAGGTTGGCCACCACGAGCCCCACCACCACCAGCGCGACGAGGCACACCAGCGCCCAGCGCTGGGGGTGGGCGACAGCGTTGACGTCGACGCCGAACAGCTTGACCGTGCCGATCCTGGTGCCCCCGTCGGCGGGCTCGCCGATCCACGACGGATTGGCGAAGATGACCTGGGACACGGTGAAGCCGAGGCCGAGCGTGACCACCGCCAGGTTCACGCCACGCGTCCTCAACGCCGGGAGCGCGAACACCAGTCCGGCCGGGATGGTGAGGAGGATCCCCAACGGGATCGCCACCTCGATCGGCAGCCCGGCCTTCGTGAGCCTCGCCGCGATGAGCGCCCCGATCCCGCCGATCGCCCACTGCGCCAACGACAGCTGCCCGGCGAAGCCGGTCAGGACCACGATCGAAGCGAGGATCACCCCCGACGCCAGCGACAGGTACATCGCCGTGGCCCAGTTGGCATCCAACACCAACAAGGTGAGGGCGACGACGACACCGGCCCCGATGATGATGCCCGGCCAGTTGATCCGACCGCTGCCCAAGCGAGGGAGCACGTCGCTCACGTGGCTGCGCAGCGGAAGGGCGCGACCCCGGACGACGAGCACGAGCAGGATCACCAGGAACGGCACGGCCTGGCTCGCGCCGGTCAACGAGTCCAGATGGAGGAAGTCCTTCACCTCGCTCTGGTAGTTCGTCATCTCCGCCTCACCCACGCCGAGCAGCAGCCCACCCAGCAACGTGAGGGGGAACGACTCGAACCGGCCCAACAACGCGGCGGCAAGGGCGGCGACGGTGACCACCAGCGTGAAGATCTCAGGGGTGAGCCCCGTGAAAGGGGCCACCAGGATGCCACCCAGACCGGCGATGGCGCCGCCCACCGTCCAGGTGAGCATCGACAGCCGCTCGGGCGACCAGCCGAGGGTCGCCACCGCTCTTTCGTTCTGGGCGGAGGCGGTGATGGCCAGTCCGACCCGGGTGTACTTGGTGAACGCCCACAGAGCCGCGGTCACGACGACGGCGATGCCGATCACGATCAGGCGCTCCTCCTGCACGTCGATGCCGCCCCACACGTAGCGACCGTCGGGTAGGAAGTTCTTGACCCGATAGGTCGTCTCGCCATAGCGGATCACCACCAGGGACTGCACGATGGCCAGCGCCGCCAGGGTGCTGACCAGCCGCACGATGGGCGCCGCCTCCCGCAGTCGGTGCAGCACCAGCCGTTGGAAGGCGAGGGACACGACCCCGGCGACGACCACGCCGGCGACGATGGCGGGGATCGTCGGCCACGAGTCACCGAAGACGTGCGAATCGGGCAGGAGGAGGATTCGCCTGACATCGCCGTCGTCGCGGAGCTCCACGAAGGTGACGTACGCCGCCATCATGGCGAAGGCGCCCTGGGCGAAGTTGACGATGCCCGAGCCGCGGTAGATCAGCACCGCCCCCTGCGCCAACAACGCGTAGCACGCGCCCGCGCCCAGCCCGATCAGCGCGAACTGAAGGAATCTGGTCAACCCTCGTTCACTCCTTCGACCCCCCGGTCAGAAGCGCCGGACGCTTCCCGAGCGCTCGTCGCGCTCTCGATTATTGTACCGACCGGTCAGTTTACACAGCTGGGCCTGGTGGGGGGTTGCGATCGGGCTCGACGCGAGGTCGGCGGGCGCCCCGGCGCCCGTGACGCCGCCCTCCCGGATCCCGGCGATCCGGAGTCAGCGACCGCGTCTCCGGCCCGAGGGCGCGACGGAGGGATCCTGAGGCCAGTCGTGTTTGGGATAGCGCCCAGCCATGTCCTTGCGCACCTCGTTCCACGAGCCCGCCCAGAAGCCAGGGAGATCCGACGTCACCTGCACGGGCCGGCCGGCAGGCGACAGGAGGTGCACCACCAGTGGCACCCGTCCGTCGGCGACGACGGGGTGGACGGTGATGCCGTACAGGGCCTGGACCCGCGCCGCGATCGAGGGTTGCTCACCCGAGTAGTCGACGGGGACGGAGCTCCCACCCGGCAACACCAACGTGGTGGGGACGAGCCGGTCGAGCTCGGGGATGCGATGGTGACCAACGGTGTCCCTCAGGACCCGCCCGAGGTCGATCCGTTCGAGGTCGGCTCGGCCCGTCGCACCGACCAGGCGGGGCGCCAGCCAGTCGTCGAGCGACGTGAGCAGCGCTTCGTCGGATATGTCGGGCCACTCCCCACCCAGCGACCTCCGGGCGAATCCGATGCGGGTCTGCAAGGCCCGATCCGACTCGCGCCATCGCAGCGCCACCAGCTGCGTCGAGCGAACGCGTTCGACGAGGGTGGCGGTCGTCTCCTCCCCCGGCAGCGCGCGACCCTCACGAGACTCGAGGACCAGTGCGCCGAGACGGCGCTCGTGTCGCTGGCGCAGGTCGTCGCGCGTGGTGTCCCACCTCGTTGTCACCACTTCTTCGATGACACCGGCGGCGACCTCGTCGACATCCGCCTCGTCGATCCCGGCGGCGAGCCGGATGCGCAGGTCGTCGTCGCCGGGAGCGGGGCGACCCCGAGCGGAGCCGTGCACGATTCGGGGCGAGTCGAGGTCGGCCACGATCAGAAATCCCTCGCCCGTGAGCGAGTCACCGGACGGCAAGCTCGCGGCCGCCCCGCTGCGAAGCCGAAACCGGCCGTCGCCTCGCGCCTGGGCCACCCTGTCGGGGTAAGCGAGGGCGAGCAGCGGACCGCATGCGGCCAGATCCGCATCGGTGAGCCCCGCGTCGGCGATCCTCAGGCGACGCCGCAGATCGCCTGATCGGCGCCGCACCAGCTGCACGGCGTTGCGGTCCACCGCAGGGTGGGCCGATCGTCGGTCGACGATGGCGCGCAGCCGATCGGCGATGCTCACCGGCACGATCTCGGGTCGACCCCGCATGATGTCCCGCTCCTCGAGCATCGCGGCCATCGTGCAGGCGAGACCACCGAGCCCGCGCTCGGCGGCGGCGATGATCATGCGGGCCAAGCGAGGATGGACGGGGAGCTCGGCCATCGCCCGCCCCGTGGGCGTCACGCGATGGTCCGCATCGATGGCGCCCAGCTCGACGAGAAGGTTGTGGGCGTCGCTCAGCGAACGAGCCGGAGGGGCGTCGAGGAAGGCGAGATCGTCAGCCGGCGTGCCCCACACGGCCAGCTCCAGTGCCAACCCGGCCAGGTCCACCGACTGGATCTCGGGGGGCGCGAACAGGCTCCGGCGCGCATGCTCCACCTCGGACCACAGCCGATGGGCCACCCCCGGGGCGGTGCGCCCCGCTCGTCCTGCCCTCTGGTCGGCCGAGGCGCGAGAGTTCGGCCCGGTGTGTAGGCGGGTGAGCGCGGTACGCGGGTCGTAGCGCGGTGTGCGCACCTGTCCGCTGTCGACGACGATGCGCACGCCGTCGACGGTGAGGCTGGTCTCGGCGATGTCGGTGGCCAGCACCACCCTCCGACGTCCGAGCGGCGAGGAGGCCAGGGCCAGGTCCTGCTCGGCGGGCGACAACCCGCCGAACAGCGGCCGCACGTCCACGTCGGGCGGCAGGGACCGGGCCAGAGCAGACGCGACGCGACGGATGTCGGCGGCGCCGGCGAGGAAGACCAGCACGTCGCCCCCATCCGAGCGCAACGCCTCCTGCACCGCCGCCGTGGTGGCCTGGTCCGGTCGCTCGCGAGCGTCGGACGGCCGCCACCGGATCTCGACGGGGTGCGATCGGCCCGCGCTGGCGATGACGGGCGCCGGTGCTCCCGGACCGCCGAGCAACGTGGCCACGCGAGGGGTGTCGAGCGTGGCCGACATGGCCAGGATGCGGAGCTCCGGGCGCAGCACCGCGCGCGCGTCGAGGGTCAGGGCCAGAGCCAGGTCGGTCTGGAGGTTCCGTTCGTGGATCTCATCGAAGATCACCAACCCGACACCGGGGAGCGACGGATCGCGCTGAAGGCGACGGGTGAGGATCCCCTCGGTGACCACTTCGATCCGGGTGTCACGACCCGACTTTCGTTCGTCCCGGGTGCGGTAGCCCACGGTCGCACCGACCACCTCGTCGAGCAGGGAGGCCATGCGCGTAGCCGCCGCCCGGGCCGCCAGCCGCCGCGGTTCGAGCATGACGATGCGACCGCCGGTGAGCCAGGGCTGGTCGAGGAGACGCAGCGGGACGACGGTCGTCTTGCCTGCGCCCGGTGGGGCCCGCAGCACCGCATGCCCCGGACCGGACAGCGCGACGCACACGTCGGCGACGCACGCCTCGACGGGCAGATCGGTCAGGGGAGGAGTGAGGTCACCCATCCCCGAGACCGCCCGAACGGGAGGCCGACAGCGGGTCCATCGACCTGGTGGCCGACGTGGCCCTAGGTCGTCACCCGGAGCAGGAGGTCACCCTCGGCCAGGGCCGCGTGCATGCTGTCGAACTGGGCCAGCTCGTTGGCTCGCTGAGCGTCCAGCGGAAGCATGGGCACGTCCAACTGCCAGGTCTCGCGGAAGGTACCGGACCGGATCTCCTCGGCGACGAGCTCGGCCAGATGCCGGGCCGCTCCGTCGAAGAAGAGCGTGAGACGCCGACCCTCTTTGTACTTGCGGCGGTAGTCGATGCCGGGCACGAGACCCGCCGTCCGCCCGAGGTAGGTGCCATCTCTGGCCACCTCCACCGTGATGACCATGCCGTCGTGGGTCATGTCCGATCGACTGTCGCAGTACTCGATGTCGTAGTCGGCCATGGGCTGAGGGTAGACGACGATCGGGGCGCTCCCGGTTCGTGCCCGACCGGGTGGTCCGGCCCGGGAGGCATGCCGTACGGCGAACGGGCGACGACGGCACAGCCCGCCACAACGGCGGGCGGACCGGGCCTGGGTGGAGATCGGAGTGCGAGGACGGCTGGCTCCGGGTCAGCCGATCCCCGTGCCGTCGCGGTGACGTCGAGTGCTCACCGTCGCACGAAGGTCAGGGGAACGGTGGTGAACCCCTTGAGGAACTCTCCCCGTCGGCGTCGGGTGGCGGCGAGGTCGACCTCGAAGTCACGAACCGCTCCGAGGAGCTCCTCCAGCAGGATCGTGCCCATCCGCAGACCCAGATGCTCGCCGATGCACTTGTGCTGACCGTGCCCGAACAGGAGGGAGCGCTCGTAGCGGCGATGGATGTCGAAACGGTCCGCGTCCGGGTACTCCTGATCGTCTCGGTTGGCCGACCCCCACAGCAGCAGCACGCCCTGTCCCTCGCGCAGCGAGCGGCCGCAGACCTCCGTGTCGCGTCGCACGACCCGACACAGGATGTCGGTAGGGTGGTCGAAGCGCACCGACTCGGCGAACACCGGGCCACCGAGCGCCGGATCGGCGAGAGCCTCTCGCTTCTGCCCTGGACTCTGCTCGAGGAGGCACAGCGCACCGGCCGCAGCCAGCTCGGTCGTCTCCGATCCGGTGACCAACAAGGTGTGCAACTCAGCGGCGATCTGAGCGTCATCCAGGTGCTCACCGTCGATCTCGGCGGCGAGCAGCTCACCGAGGAGCCCTCGAGCCAGGGACGGCTCGCGACGACACGCGCCGATGAGCTCCTGGAAGTAGCCGAAGACCTCACCCATCGCCTGCATGTTCTCCGGTGAGGTTCCCCTCTGCTCCGGCGTCCTCTCCATGGCCCGTCCCAGCCAGGACCGCACCTGATCGGCGTCGGCTTCAGGAACCCCGGCTTTGCGGCAGGCGACCCGCGCGGTCACGCGGCTGGCGTAGTCCTGGTAGGCGTCGAACCCGTCGCCCTCGAGCAGCGGCTCGAGGATCTCGCGGGCGGTCGACCGGGTGGCGGGCTCGTCGAGGTGGGCGGCCTCGCGCGTGTAGAAGGGCGCCAGCACGCGCCGGCGGAGCCGGTGTTCGGGCGGGTCGAGCTCCGGGAAGGTGAGGTTGGCGGCCGGCTCGCCGAGCAGGATCTGGTTCGGGGTCTGTCCCCGCCGCACCGAGAAGCTGTCGGTGTCGGAGCAGGCCTGCCAGACGCTGTCGAAGCTCGCCAGCGCCCAGGCGTCGTAGCGCTCCATGTGGTGGACCGGGTCGTGCTCGCGGAGCAGTGCGTAGAGGCGCTGGGGATCCACCATCGCCTCGTCGGACAGCGGGTCGTAGTCGACCGACATCAGTAGCCCTCCTGTGCATCGACCACGCCGGCGAGAGCTTCGTCGGCGATCCACCGATCGAGGTTGGCAACGAACGCCGCCTCCATCGCTTCCCAGAGTCCGGGCCCGCTCCACGACACGTGGGGACTGAGGCGGACCCGGGGGTGCTCGTAGAGCCAGTGGCCGGCTGGGAGGGGCTCGACCGGCGGCACGTCGATCGACGCCATGGCGAGGTGCCCCGAGTCGAGGGCGGCGGCCAGGGCCTCCTCGTCGACCAGATCAGCGCGAGCGACGTTGACGAGGTGCGCGCCTCGCTCCATGGTTGCGAGGAACGTCGCATCCACCAGGTTGCGGGTCGCCGGCGTCGAGGGCGCGGCGATCACGACGTGGGCGGCCCCACGAACGAGTTCGTCGACGGTCGTGACGATCTCGACGCCAGGGACAGGGCTCGGCGCGGACGAACGGCGCAGGGCCCGCACGTGCATGTCGAAGGCCTGGGCCCGCCGGGCGAGGGCGGATCCGATCGAGCCCACTCCGACGATGGCGAGCGTCTCGCCGTGGAGTCCACCCAGCTCCACGGCACCCCACTGCGCCGGTGGCTCGTGCACCCACATCTCGGGCAGGTGCTTCTCGACGCAGAGCATCTGGGCGAACGCCCATTCGGCGATGTTGTCGGCGTTGACGCCTCGACTGCAGGTGAGCGTCCGGTCACCGAGGGCATCGAGGGGGAACTCGTCGACGCCGGTGCCGATGGTGTGCACCCAGCGGATGTCCCGCTCGAGGGCCTCGGCGAGGTTGGGAGCACCCCGCATCAGCGTGAACAGCACCTCCCCCTCCACGCCGTCATCGATGGAGCCGTCCTGAGGGATGGCGATCACCTCGACTCCCGGGCGAGCCGCCACGACGCCCGGGAGGGGCCCGAGGTGGCTGAGCACCCGGACCGTCTTCGTCACTGGCTGGCCACCGATTCCGCGAGGGCGTCGCCGGTGAGGCCATGGTGGCCCCACTCGTCGCCTCCGGTGAACTGGTTCGCGACCCAGGTGGCGTCGTCGACGAGACGCGCGCCGCAGCCGATCTCGACCTCGAAGCCGGCGGGACTGCGCATGTAGAACGACAGCATCCGGTCGTTCTTGTGCCGGCCGAGGGTTGCCGTGATGGGGTGACCGGCGGCGCTGGCCCGTTCGAGCGCGTAGCCCACCTGGTCGACGTCGTCGACCTCGAAGGCGATGTGGTGGACGCCGGTAAGCGGCCCGACGGCGGTGAGGGCGATCGAATGGTGGCGGGGCGTGCATCGCAGGAACTGCACCGACATCCCGGGGCCGATGACGACGAAGTCGGTCAGCCGGAAGGTGAGCACGTCGCGGTAGAAGGCCATGGACGCATCGAGGTCGGGCGTGAGCAGGACCAGATGGCCCAGCCCGAGCTCACCGGTCACGAAGCCCGGGACCCCCACTGGAGAGACGAAGCCGCCGTCGACGGTCGGGCCCCAGCACAACTCGACCCGAACCCCGGTGGGATCGACGAGGTGCACCATGTCCTGCACGCCGCGATCCTCCAGTTCGGTGGCGCTGGCGACCGTGGACGCCACGCCGCTCCGGTCGAGGTGGCGCAGCGCATCCTCGAACGCCTCACGAGAGCCGAGCTCGAACCCCACATAGGCCACGCCCGGACGCTCGGCGGCGTAGAGGGCCACCCGCCAACGCCGGTCGTCGGCCTTGAAGAGGGCCGCCGGCGGCGTGGCGTCGTCGGTGGTGGCGCCCGCCACGGCCATCAGTCCGACGACGTCGGTGGCGAACGTGCTCCACGCCTCGACGTCGGGCACGTCCAGGCCCAGGTAGGCAATGCCTCGTAGATCCATCTCGTTCCCCCTCGTTCGGTCGCCGTCCCCGACGTCAGTCAGTCACCCACGTCGGGTTCGGTGGCGAGGACCTCGGCGCAGGCGCCCTGGAAGCCGAGCCACCCCGCGTAGTGGGTGCCCACCTGCTCGGCGGTCTGCGCCGCGGTGGCGTGGTCGAGCACGCGGTAGGGAAGCCCGGTCGCCTCGAGGCGCATCTGCGACTGGCAGAGCTGCTCGAAGAGCACGAACCAGAAGACGGCCTCGTCGACGGACTCCCCGACGGTGATGTGGCCGTGGTTGGCGTGGACGACCACGTTCACCCCGGACGGCCGTGCCGGTCGGGCGGGCGAAGGCGGCCCCCAGGTCGTCCCCGACGTCGGTGCCGAGCACGACGCCCGAGAAGTCCTCGACGATCGCCTGCGAGCCGTAGAAGGCGCAAGCGTCCTGGCTGGTGGGCTCGATGAGCCGGCCGGTCGCCGACCACGGCCTTCCCCACGGCGAGTGGGAGTGGCAGGCCGACACGACCTGCGGGTTGTGGGCGTGGACTGCGCGAGTGGATGGCGAAGGCGGCGGCGTTGACGAGGGCCCGGCCCTCGACGACCGTGCCCGAACTGTCGACGAGCACCAGGTCGGACACTCGGATCTGTGAGAACGGGGCTGACAGCGGGTTGACCCAGAAGTGATCGGCGTGCTCCGGGTCGCGGGCGGAGATGTGCCCGGCGACGCCGGTGGTGAGGCCGTGGCGGGCGAGGACGCGGAAGCCCACCGCCAGACGGAGCTTTCGGTACCGACGTTCCTCGGCGACGTCGACGAACGACGGCGGCGCCATCTCGCGCATCGTCGTCTCGACCATTTCGTCCTGGGTCGGTGGTGTCACCTGCGCTCCCCCCTGCCTGTTTCAAGTGCCGGGACGAGACGTCGCCGGCGACTTTACGAAACGATACGGACCGTATGGTAATATTCCTGGTATGTCAACCAAGCTCGCGACGGGACCCGACCACCCCCCGGCCGCACCGTCACGGGGTCGACCCCGCAGCCTCGCCCGCCGGGCCGCCGTGCTCGACGCAGTCCTCCTCGAGCTGGTCGAGCACGGCCTGTTGGGGATGAGCATCGAGGCCATCGCCGCCCGGGCGGGGGTGAGCAAGGCGACGATCTACCGGTGGTGGCCCGACAAGGTGGCCCTCACCGTCGAAGCGCTCCGTGAGCTGCCCGAGCTGACCGAGCCCGACACCGGATCGCTCGAGGGGGACCTTCGCGAGCTGCGTGTGGGCCTCGTCGAACTGGTCGAGACCACGAGCCTGGGCGACGTCCTGCCCGTGCTCATCGCCGAGCGGCGCCGGTCCGAGCACAGCGACGACATCAGCGCCTACATCACCCAGCGATCGGCCCCGTTCCTCGCCATCGTCAACCGGGCCGTCGCCCGGGGCGAGCTCCCGTCGCATGTCGACGCCGCGCTGATGGCCGACCTCTTCTCCAGCCCGCTCGCCAACTCGCTCCTGTTCCACGACCGCCCCCTCGACGACGGCGAGTGGCGTCGCGTGATCCGGGTCGTCACCACCGGGGTCCGCGCCGAGGAGGTCCACCGATGACTGTCAGAGCCGTCGACATCGGCCTCGTCACCGCCGGGGACGAACTGGTGGACTTCTACCGTGAGGTCCTCGATCCGGTGGTCCTCGAGCCTCGACGATTCCCTTTCGCCACGGTCCATCGGCTCGATCTCGGCCCGGTGACACTGAAGGTGATGGTCCCGGAACCACCACCGGAGGCGCCCGAGCCGGTCACGCAGTTCTGGGACCGGGCCGGGCTGCGGTACGTCACCCTCTGGGTCGACGATGTCGAGGCCCTCGCCGAGCGGTGGGGAGGTGCCGGAGGGACTGTCGCCATGGCTCCCACCGAGCTACGCCCGGGCGTCACCACGGCTCTGCTCGTCGACCCGGACGGCAACACCGTGGAGGCCATGCAGGAGGCGACACCCGTGCCCTGAAGCACCCGTGGGCCGGAGGTCGACCGGACTCAGGCGGGCACGAGGTGGCCGTAGGTGATGCAGAACCCGAAGGCGTTGATGAGCAGGAACGAGGCGATCACGGCCACGACGGCGAGACGGTGGCCCGAACGACGCTGATACGTGACAGGGGCCGGCATGTACCAGCTCGGAAGGAGTCCGTCGTCGTCAGCCACATCGACACCGAACGGCATGGCGTCAGCCGCCACCGGTGCGTCGGGATCGGCCGCCAAGGCCTGAGCGGTCAGCTCGTCGAGGCTCAGTGGGACGAAGTCGTCGCGGTCGAGTGCAGCGGCAGTGCGCATCGGATGGCCTCCTGGACCCTGAGCGGCGCCCGGGCCCTTGGTCATCCTACGGCGCCGAGCGCCGCATCGGATCACCTCAGGGCCCTCTTCGGCGATGGGCGCTGGACCAGCGACCCCGTCGTCAGCGACGCTGTGCGCGTGCCGCCGCTGCAGACCCCGACGAGCCCGAGGTCACCCAACTGGTGCCCGGAGACGTCCTTCGCCTCGGCGTCGGATCGATCGTGCCCGCCGACGTCCGACCCCTCGACGCGTCGAGCCTCGAAGGCGACGAGTCGATCCTGACCGCCGAGTCGGTACCGACGGGTTCATCGACAAGACCGGCACCCTCACCGACGGACACATCAGCTTCGAACGAGCGATCGATGGGACCGGCCGGGACAGCCCGTCGGAGCTGGAGCTGGGCCTCGTCTGCAACGAGGACCGTCCCATCGAGTCAACCGCCTGGCGTCGAGGTGGAGCCACCACGCCCATCTCTGACAGCTGAGCCAGAAGTGGCGCCCGTCGGCGGTCGCTGGCGCTGCCGCTTTCTCGACCGAATCGAAAGCCGGCGCACTACTGTCAGTACGGCCGACACGGAGCAGCCTCCGGAGCCTTTGTGCCGCTCTCGATCTCGATCTCCATCCCCGACAGCGGGCGCGCAGGCGAACCGCAGGAGGCACTGACATGCAGGTGATCGCAACCCACGACGTCGACGACGTCGCTCATTGGTTCAGCTCCCCCAAGCGGGCAGAGTTCTTCGAGGCCCGGGGCATGAAGGTCACGGAGTTCCGAGACCCCAGCGGGCAGAGCAAGACCGTGGCCGTCCTCATCGAGACTCCCGACATGGAGACCCTCCAGGCGGCGCTGGCCACACCCGAGGCGGCAGAGGCCGAGAAGTACGACGGAGTGCACGCCGAGACCATCACCATCTACGTCGCCGGCTGAGAGGCCGCGCAAGCCCGGCAATCAGAGCGTGGCGAGACGGGCCAGCAGATCGGTGCGCAGGTAGGTCACCCGGTCGCGGGTCCAGGGTTGGGCGGACTGAGCGTCGTAGGTGGATGGCATCGTCATCGACTCGGCCACCGTGGCATCCATCCCCGCCTGCTCCGCGGTGAGCACCGACCGGCCCAGGTGATCGCTGAAGGCCACCACTCCGACGGTGCCCATGGCGGTGTTCATCGCCGCGGCCTGGGCGATGGCCTTGTCAGCGGCCCCCGCCGTGCTCAGGTAGACGAGCTGGCCATCGGCGCCCACGTCGGCATCGAGCGACACGACGTTGGGTACGCCGGCCGCGATGAGAAGCCCGGCGGCCGAGGTCTGCGCGAAGACCGGTACCGGGTGGTCAGCGACGAAGGTCTCGACGGCAGTGGCCATCTCCTGGTTCGCGGGGCTCGGGATGCGGCCTCCGGCCCCGTCGTCGCGATACGCGAAGTCGAAGACCACGAGGCTGTCGATCTGGTCATCGGGGGTGCGCTCGGGCGTGTAGTCGAGCAAGGGGGTGGTGGCGACCTCCGCGATCGTCACCCGACCACCGAGCGAATCGAGCGTTTCCTGGTCGACGCCGGCCATCACCTCGCGAACTGTCGCCGGGTCCCCGAACTCCTCGGTCAGCCGGCTTTCGAGGGCCGCCTCCACCGTGGCCGGCAGCGAGGTCGTCGACTCGACCGGAGACGGCGTCGTGGTGTCGGGTCCAGCGTCCGAACCCGAGCCACTTCCGCAGGCCGTGACGGCGAACAACCCCACGCAGCCGACAGCCGCCAGTCCAACTCGCGTTCCTCGCGACATCAACGACCCCCCGGGGATCCGCCACTCGAAGCAGCACGACAGCGCCCGGCGCACCCTACCGGGCACCCGTCATGGTGCGTCTGCGCCAGACTGAGCCCATGTCGCTCGAACACCCACCGTCGATCACATCAGTCACGCGAACGACGAGGCGGGCCCGGTGATGAAGTTCTCCTGGGGCTACCCCTTCACCACCTGTCCGCCCAACCCGGAGTTCCTCAGCGCGGACGCCCTGATGAGTCTCGCGGTCGCGGCCGAGGATGCCGGTTTCGGCGCTGCCTACGTCACCGAGCACCCCGCCCCCGCCGAGAACTGGCGCCAGTCGGGCGGGCACGACGCGCTCGATCCCTTCGTCGCTCTCTCGTTCGCGGCGGCGGCGACGTCGGAGCTGCGGCTGCTGACGAACCTCACCGTCGTCCCTTATCGGAATCCGTTCATGCTCGCCAAGGCCGTGGCGACCCTCGACCGGGTCTCGGACGGGCGCGTGATCCTCGGTATGGGAACCGGCTACCTCAAAGGTGAGTACTTCGCTCTCGGGGTCGATTTCGACGAACGCAACGCGCTCTTCGACGAATCGGTGGAGGTCATGAAGCTGGCCTGGACCGGTGAGCCCGTCACCCACGAAGGCCTGCACTTCTCTGCCCGTGACATCACGTCTCAGCCCACGCCGGCCAGCCAACCGCACCCGCCCATGTGGCTCGGTGGCAACTCCAAGCTGACCCGCCGCCGCGTGGCCGAATGGGGTCAGGGATGGATGCCGCTCCCCAATCCAAGCGACCTCGCCGCCCGGCGCCGGTCGCCACCACTCGAAACGACCGGGCAGCTGCGCGACATGCTCGCCTACGTCCACGACCATGCGGCATCCGTCGGACGGACCGATCCGGTCGACGTGATGTACATGAGTTTCGATGGCGGCGCGCCGGGCGCACCGGAGTGGAACCCTCAGCAGCACCTCGAGGCGCTGAACGAGCTGGCCGAGGTGGGCGTCACCTGGATTGCCGGGAACGCCTCGGGACGGACCCGGGCGGAGGTTCTCGACAACATGGCGCAGTACGGCGAGGAGGTCATCGACGTCATCGGGTCCTGACCCAACCCTGCCGTAGGTCACCGAGGGCATCACCCTTCACGCCCGGCACGACGCTCCCGCTGTCCCGACGCGCTTCGGCCCCATCGGCGTGCCCATCTGCTACGACATGTGGTTCAACCCGGAACTGATCCGCATCCTGGCGCTCAAGGGCGCTCGAGTGCTCATCTGCCCAGTTGGTTCCTTCGAGGGCGTGAATGATCGCCACGTCGCTGCTGGAGAGGTGCTCACGGGTGGGAGCGGCGATCGCTCCCATGGATATCTGCGTGACGGTGTCCTCGTGTGACAGGGCTTCACGACAAGTGTGCAACCGCCCCTCTGGAGGCTATGGCAGATGGTGGCGCCCGCGTCTCGTCGGCAAGTTGGCCTACGCGCGTGGAGGCGACGCGGTTGCCTGCACGAAGCTCCTCCGAGCCCGTCGACGAGCAACTTGACCGGCGACTGCGGCGAGAACAACGGTGACAGGATCCGGCCAGGGAGGACGACCACTGATGGACGCCGACAAGCTCAGCCTCTTCTCGTACCTGGTGTTCACGAAGCTCGAGGGGGCGGTGACGTCGGGGATGATCCACCTCGGGGATGCGCTCGGCCTCTACTCGGCGCTGAAGGACGCGGGTGGTTCGGTCAGCTCGAGCGAGCTCGCGGACCGCACCGGGCTCGACGAGCGGTGGGTGCGCGAGTGGGCCTACAACCAGGCCGCCGCCAAGATCATCGACTGCGACGCCGACGAGCGATTCAGCCTGACTGACGAAGCCGCCGCCGTGCTGGCGACTCCCGAACACCCCGCATTCGGGATGGGCATGTTCCACCACCTCCCCCAGATGATGGACAGCCTGAAGGCCCTGCCCGAGAGCTTCCGCACCGGACTCGGACACGACTACGACAGCCAGGGACCCGAGGGCGCAGTCGGCATCGAGCGCAGCTTCGCAGCGTGGAACCAGACGTTCCTGGTGCCGACCGTGCTTCCCGCCCTCGACGGCATCGTCGATCGCCTCGAAGCCGGCACCACCGTTGCCGATGTCGGGTGCGGCGCGGGAGGACTCCTGCTGCTCATGGCCCAGCACTACCCCGACAGCACGTTCCATGGCTACGACATCAGCACCTACGCCCTCGCCCGGGCGCGCGAGAAGCAGGCGGAGGTCGGCGTCGACAACGTCACCTTCCACGACGCACGCGACGAACCGCTGCCCTCGGACCACTCGGTGCAACTCGTCACGACGTTCGACTGCATCCACGACATGACTCGACCGCTCGACATGATGCGGTCGCTCCGCCGAGCCATCACCCCCGACGGCACATGGCTCCTGGTCGACATCAAGGCCCACGAGACGTTCGAGTCGAACGCCACGAGGAACCCGATGGCCTCGCTGATGTACGGCATCAGTGTGCTGTCGTGCATGTCCTCGGCCCTGTCCGAACCCGACGGCGCCGGTCTCGGAACACTCGGCCTTCCCGCCAGCAGGGCCGAGGAGATGGCAACCGATGCCGGGTTCACCCGATTCCGCCATCTCGACATCGATCACGCAGCCAACGCGTTCTACGAGATCCGTCCCTGACCCGGCTCACCGTCGAGTGGCGGCCACCCTCTGGCGAGCGAGCGCCCGATGGTCAACGCAAATGCGACGGGTCGGCGCCATGGTCCAGCGAGCTCGATCAGCTCGTGGAGTCGGGTGCGTAGCGCTCGATCGCTTCGCGAGTGGCCTGCTGCATGGCACCGAAGAACTTGTCGGCGTTCTGACCGACCCACCCGATGCTGTCGACCCGATTGTCGTTCATCTTCCGGCACGCCGGAATGACGTACTCGGCAAAGAGCTCGTAGGACCGCTGGGTCGCCTGCCAGTCCGCGCAGTTGTGAGCGAGGAACAGGAACGTGCCGAAACCCCCGGTCTTGGCGCTGAGCTTCTCGATCGTCTCGATGGCGTCGTCGGGCGTGCCCACCGTGGCGATCCCGAAGACCGGGTAGCCAACGGTGGTCCAGTGGGTCAGCGCCTCCCTGGCGGAGTTGGTCCACGGCAGCTTTCGGTTCCCCATCCCCTCCATGTAGCCGTTGAGCGTGAGCACCCCGTGCTCCATCTCCCGTTCGGCCTGCTCGCGGGTCTCGGCCAGGTGCATCGAGGCGACCACGCGCCACTTCGTGCGGTCCACGGGGTGGCTGTGCTCCTCGGACACCCGCTGGAAGTGAGACCAGTTCGTGTCCAGCGCGTCGAAGCCACTGGGATCACTCGCCGCCAGCGACAGCATCGAGAGGCCCAGGCGACCCGCGAGGGTCGCACCCGTGGGTGAGACGGTGGAGGCCACCGCGAGCTCGATCCCGGAGGGAGAGTAGGGACGGAGCTGCAGTCGTGCCTCGTCGACGCAGAACCACCCGGTCTCACGGGTGACCACCTCGCCTCGCAGGAGGGGGACGATGACCTCGGCCGCCTCGATCATCATGTCGCGCTGGCGGAGCGGGTCGATCCCCATCATGAACGCATCAGACGGAAGCTGTCCCGGGCCCATGCCCAGCATCGCCCGACCCCTCGTCATGTGGTCCAGCTGCATGATCCGGTCGGCGAGCACGTACGGGTGGTGGTACGAGAGCGAGTTCACCCCCGTCCCCAGGCGGATGCGAGACGTGCGCTCCGCCGCTGCCGCGATCATCAGCTCCGGCGAGGCGACGATCTCATAGGCCCCGCTGTGATGCTCGCCGAACCAGACCTCGTCGTAACCGAGGTCATCCAGCAGCTCGGCAAGCTGCAGATCGCGGCGGATCTGCAAGCTGGGATTGCCGGCAGGGTCGTGATACGGGGCGATGAACGCCCCGAATCGGGATGGAGCAGCAGCGATCTCGTGCACCAGCCCAACCTTAGAACGGGCTTGCCGCGAGGTCGGGTGACAGCTGACATGGCTGCTCCTTCCACCGTTCGTCGGACGGTTCACCACCTACGCCGGTTGACGGTTCCCCTCGGCCCACCTAGATACGACGTGGATGGAACCCGAGGAGCTTGCTGATGGCCTGACCGTGCATCCGATCCTGCGCCGGTTCGTGCTCGAAGAGGCACTGCCGGGGACCGGGATTGCGCCCGAGGACTTCTGGGCCGGCCTCGCAGCGATCGTGGAGGATCTCGGACCGCGCAACGCCCAGCTCCTCCGAGAACGAGAGCGCCTGCAGGCGGCGATCGATGAGTGGCACCGCAGCCACCCAGAGGGGGCGAGCGGCGACGCCGGCTACCAAGCCTTCCTCCGCGAGATCGGGTACCTGGTGGAGGAGCCGGGGCCGTTCACGATCCGGACGACCAGCGTCGACCTCGAGGTCGCCGAACAGGCGGGACCCCAGCTCGTCGTGCCGGTGTCGAACGCCCGATATGCGCTCAATGCCGCGAACGCCCGGTGGGGCTCGCTCTACGACGCCCTCTACGGCACGGACGCCCTCGGGGACACGCCTCCTCCTGGGCCCTACGACCCGGAGCGTGGCGACCGCGTGATCGCCTGGGCCCGGGCCTTCCTCGACGATGTCGTGCCCCTCCGCCGAGGCTCACATGCCGACGCGAGCCGCTACGCCGTCGAGGAGGGCGAGCTCGTGGTGCAGCTCGCCGACGGGTCGCGATCAGGGCTGGCCGGGGCGTCGGCGTTCGTCGGCCACCGGGGTGAGGCGGCGACACCAGCCGCAGTTCTCCTCTGCCATCACGGGCTCCACGTGGAGCTCGTCATCGACCGCACCCATCCTGTTGGTACGGACGATCCAGCCGGCGTGGCCGACGTCGTCCTCGAGTCGGCCGTCACCGTGATCATGGACTGCGAGGACTCGGTCGCGGCGGTAGACGTGCACGACAAGGTCGACGTGTACCGGAACTGGCTCGGGCTCATGCGCGGTGACCTCGAGGTCGACGTGGCTTCCGACGGCGGGACGACCCGGCGGCGCCTGGCCGAGGACCGCAGCTACACGGGTCGCGATGGTGCCGAGTTGGTACTGCCGGGCCGGGCCGTGATGTTCGTCCGCAACGTGGGGCTCCTCATGACCACCGATGCGCTGCGCGACGGTGCCGGGCGAGCGGTGCCGGAAGGGATCCTCGACGCGGTGATCACGGTGCTCGCGGCCATGCACGACCTCCGGAAGGAGCGCCCGGCGAACTCACGCACCGCTGCGGTCTACGTCGTGAAGCCCAAGCTGCACGGACCTGACGAGGTGGCGTTCACCGACGAGCTCTTCACACGCGTCGAGGCCCTCCTCGGCCTGCCCGCAGGCACGGTGAAGATCGGCCTGATGGACGAGGAACGGCGGACGAGTGTGAACCTCGCCGTGTGCATCCGGGCGCTCGGAGACCGGGTGGCGTTCATCAACACGGGGTTCCTGGACCGCACCGGTGACGAGATCCACACCTCGATGGCGGCGGGCCCGGTGGTGCCGAAGGCCGCCATGAAGGCCGAGCTCTGGTTGGGTGCCTACGAGGACCGCAACGTCGCCATCGGGTTGGCCTGCGGGTTCCGGGGACGGGCCCAGATCGGCAAGGGGATGTGGCCCGCGCCCGATCGCATGGCGGCGATGCTCGAGGAGAAGGTCGCCCACCCGCAGGCCGGCGCGAGCTGCGCCTGGGTGCCGTCACCGACGGCGGCGACGTTGCACGCCACGCACTACCACCGGGTGGACGTCGCCGCTCGACAGGCCGAACTCGCCGGTCGGTCGGCACCATCGCTCGACGTCCTGCTGAGCGTTCCACTCGTCGACCCACTCTCCATCGATCCGGAGACCCGTCGCCGCGAGGTCGAGAACAACGCCCAGGGGATCCTCGGCTACGTGGTGCGGTGGGTCGACCAGGGAGTGGGCTGCTCGAAGGTGCCCGACATCGACGACGTCGCCCTGATGGAGGACCGGGCGACCTGTCGCATCTCCTCCCAGCACCTGGCCAACTGGCTCCGGCACGGAGTCGTCACCGAGGATGAGGTCCTCGATGCCCTGAGGGCCATGGCGGTCGTGGTCGACCACCAGAACGCCGGCGACCCCGAATACGTCGCGATGGCCCCCGCTTTCGACGGCGAGGCGTTCACCGCCGCCCGCGAGCTCGTGCTCCGCGGCGCCGAGCAGCCCTCCGGCTACACCGAGCCGATCCTGCACGCCCACCGGCTCCTCGCCAAGGCCCGGCAGGCTCAGACCCCGGTGTAGGTGATGTCGTCGCGAGACCGCGATCCGGTGGTGTAGTCCTCCGGGAAGAACGAGCCCTCGGCCTCTCGGAACGGTGAGTCGTTGCGGTTGTGCGGGATCGAGTACACCCAGTCGAACGAGCAGACCCGCTTGGCGATGAGCCACGACGCCGTCGCGCTTCTCGAAGCGGTCGACATACCTGAGCCCGAGGACCATGTCGGTGGCGTGCCCGTTCGCGTCGGGGTGGCTGATGTGGTGGGCGACGCAGTAGGTGTCGACCTGGGCCACGTCCCCGTCGAGGCGGATGTGGGGCAGGGCGACGAAATGCATCGTCTCCGCGTAGTGGCCGACCGCTTCGGGCACCCACTTGGCGAAATCTGCGCCCGATCCCCGGAAGGCGTTGTGGTCGTCGAACCCGTCGGGGTGGTAGCACGACGCCATCAGCTCCTCGTCGAGACGGTCCGTGCCGCGTGCCAGGCGTTGGATCACGTCGGTGATCTCCGCTCGGGCGATGAGTTCGTCGACGGTGATCGTCATGGTCAGGCTCCTCCTTCGGCGCCGCACCACTCGTCGAGGTTGCGGTGCAGGTTGATGACTCGGCACTCCTCAGCGGAGAGCGCGAGGTGCTTCAGGCCGGGCTGGTGCAGGCCCCGTTGGGCGGTCTTCATGATCCCGACGTCCTGGTTCATCACGAACCCGAGGTCGGTGTCAGCATCGATCTCCGCGGTGAGCGGCTGGCTTCGTGGCGCGTCGGGGACCACCCGGGTGAAGTTCATCATGACGAACTGGCAGTCGTCGGGGGTGAGGCCGGGCCGAGACGACAGCACCGAGTACATGTCCGGCATCACCAGCAACGATGCGTTCGGGAAGAGGTTGTACTGGGAGATGGCGGTGATGCGGACGTTGTCGTGCATCGTGATGTCGACCCCCTGGGCCGCGCAGTGGTCGACGATGCCCTGGGCGATGACGTCCTGGACCGTCTGGCCCTCCGGGAGCTCGGGCATGGGTGCCCCGGCGGCGACGCCGAGGCGCTGGCCCATGTTGTTCATCCAGGTGTCCCAGACGACCTCGGGCGCCACGTTCCGTCCGAGACGGGGCGAGGGCACGCCGTAGTTCTGGTACGACATGCCGTGGCGGTGCCACAGCTTCTGGGGAGCGTCGACGTCGTCGACGTGGCCCAACATCTCGCGGTGGATCCCCTGGATGTGGTACGTCTCCGAGAAGCCCTCGGCCACGACCTTCCAGTTGGCCGGCATGGGCGAGACCACCAGCGATTGGCAGCGGTACTCGTCGATCGGGCACCACGACAGGTCATCGGGGACGCCCTCGAGCCACTCGCGAAGGCCCATCGCACCCATGTCGAGGTTCACGAACACCATGCGTCCGAACGTGTCGACCTGGGCGGGGATGAGCCCGTACTCGTCGTTGTCGATGATGCCGAAGCCCTTGCGGTTGGGAACCTGGCTGAGGCGACCTTCGGTGGTCCACGCCCAACGGTGGTACGGGCAGCGCAGCTCGGACAGGCCCGAGCCGGTGCCCTGGCAGATGGCGTTGCCCCGGTGCCGGCAGGCGTTCTGGAAGGCGCGCAGTTCGCCGTCATCGCCCCGCACGACAAGGATGGAGATCCAGCCGGCGCGGTACTCGTAGAAGTCGCCGGGCTCGGCGACGTGGTCGACCGAGCAGGCGATCTGCCAGGCGTGGGGCCACACCTTCTCGGCCTCGATGGCCGCCCACTCCGGGGAGATGTAGCGGTCGACGGGAACGAGCGTGGGGCCGTTGCGGTCGAGACCGGCGGCGGTGATGGCGAGGCCCTCGAGGCTCTCGGTCTTGGACGGGTCGTCGAGCAGGGTCATCGGGTCCCCTTTGCCTTGTTGGTGCTGCCGGAGCGGACGAGCCCGCCGGGGCGGGCGCCGGTGTCGGTGTCGTTGCGGCGGGTCACGGTGCCCGCCACCAGCGTGGCCACGTAGCCTTCCGCCTCCTGCACCAGTCGGGGTGCGCCGCTCGGCAGATCGTGGCGGAACTCCGGAGCATGGAGCGTGAGCCGGTCGAGCGCGATCACGTTGAGATCGGCCCGCAGGCCAGGAGCGACCACGCCGCGGTCGGTGAGGCCGTAGAGGTCGGCGTTGTTCTTGGTCATCTTGTGCACCACCGTCTCGATCGCAAGCTTCGGACCCCGCGACCGGTCACGGGCCCAGTGGGTCAGCATGTAGGTGGGCGTGCTGGCATCGCAGATCATGCTCACGTGGGCCCCGCCATCGCCGACGCCGAGCACCGTGGCGGGATGCAGGAGCATCTGCCGGATGGGGCCCATGATCAGGTCGCTGTAGCCCACCAGCGGCTTCATCAGCAGCTCGTGGCCATCCCGCCGCAGCAACATGTCGTAGAGCATGTCGTAGGGGGCTCGGCCCTGGCGGGTGGCCTCGGCGGCGACGGACGCTTCCGGGGCAGGCTCGTAGTCCGGCGGATCCCCGAGCTCGAAGATCCGGTCGAGGCCCATGGTCATGTAGGACGGCAACGGCACGAGGTCGTCCTCGCCCAGGATCGCCGCCCGCACCGACGACTTGCTCAGCTCGGCCACCCGCGCGGCGAGAGGCAGGTCCATCAGCGCCTGGTAGGTCGGCCGAGTCTTGAACGGGTGGAAGCCCTGGAGCCCCATGAGCAGGCCGATGGGTCGGCCCGTGACCTGCGGACGGAGCGGGATCCCCTCGGCGTGCGCATCCGCGGCGACCTCGAGCAGGCGTTCCCAGTCGCGTGGCGCGACGTCATGTTGGAGGAGGCCGTAGGTGATGGGCCGGCCGGTCTCGGCGGCCAGGCGCCGCATCCAGGCGATCTCCTTGTCCGGCGCGGACATGTCCTCGCCCTGGATGCCCGCCGGCGCCAGCTCGAAGACGCCTCGACCCACGTCGGCGAGCGCCCGGCCCAGCATGAACAGCTCGTCCTCGGCGGCGTAGGTGCCGGGCACGGGCTCGCCGTCGACCGCCTTGTGCAGGATGGTGCGTGAGGTCGACACGCCCGCGGCGCCGGCCTCGACCGCCTCGCGCACGATCCCCGCCATGCGGTCGATGTCATCGGGCGTGGCTGGCTCGTTCCGAGCGCCCCGCTCCCCCATCACGTACGCCCGGATGGCGCTGTGCGGAGCGAGCGCGGCGACGTCGAGAGCCTTCGGGGTGGCGTCGAGGGCGTCGAGGTACTCGGGAAAGGTCTCCCAGGCCCACTCGATGCCGTCGTGGAGGGCGGTGCCGGGGATGTCCTCGACCCCTTCCATGAGCCCGATCAGCCACTCGTGCTTGTCGGGGGCGACGGGGGCGAAGCCGACGCCGCAGTTGCCGAGCACCAGCGTGGTGACGCCGTGCCAGCTCGTCGGCGAGAGGGTGGGGTCCCAGGTGACCTGGCCGTCGTAGTGGGTGTGGATGTCAACGAAGCCAGGGGTCACCACCTGGCCGGTCGCGTCGATCTCCTCGGCGCCCTCGGTCTCGACGGTGCCCACCTCGACGATGGCTCCGTCGGAGACGGCGACGTCGGCGACACGCGGCACCGATCCTGTTCCGTCGACCACGGTCCCGCCGCGGATCACGATGTCGTGCATCGTTCCCCCTGTTGTCGTCACGCTCTTGCTCCCTGGTCACGTCGTTCTTCAGTGCTTCGGGGCTTCGCCCTCGGTGACGCATCACTCGCCGAGCACCTCGACGGTGCGATGAGGCCCATGACCGGGCTAGGCCTTGTTCAGGAAGTTGGCGGCGCGGAGCCGGTTGGATTCCTCGGACATGGTGACGAACGGGGTGTTCTGCATCTCGGCGGCCAGCACGAGGTCCATGTGGTCGAAGACGGTCGAGTTGATGAAGCGCTTCGTCATCGACACCGCGGCGGAGGCGCATCCGGCGATGTCCTGGGCGATGCCGTACACCTCCTGGTGGAGCGTGTCCCCCGGGAACACGTCGCACACGAGGCCGAGTGCCTTCGCCTCGGCCGCAGGGATCTTGCGGCTGGTGAGGAAGATCTCCTTGGCCTTGTAGGGGCCGACCATGCTCGGTACGAACAGCAGGGTGCCGAGCTCAGGGGGGAAGCCGAGCTTGAGGAAGTTGGGCCAGAGGGTGGCGGACTCGGCCGCGTAGACCAGGTCGCAGGCCATGGCGAGGGAGAAGCCTCCGGCGACGGCCCAACCCTCGACCATGGCGACGATCGGGGTGCTCATGGTGGTCATCGTCCTGGTGAGCGTGAGGCCTTGGGTCCAGTGGCTTCGTGTCGAGTCGATCGACCGTTCGCTCGGGGAGCCACCTCCGACGTCGAGGTTCGCTCCGGAGGAGAAGTTCCCGCCGGCACCGGTGAGCACGATCACCCGTACGTTCGGATCCATCTCGTACTGGCGGAACAGGTCGGTCAGCCTCGCCCACGTCTCGGGCACGAAGGAGTTGACCTTGCTCGGGCGGTTCAGGGTGACCGTGGCGACGCCGCTGTCGTCGAGCTCGGTCAGGATGTCGTCGTTCACGTCGGCTCCGGGGGTGGGACGCAGAGGCGTGTGCCTTCGTCGTCGATGGGTAGTGGGCTCATGCGATGACGCCGTCGGACCGCAGATGGTCGATGGCGTCGGCCATCCCGATCTCGGCGAGGATCTCGTCGGTGTGCTCGCCCAACGCCGGGGCACCGCCAGCCAGCGACGCGGGCGTCCGCTCGAAGGCCACCGGGTGTCGCGGCAGGCGGGTCCGGCCGGCCACGGGATGATCACCTTCGACGAACATCCCAACGGCCTGGGCGTGCTCATCGCCGGGCAGGTCGGCGGGCGCCACGACCATTGCGAATGGGAGCCGGTACTCGTCGAACAGCGCGGTGGCTTCGGCCTGGGTCAGGTTGGCGGCCATGGCGTAGCACATGTCGATCATCTCGACGGTGAGCTCGGGGTGGAGGTCGCGCTGCGCTCTCGTCGCGATGCGAGGATCCTTGATCAGGTCGACGTCGAGGGCCTCGCACATCCTCACGAAGTCGTCGTCGCTCGTCGGCACGACGATCCCCCAGCCGTCCCGGAACGTCATCGGCTCGAGGCCGCCGACGACCCTCGAGTCTCGGGTGCCGTCGCTGTCGAGGAGCACCTCGTTGCCGGCGGAGTCCACCCACAGGAACGAGACGGCCGCGTCAGCCATCGAGAGGTGGACGTGTTGACCTCCGTCGCCGCGCTCTCGGGCGAACAGCGCGGCGGTGATCGCCTGTGAGGCGAAGAGCGAGGCGACCTTGTCAGCGACTGCCTGGCGGAGAAGCACTGGAGCGGGGCGCTCGGGGTCGGACTGGTTCATCGCCACGCCCGAGTAGGCCTGGATGGCGGTGTCGTAGGCGCTGCGATCGGCATAGGGCCCCGTGGGCCCGTAGCCGGAGATGGAGACGTATATCAGGTCGTCGTTGACCTCCCGAAGGGCGTCGTAGCCGAGCCCGAGCCGATCTATGACCCCGGTCCGGAAGTTCTCGACCACGACGTCGGCCTCTGCGGCGAGCCTGCGAACGATCTCGACCCCTGCCGGTTGGGAGAGGTCGAGGGCGATCGAGCGCTTGCCTCGGTTGCAGGTCACGAACAGGGCGCTCATCTGGTTCACCGAGACGCCGAGCCACCGGGCGATGTCACCGATGCCGGGGCGCTCGACCTTCACCACCGACGCCCCCTGATCGGCCAGCAGGGCGACCGCGTAGGGCCCGCTCACCGCCACTGTCAGGTCGAGGATCCGGATGCCCCGCAGGGGCGCGCCCGTCGGCTCGTAGGGGCTGGAGGCGCTCATGACGGGTCGTGCACCGCAGCTGGGTCCGGCCGTCATGGCAACGAGTCGAGGTGGAGCTGCCTCGCCGACCGAGCAGGTCTGAGCTCACCGGTACGTGTTCCACGGGCTGGTGCTGGCCTCGGTGAACTCGACGAACTCGATGACCTGCTCGTCCGGCCCGACGATGAAGAAGATCTTGCATCCCTCGGCGACGTTGACGGCATCGCCGTAGGCGAAGGTCAGTCCCCGGGCCTTGGCTTCTTCGTAGGCCGTGTCGGCGTCATCGACCGCGAGGCTGAAGATGGAGAGGCCGGTGCCTGCGCTGCGCGGTGCCGTGGAGTTCCAGCTGGTGTGGTTGAACTCGATGCGGGTCCCCTTGGAGGTGCCCCCCAGCGCAGTGCGACCGGGCGCCCTCGATGCCGATGAGCGCATCGAACTCCGGCCCCTCGACGACGTCCTCCCACTCCTTCACGAAGCCGAGGACCTCCTGGTACCACTGGACCGACGTGTCGACGTCGTTCGTGGCGATGACGATGTGATCGGTAGCCCGGATTCCCTTGATGGCCATGTCGTTGCTCGCTCCTGTGTCCGTAGCGTCGGTGCTGGTCTTTGCCGGTGCTGCTTGTCGCTGGTGCTGCCTGTCCCTGGTGCCTGCGCTCGACACCCAAGTCGGCAGGCGGCCGGAGCCGCCTGCCGACTCCCCAGGGGGGCCGGGGATCGATCGGTCAGCCGGCGCTGGGCTCCCCGAACTGCCGGGAGATCCGATCGCTGTCGAGGGCGAGCACTGCGGCCCCCGGGATGGGCTCCTCGATCTGGAACAGGTACTTCGGATCGCAGAGCTGGTCACCATCGGTCGGTGACCAGACCGTCCAGGTCGTGCCGTCCAGCTTGAGCACGTTGCCGCACTCACTGGGCTTGTTGGCACCCGGATCGGTCGGAACGTGGAGACCGCCGCCGGTCCAGTCGTGGATCGCAGCCAGATCGCTCATCACGCAGTCTCGAGTCAGGTCGATACCGCACGGGTCGGCCGCCGTGGCCCACAGCAGGAACGCCGAAGCGGACTGCGCACCGAGGATGCTGATGTCGCCACCATCTCCGGTCACGAGATCGACGTACTGGGCCGTGGCGGAACCCGGCGCCGGGTCGTCGAGCGGGATGAACGAGTTCCGGAGGAAGAGGTCGTCGGCGTTCCCGGACGTGTTCCATGCCGCGAACGACGAGGAGTAGAAAACCGGCTCGGCGAACCAGATGCCGGTGTAGTCGAGCTGCTGAGCGGCATCCAGGACGTTCTCGAAGTTCGCCTCGGCACCGTTGAAGTACACGGCCTCGGCGCCGCAATCCTTCAGGCGTTGGATGAACGGCTTCCAGTCGGACTCGCCCGCGATCGAGTAGAGCTGGTCGCAGGGAAGGAACTCGAAGCCTGCGGACGGATAGGACGCCTTGATCTTGTCGCCAGCGTCGATCGAGGCGGGGACGCCGTTCGGCACGATCACCGCCGCCTTCTTGACCTGGTCGGGGAATGCCTCGGCCATCGGCCCAGGCGGCCTGGGTGGTCTGGTAGTCGATGGGGAGTGGCACCGGTTGGTGCATGAGCGTGCCCATCGAGAACACTCCCGACCCGGCATAGCCCGGCACTGCCGGGAGACCGCAGCCGAGTCTCGTCTCCTCGGCAGTGTTGTCGAGGCCGAAGCCCTCGCCGACGAGCATGAAGACCTTCTGGCAGGCCTCGGTCATGACGAGGTTGGCGTCGGTGATCTTTGCGTCGTAGTACTCGCCGATGATCGTTCGGCCGTTGATGCCGCCTTGGTCGTTGCACCAGGAGATGAGTGCCTTGACGGCGTCGGACATCTCGTGGTTGAAGCCAGGTGCCGCCTGGTAGCCGGCGTCGTCGCCGTACCCGATGGTGACCGAATCGGCGGTGACGCCTTGGTCCCCCGTCGCCTCGTTGGCCCCCTCCGCCGGGCCGCACGGGGTCTCTAACGTGCCGAACCCTTCGGCCGTGTCCGTTGTCGAGGACGACGCAGTCGAATCGGTCTGGGCGTTGTCCGCCCGTCCGCTGGAACAGGCCGCTGCGAGTGCGGCGACGACGAGGCACAGCACGATGCACCGTCTCCTCCACGAGGTCCTGTACGTCGTCCTGCTCACTGTGAACTCCCATGGACTCGGTGGTCGAGAGGCCCCGGCATGCGTCGTCGTCGACACGCTCGAGAGGACCCTCTTCCGCGACCCCCGCCGCAGAACTGCTACCGTATCATATAGTTCGATATTGCACCAGTGCCCCGGCACCTCCTTCCAGGCTCTCCCCGTCGTGCTGCCCGGCTCAGCGCGGCGTCTCACACCGTGCTCGACGGCGACGACGTCGGGCCGAGAGCATGCGGGGGCCGCGGCGGCGGATGCGCCAAGATCTTCGGGTGCCGCAGCTCGTGAGAGCAGCGCCCGAAACCCGACAGGATCAAGCCCCCGAACCGGCGACCAGCACTCCCAGATCGGACCCCCCATGGCGAACCAGAGCCAGCGAGCCCGCTCGGCGAACCACGTCGCCGTGACCACAGAGAACCAGGATCGCTTTCGGACCCGGGTCGAGGAGATCGCGACCCCGCACGAGGCGTCGCTCCTGACGCTGTTCATCTACGTCGAGGGCGCCGGTCGCCACACCGACGCCCTCATGAACCGCGTGGTGCAGAAGTGGGAGCTCGACAGCGCACAGATGAGCGTCCTCTTCGCCCTGTGGTGTGCGCCGGCCCCGCATCGTCAGTCGCCCACCGTGCTCTACCGTCAGCTCACCCAGAGTCCGAGCGGGATCAGCCACACCCTGCGCCGGCTCACTGCGGCCGGTCTCACACGAAGGATCCGGGATCCTCTCGATGCGCGCTCGTGGCACGTCGAGCTCACCCCGGCAGGGGTAGAGGTGGCGCGATCAGCGACCGACGAGCTGATGGCGACCCTCGTCGACGTGTTCGACGGCCTGACGAAGGCTCAGATCGACCGCCTCGCCGACGCCCAGCGCACCATCATCGAGGTGCTCGCCGCCTCCGACCTCGCCTACCCCGCCTCGTCACGACGGCGGTCGTGAACACCGGCGGCCCTACCTGACCAGGCGTCCTGAGCCGCTCCACCGCCGCCGGGGAGTGGGTCATGGAGGCTACGACGCAGCTACGAGCCCGAGCTGCGTGCAGAGCTCCTGGGCGATGACGCGTTGGCCAGCGAGCTCGACTGCGTCGGGTGAGTACGCCAACCAGGCGATCACGGCGCCAGGCACGTCGGGCTCGACCCAGGGAATCCGATCACCGAAGAACTCGACCATCCCGCGAGCTCGCATGACCTCGGTCATGACCAGTCCCGGATCGAGGTTGTACGCCCGGATGCCTCGGGGTTCGAACTCCCCGTGGATCACGCCCGCCATCCGGTCGAGGGCACCCTTCACAGACGCATGCCCCAAGCCCCAGCCTGCCTGATCGGCCGGACCGGACGGATCGACGTGGGCGACTGGAGACGTGAGGTTGACCACGACGCCGCCACCCTTCTCGATCATCCTGGGCAGCAGCATCTGGGTCATCAACATCGGGTTGACGAAGCTGGCCACCAGGATGCGCTCCGCCACCTCGGGAGTGAGGTCGAGGAACAGGTCGAGCAGGCCTGGGCTCTCGTAGGCGGCGTTGTTGACGAGGACGTCAGCGCCACCGAGCGCCAGGACCTCCTCTGAGGCACCGATGACCGATTCCCGGTTCAGGAGGTCCATCTGGATCGGGATCGCCCGACGACCCAACGCCGAGATTTCCGATGCCGTCCGCTCGAGGCTTCCGGGCACCACCAGCGGCGTACCGACGTCTCCCACGCTCACGGGGTCGGCCCGGCCCTCCCCCTCCTTGACGGTTCGAGCCGTGATCGCCACGTCGTATCCGGCCTCGGCCAGCGCCAGTGCCGCGCATCGACCGATCCCCCGGCTCGCTCCAGTGACGAGCGCAAGGCCACGAGACTCTGTTGCTGCATCCATCTGCACACCCCTCGGTTCACATGCCGGCACCGGCTGCGGACCGCTCGCGGTTCGACGATCCCCGAGGTCGGTCGACCGACGACGGCCCCCCATTGTTGCGATCTCACATTGTTCGATACGGCACTACTTGTCAAGGTCGTATGCATCGAGCCGCCCCGTGATCACCGGTGTGGGAAGGCGGTCAGCTACCGGTCGCGGACCGGAAGGTCTCGACCAGCTGGTCGAGATACGCCCGCCTCGGGATCGTCCCCTCGGGAAGCGCGGTCGCGACCCTGACGTCGGTCACCCCTGCCTCCACGAGCGGTCGGATGGCCGCGGACGTTGCCTCCCCATCGAGGTTCCACGCGTCGTCCACCGACGCACGGGCGTTGCCCTGCACCTGGAGCGCCGAGGGGTCGCCGCCCTCGTCGACGATGAGGTGGCGCATCTGCTGGATGCCCGATGCGGGATCCGCCGCGGCCGGACCCCAGGGGATCCAGCCGGTGCCGAAACGGACGAGGCGACGGGCCACGGCGCGGTTGGCGGTGCCGCTGACCCAGATGGGCACGCCGTCGGCCTGGAGCGGCTTGGGCATCTGATGGATGTCATCGAACGCAAGGGTGTCCGATCGGTACGAGGCGCTCTGCTCGGTCCACAGAGTGCGGCAGACGGCGAGGGTCTCGTCGAGGATTCGACCCCGGTCGGAGAAGTCGAGACCGACCACGTCGTATTCGTCCTTCTGCCATCCGACACCGACGCCGAGATCCAGCCGCCCGCCGGAGATGACGTCGAGGGTGGCGGCGGTCTTGGCGAGCACGGCGGGTCGGCGCAGCGCGGCGAGCAGGATGGCGGTGCCGAGCCGGATGCGATCGGTGGTCGCGGCGATCGCGGTCAGGACCGTGAGCGGCTCGAGCCAGGTCCCGTCAGGACTGGTCGGTTGACGACCGCCGACGGTGCCCCCCACCTTGGGGTCGGCGTAGGCCTCATCGGGTGAGGGGCCGAAGGCGATGTGGTCCGACACCACGAGGCGGTCCACGCCGGCGGCGTCGAGGTCACGGGCCACCTCCAGCATGGCGGCGATGTCGACGTGGCCTTCGGCGAACGTCCTGATCTGCATGGAGATCTGGGGGGTGGGCAGGTCGGTCACGGTTTCGTGCTCCTTCGATGTCGGATCTGACGACGGCGGGCGAGGGCGCACCGCCTCACAGCGGGTGCTGCCCGGCCGTCACGGGGACCTCCACACCGGTCACGCCCCGGCCCCGCTCCGAGCAGAGGAACAGCACCGCCTCGGCGATGTCCTCGGGGTCGACGTGGCGACGCAGCGCAGCGGTCCGGGCCATCCGCGCCGACACGGTGTCGGCCGACTCTCCGGTGCGGCCGGCCACCAGCTCGAACATCTCGTCGAGCGGACCACCGGTGATGTAGCCCGGCGTCACCACGTTCACCCTGGTGCCCTGAGGTCCGAGCTCCTTCGCCATCGTCTTCGAGGCGGTCACGGCGGCGGACTTGGTGGCGGTGTAGGCGGCATGCCGGGCCGGGATCGAGTGCGTGCTGAAGCTGCTGACGTGCACGATCGACCCGCCCCCGCGGCTCGCCATCGAGCGAGCGGCGCAGCGGCTGACCTCCATGGTGCCGACCACGTTCACCTCGAAGGCCTGGCGCCACACAGCCCAGTCGGCGTCGTCGATGGCGATCTGCCCACCGCCCGCGGTGGCCACGGTCACCAGGGCGTCGACGCCACCAAGTCGTTCGACGGCCTGCTCGACCAGGTTCGCGAGGGAGTCGGGATCGGCGAGGTCGGACACGATCGGCTCCAGGCGGCGCCCGGTCTGCGCCGCGATCTCCGCGGCGAGATCCGCCAGTGGCTCGCCGCGTCGAGCCGACACCACCACGTCGGCGCCGTCTCGAGCGAACGCCAGAGCGCAGGCCCGCCCCACCCCCGGGCCCGCTCCGACCACCATCGCCACCTTGCCGCTCAGGTCCCGTCGACCCCGCTCGTCGGTCCTGTGATCTCGTCTCCCCGTGGATGGGTCCGACTCGCTCACGGTCCGACGACAGGTCGGTCCTCGGCGAACAGAATGTGGTTGTCCCGCCGTACGAAGCGCCAACCATCGGCGGTACGGCGGTACTCGTCGAGGTAGCGGATGGCCATCACGTAGTCGAGCTTGCCGGTGCCATCGTCGGCGTCGTGGACGTGATGGGCCAGGCAGTAGGTCTCACCGCTGGCGGTGTCGCCGTCGAGCTCGACGTAGTGGTTGGCCACCACGTGCAGCGTCACGTCGTAGACCGACAGGCCGCCGAACGCGGTCGCGATGTCCTTCGGGCCGGTGCGTACCCGAAGCGGTTCATCGCTACCCCGGTCGAACCCCCGCAGCACCCCGTCCGGAGCGAAGCAGGCGCCCGCAGCCGGACCATCGACTCGGTCCGCCGCCCGGGCGTAGTCGTCCACCAGCCGTCGAATGGCCAGCTGGTCGGCCAGCTCGTCCAGATCCAGATCCCCCATCAGCTGACCGAGCCGGCGTCTGCGTCGAGAGTGGCCTTCCAACCGATCATCTGTGCTCCTCACGCCGAGGTCCGTCACGCAGCGAGGTGACGCAGCGAGACCTCGTTCGCCAACTTGTTTCCATACGGTAGCATCTCGAATGTTGCGCCACGACGACGCGACGCGAGCTGAGCAGGCGAATGGCCGGGCGACGCCTGGTCGCCCACACTGGGCGCGAGGTCGACCGGACAGGGGGGTCCATGGCAGACGTAGACGAGGGGTGGGGGCGGTCGGAGTTCGTGCAGGCGGGTGGCCTACGGGTCCACGTCCGGACGCTCGGCGACCCTGAGGCTCCGCCAGTGGTGCTGCTCCACGGGTTCCCCCAGGACTCGTGGATGTGGCGGCACCAGGCTCCGGTCCTCGCCGAGAGCTACCGCGTGATCGCACCCGACACCCGTGGCTTCGGGCACACCGAGAAGACCCGGATCCGGGTGACCCGCGAGGTCCTCGGCAACGACCAGGTCGAGCTGCTCGACGCCCTCGGCATCGAACAGGCCGCGCTCGTCGGACACGACTGGGGCGGGATCATCGCGTTCAAAGCAGCCGTGGACCACCCGGATCGGTTCAACCGGCTCGCCCTCATCGACACGCTCACCTCGGTCTGGACCCCCTGGGGCATCCATGGCTACTGGTTCAAGTGCGAGCCCCTCGCCGAGACCTTCTTCGAGCAGCACGGGCGCGCCTACATCCGCTCGGTGTTCGGCGGGGAACCTCACGAGTACGGAGGCCCACCAGAGGCACCGTGGGTCCCGGCCAAGGGCGGCGAAGCCATGGCGGGGTGGGATCCGAGGCGCTTCTACTCCCCGCCGACGTCGACCACTACGCCGAGGTCTTCGACGATCCGGACGTGTGGTTCAACGCCATCCAGTACTACCGCAACGCGTTGCCGTTCCACTTCGAGCACGAGGGACGGTTCGAGTTCGCGTCCAACCTCCAGGTCTGCGAGCTCTGGCACCACCCGCTCAGCGAACATCCCGACCGGGATCGCTTCCCGGTGTTCGCCCCCGAGGACTGGCACAAGCGGTACGAACACCCGGCCCTGTACCTGTTCAGCGCCTTCCTCGTGCCGCAGGCGTTCAAGGACGGCTTCCCCGCCGACGACTACATGGTTGAGGGCAATCCCTACGCCGACTCTTTCCGCCGGCACTTCCCCGACCTGCGCTGCCGAGGCGCCCAGACCGGGCACTTCGTGCCCGAGGAGGATCCGGAGCGCACCAACCAGGTGCTCACCGACTTCCTCGCGGCGCGGATCTGAGCCGATGGCCGCGTCCGGAGCTCGACTCGGTGTAGAGCTCGTCGGTGACACCGAACGAGGGACACCGCCGGCGGGTCCCGCACTCGTCGACTGAAGAAGCACCACGATGCTGCGGGTGACGTCGTCGCCCGCGGCCGAGACGAGGAGACTCACGATGGGCATGTGTGACGGAACGGTGGCGCTGATCACCGGTGGAAGCCGAGGGATCGGACGAGCCACCGCTCTGCGACTGGCCCACGAAGGTGCCGACGTGGCGTTGGTGGCGCGGGACGTGGACGGGGAACGTCTCGGCCGCTCACTGGCCGCCACCGTCGAGGAGGTTCGTGGCATCGGGGTGCGGGCCATCGCGCTGCCCGGTGATCTGGCATCGCCCACGTTCGACCGGGCGTCGATCGTCGAGCAGACCGAGGCGGAGCTCGGGCCGATCGACATCCTCGTGAACAACGCAGCCATGTCGGTGTTCCGCAACGTCGCCGAGTGGGCCCCGGCCAAGGTGCGGCTGATGTTCGAGGTGAACGTGCTCGCCCCGTGGGAGCTCATCTCGGCGGCCGTGCCCGGCATGATCGAGCGCGACCGCGGCTGGATCGTGAACATCTCCTCGGGCGTCGGAGACCCCCAGAACCCTCGCCCCGGAGGTGCGGCCTACGGCGGAACCAAGGCGATGCTCGACCAGATGACGCGCTGCCTGGCCCTCGAGCTCGAAGGCACCAAGGTCGTGGCCAACGTGGTGTCGCCCCAAGGCGCATCCCGGACGGAGTTCGTCGATCAGCTGGTCCAGTCCGACACCCTCGAGGCCGGTCTCACCGAACCGCTCGAGGCCATGGCCGAGGCCGTACTGGCCCTCGCCACCGCACCGCCGGCGGTGCGGGGCGTCGTGATGCGCGACCTCGAACTGCTCGACCAACTCGGCCGACCCGTGATGGACCTCACCGGCACCAGCGTGCTGGACGGCTACGACGCCTCGGACATCGCGTCGCACATCGCGTCGATGGCCGAGTCGTCCACCCACCAGGGAGATCTGCGCGGCGCCTGGGGTCAGAGCTGGACCACCGACTCCTCGGCCTGAGGTCGATGCCCAGCGAGGTCGCCGCCGGCTGCCAGCAAGCGGACCAGGCACCCATACCTGGTCGGCTGCGACGCCCTCACGAAGGCCTGGTGACACGGCCCCGTGGACAAGAAAGTCCTGGTAGAGGCCCAACCCACGCGTGGGCTGGCTGGTCGTGTCGGAGGGGGGACTTGAACCCCCACGCCCTTTCGGGCACTAGCCCCTCAAGCTAGCGCGTCTGCCAATTCCGCCACTCCGACGTGGCAAGCCCGGTGACGCCGAAGCGGCCGGTATGCGGAGGTGAAACATAGCCCACTGCCCCCACCCCTCCGCCAACCTGGGATCGGGAGCACGGCCGCGCCACCTCCGCTAGCAAGGGGGACGGCGGATCGACCGCCAGGAGGGGGTGGACCATGGCCGACGACGAGGTCTTCATGTTCAATGCGCTCTGGCTGAAGGGCGACGAAGGCAGGCGGAAGTACGCCGAGTACGGCCAGCGGGCCATGCAGCTGGTCGAAAGCCTCGGCGGCGGGATCGACTACGTCCTGTCCCCCGTCGACGCCGTCGACGACGACTTCATCCCCGACGTCCTCGCCGTGATCCGCTACCCGTCCCGTGAGGTCTTCGACGCCATGATGGCCAGCGACGAGTACGGGGAGTTCGCCCATCTGCGCACCGAGGCCGCCAGCCGCATGATCCTCACCGAGTGCAAGAAGGTCGAGCTGTGACACCCGTCAGTGCGACGAGTGACACGACCATCTACGTACTCAACGTCTTGTGGTTCAAGCCCGGCGGCGCCGAGCGCTACCAGGACTACCTCGCCGCCAGCCGCCCCCTGGTCGAAGGTCGCGGGGGCCGGTTCCTCGAGCCCTACACCGTGCTCGAGGCATGGGAGGGCGACATCGACGCCGACCTCGTCTTCTACGGTCGGTACCCGTCCAAGGAGGCCCTGCTCGACATGCTCTCGAGCGACGAGTACCAGGCCATCGCCCACCTCCGCCAGGAGGCGGTCGAGCGCTCGATGACCTCGATCTGCGCCACTGCCCCGGCGACCTCAGCGGTCCCGCGGCCCTAGCTCAGGACAGACCAGGCATCCAGTTGCCGTGCAGGCCGTTGGGCACCCGCTGGGGCATGCGCACCCGGGCCACCGGCTCGGACGGGAACGAGGCGGCGTCCCAGATCACGAACCACGATCGAGTGGCGTCGTGGTCGGTGGCGAAGGCGACGTACCACCCGTCGAGCTCGGCATCCCCTTCGGCGGCGACGGAGCCGGCACGAGGGGCGTGCACCACCTCACCGAAGACCAGGTCGCTGTCGATGTGAAGGGATTCGCCGGTCGCCATGTCGTAACGGGTGAGCCGGTCGAACTCCCCGTTCAGCAGACCGGGACGGCCGGTCTTGCGAGACATCGTGACGTAGCGGTGCGCTCGACCGGTGCGCCGATCGTCGATGCGGGCGAACTCGCCCGGCACCACGTCGAGATGGGTGAGCTCGACCTTGCCGCTGTCGGGGCCGAGCCGGGCTCGGGTGAAGCCGCCTCGACGGGCCGGGTCGGGGGTGAGCGAGAACCCGTTCCACCACGGGAAGTCCAAGACGACGTCGTCGCCGTCGTCGTACGCGTTCCCGTAGTGCCACACGAAGAACGGATCGGTGTGCATCCACTTCGGCGGACCACCGTCGCGAGGGATGCAGACGATGCGGGTACCGAGCTCGGGTCGCCAGGCCAGCACGTTGCCGCCCTTGGCCATGGCGTCCAGGTCGAACACGACCGGGGCGAGCACCAACACCAGGTAGCGCTCGGTGATGGTGCAGTCGTGGATCATGTATCCGTCGTCCACACCGTCGACGACGTGGGGGCCTTGCGTGATCTCACCGTCGGCACCGACGACGGCCCATCGCAGGAACGGCGCCTCGATGTCGTAGCCGAACACGACCATGTCCCCGGTCACCGGATCGATCCGAGGGTGGGCCGTGAGCGTCGTCATCTTCCCGCCGAAGTCGAAGAGCCCGACGGTCTCGAGCTCCGGCGTGATCTGGTAGGCCGGCAGCGCCTCGCTCAGGGCGAGAAGCCGCCCGGCATGGTGCACGACGTTGATGAACGGATCGAGCTTGAACGGCCAGCCCGGGTCCGGGTCGGGCCCGAGCAAGTCGGGATCGACGAACGCCGGGGTCATCAGGCCGCCGAACACGTCATGGCCGGCGGCGATCTCGGCGGCCATGCCCTTGGTGCGTACCCACCGGTTCTTGTAGCGAGCACCGCCCTCGCCGTCGAACCAGATGCCGTGCACCATCCCGTCGCCCTCCATCGGGAACGTGTAGCTCCCGAGGGACGGGTACATCAGGTTCGGGCCGTTGCGCAGGTAGGCGCCCACCAGTCCCTCGGGCAGCGTCCCCTCCACCTCGAGCTGGTCGACCTCGATCTCCTCGGTGACTGGCGCGAAGCGACCCGTGAGATACGGGTGCGTCGCCATGTCGATCGGAACCAGGTCCGTCATTTCCATTCCTTCGCCTCGACGTCTCGGAGCGGCCGTCGTGGCCGCCTCGAGAAGATCGGTGCGTCGCGCTCAGGTCCTTAGTTCGTAGCGCAGAGGAAGCCGGTTCAGTCCGATGCCGACCGGCACGGCCAGACCGGGCACCGACCAGCGAATCCCGCCCTCGTCGGGCGGTTCCTGGTCGATCGCCAAGCTGTCCAGCCTGGCGAGGATCTCGCGCAGGATCACGGTGACCTCCCGCTTGGCCAGGTTGGCCCCGAGGCAGTAGTGCGGGCCTCCCCCGCCGAAGGCCACGTGGTGGTTCGGTGTCCGGGTGATGTCGAAACGGAACGGGTCGGCGAAGGTGGCGGCGTCCCGGTTGGCCGCCGGCCAGAACATGGCGACGGGCAGGCCGCCCTCCATGCCGACGCCGCCGACCTCGGTGTCGTCGGCGACCGTGCGTCGGTGGTAGAGCACCGGGCTCGACCATCGGAGGATCTCGTCGACCGCGGTGCTCATCAACTCGGGTTCGGCTCGGAGGCGAGCCAGCTGATCCGGGTGCTCGATGAGGGTCTTGAGGCCGATGGCGATGGCGTTGCGGGTGGTCTCGGATCCGGCGATCGACAGGATCAGGAACCACAGGTCGAGCTCGATCTCGCTGAGCGCCGTCGTGGCGCCGTCGTCGAGGGTGAGTTGGGCGTGCACCAGCGCGGACCAGACGTCGTCTTCGGGGGCGTCGCGCCGGGTCGAGCTGAGGGCGTGGGCGTAGAGGAGCAGACGATGCTGCGCCGCCCGGTTCTCCTCGGCCGGCACACCCGACTCCGGGTCGAACGCCTGCAACATGAACGCGGTGTCGGCGAACACCGCCGGGCGGTCCTCGACCGGGATGCCCACGATGTCGGCGATCACGTGCAGGGGTAGCAGCTCGGCGACCTCGCTGACGAACTCACAACGATCCCGATCGGCCAGCGAGTCGACGATGCTGACGGCCCACTGATCCATCATCTCGTCGAGGCGGGCCACCATCCGCGGCGTGAACCCGAGGCTCACCAGGCGGCGGAACCGGCTCTGCACCGGCGGATCGGAGGTGACGATCGACTCACCCCGGCGATCCTCAGCTGTGTCCCGCAACGAGCTCCCGTCCAGCGCGCCGAACCGCTGAGGGTCGCGGCTGACCTCCTGCACGACGTCGTGCCGGGCGACCACGTAGAAGCCGGTGTCGCGCAGCTCCTCGACGCCGGGGGTGAGCGGGTGCCACCACACCGGCTCCTCGGTGAGGAAGGCGAGCTCGTCGAAGGGGAACCCGTGGCGGTAGAGGTCGCGATCGGTCAGATCGAGGCCCAGCTCCTGTGCCACTCTCGCCATCCGTCCCCCTCGGGCTCGACTGGCGCCACGCTAGCCAGGACCCTCCGCCCCGGGGAGCCCCCACACCGGAGGCAGAATCTCGTCCCGAACCCCGAGATCCACCTCAGGCCACACCGGCCCACCCACACCGGAGGCGGAAAACCGGCGGGAACCCGGAGATCTGCCTCCGGGGCCGAAAGGGCGAGGGCTCAGAGGCGGCCCGCGTCCCGTGCGGCGGCCTCGGCGGCGGAGAGCTGGCCGTCGATGATGGCCAGTCCGCCGTCCCAGAAGCCCGGATCGGCGAGGTCGACCCCCACGATGCGACCGAGGTCCTCGGGGGCCATGGAACCGCCGGCCCGCAGGAGGTCCAGGTACGCGGGCACGAAGGCCGCGCCTTCGGCCTCGTAGCGGGCGTACACCGCCAGGGCCAGCAGCTGACCGTAGGCGTAGGCGTACACGTAGCCCGGCGAACCGATGAAGTGCGGGATGTAGCTCCACCAGGTGCGGTACCCGGGGGTGAGCTCGACCGCGTCGCCGAGCATCGCCCGCTGGGTCGTCTCCCAGTGATCGCCGAAGTCCTCGACCGAGACCTCCCCGACCGTGCGCCGATGGGTGTGCACCGCGTCCTCGAAGCGGTTCATGGCGACCTGGCGGAACACCGTGGCGATCTGCCCCTCCAGGCTCTCGGCCAACAGGGCGAGCCGGGCCGCGGGATCGGTGGTGTCGGAGAGCAGCCGGCCGAAGGTCACGGTCTCGCCGAAGACCGACGCCGTCTCGGCCAGGGTGAGCGGCGTGCTCTGGTGGAACACGCCCTGCTCCCGAGCCAGATAGGCGTGCAGCCCGTGGCCCAACTCGTGGGCCAGCGTCAGCACGTCGCGTCGCCGACTCGTCCAGTTGAGGAGCAGGTACGGGTGAGCACTGGGCACCGTGTAGGAGCAGAATGCTCCGGGCCGTTTGCCCGGACGCACCGGCGCGTCGATCCAGTTCTCGTCGATGAAGGTGCGCACCACGCCGGCCAACTCGCCGGAGAACGATCCGTAGGCGTCGAGCACGACATCGGTGGCCTGTGACCACGCGAACTCCTCCTCGACGTCGGCGATCGAGGCGTTGCGGTCGTAGTCGGCGATCTTGTCGACGCCGAGCATCTGCGCCTTCAGGGCGTACCAACGCTGGGGGATGTCGTAGCGGGCGACCACCGAGTCGACCAGCGCCTGCACCGAAGCGTCGCTGGCCTGGTTCGACAGGTTCCGACTGGCCACCCATGAATCGAAGTGACGCAGGCGATCGTCCGTGGACTTGTCGGCCATCAGGGTGTTGAAGACGAAGGCCCTGGTGCGCAGGCCCGGTTCCAGACCGACGGTGACCGCTTCGGCGGCGAGGCGCCGGTCGTCCCGGCTCGGTGAGCCGAGGCGGCTCAGGGCCTGCTCGAGGCTCGTCGGGCCGTCGGGGAGGTCGACGACGATGGCCGACGTGAGCTCGTCGAACAGACGACTCCACGCCGCCGCGCCGCTCACGCTCTTCTCGGTGAGGATCTTCTCCTCCGGCTCGGTGAGCAGGTGCGGGCGGAAGCGACGAGCAGACTGCAGGTAGTAACGGCAGAAGGCGAGCTCGGACGAGGTGGTGAGCTCGGCGGCGCGGTCCTCGTCGACCTCGGCCCACTCGAGCTCCAGGAACAGGATGCGGGTGGAGATCGCGGTGGCGTCCTCCTGGAACTTCTGCATCGCCGCCCCCCGCTCCGGGTCCGACGTGTCGACCGAGAACCGAAGGCTCACGTACGACCCCGCTCGCCCGATGGCGTCCTCCAGCTCGGCGAGGTCACCCATGACCACGGCCAGCTCGGCGGCCGACAGCGCCGCTATCGACCCGCGGGCCCCCTCGATGCGACCGGCGGCGGCGTCGGCTCGCTCCATCAGGGTGGCCACCCCGTCCGGTCCCCGGCCGTCGACCAGGGGCTCGAGGTCCCACGCCACGTCCGAGGCGAGGAGATCGGGGTCGGGCACGAGTGCGTCGTCGAGAGCCGTCATGCCCACGAGGCTAGAGGTCCGACCCCGCCGCCGGACACCGATCGATCGAGCTCAGGGGCCGCTCACCAGGGCGATGAGACGCGGCTTGGACTCCTCGATCTCGTCGCGCAGCAGCCGCTCCAGCAGCGACTCACCGAGGCCGCCGCCGTAGTGCAGCTTCATCGTCAGGTTGCTGCCGGCGTCGGTCGCTTCGATGCGGACGTCGAGCACCCACGGCGAGTGCTCCTTGCCGTCGAGCTCCCAGCGCTCGAAGCGCACGTGATCGTCCTCCACCAGCGTGCGCACCATACGCAGTCGCTTCGAGCGGGCCAGCGGGCCCAACTTGGCCCGCAGCTCGACCGCCCACGCCGGGTGCCCGTCCAGCTCGGCCTGATCGGGGTCGTCGGGCACGCCGAGTCGCTCGGCCTTGGGGACGATCGAAAGCCAGGCCGGATAGCGGTCGAGGTCGGCGACCCAGGGGCGCAGGACTGCGACGGCGCACGGAGCATCGACGCTGGCGACCACATCCACAGGGGCAGTCTGCCCGATTCGTCGGTGGACGCCGACCGCCGGCCGACTGTCACCCGTTGAGTCGGGCCAGGCCTCGACCGACCTCACCGAGTCGCTGACGCAGGCCCGGCGGATCGAGAACCTCGACGCCGGGAGCGAGGGCGACGATCTGGCTGGCCGCCACCTCCTCGGACTCGGCGTTGACCTCGACGATCCGCCAGCCGTCGTCGTCGGGTTCCGAGGCGCTTTCCAGCGCGTCCCGGCCGGCGACCGGATCGACGGTGTGGGGCAGGGATCGAAGGGCCCAAGGCGCCAGGCGGAGCCGACACCGGAAGCGCAGGAGTGACGCGTCGAACTCGGCGGTGGACGCGGTCCAGTGCGCGACCAGGTCGAAGCCCTCCGGCCGATCGAACCCCTCGCTCCGCCTGCTCACCGTGTGGATCCGGCCCACCCGGTACGTCCGAATCTGGTCGCGGTGGCGGGCGACGAGGTACCAGGTACCGCTCTTCATCACGAGTCCGAGAGGATCGACCCGCCGGCGCACCGTCCGGTCCGTTGGCCCGTAGACCAGATCGAGACGCTTCGACGACCACACCGCATCGGCCACCGCGGCGAGATGAGCGGTGGCATCGGGGCGATGGAACCACCCGGGCGCATCGAGGTGGAAGCGCTCGCGCACCCGTGCGGACCGCGCTCGCAACTCGGGCGGCAGGGCCGAGCGAACCTTGGTCTCGGCCGCCAGCAGGACCGCTCCCAGTCCGAGGGCGTCGGCGGCACCAGGGGCACCGGCCAGGGACAGCGCCATGGCCTCGTCGCCGGTGAGGCCGTCGAGATCGGTGTGCCAGCCCTCGACCAGCCTGATCCCTCCAGCGGGGCCCGTCTCGGTCCAGAGGGGCACACCGGCGGCCTGCAGCGCGGAGACGTCGCGATAGATCGTCCGCACCGACACCTCGAGCGTGCGCGCGAGCTCCGAGGCCGTGGCGCCGCCCCGACCCTGGAGCTCCAACAGGAGCGCGACCAGCCGTCCCGCTCGCATCTTCGGAACATACCTACCATCCATGACAGAACCTGTCAGGGATGGGAGTCGATCATGAGGAAATGAGCTCCTGGCAGCAGTTCCACGACGAGGCGCCCGGACTGGCCGACAAGGTCCTGCGCCGTCTCACCGCTCACAAGCACCACGTCATGGCCACCATTCGTGCTGACGGTTCGCCGAGGGTCAGCGGCACCGAGGTTCCTCTGGTCGGCGACGAGCTGTGCATCGGGTCGATGTGGGGTGCGCGCAAAGCCCGCGACCTGCATCGAGATCCCCGCGTCGCCATCCATACCAACCCGGGAGACGAGACGATGGACGGTGGCGACGCCAAGCTCGCAGCCGTCGCCGAGGAGCTCGACGACGACCATCCGCTCAAGGAATCGCTGCGGGCCGGCATGGCCCCGCCCGAGCCGTTCCACCTCTTCCGGCTCGATCTCCGCGATGTCGTGCTCACCGAGCTCGACGGCCGAGAAGAGCACCTCGAGGTGCACCTGTGGCAGCCCGGACAGGGCGTCGCCACAACGGTGGTCTGAGGTCGGTTCAGCGTCGTCCATCGCCGGCTCGACGGGTGGCTGCTGCACTGGGTGGCGCGCCCCGCAAATAGGCCGTATGGCTCAAGCGCTCACGACGGGCCGCCGATACCTGGCACGACCCAGAACGGATGGAGGTGGGTCCTGCCCATGCGAACGATGTCGAACCGCAAGCGCACGAGCCTCGGGGGAATCGTGGCCATCGCCGCTCCCTTGGTGGCTCTCGCCCTGGTCCTGGCCGCATGCAAACCAGAGGGGAACCTCGACGCCGCCGTCCCCACCGTGGAGGCCTCCAACTCGACCGCCATCGTGGCCGGTTGGGCCTGGGATCAGGACGCACCCGACCAGGCCATCGCCATCCACGTCTACGTCGACGGCGGTTGGGGCGGCATGGGTCGCGCCGACCGCTACCGCCCCGATGTCGCCAGCGCCCGGCCGGCCGCGGGGCCCCGCCACGGCTACCGGATCGAGGTTCCCGTAGGACCGGGGACCCACGAGGTGTGCGCGTACGGCATCAACGTTCCCGGCACCAGCGGTGACAACGCCAAGCTCGGCTGCACCAAGGTCTTCATGCCGTCGGCTCCTGACAAGGCCGTGGCCTGGCAGACCGACATGGTCGACCAGATCAACGGCATCCGCGCCGCCGCCGGCGTGGCTCCCCTCGCTCGATGCGCCACGCTCGACGCGGCGGCCGCCGACTACGCCACGACGATGGCCAACCAGCGCTGGTTCAGCACCGACGGCCCCGACGGCTCCGACCAGTGGTCCCGGCTCACCGGGTACGCCGGCGTGGCGACCGGCGAGAACATCGCCTTCGGCCACCCCGACACCCCATCGGTCCTCAGTGCCCTGCTCGCCTCGAGCGCCGAGAAGGCCAACCTCCTGCGCAGCGACTTCACCCATGTCGGGATCTCACGAGTGGTGGGCGACCCCGACGGCGACGGGCCCGAGCCCCAGGGCATCTACTGGGTCCAGGAGTTCGGTGTCGGAGGGAACTGCTGACGGTCGGGGCCTCCTCCGCCCCTCCCCCCGGCTGACCGCTCCTCCCGGTCAGCCCGGCCGCAGCACCACCGGCGGCCCGGGCCCGACAGCCCGGGTCGTCGGCGCGCCCGGGACGCGCCGCGCGTAGGCCGAACGAACTGGGCGCGTAGGCCAAAAGAACTGCGACAGATGTCACTCATGGCTCAAGGACCGACCCCGAAGCGGTCGATGAACCAGTCCTTGACCCCCCGACCACCAACCCACCGAGGTACGCGGATATGACGCACGGCTCGCGCCTTCCCGTTCGACTCGTGGCGATCGTGATCGCCGGTCTCCTGGCCGCATTCGTCGCCATAGAGATCCATCAGTCGAACGCATCAGCAGTGACCTACACCGGTCCCATCGTGATCAGCCAGGGCGGCACCTACAGCGGCAACTGGGAGTCCACGAACACGAACCCAGCAGTCGTGGTCACCACATCGGCACCGGTGGTCATCGAGAACTGCGCAGTGAAGGGCAAGGGCAATCTGATCCAGGTCAACGCCGTCGCCGACCTCACCGTCCGCAACTGCTACGGCGAGGGCACCTGGGCGGGCACCGACGGACAGGGCCGCATGGTGCGCGCCGACTCCGGTGTCAAGAACCTCATCTTCGAGAACAACGAGATCGTGAAGGCCGCCGCGATAAAGGTGCAGAGCGCCCGACCGGCGTCGATCAAGATCCGCTTCAACCGGGCCACCGACATCATGGGCGACCCGACGAACTGCTGCGGCGGGGGCTTCATGCAGTTCGTGCAGCTCTCCAATGTCGTGGGCCCGAACATCGAGATCGCGTGGAACGAGGTCGTCAACCGACCCGGACAATCCCGCACCGAGGATCTGATCTCACTCTTCGGAGGCACGTCCGGGGCGAGCAGCGCGTCGCCGCTCCGAATCCACGACAACTTCCTGTGGGGTTCGTATCCCATTCCTGCCACGTCCGGCGGACCGGGAGCGGCCAACTTCTCCGGCGGTGGGATCATGGTGGGCGACGCCGGCTCCCGATTCGTGGTCGTCGAGAACAACCAGGTCGTGGCCACCACGAACTACGGCATCTCGATCATCTGCGGCTCCGACAACATCGTCCGCAACAACCGGGTGATCGCCGCCAACCGACTGGCCAACGGCCAGTGGATGGCCAGCGCCAACGTCGGACTGTCGTTCTGGCAGTTCCAGTGCAACGACGAGTACGCCCGCAACACGATGTCCGGCAACGTCGCCGGCTGGATGCGAGGACCCAACAGCCGATGGGGCGCCGGTCGCTCCGACTGGTGGACCCCCTCCGCCGGTGGCTCCAACGTGTTCAGCGGCAATGTCCCCCTCGACCACGACCCCACCGTCGCCGACGAACAAGCCGAGTACACCCGATGGAAGACCAAGTCGGCGAGCACCACCATCGGCCGGGTTGCAGGCACGCCCACCACCGCCGCTCCGACCACGACCGCCCCGGCACCGACCACCACCCAGGCACCGGCGACCACCACGACGGCGGCCCCGACCACGACCACCACGGCTCCGGCCACCACCACGACCACCGCGCCGTCGACGACGACGACTGCGGTGCCAGGCACCACCACGACCACCGCCCCGTCGACCACGACGACGGCGCCCCCCTCCACCACGACGCCCACCGACCCGAACGCCAACCGGCCCCGCGGTCGGATCAGCTCGTCGAGCTACTCGGTGGCCCTCAGCTCGCTCAGCCCGAGCTATCAGGTGAACAACCTGAACCGGAACCGGTCGAGCGACGGCAACCTCCTGCGCCTCGGGGGGAAGACCTACCCGAGCGGCATCGGCGTTCACACCGAGTCGACGCTCCGGTACACGCTCGACGGGAACTACACCCGCTTCTCGAGCGTGATCGGGGTGGACGACGAGGTGGGCTCGAGGGGCACCGTCCGCTTCGAGGTCTACGTGGACGGCGTGCTGCGCTACCTCAGCCCCGTCATGACCGGCGACAGCCGGCCGATCGCCATCAAGGTCGACCTCACCGGAGCCCGAAGCATGCAGATCATGGTGTCCTCCGCCGGAGACGGCACCAGCCGTGACCACGGCGACTGGGCCGATGCCCGTCTGATCCGGATCCGATAGCGAGAGGCCGAGCCCGCCGAGCGTGCCCTGCTGGTCGTCGTCAATCGAACCGCTGCACACCGGCGGTGTCGACCATCAGCAGGGCGTGCTCGCCCGGTTCCCAACGGCGCAGGCCGGTTGCGACCTGGGCATCGAGGGTCACCCCGTCCGCCGTCGCGACCGTCACCATCGAGTGATCGCCCTTGAACACCACGGCGGTCACGACCGCCGGGATGGCCCCCTCGGACGCCTTCGACTCCTCGACCGGGACGAGGCGAATGGACTCGGGGCGGACGAGAGCCTCGGTCTCCGCCCCTCCCCCGCGGGCGCTCCCGAGGCCGGGCCACTGCGCCGGCACGACGTTGGCGAACCCGAGGAAGCGGGCCACGAACGACGAGGCCGGCTCGTTCCACACCTCGTCGGGTCGGCCTCGCTGGGCGATGCGACCGCCGTCCATGACCACGACCCGATCGGCCAGAGCCAGCGCCTCGGCCTGGTCGTGGGTGACGTGCACCACCGATGCACCGACCTCTCGGAAGAGGGTGCTCAGCTCGGGAATCAGCCGATCCCGCAACGACCGGTCGAGGGCACCGAGCGGCTCGTCGAGCAGGAGGAGGCGCGGGCGAGGCGCCAGGGCGCGAGCGAGGGCCACGCGCTGGCGCTCCCCTCCCGACAACGAGTCGATCCGCCGGCCCTCCCAGCCCGGGAGGCCGACCAGCTCCAGGACCTCGGCCACCTGCCGGCGTCGATCGACCTTGTCCTGGCCGGCCATGCGCAGACCGAACTCGACGTTTCCGGCCACGTCTCGATGCGGGAACAGCGCATAGTCCTGGAACATGAGACCGACGCCCCGCCGATGGGTGGGAACCGGGGCGAGATCGACCCCGTCCAAGGTGAGGGCGCCGGCGTCGGGAGCGAGGAGCCCGGCCACCACCCTCAGAAGGGTCGTCTTCCCGCAACCGGAGGGTCCGAGCAGAGCCACGACCTCCCCGGGTGGTACGTCCAGGTCGACGTCGTCCACCGCCGGTCGCTCCGCCTCGGGGAAGGTCACCGTGAGACCTCTCACCTCGAGATCTCCACCGCGGGGGTCCGCCGGCCGGGTCGGGCTATCCGTCACGTCAGAACTCCGCAGTGCCCACGGGTCGGAGGCGGTCGATCACCAGGATCACCACCACCGTGAGCACCATGAGGATGGTCGACAGGGCCATCGCCTGCCCGAAGTTGAGGGCGCCGGGCTGCCCCAAGGCGCGGTAGATGGCGATCGGGATGGTGGGGTGGTCGGGTCGGGCCAGGAAGACGGTCGCGCCGAACTCGCCCAACGACACAGCGAAGGCGAAGCCGGCGGCGGCGGCGAGGGCCCGGGCCACGACGGGCAGGTCGACCTCCACCCAGACCCTCGACGGCGAAGCCCCGAGGGTGGCCGCCACGGCTCGCAGGTCGGGATCGATCGACCGCAGTGCGGGGACGACCAGGCGCACGACGAAGGGCATGGCCACGACGGCGTGGGCGATCGGGATCAACCACAGGGAGGAGCGGAGGTCGAGCGGGGGCTCGTCGAGGGCGATGAGGAACCCGAATCCGACAGTGACCGCCGACGTCCCCAACGGAACCATCAGGGCGGCGTCGGTCCACCGGGTCCAGCGCGGCACCCGCTCCTCCCGAGAGGCCCCGGCGATGCCGGCGATGGCCCAGGCCGCGCACCCACCGAACACCACGGCGAGCACGGTGGCCCCGGCGGCGAAGAGAAGCGAGTTGACGATGGCGTCGACCGGTGGGACGAACGACGTCGAGCCGCGCCGGACCGTGTCCAGCGCCCGGTAGTAGGTGAGGCCCCACCCGTCGGATGCGGCGAACGAGCGGGAGACGAGCACCGCCAGCGGCGCGCCGAGGAGCAGGGCCATGAAACCGAGGTTGGCCGCCACGAAGAGTCGGTCGGCACGGGACCGCACCGGCCGCTCGACCTCCCGGGCCGGACGAGGGGCGGCCTGGGTCCGACGTTGCTGGGTGCGGCCGAACCAGGCGAGCACGGCGATCACGGCCACGAGCTGGAGAAGGGCCAGAGCGGCGGCCACGTCGAGGTGCAGGAACCGGGCGGTCTGGTCGTAGATCTCGACCTCGAGCGTGCGTTGACGGGGCCCGCCCAGGATCAGCACGATCCCGAACGACGTGAAGGTGAAGAGGAACACGATCGACGAGGCTGCGGCCACCGCTGGTCGCAGGAGGGGCCAGGTCACCTCCCGGAAGGCGCGCCCCGGTGAGGCTCCGAGCGTCCGGGCCGCGTCCTCGAGACGAGGATCGAGCGTCGCCCACGCCCCGCCGACCGTCCGGACGACGACGGCGTAGTTGAAGAACACGTGGGCGATGAGGATCGCCCACAACGTGCCCGAGAGGTCGACCCCGGTCAGTCCGGTCGGGCCGAACACACCGAGGAGCGCGACACCCACCACCACGGTGGGCAGGACGAACGGGACGAGAAGGGCGGCCCAGAGCACGCGCTTGGCCCTGAACCGGTACCGAGCGAACAGCGCCGCGCCCGGCAGGCCCACCACGAGGCACAGCAGCGTGGACACCACGGCCTGCCACAGCGTGAACCACGCCACCCGGCGGATGACCGGGTCGGTGACGACGTCGCCCACGACCCCGAGCTCCCACTGTCCCTCGGGACGCAGGCCGCGCACGACGATGGCCGTCACGGGCCAGACGAAGAAGATGCCGAGGAACGTGAGGGCGGGCAGTGCGAGCAGGCCCCGCACCGCCCGGCGGCGCCGAGCTGACCTGCCGGTCAGCGGAACAGGGTGGACCACTGTTGGACCCAGCGATCCCGATTGGCGCCGACTTCCTCGTAGGGCAGGGACAGCGATTCGGCCACCGGGGCGGTGTACTTCTCGAACACCTCGGGCAGCTGGGCCTGGTCGTTCACCGGGTACACGTACATCTGCAGCGGCATGTCCTCCTGGAACTGGAGGCCCAACATGAACTCGATCAGGGCCTTCGCCGCCTCGGGGTTGTGCGCGCCGCTCAACACGCCCGCGAACTCCGTCTGGCGGTAGCAGGTGTCGGTCAGCACGCCGGTCGGCGTCTCGTCCACGGCCACGTCGGCGTTGGCGACCTCAGCGGGGGGACTCGAGGCGTAGCTGACCACCAGCGGACGATCGCCTTCGCCCGATCCCCCGGAGAAGTCCGAGTAGTACGCCGTCTCCCAGCCGTCGTCCACCTTGACGCCGTTGGCCTTCAGGGCACTCCAGTACTGGAGCCAGGCGGCCTGGTCGCTCGTGTCGTCCCCGCCCCCCGATGCCGCGATGGTGGCCAGCATGAACGAGAGCCCCGGAGTCGATGCCGAAGGATCCTCCACGACGAGCTTCCCGGCGAGGTCGGGGGCGGTGAGGTCGGCGAAAGACGTCGGCAGGGGCCGGTTCTGTCTGGTGAACCAGCCGCGGTCGTAGTTGATGCAGACGTCCCCGTGATCGATCGGCGTCACTCGGTGCTCCGGATCGACGTCGTAGGTCGCGGGCACGGCTGACAGGCCCTCCGCCTGGTAGGGCTCGAACAGGTCGTTGGCGAAGGCCGAGGTGAGCAGGTTCTCGTCGATCCCGAACAGCACGTCACCTTCCGGATTGCCCTTGGTGAGGATGGCCTTGTTCACCATCGCCACCGCGTCGCCCGCCGCCACCACCTCGACCTCGATGCCGGTCTGCTCGGTGAACTGGGCGAGCACGTCCTCGCTCACCGCGAAGGAGTCATGGGTGACCAGTCGAACCTTGGTGCCGTCGGGGAAGCGCGGGAGCGTCCCCTGGCTGAGGGCGGGGCCGACCACCGCGCTCCCCTTCGTCTCGTCCCCGGAGTCGGCCGACCCACAGGCCGTGGCCAGCAGGGCTGCGACCGCGATCAGCACCAGGACGCCGCGACGGAGGGTCCTCCGGCGCCGGCGGCGCTCGGGTTCGGGGGGAGACGCGGGGGACGGCGATGCGATGGTCACACGGATTCCTCTCGGTGGGAGCGGGATGAGGTCGAAGACCGGCCGGGACGGTCCGGTCCGGGATGGATGACGAGGGCGACCCCGCCGTCGAGCCCGACCGCCGCATCGGGTTCGGCGAGCACGTTGCTCACGCCCCTGGTCGTTCCGACCGGGAGAGTCTCGCCATGGAGCGGGAACCGGAGTCCCCGGGTGCGCACGCCGACGGCCGGGCCGCCCACGGGCAGCACCGTCACCAGGTCACCAGGACGCCCGACGAAGCAGTAGTCAGGACCGGGGCGCAGGACCCGTACGAGGGCCGCGCCCACGAGAGCGGACACCTCGAGGCGTCCGTAGCGGTCAGCGCCGAGCACGAGGGCGTTGGCCAGGAAGTGGTCGAGACGCCCGCCGTGGCCACCGAGCACGACGATCCGGCGGGCGCCCAGCGCGACCGCCTCGTCCATGGCCAGCTCGAGGTCGGTCGCGTCCTTGGCCACCGGGTGCCGCTCGACGCGCACGCCCTGCGCCTCGATCGAGGCGAGGAGATCGGGATCGACCGAGTCGAAGTCACCGACGGCCACGTCGATGGCGAGACCCAGGGCCACGGCGTGCGCGATGCCGGAGTCGGCGGCCACCACCAAACGATCGGCCGCGGGCGGAAGGCCGAGCGCGGCAACGAGCGTCGCGTCCGGCTCGTCGCCGCCGGTGACGACGACGACCGTCGCAGTACCGGTGATTGGGGCCACGTGGTCCTCGCGGGTCGAAGGGATCACACGGGCACCACAGAACCGAAACTTCCTGCGCCGGCATGATCCGGATCAGGTGCAACGGTCGGAGGGGAACGGCCCCTCCCTCTCAGCCCGGCCTCCCGGACTCCCGTGTTCGGGGGCGAGGGTACACGGACCGAGCGAGCCGTCCGACCTCACCCCCACGACATCGTCTCGTGCGGGGCGCACGATCGGGCCCGCACCGTCGGCTCAGGTCGGCGTGACGCGATCCGGCTCCATCGTCGGGACCGGGGCACGATCGGCGGCGGCCCTCGTCCGGCGCTCGACAGCGACCACGATCAGACCCATGGCCAACCCGGCCACGGCCACCGTGAGGGTGGGGACGCCGAGGAGCTTCAGGGCCGAGGCGCTCAGCACGGCCACGAGGAGGGGCCGGATGACCGAGTCGGGCGCCTTGGCCGAGAAGCGGGCGCCGAGGTAGACGCCGGGCACGCAGCCGAGAAGGAGGGTTCCGGTGAGGGTCAGCTGGAAGTCACCGAAGAGCAGATGGCCAACGGCAGCCGACGCCACCAGCGGCACGGCCTGCACCAGGTCGGTGCCGACCAGCGACGACGACTGGAGGGTCGGGTAGAGGCCGATCAGCAACACGATCATGAGCGAGCCCGAACCCACGGAGGTCATCCCGACGACGAGGCCGCCGAGCACTCCCACGGTGACGGTCGCCAGGCGTCGGACCCGGACGTCGGCGGGCGGAAGGGTCGCCACGCCCCGCCGGGTCTGGAGCAGCACCCGGATCGTCATGGCCACGGCGGCCACGATCAGCGTCACCCCGAGAAGGGTCTCGATGCGGTCGGCCAGCTCCTCGCCCGTCCCGAGGCTGCGCAGCACCAGCACCCCGCAGAACGCGGCGGGCACCGAGCCGAGGGCCAGCCACTTCACGATGCCCATGTGCACCGTGCCGCGCCGGGCGTGGACTGTTCCCCCGATGGGCTTCATCACCAACGAGGCCACCACGTCGGTCGACACGGCGGCGAGTGGGTTGATCCCGAACACCAGCACGAGGATCGGAGTCATCAGGGCACCACCGCCCATACCGGTGACGCCGACGGTGACCCCGACCAGCAGGCCGGCGAGAACGATCCCGAAATCCATGGCGCACGTTCCCACATTACCGCAACGTGGTCAATCCGTTCCATATTGTGGTAGCTGAAGTGAGAGTCGCCGTCCGACCGTCGACCCCTGCTCGGGGACACCCCTCTAGGGTGACGGCCCTGAGCCCGACACCGAACGCTGAGGGGGGACCCACCCCGGTGCTCGTCCGTACCCGCAGGTCGACCGAGGTCCGACGACGACGTGTCCACCGGGCCGTCGCCGGTTTCGCCCTGGCGGCGCTGGCCATCGGGGTCGCCGGCTGCAGCGGTGACGACGGGTCGTCACCGCCGGAGACGACGGTCGACGCCGACACCCCCCTGCGAGTGGAGTCACTGGCCGGGCCCGCCCGGTACGCCACCGGAGGCACCGCCCTCATCGGCATCGATTCGCCCCGCGGCGACACCCTCGACGGGGTCACCGTCGAGGTGGCTGGCGCCGACGTCACCGCCGCCTTCCACATCGACGACGACCCCCATCGTCTCGAAGGTGCTTCACCGCGCCTCATCGGGCTCCTCGAGGTGGCGCCAGGGGCGACCAGCACCGTCACGGCCCGCCGGAGCGGTGAGTCGGCCACCCTCGAGGTGACCGACAACCCGGTCCAGGGACCGCTCTTCTCCGGTCCTCACCAGAGCCCGTTCGTGTGCACCACCGAGCGGGCCGGGCTCGACGCTCCCGGGGACGAGTGCTCGGCCAGCAGCCAGCAGCGGTGGATGTACGTCAAGGCCGGTGGCGGGCTCGTCGACCTGGCCGATCCCACCGCTGTGCCCTCCGACGTCGCCATGACCACCACCACGGAGGGCTCGGTGGTGCCCTTCGTCGTCCGGATCGAGACGCTGGTCCTCAACCGTTCGATCGTCACCGTCGCCCTCCTCGATCCACGCCCGACACCGATCGCCGACACCCCCGATCCGACCGTCGATCCCGACGTCGGGAGCCTGGCCGGACCGGCCTGGGACCCGTCCGGCTGGAACGGACGCCTCGTGGTCCGCTTCGGCGGCGGGTGCGGCGCGACCTACAGCCAGGGCACCAGCCAGGAGAGCGTCCTCGACACCGAGGTGCTCGGCCGGGGGTATGCCCTCGCCTCCGGAACCCTCCTGACGTTCGACACCGCCTGCAACGCGGTGGTGTCGGCCGAGACGGCGATGGTCGTCAAGGAGCACGTGGCCAAGACCTACGGACCCCCTCGCCACACCATTGGCCAGGGTGGCTCGGGCGGTGCCGTCCAGCAGCTGCAGATCGTCCAGCAGTACCCGGGCATCCTCGATGCCATCGCTCCCTCCATTCCCTTTGCCGACGCAGTGAGCCTCGCCGGGGACGTCACCGACTGCGGGCTGCTGCAACGGTGGTTCGGCGGTGTGGGCGGTTCGGCCGGGATCATCCCGAACGGCCAACCGAGTGGTCGTGACCTCACCGAGGATCAGCGCCGGGCGATCACGGGCTTCGCCAGCACCGCGACCTGCGGCGTCTGGACCGAGACCTTCCTCGACACCGTCGACCCCACCGACGGGTGCGCCCGCGAGCTGGTCAACCAGGTCTTCGACCTCGTCACTCGACCTCGCGGCGTGCGCTGCACCTTCCAGGACAGCAACGTCAACATCCTGGGCATCGACCCCACCACCGGGTTCGCTCAGCGACCGCTCGACAACGTCGGAGTGCAGTACGGCCTCCAGGCCCTCGCCGGGGGGGTCATCACCGTCGACCAGTTCCTCGACCTCAACGAAGGGATCGGGGGCTACGACATCAACGGGGGCTGGCAGGCCGCACGGGAGCGGGCCGACGACGAGGCGCTGGCCAGGGCCTACCGATCAGGCATGGTCACGGCGGGATCGGCCCCGCTGGGGAGCGGCGACGCCACCGTCGAGGGCCACGGCGGCATCGAGGACGTTCCCATCATCCTCACCGACGTGTACACGGACGAGTTCGGCGACATCCACGACCGCCAGCGAGCCTTCGCCATACGCGACCGCCTCCGAGCACCCGATGGCCGCGATGATCCCAACCTCGTCATCTGGACCCAGCCCGTCGCCACCTCGCTGAGCGACCTGATCGCACGCGTCGCGGGGGGCAACGTGAGCGCCGTGGAGGTCGGTCCGGTCCTCGTTCTCGACGACTGGCTCACCGCCGCCGAGCAGACCCCGGCGTCCGACGGGTCGTGGGCCGACCGCCTCGCCGCCGCCCGGCCGGCGTCGGCCGCCGACCGGTGCGTGCTCCCCGACCGCACCGAGGTGAGCGGGCCTGGCATCTACGACCCGGGGACGCCTTGCACCGACGCCTACCCCCTGCATGCCTCTCCCCGCCAGGTCGCCGGAGCGCCCCGGTCGGGGGAGATCCTGGCCTGCAGCCTGGTCGACGTCGACCCCGAGGCCTACGGCGTGGAGCTGAGCGAGTCCCAGCGGCAGCGACTGCAGAGCGTCTTCCCCGACGGCGTGTGTGACTGGTCGGCATCCGGTCGGGGCGAGGGCCCTCCGGTGGGTACCTGGCCCCTCTTCGACGGCAGCTGACGCGACGCTCGTCGGTCAGGTCACCACGATGCCGTGCCGGTGTCCGATCGTGGTGGCCTTGTCGATGACGACGTCCGGGGCCAACACGACCCCGATGGCGACGATGACCCTGACCGGCGATGCCAACAGCCGAGGGCAATAGCGAACGGCCCGCCAGAGGTCGCGGATCGCCGCCAATCGCCCGCGTCCGGCCTCGACCCGTCGCTGCCAGACCGCTCGTTGGAGCAGCTGACGGGCGATGGCAGCCCGGATGACCGCCTTCTCCTCGTCGCTCACCTTGCGTCGGTCCTCGTGGATGCGCAGGACGGCGAGCCACGCCCGTTCGTTCATCGTGGTCCGATCGCCGCGACGCAGGTCCTCGGCGACGAAGCGGTGGGTCGCCGAGTTGCCGCGCACGGTGTAGTCGAGCAGGGGCTCGTCGATGTAGACGACGGGGCCGTACGCCGCGATCCGCAACACCAGCTCGAAGTCGGCACTGAGCTCCATCTCCGGTCGGAACAGCCCGCTGCCGGCGATCGTCGAACTCCGGAAGGCAAGTGCTCCGGGCATCCACGGCTGGATTCCCGGTGCGGCGTTGGCGACGAGCCAGCTCGAGGCGTCGTGCAGGCCACCGGCGATCACTCGCTTCGGGAGGGGTCGGCGTTGGCGCTCGTCCAGCATCCCGATGTCGTCCGGCTCCCCCTGCGGGTTCACGCGCCGCACCGCCCCGGCGACGAGCACGATGCCGCGGTCGTCGAAGGCGTCGATCTGTTCGGCGATGCGCTCGAGACAGAACGGCTGCATCCGATCGTCAGCCGACAGCGGATGGACCCACTCGCCCCGGCACAGGTCGATGGTCCGGTTCCAGCTCTCGTTCACGAGGACGAGCTCGTCGAAGCGGTGGTGGACGAGCCGCGGATCGTCGAACGTGGCGATGACGTCTTTGATCTCGTCGTCCGACGCGTTGTCGCCGATGATGAGCTCGAAGTCGTCGAAGGACTGGTCGAGCACGCTCTGGATCGCGCCCGCGAGCCACGACGCTTCGTTCCTGATCGGTATGCAAACCGAGAACTTCGGTGCCAAGAGGTGAACCTGCCTTCCGCCGGCGGCCCGCAACTTCGGTACGGTTCGCCACAGCGTAGGGAGCAATCTGCGCCGTGATCCAGCCGGACGGTGCTCCGGGTCCGTCGTGGCCGGCGCCTATGCTCCACCGCTCGTGGACGAGATGGGGTCGTCGGAGGATGCCGCATCCGACGCCAGCGATGTTCGAGCGACGAACGGCGGCGCGGAAGCGACCGTGAAGGGACAAGGTCCCGATCGCGAGGGTCGCCCGTTCACGACCGTCGTCGCCGCCGTCGTCGTGGGCAGTGGGGTCGCCGCCGCGTTGTCCTCCGCCTCTCCGACGGGGAACGCCGCAGGGGACGCGTTCTGGTGCTTCGTCGCCGGCTCCGTCGTCGCTGTCGCCGCGTCGCGCGCCGACCGGGTGTCGCTGGCCTGGCTGGGAGCGGTGGCCGCCGTCGTGGGTGTGGGCGGCGGGTGGCTGGCTGCGGTGTGCGGCGTCGCCGCCCTGGCCGTCGTCGTCGTGGACGGGTGGGACCGCAGGCCTTCAGGGGAGTTGGCCGCCCTCGGTGGGGCACTGGCGATCCAGGCCCTCGTGCGCGGTCCTTCCTACGGCTTCGTGGGGCTACCGACGATGGTGGCTCTGGCCGCGGTGCTCCCGCTGCTGGTGTCGGCGTGGCAGCGAACGGGGGCCGACGAACGCCGGCCCGTGCGCCTCGGCGCCCTCGTCCTCGGAGGCCTTGTCGTCGCCGCGACGCTCGCTGCCGGCCTCGCCGCGGTGATCGCCCGACCGGATCTCACCGACGCCGGCGACCAGGCCCAGGTCGCGCTGCGCATCCTCCGCGACGGGCAGCTGGACGAAGCCACCGGCAATCTCTCCCGAGCCACCGAGGGATTCTCCTCGGCCTACGACGTCCTCGGCGGCCCGCTCGCCTTCCCCGGACGCTTCGTTCCGGTCGTCGGCCAGCACGTCGACGCGCTCGAGCGAGGTGTCAGACGCCGGCGCCGAGCTCACGGCCACGGCCGAGACCGCCACGCGCTCGGCCGATTACGAGAAGCTGAAAGCGGACAACGGGAGCGTCGACCTGGCCCAGGTGGAAGCCATGGCCGGTCCGGTGCGAGCCTCGGCCGATGCCGTGCTCGCCGCTCAGGCCACGGTCGACTCGATTCGCAGCCCGTGGCTGGTCGGGCCAGTGAACTCCGAGCTCGACCGCCTCGACCAGGAGCTGGCCGACACCGCCCCTGCGGCGGTCGATGCCGCCGACGCGTTGGCGGTGGCGCCCCGACTCCTCGGCGCTGAGCGCCCTCAGCGGTATCTCCTGGCGTTCGCCACCCCCGGCGAGAGTCGTGGCGCCGGAGGCTTCGTCGGCACCTACGGGGTCCTGGTCGCCGACCAGGGCCAGCTCGACCTCGAGACCACCGGCAGCACCCAGGAGATCGGCTTCGAGGACGTGGAGGATCCCACCGCCGTGCCGGGCTACGCCTTCGACCCACCTCCGGGGTGGGACGAGCTGTACGGCCGGTTCAACGTGCAGTACTTCCCCGGCAACGTCAGCGCGAGCCCGGACTGGCCCACCGACTCCGACGTGGCCCGACAGGTCTTCGCCCAGGTTCCCGGCGTCGGTGACACCGACGGCGTGCTGTATGCCGATCCGACCGCCCTCGCCGCCCTGCTCGAGCTGACAGGACCGATCGACGTCGAGGGCGTCGCCGTCCAGCTCGACGCCACCAACGTGGAGCAGTACCTGTACCTGGACCAGTACGTCGACTTCGCCGCTGACCTTTCCCAACGACGAGATGTCCTCGGTGAGGTGTCGGCCGCCGTCTTCGAGGCCCTCACCAGCCGACCACTCCCGGCTCTGGGTGACCTCACCGCCACGCTCGGACCCGCGGTCTCGAGCGGACATCTCAAGTTCGTGTCGTTCGACCCGCAGGCCGAGGCCCTCTTCCTGCGCACCGGGCTCGCCGGGGCGTGGCGCACCTCGGCGGGAGCCGACTGGGTGTCGCTGCGATCGACGAACCTGCTCCCCAACAAGATCGACTGGTTCCTGCACCGCACGATGGCGGTCGACACGGTGGTGGACCCGTCCACCGGCGCGCTCGACTCCACCGTCACGGTCACCCTCCGCAACGATGCTCCTGCCGGCGGCCTGCCCGGGTACCTCATCGCCAACGTCGACGGACTGCCCTACGGCACCAACCACGACGGCCTGGCCCTCTACACGCCGCACGATCTCGAGTCCGTGACGATCGACGGCCAGGAGGCCGGGGTCGAGCGCCAGAACGGCTTCGGCGGGCACATCTACACCGTCCCGGTGGTCGTGCCTCCGGGGAGCACGGTGGAGGTCGTGTACCGACTCTCGGGGAAGGTCGCCCCGGGAGTGACGTACCGCCTCGATCTCCTGAGCCAGCCGTTGGCCAACGTGGACGACGTCTCCATCACCCTGCGCGCCACGGAGAGTGTGCGGACCTCCACGTTGTTCGAGGGTCCCCTCGTCGAGAACCTGGGGCTGACCGCTATCGGCAGATAGCGCGGGAAACTTTCGCGATTTCTCCGTCAATGATCGACAACCACGCTGCGTGACGTCTAAGATGCCGCCATACCTAGGGGAATGGGCCCCGGAAGTACCGAAAAAGCGGGAGCTACAAACGTGAAGATGTTTCGACGGACCATCGTGGCGGTCACACTCACCATCATCGTGGCCCTCGGGTTCACCGGTGTTGCGGGCGCCTTGGACTACACCCCTGTCGTTTGCACCAACGGCCTCGTGGCCGTGGGCGATGAGTGCGTCGAGGTTCAGGGCACCGTCGTCGTGGCGGGCGAGACCGACCCCGCCGCTGCCGTGAGTGCGGCGGGCACACTTCCCTACACCGGCTCGAGCAGCCTCCCGGTCGCCGAGATCGGTGTCGCACTGCTCGCCGTCGGCGGGCTCATCGTCGTGATGGTGCGTCGTCGCCAGGTCGCAGAGCAGAGCTGAACCACCCGATCCGGCGCCAGCCGGACACCTGATTCCGAACGACCCGGTGGAGTGCTCCGCCGGGTCGTTTCGCGTGCCACGGACGTCGTCCATCGTGTTACGGCTCGAAAAAGGGTCACGTAGAGTGGTGACACGGAGGGTGGTGGCGACCTATCATCTGCCGACGAAGCACTTGTTCAGGCGGAGGAGTGAGACATGAACGTGGGGACTTCGATGGGATGGCGGACGCCATGACGGGAATCCAGACGAGGTTGCGGCGGATCCTTGGGCTCGACGGACATGCACTCGTCGTCCCCATCGATCACGGCGTCACGCTCGGACCTGTCCAGGGTCTCGGGGACGCCCGGAGCCTGGTCGATCAGGTGAGCTTGGGAGCACCCGACGCCATCGTGGCGCACCGAGGCTTCTTCCAGCAGAACATCGTGACGTCGCCGTCCACGGCGTCGATCCTGCACCTGTCCGGCGGGACCTCGCTCGGACCTGATTCGAGCCACAAGGCGCTGGTCGCGTCGGTCGACGACGCGATCCGCCTCGCCGCCGATGCCGTCTCCGTGCACCTGTCGCTCGGGACCGAGTACGAGCACACCGCGCTCGAGCAGCTCGGGCTGGTGGCGTCGTCGTGCATCCGGTGGGACATGCCGCTGCTCGTCATGGCTTACGCCTACGGACCGGAGTCCAACAACAAGGTCGCCCACGCGGCACGAGTGGCGGCCGAGCTCGGCGCCGACATGGTCAAGGTCCCGTACACGGGTAGCGCAGACAGCTTCGCCGAGGTCGTCGACGGCTGCTTCGTTCCCGTGCTCGTGGCCGGCGGCGAAGGTTCGCCCACCGAGGTCATCGAAGTGGTGCGCTCGGCCATGTCGGTCGGCGGAGCCGGCGCCTGCGTCGGCCGCGCCGTGTTCAACGGCGCGGACATGCTCGGCACGATCACCGAGCTGCACTCAATCATCCACTGCTCGTCGGAGATGAGCACCACCACTGAGACCCTCGGGTCGGAAGCGAGTCTGTTGTGAGCGGTCAGGTCTGGTGCGATCTCGCCGAGCTGCGGGAGTCCGATCCCTCTGCTCACGTGCGAGCCCTCGGTGAGCTCGAGCTCGATGTGATCGTGGCCCGCCCCGATCAGGTCGAGCACGTGACGGGCCTGGCGACCCGCGTCGCCGTCGCCGGCACCCTCGACGCCGCCGAGGACGAACCGCCGGCCGGCTCGCTCTTCGTCACCTCGGAGTACGGCGAGATCGCCAAGCTACGCGAGCGCGGCTGGGACGTCGGCCTGCGCATCGCCATCGTCGACGCCGACTCCATGAATCAGGCCGTCGCCGCGCTGTCCGAGGTCGACGCCCTCCTGGTGACCCTGCGCGACGACACCAACATCCCGCTGGAGCTGGTCCTGGCCGAAGGACAGAAATCCGATGCCACCATCCTCAAGGCCGTGCGGTCCGCCGAGGATGCCGTCATCGCGCTGGGCGTGCTCGAGTCGGGTGTCGGCGGCGTCGTGGTCGCGCCGACCGGCCTGGGCCAGGTGGGCGAGCTCCAGGAAGAGCTGGCCGCCATGGAGGATGTGCAGCTCGACCTCAAGCCGTTCGTCGTGACGAGCATCGAACACGCGGGTATGGGCTACCGGTGCTGCATCGACACCACCGACCTGTTCGCCCAGGACGAGGGCATGATCATCGGTTCGACCTCCGGCGGCGGCCTGTTCGTCTGTGCCGAGGTCCACTACCTGCCGTACATGAAGCTGCGGCCGTTCCGCGTGAACGCCGGTGCCGTGCACTCCTACGCGTGGGCCCCCGAGGGTCGCACCGAGTACCTCACCGACCTCGGGGCCGGCGAGCGGGTGCTCGCCGTCAACTCCAAGGGTCGGGCCCGGCCGGTGGTCGTGGGTCGGATCAAGACCGAGATCAGGCCGCTGCGCCTGATCAAGGGCGAGATCGAGGGCCAGCCGGTCAACGTGTTCATCCAGGACGACTGGCATGTGCGGGTCATGGCGGCCGATGGCTCTATCGTGCCGAGCACCGATGTCCGTCCCGGTGATGAGCTGATGGGGTATGCCTGCAAGCCGGGCCGCCACGTCGGCATCGCCGTCGACGAGCACATCGAGGAGTGGTAGCCACTCTGCTCCCCCACCCTCGACCCTCGCCCCCCGGGATGACATGAACGACGATCCGCGCGTCGATGTGCTCGGCGTACCCGTTTCGGCCACCACGATGGACAAAGCGCTCGACCGTGTCGAAGGTTGGATCCAGTCGGGGGAGCCTCACTACGTGACCTTCACCGGCGTCCACGGCGTCATGGAGTGCCAGACCGACCCGGAGCTGGCGCGGATCCACAGTGGCGCGGGCATGGTCTCTCCCGACGGAATGCCCCTGGTGTGGGCATCACGGTTCGCGGGTGTCGACGACACCACCCGGGTGTACGGACCCGACTTCATGCTGGCCATGGCCGAGAGGGCAGCCAGTGCCGGCTACACCTCGTTCTTCTACGGCGGCAACGACGGGGTCGCCGACCAGCTGGCCGAGAACCTGGCCGAGCGCTTCTCCGGGTTCCGCTCCGTGGGCACCTACTGTCCGCCCTTCCGTCCGCTCACCGACGCGGAGGTCGACGAGGTCGTCACCACCATCAAAGCGGCCGCCCCCGACATGGTCTGGGTCGGTCTCAGCACACCCAAGCAGGAACGGTGGATGGCTGACTTCGTCGAGCGGCTCGACGGTCCGGTGCTGTTGGGCGTCGGCGCCGCCTACGACATCCACACCGGGAACCTCTCGCAGGCCCCGCTGTGGATGCAGCGAAACGGGCTCGAGTGGCTGTACCGGCTCGGGGTGGAGCCCAAGCGACTGTGGCGTCGCTACCTGATCAACAACCCCAGGTTCGTGGCCAAGGTCGTGCGCCACCGCCCACGGGTGGTCACAAACCAGTAGGGGAATCCCGAGACCGCCGACCCGGCCTGCCGGCGGCGGCCGGTCGAACCGCTAGACGCCCTTGTGCTCTCCGAGCATGGCTCCCGGGGTCCTGGCGATGATGCTCAGGTCCGTGACGAAGCCGAGCTCCGACAGGTAGTCGACGTCGAGATCGACCCGTTCGTGCATGAGCCCGCCGTCGCCGCGAGCGGTGATCTGCCAGAGGCCGGTGAGGCCGGGTCGAACGAGGAGCCGGGCGTACTGCCACGGCTCATAGCGCTCGATGACGATGGCCAGCTCAGGCCTCGGCCCCACGATGGACATGTCGCCGCGCAGAACGTTGAAGATCTGCGGCAGCTCGTCGAGGGAGTACTTGCGCAGGAACCGGCCCACCGGGGTCAGCAACGGATGCTGGGGGGTCTTGTGGGTCCGCCGTCGCTCGGGGCCGTCACGACGGCTCCGGTTGCGCCCCCGTCGGCGATCAGGCTTCATCGTGCGCAGCTTCAAGACCGTGATGGCCCGTCCGTCAAGCCCGATGCGCTCCTGGCGGAACAGCACCGGTCCACCCATGGTGATGCGCACGGCCAGGGCGGCCAGGGCCAGAACCGGAAGGGCGACCACCAGTGCACAGCCGGCCACGACGAGGTCGAACCCGCGCTTGAGATGGCGGGCGTACAACGAGCGGTGACGGCTTCCGGGCGGAGCCACCCCGAGGGGCACGATGAACGAGCCGTCCTCGCGGCGGGGAGCGAGCACGGCGTGGATCGTGGGGTGGTCCGTGGGGGCGTCGGTGGGGAGATCGCCCCGGTGATCCGTCAGATCGGGCAGGCGCCCGTCGAGGTCGTCGGCCGGCACGGCGCGCACCGCCGAGCTGCGCCGGTCAACCCTCTGGTGTAGCGCGTGACGTCGATCCGTGTCTCTCATCGATCGTGACATCGACATCTCACCGCCTTCCATTGAGCCTGCTCACTGAGATACGGCGCTGCCGGCCCGAATGGATGAGATCTTCCTGGCTCATCGCCGGCAGCGATCAGCGGCCGGCGATCTGGTCGTAGATCCACTTGTAGGTCTCGGCCAGACCCGTCTCCAGACGGATCCCCGGCTCCCACCCCAACTCCGCCCGAATCATCGTGTTGTCACTGTTACGCCCACGAACCCCCTGAGGCGCCGACAAGTCATAGTTCCGCCGCACCTCGATCCCCGCGATCCGCTCCACGATGTCCACCAACTCATTGATCGTCACCAACTCATCCGACCCCAAATTCATCGGCTCAACGATCTCCGAATCCATGATCGCCCGAGTCCCGAACACACAATCATCGATGAACATGAACGACCGAGTCTGCTCACCATCCCCCCAGATCTCGATCTCATGACGCCCCGACAACTTCGCCTCCGCCAACTTCCGACAAATCGCCGCCGGCGCCTTCTCCCGCCCACCCTCGAACGTCCCGAACGGCCCATACACGTTGTGATACCGAGCCACCCGCGTCGTCAAACCGAAATCCTCCCGGAAATGACGACACATCCGCTCCGAGAACAACTTCTCCCACCCATACCCATCCTCAGGCATCGCCGGATACGCATCCGACTCCCGCAACGCCACCACATCCGCCGACGTCTGCTTATCCGCCGCATACACACACGCCGACGACGAAAAGAAGAACCGCTCCACCCCCAACTCACGCGCCGCCATCAACAGATGCGTCGTCGTCAACACCGACAACATGCACAACGCACGATTGTTCTCGATGAACCCCATCCCACCCATGTCCGCCGCCAGATTGAAAATCTGATCAACCCCACGAGCCGCCTCGAAACACGACTCCTTCACCGTCAGATCACCCTGAACGTTCTCCGCATCAGGATGCACCCGATACCACTCCGCCTGCGGCTTCACATCCACCACACGAACATCGTGCCCATCACGCACCAGCTCAGCCACCAGATGGCCACCAATGAAACCGCCACCACCCGCAACGAGCACCTTGGCCATGTCTGAGTCTCCCAACTCGCCCGCGTCGTCGGCCGTCTTCCCCAGTGAGGGAGGCAACCGCGTGAAGGCATTCAACCTAGCCGCGCCTCACTCTGCGTGGCTATGGGCCACATGGCCTATGGTGGAGTCTGGAACGCCCGCTGGCACCTGATTGATGCAGGTGGCAGAAGGCCTGTCATCAGCGCGGGTGATGAGCTATCTCCGGCTCATTGCCCACTCCCCGTGGTCATTCGCCGCCAGCGATGGCAAACTGGGCGCGTGGCGGCAACCAAGGCGAACCAGGAAGCGGGCGGTACTGACGACCCCGGCGAGGTGCTCGGCGCGTCGAGCTACCTCGCTCGATGGGAGACCATCGTCTCCCGGAGCCCGGATTCCGTGGCCGCCGTCGGAACGGGAGTTTCGTTGACCTACGCCCAGGTCGACCACCTGGCCACCGAGGTGGCGAGGCGGATCACGGAGGCGATCGGATCCGACCCCTCCCCGGTAGCGCTGATCACCGACGACGCCCCGGCCATCGCCGTTGGTCTGATCGCTGTGTTGAGGTCCGGGCATCCGGTGCTCCCAATCGACCCACTCACCACGCCGGGGCGCACCCTGGGGATCCTGGAGCTCGCCGGCCCCGCCCTCGGCCTGCGACCTCCGACCTTCACCGTCCCACCCGAGCTCCAGGACACGATCGCCTGGATCGACCTGCCTGTTGGCGACCGGCCCGGCGAACACGCCGAGGCGTCTGGCCGCCCCTCGGCCGGCGGCCGTCTCGGAGACATCGTCGCCCTCCTGTTCACATCCGGCTCCACTGGGCGCCCGAAGGGTGTGCGGTGGCGCAACGCCACCATGCTCGGAGAGACCTGGGGCGCCGAAGAGGTGCTCGGGATCGGTCCCGGCGACCGGGTCGGTCTGGCCCTTCCACCGGCTTTCGCCGCGGGGTTCACGGTGGCGGCCTTCGCCCTCGCCTCGGGGGCGACCCTCGTCGCGATCGATCCTCGCCGCGTGGGAGCCTCGGCTCTCACCGACTGGGTCGACGCCGAACGGATCACGACGCTCCACGGCACACCCACGCTGTTGCGCGCACTGGTCAGCTCACTGCCCGACGACCGGGTGCTGCCGTCCCTGCGAATGGTCACCTGTTCGGGGGAACCGATGCTCTCCACCGACGTCGAGGCGGTCCGCCCCCACCTCGACTCCTCGGCCGTGGTCGTGAACTGGGCGGGCGCGTCCGAGGTCGGCACGCTCGCCTTCCACGTCGTCGACGTAGGCGCCGAACTGTGCCCGGGGCCCCTACCCGTCGGCCTGACCCCACCGGGCAAGGTCGTGCACCTCCTGAGCGAGGACGGTACCGAGGCGGCGGCCGGCGCGACCGGTGAGGTGCTCGTCGTGGCCCACACCCTGACCGCCGGCTACGTCGATCCGGACGCCGATCTGACCGGCCGCTTCCAGGTCCGAGCCAGTGGCGGCCGGAGCTACCGGAGCGGCGACCTCGCCCGGCGCAACACCCGGGGTGAACTCGAGCTGCGAGGACGCCAGGACGACGCGGTCAAGATCGGTGGCTACCTCGTCGAGCCGGCCGAGGTCGAGACCGTGCTGCGTCAACATCCCCTCGTGGTCGAGGCCGTCGTCATTGCGGACCGGACCAATCCCACCCGCCCACGCCTGTCGGCCTACATCGGGGTCAGCGACGCCGGGCACCTATCGGGTGCCGAGCTGCGGCGGCACGCACGCGATCGACTCCCCGTCTGGATGGTCCCTTCGTCGATCGTGTTCCTACCCCACCTCCCCCGCAATGAAAGGGGCAAGGTCGATCGGACTGCGCTCCCGCCACCGCCCGCCCGGGAGTGCAGCCGAGAGCCCGGTACGCCGACGGAATCGGCGCTGACCGATCTCTGGAGGGAGGTACTGGGGGTCGAGGAGATCGGAATGGACGACGACTTCATCACCCTCGGTGGCGACAGCTTGGCGGCGGTCGATCTCCTGGCTGGGGTGGCCGCGACCTTTGGCGTGGCCGCCCCGACGTCGATGCTCCTCGAAGCTCCAACCGTGGCCGAGCTCGCCCGGTGCATCGACGAGCAGACCTCGACGAGGCACGGGACCCACCGGTCCGACTCGCGCAAGCGACGCATCGTGAGGCTGCGCGCCGGCGGCGACGAGATGCCGGTGATCTTCCTCCCCGGGAGTTCGGGTGTCCCACTGGAGTTCGTGCCACTGGTCCGCCGATTGCGGCCCCAACGACCGGCATTCGCGCTCCCCGTGCATGCGCTTGAGCAACGAGGACTGCCCGACTGGTCCGTCAGCCAGGGCGCGCGACGCTACCTGCGAGAGCTGCGGGCCGCTCGTGTCGATGGTCCCTTCGTCCTGATCGGCCATTCTCTCGGCGGGCTGGTCGCCATCGACCTCGCTCGCCGCCTACGGCTGGCCGGCGAGTCGGTCCCGTTGGTCGTGTTGCTCGACTCTCATCCATCCGGTCGCCTCCATGGAGACGCCAAGACCGGTCGGAAGGCGCCGTCCGCTGAGGAGGACGCCTCGATGGGCCGCCTCTCGCGTCTGCTCGCCCTCCTCTCCGTCGATCGGGAGACCCCGGGAAATGTGGCTCGGGTCCTCGCCGCCGGGCCGATCCGATTCGACGGACTGGAGCACTACGAGGCGTTCTACCGGCGGGGGATGGTGCTCACCCAGCTCCATCGGACCCGACAGTACGACGGTCAAGTGGTGCTGGTCGTGGCCGCTGATGACCCAGTCCAGATCGACACCGACTCGTGGAGGGGCCTGCTCGGTGAACGCCTCCAGATCGTCCCTGTCGCCGGTGATCACACCGGGATACTCCACGAGCCCCACGTCGCATCGGTGGCCGCCGCCATCGAGTCGGCACTGGCGCCACCACGACCTTGACGACGCCATGCCGCGATCAGCCGGGCCGGACAGGCCGCTACCGTTGGCTCATGCGTTGGGTCGTGTGCGGGCTCGTCTGGATCGGGGCCATGATGACCTCGCTGCTGATCGCGTCGAAGACCATGATCGGCCCCGTCGTCGTTCAGCTATCGCCGAACCACGGCATCCACGCCGGCGACGTTCTGGCCGCCCTCATCGGCGTGTCGGTCGCCTCGCTGTTCACCGCAGTGGCATGGCTGACCCGGCCTCCCAGACGCTCGTCGGCTGCGGTCGCGGCGTCCTGATCGCAAGGCCGCTCGGCCCGACCGGTACCGGTGTGATGTCCACTACCCTTTTCCGTTCTAGCGAGAGGAGCGCTCACTCGATGGCGACGAAGAGCGTGACGGCATTGTGAGTCGGCGATGGCGATGACCAGCAGCGCCGGGACCTCGGGCCGGCTCAGCTTGGAACGGGCCGATGGGCGGGCCGCGCTGCGCGAAGCACGAGCCTTCCTCTCCGACGGGGATGCTCGCCGGGCCCGCCACTGGGCGACCTCCGTAGTCGACCTGGCCGACGACCTCTCGAGCTGGTCCGGCGCGGCGGCGCTTCTGCCCGCATGCCTCGATGCCTCACCGCTGCCCCGCCGGGCACGCGTTGCCCTGCTCGGGAGCTCCACGACGGCCCAGCTGGCCACGCTGCTGCCCCTGGCGTGCGCCCGCGCCGGCCTGCAAGTCGAGATCTACGAAGCCCCGTACGGCCAGTATCGCCAGGAGATCCTCGATCCCGAAAGCGCCTTGTACGCCTTCTGCCCCGATGCCGTCGTCCTGGCCCTTCACGACGGCGACGTCGATCTCCCGCTGGTGAGCGACGATCCAGCCGGCGCGGTGAAGCAAGCGGTTGCCGACCTCCACGGGCTCTGGAACCGTGTGGCCGAGCGCACCGGTGCCGTGATCCTGCAGTTCACCCTGGCCATCCCGCCCGAGCGGCCCTTCGGTCATCTGGGAACCTCGGTACCGGGCTCCCGCTATCGGCTGCTCCAGGAAATCAACCTCACGATGGCCGCTGAGGCACCAGCATCCGTGGTGCTCGTCGACTGCGCGCGGTTGGCCAACGACGTCGGTACCCGGAACTGGTTCGACGCCCGCTACTGGCACCTGGCCAAGCAGGCGGTCAGCCCGCGGTGCATCCCGCTCCTCACCCGCCACGTGGGGGCCGTCCTGGCCGCGACCCAGGGCCTCAGCCGCAAGGTGCTCGTCCTCGACCTCGACAACACCCTCTGGGGCGGGGTTCTCGGCGAGGACGGGATCGACGGCATTCGCCTCGGCGACGGAACGGAGGGAGAGGCGTTCAGCGCCTTCCAGGCCTATGTCCTCGACCTGAAGGCCCGAGGCATCGTGCTGGCGGTGTGCTCCAAGAACGACGAGTCATTGGTCCGCGAAGCCTTCGCCCAGCACGAGGGCATGCTGATCGGTCTCGACGACATCGCTGTTCTCTCGGCCAGTTGGGACGACAAGCCCGCTCAGCTGCGACAGATCGCCGCGGATCTCGGCCTCGGACTCGACGCGCTCGTCTTCGTGGACGACAACCCCGTCGAGCGCGAGTCCGTGAGCCAACTCCTCCCTGAGGTCGACGTCGTGGTCTTGCCAGCGGATCCCGCCGGCTACGTGCGGGCCGTCGCCGACTACCCCTACTTCGAGACCACACGATTCACCGAGGAGGACGCGGCACGTACCGCTCAGTACCGGGCCCGAGCGTCGGCAGCGGCGGCCCGGGGACAGGCGTCGTCACTCGAGGAGTTCCTGGACAGCCTGGAAATGGAGGGCACCATCGCCCCTGTCGGCCCCGACAACCTCGTTCGGGTCGCCCAGCTCGTGGGCAAGACCAACCAGTTCAACCTCACCAGCCGGCGGCGTACCGAGGCCGAGCTCCAGGAGTTTGCCTCCGAGCCGGAGGTGCTCGCTCTCACTGTCCGTCTCCGCGATCGGTTTGCCGACCACGGCTTGGTAGGCGTGGTTCTCGCCCGCCAGGATGGACCGGCGCTCGAGATTGACACCTGGCTCATGAGCTGTCGGGTCATCGGCCGCACTCTCGAGAACGCTGTCCTCGGTGTACTTGTCGAGCAGGCCCGACTGCGAGGGTGCTCGGCGATCCGCGGCACGTATGTCCCCACCGCGAAGAACTCCCTCGTCGCCGATCTCTACCTGCGACTGGGCTTCGAGCCGGAGGGCGAACCCGACCCGACCGGCGCCACGCACTGGTCGACCCAGATAGACGCCATAGAGGTCTCGTCGCACGTGGCCCTGACCAGAAATGCGGCCTCGGCCGGAAAGGACTGACATGCTCGACCCGCGGCTCGTGGAGATCATCAACGACGTGCTCGGAACTGATGTAGACCTCGAGGAGTCAACAACCGCTGCAGATCTCGAGGGATGGGACTCGCTGGCCCACATCAACATCATGGTGGCGGTCGAGGAGGAGTTCCACGTGTCGTTCACAACCGATCAGCTCTCCCGTTTTCGCAATGTCGGGGAGCTCCAGCAGTTTCTTCAGGAGTGGGCACAGTGACCACCCCACCCGACGGGCCCCTGTTGGATCCAGGTGCCATTCCGCCGTTCTCGGCGCTCGTGGATCAGGTGAAAGAAGACTGGAACACTCACGACCAGGCTTTCATGTCACCGGGGTTCCACGCCGTAGCGACCCATCGCTTCGGAGTGTGGACCGCCAAGCAGCAGGGCCCGACGGCCAAGCTCCTCCGCTCCATCTACAAGTGGGTCAACATCCTGGTGATTCGCAACGTCTACGGGACCGAGATCTCCGATACCACGGTCCTCGGACGCCGGGTGAAGATCGGCCACCACCAGGGCGTGGTCCTCGGCTACTCGACCATCATCGGCGACGACTGCCTCATCCGACAGGGTGTGACGCTCGGGCAGTCCAACGACGAAGGTCGCGTGAACGACCAGCCCGTGCTGGGATCCCGGGTCGAGCTCGGCGCGGGGGCTGCGATCGTAGGACGGGTCAGCATAGGTGATGACGCCCGGATCGGTCCGGGTGCGGTCGTCACGCGAAACGTGCCGGCGGGAGCCATCGCCTTCGCCCCTCCTGCGCGCATCATCGAGGCCGCCCCGACCCTCACCGACGGATAGCGTCCATCCGCTCGGCAGACACTGCGATGACCCCGAAACCGAACAGCGACCAGAGCCAGACCGCCACCATGGGGGTTTCCAGAGTGGGGTCGACATAGGCGTTGACCAGGATCGACGCCACTCCGCAGCCGACGAGCAGGGCCAGTCGGCCGCTGAAGTCGGTCAACGGCCTACGGCGCACGCGAGCGAGAAGTGCCCGCCGCATGACGACGTACAGCCAACTGATCCACATCAACAACCAGATGGCCAATCCGACGATTCCCAGCCGAGCAAGGACCGTGAGGTGGCTGTTGTGCGGGTTGCGCAGCTTCTTGTCGATATGGGTGGGAATGAAGTCGGAACCGAGATTGGGTCCGAAGCCCCATCCGTTCTCCAGCTGCCCGGTCAGCACGGTGCGGTCGAGCACGAGATTCCAGAGGTTGGTACGGAAGCTGACTGTGCCGTTGAGCTGGCTGTCCTGAGGACCACCGCCACCGAAGACGGATTCGACGTTGCTGCTGAACTGGCTGACGGAGATCTCGCGATTACCGGTCTGGATGCGGACATCGAGGCTCCACGCCAGAACGGCCAGCGACACCAGCACCAGTGCTACCCAGTGAAGTCGCAGCTTCACGTATCGCGTCCAGAGGAGTACCGCTACGCCGATGGCCACGCCGCCGGCGATCATGCCGCCCCGGTTCTGGGTCCCGATCACCAACAACATGATGAACCCGGCCACGACCCCGGCGATGGTCGCTCTGTCCTTGCGGCCTGAGGTGGCGAGGTACACGACCGCCAGACCCACAGCACAGCCGAGGTTGCCCGAGCGGTGCGAGGTCAGCGATGTGGTGGTTCCGGGGATGAGCGGCCCGTCCTCGCCGTAGATCGTCAAGCCGATCAGGCGGATGGGTGCCACGATCATGAAGTACGGAACGAACCGGCCGTAGAGGCGGACCAGCTCCGAGGGCGCAAATCGGCTGTCGTGTTGGGACAAGCCGATGACGACGAGGGCAAAAAGGGCGTAATACACGAGGGCGGAGTCGCGAAAGACGTCCAGCACTGCGTAGTGCAAAGAGGTCAGGAGCTTGATCAGACCCCAGCCCAGGAACATGAAGAGCAGGGCAGGCGCGAACCAACGGCCGGTGGGCACACCTCGGAAGGGCTCGGGTCTGGTCAGGAGGTAGCCGACCCCGATGATCAGGACGACCTCTGCGGGGTAGATCGGAACTCCCGGGATGGACAGCAGCGCCAACGGCCTGTCGAACATCGCCAGGCCGGCGAGGAGCAGTAGGACGAGGGTCCCCGCGAGAGTGGTCCTCGCCCCGTCACTCGCCGCCTCAGAGGGTTCACGTGACGCAGAGACAGATGCACTCGAATCGTTCGGGGGGACAGTCCGGCGCCGCCGGGCGGGATCTGCGGCAAGCATCGGTTCGGCCGCCGGGTCAGCGAGCTGACAGGTCGACGAGGACGCCCTGGGGATCGCGCCCGAGGGCATCGAAGTCGCGACGCAGTCCGATCAACGGTTCGATCGACCCACCGGTTCCAGCGGCGACGAGGGTCACGTCGGCGAGCAGGACGAGATCGAGGAGCACCTCGTGCTCGATGTCCACGACCGGCACCAAGACCACGAGATCAGCATCGATCCCGAACTCCTGCAGCTTCGTCTCGAACTCGGCCCGCCCCGAGAACTCCGACCAGAGCCCGTCGATCTCTTCCTCGGTACCGTCGGCCGCCAAGGCGAAGGCCACCCCATAGGCGGCGACCCCGAGCACCGCCACCTTGGCGCCGGCCCGCTCGAGCACGGCCCGCATGTCACGGGCGAGGACGGCGACGCCGTCGCCGACCTGAGGGCCTCCTGTCGGGATGAGCAGAGCTATGCCGACGGGTGTGTCCCCGACAGCCCTCAGGATCGACATGGCGGCGACCGGCGCCACCTCCGCCGAGCCCTTGTCAGAGGTCGCGTCCGGACCCGGGCCCACCCCGAGCAGCGGAGCCCGCAGCATGCGCGCCGCGGTGGACGGCTCGGCGAGCCAGGGCCGACGGCGGGCGACTGCGGCCACGACCGCCATCGAGATCAACAGACCGACCACGATTCCGGCGGGCACGTATCGGAGCATCAGCGACAAGCGGCCAGGCCCTTTGTCGGGGCCAGAGGCGATGGCCACCTCGGCGTTTGGAGTAGCTGCGGCCACGCGCAGCTGGTCGAGGTCGCTTTGGAGCTGCCCCTCACGGGTGATCAGGATGTCCCGCTCGGCTGCCCCGAGGGTGGCGTCCTGCAGCTGGTCCTGCACCGTTGTGAGGGAGGCCTCCAGGCTGGATTGCTGTTGCTGGAGCTGGGACGCGGTGGCGGCCAGGCGGACCTGTTCGTAGGCAGGGAGCAGCGCCTCAGCCGCAGTGTTCGCATCCTCGGCGGATCCCGAGGTCACGGACACGACGACCTTGCTGTCCCCCTGGGCCGCAGTGGCGCTGACGGCGTCGATCGTCACCCCCGAGGCGTCCTCGGCCGCAGCGATCACGTCGGGTGACGAGAACTGGGCGGCCACCTCGGAGGTCGCTCGGTCGGCGTCGACATTGTTGGAGCTGTTGAGTCCGCTCGAGACCTTGACGACCACCGTCATGTCGGCCTGCGGAGACCATGACGTCCAGGCGTAGACCACCCCGAGCAGCGCACAAGCCAGTACGGCGACGGCCACCTGGCGGCGATAGCGCGTCATGCCGGCCAGGAGCGAAGGGATGTACTCCTCTTCGGGGTTCATCCGACGCTCGCACGGGAGGAGGCGAACCGGCCGGCGATCTGGTCGTAGATCCACTTGTAGGTCTCGGCCAGACCCGTCTCCAGACGGATCCCCGGCTCCCACCCCAACTCCGCCCGAATCATCGTGTTGTCACTGTTACGCCCACGAACCCCCTGAGGCGCCGACAAGTCATAGTTCCGCCGCACCTCGATCCCCGCGATCCGCTCCACGATGTCCACCAACTCATTGATCGTCACCAACTCATCCGACCCCAAATTCATCGGCTCAACGATCTCCGAATCCATGATCGCCCGAGTCCCGAACACACAATCATCGATGAACATGAACGACCGAGTCTGCTCACCATCCCCCCAGATCTCGATCTCATGACGCCCCGACAACTTCGCCTCCGCCAACTTCCGACAAATCGCCGCCGGCGCCTTCTCCCGCCCACCCTCGAACGTCCCGAACGGCCCATACACGTTGTGATACCGAGCCACCCGCGTCGTCAAACCGAAATCCTCCCGGAAATGACGACACATCCGCTCCGAGAACAACTTCTCCCACCCATACCCATCCTCAGGCATCGCCGGATACGCATCCGACTCCCGCAACGCCACCACATCCGCCGACGTCTGCTTATCCGCCGCATACACACACGCCGACGACGAAAAGAAGAACCGCTCCACCCCCAACTCACGCGCCGCCATCAACAGATGCGTCGTCGTCAACACCGACAACATGCACAACGCACGATTGTTCTCGATGAACCCCATCCCACCCATGTCCGCCGCCAGATTGAAAATCTGATCAACCCCACGAGCCGCCTCGAAACACGACTCCTTCACCGTCAGATCACCCTGAACGTTCTCCGCATCAGGATGCACCCGATACCACTCCGCCTGCGGCTTCACATCCACCACACGAACATCGTGCCCATCACGCACCAGCTCAGCCACCAGATGGCCACCAATGAAACCGCCACCACCCGCAACGAGCACCTTGGCCATGAGATTTCTTTCCTCCGTGAGCATGGTTCGGTTCCCGACGCTCGTGGGGCCCGTCGGGCGCCAAGCGTAGTGGAACAGTCTTTGGTCGAAGCCGCGACACCGGTCACAGTCTTCGATGTCGGCCCTTCGTTCTTCGGCTCCCAGCGGGCGCGACTTGACGTTCACTTCGCACCTGCCGTGCGCTCCTCCTCATCGAAGTGGATCGGTGAGGATCGCGTGGCGACGACAAGCTGGTAGGAGGCAAGGGTCCCGGACACCACGCTCGCCGTCAGGGCGCCGATCAGGGCACCCGAGGCACCCCCGAGCACCGCCGCCCCGATCGATGCGCCGAATAGGTTGAACGGCGCCACCGGGATGCTGGCGCGAGTCCCGCGCTTGACGTCACCGGTGGCCCGGAGGGCCACCACCGGCCCCTGAGCGAGCATGGCCGCGGTCACCAACAGCACCAGTTGGGGCAGAAGGCTCCGAGCGCCGCTGGCGGCGTCGCCCAGCAACGCCTCGAGCACGCTGTCGGGTAGGAGGGCCACCGCCCCCAACCACAGGAGCGACACGAGCTCCAGGGCCACCGAGATGACGATCGCGATGCGGATCAATCGGTCACCGGTCCGCCGGCGGTACCGGGTCAGCTCAGGCACCAGCACCATCGTCGCGCCCATGATCACGATGTTCACCGGACCGATGAGCAGGAGTCCGGTACGCAACTCGCCCAGCACGGCGAGCCCAGCGGTGAACCCGAGCAGGTAGGACCCCATCTGGGCGGTCGCGCCGAGAGCGACCCAGTCGATGATGTAGCGGGCGCTGTGGGTCCACACCCGGCGAGCAAAGGTGTACCCCTCGAGCACCCTCGGGAGGACGTGCATCCGCAACATGGCGACGGCTACGCCGCAGGCCGCACCGAAGACCCACGCTCCCAGGGCGGCGGTGGCTCCCGGTGAGTGCCCGTCAACGACGGTGAGGGCGGCGATGGCCCCGAAGAACGTGACGACCCAGGTGCCGTCGGAGAGCGTGGCGCCGAAGGCGTCCCGCCGGGCGATGCAGATGAAGCGAGCCACATCCTGCAGGACCAGGAACGGCATGCCGACGGCCAGCACGAACAGCGACGAGCGCAGCGCGCCGCTCGCCAAGGCGGCGGCGACGAGACAGATCACCGAGGCGGCGATCGACATCAACAATGCCGCACCCCAGGCCCCACCGGCATGCGGGTAGCGGCCGGCGGGCTCCTCGGTGTACCCGAGGTCGACAGTGAGGTTGGGATCGTCGACGGACACGCCCTCGGCGAGCAACTCCGCCTCGGCCGCGGCCCACTCGGCGGCCGGCTCCGCGCCGGGACCCGCCTCGGGGTCGAACCCGCCGCCCGGGATGGGGCCGGTCGAGCTGCCCCCGGCGTAGCGGACGCTGTAGACGTCAGCGACAAGCGCCCTCACGACCCCGATGCCGATGACGGCGGTGGCGAAGGCCACGGAGAAGGCGCCGTAGTCCTCCGCCGAGCTCGACCGGGCGGCGACCAGCCCCACGCCGAAGTTGCTGAGGCTGGACATCGCCTGGTCGGCGATGCCCCAACTGGCGAAGCCCAGGCGCGATCGGTTCAACCGAGACGTCCGCGGGGTGCTCACCTCCACGTCAGCAACCAACGGCGAGGCACGACACCGCCTCGCCTTCGACCTGCCCCCGGGCGGGGAGCACGCGGAACGTCGTCGACGTCGGACCAGTGACGGCCGTGAGAGATGCAACCGCCCGACGAGAGATCCGGACGGGGCCTGGGTACGTTGGTCGCCATGCCCGGGACCGTGCTCCGCAGCCGTCCGGGGTCCCGGAGGCGCCGTCGCAGCGATGGCAATGCACCGGCAGCGTCACGTGAGCGTCTGTCGGCGGCAATCTCAGTTCCGTCGTCACGAGCGCTCCGGGGGTAGGCAGGACATGGAAACCGATCGGAACGGCTCGGTCACCGCAACGGCCAGCGCCGACCAACCTTCGAACCCTCGCCCGAGGTCGGGCCGGATCAACGCTCGCAGGTGGCTCGTGGGGATCATCCTTCTCGGCGCCGCCGCCATCTTCGCAGCGTTCATCATCGCAGGTCGACCGACCAATGACACCAGCGGGCCCCCACCAGACGGGCCCTCGGCCGTCCCCGCTGAACGGTCCGATGTCGTGGCGATCCCGGCCGGCGCCCCAATCCAGCCGATCGTCGACAGCCATCCTGCGGGAACCACGTTCAGCCTGACCGCCGGCACCTTCCGAGAGCAGCAGGTGACACCCCGGGACGGGGACGTTTTCGAGGGTGCCGGCCCCGGTACCGTGATGAACGGCGCCCGCATCCTCGAGGGGTGGACCGCCGACGGTGACGGATGGTCTGTCGGCGGGCAGACCCAGGAGGCGGTGGCCCATGGTGACTGCCGTTCCGCCTCGCCGAGGTGCGATCGCGCCGAAGAGCTCTTCGTCGACGGTCAGCGGCTCACCCACGTCGCGTCGCTGGCCGAGGTGACCGGGAGCTCGTGGTGGTTCGACTACGAGGCGGACACGATCCACATCGGACTCGACCCGGCCGGTCGTCTCCTGGAGACGAGCACCACGGCATTCGCCTTCAAGGGCGAGGCCACAGGCGTCACGATCCGTGATCTGACGGTCACCCACCACGCCACGCCTGCTCAGTCCGGAGCCATCCACGCGGCCGGACCGGACTGGGTCATCGAGGGAGTGACGGCCGTCGACAACCACGCCCTCGGCATCTTCTTCTCCGGCGACCGCACGATCGTCCGGGACTCGCTGTCCCGGGGGAACGGCCAGATGGGCATGGGCGGTTCCGGCGCCCATGACGCCTTGGTCGAACGAGTCGAGCTGGCCGACAACAACCAGATCGGGTTCAACGACGAATGGGAAGCTGGTGGCGCCAAGTTCACGCTGACCACCGGTATGAAGTTCCTCGACAGCGACGCGCACGGCAACGACGGGGCCGGCATCTGGTTCGACGAGAGCGCCCAGGACACCGTGATCTCGGGCAATCGAGCCGCTGACAACTCCGGCGCCGGCATCTTCTACGAGATCAGCGAGGACGCGAGGATCACCGGCAACACCGTGACGGGCAATGGGTGGGGCGAGGAGACCCGGGGCTGGCTCTGGGGTGCAGGCATCCAGGTGGCCGCCTCCGGCGGGATCGAGATCACCGGGAACGACGTCAGTGGAAACCTCAACGGCGTGGTCCTGATCCAACAGGACCGGGGCGACGGCCCCCTCGGTGACCGCCAAGTCGACGACATCACGGTTGAAGGCAACCGAATCGTGGCCGGTTCGGGCCTGATCGGCGCCGCCTCCGATGACGGCGACGACCTGTTCGACCGGTCCATCGAGTTCCGTGACAATTCCTACGAGGTCAGCGATGACGACCTGGCGTTCGCCTGGGATGGGAAGAGGATTGATCGCCAGGCATGGGAGCAGCTCGGGTTCTCCTGAGTTCGCCGAGCTGGTCGCCTGTATCAGGCGACCGAGCGATGGTGATTCCACATGACCAGCTCGTCCCCTGTCGCCACGATCTGAGCCAGCAGTTCGCAGATGCGAGCCACCGTCTCCGGCGTGACCTCGGTGCCGGTGGGCAGCACGAGTACCCGGGAGGACACCGCTGCGGTACCGGCCAGGAATCGGTCGGCGCCGGGCTGCTCGACGCAGTACGGCTGCATGTTGTGCACGCCGGGGTGAAAATATCGACGAGCCAGGACGTTCTCGGCACACAGGGCCTCCACCAGAAGGTCCCGAGTCAGGTTTCCGTCCTCGGTGGAGAACTCGGCCACCACGTACTGGTGGTTCCGGTTGCCGTCAGCGTGAGGCAACAGCGTGAGACCAGGAATGCCGGCAAGTCCCCGGATGTAGGCCTCGAAGTTCTCCTTGTTCCGAGCGGCCACGCGGTCCAGGGTACGGAGCGACGCCAAGCCCATGGCGGCCGACATCTCCGACATCTTGCCGTTGGTGCCGACGTGATCGACCTGGTCGGTTCCGGTGAACCCGAAGTTCCGCATCGCAGCGATCATCTCCGCCACCTCGTCCGAGGACGTCGTGACCACGCCCCCTTCGAAGGCCTGCACGAACTTGGTGGCATGGAACGAGAACACCTCAGCCGCCCCACCGCTGCCCACCGGACCGCACGGGTAGCTGTTGGCGAAGGCGTGGGCGGCGTCCAGCAACAAGGTCAGCCCGTGGGCGTCCGCCACCCGGCTGAGCGCCTCGATGTCACACGGGTTGCCCCACGTGTGCACCGCGAGGATCCCCGTCGTCCTCGGTGTGATCTGACGCTCGAGCAGCGTCGGGTCGATGAGGTGGGTCGCCGGGTCGATGTCGACGAACCGGGGCTGTACTCCCTGCCAACGCAGGCAGTGGGCGCTGGCCACGAAGGTGAAGGACGGGACGAGAACTTCGCCTTTCAGATCGAGGGCCCGAACGGCCAGCTCCAGTCCGAGCGTGCCGCTCGAGGTGGCCAATGCATGACGGGCGCCTGTGAGCTCCCGGACCGTCGCCTCGAACTCCTGCACCAGCGGACCGTTGTTCGTCAGCCACCCGCGGTCGAGGATCTCGTCGAGGAGGCGGTGCAGCTCCGCTCGATCGGGCTGGTTCGGCCGTCCCACCGGGATGGGGGCAGCGAAGTACGGCCCGCCGCCGGAGATCAGAGCCAGCGGCCGTCGGTGACCGATCATGGTCATCGCACGCCTCCGCTCGTCGCCTCGCGACGGGAAAGGACACGTGAGCAGGCCTCGACGAGCACTGCCGCCGTCGCATCCCAGTTGAGCTCATGCTCGAAACGCTCGCGACTCGTCCGGCAAAGGGTCAGGTACCGGTCGGGCTGCTGCCGCAGGTCCATGATCTGATCGGCGATGGATGCGGGGCTGGCGTCATAGTCCATGATCAGCCCGTTGACCCCGTCCTCAACCATGGTCGGAATGCCTCCGGTGCGAGACGCAAACGACGGCAGGGCGTAGCTCGCCGCGTCGGCAAGCACGATGGAGGCCGCCTCGGCCCGACTCGGGAGGAGGAGGGCGAAGGAGTCAGCGAAAAGGTCGTCGATCCGATCGCCGTGGGTCCGACGATCGAGGAAGCCGTGAGCGGTGACGAAGGGCTCATCGGCTACTGCGTCGGGGTAGCGACCGACAACGTGGAGGTGCACGTCGACCCCGCGTACGTACAGCGATCGGGCGACCTCCAGACTGATGGCGCCGCCCTTGCGTGTCCACTCCTTCCCCATCCACAGGAGCTCGAGCGGACGGCGGAGCCGCTCCTCCGCCCGACCCGCCAGCTGCTCCATGGTCCACGGGCTGACGTGGCCCGCCCCCATCGGCTGTACGGTGACCCGTTCGGCGGGGTAGCCGTAGTCGTCGATGACGCTGCGGGCGGCCCAGTCGGTGCTCACCACCACCTCGGCGGCACGAGCGAGGGACATCCGCTCGTTGCGCTCGCCGAGGCGTTGGGTACGGGGGGCCAGACCAGTCCAGGTCTCGTAGTAGTCGACGCTGGCCCGCCAGGTGGCGTCGGTGTACATGACCGGCCGTACGGAATCCGGCAGAGCAACCGCAGTCTGGGAGCACATGGCGATGACCACGTCGGGCTGGTAGGCCTCCAGGAGTCGAGAGAACTGCCGGGTGTAGTGCCGGATGATCCGAGGCTCCGGCTCCCAAAAGTACTTGTAACCCTGCGCAAGGTAGAGAGCCTTGCGGGCGGCCTCCGGGATGCGGACGGGACGACGCATGGGACCCATGAGGATCGTTTGGACATCGTCGCGTCGATCCAGCGCCCCACGGATCGCGTCTGGGACACCGGACCACGACAACGGGTCACGGAAGTCATACGTGCTTGTGCCCGCCAGGGCGATCTTCATCGTCACCTCTCACAGTCCGTCATCCGTGTCCTGACTCCGCACCTATCCGGCCACGTGGATGGGCAAACTACCGGTTGGGCGACCAAAATGTACCTCTGCCAGGGAAACTGAATCGAATGACCTAGTAGTTCGCAGGGCCGTTCGTCACAAGCCATCGAACAGGCGTCCCTGCTCGTCGAACAACGCGTTGATCGGCCGATCGGCGAGGACCACGTCATCGAAGGTGAGAGCGGTGTCCTTGGCCACGTCGCGCTTGAGCCGCGCCCCCTCTGCCATGGCCACCGGTAACAGCCCCTCGGCCCGGGCCACGTCGTGGTTCTCGCACTCCCCGAAGCTCAAGAACCCGCCGAAACCATCGATGGTCTCACCCGCGGCGATGTCAGTCTTGGCGATGGTGATGACCTCCACGACGGGCCCGCCGATCGGCACCACCGGAACGTCGTCGAAGTCGACCATCCGGACGATGCTCTCGTGGATCTCGAAGTGGCAGAGGTGGTAGGGGGTGTAGAAGCAGTAGAGGGGGCCCTCCCCCAGCTTGTAGAGGTTCAGGTAGTGCTGGTGCACCGGGTTGTCGTTGGTGGCCAGAGCGAAGACACCCGGATTGGGCGACGCTCCCACGCAGTAGTCGACGTAGCCGTCGCCGGCGAGCAACATGTCGACCGGGAAGTAGTCGGCCATCTCCTCCACCGGGGTGTTCAGTGGCACCTCCGGCTGCAGGAGGCCTCGCTTGGCCGCCTTGAACCCGGTGTTGTTGGCGATGATCGCCATCTCGAAGTTGACCTTCGTGCCGTCGGCGAACGACGTCACCATGTGGGGCTTCTGACCCCACTTCTCGGCGAAGCCCTTCTGGGTGATCGGCGTGCGGTAGGGGTCCTGCAGGCCTTTGATGTTCCCGAGGAGCTTGGTCTGGCACCCGAGGCCCTGTACGAACCGGTACAGGTTCATGATCACGCCGGGCTGATCGCCGTCGCAGTTCCCGAAAAGCACACCGGCGGCATCGGCCTTGGTCTTCAGCAGAGGTCCGATGGTGCCGTCGAGCTCGGCGTTCATCAACAGCACGTGCTTGCCGTGGTCGATGGCGTCGAGCACGACGGCGGCACCGTAGTCGATGGCCCCGGTGACCTCGATGATCAGATCGACACCGTCGGCCCGGCACAGCACCTCGGGATCGTCGGTGTACGCAGGGCGACGCGCGGCGATCGCCGCCTCGAGCGCTTCGACGCTGTCGACCCGTACGGGATCGTCCACTCCGGCGAGACGCAGGGCATCGGCCGCCTTCTCGGCATGGCGGTTCACGATGCACACCAGCTCGATGCCAGGGACCTCCCCGCACAGCCGCACCGCCGTGGGGCGGGCCATGAAACCGGCACCGACCATACCGACGCGAATGGGGTCGTCGGACTCGGCACGGCGCTGGAGAGCCTTGTCGATGATGATCACGTGGGGGTCTCCTCAGGGGCGGGGCGGACATCGAGGCGGACGGCCGCGGATGGGCCGAAGTCGGGCCATGACCGATCCTTGTCAGACACCACCGTCACCGCCATCGGCCAGACGATGCCGAGAGCGGGATCGTCGTGGCGGAGTCCCCGCTCGGCGGCGGGGTCGTAGGCCGCCGACACGAGATACGAGGCCTCGGTTCCGTCCACCAGGGTCTGCATGCCGTGGGCCACTCCTCTGGGGAGCAACAACCCCAGGCCGTTCTCCTCGTCGAGCTCCACCCCCCAGTGCTGACCGAAGGTCGGCGACCCCTGCCGCAGGTCGACACCGACATCCCAGAGCGCTCCCCGGGTGCAGCGCACGTACTTGCCCTCCGACGACGGCGGCTGTTGGTAGTGCATCCCCCGCACGGTGCCCGCCGCCGCCGTGTGGGTGACGTTGGCCTGCACTATGGGGTGATCGATGCCGGCGGCGGCGAACTCGTCCGTGCAGTACACCCGGGCGAGGCTCCCGCGCTCGTCACCCCGTGTCTCGGCTTCGATCAGGACGAGCCCGTCGATGGGCGTGGGGTGGAAGATCATCCGGGCCGAGAGGCGACGCTCGCAGCTCTGCCCGTCTCCCCGTCCGGATCCAGACCGTGCCCGACCGGGCGCCAGAACAGGTCGCCGTCGACCTGGTCGGTCGCGAAGAGGTGCTGCAGGGCCTTGAGCCGGGTGAACCCGCGCCACTGGAACAGGTCCTCGTCCATGGCGATGCGTTCGAAGACGGCCCTCAGCTGTCGCGCCCCCAGGGCGGCGTCTCGGGTGGCCACGAATCCGGGAAGCTGGTCGGTGACCTTGTCGAAGCTCACGCGGTAGCTCCGCGAGTCGCCATCACTCGACCCGATGCTGAGCTGGCAACCGGGGAAGGCGTCGGCGACGATCTCGGCGATCTCCCGCACCCGGTGGTTGGCGTCGTTGCGACCGACGTTGAAGACCTCGTCGTGCACCGACTCACGCGGTGCGGTGATCGCGGCCCGTATGGCGTCACAGATGTCGCCGACGTGGACGATGGGTCGCCAGGGACTGCCGTCGGACGTCATGTTGATGACGCCCGTGGTCCACGCGAACCCCGAGAGGTTGTTGAGCACGATGTCGAACCGCATCCGCGGGGACGGACCATACGCCGTCGCGTTGCGGAGGAAGGTGGGCGAGAAGTCGTCATCGGCCAGGGCCGAGACGTCCCGCTCGACGAGCACCTTGCACTCGGCGTAGGCGGTTTGCGGATCGGTCTCGGACTCCTCCGTACGCATGTGGTCCCCACCCGCGCCGTACACGCTGCACGACGAGGTGTACACGAAACGCTCGATGCCCGCGGCCTTGGCCATCTCGGCCAACCGGACGCTGCCGCCGTGGTTGATGTCGTGGGTGAGCGTCGGGTGGAGTTGGCCCAGCGGGTCGTTCGAGAGCTCGGCGAGGTGGACCACGGCATCGACGCCCTCGAGCAGCTCGGGGCCGATGTGGCGGATGTCGATCACGTGGGTGCGGGGCCACTGGGCCCCCCCGGCGGTGTAGAGCCAACCTTCACGGTAGAAACCGGCATCGACGCCGATCACCTCATGGCCGTCTTCGAGCAACTTGGGCGTGAGCACCGAGCCGATGTAGCCGTCGACACCGGTGACGAGGAGGCGGAGTCCCATCAGTCGTTCCAGACCTTCCAGGGCGGGTTCTGCGCCCAGAGCTCGTTCAGCAGGGCCTTGTCGCGGCAGCGTGTCCATCGGCTGCCAGAACCCGGTGTGCCGGTACGCGGACAGCTGGCCATCGGATGCGAGGCGCTCCATCGGCTGGGCCTCGAACACCGTGTCGTCGCCCTCGATGTAGTCGAGGACCTCGGGCTGGCAGACGAAGAAGCCGCCGTTCACCCACGCGCCGTCACCCTGGGGCTTCTCGCGGAAGTGGGGCACCTTGGTGTCGTGGTCGGAGAGCGGAAAGGCACCGAAGCGGCCGGGGGGCTGCATCGCGGTGAGCGTGGCGAGGGTGCCCTGCTCTCGGTGGAAGGCCAACAGCGCGGTGATGTCGATGTCGCCGATCCCGTCGCCGTAGGTGAGGCAGAAGGGTTCGTCGATGTAATCGGCCACCCGCTTGACCCGGCCACCGGTCATCGTGCCCTCGCCCGTCTCGACCAGCGTCACCCGCCAGGGCTCGGACGCGTGCCGGTGCACCTCGACGGTGTCGTTCTTCAGGTCGAAGGTGACGTCGGACTGGCGAAGCCGGTAGTTGGCGAACCAGGTCTTGATGTAGTCGCCCTTGTAGCCACAGCAGATGATGAACTCATTGAGCCCGTGGGCCGAGTAGAGCTTCATGATGTGCCAGAGGATCGGACGCTCGCCGATCTCGACCATCGGTTTGGGCCGCACGTCGGTCTCCTCCGAGAGCCTCGTGCCGTAGCCGCCGGCCAGAATCACAACCTTCATCGTCTCGCTCCCGCATCCTCGACAAGTCTCAGCTTCACATCACCGTGAGCGATGGCGTGGTCGGCCAGTGCGGTACGCACCCGCCCTCCTCTCCGCCCGCCCTCTTGGTCTCGTCCGCCAGCCGTCGCTCCTCGAAGCCCGTCTCCGAACCGACCTTCGAGCGTAGTTGGCGACCACGGAGGGTGGCAACGGTGCCGATGAGCGGGTCACCCAAGGCCGTCGAGCGCAGATCGATAGATCTCGACCAGCCGGGGGCCTCGACCAGCCGGGGAGAAGTGCGTCTCCCAACGACTCCGGGACTGGCGGCGAACGTCGTCGGACGGCGGAATCGCGACAGCGGCGAGACCGCGGGTCAGATCCTCCACCGAGCCATCGACGAGCACGCCGCACTCACCCACAACCTCTGGTAGTGCCCCGCGTCGGGTAGCGAGCACCGGTGTGGCACAGCCGAGTGACTCGGCGACGGTGAGTCCGAAGGATTCGTCCGAGACCGAGGGCACGGCCACAGCGACAGCCTCATGCATGTAGCCGTACGCCTCAGCTGACGAGAGAAGACCGACGAACCGAATTCGCGACCTCGACGCCGCGGCCGCCTGCTCCACCACGGAGCGCAGCGGACCATCGCCGGCCACAACCACCTCGAGGGGGATATCGGCCGGAAGCCGATGCGCGGCCTCGACGAGCCGATCGATGCCCTTCGTCTCGACCAGGCGCCCTGCGAAGAAAACGAACGGAGTGGATGGAAGCGAAGTGGGACGGGCGGCGATGGCCTGAGGGTCGCCGACTGCATTGTGGAGCACTACCACCCGACCGTCGTCGGGCCGGGAGTACTCGGTCAGCCGGGACCGCATGAAGTCACTGACAGCTATTCGGACGTCAGCAGCGTCGACCCGGCGACCGCTCACCCGAACCATGACCCCCATGGCTGCACTCTTGACCAGGCTGTCACTGACGCAGCGGTGACGTGCACACGAGACAGGTAAGGGTTGGGTAGCGCAGTCCTCACATGGGACTCCGTCACGGAACGCCGTTCCTGCGGGGCAAACGTGGCGCAGATTGTGAATCGTATGCACCAACGGCACGCCGTGGCGCTTGCGAAGAGCGTGTACGAGGCCCATGTACATCGGATACGGATTGTGGAGATGGACGAGGTCGGGCCTGAAACGATCCAGGAGCCGTCCTCCGTTCTCAGCTATCGCCCGCAACGAGATCCGGGCGTAGGGGCTGGACGGCGGGAGCCCGCCGAGGGAGGGACCAGCTTGTTCGGGCAGTGCGCAGAGAACCTCAATGCCGGCAGCAGTCAGCTCGCGGATGTCCTCTTCAACCGCCCGGTCCTCGCCCGACGGAACGCTGGTGCCATACCACCGGTGCGCGATGAGTACCCGCATTCCTGCACCTCGCCTGCCTCGCGACTGAACGGGCGTCACCATAGACGTTGGCCGCAGAAACCCGAGCGCTGCCGGTTCTCGGCCTCAGCGATGGGCCGCTCGACCTATGCCGTAACCACGCAGCGTGTGCGAATGTCCTCATCATGGTCGATGAGCGTGGGCGACGTCTGCCGTATCAACCGGCGCTGGACGGGCTGCGGTGCGCCGCCGTGGTTGCGGTGCTGTTCCACCACGGACTGTGGGGATTCGCCAGGGGCGGGAACATCGGCGTCGACGTGTTCTTCGTCCTCTCGGGCTTTCTGATCACAACCCTCCTCCTCGGCGAAAGGGGGGCAACAGGTCGCATCGACCTCTCGAACTTCTGGATACGTCGGGCGCGGCGGCTCCTACCTTCACTCGTCGCAGTATCGATCGTCGTGGTCTTGCTCTACACCGCCGACGCCTCCGCTCCACTCCGAGGGGCGACCATCGTCGGCGTCGCCACCGCCTTGGCCTACATCAGCTCGTGGGTGGAGGCGTTCAACTGGTGGAGCCTCGGATGGATGGAACACTCGTGGTCCCTGTCCGTCGAGGAATGGTTCTACGTCTTTTTCCCCGCCGCGCTGGTGCTGTTGTTGCGGCGCACGGGCACGGCGTGGATCCATGCGGCGACGGTGGGGGCCTGCGCTTACTACCTGGCGGCGACCAACATCTTCCACTGGTCGGGTGATCGCGTGTACTTCGCCCCCGACACCCGCGCGTACCAACTGCTCATCGGGTGCTCTCTCGCCATCGTGCTCGACCGCCATGCCGACGCGCTCTCTGAGCGAGTCCGCAACATCGCGGCGGCGGTGTCCATCGTGATCCTGGTCGCCTGGCTCCCGCTGTTCCGCGTCTACTCGCCGTTCTACCTGCGGGGTGGGGGCATCGTGGTGGCCTTGTGTTCGGCGGCGATCATCTGGTTGCTGATGACGCTGCCTCGCGGTTGGCTCGCCCGGACCCTGGCCTGGGAACCCTTTGTTTGGGTAGGTCGGCGCTCCTACACGCTCTACCTGATCCACTACCCGCTGTTCGGGCTGCTCACCGTGGGCCGGCACGTCGCCTTCGCCATCATGACGCCCATCTCCCTGGCCTACAGTGCCGTCTCGTACCGCTTCCTCGAGCTGCGGTTCCTGGGTCGACGAACGCCCAAAGTGAGTACCTGAGGGGAGGGTAGCGCCGCCGGCCGCACCGAGTCCGTCAAGGCTCACTAGGCCATACGGCCCTATAACGCTCCCCGCCCCTTGACGAGCACTCTCCGCGCGTGGACACTGGGCCGTCGCCGACAGACGAGTCGGCCGGAGTCGGGATGCGGTGGCACCCCTTAGCGGGAGGCGTGCGTGGAGCAGTGTCGTTCGTGCGGTAGCGACCTCGAGCAGATGGTGATCGATCTCGGGCTCAGTCCGCTCGCCAACAACCTTCCGGGACCGGACCAGGGCGGAGCCCTGACTCCGCTCTTCCCCCTTGCCGTCGTGGTCTGCACCGAGTGCGGACTGGCCCAGGTCGAGTACGACGCCGACCCGGTCGACCTCTTCGAGGACTACACGTACTTCTCGTCCTGGTCCGAGTCCTGGGTCGAACACGCCCGACACCTGGCCGACGCCATGATCGACCGCCTCGGTCTCGGTCCGAGCTCCCAGGTCGTGGAGATCGCGTCCAACGACGGGTACCTCCTGCAGCACTTCGTCGCCAAGGGCATCCCGGTGCTCGGCGTCGAACCCGCCCAGAACGTGGCCGAGGCGGCCCGGGAGATCGGCATCCCCACCATCTCGAAGTTCTTCGGGGTCGAGACGGCGAACGAGATCGTCGCCGATGGGGTGCGAGCCGATCTCGTGGTCGGCAACAACGTGCTGGCCCACGTGCCCGACCTCAACGACTTCGTCGAGGGCATCCGCCTCGTGCTCAAGCCCGAGGGGATCACGTCCATCGAGTTCCCCCACGTGCTCAACCTGCTCGAACAGGTCCAGTTCGACACCATCTACCACGAGCACTTCTCGTACCTGTCCCTCGAGGCGGTCGAAAACGTGTTCGCCCGCCACGGGCTCCGGGTCTTCGATCTCTCCGAACAACCGACCCACGGCGGAAGCCTCAGGATTCACGCCTGTCTGACCGATGCCTCGTGGACGACCACCCCCGCTGTGGAGGAGATGCGGCGACGGGAGATCGATGCCGGTCTGGTCGACCGCAGTGCGTATCGCGACTTCACCGCCCGAGCCGAGCACTGCCGAACCAGCGCCGACGAGTTCTTCGCACGGGTCGCGGCCGAAGGCAAGACCGTGGTGGGCTACGGCGCCGCCGCCAAAGGCATCACCTACCTCAACTACGCGAGGATCGGTCCCGAGCAGATGGCCGTCGTGGCCGATGTCAGCACGGCCAAGCAGGGTCGACTGATCCCGGGCCGTGACATACCCATCGTCGCCCCCGAGGACATCGACGAGCTCCGGCCCGACTACGTGATGATCCTGCCCTGGAACCTGGCCGAGGAGATCAGCGGCCAGCTCGCCCGCATCCGGGACTGGGGGGGCACGTTCGTCGTCGGAATCCCCGAGATCACGACCCTCGACTGAGCGGGCCGGCTCGGGTGCCGGGCCATCCGGCATCCGTCAGCCGTCACCGGGCACACTGAGCAGGTGCTCCTCGTCTTGATCTTCGCCATCCTGGCCGTTGTGGTCATCGCCGCCTTCGTCGTGCAGATGAATCGACGCAAGGCCTACGAACGCGGCGACTACGACCCCGACGACGTCTGACCCGGATCCGGCGCCGCTCGACCTCGGCGCACGGGGCGAGCCATCAGCAGATCGGCCACCAACGCAGTCCAGCCGGTCTGATGGGCTGCACCCACCCCGCCGCCGGTGTCGCCGTTGAAGTACTCGTAGAACACCGGCAGGTCGCTCCATTCGGGCCGATCCTCGAAGCGGGCCAGCCCTCCGGTCGTCGCCGCCGGACGCCGGCCGTCGTCGTCCCGTAGGAACAGGCCGATCAGGCGATCGGCCAGGTCGTCGGCCACCTCGGCGAGATCGGCATCGCGACCGGAGCCGGTGGGCAGTTCGACGGTGAAGCTGGAGCCGACGAAGCGGTGGAGGCGCAGCAGCGACTCGATCACGAGGAAGTTGAGGGGGAACCAGACCGGTCCCCGCCAGTTGGAGTTCCCGCCGAAGAGCCGTGATCGGCTCTCGGCCGGCTCGTAGTCGACGGTGGCGTCGTCGCCTCCGAGACTCATCACGAACGGGTGCCGAGCGTGCCACTTCGAGAGCGACCGCAGACCGTTCGGGGACAGGAACTCCTCGGGGTCGAGCATGCAGGCGAGCAACCGTTGGATCTGGGCCGGGCTGACGACCGACGCCATCACGGCGTCACCGCCGGCGGCCGTGGTGAATCGCCCGAGGTGGCCGGCCAGGACCGGCCGGTGTTCCATGAACCACGCCATCCGTCCCTGGAACTCCTCGAGGCCGGTCATGTGGGAACCGTCTCCCGAGGCCAGGGCCACGAGGGGGATGAGTCCCACCATGGACCGCACCCGGACCTTGTCCGTCGTGCCGTCGGGACGACGGATCGAGTCGTAGAAGAAGCCGTCCTCCTCGTCCCACATCCCGGCGGCGTTCATGGCCTCGGCGACGAGCGTGAAGTGCTCCATGAACTTCACAGCCAGGTCCTGGTAGCTCGTGTCGTGCTCGGACAGGCGAATGGCGATCTCCAGCAGGTTCAGGCAGTACATCGCCATCCATGCCGTTCCGTCACTCTGCTCGAGGGTCGCCCCGCCGGGCAGGGG